>NZ_CP168519.1:0-3788949 GCF_059492135.1 Curtobacterium sp. Curtsp22 | reverse complement strand
CTACACACGCCCTGGGGGCCCCGCCAACCGTCCCGCACCCCGGGCGTGTCGCACGGGCCGATCCGCGCGGAGACGCGGAACGGCCCGCCCCCACGGTGGGAGCGGGCCGTTCGGTGACGCGCGTCAGTGCTTGGCGATGACCGGGTTCTTGAGTGTGCCGATCCCCTCGATCGTCACCTCGACGACCTCGCCGTCGCGGATCTCGCCGACGCCGGCAGGGGTGCCGGTCAGGATGACGTCGCCGGGCAGGAGCGTCCAGATCGACGAGACGAACTCGATGAGGGACGGGATGTCGTGCACCATCTCGCTCGTCGAACCCACCTGGCGCAGGTCGCCGTCCACGCGGGTCTCGATGCGGATGTCCGACGGGTCGATCTCGGTCTCGATCGCCGGCCCGAGCGGGCAGAAGGTGTCGAAGCCCTTGGACCGGGTCCACTGGCCGTCGCGCGCCTGCAGGTCACGGGCGGTCACGTCGTTGGCGATCGTGTAGCCGAGGATCACGCTCGCGAAGTCCTCGCGCGTGACGTTCTTCGCGAGCGACCCGATCACGATGGCGAGCTCGCCCTCGTGGTCGACGCGTCCGACCCCGGCGGGGAGACGGATCGGGTCCTCGGGGCCGATCACCGACGTGTTCGGCTTGAGGAACACCACCGGGTCGTCCCCGGAGCGCTCGTCCATCTCGGACGCGTGCTCGGCGTAGTTGAGCCCCACGCCGATCACCTTCGACCGCGGGATGACGGGGGCGAGGAGCTTGGCGTCGGCCAGCGGCACCCGCTCCCCCGTGGTCTCGAACCCCTGGTACATCGGGTCACCCGCCAGCACGACCAGGTCGCGCTCGTCGAGGATGCCGTACCGGGGGTCTTCGCCCTTGCTGCTGAACCGTGCGATCTTCACCGTTGGAGCTTATCGACGTGTGGTGTGCGTTCAGGCCGGGTCGGTCAGGCGCGTCATCCACCCGTGCGGGTCGGCACGGCGGCCGTACTGGATGTCGGTGAGTTCGTCGCGCAGGGACATCGTCAGCTCGCCGGCCCCGACGGTCGGCGACCCGATCGTGAAGCCCTCGCCGCGGAGTTCCGCGATCGGGGTCACGACGGCGGCGGTCCCGCACGCGAAGGCCTCGGTGATGGAGCCGTCCTCGACGCCGTCACGCCACTCGTCGAGGGTCACCCGACGGCGTTCGACGCGCAGCCCGCGGTCCTCCGCCAGCTGCAGGATCGAGTCGCGCGTGATGCCCTCGAGGATGGAGTCGGAGTCCGGCGTGACGAGCGTGCCGTCCGCCTTCACCAGCACGACGTTCATGCCGCCGAGTTCCTCGAGGTACTTGCCCTCGACCGAGTCGAGGAACATGACCTGCTGGCAGCCGTGCTCGTACGCCTCTTGCTGGGGCAGGAGCGACGAGGCGTAGTTGCCGCCGGTCTTCGCCGCACCCGTGCCGCCCTTGCCGGCCCGGGCGTAGTTGGTGGACAGCCAGATCGACACCGGCTTCGGTCCGGAGGTGAAGTACGCCCCCGCCGGGCTCGCGATGCAGTGGTACGCCACCGCCTGTGCCGCACGCACCCCCAGGAACGACTCGGTCGCGATCATGAACGGCCGCAGGTACAGGCTCGTCTCGGGCGCCGAGGGCACCCAGTCGACGTCGGTCCGGACCAGCTCGCGGATGGAGTCGACGAAGGTCTCCACCGGCAGCTCCGGCAGCGCGAGCCGCCGCGCGGACTGCTGGAAGCGCTTGGCGTTGGCGTCCGGGCGGAACGTCCAGACCGAGCCGTCGGCGTGCCGGTAGGCCTTCAGCCCCTCGAAGATCTCCTGCGCGTAGTGCAGGACGCTCGCGCTGGGGTCGAGGCTGATCGGCCCGTACGGGTGGACCGAGGCATCGTGCCACCCGGCGTCCAGCGTCCACTGCACGGTGGCCATGTGGTCCGTGAAGTGCTTGCCGAAGCCCGGGTCGGCGAGGATCTCCTCGCGCTCGGCGGCGGCACGGCGCTCGGGTGAGGGGGTGGTGGCGAACGCGAGTCCGAAGTCGGTGTCGGTGCTCATACGGGGAGACTCCTGTCAGGCGGTGGTGGTGCGTGCCGTGGCCGCGGCGGCGATGGCGTCGCCGATCTCGGCCGTGCGACGCTGCGAGGTGCCCCGGTCGGCGAGGTCGGCCTCGACCGCCCGCGTGACCGCCGCCGCGAGATCGCTGCGACCGATGTGGTCGAGCAGCAGTGCGACGGACAGGATGGCGGCCGTGGGATCGGCCTTCTGCTGACCCGCGATGTCCGGCGCGGAGCCGTGGACCGGCTCGAACATGCTGGGGAAGGTGCCGTCCGGGTTGATGTTGCCCGAGGCCGCCAGACCGATGCCGCCGCTGATCGCGCCGGCCAGGTCGGTGATGATGTCCCCGAAGAGGTTGTCGGTGACGATGACGTCGAACCTAGCAGGTTCCCGCACCATGTGGATGGTGACGGCGTCGACGTGCTGGTAGTCCACCGTGACGTCCGGGTACTCCTGCCCGACGGCCGCGACGGTGCGCTGCCAGAGGGCTCCGGCGTGCACCAGGACGTTGCTCTTGTGCACGAGCGTGAGGTGCTTGCGCGGCCGCCGGTCCGCCAGCTCGAACGCGTACCGGACGACGCGCTCGACACCGTACGCGGTGTTCAACGAGACCTCGGTCGCGATCTCCTGCGGGGTCCCGACGCGGATGACGCCGCCGTTGCCGACGTACGGTCCCTCGGTGCCCTCGCGCACGACCACGAAGTCGACGTCACCGGGGGACGTCAGCGGCGTCGTCACCGACGGGTAGACGACGGTCGGGCGCAGGTTCACGTAGTGGTCGAAGGCGAACCGCAGCTTCAGCAGCAGCCCGCGCTCGATGATCCCGCCCGCGAGCCGGGGGTCGCGGGGGTCGCCGCCGACCGCGCCGAGCAGGATCGCGTCGTGGGTGGCGATGGCGGACATGTCGTCCTCGGTGAGGATGTCACCGGTCTCGAGGAACCGGTCGGCACCGAGGGAGAACGGGGTCTCCTCCACCACGAGGTCGCCCGGCAGCACGGCGCGCAGGACCTTCAGCGCCTCGTCGACCACCTCGGGTCCGATGCCGTCCCCGCGGATCACCGCGAGCTTCACCGTCTGCGTCATGTCCGCCACTCCCCTACAGCGTGATGTCGATCTCGCGGAGCGAGGCCGCGTCGATCGTGGACCGGACGTGCTCGAGGATCTCGGCCGGGACCGGCGAGTCGACGGTGAGGACGCTGAGCGCCTGGCCGCCGGCGGCTTCCCGCGAGATCTGCATCGCCGCGATGTTGATGCCGGCGTCGCCGAACTCCTTGCCGTAGACCGCGACGATGCCGGGCCGGTCGGTGTACTCCATCACCACGTGGTGCTCGGCGAGGGCGACCTCGACGTCGTGACCGTTGATCTCGACGAGCTTCGCGACCTGCTTCGGGCCGGTGAGCGTGCCCGACACGCTGATCGCCGGGCCGTCGGACTGGGCCCCGCGGATCGTGAGCACGTTCCGGTACTCCGGGCTGTCCGAGTCGGTGATGAGCCGCACGGTGACCCCGCGCTGCTCGGCGATCAACGGTGCGTTGACGTAGGACACCTGGTCGCTGACGACGTCGGTGAAGACGCCCTTGAGCGCCGCGAGCTTCAGCACGCTGACGTCGAACTCGGCGAGCTCGCCGTGCACCTCGACATCGATGCTGGTGACGGGCGACGTCGCGAGACCGGTGAACACCTGGCCGAGCTTCTCGACGAGCGGGATGCCGGGGCGCACGTACGGGTCGATGACGCCACCGGCGACGTTGACCGCGTCGGGGACGAGTTCGCCGCCGAGGGCGAGCCGCACGGACTTGGCGACGGAGACGCCCGCCTTCTCCTGCGCTTCGTCCGTCGAGGCACCGAGGTGCGGCGTGACGACGACGTTCGGGAGCGCGACGAGCGGCGAGTCCTTCGGGGGCTCGGACACGAAGACGTCGAGACCGGCGCCGGCGATCGTGTTCGAGGTGAGCGCACGGTGCAGCGCGTCCTCGTCGATCAGCCCGCCACGGGCGACGTTCACGACGAACGCGGTCGGCTTCATGAGCGCGAACTGGTCATCCGAGATCATGCCGACCGTCTCCGGCGTCTTCGGCATGTGGATCGTGGTGAAGTCGGCACGCTTGAGCAGGTCCTCGAGCGAGACGAGCTCGACCCCGAGCTGCTGGGCACGGGCCGTGGTGACGTACGGGTCGTACGCGATGACCTGGACGCCGAACGCCTGCAGGCGCTGGGTGATGAGCGCACCGATCCGGCCGAGGCCGATGATGCCGACGGTCTTCTCGTACAGCTCGACACCGGTGTACGCGGAGCGCTTCCAGGTGCCGGCGGCGAGCGACGCGTGTGCGGCCGGGATGTGGCGCGCGAGCGACAGGATGTGGCCGACCGTGAGCTCGGCGGCGGAGATGATGTTCGACGTCGGCGCGTTGACGACCATCACCCCGGCGGTGGTCGCCGCCTTGATGTCGACGTTGTCGAGGCCGACGCCAGCACGGGCGACGACCTTGAGGTTCGGGGCCGCGGCGATCGCCTCGGCGTCGACCTTGGTGGCGGAGCGCACCAGGATGGCGTGCGCATCGGCGAGGGAGGCCAGGAGGGCGGGGCGGTCGGTACCGTCCACGTTCCGGATCTCGAAGTCGGGCCCGAGGGCGTCGACTGTGGCGGGCGAGAGTTCTTCGGCGATCAGGACGACCGGCTTCGGCACAGCTGCAGTTTCCTCACACGAGACGGGCGGTATCCCACCATCGTATCGACGTGTGCACGTGGTTACGACCGCAGGGTCGGTCCGGTGGGCGACCACACGACGGACGGGAGGCGCGGTGCCGGCCGGCACCGCGCCTCCTGGCCGTCAGGAGGAGCGACCGAAGTCCAGCAGGCTCGGCACGAACAGTTGCAGGTCCAGCCACAGCGCGCCGGCTGCCGCGAAGGCCAGCACGAAGACACCGATGGTCACCGCGAGCCGAGCGCGTCGGGTGATCCACAGGGCGACGACGAACGCGACCGGCGCGATCGCGATGTCCAGCACGAGCCAGAGCCACGGCGTGCTGCTCCGGAGCGAATCGCCGCCGGACGTCGTGTCGAGGAAGGCGTTGAACTGCCGGACCGAACCCGAGATGTTCACGAGGTTGCCGACGCTCTGGACGGTCATGTACGCGAACAGCAGGGCGAACACGAGCCAGACGACGACCTTGCCGACGAACGCCCGGGACGACCGACGGACGGTCGGCGTCGCGGCGGTCACCCGAAGCTCCGCGTCATGAGGAACGGCCACGGGAAGAGGACGAGGGCGCCGAGCAGCATCCACAGCAGACGGCTCCGCGTGCGCTGTCCACGGCCGGCCCAGAGCACGACGGTGAACCACAGCGCGGGCGCGACGATCGACAGGAACCGGAGGACCTCGACGAAGACGGTCAGCACGGTGTCGACGTCCGAGACGTACGAGGTCGAGGCCGTGAGCAGCCAGGCCACCGTGTAGAGCAGGTACAGGCCACCGAAGACGCCGAACCCGATGAGCGCGCCGGAGGTCTCGGGGGCCTCGGGGTCACGGCCGGAGCGTTCCTTGACGGTGACCGGGTTGTGCGCCGCGTCGACGTGGGTCGCGTCGTCGGCGTCGCCCCAGCTGAGGGCGTCGTCGTCGTGGTCGACCGAGCCGTCGGGCGGGGATGCTGCCGTGGTCATGCCTCGATTCTACGAGGCGTGCCGCTCCGGCTCGACCACGGACGACCGGTACGGCCGCTGGTCAGACGTCGGCGGGCTGGGTCTCGAGGACCTCGGCGACGACCTCGCGCACCGCGGGGAACAGCGGGTGGCTCTCCATCAGGCCGGTGAGGATCTCGGTGAGGGCGTGTGCCGTCGCACCCGAGCGGAGCAGCGCGTGCAGCTCGATCGACTCGGGGTCGTTCTCGTCGTCGAAGTCGAGCGCGACGCGCACGGCGCCGAGCAGGTGGTCGACGGGGAGCCCGCGTTCGGCGAGCTGCGCGGCCGGGCCGACGAAGCGCTCGCGGCGGCCGAGCTTGCGGAGCGGGTTGCGTCCGACGCGGACGGTCGTGTCCGGGAGGTGCGGGTTCGCGATGCGGGAGAGGTTCGCGGCGACGTAGCGCGCGTGCTCCTCCGGGTCGAAGCCGTGCTTGGCGACGAGGAGCGCGGTGGTCTCGGCGAGGACGCCGTCGACCTCGGCGCGGACGGCCTCGTCCTCGAGGGCCTCGCGGATGAGGCGGATGCCCCGGACGTAGCCGTGGTAGGCGGCCGTCGCGTGCGCGGTGTTCACCGTGTAGAGCTTGCGCTCGACGAACGGCTGCAGGTCGTCGACCCAGGTCACGCCGTCGATCGCGGGCGGCTCGGCGTCCGAGTCGGCGAAGGGCGTGCGCTCGATGACCCACTCGTAGAACGGCTCGAGCACGACGTCGAGGCCGCCGGACTGGCCGAGCACCCCGGACTGGTCGGGGACGATGCGGTCGATGGCGCAGTTCGCGAAGACGGCGGCGATGTCGCGGTCCTCGAGGATGGGGGCTCGACGGATGCTGGCGTGCAGGGAGTCCGTCGCGTTGAAGGCGTTCTCGCACGCCACGATCGTGACGTCGCCGCGGTCGAGCGGCCGGGCCGCCAACCCCTCGGCGATGACGGGGGCGACGAGCGGGAGGGTGCGGGCGCCGACCGCGGTCGTGACGACGTCGGCCTCGGCGATGGCCCGGACGACCTGCTCGCGGTCGGTCTTGCTGCTGAGGGCCGTGAACCCGTAGACGAGGTGCTCGACCGGCATCTCGCCGACCTCGTGCACGACGAACCGGCCGGCTTCGTTCAGTGCCGAGACGACGCGGTCGTCGACGTCCACGAAGGTGAGCTCGTAGCCGCTCGCGACCAGGAACTGCCCCACGAACCCGCGTCCGATCTTGCCGGCGCCGATGTGGACCGCTCGCTTCGTCACCGCCATCCGACGATCCTCCCATGCTGGACGACGACCTGAGGACCGCCCATGTCCGGGCCGGACGACGGTCGTCGCGAAACGTCCCCGGGAACGCCGAGGGGACGCCGGTGGGCGGCGTCGGGGCTGGTGGTGAAGTGCTGCATAACGTTCGGGTCACATCGCGAGGCGGCGGTGCGGGTGCACCGCCGCCTCGTCGTCGAGTGGTGTTGCGAAGACTACCGCGCGGCGGAACCGTCCACGTAGTCGGCGTCGTTCGACTTCCACGCGAAGAGGGCGCGCAGCTCGCGACCGGTCGCCTCGATCGGGTGGCCCTCGCCCTTCGCGCGGAGTGCCTTGAACTCCGGCGCGCCGGCGTCCTGGTCGTCGATGAAGCGCTTCGCGAAGGCACCGTTCTGGATGTCCGCGAGGACGGCCTTCATGTTCTCCTTGACCTCGGGCGAGATCACGCGCGGGCCGGAGACGTAGTCACCGAACTCGGCCGTGTCGGAGATCGACCAGCGCTGCTTCGTGAGGCCGCCCTCCCAGATGAGGTCGACGATGAGCTTGAGCTCGTGCAGGACCTCGAAGTAGGCGATCTGCGGCTGGTAGCCGGCCTCGACCAGGGTCTCGAAGCCGTACTGGATGAGCTGCGAGGTGCCACCGCACAGGACGGCCTGCTCGCCGAACAGGTCGGTCTCGGTCTCCTCGGTGAAGGTCGTCTTGATGCCGCCGGAGCGGAGGCCGCCGATGGCCTTCGAGTACGACCACGCGAGGTCCCAGGCGGAGCCGGACGCGTCGACCTCGACGGCGACGATCACGGGGACGCCACGGCCGGCCTCGTACTCGCGGCGCACGGTGTGCCCTGGGCCCTTCGGGGCGACGAGCGACACGTCGACGCCCTCCGGCGCCTGGATGTAGCCGAAGCGGATGTTGAAACCGTGGCCGAAGACGAGCGTGGCGCCCGGCTTGAGGTTGGGCTCGATGTCGTCCTTGTAGACGATGCGCTGGACCTGGTCCGGCGCGAGGATGACGACGACGTCCGCCCAGGCCGTGGCGTCGGCCGGGGTGAGGACCTCGAAGCCGGCCTCTTCCGCCTTCTGGCGGCTCTTCGAGCCCTCCTGCAGGCCGATCTTGACCTCGACGCCGCTGTCGCGGAGGTTGAGGGCGTGGGCGTGGCCCTGCGAGCCGTACCCGATGACGGCGACCTTCTTGCCCTGGATGAGCGTCAGGTCGGCGTCGGCGTCGTACACGATGTCAGTCACGGTGGTGGTTCTCCTGTGGTCGGTTCGGGAAGCGTTGGTTGCGGTGAGTCGGGAGGAGACGGACTGGAGGCGCGGTGCGGGTGGCGACCCGCGCCTCCAGTCCGTCACGGGTCGCGGTCAGCGCACCCGGTCGGTGATGCTCTTGGGCCCACGGCCCATGCCGAGGAGGCCCGCACGGGCGAGCTCCTTGATGCCGTAGGGCTCGAGCACGCGGAGGATCGCCTGGATCTTGCCGGGGTCGCCGGTCACCTCGACGATGAGCGAGTCGTTCGCGACGTCGACGACCTGCGCACGGAACAGGTTCACTGCCTCGAGCACGGCCGAGCGCGTCTGGTTGTCCACCCGCACCTTCACGAGCATGTGCTCGCGCTGGACGGACTGGGAGAAGTCCAGCTCGACGATCTTGATGACGTTGACCAGCTTGTTGAGCTGCTTCGTCACCTGCTCGAGCGGGAGGTCCTCGACGTCGACGACGACCGTGATCCGGCTGAGGCCGTCGACCTCGGTGTTGCCGACCGCGAGGGACTCGATGTTGAACCCGCGGCGCGCGAACAGCCCGGCGACGCGGGTCAGCAGACCCGGCTTGTCCTCGACGAGGAGGGAGAGGACGTGGCTCATGCGGTTTCCCCCGTCATGTCGGCGTCCTCGTCGTCCCAGGTGGGGGCGAGGGCCTGGGCGTACTCGATGGACGAGTTGCTGACTCCCTGCGGGACCATCGGCCAGACCATCGAGTCGCGGCTCACGACGAAGTCGATCACCACGGGGCGGTCGTTCGTCTCGAGGGCGAGCTGGATGGCGGCGTCGACCTCGTCCGCCTTCTCGACGCGGATGCCGAGGGCGCCGTACGCGTCCGCCAGCTTCACGAAGTCGGGCACGCGGCGCGAGTCGTGGCCGGTCTCGAGGTCGGTGAACGAGTGGCGGCCGTCGTAGAACAGCGTCTGCCACTGCCGCACCATGCCGAGCGACGAGTTGTTGATGATCGCGACCTTGATCGGGATGTCGTTGATGACGCAGGTCGCGAGCTCCTGGTTGGTCATCTGGAAGCAGCCGTCGCCGTCGATCGCCCAGACCACGCGGTCCGGCTCGGCGACCTTCGCGCCCATCGCGGCGGGGACGGAGTAGCCCATCGTGCCCGCGCCGCCGGAGTTCAGCCAGGCGTTCGGGCGCTCGTACTTGATGAACTGCGCCGACCACATCTGGTGCTGCCCGACGCCGGAGGCGTAGATCGCCTCGGGGCCGCTCAGCTCGCCGATGCGCTTGATGATGGCCTGCGGCGCGAGCAGTCCGTCCGTCGGCTCCGCGTAGCCGAGCGGGAAGTCGACCTTGAGCTGCTCGAGCTTCGCCCACCACTCGGCGGTGCTCGCACGCTGGTCGGTCGGGATGCCGCCCCACGCGTCGAGCAGGTCGACCAGGACCTCTTTCGCATCACCCACGATCGGGACGTCGGCGAAGCGGATCTTCGAGATCTCGGCCGGGTCGATGTCGACGTGCACGACCTTGGCGTTCGGCGCGAACTCGTCGGCCTTGCCGGTCACGCGGTCGTCGAAGCGAGCGCCGAGCGCGATGATGAGATCGCTGTCCTGCAGGCCGAGCACCGCTGGGACGGTGCCGTGCATGCCGGGCATGCCGAGGTGCTGCGGGTGCGAGTCGGGGAAGGCGCCCCGTGCCATCAGCGTCGTGACGACCGGCGCACCGGTGGCCTCGGCGAAGCGGAGCAGCTCGGCGGTCGCCCGGGAGCGGATCACGCCGCCGCCGACATAGAGCACCGGGCGCTCGGACTCGGCGAGGAGCTGCGCGGCCGCGGTGATCTGCTTGCCGTGCGCCTTGGTGACCGGACGGTAGCCGGGCAGGTCGATCTTGGGCGGCCAGACGTACGGCGCCGACTTCTGCTGGGCGTCCTTCGTGATGTCGACCAGCACGGGGCCGGGGCGTCCGGTCGTCGCGATGAGGTGCGCCGCGGCGAGGGTCGCCGGCACGTCGGCCGGGTCGGTCACGAGGAACGAGTGCTTCGTGATCGGCATGGTGATGCCGACGATGTCGGCTTCTTGGAAGGCGTCCGTCCCCATCAGGGTCGAGAAGACCTGGCCGGTGATCGCGATGAACGGCACCGAGTCCATGTAGGCGTCGGCGATCGCGGTGACGAGGTTCGTCGCGCCGGGGCCCGAGGTCGCGATGGCGACGCCGACCTTGCCGGACGCCGAGGCGTAGCCCTCGGCGGCGTGGCCGGCGCCCTGCTCGTGCCGGACGAGGACGTGGCGGATCGTCTGCGACGCCATGAGCTCGTCGTAGAACGGGATGATCGCACCGCCCGGCAGGCCGAAGACGTCGGTGATCCCGAGGTGCTCGAGCGTCCGGAGGACGGCTCCCGAGCCGGTCAGGATCTCCGGCGTCCGGCGTGCACCGGCGGCCGCGGACAGCGGAGTGGCTTCCGTGGGCATGAGGTGTTCCTTGCCTGGAGTGATGGCGATGGTGCGTGTGTCGACGCTAGCCCGTGACCGCGCCCTTGGCGGCGGACTGGACGAGCTTCGCGAACTTCGCGAGGACTCCGCGGGTGTAGCGCGGGGGCAGCGGGGCCCAGCCTTCTCGGCGGGCTTCCAGCTCGGCTTCGTCGACCAGTAGGTCGAGCGAGCGAGCCGCGATGTCGACACGGATGCGGTCGCCATCGCGCACGAATGCGACTGGACCTGCGTCCACCGCTTCCGGTGCGATGTGGCCGATGCACAGGCCGGTTGTGCCGCCTGAGAATCGTCCGTCCGTCAACAGTAGTACATCCTTGCCGAGTCCAGCGCCCTTGATGGCCGCCGTGATGGCGAGCATCTCGCGCATGCCGGGGCCGCCCTTGGGGCCCTCGTACCGGATGACGACGACGTCGCCCTTCTGGATCTTCCCCTCGGTGAGGGCGTCCATGGCGGCGCGCTCGCGATCGAACACCCGCGCGGGGCCCTCGAAGACCTCGGCGTCGAAGCCGGCCGTCTTCACCACGGCGCCCTCCGGCGCGAAGGAGCCCTGCAGGATCGTCAGGCCACCGGTGGCGTGGATCGGGTTGTCGAGCGTCCGGAACACCTCGCCGTCGAGCTCCGGCGGGTCGATCTCGGCCAGGTTCTCGGCGAGGGTCTTGCCGGTGACGGTCATGACGTCGCCGTGCAGCAGGCCGGCGTCGAGCAGCGCCTTCATGATCACCGGGATGCCGCCGTTGCGGTCCACGTCGACCATGACGTACTTGCCGAACGGCTTCATGTCGGCGAGGTGCGGGACCTTCGAGCCGATGCGGTTGAAGTCGTCGAGGGAGAGCTCGACCTCGGCCTCGTGCGCGATCGCGAGGAGGTGGAGGACGACGTTCGTGGAGCCTCCGAGTGCCATGGCGACGGCGATGGCGTTCTCGAACGCCTCCTTCGTGAGGATCTGGCGGGCGGTGAGGCCCAGGCGGAGCATGTTGACCACGGCCTCGCCGGAGCGGTGCGCGTAGTAGTCACGACGACGGTCGGCGCTGGGCGGCGCTGCCGAGCCGGGGAGCGACATGCCGAGAGCCTCGGCGACCGACGCCATGGTGTTCGCGGTGTACATGCCGCCGCAAGCGCCCTCGCCCGGGACGATCGCACACTCGATCTTCTTGAGTTCCTCTTCCGACATGGTGCCGGCCTTGCACGCGCCGACGCCCTCGAAGGAGTCGATGATCGTGACCTCCTTGAAGGAGCCGTCGGCCTGCTTCACGTAGCCCGGCATGACCGAGCCCGCGTAGAGGAAGACGCTCGCGAGGTCGAGGCGCGCGGCCGCCATGAGCATGCCTGGAAGGGACTTGTCGCAGCCGGCGAGCAGGACGGTGCCGTCCAGTCGCTCGGCGTTCACGACGGTCTCGACACTGTCGGCGATGACCTCACGCGAGACGAGGGAGAAGTGCATGCCCTCGTGACCCATCGAGATGCCGTCGGAGACGGAGATGGTGCCGAACTGGAGCGGGTACCCGCCCCCGGAGTGGACGCCCTCCTTCGCCCCCTGCGCGAGGCGGTCGAGGGAGAGGTTGCACGGGGTGATCTCGTTCCACGAGGAGGCGATGCCGATCTGCGGCTTCTCCCAGTCCTCGTCCCCCATCCCGACGGCACGCAGCATGCCACGCGAGGTGGTTGCTTCGATCCCGTCGGTGACGACCCGGCTGCGCGGCTTGACGTCGATATCAGGCATGGGGTGAGTCTAGGCGCAGTTGGGATACCAATCCGACAACTCGATGCATCCGCATGAGTGACGGGCGGTCCAGGAGGCGCGGTTCGGGTCCGTCGGGTCGCTGCGGGTCAGCGCGTGGCGCGGATCCGAGCGAGCTGCTTCAGCACGTCGGTGAGCGCCGCGGGGTCGGCGACCCGGTAGCCGGCGAGCGTGTCGCCCTCCCCCACCTTCACGCCGACGTCGCCGTCGCGGAGCACCCGGAAGGCGTCCTCGTCGGTGACGTCGTCGCCGGCGAAGAACACCGCGTCGGCGCCGTGCAGGTCGCGCAGCCTGGCGATCGCGTCGCCCTTCGTGACGTGCCGGACGGCGAACTCGAGGATGTCCTTGCCCCCGCGTTCGAGGACGTCCGGGTCGGCCTCGTGCGCGGCGGCACTCGCGGCGGCGTTCGCCTCGGCCGCGACCTCGGCGCTCACCCGGCGGGTGTGAACGCCGTGGCCGGCCGGCTTGTGTTCGATGACGACACCCGGGAACCGCTCCCCGACCGCGTCGAGCGCCGTGCCGATCCGGGCCACGCGGGCCTGCTCGTCGTCGGTGAGGGCCGCTTCGTCGTGTCCGTCGACGCGCCACTCGACGCCGTGCGACCCGACGAGGGCCATCTCGGCGGGGGCGTGCGTCACCGCGGCGAGGCTGTCCAGCGGACGCCCGGAGACCAGGACGACCTCGGTGTCCTTCGCCCGGTGCAGGGTGAGGACGGCCGCCCACGAGCCGGGCAGGGCGCCGACCTGCGACGGGTCGTCGGCGAACGGCGCGAGCGTGCCGTCGAAGTCGAGGGCGACGATGAGTCGCGGCGCAGCCGCGAGCGTCTCGAGGGCCCGGTCGACGGCGGTCTGGTCGGTGGTCGTCTCAGGCATCACGCGCCTCCCGGGTGTCCTCGGCAGCACGCGCCGTCTGGGCGTCCTGGTCGAAGATCGACATGTTGTCCGTCTGCGCCTCGCGGTGCTGGTCCTTCGGGTCCGCCGCGGAGGGGTCGATCTGCGCGTTCTTCGGGGCGTGGCGGTCGAGCGCCTCGAGGAACGAGCGCGACCAGCGCGCCACGTCGTTGTCGCGGACGCGCTTGCGGAGGGCCCGCATGCGGGTCGAGCGTTCGCGTCGGGGCATCTCGATCGCGCGCTGGATCGAGTCCTTCAGCGCGCCGATGTCGTGCGGGTTGACGATGACGGCCTGCTTCAGTTCGTCGGCGGCACCGGCGAACTCGGACAGGATGAGGACGCCGTCGTTGTCGAACCGGGCCGCGACGTACTCCTTCGCGACGAGGTTCATGCCGTCGCGGAGGGCCGTGACGAGCATGATGTCGGCGGCGAGGTAGAGCGCCACCATCTCCTCGCGCGGGTAGCCGTGGTGCAGGTAGGCGATCGGCTGGTGTCCGATCACGCCGAGGTCGCCGTTGATGCGGCCGACCGTGAGCTCGATCTCGTCGCGGAGCGTGGCGTACGTGTCGACGCGCTCGCGGCTCGGGCTGGCGACCTGCACGAGGGTGGCGTCCTCGACCGCGATGCGGCCGTCCTCGACGAGTTCGCCGAAGGCCTTGATCCGGTGGCGGATGCCCTTCGTGTAGTCGAGGCGGTCGACACCGAGCAGCACGGTCTTCGGGTTGCCGAGGCTCGCACGGATCTCACGGGCGCGCTCCTGCACCTCGGGTCGGTGCGCGATCTCCTCGAAGCCGGCGGCGTCGATGGAGATCGGGAAGTGCCGGGCCTCGACGTGCCGCACCGTGATGCCCTTGCGGCTGCGCGGTGCGTCCGGGTCGTCGACGGGGACGTCGATCGTCTGCCCCTTGGTCGTGTAGCCCTTGATGTGCCGGACCGCCCGGAGGAAGTCGCTCGCGTCGTCGTGCCGCTGGAAGCCGATCACGTCCGCCCCGAGCAGGCCGTCGAGGATCTGTGCGCGCCACGGGAGCTGGGCGTAGATGCCGACGGGCGGGAACGGGATGTGGTTGAAGAAGCCGATCGTCAGGTCCGGGCGGAGCTCGCGGAGGAGCGCGGGGACGAGCTGCAGCTGGTAGTCCTGCACCCAGACGATGCCGTCCTGCTCGACGATCTCGGCGATCTGCTCGGCGAAGCGCTGGTTCACGCGCTTGTACGCGTTCCACCAGTCGCGGTGGTAGCTCGGGTGCTCGATGACGTCGTGGTAGAGCGGCCAGAGGGTGTCGTTGCTGAACCCCTCGTAGTACTCCTCCACGTCATCGTTGCTCAGCGGGACGGGCACGATGTGGATGCCCTCGTTGTCGAACGGGGCGACCTCGACGTCGGGCTGGCCGACCCAGCCGACCCAGGCACCGTCGTTCGCGCGCATCACCGGCTCGAGTGCGGTGACGAGGCCGCCGGGCGAGTGCCGCCAGCCCTCGTTGCCGTCCTCGTCGACGATGCGGTCGACCGGCAGGCGGTTCGAGGCGACGACGAAGGCGTAGCGGGTCTGTTCGGTGCGGGGTGCTGCCATGGGGTGCTGGGGTCTCCGTTCCGCCCGGCACGAACGCCGGGTTCGGTGCCGAAGTTACCAGCGTGCCGACAGCGGATTCACGGCGGATCGACGGCTTCCGGTACGCTGCGTCCATCGTGTCGGGGGGACACGCAGGTGACGCACGGGGTCGTCACCGCCCTCTCGACGAGAGAGGACCCAACCGTCGTGAGCGATCAGTCGCCCGTCCCGCCCGTTCCGCCCGGGCCCCCGTCAGCCGCGCCGGCAGCGTCGGACCCGCTCGGTCGCCTGCTCCGCGCCGTCCCCGGTCGCGACTGGGTCGCCGCCGTCGTCGCGGGTGTCGGCGGGTGGGTCGCCGCGTACGTCGTCGCGGCGATCTCGCTGTTCCTGACGGTCGCCGTGGCCGCCGCCGGTTCCGGTCCGGTGTCCACGGGCTCGTCCTCGGGCCTCGGCACCGGCGGCTCCGACCTCGGGTCGGCCGGGGCACCCGACGTCCAGTCGCTCCTGTCGGGGGTGAGCGTGCTGCTGGGGTCCCCGGCGCAGCTCGTCGCCCTCGCGGACCTCGGGCGGCTGCACGGCTCCGGTTCGATCCTGCTGCTCGGTTCCGGGTCGGGGTCGGTCGGCGTCGTGCCCGTGCTGGTGCTCGCGGCGCAGGTCGTGCTCGCGGTCGTGCTCACTCGCCGCATCCGGAGCCGGGTCCTCGCGCTCCCGCAGCTCGTCGTCACGGCGGTCGTCGCCGGGCTCGTGACCACCGCGGTCACCACACTCGCCGGCCTCGTGCTCGCCATCCGTTTCCCCGCCGTCTCCGGGGTGCAGATCGACCCTGTGCACGCCGTGGGGATCGGCAGTGTGCTCGGGTCGTTCGTGATCGGCACCCTCGCGGTGCTGCTCGCGCGTCCGTCGCTGCTCGTCGGCGGGAACACCTCCGTCGCCCGGGCACTCGGTGCCCTGCGGGTCGCCGCGTGGCAGTTCGGCGGGCTCCTCGTCCTGCTCGCCCTCGTGCTCGTCGTCGTGGCGCTCGTCGCGCAGCCGTCGTGGGGCGCCGCCCTACCGCTGCTGCTCGGCAACGCGGCCGTCGCCCTGACCGCGCTCGGCTTCCTCGGTGGGGTCGGCAGGTCCGGACTCGGTGCCGCCGGGAGCAACGCCTCGGTCTTCGCGGGCGCCGGTGGCTGGACCTGGCTCGTCGTCCTGCTCGTCGTCGTGAGCTCGTTCGCGGCCGGTCTGGCGCTCGCGGTGCGCCGGAACGACCGGGTCCGCACGACGCTCGACTGGGTCGCGACGCCCGTGGTCTGGTTCGTCGCCGGACTCGTGCTGTTCGTGCTCGGCACCGGCGTGGTGTCCTACCAGGTGACGGGTTCGAGTGCGGTCGGCGGGTCCGGCTCGGTCGGTGTGACGCCGTGGACGCCCGTCGTCTTCGCGCTCTGGGGCGGGGCCATCGAGGTCGTCGCCCGGTACGTGGCACCCGTGCTGCTCCCCCGCCTCGGCGGCGGCGTGCTGCTGCGGACGGCGCGCGTGGTCGGGACCGACCCGGTGCCGGCCCGGCCGACCGCTCCGCTCGACGGGTCCGCCGGCGCTAGCGTGCCCGGGGCACCCGTCGCTCCCGCCACGGGGGCGACCGGCTCGACGGCCGACGGTGCGGCTCCGGTGTGGGCGGTGCCCGCGGATGCGGCGGCCCCGGCAGGCCCGACGCAGCCGGACCAGCCCGTCCAGCCCGGTGCCCCGGTCGGCCAGCCGCACCCGAGCCAGCCGTTCGTCGGCCAGGGCGCCCCCGCCCCCGCGCCGATGTCCCCGCGCGCGAAGAAGGTCCTCGTGCGCTCCCTCGTCGCGGGCGGCGCGGTCGTCGTGGTCGTCGTCGCAGGAGCGATCACCACGAGCGTGCTCCGCACCACCGTCTGGGGTCCCGGACCCACGGCCCGGTCGTACGTCGACGCGATCGCCCAGGGCGACGCGGACACCGCGGCGAGCCTGAGCGAGGTGACCGGCGACGCCTCGATGCTCGACTCCGCCGTGCTGCAGAGCGCCAAGGACCGTCCCACCGACGTCCGCGTCGGCCGGGTGTCGACCAGCGGGGACACCGCGTACGCGAACGTCACCTTCCGGCAGGGCGACGCGCAGCGCTCGGGTCAGATCGTCCTCGAGCGGACCGGCACGTCGTTCCTCGTGAAGGACGAGTGGCGCGTCACGGAGCCGCTCACGGACCGTGTGACGGTCTCGGCCGCGCAGGTCCTCGAGGGCGCCGACGTGACCGTCGGCGGCAAGAAGGTGGGCGTCATCGAGAACGGCTCGTTCCAGTCGCTCGCGTACCCGGGCAGCTACCAGGTCGAGGTCGGCGGCACGGAGTACTTCACCGGCGGCACCGAGACGCTCCGCGTGGGGTCGTCGAGCTCGCCGTACGCCGACTTCGAGGCGAAGCCCACGAAGCAGCTCGAGACCGACGCCGAGCAGTACGTGTCGGACCTCATCGACGACTGCGCGGCGAAGACCGACATCAGCTACGCGGACGGCTGCCCCTGGTACGGCCCGTACGACGCGGACGGCGCGGTCCAGTACGACGTCCGGTCGAAGCCGGACCTGGAGGTGCAGTCGTCCGGTGGCGGACTCGTCGAGGTGACGAGCACCGCAGACGGCAGGATCGGGTACTCGTACACGGACTACTTCGGGGACGCGCAGAAGGGCGAGGACACGTTCGACGTGGACGTCTACCTGAAGGTCGAGGACGGGAAGCTCGTCTCGGCGTACTGAGAGCCCGCACCGCGTGCACGGCCGACCCTGGAGTCCCGGGGTCGGCCGTCTCACTAGGCTCGACCCCATGGTCATGACACGGGCGTGGCGGAACGGCACCGCGGCGGAACGGGACTTCCCGGTCGACCGGATCTCCGAGCTCATCGCCGAGGACGGCACCTTCGTGTGGGTCGACTACACGGACCCCGATCCGTCCGACCTCGAACACGTCGAGGCCGAGCTCGGCATCCACGCGCTCGCGGTCGAGGACGCCGTCGAGCGCGGCCAGCGCCCGAAGCTCGATCGGTACCGCGACAGCCTCTTCCTGGTCGTCTACGACGTGGGCGGCCTCGACCACGCCGGGGACCTCACCACGCACGAGGTGAAGGCCTTCGTGACCGAGCACGCCCTCGTCACGATCCACGGCGGCGACGTCGACACCGGGGCGATGGAGCGCCGGCTCGACGCGACCACGGACATCGCCGACCACGGCGTCCCGTGGTTGATGTGGGGCCTGCTCGACGCGGTCACGGACCACGCCACGAACACGGTCGAGGACATCGAGCGCCGGATCGACGCGCTCGAGGAGGACCTCTTCGAACACGGCACCCCGCGTGAGAAGCAGATCCAGCGGCGATCGTTCCGCCTCCGCAAGGCCCTGGGCGTCCTGCGCCGTCAGGTGGTCCCCACACGGGACAGCGTCGCCTCGTTGCTGCACGGGGACGCCGAGACGATCTCGGACGGCATCCGCCCCTACTTCCGCGACGTCGAGGACCACCTCGTGTCGATCACCGACTCCGTCGACCAGCTCCGCGACGCGGTGTCGAGCGTCCTCGACACGAACCTCAACCTGGCGTCGAACCGGCAGAACACGGTCATGAAGAAGGTGACGAGCTGGGCGGCGATCATCGCGATCCCGACGGCGATCACGGGGGCGTTCGGCATGAACGTGACGTTCCCCGGCGAGAGCCACTGGAGCGGGTTGTTCTACGCGCTCGGACTGGTGGTCGTCTCGTCCCTGTCGCTCTACGGGGTGTTCAAGAAGAAGGACTGGCTCTAGAGCCGCAGCGCGAGGACCCCGGCGACGACGGTGAGCGGTGCCACGATGCACCCGAGCGCCATGTACCGCCCCCACGACAGGTGGACGCCCTCGGACGACAGTCGTGCGTGCCACAGCAGCGTCGCGAGCGAGGCCCACGGCGTGATGAGGCAGCCGGCGTTCACCCCGACGAGGAGCGCCGCGTAGCGCAGGGCCTCGTGCCCGGCGGCCGGCTCGAGCACCAGGTAGGCGGGCAGGTTGTCGATCGCGTTCGCCGCCAGCGCGCCGGCACCGCCGAGCACCAGGAGCGACCCCGTCCCGGTGCCACCGGAGAGCGCAGCCACGATCGGGTCGGTGATGCCGGTCGTGTGCAGTGTCTCGACGACCACGAACAACCCGGCCGCGAAGACGAGCGTCGACCACGGCACGCGCGACGGCTTGAGCTCCGACGGCGCCCGGAAGGCCGCGACGACCACGAGCACGACCGCCGCGGCGATCGCGGCGATCCACACCGTGACGCCGGCGGTCAGGGCGATCACCAGCGCGACGAGCACCGCCGACGCCGACCAGAAGAACACCGGGTCGGTCGCCGCCCGGACCGAGACCGGCGTGTACCGACCGAAGAGCTTGCCGCGGAACACCACGAGGAGCACGGCGCACGGGATCACGACACCGGCGAGGGCCGCCCACACCATGAGCCCGGCGAACGGGATCGGCCCGTCGAGCCCGATGCGGTCGACGGCGAGCAGGTTCGTCAGGTTCGACACCGGCAGCAGCAGCGACGCCGTGTTCGCGAGCCACACGGTCGTCAGCGCGAACGGCATCGGCGGCAGTCCGACCCGCCGGGCGAGCGTGATGACGATCGGGGTGAGGAGCACCGCCGTGGTGTCGATCGACAGGAACACGGTGCACAGGACGGCGAGCACGACCACGGCGCCCCAGAGCCCGATCGTCCGCCCGCCCCCGACCCGTGCGGCGACGTCGGCGAGCCGGTCGAAGACCCCGGCGTCCGCCGCGAGCTCGGCGACGACGGTGAGTCCGAGCACGAAGGCCAGCACCGGGACGACCCGGTCGGCGAGCTCGGCGAGGTCGGACAGTGGGAGCAACCCGAGGGCGACGCACACCGCGCCCACCACGAGCAGGACTCCCCCGATGACGGCCTGGCGCACGACGACTCCTCCACGAGTGCGCCGGGCAGGGCGTCCGGCGGCGCTCCAATGTAGCGGCCGGTAGCGTTGACGGGACGACGACAGGAGGAACCCGTGCGGAAGTTCATGTTCAGCGGTGCGGTGTGGAGTTCGATCATCAGCGGCTACAGCGTGCTGCAGACCACGCGGCAGGGCCCGCGTGACTGGCGCCTCGCGCTGACGTGGGTGGCGTGGATCGCGACGACGCTCGTAGCGATCGGCACGGTCGTCGAGGACGACCGCGCCGTCAAGGCCAAGCAGCCGTAGACCGCGACGCGACCCGGTGACGGACGGGAGGGACGGTGCCAGCTGGCACCGTCCCTCCCGTCCGTCTGTTCCGGGGCCGGCCGGTCAGCGCTCCGACCGCGGGATGTCCGAGGTCTGGATCGGTCCCGTGAAGAGCGCCGCACGGTCGTCCTGGTCCGGCGTGAACAGCGCGGACTCCGAGGCGGTCGACGCCGCGCGCCGTCGCGGCGCCGCGACCTCGTCCACCATGAGTACCCGCTGGACCGGCAGCGCGTCGGGGTGGGTCCGTTGGATCCAGTCGACGAGCTCCTCGCGGATGTAGCAGCGCAGGTCGAACAGGGACGGCGCGTCGTGCGAGGTCGCGAGGACCCGGACACGCACGGACCCCTGCACGGCGTCGGTGACCTGCAGGACCTTCACCCGGCGGTCCCAGAGCTCGGTGCGGTCGAGGATCCGGTCGAGCTCGGCCCGCATCTCCCCCGGCCGGACCCGCCAGGCGAGGTCGAGCTCGACGGCCCCGAGCAGCTCGCTGTTGGTCCGGGTCCAGTTCTCGAACGGCGTGCTCGTGAAGTACGTCGACGGCAGCACGAACCGCCGGTCGTCCCACAGGTGCACGACGACGTAGGTGAGGGTGATCTCCTCGATCCGACCCCACTGCTGCTCGACCACGACGACGTCGTCGACACGGATCGCCCCGGAGAACGCGAGCTGCATGCCAGCGAAGACGTTGCCCAGCGTCGACTGCGCCGCGAGGCCCGCGATGACGGAGATGAGCCCCGCCGACGCGAGCACGCTCGCCCCGGCTGCCTCGACCCCCGGGAAGGTCAGCAGGATCGCGCCGATGCCGATGATCACGAGCACCGCGACGGTCAGCCGGCGGATCACGAGGACCTGCGTGCGGATGCGGCGGGCGTGCCGGTTGTCCGGGACGTCGATGCGGAAGCGGTGCAGGCCGAGGTCCTCGAGGAAGATCGCGATCTGGCACGCCAGCCAGGTGCCCGCTGCGATCGTGGCGATGAGGAAGCCGTGCGACACCGGCGCGCGCCACGGGAAGGCGTCCGGCCGGTTCGGGACGCTCGTGACGAAGGCGACCCAGAGGAGCACGACGAGCAGTTCGGTGCGGAACGGGTGCTTCATGCGTCGGGAGAGCACGGCCGCCCAGCGTTCCCGCCGCGCGAGTGCGCGGAAGACGAGGTGCAGGACGAGCGCGGCGGCGGCGGTGACGAGCAGCGCGACGCCGATCGCGACGAGGAGCCGGAGGAGGATGTCCATCCCTCCATCGAAGCGGTGGACGACGGACGTCGTTCAGGAACGCGACCACCCGCATGCCAGGAGGCGCGGCGCCGGACCGGCACCGCGCCTCCTGGCAGGGGCTGCTGCTACTTCGTCGAGGTGAGCGAGTCCACGTAGTCCTGGTGCTCGGACGCCCACTTCGCGGTGATCGCCGGGTACTCGCTCGTCTTCGCACCGCTGTTCACGAGCGCGTTCTCGAGTGAGTAGAGCGTGTCGGAGTCCATCGCGAAGTCCTCCATCCACTTCGACGCCTGCGGGAACTCGTCGGCGAAGTCCTTCTTGGCGATGGTGTGGATCTCCTCGTTCTTGCCGAGGGCGCCCTTCGGGTCCTCCAGGTCCTTGATCGGGAAGGCGTCGTACGCCCAGTGCGGACGCCACAGCGTCACGACGACGTCCTCCTTCTTCGCGATCGCGGCCTTGAGGTCGGCGAGCATCGCCGGCGTCGAGCTCGTGATGAAGTCCATCCCGTCGAGGCCGTACTGCGGGATCACCTGGTCCTGCACGACCTTCGTCTCGCCGGCTGCGGGCTCGATGCCGACGATCTTGTTGCCGAAGTCCGAGGCCTTCGCCGTGAGTTCGTCGATCGAGTCGATGTCCGAGTACTCCGGCACGGCGAGCTCGAGCGACGCCTGCTCGTTCCACGCGCCGAGGTCCGTGAGGTCCTTGCCGTACGTGTCCATGTACTCCTTGTGCGTGTTCGGCAGCCAGGTGTCGAAGACGACGTCGTAGTCGCCGGATGCGAGGCCCGTGTAGGCGGGTGCGACGTCGGAGTTCGTGAGCTGGACGTCGTAGCCCTTCTGCTCGAGGACGTGCTTCCAGAGGTAGCTCGCGGCGGTGTCCTCGTCCCAGCCGTTGAAGACGACGACGTGCATCGACTTCTGGTCGCCGTTGTCGAGCGTGCCGGAGGCGCCGTAGTACCCGGGCGGCATGCACGCGGACAGGCCGAGTGCGGTGGCGGCGGCGAGGGCGGCGGCCGCGAGGGTGCGCTTGGTTCGCTTCATGATCTGTTCCTTCCTCACGCGTCGACGGTCTGGCGGTCGGTGGCCGCTTCGGTGGTGGCGGCGGTCTGGGCGGTCGCCGCGTTCGGCGTCGCGGTCACGGTGGGCTTCCGCTTCGCACGTCCGAAGAGCCTGGAGGCGCGGCCCGAGTCACCGCCGAGCGCTGCGGTCAGGCGGTCCAGCAGGATCGCCAGGACCACCACCGACAGGCCGGCTTCCGCACCGAGACCGACGTCGATGCGGTTCAGCGAGGCGACGATCTGCTCGCCGAGTCCCCCGGCGCCGACCATGCCAGCGATGACGACCATCGACAGCGACAGCATGATGACCTGGTTGACGCCCGCCATGATGCTGGCCTTCGCGAGCGGCAGCTGGATCTGGCGGAGGATGCGCCACGGGCTCGACCCGAACGCGGCGCCGGCCTCGACGACCTCGCTCGGGACCCCACGGATGCCGAGCTCGGTGAGCCGGACGCCCGGAGCCATCGCGAACACGATCGTCGCGACGATGCCGGGGACGACGCCGACGCGGAAGAGCAGCAGCGCCGGGATCAGGTAGACGAAGGCCGGGGTGGTCTGCATGAAGTCGAGCACCGGGCGGATGATCCGGCTGGCGGTGTCCGAGCGGGCGGCCCAGATGCCGAGCGGGATGCTGAACACGACAGCGAGCCCCGCGGCGACGATCACGAGGGCGAGGGTGTCCATCGCGTTCGTCCACTGGCCGACGCTCACGATGAAGAGCAGACCGACGGCGGCGCCGAGTGCGAGCTTCCAGCCCTTCGCGACGAACGCCAGGACCACGAGGATCGCGACGACCACCCAGAACGGCGGCGTGGAGAGGAAGTACTCCATCCACGCGTCCATCCACGTGAACACGTAGCGGACGACGTCGAAGAAGCCGGAGAGGTAGGTGGTGATCCAGTCGACGATCGCTGCGACCCAGGTGCCGAGGGGCAGGTGGAAGTCGCCGAAGGAGTTGGTTCCGGGGGTGATCATGCGTGGTCTCCTTCGGCGAGGGTCGAGTCCATGTCGGAGTCGGAGATGCGGGTGACCGGCTCGAGCACCGGGATGGGCATCGTCGCCGTCGGCACGTTGCCGAGGGCGGCGAGCAGCGTGACGCGCGGGACGACCCCGAGCAGGCGCCCCTCGTCGTCGACGACCGCGATGGGCAGCGGCGACTCCACCGCGAGCTCGAACAGGTCGGTCAGCGCGGTCTCCGGCGCGACCCGGGCGTACTCGGTGTTGACGATGGCGTCGAGGTTCGTGTCGCCGGCCTTGACCTGGCGCATGACGTGCCGGTCGCGGACCCAGCCCTCGAGCTTCCGGCCGCGTCCGGTCACGAAGACCGCGGCCGTCTGCAGGTCACGCATGGTCCGGAGCGCGCCACGCGGGCCGACGGTCAGCGGGACCGCGGCACGTGCGGGCTCCATGACGCTCGACGCGGTGAGCACGCGGGCGCGGTCGACGTCCTGCACGAACTGGGCGACGTAGTCGTTCGCGGGGTCCGTGAGGATGTCCTCCGGCGAACCGATCTGCACGATCCGGCCGTCGCGCATCACGGCGATCCGGTCGCCGAGGAACATGGCCTCGTTGAGGTCGTGCGTGATGAAGACGATCGTCTTGCCGAGGCGCTGCTGCAGGTCGACGAGCTGCTCCTGCATCTCGCGGCGGATGAGCGGGTCGAGGGCGCTGAAGGCCTCGTCCATCAGCAGGACGTCGGTCTCGGCGGCGAGGGCGCGGGCGATGCCGACGCGCTGCTGCATGCCGCCGGAGAGCTCGTCGGGCTTGGCGTCCGCCCAGACGTCGAGTCCGACCAGGCCGATGACCTCGCGGGCCTTGGCGAGCCGGGTGGCCTTGTCGACGCCGTTGACCTCGAGGCCGTACGCGACGTTCTCGAGCACCGTGCGGTGCGGCAGCAGCGCGAAGTGCTGGAAGACCATCGACACGCTGGTTCGGCGGATCTCGCGGATCTCCTTCGGCGTCGCCTTGGTGACCGTCCGGCCGCCGATCTCGACGCTGCCCGCGGTCGGCTCCAGTAGGCCGTTCAGCATGCGGATGAGCGTCGACTTGCCCGAGCCGGACAGGCCCATGACGACGAAGATCTCGCCGGGACGCACGTCGAAGGACGCGTCGATGACGGCTGCCGAGCCGAGGTCACGGACCTCGTCACGGGTGGCGCCGTCGGCCAGGCGGCGGACCGCTTCACCGGGTCGACGGCCGAAGACCTTGTAGGCGCCGTGCACGCGCACGGCCGGGATGTCGGTGGGGTGGTCCGGCGTGACGGCACGCCGGTCCTGGGGTGGTGCGATGGTCAACGGTGCTCCTCGCGGGACCGCGGCGCGGAACGGCGCACGGCGGTACCGGTGGTTGCGGACGGGTCGCCCGGCACCGTGTTCGGCGACATCGCATCGAGCCCGCGCAACGGCGCAGGGCGAGCGATCACGCACGCGGGGGTCGTACTCGGGACGACCCCGGTCCAGCCGACCGTACGGCCCCCGCTGTGCTGCTGCGGCGGACGCGTCCTGATCGTCGGTGTCCCCTGAAGGGACGTTCAAGGCTATCGGCGCTTGTCCCCCGTCGCGAATCCGGGTCCGCCGGAATCCCGGCACCGGTGTACCCCGTTCACGGCGTGTCGCCCATCGGTGCGGGGATCGCGATCGTGACCGGCTCGTTACTTTTCAGGAGACTCGCATGGTTGTGTGCCACCCCTGTTCGACGCACCTGTAGCGTGTCGCGCATGACAGCGCAGAACGACACCGGGGTGGACCGCGCGCCCGCGAACGACTTCTCGCACGAGCAGGAGGGCTACCAGCACGGGCTGAAGCCCCGGCAACTGCAGATGATCGCCATCGGCGGCGCGATCGGCACAGGGCTCTTCCTCGGTGCGGGCGGTCGCCTGCACACCGCGGGGCCGGCCCTGGCGGTCGTGTACCTCATCGCGGGCATCTTCGCGTTCTTCATCCTCCGGGCACTCGGTGAGCTCGTGCTGCACCGTCCGTCGTCCGGGTCGTTCATCTCGTACGCCCGCGAGTTCTTCGGTGAGAAGTTCGCCTACGCCGCCGGGTGGATGTACTTCCTCAACTGGGCGATGACCTCGATCGTGGACACCACCGCGGTCGCGCTCTACCTGCACTACTGGGCCGGACCGCGCGCGATCCCGCAGTGGGCGCTGGCCCTCGCGGCGCTCGTCGTCGTGCTGGCCGCGAACCTCGTCGCCGTGAAGGTCTTCGGCGAGCTGGAGTTCTGGTTCGCGATCATCAAGGTCGCCGCCCTGGTGGCCTTCCTCATCGTCGCGCTCGTGTGGCTCGTGTTCGCGTTCCCCGTCGAGACGGGCGGCGAGACGGTCCGGACCGGGTTCAAGATCTGGGCTGACAACGGCGGCCTCTTCCCGACCGGTCTGCTCCCGGCGGTCCTCGTCGTGCAGGGCGTCGTGTTCGCCTACGCCGCGATCGAGCTCGTCGGCACCGCGTCCGGCGAGACGCAGGACACCGAGAAGGTCATCCCCCGCGCGATCAACTCGGTCGTCTTCCGCATCGCGGTGTTCTACGTCGGGTCGGTCGTCCTGCTCTCGCTGCTCCTGCCGTACACCTCGTACAAGGACGGCGTCAGCCCCTTCGTGACCTTCTTCTCGTCGATCGGCAACCCGCAGGTCGGCCAGGTCGTCGGCTCGATCATGAACTTCGTCGTCCTCACCGCGGCGCTGTCGTCGCTGAACGCCGGGCTCTACTCGACCGGACGCGCACTCCACTCGATGGGCATGAACGGCTCCGCGCCGAAGTGGACCACGAAGATGACGAAGGGCGGCGTGCCGTTCGCCGGCATCCTGCTGACCTCGGCGTTCACGCTGGTCGGCGTCATCCTCAACCTGTTCGTCCCCGGGCAGGCGTTCGAGATCGCCCTGAACATCGCGAGCCTCGGCATCATCACCGCCTGGGGCACGATCATCCTCTGCCAGATGAAGCTGCGGTCGTGGGCGAAGCAGGGACTCGCGAAGGAGCCGTCGTTCAAGCTGCCGGGGGCGCCGTACACGTCCTGGCTGACGCTGGTGTTCCTCGCGACCGTCATCGTGCTCATGGCGATCGACTACCCGATCGGCACGTACACGATCGCGTCGCTCATCATCGTGATCCCGCTGCTCATCCTCGGCTGGTTCCTGCAGCGCGACCGCATCCTCCGGATCGCCTCGCTCCGCTCGGGCATCACGGGTCCGTACCCGGTGACCGGTCGGGACCCGGCGAACCAGGTGCGTCGGAGCGGCGCCGGCACGGACGGGTCCCCGGCTGCGGGCTCGGACGCGTCCTCGGGTCCGGATGCCGGTTCGGACGACCACCGGGCCTGATCACCGGCCGCTCCCCCGTCCGTCGGCTCGACCGGCGACGGGCGGAGTGTCCGGATAGCGAAACAGCGCGCCTTGGGCGTGCAGGAGGGTCCGGCACCCGTCGGTACGATCGGCGGGTGCCGGACCAATCTGTCTCCCCCACGCTCGACCTCCAGCTCACCTGGCGCGGTACCTTCGGCCGCGTCCGGGTGTTCGACGACCGCGTCGCCGCCGAGACCAGCTACGAGCGGGACGCCCTGACGCCGGTGCCGATGGAGTCCGTGCGCGGGTGGCGGATCGAACCGTGCGACTTCGACGCGGTGTGCGTCGAGTTCGTCACGCCCGGGGAGACCTACCGGGTGCTGCTCGACACGACGGACGAGCAGGTCGCCGGGCTGGCGTTGCGTCGAGCCCTCGGCGCGCCGTTGCCGTCCGCGTCCTGAGCCGGGCAGACTCAGCCGTCCTGCGGCGCGAACTGCGTGACGCGGAACGTCGCGCCCTGCGGGTCCTGCAGCTCCGCGGCCCGGGTCCAGAAGCCGTCCCACGAGTCCAGTACCCGACCACCGAGCCGTTCGGCGAGCGCTGCGGCACCGTCGCGGTCCGCCACGCTGAACGACACGTGCCAGTCGTCGGCACCGGCGTCGAGCTTGTCGAGCGCGCCGATGACGTCGGCGAACCCCTCGGGCGCGCCGACCTGGCGTTCGCGGATGTCCGGGTCCGAGGTCGCCGCGAGGTGGTCGCCGTACCCGGGCAGCCGGACCATCGCGCTCGGGCCTTCCTCGATGCCGGAGACCTGCCAGCCGAAGAGCTGCTCGTAGAACCCGATCGCCTGCTCCGGATCGGTCGAGCGGAGGTCGCTGAACACCCACCCACCAGGGGCGTTGATGTGCTGGGCGCCGAGTCGGGCACGCGCCTGCCAGAGCCCGAACGCGGCACCACGGGGATCGACGCAGTCGACACTGCGGCCGGCCGCTCCCCCAGGTCCGGCGTCCTCGGCGGGACCAGCGGTGCCGCCGAGCTCCGTGACGCGACGGGCCACGGCGTCGGCGTCGTCGACCGCGATGTACGTGAGCCACGTGGCCGGCTCGTCACTCGACGCGACGGCACCGACCTCGTGCCCGTCGATCGACACGATGCGGTAGGAGCCCGGCACCCCCGGCGGGAGTCGCTCCTCGAAGTCCCAGCCGAACAGCCCGCCGTAGAAGGCCTGGGCCGCATCCGGGTCCGGCTGTCGGGCGTCGATCCAGCTGGGGACGCCCTGGGGGTACGTGCGCGGGGTCTGGTCGGTCATCGTCGTTCCCGGGTCCGCCGGCGCGTGGCCGGATGCCCCAGGTCTACCGCGGACCACCGACGCCCTCGCGCCCGAGCCCTCCACGGCTCAGTCGTCGGTGTCGACCTCGTCCGTGACGACCTTGCCGGTGCCCGCGTCGAGGCGGACGCTGTGCTTCGTGCCCGAGGCGTCGCGGACGTCGCCCTCCCAGACGACCTTCCCGAGGTGGTCGTCGAGCCCGAGCTCGGTGATCGTGCCGGCGTGCAGGTCCTCGAACCGGCCGACCGCGTCGTCCACGGTCAGGTCGGCCGCGGCCGTGAAGCGCTCGTTCTCGGCCCGGTCGTCGGCGTCCGAGGTCTCGGTCCGCGGCGATCCGGACACCGCCGTGCCGGCCTCGTTCGTGTGCACCTCGTGCTCGGTGCCGTCGTCGGTGACGACCAGCACTTCGTACGCGGTGCCGTTCTGCTCCTGCTCGACCGAGATCACAGTGCCAGACCCCACGGCGTCACGGGCGGTGGCGACGGCGGCACGCAGGGCGTCGTTCGACGTGGCGGACGCAGCGGTCGCGCCGCCGGACGCCGATCCGGACGAGGACGACGACGACGACGTGGACGATCCCCCGTCGGACTGCGCGGTGGAGCACCCGACGAGGGCGAGGGACGCCACGAGCGGCAGGGCGGCGATGCCGGCGACGCGACGGGTGGAGCGGGCTGTGGTGGTGCGGAGTGCGTTCATGCGACCAGGGTTCCGGGCGGGTGCTGAAGCACGGCTGAAGCCCCCTGGTCAGCCGCCGAGTGCGATGCGGACCGCGAACCGGGCACCGCCGAGCGGCGAGTCCGTCACGACGACGTCCCCGCCGTGCGCCCGGACCGCGTCCTGGACGATCGCGAGGCCGAGCCCCGCGCCGCCCACGTCCCGGCTGCGCGCCTCGTCGAGCCGGACGAGGCGTTCGAACACGCGCTCGCGGTCCGCCGGGACGATGCCCGCGCCGTCGTCGTCCACCGTCAGGACCGCGCGTCCGTCCTGCTCGGCGAGCGCGACGACGACCCGACCCTCGGCGTGCCGGACGGCGTTGTCGACGAGGTTGCGGACCACGGCGGCGAGGAGCCGTTCGTCCCCGAGGACACGGGCCGGCCCGATCCCGGACCCCTCGACCCGGATCGACCCGTCGGTGCTCCCGCCGAGCCGTCCACGCGCCCGGGCCACGGCGGCGAGCGCCAGGTCGTCGAGGTCCACCGGACGCCGGACGCCCACGTCGCCCTCGTCGAGCCGTGAGAGCTCGAGGAGGCCCGTCACGAGGTCCTGCAGCCGGAGCGCCTCCGAGCGCACCACCTCGGACAGCTCGACGACGTCGGCGCGGTCGGGGTGCGCCGCGGCGACCTCGGCGTGCTGGCGGATGGTCGCGATCGGCGACCGCAGCTCGTGGGAGGCGTCGGAGACGAACCGCCGCTGCCCCGCGGCGGAACGGTCGAGCCGGTCGAGCATGGTGTTCATGGTCGCGGCGAGCCGGGCGATCTCGTCGCCGGTGTCCGGGACGGCGACCCGGGCGTCCGGTCGTGCCGCGCGGATCGTCTCGACCTCGGTGCGCATGCGTTCGACCGGGCGGAGCGACCGGCCGGTGACCACCCACGTGACGGCCCCCATCACGAGCACGAGCACCGGGACGCCCGCGGCCAGCAGCGCGACCGCGGCACCGACGGCGGCGTCGGTCTGGTCGAGGGAGACCCCGTAGACCAGCGTCGCATCCCCGCCGCCGGGCAGGTCGACGTCATCGGCGACGAGCAGCCACCGCTCGCCGTCGTGGGTCCAGCGGGACTCGTCGGTCGTCGGGAGCGCCGGCGGATCGGCGTCGTCCCCGTGGGCGAGGACCGACCCGTCGTCCCCGACGACCTGTACGAGGACGTCCTCGTACCCGCTCACGACCCCGGCGCCGTCGGCCTCGACCCGCGCCGAGGCCTGCTCGAGCCCCGACTCCGCCGTGGTCCGCACCCCGTCGAGGAGGACGAGGCGGAGCACGACGACGAACGCCGCCGCACCGAGGAGCAGCGCCGCGAGCACGACGACGACCGCCCCGAGGGTGGTCCGCGCCCGGACGGACCGGAAGCGCCGACGGCCGCCGTCAGCCACCGTCCGCCGCCAACCGGTAGCCGGCGCCGCGCACGGTCTCGATCGCGGTGCGACCGAACGGCCGGTCGACCTTCCGACGCAGGTGTCCGACGTACACCTCGACGATGTTCGGGTCGCCGTCGAAGTCGACGTCCCACACGTTCTCGATGACGTCGCGCTTCGAGCAGACCTCGCCCGCGCGGCGCGCCAGGAACTCGAGGACGGCGAACTCGCGACTCGTCAGCTCGACGGGCGTCGACGCCCGGGACACCCTCCGGGCGGCCGGGTCGACGACGAGGTCGCCGAGCGTCAGGACCGCCGGGCGCTCGCGCGCACCTCGGCGCACCAGGGCACGCAGCCTCGCCACGAGGACCGGGTGCGAGAACGGCTTCGTCACGTAGTCGTCGGCCCCGGCGTCGAGCGCCTCGACCTGGTCCCACTCGCCGTCCTTCGCCGTCAGCATGAGGACGGGCGTCCAGTCGCCGTCGGCACGGAGCTGCGCGCACACGGCCCAGCCGCTGAGGCCGGGCATCATCAGGTCGAGCACGATCGCGTCGTAGCCGAACTCGCGGGCGTGCCACAGTCCGTCGACGCCGTCGTGAGCGACGTCGACCGCCCACCCCTCGGCTTCCAGCCCGCGACGGACGCCGTCGGCGAGCCGCACCTCGTCGTCGACCACCAGGACACGCATGTCCCGATCCTGCCGTGCGCCGCTGAAGCAGGCCTGAAGCGTCCTGGACGCGACCGGTCGCGGGCCAGGAGGCGCGGTGCGGGCCCGCACCGCGCCTCCTGGCCGGCACCGGGTCGCGTCCACAGCCCCGTCGTCGCCGGGTCCCGGGACGGATTCGGGTTCTGGCCCGGCCTCCGGCGGCGACGGTACCAGCGCCGATCCTGCTCCCTCGGCGACGGACACGCTCGCAGCCGGCCGGGTCCGGCGAGGCCGGTCGGGACCGGCTCAGACGAGCAGCAGGATCCCCGCGACGACGGCCGCGACGGCGATCGCCAGCGCGATGAGCAGCAGCACGAGGTGCACCGTGTAGAACGTCGTCGGCTTGCCGGCGGCGTCACGCGCCCGGGAGTCCTTCGCGACCCGCTGGAAGAAGCGCGGCCAGGTGACGACGTTGAAGACGGCACCGATGAACAGGACGAGGGCTGCGAAGACGGTCACCCGACGATCCTAGACACCGCGGGCACGGGCCGGTGGTGCTCGGCCGCCCCCAACGCGGCCGAGTCCCACCCCGTGCTGCCACATCGCGTGTAGCACCTGCTACAGACCCTACACGGCGGCCCGGACGACGTCGACCCATCCAGTGGGATCGATGTCCCGTTCTGGTAACGACTGGCGCTACGCCGCGTCGAGGGCCGCTTCGGCGTCGGCCAGGGCCCGCTGCTCCGACTCGCTCAGCGGCTGCCGGGCGCGACGGGCGCCGTCGTTGATCTCGACGATGAGCCGACTGAGCCGCGTCGCCGGATCGCCGGAGTCGGGGTAGGCGTTGTCGGTGCCGATCCGCGCGTGCAACGGCGTGAGGGCGCGCAGGGCGGTCTCCACCCGACGGGAGCGCCGACGACGGGAGACCTGGTGGCCGATGACGAGCAGGAGCATCCCGGACGACACGCAGATCACCGCACCCGGGGTCGTGACGTCGTAGGGCAGCGCGAGGGCCCGGGTGAGGCCGAGGTCGCCCAGGACGTGCGCGAGGTCCATCACCACGACGACGACCATCCGCACGACACCGAGGACCCCACCGAGCACGAGGACCCACAGGCCGACGAGGTCGGTGGTGGTGCGGGCCTCACGCAGGTGCAGGACGCAGATGAGTCCGGTCGCGCCGAGCGCCACCCCGAGGTAGACCGTCTGCGCGATCGAGTAGACCGTCGCCGCCGGGTGCGATCCGGCGTCGAGCATGAAGGTCGTCGTCGTCGCGGGCTTGTCGAGGACGGTGAACGCCACGATGACCACCACGACGACGACCGCGCACGTCACGACGATCGCGTTCCGGAGCCACGGCCGCGCGGCACCGACGGCCTTCGCCACACCCCAGAGCAGGGTGCTCGTCCCCGCGACCATCAGGCAGTCGCTGACGACCGTGACCACGTTGAACCCGCCGAACAGCGGATCGAGCCACCGGTACAGCGGGTCGACGTTCGTGACGATCGTCGCGGCGAACAGCAGGAAGGTGACCGCGAGCGTGCGGTCCTGCCCGCGCTGCAGGACGAACAGCGTGACCGTGCCCGCGATCAGGAGCAGCGCCTGGACGAGGGAGACGATCACCCGAACACCCCGCGGAACGCGCTCGGACGGTCGCGGTGGCCGCGGATGAGCCCGGCGAGCCGGTCGGCGAAGACCTCGGCCTCGTGCTCGTACTCGTTCGAGAACAGCCCGCGGGCGAGTGCCCGCTCGACCTTGTACTCGGGCAGGTCCGGGATGACGTCGCGGATGTAGGCCGCCTGCGGTGCGTGGTCCTGGTGGCGGTGCAGGATGTGGCCGAGTTCGTGGCCGATGACGAACGACCGGAACGTCCGCGAGGCCGTCGGGGAGATCATCACCAGGTGCTGCCGCTCGAGCGTCGCCACGAAGCCGCACACGGGCTCGGCGGCGAGGAACGCCTCTTCACGGACGACGATCGGCTTGCCGACCACCTCGGCCGCGGCGGCGACGGCCTGGTCGACGTCGGACCACCCCTCGGCCGCACCGCGCGCCCAGAACGCCTCGACGAGGTCGGTCGGAGCGCTCATGCGACGCTCCCCCGGGCGGACTCCTCCTCGAGCACCTCGGCGATGCGACGGAGCGCCTCGGGCGAGAGCTCACCGGGGAAGGTCCGGGCGGCGAACCCGCTGACACGTGCCGATCGGAGGGAGCGGACGAGGGCGAGCTGGGCGCCGATGCGCTCGGGGACGTCGCTGTCCTCGAGCAGGAAGCGCTCGTCGACCTCGAAGAAGCCCGCGAGCAGGCGGAGCAGCCCGGTGTCACGGTTGCGACGGCCGTCGCCGGAGAGCATGTACGTCCACTTCGCCCGGGACAGCGAGCCACCCTGGGCCGCCACGTACTCCTCGATCGCCGCGAACGGGACGGGGGCGCCGCGCTGCGCTTCCTCGAAGTCGAGGAGGAGGTTCAGCCGGCGCGCGAGTTCCGCGGCGTCGAGCACGCCACCCCTCGGATCTGCTGTCGCCATGTCGATCGGACTCCTCCCCAGCCGCACGTCGTGCAGGACATGGTAGCGCGAGCCGCCGACGAGGACCTCGCTAGCCTCGACGGTGTGAGCACCCCGTACCCGTCCACGGTCGCCGCCCCGGTCGAGCACGAGATCGTCATCACGAAGTCGCGCTTCATCACGACCGTGGCGCCGGTGTCCGGGGTCGCGGACGCGGACCGGGTGATCGCCGAGGTCCGCCACCGGCGGTGGGACGCCCGGCACAACTGCACCGCGATGGTCACCGGCGTGCTCGGGGACCAGGCGCGGTCGAGCGACGACGGTGAACCCTCCGGGACCGCCGGCGTCCCGATGCTCGAGGTGCTCCGGCGCCGCGGGCTGACCGACGTCGTCGCGGTCGTCACGCGGTACTTCGGGGGCGTGAAGCTCGGTGCCGGCGGCCTCGTCCGCGCCTACTCGACCTCGGTGTCCGAGGCACTCGACCGCGCGACGCTCGTGCACCGGCGCGCACTGACCCGGGTGACGGTGGACGTCCCGCACGCCGACGCCGGCCGGATCGACAACGTGCTGCGCGACTGGGTCCGGCACCACGGAGCCACGCTCGGCGACCCCGCGTACGGCGCCGCCGCGACGTTCGAGCTCTGGGTGCCGGGCGACGGCATCGAACCGCTGCGTGCCGACCTCGCCGCGACCTCGGCGGGAGCGCTCGACCCCGTGATCGGCGAGGAGCGCGTGGTCGACGTCCCCGCCGACTGATCCGCACGCGGAGTCGCGGCCGAATCGCACTCCGGGCGTGTCTCACCGTGCGGCACCGCGCGCCGGGAACGACGAAGGCCCCGACTCGATGAGTCGGGGCCTTGCTGGTGCACCCCCTCGGACTTGAACCGAGAACCCACTGATTAAGAGTCAGTTGCTCTGCCAATTGAGCTAGAGGTGCATGTTGCGCTTCCGTGCTGCAACGGGAAACAACAATAGCATGGGTTTCGCGTGCTCTTGACCACTCGGGGCACGGACCACGAACAGGAGCCCCATGACCGACCGTCTCGCCGCCGGCGACACCGCCCCCGACTTCACCCTGCCGGACCAGGACGGCACCGAGCACTCCCTCTCGGGCCTGCGTGGGAAGAAGGTCATCGTGTACTTCTACCCGGCAGCGTCGACGCCGGGGTGCACCACCGAGGCGTGCGACTTCCGCGACAACATGTCCTCGCTGCAGGCCGCCGGGTACGAGGTGCTCGGCGTCTCGAAGGACGACCTGCCGGCGCTCAAGACCTTCCAGCACGAGCAGGCCCTGACCTTCCCGCTGCTGAGCGACCCGGACCTCGCCGTGCACAAGGCGTACGGCGCCTGGGGCGAGAAGAACAACTACGGGAAGATCGTCACCGGCACGATCCGCTCCACGATCGTGGTCGACGAGGACGGCACCGTGCAGCTGCCGCTCTACAACGTCAAGGCGACGGGGCACGTGGCGAGCCTGCGGAAGAAGCTCGGCCTGGTCTGAGAGCCGACTGATCGACGGACGGGAGGCGCGGTGCCAGCTGGCACTGCGCCTCCCGTCCGTGGATCGGGACCGTCTACTCGACCGGACGGGCGAGCGCGTCCGTCACCGGTCGCGACAGCACCAGCGTGATGCCCAGCAGCGCGGGGATGAGCAGGAACCAGCCGACGGCGGGCACGCGGAACACGCCCTGGAACGCCCCGATCGCGAGCGCACCCTGCAGGACCTGCCAGACGATGATCCCGGACCGCACCCACGGACGACGGTTGCGGAGGCCGATGAACAGGGAGCCGAGCCAGAGCGCCGCGATGGCCGCGAGGACCGTCAGCGCGATCCCGGACGCGATGCTCGTGGCCGGCGCGACGATGAGTTCGACGATGAGGACGATCGTCACGACGACGAGGGCGACGAACTCGAGTCCGACGACGACGAGGAGCGCCAGGAGGGCAGGCGACCGCCGCTCGACGTGGTCGGGCTCGGTCGGGGTGGTGTCGGGCACAGCATTCCTCCAGCGTCGGAACCCTTGATTTGGCCCTACCAGTATGGAACGATATTCGAGGTCGTTTGGACGGCACGATGTGGTGTGCGTCTCCCGTGGTTCGACGCTCCTCCCCCGAGCGTTCTGCGGGCGTCAGACTCGCTTCCAGCGGACTCCTCCCCCACGGGTGTCCCCTCGTGCCTCGCGCATGCTCAGCGTTCCGATCCCCGAACCACGGCCCCGGCCTGCCGTTCGAGCATCGATTTCAAGGAGCACCACACATGGACTGGCGTGACCAGGCAGCCTGCCTCACCGCGGACCCCGAGCTCTTCTTCCCCGTCGGGAACACCGGACCGGCCGTCGATCAGATCGAGAAGGCCAAGTCGGTCTGCGCTCGCTGCACGGTCACCGAGATGTGCCTGCAGTACGCCCTCGAGAACAACCAGGACTCCGGTGTCTGGGGTGGCCTGAGCGAGGACGAGCGCCGCGCGCTGAAGCGTCGCGCCGCCCGCGCTCGCCGCGCTTCCTGACCCGGCGCCTGCTGCGCGCCTGACGCCCGCCGTCCCTCCGGGGCCGGCGGGCGTCGTCGTGCGCGGGGCGCGGCTGCAGGCGGTTGCGCATGCCTGCGCACAACGGAAAGCACGCGACGCCGCACCATCGCGCGGTTCGGACGCACTTCCGTTGTGCGGCCGCCCGCTGCGCCGCGCGGCGAACCACGGAACCGACGTCGAACCAGGGCCGGACGGCGGTTCGACGTCGGGAACGTGGTTCGACGCGGGCCTGGCGGGCGCACGCCGCGCCTCCAGGCCGCTGCACGTGCCTCCGCACCACGGAAAGCACGCGACGCCGCGGCACCGCGCGGTTCGGACGTGCTTTCGTTGTGCGGCCGCGCGACGAACCACGGGACCGACGTCGAACTAGGGCCGGACGGCGGTTCGACGACGGGAACGTGGTTCGACGCGGCCCTGGCGGGCGCGCCCCACGCATCCAGGCAGCGCGCGGCGCGGGCGCGGAGCGCGCTACGCGGCGCCCGGCGTCGCCGTCAGCCAGCGGAACGGGATCGTGATGGTGACCTCGGTGCCGCTGCCGGTCAGGGTGTGCCAGTCGATGGTGCCGCCGAGCTCGCCCTGGATCAGCGTGCGGACGATCTGCGTCCCGAGGCCCGACCCGACCTTGCCCTCGGGCAGGCCCCGCCCGTTGTCGCGGACCTGGATGTCGAGGTGGTCGTCGAAGCGCTCCGCCACGATCTCGACCTCGCCGTCGCGGCCGTCCAGCCCGTGCTCGACGGCGTTCGTGACGAGCTCGGTGAGCCCGAGCGCGAGCGGGGTCGCCGCTTCGGAAGGCAGCACCCCGAACTCCCCGGTCTTCTTCGGGCGGACGGTCGTGTTGTGCGACGCCGCGACCTCGGTCACGAGCTTCAGCACGGAGTCGAAGACCTCGTCGAAGTCGACGTTCTGGCTGAGGCCGGTCGACAGGGTGTCGTGCACGACGGCGATCGCGGCCACGCGGCGCATCGCGTTCTGCAGCGACGTCCGGGCCTCGTCCGAGTGGGTGCGGCGCGCCTGGATGCGCAGGAGCGAGGCCACGGTCTGCAGGTTGTTCTTCACGCGGTGGTGGATCTCGCGGATCGTCGCGTCCTTGGTGATGAGCTCGCGCTCCTGGTGCCGCAGCTCGGTGACGTCGCGGCAGAGGACGATCGCACCGATCCGCTCGCCGTGGTCGCGCAGCGGGATCGACCGCAGCGAGACCGTGACGCCCTTCGACTCGACGTCGGCACGCCACGGGGCACGGCCGGTGACGACCAGGGGCAGCGACTCGTCGACGTCGAGCTGCGCACCGATGAGCTCGGTCGTGACCTCGGCGAGGGACTTCCGCTCGAGCTCGCCCTCGAAGCCCATCCGGTTGAAGGCGCTGAGGCCGTTCGGGCTGGCGAACGTGACGATCCCGTTCGTGTCGAGGCGGAGCAGGCCGTCGCTGGCGCGCGGTGCACCGCGTCGGGGTCCGGCCGGCGCACCGATGTCAGGGAAGTCACCCGTGGCGATCATGCCGAACAGGTCGTTCGCGCTCGCGGTGAAGTTGAGCTCCTGGCGGCTCGGGGTGCGCATCTCGTCCTGGTTCGAGTGCCGCGTCACGACCGCGATCGGGCGCTCGGTCGTCTCAGCGCTGTTCGCGCTCAGCCGCCGGAGCACCGGGATCGCCCGGACGCGCGTCGGGGTGTCCTCGTACCAGTCCGGCTCGGCGGAGTCGACGACCTTCGCGCCGACGAAGCTCTCGGTGACCTGTTCGCGCCACTCCTCGCGGATCTCCTGCCCGACGATGTCGCGGTAGAAGAGCGTCGCCGCGGAACTCGGGCGAGCGTGCGCCACCGCCACGAACGAGCCGTCCTCGGCGGTCGGGACCCAGAGGACCATGTCCGCGAAGGACAGGTCGGCGAGCAGCTGCCAGTCCCCGACGAGCAGGTGGAGCCACTCCACGTCGGCTTCGGAGGAACGGCCTTGCGCGAGGACGAGGTCACTGAGGGTCGACACCCGCCCAGTCTAGGTGCGCACCACTGTGGACAACTCCGCTCTCTCCACAGGCTGGAGGGCAGTCATATTTCTCATGTTGTACTCGCTCTACGCTCAGCCCCGACGAAAGGGGCAGGGGTGGCCGAGGAAGCACGCCGGATCGATGACGCAGAGCCGATGGGGGACGTCCCGCGACTCAGCGCGGTACCGCCACCGACCGACGTCGAGGACACCGCTCGCGCGCTCGGCCTCTGCGTCGCCGAGATCCTGACGGGGTCACGCGAGGTCGACAGCATCGCCCGGTGGATCACCGACGAGGTGCACCGGCACCTGCAACAGCGGGCGGCGGTGGCGGCGCGGGCCCGGCAGCTCGGCAGCCGGTCGCGCGGACGAGCGCTGCTCCGGGTCGGCAGCGTGATCGTGTGCCGCCCCGCCGACGGGGTCGCCGAGGCGACGGTCGTCGTGCACACGCGCAGTCACGCCCGTGCGGTCGCGATGCGCCTGGAGGAACGGCAGGGTCGCTGGCGCGCGACGGCGGTCGGGGTCCTGTGACGCCCGAGACGTGACGGGGAACGGACGGGAGGCGCGGTGCCAGCCGGCACCGCGCCTCCTGTCCGGACGTGGTCGCGTCAGCCCTTCTTGGCGGCCTGACGACGCTCGGCGCGGTTGCCCGCGGCAGCCTGGCCGGACGCGGTCGCGGCATTGCCGAACGCGGAGCCCTGCTCCGGCCCGGCGGCCGCCTCGGCCTCGGCCTGCGCCTTCTGCGCCCGCGCGGTCGCGGCCTGCTCGAGGCGACCGCGCTCGTCGCGGACCTCGACCTCGCCGTCGATCGACGGAGCGGAGTACTCGAGACCGGAGACCTCGTCCTCGCCGAGGCCCTTGGCCTCGATCACGGCGTTCTCGCCGTCGGACTGGACCTGCACCTCGAGGTTGAAGAGGTAGCCGACCGACTCTTCGCGGATCTGGCCCATCATGCTCTGGAAGAGCGCGTAGCCCTCGCGCTGGTACTCGACCAGCGGGTCGCGCTGTGCCATCGCACGGAGGCCGATGCCGTCCTTGAGGTAGTCCATCTCGTAGAGGTGGTCGCGCCAGCGGCGGTCGATCACGGAGAGGACGACACGGCGCTCGAGCTCACGCATGGCTTCGTCACCGAGGAGTTCCTCGCGCTGCTGGTAGGCGAGCTTGGCGTCGGAGAGGATCTCGCGGCCGAGGAACTCGCGCGAGGCCTTGCCCTTCGAGCCGGCCTCGGTGATGACCTCGTCGATGGAGATCGAGATCGGGTACAGGGTCCCGAGCTCGGTCCACATGGCGTCGAGGTCCCAGTCGTCCGCGTTGCCCTCGGCGGTGTGGGAGTCGATCACGTCGTCGACGACGCTCTTGAGGAACGACTGCGCACGGTCGTGGATGTCGTCGCCCTCGAGGATGTGGCGGCGGTCGCTGTAGATCGCTTCGCGCTGGCGGTTGAGGACGTCGTCGTACTTCAGGACGTTCTTGCGGATCTCGGCGTTGCGGCCCTCGACCTGCGCCTGGGCCGACCGGATCGCACGGCCGACGAGCTTGTTCTCGATCGCGAGGTCGTCCGGGACGTTCGAGCGGCCCATCAGGCTCTCTGCGGCACCGGAGTTGAACAAGCGCATGAGGTCGTCGGTGAGCGACAGGTAGAACCGGCTCTCGCCGGGGTCGCCCTGACGGCCGGATCGACCGCGCAGCTGGTTGTCGATGCGACGGGACTCGTGGCGCTCGGTGCCGAGGACGTAGAGGCCGCCGACCTCGCGCACCTTGTCGGCCTCGTCCTTGATCTCGGCCTTGACGCGGTCGAACACGTCGTCCCACGCGGCCTCGTACTCTTCCGGCGTCTCCGTCGGGGACAGCCCCTTGGCGTGCATCTCCTGCACGGCGAGGAACTCCGAGTTGCCGCCGAGCATGATGTCGGTACCGCGACCGGCCATGTTCGTCGCGACCGTCACGGCGCCGAGTCGACCGGCCTGGGCGACGATCGCGGCCTCACGCGCGTGGTTCTTCGCGTTGAGGACCTCGTGCTTGACGCCCTTCTTCGCGAGGAGCTTCGACAGGTACTCGGACTTCTCGACGCTCGTGGTGCCGACGAGGACCGGCTGGCCCTTCTCGTGGCGCTCGGCGATGTCCTCGGCGACCTGCTCGAACTTCGCCTTCTCGTTCTTGTAGACGAGGTCGGTCTGGTCGATGCGCTGCATCGGCTTGTTCGTCGGGATGGGGACCACGCCGAGCTTGTACGTCGACATGAACTCGGCCGCTTCGGTCTCGGCCGTACCGGTCATGCCGGACAGCTTCTGGTAGAGGCGGAAGTAGTTCTGCAGCGTGACCGTGGCGAGGGTCTGGTTCTCGGCCTTGACCTCGACCTTCTCCTTCGCCTCGATCGCCTGGTGGATGCCCTCGTTGTAGCGGCGGCCCATCAGGATGCGGCCGGTGTGCTCGTCGACGATGAGCACCTCGCCGTTCATCACGACGTAGTCCTTGTCACGCTTGAAGAGGGCGACGGCCTTGATCGAGTTGTTCAGGAACGAGATGAGCGGGGTGTTCGCCGACTCGTACAGGTTGTCGATGCCGAGGTAGTCCTCGACCTTCTCGATGCCGGGCTCGAGCACGCCGACGGTGCGCTTCTTCTCGTCGACCTCGTAGTCCTCGCCCGGGGTGAGGCGGGTCGCGATCGACGCGAACTCGGTGAACCAGCGGTTCGCCTCGCCCGAGGAGGGACCGGAGATGATGAGCGGCGTGCGGGCCTCGTCGATGAGGATCGAGTCGACCTCGTCCACGATCGCGAAGAAGTGGCCGCGCTGCACCATGTCGGATGCCTGCCACGCCATGTTGTCGCGGAGGTAGTCGAAGCCGAACTCGTTGTTCGTGCCGTAGGTGATGTCGGCGGCGTACTGCTCGCGACGCTCGGCCGGGGACTGGTTCGCGATGATGCAGCCGGTCGTCATGCCGAGCGCACGGAACACGCGGCCCATGAGCTCGGACTGGTACGACGCGAGGAAGTCGTTGACGGTGATGACGTGCACGCCGCGCGACGGGATGGCGTTGAGGTACGCGGCCGTCGTGGCGACGAGGGTCTTGCCTTCACCGGTCTTCATCTCGGCGATGTTGCCGAGGTGCAGCGCGGCACCGCCCATGAGCTGCACGTCGAAGTGCCGCATGCCGAGGGTGCGCTTCGCTGCTTCCCGCACGGCGGCGAACGCCTCGGGCAGCAGGTCGTCGAGGGTCTCGCCGTTCGCGTAGCGCTCGCGGAGCTCCTTGGTCTCGTCCTGGAGTTCCTCGTCGGTGAGGCTCGCGAAGTCGTCCTCGAGGTCGTTGATGGCCGAGGCGTACGCCTTCAGCCGTCGGAGGGTGCGTCCTTCGCCGATGCGGAGGACCTTCTCCAGCACGTTTGCCACGTGAGCTCCTTACGAGATCGTCACGCGCGACCTGCGCGATGCGAACAGCCAGTCATGCTAGCAACCCGTCGACTCCGGCCGCTGTGAACAGCGCGGGTGTGCGCGGCCCGCGAACGGTCCGCGCACACCCGGGTTCGGTCTGCCGTACTGAGCGATCGTCAGGCGATCGCGACCGCCGGCTCGGACTCCGACGCCGCTGCCGGAGCGTGCTCGGCGGACGGGTCGTCGATGCCGATCACGCCGTAGTCCCAGCCCTTGCGGCGGTAGACCACGCTCGGCCGGTGCGTCTCCGCGTCGACGAACAGGTAGAAGTCGTGCCCGACGAGCTCCATGAAGTACAGGGCGTCGTCGACCGTCATGGGACCGGCTTCGAAGACCTTGTGCCGGATCACGACGGGGCTGTAGACCTCGTTCTCGTCGTCCTCGGCGTTCGCGTCGACCACCGGGACGGCACCCGTCGCGACGTCCTCGATGAGCTTGCCGTCGGCAGGGACGACACCCATGCGCTCGAACGCGGTGCCGGACGCCTCGGACACGGAGGTCGGACGGTGGCGGCCGCGGTGCACCTTGCGGCGGTCGCGTGCTCGGCGGAGTCGTTCCATGATCCGGGCGAAGGCCAGATCGAAGGCGGCGTACTTGTCCGACGCGGCGGACTCCGCCCGCACGAGGGGGCCGGGGCCGATCAATGTCAGCTCGACGCGGTCCTCGCCCTGGGAACCGCCCGATTTCTCGTTGTGGCGGCTGATGCGCACCTCGAAGGCGAGGGCGCGGTCGGCGAGCACGTCGATCTTCTCGGACTTCTGTTCGACGTAGGTGCGGAATCGGTCGGTGACCCCGATGTTCCGGCCCGTGATCGTCACGTCCATGTGGCGGCTCCCATCCAGACTCAGCGCGTCGCCTCCATCCGGCGATCCTGAACGCCTTGCCGCGAGGCTAGACCCGGTGGCGCTCCGGCGTCACGCGATGTCGGTGAGTCGCCAGGACACCCACCGGACACACAGTGGCCACCGAGCGTTCACCGATGCGCGAAGGGCTCCGGGCGGGCGCTCCTCAGTCGTCGACGCTCGCGACGGCGACGCACCGCACGACCCGACCACCGGCGGCACGCACGGCGCGGACGGCCTCGGCCATCGTGACGCCGGTGGTCACGACGTCGTCCACCACGACGACGGCTCGACCGGTGACGCCGGTGACGCCGGTGACCGAGAGGGTGCCGACCGTCGCGGCCACCCGTTCCACCGCGCTGCGTTCCTTCTGCCCGCCGTGCACTGCGCCCTGCCCGCCGTGCACTGCGCCGACGCCGACGCCGGCACCGGCACCTGCACCGACGCCGGCGCCGGCGCGGCGCCGCGCCAGCCCTCCTGTCCGCAACCTCGACATCGCCCGCGACCGCCGCACTCCCCCGCGCGCCGCCAGCAGCACGACGGGGTCGAACCCCCGCCGCCGAGCACCCTGCCGCGAGGGCGGCACCCGCAGCAGCACGGCCCCGGGACCGGCGTCGGCGAGCGCCGCCCGCACGAGCCCACCGAACCGGGCGCCGAGGGGCCGAGCGAGGTCCACGCGCCCGCGCAGCTTGAGCTCGAGGAGCATCGTCCGCACGAGTCCCGTGTACTCGAACGCCGCGTCCAGCCGGACCCCGGCGACGAGACGCACCCGGCGGGGCATCGCATCGAGCGCGTGTCGGCACGCGGCGCAGAGTGCCCGGTCGGGCCGGCCGCACCCGACGCAGTCCACCGGCAGGAAGAGCCCGAGCACCGCGACGGCCGCGTCGAGCCACGGCCGCAGGCTGTCCCGTGTCGTCATGCCGACGATCCTGACCGCCACCCACCACCGGGCGCACGCCGATCCGTGGGGCTGGGGACGCGCCTCCTGGACCGCCGCTCTGTGGAGGAGCGACCTCAGCGCTGAACGCCGAGCACGTCCGCGCTGATCCCGGTCGTGACCCAGCCACCGCCGGTCGACTGCAGGACCGACCCGTCGGACATCCGCAGGAGCATCGAACCGCCGCTCCCGCCGACGATCTCGGTCGCCCGCCCGTCGGGCTTCGGCAGGGTGCTCGACTGCCCACCGATCGTGGAGCGGACGACGTCCGGGCCGGAGGACGTCTGCCCGACCGAGGCGACGTCGGAGTCGCTGATCCACGCGGCGCCGACGGCGTTGCCCGTGGCGGCCTGCACGCGCACCGGGGAGCCGAGTGCGGTCGGTGTGCGGTCGGCGCCGCGGACGATGGCCATCACGTACAGGCTCGGTCCGTCGTTCGTCTGGATGAGCGCGAGCGCCCTGGTCGAGTCGCGCGAGACCTGGAACGACACGAGGTCGCCGGCCGGGAGGGTCGTGTTCACCGCGTGCGGATCGCCGCCGAGGCCGTAGGCCGTGACCCGGCGGGTGTTCTTCTCGGACGCGACCCAGACGAAGCCGAGGTCGTCGATCGACGGCGGGACCAGGCCGTCGGTCGCGTCGATGCGCAGGTGCGAGCGTCCGCGCACGACCGTCACGCCGTCGCCGTTCCCGACCACCGCAGCGGTCCCGGACGCGGACAACGCGAACGAGGACGGCCCGAGGTCGCCGATCTCCGCGCCCATGCCGTTGCCGAGCGGTGCGATCTTCCCGCCGCCGAGGGCCGAGTAGCCCACGGTGCCGTCCTGGTCGACGAGCGGGCGGGCATCGACGTCGGGGTTCTGCTGCGCGTCGGACCCGCTGCCGTCGGGGACGGCGAAGGTCGTGCCCTCGGCCGTGATGTCGACGGAGGACACCGTGGCGACCGAGGCGAGCGACTTGCTCAGCTGCTCGCGCATCCGGATCCGGTCCTGACTGCTGGCGCGCAGGGCGTCGCTGGACAGGTCGACGAGGGCGGTCCCGCTCTGGATCGTGACCGCGTTCAGGGAGAGCTGCGTGCCCTCGGGGAAGGCGGTGACCACGGCCCCCTTGAGCCAGCTCGCGGGTCCGGCGAGCAGCGCGCTCGCGATGCGGGTGCTCGTCGACGACCTGGCGAGGAACCAGCGCTCGTCGGGCACGAGGAACTTGTACGTCGGGTCGTAGAAGTAGAGCGCGTGCTGCTGGAACACCGACTCGAAGTTCACCGGCGACAGGATGATGCCGTCGGGGGCGTAGGCGATGCGCCACTCGCCGTCCTCGCGGGTGAACTGGAACGTCAGCGTGGACGAGGTCGGTCGGACCGCCTGCGTGTACTCGCCGTCGGCGTCCACCGAGGCGCTGGCGGTGAGGGTGTAGGTCAGCTCGCGTTCGCCGACCCGCTCGATCGCCGGGTTGCCGGGCTGGATCGTCACCGAGCGCCGGGGGTTCCACTTCGTCGAGAAGTTCGAGGCGAGGAACTCCCGGGCCACGGCGTAGTCGTCCGCCGCACCGGTGCCGGCCGCGATGAAGCCGCGGAGGATCGTCGTCTGGTCGGCGCCGGGCACGGGCTTGCCGGGCCGGTAGTCGACGCCGGACACCGACTGGTCCTTGATCACGCCGCCGGAGCGCACCGCGCCGTCGGTGGGGATCGCGGCGCAGGCGGACACGGCGACGATCGTCACCGCGGCGAGCGCCGTGGCGACCAGGGTGCGGAAGCGGGTGCGCATCAGTCGTCCTCCCTGACGGCGCGGGGGCCGTCGTACGACTCGTCGAGGTCCGGCAGCGGGATCGCCGAGGTCGTCACGGTGACGCGGTCGTTGCGCGGCAGCGTGAGCACGAAGGTGGAGCCCTCGCCGGGGCGGGACCACACGTCGATGCGGCCGCCGTGCAGGTTCGCGTCGCCGAGCGAGATCGCGAGTCCGAGGCCGGTCCCGCCGATCGTCCGCTTGCGGCTCGGGTCGGCGCGCCAGAACCGGTCGAACACGCGGGCGGCGTCCTCCGGCGGCATGCCGACGCCCTGGTCGCGCACGGCGATCGCGACCGAGCGGGCGTCGCTGTCGACGACGACCTGCACGGGCTTCGCGTCGCCGTGCTCGATCGCGTTGCCGACGAGGTTGCGGAGCACGCGGCGGATGCGCTTCGCGTCGAGCTGCACGGTGGTGTGCCCGCCGGGTGTGGCGAGCTGCAGGTCGATGCCGGCGCGTTCGGCGAGCGGCCGGAACTCGTCGACGATGTCGGTCGCCAGGGCCGCGGGGATGACGGGCTCGGGATCGAGGTGCACCGCCTGCGCGTCGAACCGCGAGATCTCGAGGAGGTCGGCGAGCAGGAGCTCGAACCGCTCCACCTGGGCGTGCAGGAGCTCGGCGGACCGACCGACCGACGGCTCGAAGGCGTGACGGGAGTCGAACAGCATGTCGCCGGCGAGCCGGATGGTCGTGAGCGGGGTCCGGAGCTCGTGGGAGACGTCGGAGACGAACCGCTGCTGCACGCGGGAGAGCTCGGCGAGCTGGGTGATCTGCCGGCTCACCGCGTCGGCCATGCCGTTGAAGCTGCGGGCGAGGGTGGCGATGTCGTCGTTGCCCCGCACGGGGATGCGTTCGTCGAGCCGGCCGGCGGCGATCTTCCGGCTCGTCTCGGCCGCGCCCCGGATCGGCACGACCACGAGACGGACGACGAGCGAGGTCACGAGGGCGATGAGCACCATGAGCGCGACACCGCCGATCGAGAGCGTCTGCGAGACGAAGTCGAGGGTCTGCTGGGCGTCCGACAGGTCGTAGACGAGGTACAGCTCGTACTGACCGGCACTCGGGATCTGCAGGGTCGACCCGACGGCGAGGCCGGGCTGGTGGCGGCCGTCGTCGTCGAGGCGCACGGGCTGCAGGCTGAGCGTGCCGGTGTTCTTACCGACCTGCTTGCGGAGGGCGTCGGTGATCACGGCGTCCGGGAAGCCCTGGCTCGCGACGTTCTGCACCGTCTGCGGCCCGGGCTGGTCGGGACTCCGCTCGATGGCGATGCTCGTGCCGCCGGGGCTCGTGGTGTTCGACAGGATCGCCTGCTGCGCCTCGCTCTGCAGGGTCTCGAGCTCGCTCTGGTTGTTGTCCTCGCCCGCGGTGGCCGCGTCGAAGATGCCCTGCGCGACGATCGTCGCGCGCGCCGACTCGGACTCGATCTGGTCGCGGCGCTGCGAGTAGACGTTGTTCGAGATGCTGATCATGACGGCCGTGCCGATGATCGCGACCGCGAGGCCGGTGGTCATCACCGTGATCGCGACCGACCGGAACATCAGGGAACGACGCCACAGGTACGCCGCGGCGCGCCAGCCGCGCCGGACCCACCGTCGAAGGCGACGGCCGGCGCGGGCGAGCCTGCCCTGCACGGCGACGCCGCCGGTCGACGCTGCGGACGGCACGGTGCTCAGGCTCCTCCGGCCCGGTACCCGACGCCGCGCACCGTGGTGACGATCTTCGGGTTGTCGGGGTCGTGCTCGATCTTCGCGCGGAGGCGCTGCACGTGGACGTTCACCAGGCGGGTGTCCGCCTTGTAGTGGTAGCCCCAGACCTGTTCGAGCAGCATCTCGCGGGTGAACACCTGGTTCGGCTTCTCGGACAGCGCCCGCAGGAGGTCGAACTCGAGCGGGGTCAGCGCGATGACGGCGTCGCCGCGACGGACCTCGTGCCCGGCGACGTCGACGGTGAGGTCGCCGACGTGCAGCACCGTCGCATCGGCGGCCGTCGGGCGGAGCCGGGTGCGGATGCGGGCGACGAGCTCCTTCGGGTTGAAGGGCTTCACGACGTAGTCGTCGGCGCCGTTCTCGAGCCCGGCGACGACGTCGGACGTGTCGCCCTTGGCGGTGAGCATGATGATCGGCGTGCCGCTCTCGGCGCGGATGCGCTTGCAGACCTCGATGCCGTCGATGCCCGGGAGCATCACGTCGAGCAGCACCAGGTCGGGCTTCGTCCCGTGGAACGCGTCGATGGCGTCGTTGCCGTCGGCGCTGAACTCGGGTTCGTAGCCCTCGGAGCGGAGGACGATGCCGATCATCTCGGCGAGGGCCTGGTCGTCGTCGACGACGAGGATGCGCGGTGTCATGTGATGGGGACTCCGTGTGACGTGCAGCGGTACCCGGTCGGCACCTGACCACTCACGATAGCCGAGGCCCCGTGCGACGGCGTTTTCCGACAGGATGGGTGTCGACCGCGCCTTCCGCGTGCTCGGTCGGGACCACGAGGGGGCGGCGATGTCCGATTGGCAGGTACCGGGGGCGCCCGGCGGTCCGCAGGACGGTCGGGGGAACGGCCCAGGAGGCGCGGCTCAGCCCCCGGGGCAGCAGCCGTCCGCCCCGTGGCCGGGCCAGTCCGGTGGTCCGTCCGCCGGTGGACCGTACGGCAGCGGGCCGTCCGCCGGTGGGCCGGGTCGGCCACCGGGGCCGCCGCCGGCCGGGTCGCGGCCGGTCATCCCGCTGCGACCGCTCGGGCTCGGTGACGTCCTGAGCGGCGCCTTCACCGTGTTCCGCCGCAACGCGCGGGTGCTCCTGCTCTGGAGTGTGCTCCTCAGCGGGGTCCTCGGGCTGCTCTCCACCATCGCGAGTGCGTTCGGCCAGCGTGCGATCCAGTCCCGCATGCTCTCGGCGGTCGACGGCGACGTGGACGGCCAGACGTCGATCCTCGCCGGCTCGGTGACGCTCTGGCTGGTGCTGTCGATCGGGCTCCCGTTCCTGGCCTACCTCGGGCGCGGCTTCCTCGTCGCCCCGGTCGCCGCGGACACCGGACAACGCATCCTCGGACGGCGCGCCACCTTCCGCGGGCTCTGGGCGCTCCTCGCCGGACGACGCTGGTCGGTGGTCGCCTGGATCCTCCTGCAGCTCGCAGCCGGTGCCGTCATCGGGATCGTCTTCGTGCTCGTGCTGGTCGGCGCCGCCGCCGGGCTCTCCGGCAACGGGTCGGGCATCGGCGGCTTCCTGCTCACCTTCTTCGTGCTCGGCCTCGGTTTCACCGTCGTGCTCGTCTGGCTCGGGACGAAGTTCGCGTTCACCGTCCCGACCATCGCGCTCGAGGGACGCCCCGTGTTCCAGGCCGCGGCGCAGTCGTGGCGGCTCACCCGCGGAGCCTTCTGGCGCACCTTCGGCATCATCCTGCTCGTGCAGGTCATGTTCGCCTTCGCGGTGTCGATCGCCTCGGTCCCGCTCACGATCGGTGCGACGCTCGTCGGCGGCACGTTCGACCCGCTCGGGCAGACCGATGCGGGGTCGGGAGCCGGGGTCGGCGGGCTCGTGGCGATCGTCGTGGGGAGCCTGCTCGGGATCGCGGTGCAGTGCATCACCGACGTGCTCTCCGCGTCCGTCGTGACCTTCCTGGCGATCGACCGCCGCATCCGGACCGAGGCGCTCGACCAGCGGATCGCGTCGCACCTCGAGACCGGACAGCCGGGAGACCCGTTCGCACCGTCGCCGCGGGTGGACCGGCCGGCGTGGCCGAGGCAGGGGCAGGGGCAGGGGCAGGGGCAGGGGTGGCCGGGTGCCGGTCCGGGGCCGCAGCAGCCGTGGCCGGGGCCGACCTGGCCCGGTGGCGGTCCGGGTCCGCAGCAGCCGTGGCCTGGCCAGCCGTGGCCGGGGCAGCCGTGGTCGGGCCAGCCGGGAGCGGGCGGCCAGCAGCCGGGCGGCCCGACGCCGCCGCAGTGGGGCGGCGAACCCGGACGGTACCCGCCGGACGGCCGCGCATGACGATCGACCCCGACGACGCACGACGGCTCCTCGAACGCGAGCTCGAGCGGTCGGAGTACGACGGTGCCCACGTGACCTGGTGGGACCGTGCCTCGCGCGCGGTCCTCGACTGGCTCGGCTCGCTCCGAGCGGACGGCCTCGGCTCCCCCGCGGTCGCGCACACCCTGCTCTGGACGGCCGTCGTCGTGCTCGTCGCGGTGGTCGTCCTCGTGGTCGTCGCCCGCGGACTCCCCCGGCGTCGCGCTCGGCTCGCGGACGGGCAGGTCGGCGGGGTGTTCGACGACGACGACCTGCGTCCCGCCGGTGCCATCGCCGAGGACGCCCGAGCGGCCCTGCGCGCGGGTGACTGGTCCCGCGCCGTGCTCGACGGGTACCGTGCCCTCGCCCGTGGGCTCGGGGAGCGCGACCTCGTCCCCGACGTCCCCGGTGCCACCGCGCGTGCCATCGCCGGCCGGGCGGCCGCGGTCTTCCCGGCCGAGGCCGCGCGGCTCGAGCGCGCCGCGGCCACCTTCGACGAGGTGCGGTACCTCGGCGCCGACGCGACCGAGCGAAGCGCCCGCGACGTCCTGGACACCGAGCACGCCGTCCGGACGGCGCGGCCCGCGCAGACGACGACCCCGGCGGTCCCCGCGTGACCGCGACCGCCACCCCGTCCGCACCGTCGGGCGAGGCCTCGACCTCGACCGCGCCGCGCCGCGCGGGCCGTGGGCTCCGCGTCGGCTTCTGGGTCGCCATCGTCCTGGTCGGCACGGTGCTCGCCGTGCTCACGGCCGTCGTCGGGCGGACCGGCCCGGGGCAGACACCGCTCGACCCGACCTCCGCGACGGCGAGCGGCGCGAAGGCACTCGTGCGGGTCCTCGAGCAGCAGGGCACCGACGTCCGGATCGTCGACCGTGCCGACCGGATCGGGGACGGCACCGTGTTCGTCGACGACGAGCAGGGCGTCCTCGACCGAGGCGTCGCGCGGCGGATCGCTCGGCAGGCGGACCACGTCGTCCTCGTGTCGACGGCCCCCGCGACGCTGGAGGCGTTCGGGCTCGACGTCGAGCCGGTCACGCAGGTCGGCGGGGACGACACCGTGTCCACCACCTCGTGCGCGATCCCGGCCGCTGCCGGTGCCGAGCGGGTCACCCTCGGCGGCACCGGGTACGCCGTGCCGGACGGCGGCCCGGCCCCCAGCGGCACCGACCTCTGCGCGCCGTCCGGCTCGGGCGGCGACCGGGCCTACGGCCTCGTCCGGACGGCGACCCCGGCCGGTGACGTCACCCTCGTCGGGACCACGGCGGCGTTCCGGAACGACACGATCACCACCGCCGGCAACGCCGCCCTCGCCCTCGGCCTGCTCGGCGACGACGCGACGCTCACCTGGTACAAGCCGACCCCCGGCACGGCGGACGCGGCACCGACCCTCGGGTCGCTCGCACCGCCGTGGGTGCCGAGCGCACTCGTGCTGCTCGGACTCGTCGCCGTCGCCGCCGCGGTCTGGCGCGGCCGCCGGCTCGGCCCGCTCGTGGTCGAGCGGATGCCCGTCGTCGTCCGTGCCGCCGAGACCACCGAGGGCCGTGCCCGGCTCGCCGCACGCACCGGCGACCGGACCCACGCGCTCGACACGCTCCGGATCGCGGCCCTCCGCCGCACGGCACGCCGGCTCGGGCTCCCCCGGTCGGCCCACGTCGACGAGGTCGTCCGGGCCGCGGCACGCGCCACCGGGATCCCCGACCGGCGCGTCGGGGCGGTCCTCGTGGGCGGCCCGGCCACCGACGACCGGGCCCTCACCGCCGGGGCAGCGGCGCTCGACGACCTCGAGCGTGCCGTCCTCGCCGCGACCACCGGCGCCCAGCAGACCGACCGAGACCACCGAGGAGCACGACCGTGACCGATCCGTCCACCACCCAGACCCCGCAGGCGACCCCCGCTGGTGATCCGTTGCGCGACGTGTTCGGACGGCTGCGCGCCGAGGTCGGCAAGGCCGTCGTCGGGCAGGAGGGCGCCGTCTCCGGCATGATCGTCGGCATCCTCGCGCAGGGGCACGTCCTGCTCGAAGGCGTCCCCGGCGTCGCGAAGACCCTGCTGGTCCGGAGCCTCGCCGCCGCGATGTCGCTCGACACGAAGCGGATCCAGTTCACGCCGGACCTGATGCCCGGCGACGTCACCGGCTCGCTCGTGTACGACGCCTCGACGGGCACATTCCCGTTCCGCGAGGGACCGGTGTTCACGCACGTGCTCCTCGCCGACGAGGTGAACCGGACGCCGCCGAAGACGCAGTCCGCACTCCTCGAGGCCATGGAGGAACGCCAGGTCAGCGTCGACGGCGACGCCCGGGTGCTGCCCGCCCCCTTCTTCGTCGCGGCGACGATGAACCCGATCGAGTTCGAGGGCACGTACACGCTCCCGGAGGCCCAGCTCGACCGCTTCCTCATGAAGCTCACGCTCGACGTCCCGCCGCGGGACGTCGAGTGGCAGGTGCTCCGTCGGCACGCGGACGGCTTCGTGCCGCGGGACGTCCGGTCTGCCGGGATCGCGCCGGTCCTCGGCGTCGACGAGGTCCTCGCCGCACAGCGCGCGGTCCGCGGGGTCGGGGCGCGGGACGACGTCCTCGCGTACATCGTCGACCTCGCCCGCGCCACCCGGCAGGCGCCGTCCGTCCGGGTCGGGGTCAGCCCCCGCGGTGCGACCGCCCTGCTCGCCGCCGCGAAGGCCTGGGCCTGGCTCACCGGCTACGACGCGATCACGCCGGACCACGTCCAGGCCATGCTCCTGCCGGTGTGGCGGCACCGGCTGCGGGTGGCCGCCGACGCCGAGCTCGAGGGCGTCGGTGCCGACGGGGTGCTGCAGCAGGTGCTCGAGCAGGTCCGGGTGCCGATCTAGTGGCGATCTCCGGCCGGTTCGTCGCGCTCCTCGCCGTCGCGATCGTGCCCACCGTGCTGCTCGGCACGGGATGGGCGGGTGCGGCCTGGGCGGGCGTGGTCGTGCTGGCCGCCCTGCTCGACGTGCTGCTCGCCGCCGACCTCACCGCCGTGCGGGTCGAGCGGCGGATGCCCCGGCTCGCCCGCCGGGACACCACCGCCGACGGCACGCTCGTGCTCGCCAACGACGGCCGCCGGATGCTCCGCGGTGTGGTGCGCGACATGTGGGAGCCGTCCGCGGGGCAGGCCCCGCGCCGCATCGACCTGCAGGTGCCCGCCGGGGAGCGACGGACCGCGCGCATGCGGTTCGCCCCGTTCCGTCGCGGCCGCCGGGCCTCCGCGGGCGTCGCCGTGCGTGCGTTCGGGCCGCTCGGGCTCGCCGCACGCCAACGCGTCCTCGTGGCGCCCGCCGAGCTGGTCGTCACGCCGCCGTTCCGGTCGCGTCGGCACTTGCCCTCGCGGCTCGCGCGGCTGCGGGAACTCGACGGCGAGACCACCCTCCAACTGCGGGGCCACGGCACCGAGTTCGACTCGCTGCGGGACTACGTGCGCGGCGACGACGTGCGGTCGATCGACTGGCGTGCGACCGCCCGCCGCCAGGACCTCGTGGTGCGCACCTGGCGTCCGGAACGGGACCGTCGGGTGATCGTCGTCGTCGACGCCGGGCGTGCCGGTGCCGGACGGGTCGACGACGAACCGCGGCTCGACACGTTCATCGAGTCCGCGCTGCTCCTCGGCGCACTCGCGGCGGCCGCGGGCGACCGGGTGGACCTCGCCGTGCTGGACGACGCCGTCCGGGGTCGCGTGCACGGTGCCACGCGCACCGACGTCGTGCAGCGGTTCGGGGAGACGCTCGCGCTCGCGGAACCCGGGATCGCGGCCACCGACTGGTCGGCGGTGCCCGGGCTCGTCGACTCGATCACCACCTCCAGGGCCCTCGTGGTGCTCGTGTCGAGCCTCGACTCGGTCGGCGCGTCGGGTGACCTGCTCGCCGTGCTCCCCCGCCTGACGCGGCAGCACGCGGTCGTCGTCACCAGCGTGACGGACCCGGCCGTCGAGCGGATGGCGAGCGGGGCGGTGGACCCGGCGGTCTCGGGACCGGGGCGGCGGGGCGGACGTGCGCCGTCCCTCCAGGGCCGTGCCGAGCGCGACGTGTACCGACGCGCTGCCGCCGAACGCACGCTCCTCGATGCCGACGGCGTGGCCGACGTGGCGCGCCGCGCCGGGGCCGAGGTCGTCCGGGCCGCACCCGAGCAGGTGCCGCCGCTCGTCGCGGACGCGTACATCCGCGCGAAGGCGACCGGACGGCTCTAGTCGTCCGTCAGTCGGCGACGAGCGCGGACGTGCCGCGCTCGAACTCCTCGAGGTCGCCGCGCTGCCCCGCGCGGTACGCCCGACCGCCGAGGATCCACTGGTACCAGAGCACGGCCGCGAGGGCGACGGTGCCGATCCCGATCTTGACGGGCCACGGCCAGTCCTGCCGGGTCACCGTGCCCTCGACGAGACCGGACAGCAGGAGCGTCAGGGCGAGGCCGACCGCGATCGTGATGAGTGCTCGGCCGTCCTCGGCGAGGGCCTGTCCGCGGGTGCGTGCCCCGGGGGCGACCCACGACCAGAAGATCATCAGGCCGGCGGCGGCCGCGAGGAAGATCGAGTACAGCTCGAGCTGACCGTGCGGCGCGATGTAGAGGAAGAAGTCGCCGAGGCGGCCCTGGTCGTGCAGGATGGCCGCCGAGACACCGAGGCTGATCGCGTTCTGGCCGATCGAGAACGGCACGAAGAGGCCGGTGATCCCGAACGCGACCATGGTGGCGGCGATGTACGCGTTGTTCGTCCACACCTGTGCCGTGAAGGCACCGAGACCGTGGTCGGAGTAGTAGGCCTGGAAGTCCCGGGTCGCGTACTGCCGGAGGGCCTCGGCGGTGCCGAACGTGTCGACGGCGCCCGGGGTGGTCGTGATCCAGACCGCCGTGATCGCGGCGATCGCCGCCGTGGCGGCCGCCACCCAGATCGTGACCCAGCGGATCCGGTACAGGGCGGCGGGGAGCTGCAGGACGAAGAAGGACGTCAGCGCCGCGAGCGGGTCGACCGGGGTGCCGGTGAACCGGAGTCGGGCACGGAACAGCGTCAGCGAGAGCCGGTCGCCGACGGCGGTGCGCGGGGCGGCGCCGCGGATGCGGGCGAGGTCGGTCGCTGCCGCCTGGTAGCCGGAGACGAGGCGGTCGACGTCGGCACCGGAGGCGTGGCGGGTGCGGGCGAGCCGGTCGAGTTCCTGCCACCGGCCGCGGTGCACCTCGGTGTAGGCGTCCAGGTCCACAGCGTCTCCCCCGCTCGTTCCGGTGTTCGCGCGTCCGTGCCGTCCGGGCGGCGGGCGTGCGTCTCCGACAGAATGATCCCATGCCGAAGACCAGCGTGCCGCGTGACCTCGCCGACGGTCGGTTCGTCGTCGCGCTCGACGACACCCACGACGAGCTCGTCGTCGGCGAGGCCGTCGCACTCGACGTGCAGCCCGCCGGCATCGCGTTGCGGCTCGCGGCGGCGCTCCTCGACGGTGTCTGCCTGCTCGCGCTCTACGTCATGCTCATGATCGGCCTGTCGCGGGTCTGGCCGAGCGACCTCGACGAGGCCTGGGCTGCGGCGCTCAGCATCGGCGTGCTCGTCATCGTGCTCGTGCTCGTGCCGGCGGCGCTCGAGACCGTCACCCGGGGCAAGAGCGTCGGCCGGTACGCCACCGGCACCCGGGTCGTCCGGCTCGACGGCGGGGCGATCGGGTTCCGGCACGCGTTCACCCGTGCCCTCGTCGGGCTGTTCGAGCTGTGGATGACGTTCGGTTCCGTGGCGCTGCTCGTGGCGCTGTTCGGATCCCGCCCGCGGCGGCTCGGGGACCTGCTCGCCGGGACGTTCGTGCAGCACGAGCGGGCGGCGAAGCAGCGGTCCCCCGAGGTCCTCATGCCCGCGGAGCTCGTGGCCTGGGCCGGGGTCGCGGACGTGTCCGCGCTGCCGCAGCGGCTCGAGAACCGGCTCGGGGCGTTCTTCCGCGGTGCTGCCGACCTCCGTCCCGAGCTCCGGGAGGCGGCGGCACGGTCGCTCGCGGCAGCGGTCGCCGAGTACGCGCACCCGGTGCCGGCGGTCCACCCCGAGGTGTTCCTCGCCGGGGTGGTCGTGCTGCGGCGGGAGCGGGACCTGCGCGCGTTGCGGGGTCGGGCGGCGGTGCTCGACCGGGCGTCGGCGGTGGCGACGGCGCGGCCGCCGGGGTTCCCGCGCTGACGGGCGCCGCCGCGAGCGCGCGGCGCTGGCGTCCGGCTTTCGAACCACGTTTCCGACGTCGAACCGGCGCGGCTACCTGGTTCGTTTTCGGAAACGTGGTTCGTCGCCCGGCCCGCGCTGCGGGCGCCCGCGCCCGGCCGCGGGCCGCGAGCCGCGAGCCGCGCTCGGTCGCGCCGGGTGCCGGCGGCCGGCCGCCGGCGGCCGGCGCACAACCAAAGCACGCGGAGCCGCGCGGATGCGTGGTTCCGGGCGACTTTGGTTGTGCGGTGCGGCAGCGCGGCGGCAGCGCGCGGCGGCAGCGCGCGGCGGCGGCAGCGCGCGGCGGCGGCACGCGGCGGCGCGCCCGCGCCCGCGTCAGTACCGGTAGTGCTCGGGCTTGTAGGGGCCCTCGACCGGCACACCGATGTACGCCGCCTGCTCCGGCCGGAGCTCGGTCAGCGCGACCCCGAGCGCGTCGAGGTGCAGCCGCGCCACCTTCTCGTCGAGGTGCTTCGGCAGCACGTACACCCCCGTCGGGTACTCGGCGCGGCGGGTGTGCAGCTCGATCTGGGCGAGCACCTGGTTCGTGAAGGAGTTGCTCATCACGAAGGACGGGTGCCCCGTGGCGTTGCCGAGGTTCATGAGCCGCCCCTCGGAGAGCACGAGGATCGACCGGCCCGTCGGCAGACGCCACTCGTGCACCTGCGGCTTGATCTCGACCTTCTCGACGCCCGGCAGGGACTCGAGGCCCGCCATGTCGATCTCGTTGTCGAAGTGCCCCACGTTCGCGACGATCGCGAGGTGCTTCAGTGCCAGCATCTCGTCGACACCGACGACGCCCAGGTTGCCCGTGCACGTGACGACCATGTCGACCTGGTCGGCGACGTCCGCGAGGCGCGCCACCTGGTACCCGTCCATCGCGGCCTGGAGCGCGCAGATCGGGTCGACCTCGGACACGATCACGCGGGCGCCCTGCCCGCGGAGCGCCTCGGCCGCACCCTTGCCGACGTCGCCGTAGCCCACGACGAACGCGACCTTACCGCCGATCAGCACGTCGGTCGCCCGGTTGAGCCCGTCGGGCAGCGAGTGCCGGATGCCGTACTTGTTGTCGAACTTCGACTTCGTGACGGAGTCGTTGACGTTGATCGCCGGGAACTTCAGCTCGCCGGTGCGCGACAGCTCGTAGAGGCGGTGCACGCCGGTGGTGGTCTCCTCGGTCACGCCCTCGATGTCGGCCGCGATGCGGGTCCAGCGGTCCGACGACTCCTGCAGTGAGGCGGCGACGGTGTCGAGGACGATCTTCCACTCGGTGGTCGCGTCGGCCCCGGCATCGGGCACACGGCCGGCGGCTTCGGCATCGGCGCCGGTGTGCACGAGCATCGTGGCGTCGCCGCCGTCGTCGAGGATGAGGTTCGGGCCGATCCAGTCGGCGCCGGCGGCTGCGGCCTCGGCCGACCAGTCGAAGATCCGGCTGGTGCACCACCAGTACTCCTCGAGCGTCTCGCCCTTCCACGCGAACACGGGGACGCCGGCCGGCGAATCAGGCGTGCCGGTCGGGCCGACGGCGATGGCCGCGGCGGCTTCGTCCTGCGTGGAGAAGATGTTGCAGCTCGCCCACCGGACCTGCGCCCCGAGCGCGACGAGCGTCTCGATGAGGACGGCCGTCTGCACCGTCATGTGCAGCGAACCCGCGATGCGCGCGCCGGCGAGCGGCTGCGACGCGCCGAACTCCTCGCGCAGGGACATGAGCCCCGGCATCTCGTTCTCGGCGAGGCGGATCTGGTGGCGCCCCGCCTCGGCGAGGGCGAGGTCGGCGACGCGGAACGGTGCTGCGGTACGGGCTTCGGTGGGCATGCCGCCCAGTCTTCCACGCCGGGAGGCGCGGGTCGTCAGCCGATGTCGGTACCGTGAGCCGCGCCTCCGGGGATCCCCCTGTGGAGGACCGGACCCGACCGCGTCAGTCCGCGTCGCGACGGAGCGGCTCGCGCCGCACCACCTGCCACCCGCGCGGGACGCGCAGCTGCGCCGCGTGGCGGGCGCAGAGGTCGTAGCCGTGGGGCTCGACGCGGGTGGAGAGGGGGCCGACGACGACCATGGAGTCCCCGTAGTCGTACGTCAGGGTCGCCGAGGCGCTCGCGCCACAGGCGACCTTGCTGCAGATCCTCACGTCCATACCGCCACCGACCCTATCGGAGCAGGGCGGCACCGCCCGCGCCGCGTACGATGTGGGGATGCGTCGCAGGACTCGTCTCGTCACACCCGTCGACCGGGGCCGCGGTCGGTCCCGGCACGGACGCGGCGGACGGTCCAGCGTGACCGGTCCAGACCTCGCGCCGATCATCACCCGCGCCGAGACGTTCGACCGCATCGTCGGCGACACCGCGCACTACCTGCTCGGGCTCTGGCCGGCCGAGCTCGAGGGCGTCGTGTTCCAGGTCGCGGACATGCCGACGGACTCGACCCTGCCGGACCACATGCCCCGCTGGCGGGTGGACCGCGAGCAGCGCCGCGTGACCGTGTTCCGCGTCCCGGTGGAGCGGGTCACCCGCAGTCCCGAGAAGGACGACACCGACAAGCGCATCATCATCGAGACCGCGGTGTTCCGTGCGGTGGGCGAGCTGATCGACAAGGACCCGTGGGACCTGGCGCCGGACCGCTACCGCCACTGGTGACGCAGCGCGCCACGGCTCAGGGGTAGACCCGGACCGGCGTCGAGACCTCGGTCGCCGCCCGCACCGGGAACCCGGCGATGCCGTCGTCGCCCATGTAGGTCACCCCGGCGACGAGCCCTTCGGTCCCCTGCAGCTCGAGCTGCTTCGCGACCGGGACGACCACGGTGCGCACACCACCGGCGACGACCTGCACGTCCTGCGTCTCGTCGCCGGAGCGGATCGTGACGTCGGCGTCGGAGCGCGTCGGGTTGACGAGCGTGAGGCGCTGGTTCTCACCGGGCGCCACCGCCGTGATGGTGGACTCGCCGAGCGGGTCGGCGGAGGCGAACCACCCGACGTCCGTGCGTCCGTCGTAGGTGGGCGTGGTCGTGCGGGCGCCGGCGACGAGCGGCTCGGTCGACGTGACGGTGAAGGCGTAGCGACCGTCCGGGAAGTCGTCGAGCGTGACGTCGGTGACGACACCGGGCTCGGCGGTGGCGTTCACGGTGGACCCGCCCCCGTCGGCGGTGGTGATGCCGAGGGTCACGCGGGCCGCCTTCGTGCCGGGCACGAACAGCCGGACGATGGGCGCGGCGTCGGCCGTGTCGTCGCCGCGCTGGGCCTCTTGGGCGCCGTCGAGGACCACGCCCGGGATGATCTGCGACGTCGAGGGCGCCGCACCGCCGGAGATGATGTCGAACCCACCGGGGGTGAGGGTGCGGACGATGGACTCCTGCATGTGGGCGACGATCTGGCCGCCGGAGGACTCGACGTGCACGACGGTCGAGCCCTGGTCGGAGACGAACCCGGACAGCGGGACGACCTTCTGGGTGTTCGGCGCGACGACGATGCCGGTCGTGCCAGGGGCGCTGACCGTGCCCGAACCGTCGTAGATCGACAGGTCGACGGTCGCGTTCACGTCGGTCGGGTTCGACAGCGTGACGAGGCTCGTGCGGCCGGTCTCGGTGGACCCGCCGACCAGCCAGGTGGACTGGCTCGGGTCGTCGCACGACGCGGCACCGACGCCGACGACGTCCCCGCTCGCGACGCTCTGGTAGCTGCTGCCGGCGACCTGCGGGGTGGTGTCCCCCGCCGGAGCGGTCAGGAGGCGCGGCTTGCTCCCGCCGGTCGCGGAGTCGTCGAGGCCGGAGCGCTCGACGCTCGACCCGGTGGTCGCGGTGGCGACGGTGGCCGAGCCGACGGTGCTCGCCTTCGTCGCGTCGTTGCCGGCGTCGTCGGAGAGCCGGAGCGCGTTGCCGGCGCAGACGCGCTCGGCGTCGGCCGGGACGGGTGTCACCGTCTTGCCCGCGGGACGACCCGGGTCGGTGTCGGTCCCGAGGGCGTGCGCCGCGGTGACGGCTCCGGCGGCGACCACGACGGCGATCGCGGTCGCCGTGCCGCGGACGACCCAGCGGCGAACGGAGGCGGGTGTACGGCTCATTCGTCGCGCTCCTCGTCGAAGGTGGTGGCGGGTTCCTCGGCCTCGATGACGTTCGAGGTGGCACGGCGTCGACGGGGCGCGGTGGGCACCGCCAGCAGTGCCGCGGCGCCGAACACGACCCCGAGGACAACCAGGTAGAGCACGTGCGTCGCCTGTGCCCCGGCCGACCCGGTGGACGGGCGGTCGACGTCGCCCTCGTAGTGGAACAGCTGCCCGCTCGTCGTCTCGCCGATGCTCGTGAACAGCGCGTTCTGACCGATCGCCCCGGCTGCACGGTCGTGGACCGCCTGCGCGGAGGAACCGTCGAGGGCGTCGTCGAGCAGGACGAAGCTCACGCCGAGCTGCCGCAGTGCGGGCTCGGGGTCGTACCCGCTCCGGCTCGCCAGGTTGCCGGCGAGGGTCGCGAGCTGCGCACCGGAACGGCTGAGCGTGAGCGCCGTCGAGTCGAGGGTGGTCTGGTCGTCGAGCGTCGAACCCTGCCCGCGTTCGAGCGACACCGCGAGCGAGCCGTCGTCCTGTGGGTCGACGACGAGCGTGCCGACGTCGGGGTTGGCCTGCGCCTCGGCGTTCACGTAGGCGCTGAGCACCCGGCCGGAGGTCGGCTGGATCACCGCGTTGCCGAGGTAGAACGCCCCGAACGCCGGTGCCACGGTGACGGCGGCGACCACGGTCGTCACGAGTCCCGCGACCGGGGCGATCCGCGGCAGCACGTCGATCCCGATGCAGGCGGCGGCGACGATGCCGAACCAGTACACGCTCAGCCCGCTGCCCGGCCAGATGATCGTGGTCGTGGACCCGACCCCGGTGACGGTGACGTGGGTGGCGGCGAACGCGGTGGCGAAGCCGGCCAGCGCGATGAGGAGCGTGGCTCCCGCGACGGCCCAGCGGTGGCCGAGCATCGCGCCGATGGCGGCGACGGCAACCGGGAGCGCGAGCACCGCCATGAGGACCGGCAGGATCCAGGCGGCGAGCGCGAGCCCGGACGTGGTGGGCAGCCAGCCGCTCCAGTCCGGCACCGGCTGGCCGATGGCGAGCTGGAAGGCCGAGGGTGCACGGGTGGCCGAGGGCACGCCCGGGTCCGCGAAGACGGCGAGCACGTTGCCGCGGGCGACCTGCGCGAGCACGAGCGGCAGGAAGAGCACGGCTGCCGGCACCGGGATGAACACCCGACGGTGCGCACGGCGCCACCCGACGGCGAGCGACACGAGCCAGCCGAGCAGCAGCACCGGCAGCAGCGACGGCGCCGAGGCCGCGATGACGGCGAAGAGCAGGGACGCGCCCGAGGCCCAGGCCCACGAGCGGTGCGCCTCGAGCACGGCGAGGAACAGCCAGGGCAGGAGGACGTGCGCGATCACGGCGCCGAGGTGCCCGCTCGTGACGGCACCGACGAGCGTCGGGGCGATCGTGTACAGCGCCGCGCCGATCACCGGGACCCAGGTGCGGGTGGTCAGCTTCCGCACCGCGAACCAGGCGCCGAGCGCGGCGAGCGGGAACGCGACGAGCATCACGAGCACGACCGAGGTCGACGGCGACCAGAACGTGATCGAGCCGAGCACGGCGACGACCGCGGCGAACGGGTCGCTCGGCCCGGTGAACCCGGTGCCGATCGAGTGCCAGCCGTAGCCGACGTTCTGCCACAGCCGGGCGACGTCGGTGCTCAGCGGCAGGAGCCCGCCACCGGTCAGCGCCGGCGAGCCGAGCAGCGGGTACAGGGTCACGACGCTCAGGACCGCCGCGGCGAGGACGACCCAGATGCCGCCGTCGCCGAGGAACGACGCCCGGGCGATCGGTGCGTCCTCGACCCGGGCGAGCTCGACGTCGCGCGACGTGGTTCGCCGTTCGTGCACCCGGCGCCAGCTGACGCGGAGTGGCTCGACCGCCGCCCACCCGAGCTTCTTGCCGCGTGCGAGGACCCGGCGCGAGCGTCCGGTCCCGCCGCCGAAGGCGACCGAGAACGCCGCGGCGAGCTCCGCCCCGACCGCGGCCGGGTGCTTGGCGACGAGGTGCCCGATCGCGCGGCCGATCGCGAACGGCACGAGCGTGAGCCAGTGGATCCAGAGGACCCCGGCGGACGCGTAGGTCATCCGGCGGTGCAGCTGCGCCTGCCGGTGCATCCGGACGCGCCGCCCCTCGGAGACCCGCTTGCGCCCGAACTCCTCGATGGGCCCGGCGCTCGTCACGCGGGCCTCAGGGACGACGGCGACACGGTGTCCGGCGAGGCGCACGCGCACGCAGAAGTCGAGTGCGGCGTCCACGTTCGGCAGGGCGGGGTCGAAGCCGCCGAGTTCGTTCCACACCGAGCGTCGGACGAGCATCCCGCCGGCGGCGACCGCCATCACGTCGGTGTTCCGGTCGTGCTGGCCCTGGTCGAGCTCGTCCTGCACGAGGACGATCGACCGGCCGAAGCGGGTCATGCTCTCGCCGAACGCCCGGAGCCGCGACGGGTCGTCGACGTCGACGAGCTTCGGCCCCGCGACGACCACGCTCGGCGCGATCTCGACCGCGGACAGGAGGTCGGCGAGGGCGGTGGGCGCCGGCGCGTTGTCGTGGCCGAGCAGCCAGAGCCACTCGTCGACGGGTTCGTCCGCGACCGCGGGCGGGGCCTCGCGTTCGCCGCGGGCGACCGCCTCGCCGAAGGGCCGGCCGGCCGGCAGGCGCAGGAGTTCGGCGGAGCCGCCGAACGAGAGGTCGGTGGTCGAACCGTCGGTCGACCCGAGGTCGACGACGACGAGGTTCTCGGGGTGACGGGTCTGGGCGGCGAGCGCGTCCAGGGTCCGGTCGAGGTGGTCCGCCCCGTTGGCGGCGACGAGGATCGCGGTGACTCTGGGCTGCATGACGGGCGTCACTCTACGGTCTGGAGGCGCGGCTCGGCCTGCGGACGGCGGCGCGCCGTGAACCTGTGGGAGCCATCAACGACCGGTGCGCGTCGGACGCGCACCGTGCCTCCTGGACCGGCCAGGTGCGCGGCTACGCCCGCTTGCGGAGCTTGCGGCGCTCGCGCTCGGAAAGGCCGCCCCAGATGCCGAAGCGCTCGTCGTTCTCGAGCGCGTACTCGAGGCACTGCGCCCGGACCTCGCACGAGGTGCAGATCTTCTTGGCCTCGCGCGTCGAACCGCCCTTCTCGGGGAAGAACGCCTCGGGGTCGGTCTGCGCGCACAGCGAGTCCACCTGCCAGGCGAGCGGGTTCTCCTCGTCGTCGGTCTCCGGACGCCGGACACCCGGGACGCCGAGCGACACGGGGTCGACGTGCCAGTCCTCCGGTACTCCGGCGTGGAAGTCGGAACCGTTCACCCTGATCACCCCTGACGTCTCGATAACGGGACCACAACGATCGCTGTCGTTGCCTGTAATTACAGCGGTGTCATTCGCGAGAGTCAAGTCGCGGATCATAGAAGGCACTGACGGTTCCGGCGTGTCACGTCCCCCGTACGGGCGTGTCGCGGCCGGTCTGTCGGGGTTTCGGGGGACAACTGACGCCCCCTCAGCACGCCGGGACGGCCCGTCAGCCGATGCGGCGCCGGGCTTCCCAGGCGCTCGTGACCATCTCGTCGAGCGTGTGGCGCATCGCCCAGTCGAGGTCACGCGCAGCCGCTTCGCCCGTCGCGACGATCCGCGCGGGGTCACCGGCGCGTCGCGGCGCGATCTCGGGCTCGAACGCGATGCCGGTGCCCTTCGCCATGGCGTCCATGATCTGCCGGACGCTGACCCCGTCGCCGCTGCCGAGGTTGTACGCGCGCTCGAGGGTCTCGCCCGCCTCGAGCTTCTGCGCGGCGACCGCGTGCGAGTGCGCGAGGTCGGCGACGTGGATGTAGTCCCGCACGCAGGTGCCGTCGGGCGTGGCGTAGTCGTCGCCGTTGATCCGCGGCGTGCGACCGGCGAGCAGGGCGTCGAAGACGAGCGGGAAGAGGTTGTGCGGGCTGGCGTCGTACAGGTCCGGCTCCCCCGACCCGACGACGTTGAAGTAGCGCAGCGACGTCGTGGTGAAGCCCGCGGCGACCTCCATGTCGCGCAGCAGCCACTCACCGATGAGCTTCGACTCGCCGTAGGGCGACTCCGGCGCCTTCGGGGTGTCCTCGACCACGGTGTCGACGTCCGGCGTGCCGTAGACGGCGGCGCTCGACGAGAACACCGCCTTGGTGACGCCGTTCTCCGCCATCGCCCGGAGGAGCGTCGCCATGCCGGTGACGTTCTGCTCGTAGGTGTGCAGCGGTCGCTCGACCGACACCCCCGCGTACTTGAAGCCCGCGACGTGCACCACACCGGTGACGGCGTGCTCGCGCAGCGTCCGGGCCACCAGCGCACCGTCGAGGATCGTGCCCTCGACGAACGGCACGTCCTCGGGCACGAACGCCCGGAAGCCGCTCGAGAGGTCGTCGAACGCGACGGTGTCGATGCCCGCCGCACGCAGTGCTCGGACGACGTGGGACCCGATGTACCCGGCGCCGCCGGTGACCAGCCAACTCATGCTGGCCACGCTAGCGGAACCGGCGCGGCGTCAGACCGCCACGCGCTGCGGGTTCACGCACCCGTCGCGATGAAGACCGTCGACGCCAGACCGCTGCCGTTGTCGGCCTCGACCGTGACGTCGCCCTCGTCGGGCGTGATGTAGCAGGACTCCCCCTGGCGCAGCAGCGTCGCGGACTGCGCCCCGACGAGCGTCACCGCACCCGCCGTGCAGATCGCGATCGAGGGGCCGCGCAGCGGCGCGACCCCGCCGGAGGCCAGGCCGACCGGGCGTCCGTCCCCCGTGACGCGGAGCAGCGCGAACCCGACGCCGTCCGGCGCGAAGCGCTCGACGCCGGCGGCGACCGACTCGGGGGCCAGGACGGGTGCCGGGTACGCGGTGAAGTCGAGGACGTGCAGCAGCTCCGGGACGTCGACGTGCTTCGGCGTGAGGCCGCCGCGCAGGACGTTGTCGGAGGGGGCCATGAGCTCGATGCCGAGCCCGTTGAGGTAGGCGTGGATGTTGCCGGCCGGCAGGTACATCGCCTCACCCGCGGCGAGCGTCACGCGGTGCATGAGCAGGGACACCACGATGCCGGGGTCGCCCGGGTAGCTCGTGCCGAGGTCGCGCACGGTCGCGGTGTTCGGGGTGACGGCGTCGTCGGGCAGCGCGGCGGCGAGGTCGCTCACGGCCTGTACGACGGCCTGCGCCGAGGAGTCGCCGGTCTCGAGCCACCGCACCGTGTCCTCGAGCCCGTGCTGCAGGTGCACGACCAGGGGGCCGAGCCGACCGGACCCGGCGTCGAGCGTCTCGACGTCGGCGAGCGTCTCGGCCACCGGGCGGAAGCCGCTCAGCGCCTCGAAGCGTTCGCTGAGCGCCACGACGAGCTCGGGCTTCGGGAACGGGTCCTTGTAGTTGCGGGCCGGGTCGTCGATCGGGACACCCGCCGCTTCCTCGCGCTCGAACCCCTCGCGCGCCTGCTCGGGTGTCGGGTGCGCCTGCAGCGAGAGCGGGGCGGCGGCCGCGAGGACCTTCAGCAGGAACGGGAGGCCCGTGCGGTCCGGTCCGAGGGCGTCCCGGGGCTCCGCGGTGATCCAGTCGAGCAGCGTGTCCGCGCCGCCGACCATCGCCGGGTTCACGACGACGCTCGGGCTGCCCGGGTGCGCGCCGAGCCAGAGTTCGGCCTGCGGTGCGCCGGTGACGGTCCGGCCGAGGAGCTCGGGGATGGCCGTGACGGATCCCCAGGCGTAGTCGCGGGGCGTGTTCGTGATGCCGAGGAACATGCGCACGAGCCTATCGGCGGTCGACGTGCGCTCCCCGGGTACCCTGGCGTCGTGACGAACACCTGGCCGTTGGCGCGCGGATCCGTGCCCGAGCGCGAGGCGTTCGCATTCGGCGCGACGATCCTGTTCGTGCTCTTCGCCGGTGACGCCGTGCCGAACACGCTCACGTGGGTCGGGGCGGGACTGCTCTGGGCGGCCGCCGGGGTCTGGGCCACGACGATCATCGTCCGGGCCCGCCCGCCGCTCACCCGGACACCGCGTGCGCTCTGGCTCTTCCTCGCCTGGTGCCTGGTGTCCGTCGTGTGGTCGCACTGGCGGTTCGCGACGATCTCGAGCCTCGCGGTCCAGGTCATCTGCGCGGGCGCGGCCTTCGCGATCGCCTCGACCCTGACGTGGCGGCGGATCACCGACGCGCTGAGCCTCGCGCTGCGCTGGGTCCTGATGGGGTCGCTGCTCTTCGAGGCCTTCGTCGCGGTCGTCCTCCGACACCCGATCGCACCGGCGTGGACGGACTACGGCGACCGGAAGATCCCGGACGCCTTCTACTTCTCACGCGCCGAGCTCTTCACCGGCGGGCGCATCCAGGGCCTCCCCGGCAACGCGAACCTGCTCGCGATGGTCGCGCTCCTCGCCGTGATCGCCGTCGCCGTCCAGTACGCCGAGGGGCGACTCCGACGCAACCGCGCGATCGGCTGGACCGTCGTGGCCCTCGTCGTCCTCGCACTCACCCGATCCTCGACCGTGCTGGCCGCCGGGCTCGTCGTCCTCGTCGCGCTCGCCGTCGCGCTCTGGATCCGCCGGGTCCCGACCGAACGACGGACACCGCGCTACCTCGCCGTCGCCGTCGGGGCCGTGGTCGTCGCCGTGCTCGGGTTCCTCGCCCGCGGCCAGGTGTCCGAGCTGCTCGGCAAGGGTTCGGACGCGACCGGCCGCGGCGTGATCTGGGAGCGGGTCATCGGGCTCATCCAGGAGCACACCGTCGTCGGCTGGGGCTGGATCGGCTACTGGTGGCCGGGCATCCCGACCCTCGCGGACCTCGCGCACCGCAAGGGCGTGACCTACCTGCAGGCGCACGACGCCTACCTCGACGTGTGGATGCAGACCGGTGTCATCGGCCTGGCGATCTTCTTGGTCTACGTGGTCACGACCCTCAGCCGATCCTGGGCCTCGGCGACCCGGATCGGCTACGACGCGTCGCTCTCCCCCCGTCCGTTCGACCCGGTGTCGCTCCTGCCGCTGCTCGTCGTCGTGGCGCTGCTCGTGCAGTCGGTCGCCGAGTCCCGACTGCTCTACCAGGGCAACTGGGTCCTGTTCGCCCTCATCGCGATCAAGACCCGGATCGTGCTCGTCGGCGAGGAGCCGGTGTCCGCCGGTGACGGTCCCCGCACGCCCCCGGCCCGCCGCGAGTTCCGGACGCCCGCGCGCCGCTGACCCGAGCCCGCCCCGGCCTCCGGCACCGGTCCCGTCGTCACGGCCACTCGACCAGACGGTCGCACGGCACCGCGGCCCGCCACGGCGCGGTCCGGAGCACGACGGACGGCAGCGTCGGGTCGGCGCGACAGGCCTCGGCGGCCGCGGGGACCTGCGCGGACCAGACCGGGCCGGCGCTCCGCCGGGTCGCCCCCGGAGCGGCGTTCCAGGCGGCGGCGACGACCACCGCGGCGACCACGCACCACGCGAGCACGACCGCCACCAGCCGACCCGCGGCCGCCGACCGGCCGACTGCCGGACCGGACCGACCCGCACCGGCTCGACCCGCGCCTCCTGGCAGCCCCACCGACCCGATGACCACGGACGCCGCCACCACCGCTCCCGACACGAGCAGCAACCCGGACGCTGCCGCGTACCGCTGCGGCCCCGCCGCCAGCGCGGCCGGCCCGAGACCCACCCAGTCCTGCACCGCCGACCCGTTCGCCACCAGCGCTGCCCACCACACCACGACGGAGCCTCCGGCCAGGGCGACCACGACCCACCGCGCACGCCCCCGGCCGAGCACCACGGCCGTCACGAGCACGACCACCAGCAGCACGGTCGGCAGGACGACCACGCCCCACCCGTGCGCGTGCACCGTCTCCGCGACGACACCGACCCGACGGTCCCACGCGCCCCCGAGCGGCTGCAGCAGGTACCCGGCGAGCACGTCGGAGGCGCCCGGGTCGCCCGGCCGGGACGCTCGCGGGTCCGTGAGCGCCGTCGCGACCTGCACCGCGCCGGCCACCACCGCCGCCAGGGTGACCGGCAGCGGGCGGAGGTCCACCCGTCCCGTCGCCGTGCGTCGCAGCGGGAGCCAGGCGACCAGCAGGAGCGGGAGGAACAGCGTCGCCTGGACCTCGCTCAGCACGCCGAGGGCCGTGACCACGGCGAGCGCCACCGCTCCCCACCACGTCCGGGCACGGTTCGTGTACAGCCACGGCACCAGGACGAGCACGTACCAGTGCAGGTTCGCCGCGGTGCCGCTGATCTCGACGGGGGCGAGCGGCAGGACGACGGGGACCGCGGCGAGCAGGACCCGGAGCGGCCACGGCCGGACGACGTCGCCGGACAGCAGGAACACGAGCGCGCAGACGACCCCGACGACCAGGCAGGACATGCCCGACACCGCGACCGCGTACCGCTCGACGGGCAGGAGCCAGGCGAGGTCGACGACGACGCGCGGGACGAGGTGGCGGTACCCGGCGTACGGCTCCAGGACGGCGCCGGGGCCGAGTGCGAGCCGCTCGCGGAGGAACACCCCGCCGTCCTCGGCCCACACCGTCCCGCGGGTCACCGGGCCGAGCCGCCACCAGGCCACGGCCGTGGCGGACCCACCGACGACCGCAGCGACCGTCGGTGCGCCGTACAGCCGCCACCCGCGCGCCATGGTGCCGCGATCGTACCGCCGACATCGCGGATCGTGGATATCCGCGCGGGGGCGCACCCGTCGTGTCGCGGACGTCCGGGGCACGCCGATCGGGGCCGCCGCCGGGCGCGACGCCGGGGCGTCCACCTGCCGACGAGGCCGGATGGGCCAAGATGGTGAGGTGACGGACGGCCGGGTGACCAGACGCGTGCTCGCGCGACGGTACCTGTCGGCGTGGATCGGGTTCTCCGCGGGCGGCCGGTTCAGCCAGGCACTCGCGACCGTGATCGTGCTCTTCGCGTTCGCGCAACCCACGGTGACCGCGCTCGTCGGTCGCGCCGGTGTGTGGGCCGTGCTCGTCACGCTGTTCGTCCTCGCCGGCCTGAGCCTGCTCGGGCAGCGCTACCGGATCGAGTGGCACGGGGTGCTCCCCCTCTCGCTCCTGGCGTTCGTCGGGTACTGCGCGTTGAGCGTCCTCTGGAGCGAGTACTCGTGGGTGGCGCTCCGGGGGCTGGTCGGCACCGTCTGCTTCATCGGGCTCGGGCTCTACCTCGCGCTCGGCCGCGACCTGGTGCAGGTCATCCGGGCCTCCGGCGACGCCTTCCGGATCCTGCTCGTGGTCGCGCTCGGCCTCGAGGTCCTGTCCGGCCTCGTCCTCGACACCCCGATCCCGGCGTTCGGCATCCAGGGCAACATCGCGTACGGCGGCCCGATCCAGGGCATCGGCGGGACCCGCAACTTCATGGGCTTCATCGCCGCGATGGCGCTGGTGACGTTCGTGGTGGAGTTCCTCACCCGCTCGGTGACGATGTGGCGGGCGATCGGCTCGACCGCCCTCGCCGTCATCGCCCTGATGCTCGTGCAGTCCCCCATCACCGGGCTCGCGATGATCGCCCTGGCCGTGACCGCCCTCGCGCTGTGGTCGCTCCGGCACGCCCGACCGACGACGCGACCGGTGGTGAACGGCGTGCTCGGCGGGGCGGTCCTGCTCATGATCGGCCTCGGCATCGTCGCCCGGCACCGGGTCCTCGCCGAGATCGGTGCGGCCGGGGGCACGGCGACGCGGGTGGACCTCTGGGCGCAGATCCGCGTGTTCGTGAGCCAGTTCCCGATCCAGGGCTGGGGCTGGGTCGGCACGTGGCCGCACGAGGCCGTGGTGCCCTACGTGACGTTCATCGACCCGGCCGGGCAGCGATTCACGTCCGGCCTCAACGCGTTCGTCGACGCGTGGCTGCAGATCGGGCTCGCCGGCACGATCATCCTCGCGGTGACGGCGCTGCTCGCGTTCGCGCGGGCCTGGGTCACGGCGACGACGTTCCCGGGGGTCGCCTACGTGTGGCCGGCGGCGGTGCTGGTGCTGCTGGGCGTCACGAGTGCGGCGGAGAGCTACCTGCTGCACGGGGCCGGGCTGATGGTGTTCGTCGCCGTGCTCGTGATCGCCGCGCGGCGGCGGTCGTGGCGGCGGCACCTGCCGCGCGGCTGACGGATCCGGCGCGGCCAGCGGGTCCAGGAGGCGCGACCCGCCCTGACAGCGCCAGCCGCGCCTCCAGGCGGTCGCCTCCCCCGAACACGGGCCGCATCCCTGAGCGGAACCACAGGCTGGAACGCTGCGGGCGCCAATACGATTCCAAGGCGCCCGAGCGGGCGCCGCCCGGCGGTCCCGTCGGCGAGCTCCGAGGGGGAACCGTGCCGTCGCGCCGTCTGATCACCGTCCTGGCCGCCACGGCGGTCTTCCTCGCGGGAGCGGTCGCGGTCCCCGCAGCAGCCTCGGCGACCCCTGCACCGACCGCGTCGGCCACCACCGCGGACCCCGGCGACGTGCAGCCGCACGGGTGGCGGTACTCGCCCGCCGACACCCGCCGGATCTGGTCGGGGACGATCGGCACCACGGCCCGGAACGTCGAGCTCGATCCCGGTCTCCCCGTCGGCACCGGCATCGGTGGCATGGTCCTGAACGTCGAGGTCGCCGACCCGTCGCATGCCGGGTACCTCCGCGTGACGCCGCGGTACAAGAGCGGCACGTCGGTCGTGACCCAGGACTTCGCCGCACACCAGACCATCTCCTCGCTCGTCACCGTCGGCGGCTCCGGCTCGACGATCACGCTGAAGACCTCGGCCGGGTCGGCCCGCGTGTACGTCGACCTCGCGGGCACGTACGACGCGGACGGCACGACGACGTTCACGCCCACACCGCCCACCCGCGCGTTCTCGGCGGCCGTCGGCACCGCACCCGTCCGGGTGCCGCTCGCGGGCACGCACGGGATCCCGGCCGACGCGGCAGCGGTCGTCCTCACGGCCGAGGTGTCCGCCCCGACCGCGACGGGCTACGTCCGCGTGACCCCGTACGGCCGCGACGCCCAGGTCGCCGCCCAGGAGTTCACTCCCGGACGCACCGTGTCGAACCTGCAGGTCGTGAAGCTCCGCTCCGGTTCCGCACAGGTGCGGCTCTCCGCCGGCCGGGCGCACGTCTTCCTCGACGTCTCCGGCTACTACCGCAACGGCGACGACGGCGCGGTCTTCGTCCCCGTCGCACCGACCCGAGTGCTCGCCACCACCGTCGGACAGACCCCCGTGGCCACACCGGTGAGTGGACGCGCCGCCCTCCCGACGGCCGTGCGGGCCGTCACCGGGTCCGTCGAGGTCACCCGACCGTCGGCACCCGGGTACGTCCGTGTCACGCCGGCCGGCACCGATGCCCAGGTCGCCACGCAGGAGTTCGGCGCCGGGCAGTCGATCGCCGGCGCGGTGCTCACGGCCGCCACGATCGGGGACCTGGCGAGCACCGCGCAGGTCTCGGTGTCGCGCGGGACCGCCGTGGTGCACGTCGACGTCACCGGCTACTTCGCCGACCGTCGGACCGGTGTCGGGACGGGCGTCGTCGTCAACGGGGAGGACTGCACCGGCGGGCCGACCTCCGACCCGTCGTCGTACGCGCGCCCGCAGTTCACGATCCTCCGGATGGCCCCGCGGACGAACACGTACACCCTGTGTCCCGCAGCGCTCGCCGTCGCGACGTCCGGCACCGGCACGACGAACCAAGAGGCCGTGCAGTACGCCGTCACCCTCTTCAACTGGGGCGCGTCGACCGCTGCGGCGTCCCCCGCCGGCGCCCGCGCACGCCCGTGGCCGCTGTCCGACCAGACCCCGAACGGCGGTCCGGTCGTCGCCGGCAACCCCTACGGCACGTGCACCGGAGCCCAGGACCCGGCGTGCTCGTACGTCCTCGGGTACTGGCAGGCATGGGACGCCGCCCAGAACCACGGGCTCCCGGACCCCGCCGGCCACCGCTGGTGGTTGTCCGTGGAGAGCGACTTCGCGGACTTCTCGGTCGCCGACGACACGGCCTTCGTCGAGGGAGCCGCCGCGTACCTCGGGTCGCTCGGCGTGCCGGTGGGCGTCCGCACCGCACCGTCGGTCGGACGGCTGCTGTTCGGGACCGTGCCCGCGACCAGTCCCCTGCACGGCATGGAGACGTCGCTGATCAACCCGCACGACCTCACGGGGCTCCACCAGGACTGCCGGAGCACCTCGCTGTTCGGCGGGCCGATCGTCTCGGCGTCCGACGAGGCGCACACGGTCGTCGCCTGCCGCTGACTCCCGATCCGTTGCATCGTGCACCTAGACTGCCGGAGACCGTCAGGGGGCGGTCCACGAACCTGGGGAAGAACCACATGCGCCTGCACCGACGCCTCGCACTCGCCCTGACCACCGCGCTCGTCGCCACCGCCGTCGCCGTCGTCGCACCGGTCTCGACCGCGCAGGCCGCGGCGCCGACGACCGGCCGGTACACGCCGATCGACACGACCCGCGTCTGGTCGGGCGCCTTGACGACGTCGCCGAAGGTGGTGAAGATCGCCGGGAACGCGGGGGTCCCCGCGAACGCCACGGCCGTCGTCGTCAACGTCGAGGTCGCCAAGCCCACCGCGGCCGGCTACGTCCGCGTCACCCCCGCGGGCAAGGACGCCACCGTCGCGACGCAGGACTTCGCCGCCGGCCAGACGATCGCGAACCTCGTCACCGTGCGGCTCGTGAACGGCTCGATCCAGGCGAAGCTCTCGAAGGGCACGGCGAGCGGGTACTTCGACGTCGCCGGGTACTACGCCGACGGCTCCGGTGCCACCTACACCCCGCTCGACGCCGCGCGGGTGTTCGGCGCCACGGTGGGCACCACGCCGACGCAGGTGCCCCTCGCCGGCCGCGCCGGGATCCCCGCCGACGCGACCGCCGTCGCCGTGAACGTGCAGGTCAGCAACCCGACGGTCGCCGGGTACGTCCGCGTCACCACGGCCGGGCAAGACCCCTCGGTCGTGACGCAGCTCTACTCGGCTGGTCAGGCGCTGTCGAACCTCGCGATCGTGAAGCTCTCCGACGAAGGTGCTGCCCAGGTGAAGCTCTCGAAGGGCTCGGGCACGGTCTACATGGACGTCGCCGGCTACTACTCGAACTCGTCCACCGGCTCGGTGTTCGTCCCGATCGACACCACCCGTGCGTTCGCCGGCTCGGTGTCCGCGACCGCGGGGACCATCCGACTGTCCGGCGTCGCCGGCGTCCCCGGGACCGCCACGGCCGTCGTCGCGAACGCCGAGACGACGAAGCCCACCGCGGCCGCGTACCTCCGCGTGACGCCCGCGGGCCAGGACCCCCAGGTCGCGACGCAGGTGTTCGACGCCGGCACCTCGGTCGCGAACCTCGTCGTCGCGAAGGTCACCGGGTCGAGCGTCGACCGCCGGGTGCAGGCGAAGGTGTCGAAGGGGTCCGCGCAGCTGCACCTCGACGTCGCGGGGTACTTCCTCGACGGGTCGAGCGGCTCGGGCTTCGGGGCCGACGTCTCGTGGCCGCAGGGAGGGTCCTCGTCGAACTACCCGTCGAACCAGGCGTTCGGCGTCGTCGGCGTGAACGGCTCGCTGCCGAACCAGACCAACGAGTCCCTCGCCCCACAGCTCGCGTGGGCCGCGGGGTCGGCCGGCGGCACGTCGCAGCCGAAGGCGCAGCTCTACGCCCTCGCCGCGAACCCCGGCAAGGCCGCCTCGGTCTGGCCGTCGTCCAACCGGGACCCGTCGGGCACGACCGTGTCGAACCCGTACGGCACCTGCACGGCGAAGGCGTACACCAGCGCCTGCTCGTACATGTACGGCTACACACGCGCCTACGAGGCCGCGAACACCCGCGGCGTCCCGAACCCCTCGTCGTACCGCTGGTGGATCGACGTCGAGACGGGCCTCTCGTGGCTCGGGGCCTCCGACGCGAAGGACTACCAGACGCAGAACCGCGCCGACATCGAGGGCATGGTCGCCGCGCTCAAGGCCGCGGGCGTGTCGACGATCGGCATCTACTCGACGGGGTACCAGTTCGGGCAGATCGTGGGGACCGTCCCGTCGACCTCGACGCTCCGCGGGCTGCCGAGCTGGATCGCGGTGGGCAACGACGGCGTCGCGGCGGCGCAGAAGGCGTGCTCGGCGGGCGGCCTCACCGCGGGCAGCCAGGTGCGGATGGCCCAGTACGTCGTGGGGAACCAGGACTACAACGTGAGCTGCGTCTGAGACGCATCCCCTTCACGGACGGGAGGCGCGGTGCCAGCTGGCACCGCGCCTCCCGTCCGTCCAGGTGTCGCGTCAGCGACGTGCGCCGCGTCGGCGACCGAAGCGCCGCTGCAGGCCCCACTGGGTGGTGCGGAGCATCGCCTCGAGCACGATGGAACGACTCATCTTCGAGACGCCGTGCACCCGGTCGCGGAACCGGATCGGGACCTCGACGATGCGGCCCCCGAGGTCGTCCACCCGCAGAGTCATGTCGACCTGGAAGCAGTACCCCTTCGAGTCGATCGAGTCGAGGTCCATCCGGGCGATCGCGTCGGCGCGGTAGACCCGGAAGCCGGCGGTGACGTCCCGCACGCCGATGCCGAGCACGAACCGGGCGTAGGTGTTCGCCCCGCGGCTGAGGACCTCGCGGTGGAGCGGCCAGTCGACCACCGATCCCCCGGGGACCCACCGCGACCCGATCGCGAGCAGGACGTCGTCGGCGCCGTCGACCGCGGCCACGAGTGCCGGGAGCCGGTCGGCCGGGTGCGAGCCGTCCGCGTCCATCTCGACGAGCAGCGGGTACCCGCGCTCGAGCCCCCACCGGAAGCCGGCGACGTAGGCCGTCCCGAGGCCGAGCTTGCCGGAGCGCTCGAGCAGGTGCACCCGGTCGTCCGCGGCGGCGAGCTGCCGCACGAGGTCACCCGTGCCGTCGGGGCTCGCGTCGTCGACGACGAGCAGGTGTGCGTCCGGCAGCGCGCCCAGGACGGCTGCGGCGATCGTGCGGACGTTCTCGGCCTCGTTGTAGGTCGGGACGATGACGAGCGCCGTGGCGCCCGCGGTCACCGGTTCTGCAGCCGACGCTTGATCTTGCCCGCGACGCTCCGCGGGCCCTCGGTCCGGAAGTAGTGCACGGCGCGACCGAGGTCGTGGCGGACGCCGTAGAGCTTCTTGCGGTCCGGGACGCGCACGCGCATGGCGTGCGGCTGGATCGTCGACGAGGTGTCGCGGACGCTCTTGTCGGCCGCGCGGATCGGGTTCCGGCAGAACTCGACGAGCGGGGCGAGGACGTTCTCCCACGTGAACTGCTCGCGCACGCGGTCGACGTTGCCGATGAACTCGGCACGGGCCTTCTTGTCGAAGAGCGCCGTCTCGAGCGCTGCGGCCAGGCCGTCGATGTCCTGCTCGTGCACGGCGATGCCGAGCTTCTCCTCGGCGACGAGGTCACCGAAGGAGTCACCGGCGGTCGTGACGATTGGCAGGCGTGCCCACAGGTAGTCGAGGATGCGGGTGCGGAACGAGAACGTGGTCTCGAGGTGCTCGTAGTGCGTCGAGACGCCGGCGTCGGCCTCGAGCAGGTAGGCGCCGCGTTCCTCGTACGGGATCCACGCGTCGTTGAAGAACACGTTCTTGCCGGTAAGCCCGAGCGCGTCGGCCTCGGCGCGCACCTTGGCGACGATGTCCATCTCGGGCACGTCCGGGTTCGGGTGCTGCACGCCCATGAAGAAGAGCTTGACGCTCGGCTTCTTCGCGGCGAGCCGGCCGATGGCGCGGACGAGCGTGATCGGGTCGAACCAGTCGTAGATGCCACCGCCCCAGACGACGAGCTTGTCGTTCTTCCCGATGCCGGGGACGACGCCCTTGACCCGCTGCTGGTCGTGCACCGGCGGCGTCGACGACAGGCCGAACGGCACGACGCCGATGAGCGAGCGGAGGTCGGGGTCGCGCGAGTACGTCCGGGCGTTCACACGACCCGAGCCGGCGAGCTGGCCGAGCCAGAACATGCGCTGCCGCTCGGAGGCGCAGATGAAGTAGTCGCCGAGTTCGAGCTGGTGGTTCAGGGTGTCCGACGCGTCGAGGATCTGCCGGTTCCACTGGTCGACGTCGTCGCTGCGGCCCTGCTCGAGCTGCTCGAGGTGCAGCGGGTCGTAGACGTCGACGACGAGGATCTTGCTCGTCGACTCGAGCACCGGGAACAGGCGGAGGGCGTGGCCCTGCACGATGATGACGTCGGCCCAGGCCTCGTGCTCGACCATCTGGCGCGGGTGGCGGTGCGGCACCGTGACGACCTCGTACGAGGGGTCGATCTGCGACGAGCGCGTGAGGCTGATGACCCGGACGTCGTGCTCGCCGGCGAGCTGCTTCGCCATCTGGGTCGCACGGATCGCCGGACCGGCCATCTTCTCGCCGATGGAGTCGCCCGTGATGATGAGGACGCGACGCCGGGTACCCACCTCGAGCACGGCGAGGGAGTGCACGATCTTGTCGTAGCCGGCCAGGTAGTTCTCGATCGGGTACGCCGGCTCGTCGCGGTTGCCGAAGAGGCGCAGGAGCTCGCGGTCGCTGCGCACGCGGGTCGCCTGGATCTGCCGACGCGACTCGGTCATCGACGGCAGCTGCTCGACGAACTGGTCGACGCCGTAGATGCCCGCCATCGCCGTCTTCGGCACGGGGATCGTCGGGACGCTGTCGTCGCCGGGGTTGCGGAGGTCGAGCTCGGTCGAGTCGAGTTCGCCACGACCGACGGCGCGACGGACGACGAGCGCGAGCGACCCGGGCAGGGCCGCTGCGAGCTGCTCGTCACCGAGGTTCTTGTAGAGCGTGAAGAGGGCGTTCCGCTCGAGGAGGTAGGTCTCGCGGAAGTCGCCGAACTTGTTCATCGACGCGTGGTGCTTGTGGAACGCGACGGACTTCGGCTGGTACCGGAAGCGCCAGCCGAGCAGGTTGAGCCGCCAGCCGAGGTCGACGTCCTCGTAGAACATGAAGTAGCGGTCGTCGAAGCCGTCGAGCTGCTCGAAGAGCTCCGCCCGGATGAACATCGCCGCGCCGGTGCCGAACAGCACGTCGGTCTCGGACTCCCAGCGCCCGGTGTCCGGCGAGCCCGCGAACGGCTTGTAGCCCATGCCGTACCAGGTCATCGCGGCCTCGGTGAAGTCGACGTTGACGCCTTCCCAGTCGAGGACCTTCGACGCCACGGCACCGATGTCCGCGCCGGAGGCGAACGTCGCCATGGCCTCGCGCACCCAGCCGGTGTCGGGTCGGGCGTCGTTGTTGAGGAACGCCACGATCTCGCCGGAGGACTTCTCGACGCCGAGGTTGCAGCCGCCCGTGAAGCCGAGGTTCGCACCGGCGTCGACGAGCGTGAAGTCGAGCTCCGACGCCTTCAGCCGACCGAGGTGCTCGGGGCCGGAACCGTTCTCGACGACGATGACCTCGAGCCGGTCCTGCGGCCAGTCCTGCTTGCGGAGCTCCGCGATGCTCGTCAGGGTGTCGTCCGTGCCCTTGTAGTTCACGAGGATGACGGACACGACTCCCGGCTTGCGCTCTGTCACGCGGTTCCTCCAGCAGCTGCCGCGCACCTGGCGCGGGTCGACGGGTCGGCCGCGGGGTGCCGACGGCCGATGACACCCTACAAGGCGCGCGCCCGCGCTCCCCTGAGATCAGCGCCGATTCGTGCAGAATGGCTCGGTGACCGCGACCAGCATCCCGACCGCTCCCACGTCTTCCCCCCTCGCCGCGGACTACGCCGCGATCGCCGCGGGCGACCACGCCGAGGGGCCGCGCGGGACCGTCCGGTTCGCGGTGTCGACGGACGACCCGGCCGAGGGCAAGGGCGACCTCTACGTCGCGCTCGGGCTGGCACGGGCGCTGCGGGACGCCGGGTGGGGCGTCGCGATGTGGCCGATCACCCGCTGGGCCGACCCGGTCCCGGACGACACGGCCGTCGTGGTCGTGATGATCGAGTCCTTCGTGCCGGGCCGGGTGCCGCCGGCCACCGCCCTCGTGGCGTGGGTGCGCAACTGGACGGCGAAGTGGGCGGCCCTGCCGTACCTCGACGAGTTCGAAGCGATCTGGACGTCGTCGAGCACCGCGCGCGACGCCGTCGCCGCGCACTACGACGGCCCGGTCGAGGTCGTGCCGATCGGCGTCGACCTCGAGCTCTTCACGACCGACCCGAGTACCCCGCGGAGCGACCGTGCGGTGGCGACCGTGAACTTCTGGGGCGTCCGCCGCCACGTGCAGGACGTCCTCGACGACGTCCGTCCGGCCGAGCCGATCGTCTGGTTCGCCGCGAACGCCGAGCACGTCGACCCCTCCCCCGGCGTCGAGCTGCGGCCGATGGTCCCCTACTTCGCGCTCCCCGAGGTCTACCGGTCGGCGGCCTTCGTCGTCGACGACGTCATCGCGCCCGCCGCCGAGTACGGCACGTTGAACTCCCGCCTCTACGAGTCGCTCGCGTCCGGGGCGCTCCCCGTGACGGACTGCGCGCTCGGACTCGACGAGCTCGGCCTCGGCGAGGTCCCTGTGTTCGAGGACGCCGCGTCCCTCGAGCGGGCGCTCGCGATGCCCGCCGACGAGCGGACGGCGCTGGTCGAACGGCTGCGCGCCGTCGTGGTCGAGCGACACTCCTTCGCGGCGCGTGCGGAACAGGTGCGCCCGGTCCTCGAGGCGGCCATCGAGCACGCCCGGTCCCGCACCGGCAGCCGCTCCCCGTTCCTCCGCTGGGCGACGAACGAGCGCGAGGTCCTGCGGGTCGCCGAGCTCGAGCGCGACGTGCACCTGCAGGGCGTCCGCGACATCAACGAGCGGCTCGTCGTGGCCGAGCAGGCGGTGGCCTCGTTCGACGCCGCGCGTCGGCGTGCGGAGGAGGAGCGCGACACGATCGCCCTGCGGTACGACGAGCTCACCCGGTCGGCCGAGTACCGCCTGCTGCACCGTTTCGGCGGTCTGGCGCGCGCCGTGCGTCGCGGTACCGGACGCGGCTGAGCCGACCACGGACGAGACGGGAGGCGCCCCACCGGCCGGTGGGGCGCCTCCCGTCTCGCATCGTGGTCCGTCGGACCGTCAGCGCACTACTTCACCGTGATCGTCCGGCACAGCGTGGTGTTCGCTCCCGCGCCGGCGTTCATCGCGTAGACGCAGACCTGCGTGCTGCCCGCCTTGTAGCCGGACACCGTCGTCGAGAACGAGTGGTTCGCGCCGTACCCGCCGTAGGTGGTGGCGAGCGACGCCTTCGCCTCGTTCGCGGTGATCGACTTCGCGCCGGCGCCGTTCACGTACACGTGCACCTGGATCGCGGACGCGGTGTCCGGGTCGATCGTCCAGCCGCGCACCTTGACCTGGCCGGCCGCGGGCGACGACACCTCGTCGAGCAGCAGGACCGGGTTGCCGGAGGTCATCGCGACCGTGCTGCAGGCGCTGGCGTCCTTCCCGCCCCCGACGTTCGTCCCGACGACGCACACGGTGTGCTTGCCCGGGCCGATGCCGGTGAGGGTGGCCTGGAAGCCGTGCTTCGAGTAGTACCCGGGGTACGCCTTCGCCGCGGTGGCGCTGGCCTGGTCGGCCGTGCCGGTGGTGACCTTCTTGCCGTCGACCGTGTACGTCACGCCGATCGGCTGCACCGTGTCGGGGTCGACCGCGTAGCCGCTGACGTGCAGCGAGCCGAGCGTCGGCGACGAACCGGACTCGATCTTCACCTTGGGCGGGCCGGTCGGCGTCTGGAACGTCGTGCAGACGTTGCTGTTGCCGCCGGGTCCCACGTTGATCGCGATGATGCAGAGCTGGTGCTTCCCGGCCGGGACGCTGCTGCGGGTGAACAGGATCGCGTGGTCGTCACCGTAGCCGGGCAGTGCCTTGTCGAGGCCTGCCTTGGTCTGGTCGGCCGTGAACGAGGTCAGGGCCTTGCCGTCCAGGTACAGGTGCACGCGCAGCGGGGCGATCGTGTCCGGGTCGGCCGTCCAGCCGCGGATCTTGAGCTTGCCGGGAGCGGTCGACGATGCCTCGTCGATGACGATCCACGGCGAACCGCTCGCCTTCGTCACGGTCTTCGCCCCGAGCTGCGTCCACTTGCCCGTGGAGGTGTCCTTCGCCCACGTGCTGATCGTGTGCTTCCCGGCACCGATGCCGCTGATCGTCGCCGAGTAGCCGTGCGCGTCGCCCCAGCCCGGGTAGATCTTCCCGACGTCGGTGCGCGAGGCGCTGGCGGTCCAGGCCTTCTTCGCCACGCCGTCCACGCGGAGCTGCACGGGGATCGAGGACTTCGTGTCCGGGTCGATCGCCCAGCCGCGGACGCTGAGCTTGTCCGCCGCGAGGGTGGCCTGGTCGAGCTTGCCGAACGGGGCCCCGGTCCGGACGGTCACCTGCTGGCAGCCGAGCAGCGCGTTGGCGCCGGCGCCCTGGTTGATGCCGAACACGCAGACGTTGTGGCTGCCGCCGGAGATCCCGGTCAGGGTCGTCGAGAACCCGTGGCTGGTGTTGCCGGCGCCGAGCTGGCTGCCCAGGTCGGAACGCGCCCCGTCGGCCGTGATGGTCTTCTTGCCGACGCCGTCCACGTAGAACGCCACCCGGATCGGGCTCGTCGCGACGTCGGGGTCGTACGCCCAGCCGCCCACCGTGACCTGGCGGAACCCGGCGGTCGCGGAGTCGACGTGCCCGGCGGGCGAGCTGCCACCGGTGGGCGAGCCGAACCAGTCGGTGTACATGCGCCAGAAGTTCCGGTTGCCGTACGCCGAGCAGCTGTCACCCGTGCCGTAGAGGTTCGACATCGCGGCGGCGTTCGGGGTGTACGGCGTGTAGATGTACAGCCCGGCGGTCGCCTGGTTCTTGATGTAGACCGTCTTCCGACCGCACGCGGCGTTCGGGTTGTAGAGGATCGAGTTGTTGCGGCCGGCCTGGTACGCCCAGGACGTCGGCGAGGCCTGGTAGCGCTTGAACTGCAGCGCGGCGGCGTACACCTGCTGGCCGAAGCCGTAGTACTTCGGGTCGCACGGCGCGGTGTCCGGGCACGCGAAGCCGGTGGCGTGCAGGTACATGTAGCTCGTCGGGCTGTTCGTCGTGACGATGCCCTGCTCCTTCTGCAGGAGCACGAGCAGGACCTTCTGGCTGATGCCGCACGCGGCGCCGACCTGCGCGATGACCGTGGCCGCCGACTTCACGCCGCCGTTGATCGCGGAGCACCGACCGGACACGGCGGCGATGCCGCTCATGTTCTGCGAGAAGTTCTTGAGGCACGCCGGGCCGCCCGATGCCTGCTTGCAGTTCGGCGCGACGCTGTTGAGGAACGACTGCACGGACGACGAGCTCATCGCCGACCCGTTGTAGAAGTTCACGTCGCTGATGATGTTGCCCGGGTCGAAGGACGCGGCGGTCGCTGCCGAGGCGGACGCCGTCGTCGTCTGCTCGGACAGCACCGTGCCGAAGGTCAGGCCGCTCACGGCGACCGCGAGGGCGGCCACGAGGGCGAGGGACGACCGCAGCGGGCGTCGTCGCCCGTCGGTTCGGATGGATCGCATCACGGCACCTCCGCCGTCATCGGGTCGGACGTGGTCGACTGTGCGCCGACCCGGTAGTCGAGGGTGATGGACCAGGTGCCGCTGGACACCTGGGCCGCCGGGAAGGACACCTGCGCGCAGTTCACGGAGGACGCGCTCGCCTCCGCCGTGCTGGTCAGGGTCCGGGCGACACCGCTCTTCGTCGCGGTGAACGTGCACGTGCCCGACGTGTTCGTCGTGCCGGACACGAGTCCACCGGCCTGGAGCGTCCGGCTGCCCGTGTCCCACCCGGCGTACGTGACGACGGCGGTGGCCGGGAAGTCCGACGGGTCGTCGTCGGGCTCGGTCGTCTGGCCGGAGCCCGGGAACGCCGAGGGGCTGTCGTCCGCGTCGTCGGAGCTGCTCGGCGACGGGGTCGACGAGGGGCCGGACGTCGCGGTCGCCGACGCGGTCGGAGTCGGTGAGGCGGACCGCGTGGGCGACGCGGTGGGGTCGTCGTCACTCGTGGCGGAACAACCCGCCGCGAGGAGACTGAGAACACCGACCACCGCGAACGCAGCGATCGGCCGTGACGCGAAGTGCATGCTGACGGGCCGTCCTGTGGATGTTGACAAGGGTCCGGGTTGCGTCAACGGTAACCCCAAAGTGAAGGTTGAGGGTTCAATCCGCGCACATTCACCCCCGCACGGGGGCGGACGACAGGTGTCGCCCGGTCCGCAGCGCGCACCGGCGTCCTGGGTGATGCGGTGAGTATGCTGTTCCGGTCCTGCCCCCACGAACGAAGAGACACATGGTCGATCAAGCCCGCATGGCCGCGCTCGCCAAGGAGCCCCTGGTCGTGGTCGGCGCTCCGACGAGTGCCATCCGAGGAACCTGGCGAGAACTGCGCGACGTCTTCCGGCAGCGCGAGATGCTCGGCATGCTCGTGCGCCGCGACCTCAAGGCGCGGTACAAGGACTCGGCGCTCGGGTTCGTGTGGACGCTGGTGCGCCCGCTGACCCAGCTCCTCATCTACTACTTCGTGATGGGGCAGATCCTCGGCGCGGCCAAGGGCATCGACAACTTCGCGATCTACGTCTTCACCGGACTCAGCGCCTACACGCTCTTCAGCGAGATCGTCGCGGGTTCCACCAGCTCGATCGTGGGCAACAGCGGGCTCATCAAGAAGGTCTACGTCCCGCGCGAGGTCTTCCCGCTCGCGAGCGTCGGTGCCGCGCTGGTGAACTACGTCATCCAGTTCGCCATCCTCATCGCCGCGACCCTCGTCATCGGGGTGTTCCCCTGGCACGAGGGACTCGTCTACCTGATCCCCTCGCTGCTCGTCATCCTCGTGTACGGCGCCGCGATCGGGCTCGTGCTCGCGGCCCTCAACGTCTACCTGCGCGACGTGCAGTTCCTCATCGACGTGGGCCTCATGGTCCTGCTCTGGGCGTCCCCCATCGTCTACTCGTACTCGATGGTCGTCCAGCGGCTGAAGGTCGACTGGATCCTCGCGGTGTACACGAACAACCCCCTCACGCTGTCCGTCCTCGGCATGCAGAACGCCATCTGGCTGCACGACCCGGCGAAGGTCGTCTACCCCGACCACCTCATGCTCCGACTCGGCATCGCGTTCGTCATCGGCCTGTTCTGCCTCATCGGCGCGCAGCGCGTGTTCTCGCGCCTGCAGGGCAACTTCGCGCAGGAGCTCTAGACCCATGGCCATCAGCACCCCCGTCGCACCCACCGCCCAGCAGCGCGGTGACGAGCGCCCCGACGTCATCGTCATCGACCACGTCCGGAAGCGCTTCACCGTCCGCAAGGACAACACCATCCGCGAGCGGATCGTCACGCTCGGCCGCGCCGGCCGGAAGCACCGCCAGGACTTCTGGGCGCTCGACGACGTCACCGTGTCGATCCAGGCCGGGACCACCGTCGGCCTCATCGGCCAGAACGGCTCCGGCAAGTCGACGCTGCTCAAGGCCATCGGCGGGATCATCCAGCCGACGTCCGGCACCGTCTCCCGCCGCGGGCGGCTGGCCGCGCTGCTCGAGCTCGGCGCCGGTTTCCACCCGGACCTGTCCGGCCGCGAGAACGTCTACCTCAACGCGGCGCTGCTCGGTCTGAGCCGCAAGGAGACCGAGGCGCGGTTCGACGACATCCTCGCGTTCTCCGGCATCGGCGACTTCATCGACACCCAGGTGAAGTTCTACAGCTCCGGCATGTACGTGCGACTCGCGTTCGCCGTGGCCGTGCACACCGACCCCGACGTGCTGCTCGTCGACGAGGTCCTCGCCGTCGGCGACGAGGCGTTCCAGCGCAAGTGCCTCGACCGCATCCGCTCGTTCCAGGAGCAGGGCAAGACGATCATCATCGTCACGCACTCGCTCAGCCAGGTGCAGGAGATGTGCGACCGGGTCGTGCTGCTCAACAAGGGCAAGGTCCTGCACGACGGGGACGCCGTCCAGGCGGTCAGCAAGTTCCGTGACGTGCTCGAGGAGCGCCGGTCCGGCGAGCTCAGCGCCGACGTCGCCGTGGGCCGCGGCACCGTCCTCGGGGCGACCGTGCACGCCGACGGCAAGGAGCACCGGGCACCCGTCACGCCCGGTGACGACCTCGTCGTGGACATGGAGTTCGAGCACCTCGACGGCGTCGCCGACTGGGAGGCCGCCGTCCAGATCAACAACACCGCCGGTCAGGTCGTCTACGGCACCACCACCGGCATCATGGGCGTCACGCTCCAGCCGCTGCACGGGCGCCGGAAGCTCCGCCTCCGGATCACGGACACGAACTTCGGCACCGGCAAGTACTTCATCAACGTGTCGATGATGGACTCCGCCGGGCGGCACCTGCACGACCTGCCGGAGTGCGACTCGTTCGAGGTCCCGTCGTTCGGCGACGCCGTCGGCAGCGTCTACGCGAAGCCCTCCATCGAGGAGCTCGGCTGACGCCCACCGACGGCGCCTCCCGCACCGCGGTCGTCGTCGTCAACTGGAACCGTGCGGACCTCACGACCCGGGCCGCCCGCGCCGTGCTCGACGACGGCGCGGCCGACCAGGTCATCGTGGTCGACAACGGGTCGTCGGACGACTCCGTCGCCGTGCTCCGCCGCGAGCTGCCCGAGGCGACGGTGCTGGTCCGCGACACCAACGGCGGGTTCGCCGCGGGCGCGAACACGGGCATCCGGCACGCGGACGCCGACGTCGTCGTCCTGCTCAACAACGACGCCGAGCCGGCTCCGGGCTTCGTCGCGGCCCTCCGCGACCACCTCGACGCCGCCCCTGCGGCCGTGGCGGCCGTGACGGGCCGCATCGTGCTCGCCGGGCGCTGGTCGCGCCTCCAGGCCGGTGCCCCGGCCCCCGCCGGACGGGCGTTGCGCGACCACACCGGCCACCTGTGGGTGCCCGATGCCGACGGCGAGGTCCGCCTCAACTCGACCGGCGTGCGGGTCGACCGCGACGGCAACGGCATGGACCGCGACTGGTTCGGCGCGGCCGACCAGGCGGCGGTTCGCGACGTGTTCGGGTTCTCGGGCGGCGCCTCCGCGCTCCGGAAGGCCGCGCTCGACGACGTCGGACTCCTCGACGAGTCGCTGTTCATGTACTACGAGGACACCGAGCTCGCCTGGCGGCTCCGCCGCCGCGGGTGGCGCGTCGAGTACGCGGCCGACGCGGTCGTCGAGCACGACCACTCGGCGTCGTCCGGCGTGCAGAGCGACCTGTTCGTCTTCCGCAACGCCCGCAACCGGCTGGTCGTCGCCCTGTGGCACGCGCCGTGGCCGACGGTCGTGCGGGCTGTGGTCCGGACGACCGCGCGCGGCCTGTTCGGACTGCGTTCCGGTCGCACCCGACGGGAGGCGCGGCTCGTCCTGGCAGCGCTGGCCGACGTGACGGGGCACCTCCCCGCGCACCTCGCGCGGCGGCTCCGTGAGACGCGGGTCGCGTCCGTCCCGCGGAGCGCCGTGGACCCGGACGCATGAGCGGAGCGGGCTATCCTGGGAACTCCCCCGTCGACGGTCCCGGCCGCGGCGTCCCCGGCCGGAAGGAACCTCGCGTGCCGCAGCTCACCGTCCTCATCGACGGGACCGCGGTACCGCGCAACCTCGGCGGTGTCGGACGTTACGTCGAGGGGGTCGCGTCGCACCTCACCGACCCGTCGCTCGACGTGCACCTCGTCGTCCGGCCCACGCACGCCGCGCACTTCCGCGACGTCGCACCGCACGTGACGCTGCACACGGCACCGGCGTGGACCGACTCCGTGCCGCTGCGCTTCCTCTGGGAGCAGACCGGGCTGCCGGCACTCGGTCGGCGGATCGGCGCGGCGGTGCTGCACTCCCCGCACTACACGTTCCCGTTCTCGTGGCGCCGCGGCTCCGTGGTGACGCTGCACGACGCCACGTTCTTCTCGAACCCCGAGTGGCACTCCCGCCTGAAGCGCACGTTCTTCACCTGGTGGAGCCGCCGATCGCTCCGGACCCGTCCGGTCGTCATCGTGCCGAGCGCCGCCACCGCGACCGAGGCTTCACGCGTGGTGTCCGGCATCCGTGCGGACGTCCGGGTCGCGCCGCTCGGGGTCGACCGGAGCGTCTTTCACGAGCCGTCCACCGCCGAGGTCGAGGACGCCCGCATCGCCGCGACGCTCCCCGACGACGCGTCCTGGATCGCGTTCCTCGGCACGATCGAACCGCGCAAGAACGTCACCGCGCTGCTCGACGCCTACGCCGCGGTCCGCGACGCCCGTGCGGACACGGGGTCGGACACACCCTGGCTGGTGCTCTCCGGTGCACGCGGCTGGGACGAGGCCGCGATCGCACGGCTCGACGCGCTCCAGGACGCCGACCACGTCATCGAGGCCGGGTACCTCCCGCTCGAGGACCTCTCCGGCTTCCTCGGCGGCGCGGAGTTCGTCGTGTACCCGTCCCTCGGCGAGGGCTTCGGCCTGCCGGTGGTCGAGGCGATGGCGACCGGCGCATGCGTGCTCACCACCAGGCGCCTGTCGCTGCCCGAGGTGGGGGGCGACGCCGCCGTGTACACCGAGCCCGACACGTCGGCGCTGGGGGCGGCGATGGCCTCGCTGCTCGACGACCCCGCGCGCGTCGCGTCGCACCGGGCGGCCGCACTCCGCCGGGCCTCCTCGTTCACGTGGGAGGCCACGGCCGCCGTGCACGTCGACGCGTACGCGGCCGTCGCTCGTGGCGGCTCCGGGGGTGTCCGATGACCCGGGTCGCGGTGCTCACCGTCACGTACAACACCGGTGAGACGATCCGGCCGTTCCTCGCGAGCATCGCTGCGGCGTCCAGTGAACCCGTGGCCGTGGTGATCGCGGACAACGGCTCGGCCGACCTCGACGCACTGCGGGCGATCGGCGAGTCGTACGGCGCCGTCGTGGTGTCCTCCGGGGGCAACCGTGGCTACGGCGGCGGGATCGACGCGGCCCTCAGCGCGCTCGACGACGTGCTCCCCGACGTCCGGCCGGAGTTCCTGCTCGTCACGAACCCCGACGTGGTCCTCGCCCCCGGTTCCGTCGACGAGCTCGTGGCCGCCGCCGACCGGCTGCCGTCCGGCGGGTCGTTCGGCCCGCGGATCCTCGACGATCAGGGCGACACGTACCCCTCGGCGCGCCAGCTCCCGTCGCTCCGGACCGGCCTCGGCCACGCGGCGTTCTCGCGCCTCTGGCCGGCGAACCCCTGGAGCCAGCGGTACTGGTCCACCACCCACGTCGTCGAGCGCGAGGCCGGCTGGCTGTCCGGCGCCTGCTTCCTCATCCGGACGTCGTTGTTCCGCGAGCTCGGGGGCTTCGACGAGTCGTACTTCATGTACTTCGAGGACGTCGACCTCGGGCAGCGCGTGGGGCTCGCCGGGCGGGCGAACGTGTACGTGCCGACCGCCGTGGTCACGCACACCGGGGCGCACTCGACCTCGTCGAACCGGCGCCGCATGGAGATCGAGCACCACCGGAGCGCCTACCGGTTCCTGTCACGGAAGTACCGGGCGTGGTGGCTGTGGCCGCTGCGGGCGGTGCTGCGCGTCGGGCTCGCCGTCCGGGCGCGCTGGGTGACGCGCAAGTAGCGCGCGCGGCGCGCTGCGGCTGCGGCTGCGGCTGCGGCTGCGGCTGCGCACAACCAAAACCACTTCGCGCCGCGCCTTCCCGCGGTTCGGCGCGGCTTTGGTTGTGCGGCAGCGCGCCCGCCCCCGCGTCGAACCACGATTCCGACGTCGAACCGGGCGCGCAGCCTGGTTCGACGTCGCGAACGTGGTTCGACGCCGCCGCGGCGCACCGCGCCGCGCGCTCGGCGGCGCAGCGTGCGGCGGCGCACAACCGAAACCAATTCGCGCCGCGCCTTCCCGCTGTTCGGCGCGGCTTTGGTTGTGCGGCGGCGCAGGCGCGCCCGCGTCGAACCACGAATCCGACGTCGAACCGGGCGCGCGGGCTGGTTCGACGTCGCGAACGTGGTTCGACGCGGCGCGGCGGCAGCCGCGGCTGCCGCCGCGGCCGCGCAGCCGGCGGCGCGCCGCCGCAGGCGCGCGGCGCGCTCAGCGCCGCAGGCGCCCGCGCTCGGCGCGCGCGGCGTCGAGCAGCACGCGGGCACGGGCATCGAAGGAGTGCTCGGCGGCGATGCGCGCGGCCACCTCGGCACACGAGGCCTCGTCGGGCCACGGGTACGCCGGGTCGAGCAACGCCGCGAGGTCCTCCCGCGACCCCGCCACCGCCAGCGTCGGCACGTCGAGCACCTCGCCGAGCCCGACGACGGGGTCGGTCACCACGACTCCCCCGGCGGCCAGGACGTCGAACACCCGGTTCGACACGAACCCCCCGGCGGCCATGTCCGGCCAGTGGTCGTTCAGCACGACACGGGCGGACGCGTAGGCACGGGCAACCTCGGCCCGGGACAACGACGGCGCCCCGAGGGACGACTCCGGCACGACGTCCTCCCACCCGGGCCCGTGCACGCGCAGGTCGGCACCGAGTGCGACCGCGTCCGCGACGACGGGGCGAGCGGCGCCGCGGGTGGAGCCGACGAAGACGACGCGGCCGGCGTCGGGCCCGGACGACACGCCCGGCCGGAACACCGCCGGATCGGTCGCCTGCAGCAGTGTCCGGACCGGCACGCCCGCCCGCGCACTCGCCGCGGCGGCCCATGCCGGACCCGCCGCGAACGCCCGGTCGAACGACCGCAGTTCGGTGTCCGCGACGTCGTCCGGGTGGCTGATCACCCAGAGCAGGTTCACGGACGCCGGGTTCGGCGGCACCCGGTCGAGCCCCCGCATGACGAGCGTCACGTCGTCCGCGCCGTCGTCGTCCCGCACGTGGGCGTCGCGGCGGTCGACGCGGACCCGCTGTCCGAGCCGCTCGAGCGCGGCGGCGAGCTCGGCGGCGAAGTGGACGTCGCCCCAGCCGTCGCCCTCGGGTCCGGCGGGCGCGGCGATCTTCAGCGACCACGCGAGCTGCTCGGTGGCCGACACCGTCGGGGCCACGGGTGCCACCGGCCGAGCGCCCCACGGCGGCACCGGTGGCCCGGCCACGACCGAGCCGGTCCCGTCGACGGCGCGGTCGCGCCACGCCGAGACGGCGTCGACGGTCGCCGCATCGACGGTGCGCCCCGCCTCGTCCGAGCGCTCGAGCGCCCAGACGAGCGCGACGTCACGATCGGTGCGGTCCGCGACCGCGCGGCTCCAGGCCGACAGCGTGGTGCGTTCGTCCGGGAGGCACGGTGCCGGTACCAGCGCACGTCCGGGCATCGCCAGTGCGGGTTGGTCCGCGGCGAAGACGGTCGCAGCGGCTGCTGTGTCGCGTGCGGTGAGGATCGTCGACCGGAGTCCGTCGTCGCCGGGGACGACCGACGCGGAGTCGTCGCTCCAGGGCAGCGCCCCCGGCCGGAGGAGCCGGGCCCCGTGGCGTGCGGAGCCGTCGGCGAGCCAGACCCGGGCCTGCGCCACACCGTGCGCACCGGCCTCGGCGAGCACCTGGAGGTCCTGGTCGGTGACGCCCACCGTCGAGTCCACCACGACGAGCACGCCCCGCACCCCACCGACGACCCCGGCGTTCACGGCCGATCCGATGCCGTCGACGGCGTCCGGCCGCACCCACGGCACGCCCCGGGGCGACGGCAGGACCGGGGAGGCGTCCGCGACGTAGGCCACGGCACGGACGTCCACCTCGGGACCGAAGGCGGTCCGGGCAGCGATGACCATCGCGGGCAACCGGTCGTGCCGGTCGGACCGGCTGACGAGGAGCACGGTGACGCCGGTCTGCCGGACCTGCGCCGGGCCGTCGAACCCGGCCACCCGCTCGGGCGGCGCCGCCGTCGCGGACGGGTGTCGAGCCTCCTGGACCGCATCGGGGCCGGAGGGCGTCGCGTCGCGACGGCGGCGTCGACCGAACCAACCAGAGCCGGGCGCCACGGGGGTGACTAGGCGGCGAGGAGGCGCTGGAGGTAGACGCCGTAGCCGCCCTTGACGAGCGGGGCGGCGAGGTCGGCGAGCTGTGCGTCGTCGATCCAGCCGTTGCGCCAGGCGATCTCCTCGATGCAGCCGATCTTGAAGCCCTGACGGTCCTCGATCACCTTGACGTACTCGGACGCCTGCATCATCGACTCGAACGTGCCGGTGTCGAGCCAGGCCGTGCCGCGGTCGAGGACCTGCACGCCGAGCTCGCCGGCGTCGAGGTAGCGCTCGTTCACGGTCGAGATCTCGAGCTCCCCGCGGGCGCTCGGCTCGATCGTCTTCGCGATCTCGATGACCTTGTTGTCGTAGAAGTACAGGCCGGGGACGGCGTAGTTCGACTTCGGCTCGGTCGGCTTCTCCTCGATGGAGACCGCGGTGAAGCTGTCGTCGAACTCGACGACGCCGTACGCCTTCGGGTCGGCCACGTGGTAGGCGAAGATCGTCGCGCCCTCGACCTCGGTGTTCTTGCGGAGGTTCGTGCCGAGGCCCGTGCCGTGGAAGATGTTGTCGCCGAGGACCAGCGCGACGCTGTCGTCGCCGATGAAGTCCTCGCCGATGACGAAGGCCTGCGCGAGGCCGTCCGGGCTCGGCTGCACGGCGTACTGGATGTCCATGCCGAGGGCCGAGCCGTCGCCGAGGAGCGCGCGGAACTGGTCGTTGTACTCCGGCGTCGTGATGACCAACACCTCGCGGATGCCGGCCATCATCAGCGTCGACAGCGGGTAGTAGACCATCGGCTTGTCGTAGATCGGCATGAGCTGCTTGCTGATGCCCTTGGTGATCGGCCAGAGACGGGTGCCGGAACCCCCGGCGAGGATGATGCCCTTCACGGGTGCGTCCTTTGCTTCGTTACTTCGTCGTACGGAGGGACTCGGTGTAGGCCAAGCACTCCTCGTAGGTGGGGAGCAGCCCTGCGGCGGCAGCCTGCTCGAGGGTCGGTGCGCTGGTGTCCTTCTCGGAGAGGACCGGCTCGCCGAGCCCGTCCGGCAGGGTGAGCCCCACGGTCGGGTCGAGGATCGTGATCCCCTTCTCGCGCTCGGGGTTGTAGTGCGCGCTGACCAGGTAGTTCACCGTCGACTGGTCCTCGAGCGCGACGATCGCGTGTCCGAGCCCCTCGGACAGGTACACCGCCTTGCGGTCGACGTCGTCGATGCGGACCGAGTCCCACTGCCCGAACGTCGGGGAGCCCACGCGGATGTCGACGATGTAGTCGATGAACGCCCCGCGGACGGCGGTGACGTACTTCGCCTGGCTCGGTGCGACGAGGGCGTAGTGGATGCCCCGTGCGACGCCGGCCGCCGAGATCGACATGTTCACCTGCCGCAGGTCGAGCGGGTGGCCGACCGTCTCCTCGAGGACGTCGGCCCGGTACGCCTCGAGGAATGCTCCTCGTGCGTCGCCGTGCTGGACGGGCGTGAACTCCCACGCGCCGGGGATCTTCAGTTCGCGGATCTGCACCGGGGAAGCCTAGCAAGGCGCGAGTTCGCATAGGCTGTCATGGTTCTGCGCACTGCCGACTCCCGAAACGAGACCAAGCGAGCCCGTGAAGCTATTCGTCCAGATCCCCTGCCTCAACGAGGAGAACACCCTCGCCAGCGTCATCGACTCGATCCCGAAGCAGATCGACGGCATCGACGAGATCGAGATCCTGGTCATCAACGACGGCAGCACCGACCGCACGGTCGAGGTCGCCAAGGAGCACGGTGTCCGGCACTTCGTGCACCACACCACGAACATGGGCCTCGCCCGGTCGTTCCGGGACGGCGTCGACTACGCGCTGCTCCACGGTGCCGACATCGTCGTGAACACCGACGGTGACAACCAGTACCCGCAGGCGCACATCGCCGAGCTGGTCCAGCCGATCCTCCGCAAGGAAGCCGAGATCGTGATCGGCGACCGCCAGACCCGGACGATCGAGCACTTCTCCGGGTTCAAGAAGCTCATGCAGCGCTTCGGCTCGTGGGTCGCCTCGCGCGCGGCGGGTCTCGACCTGCCGGACGCCGCGAGCGGGTTCCGCGCGTACTCGAAGTACTCGCTCATCCGCCTCAACATCGTGACGCGCTTCAGCTACTGCATGGAGACGATCGTGCAGGCCGGGTACAAGCGCCTGGCGATCGCGTCGATCCCGATCACGACGAACCCGAAGACGCGCGAGTCCCGCCTGTTCAAGAACATCTGGCAGCACATGTTCCAGTCCGGGTCGGCGATCGCCCGCGTGTACCTGATGTACCGTCCGATGGCGCTCTTCCTCTGGGTCGCGGCGATCCTCGGCGCGCTCGGGGCGTGGCCGCTCGTCCGGTACCTCGTGCTCCTCGCGATGCACACCGGCGGCAACCACCTGCAGTCGATCATCCTCGGGGTGGTCCTGCTCATCACCGCGGTGCTCAGCATCGTGATCGGCGTCGTCGCCGACCTCACGCGGCTCAACCGCACGCTGGCCGAGGAACAGCTCGACCTGCAGAAACTCCAGCGCTATGGCGACTGAGGTCACCGCCGCTCTGCCGGTGACCCGGGGGGAACGACGCGCCGTCATCGCACTGACGGCTGCGTTCGCGCTGCTGCTCACGCTGTGGGCCTTCCTGACCCCGATGTTCGCGGCCCCGGACGAGGCAGCGCACTTCGACGCCGCCGAACAGCTCGCGCTCGGCAAGGGGTGGCCGGCGCCGGGCGACATGGACCTGCTCAAGACGACGTACGTCGAGCAGGGGCAGTCCACGAACGTCGCCGCGGCGGACCGTGAGACCGTCGCGCAACTCACCGCGGAGAACCCGGGCAACCACGACTTCGTCAACCAGATGTCGCAGCACCCGCCGACGTACTACGGCGTCGGTGCGGTCGTCCTCAAGGCGATCGGGTTCTTCCACCTGCGCTGGGACATCGGCGTCATGGCCCTGCGCCTGATGGACGTCGTGATGCTGCTCCCGCTGCCGTTCCTGACGTGGGCGACCGTCCGGCGGGTCACCCGCTCGCCGCGCACCGCGATCGTGGGCGTCCTCGCCCTGTTCGCCGTGCCGCAGCTGGCGCAGATCGGCTCGTCCGTCACGAACGACGCGCCCGTCATCGTGCTCGGTGCCGTGATCTCGTGGCTCGCCGCCCGGGCCCTCACCGGCGACCACCGGTGGCGCATCGTCGTGTGGCTCGGGGTGGCCGTCGCCGCGGTGTGCTCGGTGAAGGGCACCGGGCTGCCGACGGTGCCGTTCGTCGCGATCGCCCTGCTCGTCGCCGGCCACGGGACCCTGTCGTGGGGTGCCCGCATCGGCCGGACCGCCGTCGCCGGCGCGATCGTCGCCGCGGCCGGCTCGTGGTGGTGGATCCGCAACCTGGTCCTCTTCGGCACGCTCCAGCCCGACGGCGTGAGCGCCGTCCGCCAGGACAAGCCGTGGGGCCGCGAGACGAGCGCCAACTTCGGCGAGTTCATGAACGTCGAGTGGGACCGCCTCACCTCGTCGTTCTGGGGCCAGTTCGGTGCGCTCCGCTACCCGATGACGCAGATCCTCACGGACTCCCTGACCGTGATCGCCCTCGCCGTGATCGTCGGGTGGGCGTTCCGTCGCACCGCGCAGCGCAGCACGGCGATCGTGCTGCTCGTCCTGCCGGCGCTGACGCTCGTGATCCAGCTGCAGAACAACTTCTCCTCCTACGACGACACGCAGCTCATCGCCGGTGCACAGGGCCGCTACCTGTTCATCGGGCTCGTCCCGCTCATCGCCGTCAGCGCGATCGCGTGGCGGAACCTCGTGACGAGCGCACCGGAACGCGGCCGTGTCGCTTCCTTCGCGCTGTGGGGCTTCCCCGTGATCGGGCTCTACGGCCTGACGGTCGCCTACCGCGGCTTCTACGAGAACACCCACCTGCAGGTCACGGTCGCCGGTCTCGGTCGACTCGTGAACCTGACGCCCGCCGGCCGGTACGGCTTCGTCGTGGTGCTGCTCCTCGCCGCCGTCGCGGTGGTCTGGGCGTTCGTCGAGGCCCGCCGGAACCTGGTGCTCCGGGACGCCCCGCTACACTCGTCCATCGATCCAACGTCACCGACTCCGAAAAGGAACCTGACCTCGTGAAGATCCTCGTCACCGGCGGAGCCGGCTTCATCGGCTCGAACTTCGTCCGTCGCACCCTGCAGGACGCGTACCCCGGACTCGAGGGCGCCGAGGTCGTCGTCTACGACGCCCTGACCTACTCGGGAAACCTCGAGAACCTCGCCCCCGTCGCGGACTCGCCGCGCTACACCTTCGTGCAGGGCGACATCCGCGACGCGGCCAAGCTCGACGAGGTCATCCCCGGCATCGACGCCATCGTGCACTTCGCCGCCGAGTCCCACGTCGACCGCTCGGTCCGCGACTCCGGCATCTTCGTCGAGACGAACGTCGTCGGCACCCAGCGGCTGCTCGACGCCGCGCTCCGGCACGGCACCGAGCGCTTCGTGCACGTCTCCACCGACGAGGTCTACGGCTCCATCAGCGAGGGCTCGTGGGACGAGGAGCGTCCGCTCGAGCCGAACTCGCCGTACTCGGCGTCGAAGGCCGGCAGCGACCTGCTCGCCCGCAGCTACCACCGCACGCACGGGCTGAACCTCTCGATCACGCGCTGCTCGAACAACTACGGGCCGTACCACTTCCCCGAGAAGGTCATCCCGCTGTTCGTCACGAACCTCATCGACGACAAGCACGTCCCGCTCTACGGCGAGGGCAACAACATCCGCGACTGGCTGCACGTCGACGACCACACCCGTGGCATCGCGCTGGTGCTCACCAAGGGCCGCGCGGGCGAGATCTACAACATCGGCGGCGGCACCGAGCTCACCAACAAGGAGCTCACCCAGCTGCTGCTCGACGCGACCGGCAAGGACTGGTCGTACGTCGACCGCGTCGCCGACCGCCTCGGCCACGACCTCCGCTACTCGGTCGACATCTCGAAGATCCAGGCGGAGCTCGGCTACGAGCCGCAGGTGCCGTTCGAGCAGGGTCTCGCCGACGTCGTCCAGTGGTACCGCGACAACCGCGCGTGGTGGGAGCCCCTCAAGGAGCGCGCGGCGCTCGCCTGAGCCCGGACGTCACGATGACCCGCACCCTGATCACCGGCGCCGCCGGCATGCTCGGTCGCGACCTGCAGCTCGCGCTGCAGGGTCGTGACGTCACCGCGCTCGGTCGCGCCGACCTCGACATCACGGACCCCGACGCGGTCGACGCCGCCGTCGCCGGCCACGACGTCGTGATCAACTCGGCCGCGTACACCAAGGTCGACGACGCCGAGACGCACGAGTCCGACGCCGCAGCGGTCAACGCGACGGGCCCGAGGCTCCTCGCCGAGGCGGCCGTCCGGTACGGCGCGAAGCTCGTGACGATCTCGACGGACTACGTGTTCGACGGCAACGGCACCGCGCCCTACGCCGAGGACGCCCCGACGGACCCGCTGAACGCCTACGGCCGGACCAAGGCCGAGGGCGAGGCACACGTCCGCCGGATCGCTCCGGACTCGTCGTACATCGTGCGGACCGCGTGGATCTACGGCGCGCACGGGCCGAACTTCGCGGCGACGATGCTCCGGCTCGCGCAGACGCACGACACGGTGTCCGTCGTGACCGACCAGGTCGGGCAGCCGACGTGGACGGGTGACCTCGCGGCGCGCATCGTCGAGCTCGTCGACGCGGATGCCCCGGCTGGCACCTACCACGGCACGAACTCGGGCCAGGGGTCCTGGTACGACTTCACCAAGGCGATCTTCGCCGAGAACGGGCTCGACCCGGACCGCGTCCTCCCGACCGACAGCGCCGCCTTCGTGCGTCCCGCGCCGCGTCCGGCGTACAGCGTGCTCGGGCACGACGGCTGGTCCCGCGCGGGCCTGGCGCCGATGCGCGACTGGCGCGAGGCGCTGCACGCGGCGACGGCCGCCGGGGTCTTCGCAGCGTGACGGCCTCGTCGACCCCGGCGACGCTCGTCGTCGGCTCCGGAGGCTTCCTCGGGCGCGCGGTCCGTCGTGCGGCGGCCGAGGCGGCACCGGGGACCGACGTCCGCGCGGCCTCGGTGCCCTGGGACGACCAGGACGCCGCGGTCGAGGCGCTCGTGACGGCGATCCGGGGCGTCCGCACGCCGGACTCCCCCTGGCGCGTCGTCTGGTGCGCCGGGACGGGGGTCGTCGCGACCGGTGCGGAGGTGTTCGAGGCCGAGCAGCAGCTCATCGGGCGGGTGCTCGAGACCCTCGCGGGCGACGAGGCCGCTCCGGGCACGCTCTTCTTCGCGTCCTCGGCGGGTGCCGTCTACGCGGGTTCCTCGCCGGCCCCGTTCGACGAGGACTCCGAGCCGGCTCCGCTCGCGCCGTACGGCCGCTCGAAGCTCGCGTCGGAAGCGCGGTTCCGCGCCTGGGCCGGGTCGACCGGTGCGCGGCTGCTCGTCGGACGGTTCTCGAACCTGTACGGGCCGGGGGCGAACCTCGGCAAGGCGCAGGGGCTCGTGTCGCAGCTGGCGCTCGCGCACCTCGAGGGCCGGCCGTCGTCGATCTACGTCCCGACGGAGACCACGCGGGACTACCTCTACATCGACGACGCGGCGGCGATGGTGCTGGACGCGCTGGACACGACCGAACGGTCGACCGCCGCCGGCACCGCCGTCACCAAGATCTTCGCCTCCGGCCGCAGCGCCACCATCACCGAGGTCGTCGCCGCGGTCGAGGACGCCTTCGGGGAACCCCTCGACGTCCGTCACGGTGCCGACCCCTCGGCGACCTACCAGGGCCTCGACCTCCGGTTCGCCTCCCGGGTGCTGCCGACCGTCGACGCCCGCGACTTCACCGACTTCGGCCAGGGCGTCCGCAACACCGTCGACGCCCTGCGTGCCGCCCGGATCTGAACGTCCCCGAAGCCGCGTCCGTTTCCGAGGATCGCACGACAACTCGTAGGATTCCGTCAGTGACCACTGCAACCGAGGACCCGCGCGGACCCGCACACCGCGCCCGGGACACCACCCGCTGGGACATCCAGGGGCTCCGGGCGTTCGCAGTCCTCGCCGTCGTCGTCTACCACCTGTGGCCGAACCGGCTGCACGGCGGGTTCGTCGGCGTCGATGTCTTCTTCGTCATCTCGGGCTACCTCATCACCGGCCACCTGCTGCGCGAGCAGCTCTCCACCGGCCGGATCCGACTCGGGCAGTTCTGGTCCCGGCGGGCGAAGCGGCTGCTGCCCGGCGCGTTCCTGACGATCCTCGCGACAGGCGCCGCGGTGCTCCTCGTCGTCCCGAGCGCCCTCTGGTCGCAGTACGGTCGCGAGCTGATCGCCTCGACGGTCTACGCGCAGAACTGGGAGCTGGCGGCCAGTTCGGTCGACTACCTCGACGCCGACAACCAGGCCTCGCCGTTCCAGCACTTCTGGTCGCTCTCGGTCGAGGAGCAGTTCTACATCGCACTGCCCCTCCTGCTGCTCCTGCTCACGCTCGTCGTGCGGAAGCGCGTCTCCCCCGTCACCACGGCACGGATCCTGCTCGGCACGGTCGTCGTGGTCTCGCTCGTCTGGTGCATCGTGCAGACGAACACGAACCCCGGCGTCGCCTACTTCTCGACGGCCACCCGCGCGTGGGAGTTCGCGCTCGGCGGGCTGGCGGCGACCGTCGCGCTCCCCGCACCGCGCACGGTCGTGGCGCGGTCCGTCCGCTCGGGTGCCGCGATCGTCGGCGCGCTCGCGCTCCTCGCCTCGCTCGTCGTGATCACCCCGACGACGCCGTTCCCCGGCATCGCCGCCGCGCTCCCGGTCGTCGGCGCGACCCTGATGGTGACGTTCGGCGCCGGCACGCTGTTCGAGCTCCTCGGCGCGGTCCGCCCCATCGCGTTCGTCGGGCGCATCTCGTACTCGCTGTACCTGTGGCACTGGCCCCTCGTTGTCATCGTGCCGATCTGGCTCGACCACCCGCTCGGCTGGAAGAGCAAGCTCGCGGTCCTGGTGGTCTCGCTCGTCCTCGCGGCGGTCACGACGGTGTGGTTCGAGGAGCCGCTCCGCTTCTCGGGTTGGGTGCGCACCCTGCGCCCGCGTCGCGTCGCCGTCCTCGGCGTCGTCTGCACCGTGGTCGTCGCGGCGCTCGGCGTCTCGACGCTGACCGCCGTGCACGTCCAGGAGGTCCAGGCCGCGACCTTCACGAAGCGACTGCAGGACGGCGAGGTCTCGTGCTTCGGGGCTGCGGCGCAGATCAGCGCAGCGAAGCCGTGCGTGGACCCGAAGCTCGCCGACGTCCGTGTCCCGGCGCCGTCCGCCGCCAAGGAGGACGACCCGAACCCGTCACCCGACGAGCCGGACCCGAACATCAAGAAGTGCTGGAGCGGGCGTTTCGAGACCTGCGTGCTCGGCAAGACCACCGGCTACTCGAAGCACCTGCTCGTCATCGGCGACTCGCACAGCAACACCCTGCTCGGCGTCTACCGCGACCTGGCCGCGAAGAACGACTGGCGGATCGACCTCGCCGGCATCGGCGGGTGCTACCTGACGACCGCGCACCAGCAGTCCCTGAGCCCCGCCTCGGGTCGCGGCTGCGACCGCTGGAAGCAGCAGGCGATCGCGTTCGTCGAGCAGCACCGGGACGCCGACGCCCTGATCGTCGCGCACTCGACGACGCAGATGCCGGTGGACGCCCCCGAGGGCCAGCAGCGCGACGACGCCACCCGCGCCGGTCTCCTCGACGCCTGGCAGCAGGCTGCGGGCGACGACCTCCCCGTGATCGCGGTCCGCGACAACCCGGTCCCCCGACGCGACGTCGTGGCGTGCGTGAGCCGGATGACCGGCCCGACCGACTCGTCCTGCGACAACCCGCGGTCCGTGGCCCTCGCCCAGACCGACTCGTCGGCCGAGGCGATGGCGGAGTTCACCGCCGCCGGAGGCACGGGCAGCGTGCTCGACCTGACGAAGTACTACTGCACGGACACGACCTGCCCGGCCGTGATCGGCGGTGTGCTCGTCTACCGCGACACGAGCCACATCACGGGTACCTGGGCGAAGTCGCTGGAGCCGTACATCGACCAGCAGCTCAAGCAGAAGCTCGCGTCGTTCTCACGGTGACCTGATGCGGTCCAGGAGGCGCAGTTCGGGCCCGCACCGTCCCTCCAGACACGGCCGTCACCCCGCTGGCGCGGTGCGCCGGTACCGGCTGGTGGGGCCCCTCTCCTGACCCGCAGGGACGCGCGTCAGCGGCGCGCGTCAGCGGCGCGCGTCCGCCAGCAGTTCGCGGTATCGGTCGCCGACGGCGTCCACGGTGTGCGCGGCCGCGGTCTCGGCCGCTGCACGGCCGAGCCGCTCGGCGAGCTCGGGGTCGGCGAGCAGGCGGTCCACGGCAGCAGCGAGCGCCGCGGCGTCGCCGGGCTCGACGAGCAGGCCGTTCACGCCGTCCTCGATGACGTCGACGATGCCGGGCACGGCCGACGCGACGATCGCGCACCCGGCGGACATCGCCTCGAGCAGGGCGACGGGCAGGCCGTCGCGGTCGCCGTTGGCGGCGGGGACGGACGGGTAGAGCGCGATGCGGGCCTTGGCGTACTCGGACGCGAGGTCCTCCTTGCCACGGGCGCCGAGGAACGTGACGGCGGACCCGGCCCGGGCCTCGAGCTGCGCGCGGAGCGGACCGTCGCCGACGACGGCGACCTCGGCCGGCTGCTCGGCCATCCGGTCGAGGGCGTCGAGCAGGACGATCGCGCCCTTCTTCTCGACGAGCCGGCCGACGAAGAGCACCCGGCCGGGGACGCGGGTCTCCCGCGCCACCGCGCGGGTGATCGGCTCGAGGTCGACGCCCATCGGCACGACGTGCACCTGGTCGTCGCGGGCGCCGAGCTTGCCGAGTTCGCGCGCCATGTCCGTGCTCATGCAGGTGACCGACGCGGCGCTGCGGATCACGGAGCGCTTGACCCGCTGGAGGACCGGGTTGCGCAGGGCGTACAGGTCGCCGCCCAGCGTGGTCACCACGCGGGGCAGGTCACCGAGCACGAGCTGGCCGACGGCACCCTGCGGGATGATCCAGTGCAGCAGGGCGACGTCGGGCTGCGAGCGCCGGCGTTCCCGGCGGAGCGCGGCGGCCATCGAGCCGAAGAAGAACGGGACCTGGAGCCAGCGGGACTTCTTCGCCTTGAGGTTGTCGACGATCGCGCCGTCCGCCAGGTCGCGCCACCGGGCCGGGAAGTACCCGTACCGACGGACCTCGACGTCACCGATCCGCTGGTGCGCGCGGGCGCCCTTCGTCATCGGGGCGACGACGACGACGCGGTACTCGTCCGAGAGGGCGGTCGCGAGGTCGAGGACGAAGCCGGGCGTGCCGTCGCCGGCCTCGGCCGGGAAGGTCGACGCGGCGACGAGGAGGGTCGGACGGGGATCCGGATCGGGTCGCATCCAGCGCGCTCCCTTAGAGTTGTCGGTCGATGGACGCACAACAGCCTACGGGGTCGGCCGCAGGGTCACCGGACCCGCTCGACACCTCCTCCGACGTCGCCACGGGCGCGGTGCCGACGACCGGTCGGCGCGCTCGCGTGCTGACCGTCGTGAAGTGGGCTGCAGCGGTCGTGGCCGTCGTGTTCCTGGTGTGGAGCATCGCGAAGCAGTGGGACGACATCGCCCGTGACTTCGTGCGGCTCGACGCCCTCACGGTGGTCGTCGGCATCGTCTTCACCATCGTCGCCCTCGTCGCGAACATGCTGTCCTGGCGCGCGATGATGGCCGCCAGCGGGTACCGGGTGCGCCTGGCCGCGGCGTCCTCGATCTTCTTCGTCGGGCAGCTCGGCAAGTACATCCCCGGCGGTGTGTGGTCGATCGCCGCCCAGGCCGAGCTCGGGCGTGCGCACGGACTGCAGCGCACCGGCAGCGCGGTCGCGGCGCTGGCCTCGATGCTCGTCAGCATGGTCACGGCCGCGGTCGTCGGGATCGTCGCCGTCCTGCTCGCCTCGTCGACCGGGTTCGCGACCTTCTGGTGGCTCATCCCGGTGATCGTCGTCGGCCTGGTGTGCCTCACCCCGCCCGTGCTCGGTCGGCTCATCGCGATCGCCTTCCGGGTGCTCCGCCGCCCGCCGCAGGACACCACGCTGACCTGGTCCGGCACGGTCATGTCGCTCGTCTGGTCGCTCGTCATGTGGATCGCGTACGGCGTGCAGGCCACGGTCGTGCTCCGGGTCTTCGGCGCCGACTCCCCGACCCTGTTCCCGGTGGCCGTGGGTGCGTACGCCGTCGCCTGGCTCGTCGGCTTCATCGTGGTCATCGCCCCCGCCGGCATCGGCCCCCGCGAGGGCATCCTCGTGCTCCTGCTCGGCAGCGTCGCCGGGGGTTCCGCCCCGCTCGCGCTCGCCGTCATCAGCCGGGTCTTCATGACGATCGGCGATGTCGTGCTCGCCGGTGTCGGGGCCGCCCTCGCCGCCCGGCACCGCCGCGTGACCGCCGCCGCCACGCCCCGATCCGGCGCCCCGGTCCCTCCCCGCGCGGACTGATATGGTCGGCTTCCGGCCGCGCAGTGCGCACCACAGCACCACGAGGAGGCGCACCGCATGACAACACTCCACGTCGTCGTGGACCAGATCGTCGCCCCCGTCCCCGGCGGCATCGGTCGGTACGCCGAAGAACTGACACGGCACCTCATCGCGGGTGCCCCGGAGGGTGCCGACGTCGCCGGCATCGTCTCGGCGGTCGGCAAGGACGAGCTCGCGCACATCCGCACGCTGCTCCCCGGTCTCGGCGACCTCGACCGCCTGGCGCTCCCCCGCCGAGAGCTCTCGCTCGCGTGGCAGGGCGGCTTCGTCGGCGGCGTCGGACGCGGCATGGTGCACTCGCCGAGCGTGCTCGCGCCCCTCGTCAAGCACGACCGGTTCAGCGATCCGGGCCGGCAGACGGTGGTCACCGTGCACGACACCGTGCCGTGGACCCACCCCGAGACCCTCACACCCCGCGGCGTCCACTTCCACCGGGCGATGGTGAAGCGCGCGTGGAAGCACGCCGACGCCGTCGTCGTGCCGACCCACGCGGTCGCGGCCACGCTGAACGGCATCCACCGCTTCGACGAACGGCTCCGGGTCATCGGCGGCGCGCCGAGCGGGCGGCTGCGGACCCCCGTCGACGCCGACCTCCGCGCCGAGCGGCTCGGCCTGCCGGAGCGCTACGTGCTCGCGGTCGGCACGCTCGAACCCCGGAAGGGCCTGCAGTACCTGATCGAGGCGATGGCACACCCGGACGCCCCCGCCGACGTCCCGCTCGTGATCGCCGGCCCGGACGGCTGGGGCGACGTCGACGTGTACGGCACCGCGGAGCGCGCAGGGTTGTCCCGCGACCGCGTGAAGGTGCTCGGCCGGATCGACGACCAGGACCTCGCCGTGGCGTACGACCGGGCGACGGTGTTCGTGTTCCCGAGCCTCGCCGAGGGGTTCGGGCTCCCCGTGATCGAGGCGATGAGCTTCGGCACGCCGGTCGTGCACTCGGACGACGACGCCGTGCGCGAGGTCGCCTCGGACGCCGGTGTGACGGTCGCCCGCGATCCCCGCGACTCCTACCCCGAACGACTGGCGCAGGCGGTCTACCAGGTCGTCAACGACCCGCTGCTCGCCGGGCAGCTGGCCGTCGCGGGTCCGGACCGGGCGCGCATGTACGACTGGAAGGACTCGGCTGCCGAGACCTGGCAGCTGCACGCCGACCTCTAGCGGTCGGTCCTTGCTGCCGGGGTGCCGCCGGCTAGAGCGAGTCGCGCAGGCGCTGCGCCTTCTCCTCGACGAGCTGCTCGAGCCCCTCGGCATACTCGCCGAGGCGCGCCGCGATCGCGGGGTCGGCCGAGCCGATGATGCGCGCGGCGAGGAGCCCGGCGTTCGCCGCTCCGTTGATCGCCATCGTCGCCACCGGGATGCCGGCGGGCATCTGCACGATGGACAGCAGCGAGTCGAGTCCGTCGAGGCGCGCGAGCTGCACGGGCACGCCGATCACCGGGAGCGTCGTCATCGAGGCCACCATGCCCGGCAGGTGCGCCGCCCCACCGGCGCCGGCGATGACCACGCGGATGCCCCGGGCAGCGGCGCCGCGGGCGAACCGCGTCATCTTGTCGGGCGTGCGGTGGGCGGACACGACGTCGGCCTCGAACGGGATGCCGAGTTCGGTCAGCATGTCCGCCGCGGCGCGCATCGTCGGCCAGTCGGAGTCCGACCCCATGATGATCGAGACGAGCGGCTGGACGGGGGCTGCGGTGTCGGTCACGCGACGAGCCTAGTCGAGCAGGGCGGACCGCCAGGCGTCCCCGTCGTCGCCGATCGTCCGTTCGTCGCGGACCCAGCGGGCGGCCACGGCGTCGGCGGACCCGGAGGCGACGGCGCTCCGGACCGCGTCGCGCCAGGCACCGACGTCGTCCGGCACGGCCACGACGCCGTGCCCGCGCGCATCCCGGTAGGACGGCCGGTCGGAGACGACCGCGGGGAGCCCGAGCGCGGTGTACTCGAGCGCCTTGAGGTCGCTCTTCGCCCGGTTGAACTCCTCGTCCCGCAGCGGAGCGACGCCTGCGCGCCAGCGCTGCCGGTGGTCGACGAGCCAGCGGGCGAACGCCGGGTAGTGGCCGTCCGGCACCTCGACGCGGCGGTACCAGCCGGGATCGTCGGCGTCCTCGGTCACGCCGATCACCTCGAGGCGGATCGGCGTGCCGTCGGGTGCGGTCAGGTCCGTGAAGACGTCCCGGAGCAGCTCGAGGTCGGCGCCGTGCGTGAGCGTCCCCATGTAGAGCACCCGGTGCTCGTCGGCGGGGCGAACGTCGTCGGCGGCCGGCTCGCCCGGGGTCCAGATCGTCGGGTCCAGGGCGTTCCGGACCACCACGACCCGGTGCGCGAGCGGCCGCACGAGCGCTGCGAGCTCCTCGGTGCTGACGACCACGAGGTCGGCGCCGCGCACGAGGGCGTCGATCGAGGCCAGCCGGTCCGGGTCGTACTCGGCCCGGGCCAGACGGTCGCGGCCGGAGTCCGTGAAGAAGTCGTCGTCGACCTCGGCGGCGGTCCGGGTCCCCCGCTCGGCGGCAGCGGCCAGGAAGGGTGCCACGAGGTCCCGCGGCAGGGCGTCCCGCTGCACGAGGACGGCCCGGTAGTCGGTCGTGTCGGTCCCGTCGACGAACGCGGCGGGGTCGACCTGCCGGACCTCGGCCGCACCGGTGCGCGCGACGTGCTCGGTGCGACGGACGACCCGCACGTGGGCCGAGGCGGGGTGCGCCCCACCGCCCCCGGCCACGACGTAGCCGAGGACCGGCAGTCGCACGGGTTCCGTGACCGGGGCCGACCCCGCCCCGGTCAGGGAGCGACGGAGTCGACGGGCGGCACGGCGGACGAGATCACGCGGCATGCGCCCATCCTCCCGCGATCCGGTGGCGTCAGCGGACCGTGACGGTCGTGCACCCCATCGAGGTGTCCCCGCCCCGGCCGATCCCGACCGCCGTCAGGCACACGCTCCGCTTCCCGCTCGACACCGCCACGGTCGCCCGGAACCCGTGGTTCCGCCCGACCCGGTGCACCCGGTCGACGTCCGGCCGCGAGGCGTCCGCCGTGGCGGTCCCCACCACCTTCCCGCCGACCGTGACGCGCACGGTGACCGGCTTCGTGAGGTCGTCGCGGTCGAACGTCCACCCCGACACCGTGACGCGCCGCTTCGCCGTGGACGCGACCGAGTCCCGGTGTGCCGTCGGGGCGACGGACGGGGCCTTCCGGGCGGGAGCGGCCGTGGCGACCGGCGTCCCGAGTCGCGCGTTCGCCACGAGGGACTTCGCGAACGCGGACCACCACTTCCCCGCCGCCGGCCCGCCGTTGCACGTGCCGTCGCTCGCACCGGGGGTCTTCACCCACAGCAGCGCGTCGAGGGCCGAACCGTCCGACACCACCCGCGGCGAGGTGCCGAGCCCGGAGCCCGGACCGTTGCACCAGGTGCCGCGCCAGCCCTGGCCGTTCCGGGAGGTGTCGATCACGTAGTGGGACCCGCCCGTCGCCGCGGAGACCTTCTCGGCGTAGGCCTGCTCCTGCGCGGTCGGGTAGTAGTTCGCGACGTTCGTGAAGAAGCCCCGCGCGCGCTGGACCCCGGCGCTGTTCAGCCGGGACGCCATCACCGCCGGCGGGACCCAGTTCGAGTTCCCCGCGTCGAGGTAGGCCGGCACGCCCGCCGCCGTGAAGGCAGCGACCTCGCGGGCGAGGATGCGGTACCGCTGGGCGTCGAGGGTCTCGCTGCACGCGCTGTTGCTGAGCATCGCGAGGGAGTCCGGCTCGACGATCACGGCCGCCCGGTGCCCGGCGACCCGGGCGACGATCTGGTCGACCCACGCGTCGTAGGTCGCCTCGTCGAAGCCGCCGGCGGAGTACCCGCCGCAGTCACGCTGCGGGATCGCGTACGTCACGAAGACCGCGGTCGTGCCGGTGCGCTCGGCACCCGCGATCGCGGAGTCGATCGTCCGCGTCAGGGTCGCCCCCTGCGTCCAGTCCCCGAGCCAGATCGCGACCGGGTACTGCGCGATCGTCTTCGCCGCGGCCGCGCCGCTCGGGTCGCTCGTCGCGAGGGCGGTCGCCTGCTTCGCCGCCTCGCTCGTGTCGGAACGGTAGGGACCGGAGGCGTAGAGGGACGACGCAGCGGCCGCACGGATCGTGGCGGCGCTCGTCGCCGCGACGGCGGTGGTCGGCGTGAGCGCTCCCGCGGCGAGCGCCACGAAGGCGCTCACCGCTCCCGTGGTGGCGAACACACTGGCGCGGCGCATGACGTACTCCCTGTGGACGGTGGATCCCTGACCCGTCCATGGGAGCACGCGCACGGGCGGGGGTACACACGCCAGATCGGGTGCCACCCGACCGGGTGTCCGCCCTTCTGCGGACCGTCCGAGCGGACCGCGGCCTCAGTCGTCGAAGTGGGCCGCTGCGGACCGGGCGCGGTACGTGACGTCGTCGAGGTCGTCGCCGATGACGGTCACGTGCCCGATCTTGCGACCCGGCCGGGGAGCCTTGCCGTAGAAGTGGTACTTGGCCTCGGGGAAGGCCTCGAGCGCACCCGGGTACCGCGCCGCGAGGTCGCCGTCCGCCGGACCGCCGAGCACGTTGATCATGACCGCGGCCGGGGCGAACGACCCGGTGGCACCGAGCGGCAGGTCGAGTACGGCACGCAGGTGCTGCTCGAACTGGCTCGTCGTGGCGCCGTCGATCGTCCAGTGACCGGTGTTGTGCGGGCGCATGGCGAGCTCGTTGATGAGGATGCGCTCGTCGTCGGTCTGGAACAGCTCCACCGCGAGCACACCTGTGACGCCGAGCTCCGTCGCGATCCGCACGGCGATGTCCTCGGCCATGTCGGCGATGCGTCCGGCGCTGTCGGGGGCGGGGGCGAAGACCTCGGCGCAGACGCCGTCGCGCTGCACGGTCTCGACGAGCGGCCAGGCGACGACCTCGCCGGAGGGGCGTCGGGCGACGGACTGCGCGAGCTCGCGGGTGAACGGCACGAGTTCCTCGACGAGCAGCGCCTGCTCGCCGCCGGCCTCGGCGACGGCGATGAACCAGTCGGCGACGTCGGCCGGGTCGGTGACCACTCGGACGCCCTTGCCGTCGTACCCGCCACGGGCGGTCTTCACGACGGCACGTCCACCGTGGTCGTCGAGGAACGCCTGCAGCTCGTCGGGGTCGTGCACGGCGGCCCAGTCCGGCACCGGCAGCCCGAGCTCGGACAGGCGCGTGCGCATGGTGATCTTGTCCTGCGCGACGGCGAGCGGCTCCGGGCCGGGGTGCACGGCGACGCCGGCGTCGACGAGGGCACGGAGGACGTCCTGCGGCACGTGCTCGTGGTCGAAGGTGACGACGTCGACGTCCCGCGCGAAGGCGAGCACGGTCGCGGCGTCGTGGTAGTCCCCCTCGGCGGTGGCCGCGATGGCCGCCGACATGCCCGGGCCCTCGGCCAGCACCCGGATGTCGAGACCGAGCTCGACCGCGGCCGGCACCATCATCCGTGCCAGCTGTCCCCCACCGATGACCCCGACGCGCAACGCCATGCTGTGTGTTCCTTCCGTCGTTCACACCGTCCGGCGAGAACGCGCTGTCTAGAATCGCTGTTCGGGTCGCCGTCCTGTGCGACCTGCGGGTCGGCCCTCGTGAGCACGACCAGCGACAACTCTACGGACCCGGGAGAGACCGTGCGGCGACTGGTGGCCCAACTGGCACGCTTCGGCGTCGTCGGCGCGGTGGGGTTCGTCGTCGACACCGGCATCTTCAACGTGCTGCGGGCGACGGTGCTCAGTCCGGACGAGGTGCACTCCGGGCCGTTCTGGGCGAAGGTCGTCTCGACGATCGTGGCCATCTTCGTCAACTGGATGGGCAACCGCTACTGGACGTTCCGCGAGCAGCGGCGGGCGGTGGCCACGCGTGAGGGCATCGAGTTCGTCGTCGTGTCGCTCGGCGGCATGGTCATCTCACTCGGCTGCCTGGGCATCTCGCACTACGTGCTCGGGCTGACCTCGGCGTTGGCGGACAACATCTCGGGCAACGTGATCGGACTCGTGCTCGGCACGGTGTTCCGCTTCTGGCTCTACAAGGTGTGGGTGTACCACCCCGAGCGCGGACACGACCGGGCCGTACCCGCCGCCGAGACGACGGGCTCCACCACCGGTTCCGAGGTCGTGGGCCAGTAGGCTCGACGCGCCACCGACACGGGTGGCGTCGCCGACCCCGGGAGTCCGCTCGATGCAGTCCGAACCGCACCCCGTCGTCTCGCGGAGCGAGGTGCTGTGGGTCGCCGTCCTGACGGCGGTGTTCGGGCTCTGGCTGGTGCTCTGGGCGATCGTCGTGCCGGCGTTCCAGGCGCCGGACGAGCCCGCACACCTCGACGCCGCCGTGCACGTCGCCACCGGGTCCGGTTGGCCGGCACCGGGGACGTTGCACGTGTCGAACGCCGTGCAGGCCGCGCAACGCGAACAGGTCGCCGGCGACTCCTCGACGTGGTCGACCGTGAGCGAGCTGCTCGCGGCGCACCCCGGCGACTCCACGACGGTCGACCAGATGACGCAGCACCCGCCGACGGCCTACGTGGTGGACGCCGTCGTGCTCCGCGTGCTGCACTACGGCTCGCTCCGCTGGGACCACGCCCTCGTCGCGCTCCGACTTGTGGACGCGCTGCTCGTGACGCCGCTCGCACTCCTCGCGTGGGCATCGGTCCGGCGGGTCACCCGGTCGCCGAGGGCGGGCCTGATGGGCGCACTCGCGCTGTTCGCGACGCCGCAGCTGGCGTCGATCGGGGCCTCCGTGACGAACGACGCCCTGACGTTCCTGCTCGGCGGCGTCGTGGTGTGGCTCGCGACGCGGCTCCTCACCGGGGACCTGCGGCGCCGGACGCTCGTCGGGCTCGGGGTCGCGCTCGGACTGCTCGTCTGGACGAAGGGCACGGGGCTGCCGGCGGTGCCGTTCGTCGCGGTCGCGACCCTCGTCGCCGGTGCGGGTGTCGTCCCGTTCCGCCGTCGCGTCCTCCGCGCCGCCGTCGCCCTCGGCGTCGCCGCGGTGATCGGCGCCTGGTGGTGGCTGCGCAACCTCTGGCTGTTCCGGACCCTGCAGCCGGACGGCTACGCCGCGATCCGTCCGGACCGCCCGTTCCCCGACGGCCAGGGCCCCTCGGTGTGGCACTTCCTCGACGTCAGCTGGGGCACCCTCGCCCGGACCTTCTGGGGTTCCCCGGGGCAGCGCGCGCAGGTGAGCGTCGGCGACCTCCTCACAGCGGTCCTGACGCTCGTCGCGCTCCTCGTGCTCGTCGGCTGGGCGTTCCGCCGTGGCCGGACCCGGCGCACCGCGTGGACCCTCGCGGTGTTCCCGGCGCTCCTGCTGCTCCTGCAGACCGCGAGCAGCGCGAAGGCCTACCTCGACACGACCGAGGTCGCGGGCACGCAGGGCCGCTACCTGTTCTCGGCGCTGCTCTGCCTCGTCGTGCTGAGCGCCGTGGCGTGGCGGCGACTGCCCCTGCCCGGACGCGGGACGGCCGTGCTGCCCCGGGTGCTGGCCGTGGTGCTCCCGGCCATCGGGCTCTGGGGCCTCGCGGTCGCCGCCGGGTGGTTCTGGAACGCCGCGACCGGACCGCTCTCGGCCGCGAGCATCGCCCGCTACGAGTCGTGGGGCCCGGTGCCGTTCGCCGTGGTCGCGGTCGTCGCGCTGCTCGTCGCGGTCGGCGTGACGGGCGGCGTGCTGCGGGTGTGGTTCACCCCGACCCGCAGCACGCCGACCGAGGTCAGTTCCCCGACACCTTGACGACGTCGACCCGGCAGGCCTGGACCGGCGCGGACCGGATGTCCTGGCACGTCTGCTGGACGGTGAAGCTGTCCTCGAGCGTGCCGATCGCCGAGTAGTCCCGGTCCTTCGGGATGAGGGCGTTCGTGTAGTTCAGGAAGTACTGCACGCCCGACTTCTTGAGCAGCGCGACGAACGACGGGTCCTGGTAGTCGTACTCCTGGCCCGGTTCGCCGTACATCTGCGTGCCGGTGCGGAACGCGACGAGCGTGGCGTCCCGGGTGTTCGTCCCGAGGATCGTGCTGCCGGCGGGCAGCGTGTGGTTGGCCAGCAGCAGGTCCGGGAGCGGTTCGTCCGGCGTGATGACCCCGCCGAACACCTGCCCGACGGGGATGCCCGACGGGCGCGTGCCCATCGTCGAGAAGGGCGCCTTCACACCGTTGACGTTCTGGCTGTACGCGGCGACGATCAGGACGGCGCACGCGGCCACGGCGACGACCTGCCGCACACGACGTCCCCGACGAGCCGCCCGCCAGAACGCGGGCAGGAGCGCACCGGCGATCAGGACCGACCCGATGAAGAGCGGGAGGTAGTAGCGGGCGTTGCCGCCCTGCGTGTCCACCGTCGCGATGCCCGCGTACCCGAGCAGGTACACCCCGGAGAAGATGCCGACGATGCTCGCGAAGACGAACCGGCGGTAGTGCACGACGCCCGCCACGACCGCGCCGACGAAGACGACGCCGATCGCGAGCGCGAACGGCGCGAACGACCCGATGCGGTTGAAATAGTACGGCAATGCCTCGAGTCGCTGCTCGACGTAGTACCGCACCTTGCCGACGAGGGTCGTGGTGTGGCTCTCGGTCGGAGCGGCCTCGGCGCCCGGCTGCGGCACCGCGGGAAGCGTGCGCTCGGCCTCGAGGATCCCGGCGTCGTAGATCGACGGCGTGCGGTCCTCGTTCGGCGACACCGCACGGGCGTTCGGCGGCGTCGCGATGCGGTACTCGTCGCCGTCGGTGCTCGACGTGTCGCTGAACTTGCCGGAGACGTTCACGGTCAGCGACGAGCCGACCTCGATGCCGCCGAACTTCACCGACAGGGCGATGACCCACGGCGCGGAGACGAGGACCACGGCGACGAGGGCCACGACGGGCAGCAGGACGGACCGGCGCTCGCGGGCCTCGGGACGGTCCTGGAACCAGCGGACGACCGCCCACACCGGCACCACCACGAGGAACACCGGGACGAGGAACGCCTTCGTGAAGTACCCGAACGCGCACACGGCGCCGAGCAGCACCGCGGTGAGCACGATCCGTCGCACCGAGCCGTGCCAGGCGCGGTCGGCAGCGAGCAGGGCCCAGAGGAACCCGAGGCACCACACGAGCACGAGGGTGTCCGGGGTCTGCAGGCTGACGTTCGCCATCAGGAGCGGGGCCGTCGCGGCGATCGACCACGCAGCGGTCCAGCCGTTGCCGGTCGTCCGGAGCAGCAGCCACGCCCCCATCGCCATCACGGCGACGCAGGACAGCGTGTTCACGATCGCGAAGGCCGTGGTCTGCCCGACACCGACGGCGATGAAGGGCGCCATCAGCCAGGACACCATCGGCGACCAGTAGCCGTTCACGGCGTCCGCCCAGTGCCACTCGGCGTACTGCTTCGCGATCGACATGTACGAGATGCCGTCGATGTTCGTCATCTCGAGCCGCGTGCGGAACGCGATCACGGCGACGAGCAGCGAGGCGACGAGGAGCAGCGCACCGTTCGCGAGCAGGGACACCCGCGACGGGCGCCGTCCTTCGTGGAAGGCCCCGAAGCGGCGTCGGTGCTCCACGGGAGCGTCGACGACCGGCTCCTCGGTCGTCACGGCGTCGTCGATCGTCATGCTGCTCCCCTGCGCGGTGTTCAGCGGCCCATGCCGCGGTAGGTGAAGCCGGCAGCCGTCCAGGCGTCGCGGTCGAGGCAGTTGCGCCCGTCGATCACGACGGGCGTCGCCACGAGCGAGGCGGCCACGGCCGGGTCGAGCTCGCGGAACTCGGTCCACTCGGTGAGGACCAGCACGAGGTCGGCGTCACGCAGGGCATCGGTCGCGCTCTCGGTGTAGTCGAGCTCGGGGTGCACGCGGCGCGCCGTGACGACGGCTTCCGGGTCGTACGCGGCGACCGAGGCGCCGAGACCCAGCAGCCGGGCGGCGATGTCGAGCGCCGGCGAGTCACGGACGTCGTCGGAGTTCGGCTTGAAGGCCAGGCCGAGCACGGCGACGCGCTTGCCCGCGACGGCCCCGCCGAGGAGCTCCTGCGCGAGCTCGACGACGTGCGCGCGGCGACGGAGGTTCGTGGCGTCGACGTCGGCCAGGAACGCCAGGGACTCCCCGACGCCGAGCTCGTCCGCCCGCGCCTGGAACGCCCGGATGTCCTTCGGCAGGCAGCCGCCGCCGAAGCCGAGGCCGGCGTTGAGGAACTTTCGGCCGATGCGGGCGTCGTGGCCGATCGCGTCGGCGAGCGCCGTGACGTCGGCACCGACGACCTCGGCGATCTCGGCCATCGAGTTGATGAACGAGATCTTCGTCGCGAGGAACGCGTTCGCGCTGATCTTCACGAGCTCGGCCGTGGGCAGGTTGACCACGAGCCGGGGCGTACCGCTCGCCAGGGCCTCGGCGTAGACCTCGTCGAGGGCCTCGACGGCGGCCTGTCCGGCGTCGCCGTCGGGCACGCCGTAGACGAACCGGTCCGGGCTGATCGTGTCCTGCACCGCGAAGCCCTCGCGGAGGAACTCGGGGTTCCAGACGAGCGTCGCACCGGGGACCGCCTCGGACACCTCGGCGGCGAGGCGCGCGGCCGTGCCGACGGGGACCGTCGACTTGCCGACGACGAACTCGCCGGCGGCGAGGTGCGGGGTGAGCGCGGCGACGGCGGCGTCGACGTAGGTGAGGTCCGCGGCGCCGGTCGGCCCCTGCGGCGTGCCGACGGCGAGGAAGTGCACGCGCGCACCGGCGACCTCGGCCATGTCGGTGGTGAAGCGGATGCGGCCGGAGGCCAGCGCATCGCTCAGGATCTCGGGGAGACCGGGCTCGAAGAAGGGAGCCTCACCCGCGGCGAGCCGCTCGATCTTGACCGGGTCGACGTCGACTGCGACGACTTCGTGCCCGAGCTTGGCCATGGAGGCGGCGTGCACGGCACCGAGGTAACCGCAGCCGATGACAGAGATACGCACGGGAAGACGGTACCGGAACCTCGGCGCAGTTCTCGTCCGCACCGCCCGCTGTCGAGACATCGTCAGGGTCTGACGTCGCCCCATCGCGGGCGATCCGCCCCGCCGACGATCTCGTCCCAGTCGGGTTCGCGGTGCCGTCGCCGGGCCTCGTGCGCCTCGACGAGGTCGTGCAGGACCGCCACGACGAGGTCCGCGTGCGGCACGTCGCCGAGCACCAGGGCCGGCTCGTCGCCGGGGAACACGAGGACGTCGCCGGACCGGAAGACCCCCTGCAGGCCGCGGCGACGCACCGTCACGTCGTAGCCCCGCGAGTGCAGCAGCTCCCGCCGGGTGCGCGTGCCGAGTCCGTGCACGACGACGAGGCGCCTGGTGGTCACCACGTAGCGCTCCGACATCCAGCGGAACAGCGGCATCGCGCCGCCGAGGAACACGAGGAGCACCACGAGACCGGCGACGACCGCGTTCAGCCAGGCGAGCTGCGCCCGGAACACTCCGAAGCCGAACCCGCCGGCGAGCATGACGAGCACCACGAACACCGCGGGGCGCACGAGCCGACGAGCGTGCGGACGCAGCCGCGCGACCACGCGTTCGGGCGGCGGCTCGTCGGTCATGCCGTCATGCATACCGCAGGTGGGTGACGTCCCCCACGGCGACGCCCCTGGAGACGCCCGCTCGATCCCGGATCGTGATCCCGCCGTCGTCGTCGATGCCGGTCGCGTCCCCCTCCGAGGTGGTGCCGTCCGGCAGCTCGAGGCGCACCCGCTGCCCGATCGTGCCGCAGGCCGACCGGACGTGGGTCCGGACCCCGTCCGCGGCCGCACCGCCGGCGACCAGGGCGACCACGGCCTCCTGGACCGCGCGGAGGAACGCGGACAGCACACGGTCGGCGAGGTCCGGTGCCGAGCCCGTCGCGCCCGCGACCGCGAGCGAGGTCGCCGTCGGCGTCGGGAGCCGGTCGGCGGGGATGGTCAGGTTCACGCCGGCGCCGACGACGACACTGCCGTCGGCGGCGACCTGGCAGAGGATGCCGCAGACCTTGCGGCCGTCGATCTGGACGTCGTTGGGCCACTTCACCGCGACACGCTCCGGACCGTGGAGCACGGCGACGATCGCGTCGCGCATCGCGGCGCCGGCGACGAGCGGCAGCCACCCGCGGTCGCGGTCGTCGAGGTCCGCGCGGACGAGCACGCTCGCCGCGAGCGTCTGGCCGGCGGGCGCCGACCAGGTCCGGTCGAGGCGGCCGCGACCCGCGGTCTGGTCGAGCGTCGCCACGACGCTGCCGTGCGGCTGCGTCGTCGCGAGGGCGAGCAGGTCGGCGTTCGTCGACCCGGTCGTCACCGGCTCGGTGAGCACCGCGCCCGCGGCCTCGACGACGGTTCGGCTCAGCGGGAACGTCGACGACGCAGGTGTGGACATGCAGCAAATCTACGGGCAGGAACCGTGGGGGTCCTCCAACCGACCCCGCCGTCGCCGCCGGTAGGGTGAGCGGGTGACCCCAGGAGACACCCCCGATCTCTCGACGACGGCCGGCCGGCTCGCCGACCTCCGCGAGCGGTACCACGAAGCAGTGACCGCCGCGGGCGAGGCCGCCATCGCGAAGCAGCACGCCAAGGGCAAGACCACGGCGCGCGAACGCATCGAGCAGCTGCTCGACGAGAACTCCTTCGTGGAGCTCGACGAGTTCGTCCGCCACCGCACCCACGCCTTCGGCATGGAGTCGAAGCGGCCCTACGGCGACGCGGTCGTCACCGGCTTCGGCACCATCCACGGCCGCAACGTCGCCGTGTACGCGCAGGACTTCACCGTCTTCGGCGGCTCCCTCGGCGAAGTCGCCGGCGAGAAGATCATCAAGGTGATGGAGCACGCGCTGAAGACCGGCGTGCCGATCATCGGCATCCTCGACTCCGGTGGCGCCCGCATCCAGGAAGGCGTCGTCGCCCTCGGCAAGTACGGCGAGATCTTCCGCCTGAACACCCAGGCCTCCGGCGTCATCCCGCAGATCTCGATCGTGATGGGCCCGGCAGCGGGCGGTGCGGTGTACTCCCCCGCCCTCACGGACTTCGTGATCATGGTCGACAAGACCAGCCACATGTTCGTCACCGGCCCCGACGTCATCAAGACCGTCACCGGCGAGGACGTCGGCTTCGAGGAGCTCGGCGGCGCGCAGACGCACAACGCGATCTCCGGCGTCGCGCACTACCTCGCCGAGGACGAGTCCGACGCGCTCGACTACGCCCGCTCGCTCATCGGCTTCCTGCCGGACAACAACCTGTCCGACGCGCCGGCCTACGACGTCGCGCCCGAGCTCGAGACGACCGACGCCGACCGCGAGCTCGACGTGGTCATCCCGGACTCCACGAACCAGCCGTACGACGTGACGACGATCATCGAGCACATCGTCGACGACGGCGAGTTCCTCGAGGTCCAGCCGCTCTTCGCCCCGAACATCCTCATCGGCTTCGGTCGGGTCGAGGGCCGCACGGTCGGCATCATCGCGAACCAGCCGCAGGCGATGGCCGGCACGCTGAACATCGACGCCGGCGAGAAGGCCGCGCGCTTCGTCCGCTTCTGCGACGCGTTCGGCATCCCGATCCTCACCCTCGTCGACGTCCCCGGCTACCTGCCCGGCACCGACCAGGAGTGGACCGGTGTCATCCGCCGCGGCGCCAAGCTCCTCTACGCCTACGCCGAGGCCACCGTGCCGCTCGTCACCGTCATCACCCGCAAGGCGTACGGCGGCGCGTACATCGTCATGGGCTCGAAGCAGCTCGGTGCCGACATCAACCTGGCGTGGCCGACCGCCGAGATCGCCGTGATGGGTGGCCAAGGCGCCGTCAACATTCTGTACCGCGCCGAGATCAAGCGCGCCGAGGAGTCCGGCGAGGACGTCGCGGCCGTGCGTGCGAAGCTCGCGAACGAGTACACGTACAACGTCGCGTCCCCGTACCTCGCCGCCGAGCGCGGCGAGCTCGACGGGATCATCCAGCCGCACGCGACGCGCGTCTCGGTCGTCAAGGCGCTGCGGGCCCTCCGTGGCAAGCGCGCGACGCTGCCGCCCAAGAAGCACGGGAACATCCCGCTGTGACGGGCGCACGCTGATGGGCCGCCACGCAGCCGTGGTCCCCGCGGTCCCCGTCGAGCAGGCGGTCGCGGCGGCCGCCGACGTCCGTGTCGTCTCCGGCGAGCCCACGCCGGAGGAGCTCGCCGCCGTCATCGCCGTCCTGCAGCGTCAGGCGGACGAGGCGGCGTCGCTCGGCCGTCCCGAGGTCACCGTGTCGCCGCGCTCGGGGTGGGACGTGTCCGCCCGGGGCCTCCGTCGACCGCTTGAGCACGGTGCCGGCGCCTGGGGCCGATCGCTCCGCTGAGCCGCTCCGGGGGCTTGCGCGTGCCGCACGGTGCGGGCGACCATGTACCCCTGGGTACCGGGCGGTCTCGGTGCCCCGACCGCGGGATTCCCGGTCGGTCTCCCCGCAGACGGGGGACAGCAGGGGCCGAGGGCGGCGGAAATGGCCGATTTTGTCCCCCATAATGACGACTGACAGAGCGTTCGGCTGCGGGCATAGTAGTTCGTGTTCGGTGTCCTTCAACGAAGAACATCGCAGGTCGGTGGCCGACTAGGGTACGAAGCCACCTACCAGCTACGAGTCAGGGCGATATTCGGGTTGTCGCTCAGACTCGGGTCGTGAACGGGCCGGTCGGTATCCGACCGGCCCGTTCCCCGTTTCCGGGCGCTGTCGTCGTTTCCGGGCGCTGTCGTCCGCGCGGGCGCCGACGACGTTCGGTGTCGGGCCGCCTCAGACGGTCTCGTGCCGCGGGATCTCGAGCCACACGACGACCGACTCGTCCTCGTCGCCGTCCTCGTCGTCCATCCCGGCCCCGAGCGCCGCCGACTCGCTCGCCGCGAGGTCGAGCCGCAGCCCCACGACGGTCACGGCGGACTCGGACCCCTCGGGGACGGTCCGGATGATCACGTTGTCGGCCTCCCGTGCCTGGCGCAGGGCCTCTGCGATTCGGGCGTGCACCCGGCGCAGGTCGTCGATCTCGAGGTCGTCGAGACCGCCGTCGTCGTGCAGCTGCACCGTGGCGCCACGACGACGGAGGCGCATGACCTCGTCGCGGACGTCCTCCGACAGCAGCGACCGGCCCCGGATCTCGTCGCGGATGGCCTGTTCGAGGTGCAGGCACTCGGCGCGCTCGGCGTCGTCCAGGTCACCGCCGGTCTCGATGATCCGCTGGAGCATCGGCAGCGCCATGCGCGTCGTCTGGCTGAGCCGGAACTGCCGCTCGAAGACGTGGGCGTCCTGCGCCGCCTGCCAGTCGGCGGTCTCCTGCTCGGCGCGGACGAAGTCGCGGGTGACACGTGTGGCACGACTCATCGCAGCCGTGAGGCCGGTGGCGATCACGACCCACACCACGCTGCCGAGCACGCCGAGCGAGCCGAGCGCCCCGAGTCCGGCCCAGGCGACGGCGTGCACGGTGAGGAACCCGACACCGACCCAGGCGAACGCGACGCGCGCACGCACGACGAGGACGACCATCAGCGTGCCGACCGCGGCGATCCACCACGTGCCGTTCCCCGGGCCGGCGGTCAGGTCGACCGTGGGCGAGGCGACGACGGGCAGCACCACGGCCGTCGCGAGCGCGAAGCACGCCGCCCAGACCGGCAGCGGCCGACCGGGCACGAACACCGCCACACCGGTCGCCGCAGCGTAGAGGACCATGCACGCGACGACCGGCCCGATCTGGGCGGCTCCGGGGAGCGTCGTCGCCGCGAGGACGAGGTGGTACACGGAGAAGAGCGTCGCGAGCCCGATCGCGACCCCGGCCGGGAGTGAGGCCTTCACCGCTGCTCCCCCGCCGCCGGCGCCCAGTCGAGGAGCACACGGGTGCCCGCTCCCGGCGCGGTGACGATCTCGGCGGTGCCCCCGGCAGCGACCACCCGCTCCACGATCGAACGACGGACGCCGAGTCGCTCGGCGGGGATCCCCGCGATGTCGAAGCCGGCACCGTCGTCCCCGACCTCGACGTGGACGCCGGCGCCGCGCTGCTCGACGACGATCCACCGGTCGACCTCGGCCGGACCGGCGTGCTGCACGCTGTTCACCGCGGCCTGGACGGCCGCCGAGGCGACGGCGTCCGCGACGATCGCGGGCACCCGGATCGACCCGACGTGCCCACGGTCGACCCGCACCGGCGCCGCGAGCGCACCGACGGCGTCGGAGATGCGGGTCCGCAGGTCGACGAGGGAGACCGGGGGTGCGTCCCCTGGGCCGTCCGCCGCCGCGGCCTCGAGGTGGTCGATGGCGTTCCGGGCCATCCGCGCGGCGAGCATCTCGGCGTCGCGGGTGTCGGCCCGGGCAGCGGAGAGGAGCGTCGTGAGCACGCTGTCGTGGACGATCGCGTCGACCTGGACCCGCTCGACCTCGGTGGCGTGCTCGCGGATCGCGTGCGAGTACCGCCGGACGGCCGTGGCCTGGGCGGCGTCGACGGCTGCCGCTGCACGGCGGAGCACGATCACGATGATGAGGGCGGCCCCGCTGAGGATCGCCGTGTAGAAGCCGTTGAGCAACGCCCCGACACCCGCGTCGCCGCCCAGCGGGGTGAACCGGATGGCCACGTACACGGCCGGCACGAGCGCGGTGTAGACGGACGCCCGCCACGGGGCGAAGCCCATCGCGGCCGCGGTCGACCCCACGGTGCAGAGCCACCAGGGCCACGGTGCCTGGTCGGACGGGATCGGCTCCTGCACGGTCAACGGCCAGGTGACGAGGGCGACGAGGAACACCAGGGCACACACGATCTGCGCGATCTGCGCCAGGCGCCTCGCGAAGACGGACGCCCCGACGAAGAGGAACGACGCGGCGAGCGCCAACGCGACGACGGGACCCCACACCGGGTCGAGGTACGGCAGCTGCGACAGCACCGCGGGCACGGTCGTCGCGCCGAAGCCGAGTGCAGCCACGGCGAGGAGGATCGCGAACGCGCGCTCGACGGACGCCTGGGTGATGGACGCGCGGACGCTCCGCGCGGGATCCGCCCCGAACGGCGCGGGTTCGATCCGCCCGGCCGCGGTCCGGGCGGCCGCGGCCCCGGCCCCGGCCCCGGGTGCAGCGTCAGCCGCCGTCATGCTGCTCAGCGGCCGTCGCCGTCGGGGTCGATGCCCGAGTCGAGCCCCGGCAGGATGCCGTCCTCGACCGCACGGCGGAGGAGGTCGACCTTCGTCGGTGCCGGTCGACCGACCTCGACGTACTTCACACGGATGCGGTCGAGGTACTCGCGGGCGGTGGAGTAGCCGATGCCGAGCTGCTGCGCGGCGAGCTTGAGCGGCAGGCCCGAGGCGTAGAGGTGCAGGATCTCGCGCTCGCGGCGGCCGAGCTGCGCCTTCGCGAAGTCCCGGTCGGCGTCGATCGCGCTGGCCCACTCGAGGTTGTTGAGCACGTCCCCGCGAGCGACGGTGGCGACGGCGGCCATCACGGTCTTCGTCGCCGAGGACTTCGGGATGACGCCGGCCGCCCCTGCGGCCAGTGCCTCGCGGACGTTCGCGACGCGGTCGGCGATCGAGTGCACGAGCACGGCGGAACCGGTGCCCTGCACACCCTTCACGTTCGCGGTCACGGTCGAGCCGTCGCCGAGGGACAGGTCGAGGACGACGACGTCGACCTCACGCCCACCGAGGTTCTCGATGTACTCGGGCACGCTCGCGGCGGTCAGCACCACCTCGAACCCCTCGTTCTGGCAGGCTGCCTGGATCCCGAGCCGCACGGACTCGTGGTCGTCGACGATCGCGACACGGACGGGCTTGGTCGCCAGTCCGGTCGTTCCGGTTGTGGTCGTGTCTGTTGCCACGGTGGCCTCTCTGGTCGATGCGCTCCCCGGCCCCTGAAACCGGTTCGCCATCAACGACCAAGGATACCCAGGTCGGACTCAGGCAGCGGCGCGACGCGGTCGAGACACGGCCGGTCGTCGTGCGCTCGGACATGCGTCGCGCAAATCGGCCAGGTCGGCGTGGCACCCGCGCGACCGCCGTCGAGCACGCGCCCGCCGCCCTGGAGGCGACCCGCGATCGACGTCAGGCGACGGGCACCAGGCGCGCCACGGCCTCGAGGTGGTGGGTGTGCGGGAAGAGGTCGAAGGCGCGCAGTGCCTCCAGGCGGTACCCGAGGTCCGCGAACGTCGCGACGTCGCGCGCCAACGCGACCGGGTCGCAGGCGACGTAGACGACCTGCGCCGGCTGGAGGGCCGCGATCTGCACGACGACCTCGCGCCCGGCACCCGAGCGCGGCGGGTCGAGCACGATCGTCCCGGCGCGGTGCCGCTGCCGCTCGCCGGCGGACAGGGTCGAGACGGTGCGCTGCAGCCAGCGGTCGACGCGGCCGGTCTCGGCGCGGGCGCCGATCCACTCGGAGAGGTTCTCCTGCGCGTGCTCGGTGGCGCGCTCCGAGCTCTCGACGCTGGTGAGCTTGGCGCGCGGCCCGACGAGGTCGCCGAGCGCGGCGCCGAGCAGGCCGACACCGCCGTAGAGGTCGAGGTGCTGCCCCTCGGGGTCGAGCCGGTCGCGGTCGACGAGGTCCTGCACGGCCGCGGTCAGCACGGCCGGAGACGCACGGTGGACCTGCCAGAAGCCGTTGTCGTCGACCGAGAACGAACGCTCCCCCACGACCTCGGTCACGACGGTCGGCTTCTGCTCGTCGATCACGAGTCGCGCACCCTCGGAGCCGCTCGGCGCGAGGACGTCGACCACGGACGCGCCGGGCATCGCGCCGCGGCCGAGCGGGGCGCTCTCCTGCACGACCCGGCTCGCGAGCGGGAGGGACGCGACGGGCACGACGGTGTGCGACCGGGCCGCGAAGGGGCCGGCGGTGCCGTCCTCGTCGACGTGCAGGCGGACGCGGGTGCGCCAGCCGGTGCCGTTCGACTCGTCGTCGCCGGGGGCTGCCTCGACCACGACGTCGTGGCCGAGCACGGCAGCGAGGTCCGTGCGGGCGAAGCGCGCGAAGGAGTCGACGAGGACGTCGTGCTTCAGCGTGCGCTGGTGGCCGAGGGCGATGTGCCCGAACTCGGCACCGCCGGCGCGGACGGCCGGGTCGCGGTCGAGGGCGGCCTCGGGCCAGACGTGGTCGACGCGGTGTTCGCTCGGCGTCTCGACCGACACGGTGTCGGCACGCCAGAACGACTTCTTCCGGTCCTCGGTCACGCGGGCGGTCACCCGTTCGCCGGGGATCGCGTCCGACACGAACACCACCCGCCCCTCGTGCCGTGCCACCGAGATGCCGCCGTGGGCGATCCCGGTGACGTCGAGGTCGAGCAGCGTTCCGACGGATTCACCCATGGTTCGATGTTCCCATGCGTCTGTACCTCGCGAGTACCTCCCCCGCCCGCCGCGCCCTGCTCGCCCAGACCGGGATCGAGCCGGTGCTCGTCGCGCCGGGGGTCGACGAGGACGCGGCTGTCGCCGCGGCCGCCGCGTCGCTCGGACGCGACCTGACCGGGCCGGAGCTGGTGGCGATGCTCGCGGTCGCCAAGGCCTCGGCCGTCGCGGACGCCCCGGTCGACGGCTCCCCGGCCGACGGCTTCGTGTTCGGCGGGGACTCCGCGTTCGAGGTCGACGGCGTGCTGTACGGCAAGCCCCACGACCCGGAGGTCGCGCGGGAGCGGTGGCGGCAGATGCTCGCCGCCGGCGGCGGCACGCTCTGGAGCGGGCACTGCGTCGTGGACCGGCGCCGCGTCGCCGACGCACCCGACGCCCTGGACGCACTCGACGTTCTGGACGCACCCGATCCGGGGCCTGGAGGCGCGGGTCGGGCCGGCACCGTGCCTCCCGTCCGTACCGTGGACGCGTCGGGCGGCGGGCCGCTCGGCGCTGCTGCCTTCGTCGCGGGCGTCGCGCCCGGCGGGTCGGCGATGGTCGCCGACGGCGACCAGGTGGTGGCGGTCGACAGCGCCGTGCTCACCTTCGCCGACGACATGTCGCCCGCGGAGATCGACGCGTACGTCGCCACCGGCGAACCGCTCGAGGTCGCCGGTGCGTTCACCATCGACGGTCGGGCCGCCGCGTACATCACCCGGATCGACGGCGCACCGTCCGCCGTGGTCGGTCTCTCGCTCCCGGTGCTGCGCGCGATGCTGCTGCGGGGGTTCGGCATCGCGTGGCACGACCTCTGGGCACTGTAGACATCCACACTTCTTCGCGCCGGTTCTTTGTGGGTGCCAGTCAATTCGCGCCCCTGCCGCACGAATACGCTGACTTACCATGCCCCGTATCAGCAAGGTCCTCATCGCGAACCGCGGCGAGATCGCCGTCCGCATCATCCGCGCGGCCCGCGACGCAGGCAAGGCATCGGTCGCGGTCTACGCCGACCAGGACCGTGACGCCCTCCACGCACGCCTCGCCGACGAGGCCTACGCGCTGAACGGCACCACGAGCGCCGACACCTACCTCGTCATCGACAAGATCATCTCGGTCGCCCGACGCTCCGGCGCCGACGCCGTGCACCCGGGCTACGGGTTCCTCGCCGAGAACGCCGACTTCGCCCGGGCCGTCATCGACGCCGGGCTGACCTGGATCGGCCCCTCGCCGGAGTCGATCGAGCGCCTGGGCGACAAGGTCTCCGCGCGGCACGTGGCCGAGAAGGTCGGTGCGCCGCTCGCGCCGGGCACGATCGAGCCCGTGCAGGACGTGTCCGAGGTCTTCGACTTCGTCGACCAGGTCGGACTGCCCGTCGCGATCAAGGCGGCGTTCGGCGGTGGCGGCCGTGGTCTCAAGGTGGTCCGCTCGCGCGACCAGGTGGAAGAGCTCTTCGAGTCGGCGACGCGCGAGGCCATCGCGGCGTTCGGCCGCGGCGAGTGCTTCGTCGAGAAGTACCTCGACAAGCCGCGCCACGTCGAGACGCAGTGCCTCGCCGACGAGCACGGCAACGTCGTCATCGTCTCGACGCGCGACTGCTCGCTGCAGCGTCGGCACCAGAAGCTCGTCGAGGAGGCGCCCGCGCCGTACCTGACGGCTTCGCAGGAGGAACGGCTGTACGAGTCGTCGAAGGCGATCCTGCGCGAGGTCGGCTACGTCGGTGCCGGCACCTGCGAGTTCCTCATCGGCGCCGACGGCACCGTCTCGTTCCTCGAGGTGAACACCCGCCTGCAGGTCGAACACTGCGTCTCCGAAGAGGTCACCGGCATCGACCTCGTCCGCGAGCAGTTCCGCATCGCCGAGGGCGGCGTGCTCGACTACTCCGACCCGGTGGCGCGGGGGCACTCGTTCGAGTTCCGCATCAACGGCGAGGACCCGGGTCGCAACTTCTTCCCGGCGCCGGGCCCCGTGCACGCGTTCCACGCGCCGTCCGGCCCCGGTGTCCGCGTCGACTCCGGCGTCGTCTCGGGCGACGTCGTCTCCGGCTCGTTCGACTCGATGCTCGCGAAGCTCATCGTCACCGGTGCCACGCGCGCCGAGGCGCTGGAGCGGTCGCGTCGTGCCCTCGCCGAGTTCGAGGTCACCGGCCTGCCGACCGTGCTGCCGTTCCACCGTGCGGTCGTGTCGGACCCGGCGTTCGCGACGCCCGACGAGACCCCGTTCAGTGTCTACACGCAGTGGATCGAGACCGACTTCGTCAACGAGATCCCGGCGTGGAGCGGCTCCCCCGAGGAGCTCCCCGCACCGGCAGCCCGCGAGAGCGTGGTCGTCGAGGTGCAGGGCAAGCGCATCGAGGTCACCATGCCGTCGATCGTCGCCGGTGGCGCCGCCGGTGCTGCCGGTCGTCGTCCGGCCGGGCCGTCCGCTCCGCCGAAGCGCCGGTCGTCCGGGGTCCGTGGCGGCCTGGCGTCGTCCGGCTCCGTGACGTCCCCGATGCAGGCCACCGTGGTGAAGCTCGCGGTCGCCGAGGGTGACACCGTGGTGAAGGGCGACCTGCTCGTCGTGCTCGAGGCGATGAAGATGGAGCAGCCCGTCGCTGCCCCGCGTGACGGTGTCGTCACGGGGCTGAACGCCCCCGTCGGCCAGACGATCTCGTCCGGCCACGTGCTGCTCGAGCTCGCGTAGGCGGCTGCGCCGCGCTGCGCGCGGCGCGCCGCTGCGCTTCGCACAACCAAAGTCCCTTCGAACCGCGCATCGGCGCAGTTCGAAGGGACTTTGGTTGTGCGCAGGCATCCCGAGCCGCCAGCGTCGTCACCGCAGCAGCGTGAACGAGCGCGGCGTCGTCGGGACTCCCACCCCCTGGAGCAGCGCTCGGAGCGCCTCAGCATCGTGCGCCTCCGACCAGCCGAACCGTCCGACGGCCCGCACGTCCCGATGCCGGCGGAGTCGATCCTCCCGTCGCTTCTCCGACACGACCACGTCGGCCGCGGTCGTACCGGCTGCTCGGAGAGCGGGGTCCACGTACTTCGCCTTGCCGTCGAACTCCAGGATCACGCCCTGGTCGGGGAACCAGAAGTCCACGCGCCCGATGAAGCCGTCTGCATCGCGGAACTCCTGTTGCAGCACGGGGCGAGGAGCGCCCACCTCGTCGAGCGCCACGCGCCCGACGGACTCCCCCGGTGAGCCACTCGCCGCATCGGCCAGCTCGATCGCGGTGATCGCGCGATGCCGCCCGTGCACGGCGTTCCGGACGTCGATCTCTGCCCGGATGTCCGCTCGGGCTGCGCCCCGCCGCAGGGCAGAGTCCAGTGCCGGCACGGAGATGCGGAGTTCGTAGGAGATCGTGAGGTCGGCCGCCATGCTCACGAGGTCGGTGAGCAGACGGTCCTTCGCCACCATCGTCTGGGTCCGGAACGTCCGGCCGGCACCAGGTCGCTTCCGGACGTGTGCGAGACCCTGCGACGTCGTCCGTCGGGGATCGAGCACGTCGACGGTCTCGGGGAATTCTCCGGCCCACGGAAGGCCGTGCAACGCGGCCGCCGACGCGTGAGAGACGACGAGTCGCGGAGCGAGCCGATCGTGCACCGCCTTGATCCGCGCGATGTGCCGTTCACCAGGCGTCGCGCGCCGCCACTCCCCGGCGTCGACGAACCGGCCGGGGACGAGCCGTACGCGGTCCCCTGCGTCGGCAGCGCGCTGGAGTGCTCGTCCCCTGCGGCCGGAGGGGTCGGCGGTGCCACCGTGGATGATCGTGAGTCGTGCCATCGAACGAGGATCGCGCTCGATCGCTGCGAACCGACGTCTGCGCCCGCTTCTGTGGACCGCACGGCGATCCCGGGGTCCTGTGGAGGACGGCGTCGTTTGCCGCTGCACAACGAAAGTCGCTTCGAACCGCGGGGAACCCCGGTTCGAAGCGACTTTCGTCGTGCGGCGGGCATGTTCGGCCGCCGGCGCGGCCGCGCCTACGACACCAGAGGGCGGATGTCGGCGGCGAGGGCGTCGACGAGCGACTGCGCCTCGGCCGGGGTCGCCGCGACGGTGTCGATGTAGACCTTCACCTTCGGCTCGGTCCCGCTCGGGCGGACGATCACGCGGGCGTCACCCGTCAGGTCGTAGCGGAGGATGTCCGACGGCGGGAAGCCCTCGACACCACCGGCGTAGTCCGTCACCGACAGCACCGACAGCCCGCCGAGCGTCGTCGGCGGCGTCGACCGCAGGGACGCCATGATCGACCCGATGCGGGAGAGGTCGTCCACCCGGGTCGCCACCTGCCCGGACGCGAACGCCCCGAACTCGGCCGCGAAGGCGTCGAGCTGCCCGGCGATCGACGACCCCGAGGCAGCCAGGTCCGCGGCGAGGGACAGCAGGGACAGCGCCGCCGAGATGCCGTCCTTGTCGCGGACGACCTCCGGGTCGACCAGGTAGCCGAGCGCTTCCTCGTACCCGAACAGCAGCCCGGGGACGCGGGAGACCCACTTGAAGCCGGTGAGGGTGTCGCGGTACTCCAGCCCGTGCCGCGCCGCGACCCGTGCGAGCGCCGGCGAGGACACGATCGACGCCGCGAGCGTTCCCTCCACACCGTCGTCGGACGCCCGGGCGGCAGCGCGCCACCCGAGGAGCCAGCCGACCTCGTTGCCCGAGAGCCTGCGGAAGGAACCGTCGCCGTCCGGGATCGCCAGCGCCAGCCGATCGGCGTCCGGGTCGTTCGCGATGACGAGGTCCGCACCGACCGCGACCCCGCGGGCGATCGACAGGTCCATCGCCCCCGGTTCCTCGGGATTCGGGAACGACACCGTCGGGAACGCCCCGTCCGGCTCGATCTGCTCGGGCACGGTCACCGGCACGGCGAACCCGGCCGCCTCGAACACGGCGCGGGCGGTCTCCCACCCGACGCCGTGCATGGCCGTGTAGACGACCTTCGGCTGCGCGTCCGGAGCGAGCCCGGGCGCTGCCACCGTCGCCGCGGTGGCGGACACGTAGGCGTCGAGCAGCTCGGACGTGGCGACGGTGTAGTCGGTGGCACGGGGCAGGTCCGCGATCGAGCCCGCGGCGACGGCGTCGATCGCGGCGGCGATGTCGGCGTCGACGGGCGGGACGATCTGCGATCCCTCGTCGTCCTCGCCGAGGTAGACCTTGTAGCCGTTGTCCCGCGGCGGGTTGTGGCTCGCGGTCACCATCACCCCGGCACCGACGTCGAGGTGCCGCACGGTGAACGCCAGCACGGGCGTGGGGAGCGCCGACGGCAGCAGGGTGACCTCGAGCCCGAGGCCGCGCATGACCTCGGCGGAGTCGCGGGCGAAGACGTCCGAGTTCACCCGGCCGTCGTACCCGATGACGACGCTGCGTCGACGACCGGTGTCGATGAGGAAGCGCGCGAGTCCCGCGGCGGCCTGCGTCACGACGACCCGGTTCATCCGGAGCGGGCCGTACCCGAGCTCGGCACGGAGGCCGGCGGTGCCGAACGCCAGCCGCCCGGCGAACCGCGCGGCGAGGTCCTGCACGGCGGGACCGTCGCCCGTCGCCGCCGCGTCGATCGCCGCATCGAGCGAGGAACGGGTCACGGGGTCCGGGTCCTGCGCGCTCCAGGCACGAGCAGCAGCGAGCACGCCGTCGACGTCGAGCTTCACGACGCGGAGCCCAGCGCGGTCACCACGCGGGCGAGCAGGTCGGCGATCACCGGCTCGGCCTCGCGCCCGGCCTCGAGCACCTCGGCGTGTGACAGCGGCGTCTTCTGGATGCCGGCGGCGAGGTTCGTGATGAGCGAGAAGCCGAGGACCTCCATGCCGGCCTGCCGCGCCGCGATGGCCTCGAGCGCGGTGGACATGCCGACGATGTGCCCGCCGATGGTCTTCGCCATCTGGACCTCGGCCGGCGTCTCGTAGTGCGGACCGCGGAACTGGGTGTAGACGCCCTCGTCGAGCGAGGGGTCCACGCCCCGAGCGACCGACCGGAGCCGCGCCGAGTACAGGTCGGTGAGGTCGACGAACGTCGCGCCCTCGAGCGGGCTGTCCGCGGTGAGGTTGATGTGGTCACTGATGAGGACGGGCGTGCCGGGCGTCCAGTGCTCCTTGATGCCCCCGGCACCGTTCGTCAGGACCATGATCGAGGCGCCGGTCGCCGCCGCGGTCCGGACGCTGTGCACGACCCGACGGACCCCGTGGCCCTCGTAGTAGTGCGTGCGCGCCCCGATGACCAGCGCGTGCCGGCCGTCGGCGAGACGGATCGAGCGGACCGTACCGGAGTGTCCGGGGACGGCCGAGGCGCTGAAGCCGGGGACCTCGGACGCGGGGATCTCGGACACGGTCTCGCCGATGAGGTCTGCGGCCTTCCCCCACCCGGACCCGAGGGTCAGGGCGATGTCGTGGCGCTCGATGCCGGACTTCGAGGCGATGACCTCGGCGGCGTCACGCGCGACCTCGAACGGGTCGGCGGCGGGGTCGTTCAGCGGGTTCTCCGTGCTCATGCCCCAACTCTAGAGGCCACGGAACCGGCGTCAGTGTTCGCCGAGCGCCCGGTCCACCGCGGCCGTGATCTCGGCCTGGTCGAAGTGGTTCCGGATCACGATGACCTCGGCGTAGGTGGACCCGATCGCCTCGACGAACTCCTGGCTGGTGAGGATCACGTTCGCGTCGTCGGACACCTTCTGCACGGACGCGACGTCGGCCGCCACGACCGATGCGGTCAGCCCGAGCGCCGCGAGGGCCTTCTCGGCGTTCACCTTGAGGATCGCGCTGGAACCGATGCCCGCGCCGCAGATGGTGACGATCTTCATGCCGTGACCCCCATGATCGCGCGGACCTCGTCCGCGGTGGCGGCATCGGCGATCCGACCGGTCACCGAAGCGTCGTTGAACAGGTTCGCGATCTCCCCGATCGACTCGAGGTGGGTGCCGACCCCGGCGACCGCGAGCCCGAGCACCACGCGGACCGGATCGTTGTGCGGGTGTCCGAACGACACCGGCGCGTCGAGCGTCACGACGGACAGCCCGTCACGCAGCACCGCGGGCCCCGGCCGGGCGTGCGCGAACGCCAGCCCGGGCGAGATGACGATGTACGGCCCGTGTTCCTCGACCAGGCCGATCATGGCGTCGGTGTACGGCTCGGTCGCCGCTCCCGACGACACGAGGGCACCGCCGGCCAGCCGGAGCGCGTCGCGCCACGAGGACGCGGTCGCCCCGAGCACGACGGCGGAGTCCGGCAGCGGCGGCAGTGGCATGCGTCAGGCCTCCTGGTGGCCGGCCGTGATGGTGGCGATGATCTCTTCGCGGTCCTCGAGCGGCAGGAACGAGCCGAGGGCCGCGTTGATCTGGAACGCCGCGAGGTCGTCGAGGTCGTAGCCGAACGTGCCCGCCAGCAGCGCGAGCTCCTTCGAGAGCGAGGTGTCGCTCATCAGGCGGTTGTCGGTGTTCACCGTGACCCGGAAGCCGAGCTGGTAGAGCACGTCGAAGGGGTGGTCGGCGAGGTCGTCGCCCCACGCCGCGACGGCCCCGGTCTGCAGGTTCGACGACGGCGAGACCTCGAGCGGGATCTCACGGTCGCGCACCCACGAGGCGACCTCGCCGAGGGAGGCGAGCGTCGAGCCGTCACCGGCGTCGGACAGGACGACGTCCTCGAAGATGCGGACGCCGTGGCCGAGGCGCAGTGCCCGCCCGTCGACGAGCGCGGAGCGGATCGAGGCGAGCCCGTCGGCCTCGCCCGCGTGCACCGTCACGGGGAAGAGCTCGGACGCGAGGTAGTCGAACGCCGCACGGTGGTTCGAGGGCGGGAACCCGGCCTCGGCCCCGGCGATGTCGAAGCCGACCACGCCGGCGTCGCGGTGCCGGACGGCGAGCTCGGCGATCTCGAGTGCGCGGTCCGCGTGGCGCATCGCCGTGACGAGCTGGCCGACGCGGATGCTGCCGCCGGCGGCGTCGACCGCTTCCTCGATACCGGCCTGCACGGCCTCGACCGCCTGGTCGAGCGTGAGCCCGCCCTGCAGGTGCTGCTCGGGCGCCCAGCGGACCTCGCCGTAGACGACGCCGTCGGCGACCAGGTCCTCGACGAACTCCTTCGCGATGCGGTGCAGCTGCGGCGCCGTCTGCATCACCGAGGTCGTGACGTCGAAGGTCTTCAGGTACTCGACGAGTGAGCCGGAGTTCGACTGGTCCGCGAACCACGCACCGAGCGCCACGGCGTCGGTGGTCGGCAGCGCCACGCCGGCCTCGGCAGCCAGCTCGACGATCGTCGCCGGACGCAGACCACCGTCGAGGTGGTCGTGCAGCGAGACCTTGGGCAGGTCGTTGATGACCGCTCCGGCGTCGGGCAGGCGGTAGGTCGTGGCGTCGGAGCTCATGGCCCCAGGCTATCGGTGGTCACCGACCCCGCGCAGGCACCTGTGCACAACAGACGACGGGACCCACTGGAGGCTCTCCACAGCCGGGCAGGCAGCCGCAGCCCGGCCGGTGGCCGGTTCCACGGCCCGGGTTCAGCCCGCGATGCGCTCGCGAACGATCGGCCCACGCCGAGGCGCCTCGGTGCCGATCGACCACGCACCCTCGAGCGACTCGAGCGCCCGCGGGATCCGCGACGCGTCGTCGGTGTGCAGCGTCCAGAGCGGCTGCCCCGCGGCGACGGTGTCACCGGGCTTGACGTGCAGCTCGATGCCCGCCCCGGCCTGCACCGGGTCCTGCGCGCGCGCACGGCCGGCACCCAGGCGCCAGGCCGAGACGCCGAACGGCAGGGCGTCCTGCTGCGCGAGCACGCCCGACGACGGCGCGGTGACGACGTGCTGCTCGCGGGCGACCGGCAACGCGGCTGCGGGGTCCCCGCCCTGCGCCTGGATCATCCGCCGCCAGGTGTCCATCGCGCGGCCGTCGGCCAGTGCGGCGGCCGGGTCGGCGTCCGGCAGCCCGGCCAGCGTGAGCATCTCGGTCGCCAGCGCCACGGTCAGCGCGACGACGTCGGCTGGACCCCCGCCCGCCAACACGTCGACCGACTCCCGCACCTCGAGCGCGTTGCCGATCGTCAGCCCGAGCGGGACCTCCATGTCGGTCAGCAGCGCCGAGGTCTTCACCCCGGCGTCGTTCCCGAGGTCGACCATCGTCTGCGCGAGCTCGCGCGACGACTCGTACGAGGGCATGAACGCCCCCGACCCGAACTTCACGTCGAGCACGAGCGCACCTGTGCCCTCGGCGATCTTCTTCGACATGATGCTCGACGCGATGAGTGGGATGCTCTCGACGGTGCCGGTGATGTCCCGCAGGGCGTAGAGCTTCTTGTCGGCCGGAGCCAGGCCGGTACCGGCGGCGCAGATGACCGCACCCACGTCGGTCAGCACCTCGAGGAGACGGTCGTTCGACAGCGCCGCCTGCCACCCGGGGATGGACTCGAGCTTGTCGAGCGTGCCGCCGGTGTGCCCGAGCCCGCGGCCCGACAGCTGGGGTACCGCGACCCCGAACGACGCCACGAGGGGCGCCAACGGCAGCGTGATCTTGTCGCCGACGCCACCGGTCGAGTGCTTGTCGACCGTCGTCTTGCCGAGCGACGAGAACGACATCCGCTCCCCCGACGCGATCATCGCGAGGGTGAGGTCCTTGATCTCGCGGCGCTCCATCCCGTTCAGGAAGATCGCCATCGCCATCGCCGCCATCTGCGGGTCCTCGACGTAGCCGCGCGTGTAGGCGTCGACGAGCCAGTCGACCTCGGCGGTGCTCAGGGCGCCCCCGGAGCGCTTCGTGCGGATGAGGTCGACGGTGTCGAACGGCTCGACGGCCATGTGGATCAGTGCTCCTGCTGGTAGGTGGCGAGGGTCCGCGGCCCGAAGGCGTCCGGCAGGACCTCGTCGATGGTGCGGATGCCGGAGACGGTCTCGAGCAGCATGCCCTCGGTGGAGTGCTCGAAGAGCAGCTGACGGCACCGGCCGCACGGCATCAGGGTCGCCCCGTCGCCGTCGACGCACGTGAACGCGACGAGCTTGCCGCCGCCGGTCATGTGCAGCTGCGAGACGAGAGAGCACTCCGCGCAGAGCGTCACCCCGTAGGACGCGTTCTCGACGTTGCAGCCGGAGACGATACGGCCGTCGTCGGTGAGCGCCGCGGCGCCCACCGGGAACGACGAGTACGGCGCGTAGGCGTGGCCCATCGCGGCCGTCGCGGCGGTCCGCAGGGCGGTCCAGTCCACGTCGGACGGGAGGCGCGGCTCGGCCCCCGTCCCGTCGCCGGCGGTCCGGCCGCCGCGCCCGTCCAGGGCCGTGGCCGGGTCCACCCAGGCGGTCGCGTCGGTGGACGCGATCTGGTCGTCGCCCGCAGCGTGCGTGTCGGTCATGTGCCGTGCCTCCTGGCCGTCAGCTCTTGATGTACGGCTTGCCGGACGCGGCCGGCCCACGCGACTGCCCGACCAGGCCGGCCACCGCGAAGATCGTCACCACGTACGGGAGCATGAGCAGGAACTCGCTCGGCACGGGCGAGTTGATCGCGCCGAGGGTGTTCTGCAGGTTCGACGCGAAGCCGAACAGCAGCGCCGCGAACGTCGCCTTGATCGGGTCCCAGCGACCGAAGATGACCGCCGCGAGCGCGATGTAGCCCGCGCCGGCGGTCATGTCCTTGGTGAACGGGCCGACCGCGTCGAGCGTGAAGTACGCGCCGCCGAGGCCCGCGATCGCTCCGGCGAGGGACACGTTCCAGAACCGGGTCCCGGTGACGTTGATGCCCACCGTGTCCGCCGCCTGCGGGTGCTCGCCGACCGCGCGGAGGCGCAGGCCCCAGCGGGTCTTGAAGAGCCCGAACGTCACGACCGCGACCGCCACGTAGGCCAGGTAGACCGTGACCCGCTGCTCGAAGAACACCGGACCGATGACCGGGATCTGGTGCAGGACCGGGATCGGGATGATCGGGAACCGGACGCCGACGTTGAGCGTGGTCTCGTTCGGCGAGAGCACCTGCGAGTACAGGAAGCCGGTCAGACCGGAGATGAAGGCGTTGATGACGACACCGACGATCACCTGGTCGACGAGGTACTTGATGCTGAACGCCGCGAGGATGAACGACACGAGCGTGCCCGCGACGAGCGCCGCGACGAGGCCGACCCAGGGCGAGCCGGTGATGGACGCGACCATGGCGGAGCTGAACGCACCGGCGAGGAACTGTCCCTCGATCGCGATGTTCACGACACCGACGCGCTCGGAGATGACGCCGCCGAGGGCACCGAACACCAGCGGGACGCTGAGGCTCAGCGCGCCGAGCAGCAGGCCGGGGATCGGCAGGGACTTGCCGGCGGCCGCCCACGTCAGGAACCCGATGACGAACACCACGGCGAACACCGCGGTGACCCACATCGGCACGCGGCGCACCGCACGGGTCTCGACGACCGCGTAGACGGTGAGGATCGCGAGCAGCACGACCACGACGATCCCGGTGCCCACGGCCGGCAGCGGCACGTCGGGCAGGGCGAAGAAGTCGCCGCTGTTGGCGAGGCGGAACGTGGTCGTCCCGGTGCGGGGCAGCAGCGCGAAGAGCACGAGGGCGATCAGCGTGAAGACGCCGTACCCGATCGCGAGCTTCCAGCTGCGGGTGGTCTCGACCGGACGGCCGGCGACCGGCGACGCGCTGGGCGCGGTGGGGCTGAGGGTGCTCACGCGGCGACCGCCTTCTTGCTGTTCTTCGTGGAGACGCGTCGACGAGCACCCGGCTGCGGGATCCGGAAGATCGCGCGGACGAGCGGCGGCGCCGCGATGAAGAGGACGATGAGGGCCTGGATGACGCCCACGATGTCGATCGGGATGCCGTTGGCGGCCTGCATGGCGTAGCCGCCGTTCTTCAGCACGCCGAACAGGATCGCGGCCCAGAACACGCCCCACGGCTTCGACCGGCCGAGCAGCGCCACGGTGATGGCGTCGAACCCGATGCCGGCGTCGATGCCGGAGGTGAACCCGGTCGTGACCGCGCCCTGCACCTGGTACGCGCCGGCGATGCCGACGAGGGCACCGGAGATGACGAGGACCCAGATGGTCAGGGACGGCACGCTCATGCCGGCCACGCGGGCGGCACGCGGGTTCTCACCGATGGTGCGGAAGCGGAAGCCGAGCGAGGACTTGTTCACGAGCCACCACACGACGACGACCGCGATGATCGCCACGACGAAGCCGAGGTCCACGCCGTAGCGCGCCCCGAACAGCGGCGGGAGCACCGCGCTGTCCTTAGTCGCGGGCGAGATCGGGTTCGGGCTGCCCGGCGCCTGCAGCAGGCCCGGCGTGCGGAGCAGGTAGCTCACGAGGTACAGCGCGACGTAGTTGAGCATGATCGTGAGGACGACCTCGTTGGCACCCGTCCGCGCCTTGAGGACGCCGACGATCCCGGCCCACACCGCACCGCCGACGATGCCGGCGACGATCGTGAGCGGGATGTGGATCGCCGCGGGGCCGTCGAACGAGAAGCCGACCCAGCCGGCCGCCGCGGCGCCCATCAGGATCTGGCCCTGGCCGCCGATGTTGAACAGGCCGGCGCGGAACGACAGCGCGATGCCGAGACCGGCCGCGATGAGCGGCACGGCGTAGTCGATCGAGCGGGTCAGCGGCACGATGGCCTGCTGGAAGCTCGACGCGCCGAAGTTGACGACGGACCCCTCGAACAGCGACGCGTACGCGCCGCCGACCGCGGTGCCGATCGCCCGGAAGGTGTCGGCCGGACGGGCGAAGAAGTACCCGGCGGCCGAGCGGACGTTCTCGTCGGTGATGGCGATGAGGATGCCGCACGCGACGAGGGCGAGCACGACGGCGAGGACCGTGACGAGCGCGGAGCCGTTGACGATGCCCTGCAGTGCGGCCTGCCAGCGGTCGCCGCCCTGGCGTCGCTCGGTGTCCTCGGCGGAGTCCGTCATGAGGTGCGGGGTGGACTCGACGTCCTGCAGGCGGTCGTCGGTCAGCGGTGCGTCCGGCTGCGTGTCGGCCGTCGGCTGGGCATCCGGCTGCGTGTTGTCTGGCGTGTTGCTCACGCTGCCAGCTCCGTTCCTTCTGGGAGTTCCCCGGCCATCATCAGGCCGAGGACGTCGCGCGGGGTGTCCGCGGGGACGATGCCGACGATCCCGCCGCGGTACATCACGGCGATCCGGTCGGCGAGTGCCACGACCTCGTCGAGCTCCGTGGAGACGACGATGACCGGGACACCGGTGTCGCGCGTGGCGACGATGCGCTTGTGCACGAACTCGATCGACCCGACGTCGATGCCGCGGGTCGGCTGCGCCGCGACGAAGAGGCGCAGGTCGCGGCTCAGCTCGCGGGCGAGGACGATCTTCTGCTGGTTGCCGCCGGACAGCCGGCCGGCCGCGGTGGTGCGGCTCGGCGTGCGGATGTCGAACTCGGCGATCTTCTCGTCGGCGAACGCGTCGCGCTCCGCCGATCGGATCGTGCCGGCGCGGACGAACTCGGCGTGGTCGGCACGGTCGAGCATGAGGTTCTCGGCGATGGTGAACTCGCCGACGAGCCCGTCTTCCTTCCGGTCCTCCGGGACGAAGCCGACACCGGCGTCGAGGATCTGCTTGACGGTGCGGCCGGTGAGCTCGCGCCCGTCGAGCGTGACGCGGCCGGCGTGCACCGGCTCGAGGCCGAGGATCGCCTCGGTCAGCTCGGTCTGCCCGTTGCCCTGCACCCCGGCGATCGCGAGGACCTCGCCGCGCCGGACCGTGAACGAGACGTCGTCGACGAGGACGATGCCGGACGGGTCGGTGACGGTCAGCCCGTCGACGACGAGGGCGTCCTCACCACCGGTCGCTGGTGCCTTGTCGACGACGAGGGAGACGGCACGGCCGACCATGAGCGCCGCGAGCTCGTTGTTCGTCGCGGTGGGCGATGCCTCGCCGACGACCTTGCCGAGGCGGATCACGGTGATGCGGTCGGCGACCTCGCGGACCTCGCGCAGCTTGTGGGTGATGAACACGATCGCGGTGCCGGCCGCACGGAGCTGCCGCATGATGCCCATCAGCTCGTCGGTCTCCTGCGGGGTGAGGACGGCCGTCGGCTCGTCGAACACCAGGACCGAGGCGTCGCGGGACAGCGCCTTGATGATCTCGACCCGCTGCTGGACACCGACGGGGAGGTCCTCGACCTTGGCGTCCGGGTCGACGTCGAACCCGAAGCGCTCGGAGATCTCCCGCACGCGCTTGCGGGCACCGGCGAGGTCGAGCCGGCCGCCGAACGCGGTCTGCTCCTGGCCGAGCATGACGTTCTCGGCGACGGTGAAGACGGGGACGAGCATGAAGTGCTGGTGCACCATGCCGATGCCGGAACGCATGGCGTCTCCGGGTCCGTCGAAGTCCTGGACGACGTCGTCGAGGAGGATCTCGCCCTCGTCCGCCTGGTACAGGCCGTACAGGACGTTCATCAGGGTCGACTTGCCGGCGCCGTTCTCCCCGAGGAGACAGTGGACCTCACCGGGCTCGACGGTGAGCGAGATGTGGTCGTTGGCGACGAGGGGGCCGAACCGCTTCGTGATGCCGCGGAGTTCGAGCTTCATGTTCTCTGGGTCTGTTTCTGTGATCGACGCACGGAAACGCGGGCGAGGGAGGTTCCCCCGCCCGCGTTCACCGGACTACTTGACGGTCGCCTTGGTCTCGACCTTGATCGAGCCGTCGATGATGCCCGACTTGATGGTGTCGAGCTCCTTCTCGAGGCCGCTGTCGACCTTGTCGGCGTAGTCGTGGAACGGCGCGATGCCGACGCCGTCGTTCTTCAGCGTGCCGACGTACGGCTCGTTGGAGTACTTCTTGTCGGCGGCCTGCTCGACGACGTCCTTGACGGCGGGGCGCATGCCCTTCTCGACGGACGTGAACGCGATGTCCTTGTAGCGCGGGTCGGCCTCGTAGAGGTCGCTGTCCGCACCGATCAGGACGGAACCGTTGTTCGCGTCCTTGATGGCCTCGGCAGCCGACTGGTAGATCGGGCCACCGACGGGCAGGATCACGTCGGCGTCCTGGTCGATCAGGGTCTGCGCGACGGCCTTGGCCTGCGTGCCGGCCTCGAAGCCGCCCGTGAAGGAACCCTTCTGGCTGTCGACGTCCCAGCCGACGACCTTGACGTCCTTCGACTTCTGCTCGTTGTAGTACTTCACGCCGTCCGCGAAGCCGTCCATGAAGATGGTGACGGTCGGGATCTGCATGCCGCCGAAGGTGCCGACGACGCCGCTCTTCGAGTACGAGGCGGCCGCGTAGCCGGCGAGGAACGCCGCCTGCGAGGTGTCGAAGGTGATCGGCTTGACGTTCTTCGCGTCGATCGAGTTGTCGTCGATGATCGCGAAGTCGGTGTCGGGGTTCGCCGCGGCCTGCTTCTTCGTGGCGTCGGCGAGGTTGAAGCCGACGGTGACGATGAGGTTGCAGTTCTGGCCGATGAGCTGCTCGATGTTCGAGTCGTAGACGGTGGCGTCCTTGGACTCGGCCGACTTGTAGGTGGCACCGAGGTCGGACGCGGCGTCCTTCATGCCCTCGAACCCGAGCTGGTTGAACGACTTGTCGTCGAAGCCACCGGCGTCGGAGACCATGCAGGGGCGGAAGCTGGTCTTGTTGTCGCCGGACGCGGTGTCGGACGGGGCGGCCGAGCAACCGGCGAGGACGGCGACGGTACCGGCGAGCGCGAGGGAGCTCAGCAGGACCTGACGGGTACGAGATGTCACGGGTGGGTTCCTCCGGGGAGCGTGCCCGGACCACGTGCGTTCCGGGCGATCGTGGCGACAGTACACGACCGCCCGGCCGGTACAGAACGCCCCTGAGGGACTCCTGGGATCAGTTACGGGATCGCGACCGCGCCGAAACGCGCCCGTAACGCGAAGTCACGGATCTGCCCCCAGTTCGGGGGACGTCAAGCGCTTTTCGTGATGGAGCGCTACAGGACGTCGCCGCGGCCGCTGATCTTCAGTGCATCCACCACACCCTTGACGCGCTGCGCGTTCGCACTGGTGGTCACGAGCAGGGCGTCGGGCGTGTCCACGACGACGATGTCCTCGACGCCGATGAGCGAGATGAGCCGCTGGCTGTGCGAGACGACGATTCCGCTCGACGAGTCCGCGAGGATGCGAGCACCGTCCCCGAGCACCGCGAGGTTGTTCGCGCGGCCGCCGGACTGCAGCTTCGCGAGCGAGGCGAAGTCGCCGACGTCGTCCCAGTCGAAGTCGCCGGGGATGACCGCCATGCGCCCTGCGGCGGCGGCGGGCTCGGCGACCGTGTAGTCGATGGCGATCTTCTCGAGGTTCGGCCACACCGCGTCCACGACGGCACCACGGGCCGAGGTGTCCCACGCGTCGGCGAGCTCCTCGATGCCGGCGAGCAGCTCGGGCTTCGTCCGGCCGATCTCGGCGAGCAGCACGTCGGCGCGGGCGATGAACATGCCCGCGTTCCAGAGGTAGGTGCCCTGCTCGACGTACGAGCGCGCGGTGTCGAGGTCGGGCTTCTCGACGAAGGAGCGCACCGCGTGGGCGGTCGGGGCGCCCTCGATGCCGATCGGGTCGTCGTGCGCGTGGATGTAGCCGAAGCCGATCGCCGGCTCGGTGGGCGTGATGCCGATCGTCGTGATGTAGCCGGCGCGTGCGGCGACGACCGCTTCGCGGACCGACCGGCGGAAGCCCCGGGCGTCACCGATGACGTGGTCGGCCGCGAAGGAGCCGATGACGACGTCCGGCTCGCGGCGGCGCAGGATCGCCGCGGCGAGGCCGATGGCCGCCGTGGAGTCCTTCGGCTCGCTCTCGAGCACGACGTTGTGGTCCTCGACGCCGGGGAGCTGCGACTCGACGGCGACCCGGTGCGCACGGCCGGTGACGACCATGATCCGCTGCTCGCCGGCCAGGGGCGCGAGGCGGTCCCACGTCTGCCGGAGCAGCGAGGTGCCGGACCCGGTCAGGTCGTGCAGGAACTTGGGCGCGTCGGCACGCGACAACGGCCAGAGCCGCGATCCGATGCCCCCGGCGGGGATGATCGCGTAGAAGTCCTCGAGTGCGTCTGCCACGTGCTCACCGTACCGGTGCGGCCGGGCGCGACCTGGGTGGTTCCCGCACGCTTCCCGCACGCACGCGGTGCGGGAGTCCGCACACGGCCACCGCAGCCGGCCCGCCGGTCGTGCGCCGCGCCTCCAGTCCGTTCGTCCACCACCCGCGGACGCGACCGTCCACCGCACGCGGACGCGGCTGTTCACCGCCTGCGTGCCGGGCGTTCACGTCGGCGGCCCCGCGGGGACACGCCGTGCGCGGAGCATGGACACCGCCATGAACGCACGCAGCGTGGAGCGCGGCACGTCCCAACGGACCGTCGCCGTCGTGACCGAGAGCTTCCTGCCCACCCTCAACGGCGTCACCACCAGCGTCCTCGCGGTGCTGGACCACCTGGAACGCCGCGGTCACCGCGCGGTCGTCATCGCGCCGGACACCCCCGGCATCGCGCAGTTCCGCTCGCGGACCGCGGTGGAGCGGTACCGCTCCTTCGACGTCCACCGGGTCCCGGCCGTGGCGTACCGCCAGTTCCCGGTCGCGCTCCCCCACCCGGTGCTCGACACGATCCTCGCCGCCTCCGGCGCCGACGTGCTCCACGCCGCGAGTCCGTTCCTGCTGGGTGGGCGCGCGATCACGGCGGCCGGGAGGCTCGGCATCCCCTCCGTCGCCGTCTTCCAGACCGACGTGGCCGGGTTCGCCCGCCGCAACGGCCTGACCGCGACCGTCCCGTTGGTGCGGAAGATCCTCGGACGCATCCACGCCGGAGCCTCGCTGACGCTCGCGCCGTCGAGCGCGACCGCGGCGATGCTCGCCGAGGACGGCGTCCCCCGCGTCGCGCGCTGGGGCCGCGGCGTCGACACCGAGCTGTTCCACCCCGCGCGCCGCTCGTCGGCGCACGTGCGGGCGCTCCGGCGGCGGATCGCCCCGCGCGGCGAGACCATCGTCGGGTACGTCGGGCGGCTCGCGCCCGAGAAGGAGGTCGAGCGGCTCGCGGAGCTCGGCGGCATCCCCGGGATCCGGATCGTGGTCGCGGGCGGTGGTCCCTCCCGGGCCGCGCTCGAACGGCGCCTCCGCCACCTGGACGTCACGTTCACCGGTCCGCTCCGCGGGGAGGCGCTCGCGGACGCCTACGCGGCCCTGGACCTGTTCGTCCACACGGGACCGGCGGAGACCTTCGGCCAGACCCTGCAGGAGGCGCACGCCAGCGGGCTGCCGGTCGTCGCGCCGAGCGCCGGCGGCCCGCTCGACCTCGTCGCGCCGGGACTCGACGGCGAGCTGTGGGACCCGGACGAGCCACAGGCCCTGCGTCGAGCCGTCCTCGCCCTGCACCACGACCGCGCCCTGGCCGAGCGGATGGGCTCCGCCGGGCGGCTCCGGGTCGAGGGGACGACGTGGGAGGCGATCGGCGACGAACTGCTCGACCACCACGACACGGCCCGCACGATCGGCGCGCCGCCCGCCACGACGCGGGGTGCCCGGACCGGTTGGCACGAGAAGGTCAGCGCACGCGCATAGGATGGGTCGTGTTCCACACGAACACGAACGGCAAGGGCTCGCCGATCGGGCGAGCCCGTCCTATGGGAGGACGAGCTCATGGCCGAGCAGACCGCAGGGGGTACGGCGACCGCCGCACCCCAGGTGACGATCGAGGCGCCGCGCGCTTCTCGGACACCGCAGGGAACGCTCTACCGGGGGTCCACCGGCATGTGGTCCTGGGTCCTGCACCGCATCACCGGTGTGGCGATCTACTTCTTCCTGCTCGTGCACATCCTCGACACCGCCCTCGTGCGGCTCTCCCCCGAGGCGTACAACGCGGTCATCGGCACGTACAAGACGCCGATCATGAACCTCGGAGAGATCGCGCTCGTGATGGCCATCGTCTTCCACGCGTTCAACGGGCTCCGGATCATCCTCATCGACTTCTGGTCGAAGGGCCCGAAGTACCAGCGGGCGATGTTCTGGATCGTGATCGTCCTCTGGGCGATCGCCATCGCCGGCTTCCTGCCGCGCCAGCTCATGAACCTCGTCGCGGACTTCAACTAGGGGGCATCCGGATGACCACGCAGACCATCGAGCCCCCGCGCTCGGCAGCAGCAGCCCGCCGCTCCACCAACTGGGAGAAGTGGGGCTGGATCTACATGCGCGGCTCGGGCGTCCTGCTCGTCGTGCTGATCTTCGGGCACCTCTTCGTCAACATGGTGGCGGGCGAGGGCGTCAAGCAGATCGACTTCGCGTTCGTCGCCGGCAAGTGGGCGTCGCCGTTCTGGCAGGTGTGGGACTCGCTCATGCTCGTCCTCGCGCTGATCCACGGTTCGAACGGCATGCGGACGATCGTCAACGACTACGTGTCGAAGCCGGGCATCCGCAAGACCCTGCTCGTCGCGATCCTCATCGCCTGCGTCGTGCTCATCGTGCTCGGCCTGCTCGTGTGCTGGACGTTCGACCCGTGCCCCGCCGGCGCAGCCGCCGCGGACCTGCCGTCGTTCTGCCCGGCCCAGTAGCCGCAGCACGCGTCCTCGACCTCGCCGCCGCATGCCCCTGCCGGCGCGGCACCACTCCTGAAAGGCCCCAGTGACCGAGACCACCGTTCACCACCACCAGTTCGACATCGTCATCATCGGCGCGGGCGGTGCCGGCATGCGTGCCGCCATCGAGGCCGGCCCGAAGGCGAAGACGGCCGTCATCTCGAAGCTGTACCCGACGCGTTCGCACACCGGTGCGGCGCAGGGCGGGATGGCCGCGGCGCTCGCGAACGTCGAAGAGGACTCGTGGGAGTGGCACACCTTCGACACGATCAAGGGCGGCGACTACCTGGTCGACCAGGACGCCGCCGAGATCCTCGCGAAGGAAGCCATCGACGCGGTCATCGACCTCGAGAACATGGGGCTGCCGTTCAACCGCACGCCCGAGGGCAAGATCGACCAGCGGCGCTTCGGCGGTCACACCCGCGACCACGGCAAGTCCCCCGTCCGCCGGGCCTGCTACGCCGCGGACCGCACGGGCCACATGATCCTGCAGACGCTGTTCCAGAACTGCGTGAAGCTCGGCGTGAACTTCTTCAACGAGTTCTACGCGCTCGACCTCATCATGGTCGACGTCGTCGGCGAGGACGGCGTCACCCGCAAGCAGCCCGCCGGTGTGGTGGCGTACGAGCTCGCGACCGGTGACCTCCACGTCTTCCACGCCAAGGCGATGATCTTCGCCACCGGTGGCTTCGGCAAGATGTACAAGACCACCTCGAACGCGCACACCCTGACCGGCGACGGCGTCGGGATCGTCTGGCGCACCGGCCTCCCGCTCGAGGACATGGAGTTCTTCCAGTTCCACCCGACCGGGCTCGCCGGCCTCGGCATCCTCCTCACCGAGGGCGCCCGCGGTGAGGGCGCGATCCTCCGCAACGCCTCGGGTGAGCGGTTCATGGAGCGCTACGCCCCCACCATCAAGGACCTCGCCCCGCGTGACATCGTCGCCCGGTGCATGGTGCAAGAGGTCGCCGAGGGCCGTGGCGCGGGGCCGAACAAGGACTACGTGCTGCTCGACTGCACGCACCTCGGGGCAGAGGTGCTCGAGACCAAGCTCCCCGACATCACCGAGTTCGCGCGCACCTACCTCGGTGTCGACCCGGTCGTCGAGCCGGTGCCCGTCATGCCGACGGCGCACTACGCGATGGGCGGCATCCCGACCAACACCGACGCCGAGGTCCTGTACGACAACACCACGGTCGTCCCCGGGCTCTACGCCGCCGGCGAGTGCGCCTGCGTGTCCGTCCACGGTTCGAACCGCCTCGGCACCAACTCGCTGCTCGACATCAACGTCTTCGGCAAGCGCTCGGGCAACAACGCGGCCGAGTGGGTCAAGACCGCCGAGTTCCTCCCCCTGCCCGAGGACCCGGCCGCCGGCGTCCGCGACATGCTCGCGCAGCTCCGTGCCTCGACCGGCACCGAGCGCATCGCCGTGCTCCGCAAGGAACTGCAGGACGAGATGGACAAGAACGCGCAGGTGTTCCGCACCGACGAGTCGCTCGCCCGCGTCACCGAGACCATCCACACGCTCCGGAACCGCTTCCTGCAGGTCTCCGTGCAGGACAAGGGCAAGCGGTTCAACACCGACCTGCTCGAGGCCGTCGAGCTCGGGTTCCTGCTCGACCTCGCCGAGGTCGTCGTGTACTCCGCCCGGAACCGCAAGGAGTCCCGCGGCGGCCACATGCGCGACGACTACCCGAAGCGCGACGACGAGAACTACATGCAGCACACCATGGCGTACCTGACGGGCGACCCGCACTCGTCACTCGCCGACGACCACATCACCCTCGACTGGAAGCCAGTCGTCGTGACGCGGTACCAGCCGATGGAGAGGAAGTACTGAGATGACCGACACCCTGGTCTCCGACGCACCCCGCACCGACACCGTGCAGGACGCCCCTCCCGGATCGTTCCCGGTGACGCTCATCATCCGCCGGTTCGACCCGGACGTCGACGACGAGCCGCGCTGGCAGGACTTCGACGTCATGATGCTGCCGACCGACCGCATCCTCGACGCGCTCCACAAGATCAAGTGGGACCAGGACGGCTCCCTGACCTTCCGGCGCTCCTGCGCGCACGGCGTCTGCGGCTCCGACGCGATGCGCATCAACGGACGCAACCGGCTGGCGTGCAAGACGCTGATCAAGGACCTCGACGTGTCGAAGCCGATCTACGTCGAGGCGATCAAGGGCCTGCCGCTCGAGAAGGACCTCGTCGTCGACATGGAGCCGTTCTTCAAGTCCTTCCGAGAGGTCCAGCCGTTCCTGCAGCCCGCGACCGCCCCCACCCCGGGCAAGGAGCGCATCCAGTCGGTGGCCGACCGTGCGCGCTTCGACGACACCACGAAGTGCATCCTCTGCGCCGCGTGCACGTCGTCCTGCCCGGTGTTCTGGACGGACGGCCAGTACTTCGGCCCCGCCGCCATCGTGAACGCGCACCGGTTCATCTTCGACTCGCGCGACGACGCGGCCGACGTCCGGCTCGACATCCTCAACGACAAGGAGGGCGTGTGGCGCTGCCGCACGACCTTCAACTGCACCGACGCCTGCCCGCGCGGCATCCAGGTCACGAAGGCGATCTCCGAGGTCAAGCAGGCCGTCATGCGGGGCCGGGCCTGACGACGTCGCCGGGACGGGGCCGACGCTCGGCTCCGTCCAAGGCACGTCAGGGGCACCACCGATAGGCTCCGCTCCATGACCTTCGCGGACACGCGCCCCATCCTCGACCAGCTCGGCTACACGATCCGCTACGTGCAGCTCCCCGGAGAGACCCTGCACGAGCCCCCGGTCGAGGGCGCGCTGCGAGTCGTCGCGGTCGAGGGCACGGGCGACTTCGCGCTCGAGGTCGTCGACTACGGGACCGCACGGCGTCTCGCGACCGCCCGGGGCGAGGCGGACGCGGTCGAGATGCTCCGTCGCTTCCTCAACCGGCCGTTCCCGGCGCCGAAGGACATCCCCCGGTACGAGCTCGACGGGCTTCGCGACCGGGCGGCGTCGACGTACCCGCAGCTCGCGCAGCAGGTGGCGCAGGCAGGCGAGCAGGGCCTCACGATCCAGGTGCCGGCCGGCGTGCCGGTGGACCGCGTCGGTGGCCCGGACGGCTACCTGCTGCACCCGCTCGACACCCCGCTGCCGCAGCGCTCGCTGCCGCCGCACGTCGCGTCGGCGCCCGAGACGCACCGCTACCTGGTCGAACGGCCGTTCCTGGTGACGGTCCGGTTCGTCCAGCCCTGGTTCGACCAGCCCGGAGGCGCGTTGCGCTTCCAGACGGCGGATCCGTCCGTCACGGTGCGCGACCTGGTCGTGGACGGTTCGCTCTCGCGGCTCCGGGTGGTCTGACCCGCGCCCCGACCGCAGCACGACGAAGCGGCCCGCCCCCTGCCGGGGCGGGCCGCTTCGTCGTGGTCGTCGCGCTACCCGAGGTCGGGGCGGTCGTACTGCGCACCGGCCGGGTTCGACTCGAGGGCGCCGAAGACGATCCCGGCGATCCCGACGAACAGCGCGATGAGCCAGAACGGTCCGGCCAGGTTCGCGTCGTGCACCCGGCGCCACCCCAGGGCCAGGCTCGGCACGATCGTCGCGAGCCACCAGAGCCCCCAGACCCCGCCGATCAGCAGGGCGACGACGGGCGGCCCCACGGCGTCGGACCGTGCCACGCCGTACGCGTCGGTCGAGGTGTTCGCCGCGATCCACGAGAACAGCGCGACGAGGTAGGCGCCGAGGAAGACGAGGTTGACCAGCCCGTTGGCGAGCGCCCAGAACCAGAACTCGCTCCGGCTGGCCCGCCCGTCGAACCGCGCGTACTTCTTGAAGAAGCGCGTGGCGGCGTCGAGGAAGCCGATGCCGTACCACGGTGCCCAGAGCGGGGGCGTGCCGTCCGGCCCGACCGGGATCGGGGGCTGGAGCTGCGCGTACGGCTGGCCGTACGGCGGGAACGTCTGGCCGTACTGCTGGCCGTTCTGCTGCCCGTACGGCGCCGAGGGCTGGCCGTATGGCTGCCCGGCCGGCGGCTGCTGCCCGTAGGGCAGCGAGGGCTGGCCGTTCGGCTGCCCGGCCGGCGGCTGCTGCCCGTCCGGCTGTCCCCACCCGGGTTCGCCGCCGGTCGTCATCGCGAACCGGTCGGTCGGTCGAACCGGGCGCCCTGCGGGTTCGACGGCAGGAACATCATGATGAACACCGCGACCCAACCGAGGAACGGGATGAGCAGCAGCAGCGCGAAGAGCCCGCTGATGTTCGCGTCGTGGAGGCGTCGCACGATGAGCGCCAGCGTCGGGATGATGAGCGCGAGTCCGACGACCCAGAAGGCCGTCCCGGCGAGCGGGTTGGTCGACATCGTCGAGAAGCCCACGTACGTCGAGGAGGTCGTGGTGGTCGTCGTGCCGGTGGCCGCCGTCAGGATGCCCGTGATGATCGACGCCACGATCCAGATGATGGCGCTCCAGAGGTACCACCACCAGTACTCGCTGCGGCTCGCGCGGCCGCTGAACGTCGCGTACTTCTTGAAGAAGCGCGAGAACGCCTTGCCGAACGAGATGCCGTACCAGGGCGCCCAGATCGGCGGCTCGCCCCCGGGCCCGGTCGGTGCGGGCTGCTGGCCGTACGGGTTCTGCGGCGGGTACTGGTCGGTCATGGGTCCCCCTCGGGTGTTGGCTGAAGTACGAGTGCGATTCAACCAGAACGCCCCGGCCACGTCCGCGCCGGGTCAGGGGACGAGCGCGAGCTTCCCGCCGGGGTGCTGCGACTCGAGCACCTCGGCCGCGGCCTTCGCCTCGGCGAGCGGGAACGTCCGCGCGACGGGGACGGCGAGCTGCCCGTCGCCCGCGAGGTCGATGAGTCGCTGCCGCACCGAGTCGCGGAACGCCTTGCTCTCCGGCTGGGCTCCGCCGATCGCCCGGATGCCGTCGGCCCCCGCTCGACCGAACGCGGCGATCGTGACGATGCGCGACCGGTCCGCGACGAGCGCGAGCGAGACGTCGACGGCCTCGTCGGTCCCGACGCAGTCGAGCGCCACGTCGACGCCGTCGCCCGTGCCGTCGGCCACGAGTGCCCGGACCCGGTCCTCGAGTCCGTCGCCGTAGGCGATCCACTCACCGCCGAAGTCCGCGACGGTGTCGGCGTTGCGCTCGGAGGCGGTGCCGATGACCCGCGCCCCGAGGAGGCGCAGCTGCTGCAGGAGGCTGACCCCGACGGCACCGGCGGCACCGTGCACGAGGACCGTGTCGTTCCCCGAGGCCCGGGTCACCCGGAGCATGTCCGCGGCGGTGGTGCCGGCGAGCAGGAGGTTCGCGGCTTGGGGGAAGCCGAGGGCCGCGGGCTTGGCGAACACGTCCCGTGCCGGCACCGTGAGTCGCTCGGCCCAGCCACCAGCGACCCGGAACGCGAGGACCTCGTCACCGACCGCTCCCCCGCCGGACGCGATCTCGGTGTCCGGACCGACGGCGCTCAGGACGCCCGCGACCTCGTAGCCGATCGCGATCGGCAGGTCCGACGGGTCGCCCTGTCGGGTGTGCTTCGTGTCGGCGGGGTTCATGCCCGCGGCGCGGACGTCGATCGTCACCTCGCCGGGCCCCGGGGCCGGCACCTCGGTCTCGACGTACTCGAGGACTTCGCTGCCGCCGAACCGCGGGGCCACCCAGTGCTTCGTCATGCTCCCGACGCTACGCGCGCGGTGCCGGACGTCGTCGGGCACGCAGGGTACGGGACCGCAGCACGAGCAGTGCGGAGCCGGCGACGAGGAGCGCTCCGGCGATCGTGAGCGGCACCGTCGGGTCGCTGCCGGTGAAGGCGAGTTCCGCCGGGGAGTTCCCGGAACCACCGCTGCCCGAGCCCGCAGCGACCGGCACGGCCGGAGCGCTCGACGTCGGTGCCGAGGGAGTGGGGGTCGGCGTCGGGACCACCGCGGGAGCGCGGACGGTGAGGACGTACGTCTCGGTGTCGGCCGGGGCCGTGCCGTTGTCCGCCGTGATCGTCACCGTCGTGGTGCCGGGCGTCGTCGGGGTGCCGGAGATGACCCCGGTCGTGGGGTTGATCGTGAGCCCGGGCGGCAGGGTCCCGCCGTCCGAGTACGTGGGCGCGGGCGTCCCGGTCGCCGTCACCGGGAACGAGTAGGGCGTACCGGCGGTCGCGGCCGTGGGGGTGCCGGACGTGATCGTCGGAGCCACCGTCTCGGAGGGGGTGCCGGGGGCCGGGCACCCGGTCGGCGCGGTGATCGTGTTCGTGTCGAGCGTGACGGCTGCGGTCCGTGCGAGCAGACGCCCGACGACCGTCGCGCCCGTGGTGGCCGTGACGGACTGGTCCGCGAGGACCGTGCCCTGGAACTGCGCGGCGCTGCCGATGGTGGCCGAACTGCCGACCTGCCAGAAGACGTTGCAGGAGCTCGCGCCACCCGTGGTGAGGATGCGCGTGCCCGATCCGATCGTCAGCGTCGACGCGGCCTGGAACACCCACACGGAGTCGGCGCTGCCCGCGAGCGTCAGCGTCCCGGTGTCCGCGAGCCGAAGTGCGTCGCCGGTGTAGACACCGGGCGACAGGCTGAGGCCGTTCAGCTTCGATATCCCGGTCTGCGTCGGGGTCAGCGACGCCGCGACGTCGTACGCGGTCGTGGTGTCGGCCTGCGCCTGGGTCGCTGCCGCGTCGGTCTGGTGCACCGTGCCGTTCACGATCCCGTTGCCGGGTCCGCCGAACCCGGTGATCGAGGTCCCCGGGGAGAGGCCGAGGTCGCCCTGGACGGTGGTGGGCCCGGTGTTCGTGACGGTCGAGGCGCCGAGGACGCCGTACGTCGCGGCCGTGCCGAGCCCGATCGGACCGTCGATGACGGTCGCGGCCGAGGCGGGACCGGAGGACGCGAGCGCCAGCGCTGCCGCCAGTCCGATCCCGGTGCCGATGAGGGTGAGTGAGCGGACGATGGGCGTGCTGGCCATGACGGCCCCTGCCTGTTCAGGAGAGGTACCGCACAGGTGTCGAAGTCACCCGGCACTCGCCGTGCCGCGAGTCTCGCTCGCGTACCTGTGCGTGAGGGTCCCGATTGCCAGGTTCGGCGGATCCGCGGGGATCGGACACACCGGTCCGCGGCGCGATCGCCTCGCGTCCGGCGGTACCGTCGACTGGTGCCCTCCACTCCCGCAGCCCCCGACCGCACGCACCGGACGGACGGCCCGCAGCACGCGGCCGTCGTCGTGAACCCCTCCGCGGTCGACCTCGCCGCCCTCCGCTCGGCGGTCGCCACCGAGCAGGGGTCGCTCGGCTGGGCCGACACCGCCTGGTTCGAGACCGCGGCCGACGACGACGGCCGCGCCGCCGCACGCGCCGCCCGTGACAGCGCACCCGACGTCGTGCTGGTCGTCGGTGGCGACGGCACGCTGCGGGTCGCGGCCGAGGTGCTGCACGGCTCCGGCATCCCGATCGCCCTGCTCCCGACGGGCACCGGCAACCTCTACGCACGGAACCTCGGCATCCCGATCGGTGACGTCACCGCGGCCGTCCGGTCGGCCTTCCACGGCGCTGACCGTGCCGTCGACGTCGCCTTCGCCGCGCTCACCACCGCGGACGGGGACACGACCGAGCACGCGTTCCTCGTGATGGCGGGGATCGGGCTCGACGCCCGGATGGCCGCGGACACGAACGCCGGCCTGAAGAAGCGCTTCGGCTGGCTCGCCTACTCCGACCCGATCATGCGGTCCGTGGTCGGCAACCGCCAGGTCGACCTCCGGTACCGCCTCGACGAGGGCGACGAGCACGGCATGCGGGCGCACACCGTCATCGTGGGGAACTGCGGGACCCTCACGGCGGGCCTGCTGCTCCTCCCCGAAGCGCAGCCGGACGACGGGCTCCTCGACGCGGTGGCGTTCCGCCCGCGTGGCGCCTTCGGCTGGACGAAGATCGGCTACGGCCTGTCGCTCAACCGCTTCTACCACCGGACGCGCTTCGGACGGCTGCTCGCGCGCTTCCTGCCACGGTCGCGGACGCTCGGCTACACGACGGCGCGGCGACTCGACCTCGTGCTCGACGAGCCCGAACAGCTGCAGTTGGACGGTGATCCGTTCGGCCTGGTGGCCGCTGCCAGCCTGCGCGTCGAGCACGGCGGTCTCGTGCTGCGGACGGCCTGACACGGCGGTCCGACGCGGGTGCGTGACGGACGGGAGGCGCGGTGCCAGCCGGCACCGCGCCTCCAGTCCGTCAGGTGGGGCGTCGAGGACGCTAGGCGCGCGCGGACCGCACCCGGTCCGCGAACGCGGCGTGCAGCGGGTGCTGCTCGTCGAGCCCGGTGATCTCGGTCACGACCTCGGCGTCGCTCCGGTCCGAGCGCAGCAGCGCCTGGAGTTCGACGCTCTGCTCGTCGTCCGGCACGTCGAAGCGCAGCGCGGCGCCCATGGCGTCGAGCAGCGCCGTCGGCTCCGTGCCGTCCTCGGCGAGGGCGGCGGCGGGCGACACGAAGCGCTCGTCGCGGGAGAGCTTGCGCAGCGGCTGTCGGCCGACGCGCGTCACGGTGTCGGGCAGGTGCGGGTTCTCGAAGCGCCCGATGATGGCCTGCACGTACGCACGGTGCACCTCGGGGTCGAGCTCGTGGCGGCGGACGAGCAGGTCGCTCGTCTCGGCGAGCACGGACTCGAGCTCGGACCGGACAGCGGGGATCGCGATGGCGTCCGAGATCTTGTCCGCCCCGGCGAGGAAGCCGTGGTACGCGACGGTCGCGTGCCCGGTGTTCACCGTGAACAGCTTGCGCTCGATCGACGCGGCGAGGCCGTCGACGTAGTGGGCGCCGGGGATCTCCGGCTCGTTCCCGCCGAACGGCGTGCGGTCGATGGCCCACTCGAAGTAGGTCTCGACGGTGACGTCCAGGCCCGCACCCTCGGGCTGCGCCGGGACGATGCGGTCGACCGCGGTGTTCGCGAAGACGGCCTTGGCGAGGGCCTGGTCGCGGACGTCGGCGGGGAGCGCCTCGACGATGAACTCGCGCAGGCGGTCGGTGGCGTTGAGAGCGTTCTCGCACGCCATCACGGCGATCGGCGCGGCGTCCGCGTCGCGCTGCTGGAGCGCCTTCGCGATGACCGGCGCGATGAACTTCAGGACGTTCGGTCCGACGGCGCAGGTGACGATGGACGCCGTGGCGATCTCGGCGACGACGGCCGATTCGTCCTGGGCGCTGTTCAGGGCACGGAAGTTCGTGACCTCGTGGTCGCGCGCGTTCTGACCGACCTCGTGCACGGTGTACGAGTCGGCAGCGGCGAGAGCGTCGATGAGGGGCGCGGCGACGTCGGCGAAGACGACCTCGTAGCCGGCCTCGTGCAGGAGCAGTCCGACGAAGCCGCGGCCGATGTTGCCCGCGCCGAAGTGGACGGCGGTGGGGGTGCTCACTCGTTGACCTCGCCGAGGATCGACAGGATCGCGGCGGTGTCCGGTGCGTCGGTCAGCTTCTGGACCTCGTCCTCGTCGCTGAACACGATCGCGATCTTGGACAGGATGTCGAGGTGCTCGTTGTTGACGCCGGCGATGCCGACGACGAAGCGGACGGGGTTGCCGTCCCAGTCGATCGGGGTCGCGTAGCGGATGAACGACAGCGCCGACGACTTGATGGCGTCCTTCGCGTCGTTCGTGCCGTGCGGGATGGCGAGGAAGTTCCCCATGTAGGTCGAGACGCTCTTCTCGCGCTCGAGCATCGCCGGGTAGTAGTCCGCCGTGACCGCGCCTGCAGCCTCGAGGATCTCGGCAGCCTCCTTCATCGCCTCCGACTTGGTCGGTGCGGTGTCCTCGGTGTGGATCCGGATCTGGCTCTCCTGCAGGACGGGCATCGGGGTTCTCCTTGCTTCGTGACGTGGCGTCGTGGACGTGTGGAGGGGACGAGCCGTGGCCCGTCCCCTCCGATACTGCACTTCGTTACTGGTTCTTGAGCTGTTCGACGACCTGGTCGTACTGCGGCGCGTTCATGAAGTTGCCGACCGACACGTGCTGTGCGTTCGGGTTCTTCTGCTTCGCGCGCTCCGTCAGCTCCTCCTGCGTGATGATCAAGTCCTCGTCACCGGAGAGGTTCGCGATCGCCTTGTTGGAGACCGTGACCCCTTCGATGCCCGCCTTCTTGATCTTGTTGCGGAGGACGCTGGCGCCCATCGCGCTGGAGCCCATGCCGGCGTCGCAGGCGAACACGAGGTTCTGGACGCGGGTCGCGGTCGCGGTGGTCACCGAACCGACGCCACCGAGCGAGGCCTCGGCCTCTTCCTCGTTCGCCGGGGAGTTGTTGCCGAGCAGGCCCGAGGTCGCGGCGTTGACGTCGCGGCCCTTGTTCGCCTGGAGCTTCGCCATCGCGGCGCTCATGTCGCCGCCGCCGTTCGCGAGGTCACGCTTACGGGTCGCGATGAGGAAGAACGACGCGACCGCGAACGACACCGCTGCGGACAGGATGACCGAGAGGATGACGCCGAGGAAGCTGTCCTTCGCCGTTGCACCGAGCACCGCGAAGATCGATCCGGGCGACGCCGGGGCGACGAGACCGGAGTGGAACGCGACGTTGGTCGCGACGCCCGTGGCACCACCGAGGATGACGGCGATGAACAGGACCGGCTTCTGCAGCACGTACGGGAAGTAGATCTCGTGGATGCCGCCGAGGAACTGGATGATGATCGCGCCGGGAGCGGTCGAGCGGGCGATGCCGACACCGAAGAAGGTGAAGGCGAGCAGGATGCCGAGACCCGGGCCGGGGTTCGCCTCGAGCAGGAAGAGGATGCTCTTGCCGGACTCCTGGACCTGCTGCGCGCCGAGCTGGTCGAGCACACCGTGGTTGATGGCGTTGTTGAGGAAGAACACCTTGGCCGGCTCGATGATCACGCTGGCGAGCGGGAGCAGCGAGTGCTGGACGAGGAAGTTCACCGCGTCGCCGAGGCCCTCGGCGATGAGCTTGAACAGCGGCGCGAGCCAGAAGAACCCGGCCATGGCCAACCCGAAGCCGAGGATGCCGGCCGCGTAGTTGTTCACGAGCATCTCGAAGCCCGGCCGGATCTTGCCGTCCCAGAGCTTGTCGATCTGCTTGATGAGGTACGCGCCGAGCGGCCCGCAGATCATCGCGCCGAGGATCATCGTCGTGCCGTTGGCGCCGATGATGACACCCATGGTCATGATCGAACCGACCACCGCACCACGGGTCTCGTAGACCATCCGGCCACCCTGGATCGCGATCGCGAGCGGGATGAGGTAGGTCAGGATCGGGCCGACGAGGCCGACGTTCGCGACGCCGCCCGTCTCACCGAAGCCGCCGAGGATGCCCACGGGCGTCCAACCGGTCTCGATGAAGAAGGCGGTGATGATGCCCCACGCGATGAAGATCGCGATGTTGGGCATGACCATGCCGGAGAGGAACGTGCCGAACTTCTGAACGGCGACGCGTGCGCCGCCCCGCGACTTCGCGGGAGCGTCGGGCGCTGCAACGGACGACGTTGTCATGTGCGGTGACTTTCTGTGAGGTGCTGCTGCTGCGTGTGGAGGGGAGGTGGTGCTGGGGGGTCGGATCAGGCGGCGTGCGTCGCGGCCGCGGCGGACTTGGCGGCCGCCGCCGTGCTCGCGGCGAGTGCCGCCTGGGCCATCTCGCGGGCCTGGTCGAGGGTGTGCTTGCCGAGTTCGGCGCGCACGTCGGCCAGGGCCGCGGGGGTCATGGAGAGGGTCGTGGCGCCGAGACCGACGAGCACGACGGCGAGCAGCGGGTCGGCCGCTGCCTCGCCGCAGATGCCGACGGGCTTGCCGGCGTCCGCACCCGCTGCGCCGAGCTGCGCGACGAGGCGGAGCACGGCGGGGTGCCACGGGTCCTGGTAGGACGCAACGGTGCCGAGCATGCGGTCGGCGGCCATCGTGTACTGGGTCAGGTCGTTCGTGCCGATCGACACGAAGTCGGCGGAGGTGAACACCTGCTCGGCCATCAGCGCGAGCGAGGGGACCTCGGCCATCACACCGGCGGTGCGGATCCCGAGCTCGCGGGCGAGGTCGACGAAGTACTCGGTCTCCTCGGCGTCGGCGACCATCGGGGCCATCACCCAGAGGTCGGCCTCGGTCTCGGCGTCGGCCTGGGCGAGCGCGGTGAGCTGGTCGCGGAGCACCTCGGGGTGGTTCCGGAGCGCCCGGAGACCGCGTCGACCGAGGGCCGGGTTCTCCTCGTCCTTGTCGGTGAGGAACGGCAGGGGCTTGTCGGCACCCGCGTCGAGCGCCCGGACGACGACCTTCTTGCCCGGGAAGGCCTCGAGCAGCTGCTTGTAGGAGTCCTTCTGCTCGTCGACGGTCGGCGCCTTCGGCGAGTCCAGGAAGAGGAACTCGGTGCGGAAGAGCCCCACGCCCTCCGCACCGAGAGCAACGGCGCCCGCGGCGTCGGCGGGGCTGCCGAGGTTCGCGAGCAGCGGGACGGTGTGCCCGTCGGCGAGCGCGCCGGCGGTCAGGGGCGCTGCGGCCGCGGCGAGGCGGTCGGCGATGCGCTGTTCGACGTCGGCGACGAGTTCGGCCGACGGGTCGGTCACGACGGTGCCGGCGGCGGCGTCCACGACGACGACCGTGCCGTCGGACAGGTCGTCCGCGCCGGTCACACCGACGATCGCGGTGATGCCCTTCGCGCGGGCGAGGATCGCCGTGTGCGAGGTCGGGCCGCCGTCACGCGTGACGAGGGCGAGGACCTTGTCGAGGTCGAGGAGCGCGGTGTCGGCCGGCGCGAGGTCACGGGCGACGAGCACGAAGGGGGTGTCCGACTCGGGCACACCCGGCGCGTGGACGCCGCGGAGCTTGGCGATGATGCGCTGGGCGACGTCGTCGAGGTCGGCGGCACGCTCCCCCATGTACCCGCCCATCGAGACGAGCAGGTCGCGGAACTGGCCGAACGCCTCGAACACGGCGCGTTCGGCGTTGGTGCCGCCGTCGATGCGGGCGTGCACGTCGTCGAGGAGGGTCGGGTCCTGCGCCATGAGCGCCTGCGCCTCGAGCACGGCCTGGGCGTCCCCGCCGGCGAGCTGCCCCCGCTTGTTGAGGTCCTCCGCCACCGCTGCGATCGCGGCGGCCACGGCCTGCTTCGCGTCGTCCGCCGAACCGGTCAGGGCGTCCTTCGACGGTTCGCCGAGCGGGTCGGCCATGCGGAGCACGGGGCCGTGGGCGACGCCACGGCCGACGCCGGTGCCGAGCAGTTCGGACATTCGAGACTCCTTCATCTCACGCGCGCTTGCGGTGGGGTGGTTCGTTCGGTGCGCGCAGCGCGGAGACGGGACCCCGCCGGTGCGGCTGAGCAGCACCATACCCCGATCCACGTTGACAAACAAACACATCCGGGGATAAAAATGCAGAAACAGATGCCCGTTTGCGTCTGGCGGCGGATCCGTTCGGGTCGCTGTCGCCGGGGACGTGCCCGGTCGTGTCCGTTCCGTTCCGACTCCCCCACCGCTTCCGAGACGACGAGGCCCCGATGTACGCACCAGAGCGCCACCAGCGCATCGTCGAACAGGCGCGTGCGCAGGGCCGGGTCGACGTCAAGGACCTCGCCGAGCTGCTCGAGGTGACCCCGGAGACGATCCGCCGCGACCTCACCTCGCTCGAGCGGCGCGGGCTGGTCCGACGTGCGCACGGTGGCGCGATCCCCGTCGAACGCATCACCCTGCACCCGGGGGTCGGCGACCGTGGCGGCATCAACCAGGCCGAGAAGATGGTCATCGCCGAGGCCGCGCTCGGCGAGCTGCCCGAGAACGGGTCGGTCATGATCGACGCCGGCACCTCGACGATCTGCCTCGCCGAGATGCTCCCGACCGACCGTGGCCTCACCGTCGTGACGCACTCCCTGCCCGTGGCGATGGCGGTCGCGAACCGACCGGGCATCGACCTGCACCTGCTCGGCGGCAACATCCGCAGCGACTCGCTCGCCGGTGTGGGCACGTGGACGCACCAGCTCATCGGGATGGTCAGCGTCGACGTCGCGTTCATCAGCATCAACGGCATCACGCCCGAGCGCGGCCTCACGACGCACAACATGGCCGAGGCCGCCGTGAAGTCCGCGATGATCAAGTCCGCGCGCCGCAGCATCCTGCTCGCCGACCACACCAAGTTCGGTCGCGAGGAGTTCGGCCGCGTCGCCCCGCTCGCCGCGATCGACACGATCATCACCGACCCCGGCGTGAACGCCGACCTCGTCCGCGAGGTCGAGGCCGCCGGCACCGAGGTCTTCTGGCCCGGCCGCGACTGACCCTGCGTCCCGCCCCGGAACCGCCCACCCCGCGCTCGCTACCATGAGCCAACCACCCATCGACAGGAGTACATCGATGTCCGAAGCCACCCGCACCGTCACCGTCGCCAGCGCGTCCGGCCTGCACGCACGCCCGGCCTCCCTCTTCGTCCAGACCGTGACCGCGTCCGGCCACCAGGTCACGATCGCGAAGGGCGACAAGTCCGGGAACGCCGGCAGCATCCTCGCGCTCCTCGGCCTCGGCATCGAGAACGGCGACGAGGTCACCCTCACGGTGAACGGCGACGACGCCGAGACCACTGCGGACAGCCTGGTCGAGTTCCTCAAGACGGACCACGACGCGGCCTGACCACAGGACGGACGGGAGGCGCGGTGCCAGCTGGCACCGCGCCTCCCGTCCGTCGTCCGGTCGCCCCTACTGCCCCAGCGGCGGGATCGGGCGCAGCTCGCCCCAGGCGAAGGCGCTCTCGGCGATGAAGTCCTGGAAGTCGTCGGCGATCTTCAGCAGCATCTCCGGTTCCCCGTCGCGGAGCCACAGCCACGAATCGCCGTCGTCCCCGGCGACCGACCAGGCGAGCGCCATCCCCTCGTCGGCGACCTCGGTGTCGACCACCCGCCGCAATCGTTCGGACCAGTCGCTGTACACCCAGAACTCCGCCGCACGGAACTCGTCCCGGCGCAGCATCTGCTCGGCCACGGGACGGAACGCATCGAGCAGCTCCCCCACGGTCATCACGACGGTCACGGCGCGAGCCTACGACCGGCGCAGCCGTGTCGGCACCCGCCGATAGGGTGTTCTGCATGACACGCCTGCGCCTCGCATCCGTCAACGTGAACGGCATCCGTGCCGCGTTCCGGAAGGGCATGGGCGACTGGCTCGCCACCCGCGACGTCGACGTGCTCGCCCTGCAAGAGGTCCGCGCGTCGAGCGACGACCTCGCCGGGCTCCTCGGCGACGAGTGGGACATCGTGCACGACCCCGCCACCGCGAAGGGTCGAGCGGGCGTCGCGATCGCCTCCCGCCACAGCGCGCACGTGCACCGCGTCGCGCTCGGTGCGGACGACTTCGACTCCGCCGGGCGCTGGCTCGAGGCCGACTACGAGATCGGCGGCACCACGGTGACGGTCGTCTCGACGTACGTGCACTCGGGCGAGGTGGACACCCCGAAGCAGGACGAGAAGTGGAAGTTCCTCGACGCGATGACCGAGCGGCTGCCGAGGCTCCGCGAGCACAACCCGCTCGCGGTCGTCGTCGGCGACCTCAACGTCGGGCACGACCAGCGGGACATCAAGAACTGGAAGGGCAACGTCAAGCGCGCGGGCTTCCTGCCGCGTGAGCGTGCCTACTTCTCGCGGTTCTTCGGCGAGCAGGGCGCCGAGGTCGAGGGCGCCGACGGCACGACCGGGCCCGGTCTCGGCTGGGTCGACGTCGGTCGCGCCCAGGCCGGCGACGTCGAGGGGCCGTACACGTGGTGGTCGTGGCGCGGCCAGGCGTTCGACAACGACACGGGCTGGCGGATCGACTACCAGATGGCGACCCCGGAGCTCGCCGCCAAGGTCACGCAGTACACGGTCGACCGCGCTGCCGCGTACGACCAGCGATGGTCCGACCACGCTCCCGTGGTCGTCGACTACGAACTCTGACCCGCACCCCCACACTTCTCCAGCACAGGACAGCACCATGACCAAGACGCGCATCTTCTCGGGCATCCAGCCCTCGGCCGGTTCCCTCCACCTCGGCAACTACATCGGCGCGCTCATGCAGTGGCGGACGCTGCTCGACGACTACGACGCCATCTACTGCGTCGTCGACATGCACGCGATCACGTCCCCGCAGGACCCGGCCGAGCTCCGCGCGAACACCCGGGCGACGGCCGCGCAGTACATCGCCTCGGGCATCGACCCGACCAAGGCGACGCTGTTCGTGCAGTCGCACGTCCCGGCGCACGCCGAGCTCGCGTGGGTGCTGAACACCCTCACCGGCTTCGGCGAGGCGAGCCGGATGACCCAGTTCAAGGACAAGTCCGCCCGGCAGGGCACCGAAGCCGCGTCGGTCGGCCTCTTCACGTACCCGATCCTGATGGCGGCGGACATCCTGCTGTACGACACGAAGGTCGTGCCGGTCGGTGACGACCAGCGGCAGCACGTCGAGCTCACCCGCGACCTCGCCGGGCGCTTCAACTCGCGGTTCGGCGACACGTTCGTCGTACCGGATGCCCGGATCCTCACCGACACGGCGCGGATCTACGACCTGCAGGACCCGACGAGCAAGATGAGCAAGTCGGCCGCGTCGGACAACGGCCTCATCCGCCTGCTCGACGACCCGAAGCGCACCGCGAAGAAGATCCGCTCGGCGGTCACCGACACCGAGCGCGAGATCCGGGCCGACCGTCAGGCGAAGCCGGGCGTGACGAACCTGCTGTCGATCCTCTCGGCGTTCACCGGCACCCCGGTCGCCGCGCTCGAGGAGTCGTTCCAGGGCAAGGGCTACGGGGACCTGAAGGGCGAGGTCGCCGACGCCGTCGTGGCCGAGCTCGAGCCCGTGCGCGCCCGCACGCTCGAGCTGCTCGACGACCCGGCCGAGCTCGACCGGCTCCTCGCCGTCGGCGCCGAGCGTGCCGAGTCGATCGCCGCCGAGACCCTCGCGAAGGTCTACGAGCGCATCGGCTTCGTTCCCCGCACCCGGCGCTGACCGTGCGCCCCGTCACGCTGTCGTCTGCCCGGGTGCACCTCGACGTGCCCACCCGGGCGGACGCGACGGCGATCACCGAGGCCTGCCAGGACCCGGACATCGTGCGCTGGACGACGATCCCCACGCCGTACACCGCCCGGGACGCCACGACCTTCGTCGACGCGCTCGTCGGTCCGGGCTGGGCCTCCGACCGCGAGTACACCTGGGCGATCCGTCGGACGGGGTCCACCTGGCTCGAGGGGATCATCGGGTACCGCACTGCGCGGCGCGACCTCGGCTTCTGGCTCGCACCCTCCGCACGCGGGGCCGGGCTGATGCACGACGCCGTCGGCCTCGTGCTCGACTGGGCCTTCGCGCAGGGTGCGCCGGACGTGTACTGGGAGTGCTACGTCGGCAACACCGCCTCGGCCTCGGTCGCCCGTGCCGCGGGGTTCTCGTACACCGGCACCGGCGACGCGCTCATCCCCGGGCGGGACGGCGCTCCGACGACGGCGTGGAAGGGGCTCCGGCGGGCCGACGGCGCTCCCGCGTCCGACCTGCCGTGGCCGGCCGAGACGACGACGGCACGCCCGGATGACGCGTCACCGACCGTTCGCGGATAGTCTCGGACCGTGACCGTCACCCCTCGGCCGTCGGACTCCGCGGCCTCCCCCGCAGCGCACCCCTCGGTCTCGCCGGCCGAGCTCCGTGCGATGCGCCGTGGCCTCGAGCTCGCGGCCCTCGGCCCTGCGGTCGGTGACCACGTCCGCGTCGGCGCCGTGATCCTCTCCCCCGACGGAGCGGTCCTCGCCGAGGGCTGGCACAAGGGCGCCGGCACCCCGCACGCCGAGGTCGACGCGATGGCGAAGGTCGACCCCGCACACCTGGTCGGCGCGACCGCCGTCGTCACCCTCGAACCCTGCAACCACACCGGACGCACCGGCCCGTGCGCCGTCGCCCTGCTCGAAGCGGGGATCGGCCGCGTCGTGTACGCCGTCGACGACCCCGGGCCGGCAGCCCACGGGGGTGCCGAGCGACTCCGGTCCGGCGGAGTCGACGTCGTCTCGGGCGTCCTCGCCGACGAGGTCGAGGACTTCCTCGAGCGCTGGCTCCTCTCGGTGCGCCTCGGACGCCCGTGGGTGACGGTGAAGTGGGCATCGAGCCTCGACGGCCGGGCCGCGGCGGCCGACGGCACGAGCCAGTGGATCACCGGTGCGGCCGCACGCCAGCACGTCCACGAACAGCGCGCCGCGCACGACGCGATCCTCGTCGGGACGGGCACGGTCCTCGCCGACGACCCGAGCCTCACCGCGCGGGGCGACGCCGGCGAACTCCTCGCCGACCAGCCCGTCCCGGTGGTGTTCGGCGACCGGCCGGTCCCCGACGACGCCGCGGTCCGCCGCCACCCTCGCACCCTGCTGACGCTGTCCGGCCACGACCTCGCCGCCTCGCTCCACGCGCTGCGGGACCACGGCGTGCACTCGGTGTTCGTCGAGGGAGGACCCACCGTCGCCTCGGCGCTCGTCGCGGCCGGTCTGGTGGACGAGTACCTCGTCTACCTCGCGCCCGTCCTGCTCGGCGGCCCCCGTGTCGCCCTCGGTGACGTCGGCGTGGGAAGCATCGGCGAGCGTCGGCGGTTGGACGTACTATCGACCACCAGCCTCGGCCCCGACCTGCTGGTCCGAGCACGACCCCACCGCGCGCCCCGGCCGGCGGCGGCCGAGCCCGGGATCGCGGGGCCCCAGAACGACCGGAGCACCACATGACCGATGCACTCATCTCCCCCACCCCCGGGAGCCCGGTCCAGTTCGAGGTGTCGACGAACGTCCCGACCACGCACGGCACGTTCGAGATGCGCGCGTACCGCGACCTCGTGACGAGCGCCGAGCACGTCGCGATCATCGCCACCGGCCCGGACGGTGCAGCACCGCGCGACGGCGCCCTCGTCCGGGTGCACTCGGAGTGCCTGACGGGAGAGGCGTTCGGGTCCCTCAAGTGCGAGTGCGGCCCGCAGCTCGACGCCGCGCTCGACACGATCGCGGCCGAGGGCGGCGTCGTGATCTACCTCCGCGGGCAAGAGGGCCGCGGCATCGGTCTGATCAACAAGCTCAAGGCCTACCGCCTGCAGGAGGACGGCCTCGACACGCTCGACGCGAACCTCGCGCTCGGTCTCCCCGCCGATTCGCGGGCGTACGGCGGCGCGGCCGGCATCCTCGCCGACCTCGGCATCACCACCGTCCGCCTCCTGTCGAACAACCCCGAGAAGCGTCGCCAGCTCGAGGAGCACGGCATCACGGTCGAGAGCCTGGTGCCGCTGGTCGTCGGCGTCTCCGCGCAGAACGCGGCGTACCTCGACACGAAGCGCGACCGGATGGGACACCAGCTCCCCGCGCACCTCGAAGCGGGCAGCCCGCTGGCCTGACCGAGCCCCGGCCCGGCTCGGCCCGGTCACGATCCAGCGGATTCGCAGGTTCACGACATCTGTCGTACGATGGTGGCCCCCGTCACAAGCGGTACACCACCACGAACCGAACGCACCCGATCAGTGCCCGCGCCACCCCGCGCGAACCGATCGGTGTCCGCCGTCCGGAACACCGCTGCGCTCCCCCGAGCGTCATCCACGGAGTCTCCTCACCCCATGTCCGCCGCACCGGCACCCGCATCCCCGAAGACCGCAGGCAACCCGCGCTCCCGCGTCGTGATCGCCAGCCTCGTCGGCACCTCCATCGAGTTCTACGACTTCTACGTCTACGCGACCGCCGCGGTCCTCGTCTTCCCGACGCTCTTCTTCCCGAACGAGGACCCGACGGCATCCCAGCTGTCCTCGTTCGTCACGTTCGCCCTCGCGTTCTTCGCCCGCCCGGTCGGCTCGATCATCTTCGGCCACTTCGGCGACCGCGTCGGCCGCAAGGCGACCCTCGTGGCGTCCCTGCTCGTGATGGGCACCGCGACGTTCCTCATCGGCTGCCTGCCGACGTTCGACTCGATCGGCATCTGGGCTCCGGTGCTCCTCGCCGTGATGCGCTTCGCCCAGGGCGTCGGGCTCGGTGGCGAGTGGTCGGGCGCGGCACTGCTCGCGACCGAGAACGCGCCGAAGGGCAAGCGCGGGGTGTTCGGCTCGATGCCGCAGCTCGGCGCCCCGATCGGCTTCCTGCTCGCCAACGGCCTGTTCATCGCAATCAACGCGGCGATGCCCGCCGGTGCCGACGGCACCCCGAACCCGGACTTCCAGGCCTGGGGCTGGCGACTCCCGTTCCTGCTGTCGGCCGTCCTGGTGATCGTGGGCCTCTACGTGCGGTTCAAGCTCGTCGAGTCCACGGTGTTCCGTGGCGTCCAGGAGTCCGGTTCGGTCGCCAAGGTCCCGCTCGGCCGGGTGTTCCGCACCTCGTGGCGCGCCGTGATCGTCGGCACCTTCGGCATGGTCGCGACCTACGTCCTCTTCTACTTCATGACGACGTTCACGCTGTCCTACGGCACCACGGGCGCCGAGGCCGGCCCCCTCGTCCCGAAGATCGGCCTCGGCTACACCCGTGGCGAGTTCCTCACGCTGCTCATGATCGGCGTCGTGTTCTTCGGCATCTTCACGCCGATCGCAGGCATCCTCGCCGACAAGTTCGGCCGTCGTCGCACGCTCATCCCGACCACGATCGGCATCGCGCTCTTCGGCCTGACGTTCCAGTTCTGGTTCGCCGCGTCGACCGGTCCGATCACGGTGGTGACGTTCCTGATCGTGGGACTGTCGCTGATGGGCCTGACGTTCGGTCCGATGGGCGCCCTCCTGCCGGAGCTCTTCCCGACGAACGTGCGCTACACGGGTTCGGCGATCGCCTACAACGTCGCGTCGATCCTCGGCGCTTCGCTCGCTCCGACCATCGCGCTCGCGCTGTGGCAGCCGGACGGCAACATCTTCCTGGTCGGGCTGTACCTCACGATCGCCGCGGTCGTGACGCTCGTCGCCCTGTTCTTCATCCGCGAGACGAAGAGCGCCGCGCTCGACGCGGCGGACACCGCCGGTGAACCGGACGCAGCACCGGTGGACGCGCGCGCCTGACGCGACCACTTCCGCAGACGGGAGGCGCGGTGCCGGCTGGCACCGCGCCTCCCGTCCGTCGTCAACCCGGGTTGACATCCATCAGTACGTCAATGTAGGTTGACACGCGTGGACCGACCGACCATCACGAGCCTCGCCGCCGGCGCAGCCGGAGACGACCCGTTCTCCGCCCTCGCCAGCGTGCGCGAACTCCGTCGTGAGCTCGACCGGACCGAGGAACTCGCGGCCCGACGTGCCCGGAACGCCGGCGCCTCGTGGCAGGAGATCGCGACGCTGCTCGGCGTCAGCCGCCAGGCAGTGCACAAGAAGTACGGCAGAAACTAGGAACACGATGAGCTCCCCCTTCGCCAGAGCCAAGAAGACCGACGGTCCCCGCGCCACGTTCGGCCGACTGCTGAGCTACCTGTTCGAGAACAAGCCCGCGATGGTCGTCATCATCGTGCTGAGCGTCCTCGGTGCCGGTGCGTCCCTCGCGCAGCCGCTGCTCGTCAACCAGGTCATCACCGCCGTCCAGCACGGCAACACCCTGAGCACCCTCGTCTGGCTGCTCGTCGGACTCGTCATCGTCGCGGGCGTCCTCAACGGTGTGCAGCACTTCCTGCTGCAGCGCGCGGGTGAAGGCGTCGTCCTGTCCACCCGGCGGAAGCTCATCGCGCGTATCCTCAACCTGCCGATCTCCGAGTTCGACACGCGCCGCACCGGCGACCTCGTCTCCCGCGTCGGCAGCGACACGACACTGCTGCGCGCCGTGCTGACGCAGGGCCTCATCGAGTCGATCGGCGGCGCCCTGACGTTCATCGGCGCGATCATCGCGATGGCCGTCATCGACCCGCTGCTCCTCGGCATCGTCGTCGTCATCGTGCTCGTCGCGATCGTCGTCGTCGGCGGGCTCAGCCGCCGCATCCGCGTCGCGTCGAAGCGTGCGCAGGAGAAGGTCGGCGACCTCACCGCGGCGGTCGAACGCGGCATCGGTGCCGTCCGCACGATCCGTGCCGCCGGTGCCACCGAGCGCGAGGTGCACGAGGTCGACGGCCACGCGACCGAGGCCTACCGTCGAGGCCTCGACATCGCGCGGATGTCGGCGTTCGTCGTCCCGGTCGCGAGCATCGTCATGCAGGTCGCGTTCATCGCCGTCCTCGGGGTCGGTGGTGCACAGGTCGCAGCCGGCACCATCACGATCGCGACGCTCATCACGTTCATCCTGCTGCTCTTCATGATGATCATGCCGCTCGGCCAGGCCATGGGCGCTGCCGTCGCCGTCGCCCAGGCGCTCGGTGCGCTCGGCCGGATCGAGGAGATCCTGCACCTCCCGACCGAGGCGCAGGACGACCAGGCCGTCCGCGTCGCCGCAGCGGTGGAGAGCGACGACGCGATCGCCTTCGAACACGTGTCGTTCCGGTACGCGCGTCCGGCCCAGGCCTCCGGTGCGGACGGCGCCGAGCCGGCCGTCGACGACGACACCGCCTCCGACGACGTGGTGCTGCACGACGTGTCCTTCCGGGTCCCCCGCGGATCGCGGGTCGCACTCGTGGGACCGTCCGGCGCGGGCAAGTCGACCACGCTCGCCCTCATCGAACGGTTCTACGACCCGACCGACGGGGTCATCCGGCTCGGCGGCGTCGACGTCCGTGGCCTCGACCGCGCCGAGCTGCGCGCGCAGATCGGGTACGTCGAACAGGACGCTCCGGTGCTCGCCGGCACGATCCGGGCGAACCTGCTGCTCGGTTCACCGGACGCCACCGAGGACGACTGCGTCCGCGTGCTCGAGGCCGTCAACCTCGGCGAGGTCCTGCACCGCGACCCCCGCGGCCTCGACGCCCAGGTCGGCGAGGACGGCGTCATGCTCTCCGGCGGTGAACGGCAGCGGCTCGCGATCGCCCGGGCACTCCTCGCCGCTCCCCCGATCCTGCTGCTCGACGAGTCCACCTCGTCGCTCGACGGCGTCAACGAGCAGAAGATGCGCCTCGCGATCGATGCCGTGGCCGAGGACCGCACGCTGCTCGTGATCGCGCACCGGCTGTCTACGGTGGTGGACTCCGACGTGATCGTCGTGCTCGAGCACGGCCGCGTCGTCGGCGTCGGGACCCACTCGGAACTCGTCGAGTCGACGCCGCTCTACCGCGACCTGGCGAAGCACCAGCTGCTCGTCTGAGCCGGCGCGGCCGCGGTCGGTCGACGGTACGCCGAGGTCAGAGGAGCGCCCCGCCGGGGTTCGCCAGTCCCTCGTCCATGTCGCTGTGGTCGACGTGCCCGCCTGCGGCGCGGATCTCGTCGAGCGCCCGCGCGCTGCGGGCGTCGTCCACCCCGACCACGAGGTCGTCGTAGACCGCGACGTCGTATCCCGCAGCCCGGGCGTCGAGCGCCGAGGCGCGCACGCAGTAGTCGGTGGCGATGCCGACCACGTCGATCGTCACGACGCGGTGATCGGCGAGGACCTCGGGCAGCGGGACGCCGTCCTCGGTGCGCGCCTGGAACGCCGAGTAGTCCGGCGTGCCCTGCCCCTTGAAGACATGGACGTCGATCGGAGCGGTGTCGAGCCGCGGGTGGTACTCGGCCCCCGGGGTCCCGGCGACGCAGTGCATCGGCCAGGTCGTCTCGTAGTCCGGACCCTCGGGACCGGCGAAGTGGCCGCCGTTGTCATCGTCGCCGTGGTGCCAGTCGCGGGAGCCGACGATGAGGTCGTACTCGTCGGCGTGCCGACCGAGGAACGCGGTGATGCGTCGTGCGAGGTCGTCGCCGCCGGTCACACCGAGGGCACCGCCCTCGGTGAAGTCGTTCTGGACGTCGACGACGAGGAGTGCCCTGGACATGGACTCATCCAACACCCGCGGCCTCAGGAGCCGGTGAGCCTGCTCCCGCACGAGTACGTCGCCGCAGTCACCGCGTCGAGTGCGGGCAGCGCCGCGGCCCGCGAGGACCCGATCGCGTAGAACGCGAACGTCAGCCGGGTGCCGTCGGCCGCGTCGATGTAGCCGCCGAGGGTGTTCGCGCTGTCGATCCACCCGGTCTTCGCGTGCACCTTGCCCCGGGCGACCGCGTTCGCCCCGGTGAACCGACCGGCCAGCGTGCCGGACTGCCCGGACACCGGCAGGGCGTTCGCGAGCGTCCCGAGGCCCTTCGCACCGGCGGCGACCTGCACCATGAGGTGCGCGACGAAGTTCGGCGACACGGCGTTCGCGGCGCTCTCCCCCGAGCCGTCCTTGATGACGATGCCGGCAGGGTCGACGCCGTAGGACTTCAGGGCTGCCTGGTACACGGCGGTCAGCGAGGCTGCGGAGCCGTCAGAGCCGGACTCCTTCGACGAGATCCGCGCGAGCATCTCGGCGAGGGTGTTGTCCGAGTTCGGGATCATCTGCCCGATGAGCGTCGACACCGGCTGCGACGAGACCGTGGCGATCGTGTCCGTGCTGGTCGTGGCACGCTTGACGATCTGCGCGTTCCCCGCACCGGCGACCCCGGCGTTCGCGAGGGCCGTGCGGAACAGGTCCCCGGCGCGACCGACCGGGTCGGTGGAGCGCGGCGACGTCTGGGCACCCGGGTTCGCGCGGTCAGCGTCGACCATGAGCGCCGTGACGTTCGGCTGGTAGCCGATCGTCCGCTCGCTCACCGGCCACGTGGGGTCCCAGGCGTCGGCGTCGTTCCAGTACGTGTCGTCCGTGACGATCGTCGTCACCGGGGTGTTGCCGAGCTTCGCCTTCACCTGCTGGGCGAGCTGCGCGAGCGTCGGGGCGCCCGGGTACATCGTCGCTCCGCCTGCCGAGAGCGTGGCGTCGCCGTGGCCGACGAGGGCGATCGCACCGCCGGACTCCTTCGTCACGGTGGTCGGGATGCGGTGGTCGCCGCCGAGGACGGCCAGCGCGGTCGCCGTCGTCAGGGTCTTCATCACGCTGCCGGTCTGTGCGGCCTCGTCACCGTTGCGCGAGAACAGCACCTCGCCGGTCTTCGCGTTCATGACGTACCCCTCGAACGCGCCGAGGCCGCTCGCCGAGGCGGCGTTCGTGATCGTGCACGTCCGGAGGGCGGACGGGCCAGCGGCGTCGTCCGGCACGGCGCGGCCGCTCGGCGTCGGTGTCGGGGTGGGGGCGGCCGTCGTCGGTGCGGGGCTGCTCGACGAGGTGGCGGACGCCGTCGCGGCCGCCGTGGTCGTCGGGGTCGGCATCGTCGCCGCTGCCACGGCCACGGCACCGCCGGACCCGAGCACGAGCACGGTCGCGAGGCCACCCGCGATCCACGGCACCGGGCGGCGGGCGAACGAGGCGCGGACGGCGGTGCGCGCGTCGCGGAGGCGGTCCGCGACGCCGCGCGGTGAAGGCTGCTGGTCGGACATCGCGAACGATCCTACGGAACTGCGGGAGGAGCCTCCAGGGCCACTTTCCGGATCCGGACGTTCCGCGCCCCTCCGGGCGTCAGCCGTCGGCCGGTCGCGTCAGCCGTCAGCCGGGTACCGGACGCCGACCTGTCGGCGGGCCTCGTCCATGAGCCCCATGATCGCGACCGTCTCCTCGGGGTCCATCGGGCCGCCCTCGTGGGTGCCGGACTCGACCATCGACTCGAACGCGCGCACCTCGTGCGCGTAGCCGGTGAGCTCCTCGCGCCCGTCGAACTCCTCGACGACGTTCCCGTCGCGGTCGCGGAGCCGCCAGGTCGTCGGCGTGAACCACGTCGAGTCCAGGTCGATGCGGCCGTCCTCGCCGATGACCGACGCGGTGTTCGGACTGCGGAGGTCGAGCCCGAAGTGGAGCATCGACTGCGTCCCGCCCTCGTGCGTCAGCACCAGGCCCATCTGGGTGTCGACGCCCTGCTCGCTCAGGGTGCCCGCGGCGACGACCGACGTGGGGACGCCGAGGACGTCGACCGCGAAGGAGATCGGGTAGATGCCGAGGTCAAGCATCGCGCCACCGCCGAGCGCCGGGTCGTTCAACCGGTGTGCCGGGTCGGACGGCAGCGCCTGGTGGTGGGTCGCCTCGACGAGCCGGACCCGCCCGATGCGTCCCTCGGCCACGAGCTCGCGGATCATCGACATCTGCGGGAGGAAACGCGTCCACATCGCCTCCATGACGGCGACATCGGCGCGCCGGGCGGCGTCGACCACCAGGCGGGCCTCGTCGGCCGTGATCGTGAAGGCCTTCTCGACGAGGACGTGCTTGCCGGCCTCGATGGCGAGCAGTGCGTCCGCCGCGTGCCGCGAGTGCGGTGTCGCGACGTAGACGGCGTCGACACCGTCGTCGGCGACGAGGTCCTCGTAGGAGCCGTGCGCCCGAGGGATCCCGAACTCGGCCGCGAACGTCTCGGCGCTCGCGGGCGTCCGGCTGCCGACCGCGACGAACTCGACCCCCGCGGCCGTGCAGTCGCCCACGAAGGACCGTGCGATGCCGCCCGTACCGATGACTCCCCAGCGAACCGTCATGGGACCTGTCTACCAGGGGCCGTGCTCGGCACACCGCTGTCCACCCGCAGCACTTTGGTATGGACTGCACTGGTGATTGCCAGCTAGCGTGCTGCTGCACCCCCTGAACGGGGGTCCAGCGGTCGCGTCCGACGTCCGCTTCCCCAGCAGAAAGCGATCAGGTCCTCCATGCGCCGATCCGTCCTGTCCGTCGTCGCCACGAGCGCGGCCATCGTCATCACCTCGACCCTCGTCGGTGTCACCCCGGCGACCGCGCACGGCTGGGGATCGCCCGGACACGGCTGGGCACCGCCAGGACACTCGGCCGACGCGGGACTGCAGCCCCGGACGCAGTTCACGATGGCGGCCGACGGTTCCTCCGGCGCGAGCCAGGGCGGCGAGGGCATCCCGAACATCGACTCGGTCAAGAAGACCATCGCGACGTACTACGGCGACCCCGGCACCGGACTCGCCGACCGCACCGACTCCCCCTACATCCGCGAGATGCGGTCCATCGTCGACCGGCAGAGCGCCCAGCTGCAGCGCATCCACGACGCCGCGGTCCGTCGCGGCGAGAAGCCCGCGATCGTCCTCGACGCCGACGACACGACGCTGTGGACCTACGACATGGAGGTCGCGGACATGCACTTCGTGTTCGACCCGGCCCGCCAGGACGAGTGGGTGCAGGACGAGCGCTTCCCCGCGACGCCGTCGATGGTCGGCTTCGTGAACCGGGCGCAGTCGCTCGGGTTCACGGTCTTCGGACTCACCGGTCGGAACGACGACCAGAAGGCCGCCACCGTCCAGAACCTGTCGAAGCTCGGCTACACCGCGTTCACCCAGGACCGCTTCTTCACGAAGTGGACCGGAGTCGGTGCGTCCCAGCAGCCGTCGTACATCACCTGCGCCACGGCGAAGTGCACGACCGTCGAGTACAAGGCGCTCACGCGGAAGCACATCGAGCAGGACCTCGGCTACGACATCGCGCTCAACGTCGGTGACCAGTGGAGCGACCTGCAGGGCGGGTACGCCGACCGCTCGGTGAAGTTGCCGAACCCGACCTACTACCTGCCCTCGGCCGACCTGCCCGGCGTGTCCGAGCCGCGCCTGACGCCCCGCACGCACTTCACCATGGCCGCCGACGGCTCCTCCGGCGCCACCCAGAGCGGCGAGGGCATCCCGAACATCGACTCCGTGAAGTCGACCATCGCGACGTACTACGGCGACCCCGGCACCGGCCTCGCCAACCGCACCGACTCCCCGTACATCCGCGAGATGCGGTCCATCGTCCGGAAGCAGGCTCCCGTCGTCGCAGCCCAGTGCGCCGTCGGCCGGAAGCTCCACCGCAACCCCGCCATCGTGCTCGACGCCGACGACACGACGCTGTGGACCTACGACATGGAGGTCGCGGACATGCACTTCGTGTTCGATCCCGCCCGCCAGGACGAGTGGGTGCAGGACGAGCGCTTCCCCGCCACCCCGTCGATGACCTCGCTCGTGTCGATCGCCCAGCGCTCCGGCTGCACGATCATCGGGCTCACCGGACGCAACGACGACCAGAAGACCGCCACGATCGAGAACCTGCAGAAGGTCGGGTACCCGCAGTTCGCGGCGACGCAGCGCGGCACGCAGACGTACTACACGAAGTGGACCGGCGTCGGGGCCTCGCAGCAGCCGTCGTACATCACCTGCGCCACGGCGAAGTGCACCACCGTCGAGTACAAGTCGCAGACCCGTGCGCACATCGAGTCGCGCTCGGGTGGGCGGTACGACGTGGTGGCGAACTTCGGCGACCAGTACAGCGACCTGCTCGGTGGGTCGGCGGACCGGAGCGTGAAGCTGCCGAACCCGACGTACTACCTGCCCTGAGGCCGGGCCGGGCCGGGCGCGCAGGCGCTCGGCCCGACCCGCCGCCCGGCGCCCGGCACCCGGCGCGCGGCGCGCGGCGCGCGAAGCAGAAAGCCCCGGTCAGACACTGTCTGACCGGGGCTTCTCGGAGCCGCCTGTCGGAATCGAACCGACGACCTATTCATTACGAGTGAATCGCTCTGCCGACTGAGCTAAGGCGGCGGACGCTCCGTTGCCGGAGCGGCACGGGACACGACTATACAGGTTCAGACGAGCGAACGCGAAACGAGCGTGTCGAGGTCGGCGAACGACCGTTCGAGCTCGTCGACGAGGTGGGTGTCCGACCCCGCGTCCGACCACTCCCACCACGCGTGCCGCAGCGCAGCCAACGCCACGAGGGACGCCAGCCGCGCCCGCCGACGCCGCTCCGGGGGCTCTCCGGAGGCGTCCGGAGCTCCGTCCGCGGCCGCCGCGAAGCGCGCTAGGATGGCCCCCTCGATCGCCGCCTGGAACTCCTTCATCGACTCCATCCGCCGACTGAAGAGCTCCGGCGCGGCGCGGAGCACCTGCTGCCGCTCCTCGATCAGCCCACGCTCCTCGATGAGTTCGCGCGTCGAGTGCACGAGCAACGCCCCGAGGTCGGCGAGCAGGTCCCCCGTCGGCCCACCGGCCACGAAGTCCGCGAGGGTGTCGTCGTCCGGCAGCGTCGGATCGTCGCCGAGGATCGCGCCTTCCTTGTTCGGGAAGTAGTTGAAGAACGTCCGCGGCGACACGTCCGCACGCCGCGAGATCTCGTCGACCGTCACCGCCGCGAGCCCTTCCTCGATCGCGATGCGGAGCGCGGCCTGCTGGATCGCGAGTCGGGTGGCGCGGCGCTTCCGCTCGCGCAGGCCGGGTTCTGCGTCGGACATGCGGTGATTGTCCCATGCGCGGGGGCGCGGGCGGATGGGGAACGTCACAGGGTGCGGTTCCGGACGGCCTGGAGGCGCGGTGCGAGCGCGTCCTGCGTCGCACCTCGGGCAGGTGGTCCCGCCCAGGGCGCGGGTCAGCGGCGCGCGCGGGCGATGGTGACGAGCAGCGCCTCGAGCGCGAGGAGGGCCGCCACGTTCGCGGCGATGCGCTGCCGAGCGAGCGCGATGGCGTCGAGCACCTCGAGCGCAGCGGCCGGGGTCACCGACTGCAGTGCGTGGTCGAGCTGTTCCCGCATCGCGAGGTTCACCGGTTCCGCCGGTGCCCCGAGCCCGAGCAGCAACAGGTCACGGTAGAGCGACGAGACGTCCACGAGGATCCGGTCCAGCCCGTCCCGGAGGCTCCGCGTCGCCCGACGCTTCTGGTCTTCCTCGAGCAGGCGCAGCTGCGAACGGAGTGCCGGCGGGATCGTGCCGCCGGGCTCGATGCCGAGCGAGCGCATCGCGGCGTCACGTTCCTCGGCGTCGCGCTGCTGCGTGATCGCCTTGGCGTCCTCGTCGGCGACGGCGAGCAGGTCGGCGGCGGCCATCACGGCGTCTCCGACGGTCCGGACGCCGAGCACCGTGCTCAGCGTGCGGCGTCGACGGTCGCGGGCGTCCTCGCTGGTCGCCAGACGCTGTGCCATGCCGATGTGGCTCTGCGCCTGGCGTGCGGCGTCCATCGCGAGGACGCGGTCCACACCGGTCCGCGCGACGAGCAGGTCTGCGACGGACTCGATGCCCGGCACGCGGAGGCGGACCGACCGCACGCGCGACCGGATCGTCGGCAGCAGGTCGGCCTCGCTCGGGGCGCAGAGGATCCACACGGTGCGCTCCGGCGGTTCCTCGAGCGCCTTGAGGAGCAGGTTCGACGTGCGTTCCGTCATGCGGTCCGCGTCCTCGATGATCACCACGCGGTACCGGCCGACGGAGGGCGAGTAGTGCGACGACGTGACGAGCTGCCGGATCTCGTCGATGGTGATGATGACCCGCTGCGTGGACAGGACCGAGACGTCCGGGTGGGTCTTCGCGGTGATCTGCTGGAGCGTGTGGTCGTCGTCCGGACCGTTCCCGACGAGTGCGGCGGCGAAGGCGGACGCGACGTTCGACCGGCCGGACCCGGGAGGCCCGGTGATCAGCCACGAGTGCGTCATGCCACCGGTGCCGTCGGGCGACTCGGCCGCGTTGCGGAGCGACGCGACCGCTTCCTCTTGCCCTGTCAGGCCGTCCCACACGCTCACGGGATCATCCTGCCAGCCGCCACCGTCATCCCTCGACGATCCCGACCAGTGGAGCGACCGCGGCACGGATCGCGCGCTGGACGTCCGCGGCCGGGGCGGACGCGTCCACCACGAGGAAGCGCTCGGGCTCGGCGGCAGCCATGTCGAGGAACGCCTGGCGGACCGTCTCGTGGAACGTCTCGGCCTCGGACTCGAGTCGGTCGAAGGTGTCGCCGCGCGCCGCGGCCACCCGCGCACGCCCGACGGTGACGTCGAGGTCGAGCAGGATCGTGCGGTCCGGAGTGAGCCCGTCCGACGCCCAGTCCGACACCGAACGGATGTGCTCGGCGCCGAGGCCGCGCGCGACCCCCTGGTACGCCACCGAGGAGTCGATGTACCGGTCCTGCAGCACCACGTCGCCGCGAGCGATGGCGGGGCGGACGAGGGTCTCGACGTGGTGCGCGCGATCGGCCGCGTAGAGCAGGGCCTCGGCTCGAGGCGCGACGTGGCCGCGCTCGTGCAGGACGATCTCGCGGATCCGCGTGCCGAGGTCGGTGCCGCCCGGTTCACGGGTCCGCACCACGGTCCGGCTGTGCTCCTCGAGCCAGGCCGTCAGCAGCTCCGCCTGGGTCGTCTTGCCCGCGCCGTCGCCGCCCTCGAGCGTGATGAACCGGCCGGTCACTTCTTCTTGGCCGCCGGCTTCCGCGCCGGTGCCTTCTTCTTCACCGGTCCCTTGGCGCGCTTGTCCGCGATGAGCTGCACGGCGCGGGCGTGGTCGACGGCCTCGACGTCCTCGCCGCGCGGGATCGTCGCGTTGGTCTCGCCGTCCGTGACGTACGGACCGAACCGTCCGTCCTTCATCTTGATCGGCTTGCCGGACACCGGGTCGGCGTCGAACTCCTTGAGCGCTGCGCTCGCCGAGCTGCGGCCGCCGTACTTGGGCTGGGCGAAGAGCTCGAGCGCACCGGGGAGGTCGATGTCGAAGATCGCGTCCTCGCCCGGCAGGGTCCGGGTGTCCGTGCCCTTCTTGAGGTACGGACCGTACCGGCCGTTCTGCGCGGTGATGTCGTCGCCGGACTCGGGGTCCTTGCCGACGACCCGCGGCAGGTCGAGCAGCTTCAGCGCCGTCTCGAGGTCGACCGTCTGCGGGTCCATCGACTTGAAGAGGGACGCCGTGCGCTCCTTGGGCGCCGCGGGCTTCTTCGTGGTCTTCTTCGCCGGTGCCTTCTTCGCGGCACCCTTCGCGGTGGTCTTCGCTGCGGGCTCCGCCTCGGCGGCGGCCGGCGTGGCCTGCGCGTCGAGCACCTCGCCCGTCGCGGCGTCGACCGCGGGTTCCGGCTCCGGGGTGCGCTCGGTCACGTACGGACCGAACCGGCCGTCCTTCGCGAGGACCTCTTTTCCGGTCTCGGGGTTGATGCCGACGACGCGGTCCCCGAGCACCGGGGCGTCCACGAGCTCGCGGGCCTTCTCGGCGGTGAGCTCGTCGGGAGCGAGGTCCTCGGGCACGTTGACGCGACGGGGCTTCTCGGGGTCGTCGCTCGGCACCTCGATGTAGGGGCCGTAGCGACCGATGCGGAGGGTCAGCCCCGGCGCCAGTTCGACGGAGTTGATCTCGCGCGCATCGATCTCGCCGAGGTTGTCGATGACCGTGCGGAGCCCGCGCTGGTCACCACCACCGAAGTAGAACTCCTTGAGCCAGTCGACCCGGTCGGCGTCGCCGTTCGCGATCCGGTCGAGGTCGGCCTCCATGTCGGCCGTGAACTGGTACTGCACGAGGTCACCGAAGTACTCCTCGAGCAGCCGGACCACGCTGAACGCGATCCAGTTCGGCACGAGCTGGGTCCCGCGCAGCGACACGTAGCCGCGGTCGATGATCGTCGGGCTGATCGTCGGGAAGGTCGACGGGCGACCGATGTCGAGGTCTTCGAGCGTCTTGATGAGGCTCGCCTCGGTGTAGCGCGGCGGCGGGGTGGTGTCGTGCCCCTTCGCGACGACGTCGTCGACGGCGAGGTGCTCGCCTTCCTTGACGTCCGGCAGCGCCACGTCGTTGCCCGAGCGGTCCGAGGACTCGTGGCGGTCCTCGTCCTTGCCCTCTTCGTAGGCGTTGAGGAACCCGCGGAAGGTGATGACCGTGCCGGACGCCGTGAACTCGGCGTCGGTGCCGTTCGCCGTGGCCGGGATGCCCTCGACGGTCTCCTCGGAGGAGATGCCGAGCACGATCGACGCCGTGGAGCCCTTGGCGTCCGCCATCTGCGACGCGATGGTGCGCTTCCAGATGAGGTCGTAGAGGCGCCACTCGACACCGGTCAGCGTCCCCTCGAGCTGCGACGGGGTGCGGAAGGTGTCGCCGGCGGGGCGGATCGCCTCGTGCGCTTCCTGCGCGTTCTTGCTCTTGCTCGCGTAGACGCGCGGCTTGTCCGGCACGGTCGCGGCGCCGTAGAGGTCTGCTGCCTGCTTGCGAGCGGCGTCGAGCGCCTGCTTCGACAGGTTGACCGAGTCCGTACGGATGTAGGTGATGTAGCCGTTCTCGTACAGCGTCTGCGCCGCACGTGCGGTCTGTCGCGGCGAGAGGCGGAGCTTGCGCGCTGCTTCCTGCTGCATGGTCGACGTCGTGAACGGCGCTGCCGGGCGGCGCGTGTAGGGCTTCGACTCGACGCTGCGGACGGTGGCGTCACCGGCACGCTCGAGCACGGTGGTGAGCGCGGCCGCGGCGGCTTCGTCGAGGCGGACGGCCTCGCCCTTCAGGGCACCGCGGTCGTCGAAGTCACGACCGGAGGCGACGCGGGTCCCCTGGACCCGCGCGAGTCGAGCGGTGAAGGCGGCGTCGCCCTCCTTCTCGAAGCGCGCGCTGAGGTCCCAGTAGTTGGCGGACACGAACGCGAGGCGTTCGCGCTCACGGTCGACGACGAGACGCGTGGCAGCGGACTGCACGCGACCGGCCGAGAGCCCCGGACCGATCTTGCGCCAGAGCACGGGCGAGACCTCGTACCCGTAGAGACGGTCGAGGATGCGGCGGGTCTCCTGCGCGTCGACGAGCGCGGTGTCGAGCTCACGGGTGGCTTCCTGCGCGCGCTGGATCGCCTCCTTCGTGATCTCGTGGAAGACCATGCGCTTGACCGGCACCTTGGGCTTGAGGACCTGCAGCAGGTGCCACGCGATGGCCTCGCCTTCGCGGTCCTCATCAGTTGCGAGGTAGAGCTCGTCGGCTTCCTTGAGCGCACGCTTCAGCTCGGAGACGGTCTTCTTCTTCGCGTCCGAGACGACGTAGTAGGGCTCGAAGCCGTTGTCGACGTCCACCGAGAACTTGCCGAGCGAGCCCTTCTTGAGCTCCGCCGGCAGGTTCTTGGGCTCGACGAGGTCCCGGATGTGTCCGACGGACGCCTGGACCTCGTATCCGTCACCGAGGTATTGCGCGATCGTCTTGGCCTTCGCGGGGCTCTCGACGATGACGAGCTTCTTCGTGCCTGGCACGTGTCTCCTTGATCGATGGTGCGCGTCGGCCCTGGACGACGAGCGCGTCCGGGTCGACCGGGGCACCGATGACCGGGGGCCGACAGGCACACCATACACATAGTGTTCGGGCTGGTCGTCCGCCGGACCGGCGACTGCGACTGCGCCCACGGCGAACGGTCCGCCGCCGACCACGACCCGGACCCGGGCGGCGGAGGCAGCCGTGCCGCAGGTGTCGAGGGCTGCCTGGTTCCGCGCTGCCACGCGCGTCGCGGCGGAGCAGGGTTCGCCCGGGACGAGCCCGACGAGGGCCGCCGCGGCGGCGAGCGCCGAGGCGTCGGCAGCGGCCTGGGCGCGGATCGTGGCCACGCGCAGTCCGGCTCCGGCGAGCGCCGCCGTCAGGACGACGAGGACGACGCCGACGACCGCCGTGAGGAGGACCGTGGCGGATCCGCGCTCGTTCACCGTCCGTCCTCCGCAGCGCAGCCGGTGGCACGGAGCGGGACGGCCTCGAACGGCCCCGCGGCCCCTCGTGCTGCCCGGACGCAGACGACGCCGCCGTCACGGTGCACCGTCATGCCGGCCCCGGGTGCGAGGTGCTCGAGGGCTGCGCGCCCGGCGTCGTCGTCCCCCCGACCGAACGCTCGCGCCGCCGTGGCCGCCGCGAGCTGGAGGCGACCGAGACCGTCGACGACGAGCACCGCGGCGACGAGCGAGGTCAGGACGATTGCCACGACGGGGAGCACGACCGCGAACTCGACGCTCACGGTGCCGCGCTCCCGGTCCGCCGCCGGGCGCGGGTCAGCCGTGCGCGGGTCAGAGGGACAGGGCACCGCGGACGAGTTCCGTGAGGATGCTCTGCACTTCTCCGGAGCGCATCACGGCGACGAGGACCCCGGCGAACGCGACGGCGGCGAGGATCACGACCGCGTACTCGGCCGTCGCCGATCCACGGTCGTCGTCGAGTCGTCGCCGGAGTCGGGCGCCGAGGGGCTGGCGGTGCGTGCTGGGTGAGTCGGTCATGTGACTGTCCTTCCTGATGCGGTGCGATGCGATGCGATGCGATGCGACCAGCCTCGCCGCGGGCCGCCCTCGGCACGGGACCGGTCACCGGATCTGTGGAGGGTCACCCGACGTCGACGACGGTGGAGGAGAGGACCCCGACCACCACCGGGACGACCCCGACGAGCACGAAGGCGGGGAGGACGCACACCCCGAGCGGCAGGACGAGCCGGACCGCGAGTCGTTCCGCGGCGGCGAGGCCCGCGGCAGCGACGTCGTCGCGGACGTCCTCGGCAGCCGCGCGGAGGAGCGACGCCGCCGGGACCCCGGCACGCTGCGCGAGTGCGAGGACCTCCCGGAGGTGTTCGCCGTCCGCGGCACGGCACGGTCGGTCGGCGAAGGCGGTCCGCACGGCCGCTCCCCCGTCCACCCACGACCCACCACCGGACACCGCGACCGCCCACGCGTCGAGCAGCACGCCCGGCAGGTGCCCATCGGGCGTCGCCGCACGGACGAGGCGCGCGGTCCACGCCCGCCCCAGCACGACGAGCACGGTGGAGAGGACGACGCAGGTCCAGCCGACCGGCGACGCCACGAGCACCTGGACGGCCCCCGATCCCCAGGTCGACCCGAGCGCGAGGCCGAGCAGCGGCAGCGCGAGCACCACCCGGGCGCTCGCTCGTGGACCGGCGAGTGCCACGAGGACAGCGCGGTCCGATGCCGCCGACCGCCGGAGCGCTCCGGCGAGTGCGCGGACGGTGCCCGCCGACGGTGCCCCGGTGTGTTCGGCGACGCGGAGCACGGCGGCGACGTCCTGCCACGCGGGACCGGCGTCCTTCGGGAAGCCGCCCACCAGTGCCCACGCCCGGGTGGGCGGGACGCCGGCGGCGACGAGCGTCGCGACCCGGTCCAGCGTCCGGGCCGCCGCCGCTGGGTCGAGGGCCGCGTGCCTTGGGCGCACCGATCGTCTCACCGCGACCGGTCCACCGGACGGACCACGAGCCTCCCGTCCGGCCCGACACGCAACGTGCCCACCGCTCCCAACCGGCGCCGCCCCGCGTGCCGCTCGACGTGCACCACCAGGTCGAGCGCACTGACCGCCTGCCGGGCGAGCGCCTCCGGACCGAGCCCGGCGAGCGCGCCGAGTGCCTCGAGCCGCGCCGCCACGTCGGCGATCCCGTTGGCGTGCACGGTCCCCGCTCCCCCGTCGTGCCCGGTGTTCAGGGCGGAGAGGAGCTCGCGGACCTCGGCGCCCCGGCACTCCCCGACGACGATGCGGTCTGGCCGCATGCGGAGCGCTTCGCGGACCAGCCGGTCGAGGCCGAGCGCGCCGGCGCCCTCGGCGTTCGCCTGCCGGGCCTCGAGCGTGACGACGTGCGGGTGGTCGATCCGGAGTTCGGCGACGTCCTCGACGGTGACGATCCGCTCGTCGGGCGGGACGGCCGCCAGCATCGCGGCGAGCATGGTGGTCTTGCCGCTCCCGGTCGCGCCGGTGACGAGCACGTTGCGGCGCTCGTCGACCGCTCGCTCGAGGACCGACCGAGGGACGCGCGCGAACGCTCCGAGCGCCTCGAGCGACTGCAGGGTCGGCCGGGTCGGCGCGGGCAGTCGGATCGAGACCGCGGTCCCGCCGACGGAGACGGGTGCGAGCACGACGTGCACGCGGATGCCGTCGCCGTGGCGGACGTCGACGCAGGGCGTGGTCTCGTCGACGTGCCGCCCGCCCCGTGCCACGAGTTCGGTCGCGAGTTCCCGCACCCGCCGCTCGGGCAGCTCGGGGCCGGCTCGTTCGAGCCCGCGCCCCCGGTCGACCCACGTCCCGCGGCCGCCGACCACGAGCACGTCGGTGACGCCCGCGTCGCCGACGAGCGCGGCGAGCTCCTCGAACTCGGCGGCGACGACGTCCCGACTCCGGATCGGTCGCGTGGCGCCGGGCAGGAACGGGGCGTCGGCACGGTGTCGGTGCATGCGACCAGAGAGTAGGGAGCGGCCGTCGCCGCTCGGAGGTCCACTCCACCTCCTGTGGAGAGCTGCCCGCTCGGCGAGCAACGGACCGTTTTGTACCCCGGCACGCAATGCCGTACCCCAGTCGGTGTCCCAGTGCTGGAACGCCCGGACGCCACCACACGCCCAGCGGTACCGAGTTCGATTGTGCAACACGTGTCGAACAACCCACAGCGCGGTTCGATGCAGGAGCATGGACAGGTCTGTCCACGCTTCGGCATGCCCGCGCGGATCGACGCGTGTCGCCGACCCCGAGCGCGGTCGACCGTGGCACGAACCGGCCCGGAAACGAGAAGAGGCGGCACCGGTTGGGGGGAACAGGTGCCGCCTTGACATCGGTGGATTGGGGGGAATCCGAACCGTTGCCGCCGGAAACGAGTCCAGCGGGAACTACTGTACCCCATGATCGGCCTCCGGAAGCAACCCCCGGATCGACTTCTCGGCGTGCCGCGCTGCACGCCCAGAGCGAACAGGACCGCCACGGCCGCACGCGCCCCCGCCGACCCGCGCCCATGCCGAGGGGTAGTCTCCGACTGCACCCCTGCCGCAACGACGCGAAAGGACATCGATGTCCGCTCCGACCCAGACCGACCCCCGCAACGACGGAGCCCCCGGCAGCCCGGACTCCCCGGACGCCGGCCGAGACGCCACGTTCCCCCCGTCGCCGGAGTTCGTCGCCGACGCCGTCGCACACGAGGACCTGCACGAGGCCGCCTCTGCCGACCGCGAGGCGTTCTGGGCGGACCAGTCCCGCGCGCTCCTCGACTGGCGGACGCCGTTCACCCAGACCCTCGACTGGTCCGGAGCCCCGTTCGCGAAGTGGTTCGCCGACGGCACGCTCAACGTCGCCGAGAACTGCCTCGACCGGCACGTCCGCGCGGGCAACGGCGACCGGGTGGCGATCCACTTCGAGGGCGCTCCCGGGGACACCCGACGCATCACCTACGCCGAGCTGACCGCCGACGTGCAGCGCGCCGCGAACATGCTCACCGACCTCGGCGTCGGGCAGGGCGACCGCGTCGTCGTCTACCTCCCCCTCATCCCCGAGGCCGTCGTCACGATGCTCGCCGTCGCCCGCATCGGCGCCGTGCACTCGGTCGTGTTCGGTGGTTTCAGCGCGGAGAGCCTCCGCGCCCGCATCGAGGACGCCGGCGCGAAGCTCGTCGTCACGGCCGACGGCGGCTGGCGCCGTGGCGCGGTCTCAGCACTCAAGCCCGCGGTCGACGAGGCACTCGAGGGCGAGGGCACCGACAGCGTCGAGCACGTCCTCGTCGTCAAGCGCGGCGGCAACGACATCGCCTGGAACGAGCGCGACCTCTGGTGGCACGACGAACTGGCGAAGGCGGACCCCACCCACGAGGCGCAGGCGTTCCCCGCCGAGACGCCCCTCTTCATCCTCTACACCTCGGGCACGACCGGGAAGCCGAAGGGCATCGTGCACACCTCCGGCGGCTACCTGACCCAGGCGGCGTACACGCACAAGAACGTGTTCGACATGCACCCGGAGAAGGACGTCTACTGGTGCACCGCCGACATCGGCTGGATCACCGGGCACTCCTACGTCGTCTACGGTCCCCTCGCGAACGGCGTCACGCAGGTGCTCTACGAGGGCACCCCGGACGAGCCGAAGCCCGGCCGCTGGTGGGACATCGTCGACGCGTACGGCGTCACGGTCCTCTACACCGCGCCGACCGCGGTCCGCGCCGCGATGAAGGCCGGCCGCGCGGTCCCGGAGGCCCGCAGCCTCGGGACCCTCCGCCTGCTCGGCAGCGTCGGCGAACCGATCAACCCCGAGGCGTGGAACTGGTACCGCCAGGTCATCGGCCACGACCGCACGCCCATCGTCGACACGTGGTGGCAGACCGAGACCGGCGCGATCATGATCTCCGCGCTCCCCGGCGTCACGAAGCTCAAGCCCGGAGCCGCCCAGACACCGTTGCCCGGCATCGTCGCCGAGATCGTCGACGACGACGGCCACCGCGCCGACCCCGGCGAGAGCGGCTACCTCACCATCACCGAGCCGTGGCCGTCGATGGCGCGCGGCATCTGGGGTGACCCGGACCGCTTCGTCGAGACCTACTGGTCACGCTTCCCCGGTCGGTACTTCGCGGGCGACGGCGCCCGACTCGACGGCCAGGGCGACATCTGGATCCAGGGTCGGGTCGACGACGTCATGAACGTGTCGGGACACCGCCTGTCGACGGCCGAGATCGAGTCGGCCCTCGTCGGGCACGAGGGCGTGGCCGAGGCCGCGGTCGTCGGTGCCGCCGACGAGACGACCGGGCAGGCGGTCGTCGCCTACGTCATCCTCACGTCGGAGGCGGCGGCCGACGTCGACCGTGAGTCCGCCGCCGCGGAGCTCCGGAACTGGGTGGGCAAGCGGATCGGCGCCATCGCGAAGCCCCGGCAGGTGGTGATCGTGCCCGAGCTGCCGAAGACGCGCTCCGGCAAGATCATGCGTCGCCTGCTCCGCGACGCGGCCGAGGGCCGTCGCATCGGCGACACGACCACGCTGGCCGACCCGACGATCATGGCGACCATCTCGGAACTCATGTAGCAGGAACGACGCGAGCCGCGCCTCCTGTCCGATCGGACTGGAGGCGCGGCTCGCGTGACGTGCGCTGCTGCCGGTCCGTCAGTCGGTGAGTTCCACCACCAGCTCAACCTCGACCGGCGCGTCCAGCGGGAGCACGGCGACGCCCACCGCGCTCCGCGCGTGGACGCCGGCGTCGCCGAACACGTCGCCGACGAGGGTCGACGCGCCGTTCGCGACGCCCGGCTGCCCGGTGAAGGACGCGTCGGACGCGACGAACACCGTCACCTTGACGACGCGCGCGACCCGGTCGAGCGAACCGGCGACCGACTCGACGGCGGCGAGGGCGTTGAGTGCCGCCACACGCGCCTGGGCCGTGGCGGTCTCGGCGTCGACCGCGCCGCCCACCTTGCCGGTGACCGGCAGCGAACCGTCCACGAACGGCAGCTGACCGGCCGTGTAGACGTACCGGCCGGTGACGACGGCGGGCACGTAGGCCGCGACGGGGGCCGCGACCGCCGGCAGGGTCAGCCCGAGCTCGGCGAGCCGGTCGGCGACGGTCATGCGTCGGCCTTCGGGCGCTTCAGGTAGGCGACGAGTCCGCCCTCGGGGCCGGTGACGACCTGGACGAGTTCCCACCCCTCGTCACCGAAGTTGTTGAGGATGGCGGTGGTGTTGTGGATGATCAACGGGGTCGTGAGGTATTCCCAGCGAGTCATGGAGATCCTTGCCAGCCTTTCAGTCGGCGGTGTCGTTTAGGCTGCATCCTATGTCTGCCCAGAAGACGTCTGCCTCGCGGACCAAGCCCGTCTCTGCAGTCGGCGCCTTCGTCGGTTTCGTCGGTTTCAGCGTGCTCGCCGGTCTGCTCGTCACGATCGGTGTCACCCCGGCCATCGCGGTCGCCGGTGTCACGACGACGTCGACGATCGGCGTGTTCGAGTCCCTGCCGGAGTACATCGAGATCGGTGACCTCCCGCAGCGCAACGAGCTGTACGCGTACCAGGGCGGCAAGAGCGTGCACTTCGCGACGGTCTACGACCAGAACCGTCAGGAGCTGAAGTTCGACCAGATCAGCGACCAGCTGAAGAACGCGGCGATCGACGGCGAGGACAAGCGCTTCTACGACCACGGCGGCGTCGACATGACCTCGCTCGTCCGTGCGGGCGTCGGCTCCCTCGCGGGCGGCCTCGGCGAGTCGGGCGGTGGGTCGACGCTGACCATGCAGCTCGTCCGCAACATCAAGATGAACCAGGCGCTCGAGCTCCCGACGAAGGAAGAGCAGCTCAAGGCCTACCAAGAAGCGACCGAGACCTCCATCCCCCGCAAGCTCGAGGAGATGAAGCTCGCGATCGGGCTCGCCAAGAAGTACACCCACAAGGAGATCCTCACCGGGTACCTCAACATCGCGTACTTCGGCGACCAGACCTACGGCGTGCAGGCCGCCGCGCAGCACTACTACAACAAGAGCGCGACCGACCTGACCCCGGCCGAGGCCGCCTCGATCCTCGCGATCGTGCAGTCGCCGAACACGCGCAACCTGTCGAACCCGAAGTACTACGACGCCAACGTCGCTCGCCGCAACGTCATCCTCAAGTCGATGTACGCGCAGAAGCACCTGACGAAGGCCGAGTACGACGAAGCCGTCAAGTCGAACCCGAAGGACTACGTCCACCTGACGCAGCCGTCCCAGGGATGCCGCGCCTCGGTCGGCGACGGCTCGCAGTTCTTCTGCGACTACGCGGTCAAGGTCGTCAAGGAGATGTCGCAGCTCGGCGCCACCCAGAAGGACCGCGATGCTGCATGGCGCAACGGCGGGTACAAGATCCAGACAACGCTGGACATCGACCTGAACGCGCAGCAGAAGCAGATCCTGAACACGTACGACAACAAGGCGGAGACCCGGATCGCGCTCGGAGCCACGCTCGACTCGGTCGAGGTCGGCACCGGACGCATCCTGACGATGGCGCAGAACAAGGACTACGACCAGTCCCTGCAGTCCCCGCCCACCGCGACCTCGCTGAACTACAGCGTCGACAAGAAGTACGGCAACTCGAACGGCTTCCAGACGGGTTCGACCTTCAAGGCGTTCACACTGCTCGACTGGATCAAGGCCGGGCACGGGCTCAACGAAACGGTGAACGGCACGGCGCGGGTGGTGTCGCCGTGGAATATCTGTGGTCAAACCGACTACACGCAGTTCGACGTCTCGAACGACTCGCCTGGCGAGAACGGAAACTACAGCGTCATCGGAGCCACCGCTGGTTCGATCAACGGCGCATTCGCCTCAATGGCACAGAAGCTCGATCTCTGCGAGATCAAGAGCGTTGCGCAGAACTTCGGCGTGCACCGTGCCGACGGCGGCGAGCTGACCACGAATCCGTCCTTCATCCTCGGTACGAACGAGATCGCGCCGCTCACGATGGCCGCCGCCTACGCCGGTATCGCGAACAACGGCCTCTTCTGCGCCCCGGTGGCGGTCGAGCAGATCACGAACGCCGACGGTAAGCAGCTCGGCGGACAGCCGAAGGACTGCAAGCAGGCCATCGACCCCGCGGTCGCGCAGACCGCGGTGTACGCGATGAAGCGGACGATCACGAGCGGTACCGCTCGCGGCGCGCAGACCTACGACGGCACGCAGATGTTCGCCAAGACCGGTACCACGGACGAGGCTGAGCAGATCTGGCTCGTCGGCGCGAGCACCCGCGTCGCGACCGCGTACTGGCAGGGCAACACCGACGGCAAGAAGATCAACCTCCGTCACTTCAGCAATGGTGTGAACGGCACGTACGCCGGCGTCCGTGCCGACGTCTGGCGCCAGGCGCAGACCCCGGTGAACGCCGCGTACCCGGGGGGCGCCTTCACTGATCCGTCGTCGTCATCGATCCGCGGGAACAGCATCCAAATCCCCGACGTCGCGGGGAAGACCGTCGAGGAAGCCCGTTCAGCAATTGCGGGCGCTGGGTTCACGTACGTCGACGGCGGCTCGCAGCCGGGTTCCGAGAAGGCCGGCACCGTGAAGGCGACCTCCCCCGCGAGCGGTTCGTTCCTGTCGAAGGGCGCGAGCGTCACGGTGTACACCTCCGACGGATCGCAGATCGTCATGCCCGCCATCGCCGGCGCAACGCTCGACACCGCCCGCTCCAAGCTCAACCAGCTCGGCTTCACGAACGTGAACATCTCAGGCTCCTACGAGAAGGGCGGCGCCGGTAAGACGTGCCGTGTGGCCTCGGTCGACCCGGGCGTGCACGCCGCGGCGAGCAAGGACTCCGCGGTGACGCTGACCCTCTACGGCGACAAGAACGGCAAGGCGCCCAAGGACTGCAAGTGAGTCGCGGTCGCGCTGCGCTGGGGGTCATCGCAGCGGGCGCGGCCGTCGGTGCCGCGTCGGCGGCCTGGGGCACGCTCGTCGAGCGACGTCGGTTCGGTATCCGGTGGGAGACCATCCCGGTGCTCCCGCCGGGGTCGCGCGACGTCACCGTGCTGCACCTGTCCGACATCCACATGGCGCCGTGGCAGGCCGACAAGCAGCAGTGGCTGCGTGACCTGAGCCTCGTCGAGCCCGACTTCATCGTCAACACCGGCGACAACCTCGGGCACCCCACGGCCAACGCTGCGGTGGAGTACGCGCTCGAGCCGTTCCGCGGCGTCCCCGGGGCGTTCGCGCACGGGTCGAACGACTTCTACGGGCCGACGCCGCGCAACCCGCTCAAGTACTTCGGCGGTCCGAGCACCCACAAGCACGGCACCCGTCCGGTCGAGCTCGACATCGACCGGCAGACGGCGTTCTTCGAGTCCCTCGGCTGGCTGGACGTGAACGACCAGGCACACGCCATCGAACTCCGCGGGTCGCGGTTCGAGCTCTTCGGGACGTCGGACGCCCACCGCGACTGGGACCGGCTCGACCTGCTGCCGACCAACGTCGACGAGATGCGCGGCGACGTGCCCTGGTCGGAGGACGAGGACGGCCCCTCCCCCGTCGCCCTCGGCATCACCCACGCGCCGTACCGCCGGGTGCTCGACGCCTTCGTCACCCAGGGCGCCGACGTCATCTTCGCCGGGCACACCCACGGCGGACAGGTCCAGGTCCCCGGCGTGGGTGCCCTCGTCACGAACTGCGACCTGCCGCGTCGGTACGTCAGCGGGCTGCACAAGTGGCAGCACCGTGGGCACTGGTCGTGGCTCGAGGTCTCTGCGGGCCTGGGCACGTCGATCTACGCGCCGGTCCGCTTCGCCTGCCGACCCGAGGCCGTCGTGGTCACCCTGACCGCCCGAGCCTGACCGGCCAAGCTGGAAGTGGCCCCGCTACCAGTGCAGCGGGGCCACTCGAGTGCTCCAGGGGACGATCTGCTGCCCTCCCGGATCGCGTCGCCAGTTCGTGTCCGACTCAGATGGTGATCTTGCCGGAGAACGGCAGCTGGTTCTGCCCGGGGCAGCCAGCGCCGGGCTCGACCAGCGCCGCCGTGATGTAATACGTCCCGCTCGGGATGGTCGTCGAGGTCGAACCCTTCTTCGTGAACGTGTACGTCGTGTTCAGCTTCTTGAACTGAACGACGTTCGTGACACGCGTCGCGCCGGCGCTCGGGCCGTTGCGGAGGGCCATGACGAGTTGGCTACCGCACCCGTTGTACGAGGACATCGACACCTTGATCGGACCCGAGCTGTGGGATCGCCCCCGCTCGAAGAACGCGTTGCCGCCGTTCTTCGGGACGCTTCCTTCGATCGTCGAAGTCGTCGCTGCCGAGGCCGACGCGGCCGGACCGATCACGAGTCCCATCGCAACCGCTGCCGAAGCCGCAATCAGGGCAAAACGCTTCTTCGTTTCCATGGGTGCACACCCTTCCTTCCCCACCAAGCTGGTAGGGCTTCATGCGTCATGTGACGCGCTGAGCTCTGTACGACGAGGCGACTCCCCCTACGAATGATGATCGCCGCCCCGGGTCGAAGCTGGCAGCAGAGACCCGCCGGTGCAAGTCGACAACCCGCAATGCATCGCAGGACACAGTGCCGCCACGTGCGTGGTCAAGACCACCCATCCGGTCGTGTAGACTCGATCCGTCGCTTCGAGAGAAGCGAACACACCGCGGGGTGTGGCGCAGCTTGGTAGCGCGCCTCGTTCGGGACGAGGAGGTCGCAGGTTCAAATCCTGTCACCCCGACACTGTGTTGAGACAGTAAGTAACACCGGAAGCCTGGCGTCGATGGACGCCAGGCTTCCGTCGTCTCGTCGCGCAACTGAAGCTGTCCAGAGGACAGTTCGCTAGGAGCGCCGATGCGTCTCCAGACACATCTGCCAGATCCCTTGCCTGATCGTCCGCCTGAGCTCGCTAGCTTTCCGAGAGTGCATCACTCCACAGGTACGGACGTCCCGAAACGGCGAGGCATGAGCCGACGATCCATGCTCGCAACGAGCGGTGCAGTCGCGTCGGCATGGGTGGTCGCTTCTCTCGAGACCTCTCCAGCGCAAGCAGGAACCGTCGTGCCGCCATTCGACGTCGCGGTAACGACCACCTCCACGTTCGACACGGCGCACCGCATCCGTTACGAAAATACCGCCCCAATCGTGGTCACCGTACCCGCTATCGCCGCGTTGGCTGGGGCCTCCTTCACCTTGACCTTCGACGAGCGGGGCTTCTCGGACACCCTCGACGACGCCATGCTGTCGTTCGGGAAGAGCACGATCGCCTGCCCTACCCGTCGTCAGGCCGGAAGCGTGACAGTCACTCTTCCCCAGGAAATCAGTGACGCGGAGCGTGGAGGCGCACTCGCCCTCCCCCTCGCCAGCGTAGGACCTCTGATGAATGACGGCATCGGCGCTCTCAGGCCGTCAGCGATGTTGATCGAGACAAGCACAGGCACGACGCGCACACCTGTCGACCGTCCGGCCTCGGTCGAACTTCCCGCACCCGCGTTCCGCCCCATCCTGTCGGTCGGATGGACGTCGATTCGTCTGACTGATGGCGAGTACGATCTTCCTTCGGTCATCACGGTACTCAATGAAGGTCCAGGAGCGCTCCCTGTCGGCGCGCTCATCGCGGTGAGCTATGACCCTGAGATAGTCAGAGCGTGCTCGTTATCTCGAGTAGTGGATCCATCCGTCCCGTCCCAGGGGCAGACTGCACTCGATTTGGAACTCGACTCATCCGGGCCCGGAAGCCTCAGTCTTCGCCTGATCCACGACATGTTGCCGGGCCACTCGGTGTCCGCCGAGCTGACCTTCGCGACTGACCTTGTACAGGGGCACGCACCTCAATATGCCGCGGTCTCACTCCAACTCACGAGCGAGCACTTCGCGCGAATCCGACCGGCAGCGAGCATGACAGAGACCTCACGAACGAGTGGCGGACTTTCGACAACTGCTCCTCGACTTCAAGGAGTCAACTGATGGATGCGCAAGTGCAGGCCGCGCAGAACTGGTTGAACACCCGCTACCGGTCCATCAAGGGGTACGAGGTAATATCCGCGGACGGCATCCCGGGATGGGCAACGATGTACGCGATCACGAAGGGTCTCCAGCACGAGCTCGGGATCAGCGCGTTGTCCAACAACTTCGGAGAAGGCACCGCTTCTGCATACGTCTCCAAGATCAACAAGCTCTCGTCTTCCTCGAAGTACAAGAACGTGATCGGGCTGCTGCAATGCGCTCTCTGGTGTAAAGGGTATGCAGCGGGAGCAACCTTCGGCACATGGGCGGACGCAACATCGTCGTCGGTGTCGACGATCCGCGCTCGCCTCGGCGTAACCAGCGGTACTGACGTCGACGTGAAACTTATGCGGTCTCTCTTGACGCTGGACGCCTACACCATGCTGTCCGGCGGAAGCGCGGCGGTGCGCCAAGCACAGCAGTGGCTCAATGGACGCTATTCGTCCCACTCGGGTTATCGACTTGTCCCTTGCGATGGGATCTACAGCCGCGACGTTCAGTTCGGTTTCATGCTCGGTATTCAATACGAGATCGGCATCTCGGACAGCGCTGCGAACGGGAACTTCGGCCCAAGCACCCAGTCTGGGCTTCGAAATCAAGCGAATGTGGGCCCTGGGTCAGCGGATGGCGCAAAAAAGTTTGTCTCGCTCTTCCAGTTGGCATTGCTGTTCAATGGCGAAAGCGTGACGCGAACCGGTTCGTTCAACAGCACACTGGAGGCCTCAGTTCGGAAGTACCAGAGCTTCATGCTCCTCGAACAGACTGGGCGAGGCGACTTCGATACGTGGGCTGCGCTACTCGTTAGCACGGGAAACCCGGACCGTCCGGTGCGAGGAGTCGACACCACCACGAAGGTGTCCAAGGAGATGGCAGCCTCGCTTCGCACCCAAGGGTTTGACGTCATCCTTCGCTATCTCACCGTTGCCGCCAAGAGCATCGCGAGGGGCGAACTGGACACCTTGTTCAGTGCTGGCTTTCGGGTCTCGCCGGTCATGCAGAACTGGAACAATGCCGCCGAGTTCTTCCGTGAGGACTTCGGCTATGAGGACGGCTACGCCGCAAGCCTCAGAGCACGACAACTTGGCTTCACCGAAAACACAGTGATCTTCGTTGCGGTGGACTACGACGCGTTCGGCGCCGAAATTCAGACCCGCATCCGGCCGTACTTCGTGGGCTTCCGAAACGGACTCAAAGCGTCAGTACGGCCGTATCGCATCGGGGTCTACGCTACGAGGAACGTCGCAGCGGAGGTTGCGTCTATGGGCCTTGCCGACGCCATCTGGGTGAGCGGTATGTCGACGGGGTACTCAGGCAACCTCGGCTACCCGATGCCTCGGGGTTGGTGGTACAACCAGATAAAGGAAGACAAGAGCCAGAACATCGATCGGAATGCGGTATCCAGTTCTGCGGCTCCAGCGACGCGCGCCGACGTGTCGCTTTCTCCCGCATACTCTGAGGAGATTTGGTCGGCCCAGTTCGACGTGTCGAAGATTCAATACGTGGCCGCGAAGGTCGCTTCCCGAGAAGCTTTGGAGCCGGCGGAAGATGTTGCAAGCATCCACACGCTGGGATTCCTGATGCAACGCTATTACGATTCGGCGCAAGTAGGCAAGTCGTTTGCCGCGGCATTCAATGCCTATTTGCCTCGGCTCCAGAATGCTCCGGGTGATCTGGGGCTGGCGCACTCACGGGTACGTGGGGAGATAGACAGTACATTCCCGGACGTAACGGCGGTCCTTGCGAACATGCCACATGATCCGGCGCACATGGCCGCGACAGCACAGGGCGTCCTGCACTGGGGAGACCACGCACATTCGAGCTTGCTCGGAAAGGGCGATCTGGGAGGCTGGGCCCTTGATCTCGCGACGTTCTGGGGCAAGTACAGGGCAGCAGGAAATCCAGACATCGAGAGCTTCGTGTCGGCACACCTTGGAGTCAAAGACGACGAGAACACCTTCGGTGAAAGCGACCTGTTCGGCGATGCAGACGGCTGGCTTGTTGGCCACGCAACGAGGGGCGGACTAGCTGCGGACGACGCTTTCCGTGCGGTCTACGTGGCGAACGCCCGGGCGGAGGACCGTTTAGCAGCCTTCTTGAACGCGCGCTTCGGAAGCCGTGCTGTCGCGGTCGCTGCCGTCAAGGATGTTTTCCGGTCTGCTTCGTTCACGAACTTCGCCAGCGTATTTGCATTCGTCGATTTCAAGGCATTCCCGACGGACTCCGAGCTCGAGACCTTCGCCGCTAGCGCTGTGAAGCAGCTCTACGACAAGGCGGGCCTCGGGTGAGACGATTGTCCGGGTCCATCGCATTCGCCGCCGCCGCGGGGTACTCAGCTGTGCTGAGCGGGCTGGCCACGAACTTCTCCGCCCGCGCGAATCTACTTGCGCCCAGCTGGCTGGGTCTGGTCGCGCAGATCGCCGTGCTGGCCGGAGCCGGGTTCGTGATGGCAGCCGTCCTCCGTCGTCCTTCCATGCAGCAGTATCGTCGGCCCGCTCTGATCGGTGCAGCCGTGGTGCTGGCTTGCACCGTGGCCGTTTTCGGTTTCATCAGCTTCGTCGCGATGCACGGGCACCCCCTGCTCGAAGGGTTGCTCCTTGCTGCGACGGGCACGTTCGCTGCCGCATGGTCGGCCGCGTCCGTCGTGGGCGTCATAGCACTGGGGACGCAGCGAGTTCCTAGTGCGGTCTTCATTCCGCTCGGCTTGGTCACCGCGTTCCTGCCGGTAGGTGTCGCGTCCCTGCGCATCGCTGTCCTCAGTCATGGTCTCGCTGCTTGACGGGAAGCGCTGCGTCAAAACAGTGGAGCCAGGAGCGGGGCGACACCCTCCAGATCTTCCACTGTCCGATCTCCGGCTCGTGCCACTGCTGGGTTGGGGTAACCTGACCGTGTCATGCAACATCCGAGCGACCCCCTCACCGCGATAGCCGAACAGATCGAGGCGCGTTTCCCCGAACTGGCCACGGACCCGGACCTGGCGCAGAGCCTCGAGGACAACGTCACCTCGATGATCCACGAGGCCTACGCCCGCTACGCCGCGGGCGACGGTTCCAGCATCGTGAGCGATGCGTTCCTCGACCCCGAGCACCTCGCGACGGGCACCCTGCACGCCGAGCAGTCGCAGCACCCCGCCGGAGCGATGCTCGCAGCGGAGATGCTCTTCGACGCGTACCTGCCGGTCTTCGTCGAGGAAGTCGGTGCCGTCGACGTCCCCGACGTCCTGCGAGCCACCCGCGCGCTCCACGCGGGCATCTGGAACCGGTTCCCCGCCGGCGCCATCGCCTACACCGAAGCGCTCCGGCAGCGGGCGAGCAGCGCGCACCTGGACTCACGGACGCAGATCGCCCGAGACCTCCACGACCGGATCGCCCACGCGATCATCGCCGGGGTGCAGCGGGTCGACCTCGTCCTCTTCACGGATCCGCCGGCGCCGACGAGGGTCGGACACCTCGAGGATGCGGCACGACTCCTCCGCGACGCGCTCGGCGAAGTGCAGGACCTCGCGGTCGCCCTGCACGCCCGGGTCGGTGACGACCTCCTCGACTCCGCGCTGGCACGCCACGCGGCGGACCTCTTCCCCGAGGACGCATCGATCTCGATCAGCTCGCACGGGACACCCGTGGCGATGCCGAGCTGGAAGTCCGAGGAGGCCCTGACGATCCTGCTGGAGGCGCTGACGAACTGGCGGAAGCACGCGCGGGACTCGACCGCGACCGTCCACTTCGAGTGGTCCGACACCGCCGTCACCGTCACCGTCTCGGACGACGGACCGGGCTTCGACGACACCGAGGAGCGCAGGGGCCGGTTGGGGCGCCGGACGATGCAGGAGCGAGCCGGGTTGATCGGCGCCCGGTTCGCGATCACGAGCCGACCGGGCGACGGGACCACCGTCGCGCTCATCGTCCCGATCGGCGGCGTGTGACCGGCTTCGGTGTGGTCCACCTCGCGATCGTCGACGACCACGACCTGTTCCGCGAAGGCCTCGCGGCTATCCTCGGCGCACGGTCCGGGTTGCGGGTCGTGGCGCACGGCGCTCGCCCGGCGGACGTCCTCGCCACGACGGAGGCCGTGGCCATCGACGTACTGCTCCTCGACGTCGAACTCGACGGGCCGCCCGCTCGGACCACGATCGCATCACTGCGCCGGACGCGTCCGGACATCGCGGTCATCGTGCTGACGATGCACCGCGACGCGGTCCTCCGCCGTACGCTCCTCGCGGCGGGTGCGACCGACTTCCTCACCAAGACCACGCCGAGCAGTGAACTCGTCGAGCGGATCATCCGGGCGGCGTCCGACCGTCCGCCCACGTCGTCGACGGCGGAGACGCAGTCCGACACGGGGACGGCCGCCCTGTTGAGCGACCGGGAGCTCGAGGTCCTCCGGCTCATCACGCGCGCCCGCACCAACGCCGAGATCGCCGCCGAACTCGGCCTCGCCATCGGGACGGTCAAACGACACGTCTACAACGTCTTCCGCAAGCTCGAGGTCAGCTCCCGCGTCGCCGCGATCTCCGCCGCGACACGGCTCGGCCTGCTCGACTGAGCGCCCGCTCGGACGGGCTAGACCGACGCGCCCTCCCCCGCAGCCACGAGCCGGCCCTCCGCGTGCAGCCCCGCCACCACGTCGAGCGCCTGGTGCCGGTACCGCGCCTGGGCCGCGCCAGGAGCGACGATCACGCCGTTCGCCCCGGTGGAGGCCACGAGGGCGTTGATCTTCGCCGCGACCTCGTCCGCGGTGCCGTACGCCTGACGCTCGGTCCGGGCCTGGATGAACCGCCGCTCGAGGTCGCTGAACTCGTACGCGCGGGCCTCCTCCATGGACATCGGCTCGGGCTTCGCGCCCTGCCGCATCCGGATGAACGAGATCATGCCCGGGGCACTCTGCTCGTCGATCACGGCGGGGTCCTCGTCGGTGACGACCTGCACGCCGATCAGCGCGTTCGGGGTCTGCCGGAAGCGCGACGGCCGGAAGGAGTCACGGTAGAGCACGAGCGCGGCCTCGGTGTTGTCCGACGCGAAGTGGTGCGCGAAGGCGAACGAGACGCCGAGGGCACCGGCGACCTGCGCGCTGTACCCGGAGGACCCGAGCAGCCAGAACTCCGGCACGTCGCCGTAGCCCGGCACCGCTTGGATCCTGGCGAGGGGGTTCGCGGGGTCCATCCCGGTGAAGAAGCCGATCAGGTCGGCCAGCCGGTCGGGGAAGTCGTCGACGTCGAGCCGGTCCGTGCGGCGCAGCGCCATCGCGGTCGCGCCGTCGGTGCCCGGGGCACGCCCGAGGCCGAGGTCGACCCGGTCGCCGTAGAGCGCGCGGAGCGTGCCGAACTGCTCCGCGATGACGAGCGGCGCGTGGTTCGGGAGCATGACGCCGCCGGAGCCGATCCGGATGGTGGACGTCGCGGCCCCCACGGCGCTGAGCAGCACCGCCGGCGCGGAGGACGTGATCCCCGGCATGCCGTGGTGCTCGGCGACCCAGAAGCGCTCGTAGCCGAGCTTCTCGGCGTGCACCGCCATGTCGATGGAGCCCTGCAGGGCTTCGGTGTTGGACTGGCCGTACTCGCGGGTCGCCAGGTCGAGGACGGACAGGTGCACGGATGCGTCGCTCATGCAGTCGCCAACGCCACCCGGCCGACGTGCATTCCGCACCGTGTGCGGGCCTGGAGGCGCGGGTCGGCGCCGACCCGCGCCTCCAGTCCGGCAGACCGTCGCGTCTGCACGAGGCGGGCCGGCGGACTCGTCAGTCGCCGTCGAGGCGTCCGCCGGACTCCGTGAGGTAGCAGTTGGCGCACAGCGACTCGTAGGTGACGTCCACGCCGTCGATCGCGACCTGCGACCCGTCGAAGACGAACCGTCCGTCGACCTTCCGGGCGTTGAAGACCGCCTTGCGGCCGCAGCGGCAGATCGTCTTGAGTTCCTCGAGCGAGTGCGCGACCTCGAGCAGCCGGGCGCTGCCGGGGAACGCCTCGGTGCGGAAGTCCGTCCGGATGCCGTACGTGATGACCGGCACCTCGTCGAGGACGGCGATGCGCAGCAGGTCGTCGACCTGGCGGGGCGTGAGGAACTGCGCCTCGTCGACGAGCACGCAGCTGACCGGCCGGACCATGCCGTCGAGCCGGTCCGACTCGGGGTCGGTGGCACCGGCCTCGGTGACGGCCGCGCGGACGTCGGCGTCGGGCGTGAACACGATGTCGACGGTGCGGGTCACTCCGAGGCGCGAGACGATCTCACGGTCGCCCTTGGTGTCGACCGACGGCTTCGCGAGGAGCACCCGGTGACCGCGTTCCTCGTAGTTGTAGGCCGCCTGCAGGAGCCCGGTGCTCTTGCCGCTGTTCATGGCGCCGTAGCGGAAGTAGAGCTTCGCCACTACGCGAGGAACCCGTCCTCGGCCGCACGACGGATGAGGTCGGACTTCTTGGACGCGGGTCGACCGACCTTGCTGTACTTCTCGCGCACGCGGCGCAGGTAGGTCTTCGCCGTCTCGTACTGCACGTTCATCTGCGCGGCGACCTCGTTCGTCGAGTAGCCCGACACGTACAGGCGCAGCGCTTCCTCTTCGCCGTGGCTGAGCTTCGGCCGCTGGTGCGCGTTCGCCCCGGTCGGCAGCGGCCGCCAGTCGCGCTGCGGCGGGGTGCCCCGCGCGACGCCCATGATCTCGCGCGCGACGTCCATGACCTCGCGCATGGGGAGCGACTTCGACAGGAAGGCGGCGGCGCCGGCGGCGAGCGCACGGTCGCGGGACTCTCGGCTGTCGACGCTCGACAGGACGATGACCTTGGCCCCGGCGGCACGGCAGGTGCGCACGCGGGCCTCGATCGAGACGGGTTCCTTGAGCTGGAAGTCGAGGAACACCAGGTCGGTCGGGAAGTTCTCGCTGTGCACCATCTCGAGCCACGTGTGGGCCGTCAGCGCGAGGTCGAAGTCGAACGCGTTCACCGCGATCCAGCTCGACAGGCTGTCCAACAGCACCTCGTGGTCGTCGAGGATCGCCAGCCGCACGCGTCGTGTCCCCGGGTTCGGGACGGCGGGCGCACCATCCGTGATCCGGCTCGGGTCAGTGCTGGTCATACGAGAACCTTAGTGCGAGGGCGGAGGGTCGGACCGCGACGTCCAGATCGGGGAACGTCACGCGGAGGACCGCGAAGTAGGGGTCGAAGGTGCGGTGGATGCCGACGTCGGAATCGGCGACGGCGAGGTCGATCGCGACGGTCACGCCGCGGCCGGTCGCGAGCGGCTGCGCGGTCCCGGTGGTCCGCTCGTCGCCGCCTGCGCCGCCGTCCGCGTCGCCGGGCGCCCCGTCGTCCGTCCCTGTCCGTCGGATCGTGGTGCGGAACCCGGCGGGGTCGACCGTGGAGGCACGCAGTGCGGCCCGCAGGAACGTCCGGACCACCGTGCGCTGGTCGGCGTCGAGGGTGGCGATGAGCCCGTCGGGGTCGTCGACGACGGCGTCGGTGCCACCGTCGGTGCGGACGGCCTGCTCGAACCAGGTCCGGTCGGCGTCGGCCACCATCGAGCGCCGGATGCCGTCGGCGATAGACCGGGCCCGGGCGCGGTCGGCGTCGGTGATGACCTCGCGCGTGCGGAGCTCGGCGAAGAAGGGTGCGACGTCGCGGGCGAGGATCGTCGAACGGTCCTGCTGCACGCTGGCGTCGATGCCGTCGCGCTCCGCGCGCTCGACCGAGTACGACCCGGCACGGATCTGCACGCGCTCGGCGAGCCCGGCGAACGTCCACGCGAACACCGCCGAGGCCGCGGTGAGCACGAGCGTCGGCGCTGCTGCCATGAACGCCGCGACGCCGATCGGGACGTGGTGCGGGAACGCCCACGCCCCGATGCCCCACGAGACCCCGGTGACGACCGCGAGCAGCAGGCCGCCCAGGGCCAGGTCCGTCCAGGGTCGGTACGGCGCCGTCATCACGATGCCGGTCGCGGCGAGCAGGGACATGAAGTCGTTCAGTGCGCTGCGGTCCGGGCCCCACTGGGCGGCGACGCTCGTGATCGTCGCCGCGGCGAGGAGCAGCACGTGCACCACGAAGGCCCAGCGCGGGAACGGTGCGCGGAACGGACTCGACGCGACGAACACGACCGCTCCGGACGCCGCGACGAGCAGCACGGTGAGGGCGCTCAGGGTGGGGCTGCCGACGACGTCCCGGTCGAAGACGGACACGAACAGCGCCCACAGCACGCCGCAGGCGCCGAGCACGATCGCCAGCGGACGGGACCCCATCGCGCCGAGCGGGTCGTACTGCTGCGCGGTGCGGCCGACGTCGCGGGCGGCACCGGGGCGCGTCACCGGCCGACCTCGGACCCGGCGTTCGGCACCGGGGTCGTCCCGGTGACCGCACCGTACGGCACGGACATCATGACGCTCGTCCCCGAGCCCGGCGACGACCACACCTGGACGTCGCCGCCGACCCGGCCGATCCGCTCCCGCACGGACCCGCGCAGGCCCATCCGGTCGGGGCTCGTCGTGGACTCGTCGAAACCGCGGCCGTCGTCGACCACCATGACCGTGCACGCCACCCCGTCGTCGAACACGCTCACCTCGGCCGCGTCGGTGCCCGCGTGCTTCCGGACGTTCGCCAGGCACTGGCCGACGGCACGGAGGATCGCCGTCATCGCCGCCTGGTCCAACCGGACGAGGGCCGCGGGGTCACCGGTGACGGTCACCGTGAGTCCGAGCGCACGGTGGTCGTCGACCATCTGCTCGAACGCGCGCACCGCGGCACCGGGTTCGGCTCGCGCCGGGCGGGCCCCGGGGGCGAGCCACTCCTTGCCCGTGAGCATCGCGACGTCCGCCTCGACCGTGCGGGCGAGCTGCGGGTCCATCGGGCCGTCGGGCGCGAGGGCGATCGCGCCGAGGTGGTTGAGGACCGTGTCGTGCAGGATGGCCGCCGCCTCGGCCTCGACCCCGGCGCGGTACGCGGAGACGTGCTCCTCACGCGCGGAACGGAGCAGCTCGGGCTGCACACGCTCGGAGCGGGCGGTGTTGCGGCTCGTGATGAGCACGAGGGCGATGACGAACGCGAGCGTCACCCACGCGAGTGCGAGAGGGTGCGAAGGGCCGCCTTCCTGCGCGATCGCGATCGACGTCGCGACCCGACCCACCAGGAACCCGGCGATCGACCACAGCGCCACCCGGCCGGCGACCGCGCCGGCACCGCCCACCAGTACGAGCGGGATGATCGACAGGGAGAGCAGGTACGAGGCGACCCACCCGGCGGGGACCTCGCGCTGCACGACGACGGCGAACCACCACGCGCACACCCCGCCGACGACGAGGAACGCGACCGCCGACCGCCACGTGCCGAACTGCACGTGGACGGCGATCATGCCGAGCATCGGGACCAGCGCCAGCACGGCGCCGATCACCCGCACGTCCGGTTCGGCCAGGCGGTAGAGCACCAGGGCGATCGCGGCGGCGGCGAGCGAACCGATGGCCGCGGCGTGGAAGGCCCGCACGGTCGACCACGCGTTCACTCGCGGAGCGAGGTGCGTGGGGATGCCGAGCACGGGTGGGGGTCCTTCCGGACGTGGGGGAACGCCGCCCACGATCCAACCACCGTTGGTGCGACCGTGTACCCCGATTGTCGGAGTGATCGGCGACCCGCTCGATGATACCGGCACACGGGTGTTCCCGGTGTCCCCCGAACGCGGACCGACGCCCTCGTGCCAGACGCCCGTCAGAAGAGCGTCGGCACGACCGGTGCAGCCCGAGGGACCAGGCGCTGGTCGAACCCCGGATCCGCGCGCTTGAGCGGCGAGGACGTCGGACGGGACTGCTCCTCGAACAGCGACGGTCCGGAGATCGCTCCCGCCGGCGTCGCGGGCGCTGCCCCCGGGTCGCTCAGCCGGTTCGAGAACCCCATCGAGCCGGTCGCCGGATCGACGTGGCCGAGCCCCATGCCGTGCGCGCGCAGGATCGGACGGACCCGCTCCGACAACCAGCGCCGGTAGTCCTTCGGCGCGTAGGTGTTGTCGAGGTACATCGACCGGTAGCGCTCGACGAGGTCCGGCCGCGTGCGCTGGAGCCACGCGAACCACCAGGGCTTCACGCCGGGACGCAGGTGGAGTGCGGAGTACATGACGCTCGACGCCCCGGCGGCCGCGGCTCGCCCGACGGCGTCGTCGAGGTGGGCCCGGGTGTCGGTGATGTACGGCAGGACGGGCATGAGGAACACGGAGCACGTCAGGCCCGCGTCACGGATGGCCCGGACCGTCGCCAGGCGCGCTGCCGTCGTCGGGGTGCCTGGCTCGACCTGCTGCTGCAGTTCGTCGTCGTAGACCGCGATCGACATCGCCAGGTCGACCGGCACCGACCGCGCGGCCGCGACCAGCAACGGGATGTCGCGGCGCAGCAGGGTGCCCTTCGTCAGGATGCTGAAGGGCGTGCCCGAGTCGGCCAGGGCACGGATCACGCCGGGCATCAGCCGGTACTTGCCCTCGGCCCGCTGGTACGGGTCGGTGTTCGTGCCGAGCGCGACCGGGTGTCGGTCCCAGCTCGGCTTCGTGAGCTCGCGGTGCAGGACGTCGGCCACGTTCGTCTTCACGACGATCTGCTGGTCGAAGTCCACTCCCCCGTCGAACTCGAGGTAGGTGTGGGTCGGGCGGGCGAAGCAGTACACGCACGCGTGGCTGCAGCCCCGGTACGGGTTGATCGTCCACCCGTACGTCCCACTGCCGTCCGCGCTCGGGACACGGTTCAGCGCGCTCTTGGCCAGGACCTCGTGGAAGGTGACACCCGCGAACTCCGGCGTCGTCACACTCCGGACGAACCCGCTGTTCGACTCGAGCCCGGGGAGCGCATCGCTCCGCGAGGCATCGATCGCCTGCCCACTCCACCGCATGCAGTCATTCGAACACACGTTCGAACGACATGCAAGCAGGGCCGGCTCAGTGGTGGAGTCCGAGCACCTTCGCCGTGCGCTCGAGCGTCGCGTCGGCGAGCTCGGCGTCGGACCCGAGGTCCTGCCCGTAGGTGGGCACCATCACGCGGACCGCGGCTTCCCAGCGGTCCCAGCGGTCCGGGAAGCACTTCCGGAGCAGGCCGAGCATGATCGGCACCGCGGTGGACGCCCCCGGGCTCGCACCGAGCAGGCCAGCGATCGAGCCGTCGGCCGAGGTGATGACCTCGGTGCCGAACTGCAGGACGCCGCCCTTGTCCTTGTCGGGCTTGATGACCTGCACGCGCTGCCCGGCGGTGATCCGGTGCCAGTTGCCCGGCTCGGCGCTCGGCATGAAGTCGCGCAGGGCGTCGAACTTCGTCTGCTTCGAGGCAAGGAGCTGCCCGATCAGGTAGCGCACCAGGTCGAAGTTGGAGAACGCGACGCTCAGCATCGGCCGGAGGTTGTGCGGCCGGATCGACTTCACGAGGTCGAAGAGCGAGCCCTGCTTGAGGAACTTCGGGCTGAAGCCCGCGTACGGCCCGAACATGAGCGATGCGTTGCCGTCGACGATCCGGGTGTCGAGGTGCGGGACGGACATCGGCGGGGCACCGACGCTGGCCTTGCCGTAGACCTTCGCCGAGTGCTTCTGCACCACCTCGGGGTCGTCGGTGCGGAGGAACTCGCCGGAGACCGGGAACCCGCCGTACCCGCGGATCTCCGGGATGCCGGACTTCTGCAACAGGTGGAGGGCCCCGCCCCCGGCGCCGACGAAGACGAACTTCGCCGCGATGCGCTGGGTCGACCGACCGATCTCGTTGCGGACGTCGAGCACCCAGCCCTCGCTGACGGTCGAACGCGTGAGCTTCGTGACCTGGTGCGACGGCTCGAACTCGACACCGTCGATCTCGAGCTGGTCGAAGAGCTGCCGGGTGAGCGACCCGAAGTCCACGTCGGACCCGGCGGCGGAGTAGGTCGCCGCGATCGGCTGGTCCTTCTTCCGACCCGGGATGAGCGCGGGCGCCCACTTCCGGATCTGCTGCGGGTCGTCGGAGAACTCGAGCCCGGCGAAGAGCGGGTGGTCCTGCATCGCCTCGTACCGCTTGCGCATGTACTCGACGTTGTCGGCGCCCCAGACGAACGAGATGTGCGGCGTGGGGTTGATGAAGTTCGACGGTTCCGGCAGGTCACCGGTCTCGACGAGGTGGGCCCAGAACTGGCGCGAGACCTGGAACTGCTCGTTGACCGTCACGGCCTTGCTGATGTCGACACGGCCGTCCGACAGTTCCGGCGTGTAGTTCAGCTCGCAGAGCGCGGAGTGGCCCGTCCCGGCGTTGTTCCACGGGTTCGAGCTCTCCTGCGCGACGGTGCCGAGGCGCTCGTAGACGCGGATCTTCCAGGTGGGTTCGAGCCGGTGGATGATGGCGCCGAGGGTGGCGCTCATGATCCCTCCCCCGACCAGGACGACGTCGATGGGGTCCACCTGCTTCACTGCCACCCGACAATGCTAGCGGCGTCGGCTGACAAGCCGGGCCGGGAACGCCAGGAGGCGCGGTGCCAGCTGGCACCGCGCCTCTTGGATCGCACAGGGTTACGCAGCGACCGTCCGGCGCGCGACGATCGCTTCGGCGATCTGCACCGCGTTCAGCGCGGCGCCCTTGCGGAGGTTGTCGTTGCTGACGAAGAGCGCGAGGCCGTGCCCCTCGGGTGCGGACTGGTCCGCACGGATGCGGCCGACGAAGGACGGGTCCTGCCCGGCGGCCTGCAGCGGCGTCGGGACGTCGGCGAGCTCGACCCCGGGCGCGTCGGCGAGGATCTCGGTCGCACGCTCGGGCGACAGCTGGCGCGCGAACTCGGCGTTGACCGAGATGGAGTGACCCGTGAAGACGGGCACGCGGACGCAGGTCCCGGCGACGAGCAGGTCGGGGAGCTCGAGGATCTTGCGGCTCTCGTTGCGGAGCTTCTTCTCCTCGTCGGTCTCGCCCAGCCCGTCGTCGACGATGCTGCCCGCGAGCGGGATGACGTCGAACGCGATCGGGCGGACGTACTTGACCGGCTCGGGGAACGTCACGGCGGAGCCGTCGTGCGTGAGCGCCGCGGTGTCCTGCTCGAGCGCTGCCCGCGCCTGGCCGAGCAGCTCCTCGACGCCGGCGAGCCCGGAACCCGAGACCGCCTGGTAGGTGGTGGCGACGAGGCGACGGAGGCCGGCCTCGGTGTCGAGCACCTTGAGGACCGGCATGATCGCCATCGTCGTGCAGTTCGGGTTCGCGATGATGCCCTTCGGCGCATCGTCGATGGCGTGCGGGTTCACCTCGCTCACGACGAGCGGGACGTCCGGGTCCATGCGCCAGGCGCTGGAGTTGTCGACGACGAGGGCGCCCGCGGCGGCGAACTTCGGCGCGAGTGCCCGCGAGGCGGTGGCGCCGGCCGAGAACAGCGCGATGTCGATGCCCGACGGGTCGGCGGTCTCGGAGTCCTCGACGACGATCTGCTCGCCGCGGAACGGCAGCGTGGTGCCGGCGGACCGGGCGCTCGCGAAGAACCGGACGTGGTCGGCCGGGAACGCGCGCTCCTCGAGCAGGCGGCGCATCACGGCGCCGACCTGGCCGGTGGCGCCGACGACGGCGACGGTGAGGGTGCTCATGCGGTGCTCCTGACGGGTCAGCGGCCGGTGCCGGCGTAGACGACGGCCTCGGAGTCGGCGTCGAGGCCGAACGCGTTGTGCACCACGCGCATGGCTTCGTTGAGGGTGTCGGCACGGGTGACGACCGAGATGCGGATCTCCGAGGTGGAGATCATCTCGATGTTGATCGACGCCTCGTGCAGGGCGCGGAAGAGCGCCGCGGAGACGCCCGCGTTCGTGCGCATGCCGGCGCCGACCAGGGCGAGCTTGCCGATCTGGTCGTCGTACTGGATGCCCTCGTAGCCGATGTCGGCCTTCGCGACCTCGAGCGCGGTCAGGACGCCCTGGCCCTGGTCCTTCGGCAGCGTGAACGAGATGTCGGTCCGCCCGGTGACGGCCTCGGACACGTTCTGCACGATCATGTCGATGTTCGCGCCGGCGCGGGCGACGATCGTGAAGATCTCCGCCGCCTTGCCCGGGGTGTCGGGCACGCCGACGACGGTGATCTTGCCCTCGGAGAGGTCTCCGGCGATGCCGGTGATGATCGGTTCTTCCACGGTTTCCCCCTCTGCAGGGTTGTAGACGATGGTTCCCTCGGCGTTGCTGAAGGAGGAGCGGACGTGCAGGGTGACGCCGTGCCGACGGGCGTACTCGACGGCACGGATGTAGAGGACCTTCGCACCGGACGCTGCGAGTTCGAGCATCTCCTCGCTGGTGATTCGGTCGACCTTCTTGGCCTTCGGCACCACGCGCGGATCGGCGGTGAAGATGCCGTCCACGTCGGTGTAGATCTCGCAGATGTCGGCGTCGAGCGCCGCGGCGAGGGCGACGGCCGTCGTGTCCGAACCACCGCGACCGAGCGTGGTGATCTCGCCGGTCGTGCGGTTGAAGCCCTGGAACCCGGCGACGATCGCGACGTGCCCGGCGTCGAGTGCCTCGCGCACGCGCTTCGGGGTGACGTCGACGATGCGGGCCTTGCCGTGCTGAGCATCGGTGAGCATGCCGGCCTGGCTGCCCGTGTACGACGACGCCTCGACCCCGAGGCTCTTGATCGCCATCGCCAGGAGCGCCATCGAGATGCGCTCCCCCGCGGTGAGGAGCATGTCGAGTTCACGTCCGGCGGGGATCGGCGTCACGGAGTGCGCGAGGTCGACGAGCTCGTCGGTGGTGTCGCCCATCGCCGAGACGGCCACGACGACGTCGTTGCCGGCCTTCTTCGTCTGGACGATCCGCTTCGCCACGCGCTTGATGCTCTCGGCGTCCGCGACGGACGATCCACCGAACTTCTGCACGATCAAGGCCACTGGTTGGTACTCCCGGGGACGACGGTTCCGCGACTGTCACGCGGTCTCATGATGGTAGTCGGTGTTTCGAGGATGTTGCGTCAGAGCCGGTGCAGACGCAAGGATCCTGCGCGCTGCCCGGCTCCGGCAGGTCAGCCGCCGACGACCCGACGGCCCTCGAACGCGCGGCCGAGCGTGACCTCGTCGGCGTACTCGAGGTCGCCGCCGACGGGCAGCCCGGACGCCAGGCGGGTCGTGCGGATGCCCATCGGGACGAGCAGTCGGCTGAGGTACGTCGCCGTGGCCTCGCCCTCGAGGTTGGGGTCGGTGGCGATGATGACCTCGTCCACCGTGCCGTCCGCCAGTCGCGTCATGAGCTGCTGGATGCGCAGGTCGTCCGGGCCGATGCCGTCGATCGGGCTGATCGCGCCGCCGAGCACGTGGTAGAGCCCGCGGAACTCGCGCGTCCGTTCGATCGCGGCGACGTCCTTCGCCTCTTCGACGACGCAGATGACCGCCGGCGACCGACGCGGGTCACGGCAGATGCTGCACTGCACGTTCTCGGTGACGTTGCCGCAGATCTCGCAGAAGCGGACCCGCTCCTTGACGTCCGCCAGGAGCTCGGACAGCCGGGTGGGGTCGAACGACTCGGTCTGGAGGATGTGGAACGCGATGCGCTGCGCCGACTTCGGTCCGATGCCGGGGAGGCGGCCGAACTCGTCGATGAGGTCCTGCACGATGCCGTCGTACATCAGGCGCCTTCCTCGTGGAGGGAGGTCTCCTCGATGAACTGGGCGTTCAGGATCTCACGCACGACGGCCTCGCCGTAGCGGCCCGCGACGGGGGTCCGGCGGACCTGCGGTGCGGGTGCGGCGGGGCGCTGGGCCGGTGCCGGGCGCTGCTGGCTCGGCGCGGGGGCGGCGGGCTGCTGCGGTGCGGCGGACTGCTGCGCGTCGGGGTAGGGGTCGCCGTCGCCGTACGGGTCGTCGTCGAGCGGGTAGTCGTCGACGGGGACGTCCGGGCTGCCGCCCGGTGCGGCGGACGGACCGTCGGACGGTGCGGTGGCCGGACCGGTGGACGGCGCGGCGCCCGGGCCGCGGTCGGCGTCGGTGTCCGGACTGCCGGGAGGCGCGGCCTGCGTCGACGGGGTCGCCTGCGGTGCGGGGGCACCCAGCGAGGACGCGGGGCGCAGCTGTGCCGCGAGGGCCGCGTCCGCCGTCGGGTCGGACGTGGTCGGGACGGGAGCGACGGGCTCACCGGTGTCGGTGGTGCCGAACGGTGCCGACCACGAGCGCTCGGCCCCGGCGGTGGGATCCGCGGCGGGGATCGTGGCGACGGCCCACTCGGTGACCGGGGCGCCGGTGGGCTCCGGGGCGGGGGCGGGGCGGGACTGCGTCGGGCGCTGGTCTCCCTGCGCGGGCGCCGCGTCCGGCCGTGCCGATGCCGATGCCGATGCCGGCGACTGTGCTGGTGCCACGTGCTCCGACGCTGCCGTCTCGCGCGCGGCGGGCTCCGGCGCCGAGGATGCTCCGGTGGCGGATGCGCCCCCACCGGACCCCTGGGCAGCGGATCGGTCGGCGGACTCCCCCGCCGCCGGCTGCTCGGCGGACCCGTGCGGCTCGGACGTCGTCGGCTCCGGACGCGCGGGAGCGGCCGGAGCTGTCTCGGCGGCCCGGTCGACACCGGGCCGTGCAGCACCCGCAGCAGCGGCACCGGCAGGCGCGGCACCCGGCGCCGGCTGCGCGGCCCCCTGCGGCGGCTGGGCCCCGGGCTGCTGCGGCGGTCGCTGCTGCCCCGGCCCACCGGGACCGCGGGCGACGAACTTCACACGGAGGCCGAGCACGTCGACGATCGCGGCCCGCAGGAGCTCGCTGACGCTGGCGTTCGGGTCGGACATCTCCTTGAACGAGGCGACGTCCTGCTGGCTCGGGAACGTGAGGGTGAGGACGTCGTCGCGCAGCGCCGTGACCTGCGCCGTGACGACCACGGACCACGCAGAACGCTTCTGCCGCTGGACGTGCTCGACGATCTGCGGCCAGGAGTCGCGGAGTTGCTGGAACCCGACGGCGCCGATGGGACGCACGGCCGGCTCGTCACCCGCAGTCGTGCCCTGGCCCGTGGAGGACGCGTTGGCAGCGCCCGCGGCGGGCGTCGGTGCCGCACCGGGGGCCGGCGTCGCCCCGGGTCCGCTCGACGGCGCCTCGGGTGCGCTCGGCACCGCGGCGGCCCACGAGGCAGCGGCATCCCGAGCGGTGGCACCGGGGTCGGTCGACGTCGGGGCCGGGGTGGCGGCCGGCTCGGCGGCGGCTGGCGCAGGAGCCGGCGCCGGCGTCTGGGCCTGGGTCTGGGCGGGAGCCGCGGGGGCCTGGGCCACCCGAGGAGCGGGTGCGGCCGGCTGCGTGCTCGGCGCGGGGGCGGTGGTCGACCCCGCGGCCGGGAGCGACTCCGGCCCGGCCTGGTGCCCGCCGGCGTCCCCGACACCGATGCGTCGCTCGAGTCGCTCGACCCGGGCGAGGGCACCGCGCTGGGTGTCGTCGGCCTCGGGCACGAGCATCCGCGCGGTCATGAGTTCGAGGTGCAGCCGCGGCGAGGTCGCCCCGGTCATGTCCGTCAGCGCCCGGTTCGCGATGTCCGCCGCACGCGAGAGCCCGGTCGCACCGAAGACACCGGCCTGCCGGGTCATCGTGTCGAGCTCTTCCGGCGAGACGCCCCGGAGCACGGCCGCGGCGCTCTCGTTGGTGGCGGCCACGACGATGAGGTCACGGAGGCGCTCGAGGAGGTCCTCGACGAAGCGACGAGGGTCCTGCCCGGTCTGCACGACCCGGTCGATGGCGGCGAACGCCGATGCCGGGTCGGCCACGGCGAGCGCGTCGACCACGTCGTCGAGCAGTGCGGCGTCGGTGTAGCCGAGGAGCGCGACGGCCCGCTCGTACGCGATCGCCCCGTCTTCGCTGCCGGCCATGAGCTGGTCGAGCAGCGACAGGGTGTCACGGACGGAACCGCCGCCGGCGCGGACGACCAGGGGCAGCACGCCGGGCGCGACCGAGACCGACTCCTGCTGGCAGAGCTGCTCGACGTACTCGAGCATCGCGGCCGGTGGGACGAGGCGGAACGGGTAGTGGTGGGTGCGCGACCGGATGGTGCCGATGACCTTCTCGGGCTCGGTCGTCGCGAAGATGAACTTGACGTGCTCCGGCGGTTCCTCGACCAGCTTGAGCAGCGCGTTGAAGCCCTGCGGCGTCACCATGTGCGCCTCGTCGAGGATGAAGATCTTGTAGCGGTCGCGCGCCGGGGCGAACACGGCGCGGTCGCGCAGGTCACGGGCGTCGTCGACGCCGTTGTGGCTGGCGGCGTCGATCTCGATCACGTCGAGCGATCCCCCGCCGCCGCGTGCCAGTTCGACGCAGCTCGGGCAGACGCCGCACGGGGTGTCGGTGGGGCCCTCGGCGCAGTTCAGGCAGCGCGCGAGGATGCGCGCGGACGTCGTCTTGCCGCAGCCGCGCGGGCCGCTGAACAGGTAGGCGTGGTTGACCCGGTTCGTGCGCAGGGCCGTCCGGAGGGGATCGGTGACCTGCGACTGTCCGATCAGCTCGGCGAAGTTCTCGGGCCGGTAACGGCGATACAGGGCGGTGACCACGCCCCAAGGGTAGCCGGGACGACCGACACCCGATGGTCGGACCGGACCGCCTGTGGGAAGTGGGCGGCGGGCGCTTGACGAACCGCGCCTCCCGTCCGTGCAGACGACGGGACGGGAGGCGCGGTTCGTGCGTGCGACGGACTCAGACGCGTCCGCGGCGGCGGAGGCCGCGGGCGAGCCGCGACAGACCGATCAGGAGGAAGCCGAGCACCACCAGGCCACCCGCTGCCCCGGCGAGCGGGGCCACGTCGGCACCGGTGAACGCGAGCGCACCGGACCCGGAACCTGTCCCGCTCCCGCTCCCGGACCCGTTGCCGCCGGTCCCGGGCGCACCCGGCGTTCCAGGCGCACCGGGCGCACCGGGCGCACCGGGCGTCCCGGGCGTGCCGGGCGTGCCAGGGCCGCCCGGCACCGCTGCGTCGACCACGACCGCGACCGACTGCACGGCCGACGTCGCACCCGCCACCGTCTGCGTCACGCGGATGGTGTGCTGCCCGACCGCCAGTCGCAGGACGACCGACCAGGTGCCGTCCTCGGCCGCCGTCGTCGTGACGGGCGTGCCGTCGTCGGCGACGACGGTGACGGTCGCTCCCGGCTCGGCGGTCCCGGTGACCCGCCAGTCGACGGTCCCGGCGGCGGAGGCCGTCTGGTGCGCGCCCGGCGTGGGCGAGGTGACCGCGAGCGGCTCCACCGCGTCGACCACGATCGGGACCGGCTGCGAGACCGTCGTCGTGCCGTTCACGGACTGCGACGCCTCGATGGTCCACTCCCCCTCGGGGACGCGGTCGAACGTGACGCTCCAGTCGCCGTCGGCGTCCGCGGTCGTGGTGCGGACCTGCCCGTTCGACAGGCGCACCGTGACGAGCGCTCCCGGTGTGGCGTGCCCGGTCACCGTGAAGCTGCCGGTGTCGCCGGTGCCCGTCGCGGGGATGAGCTGGCCGGGGACCGGGCTCGTGATGGTCACGTCGGTCGGCTGGGCGACCACGACCCGCACGGTGCTCGTCACCGGGTCGGAGGTCACGCCGCCGACGGTCTCGGTGACCGACACGGTGTGGGTGCCCGGCGGGACCCGGGTGACGGTGACGGTCCACGAACCGTCACCACCCGCGGTCGTCGTCGCGGTCCGGCCGTCGATGTCGACGGAGACCGTGGCGCCCGGCTCGGCGGTACCGCTGACCGGGATCGACGTCGTGGCACCGGTGGTCGGGACGACCTGGCCGTCGGTCGGGCTGGTGACCCGGACCGGTGCGGCCGCGGCGACGGAGAACCCGACCTGCGGGGCGTTCGTCGTCGTCCCACCGACCGTCTGCGCGGCGGCGATCGTGTGCGGGCCGGTGCCGACGTCCGGCACGGTGACGGCCCACTCGCCGTCGCCGTCCGCCGTCGTCGTGACCGGGGTCCCGCCGTCGACGCGGACCGAGACGGCCGCGTTCGGGGCGGAGACACCGGAGACCCGGACGTCCGTGGTGCCGCCGAGCACGCGGTAGGCGGTGCCGTTCTCCGGGGAGGTGACGACGATCGCGTCCACCGCGGCGACCTCCACCGTCAGGTCGCGCTCGATCGGCGACGACGTCGTGCCGTTCACGACCTGCGTGACGACGATCGTGTGGTCGCCGGCGTCGAGACCGGTGAGCTCGGTCGACCAGCGACCGTCCGGGCCGACCGGGACCTGGACGGGGACGCCGTCGTCGGTCACGATCCGCACGGTGCCGCCGGGCTGCCCCTGGCCGCTGACCGGGACGCTCGCGGTCGTGGTGCCGGCCGGCACGGTCACGGTGTCGCCGTCCGCCGGCGTGTCGACCGTCAGCGCTGCACCCGCGGCGACCGTGAAGGTCGTCGAGACCGGCGCCGAGGTCGATCCCTCGACCGTCTGGGTGGCACGGACGGTGTGCTCGCCGGTGCCGAGGCCCTCGAGGTCGACGGACCAGGTGCCGGCGGCGGTCGCCGTCACGGTCCGGGGGTCGCCCCCGTCGACCGCCACCCGGACGGTCGCCAGCGGCTCGGCGGCGCCGTTCGCGGTCACGGTCGCGATCGAGTCCTGCTGCGCGACGCGCACGGTCGATCCGTTCGCCGGGGTGGCGATCGTGATCGGGTCCGCGACGAGCACCCGGATGCCGACGGTGACCGGGGCGGAGACGGTGTCACCGATCCGCTGCGTGACGCTGACCGTCGGGGTGCCGGCGGGCACGTCGGGCACCGAGACGCTCCAGTTGCCGTCGGTGTCCGCGGTGGTGGACTCGCTGCGTCCGCCGCCGAGGTCGACCACGACGGTCGCACCGGGCTCCGCCGTCCCGCTGACGTCGACCGTGGTGGTCGCGCCCTCGCCGGCGACGGTGTACTCCTGGCCTGCCGTCGGTTCGGCGATCTCGACCGGGGCTCCGGCCTCGATCTCGAAGGCCGACTCGACCGGGGTGGTGGACGTGGACCCGTCGACCGTCTGCGTGACGCTGACGTCGTGCGTGCCGACGCCGAGGTCCGGCACGTCGACGCTCCACGCGCCGTCGTCACCGGCGGTGACCTCGACGGGGTCGCGGTCGTCGACGGTGACCGTGACGGTGGCGCCCGGCTGGGCGTCACCGGCAATCGTCACCGTGGTGGTGGCGTCGCCGTCCGCGACGGTGATCGGGTCCTCGCCGGGCTGGCGGACGGTCAGGTCGGCCGCGGCGACGACGGACACCGGTCGTGCGACCGCCGCGCTCGTCGTCCCGTTCACGGCCTGGGTGACCTCGGCCGTCCACGAACCGGTGGGCACGTCCTCGACCGTCGTGGCCCAGTCCCCGTCGTCGCCGACCCGTGCCGTCGCGGTCCCGCCGTCACCGAGGTCGACCGTGACGGTCGCCCCGGGCTGGCCGGTGCCGGCGAACCGCACGTCGGTCGTCGCGTCGTCGTCGGCCACCGTCACGGAGGTGGCCCGGGCCGGGGTCGTCACCGTGAGCGGCGCACCGGCGCGGACCGACACCGCCGCGGTGACGGGTGCCGACGTCTGCCCGCCGACGACCTGCGTCGCGCGGACCGTGTAGTCGCCGACCGGGACGTCCGCGAACGTCGTCTCCCAGGCGCCGTCGGCAGCGGCGGTCACCTCGTCGGAGTCGCCGTTCGACAGCGTCACCGTGACCGTGGCCCCGCCCTGGGCCCGTCCCGCGGCCCGCACGTCGGCCGTGCCGGCCGCGTCGGCGACCGTCAGGACGGCGCCGTTCGTCGGAGCGGTCAGGGAGAGCGCGGTCCCGGCACGGACGGTGACGGTCTGTGCGGGACTGGAGGCGCTGGTCCCGCCGACCGTCTGGGTCGCGGTGAGCGTCGGGTCACCGACACCGACCCCGCCGAACGTGACCGTCCAGTCGCCGTCGCCGTCCGCGGTGGTGGTCGCCTCGTCGTCGCCGAGTCGCACCGTGACCGGAGCGTTCGGCTCGGCCGTCCCGGTGACCGTGACGTCACGCGTCGCGTCGGCGTCCGGGACGAGCAGCACGGCGTCGGCGGCCGGGGTCGTCACCGTGACCGCGTCCGCGGCCTCGATCGTGACGGTGCGCGTCGCCGGGTCGGAGACCGCCGGGGACGAGACCGTCCCGGGCAGCGTCTGCGTCACCGACACCGGGTGCTCGCCGACCGCGAGGTCCGGGAAGGTCACCGACCAGGTGCCGTCCGGGGCGACCGTCGTCCGCTGGTCGTCCTCGCCGGTCGTGCTCGCGGTCACCGCGGCGCCGGGCTGGCCGGTGCCGGAGACCGTCACGTCACGTCGGACGTCGTCGCCCGCGACCGTGATCGGCGCCGTGCCGGGGGTGGTGATCGCCAGCTGCGCGGCCGTGACGACCTGGAACGTGGTCGGGATCGCGGTGGTGACCACGCCCTCGACGCTCTGGCTCGCGTTCACCGTGTACGTGCCGGTGGGTGCGAGACCGGTGGCGTCGACGCTCCACACGCCGTCGCCGTTCGCCGTGGTGGTGAACTGCGTGTCCGGGCCGAGCGAGACCGTGATGTCCGCGTCCGGCTCCGAGGTGCCGGAGATCGGGACGGTCGCGGTCGCGTCGCCGTCGACGACGACGAAGCGCGAACCGACGGCCGGCGAGTCGATCGCGACGGCAGTCCCCGGCACGACGGTGAAGTCGCGCGTCACCGTGGGTCCGGTCGTGCCGTTCACGGTCTGCACGGCGGTGACGGTGTGGTCGCCGATGCCGAGCTGCGTCGGGTCGGTCGCCCAGTTGCCGGAGCCGTCGGCGACCACGTCGACCGGGTCGCCGTCGTCGACCGTGACCCGCACGCTCGCACCCGGCTCGGCGGTGCCGCGCACGACGACGCCGATCTGGCCGCCCGCTCCCGCGGGGACCTCCTGCGCGTCCGTCGGCGACTCGATCACCAGGTCGTCGCCGACCGCGATCGCGAAGTCCCGGTCGACGGCTGCGGACGTCTGCCCGCCGACCGTCTGCGTGACGCTCGCGGTGTGGTCGCCCGTGCCGACGTCCGGCAGGGTCACCGACCACGCACCGTCGTCGTCGGCGGTCGTGGTGACCGGGTCGCCCGTCCCGTCGAGGACGACGCTGATGCCGGCGCCCGGCTGCGCGGTGCCCGAGACGACGACGTCGATCGTCGAGTCGTCGGTCGCGACGTCGGTCGTGCTGTCCTGGGTCGGCGAGGTCACGGCGAGCGCCGCGCCGGCGACGACCGTCACGACCTGGCGGACGGCCGGCGAGGTGGTCCCGCCCACGGTCTGCGTCGCCTGGATCGTGTACCGGCCGACCGGGACGTCCTGGACCGTGGCGGTCCAGTCCCCGTCGCCGTTCGCGGTCGCGGTGGCGGTCAGCCCGCCGCCGAGCGAGACCGCGACGTCGGCGCCGGGCTCGGCGGTGCCGGTCACGTCGAGGTCGGTCGTCGTGTCCGCGTCGAGCACGGTGACGGTGGCACCGGGTGCCGGGGCGGTGATCGCGATCGGGTCACCGGCGGCGACGGTGAAGTCGCTCGTCACGGGGCCGGAGGTCGTCCCGCCCACGGTCTGCCGAGCGGTCGCGGTGCGGTCGCCGACCGGGACGCCCTGGAAGGTCGCCTCCCAGTCGCCGTCGCCGGTCGCGGTCACCGTCGCGGCGAAGGACCCGCCGATGCCGACCGTGACCTGCGCGTTCGGTGCGGCGGTGCCGGACACCGTGACGGGCGTGGTCGAGGTCGGGTCCGCGACGGTGATCGTGCTGCCGTCCTCGGGAGCGTCGATCGTCAGCGCCGGGGCGGCCGTGACCGTGAAGGCACGTGTCACGGGGGCACTCGTCGAGGACCCGACGGTCTGCGTCACCTGGGCGGAGTACGACCCCGCGGGGACACCCGTCACCGTCGTCGACCAGGTACCGCCGGCGTTCGCCGTGGTCGTGGCCGTGCGGCCGCCACCGAGGTCGACGTCGACCCGGGCGCCGGGCTGCGCCGAACCGGAGAACGGCACGTCCCGGGTGGTCCCGGCGAGCGGGAAGTCCTGGCCGGCCGTCGGGCTGTCGACCGTGAGGCCGGCTGCGGCGACGACCCGGAAGGCCCGCGTCACGGGCGCCGAGGTGGTGTCCCCCACGGTCTGCGTCACGCTCGCGGTCGGTTCGCCGATCGGGACGTCCGGCACCGTGATGCTCCACGCGCCGCTCGCGTTCGCCGTGCCGGTCGCGGTGAGGCCGCCTCCGAGGTCGACGTCGATGCGGGCGTTCGCGGTCGCGGTGCCGGTCAGGGTCACCGGCGCGGTGGTGCCGGTGGTCGTGAAGGTCTGCCCCGCGGTCGGCGTCGAGATGGTCAGGGCCTGCTGCGCGACGACCGAGAACTGCTGCGTGGCCGAGCCCGCCGCCGCTCCCCCCACGGTCTGGGTCGCGCTCGCCGTGTAGGAGCCGGTCGGCACGTTCGCCACGGTCGTCGTCCAGGTCCCGTTGGCCGCGACCGTCGCCGTGCCCGTCCGGCCGCCACCGAGGCTCACACCGATCGTGGCACCGGGTTCGCCCGTGCCGCTCACGGTGACGGTTCGGGTGGAGGACGCCGTCGGCACGCTGAACACCTGGTTCGCGGCGGGTGCCGTGATGGTCGGCGCGACGAAGGCCGTGGCCCGCACGGTCGACGTGGCGAGGTCGACGGTGGCGACGTTCGCCCCCGGCAGGATCGACAGCCGCAGGGCGTGCACGCTGCGCGATCCCGGGTCGTACCCTCGGCCGTCGCGGAACCCGGTCGTGGTGTCCTGTGCGTTGACGGTCAGGTCGATGACCTGGCGGAGGAGCATAACGACCGGGGACAGCAGGGTCGCGACGGCAGTGGTCGTGTTCGTCAGGGCGGTGCCGAGCTGTGCCAGGGCGGTCCCACCGATGATCGGTCGGAGCGCGTTCTGCAGCGCGGGGACGACGGTTCCGCTCACGACCGGTGCGAGCACGGTGCCGAGGGGCAGCGGCAGGCCGACGAGGCTCCCCGAGGTGGTGACCGTCGGGTTCGCGGTCGCCGTACCGGCGAGCGCTCCGAGGGTGGTGTCGATCCGGAGACCGATCGCAGCGGAGGGCTGTCCGACGACGGTCGCGTTCGTGGCGATGTCCACGCGCACCGCGGTCGAGTTGATCGTGTTGACCACGGCGGTCTGCAGCGTCGTGGGCAGCTGCGTGCCGAGGATCGTGGTGATGCTCTGGTTGATCGAGTTCACCGCGGCGGTCGTGAGCACCGGGGTGTTCGCGGGCTGACCGTTGAGGGCCGTGAGCTTGTCCAGGTCGACCGTGATCGTGCCGGTCGCGGGGACGATCGTCACGGCACCGTCCGTGAGCGGCTGCTGGAGGACCTGGGTGAGGGTGCCGTCGAGGTTGAGGTCCACGTTCGACGTGATGGTGGTGCCGCTCACGTTCACCGTGCCGAGCAACGCCTGGCGCAGGAGGGTCTGGATCTGGCTGGTCACCGTCGCGGTGGTGCCCTGCAGCGCTCCCCCGGTGCCGAAGACGCCGTTCACCTGACCGGAGACGGTGCGCAGCTGGTCGCGGAGCGACGTCGTCAGGCCCTGCACGGCCGGGCTCGTCAGCGTCAGGTCGGCCCCGGCGATCCGGTAGTCGCTTGTCGTGCCGACCGTCGTGCCGCGCGTCGCGGTGAGGGTCGACGCGAGCGCTCCGACCCGCAGCCGCGCGTTCGAGAGCACCGTCGTGTCGGCACCGACCCGGCTGAAGAGCGGGTTGAGGTCGAGCGTCGACGCGCCGGTACCGATCCCGGTGCCCACGCCGATGCCGCCGTCGTTCGTGAGGAGGCCGGAGGACGCCGTCGCACCGTTCGCCGAGGTCGTCGCGTACTGGCCGGCCACGCCGAGGGTGAGGATGCCGTTCGCCCCGAGCAGGTCGATGTCGTTGCCGAGGTCCACCCCCACGGTGTTCAGCGCCTCGACGTTGAGCGGCTGGTTCGTCGTCCCGCCGCCGGTCGTCGCACCGCGTGCGGAGTAGGCGCCGCCGAGCTGGGCGATGCCGTCGACGTCCACGATGCCCGAGCCGCTGAGCAGGAGCCCCTCGGCCTCGGAGACGTCGGTCTGTGCAGCCGCAGCGGGTTGGATCGCCACGGTGGCGGCGAGGAGCGCCGTCACCGTGGCGATGACGCCGCCGCGCAGGAGGAGACGCCGATCGTCCGATGCTCGTCGTCGAGCTCGGCCGCCAGCACCGAAGATCCGTCGTGTCCAGTCGCCCGCCGTCGTGGGTACACGGGTACCCCGCAGCGACACGTGCCTGCGCATGCGTGTCTCTTTTCCTGGCGAGCGCGCTCGCCACCTGATCCGGAACTCCCCCGCTGGTGAGGCGGTGGAGGGTCAGGAGCCCTGGTTGGGGGTTCCTGAGGGCGATCTTTGCACACGATCAGGTTGCTGTCCGCAACCCGTTACGAAAGAGACACCAGGCGCACGAAAAGACTCCTCACGCACCCGCCAGAGCCCGGTTACCCTTGCTGCGTTTCCGCCCTGGGGGAGTTGGCCTGGATGGCGTCACGTGAGGAGCCGCCGAGAAGTCTACCGGACGCGACGGGCAAGATCGGACACATGAAGATCGCCATCGCCGGAGGCCACGGCCAGATCGCCCTCCTCCTCGCCCGCCAGATCACCGACGCCGGCCACGACGCCGTCGCCATCGTCCGCAACCCCGCGCACGTCACCGACGTGGAGCAGCAGGGCGGACGGGCGATCGTCGCCGACCTCGAGCAGCTCGACGACGACGAACTCGGGCTCCGGCTCCGCGGGGTCGACGCGGTGGTGTTCGCCGCCGGGGCCGGTCCGGGGAGCGGCGCCGAGCGGAAGCTCTCGGTCGACCGGGACGGGGCGATCCTCCTGGCGGACGCGGCCGAGCGCGCCGGCATCCGCCGTTACGTGATGATCTCGGCGATGGCGGCGGACTCGTACGACCCGGAGCGTGCGGTCGTGCCCGCCCGGTCGGAGGCCGACGTCTTCCAGGTGTACCTCCGCGCGAAGGCCGAGGCGGACGCGAACCTGCGGGCGCGGAACCTGCGCTGGACGATCGTCCGACCCGGGGGTCTGCTCGACACGCCGCCCCAGGGCACGGTCGACGTCGGCGCCACGGTGCCCCGCGGCACGATCCCACGGGCGGACGTCGCGGCGGTGGTGCTCCACGCGCTCCTCGACGACACCGCGGTCGGCGTGCAGTTCGAGGTCACGAGCGGCGACACCCCGATCCCCGCGGCGGTCGCGTCACTCGGCTGACGCACACCACGGCAGCAGCGTCGAACCACGGATCCGACGTCGAACCGGGGGACGACGCTGGTTCGACGTCGGATTCGTGGTTCGATCGCGGCGCCGCGCCCGCCGCAAGCGCGCCGCCCGCCGCGCCCGCCGCCCGCCGCGTCAGAGCGCGACCGCAGCCGACTGCCGGGCGATCTCGAGTTCCTCGTTCGTCGGGATAACGAGCACCGCGACGCGCGACGTGTCCGTGGAGATGAGCCGCGCCTCCCGAGACGCCAACTCGTTGCGGTCCGCATCGATCTCGATGCCCAGGTGCTCGAGCCCGGCGAGCACGCGCCGGCGCAGCAGCGCGTTGTTCTCGCCGACGCCCGCGGTGAAGACCACCGCGTCCAGCCCGCCGAGCTGCGCCGTGTAGGCGCCGACGTACCGACGGATGCGGTGGCGGTACACGGCGAGCGCCGCCTCGGCGACATCGTCACCGTGCAGCGCCGCGTCCTGCACGTCGCGCATGTCCCCGTTGCCGGTCAGGCCGAGCAGCCCGGACTCCTTGTTGAGCATGGTGTCGAGCTCGTCGAAGGAGAGCCCGGCCTCGCGGTGGAGGTGGATGAGGACCGCGGGGTCGAGGTCCCCGGAGCGGGTGCCCATCACGAGACCCTCGAGCGGGGTGAGACCCATCGAGGTCTCGATCGAGCGTCCACCGTCGATCGCCGCGGCGGACGCCCCGTTGCCGAGGTGCAGCACGATCGTCTTGAGCTCGGCGAGCGGACGGCCGAGGAACTCTGCCGCCTGCTCGGACACGTACTTGTGGCTCGTCCCGTGCATGCCGTAGCGGCGGATCGCGTACTTCGCGGCGAGGTCGGCCGGGATCGCGTACATGTAGGCGTGCGGCGGCATGGTCTGGTGGAACGCGGTGTCGAACACGGCCACCTGCGGCACGTCCGAGAAGACCTGCTTCGCGGCGCGGATGCCCTCGAGGTTCGCCGGGTTGTGCAGCGGCGCGAGGCTGTTCAGCTCCTCGATCTGCCGCTCGACCTCGTCCGTCACCACGGTGGCCCGGTCGAAGGTGGTACCGCCGTGCACGACGCGGTGGCCGACCACGGCGGGCGGGTGCTCGTCGAAGGACGGCCCGACCTTCGCGAAGGCGTCGATCATGGCCTGGAAACCGGCCGCGTGGTCGGCCACCGGGGTCGAGTCGTTCGACGAGGACTCCCCCGTGAGCGCGTTGGTGTGCTTCCACGCCCCCGTCGACTCGCCGATGCGTTCGACGAGCCCGGAGGCGAGCGTGCGCTCCCCCTCGAGCTCGATGAGCTGGTACTTGAACGAACTCGATCCGGAGTTCACGACGAGGGCTGCGGTCACGGGATGGGTCACTTTCTCGGTCGGACGGGAGGCGCGGTGCGGGTCGCGCGGTCAGCCCGCGTCGGTCGCGGTGCCGGCCTGGATCGCGGTGATCGCGACGGTGTTGACGATGTCGCCGACGAGCGCACCGCGGGAGAGGTCGTTGATCGGCTTGCGCAGGCCCTGCAGGACCGGGCCGATCGCCACGGCACCGGCCGAGCGCTGCACGGCCTTGTACGTGTTGTTGCCCGTGTTGAGGTCGGGGAAGATGAACACCGTGGCGCGACCCGCGACGGGCGAGTCCGGCATCTTCGTCGACGCGACCGTCGGGTCGGCGGCGGCGTCGTACTGGATCGGTCCCTCGACGAGCAGGTCCGGGCGGCGCTCGCGCACGAAGGCGGTACCGGCGCGGACCTTGTCGACGTCCGCTCCCGAGCCGCTGTCGCCCGTCGAGTAGCTGAGCATCGCCACGCGCGGGTCGATGCCGAACTGCGTCGCGGTCTCGGCGGACGAGATCGCGATGTCCGCGAGCTGCTCGCTCGTCGGGTCGGGGATGACCGCGCAGTCGCCGTAGACGAGGACCCGGTCGGCGAGGGCCATCAGGAAGACGCTGGACACGATCGAGGTGTCCGGCCGGGTCTTGATGATCTCGAACGACGGCCGGATCGTGTGCGCCGTGGTGTGCTTCGCGCCGGAGACCATGCCGTCGGCGAGCCCGAGCTGCACCATCATCGTGCCGAAGTAGGACACGTCGGTCACGGTGTCGCGGGCGAGCTCGATCGACATGCCCTTGTGCGCCCGGAGGCGGGTGTACTCCTCGGCGAAACGCTCACGGAGCTCGGGGTCGAACGGGGAGACGAGCTGCGCGGCGTCGAGGTCGAGGCCGAGCTCGGTCGCCCGGGTCCGGATCGCGGCGGGGTCGCCGAGGATCGTGAGCTCGCACACCTGACGCTGCAGCAGTGTGGACGCGGCGCGGAGGATGCGGTCGTCCTCGCCCTCGGGCAGGACGATGCGCTTGCCGTACCCGCGGGCCCGGTCGAGCAGTCCGTGCTCGAACATGAGCGGCGTCACGACCCCGGAGGGCGTGAGCTGCAGGCGGTCGCGCAGGGCGTCGGCGTCGACGTGCTGCTCGAACAGCGCGAGCGCGAGGTCGGCCTTGCGGGGCGAGTCCGCCGCGAGCCGTCCGCGGGTCTGGGTGATGCGGAGCGCGGTGTCGTAGGTGCCGAGGTCGTTCTGCGCGATCGGCAGCGAGCTCGACAGCCCCTCGAGCAGGCGGGAGATCTGCGGCGCCGTCTCGAACCCGCCGTTGAGGATCACCCCGGCGAGGCTCGGGAAGGTCTCGGACTGGTTCGCGAGGAGCGTCGCGATGAGGACGTCGCTGCGGTCCCCCGGGACGACGACGATCCCGCCCTCGATCAGGCGCGGCAGGACGTTCTCCATGCTCATGCCGGCGACGACGGTGCCGAGGGCCTCGCGGTCGAGCAGTGCTTCGTCGCCGCGCACCAGGGTCGCCCCGGTCGCCTCGAGCAGGGCGCGGACGGTCGGGGCGACGAGGACGCGGTCCTCGGGGATGGCCCACACGGGCAGGTCGGGGTGGTCGTCGCTGACGGCCTGCCGGACGCTCGACACGACCGACGGCAGGGCATCGGGGTCGGCGCGGTTCACGACGATGCCGAACAGCTGGGCGTGCGCGGCGCGGAGCTCGCTCGTCGTGACGTCGGCGACCTGTGCCATGTCCTCTGGGGTGCGGGCACCGCGTTCGGCGGCGTCGCGGCCACCGAGCACGAGCAGCACCGGAGCGCCCAGGTTGACCGCGACCTTGGCGTTGAACGACAGCTCCGTCGGGCTGCCGACGTCGGTGTAGTCCGACCCGAGCACCACGACCGCGTCGCACTGCCGCTCGACCTGGGCGAAGCGGGTGACGATCGTCGCGAGCGCCGCGTCCGGGTCGGCGTGCACGTCGTCGTAGGTGACGCCGACCGCGTCGTCGTAGGAGATGCCGACCGCGGTGTGCTGCAGCAGGAGCTCGAGCACGTAGTCCGGCTCGTCGACGGAGCGGGCGACCGGTCGGAACACCCCGACCCGTCCGACCGAGCGTGCGAGGGTCTCGAGGACACCGAGGGCGACGGTGCTCTTGCCCGTGTGTCCTTCTGCTGACGTGATGTAGATGCGGGTCGACACGCGTCCAGGGTAGTCGGCGCACACGGCACGACATCTGGGAGCCCCGGCACTTCCGACACGCGGTCGTGAGCACTCCGGAGAACCTGTACCATTGGGTGTCGTCGTCGGAAGACGGCGCCAGGAGAATTCGCCTAGTGGCCTATGGCGCACGCTTGGAAAGCGTGTTGGGTGCAAGCCCTCGGGGGTTCGAATCCCCCATTCTCCGCCACCAGCCCGGAAGCCCCGGGAACCGATCGGTTCCCGGGGCTTCCGTCGTCCGGGGCGCTCCAGCGCACTCCGGACAGGACGGTCCCCCACCCGGCGGACCCCGCCGAACCCCGTTCGCCATGGACTGGCCGGGAAACGATGCCGAGGGGTGGAACGGGCTGTCCCCGATACCCGTCGGTCGCCTAGACTGCCCAGACGGACGACCCCGGGACGGGTCGGACACGGTGCACGGAGCGGCAGGGGCGCGCTCCCCGGGCGAGCGTCGAACGCTGCCCGGGCACCCGAGGGACGAGGAGTCCACGTGGGGGACCTGACGGCGCCGGCAGCAGCTCGGCCGAGCGCGACCGTGTACGACGTGGTCCTCCGGCCGCGTCGCTCGCTCGTGCGCTCGACGATCCTGAGCGTCGTGTTCTCGGCCGTCCCCCTCGCCGTCGCCCTCGTCTGGGTCTCCCTCCCGATGCGCCTCTGGCCGGTCGTCACGGGTGCGGTCATCCTGCTCGCGGCCGCCGTCGCCGTCGTCTTCGTTCGCCTCGGCACCGCGTTCATCGGTATCGACCCGGTGGCGATCACGGTGCGCGGCGTCCTCACGCAGAACCGTCGGGTGGACCGCGACCGCGTCCACAGCCTGGTCCTCGCCACCACGTACGGCAGCGCGGTCGAGCGCACGACGCGCGAGCTCATCGCGCTCGACGCCGCCGGCGCCCACCTGTTCCGCCTCCGCGCCGACACCTGGAGCGACGCCGGCATCGACAGCATCGTGGACGCCCTCGGCGTGCAGGTCACCGACGAGACCCGGCCGATGTCGATCCGCGAGTTCGTGCGGCGCTACCCGGCGAGCCGGTCCTGGTACGAGCAGCGCGGAGCGTACGTCGCCGTCGGTGCGGTGGCGGTCCTCGCGGTCGCCGGGCTGCTCGTGGTCGAGACCACCGGCCTCCTCGGCTGACCCCTCAGCGACGGCGGCGCAGGGTCGAGAAGATCCCCTGCACGACCTCCTTGGCGATCGTCCTGCCCAGTCCGGACCCGAGCAGGTCCGACAGCGGGTCGTCCGCCTTCCGTGACGTCGTCGTCCGGGACGACGTCCGCCCCGACCGCCGCGCATCCGCCGCCCGTTCGGCTCGCTCGAACTCCCGCTGCGCCCGCTCGTACTCCTTCTGCGCCGCGGCCCGTTCGCGCGCCTCGGTCTTCTCCTTCGCCGCCACTTCCTTCGCCGCGGCGGCAGCGGCGCGGGCCGCCTCCTTCTCCGCCTCGGCGGCAGCGGTCGCCGCGGCCTTCTCGGCGTCCGCGGCAGCCGCGTCCGCAGCGGCGGCCTCCATCCGGCGGGCGAGCATCTCGTACGCCGAGTCGGGGTCGAGCCGCGTGCCGTAGGTGGGCAGGAGCGGGGATGCCTGCACCCGCGCCGTCATCTCGGCCGCGGGCATCGGGTCCATCGAGCCCTCGGGGGCTCGCAGGCGCGTCCAGGCCACCGGCGTCGGCGCGCCCTTCTCGTTCATCACGGTGACGATCGCCTCACCGGTGGCGAGCGAGGTCAGCACCTCCCCGAGGTCGTAGTCGCTCGTCGGGTAGGTCGACACCGTCGCCCGCAGCGCCTTCGCGTCGTCGGGGGTGTGCGCCCGCAGCTGGTGCTGGATCCGCGAGCCGAGCTGGGCGAGCACGTCGTTCGGGACGTCCTTCGGGGTCTGCGTGACGAAGAAGATCCCGACGCCCTTCGAGCGGATGAGCCGGACCGTGCGGACGATCTGCTCGAGGAAGTCCGCCGACGCCCCGCTGAAGAGCAGGTGCGCCTCGTCGAAGAAGAACACGAGCTTCGGCTTGTCCTGGTCGCCCACCTCGGGGAGCTCGTTGAAGAGGTCGGCGAGGAGCCACATCAGGAACGTCGAGAAGACCTCGGGCTGGTCCTGCACGCCGGGCACCTCGAGCAGGCTGACGATCCCCCGGCCGTCGGCGGCGGTGCGGAGGAACACGGTCGTGTCGATCTCCGTCTCGCCGAAGAACTGGTCGGCGCCCTTGTCGGCGAAGGTGATCAGCTCGCGGAGGATCACCCCGGCGGTCTGCTTCGACAGCCCGCCGAGCTCGGCGAGCTCCGCCTTGCCCTGGTCGCTCACGAGGAAGGTCAGCACGCTCCGCAGGTCGGACAGGTCGACGAGCGGCAGCCCGGCCCGCTCGGCGTAGTGGAACACGAGCCCGAGGGAGGACTCCTGCGTGTCGTTCAGCCCGAGCACCTTCGACAGCAGGAGCGGCCCGAACCCGGACACGGTCGCACGGATCGGCACGCCGGTCCCCTGCCCGCCGAGCGAGTAGAGCTCCGCCTCGCTCGCCACCGCGCGCCACTCCTGGCCGATCCCGGCGGTGCGCGCGAGGAGCTTGTCGTTCGGCGTGCCCGCGACCGCCAGCCCGGACAGGTCGCCCTTGATGTCGGCGGCGAAGACGGGCACCCCGTTCGCGGCGATCTGCTCGGCGAGGACCTGCAGCGTGCGCGTCTTGCCCGTGCCGGTCGCGCCCGCGACGAGACCGTGTCGGTTGAGCATGCCGAGCGGGATCCGGACCTGCACGTCGGGCACCGCGGCGCCGTTCACGAGGGCACCGAGCTGCAGCGCGCTGCCCTCGACCTCGTAGCCGGCGCGGATCGCCGCGACGGCGTCCGCGCCGAGTGGCGGCCCCTCGATGGTGGTCGGCTCGGGAGGCACGGTGCCGGTCGTCGACGTCGGCTCGCCCGCCGGGGCGGTCGCGTCCACCGCCGGGGCCGGGGAGTCGACGACCGCCGGCTCCGCGTCGGGCTCGAGCCGCGCCTCCTGGCCCTGCGCCACCGCGGCGGCGAGCTCCTCCGCCCGCTGCACCGCCTCGTCCGCGAGGCGCCGGGCCTCGTCGGCCGCCTGCTTGGCTGCCTCGGCCGCTGCCCGTGCCTGCGCCACCACGTCGCTCATGCCCACAGCATACGAACGGCCGGACGCTCCTGTCCGGCGCGTGCCGTGGCACCGTGCGACGGTCAGTGCGTGAGCGCCGGGACCGTCCTCGGTCGGACGACCGCCCAGAGCAGCACGATCGCGACGGCCGACGTGCACGCCATCACCGCTGCCATCGGGGTCGCCGTGGTGATGCCGATCCACCCGACCACGGGCGAGATGATCCCCGCCACGCCGAAGTTCAGCGCGCCGAGGAGCGAGGCGGCGGTGCCGGCCTCCTTGCCGTGGGCGGCGAGGCCGATCACCTGGACGAGCGGGAACGAGAAGCCGCACGCGGCGATGAAGAACCAGAGCGGCACGAGCACCCCGACGAGTCCGGCACCGAGCTGGTCGAGCACCATGATCGCGACGGCGGCGAGGAACAGGGTCGCGGTCGAGCACGCGAGGATCCACTGCGGCCCGACGCGCTGCGCCAACCGCGCGGAGACCTGCACGCCGACGACGACGCCGACCGAGTTCACCGCGAACAGCAGGCCGTACTGCTGCGCGTCGAGCCCGTACAGGCCCTGGAACAGGAACGGTGACGCGCTGAGGTACGAGAAGAGCCCGCTGAAGACCATCGCCCCGATGAGCGCGACCCCCACGAAGACGCGGTCGGAGAAGAGTGCCCGGTACCGCTGCCCGATGGTGGAGTGCCCGGCCTCGTGCCGACGTGCCGGCGGGAGCGTCTCGACGATGAGCAAGACCGCGGCGAGCACGACAGCAGCGCCGTAGCAGGCGAGGAAGACGAAGATCCCGTGCCAGCTCACGAACCGGAGCATCTGCGAGCCGATGAGCGGGGCGAGGATGGGCGCCAGGCCGTTCACCATCGCGAGGCGGGACAGCATCCGCACGAGCGGCTTGCCGCCGAACAGGTCGCGCACGGTCGCCATCGCCACGACGCCACCGGCCGCTGCACCCATGCCCTGCAGGACGCGGAAGAGCGCCAGCACCTCGACGTTCGGCGCCAGTGCGGCTCCGAGCGATGCTGCGACGTGCAGGCTCGTCGCGATGATGAGCGGGAGCCGGCGACCGACCTTGTCGCTCCACGGGCCGACCAGCAGCTGTCCGGCCGCGAAGCCGAGCGTCGTCGCGGTGAGGGTGAGCTGCACCGCCCCGTCGGTGATGCCGAACTCGTCCTTGAGCGACGGGAACGCCGGCAGGTAGAGGTCGATCGTGAACGGTCCGAGCGCGGTGAGGGCGCCCAGGACGAAGACGTAGACGAGTCTCTGCCGGCGGGAGAGCGCGTCTCCCGGATGCAGGACGACACGGAGCGAACCGGTGGTGGCGGGCGCGGTCACGAGCAGGAGTCCTTCGACGGTGAGGGGTGGGGAGGTGATCGCGGCGTCGATTGAATCGATTCGTCCGCGGAACCATCCTACGGGTCCCCCGAGCACCACCGCAGCAGTCCGGGGCGCTCTCCCGCGTGTTGCCACGGCTCCCGCCCCGCTCGGACGCGGCACATGCGGTACCGTCGGACTGCTCGCCGCCGGTCGACCGCCGGCGGACGTCGTCCCGCCCGTTCCGCCGGAACACCGGCGGGACGGAACCGGATCAGAAGGGGGTGGCGTCATGGTGGATGCCCGCATCCTGCACACGACCGCTGCCCTGCGCGAGGCCATCCTGCGACTGGCCGCCGACCGGCCGGTGTCCGAGATCACGGTCGCCGACGTCACCCGGGCGGCCGGCATCAACCGCGCCACGTTCTACTCGCACGCGGTCTCCCCCGGGTCGTTGCTCGCCGACGTCCTCACACCGGAGCTCGACCGCATCCGCGAGGACGACGCCGAGGTCCGTCGCGTGGCGTTCGCCCGGGGCGCCGGCGTCGACGAGTTCGCGACGATCACCCGACGCGGCATCAACGCCGTCGTCGAGCACGTCGTCGCGCACCGCGAGATCTACGGCAAGGCGCTGCCGGACCCGAACGACGCGTCGCTGCACCGACTCCTCGTGGAGCACTTCACGGTGTCGAGCGAGCAGCACATCCGGACGCTCGAGCGCGAGCACCGGCCGGAACTCCTCGACGACGTCGCCGCGGGCTTCGTGGCGCAGGGCTTCGTCGGCGCGATCGAGGCCTGGCTCGCCGGACCGCGACGGTCGCGGAAGGCACTGGTCGACACGATCGTGCTGTCGTTCCCGTCGTGGTGGCGCTGACCGCCCTGCCCGACGGACGTCAGTCGGTCGTGGGCTTCTCGCCGCGCTGGAGCGACTCGACCACGTCGACGGCCCCGCTGACGAGGTCGGCCTGGTCGTCGCCGGCCGGCACCCGGTAGTCCGCGGAGACGCCGTCGCCACCCGTGCCGCTCGTCGGCAGCGGGTCCCCCAGCGACACCACGACGACACCGGCGTCGTGCGCCGCCTGGATGACCCCGGTCAGCGCCGAGGCGTCGACCGCCCGCACGAGCAACGCCTTCGCGCCCGTGCGCACGAGCTGGTCCACCGCGGTGCGCTGCGCGGCGGCGGACCCGTCGGCCGGTGCGACGCGGACGTCCGGGGCGAAGCCGGCGTCGGTCAGTCCGGCCCGCAGGTCGGTGCCGAGCGTGTCCTGCCCGGGTTCGAGGACCACGCCGATGACCGCGTGCCGGTCGAACCCGCCGTCGGAGCTGGTCAGGTCCGTGCTCTGCACCGGCGTGGGCGCGGCCGACGTCGTGCCCTGGCAGCCGGCCAGGGCGAGGGCCGCACCGATGACGACGGTGGCGGTGACGACGCGGAGGAGCACGACCGCCACGCTACCCGCCCACCGCGACGACGGACGGTGCCGGGACGGGGCCGAGCCGACGGACCGCGGCGACGGCGAGCACCGCGATCAGGGTCATGCCGCCGAACACGAGCGGGAACGACACCGCGGCGTCGGCACCGCCCGTCCCGATGAACAGCAGCCCGGTGACGGCGAGCCCGATCACGCTGCCCGAGGCGTCGGCGATGGTCAGGGCCGAGCTCGCGAACCCGTCGTCGCCCTCGCCGGAGAAGCGCAGCGTGAGCATCGAGGTCCGCGGGTAGATCGCCCCCATGCCCGCGCCGCCGACGAACCACCCGACCACGAGCAGCCACCACGGCAGGCCGAACGTGGCGACCGTCAGCGCCGTGAGCAGGCTGACGAGCACGAGCGCGAGCCCGATCGCGAAGGTCCGGGTCGCGGTGAGCCGGTCCTCGCCGAGCCGTCCGTGCAGCCAGCTCGACCCGGCCCAGCTGAGCGCCGCGACCGTCAGCGCGAGTCCCGCTGCCGAGGCGGACAGGCCGTCCTTCGCCTGCAGCAGGAACGGCACGTACGCCTCGCTGCCGAAGAACGCGGCGGCGACGAGCCCCCGCAGCAGGATCACCGACGGCAGCCCGGGGGCGGCGCGGAAGGTGCCGGCGGGCAGCAGCGGGCGGAGTGCGGACCACGTCCCGACGAGGCCGATGAGCACGGCGGCGCCCCGCGCCCACGCGCCGAGGTCCGGGGCGACGTTGAGCAGCAGGATCGCCACCGCGGCGGCGACCGACCAGCCGATCCGGGACCGCTGCCACGCCGGACGGAGCTCGGGCGCGGGTGGGTGCAGCCGGCCGAGGGTCGGGACGAGCAGGGAGAACGCGCCGACCGCGATGACGAGTGCACCGGCGAACACCCAGTGCCAGTTCCAGACGTCGGTGACGATGCCCGCGAGCGCCGGACCGACGAGCGCCGGCACCACCCACGCGGCGGCGAACCCGGCGAACACCGGGCCGTGCAGGTCGGCGGGGAAGATCCGGGCGACGAGGACGTAGAGCACGACGTCGATCGCGCCGGCGCCGAAGCCCTCGACGAGCCGGCCGACGAGGAAGACCTCCATCGTCGGGGCCAGCATGACGACGGCGGTGCCGACGGCGAAGAGGCCGGCCGACACCCACGCCACGATGCGCCCACCCGCGCGGTCGGTCCAGTTGCCCGCGAGGACCATGCCCGGCACGCCGGCCGCCAGGGGTGCGGCGAAGGCCAGCGCGTAGAGGGTCTCGCCGTCGAGGTCGCGGCTGATCTCCGGCATGACGGTGGTCATCGCCAGGTTCTGGAACGCCGCGACCGCGACGATCGCGACCATGCCGACGGTGGCGAGGGCGTACGGTCCGCTGAACAGGCTGGTCCTCGTCGCCGCGGTGCTCACCCGATCATCGTAGGGCCGCCCACCGACGGCCCGCGGTGCGTCAGCGCGCGAGCGCCTGCTGCAGGTCCGCCACGAGGTCGCCGGCGTCCTCGATGCCGACGGACAGGCGCACGACGTTCTCCGGCACCGCCAGCTCCGTGCCCTTCACCGACGCGTGCGTCATCTCGGACGGGTACCCGATGAGCGACTCGACCCCGCCGAGCGACTCGGCGAGCGCGAACACCTCGGTCGACTCCGCGAAACGGCGCGCTGCCTCGGGTCCACCGCTCAGCGCGACCGAGAGCATGCCCCCGAAGCCGCGCATCTGGCGTGCCGCGACCTCGTGGCCGGGGTGCTCGGCGAGCCCTGGGTAGTACACGCGCTCGACTCCCGGTGCTCCGACGAGTGCCTCGGCGACCGCCTGGGCGTTCCGCGAGTGCCGCTCCATCCGGACCGCGAGGGTCTTGATGCCGCGCGTGGTGAGGAACGCGTCGAACGGCGACGAGATCGCCCCGGCGCCGAACTGCAGGAACTGCACCTTCGCGGCGAGCTCCTCGTCGGCGAGCACCACGGCGCCGCCGACGACGTCGGAGTGGCCGCCGAGGTACTTCGTCGTCGAGTACACGACGACGTCGGCGCCGAGCGACAGCGGCTGCTGCAGGTACGGCGACGCGAAGGTGTTGTCGACGACGACCACGGCACCGGCCGCGTGGCCGATCTCGGCGAGCGCGGCGATGTCGGCGATCTTCATGAGCGGGTTCGTCGGGGTCTCGACCCAGAGGACGGTCTGCGCCGGAGCACCCTCGAGCGCGGCACGGACGCGGTCGGTGTCGCTCATGTCGACGACCACGAGTTCGACGCCCCACGGCACGTGCAACCGGCTGACCAGGCGGTGGGTCCCGCCGTACACGTCGTTGCCCATCACCACGCGGGCACCGGGGACGAGCGTTGCGCGCAGCAGGGCGTCCTCGGCGGCGAGCCCGGACGCGAACGAGTACGCCGCGACGCCGCCGTCGAGGTCCGCCAGGAGGGTCTGCAGCGAGTCGCGCGTCGGGTTGCCGGCGCGGGAGTACTCGTAGCCGTTCCGCATGCCGCCGACACCGTCCTGCACGTACGTCGACGTGAGGTGGATCGGCGGGATGACGGCGCCGGTGGGGCCGTCGGGCTCCTGGCCGGCGTGGACGGCGCGGGTGCTGAACTCGGTCATGCGGGCTTCGTTCCTCGTTGGGTCGGGGCGTCACGCGGGACGCGGGTCACTCGGACAGGTAGGCGAGCAGGTCGTGACGGGTCAACACGGTGACGGGCTTACCGTCCTCGACGACGAGCAGGGCGTCCGCCGACTCGAGCGCACGTCGCGCCGACGAAACCGACTCGCCGACACCGATGAGCGGGAGCGGGTCGCCCACGAACCCGGACAGCGCGTCCGTCATCTTCGCGGCGCCGGTGAAGACCTGCTCGAGCAGGTCCTTCTCCGCCACCGCGCCGACGACCTCGCCGATGACGACGGGCGGTTCGGCGCTGAGCACGGGCATCTGCGAGACGCCGTACTTCGTCATGATGTCGACGACCTCGCGCACGGTGTCCGCCGGGTGGGCGTGGACGAGGTCGGGCAGCCGGCCGTCCTTGCCCGCGATGAGCGACCCCACGGTGCGCTCGTCGTCGGTCTCGGCGAAGCCGTAGGAGCGCATCCACCGGTCGTTGAAGATCTTGCCGAGGTAGCCGCGGCCGCCGTCCGGCAGGAGCACCACGACCACGTCGTCCTCGGTGAGGTCGCGGGCGGCTCGGAGCGCGGCGACGACCGCCATGCCGCTCGAGCCACCGACGAGCAGGCCCTCTTCACGGGCGAGCCGACGGGTCATCGCGAACGAGTCGGCGTCCGACACGGCGATGATCTCGTCGGGGACCCCGGGGTCGTACGCGGTCGGCCAGAAGTCCTCGCCCACGCCCTCGACCAGGTAGGGGCGACCGGTGCCGCCCGAGTAGACGGAGCCCTCGGGGTCGGCGCCGACGATGCGGACACGGCCGTCCGAGGCCTCCTTCAGGAAGCGTCCGGTACCGGAGATGGTGCCGCCGGTGCCGACACCCGCGACGAAGTGCGTGATGCGCTGCTCGGTGTCGCGCCAGATCTCCGGACCGGTGGTCTCGTAGTGGCTGCGCGGACCGTTCGGGTTCGCGTACTGGTTCGGCTTGTAGGCGCCGGGGATCTCGCGCACCAGCCGGTCGGACACCGAGTAGTACGACTCCGGGTGCTCGGGCGGGACGGCGGTCGGCGTGACGACGATCTCGGCGCCGTACGCCGTGAGCACGTTCCGCTTGTCCTCGCCGACCTTGTCGGGCAGGACGAACACGCAGCGGTAGCCGCGCTGCTGGGCGACGAGCGCCAGGCCGACGCCGGTGTTGCCGGAGGTCGGCTCGACGATGGTGCCGCCGGGACCCAGGTCGCCGGAGGCCTCGGCCGCGTCGATGATCCTGGTGGCGATCCGGTCCTTCGACGACCCACCGGGGTTGAGGTACTCGACCTTCACGAGGACGGTCGCGCGCACCCCCTCGGTCACCCGGTTGAGCTTGACGAGCGGGGTGTCGCCGACGAGGTCGACCACGGAGTTCGCGTAACGCACGCGGTCGAGTCTAGGCGGCGGACACCGTCTTCCGCTGGGATGCGACGTGGGCGGACACCGCCGCGGAGACCTCCTGCCGGCGGCGGTCGATGACCTCCCCCATGTCCCGGGCGAGCGCCGGCGTGCCGCGCACGATCTGGTCGAGCGCGGTGGCGGGCACGACCAGCACCGCGACCTCGGTGAGCGCGACGGCGGTGGTGAGCAGCGCCTCCCGGGTCAACGCCGTCTGCCCGAGGTAGTCGCCGGTCTCGACGCGGGTCGCCGGCAACTCGGCGTCCTCGAACGGGACGCGCAGGTCGACGCTGCCGGACAGGACGAACCGGACCGCGTCCGGCACCGTGCCGGCCGTGACGATCGTTTCGCCGGCGGCGTACCGCTCGAGCCGGACGAGCGGTGCCAGCGCGGCCCCGTCGTCGCCCGTCAGGTACAGCGTGGGCGCGATCGACGCCAGGGCGGCGTCCCGACGCTCGTCGGTGACGAAGTCGTCGGTCGTGTCGCCGTCGAGGCCGAGCCCTGCGCGCCGGGCGGCGTACCAGAGCCACATCCGGAACTGGGCGAGCGCATCGTCCTCCTGCGACGGTCCGCGGACCTCGAAGGACACGGTGTACGACGATCCGCCGGTCGGCACCGCCACCGGCTGCGTGCCGGGGTACCGCTGGGGCAGGCCGGACGCGACCCGCTGCAGCAGGGCGACCACCGCTGCCGGAGGGTCGTCCGTCGTGAACGTGACGTCCGTGGCGACCGGGAACGTGCCTCCTGTCCGGCTGAGGTTCGTGAACGACGCCCCTGCCAACGAGGAGTTCGGCATGATGAGGATCCCGGCGCCCGTGTCGATGTGCACCGACCGCCAGTTCACCTCGACCACCCGGCCGCGCACGCCACCGGCGTCGAGCCAGTCCCCCAGCCGGAACGGCTGCTCGAACAGCAGGAACAGCCCGGCGATCACCGGACCGACGGCGGACTGCAGCGCGAGGCCGATGACGAGCGAGCCGACACCGAGCGCGGTGAAGATCCCGCCGACGTCCGCACCCCAGACGATCTTGAACACCAGCGCCAGCCCGAGCGCGATGAGCACGATGCGGGCGATGTCCACGAAGATCGACGGGATCTTCTCGCGCCAGGTGCCCTTCCGGGCGTTCGTGAACAGGACGATGTTCAGCCCGTTCAGGACGAACACGATCACGAGGAACCCGAGCACGGTGCCGATGATCTGGTTCACCACGGGCTTGCCCGGGTCGACCGCGTCGGTGACCTGGACGGACAGGACGAGGATCGCGATGATCGGCACCACGGCGTTCCGCAGCAGTCCGACCACCTTGTGCAGCGAGTTGCCGCGTCGCTCGAGGTTCGACTGCAGCTCGGTCAGGACGAGCAGCAGCAGCGGCAGGCCGACGATGACGCTGATCGCCGGCCAGAACCACGGCTGCTCCCAGAACGCGGTCACGACGCCGCTCCGGTGCGCTCGAGCTTCCAGACCCGCTGCGGGCCGGCCTGCGTCTGCACCTCGCCGGCGTCCTGCACGCCCCCGCGGTCGCCGAGCTTGTCGACCACGCGCTGCGTCGCGTACACGCCCGGCGCCGGGGCGATCCCCTGCACCCGGTACGCCAGGCTGACGGCGTCGCCCCACATGTCGTAGACGATGCTCGAGCGCCCGACGAGCCCGCTCGTGACCTGGCCGGTGTCGATGCCGGCGCGCAGGCCGATCTTCGACCCGTGCTGCGCGTTGAAGCGCTCGAGCACGCCCTGCGCCTCCTCCGCCCAGTCGACGACACGGCGGACGTTGTCCACGCGCGGGACGCTCAGGCCGCAGCTGGCGAGGTACCCGCTCCGGGTCGTGCGCACCCGCTCGACGCCGTGTCGGGTGGCCGCCTCGTCGAGGGAGCGCCAGACGTCGTTGACGAGGGACAGGGACTCCTCGGCGGTGAGGCCGGCGGCGAACTCGTCGAACCCGATGATGTCCGCGTAGACGACGGCGACGTCCTGGTGGTCGGCCGCGATCGTCTCGTCGCCCTGCTTGTACCGACGGGCGACCTCCTCCGGCATGAGCGTCAGCAGCAGGGTGTCGTTCTGTCGCCGCTGCTCGTCGAGCAGGTCCTGCTTCACCTGCAGGCTGCGGCTCATGTCGTTGAACGCGAGACCGAGGTCGCCGATCTCGTCGCCGGCCTTCGTCTGCACCTCGACGCCGAGGTCGCCGGACGACACCCGGTTCACCGCCGTCTGCAACCGCCGGATCGGCCGGACGAACACCTGGGCCAGCAGCAGCGACAGCAGGCTGACGAGGACGATGATGCCGACGAGCGCGAGGCCGATGTTCCGGGCGAAGTCGTTCACCGGGGCGAACGCCTCGGCCGTGTCCATCTGCGCGACGACGACCCAGCGGAGCCCGTCGACCTCGAGTGGCGCGTACGCCGCGAGTACTTCCTTCCCGCGGTAGTCCGTCGAGATCACCGTCCCGGACTTCCCCTGCAGCGCCCGTGTCACCGGGGTGGTGTTCACCTCCTGCAGGAGCACGGATCCCTTCACCGCGACCTGGCGGGCCGCGGTCGACGGCGCCGTCCCGGCAGCGACGACGTCGCGCTGGTACTGCTTCGGGTGCTCGATGAGCTGGCGCGGGTACGACCGCATGAGGTGGTCGGCACCGACGAGGTACGACTCCCCGGTGTCCCCGAGGCCGTCGTCCTTCCACTGCTCGTTGCCCGTCATGACCTGCGTGATGAGGTCGACCGGCACCTGGACGGCCATCACCCCGATGATCTTGCCGTCCTCCCCCACCGGCGACATCACCCAGAGCGTCGGGACGTTGAGGCTCGGCACGTACCGCGCGAAGTCCGTCACCACGAAGTCGTCCGAGCTCGTCAGCTGCAGGGCCTGCTGGTACCCGGTCGCGAGGTTCGAGTCGCGGTAGGGCCCGCTCTCGAGGTCCGTGCCGAGGTCCGCGCCGGAGTACGCCGAGTACACGACGTCCCCGTCGGTGTCCATGAGCAGGAGGTCCTCGTACCCGGCGGCCTCGACGGCCTGCTTGAAGTACGGCTGGTACTCGGCGTGCGCCGCTGACCACGCGCTGCCGTCACCGGCGTCGTCCTGGCCGATGGCCTCGTCGTAGTCGGTGAACGGCGCCGTGTACCGCGCCTGCAGGTAGGCCTGCGGGTCCTCGGTCGGCGTGAACTGGTCCGGGTTGGCGGTGCCGCCGCTTCGGTCGTCGAGCTGCGGGACGAAGGAGTCCCGGTACCAGTCCTCGACCTGCGTGTGGTCGTCGTCGGACACCGGCCGCGACTGCAGGTCGTTCCACCCCGACTCGAACGCCTTCGTCGCGCCGATGACGCTCTCGTTGCGGGTCTGCGCGACGACCGTCTGGGTGAACTGGCCGAACGAGCGCTGCAGTTCGGTGATCCTCGCCTCGCGCAACGAGGTCACCTGGTTGAACGCCGCGGCCTCGAGCGAGCTCCGGCCGTTCAGGTAGCCGACGACACCGACGACCAGCGCCGCCACGATGCTCACCGCGAGGAGCATCACGAGGAGCCTGGACTGGATGTCGAGGGAGCCGCTCGTGAGGAACGCGCGGAACTTCCCCTTCTTGCGGGGCGCGTCCTCGACGACGCGTGGTGCATCGGGGGCGATCGGGCCCGTCGGCGGGATGGGGTCGGACGTCGGTGGGACAGCTGTCACTTCGGACTCCGCTCAGGGGCACGGTGCGCTTGTGTGGTTCCTTCACAGCTACCACGCGAGCATCGTTCGTGTCCGTCGGGTCGACCGGAAAACGCCGTGGTCGCGACCAGGCGTCGGACGGGAGGCGCGGTGCGGGCCCGCACCGCGCCTCCCGTCCCGCCTGCGGTGCGCCTGGTGCGCGCTCGGCTGGTGCGCGCTCGCCTGGTGCGCGCTCGCCTGGTGCGCGCTCGCCTGGTGCGTCAGCTGCCGACGGCGTCGGCGGGGGCGTTCTGCTGGTGGTGCAGCGTCGCGTAGGTGCCGTCCCGTTCGAGGAGCTCCTCGTGCGTACCCTGCTCGACGATCCGCCCGTGGTCGAGCACGAAGATGACGTCGGCGTCGCGGATCGTCGAGAGCCGGTGCGCGATCGAGATCGTCGTCCGGCCGGCCGCGGCGTTGTCGAGCGCCGTCTGCACGACGCGCTCGGAGATCGAGTCGAGGGCGCTCGTCGCTTCGTCGAGCACGAGCACCGGTGGGTCCTTGAGCAGCACCCGCGCGATCGCGATCCGCTGCTTCTCGCCGCCGGACAGCCGGTAGCCGCGCTCCCCGACGACCGTCTCGTAGCCGTCCGGGAACGAGGCGATCGTCTCGTGGATGTTCGCCGCCCGCGCGGCCTGCTCGATCTCGTCGTCGGTCGCGTCCGGCTTGGCGTACCGCAGGTTGTCGCCGATGGTGGCGTGGAAGAGGTAGGTCTCCTGGCTGACGATGCCGACGTGGCGCATGAGGTCCTCGTGCGCCAGCTCGCGGACGTCCTGTCCGGCGAACCGGACCGAGCCCGCGGTCGCCTCGTACAGCCGGGGCACGAGGTACGACACGGTCGTCTTCCCCGCACCCGACGGCCCCACGAACGCGGCGAACTGACCGGGCTGGAGCTCGAACGACACCCCGCGGAGGGTCGGCTTGTCCGCCTCGCCGTCCGGGTAGGTGAACGTCACGTCGTCGAAGGCGACGTGCCCCACCCGCGACTCGTCGACGGGCTTCGCCGTGGGCGGGTCCGTGATCGCGGGCTTCAGGTCGAGGTACTCGAAGATGCGTGCGAACAGCGCCCCGGAGGTCTGCAGGTCGAGGACGACCCGGAGCAGACCGACGGTCGGGAACAGCAGCCGGGACTGCACGGTGGTGAAGGCCACGATCGTGCCGGCCGTGATCGGCACGTCGCCGATGATGAGGTACGCGGCGACGACGTAGATGATCGCCGGGATGATGGACAGGAAGATCGACACGATCGCGAAGAACCACTGCCCGGACATCTGCTGACGGACCTGCAGGCGGATCTGGTTGCGGTTCTCGTTGCCGTACCGCTGCGTCTCCGCACGCTGCTGGTTGAAGCTCTTCGCGAGCAGGATGCCGGAGACGCTCAGTGCCTCCTGCGTGATCGCGGTCATGTCCGACAGCGACTCCTGCGTCTGCGCGGCGATCTTGGCACGGACCTGGCCGACCCGTCGCTGCGCGATCACGAGGAGGGGCAGCAGGACGACCGCGACCAGGGTCATCTGCCAGCTGAGGAGCAGCATCGCGACGACGGCGGCGATCACCGTCACCGTGTTGCCGAGGATCGACGAGATCGTGTTGTTGAGGACGCTCGCGACGCCACCGACGTCGTTCTGCAGGCGGGACTGGATGACACCGGTCTTCGTGCGGGTGAAGAACGCGAGCTCCATGCGCTGGAGGTGTCCGAACAGCCGCATGCGCATCGCGCCCATGACCTTGTTGCCGACCGTCGCGGTGAGGTAGGTCTGCCAGACGCCGATCCCCGCGCTCGCGATCCAGAGCACCACCATGGCACCGACGAGGACGTACAGCACGGGCAGGTCGGGCCCGCCGCCGCCCTTCGGGAAGAGCCCCTCGTCGAACGCCCGCTGGGTGAGGAGCGGCGGGACGACGGAGATCGCGGCGCCGATCAGCACCAGCACGACGGTCAGGATGATCGCGTTCCGGTGCGGCACGAACAGCCCGGCGATGCGCTTGAGGAGGTTCGGGATCTTGGGCGCCTCGGCGTTGGCGGCCTTCTGCGCCTCGAAGTCGCCGCTGGAGATCCGGCCGCCACCGCGACCGCCACCACCGCCGCCGCCGCGCATCCCGCCGTGCATGCTCACGACGCGTCACCCCGATCCATGCTGCAAACCTAGCCCCGGGGTGGGACATCGGGCCGCCGTGGCTCATTTGACCCCGTTCAGGGGGCATGCGACCATTTCCCGTCCCCTTCCCCGCACCACTCGAGGTCCCATTGACGTCCGCGCCCACCCGCCCCACGTCCCTCCGCGCACAGCTCGCCCGACGGAAGCCGATCGAGCAGCTGCAGGCCGAGGCCTCGGCGGGGGTGGACGGCGAGCCGCTCCGGCGGTCGCTCGGGGTCTGGCACCTCACGATGATCAGTGTCGGCGCCACGCTCGGCACCGGCATCCTCGTCGTCCTCGGGACCGCCGTGCCGCTCGCCGGTCCCGCGGTCTGGATCTCGTTCGTCGTCGCCGGTGTCGCCGCCCTCCTCTCGGCGCTGTCGTACGCCGAGATGGCGGGTGCCGTGCCGACGTCCGGGTCGAGCTACTCGTACACCTACGCCACCATGGGCGAGGGCATCGCCTGGGTGTGCGGCTGGTGCCTCGTGCTCGAGTACGCCGTCTCCGTGGCCGCCGTCGCGGTCGGCGCGAGCGAGTACGTCGACGAGACCCTGCGGGTGTTCGGGCTGCACCTGCCGACCGCACTGTCGGCGCCTCCGGGCGAGGGCGGCATGGTCAACCTGCCGGCCGCCGTCCTGGTGCTGCTCGCCACGGCGATCCTGCTCCCGGGTGCGCGCGAGAGCGCCTGGGTGAACACGGTCATGGTCATCGTGAAGATCGCCCTGCTCGTGTTCTTCGTCATCGTGGCGTTCTCGGCGTTCCAGGCGCAGAACTTCGAGCCGCTCGCACCGATGGGTGCCGCCGGGGTCACCGCGGCCGCGTCCCGGCTGTTCTTCTCGTACATCGGGTTCGACGCCGCGTCGACCGCCGGGGAAGAGGCGAAGAACCCGCGGCGGGACCTCCCCCGCGCGATCATCGGGTCGATCGCGCTCATCACGGCGCTGTACATCCTCGTCGCGATCGCGGCCGTCGGCGCCCGCTCGTGGACGTCGTTCTCGTCGACCGAGGCCTCGCTCGTGCGCATCGTCGTCGACGTCACCGGAGCGCCGTGGGTCGCCCTGGTGTTCTCGATCGGCGCCGTCATCGCGATCGCGAGCGTCGTGCTCACCGTGCTCTACGGGCAGACCCGCATCCTGCTCACGATGGCCCGCGACGGACTCGTACCGAAGGTGTTCGGCCGGGTGTCGCACCGCACCGGCACCCCCGTCTGGAACACCCTCATCATCGGGGTCGTCGTGACGATCGTCGCCGCACTGGTGCCGCTCGGGGAGCTCGCGGACGCGACGAGCATCGGCACGCTCGTGGCGTTCGCCCTCGTGAACGTGTCGGTCATCGTGCTCCGTCGGACCCAGCCGTCGCTCGAGCGGTCCTACCGCGTGCCGCTGTTCCCCGTCGTGCCGATCGTCGGCGCGCTCTGCTGCGTGCTGCTCGCGGTGTTCCTCGGCGTCGGCACCTGGATCGCCTTCGGCATCTGGATGGTCGCCGGCGCCGCGCTCTACCTGGCCTACGGCCGCCGCCACAGCACGCTGCGCTGACGCGCGCGGCCCGCCCGCCGGCCCGCCTCTTCCGCGAAAGCGACAGGTTCCCGCCGGGCTTCGGCGCGAAAGTGTCGCTCTCGCCGCACAGACGTCGAGCCTCGGCGGCAGCGTGTCGCTTCGGCGGGTGATCACAGGCGTCGCGGTCATCGACACGGAACGCCGTGCGTGCGGAACAGCGCCCGCAAGCGCTCCGGGTCGACCAGGTGTGACCAGTCCGCGCGGACGACGCCGTGCACCTCGCGTCGGGACCGGATGCGATCTTCGCGGCGCTTCTCGGCCCACAGGACATCGTGCGGGTCCCGACCGCCGAGCATGCGCGGGTCCTCGTACTTCTGGCGCCCGTCGAACTCGATCACGATGCCCTGCCGCGGAAGCCAGAAGTCGACCCGATCCACCGTTCCGTCTGCGTGGACGAACTCGTGCTGCGGTTCGAGGTCGGGACACCCGAGCTCTGCGGCGCGGGCCGCGAAGTAGGACTCCCCGACCGACTCGTGGCGCACGTCGGCGATCGCGAAGGCGTGCTCGAGACGCGTGGATCCCCACGGTCCGGCTTTCGACGCGAGGCGTTGCAGCTCGACGAGCCGCTCCCCCCGACGGAGCGCGTGGTCGATGGCCACGACGGCGGCAGAGAGTGAACCGCGACGGGCGATCTCGATCGTGGTCGCCGCGAGCGAGGCGTACGGGACACCCCAGAACAGACGTCCGGACCGCAGCGCGGTGCCGGCGCGCAGCGTCAGGTCGACGCGGTGCACATCGTGGTCGAGCGACGGCACCACCGCTCGGACGCGGGTGGTCCACGGGTCGATCCTCGGCAGACCGTGCACGGCGGCCGCTGACTCGAAGGCGAACACGGCGCCCGGGCGGAGCAACGGGATGGCCGAGCGCATGCGGACGAGGTGCAGTGACCGACCGTCGAGCGCGTCCCACGCAGCCCGTTCGACGTACACACCGTGGCGAACCCGCACCAGCTCGTCCGCAGCGCGCCGACGTTGGAGGTGTCGCCCGGCCGCTCGGTCGAGCCGGGTCGTACGGAACAGTTCGATCGCGTTCGCAGGGTGCATGACGGCACCTTGTCGTCTTGGACGCGCGTGGAGGCGGTCCTGCGCCGATCTGTGGACAGGTGCCGTGCCTCCTGGCCTGCCCCGCTCGTGCGCCCAAAGCGACACTTCACAGCTGAGTCGCTACGAGGGTGCCGCCGAAGCGACACATTGGCGCGTGCATCCGAAGGCAGAGTGTCGCTTTCGCGGAAGCGCCCCGCAGCCCCGCCGCCGGCCCGCACGCCGGACCGCCGGCCGTAGCCCCCGCACGCGACGAAGGCCGCCGCCCCGAGGGGCAGCGGCCTTCGTGACCGAACGGTCGAGACTACGCGAGCTCGATCGTGGCGCCGGCGGCCTCGAGGGCCTCCTTCGCCTTGTCGGCCGTCTCCTTGTTGACACCCTCGAGGATCTTGGCGTCAGCGGTCTCGACGAGCGCCTTGGCCTCACCGAGGCCGAGCGACGTCAGGCCACGGACCTCCTTGATGACCTGGATCTTCTTGTCACCAGCGGACTTGAGGACGACGTCGAACTCCGACTTCTCCTCAGCGGCCTCGGCCGGGGCACCGGCGGCGGCCGGAGCGGCAGCGGCGACCGGGGCGGCCGCGGTGACCTCGAAGACCTCTTCGAACTTCTTCACGAAGTCCGAGAGCTCGATGAGCGTGAGCTCCTTGAAGGCCTCGATGAGCTCGTCCTGCGAAAGCTTCGCCATGATTTTCTCCTACTACTAGCTAGATCGTGTGGTTGTGGAACGCGAGCCTGATCAGGCCGCGGACTCCTGCTTCTCGCGAAGGGCGTCCACGGTGCGGACGGCCTGCGAGAGGGGGGCCTGGAACAGGTACGCAGCACCGAACAGCGAGGCCTTGAAGGCGCCGGCGAGCTTGCCGAGCAGGACTTCACGGGACTCGAGGTCGGCGAGCTTGTCCACCTCGGTCGCGGAGAGCGGGTTACCGTCGAAGTAACCACCCTTCACCACGAGCTCGGGGTTCGCCTTGGCGAATGCACGCAGCGACTTCGCGACGGCGACGGTGTCACCGTGGACGAAGGCGAGAGCGGACGGACCGGCGAGCTCGTCGTCGAACGACGAGATGCCGGCGTTGTTCGCCGCGATCTTGGTCAGCGTGTTCTTCACCACGGCGTACGTGGCGTGCTCACGGATCGAGTTGCGGAGCTCCTTGAGCTGCGCGACCGTGAGACCGCGGTACTCGGTGAGCAGAACGGCGTTCGAGCTACGGAAGGACTCCGTGAGCTCGGCGACCGCAGCTTCCTTGTTCGCCATGGTTCTCCTTGGGGTTCTTGCCGGCAGCCCCAGGACTCCACCACATGAAAAAAGCTCCGGCGCAGAGGCTCGGAGCTGCTCCCCCGCGAACGGAAGGAGTGGTTCGGAACACCTGCGCGGGCTGCCTCATGAGTGAGGACCTTCGTTCGCGCTGCGAGCAGCACGACAACCGGCGGTCTTTGGCTTCGAGAACTGTAGCACGGCACGACGGTCGCGACCAACCGTCGGACGGGAGGCTCGGTGCCGGCCCGCACCGCGCCTCCCGTCCGTCAGTCGGTGGCGGACGGGACCGGGGTCGCCGACCAGTCGTCGGTCGCGTCCCCGGACGCGGAAGCGGAAGCGGAAGCGGAAGCAGAAGCAGAAGCAGAAGCAGAAGCAGAAGCAGAAGCAGACGCGGCCGACGCCGCGTCGGCCGCCGGCCGCTCCGACGGCAGGTGCACCGTGAACACGGTGTCCCCCGGCTCGCTCGTCACGTCCACGGACCCGCCGTGCGCCTGCACCACCGCGTCCACGATGGCGAGCCCGAGCCCCGTCGAGCCCGCGGTGCGCGAGCGGGAGCTGTCGGCGCGGGCGAACCGCTCGAACAGCTTCGGCAGGAACTCGGGGTCGATGCCCTGCCCGGTGTCCCGCACGGTCAGGTCCACGCCGGTGCCCGAGGCCGACGGCGCGAGCCCCACGGTGATGCGGGTGCCGTCCGGGGTGTGGGTCCGGGCGTTGGTGACGAGGTTGACGATCACCTGGTGCAGGCGCGCGGCGTCGCCCACCACCGTCACGGGGGTCGACGGGACGTCCACCTCGATCGGGTGGTCCGGCGATGCCGCGTGCGCGTCGTTCACCGCGTCGAGCACGAGGCCGGTGAGGTCCACGTCGTCGAACTGGATCTCGCGGCCTTCGTCGAGTCGGGCGAGCAGCAGCAGGTCCTCGACCATGCTCGTCATGCGCTTCGACTCGGACTCGATCCGGCTCATCGCGTACACGACGTCCTTCGGCAGGTCCGCACCCATCCGACGGGTGAGCTCGGCGTACCCACGGACCGATGCCAGGGGCGTCCGCAGTTCGTGCGACGCGTCGGCGACGAACTGGCGGACCTTCTGCTCGGAGCGTTCGCGGGCCTGCATGGCGCCGGCGATGTGGCCGAGCATCCGGTTGAAGGCGCTGCCGACGCGGCCGACCTCGGTGCGGGGGTCGGTGTCGGGCACGCGGACGTCCTGCAGGGCGTCGCTGCGCTCGAGCGGCATGCGGGCGACGGTCGAGGCGGTCTCGGCGACCCGTTCGAGCGGCCGCAGGGACCGGCGGACGACGACCGCGGCGACGACGGACGCGGCGACGAGCGCCGCCGCGACGACGATGATCACCACGAGCAGCAGCGACCGGACGCTCTCGTACACGGGCGACATCGGGAGTCCGACCACGAGCACGGCGTTGCCGAGCACCGGGTTGTCGACCTGCACAGCGGCCACGCGGTAGCGGCCGAGCGATCCGCCGAGGTCCATCGTGGCCGGGTCGACGCCGACCTTGACGTTGCCCAGGCGGTCGAGCTGCGTCGTCGTGAGCTGCAGCCGCGAGCTGTTGTCGGTCAGCACGATCCCGCCCGCGCCGCCACCGGAGAAGTAGTACGCGGTGAGGGTGCCGGCCGCCTGGCCGAGGGGCTGCAGGGCGTCGTCGTTCGGGCGCTGCCCGTTCGGGTTCTGCTGTCCCTCGCCGAACTTCGTGCTCGCACGGTCGGTCGCCTTCGAGAGCTGGCTGTCGATCGTGCCCGTCTGGATGGACGCGAGCGCGATGATGCTCCCGGCACCGATGACCGCACTGACGGCGACGACGAGCGCGACGATGCTCAGGACGAGCCGACGACGAAGGGTCACTGCACCGACCTCAGGACGTGGGCTTGATGACGTACCCGACGCCGCGCACGGTGTGGATCATCGGGGTCTCGCCCGCGTCGATCTTCTTGCGCAGGTAGGAGATGTAGATCTCGACGACGGAGGACTTGCCCCCGAAGTCGTAGGACCACACGCGGTCGAGGATCTGCGCCTTCGACAGCACGCGGCGCGGGTTGCGCATCAGGAAGCGGAGGAGCTCGAACTCGGTCGCGGTCAGCTCGATCGGCCGACCGGCGCGGGACACCTCGTACGACTCCTCGTCGAGCACCAGGTCGCCCACGACGATGCGCGAGTCGCCGGCCTCGGAGATCGAGATCTGGGAGCGACGGATGAGCCCGCGGAGCCTCGCCACGACCTCTTCGAGGGAGAAGGGCTTCGTGACGTAGTCGTCGCCGCCCGCGGTGAGACCGGTGACGCGGTCCTCAACGGAGTCCTTGGCGGTGAGGAACAGCACGGGGGTGTCGTCGTTGTTCTGCCGCAGCCGGCTGAGCACCTGCAGACCGTCGAGGTCCGGCATCATCACGTCGAGCACCATCGCGTCCGGCTTCCACTCGCGCGCCGTGCTCAGCGCGTCTTGGCCGCCGTTCGCGCTCTTGACGTCCCAGCCCTCGTAGCGGAGCGCCATGGACAGGAGGTCGGTGAGGCTGGCCTCGTCGTCGACGACGAGGATGCGCAACGGTGTTCCGTCGGCACGCGTGAGGCGCGGGGCTGCTGCAGGCTGGGAGATGGTCACGTCTTCGAGTATCGAGAGTTTCCTATGAGCGGTCTGTGGGGCGCCCCTCCGCGCTCTGTGGATTCCCGAGCCGGCGCACGGCGCCTGCTCCGTACCGTGAGTGCCATGCTCCGATCCTCGGCCTGGCCGGCCTCCGCCCGATCCGTCGACACCGCGCGCATCGAGGAGTCCGCCCGGATCGCAGGCGGTCCCGGGAGGCGCGGCGCGACCCCGGCGGACCGGCTCGCGTTCGCGCGGTCGGTCGCCTCCACGGCCCCGCTGCTGTCCGCGGGGACGGCCGGTGGCTCCTTCGCCGCGCTCGCTGCCGTCGCGGCCGCGGACGTCGCCCTCGCGCGCACGGTCGAGCCGCACCTCGACGCGCTCGGCATCCTCGCGCAGGCCGGGGTGGACGCTCCGGAGGGGTCGACGTGGGGCGTGTTCGCCGCCGAGGGCCCGGGGCTGCGGCTCACGGCGACGTCGGGCGGCTCGGGCGGCTCGTTCGCGCTCGACGGCACGAAGCCGTGGTGCTCCCTCGCGTCGAGCCTCTCGAACGCGCTCGTCACCGCCCACGTCGGGGACGAGCGGCAGCTGTTCGCGGTGGACCTCCGGCAGGACGGTGTGACGGTGCACGACGAGGCCTGGGTCGCCCGTGGCATGCCGGACGTGCCGAGCGGCCCGGTCGACTTCGACGGGGTGCACGCGACGCCCGTCGGCGCTCCCGGCTGGTACCTCACACGTCCGGGGTTCGCCTGGGGCGGGATCGGTGTCGCGGCGTGCTGGTGGGGCGGCGCGGTCGGACTCGCCCGGGTCCTCCGCTCCCTGGTGGCGTCCCGGCCCGGGTCCGAGCTGCTGCAGGCCGCCCTCGGCGCGACGGTCGCCGACCTCGCCGACGCCGAGGACGCCCTCGCCGACGCCGCGGCCCGGATCGACGGCGCGGGCACCGACTCCGGCGCCGCGGCCGCCCCGATCTCCGACGACGACTGGTCGCTGCTCGCCCAGGTCGTGCGCTCCCGGGTCCGTCGGGCGGTCGACGCCGTCCGTGAGCGCGTCGTGCGGACGATCGGCCCCGCTCCCCTGACCTCAGACCCGGTGGTCGCCGCGCGCGTCGCCGACCTCGAGCTCTACGTGCTGCAGGACCACGGCGAGCGGGACCTCGCCCGTACCGGTCGCTTCGTCGTCGAGCGAGGCGGTGTCGCGTGGTGAGCTTCGACCACCGCGAGCCGGGCACCGACCCCGCCGACTGGACGCCCTTCCTGCGGTCGGTGCCCTCGCTGCCGGTGCGGCTCGACGGGGTCGCCGCGGTCGTGGTCGTCGCACCGCACCCCGACGACGAGACCCTCGGCGCCGGCGGGCTGATCGCGTCCGCCGCGGACGCCGGTGTCCCCGTGCACGTGCTGCTCGTGACCCGCGGCGAGGGCTCGCACCCGGACTCGCCGACCACCTCCCCCGAGCGGCTCCGGACGATCCGGGACACCGAGTTCCGGGCGGCGCTGACAGCACTCGCCCCCACGGCGAGCGCGACGGTCCTGGACGTCCCGGACGGTGGGCTCCGCGAGCACCCGGAGGTGCTCCGCACGGCGCTCACCGAGCGGGTCGGGCCGGTCGACGGTCCCGTGCTCGTCGTCGCGCCGTGGCGTGGGGACGGGCACCGGGACCACCGCATCGCGGGCGAGGTCGCCGCGGACGTCGCCGCGGGCACTCCGGGAGCGGAGCTGCTCGAGTACCCGATCTGGGCGTGGCACTGGGACGAGCCGTCCGATCCCGCGGCACCATGGGACCGGGCCCGGTCGCTGGCGCTGTCGTCGGCGGTCCTGGACCGGAAGCGCGCTGCACTCGACGCCTACCCCTCGCAGACCCGGCCGCTCTCGCCGGCCCCGGGCGACGAGGCGATCGTCGACGCCCGGCACGCCGCGCACCACCTGCGGCCGACCGAGTGGTTCTTCGCCGTGTCCGCGGTGCAGTCCTCCCGCTCCCGGGAGTCCTTCGACGCCCACTACGAGCGGAAGCCGGAGGGCTGGGACTTCGAGGGCTCCTGGTACGAACGGCGGAAGCGTGCCGTAACCCTGGCGGCGCTCCCCCGCGAGCGGTACCGGTCCGCGCTCGAGCTCGGCTGCGCGACGGGGGTGCTGACGGCCGCGTTGACCGAGCGCGCCGACACCGTGCTCGGGACCGACATCGCCGCGGCACCACTGGAACGTGCCCGGCTGCGTGCGCCGGCCGCCCGGTTCGTCCAGGCCGAGCTGCCGTCGGAGTGGCCGGACGGTCGATGGGACCTCGTCGTGGTGTCCGAGGTCGGGTACTACCTGTCGCCGGCGGACCTCGACGCCACGATCGACCGGGTGCTCGGTTCCCTCGACGACGACGGTGTCCTCGTCGCCTGTCACTGGCGGCACCCCGACGACGACGCCGTGACCTCGGGCGACGCCGTGGACGCCCGGATCGCCGAGCGGTGGCCGCGGCCCGCGCTCGTCCGGCACGTCGAGGAGGACTTCGTCCTGAGCGTCTTCCCCGGTCCGGCGGTGGTCTCCGTCGCGACGACGGAAGGGCTGACCCCGTGACGCTCCCCGCACGCGTCGACGTCGTCGTGCCGGCGCACGACGAGGAGGACGGCATCGGCGGCTGCGTCGAGGCCCTCGCCGACGCGGTCCGGGTCCTGCGGCGAGCGCACCCCACCGTCGAGGTGTCGGTCGTGGTCGTCCTGGACGGGTGCACGGACCGGACGGCGTTCGTCCTCCGGTCGGCGGCGGCCGCGGACCCGCTCTGGACCGAGGTCCCCCTCGAGGTCGTCGAGACCGCGCACCTCGGCGTCGGACGAGCACGGGCCGTCGGGACCACCCGTGCCCTCGCGACGGGCCCGGAGCCGTCCGAGCGGTGGACGGCCCACACGGACGCCGACTCCCGCGTCGACCCGGGCTGGCTCGTGCAGCAGGTCGAGGCCCACGCCGACGGCGCGCACGTCCTGGTGGGGGCGGTGGTCCCGGACCCGGACGACCTCGACCCCGTGGTCCTCGCCCGGTGGACGCACGCGCACCCGCCGGGGTCGACGCTCGGCCACGTGCACGGTGCGAACCTCGGGCTGCGGGGGGACGTGTGCCTGGCGATCGGCGGCTTCGACCCGGTGCCCGAGCACGAGGACGTCCGGCTCGTCGAGCGTGCACGAGCCCTCGGGTTCGACGTGCGTGCGACGACGGACCTCCCCGTGGTGACGAGCGGCCGGTTCGACGGTCGGACACCCGGTGGCTACGCCGAGCACCTCCGCCGGACGTACGGCGACGCCAGCTGAGGCTTCATCGGAAGTTCTTGGGATCCCGCAGCACCGCTCATCGACTGCCTCCCTACGGTCTCCTCGACCCCAACACCGAGGAGAACCATGTTCCTGACCTACCTCAGGCGCGAACTCACGAACCGCAAGAAGCAGACCGTCATCATCGCGATCGGCATGGCGCTCGCCATCGCCCTCGTGGTCATCGTGTCCTCGATCGCGGGCGGCGTGAAGGCCGCGCAGGCGAGCGTGCTGCAGTCCGTCTACGGCGTCGGTACCGACATCACCGTGACGAAGACCGAGACCCCGACCGGCTCCGCCACCGGGCGTCCGAGCTTCGACTTCGGCAGCCAGGGCAGCTCCGGCAGCGGCAGTGGTTCAACCGACCTGTCGCAGTCCCGGCTCGCCGTCTCCCGCGGGTCCAGCACGCTCAGCGCGTCGGACGTGCAGACCGTCACGAGCACGAGCGGAGTGAAGGCCGCGACCGGTGTCCTGACCCTCGAGAACAGCACGTTCTCGGGCCAGGTGCAGCAGCAGTCGGACAGCAGCAGCAGCTCGAGCGACAGCAGCGGCACCGGGACCCAGCAGGGTCCTCCGAGCGGCGGTGAGGGCGGCGGCTTCGGCGGCGGGTCGTTCAGCGTCGACTCGTTCACCGTCACGGGCATCCCGGTGTCCGGTGACACCGTCGGGCCGCTGACGAGCACCGAGCTCACGAAGGGTCGCGCGTTCACGTCGGCGGACGCGGGCAAGGACGTCGTCGTGCTCGACGCCGCCTACGCGAAGAGCGAGTCGAAGGCCGTCGGCGACACCGTCTCCATCGGCGGGAAGGACTTCTCGGTCATCGGCATCGTGTCGTCCACCGGCTCGTCGTCGACCACCGGTTCGAACACGTACATCCCGCTGGACACCGCGCAGTCCCTGGCCGACCTGGACGGCAAGGTCACCTCGATCTACGTCTCCGCGTCGTCCTCGTCGGACGTCGGCACGATCAAGTCCGCGCTGCAGAAGCAGCTCACCAGCGCCACCGTCTCGACCGAGGCCGACCTCGCGTCGAGCGTCTCCGGCTCGCTGAGCACCGCCTCGAGCCTCGTCTCGAACCTCGGCACCTGGCTGTCGATCGTCGTCCTCGCGGCGGCGTTCCTCATCGCCATCCTCTTCACGATCTCCGGCGTCACCCGACGCACGCGGGAGTTCGGCACCCTCAAGGCGATCGGCTGGTCGAACGGCCGCATCACGCGCCAGGTCGCCGGCGAGTCCCTCGTGCAGGGCATCATCGGCGGCGTGATCGGTGCGGCCGCTGGTCTCATCGGCATCCTCGTCGTGAACGTCATCTCCCCGACGATCTCGGCGAGCGCCTCGTCCACGACGAACCGCGGCGGCATGGGCGGCGGCGGGATGCCCGGCGGCGCGGCGACGGCGGCGGCCGGCAGCGGCACGACCGGTGGTGCCCCCGCCGGTGGGTTCGGCGGCGGCGGTGCGAGCGCGGCCTCGACGACCGACGTCGTCCTGCACGCCCCCGTCACCGTCGAGGTGATCCTGCTCGCGATCGGCCTCGCCGTGCTCGGCGGCCTCATCGCCGGCGCACTCGGCGGCTGGCGGGCGAGCCGGCTCCGTCCGGCCGAGGCACTGCGGAGCGTGGCCTGATGCCCGGGCCGACCACCGGCACGACCCCCGTCGTCGCCGGCCCCGACAGCACCGCATCGACACCGGAACCGACAGGAGCCCCCGTGACCAGCATCGACACCGCGCCCTCCGCTGCGGAGGCGAGCCGCGCCTCCAGGCCGATCTACGCCCTGAAGAACGTGAGCAAGACGTACAAGCAGAAGAACCGGACCGTCACCGCGCTGACGAACGTCGACCTGACCATCCCGCAGGGGCAGCTCGTCGCGATCCAGGGGCCGACCGGCGGCGGCAAGTCGACCCTGCTGCAGATGCTCGGCGCGCTCGACCGCCCGAGTGCCGGCAGCGTGCTCCTCGGTGACCAGGACGTGGCGAAGCTCGGGGACGGGGCGCTGACGAACCTACGGGCGACCGAGATCGGGTTCGTCTTCCAGAGCTTCAACCTCATCCCGACGTTGACGGCGCTGGAGAACGTCGAGACCGCGTTCGCCGGGTCCCTCGCGAACCGGTCGCGGTCGGAGATCCGCGACCGGGCGACCGCGGCGCTCCGGGAGGTCGGCCTCGGCGAACGGCTCGACCACCTGCCCGCGGAGCTGTCCGGCGGGCAGCAGCAGCGCGTGGCCATCGCGCGCGCGCTGGTCAAGAACCCGAGCGTGCTGCTGGCGGACGAGCCGACCGGTGCGCTCGACGAGGCGACCCGTGACGAGATCATGGGACTCATCGAGAAGCAGTGGAAGGAGCGCGGGCTCACGGTGGTCATCGTCACGCACGACTCGTGGGTGGCGAAGCGGGCCGAGCGCCGCCTGCACATCAAGCAGGGTCAGGTGCGCGAGGTGTAGGCAGGCCGGGCCGCCGGGGCCGAGTCTCGGCCACGCGGACACTTTCGCGGCACTCGACCCACGAAAGTGTCCGCGGCGGCGAGTCTCGCGCCCCTCAGCCGCCCGCCGGGTAGTCGCAGTACGCGAACCAGCGCGAGTCCGGCGACCACGGCGGCACGTTCACGGTCCCCTGCCCGCCCTCGAGCGTGACGAGGGTCTCCGGCTGGACGGCCATCCGGGCACCGCGCACGAGCGAGCCGGGCAGGAGCCGGAGCTCCACGCGGTGGTCGGCGGGGTGGCCCTGCACGCCGGGCTCGTACGACAGGTAGAGCAGGTGGGCACCGTCCGGCGAGACGTGCGGGAACCAGTTCACCCGGTCGTCGTTCGTGATCCGGACCGGGTCGGTCGCCCCGGGCCAGAGGGCGACGAGCTGCGCGGTGCCCGGCGTGAACCGCTCCGAGTTCCACACGAGCATCTCGCCCGCGAACGAGACGCCGTCGTCGGGGTGCTCGTCGCGGGTCAGGAACGTCGGGTCCCCGGTGGCCGGGTCGACGAGGGCGACGTCGGTGGTCCAGACGCCCTCCTCGGTGCGCTCCCCGACGATCGCCGCGAGGGTCTCGCCGTCGGGCGCGATGCCGTGCAGGTAGAACTTCCGGACGACCGGTAGCGCGGTGGTGACGTCGGTGAGGGTCGCCGCCGCTCCCCCGGCCGGCACCGGCACCCGGTACAGGTCCCCGTCGCGGGCGCTCACCACGACGGAGTTGCCCGAGGGGTCGAGCACGTGGTCGTTGTTGATCTCGGGGACGCCGGGCATCGGGACGCGCACGAGGGCGGTCTCGTCGAGCACGGCGTCGCCGTCGGCAGGGGGCCGCAGCAGCCAGAGGTCGCCGTTCCCGTTCAGCACGAGGGTGCCGTCGGGCAGCACGTTCGGCGCCTCGACGAGCACCGAGCTCGACTCGAGCACGAGCCGGCTCGTCCGGCTCTCGACGTCGTACACGTGCACTCGGCTGGTCTGTCCCGGCAGCAGTTGCCGCCCGCGTGGCTCGCTCATGGTCCCATCCTGTCCGGATTCCGTCCGCCGAGTCTCGCCCCGGCGGACACCTTCGTGGCCTCGCGGACGCGAAAGCGTCCGCCCGGCCGAGTCTCGCTGCCAGCGCACGCACCCGCGCACCAGCGCACGCACCAGCGCACCAGCGCACGCGCGGACGGGAGGCGCGGTGCGGGTCGGACCCGCACCGCGCCTCCCGTCAGGCGGTCCTGCCTACTTCACCGCACCGGCCGTCAGGCCGGCGACGAACTGCCGCTGCACGATGAGGAACGCGATCACGACCGGGATCGAGACGACGAGGGACGCCGCCATGATCTGGTTCCAGTACACGTTCGTCTGCGTGGAGTACTGCTGCAGACCGACGGCCAGCGTCTGCCCGTCGCCGTTCGTCATGACCGAAGCGAAGAGCACCTCGCCCCACGCCGTCATGAACGAGTAGATGCCGACCGCGACCAGACCCGGACGCGCCGAGGGCAGGATGACCCGGAACAGGGCACCCATCGGGCCGGAGCCGTCGACCATCGCGGCCTCGTCGAGTTCACGCGGGATGGTCTCGAAGTAGCCCGCGAGCATCCAGATCGAGAACGGGAGCGTGAACGTCAGGTACGTGATGATCAGGCCGGTCCAGCTGCCGACGAGCTGGATGCCGAGCGCGTTCCCGAGGTTCGTGAAGATGAGGAACAGCGGGAGCAGGAACAGCACGCCGGGGAACATCTGGGTGGAGAGCACCGCGGTGGTGAAGGTGCTCTTGCCCTTGAAGTTCCAGCGCGAGACACCGTAGGCGGCGAAGGTCGCGATGATCAGCGAGAACACCGTCGCGACCGTGCAGACCACGAGCGAGTTGATGAAGTACTTGCCGAGCGGGACCGTCGACCACATGTCGATGAACGGCTGGATGGTGATGTTCGTCGGGATCCACGTGAAGTCGTTCTGCACGTCACCGAGCGGCTTGATGGCCGTCGTGATCATCACGTAGAGCGGGACGACCGTGAACAGGGTCAGGACGACCAGGGTCACGACCTTGAAGGACTTGGCGCCGAATGTCTCACGCACGGACGGACCTCCGGTTGGTCACGGCGAGGTAGATGCCGGTGACGATGAGCAGGAAGATGAGGAGCAGGACGCTCATCGCGGCACCGGAGCCGAAGTTCCAGGTGATGAAGGACGCGTTGTAGATGTGGAAGCTCAACAGGTCCGCCGCCGGGGGCTGGGCGGTCGAGCCGAACAGCACGAACGGTGTGTTGAAGTCGTTGAACGTCCAGAGGAACATCACGAGCACGAGCGTCACGTTGACCGGGCGCACCATCGGCAGCGTGATCGAGCGCCACTGCCGGAAGGGCTTCGCGCCGTCGACCGAGGCGGCCTCGTACACGTCGTTCGGCACGGACTGCAGGCCGGCCATGAGCATGAGGAACGCGAACGGCCAGGTCTTCCAGATCGCCACGACGACGACCGAGACGAAGGCGTTCGAGCCGATCAGCCAGAACGGCCCGGTGCCGTTGAACAGGTGCAGCTGGTCCACGAGGATGTGGTTGATCGCACCCGAGTCACGCTGGAACATGAACTTCCAGGTGATGATGCCGGCGTACATCGGCAGCGCGTACGGCACGAGGAAGAGCGTGCGGAACAGACCGCGCCCCTTGAACGGCTTCTGCAGCGCGACCGCGGCGGCCATGCCGAAGGTCCACGAGAGCCCGACCACGAGGACCGTGAAGCCGCACGTGATGAGGAACGAGTTCAGGACGCCCTTGCCGATCGCCTGGTCGAAGTCGATGACGACCGAGTAGTTGCGCAGCCCCGCGAACGGTGCGGCACCCCAGTTGGCGATGAAGTACTTGGTGAGCTGGATGAACGAGATCCAGATGCCGGTGAGCATCGGCACGATGTGGATCAGCAGCTCGAAGAGGATGGCGGGCGCGACGAGCGCGTAGGGCAGCCAGTGTCCCTTGCGCTTCCGACCGGGCGGACGGCCCGACGTGGTCGGGCCCTTCGTGTGGGTCAGGTCGATGCGCTCGGAGTCGGGCAGGACCGAGGTGGACATGAGCGGGGGCCTTTCGGCAGGAGGGGGATCGGGTGCTTCGCGCGGACCGTGGCAGCGGTCGGGAGGCGCGGCATGCGTGAGCCGATCGGCTCACCCCCGGCGTGTGGCCGGGTGCGGAACCGCAGGTCGCGGGCTCGACGTGGGCGGGGCCGTGGACCTGAGGGGTGGAGGCCCGGGGCGCGTCCTTGCGGACGCGACCCGGGCCTCCTGGGCGGATCAACCAGCGGCCTGGGACACCTGGTCCTGGGCGGTCTGGAGCGCCGACTTGATGTCGCTGTCCGAGACGGTGGAACCGGTCGCGATCTTGGCGAACATGTCGTTCATCGCCTTGCCGACCGTGGACTCGAACTGGTCCTCGGCGGGCACCAGCGGGAGCGGCTTCGCCTTGTTGTTGTAGATGTCGAGGAACGTCTTCGTCTGCTCGTCGGTGACCGAGTCAGCAGCCGCGGCGAGCACCGGCAGCGCCGAGTACGGCTTGTCGAGCGTCGTCTGCGTGTCCGCGCTCGTCATGTACTTGACGAACTTGAGCGCGCCGTCCTTGTTCTTCGTGTTCTTGAAGATCGACAGGTTGATGCCGGCCGGGAAGGACGCGATGTCCTGACCGTCAGCGGTGGTCGGGAACGGCACGACGCCGAACTCGTCCGTCTTCATGCCCTGCGACGTGATGGTCGCGTTCGCGTTGTTCTGCGTGAGCATCATCGCGGCCTTGCCGTTCGCGAAGTCCGAGACGGCCTGGGTGCCGTTGTCGTACTGCGCGTTCGACGGGTTGACGACCTTGTCGGACTGCATCAGGTCGAGGTAGCGCTTGATGCCGTCGACGTTCGCCTTCTGGGTGAAGGTCGGCTTGCCGTCCTTGTCGAACCACTCGCCGCCGTTCTGGGCGGAGGTGATGAACGCGAAGTGCGAGTTCTCGGTGTACGAGCCACCGGCGATGGTGAAGCCGTACTTGTCACCCGAGGTGAGCTTCTTCGCGTCGGCGGTGAGGTCCTCCCACGTGGTCGGCGCTTCGATGCCGGCGTCCGAGAACATCTTCTTGTTGTAGTACAGGCCGTAGGCGAGGCCGTAGAGCGGGACGCTCGTGACGGTCTTGCCGGGCGCGCCACCGGTCGAGAGTGCGACCTTGCCGAACTTGTCGGACCCGCCAATCGCCTTCATCTCCGAGTCACCGAACTCCTGGAAGGCGCCGGTGGCCTGGAGCGAGGTCGCCCAGGTGTTGCCGATGTTGACGACGTCCGGGCCCTGGCCCGAGGTGACGGCGGTCTGGATCTTGTTCTGCAGGTCGTTCCAGCCGATGACCTGGAGGTCGACCTTGATCCCGGTCTCCTTGGTGAACTTCTTGAGGACGGGGGTCAGCACCTCCTTGTCGTTCTGGAGCGACGTGCCCTGGTTGGACGCCCAGTAGGTGAGCGTCTTGGAGTCGCCGGACGAACCGGAGCCTCCGGAGGAGCAGGCTGCGAGGCCGGTCACGGTGAGTGCCGCGGCCGCGGTGATGGCCAGTGCGCGGATGGCAGTGCGCATGACTCTCTACTTTCTCGTCGTTGAGATGGTGCAGGGGGTGGTACTGGTCGTGCTGTCGGGTGCTGCTGTGTGTGCGGTGCCGCTCCGGCCGGTCAGGCCAGGGTCGACGCCGCGGGGTCCCAGCCCTCGGGGAGGGTCGGGGAGGGTGCGACGGTGCTCTCCACGAGCACCGCCTCACCACGTTCGGCTGCCTCGGCGATGGAGACCATCACGTCGAGGACGTGGAAGGCGAGGGCACCGGGGACCCGGTTCTCTTCTCCTGCACGGAGCGAGCGGGCCAGGTCGACCACGCCGGTGCCGCGCGAGTAGGTGGACCCCACGGCGGGGATCGTCTCGGGTTCCTCGGAACCGAGTGCGTACAGCTCGGTGTCGCCGTCGAAGTTGTTCGGGTCGGGGAACACGACCGTGCCGGTCTCGCCCGCGATCTCGACGAAGCCGGTGCGGCCGCGGTCGGACTCGAACGAGAAGACGCTCTGCGCGCTGCCGCCGTTCTCGAACTCGATGAGGGCCGAGTGGTTCGTCGGGACCTCGACCGGGAACTCGGTGCCCGCCTTCGGGCCGGAGCCGATGGTGCGGGTCGCGCGGGACTTCGACGCGGTCGCGGTGACCTTCTTCACCGGGCCGAACGCCTGCACGAGGGTCGTGATGTAGTACGGGCCGATGTCGAACAGCGGGCCGGCGCCGTACGCGAAGAGGAACTCGGGGCTCGGGTGCCACGACTCCGGGCCGGGGCTCTGGAAGAGCGTCAGGCCGTTGAGCGGGGTGCCGATGCGACCGTCGCGGACGGTGCGCAGCGCGGTCTGGAGCCCGGCGCCGAGGAACGTGTCCGGGGCGACGCTGACGGTCTTGCCGGCGGCACGGGCGGCGTCGCGCAGCTCGGCGGCGCTCGCACGGTCGAGGGCGTAGGGCTTCTCGCCCCAGACGTGCTTGCCGGCGGCGAGGGCCTGCAGGGCGACCTCGACGTGGGCGGCCGGGATCGTCAGGTTGACGACGATCTCGATGTCGTCGTTCGCGAGGAGCTCCTCGACCGTGCCGGATCCGGCGACGCCCCACTTCTCCGCCTGGGCTGCTGCGCGGGGCAGGTCGATGTCGGCGATGAAGTGCACCGTCACGTCGGGGAAGACCGTGAGGTTCGAGAGGTACTGGTCCGAGATGACCCCGGCGCCGATGACGCCGACGCCGACCGGGCCGGTGCGGGTGGTCTCGGTGGCGTCGACCTGCGTGTCGGTCGCGGTGGTGGTGTCGGTCATGCGCGGGCCCCCTCGAGGAACGTGTAGGAGTCGGTGACGGCCTGGAAGACGTCGCCCTCGTGGTCGTCGAGCTCGACGACGTGCAGCGCGTCCGGCGCCGCGGCGATGATCTCGCGGATCGGCATGACACCGTTGCCCACGGCGACCTGCTTCTTGTCGTCGTGCGAACCGTCGCCGTCCTTGACGTGCAGGAACTGGACCTTGTCGCCGTACTTGCCGATGATCGCCACCGGGTCGTCGCCGCCGACCTTCACCCAGTAGGTGTCGAGTTCGAGCACGACGTCGTCGGACAGCGCGTCGGCGAAGACCTCGTAGGCGGAGACGCCGTCGATGCGGTTCGAGAACTCGAACGCGTGGTTGTGGTAGCCGAGAGTGAGACCGTGGTCCGCTGCGCGCGGCGCGAGGGCGCTCAGCTCGCGGGCGATGGCCTCGACGTCCTCGCGGGTGGTCCAGCGGGCCTCGTCGATGTGCGGGTCGATCAGGGTCGTGAGGCCGACGGTGACGCTCGCGTGGAAGATCTGCTCGAGGTCCTGCTCGCCGGCGTCGAGGAGTCGGGCGTGACCGCTCGGGCTCTGCAGTCCGGCCGCGGCGAGGGCATCGCGCAGCGCCTCGGCACGGTCGACGAAGCCGAAGGCCTCGACGTTCGTGTAGCCGATGTCGGCGATGCGCTGCAGCGTGCCGGGCAGATCGGCAGCGAGGGCGTCGCGGACTGTGTAGAGCTGGACCGAGAGCGGTTGGGTCACCAGGGGTTCTCCTCGTCGAGATGGTGTGGTCGACGTCGACCGAGCGTCACACTATGACCACTTTTGTCGGCGGTCAAGCAGAAGTTCGTGGTTCTTCGACGAACTTCGTTGCGTGGCGCGTTCGATGTGTGCTTCACTCCCCCACATGGTCGACTTGAACCGGACGGCAGCGTCGCCTCCGGTCGGGACGAGCGAGCTCTTCCAGATCCTCCGCGACGGCGTGCCGCGGACCCGGGCCGAGCTCGCCAGCCTGACGGGACTCGCGCGCTCCACGATCGGCGTGCGCCTCGATGCCCTCATCGAGGTCGGGCTCGTCGGACCCGTGGACACCGCGGCGTCCACGGGCGGACGCCCGCCTGCGCAGGTGGCGCTCATGCCCCGCGCACGCCTGGTCATCGCCGCCGACCTCGGGGCCTCCCACGGCCGCGTCGCCGTCACCGACCTCGTCGCCGAGCCGCTCGCCACCCGCGAGGCACGCATCGACATCGCTGCCGGCCCGGTCCCCACCCTGACGTGGCTCGTCGAGACGATCGACGCGCTCCTCGACGAGGTCGGCCGCGCCCGGGACGACGTCATCGCGATCGGCATCGGCGTCCCGGGGCCGGTCGAGTTCTCCACCGGACGCCCCGCGAACCCGCCGATCATGCCGGGCTGGGACGGCTTCGACGTGCCGGGATGGCTGCGCGCGCACATCGCCGCCCACGTCCTGCTCGACAACGACGTGAACATCGCGGCCCTCGGGGAGCGCGAGCACGGCTGGCCCGGCGTCGACCACCTGCTCTTCGTCAAGGTCGCCACCGGCATCGGCTCCGGGATCGTCTCGGACGGCGAGCTCCAGCGCGGCGCGCAGGGCACCGCGGGTGACATCGGTCACGTCCGGGTCTCGAGCGCCGGCGACGTGCCGTGCCACTGCGGGAACACCGGGTGCCTCGAGGCCGTCGCCTCCGGTCCGGCCATCGCCCGACGACTCCGCGCGAAGGGGCACGACGTGCACTCCAGCGCGGACGTCCTCGAACTCGTCAACCGCTCGGACCTCGACGCCATCCAGGCGGTGCGCCAGGCCGGACGTGACATCGGCGAGGTCCTCGCCACGTGCGTCTCGCTCATGAACCCGTCGGTCATCGCGCTCGGCGGATCGATCACGCAGGCCGGGGAGCACCTCCTCGCCGGGGTCCGCGAGGTCGTCTACTCCCGCTCCATGCCCCTCGCCACGGAACACCTGGTGATCGCGCAGTCGCGGGCCGGGTCGCTCGCGGCGCTCCAGGGCGCGGCGGCGCTCGCCATCGGGTACGCGCTCTCCCCCGCGGGGGTCGACGAGCTGGTGACGTTCGCCGAGGGGCGCCAGCTGGTCTCCTGACCGGTGCGTCGCGTCCGTGCGTCCGCCGGTGCGTCTGCCGGTGCGTCGCGTCCGTGGGTCCGCCGGTGCGTCGGTTTCGTCTCGTCGGTGCGTGGGGAGACAATCGTCGGGTGACGATCGTGCAGCCCACCCTGTGGGGCGACCTGGACCCCGGCCTGGAGGCGCAACCCGCCCCCGGCACGCCGACGTCGGGACCCGTTGCGCACGACGCGTTCACCGCGCTCCGCGGGCACACCGAGCGCATCGTCGCGCACTCCTCCGACCGCGTCGCGTGGCTCCGCGCCCGCGCCATGGGCATCACCGCCACCGACGTCGCCCGGCTCGCCTCGCTGCGCGCCGTCGACGCGGTCGTCACCGACAAGCGGTACGGCTCGCGGTTCTCCGGCAACTCGTACACGGAGCACGGCAAGGAACGCGAACCGGTCATCGCCGCCTGGGTCGCCGCGACGCACGGCATCCAGCCGTCCGCACACCTGTTCCACGCCGCCACCAACCGCGCCCACCTCGCGACCCCGGACGGCGTCGGCGTCGACGGTTCGTCGCGGGTCGTCCTCGCCGAGATCAAGACCACCGGCAAGGGCTGGCGGAGCATCCCCCGGCACTACCTCCGCCAGATCTGGTGGCAGCAGTACGTGCTCGGTGCCGACCGCACCCTGTTCGTCTGGGAACGCCACGACGGCTTCGTGCCGGTCGCCGACGAGCCCGAGTGCCGGTGGGTCGACCGCGACGACGACCAGATCCGCGGGCTGATCCAGCTCGCCGACCTCGTGCTCGACCGGCTGCGCGACTTCCGGAGCTAGACCTTCACGATCCGCAGGCGACTCATCCCGATGACGAGCACGCCGAGCAGGACGATCGACACCGCCACCCCGAGGCAGTAGAGCGCCACGACGCCGTAGCCCAGGTCGGGGTTCAGGAACGGGTACGGCACCCATCCGTCCGTCGCGCCGCGGACCAGCACCACGATCGTCCAGATGGCCGGGTAGACGAGGAACCACCACACGTGGCGGAGCAGGAGCTTCGACCGGTCGGAGAACAGCAGCCAGTCCAGCACCGCGTACGCGGGGAGGACCTTGTGCAGGATGTCGTTCGACCACTGCACGTTCGCCGACACGTCGACCCCGGTGAGCAGGGTGTTGTAGACGATCCCCGTCGTCGCGATGTACACCGTCGCGGCGCCGCGGAACAGACTCACGCGCAGGTCCCCGCGCTTCCGGCGGGCCGCCGCGACGAGGGTCACGGCGAAGGCCAACGCGATGATGATGTTCGACTGGATCGTGAAGTAGCCGAAGAAGTTCCACGGGTTGTAGCTCGGGAGCTTCGAGCTGACCAGCCACTGCCCGACGATGGCGGCCACGACGGCGATGACCGCGAGCAGCCGGAGCGAGTTCACGAGGGTGCGCACCAGGCCACGCTACCGGCACACCGCGCCGGGTACGCGAAAGGACCCGCACCGGGAGCGGTGCGGGTCCTTCACTGGGTCAGATGACTCAGATGCTGTTGACGTCGAGCGGGATGCCCGGGCCGAAGGTCGTCGAGACGGCGCCCTTCATGATGTAGCGGCCCTTCGAGGCGCTCGGCTTGAGGCGGTTGATCTCCTCGAGCGCGGTCGAGATGTTCTCGTCGAGCTGCTCCGGCGTGAACGAGGCCTTGCCGACGACGAAGTGCACGTTGGCGTGCTTGTCGACGCGGAACTCGATCTTGCCGCCCTTGATGTCGTTGACGGCCTGCGCCACGTTCGGGGTCACGGTGCCGGTCTTCGGGTTCGGCATGAGGCCACGCGGGCCGAGCACCTTACCGAGACGACCGACCTTGCCCATGAGCTCCGGCGTCGCGACGGCGGAGTCGAAGGCGGTGTAGCCCTCGGCGACCTTCGCGATGAGCTCGTCGCCACCGACCTCGTCGGCGCCGGCGGCGATGGCGGCCTCAGCCGCTGCGCCGACCGCGAAGACGATGACGCGGGCGGTCTTGCCCGTGCCGTGCGGCAGGATGACCGTGCCACGGACCATCTGGTCCGCCTTGCGCGGGTCGACACCGAGCTTCAGGGCGACCTCGACGGTGGAGTCGGTCTTGGTGGAACCGGTCTCCTTCGCGAGGGCGACTGCCTCGGTGGGGGTGTAGAACTTGTCGGCCTCGATCTTCGCGGCCGCGGCCTGGTAGGCCTTGGACTTCTTCGCCATGGTGTTCTCCTTGGGAGCTACGTGGTTGACGAGCCGGCGCGGCTCTCCCACGGAAGGGTGTTCGGTTGTGTGCCTGAGCAGGTGGGGCTTACGCCTCGACCGTGATGCCCATCGAGCGAGCGGTACCGGCGATGATCTTCGCGGCCTGCTCGATGTCGTTGGCGTTCAGGTCGGCCTGCTTGGTCTCGGCGATCTGACGGACCTGGTCCATCGAGATCTTCGCGACCTTGACCGTGTGCGGGGTGGCGGAACCCTTCTGCACACCCGCGGCCTTCTTGATCAGCTCTGCCGCCGGCGGGGTCTTGAGGACGAACGTGAACGAACGGTCCTCGTAGACGGTGATCTCGACCGGCACGACGTTGCCACGCTGCGACTCGGTCGCCGCGTTGTACGCCTTGCAGAACTCCATGATGTTGACGCCGTGCTGACCGAGCGCCGGACCGATCGGCGGGGCCGGGTTGGCGGCGCCCGCGTTGATCTGCAGCTTGATCAGGCCCGTGACCTTCTTCTTCGGTGCCATGACTTGTCTTCCTCCTGGAATCGAACGCACGGGGATCCGTGCACTCTCCCGCTGGCCCGGCCGTTCCGGACCGCGGTGAAGCCCCGCACGCACGAAGCGTGCGGGGCCAAACTCGTTGAGTCTACCCGATGATCGGGGTGGACTACAGCTTGGTGACCTGGTCGAAGCTGAGCTCGACCGGGGTCTCGCGCTCGAACAGCGAGACGAGGACCGTGAGCTTGCCGCTCTCCGGCTTGATCTCGGAGATCGACCCCGGCAGACCCGCGAACGAGCCTTCCTTGATGGTGATCGTCTCGCCGATCTCGAAGTCGACCTCGGCCGCCGGCTGGGACTGTGCGCCGCCGGAGCCCTTCGCGCCACCCTTGGTCGGAGCGGCCTCGGCCACCTGGACCAGGGACTTCAGCATGCCGAACGCCTCGTCGAAGCGGAGCGGCGTCGGGTTGTGGGCGTTGCCGACGAAGCCGGTGACACCCGGGGTGTGCCGGACGACGGACCACGAGTCCTCGTTGAGGTCCATGCGGACGAGCACGTACGAGGGGATCCGGACGCGGGTGACCAGCTTGCGCTGCCCGTTCTTGATCTCGACGACGTCCTCCATCGGGACCTCGACCTGGTAGATGTAGTCCTCCATCGACATCGAGACCATGCGGTTCTCGATGTTCGACTTCACGCGGCGCTCGAAGCCCGCGTAGGAGTGGATGACGTACCACTTGCCCGGCTTCATCCGCAGCTCGGCCTTGAAGGCCTCGTACGGGTCGACCTCGGCCTCTTCTTCGGCTTCTTCAGCGTCGAGGGCCTCGTCGGCGGCGAGCGTCGCGTTGGCCTCGGCCGCGGTCTCCTCTTCCAGCTCGACCTCTTCTTCGTCCTCGACTGCCTCGACGGCGGCCTCGGCCTCGTGGGCGGTGTCGATCTCGAGCGCGTCGTCCACGACGGCGTCGGCCTCGGGGTCGCGCGACTCGGCCAGCGCGGTGAGCGCCTCGTCGATGCCGGCGTCGACGGTGCCATCGTCGGGCTCGTCGCTCAGGCCGAGGGACTCGTCGTTCTCGTCCTCGATCTCGATGGCTCGCTCTTCGGCGGACTCGGCCGAACGCTCCTCGCCGGTCTCGACGTCGCCTTCCTGGTTCTCCTCGACTTCGGAGGACTGCTCGGCAGCCGTGGCGAGGTCGATGTCGTCGCGGGAGTTGTCAGACACTGTCGAATCTTTCCGTTCGGTGATGCGGATCGGGTTGGCGGGCGGATCGGTTCACGACCGGCGCCGTCTCGGGCGACCGTACTCCTGTCCGCGAGCGGTCAGGACAGCCGGTGTCCGGCTCAGGCCGTCGGCCCGTTGCCGAACACGTACCCGACGCCGAGTCCGAACACGAAGTCGAGGACCGACACCAGGATCATCATCACGACGACGAAGACCAGGACGACGCCCGTGTAGCTGAAGAGCTCCTTGCGGGTCGGCGTGACCACCTTGCGGAGCTCGCCGAGGACCTGACGGATGAAGAGCACGATGGCAGCGAACGGACCACGGCGCTCGGCCCGGTCCTGCTTCGCCTTGGCGACGACGTCATCCGCCGTCGTCTCCATGTCTTTGCTCGCCAACTTCTACCCTTCCAGATGTGCAGGGCGGACAGGACTCGAACCTGCAACCTGCGGTTTTGGAGACCGCTGCTCTACCAATTGAGCCACCGCCCTTCGGACACGGTTCGTCACCGATCCGTGTTCCGGTGGTCGAGTGTACGGGAGTCCGTCACACGGTGTCCACTTGACGGATGCTCCGGCGTGCCGCGCCGGTAGGCTGGGCCCCGTGAGCACCGAAGCCCCAGGCCCCGAGTCCACCGCCCACCCCGCTGCCGCGACCACCGATCGGCCGCGCATCGCGTCCCGCATCGCCGCGATCGCCGAGTCCGCGACGCTCAAGGTCGATGCGAAGGCCAAGGCGCTCAAGGCCGCCGGTCGCCCGGTCATCTCGTTCGCCGCGGGCGAGCCGGACTTCGCCACGCCGCAGCACGTCGTCGACGCCGCCGTGCAGGCAGCGCAGGACCCGAAGAACCACCGGTACACGCCCGCGACCGGCCTGCCCGAGCTCAAGCAGGCGATCGCCGAGAAGACCGCCCGCGAGTCCGGCATCACCGTCGACCCCGCCCGGGTGATCGTCACGAACGGCGGCAAGCAGGCCGTCTACCAGGCGTTCCAGACGATCGTGGACGACGGCGACGAGGTCCTCCTGCCGGCGCCGTACTGGACCACCTACCCCGAGGCCATCCGGCTCGCCGGGGGCGTCCCCGTCGACGTCTTCGCCGGCAGCGACCAGGACTACCTCGTCACGGTCGACCAGCTCGAGGCCGCCCGCACCCCGAAGACCAAGGCGCTGCTGTTCTGCTCGCCGTCGAACCCGACCGGCTCGGTGTACACCGCCGAGCAGACGAAGGCCATCGGCGAGTGGGCGCTCGAGCACGGCATCTGGGTCATCAGCGACGAGATCTACCAGGACCTCGTGTACGACGGCGTGCGGTTCACCGGCATCCTCGAGGCGGTCCCGGCCCTCGCCGACACGACGATCCTCGTCAACGGCGTCGCGAAGACGTACGCGATGACCGGGTGGCGTGTCGGGTGGTTCATCGGACCGTCCGACGCGGTCAAGGCGGCGTCGAACCTGCAGTCGCACCTGTCGAGCAACGTGTCGAACGTGTCGCAGCGCGCCGCGATCGCCGCGCTGACCGGCCCGCAGGAACCCGTCACGACCATGCGCGAGGCCTTCGACCGCCGTCGTCAGGCGATCGTCGCGGGTCTGAACGCGATCCCGGGCTTCGTCACGCCGACCCCGCACGGCGCCTTCTACGTCTACCCCGACGTCACGGCGCTCCTCGGCCGCGAGTGGGCCGGCTCGACTCCGACCACGACGCTCGAGCTCGCCGACCTCATCCTCGAGCACGCCGAGGTCGCGGTCGTCCCTGGTGAGGCGTTCGGCCCCTCCGGCTACCTCCGCCTGTCGTACGCGCTCGGTGACGACGACATCGCCGAGGGCGTCGCGCGGCTCGCGAAGTTCTTCGCGTAGTCACCCGTTGATGCAGAACGGCCCACCTCGTCGAGGTGGGCCGTTCCGCGTCGCGGGCCAGGAGGCGCGGCTCGGCTCAGGCGAGCAGGTCGCCCACCACGACGGGTTCCGGCACGAGCGAGACACCGAAGCGGTTCAGGACGGTCACCTGGACGTAGCGGGCGAGTTCGGCCACCTGGGCGGCGGTCGCTCCCCCGCGGTTCGTCAGCGCGAGCGTGTGCTTCGACGAGATCGCGGCGCGGGACCCGGGGACGGCGTACCCGCGGTGGACGCCGGCGTGCTCGATGAGCCACGCGGCGCTGAGCTTGACGTCGTCGCCCGCCGGCCAGCGCGGCGCCTCGGCCGGCAGGGTCTCGGCGAAGGCGGCGGACACGATCGGGTTCGTGAAGAACGACCCCGCGCTCCACGTGTCGTGGTCGTCCGCGTCGAGGACCATGCCCTTGGACCCCCGGAGCCGCAGGACCTCGGACCGCACCGTCGCCGGCTCGACGAACGCCCCGAGCTCGACGCCGAGCGACCCGGCGAGCTGGGCGTAGCGGACCGGGACCCCGGCGCCCCGGACGGTGCCGAGCCGGAACTCGACCGTCAGCACGGCACCGCGCCGTCCGTGCTTGAGGGTCGAGGTTCGGTAGCCGAGCGCCAGCTCGGCCGCTGGGACCCACGCGCGCTTCCCCGTCGACGCGTCGAGGAACTCGATCCGGGTGAGCACGTCGGACAGCTCGACCCCGTAGGCGCCGATGTTCTGCACGGGGGCGGCGCCGACGGTACCCGGGATGCCGCTCAGCGCCTCCAGGCCCGTCCACCCGTTCTCGACCGTCGTGGCGACGAACGCGTCCCACGGCTCGCCGGCCGCGACGCGGACGGTGACGGTGACGCCGTCCGCGTCGTGCTCGATGCCCGTCGTGCGCACGAGCACGACGGTGCCGTCGAAGCCGTCGTCGGCGACGAGCAGGTTGCTGCCGCCACCGAGGACCAGCCACTCGTCGTCGTCCCACGCCGCGGTGACGTGCGCGACGAGCTCGTCGGTGGTCGACGCCGTGAGCAGCCGCGCCGCGGGACCACCGACGCGCAGCGTCGTGAGGTCGGCGAGCACCGGCTCCGTCACGGTCAGCGGAACGCCACCGTGACCTGCGCCTTGCCGAGCACGGTCTGCCCAGCGGCGGTCACGGTGAGGTCGATGCGCTGCGGACGGCCGTCGTCGTCGACGGTGCCGACCTTGGCGACGACGCCGACGGTGGCGCCCTGCTCCGGGTCGACGACCACGGGGCGGGTGAACCGGACGCCGTAGCGGACCACCCAGCCGCGGTCGCCGAGCCACTCGGAGACTGGCTGCACAGCCAGTCCCATCGTGAGCATGCCGTGCGCCAGGACACCGGGCAGGCCGACGGAGGCGGCGACGTCGTCGCGGTAGTGGATCGGGTTGAAGTCGCCGGACGCGCCGGCGTAGCGGACGAGCGAGTCGCGGGTGATGTGGACCTCGCGCTCGGCGACGACGGTGCCGACCTCGAGCGCGGTCACGGGTGCGGTGGTCATGCGTCGTCTCCTCGGACCACGAGGGTGGAGGTCGCCGTGACGACGTGCTCCCCCGCGGCGTCGTTCATCGTGCTCTCGGCGGTGACCATGGCGTTGCCGCCGAGGGTCTTCACGCTCGTCACGGTCAGGGTCGCGGTGAGTTCGTCCCCGGCGACGATCGGTCGCTCGTAGGCGAAGGCCTGCTCGCCGTGGACCACACGGGAGAAGTCGATGCCGGCGTCGGGCTCGGCGAGGAGCTGGGCCAGCGTTGCTTCCTGCACGACGACCGCGAAGGTCGGCGGGGCGACGACGTCGTCGTAGCCGGCGGCGCGGGCGGCCTCGGGCTCGTGGTGGATCGGGTTCGTCGCGAACACGGCGCGGGAGAACTCGCGCACCTTCTCGCGACCGACCAGGTAGGGCTGGGCCGGCGGGAACGTCCTGCCGACGAGCTCGGGGTTCACAGACACGTCCGGCAGTCTAGCGACGCCCGCTCGGGGGGCCTGTGTTCATGAGTATGCATCGGCTATGCTGACCCGACGCGGTTCGGGGGAACCGACACCGATCTCCGGGGATGGGGAGGAACGATGGACCACACGACAGAGTTCGCCGTGCACACGGGCGACCGCTGCACCGCGATGGAGGCCGCCGGCGCCGCACTGCAGCGGGCGGGGCACCACGTCGAGTCGACGGGCGGGACGCTCACCGCGACGACCGGCAACCGAGTGCTCACGATCCTGCTCGGGGCGCTCGTGCACCCGTCGCGGGAGTTCCGGCGGTACGAGCTCTCGACGACCGTCACGGGGACGTCGACCACGATCACGCTGCGGCACTCCGGGCACGGCACCGCGGTGTCGGGCGGGGAGATCGGTGCGAAGCGGCGGCACGATGCCGGGCGCAGCACGGCCGCGGTGATCGAGCGGGCGCTCCGTCAGGCGGGCGTGCTCAGCGCGCGGTAGCGCGCCGCGCGGGGGCGGCGCGGGGGGCGCGGGGGGGGCGCGGGGGGCGCGGGGCGGCGCGGGGGCGCGGGACGCGCCGCGGGCCGGGCGGGCCGGGCCGCCGGGCCGGCGGGCGCCTGCGGCCGGGCGCGAGCGCGTCGCCGGGCGCGGGCGCTGGCCGCACAACGCAAGTCGCTGCGAACCGCGTCTTCGCACGGTTCGGCGGGACTTGCGTTGTGCGCACGCACCCGGCGCTGCCGGCGCCCGGCGCTGCCGGCGCCCGGCGCTGCCGGCGCCCGGCGCGCGGCGCGCGGCGGCCGGGAACCAACCACGGAAACGACACGGAACCAGGTCCTGGGGCCGGTTCGACGTCGGGAACGTGGTTCGACGCAGCCCGCGGACCGCGACGGCGAGCGGTCGCCCGCGCCGGCACGCGCGCCGCACAACGCAAGGCACGGCGAACCGCGCACTCCCCAGGTTCGGGGCGACTTGCGTTGTGCGCAGGCACCCGACGCCGCGGGCGGGGCGGCCGCGGGCGGGGCGGCGCGTGCGCGGGCGCGGGGACGAACCACGGGAACGACACGGAACCAGGTCGTGGGGCCGGTTCGACGTCGGGAACGTGGTTCGACGCCGCAGCCCACACCGAGGCACCGACGCCGACGCGCCGACGCACACGCAAGACGCGCGCACGACACCGCCCGAGAACGACGAAAGCCCGGCGAACGGATCGCCGGGCTTGCGGTAGCGAGGGCGGGACTTGAACCCGCGACCCCACGATTATGAGTCGTGTGCTCTAACCAACTGAGCTACCCCGCCAAGGATCCGGCACGACTACCGCACCGGGTCGGAGCCCCGAGTCAGGATTGAACTGACGACCCCTTCCTTACCATGGAAGTGCTCTACCACTGAGCTATCGGGGCATGTGCCGCTCGGCGGCACCACACGAGGATAGCAGACCCGCGACGGTGGTCAGGAACCGGCCGTGACGCCCGGGCGTGCCGCGTGGAACCGCTAGTTCGCGTTGGCCTCGAGCCACGCCAGCGGGTCCACCGGGACACCGTCGACGTGCACCTCGAGGTGCAGGTGCGGACCGGTCGAGTTGCCGGTGCTGCCGACCAGACCGAGCTCGTCGCCGACCTCGACCTGCTGGCCCTTGACGACCTTGAAGGAGTTGTCCTCCATGTGGCCGTAGACGCTGACGAACTGCTTGCCGTCGACGTCGTGCTCGACCCAGACGTCGTTGCCGAAGCCGCCGTCGTTCGCCTGCACCTTGAGGACGGTGCCGGCGGCGATGACCCGGATCGGCGTGCCCTCACCCGGAGCGAAGTCGACGCCCATGTGGTTCGTCGAGCAGAAGGAGCATCCCTCGACCTGGCGTCCGCCGAACCCGGAGGTGATCGGCACACCGGTCAGGAACGGCCACTGGATCGTGCCGTTCGGGTCGTTCGTGAAGCTCGAGGAGTCGACGTTCTTGTACTGCGTCGCCGAGGACACCGAGTACTGGTCGCGGTTCGTCTCGGCGTCGGTCGCGCCGGCACCGACGCTGAGGGACTGCGTGTCACCCGAGGCCGTCGCCCGCGCCGACGTCGAGCCGGGCTCGGGGGTGTACAGCGCCTGTGCGGGCAGCGAGGTCGACACGACGAGCCCCGCGACGAACAGCAGCGCGCCGACGGCCGTCACCCGCGAGGCCGCCCGACGGAACGACGCACCCTGCGACCCCCGCGCGGCACGCGGCGCGACCGCGGCGACCGGAGTCCCTGCAGCGGGAGCCGTGCGAGCGATGTGGCGCGTGGCCCGGTCGGCCTGCACGGGGCGGTGACGGCACGCCCGGTCCGACGGGACGCCGGCACCTGCCCGAGGACACGGCGCACGGACGGCGCGGCCGACGTGGGGGCCGTGACCGCCGGGGCAGCAGCCACGACCGGCGACGAGGGCGCCGGCGGCGTCACGGGCGATGCGGTCGCCGCGGGCATCGCGGGCGAGGCCGGCGCGAGGTCGATGGGCGACACCGGCGCGGCCGGGGTCGCGGGTGTCCCCGGGCTCACCAGGTCGTCGAAGGTCGCGTCACCGAGGGCGGCCCGGGAGGCGCGGCTCGTCTCCGCCACGGCCGTCGCGTGCTCGACGCGCTCCGGTGCTCCCCCGGAGGACGCCGTCGCCGCCGCGCGTTCCGCCTCGATGCGGGCCCGTCGGGTCAGGTGGACGACCGGTGCGGGAGCGTCCGCGGAGCCGTCGGTGTGCACGGGCGTGAGGGGAGCGTGGGGCATGTGTTCGGCGTGGATCCTGATCGGGGCGAGACGCGCTCGTTGGTAACGAGCAGATAACGGGACCCGAGCACGCTAGCAGGAGCGTCCGGGAGACGCCAGTCCTCGGGATGTCCTCACCCGGCGAGCACGGCCTCCTCGAGGCGCCGTAGCAGGCCCTCGAGCTCGTCCGCCACCGCGGGTGCGGCGAAGAGGAACGACCGCGTGCCGCCGGCCTCCCAGATCCGGGTCTCGGCGCCGGCCTCACGGGCGACGATCGACCCGGCGGCCATGTCCCACGGGTTGATCCCGCGCTCGTAGTAGGCGTCCACGGTGCCGACCCCCACCGCGCAGCAGTCCAGCGAGGCCGCTCCCCCACGGCGGATGTCGCGGACCTCACCGATGAGTCCGGCGAGCACCGCGACCTGCTGCCGGCGGCGCTCGGCGGTGTACCCGAAGCCGGTGGCGACGAGCGTCTCGGCGAGCGAGGCCGGCGTCCCGACGTGCAGCGGCACCCCGTCGCGCGTGGCACCCTCGCCGGCGGCAGCGCGGAACACGACGCCGGTCGCGGGCTGGACGACCACGCCGGCGATCGGCTCCCACGAGGTCGGGTCGGCCGGCCCGCGCACCACGCCGATGCTCACGCCGTACTCGGCGCTGCCGTAGAGGTAGTTGACCGTGCCGTCGATCGGGTCGACCACCCACGTGATGCCCGAGGTCCCCGCGCCGGTGCCGGACTCCTCACCGAAGAACGCGTCGTCCGGCCGGGCCTCGGCGATCCGGGCCCGGACGAGTGCCTCGACCTCGCGGTCGGCAGCCGTGACCACGTCGACGATGCTCGACTTCCGGTCGGCGACCTCGACCCCCTCGACCCGTCGGCGTGCGGCGAGCGCTGCTGCCTCTCGGGCGATGGACTCGGCGAGGTCGGCGAACTGGACGGCGGTGAGGTCGGAGGGCATGCGTCCATCCTCGCGGAAACGGAACGGCCCCGTCCGATGAGGACGGGGCCGTTCCGTTGGTGGCAAGTGAGGGATTCGAACCCCCGAAGGCTACGCCGGCTGATTTACAGTCAGATCCCTTTGGCCGCTTGGGTAACTTGCCATGTGCGCACCCGGCTCGTGTAGTCACCAACCGAAGGCGCGCATGAAAGCATAGCCGATCCGAGACGGTGCTCGTGACCACCGTGGGCCGATCCACGGGTGCCGAACCGCGCCTCCCGTCCGCCGTTAGGCTGTCCCGCATGGCAGACAGTTCCTTCGACGTGGTCAGCAAGGTCGACAAGATGGAGGCGGAGAACGCCCTCAACCAGGCCGCCAAGGAGATCGAGCAGCGGTACGACTTCAAGGGCGCCGACGCATCGATCGCGTTCAGCGGTGAGGACGTCCTCATCAAGGCGAACTCGGAAGAGCGCGCGAAGGCCGTCCTCGACGTCCTGCAGAGCAAGGCGATCAAGCGGAACATCAGCCTCAAGAGCCTCGACGCGGGCGACCCGTACCCGTCGGGCAAGGAGTACCGCATCGAGGTGAAGTTCAAGAACGGCATCGAGCAGGACGTGGCGAAGAAGATCGGCGCGTTCCTCCGGGCCAACGCCCCGAAGACCGTGAAGAACCAGATCCAGGGCGACGAACTGCGCGTCTCCTCGAAGAGCCGCGACGACCTGCAGAACACGATCCAGCTCCTCAAGGGTGAAGAGTTCGACGTGCCGCTGCAGTTCATCAACTTCCGCTGACGCGCCGCCCGCCGCTGTGGAGCACTGGCTCACCGTCGCGATCACGGTCTTCCTGGTCCTGCTGGACCTGGCGATCCGCGTCTTCTCGATCATCTACGTCCCGATCAACCGGAAGCCGCAGACCGCGACGGCCTGGCTGCTGGCGATCTTCCTCATCCCCTACATCGGGTTCATCGTCTTCCTCGTCATCGGGTCGACGAAGCTCCCGCACGCCCGGCGTGAGAAGCAGACCGAGATCAACGCGTACATCCTCGAGCAGACCGAGGGGATCGAGCGCGTCCGTCGCGACCACCCGTGGCCGGCGTGGCTGGACAGCATCACCCGCCTGAACCGCGAACTCGGCGCCATGCCCCTGGTGGGCGGCAACTCCGCGGAGCTCTACCCCGACTACGACGAGTCGATCGCCGAGATGACCCGCGCGATCGACGGCTCGCGGCGGTTCGTGCACGTCGAGTTCTACATCGCGACCCTCGACGACACCACGCGGCCGTTCTTCGAGGCGCTCGCCCGCGCCCAGGCCCGCGGGGTCACCGTCCGGGTCCTGCTCGACCACTGGGCGAGCCGCGGCTACCCGGGGTACAAGGACACCCTCGCGTTCATGGACCGCGCGGGCATCGAGTGGCACCTCATGCTCCCGCTGCTGCCGCTGCAGGGGAAGTTCCAGCGCCCGGACCTCCGCAACCACCGGAAGATCGTGGTCATCGACGGGTCGATCGCGTTCACCGGGTCGCAGAACCTCATCGACAAGTCCTACGACCTGAAGTCCCACATCGACAAGGGCATGCAGTACAAGGACCTCTTCGCGCGGTTCGAGGGTCCCGTCGTCGCCGGCCTCAACGCCCTGTTCGTGACCGACTGGTACAGCGAGACCGACGAGCTGCTCCTCCGCGAGAGCGACCCCGTCCAGCGGGCCGACCGTGGTGACGCACTGGACTGCCAGGTCGTCCCGTCCGGCCCCGGGTTCGACGGCGAGAACAACCTGCGCCTCTTCAACGCCCTGCTCTACTCGGCCCAGCAGAAGGTGTCGATCACCTCGCCGTACTTCGTCCCCGACGACTCCATGCTCTACGCCATCACGACCACGGCGCAGCGCGGGGTCGAGGTCGAGCTGTTCGTCGGCGAGATGGGCGACCACGCGATGACGTGGCACGCGCAGCGCTCCTACTACGAGGGGCTGCTCCGGGCCGGCGTGAAGATCTGGCTGTACCGGGCGCCGACGATCCTGCACGCGAAGCACTTCACGATCGACGACGACGTGGCGGTGATCGGGTCGAGCAACATGGACATGCGGTCGTTCAGCCTCAACCTCGAGGTCTCCGTGATGGTCCGCGGCAGCCGCTTCGTCGATGCGCTGCGCGAGGTCCAGGACGCCTACAAGGAGCACAGCTTCGAGTTGACGCTCGACGCGTGGGTGGAGCGGCCGCGTCGGTCGCAGGTGCTCGACAACGTCGCGCGGCTCACGGCGGCGCTGCAGTAGCGGCCGGCCCAGGAGGCGCGGGTCGCGACCGGCGGGCAGGTGCTGACGGCGGGTGGTCGCGCGGGCGCGGGTGCGCGACGGCGGTGCCGCGCGCGCGGGTGCACGGGCACGGGCACGGGCACGGGCACGGGTGCGCGGGCACGGGTGTACGGGTGCGTGCGCGCGACGGCTGCGGTCAGCGCGGGTCCGGCACCAGGCGGGTGAGCCGGGCCGTCACGCGCTCGAGCGGTCCCCGCCCGAGGAACCACCTCCAGAGCATCGCGAACACGATCGACCCCAGCGCGAACCAGCCCCACGCCGCCGCCGAGTCCGGGTACGTCGGCAGCGCCGCGAGCACGACGAGGTGCCCCGCGTAGACCGTGAGCGGCATCGACCCCACGGCGGCCAACGGGTACCCGATGCGTCGGACGACCTCGCCCCGCCCGTCGAACACCAGCGTGCAGAGCGCGATGACGGCGACGGCCACCCCCGCGGTCCCCACGACGTCGACGATCGACGAGGAGTGGTCCCGCGGCGACAGGAACAGCTGCGCCGTGGCCTCGGCGGCGGTGCTCCCCTCGCCCGCGTACGGCACGCCGGGGAACGCGAACCCGGCGTCGGCGGGTACCGGCGCGACCGCGTTGCCGACGAGGTAGGCGAGGGCGGCGACCACCGCGCCGGACGCGAGGAGGACCACCTGGGTGCGCCGTCCCTCCAGTCCGGCACGGGCGATCGCGAGACCGACCAGCACGTACGCCAGGAAGGTGACCACGGGGTAGACGAGGCCGAGCTGGACCTCCCATATGCCGGCGTCCGCGTAGAGCGGGACGATGCCGAGGGCGACGACGGGCGACAGCACGGCGCACGCCGCAGCGAGGACCAGCAGCCAGCGCGCACGGACCCGGAGCACCGGGATCGCCAGCAGGAACAGCACGCCGTACGTCGGGAGGATGACGTAGACCGGGGTCTGCAGCGCCATGAGCAGCAAGCCGACCGCGACCACGACGAGCGCGCGGATCGCGAGCCGGCCACGGACCCGACCGATCCGCGGCGGGCCGGGCGGCGACGTCCGACCGCTCGTCAGACCGATCGAGACGCCGGCGAGCACCGCGAAGAGCGACGACGACCGGCCGTGGGCGACGGCGGCCCAGGTGCCGGGATCGGACCAGTCGACCTGGTCGGCGATGCCCCCGACGTGGGTCGCCATCATGCCGAGCAGCGCCAGCGCACGGGCGACATCGACGCCCTCGAGCCGGACCCCGGAGACGGACACGCCCCGCAGCGCGGTGGGCGGTGCGGGGCGTGCGGTCGTCATGGCGTTCGCGGGCTGCCGGTCAGCTCGTCGCCGAGCCCGTGCGGGCGTCGACCCGGCCGAGGGACACGTCGACCATGTCCTCGCGCGGGACGACCTTGATGCGCTCGCGGCCCTCGGCCTCGCCGAGGGCGAGCTCGTGGGTGTCGAGGTTGTGCCAACCGTCGAGGTCGGTGTACTCGACTCCGCGCTCGGCGAGCAGGGCCGGGATCGCCCCCTCGGACGGGTCGGCCGGGGTCCACCAGCTCGCCTGGTCGTTCACGATGTGCTGGACGGTCTCCATCGCGTCGGACTTGGTGTGGCCGATGAGCCCGACGGGGCCGCGCTTGATCCAGCCCGTCGCGTAGACGCCCGGGATCTGCTGGTTGTCGTCGTCGAGGACCTGGCCCTCGTGGTTCGGGATGACGCCGTGGCGCTCGTCGAACGGGACGCCGGGCAACGGCGAGCCGAAGTACCCGACCGCGCGGTAGGCGGCCTGGATCGGGATCTCGCGGATCTCCCCGGTGCCCTCGACGCCGCCCTGGCCGTTCGGCCGCGTGCGCTCGTACCGGATGGCGGTGAGCTTGCCGTCCTCGCCGACGAACTCGAGGGGCTTCGCGTAGAAGTGCAGGTGCAGTCGGCGGCTCGCCTGGCCGGTCTCACGGGTGCGCCACTGCTCGAGGACGCGGTTCATCACCATGACCTGCTTGTTCGTGGCGATGGCGGTCATCGAGGCCTCGTCGTGGTCGAAGTCCTCGTCGTAGACGATCATGTCGACGTCGCGGAGCTCGCCGAGCTCGCGGAGCTCGAGCGGGGTGAACTTCACCTGCGCCGGGCCGCGGCGGCCGAACACGTGCACGTCGGTGACCGGGGACGCCTTGAGCCCCTCGTACACGTTCGCGGGGATCTCGGTCGGCAGCAGGTCGTCGGCGTGCTTCGCGAGGATGCGCGAGACGTCGAGGGCGACGTTGCCGTTGCCGATCACCGCGACGCTCTCGGCCTCGAGCGGCCAGGTGCGCGGGACGTCGGGGTGGCCGTCGAACCAGCTGACGAACTCGGCGGCGCCGTACGACCCGTCGAGCTCGACACCGGGGACGTCGAGGTCGGCGTCCTTGATCGCACCCGTCGAGAACACGACCGCGTGGTAGTGCTGCCGGAGGTCGTCGAGGGTGATGTCCTCGCCGAAGCGGACGTTGCCGAACAGCCGCACGACACCGCGGTCGAGCACGTCGCGCAGCGCGTTGACGATGCCCTTGATGCGCGGGTGGTCCGGGGCGACGCCGTAGCGGACCAGGCCGTAGGGGGCGGGCAGCTGCTCGAACAGGTCGATCGACACGTCGTGGCCGTGGGCCTCGCGCAGCAGGATGTCGGCGGCGTAGATGCCGGCGGGGCCTGCGCCGACGATGGCGACTCGGAGGGTGGGCACTGATCGTCTCCAGTTCGTTCGGGTGGGGTGCTCCCGAGGGGGTTCGAGGGGCGGGACCGTCGGTCTCCGCGGCGGTCCGGCGCTAGCGGCTGCGTTCGACGACGGACTCGGCGAAGCGGACGAGTGCCCGCTTGACGGTGCCGTCCGGCAGGGGTGCGAGGGCGTCGACGGCGTCCGTCGCCCAGCGGACCGCGACGGCACGGGTCGCGGCGGTCGCCTCGTGCTCGCGCAGGGCGGCCACGGCGGACTGGTACGGCGCCGAGTCGACGACGTCGTCCGGTGCGGCGTTCACGTCGCGCTCGATGCGCCCGAGCAGGTCCACCGCGTCGGGGGCACCGGTCGCGGCGAGGCGCTTGAGCTGCAGCAGCGGCAGGGTGTCGACGCCGGCGCGCAGGTCGTTGCCGGCGATCTTGCCGGTCTTGGCCTTCGCGGGGGCGAGGTCGATCACGTCGTCGACGAGCTGGAAGGCCACGCCGACCTTCTCGCCGAACGTGCCGACGGCGTCGAGGTACGTGCGGTCGGCGCCCGAGAACATCACGCCGGCACGGGCAGCCGTCGCGATGAGCGAGCCGGTCTTGTCGCTGAGCACCTGGATGTAGTGCTCGACCGGGTCGTCCTCGGGCTGGGGGCCCGTCGTCTCGTGGAGCTGCCCCATGCAGAGCCGCTGGAAGGTCTCCGCCTGCATCCGGATGCCCTCGGTGCCGAGGTCGGCCGTGATGAGGCTGGCGCGCGCGAACAGCAGGTCGCCGGTGAGGATCGCCACGTTGTTGCCGTAGGTCACGTGGGCCGCGGGGACACCGCGTCGGACGGGCGCTTCGTCCATGACGTCGTCGTGGTAGAGCGACGCCAGGTGGGTCGTCTCGATGCTCACGGCGGCCTTCACGACCGCGTCGGTCACTCCGTCACCGAGCTGCGCGATGAGGAGCGTGAGCGTCGGCCGGATCCGCTTGCCCCCGGCCGACAGCAGGTACCGGCTCGTGGTGTCGGCGAGGGTGTCGGTGGAGCGCATGGCTTCCTCGAGCCCCTGCTCGACGAGCTCGAGGCCGTCGTCGACCGCGGCGATGAACCGGCGTTCCGCGGGCGTGGCGAACAGTCGCTCGCCGATGCCCAGCGATGCGCGGAGACTCGGTGCGCGACGTGCGACCGGGACGCTCGGATTCAAGTGCTGCTCCGTGTTCGGGGGTGGAGGGACCGGTCAGGCGTCGGTGGGGTCGACGCTCGGCTGCTCACCGGTGTGCTGGTGCTCGCGACGGGCCTTGGCACGCCGGGCGACGGACTCGCGGACCTCGCCCGCGACGGGCTTGCGACCGCGGTGCAGTGCGACGATACCCGCCGTGAGGTTCCGGTAGGCGACGACCGAGAACCCGACGCCGCGCAGCCACTGGCTGAGGACCTGCTGGTCGGGCCACGCCTCGATCGACTCGGCGAGGTAGCGGTAGGCCGCCGGGTTGCTGCTGGACAGCCGTGCCACGCCCGGGAGCACGCGCTTGAGGTACGTGCCGTAGCCGAAGCGGAGCAGGGCGAGCGGCGGCGTGGAGAACTCGCAGATGACGACACGACCGCCGGGCTTGAGGACCCGGAGCATCTCGCCGAGCGCCTGCATCGGGTCGTTCACGTTGCGCAGCCCGAACGAGATCGAGACGGCGTCGAAGGTGTCGTCGTCGAAGGGCAGCTGCTCGGCGTCGCCCTCGACGAAGGTGATCTCGGGGTGGCGTTCCCGGCCGACGGCGATCATGCCCGCGGAGAGGTCGAGCGCCGTGACCTCGGCACCCTTCTTCGCGAAGGCCGCCGCGCTCGTGCCCGTCCCCGCGGCGATGTCCAACACCTTCTCGCCGGGCTGGGGGTCGACCGCGCGGACCGTCGCGACACGCCACAGCGGAGCGTTGCCCGCCGAGAGGATGTCGTTCGTGAGGTCGTACTTCGCGGCGACGTCGTCGAACATGGCCGCCACCTCGTCCGGCCGCTTGTTCAGGTCCGCTCTGCTCACCCACAACATCCTAGAGGTCGTGCCCGGACGTTCCCCGCGCGGCGCGTACGATCTGTGGGGTGACCCGAACCACCACGGCGGCCCCACCGCTGACGGTCTCGACCCGGATCCTCGACGACCCGGGCGCCGTCCTCCGCCACACCCTCCGGGACAGCCCGCTCGCGTTCGTCCGCAACGGCGACGGGATCGTCGGCATCGGCGAGGCCGTGCGGTGGACGTTCACCGGCCCGGACCGGATGCGCGAGGCCTCGGCGGCCTGGCGGTCCCTGGTCCGCGACGCCGTGGTCGACGACCCCGTGCAGCTGCGCGGCACCGGGCTCGTCGCGTTCGGCTCGTTCGCGTTCGCCGACGACTCGACCGAGACGAGCGTGCTGATCGTCCCGCGCGTCGTGATCGGCCGCCGCCGCGGGAAGGCCTGGCTCACCGCCGTCGACACCACGCTCGACCCCGAACCCCTCACCTTCACGCGCACGTCGGTCCCGGTGCCGCGCGTCGGTCCGCACGTGTCCGTCGCGCTCCGTCCCGGTGCCATCGACGAGGACGCCTACGCCGCCACGGTCGCCGACGCCGTCCGGCGGATCACCGCCGGCGACGCCGAGAAGGTGGTGCTCGCGCGGGACCTCGTCGGGACCCTCCCCGACGGCGCCGACCAGCGAGCGATCCTGCTCGACCTCGCCGAGGCGTACCCGCAGTGCGTCACGTTCGCCGTCGACGGGATCGTCGGGGCGACGCCGGAGACCCTCGCCCGGACCGACGGCACCCGGCTCTCGGCGCGCGTGCTCGCGGGCAGTGCGGCGCGCGGGACCGACCCGGTGTCCGACCGCGCCGCCGCCGAGGCCCTCGCCGCGAGCGCGAAGGACGTCGAGGAGCACGGCTTCGCCATCCAGAGCCTGCTGGCCGCGCTCGCCCCGATCGCGTCCGACCTCCGCGCCGACCCGGAGCCGTTCCGGTTGCAGCTGCCGAACCTGTGGCACCTCGCGACCGACGTCCAGGCGACGCTGCCCGTCGGCACGACCTCGCTCGACGTCGCCGACGCCCTGCACCCGACCGCCGCGGTCGCGGGGACCCCGACCGACGTCGCCGTCCGGCTCGTCTCCGAGCTCGAGGGCGTCGACCGCGGGCGCTACGCCGGGCCGGTCGGGTGGCTCGGGGCGAACGGGGACGGTGAGTGGATGCTCGCGTTGCGGAGCGCGCGGATCACCGACGACGGCACCGTGCGGGCGTGGGCCGGCGCGGGCATCGTGGCCGGGTCCGACCCGGCGCGCGAGGTCGCCGAGACCGCCCTGAAGTTCCGTCCGGTCACCGACGCGCTCGCCTAGTCGACGGCCAGGAGGCGCGGTGCCGGCCCGGCGCGCCGGCAGCGGCCCGGTGCCGCTCAGTCGGCCAGCGGCACCTCGATGACGACGCGCTCGGCCGGGTCCGTCAGGACCCGCTCGAGGTCGCCCCAGGTCGCCGCGCGCCGGTACTCCCAGCCGAGCCCGGTCACCACCGGCTCGACGTCGACGTGCTGCGGCGTCGTCATCATGCGGCGCATGTCGGCCTCCGGTGTCGTCGCCGCGACCTCGAGCCCCCGGAAGATCGCTCCCCCGCCGTCGTTCCCGACGATGACCTGCACGCGGTGCGGGTGCTCCTCGGTGCCGGCCACGAGCGCCCCGAGGTCGTGCAGGAACGTGAGGTCGCCGAGCAGGACGCGTGTCGTGCCGACCGAGGCCGTGGAACGCTCGAGCGCGGCGGCGATCCCGAGCGCGGTCGAGATCGTCCCGTCGATGCCCGCGAGCCCGCGGTTCGCGTGCACGCGGATCGCCTTGCCCGCGACGTGCCCGTCGGCCACCCGGATGATCTGCGAGGCGCCGAGCACGAGGCGGTCGTGCGGCCAGGTCGCACCCCAGACGGCGTCCGCGAGCATCGTGCGGTCGACGGCGCGGCGGCGGAGCGCCACCTCGTCGCGGAGGAACTTGTTGCGCTCGGCGCGGTCGCTGGAGCGCTTCGCATCGAGGTCGGGGCCGGCGTCGCCACCGCCGAGCAGCGCGCGGCTCGTGGCGACCCACCGGCCGACCCAGGCGCGGTGCTCCGGCCGGGTGCGGCCCGTCACGCGGACGTCCGACACGAAGGTGGTCGCGGCGTCGGGCCGGGAGGCGCGGGCCGGGTCGTAGGGATCGGCTCCCGGTCCGCGGACCACGATCGTCTCGACGTCGGCGCGCTGGAGCAGGGCGGGGACCTCGCGGCTGAGGGTCGGGTGGCCGAGCACGACGGTGCGGCGGACCGCGCCGCCGAAGTCCGGGTCGCGCAGGAGCTCCCGGTAGGTGACGACCAGGTTCCGCCCGAACCGCGCACCACTCGACACCTCGGCGAGCAACGGCGCACCGAGCTCCCAGGCGATCCGCTCGGCGTCCGCCCCCGCGTCGTGTCCCGCGATGACGACCGTCGCGGGCTCGTCGTCCGGCGCGAGGTCGACGACCGGCAGACCGGAGTACACCCGCCGGGTGGCGAACGCGAGGTCGACCTCGTCGTCGGGCACCGGCTGGACCGCACCCGCGCCGAGCCCGGCGGACAGGGGTTCGCGGAACGCGACGTTGAGCTGCACCGGCCCGGGCTGCCCCGTGTGGCCGGCGGCCGCGGCGACGACTTCGCGCACGAGTTCCCGGACGGTGTCGGCGGTGTCGGCGTCGACACCGTGCGCGGTGGGCGCCTCGACGTCGCGGACGACGGCGACGGCCGGCCCGAAGAGCCCGGGCTGCACCGTGGTCTGGTTGCTGCCGATGCCGCGGAGCTCGTCGGGGCGGTCCGCGCTGACGACGATCATCGGCACACCGGAGTGGTGCGCTTCGAGCACGGCGGGGTGCAGGTTGGCGACCGCGGTGCCCGAGGTGGTCACGACCGCGGCGGGCCGACCGGACTCGACGGCGAGCCCGAGCGCGAAGAAGCCGGCGGTGCGCTCGTCGAGCCGGACGTGCACGCTGATGCCGCCCGCGCGCTCGACGGCGACGGCAGCGAGGGCGAGCGCCTGCGACCGGGAGCCGGGGCTCACCACGACGTCGGTCACACCGGCCCGGGCGAGCTCGGTCAGGAGCGCGACGGCGAAGTCGGTCGCCGGGCTACCGGAACCGGCCGAGCCGTCAGCGATCGGTGCGGCCGTCGTCGTCGCGGTGCTGGTCGCGGCGGTCTCGGTCGGCGCGTCGTTCTCGTTCGCGGAACTGCTGTTCGAGGTCTCGGAGGGTCTCGTCGTCCTGGTCCTTGTCCGTGCGGTGCTGCTCGGGGCCGCTGGGGCCGCCGAGGAAGTCCGGGTCGTCTTCGGGACCACGGTACCCGGAGCCACCGCCGGGACGGGTCGCCGGTGCCCGGCCGAGGACGAACCAGAGGACGCCGCCGAGCACGGGGAGCACGATCACGAGGAGGACCCACACGCCACGGCTGAGGGAACGGACACGCTCGCGGGGCATCGTGGCGCAGTCGATGGCCGCGTAGACCGTGAACGCCACGGCGGCCACGACGACGATCAGCCACAGTCGGATCATGGCCGGGAGTCTAGGTCGGCAGCCTGTGGGGTCCCTGCCGGTTGCGCATCCGTAGACTTGCGCAGGTGAAAGCGTGGCTCGTGTACACCCTGGCCCGCCTCGGCATCTTCGCCGCGGCGCTGGCACTGCTCCTGCTCCTGACGCCGATGCCCGGCTACTGGGCGACGATCGTCGCCGCGCTCGTGGCGCTGCTCATCTCGTACATCGCCCTGCCGAAGCTGCGCGGTCGCGTCACCGAGAGCCTGGCGAACCGTCGACCGGCGCCCGAGCACGACGTCGACACCGACTTCGAGGACGACTTCGTCGACGCGGCTGACAGCGACTCCCCGGTCGAGCAGCCGGTCTCCGACGCCGACCGCCACGCAGCGCGCCGCGAGCACCGCGACGACTGACCCGCCGGGCTACGGCTGGACGGCGAGCGTGATGCCGAGCACGACGCCGAACACGAGCGACGCGAACGACGACAGCTGGAGCGCCGTGATGAGTTCCCGCGGCTTCCGTGACGAGACGCCGATCGCGAGTGCCGGCAGCGCCAGCAGCAGCGAGAAGTACGTGAACCCGGTGCGGAAGTAGAGCAGCACGAACCAGAGCAGCACCACGTACGGCAGCATCAGGAACAGGCCGTAGAGCACCCGGGCGACCGGCCGTCCGACCACGACCGCGAGGGTGCGCTTGCCCGCGAGTCGGTCCTCGTCGATGTCGCGGATGTTGTTCACCATGAGCACCGCACAGGCGAAGAACCCGGCGGCGATCGCAGCGGCCCACCCGCTCGGGGTGACCCGGTCGATGAGGACGAACTGCGTGCCGAGGACGGCGACGAGTCCGAAGAACACGAACACGAAGACCTCGCCGAGGGCGTTGTACCCGTACGGCTTCTTGCCGCCGGTGTAGAACCACGCCGCGACGATGGCGGCAGCACCCACGAGCAGGAGCCACCACAGCTGGGTGAGCACCACGATGACGATGCCGGCGACGGCTGCGAGCCCGAAGAACGTCAGCGCGACGGTCAGCACGGTGCGGGGCTTCGCGAGCCCGGCTCCGGTGAGACGGGCCGGCCCGACGCGGAACTCGTCCGTGCCGCGCACCCCGTCGGAGTAGTCGTTGCTGTAGTTCACACCGATCTGCAGGAACAGCGCGACGAGCAGCGCCAGGATCGCGATGGGCAGGTGGTGACCCTTCGCGAGCCAGTCGCCGAAGTCACCGGCCTCACCGCTGTCCACGAACCCGACCGTCGTGCCCATCACGACGGGGACGACGCCGAGCGTCAGGGTGCGCAGGCGCGCCCCGCCGATCCAGTCGCCCGCGGTCGCACGGCGCTTCGTGCGCTGCGGTGCCGCGGCCTTGGCCGGGTTGCCGGAGCGGTTCCTGGACCGGTTCGTGTTCTTCGTGCGTGCCACGACCGTCCATCGTATCCGCGTCCGCCGTGCGTCCGGGACGTCGGCCCAGGAGGAACGGATCGCGATCGGCGGTCGACCCGCGTCCGTCAGGCGGTCGGGTCGGCGATCGCGCGGATCGCCCGGCGGTCCGGCTTGCCGGTCACGAGCATCGGGAGCCGCTCGACGACGACCACGTCGGCCGGCCGTGCGGCCCGCCCGAGGGCGTCGCCGACCGCGGCGCGGACCACGTCGAGGTCGAGCGGACGGTCGGTCACGACGACCGGGACCTCGCCCCACTCCCCCGACGCCCGGCGCGTGACGACCGCACCCTCCTGCCCGTCGAGCCCGCGGACGATCCGTTCGACGGCGCCGAGCGGGACCTTCTCGCCGCCCGAGATCACGACGTCGTCGAGCCGGCCGAGCACCCGCACGACACCGTCGACGACCTCGGCGGCGTCGCCCGTGCGGTACCAGCGGTGTCCGTCGCGCTCGGTGAAGGTCGCCGCCGTGCGGTCGGGGTCGTCCAGGTAGCCCTCGGCGAGCATGGGCCCGGACAGGAACAGCTCGCCGTCCACGAGCTCGGTGCGGACGGTGCCGAACGGGACGCCGTCGTAGACGCACCCGCCGCTCGTCTCGCTCGCGCCGTAGGTCGTCACGATCCGGACGCCGGCGGCGCGGGCCCGGTCACGGAGCGGTGCCGGGGTCGCCTGCCCGCCGACGAGCACGGCGTCGAACCCGGCGAGGGCACGGGTGGCCCGCTCGTCGTCGAGCACGCGGGCGAGCTGCACCGGGACGAGCGAGGTGTAGCGCCGCGGGGCCCCGGGACCGGTGACGAGCCGGTCGGCCGCGTCGGCGAACGCCCCCGCGTCGAAGTGCCCGGGAGCGACGACGACGGGCTCCGTCCCCGCGGTGATCGACCGGGTCAGGACGTTGAGCCCCGCGATGTAGTGCATCGGCAACGCGAGCACCCAGCCGCCGGGGCCCCCGAGTGCCGCGTCCGCCGCAGCGGCACCGGCGAGGAGCGCCTCCGACGAGAGCGCCACGCGCTTGCCGGTGCCGGTGGACCCGCTCGTCTCGACGACCAGGGCGACCCGCTGCGGGACGGTGGCCGGAGCAGGTGTCGGCAGCGCCGGGGCGCCGTCCGCGACCGGGAGCAGGGCGGGGCCGCCGGCGAGTGCCGCCTCCAGGCCCCGCAGCACGACCGACGGGTCCGACGTGCCGGTCGCGACCAGCGGACGGGCCATCAGTAGTGCCAGGGGAAGGACGTCCACTCGGGCGCGCGCTTCTCGAGGAAGGAGTCACGACCCTCGACCGCCTCGTCGGTGCCGTAGGCGAGCCTGGTGGCCTCACCGGCGAACACCTGCTGGCCGACCATGCCGTCGTCGACCGCGTTGAAGGCGTACTTGAGCATCCGGATCGCCGTCGGGGACTTGCCGAGCACGATCTCGCCCCAGCGGATCGCCTCGCGCTCGAGGTCCTCGTGCGGGACGACGGCGTTCACGGCGCCCATCTCGTACGCGCGCTGCGCCGAGTACTCCTGCGCGAGGAAGAAGACCTCACGCGCGAACTTCTGGCCGATCTGCTTGGCGTAGTAGGCGCTGCCGTACCCGCCGTCGAACGACCCCACGTCGGCGTCGGTCTGCTTGAACCTGCCGTGCTCGGCGCTCGCGATGGTGAGGTCGCAGATCGCGTGCAGCGAGTGGCCCCCACCCGCCGCCCACCCCGGGACGACGGCGATGACGACCTTCGGCATCATCCGGATGAGCCGCTGGACCTCGAGGATGTGCAGCCGCCCCATCGACGCCTGCGCCGCTGCCGGGTCGACACCCTCGGGCGGGGCGCCCTCGTCACCGACGTACTGGTAGCCGCTCCGGCCGCGGATGCGCTGGTCGCCGCCGGAGCAGAACGCCCAGCCGCCGTCCTTCGGGCTCGGTCCGTTGCCGGTGAGGAGCACGACGCCGACACGCGGGTCCTGCCGGGCGTCGTCGAGCGCGCGGTACAGCTCGTCGACGGTGCGCGGACGGAAGGCGTTCCGCACCTCGGGCCGGTCGAACGCGACCCGGACGATCCCGTGGGAGACGTGCTTGTGGTACGTGATGTCGGTGAACTGCTCCGCGATCGGAGCCGCGGTCCAGACGTCGGGGTCGAACAGGTCGGAGACGGGAGCAGCCATGCTCCAACGCTACCGCTGCGTGCTACAGCCCCGCGCCGTCCGTCGCGGCCGAACCGCCCATGTCGGTCAGCAGCTCGGGGGCGACGATCACGAGCAGCACGATGAGGATCACCGGGTTCGCGAAGAACGCCACGACGACCCCGACGGCGCCGTACCAGCGGCCGAACGACCCCACCGCTGCCACGAACCCGAGCACCGCGGCGATGAGCGTGAGGAAGACCACCACGAAGCAGATGCCGAAGGCGAAGTCGGTGTCGCCGCCCATGAAGACGGCGAAGGCGCTGGCGTCGACCGCGGCGGAGACGACCGCGAGCCCCAGGGCGATCTTGCCGACCACCGGGTTGCGCTTCTTGCGCCCCTTCTGGGCTTCCTGCCGGACGTCGACGGTGTTCCGCTGCATGAGCCGGGCGAACTCGCCCGTGTCGCGACCGGGGGCCTGCGCACGCGCACTCGGAGACTGCGCACGCGCGCCCGGGGCCTGCGCACGCGCCGAGGACGGTGCTGCGGATCGCTGCGACGCGCGCTGCTGCGGTTCCGGCGCCACAGGTCCTCCCTCGTCCTCGGTGCTGGTGCTGGTGTGCCGACCGTGGCCGACGTTCGTGCTGGGGTGCCGACCGTGGCCGACCGATGCAGACTAGTGCGCTGCCCTGGCGGTCCGCTCCGAGGAACCGTGGGGTGCCCTGGGTGCTCCTGGGATGATGGCCAGGTGCTCCCCGACCTCGACGATCTCCTCTCCGACGCACACGTGGTGGCGCTGCCCATGCGGGTGCGGTTCCGCGGCATCACGGTGCGCGAGGCCCTCGTCCTGCGCGGTCCGGCCGGGTGGACCGAGTTCTCCCCGTTCGTCGAGTACGACGACGCCGAGGCCGCCGCGTGGCTCCGGGCCGCGGTCGACTTCGGCTGGACGACGCACGAGCCCGCCGCGGACAGCGTCCCCGTGAACGCCACCGTGCCGGCGATCGCTCCGGACGGCGTCGCGGACCTCCTCGCGCGGTACCCGGGCTGCACGACCGCCAAGGTGAAGGTCGCCGAACCCGGCACCACGATCGACGACGACGTGGCCCGCGTCGCCGAGGTCCGACGGGTTATGGGCCCCTCCGCCGCGGTCCGCGTGGACGCGAACGGGCTCTGGAGCGTCGACTCCGCCGCAGAGGCCCTCGAGCGCCTCGCCCCGTTCGACCTGCAGTACGCCGAGCAGCCGTGCCGCACGGTGCCGGAACTCGCCGAGCTCCGGCTGCGGACCGCCGGACTCGGCGTGCCGATCGCCGCGGACGAGAGCGTCCGCAAGGCCTCGGACCCGCTCGCCGTCGCCCGGGCCGGTGCCGCCGACGTCCTCGTCGTGAAGGCGCAGCCCCTCGGCGGCATCACCGCCGCGCGTGCGGTCGTCGCCGACGCCGGGCTCCCCTGCGTGGTGTCGAGCGCGCTCGACACGTCGGTCGGGCTGGGGATGGGGGCGTTCCTCGCGGCCGAGGCGATTTCGCCCGGGTACGCCGCGGGGCTCGGCACCGCGGCGATGTTCACGTCGGACGTGTCGGCGGCGCCGCTGCTGCCGGTGGACGGGCGGGTGCCGGTGCGGCGGGTCGAGGTCGACCGGGACCTGCTCGAGCGGAACGCGGCGTCGCCGGAGCGTGCCGCGTGGTGGCTCGCGCGGCTCGAGCGGGTGCACGCGCTCCTCGCCGGCTGACCGCCCGCCCGGGCGCACGGCCGGCCCGGTCGCACGACCTGCCGCTCGCGTTCGCCGAGGTCGCACGTTCGGTCGCTCCGACGCGCGCCGGGCGACGGATTGCGCGACCTCGCGCTCGCGCCTGGGCTCGCGCCTGGGCTCGCACCGGGGCTCGGGCCTCGGGCTCGCGCCTCGGACTCGCGCCGACGACGGACGGGAGGCGCGGTGCCAGCTGGCACCGCGCCTCCCGTCCGGTGGTGGTCGCGACCTGGGCCGCATCAGCGACCCGTCCGGATCAGAGTCCGGAGTAGCTGTGCAGGCCCTTGAAGAACACGTTCACGACCGAGAAGTTGAACATCACCGCGGCGAAGCCGATGAGGGCCAGCCACGACGACCGCGCGCCACGCCACCCGCGGGTCGCACGCGCGTGGATGTACCCGGCGTAGACCACCCAGATGATGAAGGTCCAGACCTCCTTCGTGTCCCACCCCCAGTAGCGACCCCAGGCGCGCTCGGCCCAGATCGCACCGGCGATGAGCGTGAAGGTCCAGAGGACGAACCCGACGAGCAGGACACGGTAGGTGAGGACCTCGAGCCGGTCGGCGTCCGGCAGCGTCTCCATGAAGCGGAGCTTGCCCGAGGCGGTCCGACCCTGGCGGTAGGTCTGCACGAGCTGCGCCACGGCGAGTCCGGCACCCAGGGCGAAGAAGCCCGTGCCGGCGATGGCGACGAAGACGTGGATGACGAGCCAGTACGACTGCAGCGCGGGCTGCAGCGGCACGACGGGCACCCAGTAGTTCACGGTCGCGATGCCGAGCAGGATGATCGTCAGGCCGGTGATGAAGACGCCGAGGAACTTCAGGTTCTGCCAGAACTGCACGAGCAGGAAGATCAGGGTGATCAGCGCCGTGCCGGTCAGGGAGAACTCGAACATGTTGCCCCACGGCACGCGGTCGGCCGCGATCCCGCGCAGGACGACGGACGCGACGTGCAGCACGAGCGCGAGGATCGTCATCGCCATGCCGACCCGCTCGAACTTCGTCCCGCGGCGCCCGGCTCGTTCGTCGGTGACGGCGACCTGCTCGAGGACGACGGTGCCGCCCTGGACGGTCGCGACGGTCCGCTCCGCGCCGGCGGCGGGTGCCGCAGCGGCGTCGGACGCAGCCGTCACGTTGCCGGCCCGCTTCGCCATGTCGAGGGCGAACGCGATGAACGCGATGACGTAGACCGCCATGGCGGAGTACGTCAGCACGACCGAGTAGGTCGCGAGGTTCGTGGTCATGTCGTTCACTGGGGCATCCTAACTCCGAGGTCCGACGTGTGGCGCTTGGCGATGTCCGCCACGGCCCGTTCGAGGTTCGGGTCCTCGCCGCGTGCGAGGCCCGCGTACTCGAGGTCGTAGCCCGGCTCGGCGTCGGCGCTGCCGTCGCGGCGCGGCACGACCTTCACCCACACGCGACGGCGCGGGACGAAGAGCGACGTGAGGAGCCCGAGGACGGACAGCACGGCGAACCCGCCGACCCACAGCTGCGACGGGTCGTGGTGGACGTCGAGCGAGACGTAGCGCTTCACCCCGTCGAACGTGATCGACCCCGCGCCGTCCGGCAGGGTCTTGGTCTGCCCGGGCTTCAGCTCGACGCTGGCGGTCTTGGACTGGCGGCCCGCGATCTGCTGCAGGCCGCTGGTGTCGAGCGTGTAGACGCTCTGCGGGACGCCGTCGTCGAGCCCGAGGTCACCCGTGTAGACCTGCAGGGTCAGCAGCGGGTTCTGGTCGTCCGGGTAGGCGCTCGCGTACGCGCCGGTCGAGAGCTTCGACGCCGTCGGGTAGAAGAACCCGACCATGCCGAGCTGGTCCGGCAGCGCGTCCGGCACCTTGATGACGCCGGTCGACGTGTAGTTCGCGTCCTCGGGGAGGAACGGCACGGTGTCCTGGAACGCCACGTTGCCGTCGCCGTCGCGCACGGTGACGTCCATCGCGTAGCCGTTGCCGAGGAGGTAGACGTTGGTGCCGCCGACGCTCACCGGGTCGTTGACGCCGAGTCGGCTCGTCTGCTTGGAGCCGCCCTTCTCCTGCGTCGTGACCGTCGCCGAGTAGTCGAGCGCCTGGCCGAGGGCGTCGAGGTTCCGCTCCTCGTACTTGGTGACGAACTTGTCGAGCGTGAAGTTGTAGCCCTTGAGGTCGCTCTGCTGGAACCAGCGACCGGGGTTGAACGAGTCGTACGAGCCGAGCACGTTCGAGAACGTCTGGCCCTCGACGAGGAGCCGCTGACCGGTGTACCCGAACCCGCCGCCGACACCGACCGCGAGCAGCACGCCCACGAGCGCCGCGTGGAACACCAGGTTGCCGGTCTCGCGCAGGTAGCCGCGCTCGGCGCTCACCGAGTCGCCGAAGCGTTCGACGCGGTAGCCGGAGCGCTTGAGGATCGCCATCGCGCGGGTGACCGCGTGCTCCGGCGTGACGCCCTCGCCGTCGACGGCGACCGAGCGGTAGCCGGCCAGACGGCTCAGGCGGACCGGGGTCTTCGGGGGTCGGGTGCGCAGCGCCTGCCAGTGGTGCTTCGTGCGCGGGACGATGCAGCCGATCAGGGAGACGAAGAGCAGCAGGTAGATCGCCGAGAACCACACCGACGTGTAGGTGTCGAAGACCTGCAGCTTGTCGAGGACCGGGAAGAGCTGCGGGTGGTCGGCCTTGTACTGGACGACGCCGTTCGGGTCGGCCGTGCGCTGCGGGACCAGGGACCCCGGGATCGCCGCGAGTGCCAGCAGCATGAGGAGGAACAGCGCCGTGCGCATGCTCGTGAGCTGCCGCCAGAAGAAGCGGAGGTACCCGACGGCCCCGAGCTTCGGCTGGTTGACGCCGGAGTCGCCCGACCCGCCTGCTGCCGTCTCCGGGCCGGATCCGTCGACGTGGTCCGACGGTCGCTGCGGGTCCGCCGAGGTGTCGGTGGAGTCGATGTCGGGGTCAGACTGCGGGGACAAAGGTCTGGATCACCGCCCCGACGCTCGACATGACGGCCGACCAGATGCCGGTGACCATGAGCAGACCGATGACGATCAGGATCGCTCCTCCGATGATGTTGACGATGCGCATGTGGCGCTTCACGGCGCGGATCGCGCCCGTGGCCCAGCCGGCGCCGAGCGCGACGAGGACGAACGGGACGCCGAGGCCGAGGCAGTACGCGACACCGAGCCACATGCCCTGCCAGGCGCTGCCGGACTGGACGCTGAGCAGGTTGATCGCCGCGAGGGTCGGGCCGAGGCAGGGCGTCCAGCCGAGCCCGAACACGATGCCCAGCAGGGGCGCACCGACCAGGCCGGTCGCGGGCGTCCACCCGGGCTTGATCGTGCGCTGCAGGAAGGTGAAGCGGCCGACGAAGACGAGACCCATCGCGATGACGACGACGCCGAGGATCTGCGTGATGAGGTCACGCCACCGGACGAGCCAGAACCCGAGCGCGCCGAAGACCGTCGTGTACGCCACGAACACCGCGGTGAAGCCGAGGATGAACAGCAGCACCCCGAGCACCACGCGTCCGCGGCGCTGTCCACCCTCGGCGACGCCGCCGACGTAGCCGAGGTAGCCCGGCACGAGGGGCAGCACGCACGGGGACAGGAACGACACGAGCCCGGCGAGTGCCGCGACGGGGAGCGCCACGGCCATCTGCCCGCTGAGGATCGCGTCGGCGAAGGGGTTGCTGGACACGGGTCAGGAAGCCTTGCCCGACAACTCGTCGGAGACGAGCGTGTTCAGGATGCCCGGGCCGTCGACCGCACCGAGGACGCGGGCGGCGACGCGGCCCTGCTTGTCGAGCACGATCGTGGCGGGCACGGCGTTCGGGGCGATCTGCCCGGAGAGCGCGAGCTGCATCGCGCCGGTCTTCTGGTCGAGCACCGTCGGGTAGTCGACCTTGAAGGTGCGCTCGAACGCCTCGGCGGTGGCCTGCTCGTCACGGACGTTGACGCCGATGAACTGGACGTCGTCGTCGGCGAACTGGTCGTGGACCGTGTTGAGGTACTTCGCCTCGGCGCGGCACGGCGGGCAGCCGGCGTACCAGAAGTTGAGGACGACGACCTTGCCCTTGAGCTCCTTCGACGACAGGGTCTCGCCGTCGATGTCCTTCGCCTCGAAGTCGACCGCGTCGGTGCGCTTGTCGGCGGCGACCTCGGTCACGGCGCCGTCACCGGAGATGTAGTTCTGGGTCGTGCCGCTGCCGTACTGCTTCGACAGCGAGTCGTTGTCGGACGAGCACCCCGTCAGGACGAGGGCGGCGGTCACCGCCGTCGCCGCGAGCACCGCGAACCGCTTGCTCCTGCTGGTGATCACACTGCTCCTTCGTCGATGGCGGTCGCGCGCAGGGCCTGCGCCGGGTCCGCGTACCCGACTTCGGTGAACCGACCGGACGAGGTGGCGGGTACACGCTCGACGGTGGTGATGCTGGAGAGGTCGCAGCGTCGCTTGCGCGGGTCGTGCCAGAGCTGCTCGCCGGCGAGACGGCGGTGCACCATCCAGATCGGCAGCTGGTGGCTGACGAGGACGACGTCACCGTCGTCGACGCTCTCCCACGCCGTGGCGATCGCCGCGAGCATCCGGTTCGCGATGGACTCGTACGCCTCACCCCAGCTCGGCCGGAACGGGTTCGCGATCCAGGGCCACTCGGCCGGGCGTCCGAGCGAACGCTTGGTGAAGCCCGGGGGCTGCCCCTCGTATCGGTTGGTCGGCTCGATGAGCCGCTCGTCGAGGGCGACCTCGAGCCCGAAGGCCTCGGACCAGGGCGCCGCGGACTCCTGCGTGCGCTGCAACGGCGAGGCCACGATCCGCCGGACGTCGACGCCGGCGTCCTTCCACGCGGTCGCGGAGGCGAGGGCCATCTGCTTGCCGAGGTCGCTCAACCCGAAGCCGGGGAGCCGCCCGTAGAGGACACGGTCCGGGTTGTGCACCTCGCCGTGACGGACGAGGTGGATTCGGGACGCGGGCATGGGTTCCAGTGTAGGTCGCTCAGGGGTTCCCACCGCCCGCACAGGGGATTCACCGGATGCGGAACCACTCAGCCCAGTTCGCCGGAGAGCCGCCCGTGGAGCGCCGTGGACCCGGTGTCGAGGTGCACCACCTCGACCGTCGACCCGTGCTTGGCGAAGCGCTGCTCGACCCCGTCGAGGGCCGCGACCGTGCTGGCGTCGAACACGTGCGCGTCGGACATGTCGATGACGACGTGCTCGGGGTCCTCGGCGTAGGAGAAGCGGGTGACGAGGTCGTTCGACGAGGCGAAGAACAGCGCCCCGCGGACCCGGTAGCGGACCGTGTGCTCGTCGACGACCTCACGCGCGACGGTCACCACGTGGGCGGCTCGGCGGGCGAAGACGAGCGCGGCGACGACCACCCCGACGAGCACGCCGGTCGCGAGGTTGTCCGTGGCGACGACGACCACGACGGTGATCACCATCACCGCGGTCTCGCCGAGGGGCATCCGCCGGAGCGTGCGGGGGCGGATGCTGTGCCAGTCGAAGGTGGCGACGCAGACCATGATCATCACGGCGGTGAGCGCGGCCATCGGGATCTCGGCCACGAGGTCGTGCAGGACGATCGTCAGCACGAGCACCGACGCTCCGGCGGCGAACGTGGAGATGCGCGTCCGGGCCCCGGCCGTCTTCACGTTGATGACGGTCTGGCCGATCATCGCGCAGCCACCGGTGCCGCCGAAGAAGGCCGACGCGACGTTCGCGATGCCCTGGCCCCACGACTCCCGCCACTTGCTCGAACCGGTCTCGGTGATCGAGTCGACGAGCTGCGCGGTGAGGAGCGTCTCGATGAGCCCGACGATCGCGACGCCGAACGCGTACGGCGCGATGGTCTGCAGCGTGTCCAGCGAGAACGGCGTGGTGATGCCGCTGAACCCGGGCAGCGCGCTCGGCAGCGCACCCTCGTCGCCGACCGTGGGCACGGCGACGCCGAACAGGATCGTGATCGCGGTGATCACGACGACGGCGACGAGCGGTGCCGGGACCGCCTTCGTGACGAACGGGAACCCGATGATGACGGCGACGCCGAGCGCCGTCAGCGCCCAGACCACCGCCGGCACGTCCGGACCGAACAGGTTCGGCAGCTGCGCGGTGAAGATCAGGATGGCGAGGGCGTTCACGAACGCGACGTTCACGCTGCGCGGGATGAACCGCATCAGCCGGGCGACCCCGAGGAAGCCGAGCACGATCTGGATGAGGCCGCCGAGAACGATCGTCGGGACGAGGTACGCGATCCCGTGGTCGCGCACGAGCGGGGCGATCACGAGCGCCACGGACCCGGCAGCGGCGGAGATCATCGCCGGACGGCCGCCCACGATCGAGATCACGACGGCGATGACGACGCTCGAGAAGAGCCCCACCGCCGGGTCCACGCCGGCGACGACCGAGAAGGAGATCGCCTCGGGGATGAGGGCGAGCGCGGTGACGATCCCGGCGAGGACCTCGCGCGTGAGGAGGCGGGGCGAACGCAGGGCGCTGAGGACGCTCGGAGCGGTGGGAGCGTGGGTGGTCACGGACATCGCCCTGAACTCTACCCTCACGTGAGGGTAGAGTCGTCCCCGTGAGCACCACGATGCACATCGGCGAACTGGCCGACCGCGCCGGGATGTCCCTCCGCACGATCCGGCACTACGACGAGGTCGGGCTGCTCGTGCCGAGCGGACGGACGACCGGCGGGTTCCGCGTCTACACGGAACAGGACCTCGAACGGCTGCTCGTGATCCGGCGGATGAAGCCGCTCGGGTTCACGCTGGACGAGATGGCCGAGCTGCTCCGGGTCGTCGACGGTCTGGCCGCGAAGGAGCCCGCGGACGCGCCAGCGCTGGCCGCACGGCTCGACGAGTTCCTCGTGGACGCGCGGGCGCGGCACGCGAAGCTCGTCGAGCGGGCGGGCATGGCCGAGGAGTTCATCGGGACACTCGGCACCCTGCGCGCTTCACTCCCGTAATAACTCCCCCCGCCGCGGGCGGCCGGGCCGCGAGCCCCTCGACCCTTGCCGTCGTGCGGGGCCTCCCTCCAGCTCGCGACCCGGCCACGTCAGGAACGCTACGGAGCCATCGGACCTGGCCCGCGCCTCCAGGCCCACCCTGTGGACGATGCCGGACGCCAGCCGACCTGTGGAGGGACGAACGCACCCGACGACGGCGCCCGAGGCGCAACCGGTAGACTCGACCACCGTGATCGAACGCACCCGCATCGCCGACCTCGCCGCACGCCCCGACGGCCCCGTCTCCGTCGCCGGATGGGTGGAGACCGTCCGAGACCAGAAGAAGGTGCAGTTCGTCGTCCTCCGTGACGAGTCCGGCGCCGCACAGCTCGTCAACCCCGCCACGCGCGAAGCGGTCGAGGGCGACGACGCCTCCGCCGCCGCACTCGCGACGACCGAGGCGATCTCCGGCCTCGCGCACGGCACCTTCGTGCACGTGCAGGGCACCCTGAAGCACGACGAGCGCGTCAAGCTCGGCGGGCTCGAGGTCAAGGTCGGCGACCTGACCGTCATCAGCGCCGCCATCCCGGAGACGCCGATCGCGGACGACTCCTCGCTCGACAAGCGCCTCGACTGGCGTTTCCTCGACCTGCGCAACCGCAAGCAGAACCTCATCTTCCGCATCCAGACGACGATGGAGCACGCGTTCCGCACGTACTGGGTCGAGCGCGACTACATCGAGATCCACACCCCGAAGCTGATGGCCTCGGCGTCCGAGTCGCGTGCCGAGCTCTTCCAGCTCGAGTACTTCGAGACGACGGCGTACCTCGCGCAGTCGCCCCAGAACTTCAAGCAGATGGCGCAGCCGGCCGGCTTCGGCGCGGTCTTCGAGATCGCCGACGCCTTCCGTGCGGACCCGTCGTTCACGAGCCGCCACGCGACCGAGTTCACGAGCGTCGACGCCGAGATCTCGTGGGTCGAGTCGCACGAGGACGTCATGGCCATGCACGAGGAGCTCCTCGTCGCCGGCTTCACCGCCGTCAAGGAGAAGTACGGCGCCGAGATCGAAGCGGTCTTCGGCTTCGAGTTCGTCGTCCCGACCGCACCCTTCCCGCGCGTGACCCTGGCCGAGGCCCGGAAGATCGTCGCCGACAGCGGCTACGAGGTCGTCCGCGCCGACGGTGACCTCGACCCCGAGGGCGAGCGCCGCGTGAGCGCCTGGGCGAAGGAGACGCATGGTTCGGAGTTCGTCTTCGTCACCGACTACGACGCGTCGATCCGCCCCTACTACCACATGCGTCACGCCGACGACCCGACGCTCACGAACAGCTACGACCTGCTGTTCAACGGTGCCGAGATCTCGACCGGTGCACAGCGCGAGCACCGTGTCGACACCCTGACGGCACAGGCCGTCGAGAAGGGCCTCGACCCCGAGGAGCTCGGCTGGTACCTCGACTTCTTCCGCTACGGCGTGCCGCCGCACGGCGGGTTCGGCATGGGCCTGGCGCGCGTGCTCATGCTCGCGCTGCACGAGCCGTCCATCCGCGAGGTCACGTACCTGTTCCGCGGCCCGACGCGCCTCACCCCGTAGTCACCCGCTGCACGGAGAACGGCCCCTGTCCGAGGACGGGGGCCGTTCTGCGTGCGCCGGAGCGGGCCAGGAGGCGCGGCTCAGCTCTCCCAGTCGATGGCCGCCCGCCCCGTCACCAGGCCGCGGATCTCCGCTGCCGCGGCCTGGTGCTGCGGGTGCACCTGGTACTCGTCGAGGCCGGCGAGGTCGTCGAAGGTCGCCACGACGGCGACGTCCTGGTTCTTCCCCGGGTAGGCGACGTTCTCGACGACCTGCAGGGAACGGATCGAGCCGACGGTGCCGATCAGCCCGACGAGGAGCTCGCGGATCCGCTCGACGGACTGAGCGCGGTCGAGGTCCTCGCGCAGGGTCCAGGAGACGACGTGGTGGATCATGCGCGGGCCTCGGCCTTCTCGAGGGCACGGTGGAGCCGGTCGGCGTCGACGTGCCAGTTGCTGTGGACACGCCCGTCGACCAGGACGACCGGGATGTCCTCCGCGTACTCCAGGCGGAGGGCGTCGTCGTCGAGGATGGACAGCTCCTGCAGGGTCGTCCCCGGGTGTTCGGCCACGACGCGTTCGACGACCGGTCGGGCGTCGTCGCAGAGGTGGCAGCCGGGTTTGGTCAGCAGGGTCACGGCGGGCATGGGACCACCATATCCGCCCCCGGAAACGCGAAAGCCCCGGCGAACCGGGGCATGACGCTGCAGGCTCGGGGCCTACTTCTTGTTGCGACGCTGGTGGCGCGTCTTGCGAAGCAGCTTGCGGTGCTTCTTCTTCGCCATGCGCTTGCGACGCTTCTTGATGACAGAACCCATACGGACCTCACTCGGACTGATGTTGTGTGGACACCGGGCCAACGAGACCGCGGAAAAACAACCCCGCCGAGTCTAGCGGAGGCCTGACGCGATGTCGAACGGGCCGGTTCGGACCCGCCTAGCCGACGTCGGCGATGCCACCGCGCAGGACGTCCGCGACGGCGGACTCCGGGACGCGGAAGGACCGGCCGAAGCGGATGGCGGGGAGTTCCCCCGCGTGGACCATGCGGTAGACGGTCATCTTGGAGACGCGCATCATCTCGGCGACCTCAGCGACGGTGAGGAAGCGCACGTCGTCGAAACTGCCGGTCATGGTCCGCCTTCGGGAATCGGTGTGACCTGTGTGGTCACTGGCAACTGTAGGGGCGGGTGCGACCCGGTGTCCAGGTCCCGTTCAGTCCTCGTCGCCCCGACGCGTGAAGCGCTTCCGGCTGCGGTCGACGACCCGTTCCCAGCCCTGCTGCGCGCCGGACAGCGCCGCGGTCGCGCGGTAGGAGGCCTCGGCCATCACGCGGCCGAGCTCGGTGCCGACCTCGACCGTGGCCTTGCCCGCCGTGCCGGAGCGTCGGACCGAGACCGGTTGCCCGTCGAGCGTCCACGCCGTCGTGGCCGGGGTGCCGTCGGCGTCCACCGCGCCGGTGAACGGGAGGACCCACTCCTCGATGCCGAGGAGTGGCTCCGGGTCGAGGCGGTAGTAGCGGTGCTGCCCCTCTTCGCGGCTCGTCACGAGGCCGATGTCGCGGAGCACGCGCAGGTGCTTCGACACGGTCGGCTGGCTGACGCCGAGGCGTTCCACGAGCTGGCCGACGCTGAGCTCGCCGCCGGTGACGTCCGAGCCGTACGCGGACAGGAGCGTCCCGAGCAGCTCACGCCTGGTGGGGTCCGCCACGACGCTGAAGATGTCGGCCATGGGGCAAGGCTAGCCGGGGCGTCACGGATGTACCATGACGAACCGTCCCGCCCATGTCCACGGAGGCATACGATGCTCGACCGACACGAGCCGCCGTCCCGCTCGGCGGGAGCGCTCCGTCGACGGCCGTCCCGTTTCGGCACCGCCCTCCGCTCGTCGCCGTCCCGCTTGGCGATCGTCGTCTTCGTGGCGCTGATCTTCGTCTTCACGAGCCTGTTCATGACGCCGTGGGCCGCGGCGGACGGGCGCTCGACGCACTTCGCGGACGCCCTCTTCACCGCGGCGTCGGTGGTCTGCGTCACCGGGCTCGCCACCGTGGACATGGCGACGCACTGGTCGGTGTTCGGCAAGACCCTCGTGGTGATCGGCACGCAGATCGGGGCCGTGGGCGTCCTGACGTTCGCCTCGATCCTCGGCCTCTTCGTCACCCGGAAGCTCGGACTCCGCGCGAAGCTCATGGCGGCCGGCGACTCGAACCCCCTGCGGACCCACCACGGCGCCGTGCCCGAGGGCCAGGCCGTCCGTCTCGGCGAGGTCGGCACCCTGCTCGCGACGGTCGCGGTGAGCACCCTGTCGATCGAGATCGTCCTCGGGCTCCTCCTGTTGCCGTCCGTGCTCATCGCCGGGATGCCCTTCTGGACGGCGGTCGGGGACTCCTTCTACTACGCGGCGATGGCGTTCACGAACACCGGCTTCGCGCCGAACGCCAGCGGACTCACCCCGTTCGCGCACGACTACTGGTTCCTCTCGCTGCTCATGGTCGGCGTGGTCGCGGGCTCGATCGGCTTCCCGGTGATCCGTGCCCTGACGAAGCAGCTCCGCACGCCGCGCCGCTGGCCGATCCACGTCAAGCTCACGCTCGCGACGAGCGCGGTCCTGCTCGTCGGCGGCGCGGCCGTGTACATCGCGCTCGAGGCATCGAACCCGACCACCTTCGGCGAGGAGGGCGCTGGTCGCACGGCGTTCCAGGCCCTCTTCCTCTCCACGATGACCCGGTCCGGCGGCTTCTCCCTCGTCGACTTCGACCAGCTGAACGGGTCGAGCCTGCTCGTCACGGACATGCTCATGTTCATCGGCGGCGGCTCGGCCTCGACCGCCGGCGGCATCAAGGTCACGACGCTCGCGGTCCTGTTCCTCGCCGCCGTCGCCGAGGCGCGCGGGCGCCAGAGCATGGAGGCGTTCGGCCGGCGCATCCCGAGCGACGTCCTGCGCGTGGCCGTGGCGGTCGTGCTCTGGGGCGCCACCATCGTGGCCGTCGCGACCGTCGTGCTCCTGCAGATCACCCACGAGTCCCTCGACCGCGTGCTGTTCGAGGTCATCTCGGCGTTCGCGACGTGCGGGCTGTCCTCCGGGGTGTCCGCGAACCTGCCCGAGTCCGGCAAGTACGTGCTCGCGGCGACGATGTTCCTGGGCCGTGTCGGTACAGTGACCATCGCCGCTGCACTGGCCGCCAGCCAGAGCCGGCAACTGTTCCGCCGTCCCGAGGAGAGGCCGATCGTTGGCTGACCGCAACCGTCCGCACCCGCTCGGCGCCGTCAGCCACGATGCTCCGGTGCTCGTCATCGGCCTCGGACGGTTCGGTGCCGCCACCGCCGGGCAGCTCGAGCGGCAGGACCGCGAGGTCCTCGTCGTCGACACCGACGCCGGCCTCGTGCAGAAGTGGTCGGACCGCGTCACGCACGCGGTGCAGGCGGACGCGACCGACATCGACGCCCTGCGGCAGATCGGTGCGCAGGACTTCCCGATCGCCGTCGTCGGGACCGGCAGCGACCTCGAGTCCAGCGTGCTCATCACCGCGAACCTCGTCGACCTCGGCATCCCGCAGATCTGGGCGAAGGCGATCAGCAGGTCGCACGGCACGATCCTGTCCCGGATCGGCGCGAACCACGTCGTCTACCCCGAGCGCGAGGCCGGCGAGCGCACCGCACACCTGGTGTCCGGCCGGATGCTCGACTTCATCGAGTTCGACGACGACTTCGCCGTGGTCAAGATGTTCCCGCCGGCGTCGGTCCGCGGCAAGGACCTGGCGACCACGGTGATCCGCACGCGCTTCGGCCTGACCGTGCTCGGCATCAAGACCCCCGGCGAGGCCTTCGTCCCGGCGACGCCGGAGAGCGTGATCGGCCAGAACGACGTCATCATCGTCTCGGGGACCGAGAGCGCGCTGGAACGGTTCGCCGCCCTGGAGTGAGGACGGGACGGACAGGAGGCGCGGGGCGGGCCCGCACCGTCCCTCCAGTCCGTCAGCCGGTCACGTCGCGGACGCGACGCCGTCCCGGAGTGCGCGGAAGAGCCGTTCCAGCCCGGCGCGGTGCGCCGTGACGACGGTGTCCTCGTCCTCCCCCGCGAGGACGGCCCGTGCCGTCCCGACGAAGACCGTGGCGTAGCCGGCGACGAAGAGGGCTGCGAGGAGTCGGTCGCCGACGGCGTCCCCGAGCGCGCGCTGCGCCCCGGCCACGAGCTCGAGCGCGCGCGACTGCAGGGCGGACGAGCCGGCGACCGTCCGGAAGAACGCGTGCGCGCCGGGCGCCAGCCCGGAGACCGGCGCGCGCTCGTCGACCAGACGCAGTGCGAGCGCCTCGAGCGCGTCGAGCGCCTCGTCACGCGGAACGTCGTCGACGGCTGCGACGAACAGCGCGACCGTCTCGGCGGACCGGTCGAGGAACAGGTCCTCCTTGCGCGGGAAGTGCTTGAAGACCGTGACGCTCGAGACCCCGGCGGCCTTCGCGACCTGCGCGACGGTGACGCCGTCGAAGCCGTGCTCGGCGAACATCCCGGATGCGGTCTCGGCGATCCGCGCACGGGTCTCCGGCCCGCCGCGGGGCGCACTCCTGGGCATGCGGACTCCTTGTTGGTTGACTCACTCAGTTTACTGACTTAACATAGACGCATGAACGCCGTCCGGTCCCCCCACTCTCCCCGATCCCTGCGCGGATCGCGTGTCGCCCTCGCCGGGCTCGCCGCGGTCTTCCTGTTCGAGATGCTCGACAACTCCGTCCTGAACGTCGCGCTCCCCACGATCGGTCGTGAGCTGCAGGTCGGCGCGACCGGGCTGCAGTGGGTGACGACGGCGTACTCGGTGGTGTTCGGCGGGCTCATGCTCGCCGCGGGTGCCGTCGCGGACCGGTACGGTCGACGCCGGGTGATGCTCGTGGGGCTCGTGCTCCTCGGGCTGGCGAGCCTCGCGACCGCGTTCGTCACCACCGCCGACCAGCTGGTCGCCGTCCGGGTCGCCACCGGGATCGCGGCGGCGATGACGACCCCCGGGTCGATGGCCCTCGCGTTCCGGCTCTTCGACGACGACGAGCGGCGGGTCCGGGCGATCACGGTGATCTCCACCGTCGGGCTCGTCGGGCTCGCGGTGGGACCGACGGTGGGCGGACTCGTCCTCGCCGTCGCGCCTTGGCAGGTGCTCCTGCTCGTCAACGTCCCGATCGCCGCACTCGCGTTCGTGGGGATCCGCGTCGGCGTCACTGCGGACGATCCGGCGGGGCTGCACCGGGCTCCCGTGGACTGGACCGGAGCGGCACTGGGGACCGTGACGATCGTCCTCGCCCTCGTCGCGCCGACGCGGTTCGCCGACGGCGGGCTCGACGACTGGACGGCCTGGGCGGCCACGGCCGGCGCGATCGGCGGCGGCGTCTGGTTCGCCGTGCGACAGCGCCGCGTCGAGCACCCGCTGCTCGACCTCGCGCTCGTCGCCCGGCCGCTGGTCTCGAGCGGCCTCGCGTACAAGGCGGCCACGGGCCTCGCGGTCGCGGGACTGGGCTACCTGGTGACGCTGCACCTGCAGCTCGCCTGGGGGTGGCCGCCGGCCCTCGCCGCGATCGGCATGCTCCCGCAGGTGGCCGTGCTCGTGGCCGGGAGCGCGTTCGTCGGACCCTTCGTCCGGCGCGTCGGCCTCGGGCACGCCGCCTGGTCGAGCGCGGCCGCCGTGGTCGTCGGGCTCGCGGTGTACACGGTGCTCGGGCCGCTCGGCTACGGGTGGATCGCCCTGGCGCTCGTGCTCGTCGCCGCCGGCATGCGGGTCGTGGGGGTGGTCGCCGGCACGAACGTCCTGCGCGGGTTGCCGGAGGATCGCACGACGATCGGCGCCGCCCTCGTGGACACCTCGTCCGAGGTGGCCTCGGCCGTCGGGGTGGCGATCGCCGGCACGGTGCTCGGTGCCGTGTTCGCCGGGTCGCTCACCGCGACGCCGTGGACCCACGCCCAGGGGGTGGCGTTCGACCACGCGGTGACGATCGGCGGGTCGGTGCTCACCGTGCTCGCCGGGGTGCTCGTCGTCTGGGCGATGGTCCGGGCCGGACGTGCCGGGACGACCGCTAGCCCTTCGCCAGCTCCTCGGCGCGGGCGATCGCCGCGCGGGACGCCCGCTCGAACGTCCCCTCGAGATCGGCGTCCTGCAGCACCGCGACGGCACGCTCGGTGGTCCCCTTCGGACTCGTGACGGCCCTCCGCAGGTCGGCGGGCTCCTTGCCGGAGGCGGCGAGCAGTTCGACGGCACCGCGGAGCGTCCCCTGCACCATCGCCTCGGCCTGGTCGTGGGAGAACCCGAGCGACTCGGCGGCCTGCTGCCACTGCTCCACGAGGAGGAAGACGTAGGCGGGCCCGGAGCCCGAGACGGCGGAGAGCGCGTCGAGCTGGGACTCCGGCACCTCGATCACGACACCGGACGCGTCGAACACGGAGGACGCGAGCGCAACGGCGTCGGCGTCCGCGGAGGCTCCGGCGCTGATCCCGGTCACCCCGTGCCCGACGCCGATCGGCGTGTTCGGGAGCGCCCGGACGACCCGGACACCGGCCGGCACCTTCGCCTCCATGCTCGCGGTCGTCGTCCCCACGGCGACGCTCACGACGACGGTCCCCGGCTCGAGGTCCGCCGAGACCTCGTCGAGCAGGTCACCGATCGCGTAGGGCTTCACCCCGAGCACGACGAGCGACGCGCCGCGCACCGCTGCCCGGTTCGCGTCGGGGTCGGTGTCGGTGGCGGTGGCGTCCAGGCCACGCTCCCGGTGTGCCGCGGCGGACTGCTCCGACTTCGTCGTCAGGGTCACGGTGGCCCGGTCGAGACCGGCGGCGAGCAGGCCGTCGAGGACCGCGCCGGACATGGAGCCGACGCCGAGCAGGGCGGTGCGGGGCAGTTCGATCGTCATGCCCCAGACCCTACCGAGCACCCTCGCCTAGGATCGTCCAACAGATCGGGAGAAGGGGACAGCTGTGAGCGCTTCTGGAGGCACGAGGGCGATCCTCGCCGCACTCGGTGCGAACGTCGGGATCGCGATCGTGAAGTTCATCGCCGCGGCGATCAGCGGTTCCGCCTCGATGCTGGCCGAGGGCGTCCACTCGCTCGCCGACTCCGCCAACCAGCTCCTCCTGCTCCTCGGCGGCCGTCGTGCCCGGCGTGCCGCCGACGAGGAGCACCCGTTCGGCTACGGGCGTGAGCGCTACGTGTACGCGTTCGTCGTGTCGATCATCCTGTTCTCGGTCGGCGGGGTGTTCTCCCTCTACGAGGGCATCGAGAAGCTCACCCACCCACACCCGCTCGAGAACTGGTGGCTGCCGCTCGTGGTGCTCGTCATCGCGATCGGGCTCGAGGGCTTCTCCCTCCGCACCGCACTGAAGGAAGCACGACCGCAGAAGGGCCGGCAGAGCTGGGTGCAGTTCGTCCGCCGCGCCAAGGCCCCGGAGCTGCCCGTCGTGATGCTCGAGGACACCGCGGCGCTGCTCGGCCTCGTCTTCGCCCTGTTCGGCGTCGGCCTCACCGCGATCACGGGCAACGGCGTGTTCGACGCGATCGGCACGATCTGCATCGCCGCGCTGCTCATCGCCGTGGCGGTCGTGCTCGGCATCGAGACGAAGAGCCTCCTCGTCGGCGAGGGTGCCACCGCGGCCGACGTCGAGCGCATCAAGCACGCGGTGCTCGACGGGCCCGAGGTCGACTCGATCATCCACATCAAGACCCTGTACCTCGGCCCCGACGAGCTCATGGTCGGCGTGAAGGTCGCGGTGGACGGCGACCGACGGCTCGGCGACGTCGCCGCGGGCATCGACACGGTCGAGCACCGGGTGCGGCAGGCGGTGCCGATCGCACGCGTCATCTACGTCGAACCCGACGTGCTCCGGACGGGCCCCCGCCCGCCGACCGAGGCGATCGTGATCCGCGCCGCAGACTAAGGGGAACCTTGCTGGCGAGCGCCGTGGCCGGTCATCCACGATGGTCACATGTCGGCGCTCTTCAGCATCCTGCTCGTCCTCCACTTCCTCGGTCTCGCTGCCGTCATCGGTGCCTTCCTGGTGCAGGTCCGCCGCAAGGGCGGCTTCCAGACCTCCTGGCCGATCACCGGCCTCGTCGTGCAGCTCGTCACGGGCCTCGGGATGATGGGGATCATCGACGCGACGCAGGACGGCGGCGCGAACCACGTCAAGCTCGGCGTGAAGCTCGTCATCGCGGCGGTCGCGCTCGTGCTGGCGCTCGTCGCGCGGGCACGTCAGAAGCGGGCGGACGCCGGCACCGCGACGGCGAAGGCCGCCCTGCCGTTCTTCCACTCGGCCGGGGCGCTCGCGATCGTCAACGTGTTCGTCGCGGTCCTCTGGAAGTGACGCCCACCGGTCAGCGACGCTCGGCGAAGAACGCGTCGAGCAGCGCGGCGCACGCCCCCTCGAGCACCCCGCCGATCACCTCGGACCGGTGCGGCAGCCGGCGGTCCCGCGCGACGTCGTAGACGCTCCCGCTCGCGCCGGCCTTCGGGTCCCACGCGCCGAACACGATCCGCGGCACCCGGGCCGCCATGACCGCACCGGCGCACATCGGGCACGGCTCGAGCGTCACCACCAGGGTGTGCTCCTCGAGGTGCCAGTCGCCGATCGCCGCCGCGGCCGCCCGGAGCGCCAGGACCTCGGCGTGCGCCGTGGGGTCCTGTCGCGCCTCGCGCTCGTTCCGTCCCACGGCGATGACCGCGCCGTCCCGGTCGAGGACGACCGCCCCCACCGGGACGTCCCCGGTCGCGAGGCACGCGCGGGCCTCGTCGAGCGCGCGTTCCATCGCGGGGACGAACGGGCGGGCGGCGGGTGCTTCCACGGAACCTCCTGGCGGTCGGCAGCACGGTAGGCTCGACCCTATGCGAGTCCACGTCGCCGACCACCCGCTCATCACCCACAAGCTCTCGGTGCTCCGCGACCGTACGACGCCGTCCCCCACGTTCCGCGCCCTCACCGAGGAGCTCGTCACGCTCCTCGCGTACGAGGCCACGCGCAACGTCCGGGTCACCGCGACGCCGATCGACACCCCGGTGGCACACACCATGGGCGTCTCGATCGCGAAGCCGCGCCCGCTCGTCGTGCCGATCCTGCGTGCCGGGCTCGGCATGCTCGAGGGCATGGTCAAGCTCGTCCCCACGGCCGAGGTCGGCTTCCTCGGCATGGCGCGCAACGAGGAGACCCTCGAGCCGCAGACCTATGCCGAGCGCCTGCCCGACGACCTCTCCGGCCGGCAGTGCTTCGTCCTCGACCCGATGCTCGCCACGGGCGGCACCCTCGCGGCCGCGATCGACTTCCTGTTCGACCGCGGTGCGGAAGAGGTCACGTGTGTCTGCATCCTCGGCGCGCCCGAGGGGCTCGCCGCGGTCGAGGCCGCCGTGGGCGACCGCAACGTCTCGATCGTGCTCGGTGCGCTCGACGAGAAGCTTGACGAGAACGGCTACATCGTTCCAGGCCTCGGCGACGCGGGCGACCGCCTCTACGGTCTCGCCGAGTAGACACGACCACGTTCCGACAGGAGGCGCGGTGCCGGCTGGCACCGCGCCTCCTGTCCGTCTGCTGTCCGGTGCACGGCACCGTCCGTGCGGACGGTTGACACGACGTTGGTATCCCACCGATACTCGTCCCATGACTGCAACCGTGTCCACCCGCGTCCTCTCCGAGGCCCAGGGGACCGCCGGCATGATGATGCCGGCCACGGCCGTCATGCGTTGTCGAATGTGTGCCTGATCGGCACCCGTTCCAGCCGGATCCCCCGCGACACCACCCCCGTCGCGCGAGCGTGATCCCCGGGTGACGACCACGTCGACGACGCGCACCACGTCACGAGGTCTGTCTCCCGTACCCCCGGGTCGGCCCCGGTCCGCAGCAGGACCGCAGAGCCCACGGCACTCGCCGTACCCGGACCGACGCATTCGACACGGCCGCGGCACACCTCGACACCGCAGCCACATCGCCCGGAGAACCGCCATGTCGCTCACCATCGCTCAGCCCCGCACCGCCCTCCGCACCGCCGCACCCGCGCCGACCGACCTCGGCACCGTGACCCCGATCCGTCCGCGTCGCGAGCCCGTCGCGCCGCCCGTCGCCACCGGCGTGCCGACCAGCCCGGTCGTCGCCCCGCAGCGCAACCGTGCCCTGCCCGAGGGCACCGAGGCACGCGGCTTCGCCCTCTACGTCGGCATCGACGAGGCGAAGGCAGCGGCGGCGGGCACGACCCTCGCTGCGGTCGTCGAGCAGCTCAAGGCCCTGACCGCGCAGCTCGTCCCGACCTCGGAGACGTACGCCGCGGTGGCCGTCGCCGCCGAGGGCTCCGGCGGCCGTGACGTCGACGTCGTCCGGCTCGCCCTGCAGGACCGCTCCGCCGTGGCCGCCCGCAAGCAGGCGGAGAAGCCCGAGCCGGAGGAGACCGGGGTCGTCATCGACATCTCCCGGAAGCGCGTCACGCTCGACGGCGAGGCCGCTCCCCTGACGTACAAGGAGTTCGAGCTCCTGCAGTTCCTCGTCCTCCGCGAGGGCCAGACCGTCGACCGCTCGGCGATCATCGACGGCCTGTGGTCGGACGGCGAGGACGAGACCCCGAACGAGCGCACGATCGACGTCCACGTCCGTCGCCTCCGCTCGAAGCTCGGCGCGTTCGAGGAGATCGTCCGCACCGTGCGCGGTGTCGGCTACCGCTTCGACCGCCACGCGGACGTCGCCGTGCGCTACGCATCGACGCCGTCGCCGGACCTCTTCTGATCCTGATCGGTCGTTCTTGGTGAACTCGCAGCGAACGACCGCCGCGTCCGGTAGCGCGTCGTTACCCGTTCGTTATACAGTCGTGCGTGCAGACGGTGTTTGCTGTGGCACCGCCTGTGGAATGTGATTGCAGGACACTCTTGGTGCAAGGGAGAGGGCCGGTCATCCCCGTGATGACCGGCCCTCGTTGCGTCCCGGCGGACACGGCTGCGCGTCAGCAGCATCGCGTGTCCCAGGCCGTCGGTAGTGTGGCATGACCGTACGACCAGAGGGAGCGGGATCGTGAACGAGCCACGCCGCAGCGAGAAGGCGACCGCCGTCGCGGCCTGGGAAGCGCTCTTCCGCGCCCAGGTCACGGTGATGCGCGCGCTCAACGCCGACTTCCCGGGCGGCGAGATCTCGTTCAACGAGTACGACGTCTGCTTCAACCTCTCCACGCAGCCGGGCCGCCGATGCCGGATGCGCGAACTCACCGGTCACCTGCTCCTCACGCAGCCGAGCGTCAGCCGCCTGGTCGACCGGCTCTCCGCGCGCGGCATCGTCGAGAAGCAGCCGGACCCTGCCGACGCCCGCGGCGTGATCGTGGCCCTCACCGCGCACGGCTTCGACGTGTACCGCGCCGTCGCCGTCCAGCACGCGCAGACCATCGCCGACCAGGTCGGTGCCGGCCTCGACGACGCCGAGCTGCGCACGCTCACCGAACTCTGCACGAAGCTCCGGACCGCGGCCGGTGCGGCCTCACCCCGACGTGGCGCGACCCGGGCGGCGTCCGACGTCGACGCGGCAGCGGTGTGACCGGCGCCCTGGTCTGGCTCCGTGACGACCTCCGTCTCGCGGACAACCCGGCACTCCGAGCAGCGATCGACCACGGCGGCGACGTCACGGTCGCGTACGTCCTCGACGAGCAGTCCCCCGGCATCCGCCCGATCGGGGCTGCGGCACGGTGGTGGCTGCACCACTCGCTCGCCGCGCTCGACGGTGAACTCCGCGAACGCGGGTCCCGACTGGTCCTCCGCCGCGGGCCAGCTGCCGAGGCCGTCGACGCGCTCGTGTCCGACACCGGCGCCGACGCGGTGTTCTGGAACCGCCGGTACGGCCGAGCCGAGCGGGACCTCGACGCCGGCATCAAGTCGACGCTCACCGACGGCGGGACCGAGGCGCACAGCTTCGCCGCGAGCCTGCTCTGGGAACCGTGGACCGTCCTCACCGGACAGGGCGAGCCGTACAAGGTGTTCACGCCGTTCTGGCGTGCCGCCCAGGCGATGCCCGAGCCCCGCCACCCGCTGCCCAAGCCGCGTGACCTCCCCGCGGCGCCCCGGGTCGCGAGTGACGACCTCGACGACTGGGACCTGCTGCCGACGCACCCCGACTGGGCCGGCGGCCTCCGGGACGCCTGGGAACCCGGCGAGCAGGGCGCGCACCGGCGGATCGAACACTTCGTGCACCATGCGCTCGAGGACTACGACCAGCGCGACGAACCCGCGATGGCCGCCACGAGCGACCTCTCCCCGCACCTGCGGTGGGGCGAGGTCAGCCCGTACCAGGTCTGGCACCGCCTGCACGGCCAGCTCGAGCCCGAGCAGCGCAGGAACGCCTCAGCGTTCCTCCGGCAGCTGGCCTGGCGCGAGTTCAACTGGAACGAGTACTTCCACTGCGAGGACATCACCACGGTGAACGTCCGGCGCGAGTTCGACGCCTTCCCCTGGCGGGACGTCCCGGACGCCGAGGTCGACCGCTGGCGCACGGGGAGGACCGGGTTCGACCTCGTCGACGCGGGCATGCGGGAGCTCTGGCACTCGGGTGCGATGCACAACCGGGTCCGGCTCGCGACGGCCAGCTTCCTCGTGAAGAACATGCTCGTCGACTGGCGCGTGGGCGAGCAGTGGTTCTGGGACACCCTCGTCGACGCCGACTCCGCCAACAACGCGGCGAACTGGCAGTGGGTCGCCGGCTCCGGGTTCGACGCGGCGCCGTACTTCCGGGTGTTCAATCCGGACCGGCAGCTCGAGCGGTTCGACCCGCACCGCGAGTACGTGCACCGCTGGGTCCCCGCCGACGAAGACCGTCCGGAGCCCATGCTCGATCTCAAGGAGACCCGGCAGCGGGCACTCGACGCGTACGACCGGATGCGCCGGTCGTGAGCGGCACCGATCCGCAGGTGATCGCGGACGTCGACGCGCTGTTCCGCGAACGAGTCGAACGCGGCGTCGCACCGAGCAGCGTCTGGGGCGTGTTCGACCGCACCGGGCTCGTCGCCTCGGGCGGGCACGGCGACCGCGGCGACGGCGTCGCTCCCGACGCCGACACCGTGTACCGGATCGCCTCCTGCACGAAGAGCGTGACGGCGGCCACCCTGCTCGCCCTCGTCGCGGACGACCGTGTCCGGCTGGACGCCCCGATCACGGACTTCGTGCCCGCCTTCGCGGACGTCGTGCTGCCCACCGCCGACTCCCCCGTGCCGACGCTGCGCATGCTCCTCACCATGGCCGGCGGCTTCCCGACCGACGATCCGTGGGCCGACCGGCAGGAGTCGATCTCCGACGCCGAGTTCGACGACGTCCTGCGCGCCGGGCTCCTGTTCGACTCGGTCCCGGGCACCCGGTTCGCCTACTCGAACACCGGGTACGCGTTGCTCGGCAGGGCGATCGCCGTCGTGGCCGGCGGTCCCTTCCCCGAGGTCGCGACCGAGCTCGTCCTCGACCCCCTCGGCCTGCGCGACACCGTCTTCCGCGCCGACGACGCCCGCGGTCACGTGGTCACGGGCGTGCGCCCCGCCGCTGACGGGGCGGGCGTCGGCACGTGGGAGCCGCTGCCGATGTCGGGTCCCGGCGCGTTCTCGTCGATCGGCGGGCTCTTCTCGACGGTCACCGACCTGGCCCGCTGGGGTCGGCACCTCGCGTCGGCGTTCACCGAGGCGCCCGAACCCGGACCGGTCTCCCCCGCCGACCGCCGACTCATGCAGCAGGCGATGCGGGTCGTGCCCCGAGCGGTGGTGCCGACCTCGAGCCGCGCGACGGCCTACGGCTTCGGGCTGTTCGTCGAGCAGGACCCGGCAATCGGCGAGCTCGTCTCGCACTCCGGCGGGTACCCGGGGTTCTCGGCGCACATGCGGTGGTCGGTCCGGGACGGCCTCGGCGTCGTCGCCTTCGAGAACGCCACGCAGGCGAAGGTCTCGGCGGCGGCGGACCGGGCGCTCGACCTCGTGCTGACCGCCCGCGGGACCGCCGCGGCGGTCCGTGCACCCGGCACCGGGCCGACCGTGGACGCGACGCGGGCGGCGCAGGCTGCCGTGACGCGCCTCCTGGCCCACTGGGACGACGACCTCGCCGATGCGATCTGCACGCCGAACGTGGCGATGGACGTGCCGTACGAACGACGCCGCCGGGCCATCGCGGAGGCGGTGGCGGCCGTCGGTGCCGACCTCGACGCGGAACCGGTGGCCGACGAGTCCCTGGCCCCGTCGCACCTGCGCTGGTGGCTGCCGGGGACGGCCGGTCGTCTGCGGGTCGAGATCCGCTTGGCGCCGCTCGCGGCCGGCCTCGTGCAGACCCTGGTGGTCCGGGCCGAACCCAGCGAGCGCTGACGCCGCGACCAGTGGACCGGGCCGCACCCAGCGAGCGCTGACGCGCGAGCGTCAGACCGGCGGACGCCCGCCCACGAACCCGAGCGCCCGCGCCGCGACCCGCGCGCCCTCGCGCGCAGCCGCCGCGACCCGCACCGGATCGGTCGCCCACGCACGGAGGAACCCCGCCGCGAACGCGTCCCCGGCGCCGAGCGTGTCCACCACCGTCGCAGGCGTGATCGGCACCCGCTGCGGCGTCCGACCACGCCGCCCGAGCAGGACGCCCTCGGTCCCCATGGTCACCACGACCAGGGGCACGCGGTCGGCGAGCGACTCGATCGCCTCCGTGACGGTGGGTGCTCCGGTCAGCGCGAGGGCCTCGTCCTCGCTCGGGAAGAGGGCATCGAGGCCGGAGAGCGCCTCGAGGAACTCCGACGCACCGACCGCACGCACCACCGCGGCGGACGAGGGGTCGAGGGACACCCGGGCGGAACCGGACCGGGCCTGGGCGACGAGTGCCGCGATGCGGTCCGGACCGCCTCCGCCGAGCATCGCCGAGCCGGTCAGGTGCACGATGTCCGCGCGCGCCACGAGGTCGACCGGCAGGTCCTCCGCCGACAGCACCCCGCTCGCTGCGGGATCGGACATCGCGGTCCGACCGTTCCCGTTCCGCACGGACACGACGGCGCCGGTCGCGGTCCGGGCGTCGTAGCGGATGTGCGCGCGGACGCCGGCGTCGGCGAGCGATCGCTCGTGCCGGTAGACGTCGTCGACGCCGACCCGACCCACCAGGTCCACGTCGGCACCGAGCCAGCCGAGCCAGGTCGCGGTGTTGCCCGCGGCGCCGACCGGTCGGTGTCGGATGACCGCGGCCGGGTCGTGCGACCCCATGGACACCGCGGTGGTGTGCACGAGCACGCCGTCGAGGACGTCGCCGACCACGAGGAATCGCTTCCCCGCCCCGCGGCGGCGCCCTGCGACCGCCCGCCCGGCACGGGGTGCCTCGGGGCGCGACGGGGCCACAGGGCGCTCTGGAGGCATGGACATCAGGCCCATCCTACGTGGAATCGAGTAAAACTCCGCTTTTGCTGCTGAAAAAGCTCGCACATGCGATGGATTCCCGGCTGTCTCCCGGTGGCGCCCGGTAATATACTCTGTGATCGTATGTGAACTGTCGCGTACTGCCCATCACGCCCGCTGGAGACGCCATGCCCCGCAAGCCCGACCCGACACTCAAGCCGGCGATCATCGCGAAGGTGGCCGAGCACCTGCAGGACACCAAGCTCGAGGACGTCTCCGTCCGCAGCCTCGGCCGGGTGCTCGGGACGAGCGCCTACCCGATCGTGTACCACTTCGGCACGCGCGAAGCCCTGATCGACGCCGTGGTGGAACACCTGGCGGAATCCGTCTCCGACGTCACGCTCGACCCCGGCGCCGACGACCTCGGGCTGACCGACTACCTCATCGCGGTGTTCGGCGGGCTCGACGACCCCGAGCGCTCCCTCGCCGCCCGGCTCACCTTCGAGCTCGGATCGGTCGAGTCGCTCGACGGCCGTGATCGCGAGCGCACCTTCCACCGCGCGCAGGTGAGCGCGATCGCCGCCTGGTGCGCCGAACACGGCTACGGCGCGGTGGACGCCGAACGAGCGGCCCGCGGTGCCGTCCTCGCGGCTCGGGGCGTGCAGTGGGGCACAATCGTCGACCGCGAGCGCACGGCGCCCGACGCCGCGCTGCGCGCGATCGCGCACGAGCTGGTCGCCGGGGCCCACGTCCAGTCGGCCTGAGCGGTCGACGCGCACCGACGAACGACGGGAGGCGCGGTGCCAGCCGGCACCGCGCCTCCCGTCGTTCACCGGGTCACCACCGTGACCCGCTGCGCCCGTCTCAGAGGGTGACGAAGCTCTGCGACTTCGCGTTCGCGAAGCGCGCGGCGACGTTCTCCCAGTCGACGATGTTCCACACGGCCTTGACGTAGTCCGCCTTGACGTTGAGGTAGTCGAGGTAGAAGGCGTGCTCCCACATGTCGAGCATGAAGATCGGCACGAGACCGAACGGCACGTTGGCCTGCTGGTCGAACAGCTGGAACGTGGTCAGCTTCTGGCCGACGGTGTCCCAGGCGAGGACGGACCAGCCGGAGCCCTGGATGCCCGTGGCGACGGCGGTGAACTGGGCCTGGAACTTCTCGAACGAGCCGAAGAACTCGTCGATCGCCGCGGCGAGCTCGCCCTCGGGGACCTTCGTGTCCGGGCCGAGGTTGGTCCAGAAGATCGAGTGGTTGACGTGGCCACCGAGGTTGAACGCAAGGTCCTTCTCGAGCTTGTTGACGTTCGCCAGGTTGCCGGACTCACGGGCCTCGGCGAGCTGCTCGAGCGCGGTGTTCGCACCCGTCACGTAGGTCTGGTGGTGCTTGTCGTGGTGCAGCTGCATGATCTTGCCGCTGATGTGCGGCTCGAGTGCGGCGTAGTCGTACGGCAGCTCCGGCAGGGTGTACTCAGCCATGTGAGTTCCTTTCGATCAGTGGTGTGCGGATGGTGCTCCGCGGCTCACGAGAGCCGGGAACGATCGGTGAGGGAGTGGAATTCCCGGTTGTGGTAGACCAGCGGCTCGCCCCGCTCGAGGCCGACGACGATGTCGAGGACCTCGGCGACGACGACGGTCGACGAGCCGATCGGTGTGGTCGAGAGGGGCCGGCAGCGCAGGGCGCTCGCGGCACTCGGCAGGTAGCGGTCACCCGACGGCAGGGTGCCCCAGATCGGGTCGTCGGCCGCGGGGCTGCCGGTGGAGGCGAAGCGACGGGCGAGGGCGACGCCGAGCGAGTCGACGAGGTGCACCACGAAGATCGGGGCGCCGAGCACGACCCCGGCGGACCCGGAGTTCGTGGACAGCGAGAACACGAGCACGGGCGGGTCGATCGCCACGCTCGCGACGCTCGATGCGGTGAGGCCGGTCGGACCGTCGGGGCCTTCGGCGGTGATGACGGCGACACCGGCCGGGTGTCCCCGGAAGGCGGCCTTGTAGGCGTCCGCGATGTTCGCCGGTGCTGCGTCGGGCATGGGAGTCGTGGTCGTTCCTTCGATGGGGAGGGCCGCGGCTCCGCGGCCATGTCCCAACGTATGACCTGAACCACGGTTGAGGTCAACGATTCCCAGGTTCGGTCGATCCCGGGCGTGCCGTGTGACCCCGTGTGACGCGGGGTGCGGCGGTGCGAGCGCGACTTCGTGAGCAGAAATGGTCGGGTCCCTCGCGGCGACCCGACCATTTCTGCTCACCAAGCGGCGCCGCCCGGCGGCGCGGGCGCGGCGCGGGGCTACCGGCGCTTGAGCATGACGACGGCACCGGCGGCCGCGACCACCATCAGGAGCGCCGCCACCCCCGCCGTCACCGTGACGCCGGAGTCGAACGCGGCCCGCGCCGACTCAAGCAGCGCCTGCCCCGCCGACCCGCCGAGGGACGACGCCGCCGACACCGCTCCGCCGAGGGTCTCCTGGGCAGCGGTGTGCGCCGACGAGGACAGCCCGTCCGGCACCACGACGTGCGCCCGGTAGGCCGTGGCCAGGATCGTCCCGAGCACCGCGGTCCCCAGCACGGCACCGATCTCGTACGCCGTCTCGGACATCGCCGACGCCGCACCGGCCTTGTCCGCCGGCGCCGTCGAGATGATGAGGTCGTTCGTCACCGTCTCCGAGGCGCCGATCCCGATCCCGAGCAGCACGAACGCGAACGCCAGCGCCACGATCGAGGCGTGGTGCCCGAGGACCGCGACCATCGCGTACGCGGCCGCCGAGAACAGCAGCGACACGGCGACGACCCAGCGCGGAGCGACCCGGGCGACGATCGGCACGACGACGAGCCCCGCCACGATCGTGAGGACCGACCCCGGCACCAGCACCATGCCGGACGCGAAGGGGTCGAGGCCGGCGACGAGCTGCAGGTGCTGTGCGATGAAGAACAGGAACCCGGTCAGCGAGAACATCGCCGCCATGTTCATGAGCACGCTGCCGGTGAACGCGGTGCTCCGGAACAGCCGGAGGTCGAGCATCGGGGTCCGGGAGCGGAGCTGCCGACGGACGAACGCGATGCCGCACAGGACGCCGACGGCGAGCATCGCGATCGCGAAGCCGCGCCCCTCGGGGTGCACGACGGACTTGATCGCCCACGCGATCGGGGCGAGGGCACCCAGCGACAGGAACATGCTCGGCACGTCGACCGGCCCCGGGTTCGGGTCGCGGGACTCCGGAACGCAGAACGGCACGGCGACGAGCATCACGACGAGGATCGGCACCGCGACGAGGAACACCGCGCCCCAGTGGGAGTGCGCGAGCAGCACGCCGCCGACGAGTGGCCCGAGGGCGTTGCCCGCCGCGAACATGGTGGACCAGACGGCGAGCGCCATCCGCCGCTCCCCCGCGTGGACGAAGACGTTGCGGATGATCGAGAGGGTCGCCGGCATGAGCATCGCGCCGAACACGCCCATGACGATCCGTGCGGCGACGAGCATCCAGGCGTCGGTGGCGAAGGCCGCGGCGACGGAGAAGAGCGCGAAGCCGGTGGCACCGACGACGAGGATCCGACGGCGGCCGATGCGGTCACCGATGCTGCCCATCACGACGAGGAGGCCGGCGAGGACGAGCGGGTACGCGTCGACGATCCAGAGCTGCGTGGTGGCGTCCGGGTTCAGCGCGCGCGAGATCGACGGCAGCGCGAAGCTCAGGACGGTGTTGTCCACCGAGATGAGGAGGACGGGCAGCATGAGCACCGCGAGGGCGGCGAACCGGCGGGCGCGGCTGCCGGTGGCGGCAGTGGGGATCGGGCTGGTGAGCAGGGCGGACACGGTGACTCCAGGGACTTCGAGCCGGACCAGGTCGACGGCGGAACTGACGAACGGACCGGACGGGACGCGGGGTGTGCACGCATCCCGTCAGGACTCCGTTAGTGTACCGTCTGGACGGTAATGGTTGCAAATGCAACTGAAGACGCACGGGAGGCGCGGTGCGGGCCCGCACCGCGCCTCCCGTCCGTCGTCCGGTCGCGCTCTCTCGTGGGCCGCGTCGTCAGGCCGACTCGCGCAGGAGCAGGCGGTGCCGCACCGTGCGCTGCACCGCGTCACCCTGCCGCGGCAGCTCGCCGGCGAGCATGCCGAGGGCGAGGTCGAGCGCCTCACGCGCGACCTCGTCGAGGTCCACCGCCAACGTGGTGAGCGTCGGCGAGACGAGCGAGCCCAGCGGCAGGCCGTCGACGCCGACGACCCGGAGCTCCCGCGGGACGTCGACGCCCGCCCGCCGACAGGCCTGCAGGACACCGAGCGCCATCACGTCGTTGAAGGCGAGGATCGCGTCCTGCCGTCGGCGTCGCCGGAGGATCCGTGTCGTCTCCTCGGCGCCGCACTCCGCCGTGCCGTGCTCGGCGTGCACGAGCTCGGGCAGGTACCCGCGCCGCTGGAGGGCGTCCATCATGAGGATGCCGCGGACACTCGTGTGCTCCGGCGAGGAGTTGTCGAGCACGACCGGGTGCCGGACCCCGGTGGCGACGAGGTGGTCGGCGAGGACCTCGATCGCGTCGGCGGGGTCGATCCAGACGGCTGCGGTCGGTGGCTCCGAGTACGGGTCGAGCTCGACCATCGGCACGGTGCCGAGGAGCTCGCGCCACCGGTCGCGACGGGAGCCGAGGTACCCGATGACGACGTCCGTCTGCGACCCGAGCGCCTGCACCATCCGGTCGGCGTCGCTCGCGAGGTCGACGTCGGCGAGCATGACGTTCCAGCCCTGCTCGGCGGCGAGTCGGAAGACGGCCGAGGCCAGCTGCGGCGTGTAGGGGTTGCGCAGGTCGTTCACGACGAGGCCGAGCTGGTGGTCGCCACCCGTGACGAGCCCGCGACCGAAGCGCGACGGCCGGTAGTCGAGGCGCTCCGCGGCGGCGAGGACCCGTTCCTTCGTCGCCGCGCTGATGCCGGACATGCCGTTCATCGCCCGGGTGACGGTCTGTCGGGACACCCCGGCGGCCGCGGCGACGTCGATGATCGTCGCCCGGCCGCCGGGTGCGGGAACGGGTTCGGTCAGTCGCGGAGGTCCAGCCATGCCACCTGTTCCGGAGTGAGGTCGACGGAGAGGCCGGTCATGGACGACCGGGCTTCCGCGATCGTACGCGGTCCGAAGAGCGGGAACGTCGGGAACGGCTGGTGCAGCACGTAGGCCAGGGCGATCGCCGTCGCGGGGACGCCGAACCGCTCGCCGAGCTCCGACGCACGGCGCAGCCGCTCGAAGTTCTCGTCGCTGTAGTAGCAGCGCACGAGTTCGGCGTCGCTCGTGTCCTCCGGCTTGGCCCGGCCGGTGAAGAACCCACGCGCCTGCGAGGACCAGGGCAGCAGGGGCACCTGGCGCTCCTCGAGCCACTGCTTCGACGCCGCGTCGGTGGCGTGCTCGCAGCCGGCCCACGGCACGTCGTACGCCTCGGCCAGCCCGAAGTGGTTGCTCAGCACCTCGAACTCGTGCTTGCCGTTCGCGCGGGCGTAGGCGTTCGCCTCGTCGAACCGGGCAGGGGTCCAGTTCGAGCCGCCGTACACGCGGATGCGGCCGGCACGACGGTGCTCGTCGAGGACGTCGACGAACTCCCCCACCGGGATGTCCGTGTTGTCGCGGTGCATCATGTAGATGTCCGCGTAGTCGGTGCCCTGGCGCTCGAGGCTCTCGAGCAGCTGCCGGGTGAGGGACTCCGGGTCGCAGTACGGCGTGTGCGCGCCCTTGGTGATCACGACCACGTCCTCGCGGACGCCGCGGTTCTGGATCCACTTGCCGAGCCGGCCCTCGAGCACGCCCCCGCCGTAGATGTAGCCGGTGTCGAACACGTTGCCGCCCTGCTCCACGAACAGGTCGAAGATCGCGCTCGCGTGCGCGAGGTCGGGCTGGTTGTCGACGCCCATCACCAGTCGGGACATGCGCTTGCCGACACCCGCGACCTCGCCGTAGCGCATCGGGTTGTCGGCTCGGTCCGGCTCGTGCGCGGCGACCGTGAGGGGTCGGCCGCTGACGGTCGGGATGTCGGCGGTCTCGGCCTCGAACGGGAAGCGCAGACCGATCGCGGCACGCCACTTGTCGAGCGTCCGCGCGGTGGCGAGCGACTCGTCGAGGGTGAACTCGGGGGCGTCGACACGACCGGCCGCGAGGGCCGCCGTGGTGGCGTCGGCCTCGAGGGCGTAGGGGTGCGCGCCGGCGAAGGACAGCGTGCGCGGGTCCTCGTCCACCGTGCTGATCTCGATCGTGGGGTCGTCGCCGAGGGTCCACGGGTCGGTGAGCGTGATCTTCCCCGTGGTGCCGTGGACGACCACGGCGTTGTCGTCCTGCACGCGGACGCCCGTGCGGAGGTTCGCGGTGATCCCGCCGGTGTAGCTGAGCTGTGCCACCGTCCACTCGTCGACGCCGGTCGGGCCGACGGTCCCGGTGGCGGTGAGCTCGGTGGGCTCGGCGACGGCCACGCCGGTCACGGCCTGCACGATCGCGGCCGTCATGGTCACCGGGTAGCCGCCCACGTCGAGGATCCCGCCGCCGGCCGTGTCGACGTCGAAGAGCCGGCCGGACCGGCTGCCCGCCCGGAACGCGAACGAGGCGTCGACGTGCGTGACGGTACCGATCGCACCCTGCCGGACGAGGTCGAGCAGGGCCGCGGTCTGCGGGTGGAAGCGGTACATGTACGCCTCGACGAGGGGCAGGCCGGCCTGGCGTGCGGCGTCGGCGAGCGCCATGGACGTGCCGTGGTTCGGCGAGAGCGGCTTCTCGCAGAGGACCGCCTTGCCCGCCGCGAGCGCCGCGAGGACGAGCGCCGCGTGCCCGGTGTGGACCGTCGAGACGTAGACGGCGTCGACGCGCGGGTCGGCGAGCACCTCGTCGTAGGTGGCCGCGGCGACGTCGGCGAACCCGTGCTCGGCCGCCTCGGCAGCGAACGCTCCCGCTCGCTCCGCCGACGAGCTGCCGGCCGCGACGAGGGTGGCCCCGACGCCGCTCGAGGGCAGCTGGGAGAGGAAGCGGCGGGCGATCCCACCGGGGCCGAGGACGGCCCAGCCGGGGGTGTCGTGCCCCGTCGAGGAGGTGCTGCTGGCGGTGGTCGCGGTCTGCGCTGACATGCGGATCCCTATCGTGTCGTGAACCTTCACGGTCCCGACGACCGTACCCGTCCGTCTCCGCACCTGCAACGATGCAGATGCTTGACACGGCGTGTCGGCCGGGGCATGCTCTGACCACTTCGTGAGCGTTCACGGTCGAGCGCTCATCGGTTCCGCATCTCAACGACGAGAGCAGGCACACCAGTGACAGCAGCAACGCACAGTCTCAGCCGGCGGGGGTTCCTCGCCGGCGCAGGCGCCCTCGGCGCACTCGCCACCACGGCCCTCCTCGCCGGGTGTTCCACCGGTACCGCGATCTCCAAGGACCCGGACGAACTCGTCCTCTGGTACTGGAACCGGTCCCTCGACCCGAAGTTCCTGAAGCAGGCGGCCGGGGGCATCAGCGGCCACGAACCGATGCGGCTGCGGCCGGACCTCATCGGCGGTGCGTCGTACGACACCAAGTTCCGGACCGCCCTCGCCGGGAACGCGTTCATCCCCGACGTCCTCATGGTGAACTCGAACTGCTGGCTCTACTTCCCCGACGAGGACCTCTTCACCGACTTCGATCCCTCCGCCACCGAGAAGTCCGCCTACTACGACTGGAAGCTCTCGCTCGGCCGAACCCCGTCCGGGCGGCAGTGCTTCTGGCCCGTCGACACCGGCCCCACCGGCTTCTTCTACAACCAGGACGTCCTGCAGAAGGCCGACCTCCCCACCGACCCGGACGAGGTGAGCGCGGCGATCCAGACCTGGGCGGACTTCCGGACCTTCGGCAAGCAGATCAAGCAGAAGACCGGTGCCGCGACGATCATCACCGCGACGCAGCTCTTCAACCAGTTCGTCTCCGCGAGCCCCACGCGGTACTTCGACCGTGACGACCAGCCGCTCTACCACGACGACGACAGCTCGATCCGGAAGGCCTGGGAGAACGCGGTCGAGTCGATCCACGCCGGGATCACCGGGAACCTGCAGTCCGGGACCGACCAGAACGCCGGGTGGGTCGCGGGTCGGGTCGCTGGGCAGATCGAGGGGGCGTGGTGGACGCAGATCATCCACGACACGGCTCCGGACCTGTCCGGGAAGTGGCGGATCGCCCGGCAGCCCGAGCGACCGGGCAACAGCGGCGGCTCGTTCCTGGCCGTGCCCAAGACGTCGAAGAACCCGGAGGCCGCGGTGGCGTTCGCCAAGTGGATCACCGGCGCGGACGTGCAGTCCCACACCTACAACGACATCCAGCTCTTCCCGTCGACACCCGCGTCGTTCGAGAACGGCATCATGCGCAACCCCGGCGACTTCTTCGGGGACCAGAACCCGCTCGACTTCTTCAGCAAGGCCGCACCGGAGGTCCCCGTGACGTACATCTCGAACTCGGAGCGGTTCATCGGCGCCTTCGCGACCGAGATCACGAACGTGGAGTCCGGCGGCAAGGACCCGGAGCGCGCCTGGCAGGACGCCATCGACCAGACCGACCGCGTCCTGGCGAAGCGCGGGGTGTCGGCATGAGCGCGCCGATCCGCGAGAAGACCGCCACCACCGCGAACCCCGTCGTCGGGGGCGCCCCCACCGCGTCGATCTCCACCGCGGCGACCGGGCACCGCTTCAGCCTCCGCCGGTTCTGGCCGCAGTACGTGGCGATCGCGCCGTTCTACGTGCTGTTCCTCGTGTTCGGGCTGTTCCCGATCGTCTTCTCGATCGTGCTGTCGTTCACCGACTGGGACGGCGTCGGCTCCCCCGCGTTCGTCGGCCTCGCGCAGTACCAGTACCTGCTGACCGACCCGCGGTTCTGGAACGCCGTCTCGAACACCTTCATCATCTGGATCATCTCGACCATCCCGATGCTGTTCCTCGCCCTCGTGCTCGCGTTCCTGTTGCACGGCAACATCCGGGCGAAGGGCTTCTACCGGGTCGCGTTCTTCATCCCGAACGTGACGAGCATGGTCGCGATGGCCATCGTGTTCGGCTCGGTGTTCTCGGACGGGTTCGGGCTCGTCAACGCCGCGCTCCGAGCCGTCGGTGCCGACCCGGTCGGCTGGCTCTCGTCGTACTGGGGCATCAAGGTCACGATCGCGGTCATGGTCATCTGGCGCTGGACCGGGTACAACGCGATCATCTACCTCGCCGGCCTGCAGTCGATCTCGACCGAGCTGTACGACGCGGCGAAGGTGGACGGCGCGAACACCTGGCAGATCTTCACGCGGATCACGATCCCGATGCTGCGGCCGGTCATCCTGTTCACCGTCATCACGTCGACCATCGGTGGCCTCGGGCTCTTCACCGAGCCGCAGATCCTGTTCAACGGGCAGGCGGTCGGTGGCCCCGACGAGGCCGGCATGACGATCGTGCTCTACCAGTACGACCAGGCGTTCAACCAGTTCGACTTCGGGTACGGCTCGGCGATCGCCTGGGTGCTGTTCTTCTTCTCCGTGGTCTTCGCGATCATCAACTGGCGACTGCTCAGCGAGCGCGACGGGCTCAAGACCCCACGGCGACTGCGTACCCCGCGCACCGTCACGACCAGCGCGAAGGGACCCCGCGCATGAGCGCCGACACCGCACCCCGCACCACGAACACCGCCGCCGCCCTCGGACGGCCGAACGCCGTCACCGACGGGCCCGACGACCACCGCCGGGGGTTCAGGCACGGCTGGGTCGGACGGCTCGTCACGCACCTGTGCCTCATCGTCGGCGTCGTGCTGTCGATCTTCCCGTTCTACTGGCTGCTCGTCATGTCGACGTCGTCGAACGCGCAGATATTCGGCTACCCGCCGTCGCTGTGGTTCAGCGACCACACCATGCAGAACCTCGCCACGGTGTTCAGCAGCGTCGACATGCTGCGGGCGCTCGGCAACACCGTCATCGTCGCCGGCGGCACCGCGGTCCTGGTCATGCTGTTCGACTCGCTGGCCGCGTTCGCCTTCGCCAAGTACGAGTTCCCGTTCAAGCGCTCGCTGTTCACCGTCATGCTGGCGACGTTCCTCGTCCCCGGCAGCCTGTCGCTCGTGCCGAGCTTCGTGCTCATGGCGCACCTCGGGTGGATCGGTGGACTCCAGGCGCTCATCGTCCCCGGGGCGGCGAACGCGTTCGGCATCTTCCTCCTGCGGCAGTTCGCCACCGGGTCGATCCCGAACGAGGTCATCGACTCCGCGCGCGTGGACGGCGCCGGGTTCTTCCGGACCTGGTGGTCGATCGCGGTCCCGATGCTCCGCGGCGGACTCGCGTTCCTCGGCATCTTCACCTTCATCACGGCGTGGAACGACTACGTGTGGCCGTTGATCGTGCTGATCGACCCGAAGGGGCAGACGCTCCAGGTGGCACTCGCCTCGCTCAGCTCGGTGAACGCGACCGACCTCGGCTCGGTGATGGCCGGCGCCGTGATCAGCGTGTTCCCGCTCATCGGGGTGTTCATCATCGGCTCGAGGCACTTCATCGCGAACATCGCGGCGGGGGCGCTGAAGGGCTGACCGGACCCGCAGGCGCCGTGGAGGATGGCCCACGGCGCCTGCGCTGCGCCCGCTGTGTCGTCGGCACAGCGCCCGCTCCGCGCCTGCGCTGCGCCCGCCGTGTCCTCGGCACAGCGCCCGCTCCGCGCCTGCGCTGCGCCCGCCGGACGCGGCACGCCCGCGTCCCATGGCAGACTTCCGGCATGGCAAGCGCCCGCGATCGTGTCCTGGACAGCTTCGTCGCCATCGTGTGCGAGGAAGGAGAGCGTCCGGCGACCCTCGACGCCGTGGCTGCTCGGGCCGGGGTGTCCAAGGGCGGACTGCTCTACCACTTCGGCTCGAAGGCCGCCCTGGTCGAGGGACTCTGCGAGCGCCTGTCCGACCTCTCCGCCATCGACGTCGAGCGCATGCGTGACGCCGAGGACGGCGCCGCCCGCTACTTCGTGCGGAACTGCCAGTTCGTGGGCAGCGAGCTCGACCTCGCCCTCCTCGCGGCGAGCCGGCTGCAGCAGGCCGGCTACGAAGAGGCGGGCCGCACCCTCGACGAGACCGAGAACGCCTGGCTGGCCACGCTCGTCGACTCGCTCGGGGACGTCCCCACGGCGCAGGCGATCAAGCTCATGGGCGACGGGCTGTACCACGCGGCGTCCCTCGGCGCAGCCAGCGAGGTCCGACCGGACCGCGCCTCGGTCGACATGGAACCGCTCCTCGCCGTGGTCGACCGGCTGATCGCCACCCGCCCCGGCGCGTGAACCGAGTTCGTCGCTCCTGGGGATAGACTGGGTCCGATCCACCCGCCTGATTCCGGAGGTACCACTGTGGGCCGCGTCATCGCCGCTGTTTTCTCGATCCTGCTGCTGCTGGTTTCGATGTACCTGTTCGGCTTCGCGTTCCAGGTGAGCTCGGGTCAGGCGTTCATCTTCATGGGCGGTCTCGTGCTCATGTGCCTCTCCTTCTTCCTGCCGATCCACGTGTTCGGCAAGCGGTAGTCAGCACCACCGCACACGAACGGCCCCGCACCCGAAGAGGTGCGGGGCCGTTCGCACAACGGAAGTCACCCCGCACCACGTGATCGCGTGGCGCGGGGTGACTTCGGTTGTGCGAGCGCAGCAGCGACGCGCGGACGCGCTGACGCGCAGCGGGCCAGGCGGGCCAGGAGGCGCGGGTCGCCTACGCGAGCACGCGCAGCCGGCGCAGGGTCACCACGGTCGACACGGCGGCGTGCACGGCCTCGGCTCCCTTGTCCTCCTTCGAACCGGGCAGCCCGGCACGGTCGAGGCCCTGCCGCTCGTCGTCCAGCGTGAGCACCCCGAACCCGACGGGCTTGCCGGCGTCGATCGCGACCCGGGTGAGGCCGCTCGTCGCCGCGTCCGAGACGTACTCGAAGTGCGGTGTCCCACCGCGGATGATCACGCCGAGGGCGACCGCCGCGTCGAACCCGGCCTCGAGCGCGGCCTTCGCGACCACGGGCAGCTCGAAGCTCCCGGGGACGGGGATGACCTCCGCCGTGGCCCCGAGCCGCTCGACCTCGCGCTGCGCCCCGGCGAGGAGGCCCCCGGCGATCTCGTCGTGCCACTGCCCGGCGACGATCGCCACCCGGATGCCGCTGCCGTCGACGTGGTCGCGGTCCGCCGCGCCTGCTCCGCTCATCGTGCCGTTCCTTCCGTGGGCGCGGACTCCGCCGCTGCCCGGTCTGCCGCGTCGAGCCACTCGGCGAGCGCGGCGATGGTGATGACGGGCACGCCGGCGCGTGCCCCGAGTCCGAGGAGTCCCGGCAGACGCATCATGCCGCCGTCCTCGTCGACGATCTCGCAGATCGCCGCAGCGGGCCGGAGCCCTGCGGCGGTGACCAGGTCGATCGCGGCTTCGGTGTGGCCCGCACGCTCGCGGACCCCGCCCGGACGGGCCCGCAGGGGCACGACGTGTCCGGGCCGGTGCAGGTCGTCGCGCACGGACGCCGGGTCGGCGAGGACCCGCAACGTGTGCGCTCGGTCGTGGGCGCTGATGCCGGTGGTGACCCCGACGGCGGCGTCGACGGTCACGGTGTAGGCCGTCCCGCGGACGTCCTCGTTGTGGGCGACCATCGGCGGGAGGTCGAGTGCGTCGGCGATCTCGACGCTCACCGGTGCGCAGATGAACCCCGACGAGTGCGCCACCGTCCAGGCGATCCACTCGGGGGTGGCGAGTTCGGCGGAGAGGATGACGTCGCCCTCGTTCTCGCGGTCCTCGTCGTCGGCGACGATCACCGGGCGGCCGGCGGCGATGGCGGCGATGGCCTCGTCGACGCTCGACAACCCGAGCGATCCCGGGACGACCGCACCGGAGGCACCCGCCTGCGCGGCGGGACGTGCCCCGGCGACCATCACCGTGCCTCCTGGCCGAGCGTGGCACCCGCGAGCGGACGCGCGTCGCCCTCGAGCGGACGCGCATCGCCCTCGAGCGGCCGCACCGCGGCGTCGAGCCGCAGCATCCGCCGGACGTGCCGGGCCAGGACGTCGGTCTCGATGTTCACCCGGTCCCCCGGCACGCGGGCGCCGAGCGTGGTGGCCTCGAGCGTCTCGGGGATGAGGCTCACCTCGAACCAGGCGTCCGCGGCCGGGGTCTCCTCGGAGGACACGGCGCTGACCGTCAGCGAGACGCCGTCGATCGCGATCGAGCCCTTGTCGACGACCAGGGGGCTGAGGTCCGGCGCGAGCGAGAACCGGACGCGCCGCCAGCCGTCGCCGTCCGCGGTCTCGAGCACGGTGGCGGTGCCGTCGACGTGGCCCTGGACGATGTGCCCGCCGAGCCGGTCGCCGACCGAGGCCGCGCGTTCGAGGTTGAGCCGGTCGCCGACCGCGAGCGACCCGTGCGCGCTCATGTCGAGCGTCTGCTTCATGACGAAGGCCGTGAAGGTCTCCGGGGTCTGCTCGACGACGGTCAGGCAGACGCCGCTCGTCGCGATGGAGTCGCCGTGCCGGGCGTCCTGCACGACGACGGGCCCGCGGACGGTGAGCGCGACGGAGTCGCCGTGCTGCTCGACGGCGGTGACGGTGCCGAGTTCCTCGATGATGCCGGTGAACACTGGTGTCCTCTCAACGGGACTCCGGGGGCGTTCGACGATCGTCGGCATCGACGGACGGGTCGCACCCACGGATCGTGGGACGTCTCGTCCGCCAGCGCGCCTCCCATCCGGACTTTCACCGTCGGTCCCGGAGTTCCACCGGGTCAACCTCTGCCGGGTTCGCACCCGTCATCAGTTCGTGGACTGTCACCACCGGTTCGGACTTGCACCGACCCCGGAGCGCTTGCGTACCGGGAACGATACCCCACCCAGGTGACGGACACGTTGCGCCGGTTCCGTGGGCGTAACCGGACGTCGCGTGACCGCGCTGCGGTCCGGGAGGCGCGGTGCGGTCGACCCCGCGACCCGCGTCCGCCACCCGGTCCCGCCGGCCGCGGGGCGGAGGTGCGCCGCGCCTCCCGAACCGTCCGTCGGTCCGTCTGCTCAGCCGCGCCCGCGTGCCAACGCCACCGCCTGCCGGAGCGACAGGTCCGGCAGGTACGCGCGCACCACCGCGATCCCGATCGCCGGCAGCGCGACCGGGTCCGGGTAGGCGAGCACCAGCGGGTGCAGCTCGGGGCCGAACTTCTGCTTGAAGCGCAGCAGCGACCGGAACCCGTACACCGGCTCGAGGATCCCGCCGACCAGGTCCAGCAAGCTCTGCACGCCGTCGTTCGCCTGCGGGCCCTCGGCGGCCTGCGCGAGCGGGGCCGCGGACAGGCTGAGTCGCTCGACGCCGTCCTCGCGCATCCGGTCGGCCGCACTCGCGACGAGGAACTCCATCACGCCGTTCGGTGCCGCGGGCGTGCGTCGCATGACGTCGAGCGTCCAGGCGACGACCCGGCCGTCCCGGTACCCCGGCAACCAGCTGGTGACCGCGAGCACCGTGCCCTCGGGGTCCTGCGCGACGAGGGTGCGCACCGCGGGGTCGCGCATCTCGTCGACCCCGCCGAGGGTGAACCCCATCTCGGGCAGCTCGCGCTCGGCGACCCACTCCTCGGAGATCGCCTCGATCTGCCGGGTGGTGGACGCGGGAAGCTGCTGCCAGCTCGACCAGGTCGCGGTGAGGCCCTCGCGCGCCGCCTTGTTCACCGAGGTCCGGACGTCCTGCTTCTTCTTCCCGCTCGTCGTCCACGTCCGGGGGTCGAAGTCGGCGTCCTCGGCCACCGGGAGCGTCGCCCAGCCCTGCGCGGTGAGCACCCCGGCGGTCTCCGCGCCGATGCCGTAGAAGACCGCCGTCCAGCCGTTGTCGTCGCACCACCGGGCGAACGCGGTCATCGCCGCCGTGCGGGCGTCGGGCCAGCCGAAGGGCCCGCCGACCGTCACCGCGACGCGGCCGTTGCGGCGGAAGGCGACGCCGGCGCGACCGTCCTCGGCGAACCAGTAGGCGTTGCCCTGCCAGGTCGTCATCCAGCCGAACGCGTCCCCGCCACCGGCGACGAGCAGGGCGCGGGCGCGCTCGCGGTCGGCGTGTGCAGCGTCGGCGTCGGTGTCGGGTTCGACGGCACCGGTCGGCCGGACGGCGGCGATCGCCACGACCAGCCAGAGCACCGGTCCGCTCAGCCCGAGCACGAGCCGGAGCGCGTGGTCGAGCGACGGGAGCCGGTCCCAGAAGCTCACCGGTGCGAGCGGGCCCAGGGCGGCGAGCGCCAGCCGCAGGGGGTCCTCGACGTGGTGCGCCGAGGACGCGGCGACGACCAGCACCACGACGACGATGCCGACCGCGGCCGCACCGACGGTGACCGCGAAGGCGACGACGCGGCGGCGGCTGGTGAGCACCGTGAAGGACCGCCGCAGCACGACGAGGACGACCGCGGTCCCGAGCGGGACGACGATCGACGCGACGATGGACACGTCGGTGACGAACTGGTCCTCGAGGCCGTGCTGTGCGACGATGCGCCCCGGGACGAGGCCGTAGGTGATCGCGGCGGCGATCGCCGTCACCGTGTCGACGGCGACCACGAGCCACACCGCGAAGCGACTGCCGCGGAAGAGCCCGAGTCCGCCGACGACGAGCACGAGCAGGGGCGCGACGGCGAGCACGAGGGTCCACGGGTCGGTCGCACGGAAGGACAGGAGCCCGCGGAGGCACTCCCCCGCGACCGCGTCCGCACGGCAGCCCCGCACCGGGGTGACGGGGCCGGCGCCGACGACCGCGGCGATCGGTGCGAGGAGCCCCACCCGCGCGCGGGAGACCAGCGCGATGACGGGGCCGACGGCGGACACCAGCACCGCGGTGCCGAGCAGCACCCGGATCTCGCGGTGCGAGCTGCGCACCCAGCCCTGCCGCTTCGGTGTGCGGCGCAGGAGTTCGCCGAGCAGCCACCCGGCGGCCGCGGCGAGGACGGCGGACAGGTCGGAGACGTGCCCGGCGTAGAGCAGGAGGGCGGCGACCACGGCGAGGGCGTTCACCCGGATCCGCCGCCGCCACAGCGTCCCCGCGAAGGCGCTGGCGGTGACGACCGTGCCGACGATGGCGGTCCAGGGGTCGAAGCTCGTCGCCCGGCCGAGCACCATCGGCACGGCGCCCTTGCCGTCGAGGTCGACGAGCACGGCGAACGCGGCGATGCCCGTACCGACGACGGTCGTGACCACGAAGGCCAGTGCCGTGCGCCAGGACCCCATGAGCCGCTCCGACGCCCCGACGAGCACGACCACCCCGGCGAGCGTCAGCAGCAGGGCGAGCACGCCGGTCGACGCCGCGAAGACCCGGAACGGACCGAACACGGTCGCGTGCGCTCCGTGTTCCACCCGGAGCACGAACGCGAGCGTCGAGGTCGCCAGCACGAGCACGACGATCGCCGTGGTGACCGGGCGGGTGACGACGACCCGGCGGACCGTCGCCACTGCCGATGCGACGCCGCTCACAGCGGTCCGCTCGCGGGGAGCCCGAGGTGGTCGAGCAGCGGTGGGAGGCCGTGTGCGAGCACGTAGCGGACGGTGTTCCAGTCGTGCGCCGACCCCGGGGAGACGACCAGCTGCGTGGCGATGCCCTCCCGCTCGGCCGCCGCACGGAGCGTGGCGGTGGACGCCTTGTACGGGGCGTCGTCCCCGCCCACCCCGAACACGACGAGGTGGTCGGCGTACCGGCCGTGGGCGCGCATCTCGGCGACCGGCGTCGCGGCGTCGTAGGCGGAGCGGGAACCGCCGAAGCCGACGGCGATGGTGTGCTGCAGGCTGCCGTTCTTCGGGGCGATCTCGCTCGAGATCGCCAGCGCGGACCCGAAGACGTCGGGGTGGGCAGACGAGAACTGCATCGCGCAGGTGGCCCCCTCGGAGAAGCCGACCACGCCCCAGCCCGTCGGTGCCGTGGCGACCGCGAGGTGCTTCCGGATCCAGTCGACGGTGTCCGTCATGACGTAGGTCTCGCTGCGCCCGAGCCGCCTGGAGTCCACGCACATCGGGTTGCGGTTCGGGGCGCCGAGCTGGTCCGGGGCGACGACGATCGGGGCGAGGCCGTCGTGCGCTGCTGCATACCGGTCAAGGTAGTGGCCGATGTCGCCGGTCTGGAAGAGGTCGGCCGGTTCGCCGGGTTGCCCGGAGAGTGCGACGAGCACGGGCAGCGCCGGGGCGTTCCGGACCTGCGCGGCCGGCGGGAGCCACACCACGGCCTTCCGGGCGTGGAAGTGCGAGATCGTGCCGGGGATCGTCACGCTGAACGTCTCGCCCTCCTTCGGCATGTCCGCCGGGGCGTGCCAGTCGTGCAGGTCGACGAGCCGCTCGACCGCCGGATCCCGTTCCGCCAGGGTCCGCGTCTTGTACGGGTTCGTGGCGATGGCCTGCTCGACGTTCTTGTAGAAGCCGAAGTCGACGTTGATGCCGAGACCCGCTGCGAGCAGCAGGCTCGCGGCGGCGGCCCCGGCGACCACCCGGCCCGTCCAGCCGCCCTGCACGAGCAGCACGACCAGCAGCAGGATCCCGGCGCACGCCAGGGCGACCCACATCCGGGTCACCGAGGTGAACGCGACACCGAACGCGTCCTGGACGTCGCCGAACCACCAGACGAGCGCCAGCCCGGCGACCGCACCGACGCCGAGGGCGGCGATCCGGACGAGGACGCGGCCGAGCGACCGCGGCCGGGCGAGGAGCGCCCACACGACGAGGACGGCGGCGAGCACGTCGACCGGGACGAGGACGGTCGAGCCCGTGATGGGGATGCGCAGGAGGTCGTGGAGCACGCTCTCATCGTGGCGCTGCCCTGCTGCCGGGCGGCCTCGGAGGCGCTTCTGCTCCGCACAGGTTCGCCATGGTCGGCTCCCAGAGAGCCTTCGGCGTTCGTCCAGCGGACGGCGGATGCTGGGCACAGGTGCGAGGGGCACCGCGGCGCGGTGCCCCTCGAGCCCGTCGGACGTCAGTGCCGCTTGCGCAGCACCAGGGTGCCCGCTCCGGCGAGGAGCAGCAGCAGGGCGATGCCGGCGGGGACGACCGGCGAGGACGCTCCCGTGTAGGCGAGGGCCGGCTGGCTGCTCGACGCAGCCACCGTGCGGACGGCGGCCTGGACGACCGTCGAGGCGCCGGCGGTCGTCGCGACGACCGTCGCGGGCCGGGAGGCGCTGGTCGCCACGATCGCGCCGGCCCCAGTGGCCGGGGTGGTCACCGAGACGGGCGTGGTGCCGTCGCCGGCGCCGTTCCCGTCGCCGGGGTCGGTGCCGTCACCGGGGGTGGTGCCGTCACCGGGGTCCGTACCGTCGCCGGGGGTGGTGCCGTCGCCCGGGTCCGTGCCGTCGCCCGGGTCCGTGCCGTCGCCCGGGTCGGTGCCGCTACCGGGAGTGGTGCCGCCACCGGGCGTCGTCGTCGAGCTGGTGCCGTCGCCGACGATGCCGATCCCGTTGCCGCCGATGGTGATCGGGAGGCTGATCACGGGTGTGATCTGGCTGCCCGAGAGCAGTCCCCCGTCACCCGAGGTGGATCCGCCCGTGGTGGGGGTCGTGGTCCCGGTCGCCGGGGCCGTGGAACCGGTGCTCGTGCCGTCACCGACGAGGCCGATGCCGTTCCCACCGATCGTCACCGGAACCGACACCACCGGGGACACCTGCGTGCCCGAGGCCGTGCCGTCCGAACCGGAGGTCGAACCACCCGCGGCCGGCGTCGTGGTGCCGGTCGCCGGGGCCGTCGACCCCGAGCTGGCACCGTCACCGAGCAGCCCGATGCCGTTGCCCGACACCGTCACCGGGACGGACACCACCGGCGCGACCTGCGTGCCCGAGGCCGTGCCGTCCGACCCCGAGGTCGAACCACCCGCGGCCGGCGTCGTGGTCCCGGTCGCCGGGGCCGTCGACCCCGAGCTGGCACCGTCACCGAGCAGCCCGATGCCGTTGCCCGACACCGTCACCGGGACGGACACCACCGGCGCGACCTGCGTGCCCGAGGCCGTGCCGTCCGACCCCGAGGTCAAACCACCCGCGGCCGGCGTCGTGGTGCCGGTCGCCGGGGCCGTCGACCCCGAGCTGGCGCCGTCACCGAGCAGCCCGATACCGTTGCCCGACACCGTCACCGGCACGGACACCACGGGCGCGACCTGCGTGCCCGAGGCCGTGCCGTCCGACCCGGAGGTCGTCGGCGCAGCAGCCGGAGCAGCAGGCGTCGAGGCAGCGGGCGCCGTCGCAGCAGGAGTGGCGGCAGCGGACACGGCGTCGCCGCCGACCGCCACCGCGTTGCCCGTGGCGGAGACCGGCGCGGTCACCGCACCGGCGACCTGGGTCCCCGAGGCGATGCCGTCCGACCCGGAGGTCGTCGGCGCCGCAGCAGGCGCAGCAGCAGGTGCCGCCGGAGCAGCCGAAGCCGCCGGAGCCGGTGCGGATGCCGCGGCGGCGTCGCCACCGACCGCGATCGCGTTGCCCGAGACCTGCACGGGCGCCGCGACGTCGGGTACGACCTGCGTCCCCGAGGCGATGCCGTCGGCACCCGACGTGGACGGTGTCGCGGCCGGAGCCGAGGACGACGGTGCGGCCGGGGCCGCGGGCGCTGCGGGCCGGGTGATCGACGACACCGCGTCGCCGAGGACCCCGAGTGCGTTGCCGGTCGCGGACACCGGCGCGTCGATCGACGGCGCCACCTGTGTGCCCGAGGCGGTGCCGTCCGCTCCGGAGGTCGTCGCCGCGTTCGCCGCGACCGCACCCCCGAGCGTCAGACCGCCGACGAAGAGGGCGAACCAGAGCCCTCTCGAGACGTACTTGTTCATGATCGTTGCTCCCTGATCGAGATGAGATGTGGACCGACCGCGATGGCGGCCGGCGGTGCGTGCCTGCCGTGTCGGACAGGCGCACCGATCTCAGTCAGGGGCGACGTCGTGCTCGCCGACGATGGACGCGGGGACCGCGTCGTCGGCGATGGTGCCGCGTGACCCCGCGGCGAGGGAGACCTGGTCGTCGGAACCGACGATGCCGACGGCTGCTGCCGACCCGCCGGAACCGGCAGCGGTGCCGCCGAGGGCACCGGTGGCGGAACCGACCGCGGGGCCGCCGAACGTGACGCCGTGGCCCTCGGGGACGAGGAGTGCCCGGCCGCCGAACGTCGCGTCCTGCACGCCCGGTGCAGCGGCGGCGCTCCCACCTCCGGCGAGCACGGAGGCCCGCTCGGTGGCGACGGCGTCCGTCCGCTCGGCAGCGCTCCCCGGCGCCACGGTTGCCGGCGCGACAGCGCTGGCAGCGCCCGGGGACGTGAGCGACGGTGTCGACGCGACCGGGGCCGTGGACGTGCCGCCCACCGGAGCGGTGGGGAGGCCGACGACGGGATCCGTGCCTCCTGGCAGGACGCCGCCGACCGTCGGCGGCAGGCCGGTGAGCACGTCCGGCACCGATCCGACGACCGTGCCGACGCCGCCGAGGGTGTCGTCCACCAGCCCGCTGACCGGGTCGGTCACGGTGCCGAGGGTGTCGTCGCCGAGGACCGTGCCGACGACCGGGAGGCCGCCGACCACCTGGTCGAGCGAGTGCACGACGGTGGTCACGGGGCGAGCGTCGGTGAGGGTCTGGACGGCGCCGGTGACGGGACGGAGGACGGTCGCGACCGTGCCGGTGACGGGCCTGGAGGCGCTGCTCGCCTCCGCCGGTCCGGCCTGCGGTGCTGCGGGGGTCGCGCTGGTCGCTGCGGGTGCCGCCGCGGGGGCGGTCGCGGGCTGCGCTGCCGGTGCTGCAGGTGCAGCCGGGGCGGGCGCGGCGGGTGCCGGTGTGGACGGTGCCGGAGCGGCGCTCGACGGCTGCGTGTGGGCCGGAGCGGCGCTCGACGGGTGGGTCGGTGCCGGAGCTGCGGGGGCCGGCGCCGCCGGGGCCGCGGGTGCCGGGTGCGCTGCCGGGGCGCTCGGTGCGGGCGCGGCCGGGGCTGCCAGAGCGGCGGGGGCGACGGCCTTCCGGACCGGGGCGACGACGCCGTCGACGACGTGCCCGACCCCACCGGCGACGCCCTGGACGGTGTCGCCGAGGCCGTCGACGACCCCGCCGACCAGCCCGCGCTGCTGCGACGGGTGGGTCTGCAGCGTCTGCTGGGCGGGCGCGGGGGCCGCCGCGGCCGGACGAGCGCCGAGCACCAACGAGAGCAGCACGAGGGCAGCGGCGATGCCGACGCCGAACACGACGTACCGGATCATCGCGCGCCAGGGTGCGCGCAACGGCTGGTCCATGCGCTCACCTCCTGATCTCGGCTGCGCACGTAGAGTGGTTGTCCGGCAATGTACGCCGCTCCGTTCCGGAACGCACCCTGTTCCGGAAGAAATCGTCAGGAAAGGCCGGTCTTGGTCTCGATCTTCAACGCCCCGACGCGCAACCTGGACGTCGTCACCCTGCACGAGATCCTGCGACTCCGGCAGGACGTGTTCGTGGTCGAGCAGGCAGCCGCCTACCCGGACATCGACGGGCGCGACCTCGAGCCCGGCACGCTGCAGTTCTGGGCGGGGCAGGGCTCGGTCGACGCCACGCTCCGGCTCCTCCGCGAGGACGACGGCACCGAGCGCATCGGCCGCGTCGCCACGGCGAAGGCCGCCAGGGGGCAGGGGCTGTCGTCGCTGCTGATGGAGGCCGCGATCGCCGAGGCACGCTCCCCGCGCATCGCGATCGACGCCCAGGCGCACCTCGAGCAGTGGTACGCCCGGTTCGGGTTCGTGCGTTCGGGCGAGGACTTCAACGAGGACGGGATCCCCCACCTCCCGATGACCCGCACGCGCTGAGTCAGGCCCGCCAGCGCCGGAGCTCGTCGAACGACCGCCCCTGCTGTGCCCGGTCGGCGACGAGCCGTTCGAACACGATGTTCGTCTGCGTCGTCGCCACCGAGGGATCGCCGCTGAGCTCGTCGGCCACGAAGTCGCGGAGCTGCTCGGTGGACGTGCACGCGATGTGCACGAGGAAGTCCTTGTCGCCGGCCAGGAACGACACGTCCTGCACGACGGGCACCCGGAGCAGCCGCTTCGCGAAGTCGCGGAGCTCGTGGCGCGCTGCGGCGTGCACCCGGACCGAGACCATCGCCTCGATCGCGAAGCCGAGCCGTGCGACGTCCACGTCGGCCCGGTAGCCACGGATGACCCCGGCGTCCTCGAGTGCACGGACGCGCGTCAGGCACGTCGACGGGGCGATGCCGACCGCAGCGGCGAGGCGGTTGTTCGGGATCCGGGCGTCGGCGGCGAGGGTCCAGAGGATCCGCTCGTCGACCTCGTCGAGGCGCGGCGCGGGATCGGGGCGACGGACGTGGCGATCGGACACGGCTCGACGCTACCGCGGCCCGGCGAGGAGCTGCCGCAGGACCCCGGTGAGCGCGTCCGAGACCGCCTGGTGGTCGGCCGACGCGAGCGGCTCGACCTTCGTGGACGTCCGGAGCATGGTCATGCCGAGCACCACCGCCAGGGCGATCTCGGCGCGGAGGAGCAGGTCGTCGGTGACCTCGTCGTGGACGGCCCCGGCGAGTCGTTCGGCGTAGCGGCGCAGTGTCTCGCGGCGGATGGCGTCCGCGCCGTCGTCCCCCGAGGAGCGCAGCAGCAGCATGAGCTGGAGCGAGTCGTCGTCGGTCGGGGACCGGACGGCGTGCTCGATCATGCCGGCGAGGGACCGCTCGAGGTCCGGCACGGGCCGCTCCTCGGCGCCGAGGTCGCGGGCGACGCGGTCGAGACACTCCCGGAAGAGCCCCTCCTTCGACACGAAGTACCGGTTGATCAGGGCGACGTTCACGCCGGCGTCCGCGGCGATGTCGCGCACGGTGGTGGCCCGGTAGCCGTCGAAGGCGAACCGACGTCGCGCGGCCTGCACGAGCAGTCGGCGGGTTGCCTCGGCGTCCTTGCTCATGCTCCGAGCGTAGCGGTTCGGAGACGGATGTAAGCAAGTGTTGACATCCGCCTCGAACCGCGTACCCTCGTCAAGTCAGCAACTGTTTACATCCAAGCGTACGGAGCACGATGACCGAGACCATGGACACCCCGCGGACCGGGTCCCACCCCACCACCGGTGCGCGCCGACCGAACAGCACGGCGATCATCGTCTACCTGTCGCTCGGCGGCCTGTCCTTCGCCGTCCTGCAGTCGCTCGTCGCACCGGCGCTGTCGACCATCGGACAGGACCTCGGCGCCTCCACGAGCGCGACGAGCTGGGTGCTCACGGCGTACCTGCTCTCGGCGTCGGTGCTCACGCCGATCCTCGGACGGCTCGGGGACATGGTCGGCAAACGCAAGGTGCTCATCGTCGTCCTGTCGATCCTCCTCGTCGGCGCCGTCCTCGCCGCCCTCGCGCCGAACCTCGGCACGCTGATCGTCGGTCGCGCGCTCCAGGGCGCCGCCGGCGCCGTGATGCCGCTGTCGATCGGCATCGTCCGCGACGAGCTCCCGAAGGAGAAGGTCAGCGTCACGATCGGCCTGCTGTCGGCGATCTTCGGCATCGGCGCGGGCGTCGGGATCGTCGCCGCGGGCCCGATCGTCGAACACCTCTCGTGGCACTGGCTGTTCTGGCTCCCCGCCGTGCTCGTCGTCATCGCTCTGCTCGGCGCGGTCTTCGGCATGCCCGAGTCCCCGGTCCGGAAGCCCGGTCGCCTGGACATGCTCGGCACCGGTGTGCTCGCGGTCTCCCTGGTCGCGATCCTGCTGGCGATCAGCGAGGGCGAGACCTGGGGCTGGGGCGACGGCAAGACCGTCGGTCTGCTGATCCTCGGCGCGGTCGCACTCGTCGCCTTCGTGCTCGTCGAGCTCCGCGTCGCCGAACCGCTCATCGACGTCCGGCTGTTCGCGGTCCGCGGCGTCTGGACGGCCCACGTGGTCGCGCTCGTCTTCGGCTTCGCGATGTTCGGCACGTTCGTCCTCGTCCCGACGCTCCTCCAGCTCCCGACCGCCGTCGGGTACGGGTTCGGCAAGGACGTGACCGAAGCAGGGCTCTTCCTGCTCCCGACCGTCGTCATGATGATCATCGCCGGGCCGATCGCCGGCATCCTCGTCCGCAAGGTCGGCCCGAAGCCGCCGATGCTGCTCGGTGGGGTCGCCATCGTCGCCGCGTTCCTCATCCCCGCGATCTCGCACGCCGCGATCGCCGAGGTCGTCGTGTCCGGCGTCCTGACGGGCATCGGCATCGGCCTCGCCCTCGCCGCGTGCTCGAACGCGATCATCGAGAGCGTCCCCGCGAACCAGACCGGCGAGGCCATCAGCGCCAACACCGTCGTCCGCACGATCGGCTCCAGCGTCGGAACCGCGGTCATCGCGGCGCTGATCACGTCCCACACCACCGCGCGGGGGCTGCCGACCGACGACGCGTTCACGATCGGGTTCTGGGCGTGCACGGGCGTGGCCGTCCTCGCGGTCCTGGCCGCCGTCGCGGCACCGTCGATGCGGGCGCGGCGGGCCGCTGCCGCCGCACGCGGGATCGACGACCTCGACGAGATCGCGTCCTAGCGCACCACGGCGGTGGAGACCCGACCGTCTCCGGAGGCCCGGCCCGCGTCGTCGACGCGAGCCGGGCCTCCAGTGCGCCACCCGCTCGTCCCCGCGGCGGACGCGCCGAAGCCCGTGTTCTTCTCGGCGCGTGACCGTTCCGGTTCGCGATCCCCGGCATCCGCGAACCAGAACGGTCACGCGCCGGACGGAACCTGCTCGTCACCGCGGGTCCTGGGAACCCGCCTAGCATGCGCGTCGGACACGTGACGACTCCCGTCCCCGACGCGTCACCCTGGTGGGTGCGGACGACCGCGCCCGAGGAACAGGAGACACCATGAGCACCGACCACGACGACACCACGACCGGCAAGACGTCCTTCCGTGACACCGTCACCGCCGGGCTCGTGCAGAAGGCGCTCGAGCCGGTGCTCCGCGCCGTCCGCGACGAGGTCGCTTCCGCACGACGCGAGATCGGCGACCGCGTCAGCGGTGCGAAGACGGGCCTCGTGCTCACCGGTGTCGCGGTGGCGTTCGCGCTGACGACCCTCGTCCTGCTCGCCGGGTTCGTGGTGGTGCTGCTCGCGCTCGTGCTCCCGCTCTGGGCCGCGACCGGCATCACGCTCGTCGTGTTCGGCGTCGTCACCGCGGTCCTCGCGGCCGTCGGCATCGCCGGCATCCGTCGGGGTGTGCCGCCGGTGCCGTCCGACACGATCCACGAGGTGCAGGAGCGCGTGGCGAACCGCTGACTACATCGCGAGCGTCATGCCGACGACGGCGACCGTCATCGCGAAGACCTCGCCGCTCCGGACGGCACGCCGATCTTCTCGTGCCCACTCGTGGCGGAGCAGCCACCCGCTGAACGCGGCGTAGCCGATCACTCCGGCGCCGAGCACCGCGGTCAGGGCGATGCCGTGGCCCGCGTGTCCGTCGGCGATGCCCGTGGCGTGCCCCATCAGGAGCATCCCGGACATCACGACCGCGGACAGCGCCCGGTGGACGTCCATCGGCTCGGCACGGCGACCGTCGGCGCGGCGCCGCCGCATGACGGGCAGCGGCGCGAGGAGGAGGAGCACGGTGGCGGCGAGGAGCGTCCACACCGCTCCGGCGTGCACGACGGGCATGAGCATCGCGACGAGCATCACCGCCGCGGGGACGATCACGCCAGGGCGAGGCCGGTACCGGTCCCCCACGATGCAGCACACCGACGCGAACTGCGGCACGACGAGCATGGCATCGGCGACGGTCTCGTGCACGGGGTGTCCTCGGGCGGCGGGGTGGTGCGGGTCGGGGTCAGTCCTCGGTGCGGCCCGCGGCCTTCGCGGCACGCTCCTGCTTCACGCGGGCGTTCTCGGCGTGCACCGCGGCCTGCGTCGCGCGCTCGCGGACGAGCCACTCGGGCTTCTGCTCGAGCAGCGTCTTGATCTCCGCCGTGGTGAGCGGCTCGTCGATGCCCGCACGGGTCAGCCCCGAGATCGACACGCCGAGCTTCTGCGCCACGACGGGTCGCGGGTGCGGTCCGTCTCGACGGAGGTCCTCGAGCCAGGTCGGGGGTTCCGTGCGGAGTTCGTCGAACGCGGTCCGGCTGATCGGCGCGTCCCGGAAGGTCTCCGGGGCGGCCGCCAGCAGGATGCCGAGCTTCTTCGCGGCCGTCTCGGGCTTCATGGTCTGTTCCTGCGCCATGGACACAAGGGTACGGCCCCTATGCTCGGTTGCATGACCGCGGCACTCACCATCGCCTTCGTGCCGGGGGTGTCCCCCGCGAAGTGGGCCCGCGTCTGGCGCGAGCGCTTCCCCACGACCGAGCTCCGACTCCGCCCGATCGGAGCGGACGAGGTCGACGACGCACTCGCCGGCGAGGCCGACATGGTGTTCGCCCGGGTCCCCGTGTCGGACGCGCACAACGCCATCCCGCTCTGGACCGAGACCGCCGTCGTGGCGATGCCGAAGGACTCCCCGCTCGCGGACCTCGCCGAGGTCGACCTCGCCGCGACGGACGTGCACGTCGTGGAGCCCGGGCCGGTCCCGGACGACGTCGACGCAACGCTCGACCTGGTCGAGGCGAACGTCGGCGTGGCCGTCCTCCCCCAGTCCCTCTTCCGTGCCGCGAGCCGCAAGGAGCTCGTCAGCCGCACGCTCGCGGGCTCGCCCGGCACCCGGATCGTGCTCGTCTGGCGTTCCGAGGACGCCACCGAGACCACCGAGGAGTTCATCGGCGTGGTCCGCGGGCGCACCGCGAACAGTTCGCGGGGTGACCAGGACCAGCCAGGAGGCGCGGCTCCCGACCCGAAGGACGGGTCGCGTCCGGCGAAGGGCGGCGGCAAGGCCGCACCGTCGAACGCGAAGACGGTCGCCAAGCGCGGCGCCACCAAGGGCACCGGTGGCAAGAGCGGCGGCGGGAAGAACTCGACCGGTCGCGGGCGTGTGCAGCGCGGCATGAAGGGCAAGCCGAAGCGCGGGTCGAAGGGCAACCGGTGACGGACACGCACCTCGTCGCGATGCCGGCCGAACGACTGCCCGGGTGGATCGACCGCACGCTGGCGGAGTACGTCGAGTCACGCATCCGGGCGGGCGAGACGCGGGAGCGCGCCGAGGCGAACAAGCAGCAGTCCCTCGACAAGTGGTTCCCCGACGGAACGCCGCTGCCCGAGCACTTCGTCTGGGACGTCCTCGACGACGCCGACGCCGTGGTCGGGTACCTCTGGATCGGCCCGTTCGCACCGAGCAGCACCGACTGGTGGGTGTTCGACGTCGAGATCGACGAGCCGCACCGACGCAGGGGGCACGCCCGCCGAGCGCTCGAGCAGGCGCACGAGGTCGCCCGCGCGAACGGCGCCCGGACCATCGGCCTGAACGTGTTCGGGTACAACACGGGCGCGCAGGACCTCTACGAGCGACTCGGCTACGGCGTCACCGCGACGCAGATGCAGCTCCCGCTCGACTGACTCAGCGCATCACGGCCGCGGCCGCCCGCGCCACCCGGTCACCACGTGCCGCTTCCGCTGCGGCACGCGCCTCGGTCACGATCCGGGTGTCCGCCCGGACCGCCGAACCCGCGTCGAACGGGGGCTGCGGGTCGTACTCGATCTGGAGCTGGATCGCCTCGGCTGCAGGCTGCCCGGCCAGCTCGGCCGCGAGCCAGAGCGCCATGTCGATGCCGGCGCTCACCCCGGCCGCGGTGACGACGGCCCCGTCGTCCACGACACGGTCGTCGACCGGCTGCGCGCCGAACGCCGCGAGCATCGGCTTCGATGCCCAGTGCGTCGTCGCGCGCTTGCCGGCGAGCAACCCCGCCGCGCCGATGACGAACGCGCCGGTGCACACCGAGGTCACCCAGGTGGCGCGCTCGGCCTCACGCCGGACGAACGCGATCACCGCGGGGTCGAGCATCGCGTCGAAGGCGCCGTCGCCGCCGGGGACGACGAGCACGTCGGCCGGGCTGGCATCAGCGATGGTCGTGGTCGGCACGAGGGACAGCCCGCAGTCGCTCGGTACCGGGTCGAGCGTCGCCGCGACGTACTCGACGCGGGCCCCCGGGACGCGGGACAGCACCTGCGCCGGCCCGGTCAGGTCGAGCTGCGTCAGGCCGGGGAACAACAGGAACGCGATCCGGATCTCGGCCGGGTCGTGCTCGGGGGTGCCGGCACCGGGGTCGTCGGACGGCTCGGGCGTCGGCACCTCGGCGTCGAGGGGCACCTCCACCACCTCGGCCTCGACCGGGTGGACGGGGCGGACGCGCGGGTTCTCGGAGCTCATGCCGCGACCCTAGCCCTGCACCGTCGGCACCGGCGGGGTCAGCCCCAGACGCCGGAGGTCCCCCGGCGGTGGCTGCCGACGAGGTGCGTGTCGACGATGCCGAGCGCCTCCATCAGCGCGTACATCGTCGTGGGACCGACGAAGGCGAAACCCCGCTTCCGGAGCGCCTTCGACAGTGCGACGGACTCGTCCGACTTCGTCGGGACGTCGGCGTACGTGACCGGCTCGGGCGTCGTCGCCGGCCGGAACGACCACACGAAGTCGGCCAGGCCGCCGTCCTCGCGCAGGGCGATCGTGGCGTTCGCGTTGGTGATCGTCGCGAGGATCTTCGCCCGGTTCCGCACGATGCCGGCGTCGGCCATGAGCCGTGCGACGTCGTCCTCGCCGAACGCAGCGACCGTGTCGGCGTCGAAGTCCGCGAACGCTGCCCGGAACGCCGGACGCTTCGCGAGGATCGTCCGCCAGGACAGCCCGGACTGGAACGCCTCGAGCGACAGGCGTTCGAACACTCCGCGCTCGTCGCGCACGGGCATGCCCCACTCGGTGTCGTAGTAGTCGCGCAACAGCTCGTCACTCGATGCCCACACGGGCCGGGCGAGGCCGTCGTCACCCACGACGAGGTCGGACGGGGCAGCGGCGACGGACTCGGAGCTCATGGCACCATCCTGGCCGTCACCGCCGACACCCGTCGGCGACACCCTTCGTCGATCACTCGGCGGGCGGACCGTCCTGCGCTGCCTGCGGGTCCATCCACACGTACTCCCAGCGGTGCCCGTCGGGGTCGACGAAGCTCCGCTGGTACATGAACCCGAGGTCCATCTCGGGGCGGTCCTCGGAGCCACCGGCGGCGACCGCTGCGTCGACGATCCGGTGCACCTCGTCCCTGGAGTCGGCGCTGAGCGAGTTGATGACCTCGATCGTGTCGGCGTCGGCGATGGTCTTCGTGGTGAACTCCGCGAACTTGGCGTGGGTGAGCACCATGACGTAGATGGTGTCGCTCACCACGACGCACGCCGCGGTGTCGTCGCTGAACGCGGGGTTGATCGAGTAGCCGAGGGCCTCGTAGAACGCCTTCGAGCGCTCGATGTCGGCGACGGGCAGGTTGATGAAGACCATCGTGTCCATGGGGAGGATCCTTTCGTCGTGCTCAACCTGGCGCGCCCGGGATCGGAGCGCAACCGTTTCATCGGCGAAGCAACCGGTACGCAATATACTGGCTCGATGCAGACGGCGTACGTCGACGAGTCCGAGCCCGGCGGCGGTCGCGACCACACCGCGTACGTGATGGCCGCGGTGGTCGTGCACGACCGGGAGCGCGACGACGTCCGCGCCGGGATCCGAGCCGCGACGCCCCGTCGGATGCGGAAGCTGCACTGGTACGAAGCGCTGCACGCGCAGCGGATCTCGTGGCTCGAACTCCTGCGTCGCGCGGTCGCGGTCGTCGTCGTCCGCTACGACGGGGCGGCCGCGCGCGTCGAACGCCGACGGCGCCACTGTCTCGAACGACTGGTGTGGGAACTCGAACAACGCGGGGTCGGGGAGATCGTCATCGAGTCCCGCGGACGGGCCCACGACGACGCAGACCGATCGATGTTCGATGCGCTCCGACGTCGAGGGGTCGGGCGCTCGGTCCGCCACGAGCACGTGCGCCCGGACGACGAGCCGCTGGTCGCGCTGGCCGACCTGGCGTGCGGCGCACACGTCGCCGCGCTCGACCACGAGTTCGACGGATCGGTCGTCCGCGTGCCGTGACCCGAGCCGGACAGCGCAAAACCCCGGTCCCGCGCTGGCTGCAGGATGCTCCGGGGCTCACTTCCGACCGAGCAGCACGCGGTCGACATATCAATACTAGGACCGCCGCCGAACTGCCGTCAACCGGCACCGAGACGGACGGGAGGCGCGGTGCCAGCCGGCACCGCGCCTCCCGTCCGTCGGTCAGCTCACCTGGTCACGCGAGCTCGCGGCCCTCGCCGGCCGCCTTCTGGTGCTCCTCGGCCTCGGCCTGGCCGATGATGTCCTCCGCCGGGACGGGGTTCAGCCGGTCCCAGAGGAAGAAGAGCAGCCCGCCGACGAGCATCGACAGCCCGACCCACAGGTTGATGTGGATGCCACCGGTCTTCTCGGGGTCGGTGTTCCAGTGCACGATGCCGACGATGGTCACGATGACGCCGTACAGGACGAACAGGCCACCGAGGATGCGACGCAGGTCGAGTCGGCGGGTGGAGCGGACGAGGGCGGCCTTCTGCTCCTCGGTCATGGCGGTGTTGGTGTCGCTCATGGGAGATCTCCTTCGCGGGTCTTCGCGGGCCTAGAGGAACGGGAGGTACAGGACGACGCACAGGATCAGTGCGACGGTGCCGAGCAGCGCCGGGGAGCGGTACCAGGCGGTGTCGGTCGCGACGGAGTCGCTGTGCAGGTCGATCTTGCCGACGCCGTACACCAGCCCGCCGAGCTCCTTCTCGTCCTTCGGCTTCGTGACCATCGACACGACGAACCCGACGACGAGCACGGTGACGAACGAGATGATCGCGCCGTAGAGGGTCTCGGCGGTCGCGGTGGCGAACAGGTCCGGGTTGACGAGGTACGCGATCCACGTGATCGTCGGCGTCACGATGCCGAGGATGTAGCCCCACAGCGCGCCGGCGGTGGTCATCCGCTTCCAGAGCAGCCCGAGGATGAACACGGCGAACAGCGGCGCGTTGAAGAACGAGAACAGCGTCTGCATGTACGTCATGATGTTCGACGCCTGCGCGGCGATGAACGCGGTCGCGATGCCGACGAGCACGCCGACGACGGTGACCCAGCGCCCGGTCTTCAGGTAGTGCACGTCGGGCATGTTCGGCTTGATGTAGCGCTGCCAGATGTCGTACGTGAAGACGGTGTTGAACGACGACACGTTCGCCGCCATACCGGCCATGAACGAGGCGAGCAGGCCCGTGACCGCGACGCCGAGCACACCGGTCGGCAGGTACATCTGGATGAGCTTCGGGATCGCGTCGTTGTAGTCGAGGGCACCCGAGGCGAACTGGTTGCCCACGACGGCGGCGGCGATGAGGCCGGGGATGACGACGATCGCGGGGATGAAGAGCTTCGGGATCGCGGCGATGAGCGGGGTGCGGCGGGCGGCGGACATGTTCTTCGCCGAGAACGCGCGCTGCACCTCGGTGAAGTTCGTCGTCCAGTAGCCGAAGCCGAGGACGAACCCGAGGCCGAGCACGATCGCGAGCCAGTTCGCGCCGATCGGGTTCGTGACGTCGCCGAAGCCGGTGCCGGCCCACGCCTGCAGGTGCTGCACGCCCTGGGTCTCGGTGATGGCCTTCGAGAGGCCGCTCCAGCCACCGACGCGGTGCAGACCGACGATCGTCAGCGGGATGAGGCCGGCGATGATCACGAAGAACTGCATGACCTCGTTGTAGATCGCGCTGGAGAGCCCGCCGAGGGTGATGTAGACGAGCACGAAGCCCGCGGACACGATGATCGCGAGCCACTCCGGCCAGCCGAGCATCGCCTCGATGACGATGGCCATGGCGTAGAGGTTGATGCCGGCGATGAGCACGTTCGACACCGCGAACGCGATCGAGTTCACCAGGTGCGGGGCCTTGCCGAAGCGGCGGAGCATGAACTCCGGCACGCTGCGGACCTTGGACCCGTAGTAGAAGGGCATCATCACGAGCCCGAGGAACACCATGGCCGGCACGGCACCGACCAGGTAGTAGTGCAGGGTCGCCATGCCGATCTGGGCACCGTTGGCGGCCATGCCGAGGATCTCGGTCGCGCCGAGGTTCGCGGACACGAACGCGAGGCCCGTGATCCACGCGGGCATCGAGCGGCCCGACAGGAAGAAGTCCATGCTCGTCCGGACCTGCTTCCGGGCGGTGAAACCGATCCCGATGACGACCGCGAAGTACACGATGATCATCAGGTAGTCGACCCAGCCCAGATCGAGCCGGATCCCGTTGTTCGCTGCAGCGAGAACCATTCAAACTCCACGTCAGTGTGTTGCGATCGACAACTCCGCCGACCCGGACGGGAACGTTACACCGAATTGTGACCGTTCACATAGCCGAGGTATGCATCGCACCCGCAATGCGACTGCGGGCGCTCGGTAGGCTCCTGGCATGACCGAGCAGCCGCGCATCCTCGTCCTCAACGGCCCGAACCTGGACATCCTCGGACGGCGCGACCCGGACCAGTACGGCACGGTGACGCTCGCCGAGATCGAGGCGATCGTGCACACCGAGGCCGCGGTGCACGAGCTCGAGGCGGACTTCCGGCAGACGAACCGCGAGGGCGAGCTCGTCGAGTGGCTGCACGAGGCACTCGACGACTTCGTGGGCGTGGTGATCAACCCCGCCGCCTACGCGCACACCTCGGTCGCACTGCACGATGCGGTCGAGGCACTGTCGGTGCCGGTCGTCGAGGTGCACCTCTCGAACACGTGGAAGCGGGAGCCGTTCCGGCACGTCGACCACGTCGCGACGGCCGCGACGGCCGTCATCGCCGGCGCCGGTGCGGACGGCTACCGCCTGGCGGTCGCGCACGTCGCGTCCCTGCTCGGCTGAGTCAGTTCCAGGAGGCGCGGGTCGGGCCCGCACCGCGCCTCCCGTCCGAGCGCTGGAACGTTCCGTCCGTGCGCATCGCGCGCTATGTTCTTATGTATGGACAAAGTGCGCATCGGGCTCGTCGGCTACGGCATCGGCGGGCGGGCCTTCCACCGGCCGTTCCTGACGGACGCCGAGGGGACCGACCTGGTGGGCGTCGTGGCGCGCTCGTCCGACAAGCGGGAACAGCTCGCGTCCGACCTGCCCGGCGTCCCCATGCACGACTCGCTCGGCGACCTGCTGGCGGCCGGGCTCGACGCCGTCGTGATCACCACTCCCCCGTCGACCCGGCGCGACCTCGTGCTCGAAGCGGTCGCGGCCGGCGTCGCCGTGGTCGCGGACAAGCCGTTCGCACCCGATCCGTCGACCGCACGCGAGCTCCGCGACGCCGCCGCGCAGGCCGAGGTCGTCATCGCGCCCTTCCACAACCGCCGGTGGGACACCGACCTCGTGACGCTGCGCGGGGTCCTCGAGGACGGACGGGTCGGCACGCCGCTGCGGTTCTGGTCGCGGTTCGACCTGGTCGAACGCGAGGGCATCGCGACCGGCGTCGGGGGCGGCGTGCTCTCGGACATCGGGTCGCACCTGGTCGACCAGGCGGTGTCGCTGTTCGGACCGATCGTGCGGGTGTCGTGCACGCTCGACGTCCGGGACGCCCGCGCGCTCGGACGCGACCAGGACGGCGACATCGATGCCGGGTTCACCCTGACGGCGACGCACGGCTCCGGCGTGGAGTCCGTCCTGACGTCGAACAAGGCGGGCTGGCTGGGCACTCGTCGCCTGCGCGTGGACGGGGTCGACGGGACGTACGAGGCCTCGAGCACCGACGTGCAGGCGCAGGCCGCGGTCGCGGGGCACGCACCGGCCGACGACCGTGCCGGGTGGGGCGTCGAGCGGGCCGGCGGGACGCTCACGACGGCGGCGGGGTCGGTCGAGGTCCCGTCGTCGCAGAGCTCGTACACGGACTACTACGAGCGGTTCGCGCGTGCGGTCCGGGGACGCGGGCCGGTGCCGGTGCCCGCGGATGACGCCGTGCACGTGGTGGACGTCCTCGACGCGGCGCGTCGCTCGGCGGCATCGGGCGAGACGATCGCGGTCCCCACGCCCTGACGCGTGCGCTGCGCCGCCGCACGGCGGGCTCCGGGTCAGAAGTCGGCGGGGCGCCGGACCTCGGTGGTGGCAGCGGTGGCGAAGCCCCCGCGGATGATCGGGAGCGCCCGCTGCACGGCCTGGTCGATGCGGAGCTCGAGGTCGACGTTCGCGATGTCGTAGCCGCCCTCGCGCTTGGCGAAGTCCCGCTCGTTGCCGAAGACGCCGATCGGCAGCGTCGTCGACTGGAAGAAGCCGAACAGCGGCCGCATCTGGTGCTCGACGAGCAGGGCGTGCCGATCGCTCCCGCCGGTCGCGGTGAGCAGCACCGGGGTGTCGACGAGGTCGTACTGCCCGATCCAGTCGAAGAAGAGCTTGAACGCACCGGAGTACGCGGCACGGAACGCCGGGCTGCCGACGACGAGGACGTCCGCCGCCTCGACCGTCTCGAGTGCGCGTCGCGTGCGGTCCGACATCGCCTCGCGGGACGGTGCCGCGCCGAGGTCGGCGAGCAGCGGCCCGATCTCGACGGTCTCGGTGCGGGCGTCGTCGATCTCCTGTCCGAGGCGCGCCACCGTCGCAGCCACCAGGGTGGACGTCCGCGAGGGGTCCGAGGGGCTGCCACTGACGCCGACGACGAGTTCTCCGCTCATGTGCTCGATGCTCACACGCCGGGACTCCCGGCGGTCGGCGTGTGACGGCATGTGTCGGGTTCCAGCGCCGCCGCGTACCGTCCGCGCCATGCAGACGTTCTTGCCGTACCCGGACTTCCGCGCCTCGGCCGAGGTGCTCGACGACCGGCGGCTCGGCAAGCAACGGGTCGAGACGCTGCAGGTGATGCGGGCACTGACGCTGCCGGACTACGGCTGGCAGCACCACCCCGTCGTGGCGATGTGGCGTGGGTACCGACCGGCGCTGATGGCGTACCAGCAGGCCACGTGCCGCGCCTGGACCGAGCGCGGGTACGCCGACACCTGTCTGGAGAAGACCCTCGCCGACCTCGCGCTCGTCCCCGAGGACCTCGACGCGTACGAGCGGACCGACTACCCGGTGCCGTCGTGGAACGCGGACCCCGCCGTGCACCGCTCGCACCGGTCGAAGCTCGTGCAGAAGGCGCCGGAGCACTACCGGCCGCTGTTCCCCGACGTGCCGGACGACCTCGACTACGTGTGGCCGGGGACGGTCGCGTCCGTGCCGCGCTGACGACGCGTCCTCCTCGTCGCCTCAGGCGATCGGGGTCCATCGACCGCCGTCACGGCGGGTGACGACGACGGACCGCACCTCGGCCGTCGCTCGCAGCCCGGTGGCCGCGTGCTCGGCGACGGCTCCGGCCACGTCGTCCGACGGCGACTCGAACCGGACCACTGCGCACGGGACCCCGCGCAGCAGCCGGACGTCCCGCGCCTCGACCACCACGAGCTCGGCGACGAGCCGGGCGGCCTCGGGGAGCACGGCGTCCGGGGCGGTGCCGGGTGCGAGCGCTCCGACGGCGAGGGTCACACGGTAGGAGGGCACGGTCCCACGCTAGTGCGAGCGTCCGGGCTCGTGTGCGCGGAGCAGCGCACCGGGACCCGCCGTGGGCACAGGGGGTTCGGGCATCGCACAGGGGAAGCGACGCCCGCGCCCACGACGGGTCACAGGTGCTGCGGAGCACGACGAATCAGGGGGTGTCGTGCCCCGCGCCGGACGCAGGTCAGGGAACCTGGTCCGGCTCGTCGCACCGGCGAGTCCGCAGGGGTCGGACTCGACGGTGCTGGTCCTCAAGGGTGTTCGGTGTCCTCTCGGTACCGGTCCGTCTCGGTCGGTGCGGGCATCGACCGTCGGGCCGCGGCGGGCCGGACCATGGGGAGCAGGGCGCTCCCGATGGTCGCCAGTGCTCCGACGACGGCGATGAGCCCGAGCGGGGCGGTGCCGAGGTCGTGCTGCGCGGCCAGGACGAGCGCGAGGACGGTCGCGGGTGCGGGGAGGAGCTGGACCGCCCGGAAGTGGTCCTCCTGCCGGACCCGAGTCGTCATCGCGTTTGCCATGTGAACACTCTGGCGCACTTCGCCGGTCCGCAAAAGGGGGGACACGACCCCACTCATGGAGTAGAACGTCTAGTACACCCTCGTCGGGTGTCAGGCGAGCGCGCGGACCGTCGCGACGGCTGCGGCGACGGCATCGACGACCACCGGGACGTCCGCCGCGGTCAGGCCGGCGTCGAACGTCAGGCGCAGCGCCGTCCGGGCGACCTCGTCGGACAGACCGAGCGCCGTGACCACGTGCGAGGCCTCGGTGCTGCCGGCCGCGCAGGCGCTCCCGGACGACGACACGACGTCGCGCTCCTCGAGCTCGAGCAGGACCGTCTCGCCGTTCACCCCGGGGAAGCAGAACGACGCGTGGCCGGGCAGCCGCGAGGTCCGTGACCCGGTGACGAACGCCCCGGGCACCGACCGGAGCACCCCGTCGAGCACGGCCTCCCGGGTGGTGGTCGCGGTCCGGGCCGCGTCGTCCCGGCCCGCGGCGACGAGCGCGAAGGCCGTGGCGACGCCGACGGCACCCGCGACGTCCTCGGTGCCGGAGCGTCTCCCCCGCTCCTGTCCCCCACCGTGCAGCAGCGGTTCGAGCGCCACGCCGGACCGGACGGCGAGCACGCCGGTGCCCTTCGGTGCGCCGAGCTTGTGCCCGGACACCGACACCGCGTCGACGCCGAGCACGTCGAGCCCGACCGGGAGCCACGGCGCCGACTGGACGGCGTCGGTGTGGAACCGGGCCCCGACCGCGTGCGCGACCGCGGCGAGCGCCGGCACGTCCTGCACCGTCCCGATCTCGTTGTCGGCGTGTGCGATCGAGACGAGGGTGGTGTCGGGTCGGACTGCTGCCGCGAGGACGTCCGGGTCGACGACCCCGTCGCGGTCGACTGGCAGGACCGTGACGTCGAACCCGTGGAACCGTTCGAGGTACCGGCAGCTCTCGAGCACCGCCTCGTGTTCGATCGCGCTGGTGACGACGTGGCGACCGCGCGGGGACGCCAGGGCGATGCCCTTCACGGCGGTGTTCGCACCCTCGGTCCCGCCGGTGGTGAACACGACCTCGGCCGGGCGGCACCCGAGCACCGCGGCGACGGTGGCGCGGGCGTCGGCGAGGCCCCGGGCTGCGGCGTCGCCGACCCCGTGCGTGGAGGACGGGTTGCCGAAGGTCCCGGTGAGGTACGGCCACATCGCCTCGAGCACCTCGCGGCGCACGGGCGTCGTGGCCGCGCGGTCCAGGTAGAACACGTCAGACGCCGGCGCCGACGGCCACGTCGACGTCGAGCCCGAGGTCGAGTGCCCGTGCCGAGTGGGTGAGCGCCCCGACGGAGATCACGTCGACCCCGGTGGCGGCGATCGCGGCGACGGTGTCGAGGGACACCCCGCCGGAGGCCTCGACGAGGGCTCGCCCGGCGACGACCTGGATGCCGGCCTCGAGCTGGTCGGTGGTGAAGTTGTCGAGCATGATCGTGTCGACGCCGGCCGCCACGACGGGCTCGATCTGGTCGATGCGGTCCACCTCGACCTCGAGGTGGACGGTGTGCCCGAGCCGCTCGCGGGCCGCGACGATCGCGTCCCCGATGCCGATCCCGCCGGCGAGGAGCACGGCGAGGTGGTTGTCCTTCGCGAGCACGGCGTCGGACAGCGAGGTCCGGTGGTTGTGCCCGCCGCCGCACCGCACGGCGTACCGCTCCAGTGCCCGCAGACCGGGCGTGGTCTTGCGGGTGTCGACGATCCGGGCACGGGTGCCGGCGACGGCCGCCACGTAGGTCGCGGTCGCCGTGGCGATGCCGGACATCCGCTGCGCGAGGTTCAGTGCGACCCGCTCGGCACGGAGGACCGACCGGGCGGGACCGCTCACGGTCGCGAGGACGTCGCCCGCGGTGAACCGGCTGCCGTCCGGCACGTGCAGGACCGCGTCGATCGTCGGGTCGACCGCGTGCATCACGGCGACGAACACGTCGCCCCCGCTGAGGACGCCGGGCTCGCGCGCCGCCAGGGTCGCGGTCGCCGTGGCGTCTGCGGGGATGAGCGTCTCGCTCGTGACGTCGCCCCAGGGGGCGTCCTCCTCGAGCGCGGTGTCGATGACGCGTCGGAGGGCGTGCGGGGGGATCGTGCCGGGGTCGACGGTCATGCGGGTACCTCCTGCGGGACGGCGGTGTGCTGGGCGACCCACGCGGTCGAGGCGGGGGCTGCTGGATCGGTGTCGGGGTGGTCGGTGCGGGCGTGGGCACCGCGGGATTCGGTCCGGGCCTCGGCGGCGAGCGCCGTGACCCGGGCGAGGTCGAGCAGTGCCCGGTCCTCGAGGTCGCGGACGCCGGTCGGCTCGGGCGCGACGAGGGCGGCCAGGTCGCGTCGTGCGCTCGCGAGACCGCTCGCGTCGCGGAGGAGCCCGACCCGGTCCGTCATGACGGACTGGACCGCCTGGCGGACGTCGGCGGCGTCGGTGGGTCGAGCCGCGCCTCCTGGCAGCAGGGGACGGGAGGCGCGGATCACGTCGGTCGCACTCGGCACGCTGGTGACTGGGAGACCCGCGTCGCCGCGCAGGCGCAGTCTGCCGGGTCGCGGCACGTCGAGCGCGTCCGCTGCGCGGACCGCGAAGACGAGTCCTTCGAGCAGCGAGTTCGACGCGAGCCGGTTGGCGCCGTGGACGCCCGTGCAGGCGACCTCGCCGATCGCGAGGAGGCCGGGCAGGCTCGTCCGTCCCTCGGCGTCGGTGGCGACCCCGCCCATCGAGTAGTGCGCGGCCGGGGAGACGGGGACGCCCTCGCGGGTCCAGTCGAAGCCGGCGGACCGGGTCGCACGGGTGAGCCCGGGGAAGCGCCGGACGAGGAAGGCGGGGTCGAGGCCGGTCGCGTCGAGGAGCACGGGCCCTCCGTCCTGCTCCCGGACGGCGGCCGCGATGCCCCGGGCGACGACGTCGCGGGGGGCGAGCTCGGCGTCGGGGTGGACGTCCACCATGAAGCGGTGCCCTCGTGCGTCACGGAGCACCGCTCCCTCGCCGCGGACCGCCTCGGAGACGAGCCCGCCGCCGGGGGCCGCGAGGCGGGTCGGGTGGAACTGCACGAACTCGAGGTCGGCCAGCACGGCACCGGCACGCCAGGCGGCTGCCTGCCCGTCGCCCGTCGCGACGAGCGGGTTGGTGGTCTCGCGGAACAGGTGTCCGGCGCCACCGGACGCGAGCACGACGGCGTCCGCGTCGACCCGCCGGGGCTCGCCGAGGAGGTCGAGGACGTCGACCCCGACGACCGAGCCGTCCCGGACCACGAGGTCGACGAGGCAGGTCCGTTCGAGGATCGTGACGTGCCGGCGGTGCAGGGCGGCGATGAGGGTGCGCTCGATGGCGGCCCCGGTCGCGTCGCCGTCCGCGTGGACGACGCGCCACCGGCCGTGCGCCGCCTCGCGCCCGCGGGCCAGGTCGTCGCCGTACCGGTCGAGGCTCGTCGGGTCGGTGGTGCGGTCGAACGGGACGCCGAGCGACAGCAGGTCCCGCACCCGTGCGGGGCCGTCGGTGCAGAGCACCTCGACGGCGCGGGCGTCGGCGCTGCCCGCTGCCGCCACGTGGGTGTCCGCCTGGTGGAGCGACGCGGAGTCGTCGGCGCCGAGCGCGACGGCGACGCCTCCCTGCGCGTACGCCGTCGCGCCGTCGGCGAGCGCGCCCTTCGTCACCAGGGTGACGTCGTGACGGGCACTCGCGCGGATCGCTGCGGTGAGTCCGGCGATGCCGGAGCCGACGATGACGACGTGCACGGTCAGACCGTGGGTCGGGCGGCGAGCATGCGCTCGAGTGCGACCTTGGCGTCGGCCTGGACGTCGGCCGGCACGACGATCTCGTTGAGGACCTCGCCGCGCACGAGCGCCTCGAGGACCCAGGCGAGGTAGCCGGGGTGGATGCGGTACATCGTCGAGCAGGGGCACACCACCGGGTCGAGGCAGAAGATCGTGTGCTGCGGGTACTCGGCGGCGAGCCGGTTCACCATGTTGATCTCGGTGCCGATCGCGAACGTGGTCGGTTCGGTGGCGGCTGCGACGGTCTTCCGGATGAGGTCGGTGCTGCCGGCGTGGTCGGCGGCGTCGACGACGGCCATCGGGCACTCGGGGTGCACGATGACCTGCACGCCGGGGTGCTCGCGACGGGCCTGGTCGATCTGGTCGACGGTGAAGCGGCGGTGCACCGAGCAGAAGCCGTGCCAGAGGACGACCCTGGCGTCCTGCAGGGTCTGCTCGTCGTTGCCGCCGAGGGGCTTCCGCGGGTTCCACATCGGCATGAGGTCGGTGCTGATGCCCATCGCCTTGGCGGTGTTCCGGCCGAGGTGCTGATCGGGGAAGAAGAGCACGCGCTGCCCCCGCTCGAACGCCCACTCGAGGACGGTCGCGGCGTTCGACGACGTGCACACGATGCCGCCGTGCCGCCCGCAGAACGCCTTGAGGTCGGCGGCGGAGTTCATGTACGTGACGGGGATGACCGGCACGCGGCCGTCGGCGTCGGGCTCGGTGCCGTAGACCTGCTCGAGCTCGGCCCACGCCGCCTCGACGCTGTCGATGTCGGCCATGTCGGCCATCGAGCAGCCCGCGGCGAGGTTCGGCAGGATCACGCGCTGGTCGTCGCGGGCGAGGATGTCCGCGGTCTCGGCCATGAAGTGCACGCCGCAGAACACGATGGCCTCGGCGTCGGGCTTCGTCAGCGCGGCGTTCGCGAGCTGGAACGAGTCGCCGAGGAAGTCCGCGTGCCGCACGACCTCGTCGCGCTGGTAGAAGTGCCCGAGGACCACGACGCGGTCGCCGAGGGTGGCCTTCGCCCGCTCGATGCGTTCGTGCAGCTCGTCGTCCGGGGCGTTCCGGTACTCGTCCGGGATGACGCCCTGCCGGGGCGCCGAGGTCGGGATGACGTCCGACATCGACGAGCCGGGGCCGTAGCCGGGCCGGGAGTCGAAGTCCCACGTCGGCATCGCCAGGTCGGGCGTGCAGGTGCTGCCGGCGGCCTGACCGTTGGAGATCAGTTCGATGGTGGTGGCGATGGACACGGGTGTTCCTTCGGTTCTACGGCTTCTTGCCCTGCTGCAGCGGACCGTTGTCCGCGTAGGCCAGGTCGGGGTTCGAGCGGTACAGCCGGGCCGGCCGGTGCCGGTCCCCGCTCGTGGTCTCGTCCGTCGGCAGGATCGCGTCGGTCTTCTCGACCTGGCGACGGAAGTTCGCGGGGTCGAGCGCACGCCCGAGCACCGCCTCGTACACCCCGCGGAGTTCGGCGAGGGTGAACCGGTCCCCCAGGAACGCCTGGGCGATCCGGGAGTACGACATCTTGTTGCGGAGCCGCCAGAGCGCGTACGCGACGATCCGGTCGTGGTCGAAGGCGAGCGGCGGGTGTTCGTCGGCGAGGAACCACCGCACGTTCCAGTCGTCGGGGACCGAACTCGCCTCGTCCGGGTGGACGAGGGCCCAGTACACGATCGACACGACGCGGCTCGGCGAGCGGTCGACGTCGCCGAAGGCGTAGAGCTGCTCGAGGTAGCGCGGCTGCACGTTCGTGGTCTCGCGGAGGCGGGCCGCGGCGGAGTCCTCGAGCCCCTCGTCCGGCCGCACCCAACCGCCGGGGAGCGCCCACGCCCCCTCGTACGGTTCGGCCACCCGACGCACGAGCGGCATCCACAGCGCCGGTGCCCCGGTGTCCGGGTGCGGGCGCAGCGCCACGATCACGGTGGAGACCGCGACGCGGATGGGGAGCTCGGGAGTAAGTGTCATGATGACTCGAAGTGTTCGGGTTGGGATGACACTATCACCGGGTTTCACGAGACGGAAACAGCGTCGAAAACTCCTGGTCGGGCCGCGCGCCTACATTGAGCCGCATGACTACGGTGACGAGGATGCACGCCGTCGTGTCGGGGACGGTCCAGGGGGTCGGTTTCCGGTACTGGACCGCACGGAAGGCCGACGGGCTCGAACTCGCCGGGTACGCCCGGAACCTGTTCGACGGCACGGTGGAGGTCGAGGCCGAGGGTCCGGCCCCCGCGGTCGACGCCCTGATGACGTTCATCCGGACCGGCCCGCCGTCCGCCGAGGTCACCGACGTGACCTGCCGCGCGGTGGTGCCGCACGGCGACGTCGACGGCTTCGCGATCCTGCACTGACCCGGTCGCCGCCCGACGTCGACGGATGTCGGACCGAAGCGGAATAATCGAATCCACTCAGGCGGTTGCCCTGTCTGCGCCCATGGCGCCCCCTCGTTCCACCAGTCGTGATCCACCAGGAGCCCCGCATGACCCAGGCCGTCGATTCCGCACCCCGCACCGGGAGCGTCGCGCAGCCCTCCGCCGGCGAGACCCGACTCGTGATCGGGCTGCTGCTCGTCTCGGCGTTCGTCGTGATCCTCAACGAGACGATCATGGGCGTCGCGCTCCCGCGGCTCATGGACGACCTCGACATCAGCGCCGCGACCGGCCAGTGGCTCACCACGGGCTTCCTGCTCACCATGGCGGTCGTCATCCCGATCACCGGGTTCCTGCTGCAGCGCTTCAACACCCGGCCGGTGTTCGTCTGGGCGATGAGCCTGTTCTCGGCAGGCACCCTGATCGCGCTGCTCGCGCCCGGGTTCTCGATGCTGTTGCTCGGGCGCATCGTGCAGGCCAGCGGGACCGCGATCATGATGCCGCTGCTCATGACGACGGTCCTCACGCTCATCGAACCGGCGCACCGCGGCCGTGTGATGGGCAACATCTCGATCGTCATCTCCGTCGCCCCGGCGATCGGCCCGACCATCTCCGGGCTCATCCTCAACGCGTTCTCGTGGCGCTGGCTCTTCGGCTTCGTGCTGCCCATCGCCATCGCCGCGCTGATCCTCGGCATGGTCAAGGTCCGCAACGTGTCGACGCCCCGCAAGGCCCCGCTCGACGTGCTCTCGGTCGTGCTGTCCGCCTTCGCGTTCGGCGGCATCGTCTACGGCCTCTCGAGCATCGGCGAGGCCGGCACCACCGGGCCGCTCGTGCCGATCGTCTCCCTCGTCGTCGGCGCCCTCGCCCTCGCCCTGTTCGTGTTCCGACAGACCCGGCTGCAGCGTGCGGACCGCGCCCTGCTCGACCTCCGTACCTTCCAGACGAAGGGCTTCACCGTCCCGATCGTCGCGATGGGCCTGAGCTTCATGGCGATGTTCGGCACGCTGATCCTGCTGCCGATCTACCTCGAGCGGGTCCTCGGGCTCGACGTCCTGAACGTCGGCCTGCTCCTGCTGCCCGGTGGCCTCATCATGGGTCTGCTGTCCCCGATCGTCGGTCGCGTCTACGACCGCCGTGGTCCGCGGGTCCTGCTCATCCCGGGCTCGATCATCGTCAGCGCCGTCCTCTGGGCACTCTCGACCGTCGGCGTCGACACCAGCGTGTGGTTCGTCCTCGGCGCCCACGTCGTCCTGAGCATCGGGCTCGCCCTCACCTTCACGCCGCTGTTCACCGCGGCGCTCGGCGGGCTGCCCCCGAAGCTCTACTCGCACGGCAGCGCGGTCCTCGGCACGGCGCAGCAGCTGGCCGGAGCCGCCGGCACGGCGCTGTTCGTCACGCTCCTCACCATCGGCGCCTCGGGTGCGGCGGCCGGCAGCGGCGCCGCGGGCCTCGCCGAGGCCACGGCCTCCGGCGTGCGGACGGCGTTCCTCGTCGGCGCGGTGATCTCGCTGTTCGGGATCGTGATGTGCTCCCTCGTGCGTCGCCCGGCGACCCCGGACGGTGCCCCCGCGCCGTCGATGCACTGACGGGAACCGCACGCGCCGGGGTGCGCGTGGCATCGTGGGCGTCATGCGGTCGACGACGAGCGAGCTGAACTGGTCCGGCACGGTCACCTACACGGCCGAACGGGTCCTCCGCCCGTCGTCGATCGACGAGGCCGCCGAGATCGTCGCCCGGTCGCCCCGGGTGCACGGCCTCGGCACCCGGCACTCGTTCAACGACGCGCCGGACGCCCCCGGCGTGCTGCTCGACCTCACCGGGATCCCGACCGACCTCGCCGTCGACGCCGAGCGACGGACGGTCACGATGGGCGCCGGCACCCGCTACGGCGTCGTCGCGCCCGAGATCGACCGCGCCGGGTTCGCGCTGCACAACACGGGGTCGCTCCCCCACATCTCGATCGCCGGCGCGATCGCGACCGGGACACACGGTTCCGGCACCGCACTCGGGTCGCTGAGCACCGCGGTCCGGTCGTTCGAGGTGCTCGGGCCCGACGGGTCCGCACGGACGATCGCCCGCGACGACCCGGCGTTCGACGGCGCCGTGCTCCACCTCGGCCTGCTCGGTGTCCTCACCCGGGTCACGCTCGACGTCCAGCCGAGCTACCGGATGCGCCAGGACACCTACGGACCGATCCCGTGGGACACCTTCACCGCCCACGTCGCCGAGGTCCACGCCGCCGCGACGTCCGTCTGCTCGTACACGGTGTTCGGCGACACGGTGGGCGAGGTCCTGCTGAAGTCGCGCGTGCCGGACGGCGACGACGACGTGGCCGTCCCGGACGAGCTGTTCGGCGCGCCCCGGCTGCCCGGCTCGCCCGGCGACGGACACCACACCGCCCGGGACGGCTCGGTCGGGCCGTGGTGGGACCGGCTGCCGCACTTCCCGATCGACTCCGTGCCGAGCCACGGCTCCGAGGTGCAGAGCGAGCACTTCGTCCCGCTCCGGCACGCGGGTGCGGCGCTCGACGCCGTCCGGACCATGGCCGCCCGCATCCAGCCGCACCTACACGTCTGCGAGCTCCGCACGATGGCGGCGGACCCGTTCTGGTTGAGCCCGACGCAGGGCGAGGACGTGCTCTGCATCGCGTTCACGTGGCAGAAGCACCCGGCCGAGGTGGCAGCGTTGCTGCCGGACCTCGAGGCGCTCCTCGCACCGTTCGACGGACGACCGCACTGGGGCAAGATGAGCTCCCTCGACGCGGCCGCCATCGCCGGGCTGTACCCGCGGCTGGCCGACTTCCGCGACCTCGTCGCGGCGGCCGACCCGGAGCGGACGTTCGCGTCGTCGTTCGGCGAGCGGGTCCTGGGGACGTGAGCCGCGCCTCCTGGGCCATCGTCACGACGCGGACGTGAGCCGTGCCCGCTTCACCCGATCGACGTGACGGTCCTGGACTCTCCGTCCCAGAACCGCACGCCACCGACCACGAGCTCGGGGAGCGGGGTCCCGCGGAGCGCCGCGACGGCCGCACCGAGGTCCTCGTCCCGGACCCGTCGCGCGAACGTCAGGTGCGGCGACCACGCCCCCGGCGACGTGGTCTCGACGCCTCCCGGGGACGCCCGGTGCACTGCCTCGTGGAACGCGGCGAGCGCTGGGTCGACGACCACCGCCCGGGCGAGCACCGAGCGCCCGGGTCCCGCGGGGAACAGCAGGACGCCACCGAGCCGGAGCCGCGACGGCACCGGCACGTCGAACCCGCTCGGGATCCGGAGGTCGTCGCCGGCGGCCAGCGTGACGTGGGGGCTGTTGGTGTCCGACCGTCCGAGGCTCGGCAGGTCCGCACGGACCAGCGCGTCCCACGCGGCGCGCACGGCGGCGTCCGACGACGGATCGAGGACGAGTTCGAGACTGCGCACGTACCGAGTGAACCAATGAACCGTGTGACAGCGATGTAACACGGCGGAACGGAACTCGCACCGTGCCGGGCGGCCCGTCACACTCGACTGCACGCCGCGGACCACCGCGGACCCCCACAGCACTGCCCACGAGGAGCTCCGACATGTCCGCTGCACCCGCTCTGCCCGAGAAGCCGAAGGGCAAGCGCCCGATCGGCTGGATCATCGCCGCCGCGGTGGTCGTCGTCGCGATCGTCGTCGCCCTCATCGTCGGCGCCGTCCGCTCCGGCGGGTCCGACGACGGCGCTGCCGCCGGTGGTTCGCCGAAGACCGTCACGATCGGCGTCGCGGACAAGTCGCTCTCCTACTGGAGCACCTACACGAAGCTCGCGAAGTCGAAGCTCAACGTGACGGTCAAGCTGACCAACTTCTCGGACTACTCGCTGCCGAACCCGGCGCTCAAGGACAAGCAGCTGGACCTCAACCAGTTCCAGCACATCCAGTACCTGGCCGACTACAACGTCACCTCGAACGACGACCTGCAGCCGATCGGCTCGACGGCCGTCTACCCGCTGCCGCTCTACGCGACGAAGTACGACGACGTCGCCGACCTGCCCGAGGGCGCCAAGGTCGCGATCCCGGACGACTCGATCAACCAGGCCCGCGCGCTGCTCATCCTGCAGGCGGCGAAGCTCGTCACGCTCAAGGACGGCGGGTCGGCCTTCTCGACGACCACCGACATCGAGTCGTCGAAGGTCGACGTCCAGCCGCTCAACGCCTCGCAGACGGCGAACGCCCTGCAGCAGGGCTCGGTCGCGGCGGCCGTGGTGAACAACAACTACGCCACCGCAGCCGGCCTGCCGATCTCCGACGCGATCTACCAGGACGACCCCTCGAGCGCGAGCGCGGCACCGTACGTCAACGTCTTCGCCGTGCGCAACGCCGACAAGGACAACACGACCTACCTCGACCTCGCGAAGCTCTTCCAGGACGAGTCCGTGCAGAAGGTCTTCAAGAAGGACCTGCCCGAGGCAGTCAGCCGCGACGAGAGCGCGTCCTCCTTGCAAGAGGAACTCGCGAAGGTCGAGCAGGACGCGAAGGCGGCCAAGCAGTAGTGCCGGTCCTCGTCGAACTCCGCGGCGTCTCGAAGCACTACCGCCGCGCCGACACCGGCGAGACCGTGGTGGCCGTCGAGGACGTCTCCCTGGACGTGCACCAGGGAGAGGTCCTCGGCGTCATCGGGTACTCCGGTGCCGGCAAGTCCACGCTCGTCCGGCTCGTCAACGCACTCGAGCTGCCCTCGTCCGGGTCGGTGACCGTCGCCGGCAACGAGCTCACGGCGCTGCCCGAGCGGGACCGCCGGACGGCACGGCGCAACATCGGGATGATCTTCCAGCAGTTCAACCTCTTCCGGTCGCGCACCATCGCCGGCAACGTCGCGTACCCGCTCAAGGTCGCGGGCGTGCCGAAGGAGGAACGGGACCGCCGGGTCGCCGAGCTGCTCGACTTCGTCGGGCTCCTCGACCGCGCGTACGCCTACCCCGAACAGCTCTCCGGCGGGCAGAAGCAGCGCGTCGGGATCGCCCGGGCGCTCGCGGCGTCGCCCGACCTGCTCCTCGCCGACGAGGCGACCAGCGCGCTCGACCCCGAGACCACGTCCGAGGTCCTCGGGCTCCTCCGCCGGGTGAACAAGGAGCTCGGCGTCACGATCATCGTCATCACGCACGAGATGGACGCCGTCCGACAGATCGCCGACCGCGTCGCCGTCATGGAGCAGGGGCGCGTCGTCGAGGTCGGGGACGTCTACGACGTGTTCGCGAACCCGCAGACCGGCGCGGCCCAGCGATTCGTCCGGACCGCCCTGCACGACCGGCCCTCGGCGGAGACCGTCGCACGGCTGCGCGAACGGCACCCCGGTCGCCTCGTCACGGTCCAGATCACCGACGAGGCCGGGCTGCAGAACCGCATCGACCAGGTCTTCCGCTCCGCCGGGGTGACCGCCGAGCTCGTCTACGGCGGGGTCGGCGAGATCCGCGAGCGCCGGATCGGGTCGCTCACCTACGAGCTGACCGCGGCCCGTCCGTCCGAGATCGACGCGGCCGTCGCGGCCCTCCGTGCCGCGCGCATCACCACCGACGAGGAGGGCGCAGCGTGAACAACTCGTTCCAGAGCGTGATCGACACGTTCGACGTCTTCGTCGCGTCCATCCGCGACACGATCGTGATGTCCCTGGTGTCGCTCGTCATCGCCGGCATCATCGGCCTCGCGCTCGGCCTCGCGCTGTACGCCACCCGCCCGGGCAACCTGCTCGGCAACCGGGCCGCGTACACGATCATCAACGTGGTCGTGAACCTCGTCCGGCCGATCCCGTTCGTGATCTTCCTGGCGGCGATCGCCCCGCTCTCCCGCGTGGTCGTGCAGACCACGATCGGTGTCCCCGCGGTGACCTTCGCGATCTCGCTCGCGGCGTCGTTCGCGGTGTCCCGGATCGTCGAGCAGAACCTGCTGTCGGTGGACCCCGGCGTCGTCGAGGCGGCACGGGCATCGGGAGCGCACCCGCTGTCGATCCTGCTCACGGTCCTCATCCCCGAGGGCCTCGGACCGCTCATCCTCGGCTACACGTTCATCTACATCGGCATCGTCGACATGACGGCGCAGGGGGCGTTGATCGGTGGCGGTGGGCTCGGCGAGTACGCGATCACGTACGGGTCGCAGCGGTACGACTGGTGGATCGTGTACGTGTCGGTGGCGGCGATCGTCATCATCGTGCAGCTCGGCCAGTTCATCGGCAACCGGCTGGCGCGGGCGACCCTGCGTCGCTGACGCGCGGGGCACGCGCGCGCCCGCGCCCCGCGCGCCCCGCGCGCGCCCCGCGCGCCCCGCCCGCGCCCCGCGCGCCCCGCGCGCGCCGCGCGGGGCCGAGGTTGCACGAAGTGCCGCCGTCTGCACCGCGCAGCGGCACGTTGTGCGACCTCGGCGTCACGCTGGCGGCATGTCCTGCGACTGCGACGGCCTGGAGGCGCGGTGCCGGTCCACGAGACCGGCACCGCGCCTCCTGTGCGTGCGTCCGTCACCGCGCGGGCCGAGGTCGCACGTCCTGCCGTCCCTGCATCGAGCGCGCGGCAGTTCGTGAGACCTCGGCGACCCACGTGCGGCGTGTCGCGCGACCTCGGCGGGCGCGTCAGGCGGCCGGGGACTCCACGGTAGCGACGGTGCCCGTCGCGCCCGGGTGCTCGTAGTGCGCACGAACCAGGATCGGCCGGTGGTCGGAGATGCCCGCGGGCAGGGTCTCCACGCCGGCGATGTGCAGCCCCACGCTCGTGGCGAAGTCGAAGTGCCCCGTGAACTTGCGGTAGCGCAGGTACGTCGGCTGGTCGGAGAGCGACAGCGCGAACCCGTGCTGCTCGATCTTCCGGCGCAGGTTCGTCTGGAACCAGGGGTAGTTGAAGTCGCCGACCATGATCGCCGGGGCGTCGTTCGAGAGCTCGCGGACGAACTGGTGCGCAGCCTCGATCTGCTTGCGGCGCAGCGAGTTCGTGGCGGTGAGGGGTGAGGCGTGGAAGGACGCCACGATGACCTCGGCGTCGACCTCCTTGTCGCGCAGGTGCATCGCGATCAGGCGCTCGTGCGCGGGCGCGAGGACCCGGTCGTGCAGCGACTTCTGCAGGGAGTGGATGCTGAAGTCCTCGACCTCGAACCGGTCGTCGCGCTTGTAGATCGCGAGGCCGAGCCGGTTCGCCTTGGTCGACGCGGCGAGGGAGAGGCCGGCGATCGAGGGGGCGAGGTCGTTGCTGTCGCACTCCTGCACGCAGATGACGTCGGCCTGGGACGCTTCAGCCAGGGAGGCGAGCTCGCCGTTCGCGGTGTGCTCGCGGAGGTTGTAGCTGACGACGCGCAACCCGGTCGGTTCCACGGCCGTCTCGGCTGTGATCGTCCCCTGCTGCTCTGGCGCGGCCATGCTGCCTTCCTGTTCCGGGCGTTTCCGGTCGCCCTGCCGCGGCAACCGTACTCGGCGTTCGCGGACTGTTGCTGAGACTGTAGCGCGGCCTCGGTTTCGTGCGTGTGACCGCGGGGAAAACGGACGATGCGCGCTCAGGCCCGGACGCGACGGGCGGGGCGGACGGTCTCACCGGCTGTACGGCTCATCAGGACGCCCTCGACGCAGGCGACGACGAGCAGGGCGGCGATGACCCAGAACGCGGCGTCGTACGGACCGGATCCGCCGAGGCCCGACGCGGCCCGGATGACCACGGCGCCGACCGCGACACCGAACCCGGCGGCGGTCTGCTGCAGGGTCGACGAGAGCGTGTTCGCCGGGGTCATGTCCGCCTGCTCGACGTCGGCGAACGCGATCGTGTTGTAGGCCGTGAAGCCCACCGACCGCGCCGCACCGCTGACGACGAGGAGCACGGCGAGGAGCCAGAACGGGGTGCCCTCGGTCATGAACACCATCGCGACGACGCTCAGCGCCGCGACCGCGCTCGACACGACGATCACCGGCCGGTACCCGAACCAGCGGAGGAACGGCGTCGTCATGGGCTTGATGCCGAGGTTGCCGACGAAGACCCACAGCACGGCGGACCCGGCGAGCACGGCGCTCCACCCCCACGCGTCCTGGAACAGCAGCGGCAGGACGAACGGCACGGCGGAGACGGCCAGGCGGAACAGGCTGCCGCCGGCGTGCGACACCCGGAAGGTTTCGAGCCGGAACGAGTCGAGCCCCATGATCGGGTGCGGTGCCCGGCGGAAGTGCCAGATCGCCAGCCAGCAGCCGACCGCCCCGACGACGCCGGAGAGCACGACCGCCAGGACGGGCACGCGATCGAGGGCGAGCAGGGACGCCATGACCACGAGCGACCCGAGGCCGAAGCAGGCGAGCAACGACCCGAACCAGTCGAACGGCACCCGCTCGGACGCCCGCTCCTGCGGCACGAGGACGAGCGCGGCGACGAACGCGATGACCCCGAGCGGGATGTTGATGAGGAAGATCCAGTGCCACGTCAGGGTGTCGACGAGCACGCCGCCCACGAACGGCGCGATGATCGGCGCGGCGAGGGCCGGCCAGGTCAGGATCGCGATGGCCGTGACGAGCTGCTCGCGTCCGGCGCTCCGCAGGACGACGAGCCGCCCGACGGGGACCATCAGCGCGCCGCCGAGCCCCTGCACGATGCGCCAGATCGTCAGGTCGACGAGCCCGGTGGAGAGGGCGCACAGCCCCGACGCCACGGTGAACAGGACGATCGCGCCGGCGAACACCGTCCGCGAGCCGATCCGGTCGGTCAGCCATCCGCTCACGGGGATGAACACCGCGAGGGTGACCAGGTACGCCGTGATCGCCACGCCGATGGCCGCCGAGTCGACGCCGAGGTCCCGACCCATCGCAGGAGCGGCCGTGGCCAGGATGGTGCCGTCGAGGAGCTCCATGAAGAAGGTCCCTGCGACGAGCACGGCCACCGCGGTGCTCCCCCGTCGTCGTGTCGTCATCGTCGTCGTCATGGCAGGACAAATGCTATGCCCGATCGGTTTCCGTGACGTCCGGGGACGGCGCTGACGCGATGGTGTTCTGCACCGCAGAATGAGGCGGACGAGCGCGTTGCCCCCGACACCCGGCCACCGGGAGCGTGGAGGCACCGCAGACGCACAGGAGGATCGATGACGACCACACCCGGCACGGTCACCACGAAGGGCGCGCCCGACCCGGCAGCACCGGCGCGCCGGCACGTCCTCGAGCACGCGTACCTGCCGGTGATGACCCTCCGCGAGTCGGCCCTGGCGAACAACACCGCCGTGATGCAGGCGTACGTCGAGCGGCACGGGCTGCTCTTCGCGCCGCACATGAAGACGCACATGGCCCCGGCACTCGCCGCACGGCAGATCGCCGCCGGCGCCTGGGGCGTCACGGTCGCCTCGGTCCAGCAGGCGATGGTCGCGTGGGAGCACGGCATCCACCGGATCGTCGTCGCGAACGAGGTCCTCGACCCCACCGGTCTCGCCTGGCTCGCCTCCCGCCGCGCCGCCGACCCGGACGCCGACGTCCTCTGCTGGGTCGACTCCCCCGCCGGGGTCGAGGCCGGCCGCGCGGCGCAGGACGCGGTCGACGGCGACCTGCACGTGGTCGTCGAGGTCGGCTTCCCCGGCGGTCGCACCGGCGTCCGCACCGCACAGCAGGCACGGGACCTCGCACAGCTCGCCCACGACCGGGGGCTCTCGCTCCGAGGCGTCGCCGGGTACGAGGGCGGCCTGCCCGACGTGCGCGCCGCCCGCGCCTACGTCGAGGGGGTGCTCGCCGTCTCGGCGGCCGTCCGCCCGCTGGTCGAGGCCCCGCGCGCCCTGCTCAGCATGGGCGGCAGCGCCTGGTTCGACGGCGTGGTCGACGCGGTCGCCACCCGCCCCGACGACCTCGACGTGCTGCTCCGGTCCGGCGCGTCCCTCACCCACGACGACGGCTTCTACGCCGAGCGCACCCCCTTCGGCCGCCACCCCGACGAGGGCTCGCTCCTGGCCGCGATCGAGGTCTGGGGACGCGTCACGTCGTGCCCCGAGCCCGGGCTCGCGCTCGTCGCGGTCGGCAAGCGGGACATCTCGTTCGACGAGGGGCTGCCGGTGGTCCGTTCCGTCCGTTCCGTCCGGCACGTCGGCCCCGGAGGCGCGGCTGGCGTCGTCCCCGTCGCACCCGACCCCGGGGCGGTCACCGTCACCCGCCTCGACGACCAGCACTGCTACCTCGCGCTGGCGGACGGGGCACCCGGGCTCACGCCCGGCGACGTCGTCGTGTTCGGCATCTCGCACCCGTGCACCGTCTTCGACAAGTGGCGCCAGGTGACCGTCATCGACGACGACGAGACCGTCCTCGACACGATCGCGACGCGGTTCTGATGCGCGCCACCACCCCCGTCGCCCCCTCCACCGAGGACGCTCCGGCACGGAACGCCGCCCTGTCGCTCCGACGCGGGCTGCGGCTGCTCGACCGCATCGCCGACCGCACCCGGAACGGCGAGCCGTCGGTGTCGCTGACGGTGCTCGCCGCGGAGCTCGGCACCTCGAAGTCGACCGTGCTCCGGCTGACCGCCCCGATGCTCGAGAACGACCTGCTGCGCCGCACCCCGGACGCCGGCTTCACCCTCGGGCTCGGGGCGCTGCTGCTCGGGCAGAGCTACCTCGAGGGCATCGACCTCCGCGCCGCCGCAGCGCCGTTCCTCCGGCGGACCGCGGAACGCACGGGGCTCACCTGCCACCTCGTCGTCGCGGACGGCACCGACATCGTCTACGTCGACAAGGTCGAGACGCGGGGCACGGTCCGGATGGGGTCGCGGATCGGCAACCGACTGCCGATGCGGAACACGGCCTCGGGCAAGGCGATGGTGGCGTTCGGCGAGCCGGAGCTGCTCGACCGGGTGCTCGCGGAACCGGCCACGGCGATGACCGAGCACTCCATCGTGGACGACGACCGCTGGCGCGCCGAGATCGACCGGACGCACGGCCGTGGCTACGGCATCGACGACCGCGAGAACGAGCCCGACATCCGCTGCGTCGCCGCGCCCGTGCTCGACCACGCGAACCAGGTCGTCGGCGCGATGAGCATCTCGGGGCTCGCCTCCCGGTTCCCCGCCGCGGCCGTCCGCGAACTCGGCGACGGCGTCGTCCGGACCGCGCTCGAGATCTCGGTCGCGCTCGGCTCCTCCTCCGCCCAGCTCGCCCTGGCGAAGGGCACCCGGTGACCGGCCGCGTCCTGACCTTCGGGGAGACGATGCTGCTCCTCACCGGCGGGGACACAGGGGCGGTCCCCGACCTCGAGCACATGCGGGTCGACACCGGCGGAGCCGAGAGCAACGTCGCGATCGGCCTCGTGCGCGCCGGTGTCCCGACGACGTGGATCGGCCGCGTCGGCACCGACCCCGCCGGGGACCGCGTGACGCGCGACGTCCGGAGCGCGGGCGTCGACGTCGTCGCGGTGCCGGACCCGGACCGCTCGACGGGCATCATGATGAAGGAGCGCCTGGCCGACGGACGCACGCGGGTGACCTACCACCGCCGGGGTTCGGCGGGATCGGCGCTGCGGGCGAGCGACCTGCCGGCGAGCGCCGTCGAACGCGCCGCGCTCCTGCACGTCACGGGCATCACCCTCGCCCTCTCCGAGGACGCCAGGGCCACGGTCGAGGCCGCGCTCGACCGCGCGGACGCCGCCGGGGTCCCGGTGTCCTTCGACGTGAACCACCGGCCCAAGCTCATCGACGCCGAGACCGCCCGCGCCCGCTACCGGGCCGTCGCCGCACGGTCGTCGATCGTGTTCGCCGGCGACGACGAGGCCCGACTCGTGCTCGGACTCGGCGACGACGAGGGCGACGACGAGACGCTCGCGCACGAGCTCGCCGCCCTCGGCCGGGGTCGTGCCGTCGTCAAGCTCGGCTCCCGGGGCGCGGTGGCGTCGGTGGACGGTGCGTTCCTGCGGCGCCCGGCGACCCCGGTGCGCGTCGTCGACCCCGTCGGTGCCGGTGACGCCTTCGTCGCGGGCTGGCTCGCGGCGACCCTCGGCGGAGCCACGACGGCCGAGGCGCTCGACCGTGCCGCCGACGCCGGTGCGCTCGCCTGCACGGTCGAGAGCGACTGGCGCCGCCCGGACCCGGCCGCGTTGCACGACCCGACCACCCCCACGGACGTCGACCACGCCGTCCACGACCGCGTCGACCGCTGAGGCGAGGAACGAAGACCATGACGAACACCACCAGCACCGACCCGTCCGCCGCTCCCCGCGTCCGCCACCGGCACGCCGCTGGCCCGGCGATCGCGATCCTGCGCGGCGGGACGGGTGACCACGTCGAGGACGTCGTCGCGACACTGGTCGAGGCCGGGGTCCGAGCGATCGAGATCACGACCAACACGCCCCGTTGGCGGGAGGGCATCGCCTGGGCCGCCGAGCGCTACGGCACGGGCGCGTCGATCGGCGTCGGCACGGTCCTCGAACCACGACAGCTCGACGAGGCCGCCGCCGCGGGTGCCGTGTTCGCGGTGAGCCCGCACCTCGACGCGGACATCGGGGAACGGGCGCACGAGCGTGGTCTGGGCTGGTACCCGGGCGCCGCCACCCCGACCGAGATCGTCCGCGCATGGCAGCTCGGGGCGCGCGCGGTCAAGGTGTTCCCGGCCGCACAGCTCGGCGGCCCCGCGTTCCTCAAGCAGGTCCTCGCCCCGCTCGACTTCGTCGACGTCATCCCCACGGGCGGCATCGGCGTCGAGGACGCGTCCGAGTACCTGGCGGCCGGCGCCGTCGCCGTCGGCCTGGGTTCGCCGCTCGTCGGTGACGCCCTGACGACCGGCGACCTGGACGGCCTCCGCACCCGCGCCGAGCGACTCGTCGCGGGGCTCGCACGGTGACGTCCGAAGTCCTGCTCACCGGCGGCTCCGTCGTCGACACCGACGGCACGGCCCACCGGTCGGACGTCCTCGTCCGCGACGGAGTGGTCGCCGAGCGAGGCGGGCCGCGCGAGCGCCTCCGGGCCGGGGCCGACGCCACGGTGGTCGACTGCACCGGCCGGCTCGTCATGCCGGGGTTCGTCGATGCGCACTCCCACGCCGGGTCCCTCGTGTTCGACGAGACCGTGCAGCTCGCCCTCCTCCGGCAGGGCGTCACGACGATCGTCACCGGACAGGACGGCGTCGGTCCGGCACCGGGCGACGGCTCCTACGCCGCACGGTACTTCGCGGCGATCGACGGTCCCCACCCGACGTACGGCGGCGGCGGCATCGCGGGGCTGCTCGCGACGTACGACGGCACGACCGCGCTGAACGTCGCCACCCTCGTGCCGGCCGGCACCGTCCGGCACGAGGTCACGGGCGACGACCCGGCCCCGGCCGACCCCGGTCAGCTCGACGCCATGCGCGTCCTCGTGCGGCAGGGCATGACGGACGGCGCCGTGGGGCTCGCGACCGGCCTCGACTACGTCCCCGGACTCCACGCCGGCACCGCGGAGATCGCCGCCCTCGCCGCCGAGTCCGCGGCCGCCGGCGGCACCTACGTGACCCACATGCGCGGCGGCTACGAGACGAACGCCGGCGCCGGAATCGAGGAGGTCGTCCGGATCGTGCGCGCCGGCGGGGGCCGCGCCCACGTCTCGCACCTCCACGCTCCCGTCGACCTCGCGCTGGCGGAGCTCGCCCACGCCGAGGCCCAGGGCGCCCCGCTGTCGTTCGACGCCTACCCGTACTCGCGCGGCTGCACGATCCTGTCGATGCTGCTCCTGCCCGCGGGCCTGGCCCGGCCGGGCACCGACGACCTCGCCCGGGCGCTCGCAGTGGACGGCGGGCGCGCTGCCGTCCGCGCCGCGGTGCTCGAACGGGTCCTCGGGCGCGCCGACCTCGGACCGGGCTGGGCCGAGCAGATCACGCTGTCGCACGTCCCCGCGCCCGAGTTCCACGCGCTGCAGGGCCGCACCCTCGCCGAGGCCGCCACGGCCACCGGGACGGACGCGGTCGACCTCGCGCTCGACGTCCTGGTCGACTCGGACCTGCAGGTCACGGTCGTGATGCGGGTGCCGCACCCGCGGACGCCCGAGCAGCTGGCGGAGCTGTTCCGGTCCGGCGGGCACACCGGCGGGTCCGACGGCATCTTCGTCGGGACGCACCCGCACCCCCGTGCGTACGGCACCTTCGCGCGGTACCTCGGGGACTACGCGCGGCCCGGGCTGCTCACGTGGTGGGAGGCCCAGCAGCACCTGTCGACGCTGCCCGCCGAGCGCTTCGGACTCGGGCACCGCGGCGCCGTCGCGCCCGGGTGGATCGCCGACCTCGTCGTCGTCGACCCCGGGCGCGTCCGAGCCCGGTCGACGTACGCCGAGCCGATGCTGCTGGCCGAGGGCGTCGACGACGTCTTCGTCGCGGGCGTCCCGGTGCTCACCGACGGCGTCCTGACGCACGCGACCCCCGGTGCCGGCATCCGCCGGACGACGTGGAGCCGTCCGGGCGGTGCGCGCACCGAGGGTCGATGAGGCTTCGCTCAGCGAGCACGACGAGCGATCACGCCGGGCCGGCCGGGTCACTCCGCCGTCGGGAGCACCGCCACGACGTCGATCTCGACGAGGATGTTCGCCAGGTGCGACTGCACCGTGGTTCGGACCGGGTACGGCTGCGAGAAGTGCTTGGCGTACTCCTCGTTGAAGGCGGGGAAGTCGCGGTCGGAGTGCTCGAGGTGGACGGTCGACTTCACGACGTCGTCGAGCGTGGCGCCGTGCTCGGCCAGGACGGCGGCGACGTTCGCGAGCACCTGGGCGGTCTGACCGGCGACGTCGTCGGCGATCTCGCCCGTGGCCGGGTCCTGCGGGCCGAAGCCGGCGGTGTAGAGGAAACCGTTCGCGACGATCCCCTGGCTGTACGGGCCGGCGGGCTTCGGCGCGTTGTCGGTCACGATGGCGGTCTTGTTCGGCACGGTGCTCCTCGGTGTCGATCGGGGTCGGTCGGACGTCGCCCACGGCACCGACCGCGCCGTCGCGGCCGGAGGACGACGCTCCCAGGCTAGGTGAGCGCCCCGCGCCGGACGCGGCCGTCCGTCGGGCTCGTTCCGGTCTGCAGAACGCGAGTCGCGCCTCCCGAGCCGAGCCGTGAGGAACACCCAGGCAATCGCCGTCTACGCTCGTACCGTGCCCTCTGCCATGCCCGAACACCGCGGAGCGCCGCGGTGAGCCGCCTGGACGGGACCCTGACGGAGTCGATCGCGAGCGGACGCCGCCGTGTCCTCGACCTCGCGACCGCCCTGCCGGCGTGGGCCGCCGTGCTCCTGGTGTGGACCGGCGGGCGCATCGTGTCGACGTTCTGGTTGGCGCTCGCGTTCCCGCTCATCGGGCGCGCCCTGCCGGAGAACGCGATCTGGGGCAACGACCACGGCTTCCTCAACTTCCTGACGGCGTGGGACGGGCAGTACTACGAGCAGATCTCGGTGCACGGGTACCCGACGACCCTGCCGCTCGACGCCGCGGGCCACGTCGCGCAGAACGCGTGGGCGTTCCTCCCGGCGTTCCCCTTCACGATCCGGATGCTGACCGCGTCGACCGGTGTCCCGTTCGACGTCGGCGCCCCGGCGATCGCGCTCCTCGCCGGGCTGCTCGCCACCTACCTGCTGCACCGGCTCGTCCGCGACCGTGCGGGGACGGCGGCGGCCATGTGGGCGGTCTTCTTCTTCACGTGCGGTCCGCTGTCGTTCCTGCTGCAGGTCGGGTACGCCGAGAGCATGTTCCTCGCCCTCGTGTTCGGGGCGCTCCTCGCGCTCGACCGTCGGCGGTACGGGCTCCTCACGGTGCTCGGGGTCGTCGCCGCGTTCACCCGGCCCGGAGCCCTGGCGATCCCGCTCGTCCTCGGGGTCGTCGCACTGGTGCGGTGGATCCGGGCGCGTCGGACCGAGGGGGTCCGGTCGCTCGACGCGTTCCCCGTGGCGGAGCGCGTGCGGGTCGTGGCCGCCGGCGTCGTGATGGTCGTCGCCGGGTTCGCGTGGCCGCTCATCGCCGCGCACGTGACCGGGTCGCCGAACGCCTACCTCGAGACCGAGATGTCCTGGTGGGTGAACTTCATCGGGCGGGTGGACTTCATGCCGCTCACGCCGTGGTTCCTCATCGCCGGCCGGTGGCTGGGCGTGGGCGGGATCCTCATCGTGGTGTTCCTGCTCGTGTCGTACCCGGTCTGGCTGCTGCGTCGGTCGACCCGGCGCCTCGGGTTCACGACCGTGGTCTTCTCGGCCTCGTACGCGCTCTACGTCTTCGCGGTGTCGTTGCCGATGGCCTCGACGCCCCGGCTCCTGATGCCGCTCGCGCCGCTGTTCGGGTCGCCGGAGCTCGTGGCGAAGCCGTGGATGCGGTGGACCCTGGTGGTCTGCGCGGTGCTCGGGCAGCCGGTGCTCGTCGCCGTGCTCTGGCTGCTCGGCCCGCCGTGACCGCACGGACGACGCCCGGCACCCGCGGTGTGCGGGACCGGGCGTGGTGCCGGGCGTCCGTCTTCGGCGCTAGAGCTCGATCGTGCCGTGGTCGCCGGTGTCCGGCTGACTCTGCTTGCCGATGGCGGCCTTGAGGGTCTGCACGAGGCTGCCGACCGGGCCGGTGTCCTGCGTCCAGTACTCGACCGAGTCGCCCTCGACCGTGAGGAGTCGGATCGAGGGGTCCTCGCGGCCGTCCGGGAACCAGGCCTCGGCGAACGGGGACCACAGCTCGTCGATGACGGAGTCGTCCTGGCTGACCGTCGCGGTGCCGGCGATCGACAGGTACCCGCCCTGCGACTCGATCGCGACGTTGACGTGCGGGTTCCGGGCGATGTCCTCGACCTTCTCGCTCCCGTCCTGAACGAGGAAGCGGAGTGTGCCGTGGAACGCCTTGTCCTGCACGGCGAGGGGCCGTGCGTGGAGCTGCCCGTCCTCGCTCACGGTCGTCAGGAGTGCCGTGTGGGCTCCGTGGACGATGTCCGAGATGGCTGCGCGCTGGTCTGCCTCTGTGTCGGTCATGGTGCTCCTCTCGCGTCGTGCGCCCCGTTGTGCTCGACGTGCGGCCGGCCCTCGGGGCGCTGTCCGTTCCGGCCAGTCTGCCCCTCGACGCTGAGCGCGTCCGGCGGACGGGGCCGCGGGGCCGTGCGGGCGCGGTCGCGGGCGGGAGTGGGCGGGAGTGGGAGTGGGAGTGAGCGGGAGTGTGCGGGAGTTGGCGACAACACCGATGTCGTACGACCTCGACGATGTCGCCGCCGCGCGCGTGCAACTGTTGCGCCCGCACGGAGCGACAACACCGACGTCGTACGACGGCGACGATGTCGTTCCGGCTCGCCCCGACCGCCCGCCCGCCCGGACGCCCGCCGCGCCTCAGACCGGCTCGCGGATGGTCGTCTCGACGTCGACGACCTGCGGGATCCGCGGCATCGAGGCGACCCCGAACGCCACCGGCGGGTCGAGCGGCGCCAACGCCCCGAGCGACTCCCCCGCCCAGGTCCCCCGCACGCCCGTGACGTCGTGTGCCCCGGTCACGCCGTAGTACTCGCGACGCCCGTTGCCCGCCGACCCCGCGGTCCCCGACCCGGGAGCGACGAGCCGTGCGACCGGGTCGATCGCGGCGAGCCACCGGGGGTCGCGGGCGATCTGCTTGGGGACGATGCGGAGCACCCTCCCCAGCGGGGAGATCGTGCCGACGTCGATGGAGGCCTCGAGGGCGCCCGCCGACAGCTCGAGTCCCCTGGCGGTCCGGCGAGCCGAGACGTCGACGACCGAGACCGTGTCGAACCGGTAGGTCCCGGAGACGTACGCGGCCACGATCTCGTCGGGTGCGAGGAGCACCGACGAGCCGTCCGGCAGCTCGAGGAAGACGTCCGTGAAGGAACCGAACGGCGAGCGCTCCCACATGCCGACCACGATGCGGATGCCCGAGGTCGTGCCGACGCCCATGATCCGACCACGGAACCGACGTTCGAGTGCAGCGGGGCGTGACGACATGCCCTGGACCGTACCCGGCGACCCCGTGAGCGGCGCGGACGGGCCGAGCCGCGCCTCCAGGCCCGCCGGACGGACCCGGACGGACCCGGCCGACCCGGCCGCGCCGCCGCGGCCGCGGCCGACCCGCCGCGGTCGACCCGGCGCCTACGCGACCGGCACCGGCGCCGCGAGCAGCTCGCGCACCCGCGGCGCGACCTGCGTGCCGTAGAGCTCGATCGACCGCATCATGTCCTCGTGCGGCAGACGCCCCGTCGCGTACCGCATGTCGAACCGCGAGACGCCGAGGATCCGCATGTTCCGCGCGATCTTCCGGGCGACCGTCTCCGGCGACCCGACGTAGAGCGACCCGCCCGCGGACAGCCCGGCACGGTAGCCGGCGACGTCCAGGGGCGGCCAGCCGCGCTCCCGACCGAGCTGGTCGGTGACGGCCTTGTGGTACGGCCAGTAGCGCTCGGCCGCCTCTTCGTCGGTGGCGGCGACGAACCCGGGCGAGTGCATCGCGATCGGCTGCTGCGGCAGGTCGAGCTGCGTGAGCGCCTGGCGGTACAGGCGCGAGAACGGCGCGAACTGCGCGGGCTGTCCGCCGATGATCGCGAGGAACAGCGGCAGACCGTACGACGCCGCACGGATGACGGACTGCGGGGACCCGCCGACGCCGATCCACGTCGGGATGGGACCGTGCTCGAGCTTCGGGTAGACGTCCTGGTCGACGAGCGAGGCGCGCTTCGTGCCGGACCAGGTGACCGCGTCGCCGCCGCGGAGGGCCGCCCAGAGCTGGAGCTTCTCCTCGAAGAGGACCTCGTAGTCGGAGAGCTCGTACCCGAAGAGCGGGAAGGACTCGGTGAAGGACCCGCGGCCGAGGATGACCTCGGCACGGCCGTCGGAGATCGCGTCGACGGTGGCGAAGCGCTCGTACACCCGCACCGGGTCGTCGGACGAGAGCACGGTGACGGCGGACCCGATCCGGATCGAGGAGGTCCGGGCGGCGATCGCGGCGAGGACGACCTCGGGGGCGCTCACGATGAAGTCGGCGCGGTGGTGCTCGCCGACGCCGATGAAGTCGAGGCCGACCTGGTCGGCGAGGACTGCCTGGTCGACGACGTCGCGGATGCTCTGGGCGTCCGACTTGACGCTGCCGTCGGGCAGCTCGGTGACGTCGCCGAAGGTGTCGAGGCCGAGCTGGACGGGGCCGATCCGTTCGGGTGCGGGCGGTGGCACGTCCGAGGGGCGGTCGGTGCCGAATGCGTTGCTCATGGTGTCCTGTCCTCCCGACCGCACGTCCATGCACCTGCATGTTCATGCGTTCGCATCAATCTAGCACCCTCGCACCGGATCCGCACCCCCGGCGGAGTACGGTCACGCCCATGCCGCAGATCCCCGACCAGACCGGCCGCCGCATCGTCGTCACCGGCGCGAACAGCGGAACCGGCAAGGAGACCGCCACGCGCCTGGCCGCAGCCGGCGCGTCCGTCGTCCTCGCCGTCCGCACGATCGCGAAGGGCGACCAGGCCGCAGCCGACATCCGTGCCGCGCACCCCGGTGCCGACGTCGAGGTGCGGGAGCTCGACCTCGCCGACCTCGCGAGCGTGCGGCGCTTCGCCGCGGGCATCGCCGCGGACGACCGGACGCTCGACGTCCTCGTCAACAACGCCGGGGTGATGGCGCCGCCGAAGCGGTTCGAGACGGTCGACGGCTTCGAGCTGCAGTTCGGCACGAACTTCCTCGGCCCGTTCGCCCTGACGAACCTGCTGCTCCCGACACTGCTGCGCTCACCAGACGCGCGGGTCGCCACGATGTCGAGCCTCGCGGCGATCCCCGGCCGGATCCGCTTCGACGACCTCCAGTGGGAGCGCGGCTACAACGGCTGGCGGGCGTACGCGCAGTCGAAGCTCGCCGACCTCCTGCTGGCGCTGCACCTGCACCGGCTGTCGGTCGAGCTCGACTGGCCGCTCGTGAGCACCGCCGCGCACCCCGGCTACACCCGGACGAACCTGCAGTCGGCGGGGCGGTCGCTCGGTCGGTCGAAGCCGGTCCGGTCCTCGAACCGCGCGCTGCCCTTCACGCAGGACGTCGAGCAGGGCTCCGAGCCGCTGCTGTACGCCGCGGTCGGGCCGAACGCGGTCGGCGGGGCGTACTACGGACCGTCTGGGCCGTTCGGGCTCGTCGGGCCGACCACGACCGTGTCGATCCCCGGGTCGGCACGGAAGGCCGATCTGGCGCGTTCCCTCTGGGCGGTCGCCGAGGACCTCACCGGGACCACCCCGCCCGTCTGAGTCGGTCGGACGGTCCAGGAGGCGCGGCTCGTCCCCGCCCGTCCGCCGTCAGAACCGCACGTGGTCGCGCTCGAACGCGGCCGTCACCGCCGCAGCGATGGCCCGCTGTCCGCGCACGGTCGGGTGCACGTCGTCGGACTGCATCCACGTCGGGTGCCCCCGCAGCGGCTCGCCGATGTCGACGTAGGTGCCGCCCTCGCGGGCGAGGGCGTGCCGGAGCGCCCCCGAGATGGACGCGAGCTGCGCGGGCGGGGCGTCCTGGTTCCAGATGGCGCTGAGGCCGATGAGCCGCGCGTGCGGCAGCCGACGGTGCACCTCGTCGACGACCTGGTCGGTGGCGCTCCGGACCTCGGCGGTGTCGAGTCCGAGGTCGTTCGAGCTCGCCTGCACGAGGACGACCTCGGGTCTGAGGTCGACCGCACGCCCGACGATGGTCGCGTAGTCGCTCGCGCAGTCGTCGTCGTCACCGAGGGCGGCCACGCCTGCGCCGTCGCACGACAGGTTCGTGAGCGACCAGCCCTGGGCGTCCGCGACGATGGCCGGCCACGCCTCGGCGGTGGTGAGGCCGTGCCCGCCGCTGATCGAGTCGCCGACGACCACCACGCCGACACCCGCGGCGTGGTCCCAGGGGCGGGTCGTCGCCGTCGGGTGGGGCGTCGCGTCGGCAGCGGCCGGCGGGCTCGAGGCGCACGCCCCGAGGGAGACGGCCACGACGACCGCCGTGAGGACGGCGAGCACGCTCCGGGTTGCGGTGGTCACGAACGGTGAAGGTACGCGCTCCGGCCATGCCCGGCCGCGGGTGCGCGCTGCGGGTGCGCTCAGGCGCGGTGCAGCTCGACCGAGCCGTCCAACCGGCCCGGTTCGGTCAGCCGCGCGTGCTGCAGGACGGTGCGCCCGGGGCCGACCGCCGCGGCCACGATCGACAGCGTCGCGAAGTGCCCGTCCGGCTCGTGCGCGTCCCGGAGGATCGCGTCCGGGTCGTCCGCCGGCAGCGACGCCGACCCGGCGAGCAGTCCGAACCAGCCGCCCCACCCGTCGCCGGCGTCAGCACCGGCGTCGGCCGCCCGCAGCTCGTCGAAGGGGCCGAGCACCGGCGGCCCGACCGGAGCGTCGACGGCACGGAAGGCGTCGAGCCACCGCCCGATGCGCGGCGCCGCGGGGTCGTCCGGTTCGCCGTGCGTGACCATGTGCACGCCGGGGCCGAGCGCGGTCGTCCGGACCTCGGTGCCGTCCCACGTCGTGACCTCGGCGCCGTCGGCCGTCGCCCGCACGAGGTTGAACGCGCGCGTCGTGGGCAGGGTGCCGTCGTGGCCGGGGAGCGCCCCGGTGACCGCGTCGAGCGGGACGACCCCGCGGGTGGTCCACGTGCCGTCGTCGCTCGGCACCGGTTCGCCCCGGTTGAGCACGACCGCGAGCCCGGCACCGTCCGACGCCGCGAGCCACGCCCCGCCCGCCGAACGGTCGCGGACGCCGCGGATCGACGGGTCGCGCTCGGGCCACCAGGCTGCCGGCGGGTCCCACGGCCGCTCCGGCGACTCGTCGCGCATGGCGAGCATCGTGACGGGCCACTCGGACCCGGGGTCGACGCGGACGACGACGGTGCACATGGGATCGATCCTCGCACGACGTGCCGGGTAGCGTGACCGGTGTGAACGCAGCAGCAGAGCGCCGTCTGACCGTCGTCGTCGGGATCACCGGGGGCATCGCCGCGTACAAGGCCGTCGGCGTGGTCCGCGACCTCGTCAAGCGGGGACACGACGTGCACGTCGTCCCGACCGAGGGCGCGCTCCGCTTCGTCGGGCTGCCGACCCTCGAGGCGCTCAGCCGCAACCCGGTCACCACGAGCGTGTTCGAGGACGTCGCCGAGGTGCGCCACGTCTCGCTCGGGCGCCGGGCGGACCTCGTGGTCGTCGCCCCCGCCACCGCGGACGCGCTCGCTCGGATGACCGCGGGGCTCGCCGGGGACCTGCTCGGCACGACGCTGCTCGCGACCGAGGCACCCGTCGTCGTGGCTCCCGCGATGCACCCGCAGATGTGGGAGCACCCGGCGACCCGGGCGAACGTCCAGACCCTGCGGGAGCGCGGCGTCCGGTTCGTCGGCCCGGTGGTCGGGGCCCTGACGGGCGACGACGCGGGGATCGGCCGGATGGCGGAGCCCGAGGACATCGTCGCCGGCGCCCTCGCGGTGCTGGACGACCCGGCACCGGCCGGCCGGACCGGCCCGGACCACCCGACGGACGCGGGTCGCGGCGACGGGGACGACCCGCGCCTCCCGACCGACACCGCCCTCCCGCCGACCGCAGCCGCCGCCGAGAAGGCGGGGACCACCGGCGCCCGCGGTGAGCTCGGCGACCTCGCCGGCGTCCGCGTCGTCGTGAGCGCCGGCGGCACGCGCGAGCCCTTCGACCCGGTCCGGTTCGTCGGCAACCGTTCGAGCGGTCGTCAGGGCGTCGCGATCGCCGCCGACGCGGCCCGGCGCGGCGCAGCCGTGACGCTCGTGAGCGCGAACGTGGACGCGTCGCTGACCGCCGGGCTCGACGCGACCGTCGTGCCGGTGGGGTCCGCCCTGGAGCTCGCCGATGCCGTCCACGCCGCAGCAGCCGATGCCGACGTCGTCGTGATGACCGCGGCCGTGGCCGACTACCGGCCCGCCGAGGTGCGTGCCGACAAGCTCAAGAAGGAGGCGCAGGGCGACACCATGACGCTGGAGCTGGTGCGGAACCCCGACGTCCTCGCCGACCTCGTCGCGTCCCGCCGGACCGGCCAGATCATCGTCGGCTTCGCCGCGGAGACCGAACCCGACCGTGCCGCACGCATCGAGCTCGGACGCGCCAAGATCGCCCGCAAGCCGGCGGACATGCTCGTCGTGAACCACGTCGGCTGGTCCGCGGGGTTCGAACGCGAGGAGAACGCCGTCGAGGTGCTCGTCCCCGGCGGCGAGGTGGTCCGCGAGGCCTCCGGCAGCAAGGCCGACGTCGCGACGGTCGTCCTCGACCTCGTCGCGACCGCACTGGCCTGAGCTGAGCGGACCTGGGGACTCTCCGTGCGTCCCGAGCGCGCCGCGGGCACCATGGACGCATGCGACGACGCGAGCGCGCACGACGCGCCACCCGGACCGCCACCCTCCTCGCCGTCGTGCTGGGCGGGGCCGGCGTCACCCACTTCCTGCGGCCGAGGGGCTACGACCGGATCGTCCCGGACGCCCTCCCGCCGCGCCTGACCACCCTGGCGTCCGGCGCCGCCGAGCTCGGCATCGCGACCGGTCTGGCGATCCCGGCCACCCGCCGTGCCGCGGGCTGGGCCGCCGCCGCGCTGTTCCTCGCCGTCTTCCCCGCGAACGTGAAGATGGCGAACGACCTGCTCGACAGCCCGCGGTCGACGCGGGCGATGCGGCTCGTCTCGGTGCTCCGCCTGCCGCTGCAGGCACCACTCGTCGCCTGGGCCGTGCGCGTCGGCCGGCACGCGCCACGACGGTGACCGAGCCCGCGCGGGACCGAGCCGCGGTCCCCCTGCTGCACCGACCGGTGACGGTGCACGCCTGGGAGGACATCGTCTTCGCGCACTGGCGCCACGACCCCGAGTCGCTCGCGCGTCTGGTGCCGCGCGGGACCCGCCCCGACGTCGTCGACGGGAGCGCGTGGGCCGGCCTCACGGCGTACGTCTTCCGCGAGACCCGGGTGCCGCCGTTCCCGCCGTCCGGACGCCTCGGCTCGATGACCGAGGTGACGATCGAGGTGCTCACCGTCGACGACCGCGGTCGCCGCGGGGTCGCCTACCGCACGGTCGACACCGCGAACGTGCCCGCGATCGTGGCGGCGCACGCCCTGCTCGGGGTGCCGTACACGTTCGCGCACGCGCGGGCGCGACGTCGTGGGGACACGCTGTCCTACCGGTCGGTGCGGCATCCGGCACGCTCCCTCCACCCGGTCCGCTGGCTCCGCGGACGCCGGGGCGGACCAGGGTCCGGTGCGGCGTGGCCCGGCGGTCCGGTCTGGCCGGGCAGCACGGGTGGGCCAGGAGGCGCGGTGCGACCCCGCCACGACGCCACCGTCCGGGTCGTGTCCGGTGACGTCGTCGACGACCGACTGGCGACGGACCTCACCACCCGACAGGGCATCCACGCCCGGCACCTCGCGCAGACGCTGTTCTGGCAGCGCCAGCACCCGCCGCTGACGATCCGGTCGGCACGGCTCGAGCGGCTCGGCGGCGACCTGCCCGACGCCGTCGGGATGCCCGGGCTCCTCGACCGCGAACCCGACTCGCTGCTCGTCGTGGACGGCACGACCGTCCGCTACGCCTGGGGGGACGTGGTCCGGTGAGCGACGATCCGCACGACACCGACCAGCACGGCACGGACCGGTTCGACCTCGACCGGTTCGTCCGCGCGCAGCAGGGTGTGCACGACACCGCGCTCGCCGAGCTGCGGCGCGGCCGGAAGTCGTCGCACTGGATGTGGTTCGTGTTCCCCCAGCTCGCCGGGCTCGGCCGCTCGCCCACCGCGCAGCGGTACGCACTCGACGGCCTCGACGAGACCCGGGCGTACCTCGACCACCCCGTCCTCGGCCCGCGGCTGCTCGAGGCGACCCGTGCGGCGGAGTCCGCCCCGGCCCGGACCGCCGACGACCTGCTCGGGGGCATCGACGCGCTGAAGCTCCGGTCGTCCATGACCCTGTTCGCCGCGGCCGCCGCCGACCCGGAGCCGTTCCGGGCCGTCCTCGACCGCTGGTACGACGGCACCGAGGACCCGGTGACCCTCCGGCTGCTCCACCCCCACGACTGACACGCTCCGAGCCGACAGGGACACCGTTCACATATCAGGTACGGTGAACCGTGCGTCCGCACCGACCGGTGGGACGCCCGCCGACGCCACGATCCCGGAGGAACCCGCATGCCGGTCCCCAGCAGTGCACCGACCGAGCACCAGCTGCTCCGCGACACCGTCCGGCTCAAGATCCACGCCGCGATCATGGACGGCACGCTCGAGCCCGGCGAGCGGCTCAACGACGACGAGCTCATCGCCTGGCTCGGCGTCTCCCGCACGCCGATCCGCGAAGCACTGAGCCAGCTCGCACGCGCCGGCCTGATCGAGATGGCGCCGAACCGCTACACCCGCGTCACCACGCCGGACCCGACCGAGGTGGTCGAGGCGCTCCAGACCCTGGGCGTCCTGTTCGGCGGGGTCGTGCGGCTGGCGGTCCCGCGCCTCGGTGCGAGCGCGAAGAAGAAGATCCTCGCCCAGCTCGACGCCACGATCGCGGACTACGAGTCGCACGACGTCGCCGCGGTGAACCGTGACGCCCTCGCCGTGTTCGCCCGCTACGTCGAGGAGTGCGGCAACGAGAACCTCCAGCGCGTCTGCCGGGACACCATGGACGGCCTCGCGTTCCGACTGCGGCTGCCGAACCTCGACGAGCTCGTCGACTGGGACCAGATGACGGCCGACTTCCGTCGTCTGCGTGAGGCCACCGCGTCCGGGGACAACATCGAGGCGGAGCTCGCGACCGAGGCGATCCACCTGCTCCCCGGCGAGAAACGCTGACTCCGCCTGAACTCCCGTACAGGAAAACGCCCGTCTCGCCCTCGCGAGGCGGGCATGCTCCGTCCGCCACGACGGTGGGCGACAGCGCGGCGACCCGCGCGACGCTCCCAGTCACACCGTCCGACGAGCCGGTAGCATCGCCCCGACCACCCCGTCGAGCGACCCGGAGCACCGTATGAGCCACCGCCAGCCGGACCGTACCGAGATCGCCGCGCGCCTCGCCGCGGCGGTCGGCCGGATCAACCGGCGGGCCCGCACGGACTCGGCCTCGCTCGGGTACGGCATCGTCTCGGCGCTGGCGACGATCCAACGCGAGGGACCCCTGCGGCCGGGCGACCTGTCGCGGATCGAGGTCGTCACGAAGCCGACGATGACCCGCATCCTGACCGAGCTCGAGCAGCGCGGGTTCATCGAGCGCGAGGCGGACCCCCGGGACGGTCGGGCGTTCATGGTGACGGCCACCCCCGAGGGCATCGCAGCGGTCGAGCGAGCCCGTTCCACCCGCACCGGCATCGTCGCCGAGCTCATCGCCGAACTGCCCGACACCGACGTCGACGCCATCGCCGCCGCGCTCGACGCCCTCGAACGCGTCGCGCAGGGTGAGCGCACCCAGGAAGCTCACACCTCCCGAGCCTGATCCGCCCGTTACCGAACCGTTACCAACGGGTGGACGGACGGTTCTGCCAGACAAACTGGACGGTGCACCCAGCAACACCGGTCATCGTGGCGGCTTCGCCCAGCGGCGGCCACCCCACGGTCGCCCGTCGGCGGACGGACGGGCCCCACACCACCGTCCGGTCCTCCCCCGGCTCGCGAACTCCTGACGACGGACGTCTCGTTCATCCGCACTCCTGCGCGCTCCCCCACCCCGCGTGCAGCGTCACGAGTCACGCACCACGAGCCGGCCGACCACCGGAATCGATGACAGGACGCAACACCGACCTCCCCACCACCACCGCCTCGACCCGACGTGAGGCCCTGAACTCCCCCAACCGGCGCCTCCGCCGCGCGCTCCGCCGCCCCACCACGCTCATCGTGGGCGGGGCCGCAGTCCTCGCGGTCGCCGGAGGCATCGCCACCGTCGGCACGCAGCCCGCGATCGGCGAGGCCCTCGGCATGCCGACCGCCAGCGCGACCGCGGCACCGGCACTCGCCGGGACCGCGCTCGACCGCGCCCAGGCCGCGGCGACCATCGCCACGGCGGAGACGATCGCCGACTCGGCGAACGAGAAGACCGACACCGGCGTCCTCGAGCGCCGCATCGACGCGCTCGACGACTACCGGACGCTCTCCGGCGCGGCACTGACCTCGCGGATCTCCTCGACGGTCGACGCCACGACGGCGGTCGCGGACGCCAGCGCCGCGCAGGACAAGCAGGACGCCGACGCGAAGGCCGCCGCTGCCGCCGCAGCGAAGCGCGCCGCTGCCGAACGGGCAGCAGCCGCCGAGGCCGCGCGCAAGCAGGCCGCCGCGAACACGGTCGAGGGCGCCAAGGCGACCGCGAGCTCGCTCGCCTCGTCGAAGTACGGCTGGGGTTCCGACCAGTTCCAGTGCCTCGACAACCTGTGGACCAAGGAGTCCGGCTGGAACTACCAGGCCGTCAACGCGAACGGCGGCGCGACCGGCATCCCGCAGGCGCTCCCCGGGTCGAAGATGGCCACGATCGCGTCCGACTGGCGGACGAACGCGACCACCCAGATCACCTGGGGCCTGCAGTACATCAGCGACGCGTACGGCACCCCGTGCGCCGCGTGGTCGCACTCGCAGGCGTCGAACTTCTACTGAGCCGACGCCAGGCACGCACGACGAACGACCCCGGGTCCTGCACCCGGGGTCGTTCGTCGTGTAGGCATACGCAGGTGACCACCATCGGACTCCGCCGCATGGCACCCCGCGACCCCACCGAGGCACACCGCGCGGCCAGCCCCCTCGAGCTCCTCTTCGACCTCGTCTTCGTGGTCGCCGTCGGGTTCGCCGCGACGAACCTGCACGAGATCGAGGTCGAGGGGCACGTCTCGTCGGCCGTCCTCGCGTACGCCTTCGTCTTCTTCGCGATCTGGTGGGCGTGGCTCAACTTCACCTGGTTCGCCACCTCGTTCGACACCGACGACTGGCTCTACCGCGTGATGACCTTCGTGCAGATGGCGGGGGTGCTCGTGCTCGCCGCCGGGGTGCACGCCGCGATGGTCGAGGGGTCGACCACGGTCGTCGTGCTCGGCTACGTCATCATGCGGCTCGCCCTCGTCGGGCAGTGGCTCCGGGTCGCCGCGTCGTCGTCGGAGTACCGGCGGACCGCACTCCGGTACGCCGGCGGCATCGTCGTCGTGCAGGTGCTCTGGGTGCTCGCGCTCCTGCTGCCGGACGGCGTCTCGTGGGGTGTGATCCCCGTGCTCATCCTGCTCGAGGTCCTCGTCCCGCCGTTCGCGGAGGCCGGCACGCAGACCACCCCGTGGCACACCCGGCACATCGCGGAGCGGTACTCCCTCTTCACGCTGATCGTCCTCGGCGAGGGGCTCGTGGCCTCGGCGAACGCGGTCATCGACGGCATCGCGCACGCCGACCACCTCGGGTCGCTCCTCGTGCTGGCGGCGTGCGGGCTCGTGATCGTCGCCGGGCTGTGGTGGATCTACTTCTCCCGCGAGCAGCACGACCACATCCGGTCCCTGCCGACCGCGCTCCTGTTCGGCTACGGCCACTACCTCGTCTTCGCCGCCGCCGGGGCACTCCCGGCGGGGATCGAGGTCGCGGTGAGCGCCGACGCGGGCGAGGCCGACCTGTCGCACGCGACCGTCGCCGCCACGATCGCCGTGCCGGTCGCGTTGTTCGTGCTGTCGATCTGGGCGCTGGCGCTCCGGCCGTCGCTCAGCCTCGGCTGGAACGTCGTCGTCGTGGCACTCGCGCTCGCGGTGCTCGCGAGCACCGCCGTGCCGTCGGTGTCCCTCGTGGCGACGGCACTGCTCGTCGCCGCCGTGGTCGTCGTGCTGGAGGTCGCCGACCGGCGACCGTGACCCGCGGGCTGACGTGAGCGGGGCCCGTGACGGTGACCGGCTGACGGACGGGAGGCGCGGCGCGGGCCCGCACCGTCCCTCCCGAACCGCAGGCGGGTGCGTCAGCCGACGCGCGCGATCCGCACGTCGACCCGGCTGAGCGGCAGGCCGTGCTCGGTCGCTGCGGCGAGCGCCGCGAGGTGTGCCGCGCGTGCCGTCTCGGGTGCCGGGACGGAACCGTCGGTCCCGATCACGATGCGGAGGACGTCGTCGTCGAGCACCACGCGCGCGACCGTGGTGCGGGTCGCGAGGTTCTTCGCTGCGCCGACCGCGCTGCCGAGCGTCGGGCGTGCCCGGTAGAGCTCGGCGACCCCGGGGACCGCGACGACCGCTGCCTCGATCGCAGCGAAGGTCTCGTCGTGGCTGCTCATGCTCGTTCCTCCTCGGCGTCGGGGTCCGGCTCGTCGTCGGACGGTGGCAGCAGGTCGCGCACCACGACGTCCACGGACTCGACGAGCAGGTCGGTCTCGGTCGCGAGGACCTCGGCGACGGTCTCGCGGATGTCCGACGCCACACGCTGGATCGTCGACCCGGCGCGGACGGCGATCTCGACGACGATGCGCACCGGGGCACCGAGCTCGGTGACGTCGCCCTCGAGCGTGCACCGCGCGATGAGGGCGTCGGGCACCGCGTCGCCGGCGGTCCGGACGAGCGAGCGGATGGCGCCCTCGGTCATGACCGGGCGTTCGGTGGGCGCCGCCGGGCGGAGCGGGACGTCACGGCCGGCGCGTGCCTCGAGCGAGATGTTCGCGAGCACGCCGCTGATCCACGACTCGTCGGCGGGTGCTTCCTGTTCGGCAGCGGCCTCGAGCGAGCCGAGCGAGGACTGCCGGAGCCGCACGATGGCGGCGAGGGCGTTCTGGCACGCGGCGGAGTGGTCGATGCTCGGGTCGGCCGGCTGCATGCCGGCGTCGAGGTAGTCGGCCAGCTCGTCGATCGTGTGGCCGTCGAGGTCGTCGGGTTCGAGGGAGTCGAGCCGGACGGGATCGGGTTCGGTCATCGCCATCCCTCCATGAGACGGATCATGTTCTTGCGCGCCCGGGACAGCAGTCCCCGGACGGTCGAGGTCGGGAGGTCCAGTTCCTCCGCGATGGCCTCGTACGAGTACTCGAGCACTTCCTTCATCACCCACGTGCGGCGCTGCGCCTCGGGCAGTTCGGCGAGCGCCGTCTCGACCGCTTCCTCGCGGGAGCGGGCCTCGGCGACGCGTTCGGGTGCGTCGTCCGCCGGTGCCTCGACCTCGAGCTCGGTGACGTCGTCGTGGAACCGCCGGGCCCGGATGCGGTCGATGCACTTCCGGCTGAGGATGCGCATGAGCCACGCCTTGACCCGGGTGCCGTCCTGGAGCGTGTCGAGCTGGTTCCAGGCGGTGATGAACGTCTCCTGCACGACGTCGTCGAGTTCGTCGGTCGAGCCGAGGGTCCGGCGGGCGTAGGCACGGAGCAGGGGGGTGTGGCGCCGGATGAGGACCTCGAACGCCCGGACGTCGCCGTCGGACGATCGACCAGCGAGGACGGCGTCGTCGAGGTCGATGAGGGGCTGGTGGTGCACGCTTTCCTTCTACTGGTGTGGGGTCGGGGGTTCCTGAGTGCGGTGCCGTCGTGCCGCTAGGCCGTGTGGGCCGGGTGTCCGTGCGTGCGGCGGACCTTCATCGGGCCGACGGGCCGCGCGGACAGCGACCGGACGCGTGCCTGCGCCAGGACGTGCTCGTGCCCGACGCGGACGAGCGCGGTGGTCGCGAGGTGTGCTGCGGGTGCGGTGTCGGTCATGACGGGGTCCTCCATCGGGGTGCTCACCGATGGGACGGAACGAACAGCCGGATCGTCACACTTCTGCGTTCGCGGGTTCTGCGGCAGGCTGGGGGCATGTCCCTCGTCACCGCCGTCTGCCGCGTCGACCGCCTGCTGCCCGACTCCGGCACCATCGGGGTCACCGCGATCGACAAGCACCCCGTCGACGGCCCCGTCCGGGTCCGTCCGCTCGGGCTGTACGCCGACGTGCAGGCGGACCGGAAGCACCACGGCGGCGAGGACCAGGCGGTGTACGCCTACGCGGACGAGGACGCGGCGTACTTCGCGGACCTGCTCGACCGGGACGTCCCGCCGGGGCTGTTCGGCGAGAACCTGCGCACGACGGGCGTCGACGTCACCGGGGCCGTGACGGGGGAACGCTGGCGGATCGGCGAGACCCTCGAGCTCGAGGTCACGATCCCGCGGATCCCCTGCGGCACCTTCGCCCGCCGGATGCGGGTGGACAAGTGGGTCAAGCGGTTCACGGAGGAGGGCCGCCCCGGCGCCTACCTCCGCGTGGTGCGGTCCGGGCCCGTGTCCGCCGGCGACCCGGTCGTCGTCACCCACCGACCGGACCACGGCGTCACGATCGGCCAGCTCTTCACGGGCCTGACGCCCGAGCAGGCGCAGGCCGTGCTGTCGTCGGGGCGCGGGACGGGTCCCGGTGGCCCGGGGACGGGTGGGCTCGCGCCGAAGGTCGTCCGGGACGTGTCGAAGGTCCTGGCGCGCGCGGCGACCACCTGAGTGCGGGCGGTCCGCCGTGCCGTGGTCAGTCCTGCTGCGTCCGGCGCACCGGGTCGATCGGGCGCTTCGCCTGCGGCAGCTTCGCGACGACGAGGTCGTACGCGTTGCCGACGAGGTCCTCGACCAGGGTCTCGTCGATGCCGTCCCCGGGCGACAGCGTGATCCAGTGCTGCTTGTTCATGTGCCAGCCCGGGGTGATCTCGGCGTGGTCGCGCACCAGGGCGGCACCGTGGGGCGGCGCGCACTTGAGGTTCACGATCGGCACGCCACGGAGCTCGGACGTCATCACGAACATCTTGCCGACGACCTTGTAGACGAACGCGCCTTCACCGAAGGGCTGGGTCTCCGCCACCGCGGGCAGGGCCATCGCGGTGCGGATCGCGACCTCGTGCAGCGTCTCGCCGTCCATGTGCTCCAGCATGCACCGGACCGCCGACGGTGCACCTCGTTCTGGGGTGCGTGCAGACCCCGGTTCCGAACTATCCTCAGGCCGTGCACATCACCCGAACCCTCAGCATCGCCGCCGCCACCGCCGTGCTCGCCGCCACCGCCGTCGTCGGCGGCGCCTCGACCACGCAGGCCGCCCCCACCGTCTACAAGAACTGCACCGCCGTGCAGAAGGTGTACTCGGGCGGGATCGCGAAGAAGTCCGTCACGAAGAACCGCGTCACCTCGAAAGGCAAGGTCACGTACCGGGCGCTCAAGGGCACGGTGAAGAAGGACGACGCGCTGTACGCGGCGAACAAGAAGATGGACGCCGACGGCGACGGGATCGCCTGCGAGAAGAGCTGACCCCGACCCGTCAGAGGGGCGGGACGCCCTCGTGTCCCGAGCGCGGGCGCGCCGTCCCGGCGACACCCGTCACGACCGACCCCGGTGGGACGTCCTTCGTCACCACCGTGTTCGCGCCGACGACGGAGTCCGCGCCGACCGTGATCGCGCCGATGAGCGACGACCCGGCACCGAGCACGACGCGGTCCCCCACCGCCGGGTGCCGACGAGCTCCGGGCCCGTGGTCGCCCCCGCGGCCGCCGAGGGTCACCCCGTGGAAGAGCACGACGTCGTCGCCGACCACCGCGGTCTCCCCGATGACGACCCCCATGCCGTGGTCGATGAAGAACCGGCGGCCGATGCGGGCACCGGGGTGGATCTCGATGCCGGTGACCGACCGGGCGACCTGCGCGAGGACCCGGGCCGCGAACCGCGACCCCGGCAGGCCCTCGGCGATCCAGAGCCGGTGCGTCAGTCGGTGGGTCCAGACGGCGTGCAGTCCCGAGTAGACGATCGCGTTCTCGAGGTCGCCACGGGACGCGGGGTCACCGCGGCGTGCTGCGGCCAGGTCCTCCCGGACGGTCCGCAGCACGCCTCGTCGGGCGGGACGACTCACGCAGTGAGTCCCTCGAAGAGGACCGTCGACAGGTAGCGCTCACCGGTGTCGCACACGATCGCGACGACCCGCTTGCCCGCGTTCTCCGGGCGTGCGGCGATCTCGATCGCTGCGTGGATGATCGCGCCGGACGAGATGCCCGCGAGGATGCCCTCCTGCGTGCCGAGGTCGCGGGCGACCCGGAGCGCGTCGTCCAGCTCGACGTCGAACACCTCGTCGATGACCGACTGGTCGAGGACCTCGGGGATGAAGTTCGCGCCGATGCCCTGGATCTTGTGCGGTCCCGCCTTGCCCTCGGTCAGCAGCGGCGAGTCCTTCGGCTCCACCGCGACGATCTGCACACCGGGCACGCGCTCCTTGAGGACCTGGCCGACACCGGTGATCGTGCCGCCCGTGCCGACGCCCGCGACGAACACGTCGACGTGCTCCTCGGTGTCGCGGAGGATCTCCTCCGCCGTCGTCTTCCGGTGGATGGCCGCGTTCGCCGGCGTCTCGAACTGGTGGGCGAGGATCGCGCCGGGCGTCTCGGCGACGATCTGCTCCGCCGTCGACACCGCGCCCTTCATGCCCTCCGGCCCCGGGGTGAGGACGATCTCGGCACCGTACGCGCGGATGAGGGCACGACGCTCGACGCTCATCGTCTCGGGCATCGTGATGACGACCCGGTACCCGCGAGCAGCACCGACCAGTGCGAGCGCGATGCCCGTGTTGCCGGAGGACCCCTCGACGATCGTCCCGCCGGCCTGCAGCTCGCCGGACTCCTCGGCCGCGTCGATGATCGCGACGCCGAGCCGGTCCTTCACGCTCGCACCCGGGTTGTAGAACTCGAGCTTCGCCAGGACCTCGGCGCCGCCCTCCTTCGGGAGGCGGTTCAGCCGGACCAGCGGCGTGTTCCCGAACGCCTGCGAGATGTTGTCGTGGATCGTGCCGCTCATCGGTACCGTCCTCTTCGGGTCAGGTCGCGTGCCTCCGCCCTGGAGGCACGGCGTGCGCTGCGATCCTAGCGATCCGACCCCGGATGGTGCTGCCTCGTGACGCGTGCTCCGCACCGGGCGCTCGCCGCGCCTCCCGTCCGTCACGCCGCGACCGCGACGCGCGTACCGTGCGCCGCAACGACGAGGAGGTCGCCATGTCCAAGGAGCAGCAACCCGACGTCACGCCACCCGTCGTCGACCGCGCAGCGTTCGACACGGCGCTCGCCGCGCAGGTGCGCGACGAGAAGGAACTCACCCGCCACGGCGACCGCGTCTCGGCCGCGCGCCGACGGCTCCCGATGGTCCGCGTCGACGACTACGAGTTCACGGGTCCCGACGGTCCCCTGCGACTGACGGAGCTGTTCGCCGGGAAGTACCTGCTCCTCGTGCAGAACGTCATGTACGGACGGGACTGGGACGCCGGCTGCCCGAGCTGCACGGGGGCCGTCGACAACCTGCCCGCCGACATGGGCCGGCTCGACGACGAGGGGATCGCGTTCGCGATGGTCTCCGAGGGGCCGATCGAGCGGCTCGAGGCCTGGCGGCAGCAGCACGGGTGGCCGCACACGTGGGTGTCGTCCGGCGCGACGAGCTACCACGACGACTGGGGCTGGACCGTGCACAGCGACGACTGGGACGGCCCGGTGCCCGGGTACTCGTACTACCTGCTGCGCGACGGTGTGCCGTACCTGACCTACACGACCGGTGCGCGCGGGACGGAGGCGATCCTGCCGGTGCCGCACATCATGGACCGCACGGTGTACGGGCGGCAGCAGGACTGGGAGGACAGTCCCGAGGGCTGGCCGCAGTACCCCACCTACCGCTGACCGGACCGCCGGTCAGCGCACGTGCGCCGTCCGCGCGAACCGCTCGTCCGTCGCCGCGAGCACCCGCAGCACGTTGCCCCCGGCCAGGGCACGCAGGTCCTCCGGGCCCCAGCCACGACGCTGCAGTTCCGCCGCCAGCACCGGGTACCGCGACACGTCCCGCAGGTCCGGCGGCAGCACGGGCGTCCCGTCGTAGTCGCCGCCGAGCCCGATGTGCGCCGCACCGGCCACCTCGCGCGCGTGCTCGACGTGGTCCGCCACGTCGGACACCGTGACGAGCGGGGGCTCCCCCGCCGAACCGGCGCCCTCCCACTCGGCCCACGCCCGGGACACGAACTTCGGCACGAAGGTGATCATCACGACACCGCCGTTGTCGCGCAGGCGGGCGAGCACGTCGTCCGGGACGTTCCGCGGGTGGTCGTTCACCGCGATCGTCGACGAGTGGCTGAACACCACGGGCTGCGTGGCGACGTCGAGGGTGTCGCGCATGGTCTCCGGCGACGTGTGCGACAGGTCGACGAGCATCCCGATCCGCTCCATCTCGGCCACGACCTCGCCCCCGCGGTCGGTCAGCCCGCCGTGCGGGTGGGAGCCGGTGGCCGAGTCGGCCCAGGGTGTGTCGTCGTTGTGCGTGAGGGTCATGTACCGGACCCCGAGCCGGGCGAGGTCGCGGAGCACCGCCAGGTCGTCGCCGATCGAGTGGCCGCCCTCGGCACCGAGGAGCGACGCGGTCCGCCCGGCGTCGACGGCCGCGACGACCTCGGCCGCGGTACGGGCGAGGGTGAGCGACTCCGGGTACCGCTCGATGATCCGGTGTGCGAGGTCGACCTGCTGCAGCGTCGCGCGGACGGGATCGGGGACGTCCGTGGGGACGAACACCGACCAGAACTGCCCGACCACCCCGCCGGCACGGAGCTTCGGCAGGTCGGTGTGCAGGGACCCCTGCTCGGAGTCGATGCCCTCGACCCCGGAGTCGTGGGTCTCGCGCCGCTCCCAGGGCAGGTCGTTGTGTCCGTCGATGACCGGGAACGGGAGCGCGTCGAACGTCATGCCACCGACGCTACCGCGACGACCGCCGTCGCTAGGCTCGCCCCATGGACCCCGTCACGCTGCGGACCGAGCGGCTGGTCCTCTCGGTCCCCGAGCTCACCGATGCCGACGACGTCGTCGCCTACGCGACCGATCCCGACGTGGTGGCGTTCATCCCGATGCCCGAACCGTACGGTCACGCCGAGGCCCGCCACTGGCTCACGGCCGTGGTGCAGGACGGCTGGGCGTCGGACACCCGCTACGAGTTCGCCCTCCGCCGTGCCGACGACCCACGGCTGCTCGGTACCGTCGGGCTCTTCGGGTTCGCCGGCGGCGGCGCGGAGATCGGGTACGCGACCCACCCGGACGCCCGCGGGCACGGCTTCGTGACCGAGGCGGCGGACCGCGTGCTGCAGTGGGCGTTCGCGCCGGCTCCCGACGGGCTCGGCCTCGCGCGCGTGCAGTGGCGGGCGATGGCGGAGAACCTCGCGTCGATCGCCGTCGCGCAGCGGCTCGGCATGCGGTTCGAAGGGCGTCAGCGGTCCGCGGTGCTCCAGCACGGCCGCCGCCACGACCAGCTGCTGGCGGCCGTCCTGCGCGACGACGACCGATCCGTCCGACCGGTCTGGCCGACGTCGTGACCGTCGCGTTCCGGGTCGTCACCGACCTCGCCGCCCCGCCGGAGCGCGCGTTCGCGCTGTCGCTCGACATCGGCGCGCACGAGCGGTCCATGGCCGCCACGGACGAGCGCGCGGTCGCGGGCACCACGGCCGGCACGATCGGGCTCGGTGAGTCCGTCACGTGGCGCGCGCGGCACTTCGGGATCGTGTGGCGGATGACGAGTCGGATCACAGCCCTGGAGGCGCCCCACCGGTTCGTCGACGAGCAGGTGCGTGGACCGTTCGCCCGGTTCCGGCACGAGCACCGGTTCGAGCCGTCGGCCGGCGGCACGCGGATGGTCGACGAGATCGAGTTCCGCGCGCCGTTCGGGGTGCTCGGGGTCGTCGCCGAGCGGCTCGCGCTGGCTCGGTACCTGCCGCGGCTGATCCGGGAGCGCAACGCCTCGCTGGCGGCCGAACTCGCCGGCGAGCGCGGCGGTGCCGGCGACGACGAGCGCGGCGACGGCACGGGTCAGGGCGCGGCGAGCTCCCCCAGCGCGTCGTAGGCCTGCGCCACCGCGTCCACGCGCGCGCGGCCGCCCGGGCCGGATGCCTCGTACACGTCGTTCGCGACCGCGGCGACGACGGCGAACAGCGCCGCCATCGAGTCGAACGCCGACGGGGAGTCCACCGGGCAGAGGATCGCCGTGGCCGCCGGGGCCGCGATGACCGCCGCGGTCGGGTCGCCCAGGACGACGACGTCCGCGCCGCTGGCGACGCAGTGCCGCACGAGCTTGCCGATGCCGGCGGCGTGGCGGCGCACCGTGACGATGATCACGAGGTCGCGTCGGTCGAGGTCGGCCACCTCTTCGCCGAGGCGCTGTCCCGGGGCCGGGCCGATGCGGACGTCCGGTCGGACCTGCGCGAGCTGGGCGCGCAGCTGGAGGGCGATCGGGTACGCCCCGCGCTCCCCCGCCACGAGCACCCGGCGCGCGCGGACGATCCGCCGGGCGAGACGGGGACGGTCGGCCCGCGCGAGCGAGGCGAACGCGGCGTCGAGGTTGCGCGACTCGACGGCGCGCTGGTCGACGTGCGCCGCGTCCTCGGCGGCCCACGGCAGGCCGGAGCCCCGTGCCGACATCAGGTTCTGCCGGACCTCGGCGGCGTCCTGGAAGCCGAGCGACCGGACGAGCCGGGAGACCGTGGCCTTCGAGGTGCCCGACTCGGCGGCGAGCTCGGCCGAGGTCCCGACGAGCAGGAGTTCGGGGTCGTGGCGCACCATCGCGGCGACGCGGCGCTCGGCCGGGGACAGCTGCTCCCACACCGAGTCGATGCGCGCCCGGACGTCGGGGCCCGCGGTGCTCACGCTGCGGCCACCCGTCCGACCGCGACCGCGAGCGCGTCGAGCCCGAGGGCGATGTCCTCGGTGGAGACGAACTCGTCGGGGTGGTGGCTGATGCCGTCCGGGTTGCGGAGGAAGAGCATCGCGACGTCGGTCACGAGCCCGAGCGACATGGCGTCGTGTCCCGCGCGGGAGAACAGCTCGATCGGACGGGGCTCCCCCGTCGACTCGATGCCCGCCCGGACGGCGTCCATCAGGCGCGGTGCGCAGAACACCGCCGGCGCACGGTGGACCTCGGTCGGCTCGACGCTGACGCCACGGCGCTCCCCGATGAACGCGAACGCCTTGGTGATCTCGTCCCACACGGCGTCGCGTCCCTCGTCGAACTCCCCGCGCAGGTCGACCGAGAACCGTGCCAGCCCCGGGACGACGTTCACGGCTCCGGGCTGGACGGTCATGGTGCCGACCGTGCCGACGTGCTGCGACGCCCGGCAGATCCGTTCGACGGCGAGCGCGGCCTCTGCGGCGGCGAGCAGGGCGTCGTGCCGTCGGTCGTAGGGGGTACCGCCGGCGTGCCGCGCCTCGCCGACGGCCTCGACGGTGAACCGCCGCGCGCTCGCGATGCTCGTGACGACGCCGAGCGCCTGACCGGCCTGTTCGAGGTACGGCCCCTGCTCGATGTGCGCCTCAAGGTAGCCGGCGAGCACCGACGGTTCGACCGCGGCCTCGTGCACGCGCGACGGGTCGAGCCCGAAGCGGGTGAAGGCGTCGCGGAGGGTGACCCCGTCGCCGTCGGCGAGGTCCCACCAGGACTCGTCCCAGACACCGGCGACCGCGGAGGACCCGAGCAGCGCCTTGCCGAAACGGGTGCCCTCCTCGTCGGAGAACGCGATGACCTCGAGCGCGACGGGGAGCGGGCCGTCGGCGGTCACCCGCGCCACCGTCCGGATGGCCATGAGGACCCCGACGATCCCGTCGTACCGGCCGGCGTCCACCACGGTGTCGAGGTGCGATCCGAGCAGCAGCACGGGGGCGTCGGGGGTCGCACCGTCGACGCGGCCGTGCAGGTTGCCCGCCGCGTCCTGCCAGGTGCTGAGGCCGGCGTCGCGCATCCAGCCGGCGACGATCGCGTTGACCCGTGCGTGCTCCGGCGAGAGGTAGACGCGGGTGATCCGGCCGGGCTCCTCGGTGACGGTCGCGAGTTCGTCGCACCACCCGGCGATCAGCGTCGCGTCGGCGGTGGCGGTCGCGGAGGCCCGGACCGCGGACGGCGCGCTCACGACGACACCCCGGCAGCGACGACGCCTGCACCGGCGTAGACGTCGAGCGCCGCGTCCACGCCACCGCCGGACGGCACCGCGTGCCCGGCCCGGCGCAGGGCGTGCTCGAGCGCGGCGAGGGTCGTCACGACGGTGTCCTTGCGCGCGTTGTAGCCCATGGTGCCGATCCGCCAGACCCGTCCGTGCAGCGGCCCGAACGACGTGCCGATCTCGATGCCGTGGTCGTCGAGCATCGCGGCACGGACCTGGTCGCCGACGACGTCCGACGGGATCTCGACCGCGACGACGTTGTGCATCTTGTGCCCGAGGTCGCCGAAGACGCCGAGCCCGAGTGCCTGCACCCCGGCGGTCATCGCGCGGCCGGCGGTCTCGTGGCGTGCGACCACGGCGTCGCGGCCCTCCTCCAGCAGGATCCGGGCGCACTCGTTCGCGGCGTAGAGCATCGACGCGGCCTCGGTGTGGTGGTTGAGCCGTCGCGGGCCCCAGTAGTCGAGGATCATCGCGAGGTCGAGGTAGTTCGACCGGATGGGTTCATCGGCGACCTCGTCCCCGGGTTCGCGGATGCCCGCCTCGACGCTGCGCCGCTGGTCGAGCACGGCGACGGCCCGCGGCGAGACGGTGAGCGGCGCGCTGCCGGACGGTCCGCCCAGGCACTTCTGCAGCCCCGCGCTCACGGCGTCGATGCCCCATGCGTCGACCTCGAGCGGGTTGCCCCCGACGGTGGCGGTCGCGTCGGTGTAGAACAGCACGCCGTACCGTTCGCAGATCGCTCCGAGCTCGTCGAGCGGCTGGTTCATCGTGGTCGAGGTGTCGCCCTGCACGATCGCCAGGACCTTCGGGCGCACCTGCGCGATCGCGTCCTCGATCGCCGACGGGGTGAACACCTGCCCCCACTCGGTCTCGATCGTGTGGACCTCGGCCCCGGCACGCCCGGCGATCTCGGCGAGCAGGTGCCCGAAGCGCCCGAACACCGGCACGAGCACGCGGTCCCCCGGGGCGAGCAGGGACACGAGCGCCGCCTCGATGCCGGCGCGGGAGGTCCCGTCGACGAGGACGGTCGCCTCGTTCGTGGTGCCGAACACCCGCCGGTACAGCTCCTGCGTCTCGTTCATCGTGGTGGTCATCCACGGGTCGTACTGCCCGACGAGCGGTGTCGACAGGGCACGGAGCACCCGCGGGTCGGCGGTGATCGGCCCCGGTCCCATGAGCAGACGGGCGGGTGGGTTCACAGGGAGCATGTTCGGTCCTCTCGTTCCGGTGGAGATCGTATCGGAACGATCGTTACAGCGGTGTTCCCGCGAGCACGGGTCGGTCGACGAGCGCCCCCCTGACGGACGTGACGCCGCCGTCCGCGGTCGCGACCAGCCGCCCGCGCAACCAGGTCTCGGTGACGCTGCCCCGCGCCTCCAGGCCGGCGAACGCCGAGACGGGGTTGCGGTGCGCGAGCCCGGCCACGTCGACGACCGCCGAGGCGGACGGGTCGAACACCGCGAAGTGCGCGAGTGCGCCCGGCGCGATGCGCCCGCGGTCGGCGAAGCCGGCGAGCCCCGCCGGGCCGGTCGTGAAGTGCGGCAGCAGCTGCTCGAGCGCGACACCGCGGCGCTGGGCCTCCGTCCACACGGCACGGAAGCCGACCTGCAGCCCGGCGATCCCACCCCAGGCGGTCCCCCAGTCGTCGGTCTTGAGGTCCGCGGTGGAGGGCGAGTGGTCGGACACGATCATGTCGATCGTCCCGTCCAGGACCCCGGCCCAGAGCGCGTCGCGGTTGGCGTCGTCGCGGATCGGCGGGCAGCACTTGAACTCGGTCGCCCCGTCGGGGATCGTGCCGGCCTCGAAGGCGAGGTAGTGCGGGCAGGTCTCGACCGTGAGCCGCACGCCGTCGTCCTTCGCGGCGCGGATCATCGGCAGCGCGCCGGCGTCCGACAGGTGCAGGACGTGCACGCGAGCGCCCGTCTCGCGGGCACCCTCGACCACTCGGGCGATCGCGGACCGCTCGGCGTCGACCGGGCGGGTGGCGAGGAAGTCCTCGTAGTGTCCGCCGAGCGCCGCGTGGTCGACCAGGAACTCGGGGTCCTCGGCGTGCACGATGAGCAGGGCGTCGATGCGGGCGACCTCCTCGATCGCCGCGCGCAGCTGCGGTGCGTCGAGGTGTGGGAACTCGTCGACCCCGGACGGCGCGGTGAAGCACTTGAAGCCGAACACGCCGGCGTCGTGCAGACCGTCGAGCGACCCGAGGTTCGCCGGGACGGCACCGCCCCAGAACCCGACGTCGACGGCGACGCGGCCCGCGGCGCTCGCGCGCTTGACCTCGAGCGCCTCGACGGTCGTCGTCGCGGGGATCGAGTTGAGCGGCATGTCGATGATCGTGGTGACGCCACCGAGTGCGGCTGCACGGGTCGCCGAGGCGAAGCCCTCCCACTCGGTGCGGCCGGGCTCGTTCACGTGCACGTGCGTGTCGACCAGGCCCGGGAGCAGGACGTGCGCATCGGGCACGGCGCGGTCCTCGACGGCGTCGACGGGCTCGTCCACGGCCACGACGGCGTCGACCCGCCCGTCGCGGACGACGACGGCTGCGGGTCGGAAGGCGCCGTCGATCCAGGCGCGGCCGGCGCGCAGGACCAGGTCAGCGGGCGCGGGTGCGGCCGTCGTGTCGCCGGCGGGGCCCTGGAGGCGCGTCATGCGCCCGCCCCGACCGTCGCGCCCGCCATCGGCCGGCGTTCGAACCCCGCGAGCAGTCCCGACATCGGCTTGGCCGGGGGTGGCGCGTACTCGCCGCGTCGCCCGGTCGTGAGCCCGAGGCGCACGAGGGACTCGGCGAGCACCGTGGCCGCCGCGACACCGTCGACGACCGGCGCCCCGACGGCGCGGGACACCTCGGTGCAGAAGTCCGCCATGCCGGCGCAGCCGAGCACCACGGCGTCGGCGCCGCCGGCGAGCACGGCCCGGCACTCCTCCACGACGAGTGCCCGGGCGTCGGAGTCCGGGTCCTCCAGGCGGAGCACGGGGACCTCGCACGCCCGGACCTCGGTCACGAGCGACGCGAACCCGTACCGTTCGGCGAGCTCGTGCGCACGGCCCGTGGTCCGGCTCAGGGTGGTCACCACGCCGAACCGGCGCCCGAGCATCGCGGCGGCGTGGAAGGCCGCCTCCGCGATGCCGATGACGGGTCCGGACGCGACCTCGCGTGCCGCATCGAGCCCGGGGTCCCCGAAGCATGCGACCACGTAGGCGTCGACACCGTCCTGCTCGCCGAGCGCGATCTGCTCGAGGAGCCCGGGGACGGCCAGCGCCTCCTCGTAGTGGCTCTCGATCGACGCCGGCCCCATGGTGGGGTTGACGGCTTCGACGATCGTCCCGGGCCCGGCGACCGCGGCGGCGGCGCTGCCGATCGCCGCGGTCATCGAGGAGGTGGTGTTGGGGTTGACGACGCGGATGCGCATCGGGTTCCTTCCGGTGGTGCGGGTGGTGCGGGTGGGACGGCTCGGTCGGTCAGGCCCGGCCGACCGCGGCGCCGTCGTCGACGGACGGGTCGTCGGCGGCCAGCACGGGCATGCTCGGACGCAGGCGCTCCATCCCGACGAAGACGACGAGGCCGAGGGCGCACCCGATGAACCAGCTGTAGTTCGACAGCCACGGGACGACGCCGAGCGCCGACGGCAGGACCGCACTGGCGACCGACACCGCACCGGTGACGACGAGCGTCCAGATGGCGTTCGGGTTGAAACCCTTGACGTACCAGTACCGGGCCGCGGGGTCCTTCGTGTACATGTCGTCGACCGCGATGCGCTGCTTCGCGACGATGTAGTAGCCGGCGATGAGGATCCCGAACAGCGGGCCGATCAGGGCGCCGAGGACCCCCAGCGTGTACAGGATCGCCTGGTCGTTGCCGTACCAGTTCCACGGGGTGAGGAGGACGGACCCGACGGCCGCGATCATGCCGCCCGCCCGCCAGCTGATCTTGCGCGGGGCCACGTTCGAGAAGTCGAACGCGGGGCTGATGAAGTTCGCGACGATGTTGATGCCGACGGTCGCGGTGACGAAGGTCAGCCCGCCGAGGAGGATCGCGAACGGCGCCCCGATCGCCTGCACGGTCTCGATCGGGTCGGTGATGAGCTTGCCGAACACCGGCACCGTGGCACTGGCACAGAGGACGGTGAGCACCGAGAAGAACAGGAAGTTGATCGGCAGGCCCCAGAGGTTGCCGCGCTTCACCGCGTCGAACGACTTCGCGTAGCGGGAGAAGTCGCCGAAGTTCAGCATCGGGCCGGAGAAGTAGCTCACCACGAGGGCGATCGCGGACAGCATCACCGGGATGCTCGCGCCGAACGACAGCGGCGCACCGGCGGACAGTGTGAACGAGATGTTCCCGATGCCGGCACGGCTGACGAGGTAGATCGCGAGGGCGATCATGATGACGTAGACCGCGGGGCCGGCCCAGTCGATGAACCGCCGGATCGCGTCCATGCCCATCCAGAAGAGGGCGCCCTGTGCGACCCACAGGATGGCGTACGAGATCCAGCCGAGCGCGGAGAGCCCGAGGAACGAGTGCTCGAGGAGTCCCGCCGAGGCGGGGATGAACTTGAGGAAGACGATGTTGAGCGACTGGGCGGCGAGGAAGGTCTGCACGCCGTACCAGGCCATCGCGATGAGCCCGCGGATGATGGCGGGCACGTTCGCCCCGAGCACGCCGAACACCGCGCGGTTGATCACCGGGTACGGCACACCGGTGCGCTGGGACGGCTTGGCGACGAGGTTCGCGAACACCTGCACGATGAGGATGCCGACCACCAGGGCGATGAGCACCTGCCAGCTGGCGATGCCCAGGGCGAAGAGCGACCCGGCGGTGACGTAGCCGCCGACCGAGTGCACGTCCGACATCCAGAACGCGAAGATGTTGTAGCTCGTCCAGGTCTGCTTGCGGAGCGGAGCGAGGTCCTCGTTGGTGAGCGCCGGGTCGTACCCGGGGCGGACGACGCCGGCACCGGCGGGTGCTGGTGTCGTGCGGGGGGCGTGGGGCGCGGCGACCGGGGGCTGGATCTCTGTTGCCATGGCGTCCTCCGAAGGAGCGGGAAGGGCGAGCGGTGCCCGCCTCTGCCACGACGCTACGGAGACACTGCGCCCGGCCCGTTACCCCCGTGTAACGGTCGTGTGTCGTGACGCCTGTCCTGGAACGATCGTTCCGACACGGACACCGACACCGATCGCCGTCCGCCCGCTCAGAGCGCGTGCGCCCCGAGGACCGCCCCGGCCGCGTACGTCGCGGCCAGGGCCAGCGCTCCACCGGTCACGACACGGATCGTCGCCCGCGTGCGCGGCGCACCACCGAGCGTGGCACCGGTCGTCCCGGTGGCGGCGAGCGCGACGAGGACCGCGACGACCGTCACCGCCACGCGGGCGGGCTCGGGGCTGAGGAGCATCGCGAGGAAGGGCAGCGCGGCACCGGTCGTGAAGGTCGCCGCCGACACCCACGCGGCACGCCACGGGCTCACCACCTCGTCCTCGGCATCGCGGAGCGCGACCGCTGCCCGTCGACGGCGCACCTCGGGTCGGACGAGCTCGTCGGCGACGGCGCTCGCGACGGCCGGGTCGACGCCGAGGCTCCGGTAGTGGGCGGCGATCGTGCCGGCGTCCTCCGACTCCGCCTCGAGCTCGGCCTGGTGTGCGGCCTGGCCGGTGCGCTGGGCGTCACGGGCACCGCTGACGGACACGTACTCGCCGAGGGCCATCGAGACCGCACCGCCGACGAGGGCCGCGGTGCCCGCAGCGATGACCGGACCGGTCCCCGCGCCGGCTCCGGCGACGCCGACGAGCACCGCCGCGACCGAGACGATGCCGTCGTTGGCCCCGAGCAGGCCGGCGCGCAGCCAGTTGAGCCGGGCGGCGCTCGTGGCGTCGTGGTCCGTGGAGGGCAGGACGAGGTCCGCAGCGGTCGACATGCGAGTCAGGATGCCACTCGGCGCGGGTCGGCGCCAGCATGGTGAGGCTACCCTGATCAGGGGTTTTCCGGTGAGGGCAGCCTCACCTCACCGGTCTGCGGCGTGCGGGAAGCCGCATCGGCACCGCACCCTCGGCACCCGGGCGGAACGTGCGGGCGCCCGGATGTCAGGATCGGCCCATGAGCGCGGGAATCAGGATCGACCACGTGGGCGTCACGGTGCCGGACATCGATGCCGCCACGGCGTTCTTCGAGGCGGCGTTCGACGCCGTCGTGCTGTACGACATGCGCTGCCGCACCGAGGAACCGAACGCGACGGCCGAGGCGCACCGCTACCTGGGGATCCCGTCGACGATGGCTCAGGGCGCGATGCGGATGCTCGCGCTGCCGGACGGACCGGGGCTCGAGCTGTTCGAGTACCTCGGACCGGACCAGCACCGTCCCGTGCACCCCGCGGACCTCGGGTGGCAGCACCTCGCGATGTACACGGACGACCTCGACGGCACGCTCGCCCGCATCGAGGCAGCCGGGGGCACCCGCAACTCGGATCCTCGGGACCTCCGCGGCCTCGAGGTCGGCGAGGGGAACCGGTTCGTGTACACCCGGACCCCGTGGGGCTCGACGCTCGAACTCGTCAGCTACCCGACGCCGCAGCCGTACCTGCTCGTCGCACCACGGGCGAAGTGGGCGCCGTGGCCGAGCGCGGCGGACGCGCTGCCCGTTCCCCAGCCGGAGCCGGAGCCGGAGCCCCAGCCGTCCTGACGGGTCAGTCGTCGGCAGCGACGACACCCTCGGCAGCGTCGACGCCGTCGGTGACCCAGACCCGGGTCGGCCGACCGCTCAGTGCGTGCGCGAAGGGGTCGCCCACGGGACGGAACCCCGCGCTGCGGTACAGCCGGAGCGCCGGCGCGTTGTCGTCCAGCGCGTGCAGCAGGGCTCGGCGGTGGCCCGCGGCTCCGGCCTCGGCGACGGCTCCCAGCAGCAGGGACCGTCCGAGTCCGTGCCCCTGGGCCCGCGGGTCGACGGCGAGGAGCGAGAGGTAGGCCGCGTCCTCCGGATCCCCCGGACGCCCCGTCCCCGGAGCGGTGACGAGCGCGAACCCGGCGATCGCCGCGGCCGCACCACGGTCCGGCTCCGTCGACGCCACGACGAGCGCGACGCGGGGCACCGCGAACTTCGACCGAGCGCGTTCCCGCACCGCGTCCGACTCGGGCACGCCGTCACGGGTGGCGACGGCGCGCGTCCACAGGTCGACGCACGCGGTGGCCTCGTCCTCGACGGCGGCACGCACGACGAACGACGACCCGATCACCCGTTCAGCGTACGGCTGCGGACTGCCCCACCCGGAACGACGCCCCGCGGTGCTCCGCCGGCAGCCGGTCACCGCGACCGTGCAGCTTGTGCCGCAGCGACCCGGGCTCGTAGCCCTCGGGGTAGACGCCGCGGGCACGGAGCTCCGGCACGACGAACTCGATGACGTCCTCCCACGTCCCCGGGGTCACCGCGTAGGCGAGGTTGAACCCGTCGACGTCCGTCTGCTCCTGGATCTCGACGAGCCGGTCGGCGATGGTCGCCCCGCCGCCGACCGCGACCGGGCCGAGGCCGCCGATCGCCGTGTGCCGCGCGAGGTCCCGGATCGTCCACTTCGACCCGTCGGACCCGGTGGCCGCCGCGATGTTCGCCGCCGCGGACTGGATCGCGTTCGACTCGACGTCGCCGAGCGGCTCGTCGAGGTCCCACTGCGACAGGTCGACGCCCATCCAGCCGGAGTTGAGCACGAGCGCGCCGAGCTCCGAGGCGTAGGACAGGTAGTCCTCGTACTTGGCCTGGGCGAGCTCGTCGGTGGCGTCGGTGATGACGGTGAGCAACGTGTAGACGCGGGCGGCGTACCGGTCGCGACCAGCAGCCTCCAGGGCGTCACGGACCTTCCGGACGGTCGACGCGAGCTGCTCGACGGTCGGTGCGCCCACGAACACCGCCTCGGCGTTCTCGGCCGCGAACCGGATGCCGCGCGGCGAGGCCCCGGCCTGGTAGATCACGGGCGACCGCTGGACCGACGGCTCGGACAGGTGGATGCCCGGGACGTCGAAGTGCGTGCCGTGGTGCTCGATCGGGTGGACCTTCGCGGGGTCGGTGAAGACGCCGGTCTCGCGGTCCTCGACCACGGCGTCGTCCTCCCACGAGCCCTCCCACAGCTTGTAGAGGACCTCGAGGTACTCGTCGGCGACGTCGTACCGGTCGTCGTGCGAGAGCTGGTCGGTCTGCCCCATGTTCCGCGCGGCACTCGGCAGGTACCCGGTCACGACGTTCCAGCCGATGCGGCCCTTCGTGAGGTGGTCGAGCGTCGAGATGCGCCGGGCGAACGAGTACGGGTGCTCGTACGCGGTCCCCGCCGTGATCCCGAAGCCGAGGTGTTCGGTCACCGACGCCATCGCCGACACGAGCAGGATCGGGTCGTTCACGGGGACCTGCGACCCGGTGCGGAGCGCGGCCTCGTTGGAGTCGCCGTAGACGTCGTACGTCCCGAGCACGTCGGCGATGAAGATCCCGTCGAAGTTGCCCCGCTCGAGCAGCTGCGCGAGGTCGGTCCAGTACGACAGGTCGTTGTAGTGCCGGGACCGGTCCCGCGGGTGCCGCCAGAGCCCGGAGGACTGGTGCGCCACGCAGTTCATGTCGAAGGCGTTGAACCGGATCTGTCGGTGCTCGCTGCTCGTGCTCACGAGCGTGACGGTACGTGCCGTCCCGGGGCGGACGGCGGAAGGTGACGAACCGTGACGTGGGACTGCGGGCCGGGAGGGACGGTGCGGGCCCGCACCGCGCCTCCGGGACCGCAGACCGGTCGCGTCAGGAGCGCGTGGTCGCCTCGCGCGCGGCGGCCTCGGCCGCGACCCACGCGAGCATCCCGCACTTGACCCGCATGACGAACTTCGAGACGCCGTGGAACGCGACGAGGTCCTCGAGCACGTCCTCGTCGGGTTCGCCGGCGCCGCGGGACCGCATCATCGTGCGGAACTCCTCGGTGAGCGCGAGCAGCTCGGGCACCGTGCGACCGACCGCCATGTCCGTGAGGACCGACGCCGACGCCATCGAGATCGAGCAGCCGTCACCCTGCCACGCGAGACCGGCGATGCGGTCGGTGCCGGGCTCGAGGCGCACGCGCACGGTGATCTCGTCGCCGCAGGTGGGGTTGCGCTCGAAGTGCTCGGCGTCGGCGTCGGGCAGCTCGCCGTCGCCGTGCCGGGCCTTCGCGTGGTCGAGGATGACCTGCTGGTAGAGGGAGTCGAGGGCGCTCATGCGGTCGCTCCGAAGTAGTCGCGGACCTCGCCGACGGCCGTGAGGAACCGGTCGACGTCCTGCTCGGTCGTGTAGACGTACGTGCTCGCACGGCTGGTGGCGACGAGGCCGAGCCGACGGTGCAGCGGTTGGGCGCAGTGGTGGCCGGAGCGCACCGCGATGCCCTGCGCGTCGAGGTACTGCGAGACGTCGTGGGCGTGCACGCCGTCGACGTCGAACGACACGAGACCGGACCGCGGCACCCCGGCGGGCGGACCGACGACGCGGATGCCCGGGATCGCGGCGAGTCCGGTGAGCATGCGCTCGGCCAGGTGCTCCTCGTGCGCGCGGACCCGCTCCATGCCGATGCCCTGCAGGTAGCGGACCGCCTCGGCGAGCGCCACGGCCTGCGACACGGGCTGGGTGCCGGCCTCGAACCGCTCGGGTGCCGGCATGAAGTCGGTGTGCTCCATCGTCACCGTGGTGATCATCGAGCCGCCGGTCCGGAACGGAGGCAGGGCGTCGAGCAGTTCGTGGCGGCCCCAGAGCACGCCGATGCCGTTCGGCCCGAGCATCTTGTGCCCGGAGAACGCCGCGAAGTCGACGCCGAGCGCCTGCACGTCGAGCGGCCGGTGCGGTGCGGACTGGCAGGCGTCGAGGACGACGAGGGCACCGTGCGCGTGGGCGGCCGCGACGACGGCGGACACCGGGGCGACCATGCCGGTGACGTTCGAGACGTGGGCGAAGGCGACGACCTTCGTGCGGTCGGAGACCAGGGCGACGGCGTCCTCGGCCGTCCAGGTGCCGTCGTCCGCGACGGGGACCCAGCGGAGCGTCGCACCGGTCAGCGCGGCGAGCTCCTGCCACGGGACGAGGTTGGCGTGGTGCTCGGCCTCGGTGACGAGGACCTCGTCGCCGGGTCCGATGCGGAAGCGCTCGGCGTCCGGTCCCCCACGGCCGCGGCTGGCGTTCGCGATGCCGTACGCCACGAGGTTGAGGGCGTCGGTGGCGTTCGCGGTCCACACGACCTCGGACGGTGACGCGGCCCCGACGAACCCGGCGACGGTGGCCCGGGCATCCTCGTACGCGTCGGTGCTCAGCGCGGCGAGGGTGTGCGCGCCGCGGTGCACGGCGGCGTTGTCGTGCTCGAGGAAGCGTCGTTCGGCGTCGAGCACCTGGCGGGGTCGTTCGGCGGTGGCCCCGGAGTCGAGGTAGGCGAGGGGGAACCCGTTCACCTCCTGCTGGAGGATCGGGAAGTCCCGTTTGATCGCCTCGACCTCGGACTCGGTGAGCGGTTGGTTGGGCGCCACGACAGTCACCACACAATGGTGGTCTGCTCGCGGCCCGGAGTCCAGTCGGACGGGTACCGCTGACGGCGAACGGCCCCGGACACGTGGTCCGGGGCCGTCCGTGCGGTGCGCGGGAACCGCGTCACTCGTTGCCGATCTGCTTGTCCGCGGCGTCACGGGCGCCGTCGATCTTGTCGTCGTACTTGCCACCCGTGGCCTTCTTGACGGCGTCGGCGACACCGCCGAGCACCTTGTCGCTGATGTCCTCGGCCTTCTCGCTCTTCAGGACGTCCTGGACCTTGTTGTCCTGCAGGAAGTCCTGGGCCTTCTTCGTGATGTCGTCGAACCCCGCCATCGGTTGCTCCTCGTCGCCGGTACGGGGCCCGGTGCCCCGTCGTGCGGCCGATCGTAGGCCGGTGGCACGCCGGGTGTGCCGGATCGTGACGAAGTGTTCACACCATCTGCGCGCTGCGTCGGCGGGCGAGCACGTAGGCGACGGCGACCGACCCGGACACCGCCAGGAGCGAGGGGATGAGGATGTCGGTCCCCTGCTGGGTGAACTCGACGACGAGCACGAGGGCCGTGAAGGGCGCCCGCATCGTCGTCGCGAGGAAGGCCGCGGCGCCGATGAACGCGAACGCCGTGAGGCTCGGCCCGTCGGTCGGCCAGAGCAGCAGCCAGAGGCCACCGAGTCCACCGCCGACCGCGGAGCCGATCGCGATCGACGGGGTGAGCGTGCCGCCGACGGCCCCGGCACCGATCGTGGCCGAGGTCGTGATCGTGCGGATGACCCCGAGCGCGAGCAGGAACAGGATCGGCGAGAGCCCGGCGACGGAGCCGTCCTCGAGCGAGGTGTTCATCGCGAGGACACCGAGCGCCCGCCCGTTGCCGAGGATCTCGGGGAAGGGCACGGCGATGAGTCCGACCATGGCGAAGACGACCGGCAGCACGACGATGAGCCGCCACCCCTTCGGCGCGAGGCCCTGCAGCCGGTTCGTGAGCTTCACGAAGCCGACGCCCGCGAACCCCAGGACCGGCCCGACGATCACCGCCCAGACGAGCAGCGACGGCGAGAGGTGCATCGCCGGCACGTGGTAGAGCACCTCGTCCGGGATCACGAGACGTGCGACGAACGCCGCGACCGCGCTCGTCGCGAAGGCCGGCAGCGCGGTCGCGAAGGTGAGCTCGCCGAGCAGCACCTCGACCGCGAACAGGGCGCCCCCGAGCGGGACGTCGTACACCGCGGCGAGGCCGGCGGCGGCACCGCAGGCGACGAGGATCTTCGTCTCGCGGGCGGTCAGCCCGGCCCGTGCGGTCACGAGCTGGGACAGCCACGCCCCGATCTCGCGCGGCGCCACCTCCTTGCCGATCGAGGCGCCGAGCCCCACGGCCAGGATCTGCACGCCCGCGTTCGCCACCGTCGCGAGGGCGGGCATCCGCTTCCCGCCGACGGCCGCGGGCACGGAGACGACCGGGCGGCCCCAGCGTCGGAGCGCCCACCAGGCGACGCCGGTCAGGAGGCCGGCGGCGACGAGGGCGAGGAAGCGGTTCAGGGCACTCGGTGCGTCTGCGGCCTCGAGGTGGCCGCCGAACGGGTACCCGAACGCGACGAACTGGATGAGCTGCAGCGCGAGCCACACCGAGATGCCGGCGATGCCGCCTGCCACCCCCACCAGTCCGGTGACGACGGCGAGCTTGAGTGCCCAGACCGGGGTCGCACGTGTCGCGTGTCCAGGGTGCGGCATGACCGGAAGCCTATCGGCACGTCGGCACCGCCCCCGCGACCGGGCGGACGCTGCCGGGCCGAGCCGCGCCTCCTGGGCGGTGGCCGCACCCGCTGCCGTCAGACGGCCGTGAGCCGGTACGGCACCACGCAGTCGGCCGGCACGAGCGGCGGCTGCAGGCCGACCGTCTCGAGCGCGCGCCCGCGGAAGACCCGGTCCCCCGACCACCACGGCGGCGGCACGATGCCGTGCCCGTCGCCGACCACGACCGGGTCGACCCGGTACGCGGTGTCCGGGTCGAGGTCGCGGAAGGTGACGCGGCCGGTTCCCGACACCTCGGACCGGCCGGTGCTGACGAAGAAGAACAGCGCCTGCTGCTTGTCGGCGGCGACCGTGCCGGACACGAGCCGGGTCTCGTCGACCTCGTCGACGCGCACGAGGTCGCCGCCGTGCAGCAGGCCCCGCCACTCCTTGTGGAGCGCGATCCACTCGGCGAGCGCGGTCTCCTCGGCGTCCGTCGCCTGCGCGAGGTCCCACTCGATGCCGAAGTGCCCGACGATCGCGGTCCCGGCACGGAACGCGAGGTCGTGCACCCGGCCGGTCGTGTGGTTCCGGCCGCTCGCGACGTGGGAGCCGAGCAGTTCCGGGGGCAGGAGCTGCTGCGTCCACCGGTGCATCTGCTGCCGCTCGAGCGGATCGATGTCGTCCGACACCCAGACGCGGTCGGTGTGCTCGATCACGCCGAGGTCGACGCGGGCGCCACCCGACGAGCACGACTCGATCTCGAGCGCCGGGAACCGTTCCTTCAGCGTCGCCATGAGCCGGTACGCCGCCAGGGTCTGCTCGTGGACCGCTGCGCCGCCGCCGGGGCGCCCCGCCTCGACGAGGTCGCGGTTGTGGTCCCACTTGACGTAGTCGACGCCGTACTCGCCGATGACCGCGGTCATCCGCTCGAGCAGGTACGCGAACGCCTCGGGGATCGCGAGGTTCAGCACCTGCTGGTCTCGGGACCGCACCGGCAGGCGACCGTCCGCCTGCAGGATCCACTCCGGGTGGGCTCGGGCGAGGTCGCTGTCCTCGTTGACCATCTCGGGCTCGAACCACAGCCCGAACTGCATGCCGAGCGTCCGCACCCGGTCGACGATCGGACCGAGGCCGTCCGGCCAGACGTCCTCGTCCACGTACCAGTCGCCGAGGCCCGCGTGGTCGTCACGACGGTGCCGGAACCACCCGTCGTCGAGCACGTAGCGCTCGACCCCGAGCCGTGCGGCGCGCTCGGCGAGGTCGGTCAGTCGGGCGAGGTCGTGGTCGAAGTAGACCGCCTCCCAGACGTTGAGCGTCACCGGGCGGGGCGTCCTCGGGTGCTGCGGGCGGCTGCGGAGCCACCGGTGGAATCGGCGGGCCTGATCGTCGAGGCCGTCCCCGTACGCGGCGTACACCCACGGCCCCTCGTAGCTGTCCCCGGTGCCGAGGCGCACCTCGCCGGGGAGCAGGAGTTCGCCGCCCCCGACGACCTGGCGGCCGGTGGCGAGGCGTTCCGCGAAGTGCCGGTGGTTGCCGCTCCACGCCGTGTGCACGCCCCAGACCTCGCCGTGGGCGAAGCCGAACCCGGGGACGCCGACGCTCAGGACCGTGGCGGCGTCGGCGCCCGTCCGGCCCTTCCGGCCCTCGCGCTCGTGGGTGCCGACGACGAGCTCGCGGCGCTGCGGGGTGCGTTCCTTGCCCCAGCGGCCGGCGAAGTCGAGGACCTCGCGGGCGTGCGACGGGACCGGGAGGGCCAGGGTGAGGTCGTCGACGGTGTAGGTGCCGGCGGCCGTGTTGGTGACGGCGGCGCGGGTGCGGACGAGGCCCGAGGGGAGCATCTCGACGGTGAGGCGCAGGGCGAGGCCGGCGGTGGCGTCCACGGCGTGGGCGGTGACGGTGCCGGGGGCGGGGGTGCCCGAGTCGGCGGCGCCGGCGGCCTCGGCGGGGTCGGTGCGGGTGCGGGCCGTGTCGGCGGCGCCGGCGGTGCCCGCGGTGCCGGCGGCGCCGGTCACCTCGAGCTCGGTGACCGTGAACGCCGGGGACCAGTCGCGCCCGTCCCGGTGCCCGGACAGCCCCGGTCGCCCGGTCCACCCCCGGTGCGGCTCGGGCAGGATCGCCAGCCGGACCGGCACGTCCGCCTCGTTCGGCGCGACCGGTGCCACGTCCGCCTCGGCCAGGGCAGCGAGCTCCGCGGCGTCGAGCGGACCGAGCGCCGCGCCCCAGTGCACAACCGCGGGCAGGGCACGGTCGCGGCAGTCGAGGACGAGGGAGACGCCCCCGGCGGTCAGGTGGACGAGGTCGTGCGGCATCGGTGCTCCAGTCGGCGGGGACGTCCCGAGCCTGGCGGGTCCGGGTGTCCGTCCGCAAGCCGGGGCGCGCGGTCGAACACGTCAGAACCAGCGCTTGACCTTGAACACCACCCACAGGACCGCCGCGAACACGATCATCGCGACGATCGCGAGCGGGTACCCCCACGTCCAGGAGAGCTCGGGCATGTGCGTGAAGTTCATGCCGTAGATCGCCGCGATGAGCGTCGGGGCGAAGAGGATCGCTGCCCAGCCCGAGATCTTCTTCGTGTCGTCGTTCTGCTTCTGCGCCGCGAGGGTCGAGTCGACCGTCAGCGCGTTCTGCAGCAGCTGCCGGAACGTGTCGAGGCGCTCCACCGTGCGGATCGCGTGGTCGAGCACGTCGCGGAACCGGCGCTGCATCTCCACCGGGAGGTGGTACTTCTCCGCCCCGCGGTGCAGGTTCTCGATGATGTGGATGAGCGGTCGGGCGGCGCGCTGGAAGTCCACGACCTCGCCGAACAGCTCGTAGATGCGACGGGAGACCCCGGCCTCGCCCGCGAAGAGCTGATCCTCGATCTGGTTGATGTCCTCCTCGAGGCCGTCGATCACCGGCACGTACCCGTCGACGATCGAGTCCATCAGGGCCCAGAGCTGCGCCTGCGGGCCCACCGTCACGAGTCCCGGCTTGCCGCTCATCCGCTGGAGTGCCCGCGGGACGGTCTGCTTGCCGCGGGGGTCGGCCTTCACGACAACGAGGAAGAAGTCCTCCCCGACGAAGGCGTGCACCTCGCCGAACGCGACCTCCTCCTGCTGGTCGTTGTACAGCGCGGGCTTGAGGACCACGAAGAGCGTCGAGCCGTAGCGCTCGAGCTTCGGCCGCTGGTGCCCCTCAGCGGAGTCCTCGACCGCGAGTTCGTGCAGGCCGAGGGCGACCGCGACGTCGCCGAGCTCCTCGGCGTCGGGCTGGTGGAGCACGATGCACGCGCTCGCTCCCTGGTCCTCGAGCATGCGGAAGGTGTCGTCGAGCGAGGGACTCGGGATCGGGGCGATCCGGTCGACGTAGACGGTGTTCAGTTCGACAGACACGTCACCACCGTACGCAGGGCGAGCGTGCGGGGGTCGGACGCGACCGACGTGCGGGCCAGGAGGCGCGGGTCGGGCCCGCACCGCGCCTCCAGTCCGGCCCGTCCCCCGTCTGCTGGACGTGCGCTGCGCGCCGGGCCCGGCCACGCGCCTACGGTGCAGGTCATCAGCATGCTGACGAAAGGGGCTGACATGAAGAGGATCTGGAAGCGGATCGCAGTCGCGATGAGCGCGGTCGTCGCGGTGGTCGGCGCGTTCGTCGGCTCGGGAGCTGCCGGCGGGACGCCGATCCAGGACGCTGCCGGTGGAGCACTGTCGGCCTCGTCGACGGCGATCGCGCCGGACGGGCCGGCGTTCTCGATCTGGAGCGTCATCTACGTCGGGCTGCTCGCCTACGCGATCCGCCAGTGCTTCCGCACCGCCGACGACGACCGGCACGCGCGGCTGACGGTGCCGGCGGTGCTCTCGCTCCTGCTCAACGCGGCGTGGATCCTGAGCGTGCAGTTCGGGTTCCTGTGGCTGAGCGAGCCGATCATCGTCGCGCTGCTCGCCGTGCTGGTGTGGACGTTCGTGCTGCTGCGGCGGTCGGGGCCGTCCGGGATCGTCGAGGCGATCATCACGGACGGGACGTTCGGGCTCTACCTCGGGTGGGTGTGCGTCGCGACGGCGGCGAACACGGCCGCGGTGCTGACGGCCGCGGGCTTCCGGGGCTTCGGGCTGTCGCTGGACGTCTGGGGTGTGGTGATCGCGCTCGTGGCCGGGCTCGTCGGGGTACTCCTCGCGGTGTGGGGCCGGGGGCGCCTGGCGCCGACGGCGTCGCTCGCGTGGGGGTTGGCGTGGGTCGCGGTCGCTCGGCTCGACGGGCCGCTCGTGTCGACGCCGACCGCCGGCGCGGCGGTGGTGGCCGCGGCTGCGGCGGTCGTCGTGACGCTCGTGGTGCGGGCTCGCGGGGGTGGCGCGGCGCGGCTGCGCCGGCGCGCGTCGCGGCCGCCTGAGCGGCGTACGGCTGCGAAGTGCGCGGGGCAGCCGAGACTCGGCTGGGCGGACACCTTCGCGGGCTGGGCGCCGCGAAACCGTCCGTCGGGCCGAGTCTCGGCGAAGCGGCGCGCCGCGCGCGGCGCGCGGCGCAGCGGCGCGCCCGCGCTCAGCGCGCCGCGGCCGCCAGGCCGTGCGCCGCCGCCACGGCGGCGTTCACGACCTGCCCCGCGTGCACGTTCACCCCGAGCGCCAGGGCCGGGTCGGCAGCGGTCGCCGCCTCCCACCCCTGGTTCGCGATCGCCACGGCGTAGGGCAGCGTCGCGTTCGTCAGCGAGATCGTCGAGGTGCGCGGCACCGCTCCCGGCATGTTCGCCACGCAGTAGAAGACGGTGTCGTGCACGGGGAACGTCGGGTCGTCGTGGGTGGTCGGGTGCGATCCCTCGAAGCACCCGCCCTGGTCGATCGCGATGTCGACGAGCACCGACCCCGGCTGCATGTCCGCCACCATCGCATCGGTCACGAGCTTCGGCGCCGAGGCCCCGGGGATGAGCACCGACCCGATGACGAGGTCGGCCTCGCGCAGGGCCGAGGCGATCGCGTGCGCGGAGGACCGCAGCGTCGTGATGCGTCCGTCGAACCGGGCGTCCAGCGCCCGCAGGCGCGGCAGGCTGATGTCGAACACGGTGACCTCGGCGCCGAGGCCGAGCGCCATCGTCGCCGCGTGCTCGCCCGCGACCCCGCCGCCGATCACGACGACGCGGCCCTTCGGGGTGCCGGGCACGCCGCCGAGCAGGAGCCCGCGCCCACCGTTCGCCCGCATCAGGTGGTTCGCGCCGACCTGCGCCGACAACCGCCCGGCGATCTCGGACATCGGCGACAGCAGGGGCAGCGACCGGTCCGGCAGCTGCACAGTCTCGTACGCGATCGCCGTCGCTCCGGACTCGACGAGCGCATCGGTCAGCGGCCGGTCCGCGGCGAGGTGCAGGTAGGTGAACAGGACCTGCCCGGGTCGGATCGAGGCGTACTCGGCGGCGACCGGCTCCTTGACCTTCAGGATCATCTCGGCGCGCGCCCAGACCTCGGCGGCCGTCGGGACGATGGCGGCCCCGGCCGCGGCGTACTCGGCGTCCGGGAAGGACGACCCGTCACCGGCGCCCGACTGCACGAGCACCTCGTGTCCGTGCAGCGCCAGCTCGGCGACACCGGCGGGTGTCGCGGCGACGCGGAACTCGTTGTTCTTGACTTCGGTGGGGACGCCGATCAGCATCACTGACTCCTTCGTGGGCGGTGCGCGTTCGACACCCACGATGCGCCGAGGTTCGTTACAGGACTGTTTCGGCCGAACATCTGAGCAATGTGGCCCGGTTCCGTGTGCCGAGATTCGGCGTCAGAACACCTTGCCCGGGTTGAGGATCCCCGCGGGGTCGAACACCCGTCGGATTCCCCGCTGCAGCTCGAGCACGTCGTCACCGAGCTCGTCGCCGATCCACCGCCGCTTGAGCACCCCCACGCCGTGCTCCCCCGTCAGCGTCCCGCCGAGCTCGATCGCCGCCCGGAACATCGCGTCGGCCGCGTCCCACACGTGCTGCGGCACCTCATCGCCCTCGAACACGAAGTTCGGGTGCAGGTTGCCGTCCCCGGCGTGCGCGACGGTGGGGATCGCGATGCCGTACTGCTGCCCGATGGCCTCGACACGCGCGAACATCTCGGCGAGCCGACTGCGCGGCACCGCGACGTCCTCGATGAGGACCCGGCCACGCGCCTCCATGGCCGGGTGGAACGATCGACGGATCGTCAGCAGGCGGTCGCGTTCCGCCGCCGACCCGGCCAGGTGCACGGTCCCGCCCTCGGCCTGGAGGCGCGGCACGGCTCCCAGCGCCGCCTCCGTCGCACCCGGCCCGTCGTACTCCACGAGGAGGAACACCCCGCCCGCCGCGGTGCTCCCCACCGTCTCCGCGAGCACCTGCGGCCCGAGGTGGGCCGCGATCCCCTCGAGTGCTGCGGCGTCGAGCAGCTCGACCGTGGACGGACGCTCCGCCCCGGCGACGACGGACGCCGCGGCGCGGGCGGCGGCCTCGACGGTCGGGTACACCGCGCCGAGGGTGGCCGGCTCCCCCGCCGGGATCGGCACGAGCCGGACGGTCGCGCCGACGATCACCCCGAGCGTGCCCTCCGACCCGACGAGCAGCGCCGTGAGGTCGAGGCCGGTGACGCCCTTGACCGTGCGGTGCCCGGTGGCGACGAGCCGCCCGTCCGCGAGGACGACGTCGAGGCCGAGCACTGCCTCCCTCGTGACGCCGTACTTCACGCACCGCAGGCCGCCGGCGTTGGTCGCGATGTTCCCGCCGACGCTCGCGATGGCCGCACTCGCCGGGTCGGGCGCGAACCGCAGGCCGTGTTCGGCGACGGCCGCGTTCAGGTCGCCGTTCAGCAAGCCGGGCTCCACCACCGCGTACTCGTCCTCCGTCGAGACCGAGACGATGCGGTCCATGCGCGCCACGCTCAGGACGACGGTGCCCTCGGTGCCGTTCGCCCCGCCCGCGAGCCCGGTGCCGGCGCCACGCGGGACGACCGGGACGCCGAGCCCGGAACACGTCCGGAGGGTCGCCTGCACGTGCTCGACCGTCCGGGCCTCGACCACGGCGACGGGCCCACCCGGGGCGATCCAGCCGGACTTGTCCGTCCGTGCCGCGTCGAGCACAACACGCTCCGTCCGGACGACCACGCCGTCAGGGTCGGCGAGGGCGGAACGGAGGGCGGTGACGACAGTGTCCATCCCGCCACGCTACCGAGCGCGGAGGGACTCGCTCGGCAGTTCCCCAAACCGTGCCCGGTACGTGGCCGAGAAACGCCCGAGGTGCCCGAAGCCCCACGCCCGGGCGATGTCGGCGACCGAGGTGTCGTCACGGTCGCCGCGCAGCAGGTCGGCACGGGCACCGTCGAGCCGGACGCCGCGCAGCAGGTCGCCCGGCGTCTGGTCGAGGTGCCGGCGGAGGGACTGCTGCAGGCCGCGCGGGCTGAGCCCAGCCGCCGCGGCGATCTCCGGCGTCCCGATCGCGTCGCGCGCGTGCTCGTGGACGTACTCGAGCGCACGGCGGACCCGCTCGTGCTCGGGCCCGATGCCGGTGACCGTCGTGCGCCAGCGGCTCCGCTCGGGGAAGGCCGCGACCGCCGCTTTCGCGAACGCCTCGGCGATGTCACGCTGCGTCACCGCACTGAGCTCGTGCCCGACGTCCAGCCAGGTCGACGAGTGCGCCCGAACCACCGACTGCCACGCCCGCATGCCGTCGGCGGTCGGTCGGCGGAGCGCTTCGAAGGCGAAGTCGTCCTCGCCGACGATCGAGCGCACGAACGCGGCGTCGAGGTGCACCAGGTTGAGGCCGATGTCGCGGTGGTGCAGTTCGTACGTGTCGGCGAAGGGCAGCACGACCGGGACGCCCGGTTCGAGCTCGTGGGAGCTCCCGCCGTACGTGATCGTGCTCGACCCGCTGCGCATCCAGGCGACCAGGAACGCGTCGTCGACACGGCTGTCGCTCCGCAGGTCGACCAGGAAGCGCGAGGACCGGAGCGACAACAGCTCGTCGCCCACGCCGGCGAAGTCCCAGCGGGTGTCGCGGTGGGTCCGTCGAACCGCGGGCGAGCGGAAGTCGTAGTCCCCGGTGAAGAAGGCGAGCGCCTGGTCGACGTCGGTGCCGGCGATCCGCCGCGAGTACCGCGTGTCCCCGACGCTGCAGGCGTCACCGGAGTGGCGGGTGTCCATCGTGGCAACCATGGTCGAGAACCTACGGGGCACCACCGACAAACCGGACCGCGCCCCCGGGGTCAGGGCTGCAGGATCGCCTGCCCGACGCTCTCGTCGAGGATGAGGTCGGTGATCAACCCGGCGGCGAGGGCGCCCTTCAGCGACGCGGCCTTCGAGCGTCCTGCCACGACGCAGACCCGGCGCGGCGCACGCTTGATCGTGTCGAGGTCCGGAGCCCCGGCGCGGGCGTTCACCCCGATGTCCTTCCACGAGCCGTCCGCGCGGTAGAACACCGTCGAGACGTCACCGACGACCTGGGCCTTGGTCAGCTCGTCGCGGTCGGACGGGTCGAGGTACCCGCCGGAGTACACGTGCGAGGGGACCGGGGCCTGGGGCGCTCCGACACCGAACACGACGAGGTCCATGCGCTCGTGCAGGTCGAGCACCCGGCGGATCGAACGCTCCCGGAAGAGCGCCTGCTTCGTGGCCGGGTCGTCGAAGAACGCCGGGACCGGGAACTGCTGCACGAACGCGCCGTACGCCTCGCCGAACCGCCGCAAGATCTCGGACGCGTAGACGATGCCCGTCGTCCGGGTGTTCGCGGCGCCGTTGATCTGCACCACCGTGGAGCCGTGCGTGGTCTTCGGCACGAGGTAACGGCTCACCGCGCTGACGGTCGAGCCCCACGAGATCCCGATCACCATGTTCGACTCGACGTACTGCGTCAGGATGCGCGCAGCGGACAGGGCGACGCGTTCGAGTCGGTCGACGTCACTCGTGTGGTCCGGCACCGGCACGACGTGCGCGTGCACCCCGAAGCGGGATCGGATGCTCCGGCTGAGCGCCGCGGCCTGGTCGAGGGGCGAGCGGATCTGGATGTCGACGAGTCCGGTGTCCCGCGCGTACTTCAGCAGGCGGGAGACCGACGACCGCGAGGTGCCGAGTTCGTCGGCGATCGCGTCCATCGTCAGGTCCTGCAGGTAGTACAGATGCGCGGCGCGCAGCGCCTGCTGCGTGCGCATGGGCTGCGCTGCGTCACTCATGGGAACCGAGCATGCACGGACGTGCACGGCCTCTGCAACCCCTGTCGCGCCTCCCGACCCTCGATCGGCCCGGCCGGACACGTGTGCTGCACGTTCGTGCACGCGAGTTGCCCGCCTTCTCACGGAGGCGCACGATCGATGTCGAACCACCACGGAACCCACGAAGGAAGCGACGCAGCAATGTCGAAGAAGACGCAGCCCCGGAACACGGTGAACGCGCTCACGGAGCGCCCGAACGCACAGGTCCTCGTGGTCGGTGGCGGCATCAACGGCATCGCCACCTTCCGCGACCTCGCCCTGCAGGGGGTCGACGTGGCCCTCGTCGAGCGCGGCGACTACGCCTCGGGCGCGTCCGCCGCGTCGAGCCACATGATCCACGGCGGCATCCGGTACCTCGAGAACGGCGAGTTCCGCCTCGTCCGCGAGAGCGTGCAGGAGCGCAACGGCCTCATCCGCATCGCCCCGCACTACGTCAAGCCGCTGCAGACCACGATGCCGATCTTCTCGACGTTCTCGGGCATCATGAACGCCCCGCTGCGGATGCTCACGCACAAGCAGCGCTCGACGAAGGAGCGCGGTGCCGCGCTCATCAAGATCGGCATGACGATCTACGACTCCTTCTCGCGCGACGGCGGTTCGGTCCCGAAGCACCGCTTCCTCACGAAGAAGGCCGCGCTCGCGGACATGCCGGCGCTCAACAAGGACCTCAAGTACACGGGCACCTACTACGACGCCTCGGTGCACGAGCCGGAGCGCCTGGCGCTCGACGTGCTCAAGGACGGCCTCGCCGCGGGGACGGGCGAGGGCGCGGCGTCGACCGCCCGTGCGGTGAACTACGTCGAGGCCGCCGGGACCCGCGACGGTGGCGTCCTGCTCCGCGACCGTGAGACCGGCGAGGAGTTCGTCTTCACGGCGGACGTCGTCGTGAACGCGTCCGGCCCCTGGACCGACCTCACGAACCAGGCGTTCGGCGGCGAGACGAAGTTCATGGGCGGCACGAAGGGCTCCCACATCGTCGTCGACAACCCCGAGCTGCTCGAAGCGACGAAGGGCCGCGAGCTGTTCTTCGAGAACAACGACGGCCGCATCGTGCTCATCTACCCGCTCAAGGGCCGGGTGCTCATCGGCACGACGGACATCGACGCCGACCCGGCGAAGCCCGTCACCACCACCGACGAGGAGATCGACTACTTCTTCGGCCTGGTGGCGCACGTCTTCCCGCAGATCGCGCTCACCCGCGACCACATCGTCTACAGCTACTCCGGCATCCGCCCGCTCCCCCGGCACGAGGACACCGCCCCCGGCTTCGTCTCGCGTGACTACCGGATCGTGGACACCCCGATCGCCGGGCTGCCGCGGACCACGGTGCTGTCGCTCGTCGGCGGCAAGTGGACCACGTTCCGCGCCCTCGCCGCGCACCTCTCCACCGACGTCACGACGAAGCTCGGCATCACCCGGACGGTCGACACGACCGGCATGGCGATCGGCGGCGGCAAGGACTTCCCGACCACGGACGCCCAGCGCGCCCTCTGGATCAAATCGCACCGCGACGGTCTCGACGCATCCGTCGTCGAGGGACTGCTCGAGCGCTACGGCACCCGTGCCGCCGAGGTCGTCGACGTCCTGGTCGACGGACCGGTCGAGCCCCTCGAGTCGGACCCGGCGCTGACCCGCGCCGAGGTCGCGTACTTCGCGGAGCACGAGCAGGCCGTGCACCTGGTCGACGTGGTGCTGCGCCGCACGAACCTCGCGTTCGTGGGCGGCGTCACGATCGACCTGCTCGACGAGCTGGCCGACGTGCTCGCCGGGTCGCTCGGCTGGACGCCCGAGGAGCGTGCGGACGAGGTCCAGCAGACGCTCGACGTCCTGCGCGAAGCGCACCGGGTGATCGTGCCGCTGACGTCCGCCTCGCAGCTCGCGTAGTCCGCGCGACCGACCACGGACGGGAGGCGCGGTGCCAGCTGGCACCGCGCCTCCCGTCTGTCTGCTGGTCGCGTCAGAACCGCTCGCCGGTCGGGTCCTGCGCCGTCCGGTCGATGAGCTGCTCGCCGCCGACGGGCTCGCCCTCCCAGTCGACGAGGCGCCAGCCGTCGTCGAACGACCCCTCGAGCTCGACGATCCCGGTGTTCTCGAGGTGGCGCTTCGTGCCGAAGTGGTCCGGCGTGTTGTGGGCCGCGGCACTCGCCCACGTCCGGATGGCGGCTCCGTGGCTGACCGCGGCCGCCACGTCGACACCGGTCTCGAGGATCTGCCGGACCGCGTCGTCGTAGCGCGCGAAGAACTCGGTCCCGCTCTCGGCTCCGGGCATCCGGGTGGTGCGGTCCCCGAGCGACCAGCCGTGCACGGTCGAGATGTACGTCTGCACGGACACCTGGTCGCGCTTGCCCTGGGTGTCGCCGGCCTCGATCTCGCGGAGGCCCGGCAGCACAACCGGCTCGAGGCCGAGCGACGTGGCGAGGGGCGCCGCGGTGATCTGCGTGCGGACCATCGTCGAGACGAACAGCCGCTCGATCCCCCGGTCGGCGAGCGCTGCCGGCAGGGCATCGGCCTGCTGCTGCCCGAGTTCGGTCAGGCCCGGTCCGGGGACGACGGCGTCGAGCACGCCGTTCACGTTCGCTGGGGTCTGGCCGTGGCGGATGAGCAGCAGTCGCATGGAGCCACCCTACGGAACGCCGGTGACGTCACCCCTGCCGGGTGTTCCACCGGGGGTTCTGCTTGTTGATGACGTAGACACGGCCGCGGCGGCGGACCACCTGCGACCCCGGGATCTTCTTGAGCGCCTTGAGCGAGTTGCGGACCTTCACGAGCGACCTCCTGCGTCAGTGTCCTCATTGTTGAGAACGATGATCATGTACATTAGCCGACATGCGTCCCGCCGCCATCACCCTCGTCTCCGCCCTGCACGACGTCGACGCCGACCGCGTGGCCGTCCGGCTCACGACCGGTCACCGGATGCACGCGCCCGCGAACGCCGTCGCCGCGGTCCGGGCCGTCGCCGACCGCGCCGAGCACCTCGACCGGGTCTGCGGGCCGGATGCCGACCATGGACTCGTCGTCACGCTCCCGCCGGGCGCCGACACCCGGGCGGTGGGGATGATGCTCGCCAACGCCGCGCGCGCGGAGACGGGCGACGACCGGGTGCTCCGCCACGTGGTGAGCGTGCTGCGCGCCGACGACGTGGCGCACCTGCTCTGGTCCGAGGTCGACGACGCGTTCGTCGCGGCCGACCGCGTGGCGTCGCTCGTCGAGTACGCCACGGTGATCGTCCTCGACCGGGTCGGCCCGGTGCCGCTGGAGCGCCGCCGCGGTCTGCTCGCGCTGCTCCACCGGTTGGCCCCGCAGGCGGTCGTCGTGGCGCTCTCGTCGATCCGGAGCGCGGCCGACCTGCCCGCGTCGAACGGCGGGGCGGCGCGGGTCCTCGCCCAGGGAGCGGGATGGATGCGGGCGCTCTCGGGCTCGGTCGGACGGGACCCGCGGGACGGCCTGGTCGCGCTGCGCTACCGGGAGCCGCTGCCCTTCCACCCCGGCCGCCTGGCGTCGGTGATCGAGCGGGAGCTGGCCGCGGGGCGGAACGGCCGGGTGCTGCGGTCCCGGGGGTTCTTCCGGCTCGCCTCCCGGCCGGACCACGTCGGGTCGTGGTCGAGCTTCGGGGCGATGCTGGCGCTCGACCCGACGGCGAACCCGTCGTGGGACGCGGACGCGCCGATCGGTCAGGCGCTCTGGTTCGTCGGCGAGCGGTTGGACGTGCCGGCGATCGAGCGGGCGCTGGACGGGGCGCTCCTCACGCCGGACGAGCTGCTCGCGGGGCCGGAGGTGTGGCGCACGTGGGCCGACCCGTTCCCGGTGTGGCCGGCGCTCGACCCGTCGGAGGAGCACCGGCACGAGTGACGCCGCTGCGTCCGACCCCGAACGACATCCTCGACGTCGTACGACGACCGCGATGTCGTTCCCACCTCCGTGCAACGACCGGCGCGTGCAACGAACGACGAGGTCGACGTCGTACGACATCGACCTCGTCGTTCCGCGTCGACGGACGCGGGGACGCGGATCAAGACGGACCGCGACCAGGCCGTACGATCCAGTCATGGCGATCGAACCCGAGACGAAGAACTGGACGTGGGTCATCGAGTCCGCGTGCCCCGAGTGCGGCTACGACGGCAGCACGGTCACGATCCGCGACGTCCCGGGGATCATCGACGCGAACACCTCGGCGTGGCCGGCGGTCCTCGACCGTGCGGACGTGCGTGACCGCCCCGACGACCACACCTGGTCACCGCTCGAGTACGCCGCGCACGTGCGTGACGTCCACCGGAAGATGGCGGAGCGGTTGACGCTCATGCTCACCGAGGACGCCCCGACCTTCCCGAACTGGGACCAGGACGCCACGGCTGTCGAGGACCGCTACGGCGAGCAGGACCCCGCCACCGTCGTGCGGGAGCTCGGCGAGGCCGCGCACCGTGCTGCCCGGGCATTCGACGACGTCCGGGAGGACCAGCTGGGACGCACCGGCCTCCGGTCGGACGGCAGCGCGTTCACCGTCGCCACGCTCGCCACCTACTACGCGCACGACCCGGTGCACCATCTGTGGGACGTGCGGCGCACGCAGTAGACGCACCACCTGTGGGCCTGGAGGCGCGGTGCGGGCTGGCACCGCGCCTCCGGGCCCACAGGTGGGAACCGCTCAGGCGAGCGCGTCCAGCAGGGCGCGCGCCGTGGCCGCGTCGGTGACCAACTCGTTGACGAGACGCCCGCGGACGGCCCCGACGATGCTCGACACCTTCGCGGCACCGACCGCGACGCCGATCGCGTGCGGGACGGCGGAGAGGACCTCGCGGGAGGTGCGCACCATCCGGTCGCTGCCCGGGAACTCGATCGCCGAGCCGTCCGCGGCGTAGAAGTTGAGGCAGACGTCACCCGCCGCCTGGTCGAAGACGGCGTCCTCGACCGGGACGCCCCGCGCGAGTGCGTCCCGGGTCGGGGTCGGCGCGCCGATGCCGAGGATGGCGCCCTTCGCCCGACCCCACAGGCCGACGACGTGCTGGAACGCGGGGTCCTCGTCGAGCGAGGACCGCATCGCCGGTGACGGCAGGGCCTGCGCGAACAGGAACGCCGGGATCGCGCCGGAGTGCTCGGCGGCGGCGCGGGTGATCTCGTTCGTCTGGAACCACGGCATCGGGTCGGCCTGCCCGCCGACCGTCGGGACGAGCTGCACGCCCGGCAGCTGCGGCATGCCGGCGTGGGCGACGTCGTAGACCGTCCGACCCGACGACATGAGCACGGCGTCGCCCGGCACGAGCCCCATCCCCTCGACCGCGGCGGCGAGCGGGGCGGCGAGGTCGGCGCCGAGCGTGGCGGTGTGCGTCACCGCGGCGAGGTGCACGGCACGGAGTCCGAGCACCACCTGCAGCCGTTCGGCGAGCGCGACGGTCTCGTCCTGGAACGGGTCGACGACCTCGATCCGGACCAGGCCGGCCTTCCGCGCCTCGGCGACGAGCCGGCTGACCGTCGGACGGGACACCCCGAGGCGCGAGGCGATCTCGACCTGGGTGGCGTCCTCGAGGTAGTACATCCGCGCGGCCTGGTAGACGGTGTCGAGCGGGAAGCGGGTCCGGGCACCCTCGGCGGCGGGGTTCTCGGCGGACATGGGGCGATCGTAGCCCTGGCACGCGTCAGCGGATCGTGAACCCGCCGTCCACGCGGAGGTCGGCGCCGTTCACCATGGCGCTCGACTCCCCGGCGAGGAACAGGACGGCGGCGGCGATCTCGTCGGGTGTCGCGAACCGTCCGGTGGGGATCTCGTCTTGGTGGCGCAGGCCCTGCTCGTTCGCCCACGCCCCGCGGCCGAGGTCGGTCAGCACGACGGTCGGCGACACGGTGTTGACGGTGACGCCCCGTCCGCCCCACTCGAGCGCGAGCACGCGGGTGAGCCCGATGACGCCGGCCTTCGACGCGCAGTACGCCGCGTGGCCGTCGATGCCGACGTGCGCTGCCTGCGAGGCGATGTTCACGATCCGGCCGTACCCGGCGGCGAGCATGTGCCGCCCGACGGCCTGGGCGACACGGTGGGTGCCGGTGAGGTTGACGTCGATGGTCGTGGCCCAGGCGCCGGGGTCGAGGTCCTCGGCGGGGGCGAGCAGCGCGACGCCGGCGCAGTTCACGAGGACGTCGATCCTGCCGGCGGCACCGGTGACGGCGGCGACCGCGCGGGCCACCGACGTCTCGTCCGTGACGTCGCAGCCGAGGCCGAGGTGGGCCGGTGCGCCGGCGGTCGGCAGCGCTGCCGCGGCGGCTGCTGCGCCGTCCGCCCGCACGTCGACGATGGCGACCCGGGCGCCGCGGGACGCGAGGACCACGGAGATCGCGTTGCCGATGCCGGACGCCCCGCCCGTGACCACCGCCGTGCGGCCGCTGAAGTCGTTCGTCAGGTCGATCGTGTCCGGGCCCGGTCGGAGGGCTGCGGCGAAGTCGGTGGTCATGTTCGCTCCCTTGCGTTGCGCCGACCGTACCAGAAATTGTGTTCTGGACAAACGTTCCGCGGGGTGTACAGTCGTCGCCGAAGCACCCCGACGAAGGAGCAGCTCATGTCGACGACGACCGAGAACGCGACCACCACGGCCGCGACGCCCACCGAGATCCCGACCACGATGCGCGCCGTCGTGGTCCACGGTCCCGAGGACTACCGCCTCGAGACCCGCCCCGTGCCGACCCCCGGACCCGGCGAACTCCTGCTCCGCACCGACGCCGTCGGCATCTGCGCGAGCGACCTGAAGTGCTACCACGGCGCCGCGAAGTTCTGGGGCGACGAGAACCGCCCGGCCTGGGCCGACACCGACCGGATCCCCGGACACGAGTTCGTCGGCACGATCGTCGCCGGTGACGACGCTGCCCTCGCCAAGCGCGGGGTGTCCGTGGGCGACCGGATCGCCTGCGAGCAGATCGTGCCGTGCTGGGAGTGCCGCTACTGCCTCGAGGGCGCGTACTGGATGTGCAACGTGCACGACATGTTCGGCTTCAAGGGATACGACGGCGCGATGGCCGAGTACGTCCTGGTGCCGGCGAAGGCCCTGACCCACCCGGTGTCGAGCGCCCTCCCCGGGCAGGTCGCCGCCTTCGCCGAGCCGCTCTCGTGCGCGTTCCACGCCGTCGAGCGGGGCGACATCAAGTTCGGCGACACCGTGGTGATCGCCGGTGCCGGGCCGATCGGGCTCTCCGCGATCGCCGGTGCCCGCCAGAAGAACCCGCTGCGGATCATCGCGCTCGACGTCGTCGAGGACAAGCTCGAACTCGCCCGCAAGGTCGGTGCCGACATCACGATCAACATCGCCCAGGACGACGCGGTCGCCCGGGTCAAGGAACTCACCGACGGGTACGGCGCCGACGTCTACATCGAGGCGACCGGGCACCCGTCCGCGGTCCCGCAGGGACTCAACCTGCTCCGCAAGCTCGGCACGTTCGTCGAGTACTCGGTCTTCAAGGACAACGTGTCCGTCGACTGGTCGATCATCTCGGACGACAAGGAGCTCGACGTCCGCGGTGCCCACCTCGGCCCGCACACCTGGCCGGCGGCGATCAAGCTGCTCGAGGCCGAGACCCTGCCGATGTCGGAGATCTGCACGCACCAGTTCCCGCTCGAGCGCTTCCAGGAGGCCCTCGACCTCGTCGGCGACTCCGCGGGCGCGAGCGTCAAGGTCTCGATCATCCCGTCCCTGCAGGCCTGAGCCGCAGCCACCACAGGAGTCAGCAAGCATGTCAACGACGACACAGCGCACCACCGGTGCGCCGACGATGCCCCGCCCCGAGGGCCGGCTCGACAAGATGGGCATCCCCCGCCCGCTCGCCCTCGGCTTCCTCGCCGTCCTGGTCTTCATGACCGGCAACGGCGTCGAGTCGAACTTCATCACGCCGCACATGGTCGCGGTCCTCGGCTCCCCCGAGGCCACGGTCGCGACGATCGTCACGTTCTACAGCCTCGCCGCCCTGGTGGGGAGCTACGTCTCCGGTGCTCTCGCCGACCTGATCGGTCCGCGACGGGTGATGATCCTCGGGTTCGCCGTCTGGGTCGTGTTCGAGGTCCTGTTCCTCATCGCCCTCGGGCTCGGCAGCGTGCCGTTCGCCGCCGTCGCCTACGCGATCCGCGGCTTCGGGTACCCGCTGTTCGCCTTCGCGTTCCTGGTCTGGGTGAACATCACGACGCCCGTGGAGCGCAACGGCTCGGCCGTCGGCTGGTTCTACGTCGCCTTCACCGGCGGCCTGCCCACGCTCGGCTCGCTCTTCGCGATCGGCGCCATCCCGGTGTTCGGCGGCGGCACGGTCGGTGAGACCGGCGCGATGATCGCCTCGATCGGCCTCGTCGTGATCGGGTTCCTCATCCTGCTGTTCGGAGTGCGCCTGCCGAACGGGTTCTCCCGCATCGCGCCGGAGGGCGAGAGCGCCTGGCGCGTGCTGACGAGCGGCATCCGCCTGACGGCCACGCGACCGAAGATCCTGATGGGCTTCCTCGTCCGCCTGATCAACACCGCGCCGGAGTTCGGCATGTTCGTCATCCTCCCGGCCGTGATCGCGAACGAGCGCGGCTGGGGCCAGAGCCGGTGGCTGCTCATGACGGTGTGCGTCTACGCGACGAACATCCTCGTGAACGCCCTGTTCGGCTGGGTCGGCGACAAGATCGGTTGGCAGCGCACCGTCAAGTGGTTCGGCATCGTCGGGTCCGCCCTCGGGCTCATCGCCTGGTGGTACGTCCCGCAGCTCGTCCCCGCCGGGTCCGACTGGGGCTACGTGCTCTCCGTCGTCGCCGGCTGCGTGTTTGGCTGCCTGCTCGCGGGCTTCGTCCCGATGGGCGCGATCATGCCGGCGCTCGCCCCCGAGCACAAGGGCGCCGCGATGGCGATGTACACCACCGCCGCCGGCGGAGCCGCGTTCCTCGGCACGGGCGTCGTCGCCGCGGTGCTCGCCCTGGGCGGCGGCGGCCAGGCCGTGACCTGGACGTTCGTCGGCCTGTACGCCTGCGCGTTCGTGATGATCCACTTCCTCAAGGTCCCGCAGGGAGACCGAGGACACTGAACCCCGGGCGACGGCGGCCGTCCCGCCGTCGCCCGGTGCACCACCCCCACTCGATGCGAAGGACAAGCACCATGACCACGATCCACGACGACCCGGAGGAGTTCGCCGAGGACCAGCTCGCGGGCTGGCTCGCCCTCTACGCCGACCGGGTCCGCGGTGTCCACGGCGGCGTCGTCGCCCTGCCGACGGAGGGCGCCGAGCCGCAGGTCGCGGTCGTCGTCGGCGGCGGTTCCGGCCACTACCCCGCGTTCTGCGGCGTGGTCGGGCCGGGGTTCGCCACCGGGGCCGTCGTCGGCAACATCTTCACGTCGCCGTCCACGGCGCAGGTCTACTCGGTCGCCAAGGCGGCGGACCAGGGGAAGGGCGTCGTGCTGTCGTTCGGCAACTACGCCGGCGACACGATGAACTTCGGGCTCGCGGCCGAGCGGCTCAACGCCGAGGGCATCGACACCCGCATCGTGGTCGTCACCGACGACATCGCGAGCGCCGACGAGGAGTCGAAGCGCCGCGGCATCGCCGGTGACTTCTCGGTCTTCAAGGCCATGGGTGCCGCGGCGGCCGCCGGAGCCGACCTCGACGAGGTCGAGCGCATCGGCACCGCATCCAACCGGGCGACCCGCACCATCGGCGTCGCGTTCTCCGGCTGCACGATGCCCGGCGCGACCGAGCCGCTCTTCACCGTCCCCGAGGGCCACCTCGGCCTCGGGCTCGGCATCCACGGCGAGCCGGGCATCGAGGACGTCCCGCTCCTCCGTGCGACCGAACTCGCGTCGCTCCTCGTCGAGCGGCTGCTCGCGGACCGCCCGGACGCCGCCGGCACCCGGGTCGCGCCGATCCTGAACGGTCTCGGCGACACCAAGTACGAGGAGCTCTTCCTGCTCTGGGGCCGTGTGCTCCCGCTCCTGCAGGACGCCGGGATCGAGGTCGTCGAGCCCGAGGTCGGCGAACTCGTCACGAGCCTCGACATGGGCGGCTGCTCGCTCACCCTGCAGTGGCTCGACGACGAGCTCGAGACGCTGTGGAGGGCCGACGCGTACACGCCCGCGTACCGCAAGGTGGCGGCGCCGGTCGCGGCGCTCGTGCCGGCCGACGCCGTGGACGCTGCCGAGGACGAGGCGACGGTCGTGCCGGACGCGAGTGGTGCCTCCAGGCAGGCCGCGCAGACGGCACGCGCCGCGATCGAGGCGGTCGACGCGCTCCTGCGGGAGCACGAGGAGGAGCTCGGCCGCATCGACGCGGTCGCCGGGGACGGCGACCACGGACGCGGCATGGTGAAGGGGATCGGTGCGGCCCGCAAGGCGGTCGACCGGGCGGGCCAGGAGGCAGGGGTCGCCTTCGTCCTCGGACGCGCCGGTGACGCGTGGGCCGAGTTCGCGGGCGGCACCTCCGGGGTCCTGTGGGGTGCGGCGCTCGAGGCGTTCGGCCGGTCGCTCCGCGACGACCGCTCCGCGTACGAGGCGTCCGACGTCGTCGAGGCGGCGCAGGCGTTCGCGGACTCGATCGTGCACCTCGGCGGGGCGTCCCGCGGGGACAAGACGCTGCTCGACGCGCTGCTCCCGTTCGTCGACGAGCTGCGGAGCGGCGTCGAGGCTGGCACGCCGCTCACCGAGGCGTGGCAGGCTGCCGCGCAGGTCTCGGTCACGGAAGCCGCTGCGACCGCAGACCTCAAGCCGAAGGTCGGGCGTGCCCGGCCGCTGGCGGAGAAGAGCCTGGGGACACCCGACGCGGGTGCCACCTCGATGGGGATGATCCTCACGCGGGTCGGCGAGGTCCTCGCCACCCGTGCAGCAGACAAGGAAGGGACACACGCATGACGTACCGTCTCGTGGTCGGTTCGGACGACGCAGGGTTCGACTACAAGGAGATCATCAAGGCCGACCTGCTCGCCGATCCGCGGGTGGAGTCCGTGGTGGACGTGGGGGTCGACGCGGACGGGCACACCGCCTACCCGCACGTCGCCGTCGACGCCGCACGGCTCGTCGCGAACGGTGACGCGGACCGGGCGATCCTGATCTGCGGCACCGGTCTCGGCGTCGCGATCAGCGCGAACAAGGTCCCGGGCATCCGGGCCGTCACGGCGCACGACTCGTTCAGCGTCGAGCGCTCGATCCTGTCGAACGACGCCCAGGTCCTCTGCATGGGCCAGCGGGTCGTCGGCGTCGAGGTCGCCCGGCGCATGGCGAAGGAGTGGCTCGGCTACGAGTTCGACCGCTCGTCCGCGAGCGCGGAGAAGGTGCAGGCGATCTGCGAGTACGACGGCTCCGCGCCGGCGGGCGTGGACGCGTCCGCGTCCGCTTCCGCGTCCGCGTAGGGCCGCCGCGCTCCGCACAACCAAAGTGGGCCCGAACCGCGTCTTTCCGCGGTTTGGGCCCACTTTCGTTGTGCCGCAGCGACCGGCACCACGTCAGCCGCGCGCGGCCAACCGGTGCACGACGGCCTTCGTCGCCTCGTACAGCTCGCGGTAGTCGCGGTAGCCCGGCTCGTACGCCGCCGTCGCCGCGGGATCGGGCTCGATGCGCGCGGCCGGGGGGTTCCACGCGGTGACGTCCACGTCCTCGACGAGCCCGGCTGCGAGGAACGCCGACCCGTAGCACGCACCGATCGTCACGCTCGGGACCGTCTGCGGCAGCCCGGTGACGTCCGAGACGATCGTCGGCCAGAGCCGTCCGAGCAGTCCGCCGCCGGCGCCGACGAGCTCGTGGACCTCCACCCCGGCCTCGCGCAGCACCTCGACGTTGTGCCGCACCGCGTAGGCCGTCGCCTCGAGCGTCGCCCGGTACAGGTCACCGCGGGTGTGCCGCACCGTGAGGCCCGCGATCACCCCGCGTGCGTCCGGGTCCGCGATCGGGGTCCGCTCCCCCGCGAAGTACGGCAGCATCAGCAGGCCGTTCGCCCCGATGCCGGCGCAGCGGGCCTCCTCGAGCATCGTCGACCACTCGCCGTCGACGAGCCGCCGGAGCCAGTCGGTGATCGCCCCGGAGGTCGCCATCCCACCGGCGACGCTCGGCTGCCCCGGACGGGTGCCGACGGTGGTCCACATCCCGGGCACCGAGACCGGCTCGTCGGTCGGCGCGATCATGAACATCGTCGTCCCGTACTGCAGGAACATCCGCCCGGGCACGGCGGCTCCGACGCTCACGCCCTCGGCCCAGGCGTCGATGGTCCCGGCCGTCACGGGGATGCCGACCGGGAGGCCCGTGGCCGCAGCCGCCGCGGCCGTCACGGTGCCGGCCCGGTCACCCGACCAGACCAGTCGCGGCATGGCGAGCCCCGGCGCGAGCCGTTCGCACCACGCGTCGATCCACGTGCCCTCGTGCACGTCGTAGAGCGGCGTGCACTGGCTCGCCGAGTGGTGGTCGAGCACGTACTCCCCCGTCAGCAGCTCCACCACACGCGACGACGGCATCGTGAACCGCGCCGCGCGGGCCCACACGACGGGTTCGTGCCGGGCGACCCAGGCGAGCTTCACCCCGGCCGCCTGCGTGCTGAGGGCGGAGCCGCACCGGGAACGGATCGCGTCCTCGCCGCCGAGCTCGGCCGTCACGGCGGGGAGCATCTCGGCCGTCCGGGTGTCGACGCCGTACAGGATCGCGGGCCGCAGCGGTTCCCCGGCGTCGTCGGTGAGGAGCACGCACGGGCCGATGCCGCTCACGCCGACGGCCTCGACCTCGGCGTCCGGCACCCGCTCGAGGAGCTCACGGGTCAGGGCGGTGAACTCGTCCCACCACACCGCGGTGTCCATCTCGACGAGCCCCTGCTCCGGCCGGTCGACCTCGTGCCGTCGTCCGACCTCGGCGATCACCGTGCCGTCGAACCGCGTGAGCAGCGCCTTCGTGCTCGACGTCCCGATGTCCAGACCGAGCACCGCCCGCATGCCGCCTCCTTCGCCGCCACCGACCCGCGTCGGTCGCCCCCGAGTCTACGAACGCCCAGCCCACTGTCGGCGGGCCGACGTACCGTACTGCCGACTCCGAATGCTCCACCGAGGGGAAACCGATGAAGAAGTCAGCCTGGCTGCCCGCCGTCATCGCACCGGTCGTCGTCGCCGGCGCCGTCGCAGCGCCGATGATCGCGAACGCGTCGAGCGACCCGGTCGCGGGGACGGACCCGAGCGCGGCGGACGTCATCGCCAGCATCGCGGGGTCGTCCGACGCGAAGTACTCTGGCAAGCTCGTGCAGACGAGCGACCTCGGCCTGCCGGAGCTCCCGACCGGGTCCGGCGGCTCCTCGCTCGAGGGCGACGCCTCGGACGCGCTCGGCCTCCTCACCTCGTCGCACACCGCCCGCGTCTACGTCGACGGCCCCGACAAGCAGCGCGTCCAGCTGACGCAGCAGCTCGCCGAGCAGGACCTCGTCCGCAACGGCTCCGACGTCTGGACCTGGGACTCGAAGGAGCGCACGGCGACGCACGTCACCCTCCCGAAGGACGCCCGGACGCCGGAGTCCAGCGCCGCGACGCCGTCCGACATCGCCAAGCAGGCGATCGACGCGATCACGCCGAGCACCACGGTGTCGAAGCCGAAGGACGTCCGGGTCGCCGGCCACGACGCCTGGCAGATCACCCTCACGCCGAAGTCGACGGGCACGCTCGTCGGGTCCGTGCGCCTGGCGGTCGACCAGCAGACCGGCCTCCCGCTGCGCGCCACGATCGCGGCGAAGGGCCAGTCCGACCCCGCCGTCGAGGTCGGCTTCACGAGCCTGCAGTACGGAGCGCCGGCCGCACGCCTGTTCGACTTCACGCCGCCCACGGGCGCGACGGTCGAGACGAAGGACCTCTCCGACGCGGCAGCCCACGGCACGGGCGACGCGCAGCACCGACACGGACGCGCCGGCGACGAGCCGACGTTCACGGGGACGGGCTGGAGCACCATCGCCGAACTGCCGAAGGGCTCGGTCGACCAGACCGCGCTCGGCGACGACGCCAGTGGACTGCTCGACCAGCTGACCCGTTCGGTCGACGGCGGCCGCGCGGTGCAGACCTCGCTCGTCTCGGTCTACCTCACCGACGACGGCCGGGTCCTCGCGGGCGCGGTCCCGGTGTCGGCGCTGGTCGCCGCAGCCGAGTGAGCACGCCCGACGCAGCCCTCGCGATCCGCACCACCGGACTGGCGAAGGTCTTCCGCAAGCAGCGCGCGGTCGACGGGATCGACCTCGCCGTCCCGCTCGGCGCGGTGTTCGGCTTCCTCGGTCCGAACGGCTCCGGCAAGACGACGACGATCCGCATGCTCCTCGGGCTCTCCAGCGCGACGGGCGGCACGATCGAGGTGCTCGGCGAACCGATGCCGAAGGCCCTCCACGACGTGCTGCCGCGCGTCGGTGCACTCGTCGAGGGTCCGGCGTTCTACCCGTACCTCTCCGGCCGCGCGAACCTGTTCCGGTTCGACGCCGCCGACCCCACCTCCGACCCACGGACCCGCAAGACCCGGGTGGCGAGCGCCCTCGACCGCGTCGGGCTCGCGCACGCGGCCGACAAGAAGGCGCACGCGTACTCGCTCGGCATGAAGCAGCGGCTCGGGCTCGCGAACGCCCTGCTCGCCCCGCGGGACCTCCTCGTGCTCGACGAACCGACGAACGGCCTCGACCCCCAGGGCACGCGCGAGGTCCGCAACCTCATCCGCTCCCTCGCCGACGACGGCACCACGGTGTTCGTCTCGAGCCACCTGCTCGCCGAGATCGAGCAGGTGTGCACGCACGCCGCCGTGATGCGGACCGGCAAGCTCGTCGCGCAGGGGCCGCTCGACGAGCTCCGCGCCGCCGGTGCCCGGACGGTCACGGTCCGGACGCCCGACCTCGGGCAGGCCGGCACCGTGCTGAGCCGTCTCGGTCTGACCCCGCGGCACGAGGGCGGCGCCGACGTCCTCGTGGCCGACCTGCCACCAGAGGTCCTGCCCGAGACCATCACGACCGAGCTCGTCCGCGCCGACGTCCGGGTGCGCGGGCTCACCGTCGGCGGCGGCACCCTCGAAGACCTCTTCGTCGCCCTCACCGGAGAGGGCTTCGATGTCGCAGCCTGACGCCGCCACCGTGCCGACGGACGACCCGCAGTCGCACGACGTCCGCGCCTCCCCGCGTCCCCGCCAGCGCCCCTTCGCACTCCTCGGCTCCGAGCTCGCCCTCGTCTTCCGACGCCGCCGCACGTGGGCGATGCTCGGGGCGCTCGCCCTCGTGCCGATCCTCATCGCCGTCGCCGTCCGGCTGACGACCGGCGACGACTCCGGCGGCCCCGCGTTCCTCGGCGACATCACGAACAACGGGCTGTTCGTGGCGTTCACCGCGCTGACCGTGTCGATCCCGCTGTTCCTGCCGCTCACCGTGGGCGTGGTCGCGGGTGACACCGTCGCGGGCGAGGCCAGCCACGGCACCATCCGCTACCTGCTCGTGGCCCCGACCGGGCGCGTGCGGTTCATCCTCGTCAAGTACGCGGGGGCGGTGGCGTTCTGCCTCGCCGCGACGCTCCTCATCGTCCTGGTCGGGGCCGCGATCGGCGCCGTGCTGTTCCCGATCGGCCCGGTGACCCTGCTCTCGGGCACGCAAGTCGACGGCTGGTCCTACGCCGGCCGGGCCGTGCTGCTCGCGCTCTACGTGACGCTGTCGATGCTCGGGCTGTCGGCGATCGGGCTGTTCGCCTCGACGCTGACGAGCGTGCCGGTGGGTGCGATGGCCGCGACGGTGGTGCTCGCCGGGGCGTCCCAGGTGCTCGACCAGCTGCCGCAGCTCGACTGGTTGCACCCGTACCTGTTCTCGCACGAGTGGCTCGGGTTCGGCGACCTGCTCCGCGACCCGATCGCGTTCGACTCGTTCGGGTCGAACGCCGTGCTCCAGCTCGGCTACGTCGTCGTCTTCGGCGCGCTGGCGTACAGCCGGTTCACCACGAAGGACGTCCTGAGCTAGGCGCTCGGGCTCGCCGACCCGCCCGCCATCGTCTCGGAGTCGCTCCCCCGCGCGTCGGCGTACCGGTCGCGCAGGTCCCGGGCCTTCTCCGAGCGGTACCAGTCCATCCGTGCACCGGTCTCGACGGTCTGCATCCCGATCACGACCTTGCCGCGGGACTTCATCTCGGCGAGGTCCTCGTACGCCTCGACGATGTACTCGAACGGGTAGAACCCGGAGATGAGCACCTGCACGCGACGGTCCTGCACGGCCTTCGCCAGGAGGGTCAGGAGCTCCCGGGTCTCCTCGTCCTCCGCCGGCGCCCGCAGGAACCGGATCTCGATGTCGCGCCGCGCCTCGGACGACACGAACCGCCCCGATGCGACGCCGAGGCGTTCCGCGAGTTCCTCGGCCCGGCTCTCCCCGTGGTTGTCGATGAACGCGGTGATCGGGCGACCGTCCGCGATCGCACGGATGCGTTCCTCCTCGCCCTCGCCGTACACGACGGGCAGGGTGCCGATCTGGCGGAGGTAGTCGTGGTTGCGCGCACTGCCGAGCGCGATGACGGTCGCCCCGGCGTCGTGCGCGAGCTGGCACTCGATGTGCCCGACGCCGCCGGCCGCGGCGGTGATGACGACGGTGTCCTCCGGTCCGAGCTTGAGGCTGCGGACGACCGACACCGCGGTGCACCCGGCCAGGTAGAGGCCGCCGGCGACCTCCCAGCCGACGTGCTCCGGCTTCTTGATGACGGCAGCGCGCGGCACGACGAGCCAGGTGGCGTGCGACCCGCCGTTCGGTGCGTGCCCCATCACCTCGTCGCCGACGCGCAGGTCCTTGACCCCGTCGCCGCGTGCCCGGACGATGCCGGCGAAGTCGACACCCTGACGAGCCGGGAACGTGAGCTCGATGTGGTCCTGGAGCTTGCCCTCCCGCAGGAACCGTTCGATGTGGTTGAGCCCCGCCGCGACGATCTCGACGACGATCTCGCCGGGACCCGCTTCCGGGCGTTCCTGCGGGACGAGCTCGACGACGTCGAAGTCGCCGTACCGGTCGTACTGCACTGCACTGCCGATCCGCATGGGGTGCTCCTTCGCTCCAGGTGTGCCACCGGCCTACTCGGAGTTCCCGACTGCAACCCGAACGCGCGGGGTACCGGCGTCCGCACGCGACGGACGGGAGGGACGGTGCGGGCCCGCACCGTCCCTCCCGTCCGACGAACGGTGCGTCTACTGCCCGGTGGACGCCTCGATGACGCGCGCCACGGTGTCCGCGTCGAGCGCGAACGCGAGCGGATCCGCGTCCGGCCGCGGCACGCGGACCGGTGTCGACCAGACCGAGCCGTCCTCGGCGACGTCGACGACGAGCGCTCCGGAGTCGACGTACGCGGACTCCTCCTCGTAGGCGCCGGTGACGTCGGTGTCGTTCGCGACACCGGGCGCGACGAGCACGGGCACGCCCGCGAGGTTCCCGGCGAAGTGGTGGTGGTAGTGCCCCGCGAGCACGACCCGGACGTCGGAGCCGCGGATCGCGTCAGCGAGCGCCTCCGGGTTGCGGAGTCGCAGGGCTTCGTGCAGCGCGGTCGGTGCCGGCAACGGCGGGTGGTGCAGCACGATGACGGTGCCGTGCGGCGCGTGGTCGCCGGCGAGCGCGGCGCGGAGTCGTTCGAGCGACGCCTCGGCGATCTCGCCGTAGCCGACCCCCGGGACGCTCGTGTCGACCGTGACGATCCGCCGACCCGCGACGATTGACTGCCCCCAGACCGGCACGGTCGGCGGGTGGTACTCCATGGTGTGCATGAGCGGCCGGCCGCCCTCGCCGAGGACGTGGCCGTTCGCGAGGACCTGGCGGAACCCCTCGCGGAGGTCGTGGTTGCCCGGGACGGTGACGAGCGCCGCACCGTGGCGTTCCGCCCAGCCGCCGACGCGCTCGAGCACTGCGGCGTACGACTCCGGAGTGCCGTCCTCGGAGACGTCGCCGGACACCACCACGAGCCCGATCCCCGGGACGCCGTCGACCCGGGCGAGCACGCCCTCGAGCGCGGCGGTCGTGTCGACGGACCCCTGGTGCAGGGCACCTTCGCCCGTGAGGTGGGTGTCGGACAGGTGGAGGACGCGGAGGGTCCCGGCTGCGGGCTGCTGCATGGCCCCACGGTAGCGAGGGTGCCTTGCAGTCCCGGGTACCCGTGGGCGGGTCAGGTCGCGGCGGCGAGCTGGTCCTCGAGGTTGAAGACCTCCGGCAGCACGCGCGCCGCCTGGTCCGCCCGCCCGGTCGCGCCGTCGAACAGGTCCTGCATGTGCGCCTCCCACGCGGCGGCCACCTCCGACGCGGCGAGCGACGCGTCAGCATCCGCCACCGAGTCCGTCTCGTAGTACCCGATGAGCAGGCCGTCGTCGTCGAGGAACAGCGAGTAGTTCCGACGTCCGGCGGCCGCGATCGCCCGCAGCATCGCCGGCCAGACCGCGGCGTGCCGCTCGCGGTAGGCGTCGAGGTGCTCGGTCCCCACCTGCAGACGGAAGCAGACGCGGGTCACGTGATCCGCGCCTCCAGTGCCGTCCAGGGGGCGCGGATCACGCTGGTCCGCGTCGCTCACCGTGGCGTCCGCTCGTCTCGCGCACCCCGCAGCGCCTGCTGGCGCGCGGCGTGCTCCTCGGGCGTGCGGACCGTGCCGGTCGCGCTGGTGACGGTGCCGTAGCGTTCGGCCTCGATCTCCTCGAGGGTCTTGCCCTGCGTCCGCGGTGCCCAGATCGTCCCGACCAGGAACGACAGCGCGAGCAGGCCGAGGATGAGCCCGCCGAGTGCACGGAGCCCGATGTCGGAGAGCAGGAGCGGGAACCAGATGCTCAGCAGGCCGACCATGACCCGCGCGGCGAGGAACAGGACGCCCTGCGCGCTCGCCCGGTACCGGGTCGCGAACAGCTCGCTCGTCCAGAGCCCGTAGAACGCCTGCGCGCCGATGCCCGACGAGATGCCCCACGCGATCGCGAAGAACAGGAGCGTGCCGAGGTTCGCGGGCGCGTAGATGAGGACGGCCCATGCGACGACCGCGAGCGCGGCGCCGATCGCGTAGAGCAGCCTCCGGCTCATCCGGTCGGCGAAGCGCATGAACCCGAAGTACGTCGCGGCGACGGTGCAGCCCCACACGAGGATCTGCAGCCCGTACTGCTCGGTGACGCTCGTCACGCCGGTGGCGGAGTAGACGCGGGGCTGGAAGATGCCGGCCTGCCCGGCCACGGTGTTCCAGAGCGCGTAGACGCCGAACAGGAACAGCATCGCGGTGAGGTTCTTGCGGCGGCTGAACAGCTGGGTGAAGCCGTGGAAGAAGTTCGCGGACCCGGTGGCCGCGCGCTCGTCCTTCCAGATCGTGGACTCGGGCAGGCCGCGCCGCAGCCACCACACGATCGCGGCGACGACGAACAGGTGCGCGAAGATCAGGCGGCTGCCGAGGAGCCCGAGCGGCGCGGCGGCGATGGCCAGGGCGAAGCCGACCATCGGGCCGATCGACCAGGCGAGCTGCGCGGTGCCGACGTGGGCCGCGCGCTTGTCGGCCGGGGCCTGTTCGGCGATGTAGGTCCAGCTCGCGGGGACGCCCGCGCCGACCGCGATGCCGGTGAGGATGAACCCGACGAGGAGCATGCCGTAGCTGCCGGCGAACACCGCGAGCAGGATCCCGAGCATGTACAGCAGCAGGTCGTAGGTGTAGATGAACTTCCGGCCGTAGCGGTCGCACAGGGGGCCGCCGATGATGGCGCCGGCCGCTGCGCCGAACGCGTTCGCGGACAGGCTGGCGAGGAGCCCGACCTGCAGGTCCCCGACGTGGAACTGCGCCTGCCAGAGGCTGAGGCTCGTGGCGATCGCGATGATCGACCCCGACTCGATGTAGTTCGACATGGCGACCGAGATCGTCGCCTTCCAGCCCGTGGTGTTGCGGGCTCCGATACGGACCGCCATTGGTCCTCCGTTCGCGTGTTCGACTGTGAATCGTTTCAACGGTGCTGCGGAGACGGTACTCGTCGTTCGGCCGGAGGGCAAGTCGCTCCACCGGAACGGCCACCCCGATGTCAGGATGACCCCATGGCAGTGAGCGTTCGGGACGTCGCAGCGCTCGCCGGCGTGTCACTCGGCACCGTCTCGAACGTGCTGAACCGTCCCGACAAGGTGGCACCGGGGACCGTCGAACGCGTGCAGTCCGCGATCGCCGAACTCGGGTTCGTCCGCAACGACTCCGCCCGCCAGCTCCGCGCCGGCCGCAGCTCGACCGTCGGGCTCATCGTGCTCGACGGCGGCAACCCGTTCTTCACCGACGTCGCGCGCGGCGCCGAGGACGCGGCCATGCAGAAGGGCCTGGCCGTCCTCGTCGGGAACTCCGACGAGTCGGTCGACCGCGAGCACACCTACGTCGACCTCTTCGAGGAGCGCCGCGTCGCCGGACTCCTCATCTCCCCCGCCGGGGACGACCTCGGCCGCCTCGAGCGACTGCGCGACCAGGGCACCGCCGTGGTCCTCGTGGACCGCCGTGCCGACGACGAGCACTTCGCGTCCGTCTCCGTCGACGACGTCGCCGGGGGCCGCATCGCCGTCACGCACCTCACCGCGATCGGACGCCGGCGGATCGCCTTCGTCGGCGGCCCGTTCGGCATCCGGCAGGTCACCGACCGCCACACCGGCGCGGTCGCCGCGGCCGAGGCGGCGGGTGCGGCACTCGAGGTGATCCCGACCACGTCGCTCTCCGTCCTCGAGGGTCGGCGCGTCGGCGAGGAGATCCAGGCCCGCCCGGCCGCCGACCGCCCAGACGCGGTGTTCGCGGCGAACGACTTGCTCGCCGTCGGCCTCGAACAGGCGTTCATCATGCGCGGGTCGATCCGGGTGCCGGAGGAGATCGCGATCGTCGGGTACGACGACATCGCGTTCGCCGAGGCCGCGGTCGTCCCGCTCACCTCGGTGCGGCAGCCGGCGCAGGACCTCGGGCGGCGAGCGATCGAACTGCTGCTCGCCCAGGTGGACCAGGGGCTGGGCACGGACCAGCTGCACGTGGAGTTCACGCCCGAGCTCGTCGTGCGGCAGTCCACCGTCGCCGAGCGCTGAGGGGCGCTGCGCGCTTCGCCGCGCGTCCGTGGTCGTGCCCGTGACCATGCCGCCGGAGCGACAGGACACAGGCATGCCGTGGCGTCCGTGACGGCAGAGCGACAGACCCCCGGCAACCGTTCGCGGCACACCGTTGCTTTCGCGAACGGGGCGGCGAGCCGCGTCGGACGGGAGGCGCGGGTCGGCGCCGCACCGTCCCTCCAGTCACGGCCGTCGCCCCGCTGGCGCGGTGCGCCGGAACCGGCTGGTGGGGCCCACCTCCCGTCCGACGGATGGCCGGGTGGACGCGTCGGTGCGCCGGCCTGTCCGGCGGATGGCCGGGAGGGAGCGCCGGTCCGCCTACGATCGGAGCATGGTGCATGTCCCCCGGCGCGACGGACCGCCGAGCGTGCACCACGTCGCCGCTCGGGCGGGCGTCTCGCTCGCGACGGTCTCGAACGTGCTGAACCACCCGGAACGCGTGGCCGACGCGACCGCAGCACGGGTCCGTGCCGCGATCACCGACCTCGGGTACACGCCGAACCGCAACGCGCGGGCACTCGTCTCGGGGAGCACGCGGGCGATCGGGCTCGTCGTGACCTCGCTGCGGAACTCGCTCTTCACGGACATGGTGAGCGGGGCGCAGACAACGGCGCGGGCGCGGGGCAACACCCTGCTCGTGACGAACAGCGACAACGACCTCGACGCGCAGGCAGAGCACCTCGCGTTCCTGGAGAGCACACGGGTGTCGGGGATCCTGCTGGCGTCGATGACGACCTCGAAGGAACAGGTCGAGACCGTCCGCAAGCACGGGCTGCCCGTCGTGTACGTCAACTACGAACCCGCCGAGGTCGACGCCTGCTCGGTCGTGGTCGACAACGAGCAGGCAGGGTACGTCGCGACGACGCACCTCATCGAGCAGGGGTGCCGGCGGATCGGGTTCGTGAGTGCTCGTCCGGACCTCCAGCCCGTGGCGCGTCGACGGCAGGGGCTGCTGCGGGCGATCGCGGAGCACCCAGGGGTCGAACTCGTGGACGTCGACGCCGGTGACATCGACCCGCCGGGAGGCACCGACGCCGGCGCCCGGATCGCGGCGATGTCGGCGGAGTCGCGGCCGGACGGGGTGCTCGGGGTGACGGACCTCCTCGCGATGGCGGTGGTGACGGAGCTGCGGGCGGCGGGGTTGCGCGTGCCGGAGGACATCCCGGTCACGGGCTGCGACCACAACTCGATCGCCTGGGGTGGTGCCGTGCCGCTGACCTCGGTGACGATGCACGGGTCGGAGATGGGCTCGGTGGCGGTCGACCTCCTGCTGGCCGAGCTCGACGAGGACCCCGCGGAGCACGTGCACCGGACGGTGGTGCTCGGGAGCGAGCTCGTGCCGCGCGAGAGCACGCTCGGGCGGGCGCGGGCGGCCGAGGTGGCTGCGCGGACGGCGCCGAGCGACCCGAGGCGTACCGAGGCCTGACGCGGCGCGCTCGGCGCTCGGCGTTCCCGAGTCTCGCCTCGGCGGACACTTTCGCGGGCGCGGAGCCGCGAAAGTGCCCGCCGAGGCGAGTCTCGCGCGGCCGTCCGGGCGCGTGAGGTTTCGCGCTGGGCGACACCTCACGCGCCGCCGGCCCCGTGAACTGTCGGCCAGCGCGAAACCTCGCGACCACCCCACCCAGCGCACCCCGCCCGCCGGGGCGGACCCGCGCCTCCCGGCTCCCGCGGGCGGCGGGACCGCGCACTTGCGTAACGAATCAGGATCGGTGATTGACACGCTTCAATCCGCATGGTTCCATTCCGATTGAAACGTTCTAAACAGCACCACCGGGAACCGCATCGGCGCGGTGACCGGGTCCGTTTCACCCGGGTTCCCCCAGTCCCGGGCCTTACGAGGAGGTAAGGAATGTCAGCTCGTCCCCTGACCACCAGGTTGCTCGCCATCGGCGGCGCCGCGGTCCTCATCGGCAGCCTGGCCGCGTGCTCGTCGGGCGGCTCCGCCGACACCGGCAGCGGCGGCGGCGGCGGCAAGGTCACGATCACGTACCTCGCCGACAACGCCGAGGCCACCGCCGCCACCGCGAAGCCGCTCATCGCCGCGTTCGAGAAGGCGAACCCCGACATCACCGTCAAGTTCGACACGAAGCCGCAGGGCACCGACGGCGACAACCTGGTGAAGACCCGGCTGTCGACCGGCGAGATGGCCGACGTCTTCAACTACAACTCCGGCTCGCTCATGCAGGCGCTCAACCCGGACAACACGCTCGTCGACCTCTCGAAGGAGAGCTGGGCGAAGGACGTCGACCCGCAGTTCACTAAGGTCGTCAGCACCGACAAGGGCATGTACGGCGCACCGTTCGGCACCAGCTTCGGCGGCGCCGTCCTCTACAACAAGAAGGTCTACGCGGACCTCGGCCTGAGCGTCCCGACCACGTGGGCGGACTTCATCAGCAACAGCGAGAAGATCAAGGACGCCGGCATCGCGCCGATCATCCAGACCTACGGCGACACCTGGACCAGCCAGCTGTTCGTCCTCGGCGACTTCGCGAACATCACCGCGCAGCAGAAGAACTGGGCGACGCAGTACACGAAGCACAAGGAGTCCTACGCGGAGCAGCCCGCACTCGCCGGGTTCCAGCACCTCCAGGAGGGCAAGGACAAGGACCTCTACAACGAGGACTACGCCTCGGCCACGCAGGCGAACGGCCTGAAGATGCTCGCCGAGGGCAAGGGTGCCCAGTACCCGATGCTGACCAACGCGATCTCGGCGATCCAGCAGGACTCGCCCGACGCGGTGAACGACATCGGTGCCTTCGCGTTGCCGGCGGAGAACGCGGACGACACGAACCTCACCATCTGGGAGCCGAACGGCCTCTACATCCCGAAGACGACCACGGGTGACAAGCTCGCGGCCGCCAAGAAGTTCGTCGCCTTCGCGAACTCGTCCGAGGGCTGCAAGGTGCAGAACGACACCGGCACCCCCGGTGGCCCGTACGTCATCTCGACCTGCACCCTGCCCGACTCGGTCCCGCCGATGATCGGCGACCTGCAGAAGTACCTCGACGACGGCAAGGCGAGCCCGGCACTCGAGTTCCTCTCCCCGATCAAGGGCCCGAACCTCGAGAAGATCTGCGTGCAGGTCGGCTCCGGGATCTCCTCCGCCTCCGTGGGTGCGAAGCAGTACGACGACGACGTCGTCCAGCAGGCCCAGCAGCTCGGCATCAAGGGCTGGTGATCCGGTGACCGCGACACTCACGACGGCGGTGGCCCCGCCGCAGACCACGAAGACGGGCCCCGGCCCGGCCCGCAGGCGGATGCGTTCGTTCTACCCGGCCTGGTTCTTCATCCCGGCGATCGCGCTCTACGTCGTGTTCTTCGCGGTCCCGACCTTCGCGGGGTTCTACTTCTCACTCACCCGCTGGACGCTGTTCGACCAGACCTTCATCGGCTTCGACAACTTCGTCCGGTTCTTCCAGGACCCGCAGCTCGTCTCCGGGTTCGTGCACACGTTCGAGTACGGGTTCGTGACGAGCGCGGCGAAGGTGGTCCTCGGACTCGCCCTCGCCCTGCTCCTCACGAGCCCCGTGCTCGGGCGCGGGTACCTCCGAGCGGTGGTGTTCTTCCCCGTGCTGGTGTCGACCATCGGCATCGGCATCACGTTCAAGGCGCTGATGGACCCCTTCCACGGGATCATCAACGGCGCCCTCGGGGCGGTCGGCCTCCCCACACCTGGATGGCTGACCGACCCGGCCCTCGCCCTCTGGAGCGTCGCCGCGGTGGACGTCTGGAAGGGCGTCGGCATCGCGACGCTCATCTTCATCGCCGGCATCGTGGCGATCCCCCAGGAGTACTTCGAGGCCGCCCGGGTGGACGGCGCCAGCGCGTGGACGATCTTCACGAACATCACGCTGCCGCTGTCCCGCCCGGCGATGGGGACGGTCATCATCCTGTCGCTCATCGGCGGCCTGCGGTCGTTCGACCTCATCTGGGCGATGACCGGCGGCGGACCCGGCTTCACGAGCGACGTCATCGCGAGCGTGATCTACAAGCAGTACCAGGCCGGGTTCTACGGACTGTCGACCGCCGGCAACGTCGTTTTGTTCATCGTGGTGACGGCGATCATGGTCCCGATCTCCTGGCTCATCAACCGCAAGGAGGCGGACCTGTGACCGCGATCACCAGCCAGCGGCTGACCCCCACACGAGCCCGGAGCCGCAACACCGCACGCAAGTGGGTCATCGGCATCGTCGCGATCATCGTCAGCTTCGTGGTCTTCCTCGTGCCGTTCGTCTTCGTCCTGCTGCAGGCCGCGAAGAGCCCGGCCGAGGCCAACCAGCTCGGCTTCAGCCTGCCGACCCAGTGGCAGCTGTGGCAGAACCTCGTGGCGGTCATGCAGACCGGCGACGGCGGGATCCTGCGCTCGTTCCTGAACAGCGCCGTGCTCACCGTGGGGAGCGTCATCATCATGGTGGTGTTCTCCGCGATGGTCGGCTACGTCCTGCAACGGCGGCCGAGCAAGTGGAACGGCCTGATCAACTTCTTCGTCCTGGCCGGCCTCATCGTCCCGCCCGCGATCGTCCCGACGATCTGGGTGCTGCAGGGGCTCAACCTGTTCAAGACCATGGGCGGGATGATCCTCATCGAGGCGACCTTCGGCCTCTCGTTCTGCATCCTGCTCTTCCGGGCGTTCGTCGCGACGATCCCCAAGGAGCTCGACGAGGCAGCCGTGCTCGACGGCGCCGGTCCGATCCGCCTGTTCTTCGGGGTCGTCCTGCCGCTGCTCAAGCCGGTCATCATCACGGTCGTGCTCGTGCAGTCGGTGACGGTGTTCAACGACTTCACGAACCCGCTGTACTTCCTGCCGGGTTCCGAGAACGCGACGGTGCAGCAGACGCTGTACACGTTCCAGAGCCAGTCGGTCAGCCAGCTGAACCTGCTGTTCACGGACGTGCTGCTCATCACGATCCCGCCGCTGATCCTCTACATCTTCTTCAACCGTCAGATCGTCGCCGGCATGACGAGCGGCGCCGTCAAGGGCTGACGCCCGATCCACGGCCTGGAGGCGCGACCCGCCTCCACCACCCCGCCCCCGCGGGCGGGTGGCCGGGCCCACGACCCCCGCACCGGTCGACGACGACCGGTCGCGTGAAAGGACACACCACATGACCGCCTGGACAGCACCGTTCATCGCGAGCGACGCCGACCTCGGGAGCGCACCGATCCTGCGCCGGGAGTTCACCCTCGACGACGGCCACGGCGCCGTGACGAGCGCGACCCTCGACGTCAGCGCCCTCGGCGTCCTCGAGGCCTGGCTCGGCGGGCAGCGCGTCTCCGACCACCTGCTCGAACCGGGGTGGACGAGCTACGAGTGGCGCGTCCGCGTCGTCTCGCACGACGTCACGGCACACCTCACCGACGCCGATCCGGGTGGCGCCGCCGTCCTCGCGCTCGTCCTCGGCAAGGGCTGGGCCGCCGGACGCCTCGCCTGGGGCGGCGGTGGCGGCTGGTACGCCGACGAGGTCGCCGGGTTCGCCGAACTCCTCGTCACCTTCGCCGACGGCCACGAGCAGCTCGTCGCGACCGACACCGACTGGCAGGCGCTGTCGAGTGCGATCACGGCCGACCAGCTCTACGACGGCGAGGACGTCGACGCCCGCCTGCGCGACGGATCCTTCCTCACGCCCGGTGACGTGACGGTGCCGAGCGTGGACGGACACGAGGGCCGCACGAGCACGGTGCACACGGTGGACCTCGGGGAGCGCGAGCTCGTCGCCGACACCGTGCCGCCCGTCCGACCGCTCGCCGAGATCGCCCCGGTCGAGGTCTGGACGAGCCCCGCCGGCGCCACGCTGGTCGACTTCGGCGTGAACCTCGTCGGCTGGATCCGGGTGACCGCGTCCGGCCCGGCGGGGACGGCCCTGACCCTGCAGCACGCCGAGGTCCTCGAGCACGACGAGCTCGGCACGCGCCCCCTGCGCACCGCGAAGGCCACCGACCACTTCACCCTCAGCGGGGACGGCCAGGACGTCTTCGAGCCGCGCTTCACGTTCCACGGCTTCCGGTACGCCCAGGTCGACGGGTGGCCCGGCACGCTCGACGAGCTCCGCACCGCCCTCACCGCGGTGCAGGTCGGGTCGGACCTCCCCCGCACCGGCACGTTCGAGTCGAGCCACGAGCTGCTGAACACCTTCCACGACAACGTGGTGCGCGGCATGCAGGGGAACTTCCTCAGCGTGCCGACCGACTGCCCGCAGCGCGACGAACGACTCGGGTGGACCGGCGACATCGCGGCGTTCGCGCCGACGGCCTCGTACCTGTTCGACACGCGGGCGTTCCTCGGCGACTGGCTCCGCGACGTGTGGCTCGAGCAGCAGCACGCCGACGGCATCATCCCCTTCGTCGTGCCGGACGTGCTGAAGTACTCCCCCGCCGAGGACTTCGGCAAGCCCGACGCCACCGCAGTCTGGTCGGACGCCGGGGTGTGGGTGCCCTGGACGCTCTACCAGGCGTACGGCGACACCGCGGTGCTCGAGGAGCAGTTCCCGTCCATGGCCGCGCACCTCCGGCGGGTCCGCGACCACCTGTCCCCCGAGGACCTGTGGGACACCGTGTTCCAGTTCGGCGACTGGCTGGACCCGGACGCCCCGCCGGAGGACCCCGCGGCGGCGAAGGCCGACAAGGGCGTCGTCGCGACGATCTGCGCGTACCGGTCAGCCACCATCGCGGCGGACGCGGCCGAGCTGTTGGGCGGCCACGAGGCGGAGGCGAGCGAGTTCCGGGAACTCGCGTCGCGCCTCCAGGCCGGCTTCCGGACCCACTACCTGCTGGACGACGGTCGGATCCTGTCCGACTGCACGACCGTGTACACGCTCGCGATCGTCTTCGGGATCCTGTCCGAGGCGGAGCAGGCAACGGCCGGCGACCGTCTGGCGGAGCTCGTCGAGCAGTCCGGGTACCGGATCTCGACGGGCTTCGCCGGGACGCCGTTCATCACGGATGCGCTGACGCAGACCGGACACCTCGAGGACGCGTACCGGCTGCTGCTGCAGACCGAGTGCCCGTCGTGGCTGTACCCGGTGACGATGGGCGCGACGACGGTGTGGGAGCGGTGGGACTCGATGCTGCCGGACGGCACCATCAACCCGGGCCAGATGACGTCGTTCAACCACTACGCGCTCGGTGCCGTGGCGGACTGGATGCACCGCGTGGTCGGTGGTCTCGCGCCGTTGACGCCCGGGTACGAGTCGGTGCTCGTGGCACCGCAGCCCGGAGGTGGTCTCACGTGGGCGTCGACCTCGCTCGACACCGTGCACGGGCACGTCGCCGTGCGGTGGGAGCTCGTCGACGGGGAGCTGCTCGTGCGGGTGACCGTGCCCGAGGGCGTCACCGCGGTGGTGCGGCTGCCCGGTGCTGCGGAGCAGCGCGTGTCGGGAGGCACGCACGAGCTGCGCGCGTCGGCCGCGGTCCCCGCGGGGTAGCGGCGGCCGCGCGGCGGGCGGCGGGCGCCACCGCCCGCCGCCCGGCCCGCTCCCGGCTGGCTCCGCCGCCCGCTCCCGCCGCGGCGGCCGCGGCGGCGCACAACCAAAGTCACGTTGCGCCGCGCGATCGCGCGGTTCGAACGCACTGTGGTTGTGCAGCACCGCCCCGAACCGCCACCACGGAGCGCGACCAGACCCCGGCTTGCGCGAACCTCGCGCAGCACGTACCGTATGAAACGATTCAATCGACACGAGGAAGTGACACGATGACATCAGCGAGCTTCAGCTCCGTCGCCGACCAGCTGGCCCGGCAGGCGATCGAGCTCCCGAGCTGGGCGTTCGGCAACTCCGGCACCCGCTTCAAGGTGTTCGGGACCCCCGGCACCCCGCGCGACCCCTACGAGAAGATCGCCGACGCCGCCCAGGTCCACCGGTACACCGGGCTCGCACCGACCGTCGCGCTCCACATCCCGTGGGACCTCGTCGACGACTTCGCCGACCTGAAGCGCCACGCGGAGGAGCACGGTGTCTCCCTCGGCACCGTGAACTCGAACACCTTCCAGGACGACGACTACAAGTTCGGCGCCCTGACCCACGTCGACGAGACGATCCGGCAGAAGGCGATCGACCACCACCTGCGCTGCATCGACGTGATGGACGCCACCGGTTCCCGTGACCTGAAGATCTGGCTCGCCGAGGGCTCGAACTACCCCGGCCAGGAGGACATGCGCTCCCGCCAGGACCGCCTCCACGACTCGCTGACCACGATCTACGACCGCCTCGGCCCGGACCAGCGCCTCGTGCTCGAGTACAAGTTCTTCGAGCCGTCGTTCTACCACACGGACGTCCCGGACTGGGGCACGAGCTACGTGCAGACGGCCGCGCTCGGCGACAAGGCGATGGTCTGCCTCGACACCGGCCACCACGCTCCCGGCACGAACATCGAGTTCATCGTCATGCAGCTCCTGCGCCTCGGCAAGCTCGGCAGCTTCGACTTCAACTCGCGCTTCTACGCCGACGACGACCTCATCGTGGGCGCGGCCGACCCGTTCCAGCTGTTCCGCATCCTCGTCGAGGTCATCCGCGGCGGCGGCTACGACAACCCCGACGTCGCGTTCATGCTCGACCAGTGCCACAACATCGAGGACAAGATCCCCGGGCAGATCCGCTCGGTGCTCAACGTCCAGGAGATGACGGCCCGCGCACTGCTGCTCGACCGCGTCGCCCTCACCGCCGCACAGGAGGCGCACGACGTCCTCGGCGCGAACGAGATCTTCATGGACGCGTACCAGACCGACGTCCGGGCCGACCTCGCCGCATGGCGCGAGTCCCGCGGGCTCCCCGCGAACCCGATGCGCGCCTACCTCGAATCCGGTTACCAGCGGCAGATCGCCGAGGACCGGGTCGGCGGCGTCCAGGCCGGCTGGGGCGCGTAGACATCATGACAAGCACAGGACTGGAGGCACGGGTGGACCCCGCAACGCACGGCACCGACGCAGACAAGACGATCAGTGCGCTCATCGCACGTTCGAACGCGCTCGGCTCGGATCCGCGGATCACGAACTACGCGGGCGGCAACACCTCCGCCAAGGGCACCGACACCGACCCGGTCACGGGCGAACCGGTGGAGCTGCTCTGGGTGAAGGGCTCCGGGGGCGACCTCGGCACCCTCACCCCGGCGGGCCTCGCAGTCCTGCGCGTCGACCGCGTCCGCGCGCTGCAGGACGTCTACCCCGGCGTGGAGCGCGAGGACGAGATGGTCGCCGCGTTCGACCACACCCTGTTCGGTCGCGGTGGGGCGGCACCCTCCATCGACACCGCGATGCACGCCCTCGTCGACGCCGCGCACGTCGACCACCTGCACCCGGACGCCGGCATCGCCATCGCGACCGCCGCCGACGGCCCGGCCCTGACCGAGCAGGTCTTCGGCGACAAGGTGGTCTGGGTGCCGTGGCGCCGACCGGGGTTCCAGCTCGGGCTCGACATCGCGGCGGTCAAGCGGGACCACCCCGCGGCGATCGGCACGATCCTCGGCGGCCACGGCATCACCGCCTGGGGCGACACCAGCGCCGAGGCCGAGGCGAACTCCCGCTGGATCATCGACACGGCAGAGGCCTTCATCGCCGAGCACGGGAAGGACCAGCCGTTCGGCCCCGTCCGCCGCGGCTTCGAGGCGCTGCCGACGGACGAACGCCGCGCGCGCGCCGCAGCCCTCGCCCCGACGATCCGGGGCATCGCCGGGCACGACAAGCCGGTGGTGGGTCACTTCACCGACAGCGACGTCGTGCTCGACTTCCTCGCGTCGGCACGGGCAGAGGAGCTCGCGGCTCTCGGGACAAGCTGCCCGGACCACTTCCTCCGCACCAAGGTGAAGCCGCTCATCCTCGACTTGCCCGCCACGGCAGCGGTCGAGGAGCAGACCGCCCGCCTGCACGAGCTCCACGAGCAGTACCGCGTCGACTACCAGGCGTACTACGACCGGCACGCCGACGAGACGAGCCCGGCGATCCGCGGCGCCGACCCACTCATCGTGCTCGTCCCGGGCATCGGGATGTTCTCCTACGGCAAGGACGCCCAGACCGCCCGCGTCGCCGGCGAGTTCTACGTGAACGCCATCAACGTCATGCGCGGCGCGGAGTCCCTCAGCACCTACGCCCCCATCGACGAGGCCGAGAAGTTCCGCATCGAGTACTGGGCCCTCGAGGAGGCGAAGCTCCAGCGGATGCCCGCACCGAAGAAGCTCGCCACGCGCATCGCCCTCGTCACCGGAGCCGCGAGCGGCATCGGCAAGGCCATCGCGAAGCGCCTGGCGGCCGAGGGCGCCGCGGTCGTCATCGCGGACCTCGACCTCGCCAAGGCGCAGGAAACCGCCGCCGAGATCGGGAACACCGACACGGCGATCGGCGTCGCCGCGAACGTGACGGACGCCGACGCGATCGACCACGCGGTCCAGCAGACGCTCCTGCACTTCGGCGGCCTCGACCTCGTCGTGAACAACGCCGGGCTGAGCCTCAGCAAGAGCCTGCTCGAGACCACCGAGCAGGACTGGGACCTGCAACACGACGTCATGGCGAAGGGCTCGTTCCTGGTGTCGAAGGCGGCCGCGAAGGTCCTCATCGAGCAGGGCCTCGGCGGCGACATCGTGTACATCTCGTCGAAGAACTCGGTGTTCGCCGGCCCGAACAACATCGCGTACTCGGCGACCAAGGCCGACCAGGCGCACCAGGTCCGACTGCTGGCGGCCGAACTCGGTGAGCACGGGGTGCGCGTCAACGGCATCAACCCCGACGGCGTCGTCCGTGGCTCGGGCATCTTCGCGTCCGGCTGGGGTGCGAACCGGGCGAAGACGTACGGCATCGAGGAGCAGGACCTCGGCAAGTTCTACGCCCAGCGCACGATCCTCAAGCGCGAGGTCGTGCCCGAGAACGTCGCCAACGCCGTGTACGCCATCTGCACCGACGACTTCTCGCACACGACCGGCCTGCACGTCCCCGTGGACGCCGGGGTCGCGGCAGCGTTCCTGCGCTGATGTCCGGGACAGGGGCAGCAGCGTGACGAACAGCGGCAGCGTCGCCGCCGTCGACCTCGGCGCCACGAGCGGGCGGGTGATCGTCGGCCACGTCGACACCGACGGCGTCCGGATGGAGCACGTCGCCCGGTTCCCCAACGGCCCGGTCGCGCTCCACGAGGGCGACCGCGAAGCCCTGCACTGGGACGTCGTCGAGCTGTACCGGCAGGTCACCGCGGGCCTCGGCGACGCCTTCGCCCGGAACCCGGACATCGCCAGCCTCGGCATCGACTCGTGGGCGGTCGACTACGGGCTGCTCCGTGGTGGGCGGCTGCTCGGGCTGCCGTCCCACTACCGCGACGCACGACACGACGGCGGCGTCGCGACCGTGCACGAGCGACTCTCCGCCGCCGAGCTGTACGCCCGGAACGGCCTGCAGCACCTGCCGTTCAACACCCTGTTCCAGTTCGCCGCCGATCCGTCCCTGCAGCTCGCGCAACGGGCGCTCCTCGTGCCCGACCTGCTCGGCTACTGGCTGACCGGCGTCGAGGCGGCCGAGCGCACGAACGCCTCGACGACCGGAGCCCTGAACGCGACCACCCGCGGGTGGGACCCGGCGTTGCGGGCTGCTGCGCGCCTCCCGAGCGGACTCCTGCCCACCCTGCGCGACCCGGGCGACCGACTCGGACCCCTGCTGCCCGCCGTCGCCGAGGCGGTCGGCGGCACCGCGCCGGTCACGCTCGTCGGCTCCCACGACACGGCCTCGGCCGTGGTGGCGGTACCGGCCACCGACCCGGACTTCGCGTACATCTCGTCCGGCACCTGGTCGCTCGTCGGCGTCGAGCTCGACGCACCCGTCCTGTCGGACGCGGCTCGCGAGGCCAACTGCACCAACGAGGGCGGCGTCGACGGACGCGTCCGGTTCCTGAAGAACGTGTCCGGGCTGTGGCTGCTCTCCGAGAGCGTGCGCACCTGGGAGCGTGGTGGCGAGCGCGTCGACCTGGAGGCGCTGCTCGCCTCCGCAGCGGACGTCACCGCCCCGGTCCCCGTCTTCGACGTCGCGGACGACACCTTCACCACGCCGGGTGACATGCCGGCACGGATCGCCGCCTGGTGCGGTGCACACGGACTCGCCGCCCCGGCATCGCGGGCCGAGATAGTGCGGTCGATCCTCGAGTCGCTCGCCTCGGCGTACGCCTCGACCCTCGAGACGATCGTCGCCGTCACGGGCCGAGACGTCCGACAGGTGCACGTCGTCGGCGGAGGATCGCAGAACCGGCTCCTCTGCCAGCTCACCGCCGACCGCACCGGGCTCCCCGTGCTGGCCGGGCCGGTCGAGGCGACCGCGCTCGGCAACGTCCTCGTGCAGGCGCGGGCCGTCGGGCTCGGTGGCCTCGGTGGCGCTTCGCTCGAGGCCCTGCGCTCGACGATCGCCCGTTCCGTCGAACCTGTTCGCTACACCCCGCGAGCCGATCACTCCACCCACCGATCCACCCCGAGACGTAGGATGTCTGTATGACCTCGACCGACGACCAGCACCGCGTCGACCCCGCGACGGGCGCTCCGGCAGCGACCCCCGGGGCGCCGTCGGCCCGGCGCACACCGATCAAGCGGCAGCTGCCGACCGTGCGCGACCTCGCGCCGCTCATGCAGTTCAAGAAGCCGTCGCTGCCGGGTCGGCGACAGCGTCTCGAGTCGGCGCTGACGATCTGGGACCTGCGCGACATCGCCGCCCGGCGCACGCCGAAGGCCGCGTTCGACTACACCGAGGGCGCCGCCGAGGCCGAGATCTCCCTCGCCCGCGCCCGTCAGGCGTTCGAGGACATCGAGTTCACGCCCGCGATCCTGCGGGACGTCTCCAAGGTCGACACGTCGCGCGACGTGCTCGGCGCGCCCGTCGCGTACCCGTTCGGCATCGCCCCGACCGGGTTCACGCGCATGATGCAGACCGAGGGCGAGCGCGCCGGAGCCCGGGCAGCGGGCCGTGCCGGCATCCCGTTCTCGCTCTCGACGATGGGGACCACCGCGATCGAGGACGTCCGCGACGCCAACCCGTCGGGCCGCAACTGGTTCCAGCTCTACATGTGGAAGGACCGCGAGAAGTCGATGGCGCTCGTCTCCCGCGCCGAGAAGGCCGGGTTCGACACGCTGCTCGTCACCGTGGACGTGCCCGTCGCCGGTGCCCGGCTGCGTGACAAGCGCAACGGGTTCTCCATCCCGCCGCAGCTGAGCGCCCGCACCGTGCTGAACGCGATCCCGCGGCCCTGGTGGTGGTTCGACTTCCTCACCACCGAGCCGTTGGCGTTCGCGTCGCTCGACCGCTGGTCCGGCACCGTCGGCGAGCTCCTCGACCACATGTTCGACCCGACCGTCACCTACGAGGACCTCGAGTGGATCCGGTCGCAGTGGAAGGGCAAGGTCGTCGTCAAGGGCGTGCAGTCACTGGCGGACGCGAAGCGTCTGGCGGACATGGGCGTCGACGGGATCACGCTGTCGAACCACGGCGGCCGGCAGCTCGACCGCGCTCCCGTCCCGTTCCACCTGCTCCCCTCCGTCGTCCGCGAGGTCGGCAAGGACACCGAGGTGCACCTCGACACGGGCATCATGTCCGGCGCCGACATCGTCGCCGCGGTGGCCCTCGGCGCGAAGTTCACGATGGTCGGTCGGGCGTACCTGTACGGCCTAATGGCGGGTGGCGAGGCCGGTGTCGACCGGATGATCCAGATCCTGTCCGAGCAGATCGAGCGGACGATGCGGCTGCTCGGGGTGGCCTCGCTCGACGAGCTCGAGCCAGGGCACGTGACGCAGTTGCAGCGGTTGACGCCGGTCGCGCGGGGCTGACCGGCGCGCGGCGGTCGCCCAACCTGGGCGACCGCCTCGCGCGTCACAACAGGGCTCGAAGCTCCTGGTGCTTCAAAACGACTTTTAGCAGCGGCTGAAGTGCGCGAACTGGATCATCGCCGCGGAGCGAGTTCCACGAGAGCCCGTATTGGCCCATCAACTCGAGATTGAGCCGATACAAGCTTCCCTCCTTCGTCACAAGCTGAAGCGCTTGCAACGCCGCAAAAGTCGCCGCGAAGACGGGATTCGCACCGATTACGACCCTGTCGACCTTATCGACGAACACACTAGGGTTATCCTTCATGCTCGCGCGGAACGACCCTAGGACCCGTCGGATCCCCAGCACTACTTGTGCCGCGGTATCTCTCCTCACAGAGAGTTCCCGATCGTCGACAAATGTAACCTTGTACGGGTCCCATTGGTACCAGGGGTCACTCCAGGATATTCCAAAAGATGCTCCCGTGGAGACCGAAACCTTAAGTTCTGCCGGATGATCCATTGATTCCACAGAAATCATAGCCCAACTCGGGCTGTCCTGCTCTCGCCCGCTAGCAATCACAGCGACACTTCTAGCATTGATTTCCCCCTCCTGAGCCACAAGTGAAACATCCGGCCCAATCTGCAGGTGGCCGTCTACACCATTCAAGGATATATCTTGATCCGTGACAATGACGGCACGGGCGATCGGGCTGTTCAACGTGAGCACTCCGGAAAGCTCACCAACCTCAAAAGCGAGCTCGCTTTTGGAACTCGTGTCCTCTTCCCTTTCATCTCGAAGGAGGAGGGCGGCCAGGTCGCCTCGCTGAACGTAAAACGATTGTGCCGCTTCCACACTCATCGCGTGTGAGCGAATCGCGTCATCCACGAGCGCTTCTGGCAAATAGCTTACTCCGGCCTCCCCAATACGCTGAGCGTGAACGAAATGCGCGAAGAAAGCTCCGACGCGAGGCAGAGTAGCAAGGAACGCGTCACGACGACTCGTGAAAAGTTCGCTCTGCGGAGAAGCAATTGCCCAAGCCCTGACGTAATCGCTGAACACCGAATTTGCAAACTCACCTCCTCGAAGGAACGGGTGATCGAGCACGAAGCTCTCGATCTTCGCCTCGTACTCCGCACGATCGTGCGGATCGAGTACTGCAGGATGACTCAGTTCCACGCCCGCAGTGCCCGTAACGTTAAGAAGCCGAGCGATCTGCTCATCTCGCCCGTAGAGTGTTGCCCTTTCTTCCCCATCTTCGCGAATGGCTAACGCCTCCCCGACCCGATCGCGCACCTTGACGCTTTCGCGGTCTAAAATCTGCTCCAGAACTTCGGTCAGCAGCTCTCCACGAAGCCGGGGGCGCGTTGAGGAGCCTCGTTCCTGGAGGAGAACGCTGGAAGCTGCGGCAAAATTCTCGACCGCAAGCCGTTGCGCGATAGCCACCACAACCGGGGGATAGCCCAGAAATTCTTCGGCATCCACCCAATCCGCGGTGGAAAATCCAAGATGAAGGGCGTTACCGAGGTCCGTCAGGAGTCGATCTCGATACTCCGCAAAAGGCGCCGAATGCCGGCGATGCGCATCATAGAACTCGTCACCCTCCTTCCGACGATCCAAAGTCCGTGAAATAAGATCGCTCGCTTGAGCATGCGACAGGGGCGCAACTCGATAGAGGGGCGAGTTTATACCACAATCAAGGAGGCCGAGGTAAGTGGTTTCGATAGCATCCCGCCTGCCAAGAATGACAACTTGCCTAGCACCCTCAGCATCAGCCACCAACCAAGCGAGGTCGGCGAGAAATGCCTCGAAGTTTTCTCGCCCGACGGCGAGCTGCGCCTCATCTACACTGTCCAGAACAAGAGCAGCGCGACCAGCCTTCAGCTCACGCACAAAAGTGGCCGTACCGTCGAATCCAAGGGATTTTGAAAGCTCGCCTGTAAGTGATCCGGATCCCACGCGCACATCTGCAAGGTCAATGTAGGGCATCCCCATGCTGTAAGCGATAGCTTTCGCCGCGGCAGATTTCCCCATCGCCCCCGGAGCGGTAATCAGTAGGATTGGGCTTTTGAGGTCGCCACCATCGCCATCAACCTCCACGTCTGGCCAGATGTAGTCATCACTGATAAGATCAACAACTTGGATTATGTCCCCCCTTATGGGACCTAGCGTAGACATGAATTTTGGGTTATTAGGGAGTTCGGCAACCATCTCCGTGAGCGCTTCTCGCATCTGAACAAGCTATCGCGGAAATAGCCGTCGTAGGAGGAGGGCCGCAATGTTTCAGACGCGCACGCGCTCGCCGGCACGTTTCGCGTGACTGTTCTCAGTAGCCTCCGGCCGTCACAGCGGGCATCTGCGGACCCGAGTGACAAGGTCGCAATGCCGTACTCACCATTGACGCGTTTACGCCCGCGTCGTTCCGACCAGGGGCGGCAGCGGTCCGGTGCCCGACACGCGGCCCAACTGCGGTCCGACGCAAGTCAGGGCACAAATTGCACGACGGTCGACGCGAGATCTTGATCTGCGGGTCCCACCGGTCGTGGTGGAATGACCGCATGCGGCGGGGACAGGGTCGTGCGGTGACGGGGATGGTCGTGGCGCTGCTGGTCGGGGCGGCGCTGTCTGGCTGCGCCGTACAGGGCGGGGCGTCCGCGTCCTGCGCCGGGACCTCGATCGACCTCGGCGACTCGGACCTGCGCCCCGGCGGCACGGTCGACCTGCACGTCGACTGGCTCTCCCGCGACTGCGAGGACGGTGGCGGCACGTTCCGCGCTCCCGACGACGTCACGGTGACCATCACGCCCGCGTCGACCGGTGACCCGGTGCTGCTCGGGCGGCCGACCCCGCAGGGCGAGCAGTTCACCGTCGCCGGGCGCTTCGACCTGCCCGACGACCTGCCGGTGGGCGACGCCGTCCTCGCGGTGACCAGCCATGACGGCGAGGGGTCCGGCGCGAGCCTGCCGGTGACGATCAGTGCGGACGGCGCCAGGTGACCGAGGAGCGCCGGTGGACGTGCGTGTCGTGGTTCCAGTGCCCGGTCACCTCCGTCTCACCGCCACGTCTGCCGGACCAGCACCTCGAGCAGCCCGTCCGTGGGCGTGTTGGTCTGCGTCACCGAGATCCACGTGTCCCCCCGGACGAAGAACGTGTGGGTGGTCTCCAACGGGTCGCCGTAGTAGTCCGACGACTCGCTGTGCTGACAGGCCCGCCCACCGAGCCGATCGGTGCACGACCAACCCGCCTGCTCGTGTGCGCTGAGTCGCTCGTCGAGGGTCCCTTCCGCGGTCGACCCCATCGCGAGGAAGAGGTTGTCCGATTCTTCCGGGCTCCCGGTCTGGGACCACCGGCAGACGAGGGCCGCGTCGGCGACGAACGGCTCGTCCGGGTCGACCCAGTAGTCCGATCCGACTCCGCCGGGTGCGACGGGTCGGATCTGCTCGACCTTCCGCTGGCCGAACAGCCGCGCGGAATCGGCTGACGGCACCGCCGCGGCGCACGAGTCCGGGATCGATGCCGCGACACCACCGGACGTCGGCGAGGACGGCCGGGTGGTCGGGCGGATGGGAGCCGACGAGGCCGTCCGGTCCGGCCGGGGCTCGGCCGCGGGACTCGAAGCGCTCGGAGCCGGCGGCGCGGCGATCGGACTCGGGATCATCCCGAGCGCGACCGCTCCACTCGCGGTGCCGACACCGAGCAGCGCCACGATCGCGACGGCGATCCCGACACGCTTGCGGACGGAGACCCGACGGGGTTCGGCGTCGAGGTGTGCGACGAAGCGCTGGCGCATGCCGACGATCATCTGCTGCAGGTCGTCTCCGACGGGAGGTTCAGAGCTCATCGTGCGTCACCGCCTTCTTGATCCGGGCCCGCGATCGCGCGACCCGCTGTCTGACCGCTCCGACGCTCAACCCGAGCGCGGTCGCGGCTTCGGCGTACGAACGGCCGTCGATGAGGCACAGCTCGCACACCTGCCGGTCGATCGGCGAGAGCGCGTCGATCTCGGCTCTGACCCAGCGCAGCCGGTCGCGGGCGTCGTCGTCCTCGACCGGTGCCGGCAGGTCGTCCGGCAGTTCGTCGCCCTGGTGCCGCTGGTGCGTGCGCCGGAGGTTCGCCGCGTGGTTGCGGCTGACCACCAGCAGCCACGGCAGGATCGACTCGTCGGGGAGCTCGATGGAAGCCGCCCGTCGCCAGAGCGTCACGAACGTGTCCTGGACGACCTCCTCGACGTCCTGGCGCGACGGGACGAGCGCCCAGGCGTACCGGGTCAGCGTCGCCACGTAGCGGTCGAAGAGCGCGACGCCCGCTGCCCGGTCGCCGTTCCCCGCCGCCCGGACCAGTGCTGTGTCCGGTTCTCGTGATCGATCCATGACCACCCCCTTCACCCCAGCAGTGTCCGGACCGGTCCGATCGTCACGGCGCGGGGACAGCCGGGCGTGTCGTCAGGGCGAAGGACAACGGCGCCGCCCGGACCGCGTCGACCGCGTGCGCGACCGCACCGAGCACGACGACGTCGGCACCCAGCGTCGACGCGACGATCTCGGGCACCGGGTCGAACCCCGCGCCGTCGAGCCACGCGCGGGCCCGGTCGATCACGGCACCGGCGGGCTCGGCGATGGCCCCCGCGACGACCACGCGGTCGATGTCGAGCAGGCTGACGAGCAGGACGCAGACGCGGGCCAACCGGTCCCCCAGGCGGTCGACGATGCCGAGGGCGACCGGGTCCCCGTCGTGCGCCGCGCGGAACAGGACGGAGGCGTCGGCGTCCGCGGCGAGGGGGCTGTCCGGCGGGACGTCGCCCGCGGCGAGCGCCTCGGCGACGAGCCGGCGGGCGGTGGCACCGATGCCGTCGGACGACCCGACGCCCTCGACGAGGTCGAGCACGCGCATCTCCCCCGCGCCGCCGTGGGCGCCCCGGAGCAGGACCCCGTCGACGACGAGCCCGCTGCCGAACCGCTCGCCGGAGAGCAGGGCCGCGAACGAGGCGTCTCCCGAGGAGGGCCGTTCGGCGAGCGCGGCGAGGTTGGCGTCGTTCTCGACCACGACCCGGTGACCCGGGACGGCGTCGGCGAAGCCCGGGTTCATCCGGTCCCAGAACCCGCCGTGGGCCGGGCGCCGCGCCGCCGACGTCCACGGGGGCGGGGATGCCGACGACGGAGACGAGCACCCGCAGCGGGTCGACCCCGGCGTCGAGGAGTGCGGCGGCGACGGTCTCGCCGACGACCCCGAGCCGGACCGGGACGTCGAGACCGGAGTCGCCGAGGGCCCCTTCGGCGCGGCCGAGCACGGTGCCGCGCAGATCGGCGACGAGCACGGTCACCCGGTGCTGCCCGGCGTCGATGCCGACGACCACGCCGCCGGCGGTGTCGAGCTCGTACCGGCGCGCCGGTCGGCCGATGCGGTACTCCCCCGCGGCCCGGGCGTCGTCGAGTTCGCGGACCCAGCCGAGGCGGACGAGCTCCTCGCACGCGGCCAGGACGGTGGAACGGGTCAGGCCGGTCGTGTCGATCGCCTCGGTCGCGGTGAACGCGCGCACGGAGAAGGCGTACGCGAGCAGCGTCTCTGCGCTCGTTCCACGGGGCGGCGGCATGCCCGCACACTACCGCGGAAACAGTTCCTTGCAGAATTAGATTTTGTCGCTATATTTAGTTCTGCGGGCGGCAGTGGAGCCGGACCGCGAACCGGAACGGCAGGGACGCCGGGTCCGGACGGACGGAGACGACGTGCAGACACACGCCACCACCAGGAACGCCGCCGCGCTCAGCCGCCGCGGGTTCCTGCTCGGGGCGGGCGGCATCGGAGCGGGCCTGGCCCTCGCCGGCTGTGCCCCGCTCGGTTCCTCGAGCAGCCGCCCCGAGACGATCACCTTCTACGTGTCGAAGCCCGAGGTCATCGGGTACTTCGACGAGGTCATCGCGAAGTTCCACGACAGCCAGTCGAGGATCCGCGTCATCCGCGACTCGACGTCCAACATGTCCGCCAACTTCGTCCGGAACCGACCGCCGGACCTCGGCTGCCTGAACTACAACTACGCGATGGTCTCGTTCGTCGAGCACGGCGCCCTCTCCGACCTGTCGGACCTGCCGGAGAAGGACACGATCAACCCTGACCTGTGGCCGCTCATGAAGCAGACCGCGGACTACCCGGGTCGGACGAGCGTGCTGCCGTACTCGGTGACCGCAGCGTCGGTGATCTACAACAAGCAGATCTTCGCCGACCAGGGCATCGACGTGCCGACCACGTGGAGCGAGTTCCGCGACGTCTGCGAACGACTCACCAAGGCCGGCATCACGCCGATGTACGGCACCTACAAGGACAACTGGACGATCGCCCAGGGCATGTTCGACTACTCGGTGGGCGGGATGCTCGACCTGCAGCAGACGTTCGCGGCACTCGACCGCGAGGGCACCAAGGTGGGCAAGAGCTCGAGCGTCTCGTTCGAGAAGGACTTCGCCGCCCCCGTCGACCGCATGGTGGACCTCCTGCAGTGGCACCAGAAGGGCGCGGCGAGCCGCGGGTACGGCGATGGCAACCTCGCGTTCGCGCAGGGGAAGGCCGCGATGTACCTGCAGGGGCCGTGGGCGCTCGGTGAGATCGCGAAGTCGAACAAGGACATCGACCTCGGCACGTTCCCGTTCCCGGCGACCGACGACGCCGCCGACAACAAGGTGCGCGTGAACGTCGACCTCGGCTTGTGGATCCCGGAGGCGTCCCGCAAGAAGGAGGCGGCGCGCGAGTTCCTGTCGTTCCTGATGAGCCCCGCCGTGAACGACAAGTACAACGCCGACAACAACGGTTTCGGCGTCCGGAAGGACTCGCCACCCGCATCGAACCCCGCGCTCCGCGGCATGCAGGACTCCTACGACCAGGCGAAGTTCTCCCTGGGCGCCTCGCAGCTCATCCCCGCCGAGATCCCGGTGGCGAACTACCTGCAGTCCATCGCCTTCGGCGGTGCCCCCGCTCCCCAACTCCGCACCCTCGACGGCGACTGGGCGCGTCTCGCGCTCCGTACGGCCGCGTAAGGAGACGACCTTGGCCACCACGACCACAGAATCCGTCACGACGGCGGGCAGCCGCCGACGGGGTGGAGCCGCACCGCGCCTCCAGTCCGGACGACGGGGCGGAGCTGGACTGCGCACGAAGCGCAGCCGGACCGACCCGCTCTTCCTGGTCTTCCTGATCCCCACCCTCCTGCTCTTCACCCTGGCGATCACGCTCCCCGCCGTGATGGGCATCGTGCTGAGTTTCACCGACTCCGTCGGCTTCGGCGACTTCCGGTTCATCGGCCTGACGAACTACGTCGCCGTGTTCAGCGACCCGGCGATCCTGCAGGCGTACCTGTTCACGATCGGGTTCTCGCTCGTCACGGTCCTCGTCGTGAACGCGGTCGCGTTCCTGCTCGCCATCGCCCTGACCTCGAAGATCCGCGGCAAGATCACCCTCCGAGCCGTGTTCGTGCTGCCCATGGTGATCTCGGGCATCGTCATCGCCTACGTGTTCTCGTTCCTGTTCGCGAACAGCCTGCCGGCGCTCGCGACCACGCTCGGCTTCGCGCCGCTCGAGCAGAGCATCCTCGCGAACCCGGACCTGGCGTGGATCGCGATCGTGGTCGTGACCGCGTGGCAGGCGATCCCGTCGACACTGCTCATCTACATCGCCGGCGTGCTCTCGATCCCGGCCGAGGTGTACGAGGCGTCGGCGCTCGACGGCGCGAGCGCCTGGCGGCAGCTCGTGTCGATCACGGCACCGCTCACGGCGGGCTACATCCTCATCAACCTCGTGATCGGGTTCAAGAACTTCCTGAACTCGTACGACATCATCGTCGGCCTCACCGACGGTGGCCCCGGCACCTCGACCACCAGCGTGGCGATGTCGATCTTCAAGGGCTTCAACGGCGGCGACTACGCCTACCAGATGGCGAACGCCACGATCTTCTTCGTCATCGCGGTCGTCATCGCCGTGATCCAGCTGCGGGCGACCCGCGGGAAGGCAGCGCTCTGATGACCATCCAGGCACCCCTCCAGCCGGGGACCACCGCGACCGGCACCATCCGCTCCGTCGACGCCGATCGGAACGCCGGCCGTCGTGGCGAGCGCTTCAACTGGCCGGTCACGGTCGTCCTCGCCCTCTGCACCCTGTCCGTCCTCGTCCCGCTGTACGTGACGATCACGATGGCGTTCAAGACGACGAGCCAGGCGGTCGACGGCAACGCGTTCTCCCTCCCGGCGCCGTTCAGCGTCGACGGCTTCATGCAGGCCTGGCAGCTGACGGACTTCCCGCGCGCGTTCGGCGTCTCGGTGCTCGTGGCCGCGATCACCGTCGTCGGCACGATCCTGCTCGCCTCGTTCACGGCGTACGCGATCGCCCGGAACTGGGACCGCCGGCTCTTCCGCTGGTCGTTCTTCTACCTGCTCGCCGCGATGTTCCTGCCGTTCCCGGTGCTCGCCCTGTCGCAGGTCAAGCTCACCGGCCTGGCGCACCTCGACAACCCGTTCGGCGTCGCGATCCTGCACGTCATGTTCCAGCTGTCGTTCAGCGTGCTGCTCTTCACCGCGTTCCTGCGGTCGATCCCGGCCGAACTGGAGGAGAGTGCCCGCATCGACGGTGCGAGCACGGGGCAGGTGTTCTGGCGACTCGTGTTCCCGCTGCTGGCACCGATGAGCGCCACCGTCGGCATCTTCGCGTTCCTCGCGTCCTGGAACGACTTCGTGATGCCGTCGCTGATCACCTCGAACCCGGCGCTGCAGACCCTGCCCGTGCTGCAGCAGATGTTCCAGACGCAGTTCAGCAACAACTACAACGTGTCGTTCGCCTCGTACCTGATGGCGATGGCGCCGGCGATCATCGTCTACCTGTTCACGCAGCGCTGGGTGATGGCCGGGGTCACGCAGGGCGCGATCAAGTGACGACCACCGACTCCGCAACCGAGAGGACCCCCACCATGACCGACGTCGTCGAGACCGCCGCCGCACCCGCGACCGAGGACGGGAGCAGCACCTGGTGGCGCCAGGCAAGCGTCTACCAGATCTACCCGCGGTCCTTCGCCGACGCGAACGGCGACGGCATCGGCGACCTGCCCGGTGTCACCGCGAAGGTGCCGTACCTGGCGTCCCTCGGGATCGAGGCCGTCTGGCTCAGCCCGTTCTACCCGTCCGCCCTCGCCGACGGCGGCTACGACGTGGACGACTACCGTGACGTCGACCCGCGCCTCGGCACGCTCGAGGACTTCGACGAGATGGTCGCGGCGCTGCACGGTGCCGGGATCCGCGTGATCGTCGACGTCGTCCCGAACCACACGAGCGACCGGCACGAGTGGTTCCGCGAGGCCCTGGCGTCCCCGAAGGGCAGCCCGGCACGCGACCGGTACGTGTTCCGGGACGGCACCGGTCCCGACGGGGCGGAAGCGCCCGCCGACTGGGTGTCGATCTTCGGCGGCCCGGCCTGGACCGCGGTCGGCGACGGCCAGTGGTACCTGCACAACTTCGCCAAGGAACAGCCCGACCTCAACTGGGCGAACCGCGAGGTCCGCGACGACTTCCTGCACACCCTCCGCTTCTGGTCCGACCGCGGTGTGGACGGCTTCCGCATCGACGTCGCGCACGGCCTGGCGAAGGACCTGCCGTCCGGCCCGCTCCCGACGTGGGCCGAGGTCCTCGCGTCGCCGAAGGACGGCTCGCACATCCTCTGGGACCGCGACGACGTCCACGAGATCTACGCCGAGTGGCGGAAGGTCTTCGACGAGTACACGCCCGCACGCACGGCCGTCGCCGAGGCGTGGGTCGCCGCCGACCGCCGCGCCCGGTACGCCAGCGCCGAGGGGCTCGGGCAGGCGTTCAACTTCGACCTGCTCGAGGCCGACTTCGACGCCGGGCAGTTCCGGAGCATCATCGAGTTCAACCTCGGGCTCGCCGAGGAGTCCGGCTCGTCGACCACGTGGGTCTTCTCGAACCACGACGTCGTCCGGCACGCCACCCGCTACGCACTGCCGGCGCGCAACGGCGCCGAGGAGAAGCAGGGCAGCGCGTGGCTGCTCGCCGGCGGCTCGCCGGACGCGCTCGACCGCTCGCTCGGACTGCGCCGTGCCACCGCGGCGACGCTGCTCGAACTCGCGCTGCCCGGCTCGGCCTACCTCTACCAGGGCGAGGAGCTCGGCCTGCAGGAGGTCGGCGACATCCCCGACGCCGACCGCCAGGACCCGGCGTTCTTCCGGAACCCGGGCGTCGACGTCGGCCGTGACGGCTGCCGCGTGCCACTCCCCTGGACCCGGAGCGGCAGGAGCTTCGGGTTCGGCGACGGCGGCGCGCACCTGCCGCAGCCGGCGTGGTTCGCCGACGTGTCGGTCGAGACCGAGGACGCCGACCCCGACTCGACGCTGAACCTGTACCGGAAGGCGCTCGGCCTGCGCGGCCAGCTGCAGTCCGAGGAACACCTCGAGTGGCTCGAGACCGGCCGCGACGACGTGCTCGCGTTCCGCCGGCCGAACGGCTGGACGAGCGTGACGGTGTTCGGCGACGAGCCGTACGAGCTCCCCGCAGGCGAGCTGCTGCTCGCCTCCGCGCCGGTGGCAGACGGCGCACTGTCGGGTGTGGGGACGGCCTGGTTGCGTTCCTGACGGAGGGTGCGCTTCGCGGACGCGACCAGGTGACGGACGGGAGGCGCGGTGCGGGCAGGCACCGCGCCTCCAGTCCGTCAGGCGGTCACGCCCGAGCGCCGTCAGCGCGCGGAGAAGGCGGCCTCGAGGAGCGGCCCGATCAGCCAGACGCTCGCCGCCCAAGCAGCGAGTCCGAGGACGATCGTCAGCCCGACGCGGAGCGCTCGCTCCGCACGCGTCCCCCGCAGGAGCACCCCGACGGCGAGTGCCACCACCATCACGGAGATCCCGTCCGGCACGTTGCGCCCCTCGTAGTGCTCGTCGGTGCGGAGGGCGTACTCGAGTCCGGTGCCGAACGCGAACGCCGGCAGCAGGCTGATCGCCACGGTGCGCGCCCATCGTCGCTCGCTGCGGCACCACCAGCCGACCGCACCGCACACGATCCCCGCGACGAGTCCGGCGCCGAGCCAGACGGTGTCGAAGCGGTTCCACCACTCCGTGTGCGTGTCGGAGAGTTCGTAGTAGCCGAAGACGAGTCCCCATTCCGCGAGGACCCCGCCGACCAGCGCGCACCAGAGTCGAGGGGCGAGGGCTCCCGCGACGACCGCGAACAGCGCCCACGGCGCCGGCGAGTTCGCCCAGAGACTCAGCCACTGCGGCAGGACCCCCTGTGCCCAGAAGGTCACGGCTCCCCCGACGACGCCGGCGGCGAACCCGCTGGCGAGGAACTGGACGGGCCGCGCGAGGTCGATCCGGATCTGCGGTGCGGCTCGGTGTGTGCGTCGCATGGTGCCTGCATACCACATGCAGGCGGCGCCGTCAGGCGCTGCCGGTAGGGTCGCGGCATGAGCGGGGCGACCATCAGCGTGCGGGACTTCGTGATGCGGTTCGGGGACCGGAACGTGGTCGACGGGCTGTCGTTCGACATCGCCCCCGGCGAGACCTTCGGCCTGCTCGGCAGCAACGGCTCGGGCAAGACCACGACCATCCGTGCGCTGCTCGGCATCACCACCCCGACCGCCGGCACCCTCACGATCGACGGGCAGCCCTACCGACCTGCCACCGGCGGGATCGGCTACCTGCCCGAGGAACGCGGCCTGTACCGCAAGGAGTCGGTCATCGACGTGATGACGTACTTCGGGCGGCTCCGCGGCCTGCGCGGGCCCGAGGCGACGGCGTGGAGCATGGACTACCTCGCCCGCGTCGGCCTGGCGGACCGGGCGAAGCTCCGGGTGGACAAGCTCTCCGGCGGCCAGCAGCAGAAGGTCCAGCTCGGCATCACGATCATGGACCGGCCCCGGCTGCTCATCCTCGACGAGCCGACGAAGGGCCTCGACCCGGTCAACCGTCGGTTGCTGCTCGACCTCGTCGACGAGCGGAAGGCCGACGGTGCCACGGTCGTCCTCGTCACCCACCACATGGACGAGGTCGAGCGGCTCTGCGACCGCATCCTGCTCCTGAAGGACGGCACCGCGGCCGCGTACGGCACCATCCCGGATGTGCAGGACGCCTTCGGGGGCGCGGTCGCCAGGGTCGGCCTCGACGGGCCGGTACCGCCGTCGCCGCTGTACCGCCTCGCCCGGCACGAGGGGCACGTCGCCTACCTCGTGCCGATGCCCGCGGCCGCGGCCGACGGGTCGGACATCCTCGCGTCGCTCGTCTCGGCCGGCGTGCACGTCACCGGGTTCGAGATGCGGCGCATCCCGCTCGACGAGATCTTCGTCCAGGTGTACGGCCACGACGCCGGAGCCGACGCGGCCGCCGACACCGCACGGGCCGGAGCCGCCGCGTGAGCCGCCTCGGAACCGTCATCCGGTTCGAGTTCGTGCGTGCGGTGAAGAAGCCCGCGTTCTGGATCGGCACGCTGGCGCTGCCGGTCGTCATCGTCGTGGTGTCGCTCCTCGTCGGGGTCGGGCAGTCCGCCGGGACGGACTCGGTGGTGTCCAGCTCGTCCGCGACGAAGACGCCCTTCCGGTACGTGGACGACTCCGGGCTGGTGTCCGAGAGCGTCGCCGCGAAGTGGGGCGGGTCGCCGTCGGCCGACCCAGCCGCCGACCGGGCCGCGGTGCGCTCCGGAACCCTCGACGCGTTCATCACCTTCCCCGAGTCGCCGTCGACGTCGCCGATCCGGGTCCAGGCGGCCGACCGCGGGCTCTTCGGGAACGGCGGGTACTCGTCGCTGGCGGAGCGGGTCCTCGAGCAGAGCGTCGCCGCGACCGTCGACGACCCGGAGTCCGTCGAACTCCTCCGGAACCCGCCGGACACCGACCTGACGACCTACGCGGACGGCCGGGTGGCGCCGGGCTGGTTGTCGATCGTGCCGCCGTTCCTCTACGTCGCCGCGTTCTTCGGGCTCGTCATCCTGCTCGCCACCCGCATGGTCACGGTGGTGGTCGAGGAGAAGGAGAACCGTATCTCCGAGATGATCCTCACGACCGTCACGGCCGGCGACCTCATCCGCGGCAAGGTCATCGCGATGCTGCTCGTCGGGTTCGTCCAGGTCGGGGTGTTCGTCGTCCCAGGGCTGATCGGGCTGCTCGCCGCGCTCCCCCTCGTGGCGTCACGACTCGGCGGGCTGACCATCGACCCCTGGCGGATGGTGGTCGGTGCGCTGCTCCTCGTCGGCGGGGTCCTGCTGGCGTCGGCGCTGTTCGTCGCGGTCGGGGCCGCCGTGCCCTCGATCAAGGACGCCTCGGCGCTGCAGTCGGTGGCGATCTTCTCGCTGATCATCCCGCTCTACGCGGCGTTCTTCGTGATGACGACGCCGACCTCGCCGGTGGCGTCGTTCTTCACGTACTTCCCGACGTTCACACCGATCACCGCGATGGTCCGGAACGCGGTCGGGTCGCTCACCGTCACCGAGTCGGTGGTCTGCATCGTCGAGGTGTTCGTGGTCGCGGCCGTGCTGCTGTGGTTCGCCGAGTACCTGTTCCGGCACTCCGTCGCGCAGTACGGCTCGAAGGTGACGCTCCGGCAGATCGTGTCGTGGCGTCGTCGGTCGCGGGCCTGACCGGCCCGACCGGCTAGCTGGTGAGGACGACCTCGTCGAGGTCCCACGCCCGCACCTCGCGCTCGCGCCACCCCTGACGGAGGGTGCGGACGGCACGGTCGAACTCCACGAGGACGTCGATGTGCGGGCGCACGAGCATCTGGATCTGCAGCCCCTCGTACACTGCGAGCAGCTGCGTCGCGGCCTGGTACGCGGGGATCGCCAGGCGCTCGGACCCGGACTCGACGTCGCGCTCGAGCCCGGACGAGAGCTGCTCGGCGTACTCCTCGAAGCGCTTGCGGAAGAGCTCGGCGAAGCCGGTGTCGGCCGCCGCGATCGTGATGGCACCGGCGAGCACCCGCACGAGGCCGGGGTCGGCGACGTCCTCGGCGAGGGTCATCCGGACGTGCTCGATCGTGCACGTCGGCGGGTTCCTCCGACGCGTCCCGCGCAGCTGCGTCCACCGGTCGTAGGTCACGAGCAGCAGCGCGTCCCACGTCGGGAAGAGCCGCTCCACCGTGGTCACCTCGATGCCGGCGACCTCGGCGACCACCTCGGCGTCGACGCTGTCGAACGGGTGCAGTCGGTAGGCGCGGATCGCGGCGCGGACGATCCGTTCGGCCAGGGACTGTTCGTCCTCGAAGGCCGCGTCGTGGTGGTGTGCCATCCGACCATCACACACTGTTCCCGAGGGTTTGTCTCGTCCCAGAGCGGGGGCCTCGGTCAGCCGACCGTGACCGGGGCCGCCGAGGGCTTCGTGCGCTGGCGCATCCAGACGAAGAACCCGGTCAGGGTGAAGACGCCGTAGACCACGTACATGAGCCCGGAGGCGTAGTACCCGGCCGAGAACAGGAGCGGCACACCGACCAGGTCGACCGCGACCCAGATCAGCCAGAACTCCACCCAGCCCTTGGCCATGCCGTAGGTGGCGAGCAGCGAGCCGACGAAGATCCAGGCGTCGCTCCACACGGGCTCGTACGAGCCGAGGGCGCGGAACACCGGGGTCAGGACGGCGGTGCCGCCCACCATGACGAGGACCATCAGTCCACGGGCCTTCCAGGAGGCCCAGCGCGGCTCGATCACGGTCGTCGCGTCGTCGGGACGGTGCGTCCAGCGGTACCAGCCGTAGACGCTCACGATGATGAACATCACCTGGCGTCCGGCCTGACCGAGCAGGTTCACGGGGTTGGGGGTGTCGAAGAGCGCTCCCATGAAGACCGTGAAGAGCAGGGCGTTGCCGACGATGCCGACCGGCCAGGCCCACACCTTGCGGCGCATCCCACCGAGGGCGCTGAGCAGGCCGAACACGTTGCCGATCACCTCGCGCCAGAGCACGGTCTGGTCGCCGATGACGAGCTGCGCGTCGAACAGCCACCGCACGATGCCCATGGGCCCTCCTCGTTTCCGGACGGTGCAACGGTACGGGGGTGGTCGGCATTCCTTGCACGACCGAGACCGATCGGGGTACAAACCGTGTCGGCACTCTCGGGGACGAAAATGACCCCTGTACTGGGTCCATTCAGACGCATGTTCCCTCTTGTCCGCACTTTTGGGGACCGGTAGCGTCGACACCAGAGCGAGTCCAGCCCGCCCGCGACGTGTCACGTCGCGGAGCCCGGCGACAGCTCTCCGGCACAGGTCAGCCGCGACCCGCACGAACCTCGGGTCGATGACATCGTCCCGTCGGCACTGCCGATGGTCGCAGCGCGCCCGAACGCGCAGAACGGACCCCTCATGCACAAGATCGTGACCGGTGCCATCGCCGGCGCCGCCGGTGTCGCCCTCCTCCTCGGCGGCGCGGGCACCTTCGCCCTGTGGAACGCCAGCGCCAGCACGGCGGCCTCCTCGGTGAGCTCGGGATCGCTGACCCTCAGCGCGAACAACGACGGCGTCTGGACGGACATCACGAACGGCCGTTCCGCGACGATCAACCCGGCGAGCGCCCTCATGGTGCCGGGCAACTCGTACCAGTTCACGCAGACCCTGACGATCGGTGCAACCGGCCAGGACCTCAAGGCGAACCTCACCTACGCGAGCCAGAGCATCACCGGTGACAGCGCCCTGCTCGCCGCGACGACGAAGACCCTCGCGGTGACCTCGTCGAGCGCCTCGGTCGTGCAGTCGACCGCGAACGCGAACACCTTCGTGGTCTCCCCCTCGGCCGCGACCTCGACCGTCAAGGTCGTCTTCACGATCACCCTGCCGTCGTCGGCCACCACGGGCCAGGGCGGCACGCTCAACGTCGGCGCGCTCGCGTTCACGCTGACCCAGACCGCGATCGGTTCCTGACCCGCGGAAGCAACCCGGGCCGTTGAGCCCGTGGTCTCGATGGGTCCCTGATCCGCCGATCGCGACCACGCGCCTCCTGGCCCACCCGCACCGCCGGACGGCGGTGCACACCACCACGACGACCAGGGGACGGACATGACCAGCACACCGAGGACGAGCGGACGCCACGCGGCGCCGCGTCGTCACCGGTGGATCTGGCCCACTGCCCTCGCCCTGGTCGTCGCGGTCGTGACGGCGCTGCTCGGCACGGGCGGCACCTACGCGCTCTGGAACGGCACCGCCAGCACCTCGGCCTCGACGGTGCGGTCCGCGACCGCCACCATCGCCACCGGCCCGCTCTCCGCGATGAACACGTCCGTCCTCGGGCCTGGTGGCGGCGTCACCGGCACGTTCACGGTCCGCAACACCGGCTCGATCCCGCTCACCATGCGGGTCGCCACCACCTCGACGAACGTCGCCTACGCCACGAACGCGACCCCGACTGCGGTGCTCGGTGAACTGAGCCTGCGCCTCGCGGTGGTCGGCAGCACCACCGACTGCCGCACCGGGCTGTCCGGCGCGAGTGGACGGCTCGCTGCCTTCGACACCGGCAGCGGCTCGTTCACCCTCGCGGCCGGCGCGAGCGCGGTCGGGTGCGTCGAGATGGACCTCGACGCCGACGCACCGCAGACCGTCGCCGGGGCCGTCACCGACTTCACCCTGACCGTGACCGGGACGCAGGTCAGCGCATGAGCCGCCGACTCCGCACCGTGCTCGCCGGGCTGCTCGCGCTGGCGTTCGTCGTCGGCGGGTCGTCCGCCGCGTGGGCGCTCTGGAGCGCGACCGGCACGACGGCCTCGAGCGTGACCATCGGGAAGACCGGGGCGTCCCTCACCGGCACGAGCGACATGACGACCACGTTCTCCTCGAGCGTGACGAGCACGACGAAGCCGCTCACCCTGACCAACGCGGGGTCGCTCGCCGGCACCGCCACCACCACCGTCTCCGTCGTGTCCGGCAGCTCGACCGTTCTCGCACAGGCCGTGAGCGTCGTCGCGTGGCCCGTGACCGGGACCGCGGCCTGCACGGCGTCGACCTCGGTCGGCACCGGCTCCGTCTCCGGCACCTGGGCGTCGCTGCCGAGCCTGACCACGAAGCTCGCCGCCGGCGCCAGTGCTGTCTGGTGCACCCGCAGCACGCCGTCCTCGTCCGCGCCGGCCTCGAGCACCGCGAACGTGAACGTGAACCTCACGGTGACGGCCGGCACGTGGAGCTCGGGCGTCGTGTCCGGAGGCTTCTACTTGAACACCTCCGCCGCCACGCCCGCCCTCACGTGCACGGACCACAGCGGCAACTACGTCGAGGTCGCCTGGGCCACCTCGTCCCGTCCGAAGGACACCTGGTACGGCGCCTACGCCGGGCGCGATGCGTCCACGATGGTCGCCCCGAAGCAGCAGGACTACTACGGCCGCTTCACCATCGCGCCGAGCCAGATCCCCGCGAGCGTCGCCACGAGCGGCCCGGTGCTGATCACCGTGAAGATCCTCGACAGCGCGGGCAACCCCACGAGCACCGTGGTCGGGACCGGGCAGATCACCCTCTTCACCCAGAACGACGGGGCGGCCGTCCGGTGCGGCGCATGAGCGCGGCCACCGACGGCGCTGCCCGGCGCGCCCGGCGCCCGCCGCGCACCGGCTGGCGTGCGGTCGTCCACGCCCTCGCGCTCGGGCTGAGCACGGGGCTGCTCGTCATCGTCGCCGGGCTCGCCGTCGTGCTCATCGTCGTGCCGAAGGCGACCGGGTCCACGCCGCTCACCGTGCTCACGCAGTCGATGGACCCGACGCTGCCGCCCGGCACGCTCCTCGTCGTCCGGCCGACGCCCGTCGAGGACATCCGCATCGGCGACGTCGTGACCTACCAGATCACGTCCGGGCAGCCGGCGGTCATCAGCCACCGGGTGGTCTCGGTCGCGTCGTCGTCGGACGGGTCCCGGACGTTCACGCTCAGGGGCGACAACAACGCGCTCGCCGATCCCGCACCGGTGACGGCTGCCCAGGTACGCGGCGTCGTCTGGTACAGCCTGCCGGACATCGGCCTGGTGAACCAGCTCGTCAACGGGTCGCGCTCGTGGCTCGTGCCCGCGATCGCCGGGGTCCTGCTGGCGTACGGCGCGGTGATGGTCACGATCGGCACCGTGTCGGCCGTGCGCCGCCGACGCGCCGCGGGCGACGCCGACGGACGGGGGCCACGCGGTCGCGGCACCCACCGGGCTACGCTCGGGTGACGTGACGGACGGCGTGGAACGGGCGAGGGCGCTGCTCGACGACGCGGCGCGACGGCTCCGCGACGCCGACGTCCCGGACGAGGCGCTCGGCGAGTACGTCGAGCCGAAGGCCGTACTCGGCATCCGGCGCGAGCCCACCATCCGATCGCTCGGCCGGGTGTGGCGGGTCGGCGCGCTGCTGCTCGGGTCCTCCCCCGAGACCGACGGCCGGGTCTGGGCGACCGGACGGAGCACGCGCGTCACCGAACCCGGGCGGTCGCAGTTCGTGTCCGTCTCCGCCGAGGTCCGTCGGGCCTACCGGGCAGCGGCGCAGAAGGGCCACTTCGAGCCCGGGGACACCGTGAACCACGGCGCGACGCCGATCCCGGTCGACGGGTCGCTCGTCGGCTCGGACGGCGTGTTGTTCGTCGAGGACGGGGGCCCGTTCGTCCGCTGGTCCCCCACTGCGGGCGCCGCCGTCCCGCTCGAGGCGTACCTGGCGGACCGCGTCGGGCTGCTGGTCGATCCCCCGCGCGGCGCGACCGACTGACCACGGCGCGACCACGCGGCGTCACCACGCGTCCGCGCGCGCCGTCGCGGTTGACGCGACCCGTCGCGGTGGACAGGACCCGTCGACGGACGGGAGGCGCGGTGCCGGCCCGCACCGCGCCTCCCGTCCGACCGTGGCTCGGTCAGGACCGTGGTCACGTCACAGACTGAAGCCGCCGTCCGACGTGAGGACCTGCCCGACGACCCAACTGCCGGAGGACGACGCGAGCCACCCGATGAGCTCGGCCGGGTCCTGCGGCGTCCCGACGCGACCGAACGGCGTGCTCGCCAGGTACTCGTCGAGGCCGTCGAGCGACCGGTCCGTGGTCTCCGGGTCCATGTAGCCCGTGTTCACCGGCCCCGGGTTGACGGTGTTGAGCACGATGCCGAGCTCGAGCAGCTCCTTCGCGACCGTGGCGGTCACCCCGGCGAGCGCGGCCTTGCTCGCGGCGTACGCGACCTCGCCGATCATCGCCCCGTGGATCTGCCCCGAGGTCATCCAGATCACGTGCCCCTGCGCCTCGGCGTACGGGCCGGTCCCCACGATCCGGTCCCCCGGCCGTCGTGGCTCGTCCGTCCGCGGTGCGCGGCGCCGGGCGAACTCGGCGGTCAGCAGCATCGTCGCGCGAGTGTTGACCTCCCAGAAGGCGGTGAGCCGCTCCGGGGTCATGTCGAGGATGCTGCCGTCGTCCCCGCTCTTGGCGTGGTTGCACACGAGGACGTCGAGGCGGCCGGTGAGTGCCGTCGCGGTGTCGATCAGCTCCGGGATCACGGAGGGATCGGACAGGTCGCCGGGGACGTCTGCGAACCGGGCGCCCTCGGTGAGGTGTGCGCGCAGTCCGTCGCGGACGGCGTCGAGGTCGTCGCCGCCCCACGGCAGGTCGATGTCGTGCGGGCGGTGGTGGTGCACGACGATGCTCGCGCCGAGGTCGGCGAGCTTCGACGCGACGGCGAACCCGATGCCACGGCGTCGTGAGACACCGGTGACGAGGGCGGTCTTGCCGGCGAGGGGCAGGGTGGATGCGGGCATGCTGAACCTTTCGACGGCCCCGACGGGGCGCTGGAGGGAGTCGGAAGCGGGTTCAGCGGCACTGCATGCCCGCCACCCTACACAGGGCGGCGCGCTCGCGGAACCGTCGTGGAGTCGGGGGACGTCCCGGGCCCGCACCCGCGTGCTCGCGTACCGTCCGGGGCATGACGGACGCGCGCACCGCCCCGGCCGACCGACGCTCCGAGCGGCGCCGGCGCCTCATCCTGCCGGGACAGTACGGCCCGGACTTCGACGACGGCGGCCCGCTCCTCGTGGTCGAGGCCCGCGAGTTCTTCACCGCGCGTCCCGTGCACCGTGCGAAGGCGCACCTGTGGCTGAGTGCGCTCCGGCATCTGGTCCGCGACCTCCGCGACCGGGGCGAGGGCGACCGCGTCGAGCACGTGCAGGTCGACACGGTCCGCCAGGCGCTGGTCGGCCGGGACGACCTCGAGGTCGTCGACCCGCCGTCGCGGACGCTCCGCGCACAGGTGCGGCACTGGGGCAGGGGCACCGAGGTGCTGCCGAGCCGCGGCTTCGTGACCGACGAGGACGAGTTCGCCGAGTGGGCCGCGCAGGGCACCGGTCGCTTCCGGATGGAGACGTTCTACGAGCGGGTCCGCCGTCGCGAGGGCTGGCTGATGCGCTCGGACGCGCCCGTCGGCGGGAAGTTCAGCCTCGACGAGCAGAACCGGGAGTCGCCGCCGAAGGGTGCGACCACGCTCGGACTCCCGGAACCGTGGTGGCCCGAGGAGGACGAGGTCGACGAGGAGGTCCGGCTCGACCTCGACCGCTGGGAGCGGGACGGCCTCGCCCGCTTCGTCGGTGCGGACGACCGTCGGCGCTTCGCGGTCACGCCTGACGAGGCCCAGCGCGCCCTCGACGACTTCGTGCGCACCCGGCTGAACGACTTCGGCCCGTTCGAGGACGCCACGCTCACGAACGACTGGACCATGGCGCACTCGCTGCTCAGCGTCCCGATGAACCTCGGTGTCCTCGACCCGCGCGATGCGATCGAGGCGGCACTCGTGGCCCACCGCGACGACGACGCCCCGCTCGCGAGCGTCGAGGGGTTCGTCCGGCAGATCGCCGGGTGGCGCGACTACGTCTGGCACCTCTACTGGTGGTTCGGCGACGACTACGGGGCGTCGGAGAACGCCCTCGGAGCGCACGAGCGGCTCCCCCGGTGGTGGCGGGAGCTCGACGCGTCCCGGGTCGAGGCCGCCTGCCTCCGCACCGCGATCGAGGGCCTGCACGACCACGGCTGGCTCCACCACATCCAACGGCTCATGGTGCTCGGCAACTGGGCGCTGCAGCGCGGGTACGACCCCGTGCACCTCACCGAGTGGTTCACGGACGTGTTCGTCGACGGGACCGACTGGGTGATGCCCGCGAACATCATCGGGATGTCGCAGCACGCCGACGGCGGGATGGTCGCGACGAAGCCGTACGCGTCCGGTGGTCGGTACATCGACCGGATGTCGGACCACTGCGGCGGGTGCCGCTACGACCCGACGAAGCGGCTCGGCGAGGACGCCTGCCCGTTCACCGCCGGCTACTGGGCCTTCCTCGCGCGGACGGAGCCCGCCCTGCGGGACAACAACCGGATGGCCCGTCCGCTCCAGCAGATGCGGCAGCTGGCGGACGTCGACGAGGTGATGGCCCAGGAGGCGCGGCGCGGCTCCCCCTGACGCGCCCGGCCCGGTGGTGGGTCACGATCCCCCCACCGGGTCGCTGGTCGCTCAGACGAGGACGACGACCTTGCCGGCGATCCGTCCGGCGGCGCCCTCGGTGTGCAGCGCCTGCAGCTCGGTCAGCGGGATGCGCCGCGTCACCTCGACCGTGAGCTCCCCGGCGTCGACGAGCCGGACGAGCTCGGCCAGCCGTTCGCGGTTCCGCAGCACGAACACCGTCGCAGCACGGACCCCGCGGGACTCGTCCCCCGGGGTCGCCATGAACGCCGTCGTGCTCACGACCGCACCCCCGTCGCGGACCGCGGCCACGAACGAGGCGAACTGCTCCGGCTCGATCGGGGCGAGGTTGAGCAGGACGTCGACCTGCCCGTCGACCGCCTGCAGCACGTCGGTCGTGGTGTGGTCGACGACCTGGTCGGCACCGGCGGCACGGACGGCGTCGGCGCTGCGCGGGCTGGCCGTGGCGATGACCTCGACACCGGCGCGCTTCGCGAGCTGGATCGCGTACTTCCCGACCACACCGCCCGCGCCGACGACGAGCACGCGCTGCCCGGCCCCGAGCCGACCGTCGTCGAAGAGCGCCTGCCACGCCGTGAGCGCCACGGACGGCAGCGCAGCCGCGTCGGCCAGCGGGATGCTCGTCGGGGCGGCGACGAGCGCGTCCGCCGGAGCGACGACGTACTCGGCCGCTCCCCCGTCGCGTTCCATCGGCAGGAAGCCGATCACGGCGTCGCCGACCGCCAGGTCCGTGACGTCGTCCCCGAGGGACGCGACCGTTCCGGAGACGTCGTACCCGGGGACGTGGGGCAGGACGACCGGGATGGGCAGGAAGCCGGCGCGCATGCCGTTGTCCGCCGCGTTGTACGCCGATGCCGTGACCCGGACGAGGACCTCGCCCGGGCCGGGGGTGGGCTGGTCGACGTCGCCGTAGGTGAGGACCTCGGGACCGCCGACCTCGTGGAACTGCACTGCCTTCATGATGACTCCTCCGTCATTTGCTTCGAATTCGAAGCGATTGATGGAACCGTAACACTGCTTCGAACTCGAAGCAACAGGTAGGATCGGATCATGTCCGAAACCCCCTCGTCCCTGACGCCGACGCAGCTGCGCGCCTACCTGTCGTTCACCGAGGTCAGTGCGCTCCTGCGCCCCTCGGTCGAGCAGCAGCTCAAGGACGTGGGCGGGCTGTCGTACGTGCAGTTCCAGCTGCTGGCACGACTCGGGGACTCCCCCGACGGGCACCTGCGGATGACGGACCTCGCCGACGGGGTGGTCTACAGCCGCAGCGGGCTGACCTACCAGGCGCAGTTGCTCGAGCAGCGCGGACTCGTCACGCGCGGCCCCTCTCCGGACGACGAGCGCAGCACCGTGGTGTCGCTGACCGACGACGGGCGAGCCGTGCTCGCCGCGGTGTTCCCGGGGCACATCGGCACGGTGCACGGCCTGCTGTTCGCACCGATCACGGACGATGACGCCGCGGAGCTCGACCGGATCCTCGGCCGGATCAGCGAGCACCTCCGGAAGAACCCGCCCCGATCGGCGTCCCGCCGCGCCGCGAGGTGAGCCGACGCGCGAGGGCGTGACCCGAGCCCTCGTGCGGCGCGTGGCGGGGCCGACCCGCGCCTCCTGGCCCGCTCGTCGCGCCTGTCGTTCCGTCACCGGACCCCGATAGGGTCGGGAACGTGAGCAACGAGGCATTCGACGACCGCTACGAGCTGCGCGCCTTCGCGCCCGGGACGGACGAGCAGGGGGCACCGAACGCCGAGACCGAGGCCTGGATGCAGGCGGTCGGACTCGGGTTCCACGAACCGCACCCCGGCGACGAGGTAGCCGCGCGCATGGTCGCGCACTTCATCGAGGACGACGAGACCTGGCTCGGCGCGTACGTCCGCCGACCCGCACCCGGCTCCGTCGACGAGACCTGGCCGGCCGGTACCTTCGCCTGGTTCGGCAAGGAGCTGAGTTGGGGCGACGGTTCGTCGATCGACACCCAGGCCATCTCCGCCGTGACCGTCCGACCGACCGAGCGTCGCCGCGGGATCCTCCGCGCGATGATGACGCACGCCCTCGCGCGCGGTGTCGCCGAGGGCTACGCCATGGCCTCGCTGACCGCGTCGGAGGGCACCATCTACCGCCGCTTCGGCTTCGGCAGCGCGATCCGCGAGCGGGCTGTCCGGGTCCGCCGCGAGCGTGCGCTCCCACTCCTCGCACCGACCACCGGTGTCGTCAGCGTCGTCACGCCCGAGTGGCTCGCCGGCGGTCCCGGCCGTGCCGTCTTCGACCGGTTCAACGCGCGGACGCCGGGCTCCATGGTGCGCAACACCGGCACCTGGCCCATCGTGTTCGGGCTGCGCAACGGCGACGGTGAGCAGGCGAAGGACGTCCGCGCAGCCGTGCACCGCCCGGACGACTCCGACGAGCTCGACGGCTACGTGACCTGGCGCGTCAAGGAGAGCCGCGACGGCGACACCACGCTCGAGGTCGTCGACCTGGTCTACGCGACCGACGACGCCTACCTGTCGCTCTGGGAGTTCCTGCTCTCGATCGACCTCAACGACGTCGTCAGGTACAACCGGTCGCGGCTCGACGACCCGATCGTCGCCGCGCTCGGCGACAACCGCGCGTACGACGTCGACCACGAGGAGGACCACGTCTGGCTGCGCGTCCTCGACGTCGAGCGGGTGCTCGCATCGCGTCCGTACGCCGTCGACGGTTCGCTGACGCTCGCCGTGACGGATGCGCTCGGGTTCGCCTCCGGCACGTACCGGCTGGACGTCCAGGAGGCGCGGGGCACCGTGACGAAGACCGCCGACGACGCCGACGCGGCCGGGTCCGACCTCCAGCTCGACGTCGCGGACCTCGGTGCGTTGCTCATCGGGTCGGTGTCGCCGACGACGCTCGCGGCGGCCGGGCTCCTCCGCGCGGCGGACCCGGCGGCGCCGGCACTCCTGCGGGCGATGCTGACTCCGCCGCGGACGCCGCACGGCATCACGTACTTCTGATGCCCCTCCGCGAGTCGGTCGCACGGGCTCGCCAGGCCGTCGCGGTGCTGGCGAGCCCGTCGCTCCGGTCCGCGATCGTCGGCGGCGCAGCCCTCGACGAGCGGACGACTGCTGCCGTCGCGGCCTTCGACTGGATCGGCGACGACGGACCCGACACGGCGCTCCTCGGGCGGACGGCGCAGGAGCTGCAGCGGCTGCAGGGGCCGGCGGCGCTGCTCGAGTTCGACCGGATCGCCCGGATGCCGGTGCCGGTCGACCAGCGCCACCCGCTGTCCGTGCGCATCGTCGAGCTCGTGTTCGCACGGCTCGGCACGGTCAGACCGGTCCCCGAGCCGGTGCTCAACGCCGCGATCGCCATGTTCGCCGAGGACGTCGCGATCGTGCGGCGGGACGCGGTGGACCTCGGCGTGCTCGTGCGGACGGACGACGGGGCGTCGTACCGCTCCGTCGGCTGACGCGCGGGGGCGCGGGGGCGCGGCAGGGCGCTGCGCTGCCGCGCGAGTCGCGTCGGGCGCGGTTCGACGCGGTTCGGCGCGGTGGCGCACAACCGAAGTGCGCGCGAACCACGGGAACGCACGGCTCCGATCGACTTCCGTTGTGCGGACCCGGCCGCGCGCAGGCGCCCGCGCGCCGTGGTCGGCGTAGTCTGGCGCGCCATGGACGACACGGCGGTCGACTGGCTCCTCGACTCGGACCCGGCCCTGCGGTGGCAGGTGGAACGGGACATCGTCGGCGCGCCGGCACCGACCTGGCAGGCCACGCGTGCACGGGTCGCGACCGAGGGCCTCGGCGCCGCACTCCTCGCCCACCAGGACCCCGACGGACAGTGGGCAGGCGGCGCGTACTTCCCCGCCGAACCCGAGCCCGAGGGACCCGGGCAGCCGTACACCGCGACGACCTGGTCCCTCAACGCCCTACGCGAGTGGGGGTTGGACGCCGCGGTCCTCGGCGACACCGCCGCACGGCTCGACGCGAACAGCCGATGGGAGTACGACGACCTGCCGTACTGGGGCGGCGAGGTCGACTGCTGCATCAACGCCTTCACCCTCGCGAACGGCGCGTGGCTCGGCGCCGACGTCGACGGCATCGCCGACTGGGTGCTCGAACACCAGCAGCCCGACGGCGGGTGGAACTGCGAGTGGGTCGAGGGCTCGACGGTCTCGTCGTTCCACTCGACCCTCAACGTGCTCGAGGGGCTCCTGCAGCACGAGGTCCTGACCGACGGACGGCATCCCCGCGCGGCCGAGCTCCGGGACGCCCGCCACCGAGGCGCCGACTACCTCCTCGACCGACGACTGCTCCACCGGAAGTCCGACGGAGCACTCGTCGGCCCCTGGGCCACGGAGTTCGCGTACCCGTTCCGCTGGAAGTACAGCGTGCTCCGCGCGACCGACCACTTCCGGGCCGCGGCGCTCCGGGACGAGGCGGAACCGGACCCCCGCGCCGCCGAGGCGATCGAGGTGGTCCGCGCTGCCCGTGGTGCTGACGGACGGTGGCTCCAGGGCGTCCGCCCGCCGGGCCGGCAGTGGTTCGAGGTGGACGTGCCGGCCGGTGAGCCGTCCCGCTGGCTCACGCTCGTGGGCACGCGCGTGCTGCGGTGGTGGGACGGCGACTGAGCCCTCGACGGCCGCGTCCTGTTGCACGATCGAGACCGATGGGCCGCCCGGACCGTGCGAGCCTGGTCGTCACTGATGACGTCGGGGACGGAGCGGGTCGTGGAGCGAGTGGTGGGGTGGAGCACGGTCGCCGTCATCGTGGCCGTGACGGTGCTGTGGTTGGTCCTGGTCCAGGTGTCCAGCTGCTCCGATGCCGCGCCCGGCCAGGGCACGAGCTCCTGCGAGACCGAACCCGTGCTCGGGGTCGCCGGATCGTGGATCGCCGGGGCCGCTGGGGCCGCCGTCGTCGCCCTCGCGGTCTGGCAGGTCGTCCGGGCTGCACGGTCCGCCGAGCCGGTCGACGGCTGAGCCCGCTCGACCCGGGGTAGCGTGACGGCATGGCGAACGACGACGGTCCGCACCGCGGCGGCTTCCCGTTCGTCCCCGTCGCTGCCTTCACCCTCGGCGCGCTGGTCGTCATCGCCGCCGGACTCGGAGCGCGCCCCGTCCTGACCGGCGCCCGCTGGTCCCCCGCGATCGCCCCGGCCCGCGCACCGGTCGTCGAGCCGACCGCCTCGCCGCCCACCACCGACGAGCCGCGGACGCTCGGAGCGCCGGCCGCCCAGCACGCCGACACATCGTGGGTCCTCGTCGTCCTGGTGCTGATCGGCACCGCCCTCCTCGTGCTCGTGGTCCTGCACCTCGTGAGGAAGCGACGCCGTCGCACGCGCCCGGGTGCGATCGAGGTGGCCGGCCTCGCGGTCGAGGTGCCGGCCGATCCCTCGACCGAGGTCGGACGCCAGCACCTGCGTCGCGGGATCGGTCGTGCCCTCGAGGTGCTGTCCGGACCCCGCGACCCGTCCGACGCCGTCACCGCGGCGTGGCTCGGCCTGCAGGAGTCGGCAGAGGACGCCGGGTTCCGTCGGGAGGCCGCGGAGACGCCGACCGAGTTCACGACGCGGATCCTGCGACGGCTCGACGTCGACGAGACCGCCCTCGGCACCCTTCGTCGCTGCTACCTCGCGGTGCGTTTCGGCGGGACCCCGGCGACCGATGCCGACGTCGCCGACGTCCGTGCCGCGCTGCGAACGCTCGACGGCCAGTGGGCCGAGGCACCGGCCGACACCCGGGCGGACACGTCGGCCACGACCCCGGCGGACGCCGACACGGCGACGGGCCGCCCGTGACACGCCGCCGCACCGCTGGGGTGCTCGTGCTCGCCGTCGTGGCTGCGGCGATGACGTGGTTCTTCGGCGTCGGCGTCGTGCAGTCGCTCGCCGTGGGCGGCGTCGTCGCCGCGGTGGGTCTGACGTGGAGCGCGGTCCGTGAGGACGTCCCGTTGACCTGGCCCGTGCCTCCCGTGCGGTCCGAACCCGGTGCCCGACGCGACCTGTCCGAGACGGCGTGGGCGCTGCGCGCCCGGGGCGGCGTGCCGGAGCGGACGCTCGCCCGAGCGCGGGCGGTGGCCCGACACCGCCTGTGGACGCGCCACCGACTCGACCTCGACGACCCGCGCGACCGGACGGCGATCGATGCCGTCCTGCCGTCGGGAGTGGTCGCCGTCCTCGTTCGCGAGCGGCGGCCCGAGATCGACCTCGTCGCGTTCGGGAACGTCCTCACCGCGCTCGAGACGCTGGGACCCGCGCCCGAGCAACACGGCACCGGGCGTGCCACCGAGCAGCGCACCACCGACCACACCACGATCGAGAGGCACCCGTGACCGACCCCCAGACACCGAGCGCACCGTCCCTGCCCATCGCCGACGTCGCCGCGCGCGCCCGCGACGTCCTCGACACGGTCAGCGCGGTCGTCGTCGGGATGCGGGAGCCGCTCGAGCTGGCGTTCGCGAGCATCCTCGCGGGCGGCCACGTCCTGTTCGAGGACGTCCCCGGCCTCGGCAAGACGCTCGCGGCGCGGAGCCTCGCGGCCGCGTGTGGTCTCGACTTCCGCCGTCTGCAGTGCACCCCGGACCTCCTGCCCGCCGACATCACCGGATCGTTCGTCTACGCCCCGGCGACCGCGGACTTCGTCTTCCGCCCGGGCCCCGTCTTCACCGGGATGTTCCTCGCCGACGAGATCAACCGGACGTCGCCGAAGACCCAGTCGGCGCTCCTCGAGGCGATGGCCGAGGGACAGGTCACGGTCGAGGGCGAGGGCTTCCCGCTCCCCCGGCCGTTCCACGTCATCGCGACGTCGAACCCGATCGAGTACGAGGGCACGTACGCCCTCCCGGAGGCCCAGCTCGACCGCTTCATGGTGCGCCTCTCGGTCGGGTACCCGACGCGCGAGGGGGAACAGCAGGTGCTCCTCAACCGGATCGGCCGACGGCAGGAGGTCGCGATGGTCTCCGCCGTGGTCGACGCGACCGACGTGCTGCGCATGCAGGCGACGGTCGAGGGGGTGCACGTCGACGAGGACATCGCGCTTTACTGTGTCGACCTCGCGGCCGCGACGCGCACCCACCGCGACGTGCAGGTCGGGTCGTCGCCGCGCGGCGCACAGGCGCTCATGCTCGTCGGCCGTGCGCGAGCCGTCATGGACGGGCGCGACTTCGTCACCCCGGAGGACGTCAAGACCGCGGCCGTCGCGGTGCTCGCGCACCGGATCTCGCTGACGCCGCAGGCGTGGGCGAACGGCGTGGACCCCGCGGTGATCGTGCGGGGCATCGTCGCGCAGGTGCCGGGGCCGCCGGTGGTCGGGTCGGGAGCGTCCGGCGGGCGGCCGGTGTCCGGCCTGGAGGCACGGTGAGCGTTCCCGACGAGCCGTCGGTCCGACCCGCCTCCGGGTCAGGGACCGCGCCGCTCTGGGTCCGGAACCCGGCGCTGGTCTCGGGGCTCGCCGTCGGCGTGCTGCTCGCAGGGCTCGCTCTCCTCACCGGACGTCCCGAGCTCGCGGTCGTGGCACTGCCGGCACTCGTGACCGCCGCCTTCGGCGTCCGCCCCCGACTCGACACGACGCCCGTCCGCACCACGACCACGCTCGCGCCGTCCGACTCCGGCGAGGGCGTGGCGTACCGGACGGAGGTCGACCTGCCGTCCGCCGCGGAGGCCGTCGCCGTCGAGTTCCGCGTCGCCGGCGACCGACGGCACGTCGTCGTGGTCGACCCTCGCCGCGCGAGGCGGCTCACCGGTACCGTCCCGGTCACGCACTCCGGCCCCCAGGAGATCCTGCGGACGCACCTGTCGCTCCTCGGTCGGGGCGGCACCGCCGTCTCCGTGCCGGCGGCGGGCCCGGTGCGGTCCGCGGTCGTCCCGCCACCGCACCTGCGCGTGCAGCACCTGCCGATGCCGAGCCGGGTGACGGGCATCACCGGTCCGCACGACTCCGCCCGCCCCGGTGACGGCGGCGAGTTCCGCGACGTCGCGCTCTTCGCCCCGGGCGACCGGCTCAGGCGCATCGACTGGCGGCGCACCGCACGGCGAGCCGAGCGCCCGGGAGAGCTCTACGTGCGCCGGACCTTCGCCACGGCGGACGCCCTCGTCGTGCTCGTCCTCGACAGCCGGGACGACCTCGGCGCCGACGTCACGGAGTGGAGCGGCGCCCGGCACGGCAGACAGCAGGCGACGTCGCTCGACCTCGCACGCGAAGCCGCCGTCTCCCTCGCCACCGCGTACATCAGCGCCGGAGACCGGGTCGGCTTCCGAGACCTCGCCGGCACCGCGCGGTCGGTCGAACCCGGCGGCGGGACCCGGCACCTCGAGCGGCTCCGCACGACGATCGCCGCGGCGACGCCGCGCCAAGACGCGACGACCACTGCACGCATGCCGCTCGTACCGGCGGCGTCCCTCGTGGTGGTCCTGTCGACGTTCCTCGACGACCAGGCGTCGACGATGGCGGTGACCTGGGCCGCGACCGGCCACCGGGTCGTGGCCGTCGACGTGCTCCCGTCGCCCGACGTCCGGCGAGCGACCCGTCACGAACGCGCTGCGTCCCGGCTCATCGCCCTCGAACGATCCGACCGGCTCTCGGAGATGACGGCAACCGGCGTCGAGCTGATCCACTGGCGCACCGGTGACGAGGACGCCCCTGCCGTGCAACTCCGTCTGCTCAGCCGCGCTCGGCGGACCGGATGACCGCCGGGTCGCGCGCAGAGCGCAGCGGAGCACCGTCGATCGGTCCGGCGGTCCCGGCGTGGACGATCGGTGCGCTCGGCCTGGTCGCGGGTGTCGTCGGGTCGGTCGTCGTGATCGGGGCGAGCGGCTGGCTCGTCGTCGCGGTCGTCCTCGCGGCGGCCGCAGCGGTCCTGCCCCGCGGCCCGTTCGCGGCGCTGCTCGTGGGACAGCTCGCCCTGGCCGGGATCGGCGGGACGGACCTCCCGGTCCTCCTCCTGACGACGCACCTCGTCCTCGCCACGAGCCTGCTCTGGGCATGGACGCCGCGCACCGCCAGGGTGCAGCTCCGCGCACTCCTGCCGTCGGCACTGCGGTTCGTCGCCGTGCAGGTCGGAAGCCAGGCGGTCGCGTTCGTGGTCGTCGCCCTCCTCGGTGGCTCCGGCCCGGTCGGCGGCGTGTGGCTGGCGATCGCCGGGACGGCCGCGCTCCTGGCGCTCGCGATCGGCCTGTTCGTGCCGACGCTGCTGCGCGCCGGAGACGACGCGGAGCGCTAGGCCCGGCGGCGCACCCGCGGGTCGACGAACGCGTACACGACGTCGACGATCACGTTCGCCGTGACGATGAGCAGCGCCGAGAACAGCGTGAACCCCACGACGACCTGGAGGTCGAGCGTGTGCACCGCGTCGATGAGCAGCGCACCGAGCCCCTGCATCGAGAACACCTTCTCGGTGATGACGGCACCGCCGAGCAGCGACCCGAGGTCGAGCCCGAACAGCGTCACGACCGGGAGGATCGCCGTCCGCAGCCCGTGGCGCACGACGACCTGGCGTTCGCGGAGGCCCTTCGCGCGGGCGGTCCGGACGAAGTCCTGCGACATCGACTCGAGCATCTCGCCCCGGGTCAGTCGGGCGTAGATCGCCGCACTGATGAAGGCGAGCACGCACCACGGCAGGACGAGGTGCGTGAACCACCCGACTGGATCGTCCCCGAACGCGACGTAGCCGCTGGTGGGCAGGACGCCGAGCACGAACCCGAACAGCAGGATCGCCAGCAGCCCGACGAGGTAGGACGGCGCGGACACCCCGGCGACGGCGATCGTCATGACCGTCCGGTCGACGTACGTGCCTCGGCGCAGCGCCGACAGCGCGCCACCGGCCACCCCGGCGACGAGCCAGAGCACGGCTGCGCCGACCGCGATCGACGCGGTGACGGGCAGGCGCGTGAGGATGAGGTTCGTGACGCTGTCGTGGAGCTGGAACGAGTAGCCGAAGCAGGGCGCCGCGCAGTGGATGACGGAGGCGCCGGACCCGAACGTCCGCCCGGTGAAGATGCCCGCGAGGTACGCCCCGAACTGGGCGATCCACGGCTTGTCCGTCCCGAGGAACGCCTGCACCTCGCGCAGCCGGTCGGGCGTGCAGGGCTTGTCGCAGATCGCGCGCGCCGGGTTCGTCGGCAGCAGCATGAACAGGGCGTAGGTGATCGCGGCCACGACGAGCAGGACGACCGCTGCGCCGAGCACGCGGATCGCGATGAAGCGGAAGGTGGTCACCGGTTGCTCCTCCGCGGGTCGAGGGCGTCGCGCAGGGCGTCGCCGAGCACGTTGAACGCCAGGGTGATGAGGAACAGCGCCAGGCCCGGGAACACGAGGTACATCGGGTCGGTCTGCACCCAGCCGATCGCGTCGCCGATGCTGCGACCCCACGACGGTGTCGGCGGGGTGACGCCGACGGCGAGGAACGACAGCGCGGCCTCGGCGCCGATCATCGACGGGATCGAGATCGTCGCGTAGACGGTGATCGTCGCGGCGAGGTTCGGCAGCAGCTGCGTCCGGATGACGTGCCAGCGCCCGGCACCCATCGCGGTGGAGGCGACGACGTAGTTCCGGGTGACGAGCGACAGCGTCTGCCCGCGCACGACACGGGCGACCGAGGGCCACCCGAAGAACCCGATGACGAGGACGACGAGCACGGGCTTCGGGAACGACGTCGGGACGATCGCGGTCAGGGCGATCATGAAGACGAGCGACGGGAAGCCGAAGATGACGTCGACGACGCGGGAGAGGACGCGGTCGTACCAGCCGCCGAAGAACCCGGTCGTCACGCCGACGAGCACGCCGATGACGATCGAGACGATCGTCGCGGCGATCCCGATGCCGAGCGAGGTGCGGGCACCGTAGGTGACGATCGCGAACAGGTCGCGCCCGGTCAGGGGCTCGACCCCGAACCAGTGCTCGGCGCTGATCCCGCCGCCGGCCCCGCGCGGGGCGCCGAACGAGTTGAGCGCGTCGATGTGGTACCCGTACGGGTCCTGGCCGGTGACGGCGGCGATGAGCGGCGCCGCGAGCGCGACGACGACGAACACCACGATGACGACCGCGGACGCGACCGCCCAGCGGTCCTGACGCACGCGGCGGACGACGGCGCGGAAGCCGGTGCTCCGGTTCGCGGCTGCCGCGACCGGACGGTCGACGACGTTGGCGGTCACGAGGCCACCCCTTCCCACGCGCGCCAGGCCTCGCGGCGGGCGGCCTGTCGCGCCGGGTCGGCGACGGGCGCTGCCGCGAGGAGCATGCGCGTGTAGTCCTGCTGCGGATCGTCCAGCACGGCGTCGGTCGTGCCGCGCTCGACCACGCGGCCGTCGTGCAGCACGACCACCTCGTCGGCGAGCTGCCGCACCACGGCGAGGTCGTGGCTGATGAGGAGCATGCCGAAGCCGAAGTCCTGCTGCAACGCGGCGAGGAGGTCGAGCACGGCGGCCTGCACGGTGACGTCCAGCGCCGAGGTCGGTTCGTCGGCGATCACGAGCGCGGGCCGGAGCGCGAGGGCCCGGGCGACCGCCACGCGCTGCCGCTGCCCGCCGGAGAGCTGGTGCGGGAAGCGCTCGGCCCACGACGGGTCGAGCTGGACCGCCACGAGCAGCTCGCGGACCCGTTCGGCACGGTCCGCTGTCGAGGCCGTGCCGTGCACGAGGAGCGGCTCGGCGATGCTCCACCCGATGGTCTGTCGCGGGTTGAGCGAGGACGCGGGGTCCTGGAAGACGATGCCCACCCGGCTGCGGAGCTCGCGCAGGCGTGCACCACGAGCGGTGCGGAGGTCGCTGCCGTCCACCTCGACGGACCCCGCGACGACCGGCACGAGACCGGCGAGCGCACGTCCGATGGTGGACTTGCCGGACCCCGACTCCCCCACGAGTCCGAGCGTCTCGCCCGCGCGGAGCGCCAGGTCGATGCCGGACACGGTCGGGTCACCGCGGCGCGCGTAGCGCACGGCGACGTCGCGCAGCTGCGCGACGAGGGGCCGGGAGGCGCGGCTCGGCTCCCGCACGCGGCTCGCGTCGCGGGACCCGAGACTCACCCCCGCGGACAGTTCCGCGGCGTCCGTGTCCGCATCTCGTCCGCTGGGCCGAGTCTCGGCCACAGGGGTGTCCGCAGCGTGCGGTGCGGAGGTGGCTCGCGCCTCCAGGGCCGGCACCGCCGCGAGGAGTGCCCGCGTGTACTCGGCGTCCGGGTGCGCGAACACCTCGGCCACGGTCCCGTGCTCGACCGGGTCGCCGCGCCGCATCACGAGCACCTCGTCGGCGACGTCCGCCACCACGCCCATGTCGTGCGTGATGAGCAGCACGGCGAGGTCGCGCTCGCGACCCAGCGTGCGGAGCAGGTCGAGGATGCCCGCCTGCACCGTGACGTCGAGCGCGGTGGTCGGCTCGTCCGCGATGAGGGCAACCGGGTCACCGGCGAGGGCCATCGCGATCATCGCCCGCTGGAGCTGGCCGCCGGAGAGCTCGTGCGGGTAGGCCTTCCGGATCCGCTGCGGGTCCGGGAGCCCGGCCGCGCGGAGGAGCTCGTCGGTCCGCGCGGACACACCGCGCCGGTCGAGGTCCGTCGGGTGGGCCGTGATCGCCTCGGCGATCTGGGTACCGATCGAGAGCACGGGGGTGAAGGAGTTCATCGGCTCCTGGAACACGACGCCGATGCCGGCCCCGCGGACCGCTCGGAGCTCGTCGTCCGACGCCCCGACGAGCTCGGTGCCGCGGAAGCGGATGCTGCCGGTGACGCGGGCCTCCGGCGGGAGCAGGCCGAGCACGCTCATCGCGCTGACGGACTTGCCCGACCCGGACTCGCCGACGAGGGCGAGCACCCGGCCGGGCGTCAGGGTGAAGGAGACGTCACGGACGACGGGCTCCGCGTCGCCGAACGCGACGCGGAGCCCCTCGACCTCGAGCAGCGGTGCACTCACTTGGCGAGCGAGACCTTGAGGTAGTTCGGGTACGCCGGGAAGTCCGCGATCTGGAAGTTCTGCACGTTCGAACCGGCGAGGAAGGACTGCTTCGCGTAGGTGAGCGGGACGATCGGGGCGTCGGCCATGATCTTCTTGTCCGCCTCGGCCCAGAGCTTCTGCGCATCCTGCTGGTCGATGGTGCCCGTCGCCTGCTTGATCAGTGCGTCGACCTCGGGGTTGCTGTACTTCGAGACGTTGTAGCCGCCCCCACCGATCTGCGACGAGTCGTACAGCGGCTGGATGTTGGCGTTCGCGCTCGGGAAGTCGGGCTGCCAGCTGAACATCGCGAGGTCGAAGTCGTCGCCGTCCGTCGTCGCCGTGTAGAACGAGTCGATGTCGAGCGGCTTGAGCGTCACGGTGATGCCCGCGCGCTTGAGGCCGGCCTGGATCGCCTGCGCCTCGGCCAGGTTCGCCGAGTCGTTCTGCGTGACCAGGGTCAGCTTGAGGTCCGAGACACCCGCTTCCTGCAGGAGCTTCTTCGCCTTGGCCACGTCACCGGTGGCACCGGGCTCGTACAGGTCGTACTGCTGACGCCCCGCGATGCCGGGCGTGATGAGCGTCGTCGCGTAGGAGCCGGCGAGGGCACCACCGGCGGCGATCCGGTACGACTTCTTGTCGACGGCGTACTGCAGCGCCTGCCGGACCTTGAGCTCCTTGAGCGAGCCCTTCTGCGTGTTGATCGCGAGGTAGTTGATCGGGCCGGCCTTCGAGGTGGCGAGGCGGTCCTGGGCGGCCGGGTTCGAGCGGACCTGGTTCAGCTCCGCAGCACCGAGGTACGTCGCGCCGAACGAGTCCTTCGCGTCACCGTTGTCGGCGATGAGCGTCTGGGTGACGGTCGACGGGTCCTGGCTCTCCTTGAACACGACCTTCGACGGGCCGGCGGTGCGGACGTCGTCGGTCTTCGCGCTCCACTCCTCGTTCCGGACGAGGGTGATCTGCGAGCCCTGCGTGTTCGACTGCACCTCGTAGGGGCCGGAGGCGACGGGCTTGGCGTCGTACGCACCGGTGTCGGTGCCGTCGCCCTCGGGGACCGGGGCGAACGCGGGCATCGACACGATCCACGGCCAGTCGCCGTACGCCGCGTTGAGCTTGAAGACGATCGTCGAGTCGTCCGGGGTCTCGATGCTGTCGAGGGTCTTGCCGTCGAACGGACCCTTGTAGCTGTCACCGCCGACGAGGAGCGACTTGTGGTAGCTCAGGCCACCGGTGAGCGTCGGCGCGAACGAGCGCTCGATGCCCCACTTGATGTCCTTCGTGGTGATCTCGGTACCGTCCTGGAACTTCAGCCCCTTCTTGAGGTGGTACGTCCAGATCTTGCCGCCGTCGCTCGAGTCGCCGGTGGTCGTCGCGAGGTCCGGGACGACCTTGGCCGTCTTGCCGGGCCCGACGTCCCACGCGGTGAGGCGACGCAGCACGAGGCCGAGCGTCGTGATGTTGAGGTTCTGGCTGGTCGCCGGGTCGAGGTGCACCGCGGTGGCCGTCGTCAGGATGTTGAGCGTGCCGCCCTTGGACGTTCCGCCCGAGGCGTCGTCGGAGGCACCCCCGCCCGAGCAGCCGGTGATGACCAGGGCTGCGGCTGCGGCGACCGCAGCGGTGATGGTCAGGCGCGTGGGGCGTCTCATGACGGGGTGCTCCTCGTGGGGAAGGTTGTGCTCGACGGCCGCGGAGCGGTCGCCTGGGGTGTCCCGGGTCGGGTCACCAGGCGTCGTCCATCCTGACATTCGGAGGCGTGCCCGTCCGAATCTCGCGTGCGCTGGACGTCGCACGGCGTAACGGTCCAAGTCCGACCGGGCACCGCGGCATTCCCGATGCGTCCGCCCTGATGTCTCGGGGCGTCACCGGGTCCAGCGGTACTCGTACTCCGGCCGCCCCGGACCGCTGTGCCGGACGTCCTTGTCCGCCTGACCCGCATCGACGAGGTGCTCCAGGTACCGACGCGCCGTGACCCTCGACGTGCCCGTGGTCGACGCGACCTCGGTGGCGGAGACCCCGGCTCCGGCCTGCACGAGCGCCTCGCGGACGGCCTGCAGGGTCTCGCGAGCGATGCCCTTCGCGAGCTCCGGCTGTCCCGCCGGTCGCAGCGAGCCGAGGCTCTCGTCGATGTCCGCCTGGGTCAGGGTGCGACGGTCGTCGAACCCACGCCGGAACTCGCGGTACGTGGTGAGCCGATCGGCGAAGGTCCGGTAGCTGAAGGGCTTGACGAGGTACTGCACGACCCCGAGCGCGATGGCGTTCCGGACGCCTCGGGCGTCGTGCGCTGCCGTGACCGCGATCACGTCCACCGCCGACCCGGCTGCGCGGAGGGCACGGACCAGCTGCAGACCGTGGGCGTCGGGCAGGTTGAAGTCGAGCAGCACGAGGTCCGGTGCGTGTGCTGCCACGGCGGCGAGCGCCTCGCGTCCGTCGGCTGCCGTCGCCACGACGACGAACCCGTCCAGCCGACGGACGTACGCGGCGTGCGCCTCGGCGGTGAGGGGCTCGTCCTCGACGACGAGGACGCGGATCGGATCGGTCACACGCGGGCTCCCCGCGGCGCGAGCTCGATCGTGAAGGTACTGCCGCCGGAGCCGGTGTCGACGGCGACCGAACCGCCGAGGCGAGCGACCGTCGACCGCACCAGGTCCAGCCCGAAGCCACGTCCCTCCGGGCCGGCCGCCTTCGTCGACCACCCGCGCCGGTACGCGGACTCGACGTCCACGATCCCGGACCCGTTGTCCGCGACGACCACGCGGGTCGTGCCGTCGGTGGTCGCGACGGTCACCCGGACGAGCGGTCGCCGGACGGTGTCCTGCTCGTCGGCACCGCCGGGGCCGCACGTCTCGGAGACCGCGTCGATGGCGTTGTCGACGAGGTTCCCGAGCACGGTGACGACGTCCCGTTGGTCCACCGGCACCCGGTCGGCGAGGCGCCCGGTGTCGACGACGAGGTCGACGCCGCGCTCGCGTGCCTGTGCCTGCTTGCCACGCAGCAGGGCGATGACGACCTCGCGCGGGGAACCCGACGGGTCGGAGTCCGCAGTGTGGGCGTCCGCGACAGCCGCCGCGGTCGGGTCCGCTGCCCGCTCGATCTCGTCCGACGCGAACCGGATCGCCTCGTCCACCCGGCCGAGCTCCATCAGCGCGACCACGGCGTGCATGCGGTTCGCGAACTCGTGCGTCTGCGACCGGAGCGCGTCGGTGAGGGTCCGGGTCGCCGCGAGCTCCCCGGACAGGTGCAGCAGCTCAGTCTGGTCCCGGATCGTCGTGACCGTGCCGAGCGGCTTCGTCGACGTCCGCGCGAACGCCAGCTCCTGGTTGACGATCAGGACCCGGTCGGCGGTCTCGTGGACCTCGTCGACGGCACGGTCACCCGACCGCAGCAGCGCGCGCAGCCCGTCCGGCGCGTCGAGCGCGTCGACGGGGATCGGCTCCTGGTGGTCGTTGGGTGCCGGCAGGTGCAGGAGTTCGGCGGCACGGTCGTTGTGCAGCACGATCCTCCCGGAACGGTCCACCACGACGAGACCCTCGTGCACGGAGTGCAGCACCCCGGAGTACGACGCGAACACGCGGGCGAGCTCCTCGGGTCCGCGTCCCGCCGTGACCCGGTCGAGGTAGCGGCTGAGCAGCCACGTGAAGAGCGCCGACACCGCCACGACCACGGCGGCCAGCCCGATGACGCCCACGAGTCGCGGGACGAGCGCGTCCGTGATGTTCGCGACCGTCACGCCCGCGGCGACGAGCCCGACGACCCGCCCGTCGTCGTCGGTGATCGGCGTCACCGCGCGGACGGACGGGCCGAGCGTGCCGGACGAGGTCTCGGTGAAGGTCCCGCCCGCGAGGGCAGGAGCGGTCGTGCCGAGGAACGGTCGGCCGATCTCCGACGGGTCGGGGTGCGTGAACCGGGTGCGGTCCGGAGCCATGATCGTGATGAAGTCGGTGTGCGTCCGGCGCATCAGGTCGAGCGCGTACGGTTCGAGCTCGCGCGACGGATCCGGACCGGTCACCTGGTCGACGACGAACGGGTTGCGGGCCACGGACACCGCGACCGCGGTGGACTTCTCCGCCGCGCTGGACTCGAGGTCGGCCCGGGCGGACCGCCAGCTCCAGAGCCCGCCGACCGCGACGCCGACGACGACGAACAGCAGCTGCAGCGCGAAGAGCCGCCGTGCGATGCTCCATCGTCTCGGTGCCACTGCTCGACCCTCCTCGCGTCGTTGCGGGAGCACCATTCTGACGCACGGGACGGGATCCCGCTGCGGCGCCGTGAACGCTATGAACGCAAATCCCCCGATCGTCCCGACGTGCACGAGTGTGGGGCCGTGCTCCCCAGCACGAGCCGACCGGAGCGATGGTGCCCCGGTCCTGACGACAAGGAAGTCTCATGGCCTCACTGCGCACGTCTCAGCCCCGCACGTCGCGGCGCCGCGGCATCGACCGCTCCCACTGGCTCTACATCGCCGTCGTCGTGGCCGTCCTCGCCGGCGTCGTCGTCGGGCTCACCGCGCCCGACTTCGCCGTCGGGCTGAAGCCGATCGGCGACGGGTTCATCGCCCTGATCCGGATGATGATCGCGCCGGTCATCTTCTGCACGATCGTCCTCGGCGTCGGCTCGATCGCGAAGGCGGCGACGGTCGGCAAGGTCGGGGGCCTGGCGCTCGGCTACTTCATCGCGATGTCCACGTTCGCGCTCGCGATCGGCCTGGTCGTCGGCAACCTCATCCACCCCGGCGACCACCTGGACCTGTCGAACGCCACCTACGAGCCGCCTGCGTCGACGTCGGCCACGGAGGACGCCTCCTCCACGAGCGGGTTCCTGCTCAGCATCATCCCGGCGACACTCGTGTCCTCGCTCACCAGCGGCAGCATCCTGCAGACCCTGTTCGTCGCCCTGCTCGTCGGCTTCGCCCTGCAGGCGATGGGGTCGAAGGGCACCCCCGTCCTCACCGGCATCCGGCACATCCAGGCGCTCGTGTTCCGGGTGCTCGCGATGATCATGTGGGTCGCCCCGGTCGGTGCCTTCGGCGCGATCGCCGCGGTGGTCGGCGCGACCGGCGTCTCGGCGCTCGTCGCCCTCGGCACGCTCATGGTCGCCTTCTACATCACGTGCGCGGTGTTCATCGTCGGGGTGCTCGGCACCCTGCTGCGGATCGTCACCGGCATCAACATCTTCCGCGTCATGAAGTACCTCGGCCGGGAGTACCTGCTCATCGTGTCGACGTCGTCCAGCGAGGTCAGCCTGCCCCGCCTGATCGCGAAGATGGAGCACCTCGGCGTCTCCAAGCCCGTCGTCGGCGTGACGGTCCCGACCGGGTACTCGTTCAACCTCGACGGCACCGCCATCTACCTGACGATGTCCTCGTTGTTCATCGCGAACGCACTCGGCACCCCGCTCGACATCCCGGAGCAGATCTCGCTCCTGGTCTTCATGATCATCGCGTCGAAGGGCGCCGCGGGAGTCACCGGCGCCGGCCTGGCCACCCTCGCCGGCGGACTGCAGGCGCACCGCCCGGACCTCGTCAACGGCGTCGGCCTGATCGTCGGCATCGACCGGTTCATGTCCGAGGCACGTGCCCTGACGAACTTCACCGGCAACGCCGTGGCGACCCTGCTCGTCGGCACCTGGACCCGTGAGGTCGACAAGGACCAGGTCGAGCGGGTCCTCTCCGGGGCCGCGCCGTTCGACGAGCGCACGATGTCGGCGGACGACCACGGCGCCGCCCCCGTCACGACCGCGGGCACCGGGGACGAACGGATCTCCACCGAGGCCGTCCGCACGATCGTCGGAGCCGACGAGGACCGAGCGGCCCGCGCCGAACGCCGCTGACGGACCGACCTGGACGCCGACGAACCTGCGCACGGCGGGGTCCAGGTCGACCACACCCCGCCCCCACCTCCCTTCCCATCCCCACGAGGAGATCGCCGATGATCACCAACCCCACCCGGACGCCGGGCTCCCCCAACGTCGTCCCCGGATCCCCCCGCGTCGCGCTCGAGTCCTGGGTCGCCCGCGTCGCGGCGCTCACGGAGCCGGACCGCATCGAGTGGTGCGACGGCTCGCCCGGTGAACGGGACCGCCTGACCGCGATGCTCGTCGCCGAGGGCAAGCTCATCCCGCTCGATCCCGAACGGCGCCCCGGTAGCTTCCTCGCCCGGTCCGACCCGGACGACGTCGCGCGGGTCGAGGGACGGACGTTCACCTGCTCAGCGACCCCGGAGGACGCCGGTCCGACGAACCTCTGGCACGACCCGGACGCGATGCGTGCCGAGCTCGACGGGGTGTTCGCCGGGAGCATGCGCGGTCGGACGATGTACGTCGTGCCGTTCTCGATGGGGCCGGTGGACGGTCCGATCTCGCAGGTCGGCGTCGAGCTCACCGACTCCGCCTACGTCGTGCTGAGCATGGCGGTCATGACCCGGCTCGGTGACCGGGTGCTCCGCACGATCGACGCCGGCACGCCGTGGGTCGCGACGGTCCACAGCGTCGGGCACCCGCTACGGGACGACGACGGCGTGCTCCACGACGACGTCGCCTGGCCGTGCAACGAGACGAAGTACATCGTGCAGTTCCCCGAGACCCGCGAGGTGTGGTCGTACGGCTCCGGCTACGGCGGGAACGCCTTGCTCGCCAAGAAGTGCTTCGCGCTCCGGATTGCATCGGTGATGGGCCGCGACGACGGCTGGCTCGCCGAGCACATGCTGCTGATCCGGGTCACCTCGCCCGAGGGCCGCGCGTTCCACCTCGCGGCGGCGTTCCCGTCGGCCTGCGGCAAGACGAACCTGGCGATGCTCCAGCCGACGCTGCCCGGGTGGAAGGTCGAGACGATCGGCGACGACATCGCCTGGCTCCGGCCCGGTGCCGACGGCCGGTTGCACGCGATCAACCCCGAGACGGGCCTGTTCGGGGTGGCCCCGGGCACCGGCAGGAGGACCAACCCGGTCGCCGTCGACACGATCCGCTCGAACACGATCTTCACGAACGTCGCGCTCACGGACGACGGCGACGTGTGGTGGGAGGGACTCACGCCTGACCCGCCCGCCCACCTGGTCGACTGGACGGGAGCGGACTGGACGCCGGACCTCGGCACGCCGGCCGCGCACCCGAACGGCCGGTTCACCGTGGCGCTCGACCAGTGCCCCTCGCTCGCCGACGACGCCGACCAGAGCGTCCCCATCGACGCGGTCCTCTTCGGCGGGCGACGCTCCTCGAACGTGCCGCTCGTCGCGCAGGCCCCGACGTGGACGGACGGAGTCTTCATGGGGGCGACGATCTCGTCGGAGCAGACGGCCGCCGCCGAGGGCACGATCGGCACGCTGCGCCGCGACCCGTTCGCGATGCTGCCGTTCTGCGGCTACAACATGGCGGACCACTGGACGCACTGGCTCGACATCGGCGCGCAGCTCGGTGCAGACGCCCCGGCGGTCTTCCAGGTGAACTGGTTCCGGACCGACGACCGCGGCGCGTTCCTCTGGCCCGGGTTCGGCGAGAACACCCGCGTGCTCGAGTGGATCGTCCGGCGGATCGAGGACCGCGTCGACCGCCGGGAGTCGGCGATCGGGTGGCTGCCGGCCGTCGGTGACCTCGACATCGCGGGGCTCGGCCTCGAGCCGTCGCAGCTGGACGGGCTCTTCGCCGTCGACCCGGAGTCGTGGCTCGCGGAGTGCGACCTCACCGAGGAGTTCCTGCGGACGTTCGACGGTCGGGCGCCGGCGGTGTTCGACACCCTCTTGGCGACCCGACGCGCTGCGCTGCGAGCGGAGCTCGACGCTGCGGTCGAGCCCGCCCCCACGGTCGAGCCCGCCCCCGCGGTCGTCGCCAGCGGAGCCCTCCGGTGACCCCGACGTCCGCGGCCGAACGCCTCGCCCTCCAACGCGCCTGGACGGACCAGCTCGCCGCCGCCGAGGCGATGGTCCCGCTGATCGGCCGCCTCCACCGCCGCGACGACGTCGTGACGAGCGTCCACGGCAACCCACTCGTCGGGCAGTCCCCGGTCGCGGTCCTCAAGGCGCACCGAGCTACCCGCCGCATCGACGAGACCGAGGTCGGTGTCCACGAGACCCTCGCGATCCTGGTCGAGCTCGACACCCTCGGCCTCGGTTCGGCCTCGGTGGACCTCGCCGAGCTCGCCGTCCGCTTCCGGGCCGACCGCATCGGGACCGCGCTCCGTGACTTCCTCCAGGACGAACTCTTCCTCGCTCGCGGCACCGCGGCGCGAGGCAGCGACACGGTGCCGCACCCCGCACCCCGCGACGTCGTCCTCTACGGCTTCGGTCGGATCGGCCGGATGATGGCCCGCATCCTCCTGGAGCGCGCGGGCGAGCACGCCCCGCTCACGCTCCGCGCCGTCGTGGTCAAGCGCCGCGGACCCGACGACCTGCGCAAACGTGCCAGCCTGCTGCGCCGAGACTCGATCCACGGCCCCTTCGCCGGCAGCATCACGGTCGACCCGGAGCACGACACCCTGCTCGCGAACGGCACGTCGATCCAGTTCCTCTCCGCGGACTCCCCGTCCGAGGTCGACTACCGCGCGTACGGCATCGACGACGCGATCATCGTCGACACCACGGGTCGGTGGCGGGACGCCGACGGTCTCGCCCAGCACCTGCGCGCCCCGGGGGCGTCCCGCGTGCTGCTCACAGCGCCGGGGAGCGGGGACCTGCCGAACGTCGTGCACGGCATCAACCACGACGCGGTCGCGGACGCACCGATCGTCAGCGCGGCGTCCTGCACGACCAACGCGATCGTCCCCGTCCTCCGAGCCGTGTCCGATCGGTACGGCGTCCGGCACGGGCACGTCGAGACCGTCCACTCCGCGACGAACGACCAGAACCTCGTGGACAACTACCACCCGGCTGAGCGGCGTGGCAGAGCGGCGCCGCTCAACCTCGTCATCACCGCGACCGGCGCGGCGCGGGCAGCCGAGAAGGCACTGCCGGAGCTGCGCGGGCGGTTGACCGGCAACGCCGTCCGGGTGCCGACACCGAACGTCTCGCTGGCGATCCTGCACCTCACACTGGACCGACCGACCACCCGCGACGAGGTCAACGAGCTGCTCCGCCAGGCCTCGCTGACGTCACCGCTGCGACGGCAGATCGACTACGTCGAGTCGCCGGAGATCGTCTCGACGGACATCCTCGGCAGCCGTCGGGCAGGGGTGGTCGACGGCCTCGCGACCATCGCGGACGGGTCCGAGCACGTCGTGCTCTACGTCTGGTACGACAACGAGTCCGGGTACAGCCGGCAGGTGTTCCGGGTCCTGCAGGAGATGACCGGCGGTCGAGCGGTGTCCCTCCCCGCGTCAGCCGAGCGGTTCGCCCTGCGCAGTCTGCACTGATCCAGGAGGCGCGGTGCGGCCGGGTGCACCGGCGTCGGTCACCGCGGCGCGACGGGCCACGTGTGCGGTACCGAGCGCCGCGCTGAGGAACACGACCGCGAGGACCGCCCACCCCGGGGTGCCGAGGTCGATGGCGGTGACGGTGACCACCGTCGGGGCGACCATCGCGCCGATCGCGAACCCGGTGCCGTACACGCCCTGGTACGCCCCGACCCGGTCGGCCGGCGCCAGCTCGAAGCTCAGCGCCCAACCCGCGGCGCTCGAGGTGATCTCGGCGAGCGAGTGCGCGATCGCCGCGACGACGAGGATCCCGGCGGCGAACGCGATCGGCACCCAGTCATCGCCGCGCACCCACCCGGCCGCTGCCCACAGCCCGCACGCGAGCGCCATCAGCCACCCCGCGTACCGCATCACCCGCGCAGCGCCTCCGACCGTGTCCGTCCCGCGACTCATCCGGACCTGCAGGAGCACGACCGCGAGCGTGTTCACGAGGAGCAGGGGGGACACGAGGACGTCCGGTGCCACGGTGTGCTGCACGACCCACAGCGGCACCGCGACCTCGAACAACCCGAACTGGATGCCGAAGACCCCGGTGAGGACGGTGATCGTCAGGAACTGCACGTCACGGTAGGGGCTGCGGCCCTCGGGGTTCCGCACGACGACGGTGCCCGTGTCGGTGCGCTCGGCGGGCGCGGCGTCGACCCGCGCGGCGGGCAGGCCGAGCACGAGGACGGCCGACGCCAGGAAGAGGACGCCCGCGGCGACCATCGTCACCCGGTACGCCTCGCCCGTGCCGACGGCCAGCGGGATCGCCGCGACCGCGGTGCCGAGTCCGATGCCGACGTTCGTGACGGTCCGCATCGTGGCGCGGACCCGGACCCGCTCCTCCCCCGGGAACGCCCGACCGACCGCGGCCGAGCGGACCGAGCCGCCGCCCTGCTGTGCCAGCGTCACGACCGATGCCGTCAGGACGAGCGTCGGGAGGTCGTGGACGAGCACGTACCCGACGAGCGCGAGTCCCTGCACGACGTGCAGCCAGGCGAGCATCCGGCGCGAGCTGAACCGGTCCGCGAGGTGCCCGAACACCAGGGAGCTCGCGACGCCGACGGCTCCCGCGATCGTCAGTCCGAGCCCGACGACGACCGGGGCGATCCCGACGATGGTGGTGAGGTACAGCGTCGTCAGCGTGAAGAACGCACCGCGCCCGAGCGTGTCCACGAACGTGACGACGAGCAGCCGTCGGAGGGCCCGGTCGTCCCGGACGAGTGTGCTGAGCGGGACGCGTGGTGCGGTGGTGCCGTGCATGTCCCAGTTCTCGCACCGATGCGGCGGCCGGGACAACGGATGTAGCGTGGAGCTTCATGATCCGGTACCGACTCGAGCCGAGCGACGTCTCGGCGATCCGCTTCGGCATCTCGCCCCTCTCCGAGCTCGGTCTCGGGCTCCGGGCGTTCCGGGCGCCCGAGCGGTACCCGCTGCAGCAGCCCTGGCTCGACCGGATCGCTGCCGTCCGTCCCCTGCTCGACGACGAGGTCCTGCTCGGACTCGTGGACGAGCGCCGGTGGGTGGCCGACTTCGTCAACCCGCGACCCGCATCGCCGCTGACGTCGATCGACGAGGAGCTCCGGGCGCTCGGTCGGCTCCCCCGCGCGCGGATGCTCGCCGACCTGGAACGCGTGCACGGTACGGTCCCGCGGGTGTTCACCGGCCGGTACGAGAGCGTCGTCGAGCGGCTCCAGCACGCGCTCTCGACCGCGTGGGAGCTCTGCTTCGCACCGCACTGGGCACGGATGCGTGCGGTGCTGCAGGCGGACGTCAGCCACCGGGCGCGGATCGCGTCGCACGAGGGGATCGGCGCGGTCCTCGCCGGCTTGTCGGAAGCGGTCACGTACGACGGCACGCACCTCGACGTGCGGCTGACGAGCTCGGTCGCCCGCGATCGACCGATCGACGGTGAGGGACTGACCCTCGTGCCGTCGATGTTCGTCGTCCGCGCCTCGCTCCCGATCGACGACGAGCTGCCGCCGACCGTGATGTACCCCGCCCGCGGACAGGGTGCGATGTGGTCGACGTCGGACCACCCGGACGCGGGTTCGGTCCGGGACCTCCTGGGGGCGACCCGCGCGGCGCTGCTCGACGCGCTCGGGGAACCGGCGTCGTCGACCGACCTCGCGCTGCGGTTCGGGGTGTCGACCTCGGCGGTCAACCAGCACCTGCGCGTGATGGAGCGGGGCGGCCTGCTGAACCGGTCGCGGTACGGGCGGGCCGTGCTCTACTACCGGAGTGCCGTGGGAGATGCCCTGACCCGGACCTGACCGCCGGCACCGGGTCAGCGGTCGAACAGCCCGCCGAGGAAGTCGTTGCCGAGGTTCGACGCCTGCTCACCGAGCCCACCGAGGAGCTGCTCGCCCTCGCCCGCGAGTCCCTCGACACCACCGCCGAGGTCCCCGAGTCCGAGGTCGCCGATCCCGGCGGCGATGCCCTCGAAGTCGACGCCGAGGTTCGCTGCCTCGGCCAGCACCGGCCCCGCGGCCGCGCTGAGCACCGCGCCACCGGCGACCGCTGCGCCCAGACCGCCGAGCGCCATCGCACCGGCGCCGACCGCTGCCCCGCCGGCGAACGCTCCACCGCGGCCGCGCCCCGCCGATCCGCCGCCGCCCAGGACGCGTCGGACGAGTCCGGGCCGAGCGACCTCACCGCGGGTCATCGCGCGGGCCATCCCACCGGCGGAGTCGTCGCGGAGGTGCTCGTGCGGCGGCAGCTCGGAGTTCAGACGGTTGCGGATCTGCTGGCGCTGCGCGGGGGTGAGCCGGGCGAAGGCGTCGTGGTGGACCTGCTCGAGCTGCTCCGGCGGCGCGGTCCGCAGCAGGTAGTCGTACTTGGCGATCGCGACCTGATCGGAGTCGGCCGACCCGTGCTGCCGCTGGCCGTGCTGCTGCTGCCCGTACGGCTGCTGCTGCCCGTGCTGGGCCTGCTGGTTCCGGTCGTCCCCGGTCAGCTTGTCGGCCGCGCTCCGGACGATGTCGCGCCAGTCCGTCCCGCCCTGCTGCTGCCCGGCGCCGGCCGCGGGTCGCGCCTGCCCGCGCTTCTGGAGCTGCTTGTCGATGACCTTGCCGGCCATGCCGATGATGCGGTTGAGGTTCGCCATGCCCCAACCTTTGTGATCGCACATGTGAGCGCTCAGGAACGCCCCGGTGGATCGGCCGGAGATGTCATCCGAAGCCCCTGGGAGCGCTGACCCCCGGTCAGGTCAGGATGCGCGCGAGGAACGCGTTCCGGAACCGCCCGGTCGGGTCGAGGTCACGGGCGAGCGCGGCGAAGTCGGACAGCCGCGGGTACACCTCGTGCAGCCGCTCGGCACTCGCCGCCGACACCTTCCCCCAGTGCGGGCGGGCGTCGAACGGCGCGAGGACGTCCTCGATCCGCTCCACCGCGGCTGCCACCGCGCTCACGTCCCGCCGGAACGTGAAGTGGATGCCGACCGACTGCCGCTCCGAGGACGGCGCGAGCCACGCGGTGTCGGCGGCGATCGTCCGGACCTCGGCCGCGATGAGGATCGGCGTGAACAGCGACTCCAGGGGTCGGAGTGCCTGCAGAGCGTCGACCGCGGAACCGGCCGGCAGCAGGTACTCCGCCTGGATCTCCGCCCCGGTCGACGGCGTGAACGAGGACCGGAAGTGCGGGAGCCGCTCGGACCACGGCCCCGGAACGCCGCCCTGCTCGGTGACGCCGGCGGGGTCGTTCTCTCCCGGGTGCACCGGACCGTCGGCCGGACGGGCGCCGAGCGCGACGAGGTCGACGGCCGGTGCCGGTTCGCCCACGCGGTGCTTGACCCAGACCTGCCGGGCCCCGCGGTCGTCGAACGAGGTGAACAGCGACACCGAGTACGCGTCCGACACGACCTCGTCGAAGTGCTCCGCGACGGCGTTCCACGGCAGGTCGAGGTGCACGGTCGTGGCGACCTGGAAGGTGGGCTCGATCGCGAGCTCGACCGCGGTGACGACGCCGAGCGCGCCGAGCGCCACCCGGTGTGCGTCGAGGGCACCGTCCGGCGTCGACGCATCGACGAACGCCAGGTCTCCGGAAGCGCGGACGACCTCGAGGCCGACCACGGCCTGCGCGAGCGACGGGTTGCGCACGCCGGAGCCGTGCGTGCCGGTGGCGACCGCTCCGGCGGTGGAGATGTGCGGCAGGGAGGCGAGGTTCGCGAGTGCCCAGCCCCGCGCCTCCAGGCCCGCGGCCACCTGGCTGTGGATCATGCCGGCGGCGACGCGCACGACCCGGCGGTCCTCGTCGATGTCGAGCACCGGCGGCAGGTCCGCCAGCGACACCTGGAGCGCGTCGGTGTCGGCGATCGTGTTGAACGAGTGCCGTGACCCGAGCGCCGTCAGGCGCGGCGTCGACGCCACGAGCTGCTGCAGCTCGTCGACCGACGTCGGGCGCGCCAGGCCGGACGCCCGGTAGGTGACGTTGCCCGCCCAGTTCGTCCGCGTCGTCGCGCTCACGGTCACGAGCCTAGAACCCCCGGTCGAGACGGTGCCACGTCTGCTGGAGGCGCAGCTCGTCGCGGAACCCGCGCTCGGTGGTGTGCTCGTCGATGACGAGGAACTCCGTGCCGACCATGGTCGCGAAGTCCTCGACCGCCTGCAGGCCGACGGCCGTCGTCATGACGGTGTGGTGGGCGGCGCCGGCGGTGAGCCAGGCTTCCGCCGCGACGGCGAACGACGGGCGCGGCTCCCAGACGGCGCGACCGACGGGCAGCTTCGGCAACGCCGCGGTCGGCGGGACGACGTCCACGACGTTCGCCGTGAGGCGGAAGCCGTCGCGGGTGTCGGAGAGCGCGACCACGACGGCCTCGCCGGCGTCGGCGGTGAAGACCAGGCGCACCGGGTCGTCCTTGCCGCCGATGCCGAGCGGGTGGATCTCGAGCGTCGGCTTCGTGGTGGTGAGGGTCGGCGAGACCTCGAGCATGTGCGCGCCGAGGATCTTCTCGGCACCCGGCGTGAGGTCGTACGTGTAGTCCTCCATGAGCGACGCGCCACCCGGGAGCCCGGCGCCGGCGACGTTCATCGCACGGACCAGGACGGCGGTCTTCCAGTCGCCCTCGGCACCGAAGCCGTACCCGTCGGCCATCAGTCGCTGCACGGCGAGGCCGGGCAGCTGCTTGAGCGTGCCGAGGTCCTCGAAGTTGGTGGTGAAGGCGGCGGACCCGTTCTGCGCGAGCAGGGTGCGGAGCCCGATCTCGATCGCGGCGCCGTCGCGGAGGGACTGGTGGCGGTCACCGCCGTCACGGAGCGACGGGTCGACGTCGTAGTCCTGCTGGTAGGTCGCGACGAGCGCATCGACCGCTGCCGTGTCGGCTTCCGCCGAGGCGACCGCCTCGGCCAGCTCGTTGACGGCCCAGGTGTTCACCTGCACGCCGAGCTCGATCTCCGCCTCGGTCTTGTCACCCTCGGTGACCGCGACGTACCGCATGTTGTCGCCGAACCGGGTGAGCTTGAGCTCCCGCACGGCCGCGGCACCGGCGGCGGCGCGGGTCCAGTTCGCGACCCGCTGCTGGACGCGGGGGTCCGAGACGTGCCCGACGGCGGTGGCGTGCCGGACGCCGAGGCGCGCCAGGGCGTACCCGAACTCCCGGTCACCGTGCGCCGCCTGGTTGAGGTTCATGAAGTCGAAGTCGATGTCCTCCCACGGCAGCGTGACGTTCGCCTGCGTGTGCAGGTGCAGCAGCGGCTTCGTGAGCGCCTGCAGGCCGCCGATCCACATCTTCGCGGGGCTGAACGTGTGCATCCACGTCGTCACACCGATGACCCTGTCGTCCGCGCTGGCCTCGATGAGGGCGCGCCGGATGCCGTCGGCGTCCTTCAGCACGGGCTTCCAGACGAGCTTCACCGGCACGTGCGGCGCCAGCGTTTCCTGCACGTGCTTGCTCTGCGACTCCACCTGACGCAGGGTCTCCTCGCCGTACAGCCCCTGGGACCCGGTGAGGAACCAGACCTCGTAGCCCGCCAACGTCTCGGCGGGGTCGACGACGTGCGTCGCTGTGTCGTGGGTCACTGGAGTGCTCCTTCGGGGGTCTGTCCGTAGACGTTCTGGTAGCGATCGAAGAGTCGGTCGATGTCTGCTTCGGCGATCGGGACGACGTCCCCGCCCTGCTTCGCGATGTGCACGGTCCGGGCGACGTCCTCGCACATCACGGCGGCCTTCACGGCGTCCTTCGCGTCGCGGCCGATCGTGAATACGCCGTGGTTCTGCATGAGCACGGCACGGGAGCGGTGGCCGGCGAGGGTCTCGACGATGCCGTGTCCGATCGAGTCGTCGCCGATGATCGCGAACGGCCCGACCGGGATCGGTCCGCCGAACTCGTCCGCCATCGCGGTGATGACGCACGGGATGGGCTCCGCCCGTGCCGCCCACGCCGTCGCGTACGTCGAGTGGGTGTGCACGACGCCACCGACCTCCGGCATGTTCCGGTAGACGTAGGCGTGTGCGGCGGTGTCGGAGCTCGGCCCGTGGCTGTTGTCCCAGCCGTCGGCCGGCACCCCGTCGAGCGTGCAGACGACCTGGTTCCCGGGGGTCAGGTCGTCGCTGGACACGCCGCTCGGCTTGATGACGAAGAGGTCCGTGCCCGGCACCCGCTCGGAGACGTTGCCGCCGGTCCAGATCACGAGGCCGTAGCGGACGAGTTCGCCGTGCAGGCGGGCGACGCGTTCGCGGGTGGCGGCGACGGCCTGCTGGGTGTCGGTGGTCATCGGGTCGGCTCCTTCTCGGCCTGGAGGCGCGGCTCGCCTGCCGTCGTCGGCTCGGCTCCGGGGGTGGTCGCGCTGGCGGCGGCGCTGGCATTGGTGTCGGTGCTTGCGGGGGTCGCTCCGGGGCGGGTCGCGGCGGCGGCGACGTCCTGGACGGGCAGGGCCCGCCGGTAGCGCTCGAGGTACGTCTGGAACCCGTCGACGTCGGCCGGCTCGGGCTCGGCCACGTGCACGGCGTCACCCCCGAACACCGTGTCGGCGAGGAAGTCCGCCAGGTGCTGGTCGGTGTGCTCGAGGTAGGCGGCGAGCACCGCGATCCCCCACGCACCGCCCTCGCCCGCGGTCTCCTCGAGCGCGACGGGCACGCGGAGGGCGGCCGCGAGCAGGCGTTGCGGCGCGCCGGGCGTCCGGAAGAGCCCGCCGTGGGCCGTCATCCGGTCGACCTGGACCTCCTCGCCGTGCAGGACGTCCATGCCGATCGCGAGGGTGGCGAAGGCACCGTGCACCTCGGAGCGCACGAGGTTGCCGAGCGTGAAGCGTGCGTCCGGGGTCCGGAGCAGCAGGGGTCGGCCGTCCTCGACGTGCGTGACGGGCTCCCCGGCGAGGTAGTTGAAGGAGAGCAGGCCGCCTGCGTCGGGGTCCGCGTGCTCGGCTTCGGCCAGCAGCGTCGCGTAGACGGTGTCCATGTCCGGTGCCGTGCTGCCGGTGCGCTCGCTCGCGGCCTCGGCGAACCGGCCGAACACGCGCGCCCAGCTCGCGATCTCGCTCGCACCGTTGTTGCAGTGCACCATCGCGACGGCGTCCCCGGAGGGCGTGGTGACGACGTCGAGCTCCTCGTGCGGGGTCGCGAGCGGGTGCTCCAGCACGACCATCGCGAAGATGCTCGTGCCGACGCTGACGTTGCCCGTGCGCGGTGCGACGGCGTTCGTCGCGACCATGCCCGTGCCGGCGTCGCCCTCGGGCGGGCAGAGGGGAACGCCGGGGAGCAGAGTGCCGGACGGGTCGAGCCACGCGGCGCCCTCGGGGGTGAGGGCTCCCGCGTCGTCCCCGGCGACGAGCACCTCGGGCAGGAGCGCCCGGAGGTCCCCGACCCCGATCAGGTCCTCGGCCGTCCGGAGCATCGCGCCGTCGTAGTCGCGCGTGCCCGGGTCGCCCGGACCGCTGTCCGCCGGGGTGCTGTCGATCGGGAAGACACCGCTCGCATCGCCGACGCCGAGGACGTCCCGCCCCGTGAGCCGTCGGTGCACGTACCCGGCGAGGGTCGTGACGCTCGCGAGGCCGGCGACGTGCGGCTCGTCGTCGAGGACGGCCTGGTACAGGTGCGCGATGGACCATCGCAGCGGGATGTTGAACCCGAGGGCGTCGCTGAGTCGTTCGGCGGCGGGGCCGGTCGAGGTGTTGCGCCAGGTGCGGAACGGCACGAGCAGCTCGCCCGCGGCGTCGAACGCGAGGTAACCGTGCATCATCGCGCTCACGCCGGCGGCGCGGAAGGTCGTCGGGGTGACGCCGTACTGGGCCTCGACGTCGGCCACGAGGGCGGCGTAGGCGGCGCGGAGTCCGGTCTCGACGGCCTCGAGGGAGTACGTCCAGCGCCCGTCGACGAACTCGTTCTCCCATTCGTGGGCACCCGCGGCGATGGGGACGAGGTCCTCGTCCACGAGGCACGCCTTGATGCGGGTGGAGCCGAGCTCGATCCCGAGCGTGGTGCGGCCGTCCACGACCTGCTGCCTGCGGTCGTCGCCCATGCGTTCCTCCAGAACCTCGTCGTCCTCCGTGAGCGCTCACATCCTGGCACGTGAGCGCTCACTCCCGCAACGCCGCCACGCCCGCGCGCGCCCAGGTCGCACGAACCGCCGCTCGCCGCCGCCCCGCCCGGCACTTCGTGCGACCTGGACAGCTCGACCACGGCGAGTCGTACGACCTCAGCACGCGGACCCGGGCGCCGGCCCGCGTTCGGCGAGGTCGCACGAACTGCCGCCCGCCGCCGCCCCGAACGGCAGGACGTGCGACCTGACCGAGCGGACCACGGCGAGTCGTGCAACCTCGGCCCGCCCGCCCGCCCACCCGCCAGCTGGCGCGCCGCGCGGGGCCCTACGCGCCGACGGTGCTCTCGCGGACGACCAGGGACGGGGTCACGGTCGCGGACGCCGCAGCACCCCCGTCGATGAGGTCGAGCAGCGCCCGACCAGCCACGCGCCCGAGCTCCTCGAGGCGCAGGTCCACCGTGGTCAGCGGCGGCCGGCTCGCGAGCGCCATCACGTCCCAGTCGTCGAACCCGGCGACCGCGACGTCGTCCGGCACGGACAGCCCGAGCTCGCGCAGTCGATCACACACGCCCCGCGCGATCTGGTCGCTCCCGCAGACGATCGCGTCCACGCCGAGGGCACCCGACCCAGACGCCGCCTCGACCCCGGTCCCGGTCCCCGCCGACGCGAGCCCCACGCCCCGCGCCAGCACGTCCACCGCCTGCCGCCCCCACCGCTCCGACCACTCGCCGTACAGCGGTTCGGCCACGAGGCTCGCGCCGAGCACCTCGGTGGCCCCGTACACACGCCGGACCGCCGACCGGTGCCGCTCGGGCCCCGTGACGATCGCCACCCGCCGTCGCCCGGTCGACAGCACGTGCGCGGCGACGGCCGCCGATCCGGCGGCGTCGTCGAGCGTGACCGACACGTCGTCCGGGTCGGTCGAGGGCGTGAACGCGTACACGACCGGGATCGGCACGTCGATCGGCGGCCGGGCGTCGGCGGAACGGCCGGTCACGATGATGCCGTCGACCCCGCGGGCGGCGAGCGAGCGGAGGTAGTGGGCCTCGCGGACGTGGTCGTCGCGGGTGTCGCACAGCAGCACGGCCATCTGCCCGGCGGAGAGGGCGTCCTCAGCGCCGAGCAGCACCGGGATCGAGAACCGGCCGAACGAGTCCGTCGTGATCATGCCCACCGTGTAGGTTCGCCCCGAGGAGAGCGCGCGGGCCCGGGCATCCCCGACGAACCCGAGCTTCTCGGCGGCGTCCTTCACCCGGGCGCGCGTCGACTCCCGGAGCTGCCCGGTGCCGTTCAGTGCCTTCGAGGCGGTGCCGATCGACACGCCGGCGAGCGCCGCCACGTCGGTGATCCGGACGGTCCGCCCAGCGCGCTCCAGTGTCACGGCAAACCCCTTTCCGGATGCGGGAAACTGACCATGACTATACGCAGGATGTGAGAAGACGCCCTTGCGCGCCTCCAGATCGTGTCGTAACGTCCTCCGCAGAAACCGTTTTCCGGAACCATCACGGGACCGGACCCGGCCTGAGTCACATCGCAAGGAGGCGACATGACCACCACGCTCGCGACCGACAGCCGCGCGCACACCGCGACCCCGGTCCTCCCGACCGCGGACGCGCACCTGACGCTCCGTCCGCTGCCCACGGGCGACGCCCGGATCACCGGCGGCTTCTGGGCCCTCCGACAGGAGCGGAACGGCCGCGACGCGGTCCGCGGCGGGTACGCCCTGCTCGAGACGGCCGGGAACTTCCGGAACCTCCGCATCGCCGCCGGCCTCGAGGAGGGCGACGCGACCGGCCCGATCTTCATGGACTCCGACGTGACGAAGTGGCTCGAGGCCGTGGCGTGGGAGTACGGGCGAGCCCCCGCCGACGACCTGCTGGAACTCCAGCGCGAGGTCACCGCCCTGTACGCCCAGGCGCAGGCCGACGACGGCTACCTCGACTCGGTGCAGCAGATCCGCGGGAAGGGCGAGCGGTACACGGACCTCAAGTGGAGCCACGAGATGTACTGCGCCGGACACCTGTACCAGGCAGCCGTCGCACAGCACCGGGCGACAGGCGACACCGGGCTGCTCGACGTCGCGATCAAGAGCGCGGACCACCTCGTCCGCACGTTCGGCGACGGCCCCGGCAAGGTCCGCGACATCGACGGCCACCCGGTGGTCGAGATGGGGCTCGTCGAGCTCTACCGTGAGACCGGCAACCGCGACTACCTCGACCTCGCGCACTGGTTCGTCGACGCCCGGGGCACCGGCATCATCGAGCGCGCCGGCGGCGAGCCGACGTACTTCTCCGACCGGGTCCCGAGCCGGCAGGCGACGACCGTCGAGGGCCACGCGGTCCGCGCCGTGTACCTCGCGGCCGGCGCCGTGGACGTCGCGATCGAGACCGGTGACACCGAGCTCCTGACCGCGAGCGAGACGCAGTTCGCGGACATGATGGCCACGAAGGCGTTCATCACCGGCGGCCTCGGCGCGCGCTGGGACTGGGAGGCGTTCGGCGACCCGTACGAGCTCCCGACCGACCGCGGGTACGCCGAGACCTGTGCGGCCATCGGCGGGATCCAGTGGGCCTGGCGCCTGCTCCTCGCGACCGGGAAGCCCGTGTACGCCGACGCGATCGAGCGCCTGCTGTACAACGCGTTCCTCGCGGGCGTGAGCCTCGCCGGCACCGAGTACTTCTACGTCAACCCGCTGCAGCAGCGTGACCACGCGCACCAGGACGAGAACCGCTCCCCCGCGCACGGCCGCCGCGGCTGGTTCGACTGCGCCTGCTGCCCGCCGAACATCATGCGGACGTTCGCGAGCCTCGACGGCTACCTCGCGACGGCGACCGACGGCGGCCTCCAACTGCACCAGTACGCCACGGCGACGCTCGGCCCGGTCGACGTCGAGACCGGGTACCCGCACGACGGCCGCGTGGTCGTCACCGTCACCGAGGACGGCCCGCTCGCCCTCGGCCTGCGGATCCCGTCGTGGTCGGACACCACGACGGTGCAGGGGCCGGACGGCACGGCCAGCCCCGCCGCGGGCACACTGCACGTCATCGACCGCGAGTGGACGGCCGGCGACACCGTCGAGCTCGTCTTCGACACGACGCCGCACCGGTACGTCGCCGACGCCCGGATCGACGCCGCACGCGGGCAGGTCGCCATCGAGCGCGGACCGCTCGTGTACGCGGTCGAGCAGGCGGACCAGCAGGGCTTCACGGTCGACGACCTGACGGTCGACGCCGACGCGCCGATCACCGAGGATCGCCAGGACGGGCTCCTCGACGGCGTCGTCACGCTGCGCGTCGCCGGACACGCCCCGGCCGAGCACGCGCAGGCAGCGTGGCCGTACCGCCGACTGGACGGTCCAGGAGGAACGGATCACGCAGGTGCGGCGACCAGCGTCGACGACGCGGCCGGGTCCACGGCGGCCGCCACGCGCCTCCAGGACGTCACCGCCACCGCGGTCCCGTACTACGCCTGGGCGAACCGCGGAGCCGCGCCGATGCGCGTCTGGCTCCCGCTGGCGCGGTGACACGATGGACCGCAGAGCGTTCCTCGCCGGCGGTCTCGCCGGCGGGGCGGCCCTCGCCCTGGCGGGGTGCTCCGGCACCCTGCCGAAGGTCGACGCACGCGTCGCGAGCTTCGGCCGGAACACGACCGGCACCGTGCACGTCTGGTGCCGGTCCGCGACGCAGGCCGGACTGACGGCGGCCGTCGCCGGGTTCAACAAGGCGAACCCGAAGCTGCAGGTCGAGCTGACGCCCGTGCCGGACGGACAGTACGTGACGAAGCTCGCGACCGCGATCCGTGGTGGTGAGCCGCCGGACGTCGTGGACATCGACGACATCAACTCGCAGCTGTTCATCTTCCGCGAGGCGTTCGCCGACCTCACCGACGTCGTGAAGGGGCTCGACTACTTCGACGCGATCTCGCCAGGCCACCTCCGGCTGCTCGAGTACCGCGACCGGTACTACGGGCTGCCGTACCTGGCGGACAACTCGCAGTTGTTCGTCAACACCGAGCTGTTCGACCGGGCCGGCCTCGACGTCGAGGACGCGACGAAGAACCTCGACTCGCTGCTCGCCGCCGCGAAGGCGATCCGGAAGACCGGCGACGACGTGTACGGGTGGTCGATCTCGGGCAACGCCGCGGGCATCATCGGGTTCGTCACGCAGCCGCACGTCTGGGCCACCGGCGTCGACATGATGTCCGGCGAGGTCGGCAAGCAGACGGCGAACATCACCGGCAACGAGGCGCTCGAGCGCATGCTCGAGTTCTACCGGCAGCTGTGGAAGGACGGCGTGCTGTCGAAGGCGACCTACGCGGACGCCGGGACCACGTGGGGCGCCGACTTCCGTGCCGGCAAGGTCGGCATCTTCCCGACCTCGTACGGGGCGACCGTGCCCGCCGCGACGAAGGCGATGCGGGCGAAGATGCAGACGGTGCTCATCCCGTCGTGGGACGGCAAGCGGTCGTTCTTCGACGGCGGCGACAACATGTGCATCCCGAACGGGGCGGCGAACCCGTCCGGGGGCTGGGCGTTCATGCAGTACGCGAACGGTCTGCAGCAACAGCAGGCGCTGCCGGACGGCGGGTACTTCCCGACCCGGTCCGACGCCGCGACGCCCGCGTACCGGAAGAAGTACCCGCTCGCCTTCGGTCCGCTCGACGCGATCGAGAAGGGGTACGCGCCGCAGACGCTCGCGTACAACCTGCTCGTCAACCAGCCCTCGTCGCCGTACTTCGCGATGTTCCGCGAGGCGGTGTTCGGCTCGGGGGCCGCTGCGGCCATGAAGACGGCGCAGTCGGACTACACCCGCATCCTCGACCAGGTCCAGGCCTGAGCGACCGTTCGCCCGTTCGCTCGTTCGCTCTTTGCACAGAGAGGTGCAGACATGACCACCGTCTCCAACCGACGGACCGGCGTCGGCCGTCCGACCGTCGGCCGTCCGACCGTCGGCCGTGGCGTCAGCCGCCCGGGTCCGTCCCGGAACTCGCTCACGCACCCGCCGCGCACCGGCGCCGTGCTCGTCACCCCGGCGATCGTGTTCGTCGCGGTGTTCGTCCTCGCGCCGCTGGTGTTCGCGCTCTACATCTCGTTCACGAACTGGCCCCTGATCGGCCCGTACCGGTTCATCGGGCTGCAGAACTACCTGACGCTGTTCCAGGACCCGACGTTCGTGCACGCCATCGGGTACACGCTGCTCTACACGGCGATCGTGACGGTGCCGATCCTGGCGCTCGGGTACTTCCTCGCCGTGCTCATCCGGGCCCGACGGCGCGGGTCGACGTTCCTGCGCACGGTGTTCTTCCTGCCGTACGTCGTCGGGCTGACCACGCTGTCGTTCATGCTCGTGCTCGAGGCACAACCGAACTCCGGCGCGGTGAACATGGTGCTGCGCTGGCTCAGGATCACCGACGGCAGCACGGCGTGGCTCGTGAACGGCCCGCTCGCGACGCTGCTCATCTGCGTTCTCGTCGTCTGGGCGGTGTCCGGGCTGACGATGGTGCTCGTGATGTCCGCCATGCAGGGCATCCCCGACGAGGTGTACGAGTCCGCGCAGCTCGAAGGGGCCTCGTGGTGGCAGACCGAACGCCTCATCACGATGCCGATGATCCGCTCGACGCTCGCCCTCAGCGCGATCATCTCGGTCATCGGGTCACTGCTCGCGTTCAACCAGTTCTACATCCTGACCCAGGGCGGGCCGGGCACGGAGACCACGACGATCGTCAACGCGATCTACAACCGCGGCTTCGTGAACCTGCAGCTCGGCGCGGCGACCGCCGAGTCGATCGCCCTCGTCGTCGTCATCGCCGCCGTCACCGTGTTCCAGTTCTGGGCACTGCGAGAGAAGGACTGAGCCATGAGCACCACCGCTTCCCGTGCGGGCCTCGCGGCCCCGGACCTGTCCACCCGCACGCTCACCACCTCCGGCGACGGAGGCCGCCGTCGCCGCCACCAGGGCAGCGTGCGCCACCCGCGCGACACCGCCGTGAAGCGCACGCTGTACGTCATCGCCGGGGTCGGCGCGACGCTGGTGTTCGGCGTCCCGCTCATCTGGTCGATCCTGAGGGCCTTCCAGTCCGAGGCCGTCATCACGCAGGCGGCCGACCCGGCGACGTTCTTCCAGCTCGGCTGGCAGAACTTCGCCGCGGTCTTCAGCCCCTCGTCGCACCTGCTCACCGGCGTGGTGAACTCGCTCGTCGTGTCGATCGCCACGGCCGTCCTGACCGCCGTGATCGCGACGATGGCCGGGTACGGGTTCGCCCGGTTCCGGTTCCGTGGTTCCGGCATCGTCTTCGGGCTGGTGCTGCTGACGATGATGGTGCCCTTCCAGGCGATCCTCACGCCGCTGTACCTCGAGATGAACGCGATGAAGCTCACGAACTCGCTGCTCGGGCTCGTGCTCTTCTACACGACGGTGAACCTGCCGTTCGGGGTGTTCGTGATGCGGAACGCGTTCGAGTCGATCCCGACGGAGCTCGAGGACTCGGCGTTCGTCGACGGCGCCTCGCGCTTCCGGGTCGTCGTGTCGGTGCTGCGGCCGCTGCTGCTGCCCGGTGCCGCGACGGCCGCGCTGTACGCGTTCCTGGCGTCGTGGACGGAGTTCCTCGGGGCGCTGACGTTCCTCACGAAGGACTCGCTCTACACGCTGCCCGTCGCGCTGCTCAACCTGCAGACCGGGGCGTACGGGCAGGTGTCGTACGGGAACCTCGTGGCCGGGTCGGTCGTGGCGATGATCCCGTGCATCGCGCTGTACGTCGGGCTGCAGCGGTTCTACGTCGCCGGGCTGTCGTCCGGCGCGCTGAAGGGCTGACGGTCGGGTCAGCCGGGCGGCGCCGTCCTCGCACCGTGCGGGGGCGGCGCGCCGCGCGCGGGGGCGGCCCCGAGCGGGCGAAGAACGTCACATTCGGCCCGCACACCCGGCCTGTTCTGCCCGCTCGACGACGAACCCGCGGCGAGTCGTGCCCGCTCGGCGAACCCACGAACCCGCGAAGCCGCGCCCGCGCCGCGCGCCGCCGCGCCCTACGCGCTCCGGCGCACCACGAGCTCGGGCACGAGCAGCGTCTCGTCCCGCGGCTCCCCCTCGACGAGGGCCCGCACGGTGTCGAGCACCCGCTCCCCCATCGCCCGGAAGTCCTGCCGCACGGTGGTGAGCGGCGGCGTGAAGTGCGCCGCCTCTGGAACGTCGTCGAAGCCCACCACGGCGATGTCGTCCGGCACCCGCAGTCCCTCGTCGGCGAAGGCGTGCAGGACCCCGAGCGCCATCTGGTCGTTCCCGGCGAAGACCGCGTCGACCGTGTGCACGTCGATCGTCCGGGCAGCCGCGAACCCGCTCGCCGGGGTCCAGTCGCCGTCGAGCACCACGGGCTCGAGCCCCGCGTCGCGCATGATCCGCTCGTAGGTCACCCGGCGGACCTCGGACTCCTGCGAGACCGCAGGGCCGGCGATGTGCACGATCCGGCGGTGCCCGCGGGCGAACAGGTGCTCCATCACGAGCGAGGTCCCCGCCGCCTGGTCGATCGCGACCGCCGCGACGCTCGGCGCCACCGGGGCCCTGGCCGCGTCCCGCTGCACGGCGTTCGCGACGACGACGGGCACCGAGACCGGGACGGTCAGCGAGGCGAGGGCGTCGAGCACCCGGTTGTCGGCGGCGACGAGCACGATGGCGGCGACGTCCTGGGCGAGCAGCGTCACGAGGGCGTTCGACAGGTCGACGGGGCGCGGGTCGTCGGGCAGCGTCGAGAGCAGGACGTGGTAGCCGGCGGACCGGGCTGCCCGCTCGAACCCGATGGCGGTGCTCGACGGTCCGTACAGCGCGTCCCCGGCGGTGATGATGCCGAGCGCCCGACTGCGCCCCCCGGCGAGCGCCCGGGCCGCGGCACGGGGCCGGTACCCGAGCTCGGTGACCGCGTCGGACACCTGGGCGCGGAACTGCTCGCGGACCGTCGGGTCGCCGTTGATCACCCGCGAGACGGTCTGGTGGGAGACGCCCGCGCGCTCGGCGACGTCGAAGATCGTGGGTGCCTTGCGACGTTTGCCGCCGGCGTCCCCGAGCGCGGTCGTGGTCGTCACGTCGCCAACCGTACCGCGCAGTCCGGCCGACGCGACAAGATCGCGAAACGGTCACGGTGAGTTGACACCCCGTCACGGAACCCCCAGTATGTGAGCGCTCACACGAGCAAATCCCTCGGGGCACAGCAGCCCCGGCACCGAGCGCGTCGAGGTGGACGCGCAGGAACAGAGGTACTTCGATGATGAAGCGCAAGATCGTCGCTGGCGTCGCCGCCCTCGGCATCGCCATCGCACTCGCCGGCTGCTCCGCCGGCGGACGCGCGTCCACCGACGGTGGGAGCGGCAGCGGGGACAACAAGGGCGCCCTGGTGGGCGTCGCGATGCCGACCAAGGTCTCGGAACGCTGGATCAAGGACGGCAACGCCGTCAAGAGCGACCTCGAGAAGGCCGGCTACAAGGTCGACCTCGAGTACGGCGACAACAAGGTCCAGCAGCAGGCGCAGCAGGTCAGCAACATGATCACGAAGGGCGCGAAGGTCCTCATCATCGCGTCGATCGACGGCGGCGCGCTCTCCGACCAGCTCGACGCCGCCGCCAAGGCCGGCATCAAGGTGATCTCCTACGACCGCCTGCTCACGGGCAACAAGAACGTCGACTACTACGTGTCGTTCGACAACGAGAAGGTCGGCGTCGACCAGGCGACGAGCCTGCTCACCGGCCTCGGCGTGCTCGACGCGGACGGCAAGAAGACCGGCGAGAAGGGCCCCTTCAACATCGAGGTCTTCGCCGGCTCGCTCGACGACAACAACGCGGGCTTCTTCTTCGACGGTGCGATGAAGACCCTCAAGCCGTACCTCGAGGACGGCACCCTGAAGATCCAGTCCGGCCAGGACCAGCTCTCGCAGGCCGCGACGCAGCAGTGGGACCCGGCGACCGCCAAGGCCCGCATGCAGAACCTCATCGCGAAGTCCTACTCCGGCGGCACCACGCTGAACGGCGTGCTCTCGCCCTACGACGGCATGTCGATCGGCATCATCTCGGCGCTCCAGGGCGCCGGGTACGGCTCGAGCGACCGCCCGCTCCCGACCATCACGGGACAGGACGCCGAGCAGGCCAGCGTGAAGTCGATCATCGCCGGTCAGCAGTACTCGACCATCTACAAGGACACGCGCAAGCTCGCCAAGCAGTCGGTCACCATGGCCGAGGACCTGCTCACCGGCAAGAAGCCCGAGGTCAACGACACGAAGAGCTACGACAACAAGGTCAAGGTCGTCCCGACCTACCTGTTCCAGCCGACCGTCGTGACGAAGGACAACTACAAGGAAGTCCTCGTCGACTCGGGCTACTACACCGAGGCCGACCTCAAGTAGGACGCAACCCATCTGTCGGACTGGAGGCGCGGGTCGACGCCGCCCCGCGCCTCCAGTCCGTCACCACCCGCGCGCCCACGCGCGGACGACGAAAAGGCGGTCCCACATGGCGGACACCATCCTCGAGATGCGTGACATCACCAAGACGTTCCCCGGGGTCAAGGCGCTGCAGGGGGTCTCGATCGAGGTCGAGCGCGGCCAGGTCCACGCGATCTGCGGCGAGAACGGCGCCGGCAAGTCCACCCTGATGAAGGTGCTGTCCGGGGTCTACCCGCACGGCTCCTTCGACGGCGAGATCCTCATCGACGGATCCCCCGTCGAGTTCGGCGACATCAACGGCTCGGAAGCGGCCGGGGTCGTGATCATCCACCAGGAGCTCGCGCTCAGCCCGTTCCTGTCGATCGCCGAGAACATCTTCCTCGGCAACGAACAGTCGAAGGCCGGGTTCATCGACTGGAACAAGACGAACCTCGCGGCCGCCGAGCTCCTGCAGCGCGTCGGCCTCAAGGACAACCCGGTCACGAAGATCGTCGACATCGGTGTCGGCAAGCAGCAGCTCGTCGAGATCGCGAAGGCCCTGTCGAAGCGGGTGAAGCTCCTCATCCTCGACGAGCCGACGGCGGCGCTGAACGACGACGACTCGGCGCACCTGCTCGACCTCATCCGGTCGCTGCAGGCCGAGGGGATGACGGCGATCATCATCAGCCACAAGCTCAACGAGATCAAGGCGATCGCGGACAAGGTCACGATCATCCGCGACGGCAAGACCATCGAGACGCTCGACATGCACGCCGACGACGTCTCCGAGGACCGGATCATCCGCGGCATGGTCGGTCGCGACCTGTCGAACCGGTACCCCGAGCGCGAGGACCCGCAGATCGGCGAGGAACTCCTCCGCATCGAGGACTGGACCGTCCACCACCAGCTCGACGCCTCGCGCGAGATCATCCACCAGGCGAACCTCTCCGTCCGCGCGGGCGAGGTCGTCGGCATCGCCGGGCTCATGGGCGCCGGACGGACCGAGCTCGCGATGAGCGTGTTCGGCCAGTCCTACGGCACCGGGATCAGCGGCACCGTGTACAAGCGCGGCGTCCCGATCAAGACCCACACGGTGTCGCAGGCGATCGACAACGGCATCGCCTACGTCACCGAGGATCGGAAGCGCTACGGGCTCAACCTCATCGACGACATCAAGCGGAACATCTCCGGGTCGGCGCTCGGGAAGCTCGCGAACTGGGGCTTCGTCAACGCGTCCGAGGAGACCACCGTCGCCGGGCAGTTCCTCCGCAGCCTCAACATCAAAGCGCCGAACGTCGACGTCGTCACCGGGAAGCTCTCCGGCGGCAACCAGCAGAAGGTCGTCCTGTCGAAGTGGATGTACGCCGACCCCGACGTGCTCATCCTCGACGAGCCCACGCGGGGCATCGACGTCGGCGCGAAGTACGAGATCTACACGATCATCAACCAGCTCGCAGACCAGGGGAAGGGGATCATCGTGATCTCCTCCGAGCTCCCCGAGCTCCTCGGCATCTGCGACCGCATCTACACGCTCTCCGAGGGCACGATCACCGCCGACGTGCCCCGCTCCGAGGCCACGCCCGAGGCCCTCATGCAGTACATGACCCAGGAACGGGAGACCCCTGTCAATGAACGCGCTTAAGTCCGCCGCCGGCTACCTCACCGGGCAGCTCCGACAGATCGGCCTGTTCATCGCGCTGATCGTCATCGTCATCTTCTTCCAGGTGACGACGAACGGCATCACCCTCGCCCCGATCAACGTCTCGAACCTGATCGTCCAGAACAGCTACATCCTCATCCTCGCCATCGGCATGGTGATGGTCATCATCGCCGGGCACATCGACCTCTCGGTCGGCTCGGTCGTGGCCTTCACCGGCGCCATGGCCGGTGTCATGATCACGCAGTGGGGCCTGCCCTGGCCGGTCGCGGTCGTGCTCTGCCTGGTGGTCGGCGCCCTCGTCGGTGCCTGGCAGGGGTTCTGGATCGCCTACTTCGGGATCCCCGCGTTCATCGTCACGCTCGCGGGCATGCTCGCGTTCCGCGGCGCCGCGCAGATCGTCCTGCACAACCAGCAGATCTCGCCGTTCCCGGAGGGCTTCCGGTCTCTCGGCTCCGGCTTCCTGCCGTCGTTCGGCACCACCGGGTACGAGCCGCTGACGATGATCCTCGGCTTCGCGGCCGCGATCGTCCTCGTGATCACGGCGTTCCGCGGTCGTGCCACCCGGCGCAAGTACCAGCTCGAGAGCGAGCCGTTCGCCTGGTTCATCACGAAGCTCGCCTTCACGGTCGCGCTCGTCATCTACGTGGCGCTCCTGCTCGCGAGCTACAACGGCACCCCGATCGTGCTCGTCGTGCTCGGTGCGCTCGTGGTGATCTACTCGGTCGTCATGCGGAGCGCGGTGTTCGGCCGCCACATCTACGCGATCGGCGGGAACGCCCTCGCCGCCCAGCTGTCCGGTGTGAAGACGAAGCGGGTCACGTTCCTGCTCTTCGTCAACATGGGCGTCATCTCGGCGCTGGCCGGCGTGGTCTTCACCGGGCAGCTCAACCTCGCGGCTCCGGGTGCCGGCAACGGCTTCGAGCTCGACGCCATCGCCGCGGTGTTCATCGGCGGCGCGGCCGTCACCGGTGGCATCGGGACCGTGCCGGGAGCGATCGTCGGTGGTCTCATCATCGGCATCCTGAACAACGGCATGTCGATCCTCGGCATCGGGACCGAGTACCAGTCGCTCATCAAGGGCCTGGTGCTGCTCGCCGCCGTCGCGTTCGACGTGTTCAACAAGCGCCGGGCGGCGTCCGCGCGCAAGTAGCGCGGGCGCGCGCGTCGCCCCCGAGACTCGGCCTGGCGGACACCTTCGCGGCATCCGTGCCGCGGAACTGTCCGCCGGGCCGAGTCTCGGTTCAGTGGGCGGCCGTCAGGACGGCCCAGGCGGCGGCCTGGAGGCGCAGGCTCCCGTCCCCGACGTCGGCTCCGCCCGCCTCGACGCGCGTCGCACCCGCCGTGGGCAGGTCGACGGGATCGGGCGACAGGTTCAGGGCGGTCACCACCGCTCGCTCCGCGGTCGCGGTCCGCAGCACGATCGCGGTGTTCGTGAGGTGGACGACGTCGGTGTGGGCGCGGTGCAGCCAGGGCTCGCGGCGACGGAGGGCGATGAGCGCCTCGTACGCGTGCGTGAGCTCCACGGACTCGGGCGGAGCGGCCGGGAACTCCGGGCGGACGGCGTCGTCCCCGCCGACGCGCTCCTCCTTCACCCCCGTCCAGCCGTACTCGTCACCGGCCCAGACGCTCGGGGTCCCGGCGACCGTGAAGAGGACGGCGGCGGCGTGCCCGGCGAACCGCTCCCCCACGGCGCTCGCGATGCGCGTCACGTCGTGGTTGCCGACGAACGTGCTCGGTGCCTGTGCGGCCAGCAGTTCGTCGTGCCGTTCGACGGCGTGGGCGAGCTCGAAGCAGTTCCGGTCGGCGATGCCGTGCCAGATGCCCTGCCAGAGCTCGTACTGCGTGGTGGAGTCGACCGTCGAGGCGCGGACGAACGCAGCCGTGTCGCCGTGGATGACCTCGCCCGTGAACCAGGCGTCCGGGAAGCGCTCCCCGACCCGCGGCAGCACCCGTGCCCAGAACGCCGTCGGCACCGCGTAGGCCGCGTCGAGTCGCCAGCCGTCGACGCCCCGTGCGAGCCAGTGCGTCATCACCTCGACGACGAGGTCCTCGGTGGCGCGGCTGCCGTGGTCGAGCGCGACCAGGATGTCGTGCCCCTCGAAGAGTCCGACCGGCACGTCGTCGCCGGGCGACCAGCCTGCCCGGTCGATCGCGAACAGATCCGCCGTCGGCGCGTCCGGGCCCTGCTCCTCGACGGCGCGGAAGGCCGGGTGCTCCCGTCCGACGTGGTTGAACACCCCGTCGAGCAGGACCCGGATCCCCCGGTCGTGCGCGGCCGTGACGAGCCGGTCGAAGTCGTCGTCGTCACCGAGCCGCGGGTCGATCCGGAAGTGGTCGACCGTGTCGTAGCCGTGCGTCGAGCTCGTGAAGACCGGACCGAGCAGCAGCCCGTTCAGCCCGAGGTCCACGACGTGGTCGAGCCAGGGCTCGATGCGGCCGAGCCGGTGGTCGACGGGGCGTTCGTCCACGGGGGTGTCCGGCCGGACGTCGGCACCGACGAACCCGAGCGGGTAGACGTGCCACCACATGACGTGCTCGACCCAGGCGGGCTCGGCGGGACGCTCGGGTGCGGTGTCGGTGTTCACCGACCCGATGCTGCCAGCCGTGCCTGGGCTGGGTGCGAGACCGGACAGCGGGGACAGGATGGTCGCATGGGACGAGCGATCAGGACCGAGGCGGACGCCGCCGCGAACGAGGCGGAGCACGCCGATCGGACGTGTGTGTCGTGCGGCCGCCGGATGCCCGGTTCCGCCGCCCCGGATGCGAAGTACTGCTCGGCCGCGTGCCGGAAGCACGGCGTGGACGAGACCGACCTCGCGCTCGAACAGCGCATCGACGAACTCCTCGCCGCACGGGCCCGCACGTCCAGCATCTGCCCGTCCGACGCCGCCCGGGCCCTCGACCCCGACGGCTGGCGTGACCTGATGGAACCCGCCCGGCGTGCGGCGCGGCGGATGATGTCCAGAGGCGAGGTCGAGATCACCCAGCACGGCAGCGTCGTCGACCCGTCCACCGCCAAGGGCCCGATCCGTATCCGCCGACCGCGCTGACATGGACGACCGCCTCATCACGGCCACTCGCCGCGCCGATCACCTCGCTGCCGTCGGCGGCACGGTCATCGGCATCTCGCAACAGGCCGCCCTCGCCGGACTCTCCGTGTTGTGGACCGCACTCGGCGCCGTCGGGATCACCCGGCCCGCGGAACTCGTCTGGACGATCATCGCAGCGATCGGTGCAGTGCTCACCGTCACCGTGTGGATCCGCGCCCGCCGGACCAGGGCCCTGCTGCCGTTCTTCCTCACCGCTCCCGAGCGGCCGCTCGCGGTCCTCACCCCGGCGCAACGTCGCGAACTCCGACGGCAGTTGCGGCGACCGGGCACCGTCACGGAACCGTACGCGGGACTCGTCCGGAGCATGATCGACTGGCAGCGCCGATCGTCGCGTGCCGCCGTCCCGGTGCTCGTCGGGGTGTTCCTCAGTCTGGTCGGGCTCTCCGGTTCGGTCGCGATGACCAACGGGACGGCTGGATGGTCCTTGATGGTCGGCCTCCTCGCCGTCGCCGTGTTCATCACCGTGGTCAGTCGTCTCGAATCGCGGCGTCAACTGCTCGTCCGGGAACAAGCACAGCACGACACGTGTTGAGCACCGGGATGACCCTCGACGACACCGCCGCACAGTCCCCCGACCGTCTCCGAGCCCTCGTGGTGGGTGCCAGCGGCATCACTGGATCGGCGCTCGTCTCGCACCTGCTCGACCTCGGGTGGGAGGTGACCGCACTCTCCCGCCGGCCCCTCGCCCGCGACGGTGTCCGCACCGTGGCCGCGGACCTGCGCAACCCGGACTCGCTGGGCACTGCCCTCGCCGACGAGCGCCCGACCCACGTCTTCTTCACCGCCTGGCAGCGGCAGGACACCGAGGCCGAGAACATCCGCGTGAACGGCGGCATGGTGCGCGACCTGCTCGCCGCCCTCGCCCACGCGCCGCTCGAGCACGTCGCCCTCGTCACCGGGCTGAAGCACTACCTCGGCCCGTTCGAGGCGTACGCCGCCGGCGAGATGCCCGACACCCCGTTCCACGAGGAGGAACCGCGCCTCGACACCCCGAACTTCTACTACGCCCAGGAGGACGAGCTCTTCGCCGCCGCCGACCGCCAGGGCTTCACCTGGTCGGTGCACCGCTCGCACACCGTGATCGGCCACGCGGTCGGCAACGCGATGAACATGGGGCTGACGATCGCGGTGCAGGCGAGCCTGGCGAAGGAGCTCGGTCTGGACTTCGTGTTCCCGGGCAGCGAGGCGCAGTGGAACGGCCTCACCGACATGACGGACGCCGGCATCCTGGCCGAGCACATGGTCTGGGCGTCGACCACGCCCGAGGGTGCCGACGAGGCGTTCAACATCGTGAACGGCGACGTGTTCCGCTGGCGCTGGATGTGGCCCCGGCTCGCCGCCCACCTCGGTGTCGACCCGGCGCGGGTCGTGGGGTACGAGGATGCGCCGCGTCCGCTCGAGGAGCAGATGGCGCCGCACGAGGCTGCGTGGGCCGACATCGCGGAGCGCCACGGCCTCGTCGAACCCGACATCGCCCGGCTCGCCTCGTGGTGGCACACCGACGCCGACCTCGGTCGCGCGATGGAGGTCGTCACCGACATGGGCAAGAGCCGCGACGCCGGTTTCACCGCCTTCCGTCGCACCGAACGCGCCTTCGCCGAGCTGTTCGACCGCTACCGGGCCGACCGACTGATCCCCTGATCCGTACCCCGGTGGAAGTATTCGGGGTACACGAACCTGCGGCCCGGCCGCGAGCCGCGCTGCTGGCCCTGGTTGTCTTCGTGGCACAGGCCCCGAGGACCCTCGGCGGTCCCCGGAGGAAGGAAGACACCATGTCGCTCGGAGACAAGGCGAAGGACGTCACCCAGAAGGTCGTCGGCAAGGTCGAGGAAGCAGTCGGCAAGCACACCGACGACGACGAGCTCAAGCACCAGGGCCAGAAGGACCAGGTCATGGGCGAGGGCCGTCTCGAGACCGAGAAGGCGAAGGACCACCTCGACGGTCACTGAGCCCATCGCACCACGCAACGCCCGCGCCCGACGGCGCGGGCGTTCGTCGTCTCAGAAGGCGTAGCGGATGCGGCAGCTCGGCAGGTGCTCCGCGACGAGTTCCCGGAACCGCTCGACCAGCTGCCCCTTCATCCCGGAGCGGTAGCGGACGTTGACCGCGCCGTTCTGCGACACCTTCTGCTCCTGCAGGTCCGGGCGCCACAACAGGTCCTCGGCCTTCGGGTGCCAGCCGAGGTTGACCTCGTGCAGGGGCTCGTTGTGGGTGAGGAAGATGACCTCGGCCGCGAGCTGCGCCTTCGCCGCCGGGGAGAGGACGTCGTCCACCTGACGCAGGAGGTCGGCCCAGTCGGACTCCCACGTCGGGGTCAGGATGACGGGCGAGAAGTTGAGGTGGACCTCGTACCCGGCGTCGACGAAGTCGTTCACCGCGGCGATCCGCTCGGCGATCGGGCTGGTGCGGATGTCGGTGACCTTCGCGGTGTCGTGCGGCATGAGCGAGAACCGGATGCGCGTGCGCCCCATCGGGTCCCAGTCGAGCAGGTCGCGGTTGACGTACTTCGTCGCGAAGGAGGCCTTGGCCGTCGGTGACATCCGGAACAGGTCGCAGAGGTCCCGCACGTTGTCGCTGAGCATCGCGTCCACCGAGCAGTCGCTGTTCTCGCCGATGTCGTAGACCCACGCGTCCGGGTCGCACTGGTTCGGTTCGGTCTTCGGCCCCTGCTTCGCGATGTTGCGGGCGACGTGCTTCGTGATCTGGTCGATGTTCGCGAAGACCGTCACGGGGTTGCTGTAGCCCTTGCGCCGCGGGACGTAGCAGTAGGCGCACGCCATGGCACAGCCGTTCGCCGTCGACGGGGCGATGAAGTCCGCCGAGCGCCCGTTCGGCCGGGTCACGAGCGACTTCTTCACGCCGAGGACGAGCGCCTCGGTCTTGATGCGCACCCACCGCTGGACGTTCCGTTCGTCGCCGTGCACCTCGGGGATGTTCCAGTGCGACTCGACGGGGACGATCTCGGCGTCGGGCCACTGCCCGACGACCTCCTGCCCGCGCTGGAGCCCGAGGGCTGCCGGCTCGGCGTAGATCCGGCGGACGTCGAGCAGGGCGCGGGTGCGGGGTTCGGGCATCACCGCCGTTCTACCGCCCACCCCTGACAGACTGGCGGCATGACCGCGACGCCCGACGACCACTTCTTCGTGGTCGACGGTCGGCGGTGGCGACGGACCGACCCGGCGCTCCCCGAGGACGTCGCCGCAGCACTCCGGTCGCACCTCGGTCGGGGCCGCAACGCCGTCAAGCAGGCCAAGCACTCCGGCGACGAGGACGCCCTCGCCGCAGCACGGCACCGCAACGGCCTGGCGAAGCACGGGCTCGGCGAACGCGGACCCGAGTGGTGGACCCGCCCCGAGGCCGACCGGATCGCCGACGCCCGAGCGGCCCTCGCCGACCTCGACGCGCTCGACACCGATTCGCCCGACGCCTCGAGCCGGCCGCTGCCGTGAAGACCATCCGGCCGCCGCGACTCGACCGCGTGCTCAACATGATCGTCTTCGGTCCCGTCGGCATCGGGACGGGTGCCGCGGTTGCTTCGGTCGCCTTCTCACGGGGCTCGTCAGCCCGGGTCTTCGTCTTCGTCCTGGGTGTCGTGTTCGCTGCGATCGCTACCTGGGTGTTGGTCCGGCTCCCGCGGCTCGGCGTCCAACTGTGCGGAGACACGCTGCGGTACCACGGCTTCCTCGTCAGCTGGTCGGCGCCGCGCGACGGCATCACCACGGTGCTCGACGACGCGTTCGTCGAGTGGCGCGATGACGGCGGCACGGAACACCGGCGGCAGATCTGGATGCTCACGCAGGCGTGGGAGGACGACGGCACGAAGTTCGCGCCGCTGTGGCGCTGGCGACGTGCGGCCCTGCTCGAGGTGCGGGCGTGGGCCGAGGCTCGAGCAGTCTGACTCCCGGAACGGTCAGGGCCGGTAGTCGTCGGGCTTGTTCGGGGTCGGACTCGGCGGCGCTCCCGCACCGACGATCCCGCCGGAACCGAACGAGGTGAGCACCCCCGCCAGGACGTGGAGCACGGAGACGACCACGCGCCCCACCCACTGCAACACCCGCACCATCGCATCCCCCTCGGCTGCTCGGACTCCAGCGAATCCTAACCCGGTCAGCCCTCCGTGTGCCCGAGGTCCGGCTCGACCCGCAGGCACACCGACCGGGACGCCGCGGCGTGCAGTTCGAGGACGACGACGTCGTTCCTCCCGGCGCGGAGCACCGGTCCGGGGACGGCCAGGGTGCGCTGCGGTCCGCGGGACCAGTACCGGCCGAGGCAGAACCCGTTCACCCAGGCGACACCCTTCCGGAACCCGTCGAGGGCGAGGTAGCGGTCCCCTGCCTCGGCGAGGTCGAACGACCCCGTGGCGAACACCGGTCCCGCCAGCACGTCGCCGTCGGTCGGCAGGGCGTCGGCGAGGATCGTCAGCGCGGCCTCGGGCAACGGGTCGAGGGCCAGGGGCGACGCCGTCCACCGGGCGAGCGGGACCCCGTCGAGGGTGATCCCGCCGATCAGGCCCTTCGGCTCGCCGATGCGTGGGCCGTAGTCGACGCGGCCCTGGTCCTCGACGAGGAGCTCGAGCGTCCCGGTGACCGGGGGCAGGGCGATGGCGCGGTCGTGGTGTTCCCGTTCGAGGACCCCGATGACGATCCCGTCCACGGAGACGACGGCGCGGTCACGCACCTCCTCGCCGACGGTGAGCACGCCGCCGGACGGCAGGTCCACCTCGGTCCGGTACAGTACGAACCCGCTCGCAGCACCGAGGGCGTCGAACGTCGGCGGGGTGTCGTGCGCGGACCACGACGTGAGGGATGGCAGCAGGGCACGCAGGGGTGTGACGCGGTCGAGGCGGACGGCGACGTCCGAGGCGGGGGCGAGCCGCGCCTCCTGGCCCGGAGCCGACCCGACGGGACCGACGGGTCCGACGGGACCGACGGACCCGAGCCGGCCCGACCCACCGGGCCGCATCGCAGCGGGCAGCGGCGGCACGGGCGCGTAGCGCTCGATGACCGAGCGGAACGCGTGGAACTTCTCCGTCGGACGCCCGGCCTCGTCGAGCGGTGCGTCGTAGTCGTACGACGTCGCGATCGGGCGGTACATGCCCTTGTCGTTCGCGCCGTTCGTGAAGCCGAAGTTCGTGCCGCCGTGGAACATGTAGATGTTCACCGAGCCGCCGGCGGCGAGCAGGTCGTCGAGGTCCGACGCCGAAGCGGCGGCCGGCGTGGTGTGGTGGTGCTCGCCCCAGCTGTCGAACCAGCCGTCCCAGAACTCGGAACACATCAGGGGGCCGGTCGGCTGGGCCTGTCGGAGCCGTGCGAGCCGTTCGACGGAACGCGAGCCGAACGACCCGGTCTTGTGCAGCGAGGGCAGCGAACCGTCCTCGAGCATCGTGCCCATCGGCTGGTCGACGCTCGTGAACGGCACGGTGAGGCCGATCGCCCGGTGCATCTGCTCGAGCTTCGACAGGTAGACGGGGTCGGAGCCGTAGGCGCCGTACTCGTTCTCGACCTGCACGAGGACGATCGGGCCGCCGTTGTCGATCTGCCGCGGGACCAGCACCGGCGCCAACGCCTCCAAGTACGAGGAAACTGCTGCGAGGAACCCCGCCTCGTCGCGGCGGACCCCGACCGTGCCGTCGGCGAAGAGCCAGTACGGCAGGCCGCCGTTGGTCCACTCGGCGCAGATGTAGGGACCGGGGCGGACGATGGCATGCATGCCCTCGGCGGCGACGAGGTCGAGGAAGCGGCCGAGGTCGAGACCGTCCTCGAAACTGAACGAAGCAGGCGACGGCGCGTGCGCGTTCCAGGCGACGTACGTCTCGATGGTGTTGAGCCCCATCAGCTTCGCCTTGCGGATCCGGTCCGCCCACAGGTCGGGGTGGACACGGAAGTAGTGGATCGCGCCGGACAGGATCCGGTGCGGCTCGCCGTCGAGCAGGAAGTCGGTGTCGCCGATGGCGAAGCGCATGGGGGAACTCTTTCAGGAGACGGGGCCGTGCGGAAGGTTCCGCACGGCCCCGGGTCGAACTGGTGTGGTGACTACTTGGACGAGACCGTGAAGCCCTGGTCCTTGCCGTACTTCGCGAGGGCCTTCTGCCAGGCGGCGAGACCGCTCTCGAGCGAGGTGCCGTTCTCGTACGACTGGCCGACGGTGTCCGCGTACACGCTGTTCGCGTACACCTGGTAGGGCAGGTAGGTGAAGTCGTTGTCGGACGACTTCGACGCGTCGACGAGCACCTTGTTGATCTGCTGGCCGCCGAAGTACTCCGGCTTCTCGTCGAGGAACGCCGAGGACTCGAGGTCGGCGGTGGTCGACGGGAACCCACCGGACTTCATGAAGATCCCGGTCGACTCCTTCGAGGAGTTCAGCCACTTGAGGAAGCCCGCCGCGAGGGCCGGGTTCTTCGACTGCTTCATGACCGCCTCGGCGCTGCCGCCGTTGTTCGCGGTCTGAGCGGTGCCGCCGTCGTAGGTCGGCATCGGCGCGACGCGCCAGTCACCGCTGGCGTCGGCGACGCTCGCCTCGAGGTTGCCGGGCATCCAGGCGCCGGTGATGAGCGTGGCGATCTGACCGTTGCCGAGCTGCTTGTACCAGTCGTCGCTCCAGCCGACGGTCTTCGACAGCAGACCCTGCTCGACGAGCTGGTCCCAGGTCTTGGTCCACTTCTTCGTGCCGGCGTCCTCGAGGTTGATCGTGACCTTGTCGCCCTTCGTGGTGAAGGGCGTGCCGCCGGCCTGGGCGATCATGCTCGTGGTGAAGCCCGCGTCGCCGGAGTCGGCCGCGATGTACGCGTCCGGGTCGGCCTCGTGCAGCTTCTTGGCCGCGGCGACGTACTCGTCCCACGTCGTCGGCACGGCGATGCCGTACTTGTCGAAGACCTTCTTGTTGTAGAACAGCGCCATGGGGCCGGAGTCCTGGGGCAGCCCGTAGATCTTGCCGTCCATGTCGACCGAGTTCCACGTGCTCGTCGCGAACTTGTCCTTGAGGTCGCCGAACCCGTACGAGGACAGGTCGAGCAGCGAGTCGGACAGCGCGAACTGCGGGAGTGCGTAGTACTCGACCTGGGCGACGTCGGGGGCGCCCGAGCCGGCCTTGATCGTGTTCTGGAGCTTCGTGTACTGGTCGGCGCCGGTGCCGGCGTTGACGAGCTTGACCTTCACCTTGGGGTAGGCCTTCTCGAACGCGGCGACCTGGTCCTTCGCGGACGGGGTCCACGACCAGTAGGTCAGCGTGCCGCCGTCCTTGAGGGCCTTCGAGATGTCGTCGGACGACCCGCCGGACGAGGAGCCGCCGGAGGCGCAGGCGGCGAGGGCGACGGCTGCGGTGACGCCGATGGCGACGGCGCTGAGGCCGCGCCGGAGACGCTTGTTCATGGAGGTGCCTTTCACTTCTTCGTGGAGAGGGGGTGGAGCTGCTGTGTGTCGGGCAGGAGGTGCGTGGCGGGGCCGCTGCGTGCCTCCCGTCCGACGGATCAGGCCTTGACGGAACCGGCCGCGAGGCCGGACTGCCAGAAGCGCTGGAGGAAGAGGAACGCGACCACGATCGGGATGATCGTGAGGAGCGATCCCGTGACGACGAGGTTGTAGATCGGCTCGGCACCGGACCCGGTGGCCTGCGCGTTCCACTGGTTGAGGCCGACCGTCAGCGGGTACCACTTCGGGTCGCTCAGCATGATGAGCGGCAGGAAGTAGTTGTTCCAGGTGGCCACGACCGCGAAGAGCAGGACCGTGACGACACCGGGCGCGAGCAGGCGGAGCGCGATCGTGAAGAAGATCCGGAACTCTCCGGCGCCGTCCATGCGGGCGGCCTCGAGGAGTTCGGCGGGGATCGCGTCCACCGCGTAGGTCCAGATCAGGTACATGCCGAAGGGGCTGATGAGCGACGGCAGGATGATCGCCCACGGGGTGTTCGTCAGGCCGAACTGCGAGAAGAGCAGGAAGGTCGGGACGGCGAGGGCGGTGCCGGGGACGGCGATCGCTCCGAGGACGACGGCGAAGACCGCGCGACGGCCGGGGAACTGGAACTTCGCCATGCCGTAGCCGGCGATCGTGGCGAGGAGGGTCGCGCCACCGGCGCCGACGACCACGTAGAGCAGCGTGTTGCCGAGCCACTGCACGAAGATGCCGTCGTTGTACGTCAGCGTGTCGACGATGTTCTGCCAGAGGTTGAACTTCCCGCCGAACCACAGGCCGAAGGTCGACAGGAGCGAGGCCTGCGTCTTCGTGCTGTTCACGAGCAGGTAGAACAGCGGCGCGAACGAGTAGACGACGAAGACGATCATCACGGCCGTGAGGAGGCCGGAACGCTTCGGCTTGCGTCCGTCGACGTGCTGCTCGGCCTTCCGCTCGGCACGCCTGGAGGCGCGGCTCGACCGGGCCTGCGGGTCGCGCAGCGTCGTGGTCGCCTCGGTGACGGTGGCCGGGCCGGACGCGCCGGTCGCCGGGTGCTGCAGGGTGCTCATCGGTTCTCCTCGCGGGTGCCGCGGACCTGGACGACGTAGGCGATCACCGCGGTGATCACGCCCATGACGATCGCGACGGTGGCGGAGTAGTTGAACTGCTGGCCGCTGAAGGACAGCGAGTAGGCGTACATGTTCGGCGTGAAGGCACTGCCGATGACGTTCGGGGCGAGCGTCTTGAGCAGGTTCGGCTCGTTGAAGAGCTGGAAGCTGCCGATGATCGAGAAGATCGTGGCGATGACCATCGGGCCGCGCAGGGCCGGGAGCTTGATCGAGAAGACCGTGCGCATCGGGCCGGCGCCGTCGAGCTCGGCCGCCTCGTACAGCTCGCCGGGCACGGTGCGGAGCGCGGCGTAGAAGATCAGCATGTTGTAGCCGAGGAACTCCCACGTGACCACGTTGCCGATCGACGTGAGGACCCAGTCCGGGCTGAACGGCTGCAGCAGGTCGATGCCGAGCGCGTGGTTCGCGGTACCGGTGAGGCCGAACTGGTTGCCGTAGATGAAGCCCCAGATCAGCGCGGCGACGACACCGGGGACCGCGTAGGGCAGGAACACCGCGATGCGGAAGAAGCTCGTTCCCCAGAGCCGCGCGCTGTCGAGTGCGAGGGCGGCGACGAGCGCGAGGCCGAGCATGATCGGGACCTGCACGACGAGGAACACCGCGACCCGGCCGAGACCCGACCAGAACTTCGCGTCCTGGAAGAGCTGCACGTAGTTGGCGAACCAGACGAACTGGTTGCCGCCGATGAGCTGGTCGCGGAAGAGGCTGAGCCAGAGCGCGTAGCCGATCGGGACGATGAGCATCGCGACGAGGACGACGACGAACGGGCCGACGAAGAGCCATCCCGTGTACCGGCCGCGCGGTCTGGCGCGGCGCCGCGGTGGCACGGCCGGGGCGGTGGCTCCGGCTGCGCGCGCTTCCAGCGTGCTCATGTGACTCCCTTGTCGTGCTGTGTTCGGGTCCGTCGATGTTGACGTCAACATCGAACGGCGCGACGATAGCATGGCAACGTCAACATGCGCTAGCGTCCGGTGCAGGTCGTCGCGCTCGACGTCCACTCGCAACCGATGGGAGACCCCGTGACGACCGACCTGTCCGCCACGCGCCGGTCCCCTTCGATGGCCGCCGTGGCCGAGGCCGCCGGGGTCTCGATGCAGACCGTGTCCCGCGTCGCCCGCGGCTTCGACAACGTCTCGCCGGACACCCGCGACCGGGTCCAGCGCGTCATGGACGACCTCGGCTACCGCCCGAACCGCGCTGCCCGGGCCCTCCGCTCCGGGCGCTTCCGGACGATCGGCGTGATCATGTTCACCCTCGCGTCGTACGGCAACATGCGCACGCTCGAGGCGATCGCCGACGCGGCTGGTGTCGCCGACTTCACGATCACGTTGCTGCCGATGGCCTCCCGCACCGAGGAAGGCGTCCGCTCGGCCTTCTCCCGCCTGCACGAACAGGCCGTCGACGGCGTCGTCATCATCATCGAGTCGCACATCATCGACACGGCCGAGGTCGTGCTGCCCGACGGCGTCCCGATGGTCGTCGTCGACTCGACCGGCACCACGCAGCACCCGGCGATCGACACCGACCAGGCCGACGGCGCCCGCCGGGCCACGCAGCACCTGCTCGACCTCGGGCACGAGACCGTCTGGCACGTCGCCGGCCCCGAGTCGTCGTACTCGGCCGCCCGGCGTCTCGCCGCCTGGCAGGCCACGCTCGAGGCCGCGGGGCGCACCGTCCCGCCGGTGTTCCGCGGCGGCTGGGGCGCCGAGTCCGGGTACCGCGCCGGGCAGGAGATCGCTCGACGCCCCGAGATCACCGCCGTGTTCGCCGCGAACGACCAGACGGCCCTCGGGGTGCTCCGCGCCGCCCACGAGCTCGGGCGGCCCGTGCCGGAGACCCTCAGCGTGGTGGGCTTCGACGACTCCCCCGAGTCCGACTCGTTCTGGCCGCCGCTGACCACCGTGCACCAGTCCTTCGACGAGGTCGGGCGCCGGGCGGTCCGGAACCTCCTCGCCCAGATCGACGGGCAGCCGGTCCGCGCCGAGGCCGACCTCGTGCCGGTCCGCTTGGTGGTCCGGGCGAGCACGGCGCCGCCGCCGGCCTGACCGACCTCGCGGCCACGGCGTCCGTCACACGGTCAGCGCGCGGGGCGTACCGTGCACACGGAGCCGGTCTGCTGTCCCGGCCCCGGGTGTGCGCCACTTCCGTGTGTCCGGAGGACGAGCCACCGCTGCGGTCCTCATCTCCCCACCTCGGCGCGTTCGGATCATGAAGAACATCGTGTACGGCCTGACCGCCGTCCTGACCTCGGACGAGGCCGCGGACGCCGTGCTGGACTACGCCGCAGCCCTCGCGCACGCCGGACTCGCGGACACCGTCGCCGTCCCCACCGTCGATGCGTTCGGGAGCACCACGACGACCTCGTTCCTGCTCGCCCCGGCGCTCGGGCTCCTCATCGAGGACGCCGCCGACGATCCGCTCGGCCCCGACACGGCCGCCTTCGTCGAGGAGATCTCGTGGCGGGCGCGCGCTGTGCGCTGCACGCCGCCGCACGCCTGACGCGCTCACGACCGCCGGACGGGAGGCGCGGCGCCAGCCCGCACCGCGCCTCCCGTCCGCCGTCGCGAAAGCGACACGTCACAGCGGACCTCCGGCGCACATCTGTCGCCCTGGCGACACGGACGCGAGCCGCGCGCGGCACGGTGTCGCTTCCGCAGCACGGACCGCGCCGCACCGCCCGACGGACGGGAGGCGCGGTGCCGGTCCGCACCGCGCCTCCCGTCCGCCGTCGCGCACCTCGCGCGTCCACCGACACCTCACGCGCCAACAGCCCCGTGACCTGTCGCCCACCCCGGGAAGTCGCGACCGCGCCGCGCTCACCCCGCGGCCGCGCCGCACGGCAGAAGGCGCCGGTACCGCGAAGCGGTCCGACGCCCTCTGTGCTCACTCGACGCCCGCCGCAGCGTGCGCCGAGGCGTCTCAGCCGATCGACACGGCGGTCCAGGAGACCGGCGGGAGCTCGATCGTGATGGTGTCACCCTCGCGGCGGACGGACTCGTTCGTGCGGAGCCCGACGCGCTCGGTGTTCGCCAGGTCGTTCACGGCGTGCAGGTCGTCGTCCCAGACGCCCTCGGCACGGACGTCACCGTCGACGGACAGGCCGGCGAGGTCGATCGTGACCGTGGTCGACTCCGACGGGTGCCGGTTCACGAGGAACACCGCGGCGCCGTCGTCCGAGACCGTGGCGGCCGAGTCGACGACCGGGACCTCGCCGTACTTGCCGCCGTCGACCGTGTCACCCGAGGCCTTGACCTGCAGCGACGTGCCGTTGGCGAGCTTCGACGTCAGCGAGAACGGGAAGAACGTCGTCTGGCGCCAGGCCGGGCCACCGGGCTCGGTCATGATCGGGCCGATGACGTTGACGAGCTGCGCGAGCGAGGCCGAGGCGACGCGGTCGGCGTGCCGCAGCAGCGAGATGAGCAGGCCACCGACGACGACGGCGTCGGCGACCGTGTAGACGTCCTCGAGCAGGCGCGGGGCGACCGGCCAGTCCTGCAGCTCGAAGGTCTTCTGCTGCTCGTTCCACTTCGAGATGGACCAGACGTTCCACTCGTCGAAGGAGATGTCGATCCGCTTGTCGGACTTCTTCTGCGCCTGCACGTGGTCGGCGGCGGTCGTGACCGTCTTGATGAAGTGGTCCATGTTCACGCCGGAGGCGAGGAAGGAGGCGAGGTCGTCGCCCTCCTCGTAGTAGGCGTGGGCGGAGATGTAGTCGACGTCGTCGTAGGTGTGCTCGAGGACGGTCCGCTCCCACTCGCCGAACGTCGGCATCGACGCCCCGGAGGAACCGCAGGCGACGAGCTCGAGGTCGGGCTGGATCTGCCGCATGGCCTTGGCGGTCATGGCGGCGAGCTTGCCGTAGTCCTCGGCGTTCTTGTGACCGAGCTGCCACGGGCCGTCCATCTCGTTGCCGAGGCACCACATCTTGATGGCGAAGGGCTCCTGGCGGCCGTTCGACTTCCGGTACTCGCTGAGCGCGGTGCCGGCGTCGATGTTCGCGTACTCGAGGAGCTCGATGGCCTCCTGCGTGCCGCGCGTGCCGAGGTTGACGGCGAGCATGAGCTCCGAGCCGACCTGGTCGAGCCAGTGCTGGAACTCGTGCAAGCCGACCTCGTTCGTCTCGGTCGAGTGCCAGGCGAGGTCGAGTCGGCGGGGGCGCTGCTCGACCGGGCCGACGCCGTCCTCCCACTTGTAGCCGGAGACGAAGTTGCCGCCGGGGTAGCGGATCGCGGACACGTTGAGTTCCTTGACGAGCTCGACGACGTCCTTGCGGAAGCCGTGCTCGTCGGCGGTCTCGTGCGACGGCTCGTGGATGCCGTCGTAGACGTGGCGTCCGAGGTGTTCGACGAACCCGCCGAACAGGCGACGTCGCACCGGCCCCACGGTGAACGCGGCGTCGAGGACGAGGTGTGTGCGGGGCATGGATCTCCTTCGATCGTGGGGCTGCCTGCGCTCGGCGAAAGTGAGCGCTCACGTTTCCGAAACGCTAGCGGCTTTCGGCGCGACACGAAAGGGGGCGGCCACGAACATCACGGATCGGTCGTCACCCGCGCCGAAAGGGTGGCGGCACGCCGGGACGCGCGCTAATGTGAGCGCTCACGGAGCACCGACCCTGCTCCGACTCGGCCCGTCCCGATGGAGTGATGCCATGCCGAACCGAATCCCCGTACCCACCCCGCACCCACGAGGCGGCGCCTTCACACGGCGGAGCCTCCTCGCCGCGGGCGCAGCCGCCGCGACGGTCCTGCCGCTCGCCGCCTGCTCCAGCCCCCTCGCCGCCGGCATCGCCGGTGCACCGCTCAACCCGGAGACGCTCGTCTTCTGGAACCTGTTCGGCGGCGGTGACGGCCTCCGCATGCAGGAGATGGAGGCCGGCTACGCCAAGCAGCACGGCGGCTCGTCCTCGCTGCAGGCGACCACGTTCGCGTGGGGCAACCCGTACTACTCCAAGGTCACACTGGCCACCGTCGGGAACAAGCCGCCGGACGTCGCGATCGCCCACCTCACCCGGGCGAAGCCGCTCTGGGACGGCGACCTGCTCGACCCGATCACGAGCGACGACCTGGCGAGCGTCGGACTGAGCGCCAGCGACTTCAACCAGAAGGCCTGGACGGCGCAGAAGACCGACGGCAAGAACATCTGCGTGCCGCTCGACACGCACCCGTTCGTCCTCTTCTACAACGTTGATGTCTGCCAGAAGGCCGGCCTCATCGACAGCGACGGCAAGCTCAAGGACCTGACCGGGATCGATGCCTTCGAGAGCGCGCTCGCCGCGGTCGCGAAGGTCACCGGCGGCACGGCCCTCAACGTCGCCAACGTCAGCGAGATCGCCACCCCGTGGCGGTTCTTCTGGACGATGTACAACCAGATCGACGGTGCGACGCCGTTCATCAGCGACGGCGGCGCGAGGCTCACCGTCAACGAGGACGCGTACACGAAGGTCACCGACATGACCCAGAAGTGGGTCAAGAACGGCTGGCTCAACAAGGGCCTCGACTACGCCACCGCGCAGACGCTGATGTTCACCGGCAAGGCGGGCTTCTTCATGCAGGGCGAGTGGGAGATCAGCACGGCGCAGTCCATCAAGGGTCTCAAGTTCGGCATGGCGCCGATCCCGCAGCTCTTCGACAAGCCCGCAGCGCAGGCCGACTCGCACACCTTCATCCTGCCGAGGAAGGACCGCACCCCGGAGCAGCGCAAGGCGCACATGCTCTTCATCAAGCAGATGCTCGAGCAGAGCCTCACGTGGGCACAGGGCGGCCACGTGCCCGCCTACCTGCCGACCTACGACAGCACCGCGTACAAGAAGCTCGAGCCGCAGGCGAACTACGCCTCGGCCGCCGAGACCGCGGTGTTCGACGACCCGGCCTGGTACGGCGGATCGGGGTCGACCTTCGAGAACACGGTCGGCGCCCAGCTCGCCCTCATCCAGCAGGGCAGCAGCTCCCCCGCGCAGGCCATGTCCGCGATCAAGTCCCAGCTGTCCACCTACCTCAACACCCCGAGCCCGCTGTAAGCCCGCGCGAAAGGCACGATGACGTGACCACAGCACCTGTCCTCGACCGGCCCACCGACGCCGCCACGGCGCCGCGTGCACGCCGGGCCGGCTCCTTCCGGACCAGCCTCACGCGCGGCCAGGGCCGCACGGGGTGGCTCTTCCTCGCCCCCTTCGGCCTGTTCTACCTGGCCTTCCTGCTCGGCCCCACGGTGTGGATGATCGTGTCGAGCTTCTTCAACACCTCGACGGTCCGCACCGGGCTCGGCAGCTTCGCCGGGTTCGCGAACTACGCCGAGATGCTCGGCCGTGACGACTTCTGGTCGTCGCTCTGGCACACCCTGCAGTTCACGCTCTACACGACGCCGCCGCTGGTCATCCTGGCGTTCCTCTTCGCCGTGCTGACGAACCGGATGAACCGCGGTCAGTGGTTCTTCCGACTGGCGTTCTTCCTGCCGTTCATCCTGCCGTCGGCGACGATCTCGCTGATCTGGGTGTTCATCTTCACCCCCGCGACCGGTCTGTTCGCATCGATCCAGTCGGCCCTCGGGCTGACCCCCGGCGCCGGTGTCCTGGCGAGCCCGAACACCGCGATGATCGGTGTCGCGATCGCCACGGTCTGGTGGACCCTCGGCTTCAACTTCGTGCTCTACCTGGCCGGCCTGCAGGAGATCCCGCGCGAACTGTACGAGGCGGCGGCCGTCGACGGCGCGTCGAACTGGCAGCAGATCAAGTCGATCACGCTCCCGCTGCTCGGCCGCACCACGACGCTGGTCATCCTGCTGCAGATCATCGCCAGCCTGAAGATCTTCGACCAGGTGTACCTGATGACGAACGGCGGACCGGGCATCTCGACCCAGGTCTCGCTGCAGCTCATCACCGGCGTCGGCTTCACCGACAACCGACTCGGCGCAGCATCGGCCGCATCGGTGCTCCTGTTCATCGTGATCATCGCGATCGCGATCATCCGGCAGATCGTCGAGCGCGCTGCCGCCAAGCGAGAGATGGGTGCCTGACGTGACCACCACCGAGAGCATCACGACCGACCGCCCGAAGCTCCGCACCGGGGTCTCCGCCGCGGCACCGGCGAACGCCGCCAAGATCGGCGTCTCCGGCAAGGGCTTCAACCTCGTCGCCGGCATCGTCCTCGGCGTCTTCGCGGTGATCTGGCTCATCCCGAGCCTGTTCGCCCTGAAGACGTCCCTGTCCGACAACGGCGTCGCGGCCCTCGGCGCCAACTCGATCCTGTCGAACTGGAACCCGACGCTGCACTCCTACGCGGCACTGTTCCAGGCCGGCGACATCTGGAACTGGTACCTGGCGAGCGGCATCACGAGCCTCGTGACGACCGCCCTGACGGTGCTGTTCGCGTCGATGGCGGCGTTCGCGCTGTCCCGGCTCGCCTTCCGCGGGCGGAACGTCGCGTTCCTGCTCATCATCCTGGGCATCATGATCCCGACGCAGGTCCTGATCATCCCGATCTTCCAGGAGCTCAACTCGGTCGGCCTGCTGAACACCTACTGGTCGGTCATCTTCCCGCAGGTGCCCGCCGTGATCGCGGTGTTCATCTTCAAGCAGTTCTTCGACGGCATCCCCCGGGAGCTCGAGGAGGCGGCGCGCATCGACGGCGCCGGCATGTGGAAGATCTACTGGTCGGTGATCCTGCCGCTCTCGCGTCCGGTCATCGCGGCGGTGGCGATCCTGACGTTCGTCGGGGTCTGGAACAACCTGCTGCTGCCGCTGTTCGTGCTGTCGAACCCGGACCTCATGACGATCCCGGTCGGGCTCGCCACGGTCCAGGGCAGCTTCGGTCAGCGCTACGCGGACATCCAGGCCGGGGCGATCCTGGCGGCGCTGCCGCTGATCATCCTGTACCTGATCTTCCAGCGGCAGATCGTCGAGGGCGTGACGGGTTCCGGCCTCAAGGGCTGACGCGACCACAGGACGGACGGGAGGGACGGTGCCAGCTGGCACCGTCCCTCCCGTCTCGCATGTGGGAACGTACCTGGCCGGAACGGGCGTACCTGGTCCGTATTTTCGTAGCAGTACACCCGAATCGATCAGGTGTATCCGGCACGCCTGATCGGAACGCGCCCGGTGCGGGTCAGGCGGAGACGGACTCGCGGGCCTGGTGCTTCCAGAAGCCGGAGAACGTGATCCGGGACTTCGGCAGGCCGGCACGGTGCAGGTGTCGACGTCCCTCCGTCGCGAGCGTCGACTCGCCCACGACGAAGGCGTAGCCGCGGTCGTCGGCCGGGACGTGCCGCTGGAGCTCGGCGAGCGCCGCCCGACCCGGGACCGTGTGCGGGGCGACCTCGTCGCGGACGATCCACGTGACGGTGACACCCGTGGGAGCGTCGAGGGGGCGGACGTCGCCTCTTGACGGGACCTCCTGGATGATGCGGCCGACCGCGTCGCGCGGGAGCGAGGCGGCGATGCCGACGATCCCGGGGAGCCCGGTCTCCTCGGCGGCGACCAGCACCTCGCTCGTGTCGGGCGGGCAGTCGAAGATGCAGCCCTGGTCGAGCATCGCGAGTTCGTCACCGGGGCGGGCGTCGCAGGCCCAGATGGCTGCACGACCCTCGGGGGTGCCGTCCGCGTCGGTGTGCACGACGAAGTCGACGTCGAGTTCGGGTGTGCCGTCGGCGAGCCGGCGGAAGGCCGCGACGGTGTAGTTCGCGCAGTGCGGGCGGACGTCCTCGGGGATGGCGAGGTAGGTCGGCCACCACTTGGTGCCGTCGAGGTCGGGCATCCGGAAGGCGTCCTGGTCCGGGCGCTGCACGAACAGGCGGAACCAGTGGTCGAACCCGAGGTACCGGAACTCGCGCAGGTCGTCGCCGGTGACCGTGACGCGGTGCATCGACGGGCTGACCCGTTCGGTGCGGACGACCCGCGCGCGGAAGAGCCGGGGGTTCTCGGGCAGGAGCCGCGGGATCTTCGCCATGAGGCAAGGCTAACCTAAGATGATCTCCGTGCCAGCCCCCATCCCCACCCTGGCTCCCGTCCGGGAGGCCCCCGCCACGCGTCCGACCGACGCGCTCGGCGTGCACCGAACCGCCGTCCGACGCCGGGCCCTGGTGATCGTCGCGCTCGTCGTGGTGCTCGCCCTGGTGGCGGTCGCGAGCCTGCTCCTCGGCAGCAACCGGATCGGCGCCGACCGCGTCCTCGACGGGCTCATGCGCACCGGCAGCAGCACGGACGAGGCGATCGTCTGGGGTTCCCGCATCCCCCGCACCCTCATCGGTGCCGCGGTCGGAGCGGCGCTCGGGATCGCGGGCCTGCTCATGCAGGGGCACACCCGGAACCCGCTCGCCGACCCCGGCCTGTTCGGTGTCTCGTCCGGTGCCGGCCTCGCGGTCGTGATCGGCGTCTACGTGTTCGGCATCACGAGCACGGGCGCCACGGTGTGGTTCGCGCTCGTCGGGGCCCTCGTGGCGAGCGTGGTCGTGTTCTCGGTGACGATCGCGGGCAGCGGGACCGCGAGCCCGGTGCCCCTCGCCCTCGCCGGCGCCGCGGTCTCGGCGCTGCTCGGTGCCCTGACGTCGTTCGTGGTGCTCACCGACCAGGACTCGCTCGACGCGTACCGGCTGTGGGTCGTCGGGTCGCTCGCGGCACGGCAGCTCGACGTGCTCGGAGCCGTCTGGCCGTTCCTCGTCGCCGGACTCGTGCTCGCCGTGCTGAACGTCCGGGCGCTCGACGCGCTCGGGCTCGGGACGGACCTGGCGAAGGGCCTCGGCGAGAACGTGCTCGTCGCGCGGCTCGTCGGACTCGGCGGCATCACGCTGCTCGCCGCCGGGGCGACCGCCGCCGCGGGGCCGATCGGGTTCGTCGGCCTCACGGTGCCGCACGTCGCCCGGGCGCTCGTCGGCACGGGGCACCGCTGGACCCTGCCGGTGTCCGCGCTCGTGGGTGCGGCGCTCGTCGTGCTCGCGGACGTGGTCGGTCGCCTGATCGGCGGCTTCGCCGAGGTGGAGGTCGGCATCGTCCTGGCCGTCATCGGCGGGCCCGTGTTCGTCGCGGTCGCACGTCGCCGATCGCTGGTGTCGCTGTGAGCGCGGCGGAGCAGGCGCGAACGCGCACGGAGGCGCAGGCGCGCACGGGAGCACACCCCCGTGCGCACGCCGCTGCCGGCCGTCGCGGCGTCGTGGTGGGTCCCGTCGGGCTCGCCTGGCGCCCCCGCGTCTTCTGGTACACGGTCGCAGCGCTCGGTGCCGTCGGCGTCCTGATCGTCCTCGGTGTCGCGATCGGCTCGACCTGGATCGCCCCGGTCACGGTCCTCCGCTCGCTGTTCGGGCTCGAGACGGGACCGGACGCCTTCATCGTCTCCACCCTGCGCCTCCCCCGCGTCCTCACCGGCGCACTCGTCGGCCTGACCCTCGGCGTCGCCGGCGCCCTCACCCAGACCTTCACGCGGAACCCCCTCGGGACGCCCGACATCATCGGGGTGACCTCTGGCGCGAGCGTCGGAGCGGTGGCCGCGATCGTGCTCGGCGGCGGGTCGTACTCGGTCTCGGCGATCGTCCTCGGCGGTGGCATCCCGGTGGCCGCGACGATCGGTGCGCTCCTCGCGGCCGCGGCGGTGTACGGGTTCGGGTGGCGCGGCGGCGTGCAGAGCTACCGGCTTATCCTCGTCGGCATCGGGGTGAGCGCCACGCTCGACGCCGTCACGAGCTACCTGCTCGTCCGCGCGAAGATCACGGCGGCAGCGGCGGCCTCGCAGTGGCTCGTCGGCAGCCTGTCGAGCACCTCGTGGTCGAGCGTCTGGCCGCTGCTCGTGGTCGCCGCGATCGCCGTCCCCCTGGCCCTGGCCACGAGCGCCGCCCTCGGCATCGGGCAGCTCGGCGACGAGGTCGCGACCGGGGTCGGCCTGGCCGTGCAGCGACACCGACTCGTCGTGATCGCGCTCGCGGTCGTCCTGACCGCCGCCGCCGTCGCCGCGGCCGGCCCGGTCGGCTTCGTCGCGTTCGTCGTCCCGCAGGTCGGGCTCCGGCTCGCCGGCACGAACCGTCCACCCCTGCTGCTCGCCGGAGCGCTCGGTGCCGCCCTCGTCCTCGCCGCGGACCTGCTCGCCCGATCGGCGTTCCCGTGGCAGGTGCCGGTCGGCATCATCACGACCGTGATCGGCGCCCCGTACCTGATCTGGCTCCTCATCCGTCACCGCAAGGAGATGTCCCGATGACCCCCACCCCGGACACCACGACCGCCGCCACCGTCCCCGTGCTCGAGGCCCGCGGGCTCGCGGTCGGCTACGACCGGCACCCCGTCCTCTCCGACCTCGACCTGCGGATCGAGCGGGGCACCGTCACGACGTTCCTCGGCGCGAACGGCTGCGGGAAGTCCACGCTCCTCAAGGCCTTCGGCCGGGTGCTCAAGCCCCAGGCCGGCGAGGTCCACCTCGACGGGACCCCGATCCGCCGGGAGTCGAACCGAGCGGTCGCGAAGAAGCTCGCGATCCTGCCGCAGTCCCCCGTGGCCCCGGCCGGCACGAGCGTCCTCGACCTGGTGATGCGCGGCCGGAACCCGCACCAGTCGTGGGCGAAGCCGTGGACCGCCGACGACGCCGACGTCGCCGAACAGGCCATCGCGGCGACCGGTCTGACCGAGGTCGCCCACCGGGACGTCGCGAGCCTGTCGGGCGGGCAGCGGCAGCGCGCGTGGATCGCGCTCGTGGTCGCGCAGCAGGCCGAGACGCTCCTGCTCGACGAACCGACGACCTACCTCGACCTGGCGCACCAGCTCGAGGTCCTCCGGCTCGTCCGGCGCCTCAACCGCGAACAGGGATCGACCGTGGTCATGGTCCTGCACGACCTGACGCTGGCGGCCCGGTACTCGGACCGGCTCGTGGTCCTGCACGAGGGCGGTGTCGCAGCGGACGGCACCCCGGCGGACGTCCTCACACCGGAGCTGCTGGAACGCGCGTTCGGGCTGCACGCCCGCGTCGTCGCCGACCCGGTGACCGGGGCCCCGATGATCGTCCCCGAAGCCGACGAGCACGACGTGGTCCGCCACGACGAACTGGCGGGCGCGCTCAACTTAGGTTAGCCTCTCCTAACGTGAAGACCTTCCGCCGCGGCTCCTTCCGCGCCGCCCTCGTGACCTCCGTGGCCGTCTCGGCCCTTCTCCTCGCCGGCTGCTCCAGCACGAACAGCTCCGACGACAGCGCCGGCAGCGGCAGCAGCGCCGCGGCCGACGGCGCCTGGTCGTACAAGGACGCCACCGGCACGACCGTCAAGGTCGACCACACCCCGAAGCGCGTCGTCGTGCTCAACGACATCGCGATCTCGTTCATCGAGTACGGGCTCAAGCCGGTCGGCACCTTCGGGCAGCTCACCATGGCGAAGGACGCCCGCTTCGACGACCTCGACACCGACGGCATCACGCAGCTCGGCGAGGCCTACGGCGACATCGACCTCGAGCAGCTCGCCGCGCTGAAGCCCGACCTCGTCGTCACCTCGGTCTACCCGACGGACGAGAAGGGCACGCTCGACACCACCCAGCCGGGCTACGGTTTCAAGGACAAGGAACAGCAGAAGCAGGTCCAGGCGATCGCTCCGGTCGTCCAGGTCAAGTGGGGCGGCAAGGGCGAGGACGTCATCACGACGATCGCCGACCTCGCCGAGTCGCTCGGTGCGAAGGAGTCCACGGTCGACGCGGCCGAGGACCGCTTCGAGACCGCAGCGGACGACCTCGAGAAGGCCGCGAAGGAGTCCGACCTCTCGGTCGTCTCGATGTACGCCGACGGCGACGGCGCCTACGTCACCCGCCCGAGCGACGAGCCGACGCTGCAGATGTACACGTCCTTCGGCGTCGACTTCGTGAACCCGAAGCCCAAGGGCTTCTACTGGGGCGTCTACTCGTGGGAGAACGCCGGGCAGATCACCGGTGACGTGATCCTGCTGTCACAGCAGGGCTACCAGGTCGCCGACCTCGAGAAGCAGCCGACGTTCGCCGACAACGCGGCGCTCGACGCCGGCCAGGTCCACAGCTGGACCTTCCCGGCGCTCGACTACGCGTCGCAGGCCGGCTACATGACGAAGCTCGCGGGCTGGCTCGAGGACAGCAAGAAGCTGTCCTAGTCGCCACCAGGTGGATGACGGGAGGCGCGGTGCCAGCTGGCACCGCGCCTCCCGTCCGTCACGCGTCGGCCCGGATGCGACCGAGCACCGCGCCCGCCGCCACCAGACGCTCGTCGTCCACGCCCGCCGTCGCGCGCGCGAGCACCTCGTGCTGCGCGTCCAGCGCTAGCGCGAGTGCTCCCGCTCCCCGCGGGGTGACCTCGATCAGCGACGAGCGCCGGTCGTCCGGGTTGGGGACACGACGGACGAACCCGTCGCGCTCCAGCCGGTCGACGATCTTGCTCGCCGCGCCGACTGTGATGACCACCGTGTCGGCGACGTCCTGCACCCGCGCCGCCCCGGCCAGCTCGTCGACCACTCGCAGTGCCGTCGCGAGCCCGAGCGACATGCCGCTCGCCGCGGTGACGGAACGGTCGACGGCGTTCCACAGCTCGATCTGGCTCCGCACCAGGGTGTCGAAGAAGCCGAGGCGGTCCGCCGGGGTCATCGCTGTGCCCCGTCGACGCGGACGACCAGCTTGCCGCGGACGGCTCCGGTCTCCATGTCGCGGTGCGCCTGGACGACGCCGTCCTCGGTGAAGTCGTGGACGCGCCCGATCGGGAACGACAGGGTCCCCACGGCCACGGCGTCCACCACGCGCTGCAGGACGGCCGCCGGCAGGTCCGCCGCGTCGCCCGAGTACGCCGTGAGCCGGACGCCGTTCGGGATGAAGTCGTTCGGGTAGAAGTCCGGAACGGTCCACTCGTCCGAGAGCATGCCCGTGAAGCACACGGTGCCGTGCACGGCGACGGACCGCAGCGTGTCCCGGAGCGCACCGGTGCCGACGAGTTCGACCGCGCCGTCCACACCGCCAGGCCGCACCGCGCGGACCTGGTCGGCCACGCTGCCGTCGTCGATGAGCACGTGGTCGACGCCGGCGGCGTGCAGGACGTCCGCGTTGGCCGCCGACCGCGTCGTCGAGAAGACCGTCGCACCGCGCTCCTTCGCGAGCACCGCGACCGCGAGCCCGACGGACGACGTGCCACCCCGGACGAGGAGCGACCCGCGGTCACGCAGGTCGACGCCCGTGGTGAGGGACCCGTACGCGGTCTGCACCATCTCGGGCAGCGCACCGAGCACCGCGGGGTCGAGGTCGCTGCGGAACGGGACGACGCTCGACACCGGGACGCAGGTGTACTCCGCGTAGCCGCCGTCGATCGTGCGCCCCATGCCGCCCATGAGCGCGGCGACCTGCTGCCCTTCGGCGAACTCGCCACCGGGTGCCCGGACGACCCGACCGACGGCTTCGATGCCGGGCACCCGCGGGAAGGAACCGAACGATCCGAGCCCCTGCCGGAAGTGCTGCTCCGACCGGTTCAGGCCGAACGCCTCGACCCGGACGAGGACCCAGCCCCGCTCGGGGTCAGGGATCGGCAGGGTCCGCATCCGCAGTGCCTCGGGCGAGCCGGGGGCGTCGAGGACGATCGCGCGCATCGTGTCTTCCATGCATCGAGATTAGCATTTCCTGGAAGATACTTCTAGCGATTCCTTCGGGTCATCCGGCGGGTACCGCCGCGTTGACCGCCGTCTGCACCTGCCGCCACACTGCCGCCCGGGTGCTCGCGTACGTGCCCTCGACGTTGTCGAAGTGCCGCAGGTTCGCCTTCCCGCCGTCGGTGTTCCCCTGCCAGTAGGCCGTCACCGCGCGGGTCGTCCCGCCGATGAGCCAGATCTGGTCGGCGTCGTCGGTGGTGCCGGTCTTGCCGAACAGGGTCGCACCGTCCGGGGTCTGGCCGCCGCTCGCGGTGCCGCCGCGGAACGCGCCCTGCATGACCTCGAACGCGGTGGTCGCGACGGCGGTCGGGACCGCCTGCCTGCACGAGCGCTGCTGGCCGCCGAGCTGCTCGCCGTCCCGCGAGGTCACCTGGTCGATGACGACCGGCGCGCAGTACACGCCGCCGTTCGCGACGCCGGCGTACGCGGCCGCCATGGTGAGCGGCGCGATGCTCGTCGTGCCGAGCACGGCTGCGGGGTTCGCCGGCAGGGCTCCCCCGGTCGCCGGGTGCACGCCGAGCGCCGCCGCGGTGTCGCGGATGTCGCACAGGTCGAGCTGCTCGGCCATCGATGCGTAGGCGGCGTTCACCGACTGCGCCGTCGCTGCGCGGACGGTGAAGGGGCCGGTCTGCCCCGTTGAGTCGTTCTTCGGGTTCCAGTACCGGTCGATCGGCTGCCCGCACTGCGTCCACGTGCTCCGTCCGTGCCGGGTACCGTCGACGACCGCGTCCGGGCTCTTGCCGGCGGCCAGCCACTGCAGGAGCGTGAACATCTTGTAGGTCGAGCCGACCTGGAACCCGGTCGAGTCGCCGTTCGCCTCGTCGGTCGCGTAGTTCAGCGAGGTCGCGCTCGCGGGCGCGTTCGACGAGCGGTCGTAGTCCTTGTTCTGCGCCATCGTCAGGACCCGACCGGTCCCGGCCTCGACCGTGTCCAGCGTGGCGCCGAGGGCGAACCGGGACTCAGTGGCCGGGTCGTAGCGGTCGAGCAGCGCCTTCTGCTGCCCGTTCAGGTCGAGGTCGAGGGTCGTCTGCACGCGGTAGCCGCCCTTCCGCCAGGCGTCGTCGCGGCGGTCCTGCGTCGGGCCGAGCTGCGGTAGTTCCCGCGCGGCCTCGACCGCGTACTGGCAGAAGAACTCGGCGCCGCGGGCGACGGCCTCGCACCCCTGCTGCGGGGGCGTCAGTCGGACGTACTCGGCCGGCTTCGACGCCAGTGCCTCGGTGAGCTCGGCACGGCTCAGGTGCCCCTGGTCGTGCATCGACCGGAGGATGACGTCGCGGCGGGCGACGTTGTCGGCGTAGTGGCTCGGGCGCGACAGGTCCCGCCGCTCCGGCCACTGCACGATCGCGATGAGCGACGCGGCCTCGGCCGGGGACAGGTCGGTGGCGTCCCTGCCGTAGTAGCGCTGCGCGGCGGCCTGCACCCCGTACGTCTGGTCGCCGAAGTACGCGATGTTGAGGTACGCCGACAGGATCTCCTGCTTCGAGTACTCCTTCGCGAGGCCGATCGCCAGCTTCATCTCGGCGAGCTTGCGCTGCGCGGAACGCTTCGTCGCCTCCTTGTAGGCGGCGTCGCGCTCCTCGGCCGTCGGGAGCTCGCTCGCCTGCTGGATCTTGATGTTCCGCACCAGCTGCATCGTGATGGTCGACCCGCCGGAGCCGCCCTTGCCGCCCGCGGCGACCACGCTCACGAGGGACCGGACCATGCTCGTCGCGTCGACGCCGCCGGTCTCGTAGAAGCGCTTGTCCTCGCCGTCGACGGCCGCGTGCTCGAGGGTGTCGCTGATCTGGTCGAGGCTGAGCTCCTGCCGGTTCTGCGCCCAGACGTTCGCCAGGTGCACCGGCTTCCCGCCGCGGTACGCCCAGACCTCGTTGCGCTGCGGCAGCTCGCCGATCTCGATGTACTCGGGCATCGAGTCGAAGACCCCGATCGCCGAGGTCGTCCCCACCCCGGCCACCGCCAGCACCGGCGTCACGCCGACCCCGACCAGCAACCCGGCGAGCACACTCCCGCCGACGAAGCCGAGCGCGGCTCCTCCTGCACGTCTGAACGTCATCCCCTGGGCCTCCCCCTCGTGTGGATCACCGCTGCTGCGGTTCCCGGAGCGTCCCAGCCGAGGTCGGACGACAGCCGGGACTTCCCCGGGGAAGTCCGTCACGGCGGCTGGGAAGGTCCCGAGGCGGTACGGATCGTTACAGGAGGCCGTGCTCGTACGCGAAGATGACCGCGTGCACGCGGTCCCGCAGGCCGAGCTTCGCGAGGACCCGGCCGACGTGCGTCTTCACCGTCGACTCGCTCGTGTGCAGCGACGACGCGATCTCCTGGTTCGACAGTCCCCGCGCCATCGCGAGCAGCACGTCCCGTTCCCGGGGTGTGAGCGCGGCCGCGGGGTCCGGGCCGCCGTCCCCCGGATCCGGCAGCCGGGTGCCGAACAGGTCGAGCATCCGCTGCGTGACGCGGGGTGAGACGACCGCCTCACCCGAGGCCAGGGCACGGATCGCGTCGAGCAGCTGCGCGGAGCTGATGTCCTTGAGGAGGAACCCGCTCGCTCCCGCTCGCAACCCGCCGAACGCGTACTCGTCGAGGTCGAACGTCGTGAGCACGAGTACGCGGGTGTCGGGGAGCTGCTCGACGATCGCGGCGGTCGCGGTGACCCCGTCGACGCGGGGCATGCGGACGTCCATCAGCACGACGTCCGGGTGGTGGGCGCGTGCCAGCTGGACGCCGGCGGCACCGTCCTCGGCCTCCCCGACCACCTCGATGTCGGGCTGGGCGTCGAGCAGGAGCCGGAACCCCGTGCGGATGAGCTGCTGGTCGTCGACGATCGCGACGCGGATCACTCAGGCCTCCTTCCGGACCGGGATCGTCGCCCGGACCTCCCAGCCGTCCGCGGGGCGCGGACCGGCGTGGACGCTGCCGCCGAGGGCGTGCACGCGCTCGCGGATGCCCACGAGCCCACGCCCGGCACCGATCTGCGGTGCGGGGGCGGTCCGTCGAGCGTCGTCCGTCACGGTGACGACGACCTCGTCGGACGAAGTGGTCACGGTGGCGGTCACCGCGCGGGCACGGGGGGCGTACCGCACGACGTTCGTGAGGGCCTCCTGGACGATGCGGTAGACCGCGAGCTGCAGGGCGTCGTCGTCCGGCGGACCACCGGCGACCTCGAGCGTGACGGGGGTGCCGAGCGCGCGGAAGCCGTCGACGAGTTGCGGGAGGTCACGGACGGCCGGCTGCGGGGCGAGGGAGTCCGCAGCGTCGGCGCCGCCGCTGCCGGCACCCGGCTCGGACAGCACACCGAGCATGCGCCGCATGTCGGTCATCGCGCTCCGGCCGACGTCCGCGACGCCGCGCATCGCCGTCGCGGACGGGTCGTCGTCCGGCAGCCCCGCCGCGGCGCCCTCGGCCAGTCGGACCATGACCGTGACCGAGTGCGACACGATGTCGTGCATCTCGCGGGCGATCCGTGCGCGTTCGGCTGCCGCGGCGAGCCGGGCCTGCTGATCGCGCTCGCGGGCGAGCTGGCGTGCCCGGTCGATGAGCGCCTCGGTGTAGCGGCGGCGGTCCCCGGTCGTCGTGCCGATCAGCACCGCGATGACCAGGAAGGCCGGCAGCGCGGGTGCGAACACCTCGCCGAGTCCACCCGATCCCGGGGCCACGACCCACACCCGGACCGCGGTGGCCGCCGCACCGAGCACGGACGCGACGGCGATGCTCCACCACCCCGCTGCCCGCGACCACCACACGCACGCGGCGAAGGCGGCGAACAGCATCGGCGAGTACCCCGCCTCGGTCCACGCCATCGCGACGACGGACACGAGCCCGGCCACGACCGTGACCTGCGGCCGGGTCCGACGGAACGGGATGCCCGCGACCGCGATGCCGACGAGGACCAGCACCACGACCGTGTTCGTGACCGAGGAGTCCGCGCGCCAGACACCGCCGATCGCGAAGGCGACCTCGGGGCCGCCCCAGAACAGGATGAGCAGGACGTCCGCCGCACGCGGGTGTCCGGCCCACCAGCGCCGGATCCGTCCGGGTGCGACGGGCAGCGTGAGGTCCCCGGCGCCGTCGTGCACGGCGTCGGGGACGGGTTCGGTCATCGTCACGCGTCCCGCTTGTGCGCCAGGACGAGTGCCGTCGCCGACGCCGCGACCACCCAGGCCGCCAGCACCGCGAATCCGCTCCACCCTCCCAAGGCTAGGACGCCGTCGTGCCAGCCCGAGGTGTCCTCGGTGCCGAACTGCATGAGCGGCTGCCCGGCGTTCTGCGGGAGCAGGTTGTTCAGCGTGCCGAGCCACGTCGCGTTCGTGAACCCCTGCACGAGCTGGACCACCACCGGGGCCACCAGCATGAGCCCGAGCACGGTGGCGATCGCCCCCGCGGTGGAGCGCAGCACGATGCCCACGGCGAAGGCGAGCAGCGCGATGAGGGTCAGGTACACCGACGCACCGAGCAGCGGCATCGCGACGCTGGCGTCGAGCGAGGCCTCGACCCCGTTCGCGTCGGCGATCGGCAGCGTCGTGAACGCCGTCGCCCACACGCTGACGGCGCTCGTGACGAACACGGTCGCGGCGAGCACGATGCCCTTCGCGGCGAGCGCCTCCCACCGCCGGGGCACCGCCGAGAACGTCGACCGGATCATGCCCGTGCCGTACTCGCCGGTCACGACGAGGGCGCCGATGACGGCCACGACCAGGACGGCGATCGTCGCACCGCTGGTGCTGTACTGCACGAGCGCGTTCCGGGCGGCGTCCCCGGTGACGGTCCGGCCCCCGTCGTCCGCCAGCGAGGCGAGCAGGACGCCGATGCCGATCGGCACGAGGACGAGGACGAGCAGGCTCCAGATCGTGGAGCGGAGGGACCGCAGCTTGATCCACTCGGAGTGCAGCACACCCGAGAACCGGATGCGTGCGGCGTCGTGATGGTGCAGCGTGCGGGGCCGGTCGGTCGTCATCGTGGCGCTCATCGTGCGACCTCCGACCGGTACTCGACCTCGTCGTGCGTGAGTTCGAGGTACGCCTGCTCGAGGCTCGCCTCGGTGGAGGCCAGCCGGTGCAGGACGATCCCGGACGCAGCGGCCGCCTCGCCGATCTGTTCTGCGCCGCGTCCGCGCACGTGCAGTGCACCGTCGTCCTCGTACGTGACCGTGACGTCCGGACCGGCGATGGCGGTCATGAGCCGGTCGGGCTCCGGCGTCCGGACGGAGACGGAGCGCTCGGTCGAGGACGCGACGAGGTCGGCGAGGTCCGTGTCGGCGAGGACCCGGCCACGGCCCATCACGACGATGCGGTCCGCGGTCAGCGCCATCTCGCTCATCAGGTGGCTCGAGATGAAGACCGCACGGCCCTCGGCGGCGAGGCTCCGGGCGAGCTGCCGGACCCACACGACGCCCTCGGGGTCGAGGCCGTTGACCGGTTCGTCGAAGATGAGCGTCTGCGGGTCGCCGAGGAGCGCCGCGGCGATGCCGAGCCGCTGTCCCATGCCGAGGGAGAACCCGCCGACGCGCTGCTTCGCGACCCGCTCGAGACCGGTCGTGCCGATGACCTCCTCGACCCGGGCCTTCGGGATCCGGTGCGTCGCGGCGAGGGCGCGCAGGTGGTCGTAGGCGCTGCGGCCCTTGTGCACGGCCTTCGCCTCGAGCAGCGCCCCGACGCGGCGGAGCGGGTCGCGGAGCTCGCGGTACGGGCGCCCGTCGACCACGGCGCTGCCCGAGGTCGGGCTGTCGAGGCCCATCACGGCCCGCATGGTCGTGGACTTGCCGGCGCCGTTCGGGCCGAGGAAGCCGGTGACCACCCCGGGGCGGACGGTGAACGACACGTCGTCGACGGCGACCTTCTCGCCGTAGCGCTTCGTCAGGTTCTGGATCTCGATCATGCGGCAACGGTACGGAGACCGCACCCGCCCGCACATCGACACCGGAACCGATCTCCGGGCGCGCTGCGTGGTACCCCGGTACCACGCGGAGGGGCTCCGGATACGCTCGACGGATGGCGGACCACGGGTGGCGCGAGGACGTCCTCGGGGCGCCGTTCGAGCGCCTCGAGCTCCCGCTCGGCGAGGACCACGAGGGACCGGTGGTGGCGACGCTCGTCCGACGACGCCGATCCGCCGCGGACCTCCTGCTGCACGCACGCGGTCCGCTGCACGGCGTCGACGTGCTGTACGTGCACGGCTGGTCGGACTACTTCTTCCAGGTCGAGCTCGCGGAACGCGTCGAGCGGCTCGGCGCCCGGTTCCACGCCCTCGACCTGCGCAAGTACGGGCGGAGCCTGCGACCGCGGCAGACCCCGGGGAACGTCGACGACCTCGCCACCTACGACGAGGACATCGCCGCCGCGCTCGACGCCATCGCCGCGGAGCACCACGGCGAGACCGGTCGTCGGCTCGTGCCGATGGGCCACTCGACCGGCGGTCTGACCCTGTCGCTGTGGGCTGCCCGGCACGCCGACCGGGTCGACGGTCTCATCCTGAACAGCCCGTGGCTCGAGTTCCAGGCGAGCGCGGTCGGCCGTGCGATCGTGGCGCCGGTCATCAAGCTCGGCGCCCGTCGGAACCCGCTCGCGCCGATGCCCGCCGTCGACCCCGGCTTCTACACCCGCACGGTGTCCGCCGCGGGCGAGGGCTCGTGGACGTACGACCAGCAGTGGCGACCCGACCGGGGCTTCCCCCTGCCCCCGAACTGGCTCGCCGCGGTGTTCGACGGCCAGGCCACGGTCGAGGCCGGACTCGACCTCGAGGTGCCCGTGCTCGTCCTCCTCAGCGACAAGAGCATGCTGCAACCCCGGTGGGACGACGGGATGGCGCGGGCGGACGTCGCGCTCAACGTGGACGTCGTCGCGCACCGCGCCCTGTCCCTGGGCAGCGAGGTCACGGTCCGACGCCTGCACGGCGCCGTGCACGACGTCGTGCTCTCCGCCCCCGAGGTCCGCGAGCGCGCCTACGACGCGATCGGCCGCTGGGCCGCCTCGCTCCCCCGCTGAACACGACGCAGCTGAGCACGACGCCGCTACCCTGATCGCCATGTCCTCCGTCTCACTCGTCCGGCTCGACCCGACCGGCGCCGACCGCGCCGACCTGATCGCGTTCCTCACCGGCGAGGAGTTCCCGTTCCACGTCCGGCGCACCATCCCCCGCGCCGACGCCGAGGCCGCCGTCGACGCCGGTGCGTACCGCGACGACGAGCACGACACCTCTTGGTTGGAGCACGACGAGCTCGGCCGCGTCGGGATCGTCCGGCTCGAGGACCTGGCCGACCCCGTCCCGCTCTTCGACCTCCGGATCGCCGGTCGGTTCCGCGGGCAGGGCCTCGGCGTCCCGGCACTCCGCGCGACGACCGACCACGTGTTCCGCACCCTGCCCGAGGTCACGCGCTTCGAGGGGCAGACGCGCGAGGACAACGTCGCGATGCGGCGCGTGTTCGTCCGCGCCGGCTGGGTGAAGGAGGCGCACTACCGCGAGGGCTGGCCCGTCGAGGGCGGACGCCCCGTCGCCTCGGTCGGCTACGGCGTGCTCCGCCGCGACTGGGAGACGGGCACGACCACGCCGGTGCCGTGGGACGACGACGAGCGCTGACCGTCGCGGTTCACGATCCCCGGGATCGACGAACCGGAACGGTCACGCGGGACGGCTGAACAGGTTCACCAGCGTGCCGTCCGGGTCCCGGAGGATCGCGGACCGGTTGCCCCACGGCATCGTCGTCGGCGGCAGCACCACGTCGGCGGGACCCACCTGCAGGCGGTCGAACGTCGTGTCGACGTCCGCCACGAGGAACTCGACGATCGCGCTGCCCGCCGCACCCGCCCGGGGCGCGTCGGCGCCGAGCACCACGACCGTCGCCGGCGTCCCGAGCGCGAGCACGAGGCCGCCGGTCACGATCTCCGCGAAGACCGGAGCCGGACGTCGGGCGGTGGTGCCGGTGACGCGCTCGTAGAACGCCACCATCCCGTCCAGGTCGTCGGTGATGATGCGGATCGATGCGAACTCCACGGTGTGCCTTCCCGGGTGACCACCGTGGCCACCCGGGGTCGAGCATCCTCGCCGTCCGCGACACCGTCCTGTCGGTGTTTCTGCCGAAGCGCACGCAACTCGTCTTCCGTGCGTGCAGCTCGTCGCGGTTCGCGCGAGGGGGGGGGGACGGTCCTTCGTGCGCCCCAGGACCTCGTGGCGCGCGACGCGTCCGCATGACGCACCTTCATTTCGAAGAACCGCGGACCACCTATGTGAGACAGGAGCTCCCGAGGGCCACTGTGAGAAGACGCCCAAGCGACGCACCGACCTCGCTTGCGGCAAGCCACTCCCTGCTCTCGATGCCGCCGAGTCCGGCAGTCGACCGGCTATCGAGACCGCCGCGACGCTCGATCAGGGCGCCGGACTTGCATCTCGCCATGGTTTCATCTGAGAGTGCCCGCCTCGAACATCCTGAGCCTCGTAGTCGGAGTGTTCTTCCTCATCTACGGCATCACAATCGTGATATTCCGCGTCCCGTTCACGCGATTCGCGAAGAAGATGGAGGCAACACTGTACGGAGCGTTGGGGCGTCGTGTCGCCGAGCGCTTCACGCCCGGCTTCATCGTCACTATCGGGTGCTTTTTCGTGCTGTTCGGTGGCGGCGGCCTCGTGAGTCTGGCGCTTGGATACCCGATGTTCCCCGTCTGATCGCGACGCAACCGTTGCATGAGAGCCGCCGCGAGGGCACCAACTTTCGTATCAGTCACCGATCGATCAACGGACGCGTTGGTTCTGCTGCGCACGGCGCTCCCGTTCCTGCTGTCGGGCGATGCGCGGCCCCAGCGCGATCAGAAACGTTCCGGCGACAGCGGCGGCGACAGTCGTAGCCAGCAGCGGTGGCCACGGCATGAAGTCCGTGGCTGCTGCCAGGACCGTCAGCACGATCAGGGCCGCCGTGAGCGGGCCGATGGTCCACGCCATCCAGATCCGGTACCGACGCATCATTGCCCCATAGTGCTCTGGTTTCTCGGAGACGGATCGGCCAGCGGACACTCGTGCCGGATAGCATCTCGCCGTGGGATCGATAAGACCTCTGCCTCGGGCGCTCGCTTGGTTGGTCACCATCGCTGCCACACTGATGCTTGCCCTGGCGCTCGAGAGCTTGGCCCTCAACACTGCTCGGATCGGCTCGTGGCTGCCGCTGATCGTGTTCATGCCTTGGGCTCTGTACCTCGGTGTGTGGAGTCTGCGCAATCAGGGCAAGCGCTGATGCCCTCCTCCGTTGGAGATCCGCCAATGAGGCAGCTCGGACCTGCCAAGCACCGAATGACGTAGGTTGCGGTCATGGCGAAGTTTTGGGTGTTCCTTCTTTGCGGACTGGCGCTTCTGCTCGCCGGCGTAGCGCAACTCGTCGCTAACGGCTCGGGTCACGCCGTGTTCGGAGTTCCGCTCGTGGTCATCGGCGTGCTCTGTGTAATCGCTTCCCTCGTGTCCCGCTTTCGAACGACCCGATGAGAGCCGGCCGACGATGCAACCCGTACACGTTCTGGCCTCAGTAACCAGCCTCGATAGCCGATCGGCTAACGAGACAGCGCGATGAAGAGCGCGATGGTGCGGTCTGCCGGGTCGTGCCGTACGGCGCCCGCCGACTACGTACCGGTGAGGGCTTTGAGAAGGACGTAGCTGACCGCGGTGAGCACGAGGAGACCGCCGAGGCCGGCGACCGGGTACAGGACGCCGCTCCTGCGGGTGTGGCTGCGGATGCCGATGGCTCCGCAGGTGATGACTGCTGCAAACCCTCCGAAGAGGGTGAGCCCCATGCTGCTGTACCACCCGACGTCTCCACCGTTGCAGCCGTCATCGCGTGGCCCGCAGATGGCGTACGAGGTCATGGCCTGGTCGAGGATGAACCCGACGCAGAAGATGGCGGCCAGCAGACCGACGACGATGACGACCCAGATGAGGACGAGGTTCCAGTCGGCGGCGCCGTTGCTGAGCGACGCGCGTCGGATGCGGTCTGTCAACGGCGGTCCCTTCGTCTACGCGCGCATTGCTGTAACCCTATCGACCAGATGGCGTCCGAAGACGGATCGGCTACCTGACGGCGGCGGCGTCAGACGTGCACTGGGTCAGTCCACGGGGACCGGACGACGTGAGATCCACACGATGAAACCAACGATGAGGAGCGCGTCGAGAGCGAGAGGGAAATAGCCCCATCCGTACCCGAAACCGGCTTCGAGAGATCCGATTCCGAGGATGACGGTGACCACTGCGAACAACACCAGAAAGACGGGCAGGATCAGGCTCAGGCGAGGTTGAGCATTGAGGCCGAGTTGCGCGTCCCGAACCCATCGCTTGTTCCGAGCGCGCCACACAATTCCTGCGGCGGTGAGCACGAGGACGGCCGCACTCAGGAACGGGAACAGAGCGTCTCGCACGTCACAAGGCTACAAGCGCGTTGGTCGACATCCATCTCGTTAGCCGATCGCTAACCGGATGCCGCGAGTTGCTCGTGTGTCAACGCGGCCTGGTCACCGATCAGGTGGCCGGCACCGGTTCGGAGCTCGACGACGGCCGCCGGGAAGAGGTTTCGGATCCGGTCGGCAGCAGCTCGAGCATCGAGCATCCTGTCGAGTTCCCCGTAGGCAGCGCTGACCCGTGCGCGGATCTGCTGCAGGTCAGCGCTGTCGTGCTCAGGGAGCGGGTCGGTGCGGGGCCTGAAGTGCTCGAACGTCCGGAGCGAGAAGGCATCGAGGTCTCGGTTCATCGGCGTGCGCTCCGACGGAGCGGCGTGGGGACCGGTGAGGTACGAAAGCGCAGATCGACGCCCCCGTTCGCCGAGCACCGTCAGGGCGCCGGCGAGGACGAGCGGAAGCACCCGACGGGGTCCGAGCCCGCTCGCGGATTGGAGCACGAGATGAGCCACCAGCTCAGGGTTGCGTGCTGCGAGCGCGGTCGCGATCCATCCGCCGATCGAGACTCCCACGACGGCAGCGGGACGATCGGCCACCGCGCGGACGACCTGGGCGGACCAGTCCGCCTGTTCTGCTGCCCGGAACGGGACACGGGTTGCTGTGCTCGGGCCAGGCTCCCCGGGGAGGTTGACGGCGTGGACGCGGTACTCGTCGGACAGGCGTCGGATCGTGGGCGCCCAGGAGAGTGCTGTTGCTCCGGAACCGTGCAGCAGAACGACGGGGTGGCCGTCACTCGGACCGGCACTGAGCACGGCAACAGGCCCAATCGTGGTCGCGATCGTTTGCCGGCCGACGTGGGGCAAGTGCTCGTCGACGAGGGCGTCGTACATCCGCGTGAGTTCGGCGGCACCGTCAGCGCTGCGGAACCGGCGATCCTCAGTCACGGGTTGCCTCCATCGCATTGCTGATGAACGTCAGGACGTCCAGCGCACCGGCGAGCTCTCCTGTCGCCACGACCTGGAGCGCACCATCCTTCGGTATGCGTGCGACCTGCAACGCGACCCCCGAGGTCCCGCCCACGACGTTCAACAACGTGAACACCCGTTCCTCCTGCCGGCTGTCTGCGGCCTCGATGCGAACCACCACCGTCGCCGAGACCTCGGCTTCACCGCCCGGCTGACTCGTCGACGGTGCAGCGGCGGACGACCCCTGCCTGCCGATCAGTTGGAGGTCCTCGACCCGGATCCGGTACTGCTTACCGATCCGCGTCGCCTGCAACCGCCCCGTCCGGATGTAGTCACGGATGGTCCGCGGGCGGAGCTTCAGACGTTCCGCCACATCTTCGACACTCAGCATCTCGCTCACGGCCCTATACTGACACAAACAACCATGAACGCACATACTGACCTACGACAGCGCGGCCTCGACGCCGCATCGCCCTCCGTTCGACTGCAAGCCGTGCTCGCTATCGGCACGGCAGCAGACCCGGTCGACCTCGACGCCCTCATCGTCCGGTGCGCGGTCGAGCCCGACTTCTTCGTCCGCGACATGCTCACGTGGGCGCTCACACGCCTCCCCGCACGCGCCGTGCTGCCGCGCCTCCTCGATGAGGTCGAACACGGCACCCCGCAGGCGCGGAGTCAGGCGTTGCACACGCTCTCGAAGATCGCCGACACGTCCACCCACCAGGTGGTGGTCGCATCCATCACCGACCCCGATGACGAGGTCGCGCGCGCCGCGTGGCGTGCCGCCGTCGCCACCGTGCCGGTCGGCGGAGCCCCAGCGTTGGGTGAGCTGCTTATCAGTCAGCTCGGGCGTGGAGACCGCGCCGTCCAGCTCAGTCTGAGCCAGGCGCTCGTCGCGCTCGGAGCAGACGTCATCACGCCCCTGCTCGAGTCACGCGCGGAGGAGCCACATGCCGCCGCGACCCTCAGGCTCCTCACGAATCCGGCTGCCGGCGGCCAGCTCGCGGTGGAGGCAGCGCGCCGCGAGGTCGCGAAGGGGAACACCCGGAACGCGAAGGGCTGAGGTGGCGTTTTGGACGGCCGCGCCGAAGGTCCCGGTAGCGTTCCTGCCGTGCTCGAGTTCCCCATCCTCACGGAACGATTCACCCTCAGCGTGCTCAGCCGGGCTGACCGAACGGCCTTCACGGCCTACCGCCGCGACCCCAACGTGGCACGGTTCCAGTCGTGGACACCGGGCTGGTCCGACGCCGACACCGACGCGCTCATCGCCGACCAGCCGACGAAGCTGCTCCCAGGCTCGGGCGACTGGCTCCAGATCGCAGTCCACCACCGAGATACCACATCACTCGTCGGCGACGCCGCCGTGCACGCCGTCGCGGATCAGCCAGACACGTACGAACTCGGCGTGACACTGGCACCCGAGTGGCAAGGTATCGGAGCGGGCCAGGAGTCACTCCGTCAGCTCATCGACGATCTGTTCCGCTTGCAGGAGGCTCACCGGATCATCGCGATGACGGATGCGCGCAACATCGCCGCGGCGCAACTCTTCAGGCGGCTCGGCCTGCGGCACGAGGGCCGCGCTGTGGATGCGGCTTGGTTCAAGGGTGAATGGACGAGCATCGACACCTGGGCGATGCTGCACGAGGAGCACGGCCGGCGAGCACTGCCTTCGACAAGGTAAACAACCGCAGGCGCAGATCCTCCGCCCAAGAACGCCGTCAACGTCCTTGACCGAACGGCCCCGGGTAGAACCACGACAGCAGCCGCAGCTCCAGGCCAACCGAACGCCAAGAGGAGCACCCCGGCCCCGTGCCAGCATGTTCATCCGCGGGACTCGCTTCGTGCCGAGCGTCCGGCTGCCGATCTGCTACCGGACGTTGCTACCGCAGCTCGCTTCCGAGGTCACCAAGGCTGACCGTGAGAATCTCCGTCAAGAGGCGGGCGTACGTGCCATTGGGATCGAGGTCCGGGTCGTAGACCGTGACCGAGGCGCCGACGGCGCGCGGTGCAAGGCCACGGAGCAGCTCGATCAGCTCCTCCGGCGTGCAACCACCAGGGTCCGGACTGTCGACCGCGGGCATCACCGACGGGTCGAGCACGTCGACGTCGACCTGCAACCAGTAGCCGGCAGCACCCGCTGTCGTCCGCAGGGCATCGACGACGGCAGCGGTGCCGCGACCGCGCCACTCCGAGGTCGGGACCACCGCACCGACCACGGTGCGGACCTCCGCGAGTTCGGCGTCGTCGTCACGGCAGCCGACGTGTGCAGTCCGTGCGGGCTCGAAGTACGGGCCGGCGCCGTCGATGTCGGACACGGCTGGCCAGTGGAGCCCGACAGCGGCGGCCAGGTCCTCCCCCGCGACGCTCGCGCACCCGTCGCTGTTGCCCGGGTGCCGGAAGTCGGTGTGTCCGTCCACGTGCACCAGCCCGACACCGCCACGTCGCTTCATCGCCAGGCCGGCCCCGAGGAGCACGCTGCAGTCTCCACCGATGACCAACGGCGCCGCCCCGGTGGCCAGGACCGCTTCGACACGGTCCGCGAGCCGCCGCGCGTGATCGACCATCGCGCCCTCGTTCCGCACGACACCCGGACTGCGGGTCGCGTCGTCGTCGACGTACCGGCCAGGGAGGACGACGCCGGCGTCGATGGCTCCCCGCTCGGTGAACCAGCGGAAGAGCCCGGCTTCTCGGAGCGCCTCAGGTGCTTTCGCCGCGCCGGGGACCGCACCGGGCTCGGGTGGCCGCAGGCCGAGGTTGGTCGGGGCCGAGACAAGCGCGATCACCCAACCGAGTCTGACAGAACGGCTCCGCGCCTCCTCCCGAAGCTAAGTGGATACGACGGCACACCGCGGCAAGAGGCGTCCGATTGGCGATCGTTGAGGGAGACGGATCGGGGCATCAGGCGGATGCCCGTCCCCGTCGACGCAGCGCGCGAAGAACGATGAACAGCAGCAGGAACCCGAGGGAACTGCTGATCAGGAAGCTGAGACCGACCCACACCGTGACGAACGTCCGATGTCCGAGCAGTGCGTCGAGCAGGAGACCAAGACCGACCGCGAATCCGGCGAGCAATGCAGCGGAGACCGGTTCGAGCCACGGCGGAGACAGCAACGATGCTCGGTCTACCGGGAGACCCTGATCCAGACGTACTCGTGCGGCTTGCTCTCGATCCCGGATGGCGACACCGATCGTTGGCCCCCACACGGCGATCGCGGCCTGGCTGCCCTCAGGGTTGAGCAGGATCAGGATTCCCATCGTCGCCACCACGCCGGCTAGCTACCACCAAGGGAAGACACGGCGCAGCGGGACTGCCCAGCGTCCGTCCCGCCCCGTGCCGTCGTTCCCCACAACAGAATGTTCACACGCGGCACCCACGCTGACGAGGGCAGAATCGAAGACGGACCACACCGTCCGATGGCCGATCGGGAGCCGGACGGGGCGATAGACTGTCAGCAACGAAACCTCCGCCGACCACGGCGGAGGTTTTCTTGTATGAGCACCCCAACGCCCCTGACCATCACCACCGCCGACGAACGACACCGCTCTCAGCTCGAACAGCTCTGGACCATGTTCCGGCACGAGATGTCCGCGTTCACCGGCATGCTCCCCGACGAGCGCGGCCGCTTCCGCCAAGAACGACTCGACGCCGGCCTTGTGGAGCCGGGCTGGTCGGCACACGTCTTCCACCTCGGACCGCACCCGGTCGGACTCGCGGTCCTCCGCGGGCTGGACGCAGAGGAGCACGTCATCAGCAGCTTCTTCATCGCGCACGGAGCACGACGCTCTCGCATCGGACGCGCCGCCGTGAGGGAACTGACCGCGGCGCACCCGGGAAGATGGGCCGTGGCCCACCAGGACCGCAACGAAGTAGCAGCGAAGTTCTGGCGCACGGTCGCGACCGAGAGCGACCCGACGTGCACGTTCGAGCACCGCGCCGTCCCGGGCCAGCCCCATCTTCCTGCCGACACCTGGGCCCGATTCGCTGTCAGATGACCGATCCTCTCCGGGCGCCTGGCCGCCTCAGGACCCTGGTGTCGGGTGCCGGCGGGGATTGATGAGATCGCCGTCCCAGCTCAGGTCGTCATCGTGGTGCACCTCGAAGGCCTCGAAGCGGTCGTCCGCGAGGATGCTGTCGACGAGTGCGCGGGAGCCAGCGACGATGGTCGAGTCCCAGTCTTCCTCCGACGCGACGACCCAGGCGCGATCCTCTGGCCAGATCATCGACGTGTACGGCCCCTCCTGGTTGGAGCGACTGCATTCCCACCCAGGCACGGTGCGGTGTGCCCACGTCGGCTCCGCAAGCTCGCCCAGGCTCGAACCGAACAACCACATGTCACGGCCCGGCCAGTGCAACTGCATGCGGTCGCGCGCGAGAGCGTTTCGACCCCCCTCTGCCCATGGCGGGTTGCCTGTGCCTTCCCACGATCCGACGACCAGGTCATCCGGGGTCGACGTCGCGGCGCGCAGGTGCGTCGTCAGGACCGCGAGATCCTCCGGGTCGAACCACCCGTCATCGGACTGGCCGACACTCCACCCGTCCGCCCAGCTCCTGGTCTGCTCTTCGTCAGTGATGCGCCACCACTGCACCAGGGGATGCATCACCCGGCCATTGCGACGCGCGACCTCAGCCCACCGCCAACGCGCGTGCTCAACATCGACGGGATCACCCCACTCATCCACCGTGTCCGGATCGGTCCGGTCTGCATCCACCGGGTGCAGCAGCCTCGCGTACGCCTCGAAGCCCGTGCCAGCGACACCTCCGACGGTCGCCCAGCGGCCGGCGCGCTCGACGATCCACGCACCGCATCCGGCTTCGGTCAGCAAGATCACCCCGTCAGCATGGCACCGGAGTCGGCCCGCTCACCGTTTCCGCGGATCGGTCCGTCAGTCCCCGAGGACGGGTCGGAGCACCCCGTGCGGGATGTCGAGCTCATCGGTCTGGACGACCCGCGGCGGCGCGACCTCGTCCGTCTCCTCGACGGCCAGCACCCGGTCGCCGCGGAACGCCCGGACCCCGTCGCGCAGCCGGCACCAGGCGACGAGGTACCAGTCCTCCCCCTTGCCGACGTACCCGAGCGGCTCGACCGTGCGGTCGGTCTCGGTGGCGGTCGCGTCCCGGTACCGCATCCGCACCACGCGTCCGCCGGTGAGCGCCCCCGCGAGAGCGACGGGTGCCGGGGCCAGGTCCCCCGCCTCGAGCAGGAGCACCCGTGCCGCGAGTCGGGCCGTCCGTCGGGCGTCGTCCTCGGCGAGCACCGCGGTGACCTTGCGCGCCGCGCTCCTGGCGGCGTCGCGGAAGGGGCTCGCGCCGAGGGTCCCGAGGCCGATCGCCACGGCGAGCGCCTCGTCCACCGTGAGCCCGAGGGGCGGGAGCGTCGCGCGAGCGTCGATGGTGTACCCGCCGGTGCGTCCGGGCTCGGACCAGATCGGGAGGCCGGCCTCCTGCAGCGCGCGCAGGTCCCGTTCGACGGTGCGGACACTCACCCGGAAGTGCTCGGCCAGGCGACGAGCGCTCCGTCGGCCGGGTGCCGCCGCGCGCAGCTCCTCGACGAGCGCGTACAGGCGATCGGTCCGGTTCACGACGCGACCCTAGCGCCCTGGACGCACCACGGGACGGGCCAGGAGGCGCGGTGCGGCCTGGCACCGCGCCTCCTGGACCGTCTCCGGTCGCGTCTCAGGAACGCGACAGGCGCGTCACCGTCGCGTGGGCACCGTCCGCGATCAGCCCGTCGAGGGCGTCGCGGTAGGCCGTGACGAACCGGTCGTCGTCCAGGAGGTCCCCGAAGACCTGGCGGTTCCGGATGAAGGCGAGCCGGTCGTCCCGCTGCGTGAGCGCGATGCGGTGCAGCGGCTCGGCCAGCCGGTCGACGATCTGGATCGGCTCGCCGGACTCGTCGGTGCCCTCGTCGTAGCGCGCCCACGAGGCCACGATGCCCGCGGACAGGGTGACGGGTCGGTCGGCGGCGAGGTTCTCGCGCACCACCGGCAGCAGCCACTTCGGGATGCGGTCGCTCGACTCGGCGCAGAGCCGGGCGAGGGTGTCGCGGACCTCGGGGTTCTGGAAGCGCTCGATGAGTGTGGACTTGTAGTCCTCGAGGTCGATGCCGGGCACCGGGTGCAGGGTCGGCGTGCCCTCCTCGTCCATGTACCGGCGCAGGAAGGTCGCGATCGCCGGGTCCTGCGTGGCCTCGTGCGCGTAGCGGTACCCGGAGAGGTACCCGAAGTAGCACAGGCCCTGGTGGCTCGCGTTCAACAGCCGCAACTTCATGAGCTCGTACGGCTCGACGTCGTCGACGATCTGGACGTCGGCCTGCTCGTACGGCGGGCGGCCCGCGGGGTGGTCGTCCTCGAGCACCCACTGGAAGAACGGTTCGGCGACGACGGGCCAGGCATCCTCGATGCCGAGCTCGTCACGGACCCAGGCGCGGTCCTCGTCGGCGGTGACCGGGGTGATCCGGTCGACCATCGAGTTCGGGAACGAGACGTGCTCGTCCATCCAGTCGGCGAACGCCGGGTCCTGCAGCCGGGCGTAGGCGGTGAACATCTCGCGGGCGACGTGCCCGTTCCCCTGGATGTTGTCGCAGGACATCACGGTGAAGGGCTCCAGCCCGCGGTCCCGCCGGCGCCGCAGGGCCTCGACGACGAGTCCGAACACGGTGTGCGGCGGGCCGTCGCCGCGCAGGTCGGCCGCGACGCCCGGCTCGTCGGCGACGAACTCGCCGGTGACGTGGTCGAAGTTGTAGCCACCCTCGGTGATGGTCAGGCTGACGATCCGGGTGTCCGGGTGCGCCATCTTCTCGACGACGGCGTCGGGGTCGTCGACGGCGAGCAGGTAGTCGACGATGCTGCCGATCACGCGGGACTCGCGGGTGCCGTCGGCGTGCTTGAGGACGAGCGTGTACAGCCCGCCCTGCTCGGCCATCGCCGTGGCCATCCGACGGTCCTGCTCGAGCACGCCGACGCCGCAGATGCCGTACTCGCGGGCCTCGCCCTGCTGGAGCAGCCGGTCGATCACCATCGCCTGGTGCGCCCGGTGGAAGCCGCCGACGCCGAAGTGCACGATGCCGGCGGTGATCCCGTCGCGGTCGTAGGTCGGGACGGCGACACCGCTCGCGGCGATCTCGTCGAGGTGCTGCGGGGACAGACGGACGGGCATCGGGTACTCCTTCGTACGGCGGACGTGCTCGCCCAGTCAACCACGTGCACATCTGTTCAGAACCACGGTTCCCGCCGGGGTACGTACCTGAAGATGCTCTCCACGTCGTTGCACCGAGTGCATCGATGCACCTAGTGTCGTGGCCGTGACCCTGTCGATCGACCGCCGTGCTGCCCTCAAGGCGAAGCACCGTGCGGCGATCCTGCAGGCCGCCCGCGACCTCGTCGAGGAGCGCGGGGGCCGCGGGTTCAGCGTCGAGGACCTCGCCTCACGGGCCGACATCGCCCGCCGGACGGTGTTCAACCACTTCGGGTCCCTCGACGAGGTCCTGCTGGCCGTCTGCGAGCAGGAGCTCTCGGTCATCATCGACCGCTTCCTCGCCGACATGGCGAAGACCCCGGTCGGCGACGGCAGCCGGTCGTCGATGTTCGACGAGCTCGAGTCCGCCGCCCGCGGTGCCGACCTGGCGCCCGCGATCGCCGGGATGTACCGGATCCTCGGCGACCCCGGCAAGGACGACCCCAAGGCCGCGGTGCTCACCCAGACCGCCTTCGCACGGGTCACCGAACGGCTCCGTGACGAGGTCGCCCGACGCCACCCGGCCGCCGACGCCCTCGACGCCGCACTCCTCGTCGAGTCCCTGATGAGCGGGATCGTCGTGATCGCCGAGCACTGGCTCACGACGACCGGACCCCGCCTCGACCAGGACGCGCTCGACGACTGGGACGCCCTGCTCGCACGACTCGTGCACAGCGTCCGCAGCGGCTACATGGCCGACGACTGACACTTCCCTCCCAGGGGTCCACCGGCGCACCCCGCTCCACAGCAGCTGACAACGAAAGGATCGGGGCAACCGCATGGCCGGTCTCCTCTACCGTCTCGGACGGTTCTCCGCACGACGCCACTGGCTCGTGATCATCGCGTGGGTGGTGATCATGGGCATCGCGGGTGTCACGTACTCGCTCTTCGCCGGCACCATCTCGTCGTCGATCACGATCCCGAACACCAAGACGAGCCAGGTGCAGGACGAGCTCGCCGACAAGTTCCCGTCCGCGAACGGCGGCACCGGCACGATCGTCTTCGAGACGACGAACGGCAAGGCCTTCAGCGACGCCCAGAAGTCCGACGTCGCCGACTTCCTGCAGAAGGTCGAGAAGCTCGACGGCGTCAAGGGCGCCACGAGCGGGTTCGACACCCAGCAGCAGCTCGACGACCAGCGGCAGAAGATCGTCGACGGCCGCGAGCAGATCACCGACGGCCGTGCGCAGATCGAGAGCGGTCAGGAGGAGCTCGACGCGCAGAAGCTGCAGTTGGCGTCCGGCAAGGAGCAGATCGCCAGCGCGCAGGCCCAGCTGAACGCGCAGAAGGCCCAGGCCGAGGCAGCGGGAGGTGCCGCGGCGGCGGCCGCCCAGACCCAGCTCGCCCAGGCGCAGGCCCAGATCGACGCGCAGCAGCAGCAGATCACCTCGGGCGAGCAGCAGATCGAGGCCGCACAGCAGAAGATCGACGACAACACGAAGAAGCTCGACGACAGCGAGCAGGAGCTCGAGCAGGGCTCCAAGCTGCTGGACCTGTCGAAGGACATCCGCTTCGTGTCGTCGAACGGCAGCGCCGTCATCGGCACCGTGCAGTTCACGAAGTCGACCTACGAGGTCCCGGCCGACACGAAGACCCAGATCGCGGACGACGCCGAGGCGGCCGACATCAGCGGCGTCGACGTGTACGTCTCGAACGACATCGCCCAGGGCGTCCCGTCGATCCTCGGCCCCGGTGAGATCGGCGGCGTGATCATCGCCGCGATCGTGCTGTTCCTCATGCTCCGCACGATCATCGGCGCCGCCGTCCCGCTCGTCTCCGCCGTGCTCGGCGTCGGCGTCGCGTCCCTCGCGGCCCTGTCGTTCTCGAGCCTCGTCGAGTTCATCTCGGTCACGCCGGTGCTGGGGGTGATGCTGGGCCTGGCGGTCGGCATCGACTACTCGCTCTTCATCCTCAACCGACACCGGACCCAGCTGAAGCAGGGCATGGGCGTGCACGAGTCCATCGGGCTCGCGAACGGCACCTCCGGCAACGCCGTGGTCTTCGCCGGCGCGACCGTCATCGTCGCGCTGCTCGCCCTGAACATCACGGGCATCCCGTTCCTCGGACTGATGGGCACGGTCGGTGCCGTCGCGGTGTTCTTCGCGATCCTCATCGCGACGTCCTTCACCCCGGCGCTGCTGTCGCTCATCGGGATGCGGATCCTCCGGAAGAAGGAGCGCGCGAAGATCGGCAACACCGACTCGACGCGCGTCCCGAACAAGCCGATGTCGACCTGGCGCGCGGTCATCACGCTCGTCGCCGGCGTCGCGGTGCTCGGCACCATCGCCCTCCCCGCCACGCAGATGCGCCTCGGCCTGCCGACGGGCGCGTCCGAGTCCGTGGAGTCCAGCCAGTACAAGGCGTACAAGGCCCTCGACGACGAGTTCGGTGCCGGCCAGAACGGGCCACTCCTCGTGGTCGCCACCCTGCCGGACTCGGTCAGCGAGGACGACGTCACCGCGACCGAGGTCACCATCGGTGAAGCGATCGCGAAGAACGACGACGTCAAGGCCGTTCTCCCGATCGGCGCCTCGAAGGACCGCGACATCATCGCGTTCCAGGTGAAGCCCGCCGGTGGCCCGGACAGCGTCTCGACCGAGACCCTCGTGAAGGACCTCCGCGAGCAGACCGTCTCCACCGACGACGGGAAGGTCACGCTCGGGGTCGCCGGCAACGCGTCCGCCAACATCGACGTGTCCGAGAAGCTCTCGAACGTGCTGCCGCTCTACCTCGTGGTGGTCGTCGGCCTGTCGCTGATCATCCTCATCATCGTGTTCCGGTCGTTCCTCGTGCCGATCACCGCGACGGCCGGCTTCATCCTGTCCGTCCTGGCGTCGTTCGGTGGCCTGACCGCGATCTACCAGTGGGGCTGGCTCGGCAGCGTGTTCGGGGTGCACGACCCCGCACCGATCCTGAGCTTCCTGCCCATCATCGAGATCGGCATCCTGTTCGGGCTCGCGATGGACTACCAGCTCTTCCTGGTGTCGGGCATGCGCGAGGCGTACGCCCACGGAGCCTCGGCGAAGGTCGCGGTCCAGCGAGGCCTGCACGCCGGTCGCGCAGTGGTCACGGCGGCCGCGATCATCATGATCTCGGTGTTCGCGGGCTTCATCTTCTCGGACTCCTCCACCATCAAGCCGATCGGCTTCGGCCTGGCGTTCGGTGTGCTGGTCGACGCGTTCGTCGTCCGGATGCTGCTCATCCCGGCCGCGATGCACCTGCTCGGCGAGAGCGCGTGGTGGTTCCCGAAGTGGCTCGACCGGATCGTGCCGGACGTCGACGTCGAGGGCGCCAAGCTCGAGCGGTCGCACCCGGCCGGTGGGCACGAGAGCACCCACACCGGGTGGCACGCGCTCCCCGTGGAGCCGGACGCGAACGCGCACGAGTCGGGGCACCCGCCGGCGCACCGCGCGTAGGCACGACGCGACCACCCAGGAGGCGCGGGTCGACCCACACGGGTCGGCCCGCGCCTCCCGTGCGTCGCGGCCGGCTTGCCCGCTGCCCAGGTCCCGCTGCCCAGGTCCCGCTGCCGACTCGGAACGACATCGCCGACGTCGTACGACAGCGACGGTGTCGCAGCCCCGCGCCCGCAACCGTTGCACGCGCGCTCCAGCGACATCGCCGATGTCGTACGACCGCGACAATGTCGCAACCCCGCGCCCGCAACCGCTCGACCGAGCACCGCGCGCAGACCCCGCCCGCTCGTTCGTACACGAACGGTAGGGTGGGCGGATGACCGAGACCGACGTCGACCCGCTCGCCCTCGACCGACAGCTCTGCTTCGCGCTCGCGGCGACGAGCCGGAGCGTCATCGGGCTCTACCGCGACCTGCTCGAACCCATGGGCCTGACGCACCCGCAGTACCTCGTCATGCTGGCCCTCTGGGAGCAGGACCCGCGCTCCGTCCGCGAGATCGCCCGCGAACTCCGGCTCGACTCTGCCACCCTCAGCCCGCTGCTCAAGCGCCTCGAGGCTTCCGGCTACGTCCGCCGCACCCGGAGCACCACGGACGAACGCCAGCTCGAGGTCTCCCTCACCGTCGCCGGGCGCTCCCTGCGCGAACAGGCCCAGGCGGTCCCGATCGCCGTCGCCGACCGCCTCGGCTGGCCGCTGGAACGCCTCGAAGCGCTGAAGGACGAGCTCACCGAACTGCTCGAACGCGTCGACGCCGTGTGATCGGCCGTGTGCTGCGAAGCCGTTCGTGGCACAATGGTTCGTGTACGAACGAAAGGACGGACCGTGGGTCGCTTCGGACAGTGGTACGAACGGTGGAACAGCACGCTCATCGCCAAGATGGGCCCGTCGCAGATCGGCGCCGGCCACCCCGAGGGCATCGACGACCGCACGATCGACCGGGGCTGCCCGATCTGCGGGCAGCCCCTCTCGCAGCACCAGGTGATCCGTCCCGAGGGGCAGGTGCGCTCCTCGACGTTGGTGTGCCCCCGAGCCTGACGATCCGCCGGAACGGGGAATTGCATCCGGCAACACGTCGTTCCCCCCAGACGTGAAGCTCTTCGAACCCGCCGACTTCGGCGCACTCCCCCTGTCGAACCGCATCGTGATGGCGCCCCTCACCCGCACGCGCGCCGGTGAGCACGGCATCCCGAACGACCTGCTCGTCGAGCACTACGCCCAGCGCGCCGGCCTCGGGCTCATCGTCACCGAGGGCACCTGGCCCGTGCAGGAGGGCCGCTCCTACCCCGGGCAGCCCGGCATCGAGACCGACGAGCAGATCGCCGGGTGGCGCCGCGTCGCCGACGCCGTGCACGCCGAGGGCGGTCGAATCGTGATGCAGCTCATGCACGGTGGCCGGGTGTCCCACACCGCCATCTCCGGCACGCCGCGCATCGTCGCCCCGTCCGCGATCGCCGCTCCTGGGCAGACCCACCTCCCCGACGGCTCGAAGGCGGACATGCCCGTCCCCCACGCCCTGACCACCGACGAGGTGCGCGAGGCCGTCCAGGGCTTCGTCCGCGCCGCCCGCAACGCGATCGCCGCCGGACTCGACGGCGTCGAGGTGCACGGGGCGAACGGCTACCTCGTGCACGAGTTCATGTCGGCAGCGTCGAACACGCGCACCGACGAGTACGGCGGTTCGTCAGAGAACCGCGCCCGCTTCGCGATCGAGGTCACCACGGCCGTCGCCGAGGCCATCGGCGCCGACCGCACCGGCATCCGCCTCTCCCCCGAGCACGGCATCCAGGGTGTCCTCGAGAGCGACCCGGCGGACGTCCACGCGGTCTACACCGCCGTCGCCGAGGGCCTCGCGCCGCTCGGACTCGCCTTCGTCGACATCCTGCACGCCGAGCCGACCGGCGACCTCGTGCAGCACATCCGCCGGACCGCGGGCGCCCCGTTCATCGCCAACTCCGGCTTCAGCGCGCTGACCACCCGTGACGAGGCCATCGCCCTCGTCACGCAGGGCCACGCGGACGCCGTGGGCGTCGGTCGCGCTGCGATCGCGAACCCGGACCTCGCGTACCGCTGGGAGCAGGACACCGAGTTGAACGAGCCGCGCCCGGAGCTGTTCTACGGCAACGGCGCAGAGGGCTACACCGACTACCCGACGCTGGCCGAGGTGCGCGCGCAGGTCGCGTAGTCGACGCGACCGGGTCACGGACGGGAGGCGCGGTGCCAGCTGGCACCGCGCCTCCCGTCCGTCCGCCCACCCGGTAGGGTCGTGAGGTCACGAACCGGGGGGAACCGTGCAGGCACTGCGTACACCGATCGACACCACCGCGCTCACCGAGCCGGTCCGCCGCCGCGACGCGCGACGGACCTGGAAGGCCCTCGTCGCCGAGCACCCCGAGGCGCGCGACCTGGTCGGACTCGTCCGACGGATCGTCCTCGGCGCCGGAGCACTCTGCCTGCCGATCGGCCTGCTCGCGTTCACCCTCGTCATCACCGCCACCGTCGCCGAGGGCGGCGAGGACGTGGCGACCGCGGTCCTCGTGCAGAGCGTGATCGGCGCCTTCCTCGGCCTGGCCGGGGTCCTCTGCACCTGGGCGTGGATCCGGGTGCGGCGCCGGCGCCCGCAGAAGCGGGTGCACCACCGCCTCGCCCGGTTCGCGGCAGCCAACGGCATGACCTACAGCCCGGGGCCGACCGGGACCCGTCGTGACGTCCCGCTCGGTCGACGTGGCGCGCTGCACTGCTACCGGGTGCTCCGGACCCCCGGGCCCCGAGGCCTGGAGTTCGCGAACCACGAGCTCGTCCGGTCGACCATGACGAACACCTCGCCGGCGTTCGGCGGGTACTGCGCGATGCGTCTGCCGGTGGCGTTGCCGAACATCCTGCTGCGGTCCGAGGAGGGCCCTCGACGCCCGCTGCACACCTCGTCGGTCGTTCGTGGCTCGCAGGTGCTGTCGTTGGAGGGCGACTTCGACCGCTACTTCCGTCTGTACTGCCCCGCCGGGTACGAACGAGACGCGCTGTACCTGTTCACGCCGGACGTGATGGCGCGGCTCGTCGACCACCTGCGGGGGCTCGACGTCGAGATCGTGGACGACTGGATGTACCTGATCAGCGCCCGCGACCTGATCACGGACCGACCCGAGCGGTGGGAGGCCCTCGCGGCGGCGGTCGACGCCCTCGACGACCGGGTCGAGCGCTGGGCGCGGTGGCGGGACGAACGCTCGGAGGCAGTTGTCGCCGCCGATGACGGCCCGGTCGTGCGGGTGCGGGAGGTCGCGAAGCCCGGACGGCGGCTCCGGACGACCTGGGGTGCCGGGACGGTGCTCATCGTCGGGACGGTGTCGCTCGGGTTCGTCGCGCTGATCGTGGCGATCAACCTGTCCTGACCGGGCGGGTCGGTGTCCGGCGTCCGGCGTCCGGTGTCCGCGGCGTCCGCGGCGTTCCTGTGCGAACGCTCCGGTACGGTGGTCCCGTGGACAACGGGTGGCGCGACGGTCTCTTGGTCGTGTGGATCATCTCCCTGCTGGCGGCGATCGGGCTCTGGGTCTCGGCGATCGTCATCTTCGGCAAGGGACCGGACTCGGTCGAGCTCGTGCCGCTCGCGGCGTCGCTCGCCGGCGCTGCTGCCGTGGTGAGCTTCTGGTGGTTCGTGTCGCTGCTCCTGTGGCTCGCGGTGAGCGCGGTGGTGCGGGAGCACGAGAAGGACCGGCAGCAGGCGGCGCGCCTGCGCTGACGCGGCTCCGCCCCGGGCCCGGCCAGGAACGACGAAGGCCCCGTCGCAGTGCGGCGGGGCCTTCGATCGGTTCGGTGGTGCAGTGCGCTCGAAGGGACTCGAACCCCCAACCTTCTGATCCGTAGTCAGATGCTCTATCCATTGAGCTACGAGCGCGTGGCCTTGCGGCCGTGGAAGACTCTACAACAGCTGCGGCCCCGAACGCCAATCGAGGCCACCCCGAGCCCACCCTCGGCGTGTCGGCCCTCAGAGCGCGGCGAGCTCCTCGTCGAAGACCTCGGCGAGGAACACCTCGAGCGCCCGCCACGACCGACGGTCGGCACGTGCCTGGTACTGGGCGCCGTGGTCCGGTGCGTCGGTGCCGGGGACCGCGAAGGCGTGCATCGCGCCCGCGTAGGTCACGACCTGCCAGTCGACGGTCGGCGCCACCCGCATCTCGTCCTGCCACGCGTGGACCTTCTCGTCCGGCACGACCGGGTCCGCGGCGCCGGTCAGGACGAGCAGCTTCGCCCGGACGTCGGCCGCGTCGGAGGGGTCGTGCGTGAGCAGCCCGCCGTGGAACGAGACTGCGCCGACGAGGTCGGCCCCGGTGCGCGCGAGTTCGAGCGCGGCGGATCCACCGAAGCAGTAGCCCATCACGACGACCCGGGCCGGGTCGACGTCGGGGTCCTCGAGCAGGCGGTCGAGGCCGGCGCGGACGCGGGCCCGCATGAGCGCGAGGTCCTGGTAGAACGACCCGGCGACCTGGGCGGCGGTGTCGTCGCCCGGGCGGACGCCCTCGCCGTAGACGTCGGCACCGAAGGCCACGTACCCGAGGCGGGCGAGCATCGTGACGCGCGCCTCGACGTGCTCGTTGACGCCGTGCCAGTCGTGGACGACGAGCACGGCCGGGCGACGACCGGCGATCGCCGCGTCCTTCGCCAGCACGCCGAGCAGCGGGGTGCCCTCGTGGTCGTAGCGGACGGGGTCGACGCGCACGTCGGCTCCGGCGGGTTCGGGAACGGTCTGCAGGACGTCGTCGATCGTGGTCACGCGTCGGAACCTACGCCGTGGGGTCCGTCAGCAGTCGATGTTGTCCCAGGAACGGGGTCCCTCGGAGCCTGCCGGGTACTCGTCGAGCGGGGCCTTCCCGCTGCGCCAGGCCTGCAGGAACGGCTCGACGACCTTCCAGCCCTGCACGGCGCTGTCCCCGCGGACGGACAGGGTGGCGTCGCCCTCGAGCACCCCGGCGAGCACCTCGCCGTAAGCACTGAGGCGTCCGGGGTTGAACGTGACGTCCAGGCTCGTGTGGTCGATCGTGTACGGGTCGCCGGCGCCGTTGACGTTGAGCTCGAGCTGCATCTCGTCCGGTGCGATCCAGATCCGGAGCCGATCGGGCAGTTCCGCACCGTGCAGGCCGACCGGCACGTGCGGCGAGTCCTTGAAGGTGATCACGATCTCGCGGCGCTGCTCGGCGAGGGCCTTGCCGGACCGCAGCGTGAAGGGCACCCCGGCCCAGCGCCAGTTCGCGATCTCGAGGGTGAGCTGTGCGAGCGTCTCGGTCCCGAGGGACGGGTCCACGCCGTCCTCGTCGGTGTACGACGGCAGCGAGCGGTCGCCGATCGTGCCCGCGGTGTACCGGGCGCGCTTGCCCGCCGCGACGACGTCGCCACCCCACGGCCGGACGGCACGGAGCACGAGCTCCTTCTGGGTGCGCAGGTCGTCCGCGTCGATCGACGCCGGCGCCTCCATCGCGACCACGGCCATCACCTGGAGCAGGTGGCTCTGGATCATGTCGACGAGCGCGCCCGCCTTGTCGTAGTAGCGCGCACGCCCCTCGAGTCCGAGCGTCTCGTCGTAGACGATGTCGACGCGGGCGACGTGTGCGGACGACAGCAGCGGCTCGATGATGCGGTTCGCGAAGCGGAGGCCGAGCAGGTTCAGCACGGTGGACCGGCCGAGGAAGTGGTCGACCCGGTGGATGCGCTCCTCGGGGAGGAACGAGTGCAGCACGTCGTTGAGGTGCTCGGCACTCTCGGCGTCGGTGCCGAACGGCTTCTCCAGCGCCAGGCGCGTCCCGGACGGCAGGTCCAGGTCCTTGAGCACCTCGCAGCTCTTCTCGGTGACGGCGGGCGGCAGGGCGAAGTAGATCGCGGGGTCGTACCGGCAGTCGCCGAGCAGGGTCCGGAGGTCGTCGGCGTCGGTGACGTCGGCCTTGCGGTAGGTCGAGGCGTCGATGACACCGAGGAGCCGCTTGCTGAGGCGCTCACCGCCGTCGGCAGCCCCCTCGTCCTCCTCGTTCTTCGACGCCTGCGCGTTCTCGAAGGACTCGCGGACCTGCGCCTTCCAGTCGGCGTCCGAGATGTCCTCCACGCCGGCTCCGACGAGCTGGACGTCCCAGTCGTCCTTCACCTCGAGGAGGGTGGCCAGGCCCGGCAGGAGGAGTCGCTTGGACAGGTCGCCGCTGGCACCGAGGATGAGCAGGGAGGTCTGGAGGCTCGACATGCCCCAGAACGTACTCACGCGTTCCGGCGTGTGGCCGGGAGACGTCGGTACGGTGGGGTCCAGTCCGGCGCGAGGGAGCACCATGAGCAGTGGGTACGGAGGGCGACGCCTGCGCGTCGCTGTGGTCGGCACCGGCATGATCGCCGGCGTCCACGCGCGAGCCGCCCGCGCGGCCGGGGCCGAGGTCCTCGGGGTGCTCGGTCGGAGTCCGTCCCGTTCCGAGCAGGTCGCCGCCCAGCTCGACCTCCCCCGCGGGTACGCCTCGCTCGACGAGGTGATCGCGGACGCTCCCGACGTCGTGCACGTCTGCACGCCGAACGACCAGCACCACCCGCAGGCCCTCGCGGTCATCCGCGCCGGGATCAGCGTCGTGTGCGAGAAGCCGCTCGCCATCGACGCCGCCGAGGCCGACGAGCTGGTCGAGGCCGCACGGCTGGCCGGCGTCGTGGCCACCGTGCCGTTCGTGTACCGGTACCACCCGATCATCCGGGAGATCCGCGGACGCATGGCCGACGGCGACCTGGGGCGCGTGCTCGCCGTCCACGGCCACTACCTGCAGGACTGGATGCTCGACGAGGACGCCTCGTCGTGGCGGGTCGACGCGGGCTCTGGGGGCCTCTCGCGGGCGTTCGCCGACATCGGCTCGCACTGGTGCGACCTGGTCGAGTTCGTCACGGGTGAGCGCTTCGCCTCGGTCTCGGCCGCGACCGACATCGTCTACCCGACGCGTCCGGCGGCGTCCGGTCCGTCGTTCTCCGGCTCCCCCGACCCCGACCCGGTGGCCGACGCCTCGCAGCGCGCCGAGGTCACCACCGAGGACACCGCGGTCGCTACCTTCCGGACCGACACCGGCCGCATCGGCAACGTGGTCATCTCGCAGGTGGCCTCGGGACGGAAGAACCGGCTGTGGTTCGAGGTCGACGGCACCCGTGGGTCCGCCGCCTTCGACCAGGAGCAGCCGGAGTCGGCCTGGTTCGGGAACGAACGCGGCGCGCAGATCGTCGTCCGAGACCCGTCGCTCGGCGTGCCGGACCAGCGGCGCCTGGCCGTGGTGCCGTCGGGGCACCCGCAGGGCTACCTCGACGCGTTCGCCGCGTTCGTCGCCGACACCTACGACGCGGTCCGGAGCGGACCCGACCCGGACGGGTGGCCCGAGGGTCTGCCGACGTTCGTGGACGGCGCCCGGTCGGCGCACATCATCGACGCCGTGGTCGGCAGCGCAGCCGGCGGCACGTGGCAGGAGATCGGCTGACGGGCACGAACGCGCGTCCCCCTCGTCGCTGAGCGCGTACAGGAACCGCCGAGCACGGTGGGCGCATGAGCACGACCGTGAGCGACTTCGTCATCGACCGCATCAAGGCATGGGGGGTCTCCCGCGTCTTCGGCTACCCAGGCGACGGGATCGGCGCCTTCGACGGTGCCCTCGGCAAGGCGGACGGCGGCGAACGAGCACTCGGGTACGTCCGTCCGACGCACGAGGAGATCGCCGCCCTCATGGCGACCGCGCACGCGAAGTTCACCGGCGAGGTCGGGGTCTGCGTCGCGACGTCGAGCCCGGGCGCGTTCCACATGCTCAACGGGCTGTACGACGCACAGATGGACAACCAGCCGGTGGTCGCGATCGTCGGTCAGCAGGGACTGGCCTCGATCGGGACGTTCACGCAGCAGGAGTCGAACCTCGAGCGGGTGTTCGCCGACGTCGCGTGCTACGTCGAGACCGTGACGACGCCGGACGCCGTCGGGGTCGTCGTCGACACCGCGTTCCGGACGGCGATGCTCCGCAAGCAGCCGGCCGTGGTCGTCCTCCCGCATGACGTGCAGGCGATGGCGTACGAGGAGCCGGGCGTCGAGCACTGGGTCTCCCGCTCGAGCGACGTCCCCGCGTCGACCCGGATCACCCCACCCGCCGAGGACGTCCGGCGCTTCGCCGAGATCCTCAACGCCGGCGAGAAGATCACCTTCCTCGTCGGGGCCGGTGCCCGCGGTGCGACGGACCAGGTCCTCGCCGCGGCGGAGAAGACCGGTGCCGGCATCATCACGGCGCTCCGCGGCAAGGACGTCGTCCCGTCGGACGTGCCCTACCACACGCAGCAGGTCGGGCTCCTCGGGTCGCGACCGAGCCTCACGCAGATCAAGGAGTGCGACACGATCGTGCTCCTCGGGACGAACTACCCCTACGGCGAGTACCTGCCGGAGTCCGGCCAGGCACGCGGTGTGCAGGTGGACATCAAGCCCGAGCAGCTCGGCCTGCGGTACCCGACCGAGCTCAACCTCTGGGGCGACGTCGGTGCGACGCTCGAGGCAGTCCTGCCCCTCCTCGAGCAGACGTCGGACCGCAGCTGGCAGGAGCGGCTCGCCGACGAGATGCGCGAGTGGGAGGCGGAGATGGCCCGCCAGGCCGAGGTCGCCTACGACGACGGGGTGAACCCCCGACGCGTCATCCGCGCGGTGAACGACCACCTGCCCGAGGGCGTCACGGTGACCTGCGACGCCGGGACGACCGCCGACTGGTACGGGCACCACATCCGCCTGCGTCGCGGCATGCACGGCGACATGTCCGGCCGGCTCGCGACCATGCTCGCCGCGATGCCCTACGCGGTGACGGCCAAGTTCGCCTTCCCGGACAAGCCCGCCGTGTGCACCATCGGTGACGGGGCCTTCCAGATGCTCGGTATGAACGAGCTCATCACCGTGAAGAAGTACATGGCCCAGTGGCCGAACCAGCAGCTCGTCATCGTGATCATGCACAACGACGACCTCGGTCAGGTCTCGTGGGAGATGCGCACGGAGGACGGCAACCCGATGTGGCGGGGGTCGCAGGACGTCGAGACGATGGACTACGCGGGGTACGCCGAGCTCCTCGGGTTCACGGGCATCGCGGTGCACCGCGACGACGAGGTCGAGGCTGCCGTCCAGCGGGCGTTCGACAACCCGGGCGTGACCGTCATCGACGCGTACGTGAGCCGGAACGTGCCTCCGCTCCCGCCGCACATCACCGCCGAGTACGCGATGAACACCGCGAAGAGCCTGCTCAAGGGCGACCCGGTCGAGCTGGACGTCGTCAAGGACTCCGCGAAGGCGATGGCGGCGGAGGCGGTCGAACGGGTGAAGGGCGTGTTCGGCCGGGACTGACGGCACGCTGGGCATCACCGATGTGAACATCGTGTGACGCGTCCGGGGGGCAGCTGGCGTGTCGCCTGTGCGTTCTCCTAGGTTCGACGCCGATGAACACTTCCCACCACTCACGAACGCGTCGCGGGCGCTTCGTCGCGGGCGCTGCGCTCGCGACCGCCGGTGTCCTCGTCGCACTGTCCGTCCCGTCCGTCGCCGGCGCAGCCGAGGGCGACACGACGATCGACCTCTACGACGTCAACGACTTCCACGGCCGCATCGCACAGTCGATCTCGCAGACCGACGGCAAGCCGACCCCGCGCGACGGCGACGCCGCCGGTGCCGCGACCCTGGCGGGTGCGCTCGAGCAGCTCCGCGGGCCGGACCCGACGACGTCCGCGTTCGTCAGCTCCGGCGACAACATCGGCGGATCGACGTTCGAGTCCTTCATCCAGGACGACCAGCCGACGATCGACGTCCTCAACCAGATGGACCTCTCCGTCAGTGCCATCGGGAACCACGAGCTCGACAAGGGCCAGGACGACCTGCGCGACCGCGTCATCGGACCCCAGGGCGACCGGAACGCGCAGTGGGACTACGTCTCGGCGAACATCCTCGACACCGCGACGGGCAAGCCCGCGTTCGACCCGTACGCGATCGAGGAGATCAGCGGCAAGCGCGTCGGGTTCATCGGCGCCACGGTCGACCTCGTCGGACAGGGCCTCGTGAGCCCGGCCGGCATCGAGGGCCTCGAGATGGGCGACATCACGACCGAGGTGAACAAGGTCGCAGCGGACCTCACCGACGGCGTCGAGGGCAACGGCGAGGCCGACGTCCTCGTCCTGCTCGTGCACGACGGTGCCGAGTCCGCTGCTGCGACGGACCTCGACGGCGACTCCGACTTCGCCCGTGCCGTCCGCGACGTGGACCCCCGTGTCTCGGCGATCCTCTCCGCGCACACCCACCAGACGTACGTGCACCAGGCGAAGATCGGCGACGGTCCGGCCACCCGCCCGGTGATCCAGACCGGCTCGTACGGCTTCAACCTCGGACACGTGCAGCTCACCGTCGCGGCGGACGGCACCGTCACGTCGACCGTCGCGGAGAACATCCGGCTCGTCGACGGGACCTTCACGCCCGACGCCGACGTGCAGGCCACCGTCGACGACGCGGTGGCCGAGGCCGAGGTCCTCGGTGCGGTCGAGCTCGGCACGGTCGACCGCGACCTGGGCCGTGCGAAGCAGCGCAACGGTTCCGAGAACCGCGGCGGCGAGTCCACGCTGGGGAACTTCGTCGCCGAGGTGCAGCGCGCAGCGACGACCCGCCAGGGCTCGCAGATCGCGTTCATGAACCCCGGCGGGCTCCGGGCCGACATCGCGTCGGGCACGGTCACCTACAAGGAGGCCGCGGTCGTCCAGCCCTTCGCCAACACGCTCGTCGTCCTCGACCTGACCGGCGCGCAGATCCGGCAGGCGCTCGAACAGCAGTGGCAGCCCTCCGGGTCGAGCCGGCCGTTCCTCAAGCTCGGCGCCTCAGACGGCTTCGGGTACACCTACGACCCTGGTGCTCCGGCCGGCTCGCGCATCACCACGATGACCCTCGACGGAACGGCGATCGACGCGGACACGACCTACAAGGTCACCGTCAACTCGTTCCTCGCGGGCGGCGGCGACAACTTCGCCGCGTTCAAGCAGGCGGCGGCGAAGCAGGACAGCGGCAAGGTCGACCTCGAGGCGCAGGTCGAGTACTTCCGCGCGGACCCCACGGTGACGGTCGCCCACGACCAGCGCTCCACCGGCATCCGCACGACGGCGACCCCGGACGGCGGCTTCCAGCCCGGGGACCGGGTCACCATCGAGCTCTCCTCGCTGACGTTCAGCAACGAACCCGACCAGGGCGGCACGGTCACGGTCAGCGCCGGTGGGAAGGAACTCGACCGCGCGACGATCGACACGACGATCGTCGACACGACGGACGAGCAGGGACAGGCGACGCTGTCCTTCCTCGTCCCCGGCGCAACCACGGACCCCGCGACCGCACTGGGCCGAGCAGCCGGCACGACGACCCTCGCGGCAGCCGTGGCCCCGGCCGCCACGACCGACGAGCCCCTCGTCGTCACGCTGCCGAACGGGCAGACGATCACGCTCGCGGTGACGATCCCCGTCGCCGCGGCCGTGGACCCGACCGATCCGACCGACCCCGCTGACCCCACGGACCCGACCGACCCGGGCACGCCTGGTACCCCGGGCGCCGGCGGCGGTGACGACGGTGCGGTCGGTGTCGACACCGACGGTGACGGCGTCGTCGACGGCACGGTCCCGGCGAACGCCGGCGGAGCGCTCGCGTACACCGGTGCCGACATCGCGGCCCCGGCCGTCGCAGCCGGCCTCCTGGTCCTCGCGGGCCTCGTGGCGCTGGTGCTCGCGCGTCGGAAGCGCGCCGAGCGCGAGGCGACGGACCTGACGGACTGACGCCGCGCCTCCAGGCAGGAGAACGGGCCGTCCCACCCAGGTGGGACGGCCCGTTCTCGTGGGTCCAGGAGGCGCGGTGCCGGTCCGCAGCGTCGGCGCCCGTCCGCGGGTGGCCCGCGACGCTTGTCCCATCACGGTACCTCCCTGCTGTACCGGCGATCGGCGGGGTACGCTCAGCCCTGTCGCATCGCGACGCGTCGCGCTGGGTCGCCTCTCATCCCGGACGGTGGTTCCGCCCGGGGGACTCCGCGACGCGGGTGCTCTCCGTCTCCAGGGAAACGACGGAGGGCACCCATCTCACTGCCTCAGCGGAAGAGCTGCTCGCCGATGTACGAGCCCTTGCGCGGAGCCGGCGGGACGGCGAACACGCCGCTCCCGATGTGCGAGACGTACTCGTTGAGCCGGTCGGAGGCGCCGAGCTTCCGCTGGAGCGTCGTGAAGTGCTCCGGGTCGTTCATGTACGCCGCGAAGAGCAGCCCCGCGTCGAGCTGACCGTACTGGTTGAGCCCGTCGGTGTAGTTGTACGGCCGCCGCAGGATCTTCACGCCGCCGTTCGCCTCGTGGGCCGCGAGCGCGATGTGCGACGTCGGGTCGATCTTCGTCGTGCCGTCCGAGCCCTTCGCGTGGAAGTCCGGTGTGGTGTGCTCCGAGCCGCCGGAGAGCGGTCCGCCCTCGATCTTCGTGCGGCCGAACACGCGCTGCTGGTCGCTGACGACGTCCGCGTCCCAGATCTCGATGTTCATCCGGATCTTCCGCACGACCTGGTACGTGCCGCCGCGCATCCAGCCGGCCCCGGACCCCGGTTCGTCGACCCAGACGAAGCGTTCGTAGTCCTCGTCGGTGGTGATGTTCCGGGTGCCGTCCTTGAACCCCATGAGGTTCCGGGGCGTGGACTGGTCGGGCCCGGCCGAGGCGCGACCGAAGCCGAGCACCGTCCACCGCACGGTCGCGGTGCCGCGGGCCATCCGGGCGAGGTCGCGGACCGCGTGGTACGCCACCTGCGGGTCGTCCGCACACGCTTGCAGGGACAGGTCGCCGCCGGTGAGGGCACGGTCGAGGTTGTCGCTCGGCAGCGTCGGGATCGCGGCGAGGTGCGCCGGCTTCTTCGACGCGAGACCGAAGCGCTCGTCGAAGAGCCCCGGGCCGAGGCCGACGGTGACCGTCAGGGACGCGGGACCGAGGTCGAGCGCCTCCCCCGTGTCCGCACCGACGCCGTCGCCGTGGGCGGGTTCGACGCTGCCGACGGTCTTCCCGGCCTGCAGCTGCGCGATCGACGCCGACCAGCGGGCGAGGAGCACCTGCAGGTCGGTCCGGACCGTCGAGGACATGTCGAACGTCATGAACACGCAGTACCGCTGCGGAGCGGTCTGCACCCCGCCCTGCGGCTGCCGCGCGGCGGTCGCGTAGAACGGGTGGCTCCGCGAGAGGTCGATCGACTCGTCGCCGTTCGTCGCCGCGGTGAACGGGTTCACCCCGGTCGCGGCCGTGGCACCGGCGACGCCGGCAGCGGCTCCGAGGCCGGCTCCGGCCGCCGCGACGCCGGCGGTCACACCGGCGGTCAGGCCGGCGCCGAAGAGCCCGCGGCGGGACAGGGGCGGGGCGCTCGTCCCGTCGCGGGCCGGCTCGTCGTGCGGGGTCGTCACGCGGTGGCGACCTTCTCGGCGAGGCGGGACAGCGGGTCCTGCAGCGCCTGGACCTGCTGCGAGATCGTGTTCGCGTCCGAGGCCTTGGTCGCGGCGTCCCACGTGTCGAAGCCGCCGAGGTCGTCGGCGTTGCGGTAGCCGTCCATGAGCGTGTTCGTGCGGTCGAACTGCGTCGCGATCTGCTTCGTCAGCGTCGGGTCGAGCTTCGTCAGGCCCGGCTTGAGGTACGCGAAGGCCTGGCGGGCGCCCTCCACGTTCGCGGCGAGGTCGACGAGGTCGATGTGGCTGTACGCCTCCTCCTCGCCGGTGATCTTGTTCGACTGGACCTCCTCGAGCAGGCCCGCGGCACCGTTGGCGAGGTCCTCGGGCTTGTAGTCGAGGGTCGGCACGAGCTTCGCGAGCAGCTGCACGTTCTCGGTCAGGTCGGCGGCGGTCTGCTTGGTCGAGGCGGTGATCGCCCCCGCCTCGAACAGGTCCTTCTCGACCGCGTGGAACCCGCTCCAGCCGACGGCCGGGTCGAGGTTCGAGGCGCGCATGTCGATGAGGTAGTCGAGGTTGCCGGCGTTGTCGGTCGCCTTGAAGCCCTTCTTCACGAAGCCGTCGACGTCGCTCTCGACGTGCTCGTAGAACGGACGGGCGTTCGCGTAGTCGGTCTTCGCGGCGGCGAGGTCACCCGCGTCGACGTCCTTCTGCAGCTGCTCGACCGCGGCGACCATGTCGGTGACCTGGCCGTCGACGTACTCGGCGTAGCCCTTCGTGCCCTCGTCGAGGAGGGTCGCGGCGCTGCTGTTCGCCGTCGAGGTCACCTTGCCGGTGACGGTGAAGTCCGCGAGCTCCTGGTCGGCGCCGGGGCAGTACACCTGGTACTTGCCGCCGGTGAGCGTGGCGGTGAACGTGACCGCGGCGAGCCCGGGCGCGAGGTTCTCCTTCTCGCCGAGGATGCGCTGGTCCTGCAGCAGCTCGACCTCGGTGATCGCGGTCGACGACTCGTTCTTCACGGTGAACGTGACCGGACCGGCGGGGACCTTCGTGGTCGACACGGCGCACTTGTCGGAGCCGTCGTTCGTCAGTGTGACCGAGACGCGGGAGACCTTGCCGGAGCTGCTCGCGGTGTCACCCGCCGACGTGGACGAGTTCGCGCAGCCGGTCAGGGCGAGGGCGGTGACGACGCCGAGGGCGCCGAGGGTGGTCAGGGGGCGGGCAGTCCTACCGAACGGCATACTCAGGGCTCCTCGTGGGGTCGTCCGCGGGTGGGCCGCGTGACGGGTCGGTTTCGGGGGTGGTGGTCGTGGGCTCCGGCCGCCGACGGCGGTCGCGGAGGGCGAGCAACGCCTGGGCAGCGGCGGCGACGCCCAGGGCGATCGGCAGCCAGGCCTTCCAGAGCAGCAGCTCGGCGGAGCGGGTGTCCGCGGCCGCCACCGCGGTGGCGGCCTGCTGGACGCGGGCGTCCGGCACGGACCAGACGGTGCGGTCGAGGGTCGTGGTGCGAGCGGACGGGAGGCCCCCACCGCTCAACGTGAGCACGGTGCGTTCCGCGCGGCTCGCGTCCAGGACGCCACCCCGGACGGTCCAGAGGCTGACAGTGTCGCGGACGGCCCAGCGCGCCGAGAACGGCCCGGGGTTCGTGCTCGGTGAGATGCCGACGGGGACGCGGCCGAACAGGTCGACGAGGTCGTCGAGCGTCAGGGTCGACGGCCGCTGCGCGGCCGACCCGTCCTCGGTCCGCCGCCAGCGGTCGGCGGTCACGCCCGCGCGGGTGACGCGCCGGTGGGTCGACGCCGGGAAGGCGAACCGCGCCTCCTGGCCCGTGCCGCTGGTGCGCATGCTCGCGGCCGTCCCGTCGACGGACGCGGTGACGGAGCCGCCGCCGGTCACGGCGGTCGTGGACGGGAGGTCGACGCCCCCGGTCGGGACCGCGATCGCCAGGGTCGCAGCGGCGACGGCGAGGACACCGGCGATGCCGAGCCGCACGGCCGGGACCCGTTCGCGCGACGGGCGCCAAGCACGCGGCCAGAGGGAGATCGCGAGGACGGGGACGACGTAGAGCACCCAGCCGAGCACCTCGATGACCCGGGGGTCCGGCGGGATGCCGAGGACGCCGGTGACGAGGGCGCCCTGCACGGAGCCGTTCGGCGCGAGCCAGCTGAGGTCGACCGTGCGCTGCTGCCCGATCACGATCCACCCGGCCTCGTGCGCGCGACGGAGCACGGTCAGCACGAGCCCGCCGGCGACGAACACGAGGAAGATCCCGGTCCCGGTGAAGAACTTCGACAGGTTCAGCCGGACGCCGCCGGTGTAGATGCCGTACCCGACGACCACGGCGCCCGCGATGCCGATGACCGCACCGAGTGCCGCGAGCCCGGTGTCCGACGACGCCTGGAACGTGGCGAGCAGGAAGACCGCGGTCTCGAAGCCCTCCTTGAGGACGGCGAGGAAGGCCATGCCGGCGAGCGCCCAGGCGGTGCCGCGGCCGAGGGCCTCGGTCGCGCTCGCCTCGAGCTCGGTCGTGAGCGTCCGCGCGTGGGTGCGCATCCAGACGATCATGCCCGTCACGAAGACGACGGCGACGATGCCGATGATCGCCTCCATGCCCTCCTGCTGGGCCTGCGGGAGCGCCTGCTCGACGACCTGCAGGCCGAAGCCCACGGCGATGCTGAGCACCACGGCGACCCCGACGCCGAACCACATGGGGGCGAGGGGGACGCGGTAGCGACGGAGGAACGCGGCGATGATGCCGACGATGAGCGTCGCTTCGAGGCCTTCACGGAGGCCGATGACGAGGGTGGCGAGCATGGCAAAGGTGAGGCTAACCTAACCAGCGCGCGACCCGCCACCTCCCGCCGGTGATGTTTGATGGTTCTCATGAACCTGCTGTCCGTCGATGGCCTGGCGTCGGTCACGAACGTGCTCGACCTGGCCGGGGTGTTCGCGTCGGCGCTCCTCGGCGGATCGCTCGCGCGGACGATGGACTTCGACCTCTTCGGGTTCCTCGTCGTCGGGTTCGTGTCCGGCCTCGGCGGCGGCATGCTCCGCGACACCCTGTTGCAGAACGGACCGCCCGTCGCGCTCGTCGACCCGCTGTACGTGCCGGTCGCGATCGCCGGTGCGCTCATCGCCTTCTTCGTGTCGTTCTCCGAGCTGACCTGGGACCGGTTGTTCACCGTGCTCGACGCTGCGGTCATCGGCTTCTGGTCGGTCGTCGGGGTGCAGCGGACGTTCGACGCCGGTCTCGACTGGCCGGCCGCGATCATCATGGGCACGATCACGGCCGTCGGCGGTGGTGCGATGCGGGACCTGCTGCTCCGCCGGGTCCCCGCGGTGTTCGGCGGCAACGCGCTCTACGCCACGGTCGCCGTCGCCGCGTCCGCCGTGATGGTCGTCGCGTCGCACCTCGGGTCGCCGTCGATCGGCATCGTCGCCGCGATCGTGCTCTCCCTCGGGCTGCGGTGGGGCGCGGTCCGGCGCGGATGGGGGCTGCCGAACGGTCGTGAGTGGCAGCCGAAGTCCACGCTCGGATCCCTGCTCCAGCGCGGCCGGAAGCTCCGACCGGACGCGATCCGGTTGCTGCGTCGGCCGGGGCGACGGTCCGGCGCGGGGAGCGTGCACCACGAGAACGAGTCGGGGCCCGCGGACGCGTCGGACGGCTGAATCCGCGAAGGGGCTGTCATCTGTCGGTGCTCGGTCGTACAATCAGTACCGCCGGGTATCGGCCCGGCATCCATGGTCCGCTGGCGCACCGACGCGACCCGAACGCGCCGGTTCCGTACGGACCTGTGGTTGGGGGCTTCGCTGATGCCGCGCGGGATCAGACGCGCGGCGCGGCAGGTCTCCCGACGCACCCTGCCTCCAGCACAATGGTCGTGACCCACCACCACGCCAGCCCGACGAAGCCGGACCCGACGGATCACGGCGGGCCCGTCGAATCAGGAACCATGAGCGACGACGCCTCCGACCCCAGCCCCTCCGTCACCGGCTCGCCCACGCCCCGGACCCCGCGGGCCGAGGTGCGGGAACGACTCCTCACCGCCGGGGCCCAGGTCTTCGCCGAGCAGGGCGTGCACGAGGCTCGGCTCGACGAGGTCGCCGCCCGCGCCGGGTTCAGCAAGGGCGCCGTCTACTCGAACTTCTCGTCGAAGGAGGACCTCGTCGCGCAGGTCATGCAGCGCGCGACGAACCTGGTGCTCGGGTCGCTGCGGGAACTCGTCCGCGCCGACATCGCCGCGGTGGACATCGGCGACGTCGTCCGGGCAGCGTTCGGGCGGCACGACCAGAGCGGCCAGTTCGCCCTGCTGTCGGAGTTCCGGGGGTACGCCACGCGCCACCCCGAGTTCCTGCCCGAGTTCGTGCGCCAGCGGCGGGAGCTGCAGGACGGCGTGTTCGAGCTCGTGGAGCTGTGGTTCGGGGCGCACCCGGAGATCGATGCGGGGATGTCGCTCGAGGACTTCTCCCGGGTGCTCATCGGGGCGAACGTGGGGATCGTGTTCGATGCGGCGGCGCTGCCCGGGGTGAACCCGGGCGAGGTCGTCGCGGCCCTCGTCGAGGCGGTCATCCGCCGGCGCTGACGCGCGGCGGCGGGTGACGCAGTGTGCGAGGTTCCGCGCGCGGTGGGACCCTGCGGGCCCGGCACCACGCGCGGAACCTCGCACGCTACGAGCGCGCGGCGCGCTACGCCGCGCTGCGGCGCGCGCGCCGTCCTTCGTGCGACCACGCGGACGAGGGCAGCAGGCTCGGCGGCGCCAGGCGCGACCGGAGCACCCGCGCACCGGAGGCCGAGGCGTCCAGGGCGACCCGCGCCTCCTGGACCGCCACGAGCAACGCCGCAGCGTCCACCGAGGCCGCACCGCCCGCGGCGAACCGCTCCCGGTCGACCGCATCGACGATCGTCTCGAGGTGCGGCAGCACCGTCGCCGGCACCGACGGCCGGAGCCGCCCGAGCACCGCACGTGCCGTCCGCGCTGCGGCAGCGGCGTCACCCGGCGGCGCGAGGCCCGGCGCGTAGCCGTGGTCGGCGACGTCGTCGAGCGCCTCACGCCAGGCGTTCACCGCCGGCGACCTGCCCGATCGCACCGCGCCGAGTCGTGTCCGACGGCGGAGTGCCCGGACGAGCGCCGGGGACACCAGCAGCGCCACGGCGATCACCAGTCCCACCGCGAGCCCGAGCGGTCCGTTGCCCCCGCCACCGGTCGACCCGGCGGCTCCCGGTGCGGCGGACGCGCTCGGCGTCGGCGTCTCGGACGCGGCGGGAGCGGATTCGCCCGGGGCGGGCAGCGGTGTCTCCGGGGCGGCCGCCGAGGGGGTGGAGGTGGCCTCGGTCGAGGGCGTCGCGGCGGCGTCGGAGTCGGGGGTCGGCTCGAACGCGACCCAGCCGGCGCCCTTGATGTAGAGCTCCGGCCACGAGTGCAGCTGCCGGTTCGACACCGTGTACTCGCCGTCGGCCTGCGTGGAGCCCGCCCGGTAGCCGACCGCGATGCGCGACGGGATGCCGAGCGTGCGGGCCATCACCGCCATCGCCGAGGAGAAGTGGACGCAGTAGCCCTCGCGGACCTGCAGGAACTTCGCGACGACGTCCATGCTGTCGCCGTCGTAGCCCTGTTCGACCGGCGCGGTCTCGGAGTACGTGAACAGGTCGCTGCGGAACCACTGCTCGAGCGCGCGGCCCTTCTCGTAGTCGGTGGCCGCGCTGCCCGCGACGCGCTGCGCCGTCCGCGCGATGCTGACCGGCAGCTTGTCGGGGAGCTCTCGGTCGGTCCGGAGCTGGTTCGCCGAGGGGGTCGCGAACCCCCGGCCGTCGGCACGTCCGAGCAGGCCGGAGCCGGCGATCGCGTCGAGGTACTCGCCGGACCACGTCGAGGCGCCGTACACCTCGTAGGTGGCACCGCGCGGGGTGGCCGGGCCGGTGGAACGCACCGTGCTCGACTCCCCCATCCAGCGCCACTGCGACAGGTCGAGGTTCGTCGAGCGGGACTCGATCGAGACCGCGCCGGCGGGGACGGGCAGGTAGTTGCTCGACAGCCCGGTGACCCGGATCGTGACGTCGCCGCGGCTGGAGAGCCGCGGGTTGATGCCGACCGCCCACTGCTGCTGGTCGGCGGTCTCGGACTTCGCGGCGTCGGTGGTGGTCGGCACCCAGTCGCCGGTGCCGAACTCGTCGAGGTTCGCGAGCTTCAGGTACTCCGGCCGACCGTCGGACGAGCGGTAGCGGAACACCTCGAGCTCGTTCGGCTGTCGGAGGTCCTGCCCGAGGTTGAGCAGCGTGCCGGGACGTCCGGGCTGCACGGGCGACTGGATCGCCCCGGTGACGCCGGACAACCAGCTGGCGTTGAGCGGCACGATCGCGGGCAGTCCCACGGCGACGACGAGTCCGATCGCCCCGACGACGGCGGCGGGGAACGCCCGTTGGACCGGCCGCACCGAGAGCCAGAGCAGGACGAGGAAGGCGATGCCGGTGGCGATCACGAGCCCGGGTGCCGCGGGGGCTCCGGTGACGACGCCCGGCACGATGAGGATCACGAGCGCGGGGACGGCGGCGAGTGCGGCGGTCGGGGCGACGGCCGCGAGGAACAGCGAGACGCCGGCGACCCAGCCGATCGCGACCGTGACGATGAGCCGGATCGCGTCGGACTGCGGCAGCGGTGCGGGGTTCAGCCGGATCGCCGCGAGCGTCTCGCCGAGCGCACCGTTCCGGTCGAGCCACCCGAGTGGCTGGACGTCGTTCACGACCGCGGCGGCGCACGAGCAGACCACGAGCGCCGCGACGAGTGCCACGAACCGCACCCCGGGCGCCCGACGACGGACGGCGAGCATCGTGCCGACGAGGACGGCGGCGACGAGGACGCCGGACACCCACCACGCGACGCCCTGCACGAGGGGCTGCATGGCGAGGGCGGCGATGAGCACGGGCACCGGTGCGAGTGCGACGACCCACGGGCTCGGCGAGTCCGGTCGGTCGACCCGTCGGTCGGGTTCGCGCCGCGCCTCGCCCCGGGGCGGGGCCGGACGGGTGGCGACGCCGCTCACCGGATGCTCCCGGGCGCGTGGGCACCGGCGACCGGGACCACCAGGGTCCGCCACCCGCCGCGGTCGAGGATGCCGCGCACCACCGGGTCCGGCGGGACGATCGTCGCGAGGATCCCCCGGCTCGAACCGGTCGTCGCCGAGACGAGCTCGGCGGCCTGCTCTGCCGTGCAGTTGCCGGTGACGACGGCAGTCATGCCGTGCACGTCGCGGCCGCGGACGTCCGGGAGGACCTCGGTGACCTCGCGGGCGTCGGAGCGGACCCGGACGTCGGCGAGCCCCACGAGCACGTCGGTCAGTCCGCCTGCGTCCCCCGCGTGCCGGGTGCTGCCGGACGGTCCGTCGCTGACGAGCACGACGCGCGAGGTCCGTGCGGCCAGTGCCCGTGCGACGCTCGCGGCGACGACGACCGCGTGCTCGAACGCGGCGTCGCCGCCGAGGTCCGAGAGCTCCGCCAGGTCGTCGCGGCCGAGGCGCTGGTACGACTCGCGTCGGACGTCGAGCGCGATGACGGCCTCCGGCGGCTGCGCCTGCGTGGTCTGACGGACGTGGAGTTCCCCGCGGCGGGCGCTCTGGGCCCAGTGCACACGGCGGATCGGGTCGCCCGGGCGGTAGGGACGCAGTTCGCTGTCGTCCGCCGACCCGCCCTGCCCCACCCGGCCTTCGTCGGCGGAGACGGCTCCGGCGAGCGCACCCGCGTCGAGCGACGCGAGCGGGGTCGATGCCGGGACGACGACGACCTCTTCGGCGGCGACCACCGGCCGGTCGATGCGGAGCAGGCCGAACGGGTCCTCGACGCGGATCGTCACCGGGCCGACCACGCTGCGCCCGCGGTGCATCGCCAGGGCCTCGACGTCGAGCACCGCTGGCGGGAGGTTCGGCCCGACGGCGGCGTACGTCTCGGCGGTGGACATGCTGACGAGGGCGTCGTCGAGCTGTTCGCGCACGAGGAGCATCGACCGCGGGCCGATCGGCAGGCTCGTCCCGCCGAGGGTGATCCGCTCGCGGTACACCTCGCCGACCTGGACGATCGCGCGCGCCGTGCTCCGGCTGCCGCGCAGCGGTGCGGCGACGACGAACGCCATGACGATGCCGAGGACCACGAGCACGAGGAGCAGCAGCCCCGCGGACACCGCGACGCTCGTCGTCCCCACGAGCCCGCCGCCGATCAGCCCGATGCCGACCGCGATCACGGTCCAGCCGCGCACGGTCGGTCGGGGGAACGGCGTGCGACGCAGCAGCGCGAGGCCACGCCGCCCGTACCGGAGCGCCCCGGAGCGCAGGGCGCCGGCACGCAGCGCGAGCGACGTCGGCGCCGGGGACCCGGACATCAGGAGCGGACGGGGGTCGCCGTGAACGGCACGGCCGTGTCGGACACGATGCGCACGACGATGTCGCGGACGGTGTCGTCGCCCGTCCCGCCGAGGCCGCGGGCGACCGGCACGAGCCGGTGCGCGAGGATGACCGGCGCCAGCGTGGCGACGTCGTCCGGCGTGACGAAGGGACGGCCGAGCAGCGCGGCGTGGGCACGGGCGGCCGAGGCGAGGTGCAGCGTCGCCCGCGGGCTGGCACCGAGCACGATGTCGGGGTGGCTGCGGGTGGCCCGGACGATCGCGACGATGTACGCCTCGACGTCGGGCGCGACGTGGACCGTGCGCACCGACTGGATGAGGTCGCGGAGGGTGTCCACGTCGACGATCGGTCGGAGGTGCGCCAACGGGTCGCCCCCACCGCGGTTGGTCAGCATCTGCCGTTCGGCGTCGGCACTCGGGTACCCCATCGTCAGGCGGGCCATGAAGCGGTCGCGCTGGGCCTCGGGCAGCGGGTACGTGCCCTCCATGTCGATCGGGTTCTGCGTCGCGACGATCATGAACGGGCTGTCCAGCTTGCGCGTCACGCCGTCCACGGTCACCTGTGCCTCGGCCATGGCCTCGAGCAGCGCCGACTGGGTCTTCGGGCTCGTGCGGTTGATCTCGTCGCCGATCACGACGTTCGCGAACACCGGCCCCGGCGAGAACCGGAAGGCACCGGAGGACTGGTCGAAGATGTTCACGCCGGTGACGTCCGACGGCAGCATGTCCGAGGTGAACTGGATGCGGTTCACGGACCCGCCGACCGATGCGCCGAGCGCCTTGGCCAGCACCGTCTTGCCGACGCCGGGGACGTCCTCGACGAGCAGGTGTCCCTCTGCCAGCATCACCGTCAGGGCGGTGCGGATGGGCTCGGTCTTGCCGTCGACGACGGTGGAGACGGCGGCGGTGATGTCGTCACCGACGTCCCGGATGCGCTCGATCGGGAAGGCGGGGTCGGTCGGTTCCGGCACGCAGGCCTCCTCGGCTCAGGACAGGTGTCGTGCATGCTACAACGGCCCGGTGACAGGGACCGGGGGATGCGTCACCGACCGGGCCGCCGGACGCACGGCGACGGACTCGAGGCGCGGGTCACGTGCGCCGATCAGCGCACGTGATCCGCGCCTCCAGTCCGGATCCCGCTGCACCTCAGACGCGAGCCGTCAGCGACGCGTCGGCGGCCAGCAGGACCTGCGCCGCCACGGCGACGCCCTCCTCGCGGCCGAGCTCGGTGTCCTCGTGCTCGATGTTCACCCACATGCCCGGGTCCACCTCGCGCAGGGCCTCGAGGAACGCCGACCAGTACGCCTCGTCGTGCCCCTTGCCGAGCGCGACGAAGTCCCACGCGGACGGCTTCGGCCACTCGTTCGCCCACTCGTCCCCGCCGAGGTTCGTGCGCGGCTCGTCCGGCGAGAGCCGACGGAACGAGTTGTCGAGCACGCCGTTGATCGCGGCCTGCGGGTTGATCCGGACGTCCTTCGCGGCGGCGTGGAACACGAGCGGACCGAGGTCGCGGACGACCGCCACCGGGTCCATCTGCTGCCAGAACAGGTGCGACGCGTCGAGTTCGACGCCGACGTTGGTCAGCCCGCCGCGCTCGACGAGCTCGCGGATCGTCGCCGGGTTGAAGACGACGTTCTGCGGGTGCAGCTCGAGCGCGACCTTGACCCCGTGCTCGCGCGCGAGGGCGTCGATCTCCTGCCAGAACGGCACCGCGACGCTCCACTGGTACTCGATCACGTCGAGCGCGGCAGAGTTCCAGGCGTTCACGATCCAGTTCGGCCGGGTGCCGCCGGGTTCCCCCGCGGGGAGGCCCGACATCGTCACGACCCGGTCCTGGCCGAGACGGGCCGCGAGCCGGATGCTGCGGCGGACGTCCTCCGCGTGCTTCGGCCCGATCGCCGGGTCCGGGTGCAGCGGGTTGCCGTTGCAGTTCAGGCCGGCGATCGAGACGCCGGTCTCGTCGAACTGCGCGAGGAAGGCGTCGCGCGCCGCGTCGTCGTCGAGGATCTCGTCGACGTTCGGCACGTGCACCGGCGGCAGGAACCCGCCGGTGTTCAGCTCGATGCCGGTGAGGCCGTTGCCCGCGATGGCCTCGAGCGCCGCGGCGAGCGGGCGGTCGTGGAAGATCGCGTTGTAGAGACCGAGCTTCATGCGTGTGCTCCTCCGGTGACGGACGCTGCGGTGAGGTCGACGGTTGCTCCTCCGTCGGCGGCGGACCGGGCCACCGCGTCGAGGATCTCCATGTTGTGGACGCCGTCGTCGAAGGTGGCGTTCGCCGGCAGCGGGTCGGCCGTGTTGCCCACGACCTCGTCGAGGAAGGCACGCGCCTGGTACTCGAACATCTGGTTCTGGCCCCAGCCGACACCGGGAGCGTCCATCGCCATGCCGCCGGCGACGTACGGGTGGTCCGGGCCGAGGACGACCTGACGGTAGCCGCCGAGACGGGAGCCGTCGGACTGCAGCGCGAGTCCGATCTCGGATGCGCGCTCCTGGTCCCAGCGTGCGGCGCCGTGCTCGCAGAACACCTCGACGACGAGGCCGTTCGGGTGGGAGGTCGCGACCCGGGAGACCTCGAGCGAACCGACCACCGAGCCGTCGCCGAAGCGCGCGGTGAACGTGGCGTAGTCGTCGTTCTCGACGTCGGCGAACTCCCCGGTCAACGGTACGGCCTGGCCACGGAGGGCGAACCCGGCGGCGATCGGCCGCTTCGTGATGGCCGTGGTGAACATGCCGCCGTTGACGCTCTGCACCTCGCCGGCCAGGAACTCGGCGACGTACGCGAGGTGCGACCCGACGTCGGCGAGGGCGCCGGTCCCCGGGGCCCCCGCGAAGCGCCACGAGAACGGGACGTCGGGCGACGAGCCGTAGTCGGTCCAGTACCGCGCGGAGACGTGCAGGACGCGACCGAGGGTGCCGTCCTCGACGAGCTGCTTGATCGCCGCGAGGCCGGGAGCGCGGCGGTAGGTGAAGCCGACGCGAGCGGTGAGACCACGACCGGCCGCGAGCGATGCGGCGGACGCCATCGCGCGGGCGTCGTCGAGCGAGTCCGAGAGCGGCTTCTCGCACAGCACGTGTTTGCCGGCGGCGAGGAGCCCCTCGACGATCTCGCGGTGCAGCGTGTTCGCGACGACGACGCTCACCACGTCGATGTCGTCGGCCTCGGCGATCGCTCGCCAGTCGGTGTCGTGCCGGTCGTACCCGAAGCGCGTCGCAGCCTCGGCCGCGAGCGGTTCGTAGACGTCGCCGACCGACACGAGCCGGACGGGCGGCAGCGTGTGACCGAACAGGGACGGTGCGTTCCGCCACGCGGCCATGTGGGCCTTGCCGGCCATGCCGGCGCCGATGACGGCGACGCCGATGCTGTCGCTCATGTTCTCTCCCTCGAGAAGTCGGTGATGGCTCTGGAACGTTCCAGAGAGCGTCGGTAGACTGTAGACGCACCCACCCATGTCCTGTCAAGGAGCCGCGTGTCCCGACCACCGACGATCATCGACGTCGCGACCCGTGCCGGTGTCTCGAAGTCGCTCGTCTCGATGGTGATGCGCGACGACCCCGGCGTCTCGGACACCCGCCGGGCAGCCGTCCTCGCCGCGGCCGCCGAGCTCGGCTACCGCCCCAACCGTGCCGCCGCGATCCTCGCCGGCACGCGGACGCGCACGATCGGCGTCGTCGTCGACGACTTCCGGAACCCCTGGTACGTCCCGATGCTCGACGGCATCCGCGACGCGCTCGCCCCGCACGGCCTGCGCCTCACGCTCGCGGACAGCCGCGCGAACGCCCACCTCGACTCCTCGCCGTTCGACGACCTCGTCTCGCTCCGTGTCGACGGCGTCGTGCTCGCCGCCGAGGGCTTCCCCGACCTCGTCGTCCCCGCGGACACCCCGGTCGTCATCGCCGGCGCACGCGCCGACGTCCCGGGAGGACTCGACGTCGTCGCCTCCGACGAAGCCGCCGGCGGACGCCTGGCCGCGGACCACCTGGTCGGACTCGGTCACCGCCGCATCGCCCACGTCACCGGCGCAGGAGGCCCGGCTGCCGTCCGCCGCGAGGCCACCGTCGCCCGGATGGTCGCCTCCGGCATCGAGCCACTGGTGTACGGCGACGGACCGACCTCGGAGCAGACCGGCTACCGGGGCACCGTCCGCGCACTGGAGGACCGCCCGGACCTGACCGCGGTGTTCGCGGCGAACGACGTGATGGCGATGGGCGCGATCGCCGCCGTGCACGAGGCCGGGCTCCGGGTACCGCAGGACGTGTCGGTCATGGGCAACGACGAGACCCCGCTCGCCGCGTCACCCCTGCTGCGCCTGACGACGGTGGACCCGCACAACGACGAGGTCGGGCGACTCGCGGCGGACCGGCTCGTCGAGCTGATCGGTGCAGCCGAGCGGCCGGAGCCGACCCGGGTCCTCGTGCCGCCGTCGCTCGTCGTCCGGTCGACGACCGCTCCCCCGCGCGCCCGCTGACCGCGGCGGCCCGGCGGCTGGCGGCCCGCGGCCCGGCGGCCGGCAGCCCCGCGGTTCGCAGTGCGGGCGCACAACCGGAGTACGCCGAACCGCGCATCCGCGCGGTTCGGAAGGACTTGCGTTGTGCGCAGCACCGCCGCGGCCGAGGACGGACGGGAGGCGCGGGTCGCCCGGACCGTTCGGCAAGCGCCCGGCGCGGGCTCAGCCCGGCAGGGCGAGCGTGTTCAGGGACCAGAGCGCCACGCCGTGCAGTCCGAGGTCCTCGGCGAGCGTGACCCGCGCCCGGTAGGAGCGCGCGTCGGACCAGTGCAGCTCGCGGCCGTCGTCCAGCGTCGCCGACCACTCGCCGGTCCGGGCCGACCACCGCGCATCGGCGCCCGCGAGTTCCCGTGCCCGCGCCGGGCTCACCTGCGCGTCACCCGAGCCGCCCCACACGTACCCGTACCCCGCGATGCCGAGGTCGATCCGGTCGGCCGGGACGCCCGAGCGCTCGGCCGCATGGACCACCCGCTCCGCCCACGGCAGGGACCCGATGGTGCCGGCACCGCTCCAGGGCCCGTGCTGGTCGTACGTCATCAGGACGAACCGGTCGACGTGGTCCGCGAGCGCGCCGAGGTCGTACCCGGTGTCGCGGTAGCCCCGCTCGTCCGTCGAGGCCATGACCGCCATCGACACCTCGGCGTCCGACCCGAGCCGCTCGTGCACGGCGTCCTCGAGCGTCGCGGCGAACGCCACCAGCCCGGCACGGTCGCGGCTCCGGAGCGACTCGAGGTCGATCTGCACGCCTCGCATGTGCGCATCGGACGCGCGTTCCGCCAGGCGCTCGGCGACCCGCGAGCGGTTCCCCGCGTCCGACAGCAGCGCGGTGCCGACCTCGGGTGAGAAGTCCCCGATCGACTCGGAGAAGTTGCTGACGAGCAGTTCGGGTGCGGCTCCACCGGCCCGCGCCGTGCGAGCGAGTGCCGCCACGCCGCCGGGCAGGTCGTTCAGCCCGGCGCCGTCGTCCGCCACCGTGACGCCGTCGATCCCGATCGTCGCCGCACGACCGGACGCGTCCGAGACCGTCGCCGCCGATCCGCCACCCGGTTCGACGTACGCCTCGACAGCGAGGTCGGCGTCGGGACGCTGCGTGGCGACGCAGCCACCGAGGGCCAGCGCGACCACGACCGCGACGCCGACCACGAGTCCTGTCCGCCGCACCACCCGCTCACCGTAGCGTGCGGGGCGGGGTCGAGCCGCGCCTCCTGGACCTCAGACGGTGACGCCCTCGAGCCGGTCGACCGCGACGGCGAGCTCCTCGAGCTCGGGGACCTCGCGCGCCTCGGCGAGCGCTTCCTCGAGCGCGGCGGCGTGCACGGGCGTGGCCTCGTCGAGCAGTCGTTGGCCCGCGTGCGTGAGCTCCGTGTAGAGCCCGCGGCGGTCGTCGGCGCAGAGCACGCGGGTGAGGAGGGCGCGCTCCTCCAGGCGGTTCACGAGCCGGGTCGTCGCACTCGGGCTGAGCGCTGCCGCCCGGGCGAGCTGCTGCATGCGCATGTGGAAGCCGTCCTGGCGGCGGAGGGCGTCGAGCACCGTGAACTCGACGACCGACAGGTCGACCGCGCGCAGCGCCCGCTCGAGCCGCGTCTCGATGAGGCCGTGCAGGGCCGCGAGCGTGCGCCAGCCGTGGGCGCGGACGGCGACGGAGGAGTCGTCGACGGACATGAGGGGCCTCCTGGTGTGCTTCCGGGCAGGATTGGTTGCTTGCGCGGATACCCCGCGTGTGCAACTATCGATATCCCGCGTCTGCAACAACCAGCGTACGCGGCCCAGCTGCACCGCACAACGGAAGGACATCCATGCCCGCGGGACTCATCGCCCTCGCACTCGGCGGATTCGGCATCGGCCTGACCGAGTTCGTCATCACCGGGCTCCTGCCCGAGGTCGCCGCCGACTACGGCGTGACCGAGACCACCGCCGGGTGGCTCGTGACCGGGTACGCCCTCGCCGTCATCGTCGGCGCGCTCGGACTCACCGCCGCGACCACCCGGCTCCCCCGCAAGCCGGTGCTCATCGGGTTGCTCGTGCTGTTCGTGATCGGCAACACCCTGTCCGCCCTCGCGCCGGTGTACGGCGTGATGATGCTCGGCCGTGTCATCGCCGCCCTCTGCCACGGGGCGTTCTTCGGTATCGGCTCCGTGGTCGCGTCGAACATGGTCGCGAAGGAGAAGCGGGCGTCCGCGGTCGCCCTGATGTTCACCGGGCTCACGGCGTCGAACGTGCTCGGCGTCCCGTTCGGCACCTTCCTCGGCCAGGCGCTCGGCTGGCGCGCCACGTTCTGGACCATCGCGGCGATCGGTGTCGTCGCCCTCGTCGGGGTCGCCCTGCTCGTCCCCACCGTCCGCTCGGCCGACGCAGCCGTCCCCTCGCTCCGCCGGGAGCTCGGCGCCTTCCGCTCCGGACAGGTGTGGCTCTCGCTCGGCATCACCGTGCTCGGCTACGGCGGGATGTTCGGCGCCTTCACCTACATCGCGTACACGCTGACCTCGGTGTCCGGGTTCTCGTCGGGCGCCGTGCCGTGGCTGCTCATCGTGTTCGGCGTCGGGCTGTTCGTCGGCAACTTCGCGGGCGGCAAGCTCGCGTCCCGGTCGATCGACGGCACGCTGCTCGTGGTGCTCGTCGTCCTCACGGTGGTGCTCGCCGTGTTCGCGGCAGTGGCGGCCTCGCCCGTGCTCACCGTGATCGCGCTCGTGCTCATGGGGGCGTTCGGGTTCGCCACCGTGCCGGCACTGCAGACGCGGGTGATGCAGTACGCGGACCACGCGCCGACCCTGGCGAGCGGGGCGAACATCGCGGCGTTCAACCTCGGGAACGCGCTCGGCGCCTGGATCGGTGGGCTCACGATCGCTGCGGGGCTCGGGTACACCTCGCCGATCTGGGCGGGGGCCGGGATCACGGCGGCGGCCGTGGTGCTGACGTCCGTCGCGGCGGGCGCGGCGCGGCGCGCGCGCTCGCGCGGCGCGGGGCCCCCCGGCAGCGGCGCGACGGTCTGACACGCGGGCGCGGGCGCGGGGGGCCCCGCGAGGTTTCGTGAGCAGAAATGGTCGGGTCACGTGCGCGCACCCGACCATTTCTGCTCACGACATGCGCGGCAGTAACGGCGCGCACGTACGGACGGGAGGCGCGGTGCGAGCTGGCACCGTGCCTCCCGTCCGGCGGTGGTCGCGCCGCGCACTGGATGCGCCCGGTGCTCCCGGTGTTCCTCGGGAACGACGAAACCCCCGTCCTGGAGGACCGGGGTTTCGTGTGCCGCGGAGACGGAGGGATTTGAACCCTCGGTCCCCTCAAAGGGGACTCCACCTTAGCAGGGTGGTGCACTCGGCCGGACTATGCGACGTCTCCAAGCACTCTCGCGAGCGCTCCCACCACCATACAGGAGGTCGAGCACTGTCTCGACACCGACCCTGTGTCGGGCGCACGGCAGGGTCCCCCGAAGTGGGGACAGTCGGGGGTTGTCCACCCGTACCCCGGTCAATAGCATCGTCGAGGCGCGGCCATCACATTCCGGGGTCTCACCCCGTCGCCGCGACACAGCACCGACGTCGCTCCTGGGCGGCGAGCCCGACGCGCGCCCGATCGCGCGAGGCTCAGACCGAGGAGTGACCAGGGGGCGCGGCCCACCACCGCGCCCCCGCTCTCGGTGGTTCGGGCGCGGTGGGCTCGCTGGATTCGCGGGCGGTTCTTCGCGCTGGGCGACATCTCACGGGCCGGGGAGCGCGTGGAGTGTCGGTGGGCGCGAAACCTCGGGGACCGGGGTCAGGAGCCGAACGCCTTCGAGCAGGTCTGCTCGTCGGCGGACTGCCCCTGCAAGCCGTCGAGGGTCTCGGCCGGAGCCGTCGCCGCGGGGCTGCTCGCGGGCGTGGAGGCTCCGCCGGCAGCGGCACCGGCTGCACCTGCGCTCGCACCATCCGTACCGAGGCCCGCACCCGTACCGGCAGCCGCGCCCGCGCCGCTCGCACCGGCACCCGATCCCACGCCGCTCGCACCGGCACCCGATCCCGCGCCGGCTGCCGAGCCGCGGGCGCCCGAAGCCGACCCCGCGCCGGCAGCCGAGCCGCCGGCGCCCGAGGCCGACCCCGCGGCCGCAGCGGACCCAGCGGCCGACGACCCCGCAGCGGACCCCGCAGCCGACGCGCCCGCGGCAGACCCCGCGCCCGCCGCGCGCTCCGCCCCGATCCCGGTACTGTCCGCGCCGAGCGAGAACGACTGGTCCGCCCGGATCTTCGCGAACAACTGCGCCGCGAGCTCCGCCGACGGCTGCACCTTCCCCGAGTACACCCCCGTGCCACCGGTCGTCCCCGGGTACTGCACGAAGTTGACCTGCGCGAGCGGGAGGTCCTGGAGCGCCCGCCCCATCTCCACCATTGTGCCGGCGTCGTTCAGGCTCTGCGACAGCTGCATGTTCGAGGCCGCTGCCCGGGCCAGCTTGTACAGGGTGGGCGGCGAGGTGAGGGTGTCGTTCGACTTCACCGTGCGGAGCAGCGAGGACAGGAAGGCCTGCTGGCTGGAGATCCGCCCGAGGTCCGAGCCGTCTCCCACACCGTGCCGGGAGCGGAGGAACGCCAGCGCCTGGTCGCCCTGCAGCGTCGAGGTGCCCTGCGGCAGGTCGAGCCCCGTGTAGCGGTCGTGGATCGGCTGCGCGACGCACACCGGCACACCGCCGATCGCGTTCGACATCTCGATGACGCCCTGGAACGACACCGCCGCCGAGTACTGCACGTCGAGGCCGGTCAGCCCCTGCACGGTCTGCACGACGCAGTTCAGCCCGCCCTCGCCCCACGCGCTGTTGATCGGCTGCGCAGCCATGGCGGGTGTCGTCCCGGAGCCGTCCTGCTTGCGGCACGCAGGGATCGGCGTGACGAGGTCGCGCGGGATGCTCACCGCGGTGGCGTTGGTGTGGTCGGCCGAGACGTGCAGCAGGATGTTGACGTCGTTCAACGTGGCGTCGCGTTCGCCGTACGCCGTGCCCTGCTCGGGGTCGTTGTCCGTGCCGACGACCAGCATGTTGAAGCCGCCCTGGTACGAACTCAGCGCTGCCGGTCCCTTCGCCGGCTGCGCGGGCTGCCCCTGGATCGCGACGCCGTCGCCGAAGTCATCGGTGACCTGCTTGGCGGCGATCGCGGCGACCGACGCCGTGCTCACGAGGGCGACCGCGGCCACGCCGGAGAGCGCCTTCATCGCGGTGCCGACGGGGTTGCGGTGCCGGAGACGTCCGTGCCGTGCGATCCCGGTCGCTCGGTTCAGCCGGTGGGATCGGTCGCGGACGTCGTTCACGGGCACTCCTGTCGTGTGCGGACACGGTGCGTGCTCGAGCGGACGAGCACGCGGGCAGTGCCCTCCCTGTCGGGCACCGAGGGGTCCCGCGCTGGCCCGGTCGATCCCGGTGCCGCGGGGACGGCAACCGGACCACCCTGCCATGCGCCCGCCTGTCGATTCGGTGCGAGCGGCCCCGGAATCCGCGGTGAGTGCTCAGGCGGCCGCCCGGAACCGTTCCGGCAGGCCGATCAGGGCATCGGCGAGCTCGACGAGTGCCACCGCGCACTCGTCGAGCGCGTCCCGCTCGGCCGCGGCGGTCGCGCGTTCGGCGATCTTCCGGCGTTCCCGACGAGCGACCACGGCGTCGATCCCGTTCGCCAGCGCCACGTCGTCCGTGAAGAACGCGTCGAGCACGGCACGCTGCGACAGGAGCCAGTCGGCACTGACGGCTGCACCGCTCCGGCGGAGCCACCACGAACCGAGCTCGACGAAGACCCCGCCCTCGGTCACGCACTCGCGGAGCCAGGCGACGTCGAAGCGATCCGCGCACCGCACCGCGCCGGCCGAGGGTTCGGTGATCATCGTCCGCGCGATCCTGATCCGCTCGATCATGTGGTCGACGGTCCAGTGCGCGACGACCACCCCGACGTACCGCTGCACCGAGACGAGCCGCAGGTTCTCGAGCGGCACGAGCGCTTCGCGCACCGGCGTCCGGGACACCCGCATGTCCGCCGCGATCGTGTCGAGCCGGATCCGCTGGCCACGCCTGTAGACCCCGCGCAGCACGTTGTCGAGCAGCCGCGCGAAGACCGCGTCCCGCAGCAGACTCCGTCGGATGCCGTGCGGATCGTCGTCGTCGCGACCCGGTCGGTGCTGTGCTCGCTCCATGCCGCCAGGATCACGCACGGCCCACGCCGCCGGCTTCGCGAGTGGTCGGCCCGTGGACCGTGCAGGACACTGTCGTGCTGTGGAGGACTGCCATGCGAGGACGATGACAGACCCCGGAGCGTGGCGCTAAACACTCCGCATACGGAATACTACTTCCGCGCCGCGTCCGCTTCCTTGGTCAGGACCGACAGGGGTTGCGTGACGTCCTCGAGCCCCTTCCGGGCCGCGTCGACGCCGAAGATCAGCGCCACGACACCGCCCGCGATCATCACCGCGGACCCGAGCAGGTACCCCCAGAACAGCGGCTCGCGGGACGACCCGTCGCCGATGAGCGCGCCGTAGATGAGCGGCGCGACGGCACCGAAGATCTGCGCCAGCGCGAAGAAGTACGAGATCGCCTGCGACCGGAGCTCGAGCGGGAAGATCTCGCTCACGGTCAGGTAGGCGCTGGACGCACCCGCCGAGGCGAAGAAGAACGAGATGCACCAGAAGACGACCTGCACCGGCGCGGTGATCGCATCGGCCTGGAACAGGAACGCCGAGGTGGCGAGCACGAGCCCGGACACCAGGTACGTCGAGAAGATCATCTGCCGACGACCCCAGGTGTCGAAGAACCGACCGAGGATGATCGGTCCGAGCAGGTTGCCGATCGCGAACGGGAAGAAGTACACGCTCGTCTCGGCGGTCTTCAGGCCGAAGAAGTTCGTGAGCACCAGTGCGTAGGTGAAGAAGATCGCGTTGTAGAGGAACGCCTGCGTGATCATCATCGTCGCGCCGACCAGGGTCCGGGTCGGGTACTGCCGGAACAGCACCTTCACGATCGTCCGGAACTTCACGTTGTCCGTCGGCGTGACGGTCATCGCCTTGGACTCGTCGACCTCCGGCAGCCGGTGCCCGGTGGACTTCTCGACCGACTCCTCGATCTGCGTGACCGTCGCCTCGGCTTCCTCTTCACGTCCGTGCGTCATGAGCCACCGCGGACTCTCCGGGATGTGCCGCCGCAGGAAGATGATCGCGATGCCGAGCACCGGGCCGAGGAAGAAGCCGATGCGCCAGCCGATGTTCTCGGCGAAGTTGGCCGTGTCGAGCAGGTAGATGTTCGCGAACGCGCCGAGTGCCGCGCCGCCCCAGTAGGTGCCGTTGATCGCGATGTCGACGTGCCCGCGGTACTTCGCGGGGATGAGCTCGTCGATCGCCGAGTTGATCGCGGCGTACTCGCCGCCGATGCCGAGCCCGGCGACGAACCGGAAGGCCGCGAGGAACCAGAAGTCCTGCGCGAGCCCCGCGATGCCGGAGCCGATGAGGTAGATGGCCAGCGTGAGGATGAAGAGCTTCCGACGACCCAGCCGGTCGGACATCCGACCGAAGACGATCGCGCCGACGACCTGGCCGACGAGGTAGATGGTGCCGAGCGAGGTCACCTGCTGCGTCGACAGGTTCAGGTCGGCCTGGAACCCGGCGTTCGACACGATCTGGATCTCGAGGCCGTCGAGGACCCACGAGACACCGAGTCCCACCACGACGCTCCAGTGGAACCGTGTCCACGGCAGTCTGTCCATCCTGGCGGGGACCAGGCTCTTGATCGCCCCGTTCGTCGTGCTGCTCACGAGAGGGGAACGTACGCCCAGATCGACGAGATGGTTCAGATCCGGAAACGAACGGGTCCCGGGCCCGGAGCCGGATCCCCCTAATCGAATCCGGCTCCGATGCCGGTTCCTCAATAATTGCAATTGCTATGAAAACTCACAAGCAGGAGGCCAGGAGGCGCGGTGCCAGCTGGCACCGCGCCTCCTGGCCCGAACGGCGTAACCTCGAAGAGGTGACCCGACCCGACATCAGAACGGTCGGCGAGCTCCGCACCTCTGGCCACGTCCAGAAGACGGTCCGCGCCGAGATCCGCGACAACCTGCTCAGCGCCCTCCGCGAGGGGCGCGACCCCTGGCCCGGCCTCCACGGCTTCGCCACCACCGTCGTCCCGCAGCTCGAACGCGCCCTGATCGCCGGGCACGACGTCGTCCTGCTCGGCGAACGCGGACAGGGCAAGACCCGACTCCTCCGCACCCTGCAGGGCCTGCTCGACGAGTGGACGCCGGTCATCACCGGCTCCGAACTCGGCGAGCACCCGTACGAACCGATCACGACCGCGAGCATCCGCCGGGCCGCGGACCTCGGCGACGCCCTGCCCATCAGCTGGCGGCACCGCGACGACCGCTACGTCGAGAAGCTCGCGACGCCGGACACGAGCGTCGCGGACCTCATCGGCGACGTCGACCCGATGAAGGTCGCCGAGGGCCGCAGCCTGGGTGACCCCGAGACCATCCACTTCGGCCTCGTCCCCCGGGGCCATCGCGGCATCGTCGCCATCAACGAGCTCCCCGACCTCGCCGAGCGCATCCAGGTCGCGATGCTCAACGTGATGGAAGAGCGCGACGTCCAGATCCGCGGCTACGTCCTGCGGCTCCCGCTCGACGTGCTCGTGGTCGCCAGCGCGAACCCCGAGGATTACACGAACCGCGGTCGGATCATCACCCCGCTGAAGGACCGCTTCGGCGCCGAGATCCGCACCCACTACCCGATCGAGCTCGAGGACGAGATCGCCGTGATCCGCCAGGAGGCGCGGCTCACCGCCGACGTGCCGGACGCGCTGGTCGAGATCCTCGCCCGGTTCACGCGTGCCCTGCGCGGATCGAGTGCGGTCGACCAGCGCAGCGGCGTCAGCGCCCGCTTCGCGATCGCCGGCGCGGAGACGATCTCCGCCGCCGCGGTGCACCGCGCTGCGCGGCAGGGCGAGGAGCACGCGGTCGCGCGGCCGATCGACCTCGAGACCGCGATCGACGTCCTCGGCGGGAAGATCGAGTTCGAGAACGGCGAGGAGGACCGCGCCGACGAGGTGCTCGAGCACCTGCTCCGGACCGCGACCGCCGAGACCGTCCGGGCGCGCTTCCGCGGGCTCGACTTCGCGGTCCTCGTCGAGGCGCTCGACGGGGGCACGATGGTGACCACGGGTGAGCAGGTCAGCGCCCGCGCCTTCCTCGAGGGCCTGCCGTCGATCGGCGAGTCCGACCTGTACGACCAGATCTGCGAACGGCTCGGTGCGACCGACGACGGCGAGCGTGCCGGCGCCATCGAACTCGCGCTCGAGGGGCTGTACCTCGCCCGGCGGATCAGCAAGGAGTCCGGCGGGGGCGAAGCCGTCTATGGCTAGGGCGAACCGACGCCTGGCGCGGGACGCGCGCTACGGGAAGTACGCGGACGGCCCGGACCCGCTCGCTCCCCCGGTCGACCTGGCCGAGGCGCTCGACGCCATCGGCGAGGACGTCATGGGCGGCACCTCGCCCGAGCGCGCCATCCGGGAGTACCTGCGCCGCGGCGGTCAGGACCAGCGCGGCCTCGACGACCTGGCCCGCCGCGTGGCCGAGCGACGTCGCGAGCTGACGGCGAAGAACAACCTCGACGGCACCCTGCAGCAGGTCAAGCAGCTGCTCGACGAGGCCGTGCTCGCGGAACGCGGACAACTCGCCCGCGACACCGAGATCGACGACGGCGACCGAGCCCTCGCCGAGATGCAGCTCGACAGCCTGTCACCGTCGCCCGCCACCGCGGTGCAGGAGCTGAGCGGCTACGACTGGACGAGCCCGACCGCGCGCCAGAAGTACGAGGAGATCAAGGACCTGCTCGGCCGCGAGGTGCTCGACCAGCGGTTCGCCGGCATGAAGCAGGCGCTCGAGGGTGCCACCGACCAGGACCGCGAGGACGTCGCCGCGATGATGCGCGACCTCAACACCCTGCTCGAGGACCACCGTGCGGGGACGGACACGCAGGAGCAGTTCGACGCGTTCATGGCCGAGCACGGGCAGTACTTCCCGTCGGACCCGCAGAACGTCGAGGAACTGCTCGACGACCTCGCTGCCCGGGCAGCCGCGGCGCAGCGCATGCGCAACTCGATGACCCAGGAGCAGCGCGACGAGCTCGACGCCCTCGCCCAGCAGGCGTTCGGCTCCCCCGACCTGATGGGACAGCTCGCCCAGCTCGACGACACCCTCCGCTCGCTCCGGCCGGGCGAGGACTGGGGCGGCTCCGAGCGGATGGAGGGCGAGCAGGGACTCGGCCTCGGCGACGGGACCGGGGTGTTCCAGGACATCGCCGACCTCGACGCCCTCGCCGACCAGATCGCGCAGGCCGGACCGGGCTCCGACCTCGACGACCTCGACCTCGACGCCCTCGGCCGCCAGCTCGGGAACGACGCCGTCGTCGACGCGAGGACCCTGCAGCAGCTCGAGAAGGCCCTGCGCAACTCCGGTGCGATGCGCCGCGGTGCCGACGGTCAGCTCCGGCTCACCCCGAAGGCGATGCGGCAGCTCGGGAAGAGCCTGCTCCGGGACGTCGCCGAGCGCATGTCCGGCCGCCAGGGCGCCCGAGACCTCCGCCGCTCCGGTGCGTCAGGCGAACCCTCCGGTGCGACCCGGCAGTGGCAGTACGGCGACACCGAGCCGTGGGACGTCACGCGGTCGATCACGAACGCGCTCACCCGCACCGCTGCCTCGGGACGGATGGGTCCCGGCGTCCGCCTGGAGATCGACGACGTCGAGGTGCAGGAGACCGAGGCGCGGACGCAGGCCTGTGTCGCACTGCTCGTCGACACGTCGTTCTCGATGGCGATGGAGGACCGGTGGGTGCCGATGAAGCGCACCGCGCTCGCACTCCACACCCTCGTGTCCACGCGCTTCCGCGGCGACGACCTGCAGCTCATCGCCTTCGGCCGCGAAGCCGAGGTGATGGAGATCGAGCAACTCGTCGGCCTCGACGCGATGTGGGACAAGGGCACCAACCTCCACCACGCCCTGCTGCTCGCGAACCGGCACTTCCGGAAGCACCCGACCGCCCAGCCCGTGCTGCTCATCGTCACCGACGGCGAGCCCACCTCCCACCTCGAACCGAACGGCCAGGTGTGGTTCGGGTACCCGCCGGACCCGATCACGATCGCGCTGTCCGTCCGGGAGCTCGAGAACGCCGGACGACTCGGCGCGCAGACGACCTTCTTCCGGCTCGGCGACGACCCGGGGCTGGCGCGCTTCATCGACGCGATGGCGAAGCGGGTGGACGGCAAGGTCGTCGCGCCCGAGAACGACGACCTCGGCGTCGCGGTGGTCGGGTCGTACCTGGGATCGCGCCGCGGTGGAGCGCTCTTCCGGGACGACTGGAAAATCTGACGGCAGGGTCTGTTCCTCCGGCTGTCTCGGTCGTATGCTGACGCCACAGCTGCCCCAGACCCCGGCCGCGATCACCGCTCCACCTGACCGACCTCGTCGGTGTACCGACCACGTCGGTGAACCGACGCTGTCGGGACACCGACAGCGTCGGTGAGGTGGTGATGACCGACCGATGGCACCTGATCCGTCCTCGGCCGGTCGACCCCCGTGGGGTCCCGGAGGACAACGGCGCCCTCCGTCCGACCGCCACGGGTCACCGCGACCCGGCAGGCGGGACGCGGTACGGGTCGGTGGGTTCCGCACCCGACGGAACCTGCCGACCCGATCTCCGCGCCGGAGGCCGAGCGGGTCGCTAGAAGAGCGGCCAGGGCACGGCGGGCCCGTGTCCCGGTGGCGGCGGGAAGACGCCGACGGCCCGCAGCGCCGCGCACCGGGCGCGCAGGGTGTCGACCTCGGCCACCGTGAGGTGTTCGTCGAGTGCGGCACCGAGATCGCCCTGCAGCGCGTCGGTCACCCGGTCGATGCCCTCGAGCTCGTCCGCGTCGAGCGGTTCGCCGATCCACCCCCACAGCACCGAGCGCAGCTTGTGCTCGACGTGGAAGGTCAGCCCGTGGTCGACGCCGAAGCGGTGACCGTCCGGCATCGCGAGGACGTGACCGCCCTTGCGGTCGGCGTTGTTCACCACGACGTCGAACACCGCCATCCGCCGCAGTGCGGTCGTGTCCTCGTGCACGAGGGTCACCGGACGGTCCGCTTCGTCGATCGCCTCGAGCACCGGCCGCCAGCGGGGTGCGCCGTCGCCGGACAGCTCGGCCTCGGCGTCCTCGGTGGGGACGAGGTCGACCGCGTCCTGCTCGGGATCGACGTCCTGCCACCGCTGGACCATGCCGCGGCCGAACGGCCCCTCGCCCATCCACGTCGGGGGGACGACGTCCCAGCCGAACGCCTCGGACACGAGGTACGCCGCGACCTCTCGATCGGCGAGGGTGCCGTCCGGGAAGTCCCAGAGCGGCCGCTCCCCCTCGATCGGCTTGTAGACGACCGCCTCGCCGTCGAGGTCGGCGAGGAAGGTGGCGTTCGAGGCTTCCCGGATGCGTGCCCGGATGGACAGCGACCCGTCGCTCATGCGGCCCCTGGGGGACGGCCGGCGGCCACGATCTCCCGCGTGCGCTCGACGAACGCGCGGGCGGTGCCGACCGGGATCTTCACCTGGAACAGCTCGGCGGGCTCGGGGATCTCGACCACGGCCTCGATCTCCTCGCCGTCCTCGGTCGTCTCGGCGACGATCTCGAGCTCGTCGTCGATGGGGTACGCCTCGATCACGACCTGAGCGGTCGCGGGGTCGAACCCGAGGCTCAGGGCGCCGGCACGGAACTCGGCCTCGACCGGCTGGTCGAGCGGTTCACCGTCACGGAGTTCTGCGGGCGCGGACGGCGGGACGCTGAACCGGTTGTCCTCGACGGTCGCGACCTCGTCCAGGAGCTCGTCGATCTTGTCCGCGAGGACGGCCGACTGCTCCTTCTCGAGCGCGACGCTCGTGACTCGGCGGCCGTCACGCGCCTGGATGTAGAAGGACCGCTCGCCCGGACGGCCGACGGTCCCGACGACGAGACGGTCCGGCCAGTCGAAGCCGTGCACGATGGTGGGCATACCCCGCATTGTAGGAGCGCCGGGCGACAGTCGTTCAGGCTCCGGCAGGAGCCGGCCCGGTGGCGGGGTCGTCGTGGCCGGCGCCGCCCCCGACCGCGGCGTCCGCACTCGGCGCCGGTGCGGCCGCGAGCCACGTCAGGTCGCCCGACTCGGTGTTCGACGCGACGACCTCGGGACGGTGCTCGCCGTAGCGCACGATGGACACCGATGCCGGTCCGACCGCGATGCGCTGGAACAGGTCGAGGTGCATGCCGAGGGCGTCGGCGAGCACGGACTTGATCACGTCGCCGTGGCTCACCGCGACCCAGACGGCGCCCGGACCGTGCGTGGCCTCGACCTCGGCGTCGATCCGGCGGACGGCGGCGACCGCGCGCGACTGCATCCCCTGCATGGACTCCCCGCCGGGGAAGACGACGGCGCTCGGGTTCGCCTGGACCGTCCGCCAGAGCGGCTCCTTCGCGAGGTCCGCGAGCTTCCGGCCCTGCCACTCGCCGTAGTCGCACTCCGTGATCGCCCGCTCGATGCGGGTCTCCGGCTCGCCGGCCTGGCGCCCGAGCAGCGCGCGGGCGGTCTGCCGACACCGTTCGAGCGGGCTGGACACGACCGCGGCGAGCGGGACCGCGGCGAGCCGCCCGGCCGTCCGTGCGGCCTGTTCGCGGCCGACGGCGTCGAGCGCCACCCCTGCCGTCCGTCCGGCGAGGACGCCGGTCGCGTTCGCGGTGGTGCGTCCGTGCCGGACGAGGAGGACGGTCGCCATGTGCCCGATCCTAGGCCGCCGACCGCGTTCCCTTGACTCGACCGGGGTGGGACGTTCTGATGGACCCATGATCGAGCGCCACCGCGCGGCACTCTTCGCCACGTCGACGATGACCGGGTTCGGGATCGCCTCGTGGATCACCCGCACGCCCGCGATCCGCGACGCGCTCGGGGCCTCGATCGAGGCGATGGGCATCGTCATCCTCGGGCTCTCGATCGGCTCGATGATCGGGATCCTCGGCGCCGGTGTGCTCGTCCGGCGCCTTGGGACCCGGCCGCTCATCGTCCTCGGCGGGGTCCTGCCCGTCGTCGGCATGCTCCTCGTCGCCCTGTCCGCCCCCGCGCAGCTCGCCGCCGGGGTGTGGGGCGGGCTGTTCCTCATCGGCTTCGGGTCCGGCGTCGCCGAGATCGGTCTGAACGTCGAGGCGGCCGCGGTCGAACGGCGGATCGGTCGGCCGGTCGTCCCGCTGCTCCACGCCTGCTTCAGTCTCGGCACGGTCCTCGGCGGGGTGGCGGGCATCGCGGTGACCGCTGCCCGGACGCCGGTCCTCGCGCACCTGCTCGGCGCCACCGTCGTCATGGCCGCACTCGCCGCGTTCGCCGCGCTGAACCTCCGTCCGGTCCCCCGCGCTGCGCCCGAGGCGTCGTCCGCGGTCGCACCGGCTCCGCGGCTCCGGGCCGTGCTCACGGTGCAGGTGCTGCTCATCGCCGTGATCACCCTGGCGATGGCGTTCGCCGAGGGTGCCGCGAGCGACTGGCTCCCGCTGCTCATGACGACCGACCACGGCGCCCCCGAGGCCGTCGGATCCCTGGTCTTCACCGGCTTCGCCCTCGCGATGTTCGTCGGGCGGACGGCCGGCACGCCCCTCGTCGCCCGGTTCGGTCGTGCACCGGTCGTCCGGGTGTGCGCGGCGGTCGGCACCGTCGGCGTGCTGCTCGTCGTGGTGTCGCCGAGCCCCGTGCTGACCGCGGCCGCCGCCGGGGTGTGGGGTCTCGGCATCGCCCTCGGCTTCCCGCTCGCGATCTCGGCCGCCGGCGACCACCCGACCGATGGTGACCGACGGGTGTCCGTCGTCGCGACCGCGGGCTACATCGCGTTCCTGGCCGGTCCTCCGGCACTCGGGTTCCTCGGCGAGCACCTCGGCCTGCAGGCGGCGATGCTCGTCCCCGCCGCACTCCTCGTCGTGGCGCTGCTCGCCGCCCCGGCGACCCGGAACCGCACCACGCTCGACGTGCGGGAGCCCCCGGTCGGCGCACCGGCCCCGTCCGCGGACTGACGGGACGGTTCCGACCCCGGACTACGTGTAGCGGACACCATTTCGTGTCGTCGACGGCCCGCGCCAAGATGGAGCCGTGCTCGTCTCCATCGTCTACATGAGCCGGGCGGCCACCCCCTTCGACGACGCCGCCCTGACCGAGCTCCTGCGTGGATCGCGGCTCCGGAACGAGGCGCTGGGGGTCTCCGGCATCCTGCTGGCGAAGGACGGCCGCTTCATGCAGCTGCTCGAGGGCCCGGCGTGGAGCGTGGACGACCGGTTCGCCGCGATCGCGCGCGACCCCCGCCACGGCGAGGTGAAGTCGCTCGTGCGCGAGGACATCGAACGCCGTCGGTTCGACGGCTGGTCGATGGCCTACCGGTCGCTCGACGACTCCGACATCGCCGCCGAGGAGGGCTTCAGCCCGTTCCTCACCGACGGCGTCGACTTCCCGCGGTCCTTCGACCGCACGAGCGCGGCCTGGCTGCTGAAGTGGTTCCGCGACCGCGAGCTCCACGACCGCTGACCCGCAGCAGCCCGGCCCCCGTGCCGTCCCGCGTCAGTGCGCTCGTCGGCGCCGGACACGGGTGACCGCGGCCGCACTGCCCGCAGCGGCGAGCACGACCAGCCCGAGCGCACCGACGCCCAGGCCGAACACCCCGAGGATCCCGGCGCCGATGTTCGCGCCGCCACCGTCGTCGACCGTGACGAACAGGGACCAGAGCGTCACCGCGACGGCGACGAACCCGACCGCGAGCAGCACGGTCGCGACGACGTGCAGCGCGACGACGCTCGCCGACCACCCCACCCGCTCGACCCCGGACGTCGCGAGCGCGGGGTCGCCGTATGGAGGGGTGCCGTGCTCGCTGGTGTCCACGGCGTCAGTCTGCCGTGCCGAACGCGTCCGCCACGACCCCCAGCAAGCGGGGCCGGTGCCGGGGGTCCGCGACGGCGGTGAGCACCATCCGCCACATCGTCGCGACCGCGGGGAAGAGGTCCTGCCGGCCGGTCCGCACCGCCGAGACGAGCTGGACCCCGGTGAACATCGGGACGACGGTCGCGCCGAGCTGCTCGGGTGTGAGGTCCGTCCGGAGTTCGCCGCTCGCGATCGCGAGGCGGAACAGGTCGCTGATCCCACCGATCCACTGGTCGTAGAAGGCGGCGGTCGCGGCACCGAACTCGCCGCGTTCGAGCGAGAGCCGGATGCCGGCGCTCACGACGGGGTCGGTCAGCAGCATGCCGGCGATGCCGCGGGAGGCCCGGACGAGCGCTTCCGTGGGCGACGCGTCGTGGTGGCTCACGACGTCGAACGTCCGCACGTTCTGCTCGTCGATCACGCCGAGCGCGAGGGACGTCTTCGTCGGGAAGTGGAAGTGCAGGGCGCCCTGCGAGACGCCCGCCTCGCGGGCGACGGCCGCGATCGTCGTGGCGGCGAAGCCGACACGCTCGAACTCACGGGCGGCGGCCTCCAGGATCAGTGCGCGTCGTTCCACGGTTCCAGTGTGCCGGTCGGGAGGCGCGGTGCGGGCCCGCACCGCGCCTCCAGACCGAGGGTGGTCACCGTCGGACCGCTCGCTCACCCGTGCAGCGAGTCGGTCCGCTCCTGCCGCTCCTCCGGACGCAGCCAGACCTTCACGACCGGGCCGGAATCGGGATCGGTGCCGGTCGGCACCACGACCTCGAGCGCCGTGGCGGTCTGCGTCCACTGCACCTCGCCGTCGGCGCCGAGCACCTCGACGCTGCGGACCGGCCGTCCGAGCAGGTTCGTCCCGCTGCCGAACGAGCGGATGCGCGCGACACCGTCCGCCGGGTCGGCGAGCAGGACCGCGTAGACGTACTCGCCGGTGACGTCGTGGCGGGTGGTGAACCGGACGTCCTCGGACGTGTAGGCCGGAGCGGCGCCGTCGACGAACGACCCCGCCTGCACGTGGGTCGGCCCCTCGCCGAAGACGCGCCAGGGACGGGTGCCGTAGATCGCCTCGCCGTTGGCGGTCAACCACCGGCCGATGCCCTCCAGCAGCCGCTGCTCGGGCTCGGCGATCGTGCCGTCCGGCTTCGGGCCGACGTTGAGCAGGAGGACGCCGTTCTTCGCGACGACGTCGACGAGCTCGGCGACGAGGTCGCGCGCGGTCTTGTAGTCGTGCCCCTCGATCCAGCACCAGGCGGACTTGGACACCGAGGTGTCGTTCTGCCAGACGACCGGCGGGATGTCCCCCATCGCACCGCGCTCGATGTCGTAGACCGCGGAGCCGTCCGCGAACGCCTGCCACTTGTAGTTGATGACGACCTCGCGCCCCCACTCGGCGGCACGGTTGTAGTAGTACGCGGCGAGCGTGCGCAGCCACGGCTCGAACGCGGGCTGCTCGATCCACCAGTCGAACCAGAGCACCTGCGGCCGGTACTTGTCGATGACCTCGACGGTCCGGAGCAGCCAGTCCTCGAGGTGTCGCTCGTTCGGCGCGGTCTCCTCGCGCTGGGCCGGGCCGTAGAAGTCGATGAACCGCGGGTCGAGCACGTCCGAGTCGAACCGGGCGCCCCCGTTCATGAAGAACCAGTGCTCGGCCCGGTGCGAGGAAGCGCCGCGGACCATGAACGCGTCGTCGACCGCCTGGAGCAGGTCGCCGAACACGTCGCGCTCCGGCCCCATCCGGGCCGCGCTCCACCGGGAGCGGTCGGTGTCGTACATCGCGAAGCCGTCGTGGTGCTCGGCAACGGGGACGACGAACTGCGCCCCCGCGCGACGGAACAGGGTCGCCCAGTCCTGCGGGTCGAAGTGCTCCATCGTGAACGACGGGATGAAGTCCTTGTACCCGAACTCCGACTGCGGTCCGTAGGTGGCCACGTGGTGCTCGAACTCGGGGGTGCCCGCGCGGTACATGTCCCGCGAGTACCACTCGTTCCGGAAGGCCGGCACCGAGTAGACGCCCCAGTGCAGGAAGACCCCGAACTTGGCGTCCTCGTACCAGCGCGGTGGCGTGTACCCGCGGAGCGACTCCCAGGTCGCCTCGTACGGGCCGGCAGCGACGACCGCGGCGACGGCGGCGAGCGCCGCGGAGTTGTCCGACACGTCGACCGGCTCCGGCAGGGCCGCCGGGTCGATCCGTGGCAGGTCGTGGGGTTCGGGCATGACTCCTCCTCGAGTCGAGCGAAACGTTTCGTCCTGGAGACGGTTCTACGGTAGCGTGCATTGCACCCGCATGGGTGAAACGTTGAGTGATGCGCGCCGACGCGCAGGAAGCAGGCCACCGTGGACGTCCCGACGAGCCGACCCCTGCGGACCGGCGCACACATCCCGACGATCGGGCTCGGCACGTTCGGCTCCGACCGGTACGGCCCGGACGAGGTGGCGGCGGCGGTCCGCGGCGGCCTCGACGCCGGCTACCGGTTGGTCGACTGCGCCTCGGTCTACGGCAACGAGCCCGAGGTCGGTGCGGTGATCGCGGCGAGCGGTGTCCCGCGCGAGGACCTCTTCGTGATGTCGAAGGTCTGGAACGACGCGCACGACCCGGCCGATGCGGTCGCGTCGGTCGAGCGATCGCTCCGGGACCTGCGGGTCGACCACCTCGACGCGGTGTTCGTGCACTGGCCGTTCCCGAACCACCACGCGCCGCACGCCTCGGTCGAGGACCGCGACCGGTCGGCCCGCCCCTACGACCACGCCGCGTACCTCGCGCTCTGGCGGGCGCTCGAGGGGCTCGTCGACGCCGGACTGGTCCGGCACCTCGGCACGTCGAACACGACGGTCCCGAAGCTGCGGCTGCTGCTCCGCGACGCCCGGGTCCTCCCCGCGCTCAACGAGATGGAGCTGCACCCGACGTTCCAGCAACCGGAGCTGTTCGACTTCTGCCGCGCGAACGACATCCAGCCCGTGGGCTACTCGCCGCTCGGGTCACCGTCCCGCCCGGAGCGCGACCGCGAGGACGACGACCCCGTGGACGTCGACCACCCCGTCGTCCGGCGGATCGCCGAGGCGCACGGCGTGCACCCCGCCGTGGTCTGCCTCAAGTGGGCGGTCGCACGGGGGCAGGTCCCGATCCCGTTCTCGGTGAAGCCCGAGCAGTACCGCGCCAACCTCGACGGCGCGCTGACGGACCCGCTCACCGACGAGGAACTCCGGGCGATGCAGGACGTCGACCGCGGCGTCCGGCTCATCAAGGGGCAGGTGTTCCTGTGGTCGGGCGCCGACAGCTGGCACGACCTGTGGGACGAGGACGGCACGATCCCCGGGGGCGTCGGGTGACGGCGACCTACAAGGACCTGCAGCGGGCGACGGGGCTCTCGCTCGCGACGATCTCGAAGTTCTACAACGGCGGCACCGTCCGTGACGAGAACGCACAGGCGATCGAACGGGCCGCGGCGACGCTCGGGTTCCGGCCCAACGGGTTCGCCCGGAGCCTGCGCTCCCGGCGGTCCGGCACGATCGGCGTCCTGCTGCCGGCGCTCGACAACGACTTCCACCTGACCGTGATCGCCGGGGTCGAGAGCGCACTCCGGGCGCACGGGACGAGCGTCATCGTCTCGTCGAGTCCGGACGCCGCCGCGGGCGCGGTCGACCTGCTCCTCAGCCGGATGGTGGACGGCATCATCGCGGTGCCGTCGGACCACGACGTCGAGGCGCTGGCGCGTGCGGCCGAGCGCGTGCCGGTCGTGCAGATCGACTGGCGTGCGGACGCCCTCGCCGCCGACGGCGTCTTCCTCGACAACCGCGGGGCCGGCGCCCTCGCCGCCCGGCACCTGCTCGACCACGGGCACCGGCGGGTCGGGGTCGTCGCGGGCGACCCCGCGGTCTCCACCATGCGGGAGCGCACCGCGGGCTTCCGTGCGGTGGTCGAACGGGAGGGCGGTGTCCTCGGACCGGACTCGGTCGTCGAGGGTCCCCTCACGGTGCAGCACGGGCAGGCGGCGATGCAGCGGCTCCTCGTGCAGCCGGACCGCCCGACAGCGGTCTTCTGCGCGAACTACGAACTCACCCTCGGAGCCGTCATCGCACTGAACGAGTCCGGGCTCACCCTCGGCCGGGAGCTCTCCGTGCTCGGGTTCGACGGCCTCGAACTCGCCCAGGCCACCGTCCCGAAGCTCACCGTCATCGTGCAGCCCACGCACGAGCTCGCCGTCCGCGCCGCCGACCTGATCCACGCGCGCCTGACGGACCCCGAGGCCGACCCGGCCCCCGTCGACGTCGTCGTCGCACCCCGTCTGGTCGCCGGTGGATCGGTCGCCCGACTCGTCACCCCCACGGAGGCATGATGCTGCGCTACACCCTCACCCACCAGCCGACGCTGAGCGCGCTCGCGTCGCTCGGGCACGGCTCCAAGGTGCTGGTCGCCGACGGGAACTACCCGTTCGCGACGGCGATGCGGCCCGGCGCCGCGCTCGTGCACCTCAACTTCCGCCCCGGACTGCTCGACGTCGACGAGGTCCTGACGACCCTGCTCGACGCGGTCCCGGTCGAGGCGGCGACGGTCATGGAGGCTCCGGCGGACACCGTCGTCGCGGCGCACGAGGGTTACCGGCGCATCCTCGGGCCGGACGTGCCGCTCGGTGCGCTCGACCGGTTCGCGTTCTACGACGCGGTCCGGGCGCCCGAGACCGGGTTGGTCATCGCGACCGGCGACCAGCGGTCGCACGCGAACCTGCTGCTCGAGATCGGCTTCCACGCGGCGTCGGAACGGTAGGGACCCCGCGGCGACGGGACGCGAACCGGCCACGTCGTCAGGCGGCGTGCCTCGCCAGGGTGATCCGCGCCTCCTGGACCTCCTGCAGGTCGCGTCCACGGAACCAGCGGAGCAACCAGTCCGCCGGCGACCCCGCGACCCCGGCCGGCAGGCCGGAGCGCTCGCTGAGGAACGTGCTGAAGCCGGGCTCGTCGCGGACCTCGGGGTCGGAGGGGTTGCCGAACGCCATCGCCCAGCCGTCGAACCGCCGCGCGTCGATGCGCTCGCGCGACAGCGACTTCACCTCGCGGTGCCTCGGGTCGCGCTGGATCGCGGCGAAACGGTCCTCGACGCTCCATGCCGGACCTTCGAGGACCTGCATGAACCGCCCGCCCTTCGCGAGGAGCAGACCGGAGACGCCGAGCGCCTCGTTGCGGAGCCGCGCCTCGCGCAGCATGGCGACCAGTTGGTCGTCGGTGAGGTCGTCGACGGCGACGGACATGTACACGAGTGATTCGAGGGAGGACATCGGCGTCAGTCTCGGACCTGGCCCCTGCGGCGTGCAAGGTTCGTCCGCACACCGCACCGGCGGGTGCGGTGTGCGGACGAACGCGGCTCAGGTGAGGGCGAGGAGGTTGTTGACCTGCTCGTTCACCCCGGTCAGCGTGCTGATCGGCTTGCCGTTCGCGTAGATGTCGTCGAACGCGGGTTGCACGATGGCCTGCACGTCGGCGGGGTTGCGGGTCACGGGGAACAGGAACGTCGTGCCGTCCTCGACCTGCTCGGTGAAGGCCGTCACGTCGAGGCCCCGCTTCGCGTACGCCGCCACCGCTGCGTCGGTCCCCGATCGGCGTGCCGGGAAGACGATGCCCGCCCGGCCGACGATCTCCTGGGCGGCAGCGCTGCCGAGGTACGCGACCCACTTCGCCGCTGCCTCCGGGTTCCGCGCCTGCTTCGTGATCGAGTCGCCGAGCCCGTTGAACATCGACGCGCGGTGCCCGATCGGTCCGGTCGGCGTCGGCGCGATCCCGACGTCGATGCCCGGGAGGTTCGCGTACGTCCCGATCATCCACGAGCCGTTGAACGAGAGCGCCACCTTCTTCGAGCCGAGCTGGACGTCCGGTCCGGTGGTCGTGGAGAAGACCCCGTACTTCGGCATGTAGCCCTTCTCGGCGAGCCCGAAGTACCACGAGATCGTCTTCTGGAACCCGGCGTCGTCGTAGCGGAACCGGTTCCCCCAGGGGTTCTTGTTCGTGTAGAACCAGTCGATCGACCCGGTGAACGGCGACCACTGGGTCTGCCCGAACCCGTCGCCCCCGCTGCCGTTGGCGCTCATCCCGTAGACGGCGACGTCCGTCTTGTCGAAACCCGGCTCGTCCCCGCGGCGCCCCTTGCCGTCGATCGTGAGGTGCGCGACGGCACGCTCGAAGGTGCCGCCGTCATCGGGGTTCCAGGACAGGGCGGCCAGGTCGTCTGCGGTGTACCCGGCCTTCGCGATGACCTTCTGGTCGTAGAACATCGCGACCGTGTCCCAGTCCTTCGGCGAGCCGTACCGGTGGCCGTCCCGCCCCTTCCAGAGCTGGGCGAGCCCGGACTGGTAGTCGTCGTCACGGATCCCCGACGTCGCCTCGAGCTCGTCGAGCTCGTACAGCACGTCGAGGTCGGCGAACTGCGGGAACTTCGACAGGTGGTCCGTGAACACGTCCGGAGCGGTGCCGGCGATGAACCCGGCGGTGAGCTTCGTCCAGTAGTCGGCCCACCCGAGCTGGGTGATCCTGATCGTGATGCCGGGGTTCTCGCGCTCGAAGGCCTTGGCGACGGCCTGGTACGCCGGCAGCTGGTTCGAGTCCCAGAGCCAGTAGGACACCGTGCCGGTCGCACCGCTCCGCGGGTTCGGGGTGCCCGTGGTGGAGCAGGCGGCGAGCGCACCGAGCGCCAGGGCGGACGCTCCGCCGGCGAAGAGGGCGCGGCGGGTGATGGAGTTCGTCATGTGCGGATCCCTACTTGATGCCGGAGAAGCCGATGGAGTTGACGATCCGCTTGGCGAAGACGCCGAAGAGCACGATCATCGGGAGCGCCGCCACGAGCGTCGCGGCCATGAGCCCGGCCCAGTCGGTGCCGGACTGCGGCGACTGCGACTTGAAGACCCCGAGCGCCACCGTGAGCACGCGGGAGCTGTCGGTGTACGACACCATCAGCGGCCAGAAGTAGTCGTTCCACGCCGTGATGTACGTCAGGACGGCGAGCGTCGCGATCGGGGCGGAGGCCATCGGGAGGATGAGCCGGAAGAAGACCCGGACCTTGCCGGCGCCGTCGATGAGTGCCGCCTCCTCGACCTCGCGGGAGATCCCGAGGAAGAACTGCCGGAGGAAGAACACCGCGAACGGTGTCATGAGCATCGACGGCAGGGCGATCCCGAACAGGGTGTCGACCAGGCCGAGCGACTTGATCAGCGTGAAGTTCGGCAGGAGCGTGAAGATCGTCGGCACCATCAGTCCGGCGAGGAAGACCGCGAAGACGCGGTCGCGCCCGGGCCACCGCAACCGCGCGAACGCGTAGGCCGCCCCGGCGGAGAAGAACACCTGGCCGACGGTGATCATCGTCGCGGTGAGCACGGAGTTCAGCAGGTACTGCCAGAAGTTGATGGCCGCGCCGGACCCGCCCTGGGCGAGCGCCTCCTTCGTGGACTGCAGGCCGAACACGCGCTCGAAGCCACCGAGGCTGAAGCCCGTGGGGAGGAGCGAGGTGGGGTCGGCCGAGATCGCACCGTTCGAGGACAGGGCGGTGCGGAGGATCCAGTAGAACGGGAACAGAGTCACGACGATGACGGCGATCATCGCGATCCAGGCGATGACCCGTCCAACGGAGGGCTTCCGACGAGGCGGTCGGGGGCCGCCGCGGGTGGTGATCGCGCGGGTGGTCTGCGGTTCGACCACCGGGGGCAGGGTGCTGGTCATCTTCGACTCGCTTCCGTGTGCTCTGGCCGTCAGTCCAGGTCGCTCTCGCCGGAACGCGAGAGTCGGTACTGGATGATCGTGATGATGCTGAGGACGATGAGGAGGGCCACCGAGACGGCGGACGCGTAGCCGAACTGGAACCGGCCGAACGCCAGGTTGTAGATGTAGTTCTGCACGACGTTCGTGGCGTTCGCGGGTCCGCCCTGGGTGGCGATGGCGACGGTGTCGAACACCTGGAACGACCCGATGATCGTGATGATGAGCACGAGCGAGAGGATCGGTCGGAGCAGCGGCACGGTGATGCGCCAGAACATCTTCCACTCGCTGGCGCCGTCGATGCGGCCGGCTTCGTAGACCTGCTCCGGCAGCGCCTGCAGGCCCGCGAAGATGAGGAGTGCCGTGTAGCCGACGTTCCGCCAGACGTTGATGAACGCGATGGTCGGGATGCCCCAGAAGTCGCTCTGCAGGAACGGGATGCGGCCCACACCGATCGCCGACAGGATCTCGTTGCCGATGCCGAGCTGCGTGTCGAGGATCCACAGCCAGATGAGCGCCGCGACGACGTTCGACACGAGGTACGGCGCGAGGACGATGCCCCGGACGAAGGTCGACTTGGTGAGGCGGTGCATCATCACGGCGATGAACAGCGCGAGGATCGTCTGGAACCCGATGTTCAGCAGGACGTACTCGACCGTCACCGCCATCGAGTGCCAGAAGATCGAGTCCTGCACCAGGCGCTCGTAGTTCTGCAGCCCGGTGAACACCGGCGGCGTGAGCAGGTTGAACGACGTGAAGCTGAGGTAGATGCCCCGGACGGTGGGCCACGCGAGGAACACGGCGAAGCCGACCGATGCCGGAGCGATGAAGATCAGCGCCAGCCAGAGGTCGTTCCTGGGCCGGCGTCGCGGGGAGGTGGTGCCGGCACGGGCGAGGTCGGTCGCCCGACTCCGCCGTCTCGTGCTGACCGTCGTCAAGGGTGACGACACAGGGCTCTCGGTGGCCATCGCGACTCCTTCGTCTGCGGTGGACTGACGTGCAGCAGTCCGTGAGCCGGGAATCTACACGTGGGGACAGCGGGTGGCAAGAGGCTTTTTCTTCGTTTGAATCGGGGGTTGTCACGTGTAGACATTGGTGTCAGGATGTCCCTCGATCGCATCGGAGCGACCTGCCCGGCGACGCATCCCCCACCTGGAAAGGTCACTGATGATCTCTGTCGGAATGGTCGGCGCGGGCCAGTTCGCCCCCCAGTTCGCCAAGCTGTTCAAGCTGCACCCGGACGTCGACCGCGTCTTCGTCACCGACCTCGTCGACGACCGGGCGTCCGAGCTCGTCGAGTCGCAGCACCTCGACGGCACGTTCCCGGACTTCGACGCCGTGCTCGCCTCGGACGTCGACGCCGTCGCGATCTTCACGCAGCGCTGGACGCACGGGCCGCTCGTGGTCAAGGCCCTCCGCGCCGGCAAGCACGTCTACTCGGCCGTGCCGATGGCGATCTCCGTCGAAGAGATCGAGGCCATCATCGAGGCCGTCCGCGAGACCGGGCTCACCTACATGATGGGCGAGACGAGCTACTACAACCCCGCGACGGTGTTCGCCCGCTCGAAGGTCGCCGAGGGTGCCTTCGGCCGCGTCTTCTACGCCGAGGGCGACTACGTGCACGACATGGACCTCGGCTTCTACGCCGCGTACCAGTTCAGCGGCGGCGAGGACTGGAAGCGCACCGCCAGCTACCCGCCCATGCTCTACCCGACACACTCGGTCGGCGGGGTCCTCGGTGCGATCCCGGGGCACGCGGTCAGCGTCAGCTGCATCGGCGTCAAGGACGACCGCGGCGACGGGGTCTTCGACAAGGACGTCAGCCAGTTCGACAACGACTTCTCGAACGCCACCGCCCTGTTCGAGCTCGACAACGGCGGGGTCATGCGGATCAACGAGATGCGCCGCGTCGGCTACCCGTCGCACATCCGCGAGTCCCGCTTCCGCTACTTCGGCACCGAGGCGAGCTTCGAGCAGCTCGCCAAGGTCAGCGTCTGGCAGGACAAGGAGGACTCGCACGACATCAGCGACCAGATCGACACCCAGGCCACGATGGAGCTCGACGACCCGCGCCTCGCCGGCGTCGACCCCTCGCTCCGTGACGCGTTCGTCTCCGGCTACGCGGCCGTGCACGACACGTCGCGCCTGCCCGCCGAGTACGCCGGCGTGCCGACCGGACACGAGGGCAGCCACCAGTTCCTCGCCGACGACTTCGTCCGCGCTGTCGTCGACCGGACCCTGCCGCCGGTGAACGCCTGGACCGCCGCCCGGTTCACGCTGCCCGGCATCATCGCCCACCAGTCCGCACTGCAGGGCGGCGTCCGCCTCGAGGTGCCGGACTTCGGCGACGCCCCGGAGACGGTCGAGGCGGTGGGCTCGTCTAGTATCGCCAGCGACTAGCAAGTGGTGTTCGGGTGTCGGTCCGCACGGGCCGGCACCCGAACGCGACTTCCGACCCGACGAAGGTGGCACCCGTGACCGTCCCGACGACCCCGAGGGCGGTCACCCGCGCCGACGTCGCCCGGTACGCCGGCGTGAGCACCTCCGTCGTGAGCTACGTCGTGCACGACGGACCCCGTCCGGTCGCAGCGGCCACCGCGGCACGCGTCCGCGAGGCGATCCGCGTCCTCGGCTACCGCCCGAACGCGAGCGCCCAGGCCCTCCGCACCGGGTCCTCGAAGATGCTCGGACTCATCGTCCCCGAGCTCGACAACCCGTTCTGGTCCGAGCTCGGTGTCGCGGTGACGCACGCCGCCGCCGCGCGCGGGTACGACGTCCTGCTCGCCAACAGCGACGGCGATGCCGCACAGGAACGGGAGCGCCTGCGCAGCCTCTCCGCCCGGCAGGTCGACGGCATCATCGTCACGAGCATCATGACGCGGCCGGACCTGTCCACCGTGACGGACCCCGGCATCCCGATGGTCCTGCTCAACACCTTCTTCGAGGTGCCCGACTACGCGAGCATCGGCGTCGACGCCCTGCGCGGCGCGTACGACGGCACGCAGCACCTCGTCGAGCACGGCTACCGCTCGATCGGCCTAATCATGGGACACGCCGGCTCGATGGAGCTCCGCGAGCAGGGCTGGATGCGCGCGCTCCGCGACGCCGGGCTGCCCGACGGCCCGATCGTCCGCTGCGACTTCACCCGACGGGGCGGCTACGAGGCCGGTCTCCGCATGTTCGGCGAGGGCTCCGGCCCCCGAGCGGTGTTCGTCAGCTCCGACATGCAGGCGGTCGGGCTCCTGCGCGCCCTCTTCGAGCTCGGACTGTCCGCGCCCGACGACGTCGCGATCGTCTCCTTCGACGGCGCGGTCGAGGCCGACTACACGAACCCGCAGCTCACCACGGTCCGGCAGCCGATAGAGACGATGGCGACCGCCGCCGTCGACCGGGTGCTCGGCCTCGACGCGGACAACCAGTGGCACCGGGACCTCGTCCCCGCCGAGTTGGTGCTCGGCGCCAGTTGCGGGTGCGGCGTGCGTCGCTGACGCACCCGCCTGTGGTCCGGGAGGCGCGGTGCGGGGCCGACCCGCGCCTCCCGTCCGACGCTGGTCACGCCAGCCCGCCTGCTCGCACCGTCAGCCCTCCATGACCGCCTCGAGCGCGTCGAGCGCGACGCGGCGGTGCCCGCTGCGCGTCACGGCGACCGCCTCGACCGGCTCGCCGGTGGTGGCCTCGACGAAGCGGAGGTCGGACGTGCGTTCGGACGGCCGGTGCCGGTCCGCCCACCCGCCCAGTGCGAGCAGCACGAGCGAGAGGTCGCGGCCGGCCTCGGTGAGGACGTACTCGTCACGGACGCGTCCACCGTCCGGCTTGTAGGCGTGGCGTTCGAGCACGCCGCCCTCGACGAGGGAGCCGAGGCGGGCCGTGAGGACCTCCCGCGGGACCCCGAGGCTCTGCTGGAACTGGCTGAAGCGGGTCGACCCCGCGAGGGCGTCGCGGACGATCATGAGCGTCCACTTCTCGCCGAGGACGTCGAGGGACCGCGCGATGGGGCAGCGCTCGTCGCCGCCGAGGATGCCGAGCATGTGTTCATCCTACCTGGGTTCGGAATCCAGACACACCGTGCTAGGTTCACTTTTCGTACCCAACCTCTTCGACAGGAGCACACCATGACCACCCTCACCGACGCGACCGTCCTCGTCACCGGAGCGAACGGCGGCCTCGGCGCCGCGTTCGTCCAGCAGGCCCTCGACCGCGGCGCCGCCAAGGTCTACGCCACGGCCCGGACCCCGCGCACCTGGGACGACGAGCGCATCGTGCCGCTCGCCCTCGACGTCACCGACCAGGCGAGCGTCGACGCCGCCGCCCGCGCGGCAGCCGACGTCACGGTCGTCGTGAACAACGCCGGCATCGGTGGCTCCGCGCCGCTCCTCGAGACCTCGGTCGACGAGGTGGAGCACGTCTTCGCCACGAACGTCTTCGGTGCGCTCCGGGTCGCCAAGGCCTTCGCGCCGTCGCTGGCCGGGGGCGCGCTCATCGACGTGCACTCGGTGCTCAGCTGGATCGCGCTGGCCGGGGGCTACTCCGCCTCGAAGGCCGCGTTCTGGTCGATCACGAACTCCCTGCGCCTCGAGCTCGCACCCCAGGGGACCCAGGTCCTCGGAGCGCACCTCGGTTACACGGACACCGGCATGACGGCCGACCTCGACGTCGAGAAGGCCGACCCGGCGGACATCGTGGCGGCGATCTACGACGCGCTCGAGGCCGGCGAGCACGAGGTCCTGGCCGACCAGGTCAGCCGCGACGTCCGCGCCGGGCTGAGCGCCCCGCTGACCGCGCTCTACCCGGCGCTGGCGTCTGCCTGACGCCTTCGCTGTCGACGGCGCCGGCGGGGCTCGCGACCCCGCCCGCCGTTCCGCGCGACGGCGAGGCGTCGGGACACGCCGCGGCGCGCTGCGGCGTCGGGACGGCCGGTTCCGCGGGGCGCGTGACCGTTCCGGTTCGCGGATCCCGTGATCCGCGAACCGGAACGGTCACGACGGCGGGAGGACACGCGCACGACCGCGGCGAGTCGGCCGATCGCAGCCGGTCGGGGCACACCCGCGCGTCAGGGGTCAGCCGTGGGCACCTCGGCCGGTGATGCCCGCGGTGGCGTCGGCGATCGAGGCGCGCTCGGAGTCGGTGAGGCCCGCCGCGCGCAGCACCCGGTCGAGCACCGCGGTCTTGCGCACGAGGTAGTCGTCGATGTCCAGCGCCTCGGCGGCAGCCCGACGCTTCACGGCGGCGTACTCCTCGCGGAGTACGCCGTCCGCGCGCAGGACATCACGCACGCCGAGGTGGTTGCGGAGCGCGAGCGATCCCTCGACCACGACGTAGGTGTTGCTCGGGGCGAAGCGCTCGGGCGTGCGGAACGCCTGCCGCCCCGGGATGCCGAGGTCGCCGCGCGGCACGAAACCGATCGCAGCGAGGGCCTCGACGGCCGCGGGCACGTCCGCCGCCCCGACGACCACGTCGACGTCGATCACGGGCTTCGCCGCGAGGCCGGGCACCGCCGTGCTCCCGACGTGCTCGATGCGGTGCGGGACGCCGGCGGCGAGGAGCGCCGCGCCGTACGCCGTCCGCAGCACCGCGAAGCGCCGCGGCCACTCCGCTCGGTACTCGACGACCCCGACCACACCGCCCCCTGGATCTCCTCGCGCACGGTGCACGGTACGCGTCCCGGTGTCCCGACGGTCGGCGGCCCGTGCGATCATCGATCAGTGCAACTCCCTCCCCCGATCGCGGTCGTCATCGCCGCCATGAGCGAAGAGGTGTCCGCGTTCGCCGGGCTCCTCGGCGGTGTCCCGATCCTCGACGGTCCGGTCGGCGGCCACGACGAACACCACCTGCTCGACGTCGGTGGCGCCACGGTCGCCGTGCGCCGCAGCGGCATCGGGTTCACGAACGCCACGGCAGCGGTCGCCCACGCGTTCCACGACTTCGGCTCGGGCATCCCGGTGATCAGCGTCGGGACCGCCGGTGGGCTGATGCACGGCGTCGAGATCGGCGACGTCGTCGTCGGGGACCGCTACGTCAACCTCAACGCCGACGCGACGACGTTCGGGTACGCGCTCGGCCAGGTCCCGGGCATGCCCACCGGGTACGAGCCCGACGACCGGCTCGTCGAGCTGGCACTCGCCTCGGACGCCGGGTACCGCCTCCGCTCGGCCACGATCGGCTCGAGCGAGATCTTCGTCACCGAGGGTCGAGCACGTCTGCTCCGGACGGCGTTCCCCACGGTCGCGGCGGTCGACATGGAGTCGGCGGCGATCGCGCAGTTCGCGCACGTCCACGCCATGCCGTTCGTCTCCGTCCGGTGCATCAGCGACCTGTGTGCGCCGGACGGCGACGAGTTCAAGGAGCACCTCGACGATGCGGCCGCCCGTGCCGCCCGCGTGGTGCACGACGTCGTGACGGGGCTCGTGAGCTGAACCGGGGGCTCACCGGTCGGTCGGAGCGAGGAGCTGGAACATGACGTGGTCGCGCCACGCCCCGGCGATCCTGAGGTACTCGGGCGCCAGGCCGTAGCGCGTGAACCCCGCTGCCTGCAGTGCACGCTGCGAGCCCACGTTCTCGGGCAGGGTCTCCGCCTGGACACGGTGGAGCCGCAGCACCTCGAACGCGTGCGCCGCAGCCGCCCGGACAGCCCGGGAGGCATGCCCCTGCCGGACTCGGTCGGCGCGGATCCAGTACCCCATCGCACACGACTGCAGGGCACCGCGGGTGATGCCGCTCAGCGTGATCCGGCCGAGCAGTTCGCCGTCGACCGACTCGATCACGAACGGGACGGACGTGCCGGCACGCTCGGCCGCGAGGGCCTGGACGATGACGTCGTGCTGCCCCGCCTCGGTGAAGTAGGCGGGCGAACGGGTCGGTTCCCACGGCCGCAGGTGGTCGGCGCTCGCACTGACGACGGCCGCGAGCGTCGCGGCGTCGTCGACGCGGATCAGGCGCAGGCGTGTGTCCATGGCGGAGGGTGTGGGATTCGAACCCACGAGACATCTCTGCCCACCTGTTTTCAAGACAGGCTCCATCGGCCGCTCGGACAACCCTCCAGCGACGCGACCACGTGGCGAGACGTGATCGCGTCCCGGGAAGTCTACCGGGCTAGCGCGGCAGGGAGTCGAGCGCAGCCGCCAGGCCGTCGTCGGTCACGCCACCCGTGAGCTCGTTGCCCGCGTCCACGACGTCCTCGGGTGCCTGCCCCATGACGACGCCGCGCCCCGAGGTCGAGGCCCACCGGAGCATGTCGATGTCGTTCCGACCGTCGCCCGCGGCGAACACGCGGGAGCGCGGGATGTCGAGCCACTCGCGGACCCGTTCCATCGCGGTGGCCTTCGTCACGCCCTCGGGAGCGATGTCGAGCCACGACGTCCAGCCCACCGAGTACGAGACCTTGTGCAGGCCCATCTGCTCGACGATCTGCAGGAAGTCCTCGGTGTCGTGCCCGGGAGAGATGACCACGACGCGGGTCGCCTCGACGCCGAGCAGCCGCTCGAACGGGACGTGCTCACCGGCGACGGTCATCGTGTCGTCGGGGAAGTTGCCGGACAGCAGGAAGTGGCCGGTCTGGTCCTCGACGCCGAACGCGGCGTTCTCGAGGGCGCCGTGGATGGTCTGCAGGACCTCGCTCGGGTCGAACTGCTCGACGTGCACCCGCTCGTAGGAGCCGTCGGGACGTCGTGCGAGCGTCAGCGCTCCGTTCGCGCAGACGAGGTACTTCGGCTGGATGCCGAGCGTGTCGAGCAGCGGGACGGTCATGCCCTCGCTGCGACCGGTGCTGAGCATGACCTCGTGTCCGGCCGCCTCGGCATCGCGGAGCGCGGCGATCACGGTGTCGGTGACGACACCGTCCTCGCGCATGGTGGTGCCGTCGATGTCGAGCGCCACCAACCAGCGCTTCGTCCGGGCCGGCGCACCCGCACCGGCCGAACCGTCGACGAACCGACCCTGCGTGCTCATCGGGGCTCGATCACCTCGACGCCGCCCAGGTAGGGACGGAGGACCTCGGGCACGACGACCGAACCGTCGGCCTGCTGGTGCGTCTCGAGGATCGCGACGATCCACCGGGTGGTCGCGAGGGTGCCGTTCAGGGTCGCGACCGGCGCGGTCTTCCCGCTCTCGGTGCGGTACCGGATGTCGAGGCGACGAGCCTGGAACGTCGTGCAGTTCGACGTCGACGTGAGCTCGCGGAAGGTGCCCTGCGTCGGGACCCACGCCTCGATGTCGTACTTGCGCGCCGCACTCGTGCCGAGGTCGCCACCCGCCACGTCGATCACGCGGTAGTGCAGCCCGAGGTCCTGCAGCATCTGCTCCTGGTACCCGACGAGCTTGGCGTGCTCGGCCTCGGCCCGGTCTGGGTGGACGTAGGCGAACATCTCGAGCTTGTTGAACTGGTGCACGCGCAGGATGCCGCGGTTGTCCTTGCCCGCCGACCCCGCCTCGCGCCGGTAGCAGGTCGACCAGCCGGCGTACCGCAGGCCGTCGCCACCGTCGAAGGAGAGGATCTCGTCGGCGTGGAACCCGGCGAGGGCGACCTCGCTCGTGCCGGTCAGGTAGAGGTCGTCCGCCTCGAGCCGGTAGACCTCGGCCGCGTGCTCGCCGAGGAAGCCCGTGCCGGCCATGGTCTCGGGGCGCACGAGCGTCGGGGTGATGAGCGGCTCGAAGCCTGCGGCGATCGCACGGTCGAGGCCGAGCGACATCAGGGCGATCTCGAGCCGTGCACCGAGGCCGCGCAGGAAGTAGAACCGCGAGCCGGAGACCTTCACGCCGCGCGGGATGTCGATGATGCCGAGGTGCTCGCCGAGGTCGGCGTGGTCCTTCGGCTCGAAGTCGAACTCCGGCTTCGTGCCGACGGTGCGGAGCGTGACGAAGTCGTCCTCGCCGCCCTTCGGCACGTCCGGCAGCACGACGTTCGGGATGCTCCGGACGACCGCGCTGAAGGACTCCTCGGCGGCGGTGACGGTCGCCTGCGCTTCCTTCACCTTCGCGGCGAGCGCCTGGGCCTGCTGCACGAGCGCGGCCTTCTCGTCCTTCGGGGCCTTCGCGACGGTCTTGCCGAAGGCGTTCTGCTCGGCCCGGAGGGACTCGAACGAGGTGATCGCGCTCCGCCGTGCCGCGTCCGCGGCGACGGCCTCGTCGACGACGGCGACGGAGGCGCCGCGCGCCTCCTGCGAGGCCTTGATGACGTCCGGGTTGTCACGCAGCAGCTGGGGATCGATCACCGCACCATCCTAAAGGGGCGCAGTTGCGGACGGACTGGAGGCGCGGTGCGGGCCCGACCCGCGCCTCCAGGCCCGAGACGGGTCGTCACGACCGTCCGCTCGCAGCATCCGATCGGTACCGTTGGTGCATGTCGACCCCTTCGGAGACCGCGCCCGCGGACCAGGACGCCCTCCAGACCGAGCAGCGGACGGCCGCGGTGGTCTACAACCCGGTCAAGGTCCACCTGCCGACCCTCAAGCGCACCGTCGAGAAGCACCAGCAGGAGGCCGGCTGGGCCGAGACCCTCTGGTTCGAGACGACGGAGGAGGACCCGGGCGGCGGCATGGCCCGCGCCGCACTCGAAGCCGGAGCTGACGTCGTGGCCGCCGCGGGCGGGGACGGGACCGTCCGCGCCGTGGCCGAGGTGGTGCACGGGTCCGACGCCTCGCTGGCGCTGCTGCCGAGCGGCACGGGCAACCTGCTCGCGCGGAACATGAAGTTGCCGCTGGACGACCTCGGCGGGATGGCCAAGGCGATCTTCACCGGGCACGACCGTTCGATCGACTTCGGACTGCTCGGTGTCGAGCGTCCCGACGGCTCCCGCGACCGGTTCGGCTTCGTCGTGATGGCCGGCCTCGGGCTCGACGCCCGCATGCTCGCGAACACGCGCCCCGAGCTGAAGAAGCGCGTCGGGTGGCTCGCCTACCTCGACTCGCTGTTCCGCTCCGTCCGGGACACCGACGGCTTCGAGTTCAAGTACCGGCTCGACGAGTCGGCGCGCAACGGCTCGGTGCGGGCGCACTCGGTCATCGTCGGCAACTGCGGCATGCTCCAGGCCAACGCGATGCTCCTGCCCGATGCCGAGATCGACGACGGGGTGTTCGACATCGTCGTGATGCGGCCTCGGGGGTTCTTCGGCTGGGTGCGCATCGCCGCCCGGGTGTTCTGGGAGAACGGGATCCTGCGGTGGTTCCGCCGGTCGGCCCTGTCCGACACCGTGATCGGCCGCCGGATCACGACGGCCGCGAAGCAGGAGCGCCCGCTGCGGTACCTGCGCGGCGAGGAGTTCACGCTGCGCCTGGCGAAGCCGGACGAGTTCGAGATCGACGGCGACCCGGTGGGCGAGATCGTTGCGTTCCGCGCGAAGATCGACCCGGGCTCGCTGGACGTCCGGATCCCCGCGGTCGAGCCGGCGACGGGCCGCGGCCGCCGGCGGTAGCCGCGCGCGCCGCGCGCGCCGCGGCGCTCCGCACGACGAAAGTCCCTCGGAACCACGCGACGACGTGGTTCCGCGGGACTTTGGTTGTGCGGGAGCAGATCGCGCCGGTGCACGAGGGGCACGCGCAGCGCGCGGAGCCAGCGCTCAGCGCGCCTCGGGCTCGCCGGACACGATCGCGCGCAGCCAGTCGCGGGCTTCGACGAACGCGACGTCCGAGTATCGCGCGGGCACCTCGGGCCGGACCCCGTCGGCCCGCGGGTACGACCCGAGGAACGTCACGCGCGGGCTGAACCGCCGCAGGCCGAGCAGTGCGTCCGCCACGCGCTCGTCCCGCACGTGCCCGTCGAGGTCGATGACGAACCGGTACCGCCCGAGCTCGTCGCCGATCGGCCGCGAGGACAGCAACCCCATGTTGATGCCCCGCGTCGCGAACTGCTCGAGCATGTCGACCAGGGCGCCGGGGTGGTCGGCGGGGAGCTCGACGATGACGCTGGTCTTGTCGGCCCCGGTCGGCTCGGGCAGCGCCAGGGTCTTCGACACGAGCACGAACCGGGTGACCGCCGAGGCGTTGTCCCCGATGGACGAGGCCAGGACCTCGAGCGCGTAGTGGTCGGTGATCCCCGGGGGTGCGACCGCGGCGTCGGCGGTGGGGTGCTCGTCGAGCAGGGCGGCCGCGGCCGCCACGTTCGAGGACGCCGGGATGTGCCCGTGGCCGCGGACGTTCGCCTCGAGCCAGTTGTGGGTCTGGGCGTAGGCCACGGGGTGCGCGTTCACGGTGCGGACGTCGGCGAGCGCGGTGCCGGGGCGGGCGACGAGCACGAAGTCGACGGGGACGAGGTACTCCCCCACGATGCGCACGCCGGGGATCCGGGCGAGGGCGTCCTGCGTCGCGCTGACCCCGCCGTCGACGCTGTTCTCGATGGCGATGACAGCACCGATCGACCGGCCGCTGACGACGTCGTCGAGGGCCTCGCCGACGTTGTTGACACTCCGCCAGGGCTTGCCGGCCGCGGCGTCCACGAGCTTGAGCGCGGCCTCGGTGAAGGTCCCTGCGGGTCCGAGGTAGGAGTACGTGTCGGACGGCGCGGCGGACTCGGTCATGCGGCGAGCCTATTGCAACGCCCACGGCCCGCAGGCGTGCGTGACGGTGGCGTCAGTCGGTGGCCGTGCCGGTCAGCCGGGCCTCGCAGATGGCGGGCTCGTCATCGTCGCGCGGGTAGGTCAGGGCGGCGAACCGTCCCTCGGGGTCGAGCCGGCTGAGGAGCGCCGCGGCGATGCCGTCGAGCTGCCCGACCTGCTCGTCGCTCAGCGCGTCGATCACCACGCGACGGGCGGTCCGGACGTGGTCAGGGGCCGCGTCGACGATGGTCGCGTAGCCGGCGTCGGTCAGCCGGACGTCGGTCGCGCGCCGGTCGTCGGTCGAGGGACAGCGCGCCACGAGGCCGCGCTTCTCGAGCCGGGACACCACGTGGGACAGCCGCGGCAGCGAGGCGTTCGTCGCCGAGGCGAGCGCCGACATCCGGAGCGTCCGGGAGTCGGTCTCGGAGAGCATCGCGATGACCATGTAGTCGAAGTGCGTCAGGTCGGCGTCGCGCTGGAGCTGCTGGTCGAGCGCGGCCGGCAGGAGCTCCATGACCGCGACGAGCTTCATCCACGCGCGCAGCTGGTCGCGGGTGAGCCACGGGGTGTCGTCGGTCATGCGTCGAGTCTACCGAAAGGTTGTCGGTTCAACCAGTACTCGCGCGAACGCGTGCCGGACGACGTGCGGCGACCACGAGCACCGCCACGACGACGAGCAGCAGGACCCCCTCGACGAGGAGCAGCCGCGCGCCGTAGTCGAACGGCAGCACCGTCGGGTTCTTCTGCCCGTGCGCCTTCGCCGCGATCTCCGGCAGGACCACGAGCGCGAGGACGCTCCCGAGCACGACGACCGCCTGCACGACGACGAGCGCCCAGGCACGCAGCGTCCGCCCGGTCCGGCGGAGCAAGAGCCCCACTCCGACGACGAACGGCGACAGGATCGCGTCGTGCAGGATCACGGCCCCGAGGAGCCAGGTCGCCAGCCCCCAGATCCGGTTCGGTCGGACCGTCGTCACGAGGACGTACGCCCCGAACGCGATGACGAGCACCCCGACCACGACGAGCACGATGCGTGCGGCCCTCATGCGATCACCTCGATCTTCTCGATCCACTTGGTCTGCAGCACACCGGGTCGTCCGGGAGCGATGATCCGCGCCGGGAACCCGTGGTCGAGGTCGAGCGTCGCGCCGTTCAGCTCGAGCGCGATGAGCGTCGTCGGGTCCTCGGCGTACTCGGGGCCCATGTCCATGATGCGGTAGCCGCCGTGCCGCTCAAGGCTCGTCACCCGCACGTGCGACCCCGGCGCCGCCTGCACGGCATCGAGCAGGTCGCGCATCCGCACGCCCTTCCAGGTCGCCATCTGGCTCCAGCCCTCGACGCAGGAGATCGGGAGCTCGGCGTCGGCGGTGCCGAGCGCCACGAGCTCGGCACGCGAGAAGGTGCGGACCACGTCGTGCCCGACGACGGTCAGGGACCAGTCGGCGGCGGTGGCGGTGGCCAGCACACCGGCGGCACGAGCCGTGCGGTTGACCGGCAGGTCGTTCGGCCCGCGGTGCCGCTGTCGGGCGCCGAACACGTTGAACGGCTCGGCGAGCGTGCTCGACTGTCCGGCGGTCAACGCCACGACACCGACCGTCGCGGCGGTCACACCGGCGAAGAACCCGCGCCGGGCGATCCGCTCACGTCGACCGTCGGTCGCCTCCGGCGTGGCCCTGGAGGCGCGGCTCGCCTCCGCCGCACCGGCCTGCGGCACGCCGAGACTCGGCTCTGCGGACGCCGCTCGGGTCGCGGACGCCGAGTCCGGTCCGCCGGGACGAGTCTCGGCAGCGTCCGCCGGGACGGCCGGGACGGCCGGGACGGCCGGCTCGGCCGGGAAGCCGTCGACCCAGCGGAGCACACGCCCGGTGATGCCGCGGGGGTAGGACGCGACCGCCTGCGGAGCCGCATCCGGCCCGGTGGAAGCGCCCCGTTCCTCCTGGATGGGCGAGAGCAGCTCGCTCCCCGCGGCCGGGTCGACCACGAACCGGCCGTGCTCGTCGTACGAGTCCCGCTTCCGCCAGTACCGGGTGATCAGCGGGAGCTTCACGCCGATGTGCAGCACGAGCGACCCGATGAGCACGTACGCGAGCGCGTTGTGGACCTGCTTGAACGGGAACGGCCACGGGTACCACTGGTACGTGTTGAGCAGGCCCGTCGTCACCTGCACGATCGCCGACGCCACGAACACCGCGATGGACAGCCGCTCGAGCAGGTGCAGGGGCCCACGCAGCGGCGGGGTCTGCACGAGTGCCGGCATGACCGTGTTGAGCTTCGCGAGCAGCAGCGGGATGATCGCGATCCCCGCGGTGATGTGCACGCCCTGCGTGAACTGGTAGAGCTGCGCGGGACGGGTCGGGAACCGCATCCACGGCAGCGGCTGCTGGAGGAAGTAGCTGTAGACGCCGGTCGCGAAGCAGACCAGGAACGCCACCCCGAGCAACCGCCCCAAGACGACCGCCGTCCGCGCGTTCCGGTTCGGCGACGCCATCGCGGATCGTGCATCCAGGAGCAGCCCGCGGACCATGGATAGCCTCGTCGCACCATGAGAGAACGACTTCGCCCCGGCCGACTCCTGCCGACCGTGCTGGCCGTGGTCGGCGTGCTCGCTCTGTCGGGCGTCATCGCCTTCGGCGTCACGCATCTGGGGTTCCTCCGGTCCGGTCATCGTTCCCCATTCGTTGCGTGGACCCTGATCGCTTGGACGGTGTTCGCGATCGCGGTGCTCGCGCTGCGGTTCGTCCCGGCGAAGTGGATGACGTGGCTCGTGGTCGGCGGTGGCCTGGTGGTCGGGCTCGCCGCCATCGCCGGGCCGCCCAACACCAGCACCGACTCTGCTCGCTACGCCTGGGACGGCATCGTGCAACACGCCGGGATCTCGCCGTACGCGCACACGCCGCAGTCGACCGCGTTGTCCGGTCTGCGCCCCGACTGGCTCTTCCCCGACAAGGTCGACGGCACGTGCAAGCCGCTCGAACCCCGGTTCCGCGGGCTCGGCGACGGCGCGGACGGGCACTGCGTCGCGATCAACCGCCCGGACGTCGTGACGATCTACCCGCCGATGGCCCAGCTCTGGTTCGCGGCGGTGCGGGCGTTCGTGCCGGCCACCGCGCAGTACATGCCGTTCCAGGTCGCGGGGCTGCTCCTGTCGCTCGGCGTCACCGTGGGCCTGGTCGTCGTGCTCCGCAAGCTCGGTCGTCCGACGTGGTGGGCCGCACTGTGGGCGTGGTCCCCGCTCGTCGCGTCCGAGGCCGTCACCAACTCGCACGTCGACGCCCTCGGTGCGGCCCTGGCCACCGCCGGCGCCGTGCTCGTCGCCTTCGGCCGCCCGATCTGGGGCGGGATCGCCCTCGGCGCCGCGACCGCGACGAAGCTCATCCCCGCGCTCGTGTACCCGCCACTGCTCGGTCGGTGGCGGAACTGGTGGGCGATCCCGGTCGGCATCGCGGTGTTCGGGCTGCTCTACGTGCCGTACGTGCTGACCACGGGCCTCGACGTCCTCGGCTACCTGCCCGGGTACCTGTCGGAAGAGGGCTACGAGGACGGCTCCCGGTTCGCCCTGGTCTCGCTCGTCTTCCACGGCGACGCGGCGACGCTCGTGGTCGGGCTGCTCGTCCTGCTGGCGGCGTTCGCGGCGTGGCGGCTGTCCGACCCCGCGCGGCCGTGGTCCGGCGAGGTCCTCCTCATCGGCGTGACGTTCCTCGCGGTGAGCCCGCGCTACCCCTGGTACGCGCTGCTCCTCATCCCCTTCGTGGTGCTCTCCGGCCGCTGGGAGTGGCTGTCGATCGGGCTCGCCATCGCACTGCGCGGGGTCTGGCCGTCGGCGGACGCGTACCACTGGTGGCTCGCCGCCGCGGTCGCCGTGATCATCGTCGTCACGCTGGTGCGCACCCGGCGGTCCGACTGGGAGCGCTGGGGGCGCCGGCTCGCCTTCCGGGAACGAGCGCTCGCGATGTCATCAGGTGGAGGACCCGCCGACCCCGTACGCTGACGCTCATGGCACCCGCGACCATGCTCGGCTCCACCGGCGGCCTGCTCGACCGGTTCGGGCGGCGCGCGGTCGACCTGCGCGTGTCGCTCACCGAGCGCTGCAACCTGCGCTGCACCTACTGCATGCCGGCGGCTGGGCTGCCGTTCGCCCCTGACGACGCACTCATGACCGCGGCCGAGATCGAGCGGCTCGTCCGGCTCGCGACCGACCGCTTCGGCGTACGCAAGGTCCGCTTCACCGGCGGTGAGCCGATGCTCCGCCACGACCTCGTCAACGTGATCGCCCGGTGCGCCGCGCTCCCCGACGCCCCGGAGCTGTCGCTCACCACGAACGCGATCGGGCTCGCCCACCGCGCAGCCGCCCTGTACGACGCCGGCCTCCGACGTGTGAACGTGTCGCTCGACACCGTCGACCCGGACGTCTTCACCACCGTCACCCGGCGCCCGTTCCTCGACAAGGTCATCGCCGGGCTCGAGGCCGCCCGGGCAGCGGGGCTGGCGATCAAGGTCAACGCGGTGCTGCTGCGCGGCGTGAACGACCACCTGGCGCCCGACCTCATGCGGTGGTGCCTCGACCGCGGCTACGAGCTCCGGTTCATCGAGCAGATGCCGCTCGACCCCGACCACGCCTGGGACCGCACGTCGATGGTGACCGCGGCCGAGACGCGCGCGATGCTGTCCGAGTCGTTCGCGCTGGTGCCGGACGAGGCACCCCGCGAAGGTGCCCCGGCCGAGCGCTTCCGAGTGCTCGCGCGGACGGCCGACGGCGGCGTCGGTGCGGAACTCGGCACGATCGGCATCATCGCGAGCATCACCGAGTCGTTCTGCGCCGACTGCACCCGCACCCGTCTGACGGCCGACGGCAACGTCCGCAGCTGCCTCTTCTCGGACGACGAGACCGACGTGCTCGGCCCGATGCGCCAGGGAGCCTCCGACGACGAGGTCGCCGAGCTCTGGCGCCTGGCGATGTGGGCGAAGCCCCGCGACCACGGCGACGACAGCGACGACCTGGTGCACCCCACCCGGGGCATGAGCGCGATCGGCGGATGACGGTGACGACGATCCGGTTCTTCGCCGCGGCACGGGCAGCGGTGGGCGTGGACGACGTGGCCGTGCAGGCAGCGACACTCGACGAGGCCCTGCGGTCGGTGACGGCGGACGACCCCGATCGGTGGCGGGCGCTGCAGGAGCGCTGCTCGTACCTCGTCGACGGGGTGACCACGCGCGACCGGGCGACCGGGCTCGACGGCGTGGCGGTCGTCGACGTCATGCCGCCCTTCGCCGGCGGCTGAGCCCGACGACTGAGCCCGGCAGCCGAGTCCGGCAGCCGAGTCCGGCAGCCGAGTCCGGCAGCTGAGCCCGGCGGCCGAGTCCGGCTCAGTCCGGGGTGGGTCCGTCCGGCCGGTAGACCGTCAGTTCGTCCGCCGGGACCGCGATCCGCACGGCATCCCCCGGCGCGAGCCCCAGCGCCGCAGCCACCGCGACGGTGACGTCCGCCACGAGGTCGCCGGTCCGCACCCGGACGAGCCCGTCCCGCGGTTCGAGTCCGGTCACCCGGCGCTCCGGCCCGGCACCGTCGCGCGTCACGACCGCGGCCGTCGGGTGGTAGACGGCGAGGGCGGACGAGCCAGGAGGCGCGGTGCCGGTCGACGACGCGAGCGCGCCCCCGTCGTCGAGGGCGATCCCACCCCGGGTGGCGGTGCCGCGCAGGAGCGTCAGACCCGAGAAGGACGCCGCGAACGCGCTGGTCGGACGCCCGAGGACGACGGCGGTCGACCCCTGCTCGGCGACCCGGCCGCCCTCGAGCACGACGATGCGGTCCGCGAGGGTGACGGCCTCGAGCGGGTCGTGCGTGACGAGGACCGTCGGTCGACCGGTCCGGGCGGTCCCGAGGGCGGAGCGGACCTCGGCCCGGGCGTCGACGTCGAGCGCCGAGGTGGGCTCGTCGAGCAGCAGGAGCGCCGGCTCGGTGGCGAGGGCCCGGGCGATCGCCACGCGCTGGGCCTGCCCTCCCGAGAGCGTCCCCGGTGCGCGGTCCGCCAGACCGGCCACGCCGACGGCGGCGAGGGCCGCGTCGGAGCGGAGCCGCGCCTCCTGGCCCCCGGACCCGGCCGCGCGCGGTCCGTAGCCGACGTTGCGGGCGACCGACAGGTGGGGGAAGAGGTCCGCGCGCTGGGCGACGAGCCCGACCCCGCGGCGGTGCGCTCGGACGCCCGTGAGCTCGCGGTCGCCGAGCAGGACCGATCCGGACCGGATGCGCAGCAGTCCGGCGAGGGCCTCGACGACCGTGGACTTGCCCGCGCCGTTCGGCCCGACCAGCGCGACGCACTCGTCCGGTGCGACGTCGAGGTGGACGTCGACGCCGCGGTCGGGGACGACGACGTGGGCGCGGAGGCCGCGGTGCGCCGGACGCTCGCGGCTCATGCGAGTGCCGTCCGGGTGCGGAGCGCGGAGGCGCCGATGACCACGAGCGCGACGACGACCAGCACGAGCGCCAGCGCGACCGCGGTGTCCGGGTCGATCTCGCGCTGCAGGTAGATCTCGAGGGGCAGCGTCCGGGTGACGCCCTGCAGGCTGCCGGCGAACGTGAGGGTCGCGCCGAACTCCCCGAGGGCACGGGCGAAGCAGAGGACGAGGCCGGCCAGGATGCCCGGGAGCACCCGCGGTGTCGTCACCGTCAGGAACGTCCGGGTCGGGGACGCACCGAGCGTCGCGGCGACCCGCTCGAACCGGTCGCCCCCGACGCGCAGCGCACCCTCGATCGAGGACACCAGGAACGGCATCGCGACGAAGGTCTGCGCGATCACGACCGCGGCCGTGGTGAAGGCGATCCGGAGACCGTGATCGTCGAGCCACGCCCCGACGACGCCGAGCCGACCGAACGCCGCGAGCAGGGCCAGTCCCCCGACGACCGGCGGCAGCACGAGCGGCAGCAGGACCAGGGCGCGTGCGGCCCCGATCCACCGCGACGTGGACCGGGCGAACAGGACGGCGAGCGGGTAGCCGAGCACGAAGGCGATGCCCGTCGCGGCGGCAGCGGTCCCGAGGCTCAGTCCGAGGGCGGTGAGCGACGCGGGCGACGTGACGAGTGCGCCGAACGACCCCCAGTCGACGCGGCCGACCATCGCCAGGACCGGGACCACCACGAACAGGCCGCCGAGGACCGCCGGGACCGGCAGCCACCACGGCACCGGGGTGCGGACGGACGGGCTCGCCCGGGGTGTTCGATCAGTGTGGTCGGGCACGGGTCAGGGGGCTCCGAAGCCGGCGTCGGCGAGCACCCTCTGGCCGGCGTCGGAACGCACGTACGCCGTGAACGCCGCCGCGAGGTCGGGGTTCGACGCGTCCTTCAGGACACCGATCGGGTAGGTGTTCACGGCCTTCGACGCCGCGTCGAACCGGACGCCGTCGACCTTGCCGCCGGCACCCTCGACGTCGGTCACGTAGACGAGTCCCGCGTCCGCCTGGCCGGACTCGACCTTGCCGAGGACGTCGGTCACCGACTGCTCCTCGCTGACCGGCTGCAGGTCGACACCGGTGGCCTGCTCGACCTTCGCGGTCGCGGCACCGCACGGCACCGGGATGGCGCAGGTGACGAGCTGCACGTCCGAGGCGGTCAGGTCGTCGAGGTCCTTGATGCCCTTCGGGTTGCCGGGCGCCACGGCGATCTCGAGGACGTTCGTGGCGAAGTCCCGCGGCGAACCGGCGGCGATGTCGGTCTTCACGAGCTTGTCCATGTTCGCCTCGTCGGCGGACGCGAACACGTCGGCGGGGGCGCCGTTCTGGATCTGGGTGACGAGGTCGCTCGAGCCGGCGAACGAGAAGGTGATCGTGGTCACCGGGTGGGCGGCCTCGTACTGCTCGCCGAGGGTCGTGAACGTCTTCTGGAGCGACGCCGCGGCGAAGACGGTGATCTTCCCGGTCGGGGCCCCGGCCGTGCTGCTCGCGCTGGCGCTCGGGGCGGTGGTGTCCGTCGTGCCGGCCGTGCCAGCCGTGTCGGCCGTGCTGCAGCCGGCGAGGCCGACGGTGACGAGGGCGGTCGCGGCGATCAGGAGGGCGGCGTTCCGCACGTGCGTCGTCATTGCTCGATCGTATCCGCATCTGCGGTCGCTGTGGGCCGGATCGTCGGCAGGCCCTCCCGGTCCCAGGCCTGGATGCCCCCGTCGAGGACCATCGCGTCACGACCTGCGGCACGGGCTGCGCGTGCCCAGGCGGTCGCGCGGACGCCACTGGCGCACACCACGACGACGGGTCGGTCGTCGTCCGCGGCGAGGTCGTCCGGCGGGATGCTGCCGGCGACGATCCCGGTGGCGCGTTCGGCCGGGGTGCGGACGTCGACGAGGACGGGTCCGCCGCTGCCGCCGGTGGTCCGGTCGAGTCGGGCGGCGAGTGCCGCCGGGGCGATCCGGGGCGGGGCCTCGTCCACCGAGGGGGCCGGACGCCGGGAACCCGGGCCGCGCCGCAGCGTGCTCTCGGTCCAGCGCCACCGCCGGGCGTCGACCGTGAGCACCCTGCCGGTCAACGGCTCCCCGATGCCGGCGACGAGCGCGGTCACCTGGGCCGCCATCACCGAGCCGACGGCGCCGCACAGCGCGGGCAGCACGCCGTCGAGCGCGCAGGACCCCTCGTCCGGCAGGGCGTCCGGGTGCAGGTCGTGGAAGTCGATCGGCTCCGGCCCGGCGTCGTGGAACACGGACACCTGCCCGTCGGTGCCGAGGACCGTGCCCCACACGAACGGCACCCCGGCCGTGGAGCAGGCGTCCGAGATCGCCCGGGTGACCTCGACGCTGTCCGCGGCGTCGACGACCACGTCGTGGCCCGCGACGTGGTCGGCGTGGAACGGCTCGGCGAGTGCGACGACCTCGAGCTCCGGGTCGACGCCCCGCACCCGCTCGGCCGCGCACTCGGCCTTGGGTCGCCCGACGTCCGCCGCGGCGAAGAGCGTCTGCCGTGCCAGGTTGGACGTGTCGACGACGTCGTGGTCGACGATGGTGACGCGGCGGAGCCCCGACCCGGCCAGGTACGTGAGCACGGGCGCGCCGAGGCCACCGGCGCCGACGACGAGGATGCTCGCCTCGGACAGCGCCCGGACGGCCCGGTCCCCCGCGCCCTGGAGCGCCGCGGTCCGGGACAGCAACCGACGGCGGTCGTCGCTCGTGTGCCGGTCGTCGGTCATGCGTCGGTCGGTTCCGCCGGCACCTCGACCGACACCATCGTCGCCTTGACCGACGCGACGGCGACCGTCCCGACCTCGAGCCCGAGGTCGCGGACGGCCTCGGCGCTCATGAGCGACACGACCCGGTGTGGGCCGCTCTGCAGCTCCACCTGCGCCATCACGCCGTCGACCACGAGGTCGGTGACGATCCCGACGAACCGGTTGCGCGCCGAGCTCTTCGTCCCCGACGGGTCGTCGAGCTGCCCGCCGACGCCGCGGATGTGCGCCGCGAGTTCCCGCCCGTCCACGACGGTCCGTCCGGAGGGGTCGGTCCCCCGCGTGAAGGTCCCGGCGTCGACCATCCGCCGGACGGTGTCGTCGCTGACGCCGAGGTACCGCGCGGCGTCGCGGATGCGGAGCTTCGTCATGGTCCTCCGCACGATACCGGTATGTGGAACTCTCAGTCTGGGCTGCGGGGACGCCGGGCACCTGCCCAGCCGCCGCGGATACCGTCCTCACCGTGACTGCACCACGGACCGGCACCATCAGCATCCCCCGGACGACGGGGATCGCGCCGGTCCGTGCCCGCTCCGGGTTCCGGGGCCTCGTGTCGAGCATCGGCACCGCCGTCGTCCGCACGCCCGAGCTGACGGTCGGCGCGTTCGGCGTGATCGTCTGCGCCGCCTTCGCCTGGGTCCCCTCGCTCTGGTACGACGAGGCGGCGACGGTCACGAGCGCCCAGCGGACCTGGCCGCAGCTGTGGGCCGAGCTGCACAGCGTCGACGCCGTGCACGGGCTCTACTACTCGCTGATGCACGTCTGGTTCTGGCTCGTCGGGTACACGCCGTTCACGCTGCGGTTCCCGAGCGCCCTGGCCATCGGCGTGGCGGCGGGGCTCGTCGTCGCGCTCGGGCGCCGGCTCGGCGGACTTCGCCTGGGCATCACCGCCGGGCTCGTGTTCCTCGCGCTGCCCCGCGTGCAGTGGGCCGGGTCCGAAGGTCGGCCGTACGCCACGATCACGACCCTGGCCGTCTGCCTCACCCTCGTCGGTCTGACCGCGGTCCGCCGCACCCGGTCGGGTCGCAGCCTGCACTGGTGGGCGGCCTACGGAGCACTCGCACTCGTCTCGGTGACCTTCAACGTCTACCTCTCGCTCGCGGTCGTCGCGCACGCCGTGACCCTGCTGTGGACGCTGGTCGCCCGCCGCGCCGCCGCCCGTCGCGCCACGGTGTCCCGCCGCGGCCACGACCTGGGTCCGGCGCTCGTCACCCGCGGGGTCCTGGTCCGCTGGGCCGTCGCAGCCGTCTTCGCCGCCGTGGCCGTCTCGCCGCTCGTCGTCGAGGTCGCCTCGCAGTCGAAGCAGGTCGCGTGGATCGCCGGCATCGGCGAACGTACGGGCGTGCAGGTGTTCGCCACGGCGTGGTTCGGCGGCGTCGACGTGTACGCCGCGGGCGCGTGGGCGCTCATGCTCGTCGGCACGGTGTTCGCCCTCGTCGAGGCGCACCGGCGCTCCGCCACGGTCCGGTCCCTGGTCCGTGCGCAGTCGGTCCGCGTCGCCGTGCCGCTCGTCGTCATCCCCACGGCCGCGCTCGTCCTCGCCACGGCGATGGGGAAGCACCTGTACTCGCCGAAGTACGCCACGCTCAGCCTGCCGTTCGTCGCACTGCTCATCGCCCTCGCCCTGACGCTGGTCCGGCCGAAGGCACTGCTCGCCGCCGCCGTGGCCGCCGTCCTCGTGCTGTCGGTGCCGACGGCCGTCGCCGTGAAGGAGCCGCTCGCGAAGCAGGATTCGACCTGGGCCCGTGCCGCCTCGATCATCGCCGCCGAGCGGAGCACCAACCGCGCCGACGCCGACGAGGGTGTCGTGTTCGGCAGCGTCTACGGGCACCCCGGCACCACCGCCGACGTCATCCGCATCTCCTACCCGTCGGCGTTCGCGGGCATGACCGACCTCGGCGTGCGCAAGGTCGGAACCGAGTCCGGCGTCCTGTGGAACCAGACCGGGGATCTCGAGACGACGATCCCGAGCCGCCTGGGCGACATCGACACGGTCTGGTTCGTCGGCGGGACGGTGAAGGCGCGCAACATCGAGCCGGAGACCGCCGCGGTGCTCGCGGAGCACGGCTTCACGGCGAAGGAGCACTGGAAGACCGGCACGGTCGTCATCACGGAGTACGTCCGGAACTGACCGGCCGACGGGGCCCGCCGCCCGACGGGACCGTGCCGCCGTCGGTGCAGGACGGTCAGTGCAGGACGCGGGCGCCGTGCACCGGTCCGGCGGCACGCACCGCGACCATGCCGGCGGCGCTGAGCTCGACCTGCACCTCGAGCGCGGCATCACGGTCGGCGACGAGGAACGCCACCGTCGGCCCGCTGCCCGATACCAGTCCGGCGAGGGCACCGGCCTTCTCCCCGATCTCGAGCGTCGTCGCGAGCGCGGGCTGGAGGCGCATCGCCGGGGCCTGCAGGTCGTTGTGCAGGCAGTCCGCGAGCAGGTCGGGATCGCCCGCGCGGAGGGCCTGCAGCACGTTCGCCTCGACCACGGGCGTGGTGGGTGCCGGCGCGATGTCCGCACGGTACCGCTCACGGTGTTCGTCGAGCGCCCGGTACACGGCGGGCGTCGAGAGGCCGGCGTCACTCAGGGCGAGCACCCAGTGGAACTCGCCCTTGGCCAGCGCCGGGCTCAGCTCGTCACCGCGCCCGGTCCCGACCGCGGTCCCGCCGGCGAAGGCGAAGGGCACGTCGGCGCCGAGCTGCGCGGCGAGGCGCAGCAGTTCCTCACGCCCGAGCGCAGTCCCCCACAGCGTGTCGACGGCGAGCAGGGTCGCTGCGGCGTCGGCCGATCCACCGCCCATCCCACCGGCGACCGGGACCTGCTTGTCGATGGTGAGCCGGACGCCCCCGCGGTACCCGGCGGCGTCGGCCACGAGGCGCGCGGCCCGGATCGCGAGGTTCGACTCGTCGACCGGGACCGACCGCGAGTCGATCGGCCCGGTGAAGGTCACCGAGAAGTCGTCCGCCGGCTCGGCCGAGACGTCCTCGTACAACGAGACCGCCTGGTACGCCGTCGCCACGTCGTGGTAGCCGTCGTCCTGCAGGGCCCCGACCGACAGGTAGACGTTGATCTTCCCGGGGGCGCGCGTCCGCACACGGGTCGGTGCGGCCAGCGTGGTCATGCCCCCAACCTATCCCGACGCAGCCGCGAAGCCGCGCGTGAGGTCCGCGAGGATGTCGTCCACGTGCTCGAGTCCGATGGACAGCCGGATCAGCCCGTCCCCGACCCCCGCGGCCGCCCGCTCCGCCGAGGTCATCTGCACGTGGGTCGTCGACGCCGGGTGCACGACGAGCGAGCGCACGTCGCCGATGTTCGACACGTGGTCGAACAGCTCGAGCGCCGCGACGAACCGCCGCCCGGCGTCGACCCCGCCGTCGAGGTCGAACGCGAGCACCGCCGACGGACCCGCCGGCACGTACCGCTGGGCGAGTTCGTGCCACGGCGACGACGGCAGCCCGGCGTAGTGCACGCCGAGCACCTGGTCGTGCGCGTCGAGCCACGTCGCCACCGCGGCCGCGTTCGACACGTGCCGGTCCATCCGGAGCGACAGGGTCTGGATGCCCTGCAGCACGAGGAAGGCGTTGAAAGGGGCGATCGCCGGCCCGAGGTCGGCGGAGAGCTTCGAGCGGGTGCGCTGGATGAAGGCGCGCCGCCCGAACTTCTCCGCGAAGTTCGTGTTCGCGAACCCGGACTGCTCGGTCGTCGCGAGCTGCGGGTACCGCTCGGCGTGCGCCGCCCAGTCGAAGTTCCCGCTGTCGACGATGAGTCCGGCGATGGCGCTGCCGTGCCCGGCGAGGTACTTCGTCGCCGAGTGCACGACGATGTCCGCACCGTGCTCGATCGGCCGGACGAGGTACGGCGTGGCGATGGTGTTGTCGACGATGAGCGGCACGCCGTGCTCGTGCGCGACACCGGCCACCCCCGCGAAGTCGAGGACGTCGCCGCGCGGGTTCGGGATCGACTCGCCGAAGAACGCCTTCGTCTCCGGACGGACCGCCGCCGCCCACTCGTCGAGGTCGGTCGGGTCCTGCACGAACGTGAACGCGATGCCGAGGTCGCCCAGGGTGGAGGCGAAGAGCGTGTAGGTCGCGCCGTAGAGCGACGCACTCGACACGATGTGGTCTCCGGCGCGGGCCAGGCCGAGGACGGCGAGCGAGGTCGCAGCCTGCCCGGACGCGAGCGCGAGGGCGCCGACACCGCCCTCGAGGTCCGCGATGCGTCGCTCGAGCGCCGCAGCCGACGGGTTGTTCACCCGCGAGTACGTGTGACCGGGCGCGTTGAGCATGAACCGGTCGGCCGCGTCCTCGCCCGACGGGTACACGAACGCGGCGCTCTGCGCGATCGGCGGCACGTTGGCGCCGAACCCGGGGTCCGCCCGGAAGCCGGCACGGATCTGCCGGGTCTCGAACGCCCAGCCGGCTTCGGTGCCGTCGGAGGCGTCGCCCATCAGACGACCGCCCCGGACGGCGCGGCCACGGACGGCCGGACGAGCGGGATGACCTGCTCGCCGAACCGGTCCATCTCCTCGAGCTGCGGCGAGAACTGCAGCAGCAGCGTGTCCACCCCGGCGTCCTCGAACTCGCGGATCCGCGCGGCCACCTGCTCCGGCGTCCCCACGAACCCGGGGCGGAGCCCACGGTTCGACACCGAGTAGTCCTCGAGCGACGGCACGTGCTCGAGCTGCGACTTCGAGATGAAGTCCTGGTACGACTCGTACGCGTGCCCGTGCTGCACGTCGGTGATCCGCGCGAGCTCGGCCTGCGCCTCCTCCTCGGTCTCGCGGACGATGACGTAGGCGGCCATGCCGAACGCCTCGAACGGCGGCAGCCCCGCGTCGACACGGCGCTGCTTCATCTCGGCTATCTTCGTCCGGAGCTCCTCGACGGTGCCGCCGTGGGTCACGTAGGCGTCGGCGTACCCGGTGATCGCCGCCTTGCCGGCCTCGCTCTCGCCGCCGGCGTAGATGCGGGGGGTGACCCGGGGCTTCGGCTCGAGGTGGCTGTTCTCGATGTCGTAGTACTCGCCGTGGAAGGAGTACGGCGTCTCCCGCCAGAGCCCCTTCATGATCTCGACGAACTCCGCCGTGCGCTTGTACCGGTCGTCGTGCTCCGAGAAGATGCCGCCGTACTGCTTGGCCTCTTCCGCCCACCACGCGCTCACCACGTTGAACGTGAACCGGCCGCACGAGATGTCGTCGATCGTCGCCGCCTGCTTCGCCGTCACCGCGGGCAGGTGGTACCCGGGACGCATCGCCGCCATGATCTCGAGGCGCTCGGTCGTCGCCGCGATGGCCGCGGCGAGCGACCAGGCCTCCAGCGAGGGCGCGGCCGTGCCCTTGATGTCGTTGAGGTTGAGCTCCGGCACGAGCGTCAGGTCGAAGCCGATCCGCTCGGCGCGCTGCGCCAGCCGCTTCACGTAGTCGAAGGTGACCGGCATGTTCTCGTTGTCGACGTTGCGCAGCCAGCCGCCGAAGAGCGGGGTCCAGTATCCGAATCGCACGGGGTGAGTTCCTTGGGGAGGTGGGGAGGGTCGGACTGGAGGCGCGGGGCGGGCCCGCACCGCGCCTCCAGTCCGGTGGATCTTGCGTTCTCAGGCCGTGAGCTGCGCCGCGTACTGCGTCTCCAGCAGGCCACCGAGGTACCGCGCGATGGAGCGCGGGCCGGAGGCCGGCGCGGTCTCCTCGACGGCGGGGTTGTAGTTCGTGTTCGTGTTGATGTCGTAGACGACCGTGCGACCGTCCGTCGTCTCCATGAACTCGACGCCCGCGATCTGGATCCGCTGCTCCGCGAGGAACCCGCGGAGCTGCTGGACGAGCGGGTGCTCGGCGGTGACCTCCGTGCGGACGCTGAACGCCGGGGGTGCCCCGGCGGCCTCGGTGCCGGGGACGTCGCAGACCGCACCCGCGATGACCTGGGGGACCTCGCACGCGTCGGCCGGGCACAGCTCGAAGCTGCCGGCGCTCGTGTCGACGCGGACGGCGTAGACGAACTCGCCGCCGACGAACTCGACGCGCGTGATGAACGGCTCGCGGGCCGTGAGGTACTCCTGCAGCAGGGTGATGCCGTCGACGGGCTCCTCGAACTCCGGGCTGTCGACGTAGGCGTCGAACTCGGCGAGCGAGTCGAACCGGCGGACGCCGAGGCCCTTGCCGCCCTGGTTGTGCTTCGTGATGAACGGCACGTCCTGGCCGCCGGTGAAGTCGTGGGCGGCCTGCTTCAGCGTCTTGCGCCCGAAGACGGCCGTGGTGCGGGGCACGTCGAACCCGGCGTTCCGGAGCAGTCCGTGCTGGGCCACCTTCGAGACCTCGAGCTCGAGGACGTGGCTGCCGCCGACGACCGGTCGACCGGCACGCTCGAGCCAGCCGAGGACCGCGCGGGTGTACTCCTTCGAGTGCTCGTGCCCGCGCGTGTGGGAGCTCGCCGACATCCGCGACCAGTACACGCCCGGTTCGGGGTCGGCTCCGAGGTCGATCTGTCCCTCGGTGAGGAGGATCTCCTCGACGGGGACCCCCTCGGCCTCGAAGGCAGCGGCGAGCGGCGGGAACCACTCGGGGTTCTCGTGGATGACGTACACGCGGGGAGTGCTCACCTCGCCACCCTAGGCACGGCCTGCCGGGAGTCGCCAGGTGTGTGACGCGGGTTTACTCCGTCAGCGGGCAAAGGTCTGCTGGCCGACGACGCCGAGGAGCTCGAGCTTCTGCGCGTCCTCGCTGCCCGTCGGTGCGGTGAAGAGCAGCAGCGCCTGCGTCTGGCTCGTCGTGTGGAGCACCTGGCAGTCCACGGTGATGCGGCCGAGCTCGGGGTGGACGAACGTCTTGTGGTCCTCCCACCGGCTCGCCACCTCGTGCAGGGACCACAGCGCTCGGAAGTCCGCGCTGTTCGCCTCGAGGTCGGCGATGAGCTCCGCCGCCCGGGTGTCCGTCGGTCCCGCGGCGCCGACCGCTGCACGGAGTGCGGCGACCTGTGCCCGGGCGAGCCGCTCGTGCTCCTCCGGCGCGTACTTCGCCCGTTCGTAGCCCGTCATGAACCAGCGCCACGGCTGGTACCGCTCGTTGCCCGGCAACCCCGTGGTCGTGCCGAGGAGCGCCGCCCCGAGCCGGTTCTCGACGAGGGTCTCGCCCAGGTCGTTCACCACGATCGCCGGGGTGTCCTCGAGGCGGTCCAGCACCCGGAGGATCGCGGGGTCGACGTGGTCGGAACGGTGGACCCGAGCGGGCGCGTTGTGCCCGGCGAGGCGGAACAGGTGGTCGCGCTCGTCGAGGCTGTAGCGGAGCGCCCGGGCGATCGCCGCCACCATCTGCTCGGACGGCTGCGGTCCGCGCTGCTGCTCGAGGCGCGTGTAGTAGTCGGCGGACATCCCCGCCAGCGCGGCGACCTCCTCGCGCCGGAGGCCCGGCGTGCGGCGGCGCTGCCCGGAGCCGAGCCCGACGTCCTCGGGGCGCAGCAGTTCGCGGCGGCGGCGGAGGAAGTCGGCGAGCCCGGGGCGGTCCATGCCTTCATCGTGCACCGGGCCCGGCGACCGTGCCAGGGATCGGCGGTCCCCCGATGACGGCGCTCTGGTTCGGGCGGTCGGGCGGGTGGATCGTGGTCGTCATGGACATCACGAACTCCACCGTCTTCATCCCCGGCGCGACCTCGGGCATCGGCCTCGGGCTGGCCCAGCGCCTGCAGGCAGCGGGCAGCACCGTCGTCATCGGCGGCCGACGTCGCGCCCTGCTCGACTCGCTGCACGACGAGTACGGCTTCGGCACCGTCGAGCTCGACGTCACCGACCCGGCGTCGATCACCGCCGCGGCCGCCTCCGTCATCGACGCCTACCCGTCGCTCGACGCCCTCGTCACGATGTCGGGCATCATGCGCGCCGAGGACCTGCGATCGTCGGAACACCTGGCCGACGCCGTCGCCACCGTCGAGACGAACCTGCTCGGCACCATCCGCCTCATCGACGCGTTCCTGCCGCACCTGCTCGGTCGTCCGGCGTCGACGATCGTCACCGTGTCGTCGGGGCTGGCGTACACACCGCTCGCCGCGACCCCGACCTACAGCGCCACGAAGGCCGCGGTGCACTCGTACACGCAGTCGCTCCGCCAGCAGCTGACCGGGTCACCCGTCTCGGTGCTCGAGCTCGTGCCGCCGGCGGTCGCCACGGATCTGATGGGCGAGGGCGTCGACTTCGGCGGGATGCCGCTGTCCTCGTTCCTCGACGAGGTGGTGTCGCTGCTGCAGGCCGGCGCGGCGCCGGAAATCCTGGTGCAGAACGTGCTGCCGCTGCGGTGGTCGGAGCGGGACGGGACGCAGCAGCAGCTCATCGAGGCGCTGGCGTCGCGGGGGCACTGACGACCGGCTCGCCGGCCTCCGCTGGCGAGTCGGCGGTGGCGCCGTCCGCCTCGTTCAGTCGGTGGCGCCGTCCGCCTCGCCGCGGGCTCCGCGCCGTCGGATCACGCCGTCGAGGATCCGGTTGACGAGTCGCCAGGCCGGCCACGCGAGGGCCCCGACCAGCGCCGTGTCGACCGGGCGGCCGAGCGCGCGGATCACGACGTACGCGCCCGTCATCGCCAGGCCGGTCGACAGGGCGGCGTTGAGGCGGCGGGGTGTCCAGCCCTGGCCGTGGCTGTGGTCGTGGTCGTGGTGGTCGCCGTCATCGTCATCGTCGTCGTCGGGGAGGCGGTCGAACGTGATCCCCCACGCGACGAACAGCCCGCCCAGCACGACGGCCACCCACGCGGCGTCGTCGGACGGATCCCGGAGCAGCGCGAGCACGGCGAAGACCACGATGGCACACCCCGCGACCACTGCCATGAGCAGGAGGACGAGTGCGGAACGGGGACGCGGTGCAGACACCCGTCGAAGCCTAGGGCCATCCGGTCGATCCGCGCGTGCCCCGTTCGGGACCCCGGTTCAGAGTGCCGCGAGCAGGTCCTGGAGCTCCGCCTTGGCGTCGGGCATGCGTTCCGGTCCGGTGAGCCGTTCCCGCTGCACGGCGATCCGGACCGTGCCCGCCCGGGAGCCGTCCTCGGTGGTGAGCAGCACCGACTCGCGATCGGGGAACGTCCACCGCGCCGACGGCCGCTTCCCGCCCCGGCGTTCCGAGGTCGGGGCGAACCCGAACGCCGTCGTGCAGACCGGCACGACCCTGTCGAGCACCGTCTCGCGCTCCCCGGGGACCTGGCGCGACGCCGACACCGCGAACGAGCCGTCCGATCGTTGCCCGGGGATCCGGAGGCCCCTCGCCTGCTCGTACCCGATCGTGACGCCCTGCGCCCACCACGGCTCGACGCCCTGTTCGACGAGCCAGACGGCGATGGCGGCGTGCCCGATCGTCCGTCCGTCGATCTCGTCGATGCGGGCGTACCAGTCGTCCGGCGTGCGACCGGTCGCCGCGAGCACGTTGTCGGCGGCCATCCCCTGCGCGTGCGATCGCACCGTCCCGTCGGTCATGCCGCCATCGTAGGGGCGGTGCGATCGCTTCACGCTCGTGATCTCGTCAGGGACTCGTCCAGCCGCTCGAGCGTCGACGCGCTCGGGTACCACGGACGAACTGCTGGGGTGTGAAGATCGGGAGCAGCGAGGGATCGACCTCTCCGAAGGACTGGTCGACGGTCACGATGCCGTCCGCGCCGGACGCCATCACCATCGCCGCCTGGACCGAGTCGAGGGCGGGGAGACCGAAGCGCTCGTGGTAGTACATGACGTCCTCGAGCAGCGGTGTGAGCAGACGGATGCCTCCGAGCGTGTCCCCGTGAGACGCACTTCTCGGAGGGCAAGGTCGAAGGCAGCGTCCTGGAGCTGGAGCTCGAGGACGTCGTTGAAGAACAGCGTCGTGTCCGTCAGCACCATCCGTTCGAGGAAGCCGGCGGCCGAGTCGTGCCCAGGAGCGCTGCGCTCGAGTGCGGCGACGACGAAGCTCCGCTCGAGCACCACCGCAGCGGGCATCCGCACCACGTCCTCCATCGGGAAGACACGGTACGGCTCGTCGATCGGAGCGAACTCCAGCGGCATGTCCTCAGACACCCCGCCAGGTGTGACGAGTGGGACGGGGAGCGATCGTGAAGGTCGACGTGCTGAGGATCTCGCGGACCCGGTTTGCGCGTTCCGCCGGGGTGCCGGTCGGTCGGGTACGACGTGCTTCGATCTCAGCAGGAGTGAGCGTGCGATGTGCGAAATGCGGACGACCGGTGCTGGTCATGGTGTCTCCTTCGGTTCGTGGGGACGACCGTAGGCGGGTGCGGAGCCGGTCGGCAAACATGTTGGATTTCCATGACTTCGGGGCAAGTGCTCGCGCTGGACATCGCTTCCCGCGAGGATGGACGGTGATGAACGACCGCCTCGCCACCGTCCAGCGCATCGTCGCCGAAGCCGGCATCGACGCGACCGCCCGGGAACTCCCCGACTCGACCCACAGCGCCGCGCAGGCCGCCGCCGCGCTCGGCACCGAACCGGGAGCGATCGCGAGCAGCCTGCTGTTCCTCGCCGACGGGGAACCGCTGCTCGCGATGACGTCCGGCCGGCACCGGGTCGACACCGACCTGCTCGCCGCCCAGATCGGCGCGACCGAACTCACGATGGCCACCGCGAAGCAGGTCCGCGAGATCACCGGGCAGCCGATCGGCGGCGTCTCCCCCGTCGGGCACCCGGCCCCGATCCGCACGGTGGTCGACGAGGCGCTCCGCGAGTACGACACGGTCTGGTCGGCGGCGGGGACCGCGAACAGCGTGCTCCCCCTGACCTTCGAGCAGTTGCTGTCGCTGACCGGTGGGACGGTCGTGCGGGTCAACGACCAATGATGGCGACGCGGACGCGGGTCGAGCTGGGGCGACGCGAGGACCTCGGCGCCGACTGCGCGAACTGCTTCGGCCTGTGCTGCGTCGCCCTGGCGTTCGCGAAGTCCGCGGACTTCCCGTTCGACAAGGACGCCGGCGACCCGTGCACGAACCTCGACGACGCGGACGGCTGCCGGATCCACCCGCACCTGCGTGAGCGGGGCTTCTCCGGCTGCACGGTGTTCGACTGCTCGGGGGCCGGGCAGAAGGTCTCCCGGCACACCTTCGCGGGCTGCTCGTGGCGCGACGACCCCGAGACGCGGCGGTCCATGTTCGCCACGTTCCCGGTCGTCCGACGACTCCACGACCTCCTGCGGTACCTCGACGAGGCGATCACCCTCGTGCGAGCGACACACGACGGGGCCCCCTGGGTCGGGGCCTTCGAGCACGTCCGTCTGCTGAGCGACGGGACACCGGAGGACCTCGCCACCCTCGACGTCGACGCGGAGTACGACCGTGCCCGTCCGCTCCTGTTCGAGGCGAGCGCGATCGCACGTCGGCAGGGTCCGGTCGGTGCCCACGGCCAGCGGGTCGGTCCGGGGACGGACCTCGTCGGCGCGGACCTGCGCGGGGCCGACCTGCGTGGGGCGACGCTGCGCGGGTCGCTCGCCATCGCAGCAGACCTCCGGGGCGCCCGGTTGGACCGTTGCGACCTGCTCGGCGTGGACCTCCGCGACGCGGACCTGCGCGGCACCGATCTCCGTGGCGCGGTGTTCCTCACCCAGATGCAGGTCAACGCGGCGCGGGGCGACTCGGCCACGGTCCTGCCGGAGGGGTTCCAGCGCCCCGGGCACTGGAGCTCGACGCCGGACGCGGCCGCCGGGGTCACTCCGCCGCGGCGAGGACCGTCCGGCCGAGGCGCACGAAGTCGACGGCGCTGAGCATCTCGCCCCGAGCCGTCGGGTCGACCCCACCGGCGGTGAGGAGTTCCGACGCCCGGGCACTGCTGCCGAGGACACCGGAGAGGCTCTGGCGGAGCATCTTCCGCCGCTGCTGGAACGCCCCGTCGACGAGCGCGAAGACCTGCGCCCGCAGTGCTTCGTCCCCGGGCGGGTCGTGCCGATCGAACCCGACGAGCACGCTGTCGACGTTCGGCACCGGCCAGAACACCTGCCGGCTGACCTGTCCGGCGATCGACCACGACCCGTACCAGGCGGCCTTCACGCTCGGCGCCCCGTAGACCTTGCTGCCGGGGCCCGCGGCGATGCGGTAGCCGACCTCGGCCTGCACCATGACGAGCGCCCGTTCGATCGACGGGAAGGTCGCGAGCAGGTGGAGCAGCACCGGGACGGAGACGTTGTAGGGCAGGTTCGCGACGACGTGCGTGGGCGCCTCGGGCAGGTCCGTCGCGGCGACGGTGAGGGCGTCCTGGTGGATGACCTCGAGCCGGGCCGCCGGTTGCATCGTGGCGACCGTGTTCGGCAGCTGGGCGGCGAGCCGGCCGTCGATCTCCACCGCGGTGACGGACGCGCCCGTCTCGGTCAACCCGAGCGTCAGCGAGCCGAGACCGGGACCGATCTCGAGCACCTTCGAGTCGGCGGTGACCCGACCCGACGCCACGATGCGACGGACCGTGTTCGCGTCGTGCACGAAGTTCTGGCCGAGCTTCTTCGTCGGCGTGACGTCGAGCTGGGCCGCGAGGTCCCGGATCTCCGCCGGGCCGAGGAGCGATGCCACTACTGCTCCACCGTCACGGGCTCGGCGTCCCACGCGCCGTAGACGAGCTCGGTGTTCGAGGCGATCTGTGCCGCGAGCATCGAGGCGTCGGTCCCGAGGGTCTCGGCCATCGACCGGAGGGTGAGCGGGATGAGGTACGGCGCGTTCGGGCGGCCGCGGAACGGCGTCGGCGTGAGGTACGGGGCGTCGGTCTCGACCATGATCAGGTGACGCGGTGCGACCTCGAGCGCGGCACGCAAGGGGGCCGCGTTCTTGAACGTCACGGTGCCGGCGAACGACATGTACCAGCCGCGCTCCGCGCAGAGCCGGGCGAGGTCGGGACCGCCGGAGAAGCAGTGGAACACGGTCTTCTCGGGAGCGCCGACACGGTCGAGGACCTCGACCACGGCGTCGTGCGCGTCGCGGTCGTGGATCGTCAGCGCGAGGTCGTGCGCCTTCGCGATGCGGATGTGCTCCTCGAACGAGCGGACCTGGGCGTCGCGGCCGTCCTCGCCGGTGCGGAAGAAGTCGAGACCGGTCTCACCGATCGCCCGGACCCGGGGCAGTGCCGCGAGCCGTTCGATGCCGGCGAGGTGCTCGTCGAGCAGACCCTGTTCCTGCAGCGACGGCGCCTCGTTCGGGTGCAGCGCCACCGCGGCGAGGACCCGGGGTTCCCGTGCGGCGATGGCCGCCGACCACTCCGAGGTGGCCAGGTCGGTGCCGACCTGCACGACACCGCGGACACCGACGCTCGACGCGCGGTCGAGGTGTTCACGGTAGTCCAGCGCGCCGTCGCCGCCGTCGGCGATCTCCATGTGGGTGTGGTTGTCGTAGACCGGGACGACGAGCGCCTCGGGCAGGGGCGGGTAGGTCAGGTCCCGCTTGGACCCGCCGCCGTCACCACGGGCGCGGAGGTGGGCGTCGGTCACGCTGCGCCCTGCTCCGACTGATCGATGCGCGGGAACAACCCGGACTCGAGCGGGACCACGGTCGAGGCACCCTGCCACTCCCAGGCACGGTTCACCCGCTGCTCGGCGATCGATCCGCCGGCACCGATCGAGGCCCAGAGCTTCTCGGTCGCCTTCGGCATGACCGGCGAGAGCAGGACGGCGACGGTACCGAGCCCACGGAGCGCGGTGGCCAGGACGGTGCCGAGCCGCTCGCGCTGCGCGTCGTCCTTCGCCAGCGCCCACGGCTGCTGCTCGGTGATGTACCCGTTCAGCGCGTCGACGAGCTCCCACACCGCGGCGATGGCCTCGTGCGGTGCGAACGCGGCGATGGCGGCGTCGGCGCGCTCGGTGACGGAGACCGCGAGCGCGTCGATCGCTTCGTCGGACGAGGTCAGCGACCCACGCTCGGGCACCGCACCGTCGAAGTACTTCTGCAGCATCGCGACGAGGCGGGAGGCGAGGTTGCCGAAACCGTTCGCGAGCTCGGCCTGGTAGCGGGCGGAGATGTCCTCCCAGCTGAAGTTGCCGTCCTGCCCGAAGGTGATGGCGCGGAGGAAGTAGTAGCGGAAGGCGTCGGACCCGAACGTGTCGGTGATCTCCGACGGCGCGATGCCGGTCAGCTTCGACTTCGACATCTTCTCGCCGCCGACGAGCAGCCAGCCGTGGCCGAACACGCGCTCGGGGACGGGCAGCCCGGCGGCCATGAGCATCGCCGGCCAGATCACCGCGTGGAACCGGGCGATGTCCTTGCCGACGATGTGCACGCTCGGCCAGAGGCGCTGGAAGGCCTCGTCGTCGTCGGTGCCGTACCCGAGCGCCGTGACGTAGTTGAGCAGGGCGTCGAACCACACGTACAGGACGTGGTCGTGGTCCCACGGGATCTGGATGCCCCAGTCGAAGCTCGACCGCGAGATCGACAGGTCGCGCAGCCCCTGCTTGACGAACGAAATGATCTCGTTGCGGACGCTCTCCGGCTGGATGAACAGCGGGTTCGACTCGTACAGGTCGAGCAGACGCTGCTCGAAGTCGGACATGCGGAAGAAGTAGTTGCGCTCGGACAGCACCTCGACCGGGATCGAGTGGATCGCGCAGACCTGCTGCCCCTCGTACGCACCGGTGCCGGGCACGAGGTCGCTCGGCTGCTTGTACTCCTCGCAGCCCACGCAGTAGAAGCCCTCGAACTCGCCCGCGTAGATGTAGCCGTCGTCGTACAGCTTCTGCAGGAACGCCGTCACGCCGCGCTCGTGGCGCTCGTCCGTGGTGCGGATGAAGTCGTCGTTCGCCACGTCGACCGTGTCGAGGAGCGGCTTCCACGCCTCGGTCACGAGCCGGTCGGCCCATTCCTTGGGCGTGACGTCGTTGGCCGAGGCCGTCCGCAGGATCTTCTGCCCGTGCTCGTCGGTGCCGGTGAGCAGCCACGTGTCGTCGCCGCGCTGCCGGTGCCAGCGCGCGAGGACGTCCGCGGCGACCTCGGTGTACGCGTGCCCGATGTGGGGCACGTCGTTCACGTAGAAGATCGGCGTGGTGATGCTGAACGAGGACCCGTCGGACATGCGGACCATCCTACGGGCGGGCGGGAGCCGCATGACGCGCCCCGCGCGCCACCTGTGGAGAACCGGACGGGAGGCGCGGTGCGTGTCCGGAGCCGCGCCTCCAGTCCGGTGACGCTCGCGTCTACCGCGCCGCCAGCGCGCCCTCGTAGAGGTCGCGCTTCGACAGCCCCGTCGCGTCCGCGACGGCCGCGGCCGCCTCCTTCATGCGCGACCCGGCGGCCACCCGCTCCAGCACGAGCCGGACGCCGTCCTCGATCGTCGTGTCGTCGAGCGCACCGGTCGACCCCTCCACGACCACGCAGATCTCACCGCGCACCCCGTCGGCTGCCCACGCCGCGAGCTCCGCGAGGGACCCGCGCCGGACCTCCTCGTGCAGCTTCGTCAGCTCGCGGCAGACGACCGCGCGCCGGTCGTCCCCGAAGCCCGCGGCCATGTCCGCGAGCGTGTCGCCCAACCGGTGCGGCGACTCGAAGAACACCATCGTCCGCTGCTCCCCGGCGAGCGACGCGAAGAGCCGCCGACGTTCCCCGCCCTTCCGCGTCGGGAATCCCTCGAAGCTGAAGCGGTCGGTCGGCAGCCCCGACACGGCGAGCGCCATGAGCACCGCCGAGGGGCCCGGCAGCGCGGTCACCGTGACCCCGGCGGCCGCAGCGGCCTCGACGAGGGGGAAGCCCGGGTCGCTGATGGCGGGCATGCCGGCGTCGGTGAGGACGACGACGTCCTCGTCCCGCGCGAGCTCGACGACCTCGGCCGCCTTCGCCCGTTCGTTGTGCTCGTGCAGCGCGATGAGGCGCGGGCGGTTCTCGATGCCGAGCGCCCGCATGAGGTGGATCGCGGTGCGGGTGTCCTCGGCGGCGACCACACTCGCGTTCGAGAGGGTCTCGACCAACCTCCGGGAGGCGTCTCCGAGGTTGCCGATGGGCGTTGCTGCGAGCACGATCACGGGACCATTGTGGTCGCCTGTGTGCGGCTGCGGGGACATGGCGGCGATCCGTAGGATGCTCTCCGATGACCAGCGAGCTGACCGACGACCGCACCGCCGTCCCCGACGGGCCGGTCGGCTCCCGTCTCGACGACTGGTGGGCGCGCACGCTCTCCACCGCCAAGCGCGTCGCCGTCTGGCGCTGGGCCGGGCCCCTGGCCGTCACGCTGCTGGCCGCGGTGCTGCGGCTCGTCGCCCTCGGACACCCGCACTCGCTCGTGTTCGACGAGACGTACTACGTCAAGGACGGCTGGTCGATCGTGCACCTCGGGTACGAGGGCACCTGGCCGGGCAACCCCGCCGACAGCTCCCAGCCGACGACGGACCAGCGGTTCGCGTCCGGTGAGACCTCGCTGTTCACCAGCGCTGCGGAGTTCATCGCGCACCCGCCGCTCGGCAAGTACCTCATCGGCCTCGGGATGCTCCTGTTCGGCGCGGACAACTCGTTCGGCTGGCGGTTCGCCGTGGCGGTGCTCGGCATCGCGACCGTGTTCCTCACGGCGGTCATCGCCCGGTCGCTCTTCCGCTCGACGCTGGTCGGCACCCTCGCCGGCTTCCTGCTCGCGATCGACGGGCAGGCGATCGTGCTGTCCCGTGTGAGCCTGCTCGACGGGATCCTGACGTTCTTCGTGGTGCTCGGCTTCGGCGCGCTGCTGCTCGACCGTCGCTGGACGTCCCGGCGGCTCGACGCCTGGGTCGCCCGGCGCACGGCAGCCGGCCGCGACACGCTCTGGGGACCGGTGCTCTGGTGGCGTCCGTGGCTGATCGCGATGGGGGTGGCGCTCGGACTCGCGACCGCGACGAAGTGGTCCGGCATGTACTTCCTCGCGTTCTTCGCGGTGTACTCCGTGCTGACCGACATGATGCTGCGGAAGCGGGCCGGCATCGAGTTCTGGTCCTCGAGCGCCTGGCTGCAGCAGGGACCGGCGTCGTTCCTGCTCACGGTGCCGATCGCCGCGGTCACCTACGTCGCGTCGTGGACCGGGTGGTTCGTGTCGAAGGACGGCTGGGACCGCGACTGGATCGCCACGGGCGGGCAGCGCTGGACCGGCGTGCTGTCGTGGGTGCCGGACAGCCTGCAGAACTGGTGGCACTACCAGTCCGAGATCTACGGCTTCAACATCGGCCTGCACACCCCGCACTCGTACCAGGCGAACCCACTGCTCTGGCTGCTCATGCAGCGGCCCACGTCGATGTACTACGTCGGCACGAACGCCGGTCAGGACGGCTGCACGGCGACCCGCTGCGGGGAGGCCATCACCGGCATCGCGAACCCGTTCATCTGGTACGCGGCGGTCATCGCGACCGTGGCGCTGCTGGTGCTCTGGATCCTGCGCCGCCAGTGGGAGTACGCCTTCGTCCTCATGGGCGTCGCGGCGGGGTACCTGCCGTGGCTGCTCTACGTGAACCGAACGGTGTTCCAGTTCTACACGGTCTCGTTCGAGCCCTTCATGGTGATGGCACTCGCCGCGGCGATCGGGTTGGTGCTCGGGTCACGGGACGATGCCCGGCCACGCCGGACCCGTGCGGTCGTCTGGGTCGGCGTGTACCTCGGGGTCGTCGTGCTCGCGTCGGCGTACTGGTTCCCGATGTGGACCGGCATGCAGATGCCGTGGGACTTCGTGCGGTCGCACTACTGGGTGCCGAGCTGGTTGTAGCGCGTGCGCGGTGTCAGGACTGCGCGTGCGCGGCGTCAGGACTGCGCGTGTGCGCCGTCAGGACTGCGCGTGCAGTGCTCGCTCGATCGATTCGCGGTCGAGCGGCTCGCCGAGCATGGGCGCTTCCCGTTCGCCCGGGAGCACGCCCTCGATGAGGACCTCGGCGTAGCGGCGCCACGCGTTCGGGTCGTGCGCGCGGGTGGTGTCCGCGACGGCGCCGACCATCGAGGTGAGCATCGGCAGGTCGCGGTAGTCGAACCCGACCCGCACGACGCCGGCGTCCCGCGCACGGCGGATGATCTCGGAGACCTGGGTCTCGAGTCGATCGCGTTCCTGCACGATCGACGGACGCGACTTGCCGGCACGCACGATGGCGTCGGCGAGGGCCCGGTCGCGTGCCCGGAACTCGAACACGCCCATCAGGTACACCCGCAGGGACTCGCGCGGATCGGACTCGTCCGCTGCACGTGCCGCGGCGTCGTTCATCGCCTCGAACTTGGTGGCGAGCAGCGCCTCGATCAGGGAGTCCTTGTCGGCGAAGCGGCGGTAGACCGTGCCGACGCCGACCCCGGCCTCGTGCGCGATGTCGTTCAGCGTGACCGACAACCCGCGTTCCGCGAAGCACTTGCGTGCCGTCTGCAGGATCAGCTCGCGGTTGCGTGCTGCGTCGGCGCGGAGGGGGCGCTCGAGGTCGGTGGTGCTCACGGCCTCGACGCTAGTTGAACTTTCTGGGAATAAGCGGATGCGGACCTTCCGTTTCGGTCTACACTGGTCACAAGCGGATGCACCGCATCCGCTTCATCCTCCCTCTCCCGGAGCGCCCGACGGCGCGTGCTCCACCATCCCTCCACCTTCTCGAAGGAGGCTGCCGTGACGGCAGAACAGACCGTGCCGACCCCCACCGGGACAGCACCCACGACTTCCGGCTCCACGCCCGACAAGAGCAACCACCGTTGGATCGCCCTGGCGGTCATCGCCCTCGCGCAGCTGATGGTCGTGCTCGACGCGACGATCGTCAACATCGCACTGCCCTCGGCCCAGGCCGACCTCGACTTCGGCACCGACCAGCGCCAGTGGATCGTCACGGCGTACTCGCTCGCGTTCGGGTCGCTGCTGCTCCTCGGCGGGCGGCTCGGCGACCTCTTCGGCCGGAAGAACACCTTCATCATCGGGCTCGTCGGCTTCGCCGTGGCGTCCGTGCTCGGCGGCCTGGCGGACTCGTTCGGCCTGCTCGTCGCCGCTCGTGCACTGCAGGGCGTGTTCGGCGCGCTGCTCGCCCCCTCCGCGCTGGGCATGCTGACGACGACCTTCCGCGACCCGAAGGAGCGCGGCCGTGCGTTCGGCATCTTCGGGTCGATCGCCGGCTCCGGTGCCGCGATCGGCCTCCTCCTCGGTGGCGTGCTCACCGAGTACGCGTCGTGGCGCTGGTGCCTCTACGTGAACGTCGTGTTCGCCGTCCTCGGCGTGATCGGCGCCCTGGTCTTCATGGCGAAGCCGCCGAAGGTCGAGCGTCCGCGCATCGACGTCGCCGGCGTCCTCACGATCACGGCTGGCCTCGTCGGCGTCGTCTACGGCTTCTCGAACGCCGAGACGAACGGCTGGGACTCCCCGCTCACGATCGTCATGCTCGCGGCCGGCGTGGTGCTCATCGCGGCGTTCGTGTTCATCGAGACCCGTGTCGCGCACCCGCTGCTGCCGCTCCGGGTCGTGCTCGACCGTGACCGCGGTGGCTCGTTCATCGCGATCGGCCTGGTGGCGATCGGCATGTTCGGCATCTTCCTGTTCCTGACCTACTACCTCGAGCAGACCCTCGGGTTCAGCTCGCTGCAGACGGGTCTGGCGTTCCTGCCGATGCCGCTGTCGATCATGATCTCGGCGACGCAGATCGGCGGTCGCCTGCTCCCCCGCGTCGGGCCGAAGGTGCTCATCTTCGCCGGTGGTCTCGTCGCGTCGATCGGCCTGCTGCTGCTCCTCCGCACGGACCTCGACAGCTCCTACGCGGGCACCGTCCTGCCGGCGCTCATCGTGATCGGCCTCGGCATGGGCACGATCTTCTCGTCCGCGATGAACACCGCGACGACCGGGGTCGCCCGTGCCGACGCGGGCGTGGCCTCGGCGACGGTGAACACGATGCAGCAGATCGGCGGCTCGATCGGCACCGCGCTCCTGTCGACGATCTTCGCCGACGTCGTGGCGAACAGCCTCTCCGGGCTCTCCGCGGCGCCGACGAAGCTCCAGCAGGCGCAGGCCGTTCTCGACGGGTACCACGTGGCGTTCGGCATCTCGGCGGGCGTGCTCGTCCTGGTCGCCCTGGCCGGTGGGCTCCTCATCAACCGCCAGTCGGTGCGGCTCGCGAAGCTCGAGCACGCCAGCGCGGCGACGACGGGCAGCATCCCGACCGCGGCGCACTGACCCACCCCGCTCGACATGAACGGCCCGTCCCGGTTCCCCGGGGCGGGCCGTTCGTCGCTCGCGGGCTCGCCCTGGGTTGCACGCGGTCTTCGACAACCCGCGGGTGGATCGACTCGCGGAACGTCGCACTCCGCGCGGGACCCCCTCGCGCCCCGACCCGATCCGCGCCAGGATCGAGGGGTGACCGAACACCAGGAAGACCACGCCGCCGTCGTCTCCGTCAGCCGCGACACCGACCACCGGTTCAGCAAGCCGGTCGTGGACGAGGTCGTGCTCGTCGCCGGCTGGGGCATCGAGGGCGACGCACACGCCGGCACCACCGTCCAGCACCGGTCCCGGGTCGCGCGGGACCCCTCGCAGCCGAACCTGCGGCAGGTCCACCTGCTGCACACCGAACTCTTCGACGAGGTCGCCGAGGCCGGATACGAGGTCGCCCCGGGCCAGATGGGCGAGAACGTGACCACCCGCGGCGTCGACCTGCTCGGGTTGCCGACCGACACGCTCCTGCACCTCGGCGACGACGCCTGCGTCCGCGTGACAGGCCTGCGGAACCCCTGCCAGCAGATCAACGACTTCGAGCCCGGGCTCCTCCGCGCCGTGCTCGGTCGTGCCGAGGACGGCTCGGTCGAGCGCAAGGGCGGCGTGATGGCCGTCGTCGTCACCGGCGGGGTCGTCCGCCCCGGAGACCGCATCCGCGTCGAGGTCCCCGCCGGCGCGCCGGAACCGCTCCGTCCGGTCTGACGATCCGCCGCAGGACGCGGCCCGGTTGCGCCGTGTGTCGGTTTCCCTCGCACACGTCAGGGGTGCCGATTACCCTTTCCGGCATGGCCCCCGTCCTGACCTCGCCGCTCGTGTCGACGCAGTGGCTCGCAGACCACCTCGGTGCTGACGAACTCGTCGTGCTCGACGCGTCCGTGCACACCGCGGGGACCGGTCTCGAGACGACGTGGCAGACGGCGCGGGACTCCTACGAGCAGCGCGGACACGTCCCGGGTGCCCGGTACGCCGACCTCGTCGAGGCGTTCTCCACGCCCGACGCCGACGTCCCGTTCACCCGACCCGGCGCCGAGCGGTTCGAGTCCGCCGCCGGCGACCTCGGCGTGACGAACACCTCGACGGTCGTGGTCTACGACGACAGCGTCGGCGAGTGGTCGGCGCGGCTCTGGTGGATCTTCCGCTCGTTCGGCTTCGACTCCGTCGCTGTGCTCGACGGGGGCTTCACGAAGTGGCGGGACGAGGGTCGCCCGGTGCGCGTCGGCGCGCTCCGATCGGCGCCGAAGCCAGCGTCGACCCCGGCGTCGCACGTGGGCGACGCGACGGCGACCACGACCTTCCTCGCGGGCGAGGAGCGTCCGCTCTGGGCCGACCACGAGCGAGTCCTCCGTGCCGTCTCGGGCGAGCAGCCCGCGTCGCTGGTGTTCGCCGCGCCCGAGTCCGCCCTCGGCGCCGAACACCCGCCGATCGTCCCCGGCAGCACCCCGATCACCGTGGACACGCTCGTGGACCCCACGACGAACGCGTACCTGCGCCGTCCCGCCCTCGAGCAGGCCTTCGCGTCCGTGCTCGACGCCGATGAGATCGTCACGTACTGCGGTGTCGGCAGTGCCGCGTGCGTCGACGCCCTCGCGCTGACGGTGCTCGGCCACGAGAAGGTCCGGGTCTACGACGGGTCCCTGCTCGACTGGTGGCGGCGCGAGCCCGAGGCACTGGCCTCCTAGCCCGACGACCCCGGGCGCCAACGCCGGCGGCCGTCTCGGGTTGCACCGCGCCCGCGCCGACTACCGTTGACCCATGAGCACCAGACGCGCGGTCGTCCTCGGCGGTACCGGCGGGATCGGTTCGGCCGTCGCGCGTGCGCTCCTCGACGCCTCCGGACGCGGCGGCGGCGACTGGCAGGTGGACGTGGTCGGCCGGCGCGGTGGCCCCGTCGCCGACGAACTCACCGCGGCGGGAGCGACGTTCACCCCGGGCGACCGTCGCGACACCGCCGTCCTCCGCGACCTCCTCCGCCCCGGCGCCGACCTGCTGGTGGACACGGTCGGCCTCACCCGCGACGACGCCCGGCAGCTCCTGCCCTTCCTCGAGGACGTCGGCTCGACCGTGTTCGTGTCGTCGAAGGCCGTGTACGCCGACGAGCAGGGTCGGCACGCGAACTCGCTGGACAAGCCCGTGTTCGGCGGCGCAGTGACCGAGCTGCAGCCGACCGTCGCGGCGGGCGACGGCGACCCCACCGGTCGTGACGGCTACGGCGCCGCCAAGGTCGCCGCCGAACAGGTGCTGCTCGACCACGGCGCCCCGGTCACCGTGGTCCGGCCCTCGAAGGTGTACGGCGTCGGCATCGGTCGGCCCCGCGAGTGGTTCGTCGTCCGGCGGGCGTTGGACGGTCGGGAGCGCATCCTCCTCGCCGACCACGGCCGCAGCGTCGACCACACCACGGCGGCCAGCGGCATCGGTTCCCTCGTCCGCCTCGTCGCCGACGCACCGGACCGCCGCATCCTCAACGTCGCCGACGACACCGCGCCGAGCGTGCTCGAGATCGTCCGGACCATCGCCGGTCACCTCGACCACCCGTTCGACGAGGTCCTGCTCGACGCCGACGCCCCCGCGTTCGTGGGCACCACCCCGTGGACCACGCCGACGCCGTTCGTGCTCGACACCACCGCTGCACGCTCCCTCGGGTGGGAGCCGCCCGTGTTCGCGACCGCGGTCCGGCCGGAGCTCGACTGGCTCGTCGAGACGGCGCACGCGGTCCCGGTCGGCAGCGACGTGCCGTGGGCCGACGACCCGTTCTGGGACCGGCTGTTCGACTACGGCCCCGAGGACGCAGCCCTCGCCCTCCTGTCGCTCAGCCGGGACTGACGCCGTGCCCCGCTCCGAGGTCCTCTTCATCGGGGGCAGGTCCGGCGTGGGCAAGTCGACCGCGGCAGAGGCACTGCACGACCTGCTCGTCGCCGCCGACGTCCGGCACGCCGTCATCGAGGGCGACTTCCTCGACCTCGCCCACCCCGCGCCGCACGTCGAGCACCCGGAGGCCCGCCTCGCCGAACGGAACCTCGCCGCGATGTGGGCCCGGTACCGCGAACTCGGCCACCACCGGCTCGTGTACACGAACACCGTGTCGGTGCTGGAGCGGGACGCGTTGGCCGAGGCGATGGGCGACGATCCCGTCGTGACCGCCGTGCTGCTCCGCGCCGGCGACACGACGACCGCCGACCGGCTGCGCCGTCGATCTGGTGGGCACCTTCCCGAGGCGCAGCTGGCGCACAGCACACGGACGGCCAGGAGGCTCGACTCGGCTGTCCGAGACGACGTCACCCGGGTGGACACCGACTCCCGGTCGCCGGCCGACGTTGCCGCGCAGCTCGCGTCGCTCGTGGGCTGGGTCGGTCTGCGGCTGCCTGTGGACACCGCGGATCCGTCCACAGATCGCGACTGAGGGCAGCGCACCCAGGACGGTCGAGGCAGGCTGGACGCATGACCGACAACCGCCTCGGCTCCGCCGTCAGCCCGTACCTCCGCCAGCACGCCGACAACCCGGTGGACTGGCGTGAGTGGGTTCCGGAAGCCTTCGCCGAGGCCCGCGAACGCGACGTCCCCGTGCTCGTGTCGGTCGGCTACGCCACGTGCCACTGGTGCCACGTCATGGCACGCGAGAGCTTCTCCGACCCGGGCATCGGCGAGCTCCTCCGCCAGGACTTCGTCGCGGTGAAGGTCGACCGCGAAGAACGGCCGGACGTGGACGCCAGCCTGATGGCCTCGGCGAGTGCCTTCACGCAGCAGCTCGGCTGGCCCCTGACGACGTTCCTCACACCGGACGGGCACGTGTTCTTCGCGGGGACGTACTTCCCGCCGTCGCCCGTCGGGCAAGTGCCGGCGTTCCGGCAGATCCTGGCGGCGGTGCTCGACGCGTGGACCGAGCGCCGGCACGAGGTGGACGCGAACGCGAGTGCGATCGCGGCGGCGATCCGGCAGGGGGCCGAGGCGGACCGGACCGCCCGCGGTGGCGCGGGCGGTGACGGGGACGAGCCGCGCCTCCCGAGCGTCGACGACGTCCGAGCCGTCGTCGACCAACTGGCACAGGCCGAGGACACCACATACGGCGGATTCGGCGGTGCCCCCAAGTTCCCGAGCGCGCCGCTGCTCGAGTTCCTGTCAGACGTCGCCGCCGACGACGCTCGGGCGTCCGCGCTGCTCGAACGTTCCCTGCACGCGATCCGCGCGAGCGAGCTGACCGACGCCGACGGCGGGGTCTTCCGGTACGCGACCAAGCGCGACTGGTCGGTGCCGCACTACGAGCGGATGCTCTACGACAACGCGGGAGTGCTCGCGGTGGCCGGGGCGGAGCAGGCCCGGGGCATCGCCGACTTCCTGCGGGACACGCTCCGGCGTGCGGACGGCGCGTTCGTCGCGGCGCAGGACAGCGAGTCCACCATCGACGGCCGGCGGGTCGAGGGCGAGTGGTACCGACTCCCGCTCGACGAGCGCGGGCGGCTCGATCCCCCGCCGCTCGACGACCAGGTGCTCACCGGGTGGAACGGCCTGGCGATCCGGGGGTTCGCCATCGCCGGGGCCCGCCACGGGGATGCCGAGATGATCGCGCTCGCACGGGGTGCGGCCGACGCGATCGTCGCCGGGCACCTCACGGACGGACACGTGTCGGTGCGGTCGAGCACTCCGCGCGGCGCGTCGACGGCGGCGCCGACCATCGAGGACGTGGGACTCCTCGCCGAAGGGCTCCTCGAGCTCGCCCTCGTCACCGGGGAGCTCCCCTACGCCGACGTCGCGCGCACGCTGGTCGACGACGGCCTGGCCGGGCGGTTCGACACCGACCCGGTGCTCGCGGCAGCCGGCACCGCCACGGGCGAGCAGCCGCAGACCGCCATGCGCTCCGGCACGGTCGCACTCGCCGCGGCCGCCGCGACGCTCGCCGCACTGACCGGCGACGAGTCGTACCGGGGGGCGGCGGTGTCGCTCGTGACCGACCGGGCCGTCACCGGGACGGAGCGGCCGCTCGGGCACGCCGATGCCCTCGGGGTCGCGCTCGCGCTGCAGCGTCCCTCGCGCGAGGTCGTCGTGGTCGCCTCGGACCCGGATGACCCGATCCGTGCGGCGGCCCGCGGCGCTCGGCGTCCGGGGACCGTCGTCGCCACGGTGACCCCGGCGCAGGCGACCGACTGGTCCACCGCGGGCTTCACGCTCTTCGAGTCCCGCGACGGGCTCGACCCCGCCGGGTACGTCTGCCACGACCGCGTGTGCGCCCTGCCCGCGCGGTCGGTCGGCGAGCTGACGGCACAGCTCAGCGCCCCGGACGCCTGACGGGTATCCTGGAATGCTCATGTCGACCACGCTGCCCGTCATCACGTACCCGCCCGAACTGCCGGTGTCGCAGCGGCGGGACGACATCGCTGCCGCCATCCGCGACAACCAGGTCGTGATCGTCGCCGGTGCCACGGGTTCGGGCAAGACCACCCAGCTGCCGAAGATCTGCCTCGAGCTCGGACGTGAGCACATCGGGCACACCCAGCCCCGACGGATCGCTGCCCGGACCATCGCCGAGCGCGTGTCCGAGGAACTCGGGGGCGAGCTCGGCGGCCTCGTCGGGTACCAGGTCCGCTTCACCGACAAGGTGTCCTCCGACACCCGGGTCAAATTGATGACCGACGGCATCCTGCTCAACGAGATCCACTTCGACCGCGACCTCAAGCGGTACGACACGATCATCATCGACGAGGCGCACGAGCGGTCCCTCACCATCGACTTCCTGCTCGGCTACCTCAAGCGGCTGCTCTCCCGTCGGCCGGACCTCAAGCTCATCATCACGAGTGCGACGATCGACCCCGAGTCGTTCTCGCAGCACTTCGGCGGCGCACCGATCATCGAGGTGTCCGGCCGCACCTACCCGGTCGAGATCCGGTACCGCCCGCTCGTCGCGGAGGACGCCGACGACGCCGACCGCGACGACGAAGGCGACGAGGACGATCCGCGGACGGACGACCACGGCGGGCGCACGGCCGACGACCGCGACACGATGCAGGGCATCACCGACGCGCTCGACGAACTCGCGCAGGAGGACCCGGGCGACGTCCTCGTGTTCCTCTCCGGCGAGAACGAGATCCGCGACGCCCAGGACGCCATCGAGGGCAAGCGCTACCCCGGTACCGAGGTCCTCCCGCTCTACGGCCGTCTGTCCGCCGCCGACCAGCACCGGGTCTTCGAGCGGCGCACCACACCGGGCATCCGACGCCGAGTGGTCCTCGCGACCAACGTGGCGGAGACGAGTCTGACGGTCCCCGGCATCAAGTACGTGATCGACGTCGGCACCGCCCGCATCTCGCGCTACTCGCCGCGGGCCAAGGTGCAGCGACTGCCGATCGAGGCGATCTCGCAGGCGAGCGCGAACCAGCGCTCCGGTCGCGCGGGCCGCACGAGCGCCGGCATCGCGATCCGGCTCTACTCCGAGGACGACTTCGAACGCCGCCCGGAGTTCACCGACCCCGAGATCCTGCGGACGAACCTCGCGGCGGTGATCCTGCAGATGATCTCGCTGGGGTTCGGTGACATCGAGGCGTTCCCGTTCCTGCAGCCGCCGGACTCCCGGGGTGTGAAGGACGGCCTCGACCTGCTCCGCGAGCTCCGAGCCGTCGACGCCGCGGGCACGATCACGAAGACCGGCAAGCAGCTCACCCGGTTGCCCATCGACCCCCGGCTCGGACGCATGGTGCTCGAGGCCGGTCGGCAGGGCGTCGGGCGCGAGGTCATCGCCGTCGTGAGCGCCCTGAGCATCCAGGACCCGCGCGAGCGCCCCCTCGAGAAGCGCGCGCACGCCGATCAGCTGCACTCCCGGTTCGCCGATCCGACGAGCGACTTCCTCACCCTGCTCAACCTCTGGAACCACATCGAGGACAAGCAGGACGAGCTCTCGTCCAGTGCGTTCCGCCGCCTGTGCAAGGCCGAGTTCCTGAACTACCTCCGCATCCGCGAGTGGCAGGACCTGTACCGGCAGCTCTCCCGCGCGGCGAAGCAGGTCGACGTCCGCATCGGGCAGGCGCGCTCCGACGACGGCGACGCGGTGCACCGTTCCCTGCTGGCCGGACTCCTCAGCCAGATCGGCCTGCGCGACCGTGAGAAGCGCGACTACCTCGGCTCGCGGAACACCCGGTTCGTGGTGTTCCCCGGCAGTGTCCTCGCCAAGAAGCAGCCGGACGCGGTGATGGCCGCCGAACTCGTCGAGACGAGTCGGCTCTTCGCCCGGACGGTCGGTCGGATCGACCCGGCGTGGGTCGAGCCGCTCGCCGGGGACCTCCTGAAGCGCACGTACGGTGAGCCCCACTGGGAGAAGAAGCAGGGGGCGGCCGTCGCCTACGAACGGGTCACCCTGTTCGGCGTCCCGATCGTCCAGCGCCGCCGCGTGCAGTACAAGCGCGTCGACCCGGAGCACTCGCGTGAGCTCTTCATCCGGCACGCGCTCGTCGAGGGCGAGTGGGACGCGCAGCAGGCGTTCGACCGCGACAACCGCAAGCTGCGGCGCGAACTCGAACAGCTCGAGGAGCGCACGCGTCGCCGCGACATCCTCTTCGACGACGAGCGGGTCTTCGAGTTCTACGACGCCCGCATCCCGGCCGACATCGCGACCACGCGCGACTTCGAGGGCTGGTGGCGGCAGACGAGGCGCGAGCAGCCGGACCTGCTCACGATGCGCCGGTCGGACCTGCTGGACGAAGACGCGGCCGAGGCCGCACAGGACCAGCAGGAGTACCCGACCCAGTGGCGGAGCGGCGACCAGCGCCTCGCGATCAAGTACCGGTTCGAACCCGGCGCGCAGGACGACGGCGTGAGCGTGCAGGTGCCGCTCGCACTGCTCCCGCGCATGCGCGAAGAGGGCTTCGACTGGCAGGTCCGCGGCCTCCGCAAGGAGCTCGTCACGGCGCTCATCAAGTCCCTACCGAAGCAGATCCGGAAGAACGTCGTCCCCGCTGCCGACTGGGCCGAGAAGATCGTCGCCGAGCTCCCCGACGACGCCCCGACCGAGCCGACCGAGTCGTTCCGCGCCACCCTCGCCAAGGCGATCCAGCGCATGACGTACGTGCCGGTGTCGGAGGCGGACTTCGACCTCTCGCGGGTACCGGCCCACCTCCTGCCGACGTGGGCGATCGTCGACGAACGCGGCCGTCGGGTCGAGGCCGGCAAGGACCTCTCGGCCCTGCAGACGAAGCTCAAGGACCGGACACAGCAGAGCGTCGCCTCGGCGACGACGCGCGCCGCAGGGCGTCCAGGAGGCGCGGCTCGCGTCGCGTCCGCTACCTCCGGTGGCGCCGTGGAGCGGTCAGGACTCACCACCTGGCCGTCCGACGACCTGCCGCAGGTGCTCGACACGAAGCAGGCGGGAGGCGTGATCCGCGCGTACCCGTCCCTCGTGGAGGAGGGCGACGGCCCGAAGGCGACGGTCGGCGTCCAGCTGCTCGCGACGCCGTCCGACCGGGCCGTGCGGATGCCCGCGGGTGTCCGGCGGCTGGTCATGCACGCGGTGCCCTCGCCGGTCTCCTACATCCAGTCCCACCTGACCGCGCAGGAGAAGCTCGCACTCGCCGCCAGCCCGTACCCCTCCACCGCGGCGCTCTTCGACGACGTCCTCGCGGCGGTCGTGGACGCCGGGATCCGCCGGGCGCACCCCGACGGGCTGGTGTTCACGAAGACCGACTTCGAGTCCGTGCGCGACACCGTGTCCGCGACCGTCGTCGACACGATGTTCACCGCCGTGTCCGAGGCGGCCGCGGTCCTCGCCGCGCACCGGGCCGCGGAACGGTCGCTCAAGCAGGCGAACTCGATGTCGCTCCTGCCGGCGCTCACGGACATGCGGCAACAGATGGAGCGGCTTGTGTTCCCGGGGTTCGTCTCGGTCGCCGGGCTCGATCGTCTCCGGCGCATCCGGGTGTACCTGCAGGGCGTCGACGCCCGCGTGCAGAAGCTCCTGCAGAACCCCGGGCGGGACGCCACGTGGATGCGCGAGGTCACCGTCGCGACCGACCGGTACATCGACGCGGGCGGCACCTTCCCGCCGTCCGTCGGAGCGCACCCCGAACTCGTGCACACCCGCTGGATGCTCGAGGAGTTCCGGCTCAGTCTGTTCGCGCAGGAGCTCGGCACCGCCGAGACGGTCTCGCTGCAGCGCATCACGAAGGCGCTGGCCGCCGCCCGCTGATCCCGCTAGCCTCGGGACATGGTGGGGACGACGGCAGGGCCGGAACGGGTGCAAGCCCGCTACGGCAGGGCGATCGAGCGCAGGGACGGGCGGGACTTCCCGTACTACGACGGTGATCCGCTGCCGTTGTCGATCCTGCAGTGGGTGGCGGTGATCGCCGCGTGTGCCGTCGGGTTCCTCGTCCTGAGCTTCACCCCCGCGGCGGACAACGTCCAGTCGCTGGTCCCCCGGTTCCTCTTCGCCGCGATCCCCCTCGCGGTGTTCATCGTCTTCACCCGGCGGCACTGGTCGCGGATCTTCCAGCGGACCACGGGGCGGGACGTCCTCACGATGGTGCTGTTCGCGATCGCGAACATCGTCGTGAGCTTCGCGATGGGCATCCTCGTCAAGTACGTCTTCGGCGCGAACGCGAACGGCGCGACGGACGGCGTCCACGGCGCTGCGGAGATCACGACGTTCTACCTCGGCACGGCGATCCAGCTGTTCGGCGAGGAGCTCTTCTCGATCCTGCCGTTCCTGGCCGTGATGTCGTTCTGCTTCCGCGGCGGGATGTCCCGCAACCGGGCGGTCCTGGTGGCCTGGCTCGTCACCGCCGTCTGGTTCGGCGCGGCGCACCTCCCGACCTACGACTGGAACTTCGCCCAGGCGCTCCTGGTCATCGGTGTCGCACGACTCGTCCTGACGCTCGCGTACATCCGCACGAAGAACATCGCCGTCAGCACGGGCGCACACATCATCAACGACTGGGTCCTGTTCACCTCCACCATCCTCACGACGGGAGCACTCCTGTGATCGGCACACTCGACGTCATCGTCCTCGACTGCGCGGAGCCCCGGGCACTCGCCCGCTTCTACGCCGAACTGCTCGGCGGTGAGATCGTCGGCTACGACGAGGAGTGGGCCGAGGTGGCCCTGCCCTTCACGGACCACCGGCCGATCCTCGCCTTCCAGCAGGTGGCGGAGTACCGCGCCCCCGAGTGGCCCGGCCAGGACGTCCCGCAGCAGAGCCACCTCGACGTGAAGGTCGACGACCTGGACGTCGGCGAGACCGCGGTCCTGGCCATCGGGGCGACGGCGACGGGCTCGGGGACGGACACGTTCCGCGTGTACCTCGACCCGGCCGGGCACCCGTTCTGCCTCATCCGTCCGAACGACTGACGGCTCGTGACGGGCATCCGCGCGGTCCTGTTCGACCTGGACGGCGTCATCCGACACTTCCAGCCGGAGCACGTCGAGACCATCGAACGCGCGCAAGACCTGTCCCCGGGAACGATCGAGGCGGTGGCGTTCGCCGCACCCCTGATCGACGAGGTGACGACCGGCCGGATCACCCGAGCCGAGTGGGTCCGGGCCATCGGTGAGCGCATCGGCGACCAGGCCGCCGCCGAGGCCTGGGGCCGACACCCGTTCACCCCCGACGCCGACGTGCTGGCCCTCGCGGACCAGCTCCGCGCCGCCGGGTGCACGACGGCGGTGCTCACGAACGGCACGGACGGCATCCCGGCCGAGGTGGCCTCGTTCGGCCTGCAGGACCGGGTCGACGCCGTGTTCAGCTCGCACGAGATCGGGTTCGCGAAGCCCGATGTCCGGGCCTTCCGGCACGTGCTCGACGCGCTCGGGTTGGACGGACCCGAGGTGTTCTTCACGGACGACTCGGAGCGGAAGCTGGCCGGGGCCGTCGAACTCGGCATGCGGGTCCACCACTTCACCGGGGTCGACGGACTCCGGGCTGCCCTGCGCTCGAGCGGCGTCGACGTCGCCGACAGGTCCAGCCATCGGGCCCGCATCGATCTGCTCGAGGAGGCGATCGACGGGTTCGAGGCGGTGCTCCGGTCCGGTGACCACAGTGCCGTGGTGCCGTCCTGCCCGGGGTGGACGCTGGCGGACCTCGCCGGGCACCTGACCGACATCCACCGCTGGGCCCTCGGTCAGCTCACCAGAACCGAGCCGGACGACCCGGGCGACCCCGACGACCCTGAAGCGCCGGAGCCCGCCGACCTCGCCGACCGGTTCCGCGCCGGCGCGGACCGCCTCGTGGCCGCGCTCCGCGCGCGTCCCGCAGACGCGGCGTGCAGCGCGATCTACCCACCCGACACGGCCGGCACGTGGGTACGACGGCAGCTGCACGAGACGACGATCCACCTGTGGGACGCGCAGCAGGCGGTCGGGGGCGAGCCGCGCCTCCAGGCCGACACCGCGGCCGACGGCGTGCGCGAGGTGGTCGGCGACCTGTACCCGCGCCAGGTGCGCCTCGGCCGCGTCGACCCGTTGTCGGAGACCGTCGTGTTCCGGTTCCCGGACGCCGACGGCGAGGCGGAGCTCGTCGGGACGGCGGGTGCCGGACCGGCGGTCCGGGTGACGGGGCGGGCGGAGGACCTGCTGCTCGTCCTCTGGGGCCGACGCCCGCTCGACACGGTCGCCGTGACGATCGACGGGGACCGTTCGGCACTCGACCAGGCGCTCGCGACGAAGCTGGTCCCATGACCGAGCTCCGCCCCGTCGACCTCGACCGCTGGCCCCGACGCGAACACTTCGAGCACTACCGCGACCGGGTGCCCTGCACGTGGGAGATGACCGTCGAGCTCGACGTCACGGACTTCGCTGAGACCGTGCGCGCCACGGACCGCCGCACGTACGCGTCGCAGATCTGGGCGATCGCCTCGGTGGTGAACCGGCACGCCGAGTTCCGGATGCAGCTGCTCGACGACGGGTCGCCCGCCGTCTGGGACGTGGTGCACCCGATGTTCACCGTGTTCCACCCCGACACCGAGACGTTCTCGGTGCTGACCGTGCCGTACGACGACGATCCGGCGCGCTTCCACGAGGCCGCGGTCGCCACGATGGAGCGCTACCGGGACGACCACCGGATGTTCCCGCAGGAGGACCGCCCGCGGAACGTGTTCGACATCTCGACCCTGCCCGGGGCGTCGTTCACCGGGTTCGCCCTGCACGTGCGGGACGGCTGGGACCACCTGCTGCCGATCTTCACCATCGGCCGGTACCGGTTCGTCGAGGGACGCACCCTGATGCCGCTCGCGCTCCAGGTGAACCACGCGGTCACGGACGGCTTCCACGGGTCCCGGTTCGTCGACGAGCTCCAGACGGTGCTCGCCGAGGCGGGGTGGCTCCGCCGCTGAAGGCCCCTGGTGCCCGCCGCCGCGGTCAGGTCCGGAGTTCGGTCCGCCGCGGCTTCAACCGCTCGGGGGCGTCGGTCGCCGGCGTCCACTCGCAGGTGAACGTCCCGCGGTAGCCGAACAGGAACCCGAAGACGCGGTTGTGCACCTCGAGGTCGACGTGGAACGCCTGGTCGTCGTCCGACCACCACTCGTGGAGGGTCGCGCGACCGCTGAACAGCATCGGGAAACGGAACGCGATCGGCCCCTCGTAGAACCGCTGCGCCTCCGAGGTCAGGACGAGGCCACCGCGGTCGTCGACGGTCAGGTCGAGGTCCACCGCGAGGTGCTGGTGGGAACCGAGGTAGTCGAGCATCCGGCCGTCGACGAGCACCATCGTGGCGTCGAACCGAGCCGTCCGCCCGGGCTTGGTCGTGTAGGTCCGGACGAACGTCACCGTCTCGCGGCCGTACCGGTCACGGTAGGGGTAGTTCTCGATCGTGAACGGCACGTCCGTCCCGACGTCCGGGACGAGGATGTTCCGCAGACGCCCGATCTGCAGGAACGGCACGGTCCACCACGGTCCCCGGCGGATCGACGTCATGACCCCGCGGCCGGTGCACGCCTCGGCGGCGTCGAGACCGACGCCGAACCTGCGGCGCATCTGCGGGTGCAGCCGCTGGAAGTCGGCGCCGAGCGCCTCCTCGAACACCGAGCTCATCGGTCGCCTCCCGGGTCGGGCAACGCTGCCAGGGTGGCGGGCGCGTCGTGCAGCTGGTCGCCTCGCCGGGTGCCCCCGACGGGCGCGCGGCGGGTCCTGGAGGCGCGGGGCCGGTCCCGCCGCCACGGCTGCAGCACCGAGGTGAGCGGCCAGGCCTCCGGCTCGGCCCCGCCTTCCAGCCAGATCCGGAGCCGGTCGAAGCTCCACGCGGTCACCCAGCCGAGGAGCGGCCGGACCACCAGGTCGAGCGGGCCCCAGCCGGAGTCGTAGTCGTAGCCGGTGACGAACCGGGTGCGCCCGTCGTCGGTCGGGACGTACCGCCAGTAGCCGCGGCCGGCCCGGATCGGCGACAGCCGGTCGTCGGTCGCGAACCGGAGCGCCGACGTGCGGGTGCCGTCCGCCCGACGTCGCTCTCCGATGCTCACGCCGGTGCCGTGCACGTCGTGCACCGGGGAGCGCCGGACGTACGTGAAGCGGGCGGCACCGTCGGCGTCCGCCGGCTCGGGGACGATCTCGGAGAAGCGGACGTCCCACCGGACGTGCTGCTCGGGGTCCTGCGTCGCCGCCCACACCCGGTCGACGTCCGCGTCGATGACCGTCTCGACGTAGATGCCGCGCTTCCCCACAGCCCGAGCGTAGGGCACGGAGCGCGCCGGGTTCGGGCAATCCGCGCGACCTGTGACCGTTCCGGTTCGCGATCCCCGGGTTCCGCGAACCGGAACGGTCACGACCGGAGGCGGATGCGGACGTCCGCGAGCCAGCGGAGTCCGGTGGGGGGGGTGGGCGCGCCGGGCTGCGGGACGGGAGGGGCGGGGCGGGGCCGACCCGCGCCTCCCGTCCGTCAGCAGCCGCGTCAGGAGGCGCGCGCCTCCAGCGCCTGCTCGTACTCGCGGCGGATCGCGTCGCCGCCCCGGCGGCGCCAGTCGCGCACCGTCGCCCGCCACGACGAGACCGTCGCCCGCCCGAGCAGCACGTCGTTGATCGCGTTCGTCGCGAACGTGCCGACCGCCGGTCCCTTCGTCGAGTTCGTCGGCGAGTACAGGCCGTAGACGGGGTTCGGCAGTCCGCGGTCGAGCCAGGACGCCAGCGACTCGTACACGGTGTCGGTCATCGTCGGGTTGCCCGCGTAGTAGAGCGGCAGCGGGCACTCGGTGAAGTACTGCAGCGGGAACTCGCCGAGCGCGGTCTCGCTGTTGCCGGTCTTCGTCAGGACCGGGGCGCCGTCGCGGTACTCGAAGTCGCGCCCCTCGATGCCGAACTTGCGGTAGGTCCAGGCCTCGGTGCCGAACGGCGACGCGCACCAGTTCAGGACCTCGAGGAGCATCCGCACCCGGGACTCGGAGCCCGCGGCCACGGACGTGATCGTGTTGTTCAGGTCGCCCAACCAGGGCTTCGCAGCGCCTCCCGACGGTCCGACGAACGGGGCGATCGTCAGCTCGAACCCGGAGCCGGGCGTGGCCTGCTGCAGGAGTCCCGGGATCGCGCTGTACGTGTCGGACAGCATCAGCGCGGAGCCCTGCACGAACCAGACCTTGCCGTTGTAGGCCGTGACGCTGTCGGGGTGGACGAGATCCTCGGCGATGAGCCGGCGCGACACGTCGAGGAGCTCCACGTACTCCTCGAGCTCGTACATGTGGGTGAGGTGCCCGCCCTGCTCCTGCCACTGGTTCGGCAGGCCGAGCATCGGCGCGAGGATGCTCGTCGGCACCGAGGCCAGGGCCCATCGGTTCGCGTGCGGGTCGGAGGCCTGCCGGCAGAGCTGCACGAACTCGTCGACGCTCGAGAACGACGGGTCGACGCCGAGCCGCTCGAAGCGGTCCTGGCGGCGGTGCAGCGCCTGCGAGGTCAGCGGCCCCCGGGGCACGGGGACGCCGTAGATGCCGCCCGAGAACACCGTCCCGCGCCACGACGCCGTCGGCAGGTTCGCCAGGTACGGGTAGTCGCGGACGCCGTTGCCGGAGAGGTACGGGCTGAGGTCGGCGGCCTTCGCCTCGAGGAACTGCGGCAGGTAGGAGAACGCCTGGTTGATCGTGAAGACGTCGCCGAGGGTGTCGCCCGCGACCTGGGTGGCGAACTTGTTGCCGAAGTCCGCGTTCGGGGTGATCGTCAGGTCGAGGTCGATCCCCATCCGCTCGTCGAGGCCCTGCCAGTACGGGTTGCTCCCCTTCGAGGGCGGGACGGGCGAGTTGGTGGGAACGCTGCCGTGCACGGTCGAACCATCGCCGGGCTTGCCCCTGGTCGGCACGAGGGTCGCCGGGATCTTCCGGAAGGCGCTCGGCATGAGCGGGCTCGTCTTCGGCAGGACGGGCTCGGGGCCGCCGGTCCACGGGACGTAGTCCGGCAGCTGGACGGCCTTGTTGATGGCCCGGACGTCGGTGGACCGGGTCACGGTCGAGCAGCTGGCCAGGAGGGTCGTGGCGGCGATCCCGAGTCCGCCCGCGACGAGCGCGCGGCGGCTGATGGAGGTGGTCATGGTCAGCCCTTCACCGCGCCGGTCAGGACACCCTTGGCGAAGTGCCGCTGCAGGAACGGGTAGACGATCAGGATCGGCACGATCGAGACGACGAGGATCGCCATCTGGATCGAGGCCTGCGGGGGCAGCGCGTCGGAGGACGTGCCGAGGTCGGCGCCGCCGAGCTGTGCGTTGTTGATGACGTAGGTGCGCAGGACGAGCTGGAGCGGCCACTTCGCGGTGTCGTTGATGTAGAGCAGCGCGTTGAAGAAGGCGTTCCAGTAGCCGACCGCGTAGAACAGGCCGATCACGGCGAGGACGGCCTTGGACAGCGGGAGCACGATCCGCCAGAAGACCTGGAAGTCGCCGGCGCCGTCGATGCGGGCGGACTCGATGAGCTCCTTCGGGATCGCCATGAAGAACGACCGCATCACGATGACGTTGAACGCGCTGAGGGCCGTCGGGAGGATCAGGGCCCAGTACGAGTCGAGCAGCCCGAACTCCTTCACGACGAGGTAGTTCGGGATGAGCCCGGGCGCGAACAGCAGGCTGACCAGCACGAGGCTCAGGACGAACCCGGAGCCGTACGACCCCGGACGGCTCAGGGCGTAGGCGAGCATCGCGCTGACGAACAGGCTGATGAGCGTCCCGACGACGGTGATCCCGATGCTGACGAGCATCGCGCGGGTGACGACGCCGCCGGCGAAGATGCTCTGGTACGCGCCGAGGTCGAGTCCCTGCGGCCACATCACGAACCCGCCGGCGTCGTTCACCTGGGCGACGGGCGCGAGGCTGGTCGACACGATGCCGACGAACGGCAGGATGACGACGAGGCAGATCACGAGCAGGACGAACCCGGTGAGCAGCCGTCCGGGCAGCGGGGGCGCGTCCGGGCCACCGCGGCGGCGCTTCTTCGTCCGGGGGACGGTCACGGTGTGCGTGGCGGTCACTTCGCCTCCTTCTGGTAGACGCCCGCTTCGCCGAAGACGTGCGCGAGCTTGTTGGCGCCGAGGACGAGCAGGACGCCGACGACGCCCTTCACGAGCCCGACCGCTGCGGCGACGCCCCACTGCCCGCCGAGCACGCCGTTGTTGTAGACGTAGGTGTCGAGGACCTCGCTCGCGGCCCGGCCGACGGCCTGCTGCTGCAGGAGGATCTGCTCGAACCCGACGGTCAGGGAGTCGCCGAGCCGGAGGATGAGCAGCAGGATGATGATGCCGCGCATGCCGGGCAGCGTGACGTGCCAGAGCTGCCGCCAGCGACTCGCGCCGTCCATCTTCGCGGCCTCGTACAGGCTCGCGTCGATCTGGCTGAGGACCGCGAGGAACAGGATCGTCGCCCACCCGGTGTCCTTCCAGATCACCTGGCTGGTCAGCAGGGCGATGAACCCGTTCGGGTTGCCGAGGAAGTCGATCGCGTCACCGCCGGCCGCGCGGATGGCGTTGTTCACGAGTCCGGAGCCGCCGAGGATCTGCTGGAACACCGCGACCACGATCACCCACGACAGGAAGTGCGGCAGGTACAGCACCGACTGCACGACCTGCTTGATCCGCTCGGAGAGCAGCGAGTTGAGCATGAGCGCGAGGATGATCGGCGCCGGGAACACGAACACGACCTGCACGAGCGTGATGAGCAGCGTGTTGCCGAGGGCGCGGAGGAACTCGGGGTCGCCGTCGAAGATGACGGAGAAGTTCTCGACGCCGACCCAGGGGCTGCGGCCGAGCGGCACGAAGGGCAGGTACTCCTGGAACGCGATGAGGTTCCCGAGCAGCGGCAGGTAGTGGAACCCGAGCAGGAGCGCGACGCCGGGCAGGCCCATGAGCAGGAGGACGCGGTCACGGCGGATCCGCTGCCACGTGCTGCGCCGACGGAGCCCGGGGTCGGGTGGTGGTGCCGCTCCCGGGTCGCGCTGTGCAGCGGTCCTCGTGCGGTTCGTCGCACGGTCGTCGAGCTTCGTCACTCGGTGGCCCCCTCCGTTGGATTCCTGGAGCGACCCTGGCGGTGACGGCAACCGTGCGGCAACCCGTTGCCAAACGTTTCCATCGTTGTAACGGTCCATCGGGACGAAGCCGGGTCGCATCGCCGCACCGCGTCCGGCGGACCTCTACGCTGGCTCCATGACGCTGCAGTCAGCACCCCGACCACGCCGGCGGATCGGACTCGTGGGCGCCGGCGGCATCGCGGTCGCGCACGTCCCCGGGCTCCTCCGCCTGGGCGACCTCGTCGTGCACTCGCAGGACGGTGCGCCCGCGCTCGCCGCCGCCTTCGCGGACGAGGCCGCACGGGTCGGCAGCACGATCACCGTCGCCGACTCACTCGACGAGCTGCTCGCCGCGGTCGACGTCGTCGACGTGGTCGTCCCGACACCGGCCCACGCCACCGTCGTCCGCGCGGCACTCGCGGCGGGCAGGCACGTCGTCTCCGAGAAGCCCCTCGCCCGCACCGACGCCGACGCCGACGACCTCGTCGCCCGGGCGGCGGACGCGGGCCTACAGCTCTACCCGGCGCACGTCGTCCGCTGGTTCCCCGCGTACCGGCGCCTGCACGAGGCCGTCACCACGGGCCTCCTAGGCGACCTCGCCGTCCTGCGCTTCTCCCGCTCCGGGGCGTTCCCGACCCGAGTCGCGTGGTTCGGCGACCGGGCACAGTCCGGCGGCATCGTGATGGACCAGATGATCCACGACCTCGACATCGCCCGCTGGGTCGCCGGCCCGGTCACCCGGGTGTCCGCCGTCACCGTCCGCACGGGCGACGACGAGCGCCCGGTCGAGGCCGCGCACGTCCTCCTCACGCACGCGTCCGGCGCGATCAGCCACGTCGCCGGACTCTGGGGACCACCGCACCTGGCCTTCAGCACGGAGTACTCGGTGACCGGCACGCGCGGCAGCCTGTCGCACTCGTCCCTCGCCGAGGAGGACACCCGCGCCGACCTCGCGACCCCGACCGCTGTCGACGGGTTCCTGCCGGCCGTCGACCCCACCGAGGACCCGTACGCCCTCGAGCTCGCGGACTTCGTCGCCGCGTTCGACGGCGGGCCGCTCCCCCGCGTCAGTGCGGCGGACGGTGCCGTCGCGGTACGCCTCGCCAATGCCGCCCTGGCGTCGATCGAGTCCGGACAACCCGTGGAGGTGACGCTGTGACCCTCCGCGTCGGCGTCCTGTCCTTCGCCCACACGCACGCGATCGGGTACCTCTCGGCGCTCGCCGCGATGCCCGACGTCGAGGTGCGCGGGACGGACCCCGGCGGCGTCTCGACCGGCACGACCCTCGGCGAACTCCGGGGCGCTGACCTCACCGGAGCGCTCGGCGTCGACCACGCCGACACGGTCGACGACCTCCTCGCGTGGGGACCGGACGCCGTCGTGGTCACCAGCGAGAACGTGCGGCACCGCGAGTTCGTCGAACGGGCCGCCGCCGCCGGCGCACACGTGCTCTGCGAGAAGCCGCTCGCCACCTCGTGGGAGGACGGCCTCGCGATCCGCGACGCCGTGCAGCGCGCCGGGGTCACGCTGATGATGGCCTACCCGGTGCGGTTCGCGTCGGCGTTCGACCGGTTGCGGGCCACGCACGCGTCGGGTGCGCTCGGCACGGTGTTCTCGGTCCGTGGCGCGAACAACGGCATGCTGCCGCTCACGCGCGACTGGTTCACGGACCCGGCGCTGAGCGGCGGCGGCGCGATCGTCGACCACGTCGTGCACGTCGCCGACCTCGTCGACGGGCTGACCGGCGCGCGACCGGTGTCCGTCACCGCCGTCGCGAACCGCGTGCTGCACGCCGAGCGCGCACGGGCCGAGACGGCCGGGCTCGTGACGGTGACCTACGACACCGGGATGGTCGTCGCGATCGACTGCTCGTGGAGCCGCCCGGACACGGCGCCCGCGTGGGGCGGCCTGACGCTCGACGTCGCGGGGACGGGCGGCACGGTGTCGGTCGACTTCTTCGGCGCGGCGGCCAGGGGGCTCGACGCGGTCGGCGGCCGGCCGATCGAGCTGCGGTACGGGGCGGACCACGACGTGCCGATGCTGCGGACGTTCCTCGACGCGGTGCGGGACGGCGTGCAGCCCAAGCCCGACGTGCAGGTCGGGTTGCGGACGCTGTCGATCGTCCTCGCGGCGCAGGAGTCGGTGCGGACCGGCAGGACGGTGCCCGTCCCGACGGCGTGAGCGACGCGTCGCCCGGCGACCCCACTGCGGACGGGAGGCGCGTGGCGGCCCCGCCCCGCGCCTCCAGTCCGTCACACGGCCGGCCGGGAGGCACGCGACCGGCCCGACCCGCGCCTCCGGTCCGCCACCCGGCCGGGCGGGGCATGCTGGACGCATGACCCTCGAGGAGTACGCCAACTCGTTCGGAGCCGCCGCCGACGCCTACGAGCGCGGACGGCCGGGGTACCCGGACGCGGCGGTCGACTGGCTCCTGCCGGCGGACGCCCGACTCGTCGCCGACGTCGGCGCGGGGACCGGCAAGTTCACGCGGAGCCTCGTCGGACGCGCCGCCGAGGTCGTCGCCGTCGAACCGGACCCGGCGATGCGCGAACGGCTCACCGCGGTGCTGCCCGACGTGCGGGCGCTCGCGGGGACCGGCGAGTCGATCCCCCTCGCCGACGGGAGCGCCGACGCCGTGACCTTCGCGCAGGCGTGGCACTGGGTCGACCCGGTGCGGGGGTCGCAGGAGGCGGCCCGGGTCCTCCGCCCCGGCGGCGTCCTCGGTCTGGTGTGGAACGTCCGCGACGAGACCCGGCCCTGGTCCGCCCGGATCAGCGCGATCCTGTCCCAGCCCGAGTCGCGGGCGAGCGTCCAGAGCGCACCGGTCGTCGGAGCACCGTTCGACGGCGGCGCCGTCGAGCACGAGCGGTTCCCGTGGGTGCACGAGCAGGACCGGTCGGCGTTCCTCGACATGGTCGCCTCGCGCAGCTACGTCATCGTGCTGCCGCCGGACGAGCGCACCGCCCTCCTCGACCGGGTGCGGCGTGTGCTCGACGACGATCCGGAGACCGCCGGGAGCGCGACCGTCCCCGTCGGCTACACCACGTACGTGCACCGGTACGTGCGTCCCTGAGCCGCAGCCGCGCTACGCTCGTGGCGATGCGCGCGACCGTGCGGGACGTGGCTGCCCTCGCCGGGGTGTCGCCGAAGACCGTCTCCAACGTCATCAACGGCGGTGTCGTGGTGCGCCCGGAGACCCGCGCACGGGTCGAGCAGGCACTCACCGAGCTCGACTACGTGCCGAACCTGTCCGCCCGGGGTCTGCGCAACGGACGCTCGGGTGCGATCGCCCTGACGCTCCCCGAGATGGCCAGCGCCTACTCGGCCGAACTCGCGCAGTGGTTCGTCGAACTGTCGCGGGAGCGCGGTTGGACCGTGCAGCTCGACCAGACCGCGAACGACCCCGCCCGCGAGCGGGACCTCGTCTCGCGTGCCCGAGCGCACCTCGTCGACGGGCTGATCCTCAACCCGGTGTCGCTCAGCGCGAGCGTGCTGGCCTCGACCGAGGGGCTGCCCCCGACCGTCGTCATCGGCGAGGTGGAGCCCGAGCACGTCGACCAGGTGCACGTCGACAGCCGTGCCGCGGCCGAGCAGGTGACGTCGTACCTCGTCGAACAGGGCCACCGTCGGATCGCGATCGTCGGTGCCGCCCGTGACGTCGAGGCCACCGCGACGAGCGAGTTGCGGGAGCGCGGGTACCTCGCGGGCCTCGCGGCGGCGGGCATCGGTGCGGACCCGGAGCTGCGGGTCCCGCTGCCGGCGTGGTCGACCAGCGCGGCGGCGTCGGCGTTCGCGGCGTGGCTCGACGAGCACCCGCTGCCCGACGCGGTGTTCGCGTTCACCGACTCGATCGCGTTCGGCGTGCTGCACGTCCTCGCCGCGCGTGGCGTGCGGGTCCCCGAGCAGGTGAGCGTGATCGGGTTCGACGACGTCGACGGGGCCGCGTACGCGATCCCCGCGCTGAGCACGGTGTCGTTCGACCGACGGGCGTTCGCGACGGCGGCGCTCGACCTGCTCACCCGGCGGATCGAGGACCGCGAGGCTCCGCCCGAGACCGTCGTGGTGCCGCACCGGATCGTCGAGCGCGCGAGCGTGGCCACGCGCTGACCGGGGCGGGCGGGTCCGGCGTACGCTCCGCCGCATGAACGCTGCCGACCCGTCGATGCCGACGCTCGCCGCCACCGTGTTGCAGTCGCCGGACCCCCTCGCGCTCGCCCGGTTCTACGGCGCGCTGACCGGCTGGACCGTCCACGAGGACGACCCGACCTGGGCGCGCATCCGCCCCGAGGACGGCCCGGGCCTCTCCGTGCAGTACGAACCCGCCTACGTGGCGCCCACGTGGCCCGGCACCGAGGACGCCCCCGGCATGCAGCTGCACCTCGACTTCCAGGTGGAGGACCTGCCGGCGGCGGTGACCAGGGCGGAGGGGCTCGGCGCTCGTCAGGCGGCGTTCCAGCCGCAGGACGACGTCCGCGTGCTGCTCGACCCCGACGGACACCCCTTCTGCCTGTTCCTGCCGGGCGCCTAGGGCTCAGGCCGGGGTCGGGCCAGGCCGGGGCTCGGCCGGGGTCGGGCCGGGCCGGGGCTCGGCCGTGCCCGGGTGGTCCGGATCCGCCGCGGCCAGCACCGCCGCACGCGTCCGCGGGTCGCCGAGGATGCGGAAGTGCCCGCCGACCGGGACCCGCACGTTCGTCGCTCCGGCGAGCGCACTGCCCTCGGGGATGAGCGTGTCGAAGACGCCGTACACGCTGGTGATGCGGGCGTTCGCGTCGAGCTCCCGTGCGAGGCCGGCGAGCACCGGGTCGCTCGACCGGAACGCCCGCAGGTGGCGGACGGGTGCGAGCCGCGCGTACCCGGAGCCCGCGAACGGCGTCGACACTGCCACCATGCGGTCGATCCGCCCGTGGTCGTCGAGGCGCGTCATCGCGTACTTCCCGATCAGCCCGCCCTTGCTGTGCGCGACGAGCAGGACGTCGCGGAGGTCGTGCTCGTCGAGGTACGCCAGCACCTCCGCCGCGGACTCCGGCACCGGACGCAGGTTGTGCCGCAGCACCGGCAGCACGTGCACGGGGTGTCCCCGGTCGTGCAGGGCGTCCATGAGCGGACGCATGAAGTGCCAGGTCTCGTAGACGCCGGGCACGACGACGACGGGCTGGCCGTCGCCGCTCCGGTAGTCGTCGGCGGTGGTCGGCCCGAGGCTCCGCACCTGCCAGCGGATCGCGTACCACCAGTCGAGGACGGCCCACCGGGTGCGGCGGAGCAGGGAGACGCGGACGGGAGGCGCGGTGCGGTCCGTGCGCGTCCCGTCCGTCCCCGACGTGGTCGCGTCGGTCACCGCAGCCCCTCGAGGGTCTGCACGCGGCGGAACTCCCCCACGAGCCGCGCGAACGCCACCGGATGGCGCTCCTGCACGTGGTGCGGCCCCGGCAGCTCGACGAACGCGCCGCGCGGGGCGGTGGCGGCGACCCGGGCGGACCAGTCGGGGCGTGCGATCGGGTCCTCGGTGCCACGGACGACGAGCACCGGCTGCGCGAGCTCGGCGACGGTGTCCTCGAGGCGGTAGCGGAGCATCGGTCGGAGTTCGGGCACGTACTGCCGCACGCTCCGCAGGTAGTCGGTCACGAGGACGGCGTTCATCCGGGCGCCCTCGACGAAGCCGTCCCGCCCGAGGTCGAGCGCCTGCGTGAGCAGTCGGCGACGACCGGCGGCGATGACCGGACCGACGAGCACGACCGAGGCGACGGCGTCCGGGTGCCGACGGGCCGCCTCGGCGACGACCTGCGTCCCCATCGACTGCCCGACGAGCACGAGGTCCCCGGCCCCGCGGGACCGCACGGCGCGGACGACGAGGTCCCCGAGTTCCGTCATGGTGAGGCGCCGGCTGGCCGCCGGGAGCCCGCCGAAGCCCGGCAGGTCGACGCTCACGGTCCGGTGCGTCGCGGCGAGCGCCCGCTGCGACCGTGCGAACGACCGGTGCGACATCCCGATGCCGTGCACGAGCACGACCGTCGGGGCGAGGGCGTCGTGCACCCTGCCGGCCGGCGCGAGGGTGTGCAGGCGCACGGGGAGTCCGTCGATCCGGACGGTCTCGACTCTCGCGCGCACGATGCGAGGCTACGCGGACGGCGCTGTGCACAGTGACGCACCAGCGTCGTCATCGCCCACGCACAGGCGACCGGTCTGTACTCGTCCTCATGACCGAGCGCACCCCCGTGAACCCCGAGTCCCGCGACGGCGTGGACCCCGCTGCCCACCAGCCCACCACGCCGTACCCCGCCAGCCCGGCCGGCTGGGGCGCCGCACCGACGCCCACCTCGACCGCGACGCTCGACGCCCCGGCGCCGGCGCCCGAGCACCCGTACGCGACACCGGCACCCTCCGCGGGCTCGTGGAACCCGGGCGCCCCGAACGGCGCGACGCCCTGGTACGGGTCCGCGGCGACGCCCCGGCGCGGGCGCGGCCCGCGACCGCCGTGGTTCTGGCAGGTGCTGGCCGTCGGGGTCGGCCTCGGGGCACTGCTCGTCGGTGGCGGCATCGGCTTCGCCATCGGACACGCGATCGGCGGCGGCACGAGTCAGTCCACGACGCAGGTGCCGGGCACGAACGGCGGCACGAACCAGTTCCCCGGCGGCGGCACCGGACAGTTCCCGGGCAACGGCACGCAGGGCGGCACCGGGAGCGGTACCGGCACCGGATCGGACACGAGCGGTTCCTCCGCGAACAGCTGAGGGCTACGCTCCGACCATGCGCAAGGTCACCGCTGGACTCTTCACGTCGGTCGACGGCGTCGTGCAGGACCCGTACACCTTCCAGTACGACTCCTTCGACGACGAGCTCGGTGCGGGCATGGGCGCGTTCATGGCCCGCACCGACACCGTCCTCCTCGGCAGGAACAGCTACCTGGAGTGGTCCGAGTGGTGGCCCGCCCACCCCGACGACCCCTTCGGCCAGTGGATCAACCCGATCGAGAAGCACGTGGCGTCCACCACGCTCGGCGACGACCTGGCGTGGGAGAACAGCACCCGGATCACGGGCGACGTGCCGGAGTTCGTCCGCGGGCTGCAGCAGCGGGACGGCGCCGACATCGCGGTGTGCGGCAGCGTCACGCTCGTCCGCAGCCTGTTGTTCGCGGGGGTCCTCGACGAACTGCAGCTCATGGTGCACCCGGCGATCGCCGGCTCGGGCCGCAGGCTCTTCGAACCGACCGACCCGCCCACGCGCCTGCGCTTGGTCGACAGCACCGTGACGAGCAAGGGCAACGTCGTGAGCACCTACGCGCCGCGCGACGCCTGACGGAGGTGCGCAGCGCCTCCAGGCCGTCGAACGACTGTCCGAACCGCGCGTACCCTCGGTGGTGACCATCTCACCATCCGAGGAAGCCGGAGTCAGCATGCCCCAGGACACCCGCCCGCACGTCGTCATCGTCGGCGGTGGATTCGCCGGTGTCGCGGCCATGCGCGAGTTCGCCGACGCACCGGTGCGGGTCACCCTGGTCGACCGCCACGTCTACAACATGTTCCAGCCGCTCATGTACCAGGTGGCGACCGGTGGGCTGAACGCCGGCGACGTGACGTACTTCCTCCGGAGCCTCCGCGCGAAGCAGAGCAACGCCGAGTTCCGGCACGGGCTGCTCACCGGCATCGACCCGGTCGAGCGGGTCGCCGAGATGTCCGACGGCGAGCACCTGCACTACGACTGGCTGATCCTCGCGAACGGCGTGAACACGAGCTACTTCGGCACGCCCGGCGCGTACGAGTACGCGTACTCGATGTACTCCCGCTCGCAGGCGCTCCGCATCCGCGACGAGCTGTTCACCCGCCTCGAGGAAGCCGCCGCCAACCAGGGCCCCGACGAGATCAAGATCGTCATCGTGGGCGGTGGCGCGACCGGCGTGGAGATGGCCGGCGCGCTCGCCGAACTCCGCGACCAGGCCCTCGTCGGCGCGTACCCGGAGATCGAGCGGGGCAACATCTCGATCACCCTCGTGCACCGCAGCGGCGAGCTCCTCAAGCCCTTCGCCCCGCGGCTGCGTCGCTACGCGGCCAAGGTCCTCCGCAAGCGCGGTGTGGTCCTGCGCCTCAACACCGGCGTCTCCGAGGTCAAGCCCGACGGCGTGATGACGGCCGAGGGCGAGTTCATCCCGGCGTCGCAGGTCATCTGGGCGACCGGTGTGGCCGCGCACAAGGAGGTCTCCGGCTGGGGCATGCCGCAGACCCACGGCGGACGCATCCAGGTGAACGACGACCTCAGCGTGAAGGGCGTCGAGCGGATCTTCTCCGCCGGTGACATCGCCGCGCAGGACGACGCCCTCGCGCAGCTCGCCCAGCCGGCACTGCAGGGCGGACGGCACTCGGCGCGGCAGATCGTGCGGCTCATGGCGGGCAAGCCGACCGAGCACTTCAAGTACTTCGACAAGGGCACGATGGCGACGATCGGCACGAACGCCGCGGTGGCCCAGCTCCGCGGGGGCATCACGATGGTCGGGCCCGTCGCCTGGGCGGCGTGGGTGGCCGTGCACATCGCGTCGCTGCTCGGCAACGGCAACCGGCTGTCGACGCTGTCGCACTTCTTCGTGCGGTACCTCTGGTTCATGCGGAAGCGGGCGATCCCGATCGTCGGCGACGTCCGGCCCGTGCGGCCGAACGGCGACCGCGAGCCCGAGCCCTGGCAGATGCAGAAGGCGGAGTAGGCGCGCGCGGGCGCGCGCTCCGCGGTGGTCCGGACCGGCGACGGCCTGGAGGCGCGGGGCGGGGCCGCCACGCGCCTCCAGGCCGGTGGTCGGTCGCGCTACGCCACCCGCACGTCGGAGTGGGCGCCGGCGGCGATGTCCTCGAGCAGCCCCGGCCCGGTGGGCTCCCACCCGAGGAGCTCGCGCGTGGCCTCGGACGTCGCCGACATCTCCATGCCGAAGAACTGCCCGATGAACCCGAAGTGCGACAGCGCGTCTTGCGGATCGATCGAGGTCACCGGCAGCCCGAGGGCGTCGCCGATGGCCTCGGCGATCGCGCGGGTCGGGATCGCGGTCTCGGCGACGGCGTGCAGCTTGGTGCCCGCGGGTGCCTGCTCGAGCCCGAGCCGGACGAGCCGCGCGGCGTCCGTGACGTGCACGGCCGCCCAGCTGTTGGTGCCGTCGCCGACGTAGCCGGACTCGCCCCGCTCCTGGGCGGCGGCGACGATCGCGGCGATGAACCCGTGGTCGCCGGTGCCGTGTGTGGTTGGGCTGAAGCGGGCCGCGATGGTGCGCACGCCCTGGTCGACGAAGTCGAACCCGCGGTTCTCGCTGCCGCCGCGCATGCTGTCGGGGCCGACGAACGGGCTCGGGTCTGCTTCGGTCGACGGGCGACCCGGGGCGAGGCCGGCGACGCCCGAGGCGACGACGAACGGCCGGTCGGTGCCGACGAGTGCCTCGCCGATGGTCTCGACCGCGGCGCGTTCGCTGGCGTTCGTGGCGGCCGGGTTCGCCCAGTCGTGCTTGTTCGCGAGGTGCAGGACCCCCTCGGACGCGGCGGCCCCGCGGCGGATGGTGTCGAGGTCGTCGAGGTCACCGCGGACGACGGCGACGCCCTTCGCCTCGAGCGCGGCGGCCGACGAGTCGGAGCGGGCGAGGCCGGTGACGGTGTGTCCGGCGGCGAGGAGCTCGTCGACGGTGTGGGAGCCGATCCATCCGGAGGCCCCGGTGACGAACACGTGCATGTGCTTTCCCTTCGCAGGTGTCCACGGCGGTGATGTCATGAACTGACATCACCGTAGCACTCGATGTCAGTCGCTGTCATCAGTAGACTGCGGACATGGCAAGATGGCAACCCGGGACCCGTGAGCGACTGCAGGCCACGGCCCTGCAGCTCTTCGCGGAGCAGGGGTACGACGAGACGACGGTCGCCGAGATCGCCGCCGCGGCCGAGGTCACCGAGCGCACCTTCTTCCGACACTTCGCCGACAAGCGTGAAGTGCTGTTCGCCGGGCAGGACGACTTCCTCGGCATGTTCACCACCCCGATCGAGGCAGCACCGGCCGGCACCCCGCCCTTCGACCTCGTCCGGCTCGCGCTCGACGCCAGCGGCGCGTTCTTCCCCGACGAGCGCCGCCCGTGGTCGCGCGCACGCCAGGGCATCATCGACGGCAACCCCGCACTCGGCGAACGGGAGCTCGGGAAGCTCGCGACCCTGAAGGTCCGACTGGGTGAGGTCCTGCGCGACCGCGGCGTCCCGGAGCCCGCCGCGACCATCGCCGCCGAGACCGCCGTCACCGTGTTCCACCTGTCGTTCGCGCAGTGGATCGCCGACGACGAGGACCGCCCGTTCGCCACCATCGCCCACGAACGGCTCGACGCCCTGACGACCCTGGTGCACCCCGGTCGTTGAGACGGCTCTTACCTTCCGCGAGCATCATGTAACGATCCGGTCACGGCCCGACGGCCCGTGACCCCATCGACAGCATCGCGCAGGAGGCGTCCGTGGCCATCACCACGACCTCGCCGGAGCGGACCCGCACGACATCCGCACCGGCCGACACCGACGGCAGGCACGCACGACCCACGCCCCCGCCGCCGCTCACGAACCGTGCTCCGGCGCTCGACGGGCTCCGGACGGTCGCGATCCTCATCGTGATCCTCTACCACCTGCACGTGCCGCAGTTCGAGGGCGGGTTCATCGGCGTGACGGTGTTCTTCGTGCTCTCCGGGTTCCTCATCTCGACGCTGCTCCTCGGCGAGCACCGCCGCACCGGGCGCATCCGGCTCGGCTCGTTCTGGACGAAGCGGCTCCTCCGCCTCTACCCGGCCCTGCTCGCGCTCGTCGTCGTCGGGCTCGCGCTGTGGAACTGGGTCGGCGACTACAAGGGCGCCTCGTTCTCCCCCGGCGAGGCGGCGTTCATCGCGCTGAGCTACACCGGCAACCTCTTCCGCTCGTACTGGGACACCACGCAGGGCGTCTTCGCGCACACGTGGAGCCTGTCGATGGAGGAGCAGTTCTACCTCGTCTGGCCGCCCGTCCTCGTGCTCCTGTTCGCACTGCGGTCGCGTCGGCGCTGGCTGATGACCGGGCTCGGCGTCGTGATCGTCGGTGCCGCAGCGGCATCGTGGCTGAGCTACCGGACGCCGAACAGCGGCGCGACCCCGGACGTGTACTTCTCCCCCGTGCTCGGCGTCGTGCCGCTGGCGACCGGGTGCCTGCTCGCACTGTTCCTCGACGACGAGCGCTTCCGGACGTGGGCCTCCGGGATCGCCGGCCACGTCGGCACCTGGCTCGGCATCGGGCTGCTCGCCGCGGTGCAGTTCTGGATCGACGACGACTGGACGCAGCACGCCTGGTCGTTCGGCGTCGTGCTCCCGGTGACCGGGCTGATCTCGGCGCTGCTCATCGGTGGGCTGGTGTCGGTGCGGTCGCCGCTGTCGGCAGCGCTCGCGTGGACGCCCGTGTCGTGGTTCGGTCGTCGCGTGTCGTACTCGGCGTACCTCTGGCACCCAGTGGTCATCGCGCTGCTCGGCACGTTCGCGATCGGGGCGTGGGGCAAGGTGTGGCTGGTGGGGGCGGCCCTGCTGGTCGCGGTCGGGGCGGCCTACGCGGTCGAGGTGCCGGTCGAGCGGCTGCGGAAGCGGTTCCGTGAGGCCCGACGGTTGGTCGCCGCGGACCGGTCCGCTCGCGAGACGGCGGACGCGACCGCCTGACGGACGGGAGGCGCGGGTCGGCCCCGCACCGCGCCTCCCGACCCACGGTCTGCCGGACGCGCGACGACCGACGGCGCGTGCACCGCGCCTCCCGACCCGCGGTCTGCCGGACGCGACACGGCTGACGGCACGTGCAACGCGCCTCCGGGATCCGCGTCAGCGGGTGCGACGGCTGCGTCCGACCAGCAGCCCGACGGCGCCGACCACGAGCACCAGCGCGACGACCACCGGCAACCGGAAGGCGAGCTCGGTGACGACCCCGGCGACGCCACCGCCGCCGAGGAACACCCGACCGGCGATCCCGAGCACGGCCAGGACGACGATCGCGCCCGCGGCCACCACGACCGCGGCCTCCCACCGAGCGGGCGGCGGCATCCGACGCGGCGTGCTCCGTCGCCACCACACCACGGCCGCGACGACGAGCCCGAGCAACCCGAGCACGCTCGAACCGTCCTGCACGCCGGCCCAGACCGGGTAGGCCGCCGGACCCTCACGGAGGAACGGGATCGCCTGCACCGCCCACCCGGCCTGGTGCGAGAACGCGTCCCACACGACGTGCGTCACGCTCCCGACGAGACAGGCGACGACGACCGCGACCGCCCGGCGGACCGGCCGGTCCCCGGCACGCGGAGGGGCCGACCAGCTCGCCGGAAGCCGCTCGCGCACGCTCGGTACAGCCTCCGCCCACGCGGGCCGCACCAGGTACCACCAGGCCACGAGGACGACCAGCGCGACCACCAGGTCGATCGTCACGACGCCCACCCACGAGTGCGCCACGACGTAGGGCGGCAGGAACGGCGCGAACAGGACGGCGTCCGGCGCCATGGCTCCGACGGCGACCGCCGCGACGGGCAGCGGGGTGCGGCGGGCGGCCAGGGCGACGACCGCGTGGCTGACGGTGAAGGGCACGACCCCAGCATCGCGGACGGCCCCGGCGGAGCGCTTCGGTCGAGCGGATGACCCCGGGGCGCCGATCGGCTGGGCGGGCGCTGCGTCGACCGTCCGTAGGCTCGGGCCGTGACCACGGAGCGCGTCGACGTCCTCGTCGTCGGCGGTGGGCCCGTCGGCCTCTTCGCCGCGGCGCTCCTCGCGGCCCGCGGGCTCGAGGTCGTGGTGTGGGAACGGCGCGAGGGGGCACCGACCGGGTCCCGCGCGATCGGGATCCACCCGCCGTCCCTCGACGCGTTCGCCGCGATCGGGCTGGACGGGCCGGTCCTCGCCGAGGCCGTCCAGGTCCGCCGCGGGGTCGCGCGCAGCCGTGGCCGGGAGCTCGGCGCCCTGACGTTCGACAACGCGTCGGCCACGCACCCGTACGTCGCGACGCTCGACCAGCACCGGACCGAGGCCCTGCTGCGGGAGCGTCTCGCCGCGGCAGCGCCGGACGCGCTCCGGACCGGCACGGTGCTCTCGGCGCTCGAGCGGCACCCGGACCACGTCGACGCGGTCGGGACCGGCCCCGACGGCGCGGTGGCCGTGCGGGCCCGGTTCGTCATCGGGGCGGACGGCTCGCGGAGCACCGTGCGGGACCTGCTCGGCATCGCCACCACCGGTCGCGACTACCCGGACCGCTACGCGATGGGGGACTTCGCCGACGTCGAGGACCCCGCCGCCCGGACGGACGCGCTCGTCGACGTCGGACCGGCCGGCGTGGTGGAGTCCTTCCCGTTGCCCGGCGACCGTCGTCGGTACGTCGTGCTCCTGGCGTCCTCGGACGATCCGTCGCCGAGTGCCGCGGACCTCGCGGCGATCGTGGCGGCACGCACCGGTGTCCGGCCGGACCCGACGTCCTGCAGCATGCGCAGCGGGTTCGGTGTCCGACGCCGGGAGGCCGAGCGGGTCGGCGTCGGCCGGGTCGTCCTCGCCGGGGACGCGGCGCACGAGATCAGCCCGATCGGCGGGCAGGGCATGAACCTCGGGTGGCTCGACGCGGCCGAGCTCGCGCCGCTCCTCGCGGAGGCGGTCGCCTCGGGCAGCGCCGGCCCGTGGCCGGAGTACGCGCGGCGGCGGCAGGCGGTCGCGCGGCGGGCGGCGCGGCAGGCGGAGGTGAACATGGCGCTCGGCCGTCCGTTCGGCCGTCCGTTCGGCAGGGTGGGGGCGGCCGGACGGGAGGCGCTGCTCCGGACGGTCCTGTCCCTCCCGACCGCGGATGCGCTGGCCGGTGTGTACGCGATGCGGTGGGCGTGACGGGTCACGGAGGTGCGCGGGCGCTGGTGCGTGCGCGGTGGCTGGTCGCGCGGGCCGGGCGCGCGGGCGGGGCGCGCGGGCGGCGGGTCAGGCGACCAGGCGGGCGCCGGCGACGCCGAGCTCGACGACGAGCACGAGCGACGACGCGATGACGAGTCGGAACAGCACCCGCGATGCCCGCCCGGCCAGCACGAGCCGCACCCCGACCCCGGCGAGCGCGACGACCACGACGGTCCCGAGCGCCGCGAGCACCACCCCCGCGCCCCGGACCGGACCGTCCCCGAGCACCTGACCACCGAGCACGAGCAGCGCCGCCACGACGAGCGATCCGAACGCCGTGACGCCCGCGCCCCGGAGCCCGAGCCGGTGCGGGAAGCCCCGGACCCCGGTGGCCGCGTCGTCGACCAGGTCCGGCAACACGTTCGTGCAGTGGATCGCCACCCCGAACACCGCCCCTGTCGCGATCGCCCACCACGCCGGCCAGTCGCCGTCCCGCCCGGCTGAGACCGCCACGACCGGGAGCAGCCCGAACGCGACCACGAACGGCACGACGGACCAGACCGTGCGCTTGAGCCCCGCGTCGTACGCCCACCCCGCGGCCACGAGCACGAGGTGCGCGACGGCGGCGACCGGCCCGAGGAACACCGACAGGACGACGGACGCCCCGGCGGTGCCGAACGCCGCGCGACGGACCGTGCCGACGGCGATCGACCCCTGCGCCACGGGCTTGTCCGACCTGCCGACCGCCCGGTCGCGGTCGGCGTCGATCCAGTCGTTCGCGAGCCCGATCGAGAGCTGCCCGGCGACGACGGTCAGGGCGACGAGGACGACCGTCCACCACGCGTGCCCGACCGCCACGGCGATCACCGTCGCGAGCACGGTCACGGTGACGGTGGGCCCCGGGTGCGACGACGCGAACAGCAACCGTGCGGTCGAGGCCCTGCCGGTGTCGCTCACGTCGTCAGCGTACGCAGGGCCGGCTTCAGGAGCGTGCCGGCACCTCCGCGCCGAAGCGCTCGACGAGCTCGCGCTTGAGCACCTTGCCGCTCGGGCCGAGGGGCAGCGCGTCGAGGACGTGCACCGCCCGGGGGTACTTGTAGGCGGCGATCTCGGCGGCGACGAAGTCGATCAGCTCCTGCGGCGTCGCCGTCGCCTCGGCACGGAGCACCACGGCGGCCTCGATCTCCTGCCCGTGCAGCTCGTGCGGGACACCGAACACCGCGGCCATCGTGACGTCGGGGTGGGTCGCGAGGACCTCCTCCACCTGCCGCGGGTACACGTTGTAGCCGTTGCGGATGATCATGTCCTTCGTCCGGTCGACGATCGTCAGGTAGCCGTCGTCGTCCTTCGTCCCGAGGTCGCCCGTCCGGAACCACCCGTCGACGATCGCGGCGGCGGTGTCCTCGGGACGGTCGAGGTACCCGTTCATGAGGTTGTGCCCGCGGATGACGAGCTCGCCGATCTCGCCGTGGGGCAGCATCACGATCGCGTCGTGCTGCTCCGGGTCGGCGATCTCGACGTCGACGCCCCACACGGGGGTGCCGATCGTGCCGGGGCGCGGCGGCCGTCCGACGTGGTTGAAGGTCGCGACCGGCGAGGTCTCGGTGAGGCCGTAGCCCTCGTGGATCGGCGCGTCGTAGACGTCCTGGAACCGCTCGAGGACCGCCAGGGGCAGCGAGGCGCCGCCGGAGATCGCGTACCGCAGCGTCGGACGGGCATCGGAACGGGTCGCCGCGTCGAGCAGCGCCATGTACATCGTCGGGACGCCCATGAAGATGCCGCACCCGTGCTCGACCATCGCGGCGAGCGCCGTGTCGCCGTCGAACTTCGGCAGCATGACGATCGTCGCGCCGACCCGGAAGCCGGTGTTCATCGTGCAGGTCTGCCCGAAGGTGTGGAACAGCGGCAGGGCGCCGAGCAGGACGTCCCCGCGGTGCATGTCGAACGTCGTCATCAGGTTCGTGTTGACCTGTTCGAGCAGCGAGAAGTGCGACCCCTCCGCGCCCTTGGGCTTGCCGGTGGTGCCGCTCGTGTAGAGGATCGTCGCGGTGTCGAACGGGTGCCGGGGGACGTAGGTGTCGAGCGGTTCCGCCTGCTGCGCGAGCGCTTCGAGTCGGTTCGGCGAGTCGGCCGGGGCGAGCACCGTCACCACGTCGACCTCGGCGAGCTCGGCACCGGCCGCGCCCTCGCCGAGCAGCGGTGCGGCGCAGACGAGCAGCGCGGCGCCGCTGTCGCGCAGGACGTACTCGATCTCGCGTCGCTTGAGCAGCGCGTGCACGGGGACCGCCACGGCGCCGAGCGCGAGGGTCGCGTAGTAGACCCGCGGGAAGTCCTCGACGTTCGGGACGAGCATCGCCACGCGGTCGCCCGGTCCCACGCCGCGGGCCCGCAGCGCACCGGCGTACGCGAGCGTCTGGCTCCAGAGCTCGGCGTAGGTGGTGTGCCGGTCACCGACGATGACGGCGACGTCGTCCGGGTACCGCGCTGCGGACTCGGCGAGGATCGCTGCGACCGAGGCGGTGGCGCTGGTGTGGTGGGTGGCGGTCATGACCGGTCTCCGTCTCCGTCGACGACTCCGTGGACGACTTCTCGGCCCGATCCTACGGCCGCGGTCGCTCTCGGATCCGGCCCCCGTTCAGGCGGGAGCCCGCACGCCCAGACGCCGCCGGCCCACCACGCCCGACGCCAGCGCGATGCCGAGCATCACCACGAGTCCCCCGACCGGCTCGTTCCACCGGACGTGCTCGCCGAGGACCAGCACGCCGAGCACCACCCCGACGACCGGCGTCAGGTAGGTGACCGTCGAGGCGCGACCCGCTCCCCACGCCTGCACCAGCCGCGTGTTCCAGGCGTAGGCCAGCCCCGTGCCCACGCAACCGAGTGCGACCATCGCCCCCACGATCCTCCAGTCCAGCCGTACCGGACCCGTGGCGATGACGGGCGCGACCAGCAGGAGCAGTCCGGAGGCCAGCGTCAGCTGCACCGTCGCGAGCGTGACCGGGTCGTACGCGCTGCCGACCGCCACCCGCCGCAGGTACGCGAGGCCGATGCCGTAGCACGCGGTCATCCCGAGCAGCGCGACCTGCCCCGGCACGCTCGCCAGGACCTCCGGGTCCCCGATGACGTTCCACGGACCGACCAGCACCAGGACACCGACGATCCCGAGCACGATGCCCGCGACCTGCCGTCCGCGGAGCCGCTCGGACGGCACGAGCACCGCGAGGGCCGCCAACGTCATGATCGGCGTCGTCGCGTTGTAGATGCTCGCGAGACCGGACGGCACCGTCTGCTCCGCCCACGCCATGAGCGACGACGGCACCGCGTTGAGGAACACCGACACCACGAGCAGGTGTCCCCAGACCCGTGGCTCCCGCGGCCAGCGACGTCGGGTCGCGAGCAGCACCGCGACGAGCGTGAGCGCGCCGAGGACCGTGCGCACCGTGGCGACCTGCTGCGGTGCGAGCCCGTCGAGCCCGATCTTCGCGAACAGGAAGCTCGAGCCCCAGGTCAGTGCCACGAGGAGGTAGAGGACCGCGTTCATGTCGCCTAGTGTCGACATCCTCGGCGCATGCGGCAAACGCATGTCGCTCATGAACGGATGAGGAAGACGCATGACCGTCTCGGTGCCCCAGCTGCGCGCGTTCGTCGCCACCGTCGACGCCGGCTCCTTCACGGGTGCGGCGTCCACGCTCGGCGTCGGGCAGTCCGCCGTGTCGCACGCCCTCGCCGGGCTCGAGCGCGAGGTGGGCGGTCCGGTGGTCCGGCGCGGGGCGGCCGCCGTCACGACGCCCCTCGGCGACCGTCTGCTGGCCCACGCCCGCAGCGTGCTCGCCTCCGTCGAGGCCCTGGAGGCAGTGGTCCGGCCCGCCTCGGCGCGCGGCACCGTGCGCCTCGCGGCCGTCCCCACCGTCTGCCAGGGCCTGCTGCCGCGGCTCCGCGAGCTGTGGGCGGTGACGCTGCCGGACGTCGACGTGCAGGTCTACGAGGGCGACGACGACGAGATGCCCGAGTGGCTCGAGGCCGGCACGGTCGACGCCGCCGTGCTCGTCGACCCGACGCCGGTGCCGCCGGGCGGTGTGGTCGTCGCGCAGGACGAGATGGCCGCGGTGGTCCGCCGCGACCACCCGCTCGCCGACCTCCCCGCGCTGACGCTCGACGACCTGCACGAGGACGGGCTCGTCGCGGGCGGTGGCGGGTGCGAGCACCAGATCCAGCGGCTGCACGAACTCGACGGGCAGCCGTTCCGGTACGCCCACCGGGTGCGGGAGATGAGCACCATGTTCGGGATGATCGAGCGGGGCGAGGGCGTGTCCATCGTGCCGACGCTCGGGCGGGTTATGCTGCCGCCGGACCTCGTCATGGTGCCGATGGTCCGGCGGCTGTCACGGACGCTCGTGCTGAGCGGACCGACGTCCCGCGAGTGGCACCCGCTGGCGAGGGCGCTCGTCGACGCGGTCTGACCCGCTACCGAGGTGGCGTCGGCAGGATGGGGCGATGGCCGAGACCCACGTGAAGACCTTCGCCTCCCCCGACGAGGCCGCCGCCGAGGCAGCCGGTCTGGACTGGCTCGCCGAGGCCGAACCCGACGGCGGCACCCGGATCGCCCGCGTGCTCGGTCGACCCCGCCCGACGGTCCTCGACCTCGAGCTGATCCCGGACGGTTCGCCGTCGACGCGGCAGGCCGAGCGGTTCGGGCGGTCCCTGGCGCACACCCACGCCGCGGGCGCCGAGCACTGGGGCGCGCCGCCCTCCGGCTGGCCGACGGACACACCCCTGCGGATGGGACGCTCCCGCACGCCGTTCGTCGCCGCGGCGGACGCGCCGGCCACCTGGGGCGAGTTCTTCGCGGAGTACCGGATCCGCGACTTCGTCCGCCGCATCGTCGACGCCGGCGGGTTCGACCACGCCCAGGCAGCCGTGTTCGACCGGGTCGCCGACCGGATCCAGGACGGGACGCTCGGGTCCGCGCAGCCGAAGCTCGTCGGGGACCGGCCGGCGAGGCTGCACGGCGACCTCTGGGCGGGCAACGTGCTCTGGCCGACGGACGCGGAGCCGGTGGACGGGACGACGCCCACGGGAGCGGTGCTCATCGACCCCATCGCGCACGGTGGGCACGCCGAGACGGACCTGGCGCTCCTCGGGCTCTTCGGACTCCCCCGGCTCGAGGCCGTGCTCGCCGCCTACGACGCCGAGTCCCCGCTCGCCGCCGGGTGGCAGGAGCGGGTCGAGCTGCACCAGCTCGCGCCGCTGCTCCTGCACGTGTTCCTGTTCGGCGGCTCGTACACGGGGGCGGCGCTGCGCGCGGCGCAGCGGTACGCGTGACGTCGCACGGTGGGAGGTCGCGGCCGCACTGTGCGGGGTGCCGCGCAGTGTATGACTCGCGGGGCATCCCACCGCGCGCGGAACCTCGCACACTGTGCACCCCCACCGCCGCGGCCGCGCGTCTTAGGGCGCGCATAGCCGACGCAGGGTGACAGTCGGGGAACGCCCGGAATCCTCACTGCCATGACCACGTACCCGATACCCGTGACCGATCGACGCGAGACCGCGCGCACCGACGCGCGGGATCGGCGCCGCAAGCCCGTCGCCCGCCTGTTCCTCGGCGAGCGCGAGGACGCCCGCTGGCTCCGGCCCGCGTTCTGGGCGCTCCTCGCCGTGACCGCCGTGGTGTACCTCTGGGACCTCAGCGTCTCCGGGTACGCGAACAGCTTCTACGCCGCCGCCGTGCAGGCCGGCACGAAGTCGTGGGAGGCGTTCTTCTTCGGCTCCCTCGACTCGTCGAACTTCATCACGGTGGACAAGCCCCCGGCCTCGCTGTGGGTGATGGTGCTGTCTGCCCGGCTGTTCGGCTTCTCGAGCTTCAGCCTCCTGCTCCCCCAGGCCCTCATGGCCGTCGGGTCCGTCGCGCTCGTGTGGGGCACGGTCCGCCGCACACTCGCCCGGCTCGGGGCCACCACGGCGAACGTCGGCGCGCTGCTCGCGGGCTTCGTCGTCGCGGCGACCCCGGCCGCCGCGCTGATGTTCCGGTTCGACAACCCGGACGCGCTGCTCGTCCTCCTCATGACCGCGGGCGCGTACTGCACCGTGCGGGCGCTCCCGAGGGGCAGCTGGAAGTGGATCGCCCTCGCCGGGGTTGCCCTCGGGTTCGCCTTCCTGACGAAGATGCTGCAGGGGCTGCTCGTCCTGCCGGCGTTCGGCCTCGTCTACCTGTTCGCCGCTCGCACCACCTGGGGCAGGCGCGTCGTCGGCCTGCTCGTCGCCGCCGGGTCCCTCGTCGTCGCAGCCGGCTGGTGGGTGGTCGCCGTGTGGCTGTGGCCCGCCGAGTCCCGCCCCTACATCGGCGGCTCGACGAACAACACCGTGCTCGACCTGGTGTTCGGCTACAACGGCCTCGGTCGGATCTTCGGCGGCTCGGGCAACGGCGGCGGAGGCGGCGGCATGACCGGCGGCACCGCGGGCGGTTCGTTCGGCGGGTCGACGGGTCTGAACCGGCTGTTCTCGTCCGAGATGGGCCTCGAGATCTCGTGGCTCCTGCCCGCCGCACTCATCGCGCTGGTCGTCGGCCTGGTCGTCGTCGGCCGCCGTCACCTGGCCGACCCGGCCCGCGCCGGACTCGTGCTCTGGGGTGGCTGGCTGCTCGTCACCGGACTCGTCTTCTCGTACATGTCCGGCACGATCCACCCGTACTACACGGTCGCGCTGGCCCCGGCGATCGCCGGACTCGTCGGCACCGGTGGCGCCCTGCTCTGGCACGCCCGCGAGCGCTTCACCGGCCGCATCGGCCTCGCCGCCATGATCGGCGTCACGGCCTTCTGGGGCTGGTGCCTGCTCAACGAGAACCCGACGTGGCTGCCCTGGCTCCGCTGGGTGATGCTGGCCGGCGGCCTGCTCTCGGCAGCGCTCGTCGTGATGGGCAGCGTGCCGTCGCTCCGCAGGCTCGTCACGATCGGTGTCCTCGCCGGCACCCTGTTCGGGCTCAGCGGCACCACGGCCTACGCCCTCGCCACGACGACCGTCGCGCACTCCGGCTCGATCCCGAGCGTCGGTCCGGCGGGCAGCAGCTCCGGTGGGATGAGCGGCGGTGGCACGGGTGGCATGCCCGGAGGCGCGGGTGGACCCGGCGGGTCGACCTCCGGTTCCGAGAGCGGCGGCTCCACCTCCGACGACGGCTCCCAGCAGGGTCCCGGCGGGACCCCGCCGGAGGGCATGACCGGCGAGGCACCGGAGGGTGCCGACGGGACGGCGCCCGGTGGCGCCTCCGGGACCACCGAGGGCTCGACCGACGGCGCCCCGAGCGGCATGGGCGGTGGCGGGTCGACGACCTCGTCGGCGTTGCAGAAGCTCCTCGAGGCGTCCGACGCGAAGTGGGCCGCTGCCGTCAGCGGCTCGCAGTCGGCAGCACAGCTCGAACTCGACACCGACACCGCCGTCATGGCGATCGGCGGCTGGTCGAGCGACCCGGCACCGACGCTCGCCGAGTTCCAGGCGTACGTCGCCGACGGGGACATCGGGTACTACGTGTCCTCCGGCTCGGGCGGCGGCGGCATGGGCGGCGGATCGTCCACGGCGTCGGCCATCCAGGAGTGGGTCGCGGCGAACTACGAGTCCACGACCGTCGGCGGCCAGACCGTCTACGACCTGAGCAGCACGAAGTGATCGACGACGAGGGCGCGGTGGATAGGCTCGCGGGCGTGACCGGGCAACCGCTGCAGCGCACCGACGGCTCGCCCGTCCGCGCCCTCGTCGTCGACGACGAGCACGCCCTCGCGGACGCCGTCGCCCTCGCGTTCGCGGGTGACGGGTGGGAGGTGCGGGCCGTACACCGCGGGCGTGACGTGCTGTTCGCCGCCCGGGACTTCCGACCCGACGTGGTCGTGCTCGACGTGATGCTGCCGGACATCGACGGGTTCGAGGTGCTCGAACGCCTCCGGGACGCCCGGGACGACGTGCGGGTGCTGTTCCTCACGGCGCGGGACGCCCCCGAGGACCGGCTCGCCGGACTCACGGGCGGCGGCGACGACTACCTGACCAAGCCCTTCGGCATCGACGAGCTGCTCGCCCGGGCGCGGATCCTGGCCCGGACGTCGCCCCGGGTCGCGGCCGTCGGGAGTCCGGCCGCGACGAGCGTCGGCGACCTCCGGCTCGACGAGGACGCCAGGACGGTCACGCGCGCCGGTGAACCGATCGACCTCACCCCGACCGAGTACGAGCTGCTGCGGCACCTCGCGCGGAACGCCAACCGCGTGCTCTCCCGGGAGCAACTCCTGGCGAACGTCTGGGGGATGGACTTCGGCACGTCGTCCAACCTCGTGGACATGTACGTCTCGTACCTGCGCAAGAAGCTCGACGCCGGACGCGAACCGATGCTGCAGACCGTCCGCGGAGCCGGGTACGTGCTCCGGCCGACGACGTGAGCCGACCGCGGACGGCGAGCCGCGCCTCCCGGGCCCGGAACGGCACCGACCGTCGGCGGCGCGCGCCGTCGCTGCGGTGGCGGATCGTGGCGGCCGTGGCGCTCCTGCTCGTCGCGACCAACGTCGTCGTCGGAGCGGTGACGGTCCTCGCGTTCCGCGGGTACCTGGTCGACCGGCTCGACGCGGAACTCGCGACCGCGGCCGAGCGGACCGTCGGCGGACCGGACGGCGAACGGCCACCGCCCCCGTCGACCGGTACCGGCTCCGGCTCGGACCCGGACAACGCGTTCATCGGCGCTCCCGGACAGTCCGCCGGCACCGTCGTCGCGATCCTGCGCGACGGCGCGACCGTCCTCGGCGGGTACACGGACAGCACCGGCCGGCAGCACGGGCTGTCGTCGGCGCAGGAGGCGACCCTGTCGCGCATCGCCAGCGACGGCGACCCCGTGACGGTCGACCTGGGGAAGCTCGGCACCTACCGGGCGCAGGCCGTCGGCGACGACGGCGAAGTCTTCGTGACCGCGCTGCCGCTCGGTGACCTCGACGCCGCCATCGCCCGCCTCCTGCTCGTCATCGGTGTCGTGACGGTCGTCGGGCTGCTCGTCGCGGCCTGGGCGCTGACCCTGCTCGTCCGGCGATCGCTCCGCCCGCTCGAACGGGTGGCGGCCGTGGCCTCCGACGTCACCGAGCTCGACCTGGAGCGCGGGGACACGGACATCCCGGTGCGGGTCTCGGCCGGGGACCTCGCGGCGAACCGCGAGGTCGAGCAGGTCGGCACCGCGCTCAACCGCCTCCTCGGACACGTCGCCCGGGCGCTCACGGTCCGACGCGAGGCCGAGACGGGCATGCGGACGTTCGTCGCCGACGCGTCGCACGAGCTGCGGACCCCGATCGCGACCGTGCGGGCGTACGCCGAGCTCTCGGCGTCGTCGGACGACCCCGACGCGGTCCGCCGCAACGTCGACCGGATCGGGCGCGAGGCGGTGCGGATGGGCGACCTCGTGGAGGAGCTGCTCCTGCTCGCTCGTCTCGACGCCGTCGCCCTGGCGTCCGGACCGGCACCGGCGCGCGAGCCGGTCGACCTGACGTCGATCGTCGTCGAGGCGACGATGGACGCGCGCGCGACCGCACCCGGACACGGGTGGACGCTGCAGGTGCTGGACGACCACCCGCTCGTGGTGTCCGGGGACGCGACGCAGCTGCGGCGGGTCGTGACGAACCTGCTGGCGAACGCGCGGACGCACACGCCGGAGGGCACGTCCGTGGTGGTCTCCCTGCAGCGGACCGGCGACGTCGTGCGTCTCGTGGTCGCGAACGACGGACCGGTCATCCCCACCGAGGTGCTCCCGACGCTGTTCGACCGGTTCACCCGCGGCGAGGCGTCCCGGTCCCGCGAGCACGGCACGAGCGGCCTCGGGCTGGCGATCGTCCGGGCCGTCGTGACCGCGCACGACGGGCTCGTCCGGGTCGCCTCGGAGCCGGGACGGACGGCGTTCACGGTCGATCTGCCGGGTCGGACACCGGACGCCGGCTGACCGGGCCGGTTCGCTCGGGAGCGGCCGAGCAACTAGGTTCGGACGGTGCCCTCACGACTGTCCGCACTCGCCGGTGACCTCCGCATCCGGGCAGGAGTGGCGGCCGTGGTCCTGCTCTGGGCCCTCTACCAGTGCTTCTGGAACATCGGCGGGCCCAACATCACCGGCGACGAGGACATCTACCTCCGCGCCGGGTGGCAGTACGTGCACGGCGACTTCTCGTTCAACCGCGAGCACCCCCCGACCGCGAAGTACCTGTTCGGTCTCGCGCAACTCGTCGCCGGACAGGGGCCGATCGGTCCGCGCGTGCTCGTCGCCCTGCTGACCTTCGGCGTCGGCGTCGCGCTGTACTGGTGGCTGCGGCGCGAGATCGGCTACTGGGGCGCCCTGCTCGCCGCCGCCCTCTGGTGGCTGACGCCGCGCGGTGGTGCCGGTCCGCGCGTCGACCGTCTGGCACTGCTCGACCCGGTGATGACCGCGTTCGCCGTGCTCGCGGTGGCCACGGCGTGGGTGTGGATGCGCGGCGACCGGTGGTGGCTCGCGCCGGTGTCCGGTGCGCTGATGGCCCTGTCGGTGACGTCGAAGGTCTCCACCGTGGTGCTGCTGCCGGTGTTCCTGCTGCTGCCCGTGCTGTTCCGGGCCTGGCGTCGACTGCTCGTCGGCGGCGCGATGTGGGCGGCCGCGTTCGGGCTGGTGTTCGTCGTGTCGTACGTGCCGATGGGGATCCGGTCCGCGATCCGGTACATGATCGAGTTCCAGGAGGGGCAGAACACCACCGGCCACCCGATCACCATCGGCGGCACCGTCTACCGGTTCGCGCCGTGGTGGGCGAACCTGCACTTCATGGAGGCCGGAACGGGGGTGCTGCTGCTCGTCGTCCTCGCGGTCGGGGTCGTCGCGGCGCTGGCGATCCGGGCCGACCGGCTCGTCGCGTACGTCGGCATCGCCCTGGCGCTGCTCGTGGGCTTCTACGTGGTCGTCGCGAAGATCGCGCTGCCCACGTACTACTCGGCGTGGATGCCGTTCCTGCTCGTCCTGGCCGCGATCGGGCTGGCGCGACTGCCGCGTGTGCCGGTGCGGCGGGCGGCCCCGGTCGCGACGGCGCTGTCGCTCGTGCTGGTCGTCTCACTCGTCGTGCCGTCCGTCCGGCTCAGCCAGGACATCGCACGCCAGCACCCGACGGGCATCGCGCTGCTCGGGGACTACCTCGAGGAACAACACGTGCCCGACGGCAAGATCCTGTTCGTGTCGGCGACCCCGGGGCTCTTCGTGCCGTACGTCGCCGAGCGCGGCACCACCCGGGCCGACCAGGGGCCGTACGTCGCGATCGTGGTCGGGAACGACCGACGCTTCCCGCCGTCCGGGGCCGTGACGCAGCTGTTCGACTCGGAGCGGTCGCGGTTCTCGGTCGCCGAGGTCGGCGGACTCCAGGTGTGGCTGCCGAAGGACGGGCGGGTCGTCCTGCAGTCGGGAGCGCTCACCGTCCAGGGCTGACCCGCAGCTCGGCCGCCGGTGGGCTCGCGGCCAGCAGCTCGTCCGCCGGTGGGTGCGCGGCCAGCGCTGAGGCCGTCCGCGCCGTCTGGCACACTGGACGGGAACGGACGGGGTCCCGCATGCCGAACGACTTCGCACGACTGCCGGAGCGGCCGCGCGCCGACGACCTCGTGGTCGAGGTGCCCGCGTTCGAGGACGACCGGCCCCAGCCCGAGCCCGCGCCGCCGGCCGCGGCCCCGGAGCTCGTCGCGGCGACCGAGTTCGCCCGGACGTCGCACGCGCCGGCCACGATCCGGCGGACGCAGGTGCGCGCCGGGGTCTGGATCGCGGGCGTCCCCATCGCGGTGCTCGTGGTCATCGCGGTCGTGCAGGTGCTGTTCGCGCGCTGAGGCGTCGGGACGCCAGGACGCCGAGCTCGGCGCTCGGCGCTCGGCGCTCGGCGCTCGGCGCTCGGCGCTCGGCGCTCGGCGCTCGGCGCTCGGCGCTCGGCGGGAGCTTGCCTCGTCCGCGCCGAGGGTGTCCCGATCGTCAGACGATCGTCCAACGTCCCGCCCGATCGCGTGCGATCGGGCGGCGACCGTCGCAGGCTGGTCCACGTCCGAGCAAGACGACCCGAACGGGTCACCACTGCAGAGATGGGATCGAAGACCATGAAGTCCTTCAAGTCCAAGACCGTGAAGACCCTCGCCGGCACCGCCCTCGGCGGCGCCGTCCTCGCCGGAGCGCTCGTCGCCGCTCCGGCCCAGGCGGCCACCCCCGCACCGACAGCCTCGCAGTCGAGCAGCGTCGACGGCAGCGGGAACGTCAACGTCAACCTCGACCCGGTCGCGATCGTCAACGCGATCCGCGACGCGGTGAACGACCAGAGCGACCGCGGCGGTGCCGTCCAGGCGGCACTCGACGTCGGCTACTGGAACGCCGGCAACCCGGACCGCCTCACCGTCGCGGTCGTGAACAAGAACCAGGACATCTCGGTCGAGGGCGACGTCGCGGACGCCCAGTCCATCGACATCAAGGGCGGAAACTACGTCATCTACTGGTTCAAGGGTCCCGGCCGCATCACCAACAACGGTGACGGCGGCTGGCTGAACTGGGGTGCGTTCGGCAACATCGAGCGCATCGACAACGTCATCAGCGTGAACGGCGGCTGATCCCCCCCTCCCGTTCGACGCCCCCTGGGACCTCGGTCTCAGGGGGCGTCGTCGTGCGCGGCGGCGCCGAGTTCCCGGGACCCGCGAACCGTACGAGCGACGCCACGCACCTCACAGCGGGACCGGATCCAGCCCTTCATGAAGGCGACGGACACCATCGCCGTGCGGTTCGGTGCCCTCCACGAGCGCATCAGCCGACCGAGGTGCCACGCCACGGCCTGCCTGCTGTAGGACGTCTCGCGTGCGATCTCGTCGTTCGACAGACCTCGCGCGGCGAGGGCGAGCATGGTCTCCTCGGTCTCGTCGAGCCCCGGGACCTGCGCGACGAGGTCGATCTCACCGGTCGTGATCTCCGGGGCGAGCGAGGTCTCCTCCGCCGCCGAGGCCACGGGTGCGGACGCCCGACGCCGTTCGTGTGCCCAGGCCTCCGCCCAGCAGGAGCCGAGCTCGTGCGCCACGAGCGACGCACGACTCATCGCGAGCATCGTTCGGCCGGCGTGGTCGACGGCCACCCCGCCGTCGCGCACCACCGAGTGCATGACGACGGCGAACACGCGGATCGCGGGCAGCGCTCCCCGGAGCACGACGGAGACGTCCACCCGCGGGTCCTCGGCGCTCGCCGCCGCCACCGCCCGCAGCCGCGCGAGGCACCCGGCATCGACGGGCTCCCCGTGCTCGACCGCCCGGAGCGCGGCGGGGAGCACGAGCGGGACGATCTGCTCGTAGCGCTGTCGGAGCCAGTCGTGTCCGGCCGGCCGGATGCCGTGGAGCGGCGGAGCGAGCAGGAGCTCCTGGAACTCCTCGCACCGTTCGTCGAGCGCCAGGCCCAACCGTTCCCCCGGCAGCAACGCTGCGGTCCGGTGCGGGTCGTCCTGTGCGGCCACGGCGCCTCCTCGTCAGCACCCGTCGCCCTGACCGACGGGTGTCGCGCTCCTGACGGTACCGATGCACGTCGCGATCGGTTCGCCGTCGGACGTGAACGGTCGCCGAACACCCTCCAGCGTTCTTAGACGCGGCACAGCGGGCTGCTGCGGTCCCCGTATGCCCGGTCCCGAGCATGTGCGGTATGACGGAGACGAACCACACCCTCGACATCGACATCGTCGTCCCCTGCTACAACGAGCAGGACACGCTCGCCGCCCACGTCCGCCGCTTGCACACCTTCTGCCGGACGTCGCTCCGGAACACCTGGCGCATCACGATCGCGGACAACGCCTCGACCGACGACACCGCGCGGATCGCCGACGACCTCGCCGCGATGCTGCCCGACGTGCAGGCGGTGCACCTGCCGGAGAAGGGCCGGGGCCGTGCGCTCAAGGCCGTCTGGGCAGCGTCGCCGGCCACCGTGCTGGTGTACGTCGACGAGGACCTCTCCACCGACCTCGCCGCGCTCGAGCCCCTCGTCGCCCCGCTGCTGTCCGGGCACTCGGACGTGGCGATCGGCACCCGGTTGGCAGGTTCGTCACGTGTGGTGCGCGGCGGGAAGCGCGAGTTCATCTCCCGCTCGTACAACCTGCTGCTCCGCACCACGATGGGGGTGTCCTTCTCGGACGCGCAGTGCGGCTTCAAGGCGATCACCCGGCAGGCCGCGGAACACGTCCTGTCACTGTGCGAGGACGACGCGTGGTTCTTCGACACCGAGCTGCTCGTGCTGGCCGAGCACGCCGGACTGCGGATCCACGAGGTCCCGGTCGACTGGGTGGACGACGTGAACTCGTCGGTGCACATCGCCTCGACCGCGACCGAGGACCTCAAGGGGATGTGGCGGGTCTCCCGCGGGCTCGCGACCGGACGGGTGCCGATCGGCGCCGTGTACGACGCCATCGGCCGCCGTCCGTTCACGCCGCCGCACGTCGGGATCGTCGGGCAGGTGCTGCGCTTCGGGACGATCGGCGTGCTGTCGACGATCGCGTTCGCCGTGCTCTACGCCCTGTTCCGCCCGGCGATCGGTGCCCAGACGGCGGACTTCCTGGCGCTCCTGGTCACCGCGATCGGCAACACGGCGCTCAACCGACGCTTCACGTTCGGGGTTCGGGGACGTGCCGGCGCGGGGCGGCACCACGTGCAGGGGCTGGTGGTGTTCGGGATCGCGTGGGCGATCACGTCCGGGTCGCTGGTGATCCTGCACTCGGCGGCACCGGGATCGTCGCACGGTGCGGAGATCGTGGTGCTCACGGCCGCGAACCTCGTGGCGACGCTGGTCCGCTTCGTCCTGTTCAAGGCGTGGGTGTTCCGGTCCCGGCGTCGTCCGGAGCTCATCCGCCCGGGCACGACCCCGGCGGCGGACGCGAGCACGGCGGCGACCGAGCCGATCGCGGTCGACGAGCGCCACGCCGCCTGACGCCGGCGGCCGGCGGCCCGGCCGGCCCGCGGCCGCCGCGCGGCCCGCGGCCGGGCCGGGCGTTCGCACAACGGAAGTCACTCCGCGCCACGGGGATCCGCGGCGCGGAGTGACTTCGTTGTGCGGAAGCGAACCGCACCGCACCCCCGCCGCACCCGCCCCGCACACCCCCGCCGCGCCCGCGCCGCGCACCCCGGCCCCGCGGTGTTGCGCGGGCGGTATACCGCGCCGTAGCATCGCCTCACCGCACCACAACCCCACAGGGCCCGACTGCCACCATCGGTCTGCCCGCGGCGAGCGCTCCACTGATGCAGCCTGGCCGTCCGCTGCCGGCAACGCCCCACTGGACCTGCACACGTGAACCCCTCCTCCTTCGGTCTCTACGACCCTGCCCGCGAATCGAGCGACTGCGGCGTCGGTTTCATCACCCGACTCGACGGGACGCCGAGCCACGACGTCATCCGCAAGGGCGACGAAGCGCTGTGCGCCATCCCCCACCGCGGCGGCAAGTCCGCCGAGGGTGTCGGTGACGGCGCGGGCGTGAGCATCGACCTGTCGGTGGAGTTCTTCAGCGCGATCACCGGCGAGGAGCTCCGCGCGGGCCACTTCGGTGTCGCGAACTGCTTCGTGCCGAGTGGCGCAGGCCCGGCTGCGGACGCCGAGCGCGCCCGTGCGCAGCAGACCGTCACGGACGCCATCGAGCAGCAGGGCTTCGAACTCCTGCTCGTCCGCGACGTCCCGGTGGACCACTCCGTCGCGCGCCCCGAGGCCGAGCAGTACCAGCTGCCGATCGTGCAGTGGGTCTTCCGCGCCCCCGAGGCGTGGACCCGCGCCGAGGTCGACGCCGCCGCCAACCGCGCCCTCCTCGCGATCGAAGCGGTGTCGTACGGCCAGGCCGCCGCCGACCGCGCCGAGCACGCCGCCCTGTACCCGCTGTCGCTCAGCGCCCGGACCCAGATCCTCAAGGGGCGGCTGAACTCCGGCGAGGTCATCGGGTACTTCACCGACCTGCGTGACCCGCGCCACTCGGTCCGGACGCTCTACTTCCACACCCGGTTCTCGACGAACACCGAGCCGCACCCGACGATGGCGCAGCCGTTCCGCCTGATGGCGCACAACGGCGAGCTGAACACCGACCGGAAGAACCGGCTGTCCGACGAGGCCCTCGCCCGTGCACGGACCCGCAGCATCGTCCGCCCGCCCGGCCAGTCCGACTCGAGCCGCCTCGACCAGACCCTGCAGAGCCGGGTGTTCGACGACGGCCTCGAGATCGTCGAGGCCGTGGTCTCGCTCATGCCCCCGGCGTGGGAGAACGACCGCACCCTGACCCCGGCGGTGCGGGACATGCTCGAGTTCTTCTCGCTGTACGAGGAGAAGAACGACGGCCCGGCCGCCGTGATCTTCAGCGACGGCGACGTGGTCGGCGCACGGCTCGACCGACTGGGATTGCGCCCGCTGCGCTCGGTGCAGACCGCCGAGTACCTGATGGTGTCGTCCGAGGCCGGTCAGGTCGAGTTCGAGCCGGAGGACGTCGTGCACCGCGGCCGCATCGAGGCGGGCGGCATGCTCGTCGTCGACCACCGCACCGGCACGCTCATGCGCACGCGTGAGGTGCTCGAGATGCTCGCCGCGCGGAAGCCGTACGGGACGCTCCTCGACGCCGCGCGCGTCAACCTGGACGACGTCCCGGCGCCGGAGTACCAGCGCACGACGACCACGCTCGGCTACGAGGGCGACCTGTCGCTCGCGGGCCGCTACGTGGCGTACTCGCTGAACCAGGAGAGCTTCCGGTTCATGCTCGACCCGATGCTGCAGAACGGCTCGGAGCGGATCTCGGCGATGGGCTACGGCAACGCCATCAACGCCCTGAGCGACACCGAGGGCGGCATGGCGAAGTACTTCTCGCAGCGCTTCGCCCAGGTGACGAACCCGCCGCTCGACTCGATCCGCGAGGCCGACGGCATGTCGATGCGCGTCGCCCTCGGCGCGAAGCCCGACGGGACGGGTTCGGCGACGCGGCAGCTCGTCGTGGCGTCCCCGATCCTCGGGCACCTCGACATGGTGCGGCTGCGCGAGCAGGACATCGTGCCGCTCGAGCGCTTCGACATGCTCTACGTGCCGGTGCTCGGCGACGAGCAGGCGAACGCCGACGCGGTCCGCACCGCGACCGAGCACCTCGCCGACGCCGTCGCCGCCTTCGCCGAGCGCACCGGCGGCATCGCCGTGCTCACCGACCGCAACGTGTCGTCGACGCACGCGCCCCTCCCCGTCATCCTCGCCGTGGCCGCCGTCAACCAGCGGCTCATCGAGACCGGTCTGCGCCTGCGGATCTCCGTCGTCGCCGAGTCCGGTCAGCTGCCATCGTCACACCACGTGGCGACGGCGCTCGGCTTCGGCGCCGCAGCGGTGTACAGCCTCTCCGCACGTCTCCGTGCGGAGGAGAAGTACCCCGCAGCGCCCGCCCCGGCCGGCGAGCTGACCGCGACCGACCTCGCCCTCAAGCGCTTCCGGAAGGCGGCCGAGAAGGCCCTCGCGAAGACGATGGGCCGCGTCGGGCTCTGCACGGCCGAGAGCTACATCGGCGGCGAGTTCTTCGAGCCGAACTACCTCGACACCCGCGACGACCTGCTCGCCCGGGTCTTCCCGCACATGCAGGCCCCGGTCGGCGGCGTCGGGTTCGCCCGCATCGCACAGGCCGCGACGGACTGGCACGAGCGCGCCCGTACAGTCGAGTCCGAGGGCCAGGTGCCCATGCTCGGCCTCTTCAAGGAGCGCTCGGACGGCGCTGGGCACTCGTTCGGCGTCGCGAGCGTGCGCGGTTTCGGCGGCATGACCGAGGAACGTCCGGCCTTCGAGCGCTCCGGTGACTCCGAGGCACTGCGGCTCCTCACGCTCGGCCAGCTCGACGACGCGTTCGGCATCACCGACACCGCCTACCGCAACACGGGCTACGACCGGCTCAGCGACGCCGAGATCGACGCGCACCGGATCACCCCGGGCTACGTCACGTTCCTCCAGACGACGCACGACGAGCGGTCGCGCCGTCCCGCGGCCCTCCGCGACGTCCTCGCGCTGCCCGCGGACGTCACCGGCATCGACACGGCAGAGGACTTCGCCCGCGAGCTCGGCCGCTTCTCGACCACCGGCAACGCGAGCGTCACGGTGCGCGGGCTCTCCGGCTCGCGTCCGGCCGACGACGGGGACCTTCCAGGAGGCACGGCTCGCTTCCGCCTCGAGCTCACGTCGACGGGGACCACGGGTGCACTGCGCCACGCGGCCCTCGCGGACGGCCTCGCGCTGCTGCACCCCGGCCAGGTCGACGTCGACTCCGTCGACGACACCCAGGTGACGCTCCGCGCCACCGGCTCCGCCGTCGAGATGCTCGCACTGCTCGACCACGCCCCGGCGAGCGTCGCGCTCGACGAGGTCCAGCCGGCGCACGAGATCACCCGGACCCTGGCGTCCGGCGCGATGAGCCACGGCGCGCTCGTCGCCACCGCGCACGAGGCGGTGGCGCACGGCACGAACATGGTCGGCGGCATGTCGAACAGTGGTGAGGGCGGCGAGCACCACTCCCGCTACGGCACGATCCGCGGCTCGCGCATCAAGCAGTTCGCCTCGGGACGGTTCGGCATCTGGGCGGGCTACCTCGCCGACCCGATGCTCGAGGAGCTCGAGATCAAGATCGGCCAGGGCGCGAAGCCGGGCGAGGGCGGCCAGCTGCCCGCGCCGAAGGTCACGGTGGACATCGCCGCGGCCCGTGGTGGCACCCCCGGCGTCGAGCTCATCTCGCCGCCGCCGCACCACGACACGTACTCGATCGAGGACCTCGCGCAGCTCATCCACGACTGCAAGGCCGCCCGTGTCCGGGTGATCGTGAAGCTCGTGTCCTCCGAGGGCATCGGCACCATCGCGGTCGGCGTCGCCAAGGCCGGCGCGGACGTCATCAACGTCGCGGGCAACACCGGTGGCACGGGCGCCGCGGCCGTCACGAGCCTGAAGTACGCCGGCCGCTCGGCGGAGATCGGCGTCGCCGAGGTCCACCAGGCGCTCGTCGCGAACGGCCTCCGCCAGAAGGTCACGCTCCGCTGCTCGGGCGCGCACCAGACCGGTTCCGACGTGGTCACGAGCGCGCTGCTCGGCGGCGACAGCTTCGAGTTCGGCACGACCGCGCTCATGATGCTCGGCTGCGTGATGGCGAAGAACTGCAACGTGAAGTGCCCGGCTGGCCTCACCACGAACGCCGAGGCGTTCGAGGGCGACCCCCGTGCGCTCGCGCAGTACCTGCTCAACATCGCGCACGACGTGCGGCAGATCCTCGCGCGCCTCGGCCTGCGCTCCCTGCGCGAGGCCCGCGGTCGCACCGACCTGCTGCAGCTCCTCGACCACCCGGCGAGCGTCGGGCGCCTCGACGTCCGGGCGCTCCTCGCGCAGGTCCCCGAGAAGCTCGTCGAGGACCCGGAGTACCTCGAGAAGGACTTCCACACCGACGACGCGCTGCTCGAGCGGGTCCGCACGGCCCTGGTCGACCACGAGCAGGCGCACGTGCTCGTGCACGGCGCGCTGCTCGGCAACAGCGACAAGTCCGTCGGCGGCCAGCTCGGCATCGACGTGGAGCGCCTGCTCAACCACGAGCTGCGCGACACCGACCTGTCCGGGCACCCGGCGATCACCACGGACGACCGCGGACGCCGCCGACTCGTCGACGGCGCAGTCACGATCCGCACGCTCGGGTCGGCCGGGCAGTCGTACGGCGTGTTCAACAACGACGGCATCGTGCTCGAGCACACCGGCACCGCGAACGACGGCGTCGGCAAGAGCCAGAGCGGTGGCCGGATCATCGTCCGCGCCCCCGGTGGCGGCAGCGCCGGGCACGGCGGCAACGTCCTCGTCGGCAACTTCGCGCTGTTCGGGGCGACCGGTGGCCGCACCTTCGTCGAGGGCGAGGCCGGCGACCGGTTCGCCGTCCGCAACTCCGGCGCGACCGCCGTGGTCGAGGGCGTCGGGGACTTCGGCTGCGAGTACATGACGGGCGGTGCCGTGTTCAACCTCGGCACCTTCGGCAAGGGCCTCGGCAACGGCATGTCCGGCGGGTTCCTCTACCAGTACGACCCCTCCGGCGAGGTCACCGAGCGCGCGAGCACCGACTCGCTCCTCGTGTTCCCGGTCACCGACACCGAGCGCGGGGCCTTCCACGAAGCAGCGGCGCGCCTGCTGCTCGAGTGGCACCTCGAGGCGACGGGCTCGGCGCTGGCCGAGCGTCTGCTCGCCGAGTGGGAGACCACCCGCCAGCACGTCTTCGTCGGCATGCCCCGGGCGCTCCTGCTCACCCAGGACGCCGGCGAGATCCTGGCCGCGGCGAGCCGGAACGAGCTGCTCGACGAACTGGCGACCTCGATCGCGACGGACAAGCTCCGCGCGTTCAAGGTCGACTACCGCGACCAGCGCGCCGTCCTCGGCGGCCGTGCCCCGTCCCTCGGCGACCAGGGCGACGACATGTTCTCGCTCCTGTCCTCGTACACCGTGCTCGGCGTCGCCCAGGACCTCGCGCTCGAGCGGGTCCCCGGCGCGGCCGGCCCGAACGACCCCCGGGTGACCGAGGCGGTCAAGAACCTCATCCTCACCGAGGACTTCTTCGTGAAGCAGCGCGTCGTGAAGTACCTGCGCGGCACGCTGGACCGCTTCGCGGACGACGAGCTCGCGACCCTCATCGCGATCAAGCGCCTCGACGACTACAAGCGCGCGCTCACGCAGCGGAACAACCGCAGCATGGACGCGCCGGGCACCACCGGGTGGATCATGCACCAGAACGCCAAGAACGACGGCCGCGTCCGCGAGGCCCGCTTCGACGAGCTGCTCGCGAACGCAGCGCTCGAGGACATCGCCCGCCGTGCACCGCAGGCGCCGACCGAGGCGGTGTCCGCGTGAGCCTGCTCCCCCCGACCGGATCGCTGATCCCGGTCGACGCACCGTTCTCGCAGGCCCAGGAGTCCTGGCTCGCCGGGTTCATCGCCGGCATCGCCGCCGCGGGCAAGCGGGCCTCCGGCGGCGCCCCGACGACGACGATCGACGTGCTGTTCGGCACGCAGACCGGCAACGCGGAGTTCCTCGCCGACGAGCTGGTCGCCGGCGCGAAGGCCCGCGGGCTCGGCGGTCGTGCCACCGCGCTCGACGCCGTCACGCCGGAGCAGCTCGCCGGGATGTCCCACGTGCTCGTGGTCACCTCGACGTACGGCGAGGGCGAGATGCCCGACAACGCCGGACTGTTCTGGGACGCGATCCAGGCGAGCACCGTGCCGCGGCTCGAGGGACTGCAGTACGCCGTCCTCGGGCTCGGCGACACGAGCTACGACGAGTTCTGCCAGGCCGGCAAGCTCCTCGACACCCGGTTCGAGCAGCTCGGCGCCACCCGCATCCACGACCGCGTCGACTGCGACGTGGACTACGAGGACCCGGCCGCGCTCTGGACGGCCGCGGTGCTCGACCGTCTGGCGGCGGAGGCGGGCGTGCAGCCCGGCGCGACCACGGCGGTGGCGGCGACCGGTGCGACGACCGCGGCCGGCGGGGCGGGCGCGAGCCGTGCCTCCAGGCCCGGCGCCCAGTGGAACAAGCGCAACCCGTACCCGTCGACGCTGGTCGAGAACCGGCTGCTCTCCTCGCCGCGCAGCGCGAAGGAGATCCGGCACTACGAGTTCGACCTCGGCGACTCCGGGATCGAGTACTCGGCGGGCGACGCGCTCGCGGTCGTGCCGGTCAACGACGAGGTGTTCGTCGGCGAGCTGCTCGAGCAGGTCGGCGCGAACGGCTCCGAGACGCTCGACGGCCGCCCGGTCACCGAGGTCCTGCGGACCGACCGTGAGATCCGGACGCCCTCGAAGGACCTCATCGCGGACCTCGTCCAGCGCGCACCGTCGTCGGAGCTCGCCGCCGTCGTCTCGCACGGTGACAAGCACGAGCTCGACCGCTGGCTGTGGGGTCGCGACGTGCTCGACCTGCTCCGCGACGCCGGACCCGCGGCACCCGGACTCGACGAGCTCCTGCCGAACCTCCGACCGCTGCAGGCGCGCCAGTACTCGATCTCGTCGAGCCCGCTCGCGCACCCGGACCGCATCCACCTGACGATCGCGTCCGTCCGGTACGGGGACCCGCACCGCATGTACGCCGGCGTCGCGTCGACGTTCCTCGCCGACCGGGTCGCCCCCGACGGCACCGTGGACGTCTACCTGCAGCCGAACGCGTCGTTCGGGGTCCCCGCCGACCCGTCCGCGCCGATGATCATGGTCGGCCCGGGGACCGGCATCGCACCGTTCCGCGGGTTCCTGCACGAGCGTGCGGTCTCCGGGGCGACGGGCCGGAACTGGCTGTTCTTCGGCGACCAGCACCGCGACACCGACTTCGTCTACGAGGACGAACTCACCGAGCTGCAGGAGCAGGGCGTCCTGGACCGCCTCGACCTGGCGTTCTCGCGCGACCAGGCCGAGAAGGTCTACGTGCAGACCCGGATGCTCGAACACGCCCCGGAGCTCTACTCGTGGCTCGAGGACGGCGGACACTTGTACGTGTGCGGTGACGCCTCACGGATGGCGAAGGACGTCGAGCAGGCGCTCCTGGCCGTCATCGGGAGCCAGCGGGGCAAGGGCGAGGACGACGCGCAGGCGTACCTCGCCGACATGCGGCGCGGCAAGCGCTACGTCCGCGACGTGTACTGAGCGGCGCGCGCGGCCGGTGCCACGCCCGTCGCCCCGGTGCGGAACCCGAATCCACGACCGGGGCGACGGCGAGGGGGCGCTGTGGGCCGGGAGGCCCCTGATCCGGGACTCCTCGCGCGTCGCGTGGTTCCCCCCTCCGACCGCGGAGCCACCGTCACCGGCTCCCTGGGCCGGAGTCGATCACTCGCGCGGTACGCCCACCGTACTCAGACTGCACGGACGTGCGCGACCCGTTGACCGTTCACGGGCTGTGTGCTACCCGGCGTCGTCGGTGCCGGAGTCGTCGTCCGCGTCGCCGGGCACCACCGCGCGGGACCACGCCGAGTCGTCCGCCGTGCTCGTGTCCGACGGCTCCGGGGTGAGCACGAGACCGGAGCCCGAGGTGGCTGCGGCGTAGAGGTCCTCGAGCCAGCTGCGGTTGATCCGGGGCACCCGGCTGCCGGAGAACTTGAAGTGCAGGCTCACGTTCGGGTGCATCCAGATGGTGCTGCGCCCGTTGCCGTGGACGGCGTCGTCCTTCCACGAGAACGCGAACCGGTGCTCCCGCCGGAGCATGTTCACGATGACGATCTGCAGGTGTGTGAGCGCTCGGTCGTCGATCCGGAGGTCGAGCGGCTCTCCGTCGTAGATGAGCTGACCCATGGGTCCTTGTACACCGCGGGGGTTGTGCGGCGGGCAGGACCGTCGTAACGTACAACCAAATGGTTGCACGAATCGAACTGAGCGATGCCGAGGTCGACCGGGTCTTCCACGCCCTGGCCGATGCGACCAGACGCGACATCGTCCGTCGCACCCTGGTCGGCGAGGCCTCCGTGAGCGCGCTCGCGGACGCCTACGCGATGTCGTTCGCCGCCGTCCAGAAGCACGTCGCCGTCCTCGAAGGAGCAGGACTCGTGACCAAGGAACCCCGGGGCCGCACCCGCATCGTGCGCGCCGAGCCGGGACAGATCGATCGCGTCCGTGGGCTGCTCGACGGCTACGCGGACCTCTGGCGCGGCCGGATCGACCGGCTCGACGCACTGCTGGGAGCAGACCGCGCGCCGCGCGGCGACGACCGAACGCAAGGGAGCCACTGATGCCGACCACGTCCGTCCACACCGACCCCGAGGAGCTCACCATGACCCTCGTGGCCGAGTTCCCCGTCCCCGTCGAACGCCTCTGGGCAGCGTTCGCGGATCCCCGGCAGCTCGAACGCTTCTGGGGTCCGCCCGGGTTCCCCGCCACGTTCACGTCGTTCGACCTCCGTCCCGGCGGCGTCGCCCACTACCGGATGACCTCGCCCGAGAACGAACGGTTCCACGCACTCTGGCAGGTGTCCGAGGTCGACGAACCCCGCCGGATCGCCTTCCGCGACCTGTTCTCCGACGCCGAGGGCACCGTCGACGACTCGCTGCCCGCGAGCGAGACCGTGCTGTCGTTCGACACCGTCGGCAGCGGGTCACGGGTGACGGTGCTGACGTCGTTCGCGTCCTCCGCCGACCTCGACGCCATGCTCGAGATGGGCATGCTCGACGGCTACGAGCAGGCGTTCGGGCAGCTCGACACGGTGCTGGCCGACCTCCGCGAGTACGCCCTCGGCCGGGGCACGGTCACCGAGATCGTGGACGACACCCACGTGGCCATCACCCGCGCGTTCGCGGCGCCGCGGCACCTGCTCTGGCGTGCGCACACGGAGCCGGAGCTGATGCGCCGCTGGCTGCTCGGCCCGGACGGGTGGGAGATGACGGTGTGCGAGGACGACCTGGTCGTCGGCGGCTCGTTCCGGCAGGCCTGGGCGCCCGTCGGGGACACCGAGGGCGAGGCGTTCGGGTTCGAGGGCGAGAACCTCGTCATCGAGCCGGAACGCCGCATGGTCACGACCGAACGGATGACCGGTGCGCCGTTCCCGGCCAACGTCAACGACCTGCAGTTCGACGAGGCCGACGGCGTCACGCTCATGACGCTCCGCATCACCTACCCCGACCGGGAGCAGCGGGACATGATCCTCGCGACCGGCATGACGGACGGCATGGAGACGAGCTACCAGCGTCTGGAACGCGAGGTCCTGTCCGCAGCGGCGTGAGTCGTGACGGACGGGAGGCGCGGTGCCGGCCGGCACCGCGCCTCCCGTCCGTCAGCCGGTCACGTCAGGGACGCGCGGTCACGTCAGGGGCGCGTCGCCTCGTAGCGGCGCGCGCCGCCGCGGACGCCGGCGAAGCGGTACGGCGCAGCCGTGACCCGCGGACGCTCGACGTCCTCGCTCGTCGCGGCACCCGCGGCGTGCAGCTCGCGGTAGGCGTCGACCGAGAGCGGCACCCGGGCGGCGAGGAGCTCGCGGACCCGACCCACACGGCGGTGCTCGCGGTACGCCGGCTGCACGATGCCGGTGATGAGCTCCCCGACGCTGCCGGACCCGTAGCTGAACAGGCCGATGCGCTCCCCGGCGAGGTCGTCGTCGAGGTCGAGCAGTGCGGCCAGCCCGATCCAGAGCGACGCCGTGTAGGTGTTGCCGGTCTGCTTGTTGTACGTGAACCCGAGGGCGAGCTCGGACTCGTCGAAGGGCACCCCGACGTGCTGCGTGAGCTTCCGGTGCGCCTTGAGCGCCATCTTCGTGAACGGCTGGTGGTGGACGAAGCGCACGATGTCCTCGTACGCCGGGCCGCCCTGCCCCGCGAGGTCGTCCCACGCCCCGACGAACGCGTCGACGTAGGCGCTCACGGACAGGCGGCCGTCGACGAGCGCGGTGGAGCGGTCGTTCGGCCGCCAGAAGTCGTCGACGTCGGCAGTGAAGACGCCCGCGGCCGGCTCGATCTCGATGAGGTCGGGGTCGGCGGCGATCAGGATCGCGGCGGCGCCGGCACCCTGCGTCGGCTCGGCGGCGGTGTCGACGTCGTAGCGCGCGACGTCGGCGGCGATCACGAGCACGCGCTCCCGCGGAGCACGCGCGACGATGCCGAGGGCGAGCTGGACGGCAGCGGTCCCGCCGTAGCAGGCCTGCTTCAGCTCGACGACGCGGACGTTCTGCGGCAGCCCGAGCAGGCCGTGCACGAACACCCCGGCGGCCTTCGACTGGTCCACGCCGGACTCGGTGGCGAAGAGCACCGTGCGGATGCCGTCGGCACCGTGGCGGTCGATGATCTCCTTCGCGGCGGCGGCGCCCATCGTGACGATGTCCTCGTCGGGAGCGGGCACGCTGAACGCGTCCTGCCCGATGCCGACGTGGTACTTCGCCGGGTCCACCCCGAGGCGCTCGGCGAGGTCGTCGAGCTCGAGCACGTGGTGCCCGGTCGCGACGGCGAGGTCGTGGATGCCGATGCGGGTCACGCTGCACCTCCGGCGGGCTTCGCGCCGCGACGTTCCATCGCGACGTGGGCGGCCATCAGCTCGCCCGGGTTGGTCTGCGCGGCGAGCAGGGAGAGCTCCCCGCACAGGACGGTCGCGGCGCAGAGGGCGGCGAGCCGGCGTGCGTTGGCACCGGGCTCGCGGTCCTCGCGGCAGCCGAGGCGCACGAGGGCGTCCTCGACGACGGGCAGGTCCCCGCCCTTGCCGTTGCCGACCGTGCCGACGATGAGGTGCGGGAGCGAGGTGGCGAAGTACAGGTCACCGTCGCGGTCCTCGGCGCTCGTGATGCCCTGGGAGCCCTCGACGATGTTCGCCGCGTCCTGCCCGGTGGCCAGGTAGAAGCCGAGGAGCATGTTCGCGTAGTGGGCGTTCGCGGAGCGGATGGCCCCGGCGATGGTCGACCCGACGAGGTTCTTCGCGACGTTGAGCTCGGCGATGCGTGCCGCGCTCGACCGGAGCCGCTTCTCGACGACCTCGCCCGGGATGACGATCTCGGCGACGGTGTTCCGGCCGCGTCCGCGGATGCCGTTCACCGCGGTGGCCTTCTTGTCGGTGCAGAAGTTGCCCGAGACGCTGACGTACCGCAGGCCCGGCTCCCACGCGAGGATCGCCGGCAGGAGCTTGTCCGCCGCCTGCGTGACCATGTTGTGCCCGGAGGCGTCGCCGGTGGTGAACGCGAAGCGCAGGAACAGCAGGTCCCCGACGATCTCCGGGTGCACCTCGATGAGCTTCGCGAAGCGGCTCTGGCCGGCGACGATCTGCTCGAGCTCGTCCTGCCGGGCGAGGATGCGCCCGGTCGCGAGGTGTGCCGCGGCCGCGCTGTCGGCACGGACGACGACCGAACGGGTCATGCGCTCGTCGACGACGGTCGCGACGATGCCGCCCTCGACCATGCGCGAGATGCGGGCACCGCGGCCGACGGACGGCCAGAGCGGCGACTCGTACGTGGCGAGCGGCACCTCGTGCTCGCCCTCCACCGCGTTGCCGCTGATGCGGATCGGCCCCACCCACTTCGTGGGGATCGGGGTCAGCAGGTCAGTCATCGACGCTCCCTTCGGGCGCTTGCACCGCGACGCTGAGGTGTCTGATGTCGTGCGCCTCCCAGGCGCGGTGGATGCCGGCGAGGTCGGTGTCCGCCGGGACGAGCGCGATGCCGCAGTCGCCGCCGCCGGCACCGGACGGCTTGGCCGCCCCGCCCGCGGCTTCGACGACGTCGCACAGGGTCGCGAGTCGCTCGGTCTCGATCTGCGAGCCGACCGACGTGCCGAGGCGCTGGAGCAGCCCACGGGCGCGCCGGAGTGCCCCGAGGGTGCGCTCGGCGTCGCCGGTCTGCAGACCGACGGTGAGGTCGTCGACGCAGGTGCGACTCTCGTCGAGGAACGCCTGGTAGCCGCCGTTGCGGTGCCGACGGACGACACCGACGAGCTTCGTGGTCGAGGCCGGAGAACCGGTCCAGCCCACGAGCAGCTCGAGGTTCTCGGGGGCGGGCAGCCGCTGGACGTCGAAGCCCTCCCACGCGTCCGCGTCGCCGAGGATCTCGGTCACGGTGCGGGTGTCGAGCTGCGCCGCGAGCCGTTCGCGGTCCGGTGCGCTGTAGCGGAGCCAGCCGCCGAAGGTGCTCGCGGCGAGGTCCCCGCCGGATGCGCGCGGGTTCACCCGGATCGTGGCGAGCAGGGCGACCTGGAAGCGCTTCCGCTGCGAGAGCCCGAGTCCGTAGAAGCGGTCGAGGGCCCCCACCGTGGCGACGGTCACCGCCGCGGAGGACCCGAGCCCGAACTTCCGGCCGCTCGCGTCGTCGAGCTGGCTGTGGATGCGGAGGTCGTGGAACCGCGGTGCGATGCCCTGCTCGGCGCGGAGCTTCTCGACGAGGTCGATCGTCGCCATCACGTAGTCGTACGGGTGGTGCTCGGTGTCGAGCGCGATGCCGTCCTCGGCGCGGGTCCAGGTGAGCGGGAGGTGTCCGTACTCCTCGGAGTGCACGCTGCCGGCGCCGTGGCCCTCGCGCACGCGCGCGGTGATGGCGCGGTCGAGGGCGATGATGACGGACGGCTGGCCCGGCTCGACGACGGCGTACTCGCCCGCGACGAACAGCTTGCCGTGGGCACGGAACTCGATCACTCGGCGGACTCCTCTGGTCGGACGACACCCGGTGCGGGTGCCTCCGGGTCCTGCGTCGCAGGGACTTCGGAGCCGAGCAGGCGCGCGCCTGGTCCGGTACCGGACTCGATCACGTCGCCGAAGCCCGCGAGCGCGGACGCGACGGCGCCCCGGTCCTCGGGCTTCGTGAGCACGACGACGTTCGGGCCGGCGTCGGCGGTGGCGTACGCCTCGACCCCGGCGGCACGGAGTTCGGCCACGGCGTCGAACACGGCGACGCTGCGGGCGTTGAGGTAGCGGATGGGCGGGAAGGCGCCCTCGATCGTGGCGTGCATGCGGAGGGCGTTGCTCTCGGTCAGCTCACCGATGCGGGTGAAGTCCCCCGCGGCGCAGGCGGTGAGCATGTCCCCGACGGTCTCGGTGGTCGAGGTCACCCAGGCGGGGTAGAACGGCGACGTCGCGATGGTGCGCCGCATCGCCTCGCGCGAGCCGATCGCCTTCGGGCCGGCGTCGATCGTCACGACGACCATGGCCATCGGCGGCGCGGGGATCGGCTCGGCGTAGGAGCCCTCGTCGTCGCCGGCGTGCCAGACCGCCACGCCACCGGGGATCGACCGGGTGGCCGAACCCGAGCCGCGTCGGGCGAGCCGGGACAGGTCGCGCGCGGAGAGGTCGAGACCGTACGCCGCCGCGGCCGCGGTCGCGAGCGCCGCGAACCCCGAGGCGCTCGAGGCCAGTCCGGCTCCGGTCGGCACGGTGTTCTCGGACACCACCGACGCACGCGCCGAGGACCCGGCGAGCTCGCGCACGAGGTCGAGGAACTGCGCGACCCGCACGAGCGCCCCGTCGGTCGAGACCGAGCCGTTGAGCGTGAGGGTGTCGTCCGCCGTGTCGCCGACGGTCACCGACGTCGTCGTCGGGAACACGTCGAGTCCCATCGAGACGCTGCCGGTCGCCGGCAGGGCGAGTGCGGCGTCTGCCTTGCCCCAGTACTTGACGAGGGCGATGTTGGGGTGCGCGACGGCGGTGGCGGTCATCAGGCGCGGTCTCCGATCGTGGTGGTCCAGGTGGCTGCGGCACCTGCGCCGCGCAGTGCGGCCGCGATGCGGTCCGCGTGGTCGACGTCCGTGGCGAGGGCGATGACGCATCCGCCGCGGCCCCCGCCCGTGAGCTTCGCGCCGAGGGCGTCGGCCGCACGTGCGGCGCCGACGAGCCGGTCCAGGTCGTCGCTCGACACGTCGAGGTCGCTGAGCAGCTCGTGCGCGGCGTCCATCGTGGCACCGAGCGCCTGTGCGTCGCCGTCCACGAGCGTCGCCCGCGCGCGTCGGGCGAGTGCGCCGATCCGGTCGATCACGGCACCGGTGCCGTCCGGGTCGGCGTCGTGACGGGCACGGACGGCGGACACCGCCTCGCGCGTGTGGCCGGGGACCCCGGTGTCGGCGACCACGAAGGCGAACCGGGCGCCGAGCTCGACCGGCTCGATGCGGCCGCCCTCGAACCAGACCGGTGCGTCGGCGACGACCCCGCGGGCGTCGAGTCCGGACGGTCGACCGTGGGCGACCCGCTCGCACTCCTGGATGAGTCCGTGGTGCGCCTCGGCGTCGAGCGTCTCGCCGAGTGCGTCCGCGACCGCCGCGGTCACCGCCGCTGCCACCGCCGCGCTCGATCCCATGCCGCGAGCGGTGGGGACCTCGCTGTCGACGCGCACGTGGAAGCGGCGGTCCGTCACGCCGAAGTGCCGCAGCGTGGCGGTGACCGCGGTGACGGTCGGCATCACGGCGGCGGGTGCGAGGTCGAGCGGGCCGGTGTGCACGGTCGACTCGAGGTGGTGCCCCTCGGCGTCGTCGATCGGCGTGACCGTCGCGACCACCACGGCGTCGATGACCGGCAGGACGAGCGCGGGTGCGCCGTAGACCACGGCGTGCTCCCCGATCAGGATCGTCTTGCCGTGGGACGACGCCCTACCGGTGCGGCGGGTGGGGCCGGCTCCAGTGGTCGCTGAGTTGTCGAGGTCGTTGGTGGTCATCGTGGGTCACGTCAGCCTAACCGTCCCGGCCATGCGCGCGCTCGACGGTGTCCGTACCCCGCCCGTGAGCCCGCTCCACGAGGTCGCCGTTCCGGGCGTACGGTGTGCCGGTTCGTCTACGGGTTCGGTGTCGGGCTCGCGACCGCGCAGCTCACGAGCGTCGTGCTGCGGGACGTCCCGGTCGAGCGGAGCGGCGAGGCCTCCGGCGCCCAGAGCGCCGCCCGGCAGATCGGGTCGGCGCTCGGCATCGCGGTGCTCGGCACGGTGCCGTTCACGTCGACCGGCACGCTGCTGCAGCACCGGCTCGAGGACGCCGGGGCCTCGATCGCGTCCGCGTCGCAGATCGCGGACGCCGTGGTCGCGTCCTCCGGCGGGTCGATCGCGGCACCCACCGAGCAGAGTCCGACTGCGGGAGCCGCTGCGGCCGAGGCGTTCAGTGACGGCACGCGCGCGGCCGCCTGGTCGGCTGCGGGCTTCCTGGTGCTCGGCCTCGCGGCGACCCTGCGCCTGCGCAGTCGCTCCGAGGACACCGAGGAGGCGGGACCGGACGCCGCCCCGGCGACCGCCGACGCGACCGACTGACGGACGGGAGGCGCGGGTCGGCCCCGCCCCGCGCCTCCCGTCAGCCGCACCGGACCCCACGCCGGGGGAGACACTCTCGTCCGCGCAGGTCGCGGGCATCGGCCTCGTCCTCGCCGCGGTCGGGACGGCGGTGACCATGGGCGGTCGACCGGGGCGTGACCGAGACAGATCGGCAACGGGCGTCCCCGATACGGTTGTGCACAACTGAGTTGCGTGCAATGCTTGTTCCATGCCCGTGACCGACGAGATGGTGTGCTTCTCCCTCTACGCGGCGAGCCGTGCGACCACACAGGCGTACCGGACCCTGCTGGAACCGTGGGGGCTCACCTACCCGCAGTACCTCGTCCTCGTGACGCTGTGGATCGAGGGCGACCAGACCGTCTCCGGTCTCGGCGACCACCTGCAGCTCGACTCCGGGACCCTCTCACCGCTCCTGCGCCGCATGGAGCAGTCGGACCTCGTCCGTCGCGAACGTCGCAGCACCGACGAGCGGGTCGTCACGATCACCCTCGGTGACCGCGGCCGCTCGATCCGCGGCGAACTCGCCCACATCCCGTCGACGATCGCCGCCGGGATGGGCCTGCCCGACGAGCACGCGGCGACGGAACTCATCGCGACGCTGCACCGGCTGACCGAGACCATGCACGCCGCTGCGACGCCGAACCGCGCCGCCGCGGACCACTGACCCCACGAAGGAAGGAACACCATGGAAGCCCTCTACACCGCCGAGGCCCTCTCCACCGGCGCCGGCCGCGACGGCCGCGTCGCCACCAGCGACGGCTCGTTCGCGCTCGACCTCGCGATCCCGAAGGAGATGGGTGGCTCCGGCGCCGGCACCAACCCCGAGCAGCTCTTCGCCGCCGGGTACGCCGCGTGCTTCCACTCGGCACTGCAGGGTGTCGCCCGCAGCCAGAAGGTGAAGATCGCCGACTCCTCCGTCGGTGGCCGCGTGCAGATCGGCCCGAACGGCGAGGGCGGCTACCAGCTGGCCGTGCTGCTCGAGGTCGTCCTGCCCGGGCTCGAGCACGACCAGGCACAGGCCCTCGCGGACGCCGCGCACCAGGTCTGCCCGTACTCGAACGCGACCCGCGGCAACATCGACGTCACCATCACCGTCTCGGAGGACTAGTCCATGAGCACCACCCCCACCACCATGCGCGCCGTCGTCCACGAGACCTTCGCCGAGCCGGCCGAGGTCCTCGGCGTGCAGGAGCGCCCGGTCCCCACCCCCGGCGCCGGCGAGGTCCTCGTCCGCACGGTCCTCTCCCCAATCCACAACCACGACCTCTGGACCGTCCGCGGCACCTACGGCTTCAAGCCCGAACTGCCAGCGGCCTCCGGCACCGAGGCGCTCGGCGTGGTCGAGGCCCTCGGCGAGGGCGTCACGAACCTGCAGGTCGGCCAGCGCGTCGCCGGCGGGGCGTTCGGCGTCTGGGCCGAGTACTACACGGCGAACGCCGCCGGGCTCGTCCCGGTGCCCGACGCGATGCCCGACGAGGCCGCGGCCCAGCTCGTCTCGATGCCGTTCAGCGCGATCAGCCTGCTGCACTCGCTCGACCTGCACGAGGGTGACTGGCTGATCCAGAACGCCGCGAACGGCGCGGTCGGCCGCATGGTCGCCCAGCTCGGCGCCGCGCGTGGCATCAACGTGATCGGGCTCGTCCGCCGCGCCGCCGGCGTCGAGGAGCTCCGCGAGCAGGGCATCGAGCGCATCGTCGCCACCGATGCGGACGACTGGAAGGACCAGGTCGCTGCGATCACCGGCGGTGCGCCGATCGTCGCGGGCGTCGAGTCCGTCGGCGGCAAGGCCGCCGGCGACATCGCGAGCGTGCTCGGCGAGAACGCCACCCTCGTCGTGTTCGGCGCGATGGCCTCCCCCACGCTCGAGATCCCGTCCGGCAAGGTCATCTTCGGCCAGCTCACGGTGAAAGGCTTCTGGGGCAGCGTCGTCAGCAAGACGATGCCGGCCGAGACGAAGGGGCAGCTCTTCGGCGAGCTCATCACCCGCGTGCTCGACGGTTCACTGACGCTCCCCGTCGCGGAGACGTTCGCCTTCGAGGACGTCCGCGACGCGGTCCGTGCCTCGGACACCGCCGGCCGCGTCGGCAAGGTGCTCCTGCGCCCGTAGACGCGACAGCGCAACGGACTGGAGGCGCGGTGCCAGCTGGCACCGCGCCTCCAGTCCGTTGCGTCGGTGGGCTCTACCGCCGTGCCTGCTTCGCGGGGACCGTGAAGATGTTGCCGGTGGTGACGCCCTCCTCGACCTCTTCGAGGGTGCGGCCGCGGCTCTCCGGGACGAACTTCCAGATGAAGAGCAGGGCAAGCACGCCGACGATCGCGAATCCGAAGAAGGTCCCGGTGATGCCGGTCGCGGCGACGATGGTCGGGAAGTACAGCCCGAGGAACGCGTTCGCGATCCAGAGGCAGAACACCGCGATGCCCATGCCGAGCGCACGGATCTGCGTCGGGAAGATCTCGGACAGGATCACCCACGTGGCGATGTTGAGGAACGTCTGCATCGAACCCACGAACGCGACGACGAGGAACAGGATGACCCACGGGCGGGCCGGGTTCCCCTCGACGAGCGTCATCGACGCGATGCCGATGAGGAAGTGGCAGACAGTCGTCAGCGAGTAGCCCAGGATGAGCGTCGTGCGCCGGTTGATCTTCTCCATGTTGTAGATCGCGATCACGCCACCGATGACGGCGATGATACCGGGGGCGATGTTCGCGATGAGTGCCGCCGACTGCTGGAAGCCGGACTCGATGAGCACGGTCTGGCCGTAGTACATGATCGAGTTGATGCCGGTGAGCTGCTGGGCGACACCGATGCCGGCGCCGATGAGCACGATGCGGATCAGCCACTTGTTGCCGAGCAGGGTGCGCCAGCCGCTCTGCTGCTGGACCTTCGACTCGAACTCGTTCGACCGCTTGATGTCCTCGAGCTCGGCCTCGGCGCGTTCCTTCGAGCGGATCTGCCCGAGGACCTCGAGCGCCTCGTCGTTGCGGCCCTTCGACGCGAGCCAGCGCGGCGACTCGGGGACGCGCAGCATGCCGACGAACAGTGCGATGGCGGGGAGCGCGCAGACGGCGAGCATGACGCGCCAGACGCCGTTGCCCTCACCCCAGAGGTTGCCGATGATCGCGTTCACGACGAAGGCGGCCAGCTGCCCGATGACGATCATGAGCTCGTTGCGGCCGGAGAGCGACCCGCGGATCTCGTAGGGGGCGAGTTCGGCCAGGAACACCGGGACGACCGTGGACGCACCGCCGACCGCCAGGCCGAGCAGGACACGACCGACCACCATCACGCCGAACACCGGCGCGAACACGCAGATCAGGGTGCCGACGAAGAACGTGACCGCGAGCAGGATGATCGTCTTGCGGCGACCCCAGCCGTCCGCGATCCGACCGCCGAGCATGGCGCCGATCGCGGCACCGAAGAGGAGCGAGCTCGTGACGACGCCCTCGGTGAGGTTCGTCAGGCCGAGCTCCTGCTTCATCGGCAGGAGCGCGCCGTTGATCACGCCGGTGTCGTAGCCGAAGAGCAGACCGCCGAAGGTGGCGACGAGCGCGAGGACGCCGAGGCGGCGGACGTGCGGGCCCTGTCCGACGGGCGGGAGCGGGACGCTCGGGGCTGTCGGTTTGATGTCGACCATGCGGGTGACTCCTTCGTCAGTGATCAGGCTGCATCGCTTGGAAGGATCGTAACCCGAATCCATGTCCTGTCAATCCGTCATGAAGACAACATGACGATTGGATCGCTCCACGAAAGTCCTGGTCAGCGATCATTCGTCGTCGTCGGCCGGCTCGTCCAGCACGTCCCCCAACGACGCCATGTCCGCACCGTGGTCCGTGTAGCGCCGGACCGTCCGTCGCGCCGCGGCGCTCGCGGCACCCGAGAGTCGTGGGTTCTTCCGTGCGGCGTCGGCGACGCGTCCGGCGTGCCCCGCGGTCGACAGCAGGATGTTCGCCAGGGCCCGCGCGTCGCCCGGTTCCGGCACACCCGTGACCGTCCACGCCGTGCGGACCTGTTCGTCGGGCGTGACCCCGCGCCGCGTGCCCATCCGGTGCCAGTCCGAGAGCGAGCCCTCGGTCCGGGAGGCGGCACGGTCGGCCTCTCCCGCCCGCCGACGGTCGGCGTCACGCGCGGCGTCGTCCGCGGCTTCGCTCCGCTCGATCCGGTCGACGAGCCCGTCCGCCCGCTTCCGGACGAGTTCGGCCCGTTCGCGGGCAGCGGCGTCGTCACCGCCGGCTTCGGCGATGCGGGCGGCGTGCGCGGCAGCCGCCGCGGCGAGGATCTCCGAACGCTCCATGCTCCGACGGTAACCCGTGCAGCCGACAGCGCCGCACACGAACCGCGCGCACGGGTTCCGGATAGCCTCCAGCCAGCAGCGGCACCTCGTGCGCTCCCGCACGGTCAGCCGACGACCACGAACGGAAGTGGACGACCATGGCAGGACTCGACGACCTCCTCGGGGCGATCCCGATCGGCGACATCGCGAAGAAGCTCGGCATCGACGAGGCGACCGCGAGGAACGCCGTCAGCCAGGCGGTCCCGGCGCTCGTCGGTGGGCTGCAGAAGAACGTGGAGAACGGTGGCGCGGCCTCGCTCGACAAGGCCCTCGACAAGCACGCCGCGAAGCCGGACCCCAGCACGATCGACGACGTCGACGAGGAGGACGGCAACAAGATCGTCGCCAACGTCTTCGGCGGCAAGCAGCAGGACGTTGCGGCGGCGCTCGGCAGCACCGGCGGCGGCGTGGACCTCGGCGGGATCATCGGCAAGGTGCTCCCGCTCGTCGCCCCGATCGTGTTGAGCAAGCTCGGGAACCAGAAGGCGGCGACGCAGTCGGGCGGTGGCGGGTTCGACATCGGCGGGCTGCTCGGGGGCTTCCTCGGCGGCGGATCCGGTGCGGCCGGCGGGCGGGCGGCGGCAAGGGTGGCGGCGGCCTCGACGTCGGCGGCATCCTCGGCAGCCTGGGCGGCCTGCTCGGCGGCGGCAAGAAGTAGCGCGGCCGGCCGGACTTTCGTGCCCACCGACACTTCACGGACCCGGCGGCGCGTGGACTGTCGGTGAGCGCGAAACGGCCGCCGGCCGCAGGGCGACCAGCAGACGGACGGGAGGCGCGGTGCCAGCCGGCACCGCGCCTCCAGTCAGTCAGGTGCGTGCGTTACTCGCCGCGCAGCTCCAGGTACTTGGCGATGAGCGCCTTCGTCGAGGAGTCCTGCGCGTCCAGCGCAGCCTGGTCACCGTCGACCGCCGGGGCGATCTGCAGCGCCAGCTGCTTGCCGAGCTCGACGCCCCACTGGTCGAACGAGTCGATGCCCCAGATGGTGCCCTCCGTGAACACGATGTGCTCGTACAGCGCGATGAGCTGGCCGAGGACGCTCGGGGTGAGCTCCGGCGCGAGGATCGACGTCGACGGCTTGTTGCCGGTGAACGTGCGGGCGGAGACGATGGCCTCGTCCGTGGTGCCCTCGGCGCGGACCTCGTCCGCGGTCTTGCCGAACGCGAGCGCCTTCGTCTGCGCGAAGAAGTTCGCGAGGAACAGCGCGTGCACGTCCTGCCCGGGCTGCACGGCCCCGCCGTCGCCGGTCTCGTCCTTGAGCGGACGAGCGGGCTTCGCGACCGTGATGAAGTCCGTCGGGATGAGTCGCGTGCCCTGGTGGATGAGCTGGTAGAACGCGTGCTGGCCGTTCGTGCCCGGCTCGCCCCAGAAGACCTCGCCGGTCTCGGTGGTGACGGGCGAGCCGTCCCAGCGGACGCGCTTGCCGTTCGACTCCATGGTGAGCTGCTGCAGGTACGCGGCGAAGCGGTGCAGGTACTGCGTGTACGGCAGGACCGCGTGGCTCTGCGCGCCGAGGAAGTTCGAGTACCAGACGTTGAGCAGGCCCATCAGGACGGGGACGTTCTGCTCGAGCGGCGTCGTGCGGACGTGCTCGTCGATGGCGTGGAAGCCCGCGAGGAACTGCTCCCAGTTCTCCGGGCCGATGGCGATGACGACGCTCGTACCGATGGCGGAGTCGACCGAGTAGCGGCCGCCCACCCAGTCCCAGAAGCCGAAGGCGTTCTCCGGGTCGATGCCGAACGCGGCGACCTTGTCGAGCGCGGTCGAGACGGCCACGAAGTGCTTCGCGACGGCGTTCGACTTCTCGTCGTCGGAGGCGTCGGTGAGGCCGAGCCGCTCCCAGAGCCACTGCCGCGCGAGGCGGGCGTTCGTGAGGGTCTCGAGCGTGCCGAAGGTCTTCGACGCGACGATGAAGAGCGTCGTCTCGGGGTCGAGGTCCGCGGTCTTCTCGTAGATGTCCGCGGGGTCGATGTTCGAGACGAAGCGCGCCTCGAGCCCGGGCTGCACGTACGGCTTCAGGGCCTCGTAGACCATGACCGGGCCGAGGTCCGAGCCACCGATGCCGATGTTCACGACGGTCTCGATGCGCTTGCCGGTGACACCGGTCCAGGACCCGTCGCGGACCTTCGTGGCGAAGGCGTAGACCTTGTCGAGCGTGGCGTGCACGTCGGCGTCGACGTCCTGGCCGTCCACGACGAGCGCCGGCGAGGCACCCTTCGGGCGGCGGAGGGCGGTGTGCAGGACGGCGCGGTCCTCGGTGGCGTTGATGTGCTCACCGGCGAGCATCGCCTGGAAGCGCTCGGCGACGCCGGTGTCCTTCGCGACCTGCAGCAGGTCCTGGAGGATCTCGTCGGTGACGAGGCCCTTCGACAGGTCCACGGTCAGGTCGGCGGCCTGGAACGTGTAGCGCTCGGCACGACCGGGGTCGGTGTCGAACCACCCTCGCAGGTCCGGGGTGAAGCCGTCGGCGATGCCGGCGAGCTTCTTCCAGCCGTCGGTCGATGTGGGGTCGACGGGAGCGGATTCGGTCACTTGGGTCCTCCTGGGATCACCTTCAAGACGTACAAGCCCGCGGGTCACCGCAGCGCTGCGTCGCGGACCGTCTTCGAGCGTAGCGCCGTCCGACGGGTGGCGCGCACCGCCGGACGGGAGCCGCGGGGTGCGTTCGCTGCGCGCGTCACCCGGGCAGCGGGGTGAAGCGGCGCAGGCGCAGGCTGTTCGTCACGACGAACACCGACGAGAACGCCATCGCGGCACCGGCGAGCACCGGGTTGAGCAGCCCCGCCATCGCGAGCGGGATCGCCGCCACGTTGTACGCGAACGCCCAGAACAGGTTCCCCTTGATCGTGCGCAGGGTGGCCCGGGACAGCCGGATCGCCTCGGCCACGACCGTCAGGCGGCCGCTGACCACCGTGATGTCGCTCGCTGCGATCGCCGCGTCCGTGCCGGCCCCCATCGCGATGCCGAGGTCGGCAGCGGCGAGGGCCGCGGCGTCGTTCACGCCGTCGCCGACCATCGCCACACTGCGCCCCTCGGCCTGCAGGCGACGGACGGTCTCGAGCTTCGAGGCCGGGGTGGCGCGGGCGTGCACCTCGTCGATGCCGACCGCGGCGGCGACGGCACGGGCAGCGCCCTCGTTGTCGCCGGTGAGCAGCACCGGGTGCAGGCCGAGCTCCACGAAGCGCCGGACGGCGTCCGCTGCCTCGGGCTTGACCGTGTCCGCGACGACGACCACGCCGAGCGCGCGTCCGTCCGTCGCGACGACGACCGCCGTGCCGCCGTCCGCCTCGGCATCCCGGACCGTCTGCGCCACGGCGTCGGGCACCGTGATCGCCCACGACTCCTCGAGCCACGCGACGGTCCCGACGAGGACGACCTCGCCGTCGACGACCGCCTGGACGCCGGCGCCGGGCGTCGCGGTGAACTGCGTCGCACCGGCGACGTCGAGTCCGCGGGCCCGTGCGGCCGTGACGATCGCCCGCGCGACCGGGTGCTCGGAGCCGTCCTCGACCGCGGCGGCGAGCCGGAGGACGGCCGCGTCGTCGGTGTCCGGCGTGCCGGTGACCGAGCGGAGGGCCATCGACCCCGTGGTGACCGTGCCGGTCTTGTCGAGGACGATCGTGTCGACGCCGCGGGTCTGTTCGAGGACCTGCGGACCGCCGATGAGGATCCCGAGCTGCGATCCCCGGCCGGTCCCGACGAGCAACGCGGTGGGGGTCGAGAGTCCGAGCGCGCAGGGGCACGCGATGATGAGCGTGGCCACCGCCGCGGTGAAGGCCGCCGTCAGGGAGCCGCCGAGGACGAGCCACCCGACGAAGGCCAGCACCGCGAGCCCGATGACGATCGGGACGAAGACGCCGGACACCCGGTCGGCGAGGCGCTGGACCTCGGCCTTCCCGGTCTGCGCGTCCTCGATGAGACGACCCATGCGGGCGAGTTCGGTGTCGGCGCCGACCCGGGTGATCGTGACGACGAGCCGCCCGCCGACGTTGATCGTGGCGCCGGTGACGTCGTCGCCCGGGCGGACCTCGACCGGTACGGACTCGCCGGTGAGCATGCTGAGGTCGACGGCCGACGAACCCTCGCGCACGGTGCCGTCGCTCGGGATCCGCTCCCCCGGCCGCACGACGACCACGTCGCCGACGACGAGCGAGGCGGCGGGCACACGGGACTCGGATCCGCCGCGGAGCACCGTCGCGTCCTTCGCCCCGAGTTCGAGCAGGGCGCGGAGCGCGGCCCCGGACTGCTGCTTCGCGCGGGCCTCCATGTACCGCCCGGCGAGGATGAACACGGTCACGGCGGACGCGACCTCGAGGTACAGGTCGCTCGCCTCGGGGTCGGTGGCGAACCACGAGAAGGTCATGTGCATGCCGGGCATCCCGGCGTCGCCGAGGAACAGCGCGTACAGCGACCACCCGAACGCCGCGAGGACGCCGACGCTCACGAGGGTGTCCATCGTCGCGGCACCGTGCCGGGCGTTCACCCACGCAGCGCGGTGGAAGGGCAGGGCGCCCCAGACGGCCACGGGGGCGGCGAGTGCGAGGGCCAGCCACTGCCAGTTCGGGAACTGCAGCACGGGCACCATCGACAGGACGACGACGGGGAAGGCGAGGACGGCGGAGACGACCAGGCGCTGGCGGAGCGCCGCGGACGCATCGTCCTCGCGCGGAGTGCCGGAGTCGTCCGGTGCGGGCGGAGCGGGCACGGACGCCCCGTACCCCGCCGACTCCACGGCCGCGATGAGCGCGCCGGTGTCCGAGCTGCCGGAGACCGTGGCCTTCTCGGTCGCGTAGTTCACGGTCGCCGTGACGCCGGGGAGCTTGCCGAGCTTCCGTTCGATGCGGGTCGCGCACGAGGCGCACGTCATCCCCGTGATGTCGAGTTCGACCCCGCCGTCCGTCACGACCGCACGACCTCGTAGCCGGCCTCGGTGACCGCGGCGCGGAGCGCGTCGGACGGCACCGGGGCGTCGGACGTCACCGTGACCTCGGACGCACCGCCGGGCACGAGTCGCACCCGGACGTCGGACACGCCGTCGAGCTCGGTGAGTTCCTCGGTGACGCTCATCACGCAGTGGTCGCAGGTCATGCCCTCGACGAGCAGCAGTTCGGTGTTCATGGTGGTTCCCTTCAGGAGCGGACGAGTCGGGCGATGGCCTCGCTGGCTTCGCGGACCTTGGCGTCGGCAGCCTCGCCGCCCTCGGCGACGGCCTCGGCGACGCAGTGCTTGAGGTGGTCCTCGAGCAGCGACAGGGCGACACGCTCGAGCGCCCGGTTCGCTGCGGAGATCTGGGTGAGGACGTCGATGCAGTACGTCTCGTCCTCGACCATGCGGGCGATGCCGCGGACCTGACCCTCGGCTCGGCGGAGTCGCTTGAGCAGGTCGTCCTTGTCGCCGATGTAGCCGACGTGTTCGTGCATGCTGGCCTCCGTCATGGTCAATACGGTACCCCCCTAGGGTATTCCCGAGCACAGAGGATGCAACCGTGGCAGGATGCGCCCATGACCGAGGCGGCGACGAACGGCTTCCGCAGGCTGCGGTTCGCGGACGCCGACGGCTCGGACTACTCCGACATCTTCGAGGCCGAGTACCACGGCTCGGACTTCGCCTCGGACACGTTCGCGACCGAGGACGCCCGCTACGAGTACACGGTCGTGGGCGACGACGACCTGACGCTCCGCACGATGCGCGCCGAGGGCGGGAAGCGCGGTGGCGTCATCGGCCCGCGGGACGACCACGTCGTGTTCTGGCTCACCAGGGGCCAGCTCGAGATGCACTTCGCGGACCGCTCCCGCGTGGTGGAGCCCGGGAGCCCGTACATCGCCTCGGCGTCCGAGGCCTACCGCTTCGAGTCCACGGGCACGGTCTACAACGGCGTGCACATCGCCGACCGGTTCCTCCGCACGGTCGGGCGGGACCTCGGCTTCGCGCTCCCCGACGGCCCGCTCCTGTTCGAGCAGCAGGACGAGGCCGTCGCGCGCCAGGAGCCCCTCCGCCACCTCGTCCGCGAGATCGGCCCGATGCTGGTCGACGACCGCGTGCTCGGACCGATGCGGACGGCACTCAACCGGCGGCTCGCCGTCGTCGTCCTCGACACCTTCCCGATCCGGAACCGCGGATCGGACGTCCCGGTGGCGAACCGTCTGCGGGACGCGGTGCGGTTCATCGAGGAGCACGCCGCCGAACGTCCCTCCGTCCCCGAGATCGCCGTCGCGTGCGGGCTCAGCCAGCGGGGGCTGCAGGACGTCTTCGCGAGAACGCTCGACTCGACCCCGCACCGGTTCCTCCGCGACCACCGGCTCGACCGCGTCCGACGCGAGCTCCTGCACTCGGACGGCGACGAGAGCGTCACCGAGATCGCCCGACGCTGGGGCTTCACGAACCACGGTCGCCTCGCCGGCGCGTACCGCGACCGGTACGGCGAGGACCCGGCCACGACGCTCCGCTCGTCGCGCGCCGCCAAGCCGGGCCGCGCCTCCTGGCGGCTCCGCCGAGCCGTCGAGTTCATCGAGTCGCACCCCGACGAACCGGTGACGCTGCAGGCGATCGCCGACGCGGCGGGCGTGCGTCCGCGCCGGCTCCAGCAGCTCTTCCGGGAGGAACGGGGCGAGTCCCCGATGGCGGCCGTACGGTCGATCCGTGGTGCTGCAGGGCGCAACCAGTCGGACGGAATCAGCGCGGTCCACTGAACGTCCCACCAGCCGGGGTACGGAAACACAGGCATCCGGCGGTGTCTCTGAAAAGTTCCTGAATCCGATCACCCCCGTGTGACGAACGTCTGGTGGGCCCCGTCTCATCCGTGAACAGCAACCGCTGGGAACGCCCGGCGGGTCAACGGAAGGAACGAACATGGCTGACACCACGACCACCACGACTGCTTCGGCTGCGACGGCTTCGGCGGTCGCTCGGAACACGGGCACCCACAGCGGCGGCGTCACGGGCAAGACCACGATCGATGACACGGTCGTGTCGAAGGTCGCGGGGATCGCTGCGCGTGAGGTCAACGGGGTGCACTCCCTCGGCAACGGCGCCGCGCGTGCGATCGGCGCGATCCGTGACGCGATCGGCCAGCGTGACTTCGGTCAGGGCGTCAAGGTCGAGGTCGGCGAGAAGCAGGTCGCCGCGGACATCGTGATCGTCGCGGAGTACCCCGTCGCACTCCAGCAGGTCGCCGACGGCGTCCGCGCCGGTGTCGCCCGTGCGCTGGAGCAGATCGTGGGCATGGAGGTCGCCGAGGTGAACGTGACCGTGCAGGACGTGTTCATCCCGGGTGACGACGACGACAAGGACGACGAGAAGAAGGAAGCGCGAGTCGCATGAGCAACACACTGATCGGAGCCCTCATCGGGGCGATCCTCGCCGTCGTGGCGCTGCAGTTCGGGTTCTGGGGCTTCGTGCTCGTGGTCGTGTTCGGTGCCGTCGGGGCCCTCGTGGCCGCGCTGGTCACCGGCCGCATCGACCGGGGTGCCCTCGCCGACGTGCTGACCGGACGCCGGAGCTCCCGGTGAACGCCGGCCCGGACGTCCCGGGCCGCGTCGAGATCACCGCTCGCGCACTGACCTCGCTGGCGCGGGCCGTCGCAGCCGAACGGCTCGGCGCCCCCGCCAAGCGGGTGCGCGTCGGTCTCGGCGACACCTCCGGCGCGCTCGCGCTCGACATCACCGGCCCCATCGCCGCGGGCGACGACATCGTCACCCGCACCGCCCGGGTCGCGGACGAGGTCAAGGGCCGTGTCGGGGAACTCACCGGCCGCCGCGTCGGCAGTGCCCACATCGAACTCACCGGGATCGTGCGCGAGCACCGGTCCCGGATCGCCTAGGAGGCCATCATGAGCAACGGTTCCGTCGAACGACGCATCCGTCGCCGGAGCGTGCACCGCTCCCGCTCGACCGCCGTGGCGGTGTCGCTCGTGGTGCTCGCCCTTGTCGCTGCGTGGATCGGCACCGAAGCGGTCCTCGCCGCCATCGGCCGGCCCCCGCTGATCGCCGACCCGCAGACCGTCGTCGACGCCGCGCTCCGCCCGGACGCCGCGTTCGTCACGATCGCCGAGGTCATCGCCGTGGTCCTCGTGGTCCTCGGTGTGGTCCTGATCGTCCTGGCCCTGAAGCCCGGCCGGCAGCACCGCTCCGTCATCGACCACGACCGTGGTGCCGTCGTCATCGACACCCGCATCCTCGCCTCCACCGCCGCGAACGCCGCGGGGATGGCCGCCGGTGTCCCGGAGGGCAACGCCTCCGCGACCGCCCGCGGACGCTCCACCAAGGTCCGTGTGGTGCCCGTCAGCGGGATCCCCGTCGACGACGCGGTCATCCGTGACGCCGTCCGGGACCGCCTGTCGGGGTTGGACGAACGCTTCGGCCGACGCGTGAGCGTCACGGTCGAGGAGAAGGGAACCCTCGCATGACCAAGAGCAACCGGACCCTGAACCGGATCATCCTGTTCGTCCTCGGCCTCGTCGCGGTCATCGTCGGCATCACCATCGGCGCGGGCGTCCTGCCCGCCGTCCGCGACGCCGTCGAACCCTACGCGACCCTCCCGAACCGGCTGAGCGTGCCGGCGTCGTCGCTGTGGATCATCGTCGCGGTCTGCGCCGTGGTGATCGTCCTGGCGTTGGTGTGGGTGTTCACCCGCGGTGGTGGCGGCACGTCCGTCGCCGTCCGGGAACGCTCCGGCGACGACCAGGTCACCGTCAACGTCGCCCTCGTCCGCGACGTCGTCGACCACGAACTCGACGGTGTCCGCGACGTCATCAGCGCCCGCGTGGACACGTACCTCGTCCGACGCCAACGCGCCGCACGCATCCGCGTCGCGGTCCGCCGCGGCGGCGACGCCGTCACCGTCCTCACCGCCGTCGACCAGGCCATCACCGTCCTGGACCGCACCCTCGGCCGGCAAGTCCCCGTCCTCGTCCACCTCACCGGCGGCACCCGCTCCACCCTCGCCAAACCCACCCGCGTCCACTGACAGCCGTCAGGCGGACGTGAACCGGGCCTGCCGGTCCACCAGATCACCACCCACCGGGCACGCGCCCGACCGAAGAAAGGACCCGTCATGGGACTCGACGACAAGATCAAGAACGCTGCTCAGGACCTCGCGGGCAAGGCGAAGGAAGCGGTCGGCAAGGCAACGAACGACGACTCGAAGGTCGCCGAGGGCCAGAAGGACCAGGCCGCCGCGAGCGTCAAGCAGACCGGCGAGGACGTCAAGGACGTCTTCAAGAAGTAGGACGCACGAACCGTGTCGGGGCACTCGCCTGGTCGAGTGCCCCGACGCGTTCCGGCGGACCGAACGAGGAGGAACCATGCAGCACGACCCGAATGCGCACACACAGGTCACCGAGGTGGCCCTGCCCGCGGAGCTCACGCAGCCGCTCCCAGACGACGCGAGCACCGTGGCGATCGTGGCCCGGACCGCGGCGGAGACCGCACTGGGCGTCCCCGGCGTGCACCACCTCGGCGGGATCGCCGCCCGCGCCGCCGACCAGCTCCGACAGCAGCTCGGCCGCAGCGCCGGCACCGCTGGGGTGCAGGTCGACGACGAGGACGGCGCGCTGGGCGTGCGGGTCTCCGTCGTCGTCAGCTACCCGCACCCGGTGATCGCCGTCGCGGACGAGGTCCGCAAGCAGGTGACGGCGGCCACGCGCCAGCTCTCGGACGTCCCCACGTCGGTCGACGTGCGGGTGCTCGACGTGCACGGTCCGTTCGACGACGAGCAGTCCCCGCTCGGCCGCGCGGCAGAGGCCACCGGCGACGCGGTCAAGCAGGCCGCGACCGCCACCGCCGACGCCACCAAGCGGGCCACCGACGCCACGGGTGAGGCGCTCAAGGAGGCGGCGACGGTCACCGCGGACGCCACGAAGCGCGCCGCGTCCGCCACGGCCGACGTGACGAAGCGCACCGCCGAGGCGACGGCCGACGTCGCGCGGCAGGCCGCCGACGCCACCCGCGACGCCGCGGAGGCCACCGTCGAGCAGGCCGGCAAGGCAGCCGATGCCACGGCCGACGCCACCCGCCGTGCGGCCGACGTGACCGCCGACGCCACGAAGCGCGCCGTCGACAGCGCAGCCGAGACCACCGGCAACGTCCGGGACGCGGCAGCAGAGGCGCTCGTCCGGTCCTCCGAGTTGGCAGCGGACGCCGCCGACTCGGCGAAGGACGCCGCGGCCGGCGCACGTGACGCCGTCGTCGACACCGTGTCCGAACCTGCTGCCACCGGGTCCGCGGCGCCCGCAGATCGTGCGGCTGCGGCTGCCGAGGCAGCGGAGGACGCTGCCGACGCCGCGGAGGACGCGGCCGCAGCAGCGGCCGAGTCAGCCGACGCAGCCGCACAGGCGGCCGCTGACGACGCGCCGGTCGTGTCGGACGCCGAAGCACCGGTCGTGTCGGACACCGACGCGCAGGCCGGTCGACACCGCCAGGACCGCTCGTGACCACCGCGTGGTCGGGCAACCGCCGGACGAGGGTCCGGCGGCCCCGCCCCCGCGGCGTCTGGATCGCGAGCGGCATCGGCGTCGTCCTGGTCCTCGGGACGTTGCTCGGTGCGTTCCTCCCCCTCGTCGGGTTCCTCGGCGGGGTCACCGCCACCACCGCCGGACTCGTCCCGTTCCCGTTCGTCCGGGTGACGATCGTGGCGCTGCTCGGGGCCGTCGTGGTCCTCGGGCTGCTGCTCCTGGCGTTCACCCGGCGGCACACCACCACGGCGACGATCGCCGTCGTGCTCGCCGTCCTGATCAGCATCGCCGTGACCGCGGTCCCGGTCGTCCTGGTGGCCGTCGGTTCGGCAGACCGTGCCGGAGACGTGTGGCCGATCGTCACGGAGCTCTGGAACCGCTTCACCGGCTGAGGTCCTCGGCCGCCCGCACCACCATCGAAGGAGTCCCCATGCGCAACCGCATCATCCTCATCGGCGCCATCGTCTTCATCGGGTTCTGGTTCGGCGCGCGCGCCACCCGCCCCGTGAACAAGAAGTCGAAGACCCAGACCGCGCGCGAGCTGTGGAACGACCCGCGTTCGCGGAAGGCACGCAAGAAGCTCGGCAAGAAGATCGCCAAGGCGACCAAGCACTGACACCACCGGAGGCGCGGTGCACGTGACCCGATCTGGGTCACGTGCACCGCGCCTCCAGTCCGCTACGGTCGCTCCGTGCGTCGTCTCTCCCCTGCCCAGCGATGGGTCATCGGTCTCGGCGCGTTCGCGCTGCTCTGCTTCGTCGTCGGTCTCGTCGGCCTGGTCGTCGGGCTCGCGAACCGGTACGGATGTCTCGGCGCGGACGAGACCTGGCCGGAGTACCGCTGCACCGGCGACGACTCGGGCATCATCTGGGGCAGCGTGCTCGGCGTCGTCGGACTGCTCCACCTCGGCCTGACCGGACTCGCGGGGGCGATCGTGTGGACGTCCGCGCCGTCGATCGCTCCCCGTCGTCCGCGTCGCCCGGCGCCGAACGTCGGCGTGAACCTCGTCTTCTCGTACGGCACCCTCCGGCAGCCCGAGGTGCAGGAGACACTGTTCGGCGGGCCGGTGCCGACCACGGAGGACTCGCTCCCCGGCTGGCGGCTCGACTGGGTGACGATCACCGACCCCCGCGTGATCCGGACGAGCGGCTCGGACCGGCACCCGATCCTGCGCCGGGGCACCCCGGAGGACCGTGTCGAGGGTGCGTCCCTCACGCTCGGCCACGAGTGGCAGATGCGTGCCGTCGACGACTACGAGGTCGCCGACTACCAGCGCGTCGAGGTGACCCTCGGGTCGGGCGCGACGGCTTGGGTCTACGTCGCCGCCGACGAGGCCTGAGCGGCAGCGAGCCGGCCGAGCCCCTCGTCGATCGACACCGCGGGCGTCCACCGCAGGTCACGACGGGTGCGCCGCTGGTCGAACCAGTGCGCCGTCGACAGCTGCTCGGCGAGGAACCGGGTCATCGGCGGCTCGTCCGCGCCCGGACGCACACGCCAGACCGCCTCGACGAGCGACCCTGCGAACCGGGCCACCCCGGCCGGCACGTGCACTCGCGGCGCCGGGACCCCGGACGCGGTGCAGATCCCGGCGAGCAGGTCCCCGACGGGCCGGGGCTCCCCGTTCGTCACGACGTACGCGTTGCCGTGCACCCCGTGGTCGGCGGCGTGGTCGAGCGCGGCGACCATCGCGGACGCGGCGTTGTCGACGTAGAGCGTGTCGATGAGCGCGGCGCCGGAGTCGAGCAGCGGCAGGCGCCCCGTGCGGGCACGGTCGACGATCCGGCCGACGAGCTGCGTGTCACCGGGTCCCCACACGAGGTGCGGGCGGACGGCGACGACGGCGAACCCGGGGGCGTCCGCGGCGAGAGCGAGCAGCTCGGCCGCGGCCTTCGTGCGGGCGTAGTCGCCGCGGGCCCGCGCGGGCTCGGCGGGTCCGGCGTCCGCGCCGACGAGGGACGACCCGGTGTGCGCGACCGAGGGCGAGGAGACGAACACGAACCGCTCGACCCCGGCGCCACGTGCAGCGTCGAGGAGCGTCCGGGTGCCGTCGACGTTCACGCGGACGAAGTCGTCCGGGTCGCCGGCGAGCGAGACCTTGGCGGCGAGGTGCACGACCGCCTCGATGCCGTCGACGGCCCGGGCCACGGCTGCGGGGTCGGTCATGCTGCCGAGCTGATCCGACACTCCCTCGACCCCGGAGGGCCGTCGCTGGAACGTCCGGACCTCGTGTCCCGCAGCACGCACGGCCGCGGCGGTCGCCTGCCCGAGGAACCCGCTCGCACCGGTGACGAGGACCCTCACGGCCGGACCATCCGTCCACCGGACAGCACCGAGGCCGCCCACCGGGACAGCCGTGCACGGTCGACCTTCGAGTTGTGCCGGATGTCGGTCGGGAGCTCGGGCACCGTCAGCACCGCGGCGACGGGGATCCCCGCGGCGGCCCGGACGGCCCGGGCGAGGTCGGGGGCGGCGAGTGCCGGCCGACGAGTCCGGCGCCCACCGGTCGTCTCCACGACGGCGACGGCCTGCTGCGTGCCGCGGGGCCCGATGCCGGCGAGCCCGGCGCGCCCGACGCCGGGGACGCGCTCGATCCGCTGCTCGGGACCGACGGGCGTGACGACCCCGTCCGCCGTGGTGAGGACGTGCTGCAGGCGTCCCTCGACCCAGAGCCGACCCGCGGCGTCGAGGTGGCCGACGTCACCCGTGCGGTGCCCGCGCGGGTCCGCCACACCGAGTCGCGACACCCGGTTCTGGCGCCAGAGCCGGTCGTACCGCTCGCGGACGTGCGGCGCCGCGACGACGATCTCGCCCGTGACGCCCGGGTCCTCGGTGAGCGCACCGGTCGGCTCGCCGGAGTCGTCGAGCGGGGCGATCCGCACGCGGACGCCGGCGGCGGGGCGGCCCACGCAGATGCCGTCCTCGTCCGGGGCGTCGGCGGCTGCGGCGCGCACACCGTCGAGGTCGACGTCGGTCATCAGCAGCCCCTCGGTCATCCCGTAGGGCGTGTGGGCGCTCGCGTTCGGCATGAGCTCGGTGGCCGCGGCCAGCAGCGCGGCCGACACCGGAGCACCGGCCGACAGGAACAGCCGCACGCGACCGAGCGCCGAACGGTCCGCTGCCGTGAGTGCGCCGGCGGTGGCCACGACGTTCGCGACGGCCGCGGGTGACAGGAACACGACGGTGGCGTCCGCCGCGGTGACCGAGTCGGCGACTGCTCGAGCGGTCAGGGTCCGGGGCGCGGTGACGTCCATGTCGGGTGCGACCGACCGGGCGCCGAGCGCGGGACCGAGGAGCGCGAACGGGGCGAACCCGGCGACGAGGCCGGTGCCGACGCCGATGTCGTACTGCGCCGCGAGGGTGTCGCGGACCGCGCCGAGCTGCCCGTGCGTGTACACGACGCCCTTGGCAGGCCCGGTCGACCCGGACGTGAAGAGGACCGCTGCCGGCGCCTCGGACGACGGCGCACCGGGCAGCGCGGTGCCCCGTGCGAGGCGCTGCGCTCCGCGTCGTGCGACCTCGACGAGCGTGTGCTCGACCCGGAGTGCCCGACGAGCAGGCGCCGGCAACGACACCGTCGCGATGCGCCGACCGGGCCAGCCGAGCGCGCGTGCGGCCCCGAGGCCGGGCAGCGCGCCGATGATCCAGTCGGGACGGGCACCGCGCACCGCACGGGTCAGGCCGCGCAGGCCGAGCCCGGCATCGGCCACGACGACGACCGCCCCGATGCGCACGCTGGCGTACAGGACGGCGGTCAGGTCGGCGCCGGGGGTGACGAGGAGCGAGACGCGGTCACCGGCGCGCACGCCGAGGTCGACCAGTCCGGCCGCGATCTCGTCGACCCGGCGGGCGAGCAACCGCCACGAGACGGTCCGGGGACCGCCGGCGGCGGCCATCTCGACGAGCGCGGCCTCGTCGCTGTCGCGCAGCTCGTGGAGTGCGGCCCAGAGCGGGCGGCGCACGTCGGCGTCGTCGTCGGTGGGGGCCTGGAGGGACGGCTCGGCCCCCACGGGCACGCGACCGTCCGGCAGGTGGTCACCGAGCCACTCGACGACCGTCCCGGCGACGTCGGCGTCGTCCGGCAGCAGGTGCCCGGCGCCCTCGAAGCGGTGGACGTCCGCGTGCGGCAGCCGCTCCGCGAGGTCGTCGAGGTAGCGCTCCAGGAACACCGGGTCGCGCGGCCCCCACATCACGAGGGCGGGGACCTCGAGCGCGGCGACGCCGGCGGCGATCCGGTCGAGCTCGGGTGCGCTCGGGTGGTCGCCGTCGACGGGGATGTCGGCCACGAACCCGCCGACGCCCCCGCGACGGGCCGCCCCGCGGTAGGGCGCGCGGTACGCATCCGCGGTGGGACGGTCGAGCCGCGGGTGGGCGATCGCGAGCGTCGTCTCGAGGAACGCCGGCGTCAGGACCGTGGCACGGCCGAGGAGCTCCGGACGGAGCGCGAGCCGCAGCGGTGCGGGGATCGGGGCGTCGTCGGGCTGGTGCACCGCGGTGTTGCACGTCGTGACGGCCACCACGAGGTCCGGGTGGTCGACCGCCCAGCCGAGGGAGACGACACCGCCCCAGTCGTGCCCGAGGGTGACCACCGGGCCGGACAGCCCGAGTTCGTCGGTCAGCGCGCCGAGGTCCCGCACGCGGTCCGCGAGCCCGTGCTGCACGCCGGTGCGCTCCGAGAAGCCCATGCCGAGCTGGTCGACCGCGACGACCCGCCACGCCGGACCACCGGCGGCGGCGACGTCGAGCGAGGTGCGGAGCACCGACCGCCACAGGTACGACCAGGTCGGGTTGCCGTGCACGCACAGCAGGGTGCCGACGGGTTCCACGCCGAGCGCGGCCAGGGAGCCGGCCGTGTCGAGGAGGTGCCACGAGCGCTCGGGGCGAGCCGCGCCTCCTGGACCCACAGCGGCGGGGACCGTGACGATGCGCGACCAGGCGGGGTCGAGTCCGGGCAGGGGCGGCGGGGGCGTCGCCGGAGCCGTGGCAGCGGCGACGCGCGGGAGGCCGGACCTCACCAGCGCAGTTCCATCATCGCCGTGTTGATGCCGGAGCCGACACCGCCGAGGAACACCCGGTCGCCGGGGCGGATGGCGCCGCGGGCGACCTCGTCCGCGAGGGTGATCGGGATCGACGCCGGACCGACGTTGCCGAAGCGCTCGTACGTCGTCGGGACCTTGTCGCGCGGGACGCCGATGGCCTCGACGAAGGCGTTGGTGTGCACGTCGGAGACCTGGTGGAGCACGTAGCGGTCCATGTCGGCCCAGTCGAAGTGGGAGCGTGCCTCGTTCCAGGCGGCGACGACGAGTTCCATGCCGCCCTTGAGGAGCATCTTCGCGTCGGTGAACATGCCGTCGACGCTGCCGACGCAGAGGTCGTACCACTGGGTCGCCGCACGGGTGACGCCGCCGACGATCCGGTGGCCGCCCGGGTGCATGTCCGCCGGGCCGAGCACGGCCGCGGCGGCGCCGGACCCGAGCGTCAGGCTGGCGAACTCGCTCATGAAGTCCTTGCGGTTGCGGCCGCCCTGGTTCAGGCGCTCGATGGTGTTGAGCTGCACCTGGTCGGCGTCCTCGCCGTCCACCACGAGCGCGTACTTGATCTGACCGGAGTCGATCATGCCCGCGGCGACGCTCATCGCGTTGACGAACCCGAGGCAGGCGTTCGCGATGTCGAAGTTGATCGCGGACGACGGCAGGCCGAGCCCGTGGTGCAGGCGCACGGCGACCGACGGCTCGAGGTGCGGGCGCGTCACCGACGTGTTGATGAGCAGGCCGACGTCCTCGGGGCGGATGCCCGCCTCGGCCATGGCGCGGCGTCCGGCGTCGATGGCGGCGTCCTGGAAGGACTGGCCCTCGCCCCAGTTCCGGCGTTCCTTGACCCCGGCCACGCGCTCGAGGAGCCCCATCGGCAGGCGCAGGCGTCGCAGCACCCCGCGGAGCTTCTCCTCGATGTCGGCCGAGGTGGTCACGCGTTCCGCCACGGTCGTCGCGACCGAGAGCAGCGCGACGTTGTCGTGCTTGGCCGTGGCGTTGCCGGGCCGCTCCGTTTCGGTGCTCGTCGCCTGGTCGACCGGCCGTTCCGTCATGATCGTCACCGACACATACTTCCGCATCTGGCCTGGGTACGCGATCCGGATGCGCTGACAGGCGGGGGACAGTGCACTCCGATCGTGCCCGACACGCCCGGGTGGAACTCGTTTGTCAGGGTCGGGACGCACGCGACACTTCCGGGTGAGAGGGGGAACCGTGGACGCGAACGACGGCAGCGACGTCGACCTGGCCGGTCGACTCGCCCGCGGCGACCGGACCGCGCTGGGCGAAGCGTTCGATCGTCACGCGGCCGCGGTCACCAGGTACGCGTGGGCCGTCGCAGCGTCGCCAGCGGCTGCCACGGAGGCCGTCCAGGACACCTTCGTCGCTCTCTGGGACCGGGCGACCGCACTCCGTCTCGCGACCGACTCGTTGCTCCCCTGGTTGCTCGTCACCTGCCGCGACCACGCTCGGGACGCGTCGGAACCGTTCGCCCCCGCCCGAGGCGCTGCCGAGCACCTCCGCTGGCTGCGGGACGACCTCACCGCCCTGTCGGCGGCCGACCGCGGCATCGTCGAGCGGTGCCTGGTCGACGGCGCGTCGTACACCGAGGCCGCGGACGCCCTCGACCTCACCCCCGTCCCCGTCGTCCCGGGCAGCCGAGCCGCGCGGAGGACCGGACGCACCCGCACCGGGACAGGAGGTGGTGCGCGATGAACACGGAGCCCCCGGTCGGCGATGACCTCCAGCGCATGCTCGTCTCGATGAAGGAGACGGTCCTCTCGCGAGCGGCCGACCGCCCCCGCCGATCTCGGTCGCGCGGACGCATCGGCGTGGTCGCCGGCGTCGTCGCCCTGCTCGGGATCGGCGTCGCCAGCGGCAGCATCGCGCTCGGCATGATCCCGCAGCCGTTCTCCGCGGCGCCGAGCGCGTCCCCCACGGCCCCTGCCACCACGACGCCGACACCGTCGTCGGCCCCGATCGTCGGGATGCCGACACCCACGCCGACCACGACCCGGGCGGCGTTCGCCCTGGACGACCCGACGACGTGGACGATCACGCCCGCGGAGGTCGGGCCCGTCGCGATCGGCGGCACCCTCGATGCCGAGAGTGACGACCTCGCTGCGGCCTACGAGCACCTCGAGTCTCCGTACCCGAACTGCGAGCCGTCCACGCTCTGGGGACGCGACGGCGGGACGACCATCGAGCTCTCGTGGGGTCAGGACCAAGGGGACGACGTCGCCAGCGTGTTCGGGGTCATGGTCGCCGCTCCCGGCGGGATCACACCGTCCGGTCCGGTCCCCGGCCCGACGACGGCTGCCGGGATCGGCGTCGGGTCCACCCTGTCGGAGTTGCGTGCGGCGTACCCGACGCTCGGCACGTACTACAAGCCGACCGACGCGGACGCGTACACGATCTGGTCCGTGCGGGACGATGCAGGGGTGCTGCTGTTCGACGTGGGCGACGACGGACAGCACATCCGCAGCGTGTGGGCGAGCACCGACCCGAGCCAGCCGATCGCGCTCTGCGGCTTCGTCTGACGAGCGTCACGCGTCGGGCTGACGCGGCTCCTTGGGCAGCTTGCGCACCTTCGCGCGGCGCTTCCGGCGCTCGGGGATCATCGAGCGCATCTCCTCGAGCTTGCCGAAGCAGAGCAGGCGGTCACCGGGCTCGAGGGCCACGCCGCTGCGCGGGTTCGGGATGACGCCCGAGCCGCGGTGCAGCGTCAGGACGGTGATGTCGCGGTCCCAGAGACCGGACTCCTTGATGGTCTTCCCGACGAGGTCGGCGTTCGTGTGCACGAGCAGCTCGGCGACGCCGTAGCCGGTCGAGACGGAGAGCCGCTGCCGGACGTCGATCTCGGGGAAGGCCACCTGGTTCGCGATGAAGTCGATGATCGCGCCGGCGATGTCGAGGCCGGTGGCGCGCTCGATGCCCTCGAGCCCCGGGGAGGAGTTGACCTCCATCACGAGCGGCCCGTCGTTGCCCTCGAGCATGTCGACGCCGGCGACCCGCAGGCCCATGATCTGCGCCGAGCGGACGGCGGCCTCTTCGTACTCGGGCGTCAGCGTGACCTTCTCGACGGTCCCGCCGCGGTGCACGTTCGACCGGAACTCGTCGCCGGAAGCGCTCCGACGCATCGCCGCGACCACGCGGTCACCGACGACGAGCGCGCGGATGTCCTTACCGCGGCTCTCCGAGATGAAGCTCTGGATGAGCACGTTCTGCTTCGTGGAGTGCAGGGTCTCGACGATCGACTCGGCGACCTTCGCCTCGGGAGCGAGGATCACGCCGATGCCCTGCGTGCCCTCGAGCAGCTTGATCACGACGGGCGCTCCGCCGACGCGCTCGATCGCCCCGCGGACGTCGGCGCGGCCGTTCACGAACGTCGTCGCGGGCATGCCGATGTCGTGCCGCGAGAGGATCTGGTTCGCCCGCAGCTTGTCGCGCGAGTTCGTGATCCCGTTGGCGGTGTTCGGCGTGTAGACGTCCATCTGCTCGAACTGCCGGACCACTGCGGTGCCGTAGTAGGTGATCGAGTTCCCGATGCGCGGCAGCACGGCGTCGTAGTCGGACAGGAGCTTGCCGCGGTACTGCAGGTCGGGGTCGTCGCCGGTCAGGTCGATCGCGAACCGGAGCGTGTTGAGCACCTTCACCTCGTGCCCGCGGTCGATCGCGGCAGCCCGGAGGCGCTCCGTCGAGTACGCGTGCGGCGCACGCGACAGGATGGCGAGTTTCATCGGGGAGGCTCCGGGGTTGGTATCGACGGCGACGCTCCATCCAAGCATGCGACAGGATGGGCACATGGCCCGAGTACCGAAGTCCCCGAACGGCGGTCTCGTGGTCGCCGGCTGGCGGGAGTGGGCGGCCCTGCCGAGCCTCGGCATCCCGTGGATCAAGGTGAAGCTCGACACCGGTGCGCGCAGCTCGGCGCTGCACGCGTTCGACCTCGAGGAACTCCCCGGCGACCGGGTCCGATTCTCGGTGCACCCCTGGCAGGACACCGACGCCGACGCCGTCACGATCGAGTGCGACGTGCACGACCGGCGCATCGTCCGGAGCTCCACCGGGCACACCCAGGAGCGCATCGTGGTCCTCACCGAGATGTCCCTCGCCGGGCGTGTCTTCGAGGCCGAGGTCACGCTGAGCAACCGCGACCAGATGGGCTTCCGGATGCTCGTCGGCCGCGAGGCCCTGCGCCAGGGCTTCCTCGTCGACCCGGCTCGCTCGTTCATGGCCGGCCGGGCGCCGAAGGAGATCCGCCGCCGCAACCGCGGTCGCGCCTGATGACCGGACCGTCGGGCGCCTCCGGATCCGCCGAGGGCGTCCTCGCGCGCATCGTCGCCGGCGTGGACGCCGAGCGACTCGGGGCGTACGGCGTGCACGTCCGGATCGGCGCCGACGAGGCCGAGCACCGGTGGCGGAGCGACGACCGGGTGAACGTGTACTCGGTGTCGAAGGGCGTCTGCGCGCTGGCGATTGGCATCGCAGTCGACGCGGGCCTGCTCACGCTCGACACCCGTGTCCCCGAACTCCTCCCCGACGTCCCGCTCGGCGACGGCGTCGAGGCCGTCACCGTCCGGCATCTGCTCACCATGACGAGCGGCATCGACTTCGCGTGGTTCGGCGACGAGGTCGTGCCGTGGCCGGACCTCGCTGCCGAGATGCTGCGCCGCCCCACGGACGGCCCCGGGGCGGTGTTCCGGTACAGCGACGCCAGCCCGTACGTCGCGATGCGCATGCTCGGCGCGGTCGTCGGCGACGTACGCGACTGGCTCCTCCCTCGCCTGTTCGAACCGCTCGCCATCCACAACCCGCAGTGGCACCGGTGCCCGCTCGGCTGGATCGTCGGCGGCAGCGGACTCGAGCTCCGGACCTCCGAGCTCGCGCGCATCGGCACGCTGCTGCGCGATCGTGGGCGATGGGGCGCGGCCCGGATCGTCCCGGCAGCGTGGGTCGACCGGATGCACACGGACTGGGTGACGACGGGCGGCGGTGCACCCTTCGAGCGCTACGGACTCGCGGTGTGGGACGGCCCCGGCGAGACGTGGCGGCTGGACGGCAGGTACGGCCAGTACGTCGTCGTGGACCAGGCGCGGGACGCCGTCGTGACGATCACCGCCCACGAGGAGACGAACGACCACCGGCTCGCCGAGCTCGCCGCCGACGCAGTGCGCGGCGCGCGCGGGATCCGCTGAAGTCGTCCGCGCGGTGACCGTTCCGGTTCGCGGATCCCGGGGATCGTGAACCGGAACGGTCACCGACGGGACCGGGAACGGCCGTGGGCCGGACCCATGGGCGGTCGGGCGGTGGGCCCCACCCGCCGGTACCGGCGTGACGCGCCAGCGGCACGACGGCCGAGACGGGAGGGACGGTGCGGGGCCGACCCGCGCCTCCAGGCCGCCGTCGGCGCGGGTCAGGCCTGCAGGTGCCGGCCCAGGAACCGCAGCTGCTGCGGCGCGAGCCGCCGCCAGTAGGCGGTGGTGTGCCCGCCCGGCTCGAACCCGCCGGCCGGTGCGGTCGCGAAGCCGTCGACGTACGCGCGCACGGCGGGCTCGAACCCGTCGCCGGTGCCACAGTCGACGCGGACCGCGACGCCGTCGAGGGACGACTGTCGGCCGAGCACCGTGTTCGCGGCGAAGTCCGCGGGGTCGTCGAAGGCGCCACGTGCCGTCTCCCCCGCCGACCGCCACAGCGCGGGGCTGATCGCGGAGACCGCACGCACCCGCGCCGAGCCGAGCGCGCCGGCGATGTGGAGCGCGCCGTAGCCGCCCATCGAGTAGCCGGTGAACGCGAGCCGCGCGGTGTCGAACCCGCGGCGGGCGAGCAGCGGCAGGAACTCGTCGACGACCATCGCGACCGGGTCGTCGCCGTCCGCGCGGCGGTGCCAGTAGCGGTTGCCGCCGTCGACCGCGGCGATCGCGAACGGCGCTCCGCCCGCGGCGACGTACGCGGCGAGGAACCGGTCGTAGCCGAGGTGGGAGCCGAAGAAGTCCGCGTGGTCGTCGCCGTAGCCGTGCATGGCGACGGCGATCGGCAGGGGGCCGTCGGAGTGCGGCGCGGCGATCGTCCAGCCGACCTCGAGGCCCTTCCGAGCGCGCGACGAGAACGACCCGGACACGGTCGGCACCGGCGTGACGTCGGGGACGGTGCCCGCCGGTCCGTCGAGGCCGAGCACGCGGTACATCGTCGAGCGGCCGGGGAGCAGCCGGAGGTTCACGGCCTCCGCAGCGGCACCGGCCACGACGACCGCGGCGCCGCCGGCGAGGAGGGAGCGGCGGGTGATCCGGGCCGCGCGCGAGCTGGTCATGCGAGGGGGACGATGCCGTCCGCGGTCACACGCGTCGTCACGAAGGTCGAGGGGATCCGGTGCACACCGGGCAAGCTACCGAGTCGGGTACCGGAGCACCTCGGGTACACGCGGACGTCAGGTGTGAAGTCCCGCAGGAACCGGTCGCCCCGCCGCTCCGAGGAGCGCGTCGGCGACGGCACGCGCGGTACCGGTTCCGAGGCCGGGTCCGCGGAGCCGCATCGCGAGGTACCCCGAGACGAGGAGCAGCAGCTGCTCGGCGAGTGCCCCGGCGTGCGCGCCGACCAGGGGCTCTGCCGACTCGGTCAGGCGTCGCCGCAGGGTGTCCGTCTCGCGGTCGAGGACGGCGCGGACGTCGGACGGGGCGTCGACGTACTCGGCCGCCGTGCCGAGGAACGCGCACCACCGCGACCCCGACGGCGTGGAGCGGTACGCGTCGAGGGCGTCGAACACCGCCAGCAGTCGGCCGCGGTCGTCCTCGGCGGCGTCGACGGCCCGGTCCCACGTGGCGAGCCAGTCGTCGTGTCGACGGGCCAGTGCCGCGGCGACGAGCGACTCCTTGCTGGCGTACCCGCGGTAGAGCGTGGCGCTCGAGATCCCCGCGCGCTCGAGGACGGCGTCGATCGGGGTCGCGGCGATGCCCTGGGTGAAGAAGAGCTCCTCCGCGGCGTCGAGCAGCTTCTGCTCGGTTCCTGGACGCATCGCCATGAGAGCACCCTAGGCTCTCAAAAGTGAAACGATCGTTTTCGTTACGACAGTCGGTGTTCCTGGGGAGCGGCCTCGGCCTGATCGCCGCGACGTACGGCCTGGTCCGGCTGGCGTACGGGCTGTTCCTGCCCGACGTCCAGCGGGACCTCGGGCTGCGCGCCGACGCTGCGGGGTGGGTCTCGTCCGGAGCCTCGGCGCTGTACTGCGTGGGTGCAGTGGTCGGGTACCGCTGTGCCGGTCGCGTGCCCCGGGTCCTCGTGGCGGTCGCCGCCTCAGTCGCGGGCGGTGGTGCACTCGGCATGGCCGCGGCCCGCGACCCCACGGCGTTCGCGATCGCATCGGTCGTCGGTTCGGCGGGCGCGGGGCTGGCCTCGCCCGCACTCGTCAGTCTCGTGACGACCCTCGTGCCGCAGCCGGCGCAGGGCCGGGCGCAGGCCGTGGTGAACGCCGGGACGGGCCCCGGCCTCGTCGCCGCGGGCGTGCTCGCGCTCGTGCTCCTGCCCGACTGGCGGACCGCGTGGACGTGGTCCGGGATCGCGGCGCTGGTCGTCGGGGTGGTCCTGCTCGCGTCCTCGTTGTCGTCCCGCCGGACGGCGACGACCGGGCAGGACCCCACGAAGCGAGCACCGGCCCCGGACCGGGCGTGGTGGACGGCGCACCGTGCGGTCCTCGTGCTCGCCCTGCTCTTCGGCGCAGGGTCGGCGGTCGTGTGGACCTACGGCCGCTCGGTGCTCGTCGACGCCGGCGCACCGGTCGCCGTCTCGGTGTCCGCGTGGACCGCGCTCGGCGCGGGCGGTGCCGCCGTCGTGGCGACCGCCCGGTGGACGAGTCGGCTCCGTGCCCGGACGCAGTGGACGCTCACCACCGCCGCCGTCGCCCTCGGTGTGCTGGCGCTCGGCACGATGCCGCAGTGGACGCCCGTGGCGCTCGTCGCGTGCGCGGTGTTCGGCTGGGGGTACACGGCGGCGACCGGGGCCCTGATCGCGTGGACCACCGAGGTCGATCCGGAGCGGTCGTCGGCCGGTACCTCGGTGCTCTTCGTGGCGCTCGTCCTCGGCCAGGCCGGCGGTGCCGCGGCGGCGGGAGCGGTCGTCGAACCGCTGGGGTCGCTCGGCACGTTCGGGGCCGGGGCGCTCGTGACGGCCGCCTGCGCGGTGCTCGGCACCCGGGTCAGAGCAGCGGGCGCAGCTCGATCTTCCGGTTGCACGCCACCGACGCCTCCTGCGCGACCCGCAGCGCGGTCTCGGCGTCCGGCAGGTCCATGACCCAGAACCCGGCGACGAACTCCGCCGGGTCCCCGACGAGCCCCGGGGTCGTGGTCGGCTCGGCACGCCGGGCGTCGACCACCACGGCGTCCGACGGCGCGGACACCCCGGCCGCGAAGACGACGGCGTCGCCGAGCCGCTCGTTGAGCGCGTCGACCGCGTCCGCCTCGGTCCGTGTCGCGGACTCGGCCCGACCGGCGGCCTCCGCCTGCCCGTCGTCGATGACGTTGACGAGGAACTGCATGGTGCCTCCCCTGTTCGGTTGGCGGCAGGCTACTCCGGCCGTCGCACCCGCTACCGTGGTGACCATGGGGACGACCGCGGAGTGGTCACGGCTGCCGGTGGGGCGCCGCGAGTTCCGCCAGGACGCCCTCCTCGCACTCGTCCTCGGCGCCGGACTGGCGATCACGACGATGCTCTACGGGTCGGCCGGGACCTACGGCGACGACCAGGCGGCGTGGTGGGTCTCGGCACTGCTCGTCGTGGCGAACGCCGCACCGGTCGCGTTCCGCCGCCGCTGGCCGATGACGATGGCGGTCGTCTCCGCGCTGGCCTTCGCGGCGACGCAGATCCTGCACGTGCCCGAGGTCTTCCTCGTGAACTTCACGCTGTTCATCGCCCTGTACACGGTCGGTGCGTGGTGCTCGGACCGTGTCCGGGCCGAGGTCGTGCGCTGGGTGGTCATCGGCGGCATGTTCGCCTGGCTGTTCGTCGCGATCGCCTTCGGCTGGGCGGTGCCGAACGCGCTGCCGAACGACGACGGCGGCCTCATCCCGCCGTACATCGCGCTCTCGCTGCTCAACATCGTGATCAACGTCATCTACTTCGGCGCTGCCTGGTACGCCGGCAACCGGGCCTGGGCGTCAGCGGTGGCGAAACACGAGCTCGACCTCCGCACCGCCGAGCTCGCCGCCGAACGCGAGCGGAGCGCTGCCCAGGCGGTGACGATCGAGCGCGTGCGCATCGCCCGCGAACTCCACGACGTCGTGGCGCACCACGTGTCGCTCATGGGGGTGCAGGCCGGCGCGGCTCGACGCGTGATCGGCCACGACCCCGAGCAGGCGACGGCGTCGCTCGGCGTGGTCGAGCAGAGCGCCCGGACCGCCGTCGAGGAGCTCCGCCGGATGCTCGGCACCCTGCGCGCCGACGAGGACGGCGGCGACGACGTCCGCGCCGCTCCGAGCACCGAGGGGCTCGGCCGGATCGGCGAGCTCGCCGACTCGGCCCGGACCGCTGGGCACCCGACCGAGTACGTCGTGGTGGGCAGCGTCCGCGACGTCCCACCCACGGTCTCGACGGTCGCGTACCGGATCGCGCAAGAGGCCGTGACGAACGTCCTCAAGCACGCCGGCCCGACGGCCCGGGCGGACGTTCGGGTGCGGTACCTCGACGACGGCGTCGAGGTCGAGGTCACCGACGACGGACACGGCGACCGGGCACCGCGGAACACCGCGGGCAGCGGACTCGGCCACGTGGGGATGCGCGAACGCGTCGCCGCGGTGGGCGGACGGATCGAGATCGGGCCGCGCGCCCGGGGAGGCTGGCTGGTGCGGGCATGGCTGCCGACGACCTGACCATCGTGCTCGCGGACGACCAGGACCTCGTCCGGGCCGGCTTCCGCGTCATCCTCGAGTCCGAGCCGGGGTTCCGGGTCGTCGGCGAGGCCGCTGACGGCGCCGATGCGGTCGAGGCCGTGCGGGCGCTCCGACCGGACGTGGTGTGCCTCGACGTCCAGATGCCGAACGTCGACGGGCTCGAGGCGGCGCGTCGGATCGCCGCGCTCCCGGAGCCACCGGCCGTGCTCGTCCTGACGACCTTCGACCACGACGACGCCCTCTTCCAGGCGCTCGAGGCCGGGGCGAGCGGGTTCCTGCTGAAGAACGCCTCCCCCGAGCGGCTGATCGACGCCGTCCGCACGGTGGCGGCCGGCGACGCGCTGCTCGCCCCGGACGTGACCCGCCGGGTGATCAGCCGCGCGACCGCCGGGTCCGGGGCGCCCGCGGCACCGGACGGCGACGAGGCGGTCGTCACGGCAGGGCTGACCGAGCGTGAGACCGAGGTCCTCCGGCTGCTCGCCCGCGGGCTGAGCAACGCCGAGATCGCGACGGCGCTGTGGGTCGGTGAGGCGACCGTGAAGACCCACGTGTCGAACGTCCTCCAGAAGCTCGGACTGCGCGACCGCATCCAGGCGGTCGTCTGGGCCTTCGAGCACGGCGTGGCCGGAACCCCCGCCTAGACCCCCGTCCGACCCGCGCACCCCCACGCGCCGGAGCCCGCGGCGCCCCGATCCCCGTCGCCAGCCGGAGGCGTCCGTCGCACCCCGCGCAATAGCGTCGACGCAGGCGGAGCGAACCGCCGCGAGAGGGGAACGACATGCTCACCATCGACGGGGTGACCAAGCAGTACGGCGACCGCCGCGTGCTCGACGACGTGACGTTCACGGTCGGCGACGGACGCCTGACCGGGTTCGTCGGCGGCAACGGCGCCGGCAAGACCACCACGATGCGGATCCTGCTCGGCGTGCTCCAGGCCGACGCCGGCACCGTGTCCATCGACGGCACCACGATCGGCCCGGCCGACCGTCGCCGTTTCGGCTACATGCCGGAGGAGCGCGGGCTCTACCCGAAGATGCCGGTCGCCGAGCAGATCACGTACTTCGCCCGGCTGCACGGCGTCGACAAGCGCACCGCGGCGAGCCGCACCACCGACCTGCTCGACCGGCTCGGCCTGGCGCCGCACGCCACGGACGCCGTCGAGAAGCTGTCCCTCGGCAACCAGCAGCGCGTGCAGGTCGCCGCCGCGCTCGCCCACGACCCCGAGGTCCTCGTGCTCGACGAGCCGTTCTCCGGCCTCGACCCGATGGCCGTCGACGTCGTGCTCGCCGTCCTGCGCGAGGCAGCGGCGGGTGGCGTGCCCGTGCTCTTCTCGAGCCACCAGCTGGACGTCGTCGAGCGGCTCTGCGACGACGTCGTGGTGATCGCCGGGGGCACGATCCGCGCCGCCGGCCCGCAGGACGAACTGCGGAAGCAGGCCGGCCCCGCCGCGTGGGAGCTCCTCGTCGACGGGGACGTCGCCTGGCTCCGCGACGAACCGGGCGTCACCGTCCGCGAGTTCGACGGCGGGTACGCCGTGTTCGAGGCCGACGACGCCACCGCGCAGCGCGCCCTGCAGCGGGCCGTCCAGCACGGCACCGTCGGGTCGTTCTCGCCGCGTGTCCCGCGGCTCAGCGAGGTCTTCCGGGAGGTCGTCCGATGAACGGCTCGTTCGTCCAGTCCGTCCGACTCGTCGCCGCGCGCGAGATCCAGGCCCGCGTCCGCAGCAAGGCGTTCGTCGTGTCCGCCTGCATCCTCATCCTCATGGTCGTCGCGTCGATCGTCGTCGGCGGCATCGTCGGCAAGGCCACGGCGGGCGACACCACCCCGGTCGCGGTCGTCGACGGGGTCAGCCTGCCGACCAGCAAGGGGCTCGACGTCACCGAGGCGCCGACCGCTGCAGCCGCCGAACGACTCGTCGAGAACGGTGACGTCGACGCGGCGGTCCTGCCGTCCGACGATCCGCTCGGCTACAAGGTCGTGGGGCTCGACGACGCCCCGACCGACGTCGTCCAGGCGCTGAGCGTCTCCCCCCGCATCGAGCTGCTCGACCCGAACGCGATCCCCGGTGGCCTGATCTACATCGTGGCGCTGGCCTTCGGCGTCGTGTACTTCGCGTCCGCCGTGACCTTCGGTCAGTCGATCGCGCAGAGCGTCGTCGAGGAGAAGTCCACCCGCGTCGTCGAGATCCTGATGGCGGCGATCCCGGCCCGAGCGCTCCTGGCCGGCAAGGTCCTCGGCAACAGCGTGATGGCCTTCGCGCAGATCGTCGCGGTGGCGATCGCGGCGGCGGTGACGCTCGCGGTCACCGGGCAGGACAACATGTTCACGGTGCTCGGCCCGAGCATGCTCTGGTTCGTCGGGTTCTTCGCGATCGGCTTCGTGCTCATCGCCTCGCTGTTCGCGGCGGCCGCGGTGCTCGTCTCCCGTCAAGAGGACGTCGGCAGCGTCACCACCCCCGTGATGATGCTCGTGATGATCCCGTACATCCTCATCATCGTCGCGTACAACAACCCGACGATCCTCGGCGTGATGTCCTACGTGCCGTTCAGCGCGCCGATCGGGATGCCGATGCGGATATTCCTCGGGACCGCCGAGTGGTGGGAGCCGATCCTGTCCCTCGTCATCGTGGCGGTCTCGGTCGTGCTCGTCGTGGTCGTCGGCGCCCGGATCTACGAGAACGCGCTGCTGCGCACCGGCAGCCGGGTGAAGCTGACGGAGGCACTGCGCGGCTGACGCCGCAAGACCGGACGGGAGGCGCGGTGCGGGTGAGCGGATCTGCTCACCCGCACCGCGCCTGGCGTCCCTGCGTCACGCCGGGAACGCGCGCAGCGCACGTTCCACGACGGCCGCGAGCTCGCGTCGGCTCGCGCCGCCGCTCGCCTGCACGGCGAGCCCGGCCGACACCGTGGCGACGTACTTCGCGAGTTCGTCCGGGTCCTCGTCGACTGCCAGGTCCCCGGCGTCCCGTGCGGCGCGGAACCGGTCGGCGATCCGCCGCTCACCGCCGGCGCGGCTCTCCTCGAGGAACTCCACGATCCGGCGGTCCTCGTCACCGGATGCGAGCCCGCCCTGGATGGACAGGCACCCGGCCGGCCGCCCCGGGGCCGTGACCGCGGCGACGTTGCTGCGGAGGTAATGCTCGGCGACCGCGCGCGCCGTCGGTTCGGCGAGCGCGTCCCCGACGTACGCCATCTCGACCTCGGCGTAGCGTCCCAGAGCCTTGCGGAACGTGGCCTCCTTGTTGCCGAACGCTGCGTAGAGACTCGGCCGGTTGATGCCCATCGCGGTGGTGAGGTCCTCGAGGCTCGTGCCGGCGTACCCCTGCCGCCAGAACACCTCGACAGCGCGCTCGAGCGCCTCGTCGGTGTCGAACGCACGTGGTCGTCCTCGTGTCGCCATGCCGAACCCCTCGATCTGTACCGCTGGGACCAGAATACCGCCATGGCCGGTTCCGTACCAGTCGGTACAGATTTGACAACCGGTGAGATCGGGTCTAGGTTCCATATCTGTACCGACCGGTACGCAAATGCTCCCGCGGGAGCTGGAGAGAGGAACGACCATGGGTGAGTTCACCGGGACCACAGCACTCGTCACGGGCGGGACGTCGGGCATCGGCCTGGCCGTCGTCCGTCGACTCGTCGCCGAGGGCGCGCACGTCGTCGTGACGGGACGTCGTCAGCACGCGCTCGACGCGGTGTCCGACGAACTCGGCGACGCGGTCACGACCGTGCAGGGCGACGTGGCGGTCGCCGCCGACGTCGAGCGGGTGTCCGCGGCGATCGCCGCCCGCGGGGAACAGCTCGGCCTCGTCTTCGCGAACGCCGGCGGCGGCGAGTTCGCGCCGCTCGGCCAGATCAGCTGGGACCACTACACGACGACGTTCAACGCGAACGTCGGTGGCGTCGTCAACACCGTGCAGGGAGCGCTGCCGCACCTGGCACGGGGCTCGGCCATCGTGCTGACCGGCTCGAACATCGACGTCAAGGGCAACCCGGCGTTCAGCATCTACGCCGCGACGAAGGCGGCGGTCCGATCACTCGCGCGGAGCTGGGCCGCCGAGCTCGTCGAGCGTGGCGTGCGGGTCAACGTCGTCGCTCCCGGGCCGATCGGCACGCCCGGCCTGTCCGGTCTGGCCGGCAGCCCCGAGGACGCCGAGGCGCTGCTCGGCGGGCTCGCGTCCGGGGTGCCGATGCAGCGACTGGGCACCGAGGACGAGGTCGCGGACGCCGTGCTCTTCCTCGGTTCACCGCGCAGCAGCTACGTCACGGGTGCGGAGCTGTACGTCGACGGGGGCGCGAGCCAGATCTGACCCGCCGCGGGCGCGCGCAGGCGCTCAGGCGCTCAGGCGCTCAGGCGCTCAGCGTCGCGAAGGCGGACCGGTGCCAGACCAGCGGGCTGTGCGCGAAGTCCGACATGAGCCCGAGGACCCGGAGCACGACGATGTCGTGGTCACCCGCCGGGTAGGTGTGCTCGACAGCGCACTCGAGCCAGATCGGAGCGCCCTCGAGGAAGACCGACCCCGACTCGGACACCGTCGTGTCGACCCCGACGAACCGGACCGACTTGTCCTTCGACGCGAGCTGCCGGGTGACCTGCGCGTGCCCCTCGCCGAGGATCGAGACCCCGATCGTGCCGGCCGCACGCAGCACCGGCCACGTCGACGACGTGTGCTGCACCGCGAACATCACGAGCGGCGGGTCCTGCGACACCCCCACGGTGAAGGACGAGGCGACGAGCACGGTGGGCTCGTCGTCGACGACGGCGGCGAGCGCCGCGACCCCGCAGGGGAAGCCGGAGAACGCCTGACGGAGGGCACCGAGGTCGGGGGCCTCGGGCGAGTAGGGGCTGATCATGAGCGGGTTCCTTCCTGGAGGCTCGCGGTCGCGCCGAGGACGACGTCGCGCCACCGGGCGAGCCAGACCTCGGTCGATGCGGGCTCGGAGTACTGCTTGTCGTTGAGGTACAGGGCCGGAGCCGGGACGGTCGCACCGAGCTCGACGAGCACAGGCTTGAGGAAGACCTCGGGGGCGAGGGCGTGCGCGGGGCCGGCGCCGAGCATGAGCGGGACGGCGACGACACCGGCGAGGCCGTCCCCGGTGGCGAACTGGTCGAGGAAGAGCTTGAGGACGCCGGTGTAGGTCGCCTTGAACGTGGGCGAGGCGACGACGACGAGGTCGGACGCGGCGACGGTGCGCACCGCGTCCGACACCGCGTCGTCGCCCCAGCCGAGCAGGCCCGGGCCGAGGTCGATCACGTCGACGACGTGGTCGGGTGCCCGACCGGTGAGGCGTTCGAGCACGACCGTGGCCGCGTCGAGCGTCCGAGATGCCGGCTTGGGGTTGCCGGCAACGACGGTGGTGATCATCGATCTGCTCCTGCGGTCGGGGACGGTATGCGACTGCAGTCCATCCGCCGTTCGTTTCGCCTCCGTGGCGCGCCCGTATCGGGTGGGTTACGCCAGGGGGCGCCGGATGCCACGGCGGGGAATGCCCTGGTCAGCGGGTGCCGCTCCGGGCGGGTCCGTCGCATTCCGCCAGCGGGGTCCGCTCGGCCGACCGCCGACTTGTGAGAGACGCGTTACCGGAAGTCGGCGCGATTGCTTCCGGGGTGTTTCGCCCGGGCGGCGCCGCCGCACGGACGCGCGGATCCGCACCGCTCCGGGGTGGGGCGGCGGGATCGCCCGCCCCGGAACGGCGCGGCACGGCGGCTCGTCGACGCCGTGGTGCCGGTGGCCTAACACCGGCGAAACAAACGCCTAACAGGACCGTTACCGCCGGGCACCCGCTGGCGGCCCGCAGCCCGTTACATTCGCATCAGCCCCACCGGAGCGGCCCAGTCACCCCCCGACGCATCGCCCCCGGCGGAGCGCTCTCCCACACCCCGAAGTGACCGACGCCCCTCGTCGTCATGCCCACCCCGCGCCGCGGGGTGTTCGGCGTACCCGCAGCACCGGCAGCACCCGCACCCGCACCCGTCCCCGCACCACGTCCTGGAGGTCCTCGACCGATGTCGTCCCCCGCACCCACCCGAACGCGGCTCGCACGTCCCGCGCTCCTGGCCGCCGCACTCAGCGGTGTGCTGTTCTTGTCCGCCTGCTCCGCCACCTCGACGGCCTCGACGGACTCGTCCGACGACTCCGCCGGGGTCGAGCACGCCACCAGCCAGATCACGGCGGCGAGCGTCGACCCGGAGTTCACCTTCGAGGGCAAGCCGTTCGACATGTCGAAGATCGCGGGCAAGACGATCTTCAACATCCCGAACTCGTCCGCCGTGCCGTTCATCGTGTCCGTCGACGAGGCGGGGCAGCAGCTCGCCGAGGAGTACGGCGCGAAGTGGATCGAGTACACGAACCAGGGCACGCCGACCGAGCAGTCCGCCGGCATCGACCAGGCGATCAGCCGGAAGGCCGACATCATCGTCCTCGCGCAGGGCGTCAACGGCGAGCTCATCGTCCCGGCACTCAAGCGCGCGAAGGCCGCCGGCATCCCGGTGCTCATCAGCCACACGTACCAGACGGGTGAGGCGCTCCCCGACCAGCTGCAGGACCTCGTCGCCGCCCAGGTGACCGCGCCCTTCCACGAGGCCGCGAAGCTCAACGCCGACTGGGCCATCAAGGAGACGAAGGGCGCGGGTGACGTGCTCATCATCACCTCGTCGGAGGTCCCGCCGTCGGACGGCATCGTCAAGGCGATGCAGGAGGAGTTCGACGAGTACTGCTCGGGCTGCAAGGTGAAGGTGACGAACGTGCCGGTCGCCGACTGGGCGACGAAGATCTCGTCGACCGTCCAGTCCGCGATCCAGTCCGACCCGAACCTCGACTACGTCCTGCCCGTGTACGACTCGATGGCCCTCTTCGTCGAGGCCGGGGTCACGGCGGCCGGCAAGACCGGCCAGGTCTTCACGTCCTCGTACAACGGGACGCCCGCGGTGATGAAGATCCTGCAGGAGGGCAACGTCATGACGATGGACATCGGCGAGAACATGGAGTGGCTCGCCTACGCCACGCTCGACCAGGCCGGTCGCGTCCTGACCGACACCCCGATCATCGAGGACGGCGACGAGCAGACCCCGCTCAAGGTGTTCACGAAGGACAACGTCGACGAGGCCGGCACGCCGCCCGCGCCGAGCAAGGGCTACGGCGACGCGTACAAGACCGGGTACGAGGAGATCTGGGGTCCGGCGAAGTGAGCGCCACCCGGGAGGCACGGCGCAGATCCGCAGCGTCCGCTGCGGTCGTCGAGGCGGGTGCGACCACCGCGCCGGTCCTGCGGATCAGCGGGCTCACCAAGCGGTTCGGCGGACTGACCGCGCTCGACGACGTCGAACTCGAGGTCCGTCCGGGCCAGGTGCACGCGCTGCTCGGCGAGAACGGTTCCGGCAAGTCGACCCTCATCAAGATCCTGTCCGGCACCTACGAGCCGGACCCGGGAGCGACGATCGAGGTCCGTGGCTCCCGGCTCCCGCTGCCGGTGCCTCCCGGGTACTTCCGCCGCGTCGGCATCAGCTTCGTGCACCAGGACCTGGCCCTCGTGCCGTCGCTCGGGGTGACCGAGAACCTCCGGCTCGCCACCGTCGTCGCCGGCCGCGGTCCGTTCGTCCGCTGGGGCGCCGAGCACAGGGCGGCCGCGGAGCTCTTCGCCCGCTACGGCGTGGACATCGACCCGCGGGCCCGGATCGAGGAGCTGACCGACACGCAGAAGGCGCTCGTCGCGATCCTGCGGGCCGTCGCCGAGCTGGGCGACGACCGGGCGCTCATCGTCCTCGACGAACCGACGGTGTTCCTGCCGAAGGAGGACGCGGACCTGCTCTTCCGCGTCGTCAAGGACCTCGTGTCCGACGGCCGCACGTCGGCCCTCCTCGTGTCGCACGACATGTCCGAGGTCCTCGAGCACGCCGACCGCGTGACGGTCCTCCGGGCCGGTCGGGTCCAGGCGCACCGGGACACCGCGACCACGACCGCGGACGAGCTCGTCTCACTCATCGTCGGACGCGGGCTCGACGGCGCGGCCGCACGCAGTGCCCGCCCCGCCACCACGGGCGACGCGGTCGTGACGGTCCGGGACCTCCGGGCCGGTGTCGTCGACGGGCTCTCGTTCGACGTCGCGGACGGCGAGGTCGTCGGCATCACCGGGCTCGCCGGCTCGGGCGTCGAGGACGTGCTTCCCGGCCTGTACGGCGCCCGGGCAGCGACCGGGACCCTCACGGTCCGGGACGCCACGGTCGACCTCGGCGCCACCAGCCCGGCGACCTCGATCGCCCGCGGGGTCGTCTACGTCCCCGCCGACCGCAAGCGCGAGGGCGGTGCCCTGACCCTGTCCGTCGAGCAGAACGTGACCCTGCCCGTCCTCGGGAAGCTCCGCGGACTGCTCGGGCTGTCGCCGGCACGGGAGCGGTCGCACGTCGAGGGCCTCGTCCGCGACTGGGACGTCCGCCCCGCCGACCCCTCCGCACTCTTCGGCACGCTCTCCGGCGGCAACCAGCAGAAGGCCGTCCTCGCGAAGTGGATGCAGGACGACCCACGGCTCGTGCTGCTCCAGGAGCCGACGCAGGGCATCGACGTCGGCGCCCGTGCGGCGATCTTCTCGATGCTCCGCCGGACCGCCGACCAGGGCGTCTCGATCGTCTGCGCCTCCACCGACTACGACCAGCTCGCCCAGATGTGCGACCGGGTCGTGGTCCTCGCCCACGGCCGCGTCCACGACGTGCTCACCGGCGACCGGATCGACCGCGACGTCATCGCGGCGGCCGTCGTCGCCAGCCTCGTCGATCCCGCTCCCTCCTCCCCCGACTCCTCCCCCGTCAAGGAGACCGCCTGATGTCCACCACCGCCGAACCCGCCCTCGAGACGTCGATCGTCCGCCCCACCCGCCCGCGCTTCTCGTGGGGGCACACCGAGCGCTACGCCCTGCTCGGCGCCTGGCTCGTCATCGTGATCGCGTTCAGCATCGCGCTCCCCGACACCTACCCGACCCTCGGGAACCTGCAGAACATCCTCGGGTCCCAGTCGGTGCTGCTCATCCTGGCGCTCGGCTTCCTGTTCCCCCTGACCGCGGGTGAGTTCGACCTGTCCGGCGCCTCGACGATGTCGCTCTCCGCCATGACGATCGCCGTCCTCAACGCCAAGATGGACATCCCGCTGCTGCCGGCGATCCTGGTCGGCCTGGCGATCGGCGTGGTCGTCGGCCTGGTGAACGGCCTGCTCACGGTCGCGTTCCGGATCGACTCGTTCATCGTGACGCTCGGCACCTCGACCTTCATGATCGGGATCATCCAGTGGATGAGCGCGTCCTCGTCGGTGACCGGCATCGACCCGGCGCTCGTCCAGGCGACCGTCGGGTGGCGCGGGCTCGCCGGGCTGCCCCTGGCGTTCGTCTACGGCCTGATCGCCACCGTGGTCGTCCTCGTCGTCCTGAGTGCCACGCCGGTCGGTCGACGGCTGCTGTTCGTGGGCACCGGTCGCACCGTCGCCGAGCTCTCCGGCCTGAACGTCCGCCGGCTCCGCGTCGGCGCGTTCGTCGGCGCGGGCCTCACCGCCGCGGTGGCCGGGGTCGTCTACGCCGGCACGCTCGGCGGAGCGGACCCCTCGAGCGGGCAGTCGTTCCTGCTCCCCGCGTTCGCCGCCTGCTACCTCGGGGCCACCGCGATCATCCCCGGGCGCTTCAACGCCAGCGGCACCTTCATCGCCGTCTACTTCCTGTTCTCCGGCGTCGTCGGGCTCCAGATGCTCGGCGCCGACAACTTCGTCCAGCAGCTCTTCTACGGCGGTGCGCTCATCGTCGCCGTCGCGGTCTCCCAGACGATCCGACGGCACTCCGTCGCGAGCGCCGCCAAGGCCGCCGCCAAGCAGTCCTGACCCTCCTCCACACACAGAAAGCGAGTCCCCCATGGACATCGGAGTCTTCATCCCGATCGGCAGCAACGGCTGGCTCATCTCCACCACCTCGCCGCAGTACAAGCCCTCGTTCGACCTCAACCTCGAGATCGTGCAGAAGGCCGAGTCGTACGGCTTCGACTTCGCCCTGTCGATGATCAAGCTGCGCGGCTTCGGCGGCCCGAGCGGGTTCTGGGACGAGAACCTCGAGTCCTTCACCCTGATGGCCGGCCTCGCTGCCCGGACGGAGCGCATCCGCCTGTTCGCCACCACGGCCGTCCTCACGATCCCGCCGGCGATCGCCGCACGCATGGCCGCCACGGTCGACTCGATCTCGCACGGGCGCTTCGGGCTGAACCTCGTCGCCGGGTGGCAGAAGGCGGAGTACGACCAGATGGGGCTCTGGCCGGGCGACGAGGTGCACTTCAAGCGTCGGTACGCCTACCAGACCGAGTACATGCAGGTCATGAAGGAGCTGTGGGAGGACGGCGTCAGCAACTTCCAGGGCGAGTACTTCCAGATGGACGACTGCCGGATGCTGCCGAAGCCGACGTCGCACATCCCGATCGTCTCGGCCGGGCAGTCCTCGCAGGGCATGGCGTTCGCGGCGGAGTACTCGGACTACAACTTCTCGATGGGCGTCGGCGTGAACACCCCGACCGCGTACGCCGAGCAGAACGAGGCGCTCCTCGCCGCGCGGGAGAAGACCGGGCGCGACGTCGGGTCCTACGTGCTGTTCATGGTCATCGCCGACGAGACCGACGAGGCCGCGCAGGAGAAGTGGCAGCGCTACAGCGACGGCGTTGACGTCGAGGCCATCGCCTGGATGACCGGGCAGGCGCTCACCGACACGAACGGCGAGGACGGCAACACGGCGAAGCGGATCTCGCTGCCGGAGGGTGCCGTGAACATGAACATGGGCACGCTCGTCGGCTCCTACGAGCACGTCGCGGCGATGCTCGACGAGGCCGCCGACGTCGCGGGCACCAAGGGCATCATGCTCGTGTTCGACGACTTCCTGCAGGGCATGGACGACTTCGGCACCCGCATCCAGCCGCTCATGCGCACCCGCGAGGGCGTCGTGTCGTCGGCGCCCGCCGTCACCCCGAGCGCGGTCACCGCATGACGGCCGGCAGCACGGCGCCGACCCTCGAGGTCGCGGTCGTCCAGGCCGGGCAGATCCCCGCCGACGGCGACGCCGCGCTCGACGGCCTCATCGCGCTGTTCGAGCAGGCCGCCGAGGGCGCCGACCTCGTCGTCTTCCCCGAGCTCACCACGACGCCCTACTTCTGCGGCGTCCGGAACGACAGCCGCAAGGCCTGGGCGCAGCCCGTGCCCGGTCCGGCGACGGCCCGGTTCGCCGAGGCCGCGCGGCGACTCGGCACGGCGGTCGTCTTCGGCCTCTACGAGGACGCCGGCGACGCGCAGTACAACAGCGCGGTGCTCATCGACGCCGACGGCACCCTCGTCCACGGCACCGACGTGCACGGCGACCGCGTGCCGGCGTACCGGAAGACGTCGATCCCGACGAACGCGATCTCCGACGTCGACGAGAAGCACTACTTCGCGCCGGGGTCGGGGCCGGTCGTGTTCGACGCGCTCGGCACCCGGTTCGGCATGCTCATCTGCTACGACCGGAGCTTCCCCGAGTACTGGCTCGCATCGCGTGCGGCCGGCGCCGAGGTGATGCTCGTGCTCGTCTCCTCGATGGGGTTCCGCGAGACGCTCTTCACGCAGGAGCTGCAGGTCCGCGCCCTCGAGACGCAGACCTGGGTCGTCGCCCCGAACCGCGGCGGCGAGGAGACCGTGGACGGCAAGACCGTGAGCTACTTCGGCCGCTCGTCGGTCGTGTCGCCCCGCGGCGAACTCGTGGTCTCCGCCCCGGCGCACGAGGCCGGACCGATCGTCCGGGCGACGCTCGACGTCGCCGAGGTGGCCGCGGTGCGGGAGGACTTCCCGCTCGGGCGCGACCGGCAGCCCGGGGTGTTCCGGTACCTCGCGGACGCCCACGCTGCGGCGGTGCCGGCGTGACGGACGTGTTCGCGGTCGTGCGCGGGACGATCGCGCCGCAGCTCGACCAGGCGCTGCGGGACAGCCGGGCGAACCCGCTGCCGGCCGCCCCGTCGTCGCTCCCCGCGGAGCCTGGGCACAGCCAGGCGCTGTTCACCCGGCTCCTCGCGGTGGCGATCGACGCGGCACCGACCCCGGCAGCACCGGTCGCCCCCGCTCCGGCGTCCACGGTGTCCGCGGTGTCCACGGCCGCGACGGCGTCCGACCCCGCGGCGGCGAGCGTCACCGAGCTGCTCGCGGCCTACCGCGACGGCTCCACCACCCCCACCGCCGTCGTCGGAGCCCTCGCCCCGCACTGGACGAGCGACGACGTGTGGTCCGACGCCGTCCTCCGCCTGGTCGACGGCGCCGAGCAGGCAGCGGCCGAGTCGACCCGGCGCTGGGCCGCGGGCGAGGCCCGTGCGCTCGAGGGCGTGCCGTTCGCGGTGAAGGACATCATCGACGTCGCGGGGACCGTCGTCACGAGCGGCTCGCTGCAGACCGGTGACCGCGTGGCCCCCGCCGACGCCACCGTGGTCGCCCGGCTCCGTGCGGCCGGGGCGATCCCGGTGTTCACGGCCGCGACGACCGAGTTCGCCTGCGGCGGCCCGCACAACGCCCGGTACGGCGCCGTGCGGAACCCGTGGGACCCCGAGCGCTGGACGGGCGGGTCGTCGACGGGCTCCGGTTCCGCCCTCGCCGCACGCATCGTCCCGCTCGCGCTCGGGTCGGACACCGGCGGATCGATCCGGGTGCCGTCGGCGCTGTGCGGGACGACCGGCATCAAGCCGACGTACGGCCTCGTCCCGCGCACGGGCGTCGCGAGCCTGTCGTGGACGCTCGACCACGTCGGACCGATGGCCCGCACCGCCGAGGACCTCGCGCTCGTGCTCGCCGTGATCGCCGGTGGCGACGGGCAGGACCCCACGACGCACACCGCGGTCCCGCTCGTCGAGGCGGCACCGGGACGGATCGCGGGGATGCGCATCGGCGTGCCCCGGGCCTGGTTCACCGAGCGGGTGGACCGTGCGGTGCTCGACGCGCACGCGGCCGCGGTCGACCGGTTCGCGGCACTCGGGGCCCGGATCGTGCCGATCGAGTTCGACGACCTCGAGGCGATCGACGCCGAGTGCTGGACCGTCTTCTACGGCGAACTCGCGGCCAACCAGGAGGCCAACGCCGCCACCGCCGACCTGTTCGACGCCGGCACCCGTGCGCGGTTCGACGTCGCGTTCACGCCGACGGCCGCGGACTACCTCCGGTCCCTCCGACGCCGTCCGCTCGTGCAGGCCGCGATGGTCGCACGGATGGACGAGGCCCGGGTCGACATCGTCCTCACGCCGGGGATCGGTGCCACGGCGCCCCGACTCGACGACCTCACCATGACGGTCGACGGCGTGCCGTACAACCTGCACGACGTGATCCCCCGGAACACCCGGGTCTTCGACTACGTCGGCTTCCCGGCGCTCATGATGCCAGCCGGAACCGCGCCGGACGGTCTGCCGGTCGGCGTGCAGCTCGTCGCACGCCCGTGGGACGACCGACTCGTCCTGTCCGCCGCCGCCGCGTTCCAGGAGGTCACCGACCACCACCACCGGGTGCCGCCGGCATCCGCCACGAGAGGGTCGACCGATCAGTAACCGCACCACGGACGAGGACGGCGCCCGCCGACGCGCGTGGCAGGTGCTCTGCGCGTCGAGTCTGAGCGTCGTCCTCGTCTTCATCTCCTCGAGCGCCCTGCTCGTCGCGCTCCCCGACGTCAGCCGTGACCTCGACGCCTCCGCCCTGCAGTCCAGCTGGGTCCTGCTCAGCTACATGCTCACCACGACGACGCTCATCCTCGTCTTCGGGCGGATCGCGGACCTCGTCGGGCGTCGCCGTCTGTACATCGCCGGCATCCTCGTCTTCCTCCTCGCCTCACTCGCGTGCGGTGCAGCACCGGACGCCGCCGTCCTGCTCGCCGCCCGACTCGTGCAGGGCGTCGGTGCCGCGGCCATCGTCACGAACACCACGGCGCTCCTCACCGACGTGTTCCCGGAGTCGATCCTGTCGCTCGGCCTCGGGCTGAACGCCACCGTCGCCGCCGTCGGACAGGTCATCGGTCCGGTCGTCGGCGGCCTCGTCGCGGAGTCGTTCGGCTGGCGGTGGATCTTCCTCGCCGGGGTCCCGATCTCGCTCGCGGGGCTCGTCTGGTCGCTGCGACTCATCCCCCGCACCGCCCGGCCACGCTCCGGCGAACGCCTCGACGTCCCGGGCTCGGTGCTCTCCGTGGCCGCGGTCGGGCTGCTGGTCGGCGCCGTGTCGGTCGGCGGTTCCGCGGGCTGGGCCGCCGTCCCGGTCGTCGCGATGGCCTCCGGCGCGGTGCTGCTCGGAGCGGTGTTCGTGTGGACCCAGCGCCGGGTCCCGCACCCGCTCGTCGACCCGGCGATCTTCCGCGACCGGGCGACCATCACGCTCTTCTCGGCCGCCGGCCTCTGCGCGCTGTCGAGCTACGCCCTCGTGCTCCTGGCGTCGCTGTCGTTCCAGGCCGTCTCGGGCAAGGACGCCGTCGAGGCCGCGCTCTGGGTGCTCCCCACCCCGATCGGCACGACCGTGGCCGCGGCGAGCGCCGGGGTCCTCGCCCGCCGGGTGCCCGCGCGCACGCTCTCCACCATCGGCATGCTGCTCATCGCGGTCGGGGCAGCGGTGCTCGCGGGGTCGCTCGCCGACGACGGCGCCTACGCCGTGACGGCCGTCGGACTCGGTGCCGTCGGCGTCGGCGTCGGCGTGTTCATGACGCCGAGCACCTCGGCCCTGATGACCCGCGTCCCGGAGCACCGCCGGGGCATCGCGAACGCCATCCGGTCGGCGCTGCAGAACGCGGGCTTCCTGTTCTCCACGGCGCTCGGTCTGGCGATCGCCACGAGCGGGCTCTCCGCCGCGCAGCAGGCCGCGGCGTACGACGGCAGCCTGCTCGGCCTGCCGGCGACCGACGTCCAGGCCTTCGTCGACGGCGTGCGCACCGCCGCGCTCACGTTCGCCGGGTGTGCGGTCGTCGGCGCGCTCATCGTCGCGTTCGGTCCGTTCGGCCCCCCGGACCGCCAGGCACCGCTCCGACCGGACACGTCCGGCCCGGTGCCCGAGCCGGGGACGAGCGCATGACCGCCACGACCGGCACCGACCGCGCGCACGGGCCGACCGCCGGCCGACGTGCCGGGGTCGAGCCGCGCCTCCAGGCCCCCACCAGCCAGCCCCACGACGGAAGCAGGACCGCATGACCGACGACCACGACGACTACGTCTCGGCCGGCTACACCGGTGCGCTCGAACCGGGCCGACGGGCGGCGCTCGTCGTCGTCGACCCGGTGAACGCCTACGTCGACCCGGCGTGCGGGCTGTACGCCGGCGTCGAGGAACCCGTCGAGCGGATGCGCGAGCTCACGGCCGCGGCCCGGGCGGCCGGCGTGCACGTCGCCGTCACGACCATGGCGCTGTCGGCCGACGGCTCCAACGCGGGGGTGTTCTTCCGGAAGGTGCCGGCCCTCGCGGCGTACCTGCCCGGCACGTCCACCGGCGCGTTCATCGAGGGGCTCGCGCCGGTCGACGGGGACACCCTCGTGCCGAAGCAGTACCCGAGCGCGTTCTTCGGGACCTCGCTGGCCGCCGACCTCGTCGCACGAGGGGTCGACACGCTCTTCATCGCCGGACTCTCGACGAGCGGGTGCATCCGGGCCACCGCGACGGACGCGATGCAGCACGGCTTCGTGCCGATCGTCGTGCGCGAGGCCGTCGGCGACCGGCTGCCGAGCGTGCACGAGGCGAACCTGTTCGACATCCAGGCGAAGATCGGCGAGGTGTGGGGCATCGACCGGGTACTCGCGCTCTGGAGCGCCGCGTGAGCACCGAGGCCCCGGTCCGCGGACGGCCCCGCAACGCCGCGGTCGACGAGGCCGTGTACACGGCGTGCATCGCGATCCTCGCCGAGGGCGACCCCCGCGCGTTCACGATCCGGGCGGTCGCCGACGCCGCCGGGGTGGGCGCGGCGACGATCTACCGGCGCTGGTCCAGTCGCGACGTGCTCCTCACCGAGACCGTCATCCGCCTGATGGAGGAGTCGATCCCGACGATCCTCGACGCCCCGATCGACGAGGGCGTCCTCGGGCTCACCCGCGGCTGGGTGCACGCGCTCGTCGCGACCCCGGTCGGCCGGGCGCTGCCGCTCATCGTGGAGCTCGCCTCGCACGAGCCCCGGGTGGCCGAGGCGGTCGCCGCGTGGCACCTCGACCGACGGGTCCGGGTGAACGCGATGCTCCAGCGGGCGATGGACGCCGGCGACCTGCGGCCCGACGTCGACCTCGGGATCGCCGTCGACCTGCTCGGCGGTCCGACCTTCTACCGCCGGGTGTTCGTGTCCATCGACATCCAGGCACCCGACTACCCGGTGCGCCTCGCCCGGGAGTTCCTCCGGTGGGCCGGGTGGACCGGCGACACCACGACCGTGGGGGTGGTCTCGTGACCGACGTCGCACCGGACGACCGACTGGACGGCACCGCGGGGCGTCGTCCGGTCCCACCGTGGACGGACATGGCCATCGGCGATGTCACGCCCGGGCACTGGATCGGCTTCAACCGTCGCTCGGACGCCGCCCGGCAGGTGTCCGACCTCATCCGCGCGGACATCGTCGCCGGTCGGTTCACCGGACCGCTGCCGTACGAGTGGGAGCTCCTCGACCTGTACGGCACGACGCGGAACGTCCTGCGGGCGGCGCTGACGCTCCTCAAGGAACAGCGGCTGCTCACCCGGGCACCGCGGTCGGGCACGTTCGGCGTGCGTCCGGTGGCCTCGGTGAGCCTCGCCCGGACCACCGAGGAGGTCACGATCTACGGCGAGAACACCGGCGGCAGCGTGTTCGACTCCCCGCGGCTGAGCATCGTGCACCTGTGCGTCCAGCTCGTGCCGGCGCCCGAGACCGTCCGGCGGAACCTCGAGATGGAGGGCAGCGCCGCGTACTTCGTCGAGAGCCTCATCTCGTTCGACGGGGAGCCGAGCCGGGTGCGGACGAGCTGGGTGCCGCAGGAGCGGTTCCCGGACCTCGTGTCGGAGCCGCTCACCGAGTACGTGCCGGACGTGCTCGTGCGGCGGGTCGGGCAGCGGCCGGTCGCTCGTCGACTGCTGCTCAGCACGGTGAACGCCGACCAGTGGAGCGCGGACCTGCTCGACATCGATCCGGGGCAGGCGATCTTCCACATCGAGCGGCTGATGTGCCTGGCCGACGGGACCCCGGTGGAGTACGGGTTCTCGCGGTACCGGGGCGACCGGGCGGTGATCGACTCGCGCATCGTGTGAGCCCCGACGCCGTCAGAGGAGCCCGAACACCGCCTGCGCGCCGAGGCTCGTCCCCGCCACGAGCACCCACAGGGCGATCCCGAGCAGCATCGGCCGGAACCCGGCTCGCCGGAGCGCGCCGAAGTCCGTCGAGACCCCGATCGCGGCGAGCGCCACCGTGATGAGGAACGTCGCGGCGGTGGAGAACCCCGGGGCCGCTGCGGCCGGCAGGACCCCGAGGGTGCGGAGGAGCACGACCACGAGGAACCCGATCAGGAACCACGGGACCAACCGGAACACGCGGAACCCGCGGACGCCCCCGGCGCGGCCCGTGTCCACGCCGGACGCGACCTGCTCGCGGGAAGTGCGCCGCGCCTCCAGGCCGGCCAGCCCCACGACGATCGGGATGATCATGAGCGTCCGGACCAGCTTCACGACCACCGCCGTGTCGGTCGCCTGGCGACCGTAGACGGTTGCCGTGGCGACCACCGACGAGGTGTCGTTCACCGCGGTGCCGGCGAAGACGCCGAACGCGTGCTGCGAGAGCCCCAGCGCGTGACCGACCAGGGGGAAGACGAAGACGGCGGCGATGTTGCACAGGAAGATCGTCGACATCGCGTAGGCGACGTCCGCACTGACCGCGCCGATCACGGGCGTGACGGCCGCGATCGCCGAGGCGCCGCAGATCCCCGTCCCGACGCCGATGAGCGTGCGGAGGGCACTCGAGACCCGGAGCAGCCGACCGATCCCCCACGCTGCGACGAGGCACACGACGAGGGTCGTCAGCATCACGGGCAGCGTCTCGCCGCCGATGCGGAGCACCTCGGCGATCGAGAGCTGGGTGCCGAGCAGCACGACGGCGAACTGCAGTATCCGGCTCGAGGCGAACTTCACGCCGGGCTGCAGCAGGCCGAGATCGCCGCCCGAGCCCGCGCCGGTGCCGTCGCGCTGTCGTCGTCGGCGGACGAGCCACCCGACCAGGGCGCCGAGCACGACCGCGGGGACCGGGCCGCCGACGACCGGGAGCTCGCGGCCGACGACGGTGGCGGCGAGCCCGATGACGAGGGCGAGCGCGACGCCCGGCCAGGCGGTGCGGAGGAACGGCATGGCGTCCAGCATGACAGGACACCCGGCGGACGGCAGCCGGCGTGCGGCGTCGCGGCTCAGCCGGCCGGCGGCACCTGCCCCGTCATCACCACGCGCCCGGCAGCGTCGTCCCACCGGAACGTCGCGTCCGCCCGACCGCTCGCGTCCGCCGTCGACTCGTCCGGCTTCGCGTAGCGGTAGGCCACCGCGATCGTCGACGGGTCGGTCCGGCTGATGTCCGGGACGAAGCCGTACTGCTCCTTCGTGGCCGTGCCGAGGTACCGGCCGTCGTGGAAGAGCAGGATCGCGACGGGCGAGCTGCCGGTCGCGAGGTCCAGGCTCACCGTGACCCAGGACAGCGGGGCGCACGCCTCGTACCCGGACGTGTCGGCCCGTGCGGCGTCCCACTTCGCGTCCTCGAGCCCGGCCGGCAAGGGCAGGTCGGCGATCGGCTGGGCGGCGGCCTCGGCACCGCTCGACGGGCCGCACGTCGGCGTGGGGGTCGGAGTCGACGTCGGGGTCGGGCTCTCGGCGACCGCAGTCGGCGTGGCGGTCACGGTGCGGGTGGCGGTGGCGGTGGGGCCGGCGGTCGTCCCGCCGCTGCACCCGGTCAGGGCAACGGCCAGGACGGCGGCGAACAGGATCCCCCCGGTGGTGTTCACGGTGCGCATCCGGACAGGTTCCTCCTCGCCCTGCACAGAGTTCTCGGCGTATTCTTGGTTTCGGAAGCAACGACGATTCCGGCCATGCCTCGTCGTGTCGCGTTCCCCGACCTCGACGGGCCCCGACCCGACCAAGAGCCCTCGTGTCTGAACACCTCATCGAGTACGTCGCCCGTGACCGCACGGGCATCACTGCCGTCGTGACGACCACCAGCGTCATCGACGTCGACACGGTGATCAAGCACATCCACGCCGGGCACGCCGGGTACTACGTCGCGGCCGACTCGTGGAAGCGCACGCCGGTGCGGAGCCTGTCGTTCCTCGGGGGCGCGTACCTGTTCGCGAACTGGGACGGCTCGAAGCGGAACATGCTGCACGATCTCGCGCTCCGCGCTCCGACCCGGTCCATCGAGACGAAGCCGGTGGCGCGGCGTCCGCGGTTCTCGCGGATGCTCGACGCGATCCTCGGCCGACGGCGGTCCCACCGGCACTGACCGCACCGACTGACGGACGGGAGGCACGGTGCGGGCCCGCCCCGCGCCTCCCGTCCGCCGCCGGTGCGCGAGATCAGTCGTCGTCGCGGCGACGCGACCGCGTCCGCCGGAACCGCTTGCCGGTCTCCTCGTCGACGGCGATGCTGCCCGTCGGCAGGTTCGAGAAGTCGGGCGCGATGACGGTCGGCTCCGGGACGCCACCCGGGCCGTCGAGGACGAGGATGTTGCTCGTGCTCGTGAGCGTCCGCCCCCGGAAGAAGTCCGGGGACCGCAGCCACCAGACGACCATCAGCACGACACCGATGAGGATCGCGCCGACACCCACCACGGCGACCGCTCCGATGCCGAGGATCGTGACGTCCTTGCCGTCGTCGCCCTGCAGCCAGTCGGGTTGGGCGAACTGCACGAGTCCGTAGACGAACGTCACCGCGAGCGTCAGGCCGCCGAGCAACGGGACGAGCCCCCGCATGACGAAGTTCCGTGCGGTGCGCAAGAGCGTCCGTCGGTAGACCCAGACGCACGCGAAGCCGGTCAGCCCGTAGTAGAACGCGATCATCAGGCCGACGGAACCGATCAGGGCGGTGAGCAGGTTCGTCGAGATGACGGTGAACAGCACGTAGAAGCCGATCGACGCGATGCCCATCCCGATGGTCGACCAGGTCGGCGTGAGGAAGCGCCGGTGGATCCGGGCGAAGTGCGACGGCAGGGCCTTGTAGACCGCCATCGAGAGCGATGTCCGTGCGGTCGGCATGATCGTGGTCTGCGTCGAGGCGGACGCCGAGGTGAGGATCGAGAACGACAGCAGGGCCATCGCCGCGTGCCCGAGGAACGAGTTGCCGAAGAGCGCCGGGCCGATCGCCGAGAACACGTCGTCTGCGTTGCCCTGCGCCCCGAGGCCGATGCCCTTCGTCCCGACGCCGGCGAACGCGATCGCCGCGATCGACACGAGGGCGTAGATGACGAGGAGCAGGACCGTGCTGATGACGGCTGCGCGGCCGGGGGTCTTCTCGGGGTCCTTCGTCTCCTCGTTGAGCGAGACGGCGGTGTCCCAGCCCCAGTAGATGAAGATCGCCGTGAGCATGGCGGGGGCGATGACCGAGCCGAAGTCCATGCCGCTCGGCCACAGCCACGACAGCGACGGCGTGATCGAGCCCTCGACGCCGTTGCCGGTGCCGACCCGCACGAGCGCGACGACCGCGAACATCACGAGCACGAGCACCTCGATGCCGAGCAGGACGTACTGCAGCCGGGCCGACACCTCGACGCCGACGTAGCAGATGAAGGTCATCACGGCGATCCAGGCCACCCCGGCGACGGTCGACCAGAGCGTGCTGTTCCCGAGGGCGCTGATCGCCGGGTCGTTCGTCAGGACGCCGACGAAGGAGTACCCGTACGAGCCGGCGATCTGGGCGAGGTTCGCCATCACGATGACGTCCGCGGCGATGATCCCCCACCCGCCGAGCCACCCCGTCACGGCACCGAAGGCCCGGGTCGCCCAGGTGAACGTCGTGCCGCAGTCGGGGTCCTCGCGGTTGAGCTCCTGGTAGGCCACGGCGATCATCCACATCGGGATGAAGGCGAGCAGCATGATCGCCGGGGCCTTCACCCCGGCGAGGAGCGCTCCCCCACTCGCCACGACCAGCCCGAGGCTCGCGGCCAGGCTGTAGGCGGGCGCGGTGGACGAGATGCCCATCACGACGCTGCCGACCAGGCCGATGGCCCCCGGTCGCAGTCCCTTCTCCGTGCCGACGGTCTCGGTCGACACCGTCACGACCCGTTCGTCTCGCATGACCACCACGCTCTCTCGATGGCGAGCGACGGAAACCGTCGCCGTCGCTCCACGACTCTGTGGATACGAGCACTGAAACTAGACCTCAGCAACGATTTCCGCACCTGGCTGTGTCAATCTTGATCCAGTCCCGAGAGGAGCACCAGCATGGAGGACACCGACGTCGTCGTGATCGGTGCGGGCGTGGCGGGGCTCGCGGCCGCACAGGTGCTCGCCGGGGCCGGGCGCCGGGTCGTCGTGCTCGAGGCCCGGGACCGGATCGGCGGTCGGGTCCACACCGACCGGACCGACGGGCACGTGACGGACCTCGGCGCCTCGTGGATCCACGGCGTCGAGGACAACGCCGTGGCCGACGCCGTCGCCGCGTTCGACATCCGCACGGTCGAGTTCACCGTCGGCGGGTACCAGGTCGACAGCCGGCCGATCGCGTACCACGGGCCCGACGGTCGTCGGCTCGACGCCGGTGCAGCCGCCCGGTTCGCCGACGACGTGCGCACGGTCGACCGCGCCCTGGCCGACGAGGTCGATCGATCGGCGCCGCTCGACAGCTACCGCGACGTGGTCGCCCGGGCCGTCGCGGCGCAGGGCTGGGACGCCGAGCGGGCGGAACGGGTCAGCGAGCACCTCGAGCACCGGAGCGAGGAGCAGTACGGGGTCGCGAGCGACGAGCTCGCCGCGCACGGGCTCGACGACGACACGATCGCGGGTGACGAGGTGGTGTTCCCGGACGGCTACGACGCCCTGCCCGCACACCTCGCCGCGGGGCTCGACGTCCGGCTCGGGCACGTCATCGAGCGCATCGACCACGGGGACGGCGGGGTGGTGGTCACGAGCGGCCGCGGCCCGTTCCACGCCGAGGCCGTCGTCGTCACGGTGCCCGTCGGGGTGCTGCACGCCGGCGACCTCGTGATCGAGCCGCCGCTGCCCGCACGGCACCGGCAGGCACTCGGACGGCTGCGGATGAACGCCTTCGAGAAGGTCGTCCTGCGGTTCCCGGAGCGGTTCTGGGACGCCGACGTCTACGCGGTCCGGCAGCTCGGTCCGGCCGGACGGTGGTGGCACTCCTGGTACGACCTGACGCGGCTCGACGGGGTGCCGACGCTGCTCACCTTCGCGGCCGGTCCGGCAGCGCGGGCGATCCGGGGCTGGAGCGAGGAGCGGGTCGCGGACTCGGTGCTCGAGCAGCTCCGGCGACTGTACGGCGACGCCGTGGGGACGCCGACCTCGGTGCTCGTGACGGCGTGGCAGGACGACCCGTTCGCCCGGGGCTCGTACGCGCACATGCTGCCGGGGTCGACGACGAGCGACCACGACGACCTCGCGGTGCCGATCGCGGGGCGCGTGCACCTGGCGGGTGAGGCGACGTGGACCGACGACCCGGCGACGGTGGCCGGCGCGCTGTACTCGGGGCACCGTGCGGCGGTCGCGGTGCTCGGCCACGACGTCCCGATCGACCGGGTCTGGACGGGCACACCCGCCGGGTGACCTGTGCGAGGATCGTCGAGCACGCCGGCACGAGGGGTCCGGCACGAGGGGGAGAGCATGCTCGCGAGCGATGTGGCGAACGCGAAGTTCGCACCGACGAAGTGGCGCGAAGGGTACGACCAGCGCGAGGTCGACGACTTCCTCGACCGGGTCCGGGCGACCCTGGCCGGGTACGAGGCCGGCCGTCCGGTCGACCCGCTGACGCCCGAGGACGTCACCCTGGCGCGCTTCCAACCGACCAAGTTCCGCGAGGGCTACCGCCAGGACGAGGTCGACGACTTCCTCGACCGCGTGGTGGTCGCGCTGCGGCAGCACGCCACCCGCCGCTGACCGGCACCGTCAGGCGCTGACCGCGCCCGCGGCCTCCCCGATCCGCAGCCCGGTCGCCACGAGCCGCGCGACCGCTGGCGTCTCCCGCCCGACCGGCCACCCGAGCACCGTCGTCGCGAGGGGCGCGTCGAGCACCGGCACCGCGACGTGCTCGGGCCACTGCCAGGCCCGGCTCGAGCGTGGGATCACGAGCAGCGTCCGACCGAGCGCGACGAGCTGCGCCAGCTGCGACTGCGAGTGCACCTCCGGCCCCGGTCCCGGCGGGTAGGTCCAGTCGGCGAGCGGCCACCGCGCCATCGGCAGGTCGGGGACCGACGACACCTCGGCCATCGTGAGGGACCGGCGGTCGGCGAGCGGGTGGGACGCGGGGACGATCGCGACCTGCGGCTCGGAGTACAGGTCGACCGACTCGATCCCGGCGAAGTCGTCGAACGGCCGGTGCATGACCGCCACGTCCGCCGTGCCGTCGAGGAGGAGTCCCGCCTGCTCACCGATCTCGCACAGCACCACGTCGACCGGCACGTCCTCGGGGGCCGCGTCGAGCAGGGCCTGCAGGAACTCGTGCGACGACCCGGCCTTCGTCGCGAGGACGAGCCGCTGCTCCGGTGCCCCCGCGCGTCGGGTCCGCCGGACGGCCGCGCGCACGGCGTCGAGGGCGGCCGGGGCTTCGCGGAGGAGCGCCGACCCCGCGTCGGTGAGGGTCACGCCGCGACGGTCGCGGTCGAAGAGCCGGACCCCGATCCGCTCCTCGAGCTGCCGGATCGCCCGCGACAACGGCGGCTGCGCCATCCCGAGCCGGAGCGCCGCGCGGCCGAAGTGCAGTTCCTCGGCGACGGCGACGAAGTACCGGAGCTCGCGCGTCTCGACATCGTCCACGACTTGCAGCCTACGCCGACCGATACCCGGCGAGTATCACCACCCACCCGATCGGTGTTGGACGCGGGAACCACCCCGGACCGACGATCGAGCACATGGAGAACGACAAGACGACCGCGCTGGTGACCGGCGCGAACAAGGGCATCGGGTACGCGATCGCCGAGCAGCTGGGTGCGACGGGGATGCGCGTGCTCGTCGGGGCACGGAGCGACACCGGTCGCGAGGAAGCGGTGGAACGACTGCGGGCGAGCGGGGTCGACGCCCACGGGGTCCGGCTCGACGTGACGAGCGACGAGAGCGTGGCGGACGCTGCGGCGGAGGTCGAGGAGCGCTTCGCCCGACTCGACGTCCTCGTGAACAACGCCGGGATCTCGGGCCCGTTCGACCCGGTGACGTGGACGCAGGACCCGACGACGCTCGACCTCGACGTCGTCCGGCAGGTCGTCGACGTCAACGTCTACGGCGTCGTCCGCGTGACGAACGCGATGCTGCCGCTGCTGCGCCGCTCCCCCGCGCCGCGCATCGTGAACGCGTCGAGCAGCATGGGCTCCCTCGGCCGCCAGCCGGGTCCGGTGATGGCCGCGTACGCCCCGTCGAAGACGTTCCTCAACGGGATCACGACCCAGTACGCGAGGGCGTTCGCGGACACCCCGGTCATCGTCAACGCTGCATGCCCGGGGCTCGTCGCGACGGACTTCAACGGCTTCAGCGGCGACCGCACGGCCGCGCAGGGCGCGGCGACCGCGGTGCGGCTCGCGACGCTGCCGGACGACGGCCCGCGCGGTGGCTTCTTCGAGGACGCGGGCGTCGTCCCCTGGTGACCACGGACACGACGGGAGGCCCTGCGCACGTTCCGCACGCGGCGGACGTGAGCAGGGCCTCCTGTCTGGTGCCCCGGTCGTCAGACCGCAGCCGGCGCCGTCTCCAGCGTGGCATCGAACGGGTCGAAGTCCTCAGGCAGGGACGCGATCGCCCCGACGGTGGACTCGACCTCGACGAACGACCGCCGCTCGATGGACTCCTCCACCGAGACCATCGCGTCGAGCACGTGGTACCCGACGGCGCCGGTCGCGATGTGCGCACCGCCGCCGCGGATGGCCCGCGCCATGTCGAGCACGCCGAGGCCCCGGCCGACCGTCGGCTCCTCGTCGAGGAGCGTCTCCCACTCCTGTTCGAACGGCCACGAGGCACCGACGGGGATCGGTCGGGCGATCCGGATCGGGTGCCCGCCGCCGAAGGTGTTCGGGTCGGGCAGGACGATCGTGCCCTCGGTGCCGTTGACCTCGAAGACGCCGTGCCGGAACAGCGGGGTGTCGAACGACAGCAGCGACTGCGCGTTGCCACCCTGCTCGAACGACGACAGGACGGACACGTGGGTGGGCACCTCGACGGGGAACGACTGGCCCGCGTTCGGCCCGACGACGAGCTCCCGGGTCTCGCGGGACCGCGACCCGGTCGCGACGACGGAGTCGATCGGCCCGAGCAGGTGCACGAGCGCCGTGAAGTAGTACGGGCCGATGTCGAACAGCGGGCCGGCACCCTTGGCGTAGAGGAACGACGCGTTCGGGTGGAACACGTCCGGCCCCTGCCACTGCATGCTCGTGACCGCGGTGAGCGGCGTGCCGATCGCACCGGCCTCGATCGCCCGCTTGGCGGTCTGCCACCCCGGGCCGAGCACGGTGTCGGGCGCGATGCCGAGCTTGAGCCCGAGCTCGTCGGCGAGGGCGACCAGGCCCGCAGCGGACTCTCGGTCGACCCCGATCGGCTTCTCGCTCCACACGTGCTTGCCCGCGCGGAGGGCGTCCGTGGACACCGCCACGTGCGTGGCCGGGAGCGTGAGGTTGATGACGATCTCGACGTCGGGGTCGGCGAGGACCGACGCTCCGTCGCCGGAGGCCGCGACGCCCCACTTCTGCGCGGACGCCGCCGCCCGTTCCGTGTCGATGTCGCCGATCCGGACGACCTCGACGTCGGGGAAGGTCGTGAGGTTCGCCAGGTACTGCTCGCTGATCATGCCGGCGCCGATGAAGCCGATGCCGACCTTGCCCGTGCGGGTCATGCGGACACCGCCGATCCGCTCGGTGCGAGCTGCGCGGCGAGCCACTCGTACGACTGGGCGACCCCGTCGAAGACGTCCCCCGCGAACCCGTCGAACTCGATCACGGCGTACTCGAGGGCCGTCGCGGCGCGCAGCGCCTCGGCGAGCCGGACGTCGCCCTGGCCGGCCGGGGTCTGGTCGGTGGGGATCGTCGCGGTGGAGATGTCGTCGCGCAAGGGGCCGTCCTTGACGTGCACGGCGACGATGCGGTCACCGAGCTCCTCGATGAACGGCACGAGGTCGATGCCCGCGGCGGAGGCCCAGTACAGGTCGAGCTCGAGCACCACGCCCGGGTCGAGCAGCGAGGCGAGCACCTGCAGTGCGGGCCGGCCGTCGATCTGCGGTCGGAGCTCGTGGTCGTGGTTGTGGTAGCCGACACGGAGTCCGTGCTCGGCCGCCTCGGCAGCGGCGGCGTTGAGTCGGGCCGCGACGCGCTCGACGCCCTCACGGGTGGTCCAGTGGTCGGGGCCGACGAACGGGTCGATGACGATCTCGAGGCCGAGCTCCTTCGCCGCGGCGAAGGTGTCGGCGTGCGACGGAGCGGTCATCACGGTGCCGTCGGGCAGCGGGATGGTCTCCTCGACGAGGAAGGCGTGGCCGGTCTTCGCGGTGATCCCGTGGGCGTCGAACGCTTCCTTGAGCTGCGCTGCTCGGTCGACGAACGCGAACGCCTCGACAGTGTCGAAGCCGATGTCGGCGAGGCGGCGGACGCCGCCGTCGAGGTCGGGCTCCAGCGCGGCGTTCACCGTGTAGAGCTGCAGGGAGATGGCGGGTGCCATGACTGGTCCTTTCAGGGAGGCTTGCGGTGTGTGCGGTGACCGCCTGGAGGCGCGACTCGCCTTCGTGAGTCGGGTCGCGCCTCCAGGACCGTGCGCTGGTGCGCCGTCTACCGGACCGACTTGATGGGGAAGATCACGAGAGCGCCGAGGATCACCGCGACGCCGGCGCCCCAGAGCATGAGCGTGTAGTTCTGACCGCCCCCGACGCCGAGGAGGAAGAGGCCGACGGCCGGGGCGAGCGACTGCGGCAGCGCGTTCGCGATGTTGATCACGCCGAGGTCCTTGCCGGGGCGCTCCGGGTCGGGCAGCACGTCGACGATGAGGGCGGTGTCGATGGCGGAGTAGATGCCGAAGGCGAAGCCCATCACGATCTCGGCGAAGTAGAACCCGCCGACCGTGTCCACGTGCGCCAGGATCACCAGGCCGACGGCGGTGAGGGCCGTGGAGCTCCACACGAAGACCTTGCGGCGGCCGACGCGGTCGGACACCCACCCGGAGAGCGCGGCGCTGACCAGCAGGGCGACGGTGTAGAGGAGCACACCGAACGCGACGATGCCGACGGCCTCCTTCTGCGGGAGGCCGATCCGGTCCTCCATGTACAGCAGGCGGTAGGTCGTGAACATGAACGTACCGAAGGTGATGAGGAAGCGCCCCCACCAGGCGAGCCCGAAGTCGCGGTGCTTGATCGGGTTGGTCCAGAACGACGAGATGAGGTTGACCCAGCTGAACGGCTTGATCGGCGTCGTGGGCAGCTCGTCGCGGGCCACGAACGAGTAGACGAGGATCGCGATGATCGCGATGATGCCCGGGACGATGAAGAGCATCGGCAGGTTGCCGACCAGGTAGACGGCCAGGTACAGACCGGCGAGGATCGCGGTGTTCTGCGCGAGCGCGATGACGCTCGAGGCCTTGCCGCGCTGGAACTCCGGCACGTTGTCGGCGAAGCTCGCGGTCAGGGTGGCGAGGACCGCGTTGGCGGTGACCTGCGCGAGGACCCAGGCCAGGGTGAGCTGCAGGACGTTCGGCGAGAACGCGAGCCAGGCGAGCGCACCGACGAAGACGATGACGCCGCCGACCATCCACGGCCGACGACGACCCCAGCGGGTGCGGGTGCGGTCCGAGATCGCGCCGAAGAGCGGGTTCGCGAGCAGGGCACCGATCGCGCCGAACGGCAGGACCGAACCGACGATCGTCTCGGGGTTCGACGGGTTGAGCTCGGTCGCCTTGATCGACATGCTCACGAAGACCGGCGTGAGCAGGGCGACGAAGAGGCCGAACTGGGCGAAGCTGAGGCCCCAGAGGTAGCCGCGGCCGACCCGCATCGTGCTGACGGACTGCGTGATGCCCTCGACCGAGAACGCTCGGGACGCCGCTGCGTCCGTGGCGGTGGCGCCGGCGGCTGCGGTGACCGCGGGGGTCGCGGTTCCGGCGATGCCGCGTGTGGGTTCTTCCTTCGACGTCGGTGTCGACATGACTCCTCCTCGAGTCATAGGGGGCTTCGGGGCCCGCTGAATCCCTAGTGCTACTAGGTGATCGGGACAGTAGCACCCAAAACCTCCGACCGGAAGTTTTTGTTCCGGTACTTTGCGGGAGCGCTTCGGCGACTCATGGCTGCCGGTAGGTTGGTCCGAGTGACCTCCAACGATGGAACTGGCAGCCGCGGGCCGTACGCCAAGGGCGTGCAGCGTCGGCAGGAGATCCTCGACCAGACGCTCGAGGTCGTCGCCTCCCGCGGCATCGACGGGACCTCGCTCCGGGCCATCGGCGAGGCGATCGGCATCTCGCACGCCGCACTCCGGCACTACTTCTCGTCGCGCGAGGCCCTGCTCGTCGAGGTGCTGCGGGAGCGTGACGACGCGTCGAACCGGGCGTTGGGCGACACCGGCGGCGTGTTCCCCCGGCTCGAGTTCGTCGCCCACCGGAACGTGAGCGAGCCGGCCCTGGTGACGCTCTACACGACGCTGCTCGGTGCCTCGGTGGAGGTGGGGAACGAGACGGCGCGGTCGTACTTCGCGGCGCGGTTCACGACGGCGCGCAGCGAGCTCGCGGAGCAGCTGCGCGACGAGCTCGCCGCCACCGGTCGGCACAGCGATGCGGACCTCGACCAGGTCGCGTCGCTCATCATCGCGGCGTTCGACGGGTTGCAGGTGCAGTGGTTGCTCGACCGCGACGTGGACATCGCGGGGACGCTGCGGTTGTTGGAGCGGGTGCTCTAGCCTCCGAGCTCACCGTCCGGTGCGGCCTGCGCTTCGGGCCGTCAGTCGAGCCAGACCTCGGCGACACCGCTCCCCCGGCACTGCAGGGGTGCGCCGAAGCCGTAGTCCGTCCAGGCCAGTTCGACGCCGCGCTCGTCGAGCCGCGCACCGTCGGCGTCGAAGAGCGCCACGCGGCCGCGTTCGTCCTGCGTCTGCTCGACCGGGACCGTCCAGGTCGCGCCGTCGACCTCGGACGTCGCCGACTCCTGCTCGGGCGTGCAGTCGGCACCGACGCACACGGCGACCGACTCGACGGTGGTCGCGAGGTGGTCGGGCACGACGACGTTCACCGTGTTGCCCTGCCCGTAGTCGGCGCAGACGGACCCGGGCGACGAACACCCGGCGAGCGCCAGGGCCAGCCCGACCCCGATCGTGGCGGTGACGAGCATCCTCATTCCGTGCCGTCGTCTTCCTCCGGGTTGAAGTGCGAGTCGTCGCCCACGTGTCCGGCGGCGAGGCCGTCGGGCTCGTTGGGGATCGTGCCGTCCTCGCCGAGGCCGTCCGGCTTCGGGGTGCCCTCGGGGTCGTTCTTCGGTGCGGTGCCGTCGGTGTCGCTCATGGTCTGCTCCCGTGCAGTGTCGGTGCGGGACCGCCGTGGTCCCGGTGGTGCTGACTCGGAACGTACGGGTCGTGCCTCGGAGATCCCCCGGGGGCGCACCTTCCGGATGTTCCGCCTCGGAGCGCAGCACCTAGGCTGACGACGTGAACCCGGCGCGTCAGCAGCTCTCCGCGCTCGTCGGTCCCGGTGCCGCCCCGCTCGTCACGGGCATGCCGGTGGCCAGCGCCTCCCGCAACGCGGCCGTCCTCATCCTGTTCGGCGAACTCGACGACGTGCCGAGCGACCGCCCCGCCGTCGGAGCCGCCGGCACCGAGGTCTCGCGGGACCTCGACGTCCTGCTGCTCGCACGGGCCACCACGCTCCGCGCCCACCCCGGCGAGATCGCGTTCCCCGGCGGCCGGGTCGATCCCGGGGACACGGACGCGACCGCCGCGGCACTCCGGGAAGCCCGCGAGGAGACCGGCATCGACACCGCGGGCGTGGACGTCCTCGGCACGATCGCCCCGGTGCCGCTCGCGTTCTCGCGGCACCTCGTCACGCCGGTGATCGGGTGGTGGCGCGAGTCCTCGCCCGTCCGGGTCGTCGACGAGGCCGAGTCCGCCGCGGTGTTCCGGGCGCCGGTGGCCGACCTGCTCGACCCCGCCCACCGCGGCGTGACGGTGATCCGCCGCGGCGGTCAGGAGTGGCGCGGCCCGGCGTTCACGATCGACTCCGGCCCCGAGCAGCACGTCGTCTGGGGCTTCACCGCGATGCTCCTCGACGCCCTGTTCGACCGCCTCGGCTGGGCCGAGCCGTGGGACGACCGCCACGAGATCCCCCTGCCGGGCTCGCGCCCCTGAGCGGCGCCGTCCCGTACTGTTCGACTGTGCGTACCGGTCCAGCTGATTGGTTCCTCTCCCGCGACGAGCGAGGCAACCTGGCCACCGGCGTGCACGCGGGACGCCCCGACGACGACACGGACCAGAACCGACCCGACGCCGAGGGGGACACCGGCGCCGACGCGGCACCGTGGTCTGAGGGCAACCACGTCCGGCCGCTCGTGCACGGCGCCGCCTACTTCGACCGCATCCACGCGGAACTGACCGCCCTCCGCCCCGGTGACCGCGTCTGGTTCACCGACTGGCGCGGCGACGCCGACGAGCGGCTGCTGCCGGACGGCCCGACGATCGGGGACCTGCTGGCCGACCGTGCACGAGCGGGCATCGAGGTGCGCGGGCTCATCTGGCGGTCCCACGGCGAGCGCGTCTCGGCGTCGATCAGCGCCCGGTCGAACGAGCTGCTCGGCCGGAAGATCAACGACGCCGGCGGCCAGGTGCTGCTCGACCAGCGCGTCCGGGTGTTCGGCTCGCACCACCAGAAGTTCTTCGTCATCCAGCACCGCGAGGACCCATCCCGCGACGTCGCGTTCGTCGGCGGGATCGACCTCTGCCACAGCCGTCGCGACGACGCCGCGCACGAGGGCGACCCGCAGCCCGTCTCGATCGACGCCCGCTACGGCGAGCGCCCGGCCTGGCACGACGCGTCGATGGAGCTCCGCGGGCCGGTCGTCGCGGACGTGCTCGCCGTGTTCGCCGAGCGCTGGGACGACCCGCTCCCCCTCGACCGCAGCCTGCCGTACCGGATGCTGCTGCAACGCCTCGTCCACATGCCGCGGCACACCGAGCCCCTGCCCGAACGGACGGCGCCACCACCACCGGCCGGGCACCACGCCGTGCAGCTCCTCCGCACGTACGGCGTGAAGCACCCGCCGTTCCCGTTCGCGCCCCTGGGTGAGCGCAGCATCGCCCGCGCGTACGGCAAGGCCTTCGCCCGAGCGCGATCGCTGCTCTACATCGAGGACCAGTACCTCTGGTCCCGCGAGGTCGCGACCGGCATCGCCGAGGCCCTCGAACGCAACCGGGAGCTCCGTGTCGTCGTCCTCGTGCCGCGGTACCCGAACTCGGACGGGCCGCTCGGCGGTCCCCCGAGCCGGTTCGGCCAGATCGAGGCGCTCCGGACGCTCCGCCGCACCGCACCCGACCGTGTCGGCGCCTTCGACCTCGAGCACGAGGACGGCCGCCCGATCTACATCCACGCCAAGGTCTGCATCGTCGACGACGAGTGGTTCACGATCGGCTCGGACAACTTCAACCGCCGCTCGTGGACGTCCGACAGCGAACTCACGTGCGCCGTCGTGGACACCTCGGACGACGACCGGCCCCTCGCCCGTGACCTCCGCCACGAGCTCTGGGCGGAGCACCTCGCGACGACGCCCGACGACGAGCGGTTCACCGGGTCCGGCGCGGACCTGCTCGCCCTCTGGCGGTCCACGGCACGTGCGCTCGACCACTGGCACGAGGACGGGCAGCCCGGCCCGCGACCCCCTGGGCGCATCCGCCAGCACGAGCCGGAACCGGTCTCGGCACTGCAGCGTCTGTGGGCGCGTCCCGCCGCGCGCCTCGCCGTCGACCCCGACGGCCGGCCGCGCCGGTTGCGCGGCTCGACACGCTTCTGACGGGAGGCGCGGTGCGAGCCCGACCCGCGCCTCCCGTCCGCCGTCCACTCGCGTCCACCGCCCCCGCCTACGCTGGGCGCATGGGGGCACGAGAGGACTGGTGGGACGATCCCGGCGACGACCTGGTGCTGCACCCGCCGCGAGCCGAGCAGGCGCCGCCACCCCGCGGCCCCGGCTCGGTCGACCTCGTCGCCACCGTCCTGCTCCTCGGCGCGGCCGTCCTGGTGAGCCCGGCGGCGTGGTTCGTCGTCCTCATCGGGCAGCTCGCGTTCGCCGGGTGCGCGCAACCGTCGCCGGGGTGCAGCAGCGCTGACGACCCCGGTGCGGCCGTGCGCAACTGGCACCTCGTCCTCACGCTCGTCGTCCTCGTCGCGGGGATCGTCGGTTCGATCGCGCGCCGTGCCCGACGCCGGACGGGGTGGCCCGTCGCGCTGTCGACACTGGTCGGCGTGCTGGTGGTCTTCGCCGGAGCCCTCGTCGCGATCCAGGTCGCCAGCGGCGGCAACCTGTTCTAGCCACCCTCGGCCGGGGACCCGCTCGGGATCAGTTGTAGGACGCCAGCCGGTTGGGGGCGGTGTTCCCCGCCGGCGTCGGCACCGCTCCCCCGACCCCGTTGATCACACTCGAGATCGTGCCCGTGTCACCGAGGGACACCGTGACGAGCCCGTGCGCACGGACGCCGGCGGTCTGCGGGACCTCGAACGCCCGGTCGGCGTGCACCGCGGGGTTCGTGTTGAAGAAGCAGTAGACACCGCCGCCCCAGATCTCGTGGCTCGTGACGTTCGCGGCGACCTTGTAGGCGGCGTAGCCGGCACCGGTCGGGCTCTGCCACGACGCGTTGTCCGGCACGTCGTACGGCATCTCGTTCTGGAAGAAGATCGTCCGTCCGTTGTTGCCGTTCCACTGCACTTCGTACTTCTGGTAGTGCTCGACGAACAGACCGGTCGCGAGGACATCGTTGCCGTTCACCTCGACGCCGGTCGCGCCGGTGTTGACCGTCCACCCGGTGGCGGCTCCGCCGTGGTCGGCGCGCCAGGCCCAGATGTGGTCGACCAGGGTGTCGTCGGCGTTGACCTGGAGGGTCGTCGTCGCCTTGCCCTGGATGCTCGAACCCACGCGGAAGAACACGTCCTGGATGCTCTGCGGGTCGGCGGCGTGGTCGACGTGCGAGCCGCTCGTGCCGAGTCGGACCAGCTGGGCGCTGTTCTGCGAACCGGCGTCGACGACGAGGTTCGACACGTTCACGCCGGCGACGTCGGTCGAGGTGAGCACCGCGTTGCCCTGCGTCGGCACGAGCGTCGGGAAGCCGATCCCGGTGACGACCGTGTCAGGACGAGTGACCGCGATGGGCGCGTTCAGCTGGTAGGTGCCCGGTGTGAACAACAGGTTGAGGCCCTGCGACAGCGCACTGTTGATCGTCGCCGCCGAGTCACCCGGGTGGGCGACGTAGAAGTTGCGCATCGGGATGTCCGTGCCGGCGGTGTTCGGCCAGGTCACGCCCGACGAGTTCTGCCGGAGCGAGGGGACGAACACGTGGTACTTGTCCGACGAGTCGACGTACAGGCACGGCTTCTCGCGGGTCGTCGGCGTGGTGGACAGGGTCGTGTAGCTCTTCGAGAAGTCGTTCGCGGGAGCGCCCTGCACGCCCGAGAACGTCATGTTCCAGTTGCCGCCCTGCCAGGACCCGATCGACGAGTTGCGGGTGTACCACTGCTGCTGCGAGCCGGAGATCACCGTCCCGTCGACCTTCGTGTCCGCGATGTACCCGCCGGAGGAGTACCCCTGGCCGCCGTCCTGGTTCGAGGGGCCCATCGTGAGGTTCCCCTTGATGTGGACCCGCCGCATCGGGGCGGCCTGGGACACCGCCCAGCGGTCGGTCCCGCCCTCGGGGACGATCGCCACGTTCTCGACCGACCGCCAGAAGTTCTGCGTCGCGTTCCTCTCGTCACCGGCGTTCCACCCGGAGTCGACGTTCACGGCGCCGTTGATGGTCACGTCGTCGGGGTTCTTCCCCAGGCCGGCGACCGTCGTGTAGAAGCCGAGGTTGGCCCACACCCGTCCGTAGCTCCCGGGCTTGAACAGGAAGGCGGAGCGCTGCGTCCCGAACTGCGCGGTCGTGCTCCGGAGCTGTGCGTTGAACGCCGCGTCGACGTCGGCCTGGATCGTCGAGGTCGGCGTCGAGGGGCTGTAGATCTTGACGTTGCTCCCGAAGTCCGGGGTGTCGCTCGTCGTGACCGCCTGGGCGGCGACCGCGGGCAGCAGTGCCCCCACGACACCGGCGCTCAGCGCGATCGCGACGAGGTGCTTCATCCGTCGTTGCATGATGCTCGATTCGTCATCGTGCGGCGTCGTTGCCGCACGCAACAGACGCTAGACCCGACCGTGCCCGGGAGCAGTCCGACGATCAGAGGACCAGGACGTGCCCCGAACAGCCCAGCGTGCGCCTTCGTGCTCGGCCCGCCGGGCGAGCAGCGATGTCAACCGCTGGACTGACGAACCACCCGCCGCGCCCTCCTATCGTTGGACCGCCGCAGCGCACACTTGCGCCGCGGAGGACGAGGGAGAACGACGTGCTCGAGAACCTGGGCGGCGCACACGTGCTGGTCCTGCTGGTCGTGCTGGCGCTGGACGTCCTCGCGCTGGTGCAGGTGTGGCGGGACCGACGTCGGAGCGACCTCGTGAAGATCGTCTGGACCGTCGTGATCGTCGCGGTGCCGGTCATCGGCGTGGTCGGGTGGGCCGTGAACTGGCTCCTCGGGCGTGCGGCCGACCGGTTGAACCGGACGAGCGGCCCGAGCGCCTGACGCCGACGGCCTCGGCTGGTGGAGCCACGTCCCGATGCGCCGCGCGGGGCGGCGGCGCTGACCCAGCCGGGTCCGGTCGTCGGCCCGGCAGCCGTGGACGCGACCACGGCCCGACCAGGAGGCGCGGTGCGGCGCGGACCCGCGCCTCCCGACCCACACTCGCTGCGGTTCAGAGCCGCTTCGCGTACCACCGGTCCGAGTAGGGGTCGTCGGTGAAGGCGGGCACGCGCTCGAACCCGAGCCGCTCGTAGAGCGCACAGGCCTCGGCGAGTTCAGCACGGGTGTCCAGCCGGAGCACGCCGATCCCGCGGCGACGGCACGCCGCCTCGAGCTCGCGCACGAGCCGGGCCGCGGTGCCCCGTCCACGAGCCTCGGGCAGGGTGAAGACCTTCGTGAGTTCGGCGACACCGAGACCGACACCGGCGCCGAACCGCGCTCCGGCGCACGCGATCGCTCGACCCTGCTCGACGGCGACGAGGAACACCCCGGACGCACCCTGCAGGTCGTCGTACGGCTCGTCGCGCAGCGCCTGGTCGACCTCCTCCTCCGTCGCCGGGCGTCCGTACCAGCGCGACGCGACCTCGGCGAGGTACGTCCGCACGATCCCGTCGGCCACCGGGTCACCGGGGTGGACGACCTCGACGTCGACGCTCGACCCGTCGCTGATCCGTCCGTCCACGGTCCTCCCTCCGCTCCTGCGACCGTACCGGTGGAGCGGTGTCGAACGCAGTCCAGCCCCGCAACGGAGGAACCTTGCGCGGCGCGATCGGTTCGGAGCGCGGGGCCGTCGGACGCGCACGTTTCCGCCGCAGATGGGCAACTTTGCGTCCCCCGATCTTCCCTAGGCTCGATGCACCAGCGCACCCGCAGCCAGCCCAACGACGGGAGGTACGACATGTCGCAGTTCGTCCAGGAGTTCTCGAAGGACGCCATCGTCGGAGAACCCGAGGTCGTCGAGGACCGCCTGTCCGTGCGCGAGGTCGCCGCCCACCCGGCCTGGCTCCGGCTGAAGGACGCCGTCACCGCGCTGCAGACCGTCCAGGCGCAGGACGGCTCCGTGCCCGAGCCGGCCGACCACGCTGCAGCGACCGAGCACGTCGCGACGATCGTCCCCGCCATCGCCGAGCTGGCACCGCAATTCCCGCACGACGCGGCCTTCCTCGAGGCCGTGCAGCACGACTTCGCCCGGTGGCGCGACGAGGGGTTCGGCGTCCCCGACTTCCTCGACTCCCTGAACGCGTTCCAGCCGCAGCAGCACCGCGTCGACGGGCTCGGTCACCTCGTCGTGTTCCCGATGGTGACGCAGAACGGCAGCTCCTCGCGGTTCGTCGAAGCCGTCCTGGTCGAGGTCATCTGGCCCGAGTTCATCGCCGAGCTCGAGGCCGGGGACTACGGCAACGCGCTCTTCGTCGCGCTGCGGTTCGTCGACTTCACCCCCGGGTACGACACGAACTCCGCCGTGCTCTTCCCCGAGACCGTGGCGATGCGCGAGCTGCCGACGTTCACGTGGGGCGCGATCTTCCAGGACCGCGAGGCCGCTCGCTACCGCCGAGTCGTCCGCGCAGCCGCCGAGATCACCAAGCTCGACCTTCCTGACGACGCACGCGCGATGCTCGACGACCAGGAGCTCACCGAGCAGGTCTTCGTGATGTGGGACATCATCCACGACCGGTCGCACATGCGCGGAGACCTGCCGTTCGACCCGTTCATGATCAAGCAGCGGATGCCGTTCTTCCTCTACTCGCTCGAGGAGCTGCGCTGCGACCTCACCGCGTTCCGCGAGTCCGTGCGTCTGGAACGCACCCTCTCGGCGCTGCCGGATGCGAGCCTCCAGGACGCGCAGCGCGCCATCCGTGACCACGCGCGCCTCGTGCAGTACGCCGTCGTGTTCGACCGCATCTTCCGCTTCGCGATCACCGGCAGCCGTGTCCGCAACTACGACGGCCTCGGCGGCCAGCTGCTCTTCGCGTGGATGCACCAGCACGACGTCCTGCACTGGACGGACACGCAACTCACCATCGACTGGGAGGCCGTCCCGGACGTCATCATCGCCCTCAGCGACGAGATCAACGAGCTGTACCGGCGCTCGATCGACCGGCCGAAGGCGGCGCACTGGCTCGCCGCGTACGAGATGCTCACCCGGACGCTCACGCCGCACCCGGCCTCGGCCTGGGCGCGCGGACTCCCCACCGAGACGCTCGCCGGACCGCCGAAGGGCTACACCGACGCGGTCATGGACGACGAGTTCCCGCTGTCGATGTTCTACGAGGCGCTCAACAAGAAGATGGCGCCGGTCATCGCGTCGACGGCCGGGATCACCGGGACGACGGAGGTCGCCGCGTGAGCGATGGGCCGCTCACCGGTCGCGTGGTGCTGGTCGCGGGCGCGACCAGCACCAGCGGCGAGGCCGTCGCGCGGTCGCTGGTCACCGCCGGTGCGACGGTGGTCGCGGTCGGCACGAGGGCAGCGGGCCTGGAGGCGCTCAGCACCGCCGTCCCGGGCGTCACCACCCACACGTGCGACCTCTCGTCGCGTGCGGACGTCGCCGCACTGGCGTCGCGGATCCACGCGGACCTCGGGCCGATCGACGGGCTCGTCCACCTGGTCGGTGGCTGGCGTGGTGGTGGCAGCATTGCCGGCCAGTCGGACGACGACTGGGACTTCCTCGACCGGGCCTTCCGGACGCTCCGGAACACGACGCGGGAGTTCTTCGCCGACCTCGTCGCCTCCCCCGCCGGACGCCTGGCCTTCGTCTCCTCCACCACCGTCGACTCGCCCACCGCCGGCGCCGCGAACTACGCCGCCGCGAAGGCCGCTTCGGACGCCTGGGTCCGCGCCGTCGCCCAGGGGTTCGGCACGGACGCGCCCGACACCGCCGCCGCGGTCGTGTTCGTCGTGCGCGCACTCGCCGGCCTCGAGGCGCGACTCGGCGACGAGGTCGTGCGGCTCTGGTCGGCCGACCCCGCAGCCGTGAACGGCACCCGCGTCCCGCTCTCGGCGGGCGACGCCCCGAACCTAGGATGAACGCGTGACCCTTCGACTCCACGACCTGGACCTGCGGGGCTTCGCCTCGGACAACTACGCCGGCATCCACCCCGAGATCCTCGCGGCGATCACCGCGGCCAACGACGGCCACCAGATCGCCTACGGCGAAGACGTGTACACCGCACGGCTCAACGAGGTCGTCGGGGAGCACTTCGGGTCGCAGGCGCAGGCCTTCCCGGTGTTCAACGGCACCGGCGCGAACGTCGTCGGACTGCAGTCGATGCTCCCCCGCTGGGGCGCCGTCGTGTGCACCTCCACCGCGCACATCCACACCGACGAGGCCGGCGCCCCCGAGCGCGTCGGCGGGATCAAGCTGCTGCCCGTCGAGACGCCGGACGGCAAGCTCACCCCCGAGCTCATCGACAAGGAGGCCTGGGGCTGGGGCGACGAGCACCGCGCCCAGCCGCTCGTCGTCTCGATCACCCAGACCACCGAGCTCGGCACCGCCTACTCGGTGGACGAGGTCCGCGCGATCGCCGACCACATCCACCCGCTCGGCATGACGCTGCACATGGACGGCGCCCGCATCTCGAACGCGGCCGCGAGCCTCGGGCTCCCGCTGCGCGACTTCACCACCGACGCCGGCGTCGACGTGCTGAGCTTCGGCGGGACGAAGAACGGGATGCTCTACGGCGAGGCGATCGTCGTCCTGAACCCCGAGGCATCGGAGGGCCTGCACTACCTCCGCAAGCTCAACATGCAGCTCTCGTCGAAGATGCGCTTCGTCTCGGCACAGCTCATCGCCCTGCTCAGCGACGACCTCTACCTCCGGTCGGCCGGGCACGCCAACGCCATGGCGCAGCGACTCCGCGGCGCCCTCGAGGCGGGGATCGCCGACGGCAGCATCCGCGGCGTCGGGTTCAGCCAGGAGACCCAGGCGAACGGGGTCTTCGCGACGCTGCCGGCCGGCGTGGCCGATCGGCTGCGCGAGCACTTCCGGTTCTACGACTGGGACGCCAGCCGGAACGAGGTGCGGTGGATGTGCTCGTTCGACACCTCGGAGCAGGACATCGACGCGTTCGTGGCGGCGCTGACACGGGAGCTCGCCGCCGTCTGACGACCGCGCAGCGGACGGGAGGCGCGGGGCGGGCCCGCACCGCGCCTCCCGTCCGTCAGCCGGTCACGTGCGGGGCCGGACCAACTCGACCAGGCGCAGCGCCGGGGCGGCTGGCCCCTGCCCGAGCAGACGGAAGTCGCGGGAGCGACCGCTCGCCCGGAACCCGCGACGTTCGTAGAAGCGACCGGCCGGCACCGCCTGGTCGTACACCTCGAGACGGAGCCGCTCCCCGCGCCCCGCTGCCCACCCGACCACGTGGTCGAGCAGCGCATCCGCGACGCCGTTCGCCCGACCGCGGGACGACGGCGTGACGTACACGCCGGTGAGCACGGGATCGTTGCCGTACGCGTCACCGACCTGGCCGCTCATCATCCCGATCCAGCGACCCGTCCGGTCGATCGCCACCACGCTCGTCGTCTCGATCCCCTCGCCACGCCTCGCGCGGAGCCGCCAGTCGTCCTCGGTCATCGCGAGCGTGTACTCGAGCGTCGCCCCGTAGGAGATCGGGTCGTCCGTGGCGTTCTCGATGCGGAGAGCGCGCACCTGCTCCCAGTCGCGCTCGGTCGTGGTTCGGATCGTGAAGTCCCCCGGCATGTCCGCAGCGTACCGGCGGCGGGGTGCTCAGCCCGTGAGACCGAACAGCCGACGGGCGTTCCCCGACGCGAAGGCATCGCGGGCCTGCTGATCGGGCAGTGCCGTGAGGAAGGCCGTGATCTCCTCGCGGGTGGGCTGCTGGAACGGGTGGTCGGTCGAGAACAGGAGCCGGTCCGGCGTCGTGATGCTCAGGGCGTGCTGCAGCATCGCCGGGTCGAGCATGCCGGAGGCCGTGATCCAGACGTTCTCGCGCAGGTACTCCGTGATCGACCGTTCGAGGCCGGCCGCACGTGCGAGTCCGTCGGCGCGGTCGTGCCAGAACAGCAGGAGCTCGCCCCAGTGCCCGAGCATGAGCTGCAGCGACGGGTGGCGATCCAGCACGCCGCGCGCCATGAGCCGGAGCGCGGCCGTTCCCGCTTCGAGGTGCCAGCCCCACGAGAAGGTCGCCAGCGCGAGGTCGGGCAGGCCGCCGAGCCCGGTGTAGGAGGCGTCCCGGACGGCCCGCGGAGGGATCTGCGGGTGGATGAACACCGGCTGCCGGAGTTGCTCCGCGACGGTCCAGAGTTCCTCGAAGCGCGGGTCGTCGATCAGGACGTCCCCGGTGCGGCCGTGCAGCATGACGCCGACGAGGCCGAGTGCTGCGGCGCGCTCCAGTTCGACGGCGGCGGCGTGCGGGTCGGCGAGCGGCAGGGTCGCGAAGGCCCGGAAGCGATCCGGGTGTGCGGCGACCGCGGCCGCGACCTCGTCGTTCGCATCGCGGCTCAGGGCGATCGCGTCGACCGCGTCGAGCCCCTGCGTGCCCGGCGGGGCGAGGGACAGGACCTGCATGTCGACGCCCTGTGCGTCCATCGCGGCGAGGCGCTCGCTCTCGATGTCGCCGAGGCGCCGCGCGGCATCGCCGTGGTCGTTGAGGACGAGGCTGTCGTCGCGCCGATCAGCCGGCAATGCACGCTGCGCATGGTCGATCCCCTCGTGCACCCAGTGCTCCTCGATCCCGATCAGCAGATCCGCCATGGTGTCGTCCTCTCGCTCACCCCCTGTCGAGTGAACCGTACGGCCGACGTCGGCGACCATCTGCGGACGGTCCTCTGGGCACGCTGCGGAGCATGATCGACCCGTGCACTCGTGGACACGCTCGCTGCGATCACCGCTCGGCACGGACATCGTGCTGTCGGTCCCTGCCGTCGCGCGTCCGACCGGCACGACGTGGGTGCTGCTCCACGGGTCCGACGGTCACGAGACCGACCTCCTCCCCCTCGCGGATCGGCTGGCACCCGACGATGCCAAGATCGCGCTGCGCGGCACCGAACCGACGCCGCAGGGGTACGCGCACTTCCGCCGTCGCCCCGACCGGAGCCTCGACGAGGACGACCTGCGGGCGCGCATCGCGCTGCTCGCCGACGCCGTCGACCACGGGAGTGCGCAGCTCGCTCCGACCGCACACCGGTTCGTGCTCGGCTTCTCGAACGGGGCGATCGCGGCTGCCGCCCTCCTCGAGCTGTGTCCGGACCTGTTCACCGCCGGAGTCCTCATCCGGCCGCAACCGCCCTTCCAGTCCGGACCGGTCGGCACCGGCTCCGGCGTCCCGGTGCTGGTGCTCGACGCCCGGTTCGACGCCCGCCGCAGGGCGAGCGACGGCCTCCGGACCGCCGAGCGCCTGCGTGCCACGGGAGCCGTCGTCGACCACGTCACCCTCCCGGTGCGCCACGGGATCACCGCGCTCGACGAGGACGCCATCCGGCGCTGGTCGGGCGGCTCGGCACCAGGCCAGGTCCCCCGCGATCTGGGGTAAGCACTCCAACCCTCTCGACGTGACCCGATTCCGAATCCCCTGGATGCATCCGCCCGAGGATCGGAGCCCACCGTGCTCATGCGCGCCCCCACCGCAGCACCACCGCAAACCGCCGACTTCGCATCGATCGTGCGACGGCACACGCCGCTCGTGCACGCCACCGCCATGCGCGTCCTGCACTCCCATGCCGACGCCGACGACGTCGTGCAGGAGACGTTCCTCGCGGCGTGGACGCACCTGGGGACGATCGTCGATGCAGCGGCGATCGGCGGTTGGCTCGTGACCACCGCTCGGCGGCGGAGCTACGACCGGTTCAGCGGGGCCGCGGCGCGGGTCACCGGCCGGCTCGACGAGTCGACGCCCGCAGCGGACGACCACGCCCCGACCGGTGTCACCGAGCGTGCGTCGCTCGCGCAGGCTGCGACGGCGGTGCTCACGACCTTGCCCGCGACGCAGCGCCGGTGCTGGGAGCTGCGGCACGTCGAGCAGCTGTCCTACCGGGAGGTCGCCGATGCGCTCGGGCTGCCGGTCTCGACGGTGCGCGGGATGCTGGTCCGGGCGCGGGCGACGCTCTCGCGTGAGCTGGCGGCGTGGCGGTGACCTGACGGTGGACGGGAGGCGCGGTGCCAGCTGGCACCGCGCCTCCCGTCCCGCAGTGGTCGCCTACCGGACGGCCAGCACCCGCACGTCCCACGCCCCGAGCGACAGCTCGGACCCGGCGGCGAGCGCCGTGCCGTCGAGGACGTCCTCCGCCGCGACCGGCACCTGGAAGGTGCTCGGCGTCCACGACCAGTTGTGGACCACGTGCACGGTCTCCCCGCGTCCGTTGACCGAACTCTGCACCGACTGCGTGTCGCTCTGGGGACGCCAGCCGGGTGCTCCGTCCGCCCGCGGAGCCGCCCAGGCGACGAGCGCCGCGGCGAGCGCCGGGTCCGGGACGGTCCCGACGAAGGTCACCCGCCCGGCACCGTGTGCACGGGTGGTGACCGCGGCGAACCGGCCGTGGTGCGGGTGGTCGTACCCGACGAGCACGTCGGCATCGTCGACGAGCAGGCCGTCCGCCCACCGGGTCGCCGTGGCCCCGACCGGCACGGAGAACCCGTGGTCCGTCGCGGCGGCCCCGGCGGACACCGGGATGCGGCGACCGAGGTTGCTGAACTCGTCGTAGTGGACGCCCGCCGCGACGTCGAGGAATGCGGGCTTGCGCTCGAGCCGGGCACGCGCCTCCTCGTCCTCGTAACCGGTGCGGATGCCGACCACGAGGTGGCCGCCGGCCTCGGCGTAGGCGGCGAGCCACTGCAGCTGCGCGTCGGTGGCGATGGTGAACGCCGCGGCGACGAGGACCGGGCGCTCGGCGGCGAAGGACGCCGGGTCGCGGTCGAACACCTGCGACGGGTGCACCGTGTTCGCCTGGAGCCCGGCGTCGAACACCCCGCGGGCGAAGGCGTCGTAGACCGTCTGCCACGATCGGCGGTCGGGCTCCATGCCGTCGCCGAGCGCCGGGTGTTCGTTCAACGCCCACTTCGACTCGTTCGAGAAGAGCAGCGCGACGTCGGCGTGCGGCCGGAGTCCGGCGACCCGGTCCCCGGCGTGGGCGAACTCGGCACCGATCCGGGCGATCTCCTCGTACGTCCGCCCCGGCTGCTGCGAGTGCGGGAGCACCCCGCCCCAGTACGTCTCGACCCCGTAGTGCAGCGTGTGCCAGTGCCAGTACTCGATCATCGAGGCGCCACGGGACACGAGCGCCCACGCAGCCTGGCGCCACTGTCCCTCGTACGCCGGCTCGTTCATCCACGAGAAGCCGATGGCCTGCGCGTTCGTCTCCGTGACGAGGAACGGCGCCTGCTTCGACCCGTACATCCGGTCGCCCGACGCGACGATCGACCAGGCGCCGGACGACGTCCAGAACTGGGCCGGCTCGTCGGTGCTCGGGAGCTCGAGCGCGTCCTGCATCCGGTAGTAGGGGTTGCCGGCCGTGACGTCGAGGGAACGGGTGAGCACCTCGTCCTCGACGGTGGGCCGCTCGTAGGCGATGCACGTCGTGACGAACTGGTCCGCACGGGAGTACTCCCGCACGACCGACGCCTGCCAGGCGATGAAGTCCGTCGTGATCGAGGCCTGGAACCGACGCCACGCGAGGTCGTACTGCGGCTGCGCGTTGCCGTCCGGGGTCCACAGGTCCGCCCAGGTCGAGAGCCGGTGCGACCAGTAGGTCAGCCCCCACTCCTCGTTGAGCCGCTCGACGCTCCCGTAGGTGTGCCGCAGGTGGTCGACGAACCGCTGGAACACCTCGGGGTTCGCGATGAGCTCGTTGCCCGGCTCGTTGTCGACCTGGTACCCGATCACGGCCGGGTGGTCGGCGTACCGGGCGACGATCTTCCGGATGACCCGCTCGGCGTGGAACAGGAACGCGGGGTGGGCGTAGTCGATCTCCTGGCGAGCCCCCCAGCCCATCGCCTCGCCGCCGGTCCGTCGCCGGACGTTGATCTCCGGCACGATGCGGGCGAGCCACATCGGCACCGCGTAGGTCGGCGTTCCGAGGACCACCCGGATGCCGTGCTCGTGTGCGGCGTCCAGCACCGGGGCGAGCCACTCGAGGTCGAACCGGCCGTTCTCCGGCTCCCAGGTGCTCCAGACCGACTCGCCGACGCGGATGACCGAGAACCCGGCCTCCTGCATGAGGCGCATGTCCTCGTCGAGCCGCGGTGTGGGCTGGTACTCGTGGTAGTAAGCGGCGCCGAAGAGGACGCGGTCGTGCTGCATGGTGCGGGGTACTCCGTTCGAGGGTGCTTGGTCGCGGGTCATGTCTCAGCCCTTCACGGCGCCGGCCGTCAGGCCGTCGAGCAACTGCTTGCGGAGGAGCAGGAACACGAGGATGGTCGGCACGCTCGCGAGCACGGCGCCGGCGAGCACGAGGTCGTACGAGCGGTTCTCCGAGGCGAAGATCGCGTTGAGGCCGAGCGGCAGGGTGTACTGGTTCGAGTCGGACAACAGGACCAGCGGCCACTGGAACGAGTTGTAGCTCTGCAGGAAGCTCCACACGGCGAGTGCGCCGAGGGACGGCCGGAGCAACGGGAGCACGACACGACGGAACGTGCCGAACTCCGAGTTGCCGTCGATGCGGGCGGCCTCGATGATCTCGTCCGGGATCGCCTGGACGATGAACTGCTGCATCATGAAGATGCCGAACGCCGGCGCCACCCACGGCACGACGAGCGAGAACCACGGGTTCGTGAGCCCCGACTTCACCACCAGGATGAAGAGCGGCACGAGGATCACCGCGAACGGCACGGACAGCGACGAGAACATCACCGCGAACAGCACCCGCTTGCCCCGGAACCGGAACTTCGCGAACCCGTAGCCCGCCATCGCGCAGACGAAGACGGACACGACGGTGGCGATGAGCGCGGTCCCGACACTGATGCCGAACCATGCCCAGAACGGCTGGGTCGACAGCAGGTTGGAGTAGTTCTCGCCGGTCGCCGGGTTCGGGATCAGCGACGGCGGTGTCGCGAAGATGTCGCCGCGTCGCTTGAACGAGCCGGACAGGGCCCAGAGCAGCGGGAAGACGAACACGAGCAGCAGGGCGATGAGGGTCGCGTAGAGCAGCCCACGGCGGGCGACCCACCCGCGCGTGCGGGGCGGGCCGGAGCGGGGAGCCCGACCTCCGGCGGTCGTGACGGCCCGGGTGGTCGGGCGGTCGGTGGTGGCGGTCATGCGTCCCTCCCGATGGCGAGTGCGCGGTTGAGGATCTGGCTGACGCCGAAGACGATGACGAACAGCACGACCCCGGCCGCCGCCGCGTACCCGAACTGCTGTCGCTCGAACGCGGCGCGGTAGATGAACATGGCGACGGACAGGGTCGCTTCGCCCGGGCCGCCCTTCGTCAGCAGGTACGGCTCGTCGAAGAGCTGCGCGGCGCTGATGAACGACGTGACGACGACGAAGCTCGTGACCGGTCGGATCTCCGGCAGGGTCACGTTCGTGAACTTCCGGAACGTGCCGGCACCGTCGAGCGACGCGGCCTCGTACTGCTCCGGCGACACGTTCTGGAGCGCCGCGAGGAAGAAGATCGTCAGGTACCCGACCGTGCGCCAGAGGAGCACGAACCCGATCGCGACCTTCGCGAGTGTCGGGTCCCCGAGCCAGTCGGTGTTCGGCAGCCCGAACAGCGCCTTGAGCGAGGCGTTGAGCAGCCCGTAGTTCGTGTCGAACACCAGGCTGTAGATGAGCGCGATGACGATCGGCGACAGCACCATCGGGATGAAGAACGTCACGCGGAACAGGTCGCGGGCGCGCAGCCCCTTGGCGTTCAGCGCCTGCGCCACGAGCAGGGAGACCGGCACGATGACGAACACGGCGATGAGCGTGTAGATCAGCGAGTTGACCAGGGCGGTGCCGAAGCTGGTGTCGCGGAACAGGTTCGCGTAGTTCGACAGCCCGATCCAGTTCGGGGCACCGAGACCGACCCACTCCGTGAGCGACAGGTACACGGCGGCGAGCACCGGCACGATCATGAACAGGCCGTACAGCACGTAGAACGGCGCGATGAACAGGTACGGCGCGCTGCCGCCGTTCGTGTTGAGCCGTCGTCGTCGGGCCGGCGGATCGGCCGTGGTGGCGGACACCGGGATGCCGGTGGCGGTGGATGTGGACAACGTCGTCCTCCTCAGGCGCGGGTCTGGCCGCGGAAGTCGGCCGCAGCGGCGTCGAGCGCCTGCTTCGGGGAAATCTGGCCCTTGTAGGCCTTGATGATGTAGCCGCTCAGGACGGTCTGCAGGATCGCTGCGTCGGCGCTCTGGTGCTGCGACGGGACGTCGTCGACGACGGACTTGTAGACGCCGAACAGCTGCTGCCCACCGAAGTACGGGTCGCTCATCGCGGCGAGGCGCGGGTCGTCGTAGACCGATCGCAGGGTCGGCAGGTACCCGAGGTCCTGGTACCGCTTCACCTGCTGGTCCGGGTCGAGGTACGCCGCGAGCACGAGGTCGATCCCCGCCTTCGTGAGGGGCTTGTCGCGGAGCACCGCGAACCCGGTCCCGCCGCCGACGCTCGTCGTGCTGCCGCCACCGGCGAACCGGGGCAGGTTCCGGACGCGCCACTTCCCCTTCTGCTCGGGGACGTTCGGCTTGATGCCGTAGCTGGCGTACCAGGAGGGCATGTCGACCGCCAGGATCGTTCCGCCCTTCAGCCCGGACTGCAGGCTCGGCCCGTACATGTCCGCGACCGTGGCGATCGCTCCGGACTGCACCCCGTCGACGAGGAACTGCAGGGTGCGCTCGGCCTCCGGGGTCTGGATGGCGATGCCGCCGTCCTCGTCGTACAGGTCACCGCCGCGCTGGAGTAGCAGGATCTGGTAGCTCTGCAGCGTGCCGCCCGGATCGGTGACCGCGACCGCGTGCAGCGAGACGCCCTTGCTCTTGTTGAGCTTCGCCCCGAGGTCCATGTACTCCTCCCACGTCGTCAGGTCGTCGGGGATGCCGAGGGCCTCGAACCGGTCGGCACGGTGGTAGTACACGCAGAGCGGGGTGTCCGAGTCGAGCGCGTAGAGGTGTCCGTCCTTCGAGAACGGCGTCAGTCGTGCGGCGATCAGGTCGTCCTGCTGCGCGGCCACCGACGGCGACAGGTCGCTCAGCAGCTCCTTCGCGATGTCGCCGCGGAGCATCCGGCAGAACGCTCCGATCTCGAGTCCCGCGACGTCCGGTGTGCCCGTGCCCGCGACCGCCTGGGCGATGAGCTTCGTCGGGATGTCGGCCGCCGCGATCGTGGTGATGTCGAGCGCGAACCGGAAGTCGGACTTCCGGTCGGCGACCGGCAGCGCCTGGGTGAAGAACTTCTTGTAGCCGGGGTCGTGCGTCCAGAACGCCAGGTCGGCGCGTCCGGAGCGGACGGCCGCGGTCGACTGCGGTGAGCAGGCGGCCAGCAGACCGCTGAGCGCGAAGGCTCCGCCGGCAGCGGCGCCCCACCGGAGCAGGTCGCGTCGGCTGGGTCCCCGGCTCGCGTTCCGGTCGGGAGGCGCGGCTGCGGCGGTCGTGCCGGGTCGCGGTGGTACTGGGGTCACGTGTCGTCTCCTGACGTCGTCGTCGAGGTGGGTGCGGGTGTGGAGGCGAGCGCGCGTGAGCGCTCACTCACGGGACGGCGGCAAGCCGCGCCTCCCGTCCGGTGTTCAGTCGGCGGGGCGGAGGTGACGCCGCTCCGGTGACGGCGGCGCGCTGGTGGCGCGCGTGATGAGCTGGCCGGGGAGCATCCGGTGCCGCTCGGCCGGTGGGTGGCCGTCGAGCGTCCGGAACAGGCGGTGCATCGCGAGACGGGTGGCCTCGTCGAAGTCCTGGCGGATGGTGGTGAGGGGCACCGGCAGGAACGCCGCGATCGGCATGTCGTCGAAGCCGACGATGCTGATGTCGCCCGGGACGGACAGACCCGCCTGCTGGATCGCGGACATCGCGCCGATCGCCATCTGGTCGTTCGCCACGAACACCGCGGTCACGTCGGGTCGGCTGAGGAGCGCGCGCATCGCGTCGTGGCCGCTCTGCGGCGACCAGTCCCCCTCGACCGGTTCGTGCTCGGCGACGCCCGCGTCCTGCAGGGCCGCGCGCCAACCGGTCTCCCGGCGCTGGCTCGAGGTCCAGTTCCCGGGGCCGGCGATGTGCCACACGGTCTCGTGACCGAGGGCCAGCAGGTGGTCGGTCGCAGCGAAGGCGGCACCGGTCTCGTCGAGGCCGACCGCGAGGGTGTTCTCACGGTCGGCGACGTCGGGCGGCCCGAGCGTCAGGACGGTCACGCCCGAGGGCATGCGGAGCTGGTCCATCTGGTTGTCGACCGGCTCCGAGAAGACGATCGCCTCGACGTCCTGGCCGATGAGGGAGTCCACCGCGGGTTGGAGCTCCTCGGCGGTCGCGGTCAGCGTTCGGACCACGGCGAGGCTGTAGCCGTGCGTGCGGCAGGCCTGCTCGACGCCGGTGAGCATCGCCGTCGGGCCGTACAGGTTCGTGCCGATGGTGATGAGGCCGACGCGGCGGGAGCGCTGGGACTTGAGGGAGCGGGCGGCGGCGTTCGGGCGGAAACCGAGCTCGGAGATCGCGGCCTCGACCTTGGCGCGGACGGCCTCGGTGACGTGGGGCTCGTCGTTCACCACGCGGGAGACGGTCTTCTGGGAGACACCCGCGAGGGCGGCGACGTCGGTCATCGAGGCGGGGCGCAGGCGGCGGACGGGGGCAGTGTCACTCATGTGCCAGCTCCTTCGCTGCAGCCTCGGGCCCGAGGGGGATCGGGTGTGGAAGACAGGTAATCACGGGGTTGTCTACGTAGTCAAGCGTCATCTTCCTCGTACCGCTCGCACCCGTGAGGTTGCACCGTTCGCTGATGTGCAGCATTCTGGTCTCTGTCGCCTCGCCCGGGGCGATGATTCGGGGAGGGTGAACACGAGCGTTGACGAGTGGCGATCCCTGACTGCGCACCGGGGGATCGGCGACTCTTCGCAACCGATCGACGGCAGCGAGCGATGAGCGGGTCGCTTACGAGACCATCCATCGCCCGAGGCACGGCCGTCGTCCTCGCCGTCGGCGCCTGCTGCGCGGCGTTGCTCGCGATCGACAATCTGCTGGGCTTCACCGGGCACCACGTCTTCGGCGCGATCGTCGTACCCGTCCTGGCCGCGACGTCGGTGGCAGCAGGGTCGATGGCTGCCGCTGGTGGAGCGTTCACCCGCGATGCCGTGCGCACCCTCGTCGCCGCCGGCGTCGTCGGCTTCGTGGCGACGCAGTCCCCGGCGACCAGCAGTCAGCTGTGGTTCCCCATCGCGCTCGTCCTGCAGGCACTCGTCCCGCTCGCCTTCGTCGCAGCTGGGCTCCGCTCCGTACGGCAGCCCGTGGAACCCCGTGCCGTCCGGGTGCTCGGGGTACTGCTCCTGGTGCCGGCCACCGCGTGGATCGTCACCGCCTTCGCCTCGGTTGCGCTCGTGGTGTTCCTGATCGCGCAGGCCTGCACGCTGCTCGTCGCGGCAGCCGAGGAACTGCACCCGGTCCTCCGCCGGGCGTGGGGACTCGCGCGCGGGCTCTGGTCGAGTGCTGCTGTCCGTTGAGGCGTTCGTGCATCAGACGCTTCGACCGCGGATCGCGTGGTCGGGGAACTCACGCGCTCCGCGGAGCGGGCGCGGGGCGGGCGCGGGGCATCACTGCTGAGTCTGATGGGTGACAGCCGTCGCCGCTGACGCCCGCTCCCCCGACTCGCTCGCTGATGACGGCTGCGTCAGCGCATCCCGGATGATCCGGCGCGGGTCGTACCGACGCGGGTCGAGCTCGGACCAGTCGATCTCGACGCCGATCTCCTCCTCGACCTGGGCCTTCGTGGATTCCGCCCAGTGACGGAGCTGTCGGACGACCCCAGCGAGCTGCTGCGCGAGACCGACGAGGCGGTGCGGTCCGACGAAGACCGCGGCGACGATCCCGATGACGATCAGCTTCTCGGCGTCCACGGTTCGCTCCGCTCGGCTCGAAGCGGTGTCGTCACTCGACGGGCGTCGTCGGGGTCGACGTCGCGGCGGGAGTGGAAACGCCGGTCGCGGTGCCGTGCGGCTCAGTGTCGCGGACCTCGCGGCGGAAGATCGTGAGCGACTGCCCGAGACCCTTCGCCAGGGCGGGGAGCTTGGTGGCGCCGAAGAGCAGGATGACGATGCCGAGGATGACGAGCAGGTGGACGCCGGTGAGGTTGCCGAGCATGGTGTTCTCCTTCGAGGGTTCGGGTGGTGGACGAGGGTCGGTGGGTCCGCACGGTCGACGCGGTCACCGGACGGCCTTCGGGCCGGAGGCCAGACGGACGTCGTCGATGGTCGGCAGGTCGGCCCCGCGCCGTCCGACCGTGATCGCCGCGGCGATGGAGCACGTACGACCCAGCTCCCGCAACGCGGTGCCGTCGAGGTGTCCCAGCGACGAGCCGCTGCCCGTCGACGACGAGTCCGCCGGCCACGGCCGCGAGCAGGTCAACTGCCAGAGGAGCGCCGCGGTGTAGGTGTCCCCCGCGCCCACCGTGTCGATGACGGCCGTGCGCTCCCCCAGCACCGTCACCCGCTCCGAGGCCGTGGACAGGACGGATCCCGATGCCCCGGCGGTGACGACGGCGAGCTCCGCCCCGAGCCGGATGACCGCGTCGAGCACCGCGTCGGTGTCACGCCCGGGCCAGAGCCATGCCGCGTCCTCGTCGGAGAGCTTCACCACGGTCGACAGGGCCGCCAGCTCCTCGAACCGGGCGCGTGCTCCGGACCGGGTGCCGAGCAGGGCGGGGCGCACGTTCGGGTCGAACGAGACGATCCCACCGGTGGCCGTGGTCCGTTCGGCCGCAGCGAGCACCTTCTCTGCCCCCGGCTGGAGGAACGCGGCGATCGATCCGATGTGCAACCACTCCGGTGTCCGCTGGAGGCGCGGGAGGTCCCACTCGATGTCGAACGCGTAGCTGGGCTGCCCGTCCGCACCGAGCAGCACCGTCGCGGATGACGTCCGTGCAGCGCCGAAGCCGCCGGCGACGAGCTGCACGCCCGAGGCCTCGAGGTGCCGCGCGACGCGCTGTCCCCGCTCGTCGGCACCGAGCCAGGTCGCGAACTCGACCTCGGCGCCGAGCCGCCCCAGGCCGAGCGCAACGTTCGCGGGCCCGCCGCCGGGGACCTCGCGGCCCTGACCGACGACGTCGACCAGCGCTTCGCCGGCGACGGTGATCATCGACACGTCCGTGTCCTTCCCGGACCGGCGACGGGGCCGTACCGCGACGACATCAGGCAGTCCCGGCCCCGGCGACGACCGCTCGCGGAGCGGACGCCACCGAGGTGACCGCGCACTCGAGCGGCCACCACGACGCGCCCTCCGGGGCCTCGACGGTCCACGGCGGTGCCTGCACCGGGTAGACCCGCGTCGTGACGGAGCGTCCGGCGCTGGTGAAGACCTCGACCACGGAACCGTCGAGCAGCACGCGCACCGCGGGGCGGTCCGCCTCGGCGTCGAACGGATGACGGATCTCGGCTGGGCGCCGGTCCGCGCGCTGGTCGGTGCTGGCGCAGGACCGGTCGACGGTGAGCGTGTCCGCCTCGGTGTCGACGACGATGTCGAGGAACTCGGCGTCGGAGAACCGGACCCGGATGCGGCCGGTCACCGGGTCCTGGAGCACGATCTCTGCCTGGGCGCCGATCGTCTCCGCGCGGCCGTCCGTCGCCGAACCGACGCGCAGCGCATCGAGGGCCGGGTGGGGCTCGGTCAGGAGCCGTCCGTCCGCGACCCAGGCGCGGCGCGGCAGGGAGATCGCACCCGACCAGCCGACCTGCTCGGTCCACTCCCGGCTCCGGCCCTCGGTGATCCACCCGAACAGCACCGGGCCCCACGACCCCGTCCGCATCACCGAAGCCGCGTAGAAGTGCTGCCCGTCGTCGATCCGGGAGGGCCGCAGGGCACCGGTCAGGGGCACCGCGAGCACGTCGCCGGGCCCCTCCGCGTGGGACCACGACGCGACGATCGCCACGTCGGCGCCGTCGATCGTGATGATCTGCGGGCACTCCCAGCCCTCGCCGGTGTCGATGCCGTGCACCGTCGCGCGCGGCATGGCGACGAGGTCGCCGACGAACGTCCAGTCGACACCGTCGGTCGAGCGGTAGTGCCGGACGGACGCCACCTGGTCGGCGTCCGCGGCGCCGACGGCCATCGACCACCCGTCTCCGTCGGACCACACGAACGGGTCGCGGAACATCGTGATCGATTCCTCGGCTCCGGGGTCCGCGACGACCTGCACGGGGGCTCCGAAGGTGGCTCCGCCGTCGGTGGACTCGGCGAGCAGCACCGACTGGAAGGGGCTGTGGTCGACCTTGCCGGAGTAGTAGGCGCGGACGACCCCGTCGTGCAGGACCGTGTTGCCCGACCAGGCACCACCGGAGTCGGCACCGCCCGGGACCGGCACGATCGCCGGACGGTGGAGCGTCCAGTGCACGAGGTCGTGGCTCGTCACGTGCCCCCACTCCACCGGGACGTCGAGGTCGACGCGCGGCCGGGACTGGAAGTACAGGTGGGCCTGACCGCCGATGTCGATCGGGCCGTTCGGGTCGTTGACGTAGCCGCGAGGCAGGCGGACGTGGAACTGCGGGAGGTGGTGGTCGGCTGGTGCGATCACGGTCGGTGCTGCTTCCTGGGACGGGGTGGGGACGGCGCGGGCGTCGGCCGGCGGGGCCACTGCCGAAGGCGCCTCGGTCACGGGGGTGTCGGTCATCGTGACGACCCCGCCGTGACGCCCTCGATGAAGTACCGCTGGGCGACGATGAACAGCAGCACGCTCGGGATCATCGTCAGGACCACGCCGGCGAGCACGACCGAGATCGAGCCGGTGCCGAGGTTGCCCTGCAGGCCGACCAGGCCGAGCGGGAGCGTGAACGTGTCCTGCTGGTTCAGGAAGATCAGCGGCCGGTAGTACTCGGCCCAGAACCCGGAGAAGTTCAGGATCGCGAGCGTCGCGATCGCCGGGCTGGCCATCCGCGAGTACACGTGCCAGAAGACGCCGAACTGCGTCGCTCCGTCGATGCGCGCCGCCTCACCGAGCTCCTTCGGCATCTGCATGAAGTACTGCCGCATCAGGAAGGTGCCGAACGCGCTGCCGAGGGCCGGGACGATGAGCGAGGCGATGGAGCCGGTCAGTCCCATGTCCTTCAGGATGACGAACACCGGGATGATGATCGTCTGGATCGGCACCATCATGGTGGCGAGGAAGATCCCGAAGATCGTGTTCTTCCCCGGGAAGCTGATCATCGCGAACGCGTAGCCCGAGAGCGTGCAGGTGATGGTCTGGCCGACCACGATGAGCAGTGTGACGAGCACGCTGTTCACGAAGAACTGGCCGATCGGGATCTGGTTGAACACGGCCGCGTAGTTGCTGAAGTCCCACGAGAGCGGGATCCACTGCGGCGGGTTGTCGAACGACTCGGCCGGGGTGCGGAGCGAGGTGGTCAGGGTCCAGAGCAGCGGCCCGAGCGCGAACACCGCGGCGATGATCAGGATGACCAGCCCGATGACGCTGCCGACCTTCGCCACCGGTCGGCGGCGACGGACGATGTGGGCGACGCTCGGCTGCGCGACGGTCTCCGGCGCGTGGAGCGGGTTGATGACGTCGGTGGTCGTCATTGGTAGAACACCAGCTTTCGTGCGGCGATGAACTGGATCCCGGTGATGATGCCGATGATGACGAGCAACAGGATCGCGATGGCGGAGGCGAACCCGAACTGCAGGTTCTGGAAGCCGGCTTGGTAGAGGGAGATGGTCGCGGTCGTCGTCGCGGTGCCCGGCCCGCCCTTCGTCATGATGAACGGCTGGTCGAACAGTTGCATCGCGTTGATCATCGCGATCACGGTGGCGAAGAGGATCGTCGGGCTGATCAACGGGATCTTGATCCGGAAGAGGGTGCGCCACGGCCCGGCTCCGTCGATCGCTGCGGCCTCCTGGACGTCGACCGGCACGGACATCAGGGCGGCCACGAACAGGACGAACGTGAAGCCCACCTGCTGCCAGACCACCACGAGCACGACCGTGACCTTCGCCCAGAACGGGTCGTTGAGCCAGTGCGCGCCCGGGAGCCCGATCTCGTTCAGGTAGTAGTTGATGAGCCCGAACTTGGTGTCGAAGATGTAGCCCATGAAGATCGACACCGCCGCGGACGACGCGAGCAGCGGCAGGTAGAACGACGTCCGGAAGAACACGCGCGTGGCGTTGCGCTTCCGGTTGTTCGCCAGCACCGCCAACAGCATGCCGAGCGAGATCTGCAACGCGACGATGCAGACCGCCAGCACGACGGTCACCCCGAACGAGGCCAGGACCGGACCGTCGGTGAACAGCCGCACGTAGTTGTCCAGGCCGACGAACTTCGGACTGCTGATCACGTCCCACGACGTGAAGGAGAGCGCGAGCGACGCGAGGATCGGGATGAAGGTGAAGACGGCGACGAAGACCACCGCCAGTCCGATCATCGCGTAGCCGAACGAGGCTTCACGGCGCCGGACGCGCTTGGCCGCCGGCCGGCGGGCTGCGACCTCGGCAGCCCGCCGGGAGCGGAATCCTGTCGTCGCGGTCATCACGACGCCTGCGCGGCGGCCTTCTCGATGTCGGCCTGCAGGCCGTCGAGCGCCTTCTTCGCGTTGCCGGACGAGATCGCCTGCGTGGTGCGCTGGTTGAGGGCCGTCGCGAGCGCGTTGTAGTAGGGCGGTGCGGAGATCGGCACCGAGTTGTCGAGCTGGTCGTAGAACACCGACCAGTGCTCCGGCCCCGTGGTCTTGTACCGATCGGCCGTCAGCAGCGACTTCTGCGCCGGTGTCGTGACGTTGCCGGGCCAGAGCGCGTCGAAGCTCTCCGGCTGCACCATCAGCTTGATGACCTCGAACGCCAGGTCCTTCTGCTTCGACGAGTCGAAGATCCCGTACCCGCCGGCACCGAAGAGCGACTTGTTGCTCTTCCACGTCGGGAACTCCACGACGTCGAAGCTGCCGTCCTTCATGCCCGCGTTGTGGAGACCACCCGCCCAGAACCCGCCACCGATCGTCATGCCGATGCGCCCGGACGCGAAGAGGCCCTGCAGCGTGCCGCCACCGCCGACGTCGGGCGACGGGGACGCCCCCGACTTCTGCAGGTCGATCACGTACTGCAGCGCCTCGACCGCAGCGTCGGAGTTCGCCGTCGGGTCGCCCCACTTCCAGCCGCCCTTGCGGCCGCTCACGCCCACGGCGTTGCCGTCGAACGCCTTGCTGCCCCAGAGCCAGTCGCCGCCGGAGTAGCGCCCCTCCTCGAGGAGGTTGCCGTCGTTCGCGTAGAGGAACGAGGTCCAGCTGCCCCAGAGCCGCACGACCCAGTCGAAAGCGTAGGTGCTGCCGCCGACCTTGGCCAGGCTCTCCGCCGAGGAGTGGAAATCGTCCATCGACCAGTTCGCGGCCGGACGCGAGAGCCCCGCCTTGTCGAACAGCGACGTCGAGTAGAACATGCTGCCAGCGTTGAAGCTGTCGGGCAGCGTGTAGAGGTGCCCCTGGTACATCGTCGACTCGACCAGCGAGGGGTGGATGCCCCTGAAGTACGTCGACAGCCCGGACAGGTTCTTGGTGACGAGGTCGTCGAGCGGCGTCAGCAGGTTCTTCGAGGCGAGCAGCTGCTGCCCCTCGGTCGCGACACTGACGATGTCGGGCACGTCCCCGGAAGCGATCTGCGTGAGCACCTTCGCCAGGAAGTCGTTCCAGTCGGTGCCGTTGATGGCCGTGACCTGCAGCTTCGCCGTCTTGTCGAGCTGCCGGATCTTCGGCTCGATGGCCTTCTGGAGTGCGGTCGCCGCGCTCTGCTCCCCGAAGTAGAGCATCTTGATCGTGCCCGTCGCGCCACCGCCACTGCCGGAGGTGGAGCACGCCGCGAGCGATCCGATGCCGGCCAGTGCGAGTCCGGCACCACCGAACTTGAACAGCGTGCGTCGGTCGATCGGAGTGCTGAATCCGTTCGCCATGGGTCGCTCCTCTCTGAGCGATCGTGGCCCCGTCGAGTCGGAGCCAATACGTATTTGCTCGCTGACTGTACACACGTCGTCCAGATGAGGCAATACGTATTTGCTTCTGCCATGATGAGCATGTCGAAGGAGGACAGATGGCGAGCCGAAAGCAGACGGAACCGTCGCACCGCGTCACGATGAAGGACGTCGCGCGGCATGCCGGCGTCTCGCAGCCGACCGTCTCGTTCGTGCTGAACGACCGGCGAGACGTCTCGATCGCCGCAGACACCCGGGCCCGTGTGCTCGAATCGGCGAAGGCGCTCAACTTCCAGCCAAACCGTGCCGCGCAGTCCCTGCGGTCGAACCGTTCCTACACGGTCGGGGTCATCGCGGACCGGCTCGTCTCCCAGCCCTACGCCGGTCACATCGTGCTCGGTGTGCAGCAGGCCGTGCAGGAAGCCGGGTACGTCTGCTTCGTCGTCGAGACCGCGCAGACGTCCGACGGCGGCACGGCGGCCGTCGCGAACCTCGTGCAGCAGGGCGTCGCCGGCCTGATCTACGCCGCCCCCGGCCCCGAGGACGTCACGCCGGTGTCGGGCGTCGAGGGCGTGCCGACGGTCTTCGTGAACTGCTTCCCGCCGGACGGCGCCCCGGCCGTCACCGTGCTGGCCGACGAGTTCCAGGGTGGCCACGACGTCGCCGCTGCCGTGTTCGCCGCCGGGCACACCGACGTCGCGTTCCTCGGCGGTCCGGAGGACGACTACGCCTGCCGCGAGCGCAAGCGCGGGTTCGACGAGGCCGCGGCCGAAGCCGGTCTCCGAGCAGACGCCGTCCCCGTCCGGTACGGCACCTACCAGGTGGGCTCCGGCTACGACCTCGCGATGGAGTTCCTCGCCGACGACCCGCCGACCGCCCTCGTGTGCGGGAACGACCGCATGGCCGTCGGCGCATTGATGGCGGCGCAGTCCCTCGGGCTCCGCTGCCCGGAAGACGTCAGCATCGTCGGCTTCGACGACCAGCCCGACCTCGCCGACCAGATGCACCCGCCGCTGACCACGGTCGCGCTCCCCCACCAGCAGATGGGCTTCGACGCCGGCACGCTCCTGCTCGCCGAGACGCACGATCCCGGGCGCCACCTCGTGCCCTGCGAGTACGTCCCGCGAAGCTCCCTCGCAACGCCACGGGACGCCCCAGCCCCCGCACCTGCACCCGCACCCGATCCGCAGGAGCCCCAGTGACCGCCGAACCCAGCACCCACTTCCGCCCGCCGAACGGCTTCGTGGGCGACGTCATCCCGTTCGCGGCCGACGACCGGGCCTGGCTGTACTACCTGCTCGACGAACGGCCGGACGCGGCACCCGTCGACCGTGCGACCGGCATGCCCTGGGGCGCGGTCTCGACGACGGACTTCGTGACCTTCGAGGACCACGGCGTCGTGCTCCCCTCGGGCGGACCCGACGCCAGCGACTTCGACTGCTACACGGGCAGCGTCGTCCGCGACGACTCCGGGCTCCTACACCTGTTCTCCACCGGCCACAACCCGCGCATCACCACCGACACCGACCTCGGCCGGAAGGACGTCCAGGTCGTCTGCCACGCGACCTCCGACGGGGACCTCACGCGCTGGACGAAGCACCCCGAGTGGGACCTGCCAGCACTCCCCGGCTACGCGCCCGAGGACTGGCGCGACCCGTTCGTCTTCCGCCCGTCGCCCGAGCGCCCGTGGCAGATGCTCCTCGCGACCCGCCGCCCGGACGAGCCCTACCGCCGCTCCGGTCTCGTCGCCCGCCTCGAGTCGGACGACCTCGTCACCTGGCGCGACGCCGACCCGTTCTGGGCGCCGCACCGGTTCATCGCCCACGAGTGCCCGGACGTCTTCCGATGGGGCGACTGGTGGTACCTCGTGTACTCCGAGTTCTCCGACGCGTTCTGCACGCGCTACCGCGTCGCGACGTCGCCCGACGGACCGTGGCTCGCGCCCGCCGACGACACCGTCGACGGCCGCGCGTTCTACGCCGCGAAGACCGTCGCCCTCGGCGAGGACCGCTTCTTCGTCGGGTGGATCGCCACGAAGGAGGGCGAGCACGACGCCGGGGCGTGGCAGTGGGCCGGCACCATGGCGACCCTCCAGGCGCACCAGCGAGCGGACGGATCGTTGCGCTTCGACCTCCCTCGGACGCTCCGAGCGGCGTACGCGAACGAGGTCGACGTCACCGATGTCTTCACACCCGTGAACGGCGCGGCACCGGTCGTCGGAGACGGCGCATCGAGCCGCTTCGCATCCTGGACCGGGCCGGAGTTCCCCGCCGAGGCACTCGTCACGATCGAGCTCGACGTCGCCCCCGACACCCGGTCGTTCGGCGTGCTCCTGCGCACGAGCGACGACGCGGAAGCCGGCTACGCGCTCCGCCTCGAACCGGACCGCTCCCGACTCGTCCTCGATCGGTGGCCGCGCGGTACGACCGGCGGTGAGCAGTGGCAGATCCTCGGTGACGTCCCGCACGCGGTCGAGCTTGAGCGCCCGGTCCCCCTCGCTCCCGGCCCGCACCGCATCGACGTGCACCTCGACGGCGACCTCTGCGTCGCCGTCGTCGACGGTTCCGTCGCGTTGAGCACGCGCCTCTACGACCGCCCGTCCGGGCGTCTCGCGCTCTTCGCGCAGGACGGCGCGTTCGCGCTGACCCGGGTCACCGTCAGCACTCGCTGACGGGCTCCGCACTGACGGACGGGAGGCGCGGTGCCAGCTGGCACCGCGCCTCCAGTCCGTCAGTCGTCCTCGTGCGCAGCCAGGGTGGCGAGCACGAGCTTCGCGATCCGCCGTTGGCCGGAGTCGTTCGGGTGGATGCCGTCCGTCGAGTAGATCCCAGTGCCCGAGTGGTCGGCCCGCGGGAGAGCGTCCGCCAGGCCGACGAAGGCAGCGCCACCCTTCGCTGCGGCGTTCTCGATCTCGGCGAGGTAGGTCGACCACGGGCTCGCCATGCCGTCCGTCATGCTCGAGGCCGGGTCGAACTCACCGATCACGAGCAGCGAGGGCTTCGTGGGGAGCGCCGCGAGGGCCTTCAGGAACGCCACGTACTGCGTGCCGAGTTCCTCGGGGGTGAGCTTCGACGCGTCGTTGCCACCCAGCGTGATCGTGATGAGGTCCGGAGCGGCACGACGCATTGCCGTGAGGAAGCCCTCCTGGTTCTTCGTGAACGTCGCGATCGTCGCTCCGGAGTGCGCGGAGTCGTAGCGGTGGATGCCCTTGCCGCGGTCACCGTCGTAGATCGTGAACCCCAGCAGGGAGAACGGCGAGACAGCGGTGACGGTCACCGTGTGCTCGCCGCTCGACAACCCGTCCACCGTTGTGGTCGTGCCGGTGCTGGCGGTCCCCGTCGTGGCGACGGTCTCCGGTGCGGCACCGTCGACGCTGTAGGTGAACGCACCGGACCCGGGGTACCGCGCCCACCAGATGTCGATCCCGGTGCCCGTGAAGGCGTACGTCCGCGAAGCGCCGGCCTGCATCGCGACCGACCGGTAGCCGAGGTCGGGCACGGTGGCGTCGAACTGGCTCGACCCCGAGCTCGCCGTCGCCCAGTCACCCCACGTCGAGTCCGGGCCGTACACGGCGAACTGTGCCGGGAGGTACCCGGCACCACCGGTGGCGCCGTCCGTCGGGTGCTGCGTGCGGAGCTCGTCGAGCGCGAGGTCCATCCACCTGGTGGAACGGGCGGAGGCGCCCTGCCCCTCGGTGATCGAGTCCCCCAGGGCGACCCAGTTCGCGGGTTCGTCGGCACGGTCGGCCACGGCCGCGTTCCAGGTGGCGAGGGGATCGGCGGCCTTCGGGGCCGTCTGCGTGGAGCACCCCGACACGACGATCGCCAGGAGCGCGACGGCCACACCGGCCACGACCCGGGCTCCCCCTCGACGCCGTCCACGAGCAGTGCTCCGCAGTGGGCCGTTCACGTTGCCTCCCGTGCGTTGGGGTGTGGTCCGCGACCGAGTGCCGGGTCGGGCAATGCTACGCGACCCGCTCTCGGAGCTCGAGACCGGACGACTACGGGAGCACCTGCTGGAACACAGCGACGGCCCGACCGATCCCGACGATGATGCCGATGACGACAACGGCGATGCTGATCCACAGCGGCCACATGGGCCGTCCCGGTGCGACCTTGCGGACGACGACGTACCGGCCGATGACGTAGACGATCGGCGACAGGAACGCCCAGGGCCAAGAGAACGGCCGGACGACGCCACGCCGCCCGAGGGCCCGGTGGTCGAAGAACGCGAGCACGACGTTCGCGGCGTACAGGAGCACGGAGAAGGCCTGCAGCAGGAAGTACCCGGCGGTGTAGATCGAGGTCGGGTCCACCGTCCGGACGCCTCCCGGACCGACGCCGTACCGGACGTGCGGTTGGTAGAGGAAGGTGACGGGGAGCGAGAGCAGCGGGAGCAGCGCGAGGACCCAGACGAACCAGGTGTCCGTCGGCACCTGCTCGGGGAGCCGCGGACGCGGCAGCTGCGAGATCGGCGGCCCGACCTGAGCGGTCCACTGGGTGCCGTCCCACCACCGGGTGGCGTGCTGACCTGACGGATCGGGGTACCAGCCTGGCGGCGTCGGTGACGACACGGTGCGCTCCTCGGAGTTCGACGGGAGCGTCAGCCCCCGTGCCGACCGTAGTGCAGCACGGCGGTGACCGCCGCAAACCACGGCATGACGGATCGCTCAGGTCCTGGTCACGCCTCGGCGCGCGACCGACCCGCTTCGTCCGGAGCGACGTCCTGCTGCACCGCGAACTGCGTCCGGTGCAGTTCCTCGTACCGCCCACCCGCCGCGAGCAGCTCCTCGTGCGTCCCGCGCTCCACGATCGAGCCGTCCTCGACGACGAGGATCTGGTCCGCGCTCCGGATGGTGGAGAGTCGGTGCGCGATCACCATCGCCGTCCGTCCCTCGAGCGCCTCGCTGAGCGCAGCCTGCACCGCGGCCTCCGAGGTGGAGTCGAGGGCCGCCGTGGCCTCGTCGAGGATGACCACCCGCGGCTGAGCGAGCAGGAGCCTCGCGATCGTCATCCGCTGTCGCTCCCCGCCGGACAGCCGGTAGCCGCGCTCCCCCACCATCGTGTCGAGCTGGTCCGGCAGGGACCGGATCAGCGTCTCGAGGCGCGCGCGGCGGACCGCGTCCCACACCTCGTCGTCGGAGGCGTCCGGCCGCGCGAGCCGCAGGTTCGAGCGGATGGTCTCGTGGAACAGGTGCCCGTCCTGGGTCACCATGCCCATCGTGTGCCGGAGGGACTCGAAGGTCACGTCGCGGACGTCCTCACCGGCGAGCCGGACGGCGCCCTGGTCGACGTCGTAGAGCCGCGAGAGCAGCTGCGCGATCGTGGACTTGCCCGCGCCCGAGGTCCCGACGAGCGCGACGGTCTGTCCGGGCTCGATCCGGAACGAGATGCCGTGCAGGACCTCGTCCCCGCCGCGGGTGTCGAGCGTGGAGACCTCCTCGAGCGAGGCCAGCGACACCCGGTCGGCGGAGGGGTAGGCGAACCGGACGTCGTCGAACTCCACCGCGACCGGACCGTCCGGCACGGTCACGGCACCGGGCTTCTCCTGGATGAGCGGTTCGAGGTCGAGCACCTCGAACACCCGCTCGAAGCTGACGACCGCGCTCATGATCTCGACGCGGGCGTTCGCGAGGCTGGTCAGCGGCACGTACAACCGGGTGAGCAGGAGCGCGAGCGTGACCACGTCACCGGTGTTCAGCTGGCCGCCGAGCGCGAGGACCCCGCCGAGGCCGTACACGAGCGCGAGGGCGAGCGCCGCGACGAGCGTCAGGGCGGTGACGAACACGAACTGCAGCATCGCCGTGCGCACCCCGATGTCCCGCACGCGGGCCGCACGGACGCGGAACTCCTCGGACTCCTCGTCCGGCCGCCCGAAGAGCTTGACGAGGGTGGCGCCGGGTGCCGAGAACCGCTCGGTCATCTGCGTGCTCATCGCCGAGTTGTGGTCGGCGGCCTCGCGACGCAGGGCCGCGAGTCGACCACCCATGCGGCGGGCGGGCACGAGGAACACCGGCAGCATGAGCACCGCGATCACCGTCACGAGCCACGACGTGCTGAGCATCACGGCGAGGGTGAGGACGAGGGCAACGAGGTTCGTGACCACGCCGGACAGCGTGCCGCTGAAGGCCTGCTGCGCCCCGATCACGTCGTTGTTGAGGCGGCTGACGAGCGCGCCCGTGCGGGTCCGGGTGAAGAAGGCGATCGGCATCTTCTGCACGTGGTCGAACACCGCGGTACGCAGGTCGAGGATCACCCCTTCGCCGATCCGGGCGGAGTACCACCGGGTCGCGAGCGACGAGGCGGCATCGGCCACGGCGACGACGGCGATGACCACCGCGAGCCAGACGATCGTGCCGACCGCCCCACGAGCGGCGATGACGTCGACCACCTGGCCGGCGAGCACCGGGGTCGCGACCGCGAGGAACGCCCCCACGACCGAGAGCGCGATGAAGACCACGAGCTTGGCGCGGTACGGCGTCGCGAACGTCATGATGCGCTGGAGCGACTCGCGGGAGATCCCGTGCTTGCCGTCCTTGGCCGTCGAGATCTTGTAGAGCGAGCTCCAGGCCGCGCCTTCCATGCTCATGGCAGTTCCCTCCGCACCGCGGAGTCGACGCGGGCCGGCAGCCAGGATACGGCGGTCCGGTGACGCTGGACGCGTTTGCAGAATGGCGACCGAGTGACGGACGGGAGGCGCGGTGCCGGCTGGCACCGCGCCTCCCGTCCGTCATCGCTCGGGCCGATCGACCGGTCCGGCGGCGTCCGGTCGCAGGTCGTCCTAGATCAGGTCGTCTGAGACCCTTCAGAAGCTCGCGTTCGAGCGGCTCTCAAGATTGCAACGAGGAGTTCGACGAGGGTCGGTACGAGCATAACCCCCGAGGCAGAGGCGACGGCCAACGGGACTGCGGGCGCGCTCGTGTCGATTGACTGAACGAGGAGCGCGAGACACAGGAGGCAGGTGAGCGCCGACTGACGTACCAGCAGCTTCCCGGCGTCACCACGCAGTTTCTCGTCAAACAGGTGCCAATTGAGGACGATCGCGATGCATGCAGAAATGACGACGAGCATCCAGAAGAGGATGACGTAGCCCCACAAGCCAGCATGATCACGAATCAGCACTCCGATGGCGATACCGCCGAAACTGGCGCCGACGTATCCGTACCAAAGCTCGAGCCTGAACGACGCTTGCGTCTTCTTCGGGAACGGATTCGTGAGGAGCGTCGTTTCGCTTCGCGAGACTGCGGTCACGATGACGGCCAGGAACGCGACCGATGATGCGAACAACAACACCACGACGCCTCGTCCGAGCACCTCGACCAGCGGCTCCGGACCGTTGGACTTCGCGTCCGGCGGCAGGACGACGAGTGCAGCACCGGCGACCCCGACGAGCAGGCAGCACAGGGCATGCCACCGGAATCGCCACGGCGCGCGCGCCGTCTTCCCGCTCGTGGGCGAAGCCTCCGAGCTTGCAAGCCAGATGAACTCGCACGCCCCCATGATCCCCATGGAGGTGTACCCAAGCACCGGCCTGCCCCACAGCCCGACAGCGACCACCGCGAATACGAGAGTGACTATCCCGAGAACAAGGGACGCGGTCGAGATGATGGGTGCCCGCTCCTTACACCATCCGGCAGCTCTTCGAAGCCACCTGTCCACGTTCACGGTCTCATCATTCATCTGGTGCCCCTGTCGGCAGCAGGCGTTCTTCCGTAACCGAATCCGACAGACTCTTCGATGAAACCTCGTGTTCAGCGCCACCTCTCAACCCCCGGTGGCGGACTACCCGAGCGGCTCGACGCCGTAGCTCGTGACCACCGCTCGCAACTCGTCCAGGTACGCCTGCGCCTGGACGGTGAGGGGAACCGAGGCGTGGGCGATCCACCCGATCTCGATGCGTTCGTCGACGTCGAGCGGGATGGCGACGATCTCGGGGTCGAGGTCGTCGCTGATGAGGCCCGTCGAGATCGTGTACCCACCGAGGCCGACCATGAGGTTGAAGATCGTCGCCCGGTCCGAGACGCGGATCTCCCGCTTGCTCGACATCGTCGACAGGATCTCCTCGGCCAGGTAGAAGGAGTTGTTCGCGCCCTGGTCGAACGTGAGTCGGGGCAGGTCGGCGAGGTCCTCGAGGGTCGCGCGCTCCCGCGACGCGATCGGGTTCCGCCGGGAGACGAAGATGTGCGGCTGGGCGACGAACAGCGGGGTGAACACGACGCCGGCGTCCCGCAGCAGCTTCCCGAGGACCTGCTTGTTGAAGTCGTTGCGGTAGAGGATGCCGACCTCGCTCCGCAGCGTGCGGACGTCCTCGATGATGTCCCAGGTGCGGGTCTCACGGAGCGAGAACTCGTACTCGTCCGCGGCCGCCGCTTCGACCATCCGGACGAAGGCCTCGACGGCGAACGAGTAGTGCTGCGCCGACACCCCGAGCAACCGACGCGACGCCTGCCGCCCGACGTACCGCTGCTCGAGCAGGGAGACCTGCTCGACGACCTGCCGGGCGTACCCGAGGAACTCGACGCCGTCGACGGTGAGCACGACGCCTCGGGCCGAACGGGTGAAGAGCGGGCGACCGATCCGTGTCTCGAGGTCCTTCATCGCCGCGGACATGGTCGGCTGCGACACGTAGAGCAGATCGGCCGCGGCGCTCATCGAGCCCTCGGTCGCGACCTCGATGAAATACCGGAGCTGCTGCAGGGTGATGTCGTTCGAGACCCGGGCCATAGGCCGAGGCTATACCGCCGCATAGTGTCTCGGTATTACCTGATGACCTCGGGATCCCGCCATGATCGACACATCATGGCGAGCGAGATCACCTTCAGCATCACCCGGACCCGGTTCGACGAGGACTACTCCCCGTCGGACAGCTCCCGGCTGACCACGAACTTCGCCAACCTGGCGCGCGGCGAGCGCCGGCAGGAGAACCTCCGTGCCGCGCTGGCGATGATCGACGAGCGCGCGAACGAGCTCTCGGCTGCCGGTGATCGCTACCGCCTGCAGCTCGACATCGTCTCGGCCGCACTGCAGTTCTCCGACGGTGGATCGGACGCCGAGTTCCCGCTGCTCGAGATGCTCGACGTCACGATCGTCGACCAGCACACCGGCGAGCACCACCACGGCATCCTCGGCAACAACTTCTCGTCGTACCTGCGCGACTACGACTTCTCGGTGCTGCTGCCGTCGTCGCCGGGCCTGCCGTCCGACTTCGGTGTGCTGCACGGGGCCCTCTTCCAGCGGTTCCTTTCGTCGTCGGCGTTCCACGACGGCTTCGGCGCCGAGCCCGTCGTCTGCATCAGCGTCTCGACGAGCCAGACCTACCGCCGGACCGGGTACGTCCACCCCGTCCTCGGCGCCGAGTACGAGCACGAGCACTCCTCGCTCACCGACGACTACTTCGGCCGGATGGGCATGCGGGTCCGGTACTTCCAGCCCGCCGGAGCGTCGGCCCCGCTCGCGTTCTACTCACGCGGCGATGTCACCACGGACTACACGGACCTCCAGCTCATCGGCACGATCGCCACCATGGAGACGTTCCAGAAGATCTACCGGCCGGAGATCTACGCCGCGAACACCCCGGCCGGCAGCACGTACCGCCCCTCCCTCGACCACACCGACTTCAGGCCCACCCCGGTCACCTACGACCGTGAGGAGCGCAGCCGCCTCGGGATCACCCAGGGCCGGTGGACCGAGGAGCACCTCGTGACGCCACACCGCGCACTCCTCTCGCAGTTCGCTGCCGAGCCCGTCCCCGCCCGCTGACCGTCTGGACCGTCACCTCCATGAGTTCTCTCCTCCCCACCGCGATCGTCGGCAGCCTGCCGAAGCCGTCCTGGCTCGCCGAGCCCGAGCGCCTCTGGTCCCCCTGGCAGCTCGACGGCGCCGCCCTGACCGAGGGCAAGCAGGACGCACTCCGATCCGCCGTGCACGAGCAGGAGCACCGCGGGATCGACATCGTCAGCGATGGCGAGCAGACCCGCCAGCACTTCGTCACGACGTTCATCGAGCACCTCGACGGCATCGACCAGGAGCGCAAGGAGACCGTCCGGATCCGCGACCGCTACGACGCTGCCGTCCCCACGGTCGTCGGCGCCGTGAGTCGCCCCGCCCCGGTGTTCGTCGACGACGCCAAGTTCCTCCGCGCGCAGACCGACCGGCCGATCAAGTGGGCACTGCCCGGCCCGATGACCATGATCGACACGCTCTCCGACCAGCACTACAAGTCTCGCGAGAAGCTGGCGTGGGAGTTCGCCACGATCCTCAACCAGGAAGCCCGGGAGCTCGAGGCCGCCGGCGTCGACATCATCCAGTTCGACGAGCCCGCCTTCACCGTGTTCCACGACGAGGTGCAGGACTGGGGCGTCGCCGCGCTCGAACGCGCCACCGAGGGCCTCCGCGCCGAGACCGCCGTGCACATCTGTTACGGGTACGGCATCGAGGCGAACAACAAGTGGAAGGAGACGCTCGGGGCGGAGTGGCGACAGTACGAGCAGTCGTTCCCGCTGCTCCAGCAGTCGTCGATCGACATCGTGTCGCTCGAGTGCATCCACTCTCACGTGCCGCTCGACCTCGTGGAGCTCATCCGGGGGAAGAAGGTCATGCTCGGGGCGATCGACGTCGCGACCGAGGTCGTGGAGACCCCGGACGAGGTCGCGGAGGTGCTGCGGCGGGCGCTCGAGTTCGTGGATGCGGACAAGCTCATCCCCAGCTCGAACTGCGGGATGGCGCCGTTGGCGCGGGGTGCGGCGCTCGGGAAGCTCAGTGCGCTGTCCGCTGGTGCGGATATCGTGCGAGCGGAGCTCAGCAGCATCCCCGTGCCGGCAGCGCTGTAGCGGCCAGGCTCCACAGCAGCGCGCCTCGACAACAGGGCGAGCCGTTCGTCGTTTCGTGCCGGAGCGGCCCGCCGAAATCGAGTCGCGACCAGCCCGTCAGCTATATCAGGTCGACTCAGGCAATTTGGCATCTCGCCGCTGCGGCACCGCGGCTGGCCATCGTACGTTTCACACACTGGAGATCGCGAGCGAGCCTGTGCGCATGACTGTCCGCCCCCTCGGTGGCGGTCAACCAAGTCCTCTCAATCCCGAACTTGGCTGTCGGTTGGTGGACGGTCCCGCGGCGCCTGCGCCGCGGGCTTTCGCCCATACGCTCTGCAACGTCAGCAGCAGCGAGCGGAAGGCCATGGACACGGCCAAGATCCTCGCCGGTCAGTGTGACGCGGAGGTCGAGGCACCGCTGACCTCGGTGACATTGACCGCAGGTCGACCAGCTAGCTCGAACCGAGGAGTTCGAAACGACCGTCGACGCGTTTCTCCCAAGCCATGTCGGTGTGTACGAGGCAGGGCACGGGCCGCTGACAACCAGGCCGCGTCGGGCGGCCGGTCAGACACATCGCGGCACAGACTAGCGATGAGGGCGTCGTCTCAATCGCCCGCGGCAGGGTCGGTGAGTCCTGCAGCCGGAGAGCCTCCGACGTGAGCGCACCAGTCGCACACTCGGCCAGCCCACGACGGTCTGGTCCTCCACCATTTACCTCCCAGCACTGAACCCTGCCGTTGTCGTGGGAGTGTGTCCGCTGAAGCGGGCGTGTGCTGCGGCCAGCAAAAGCGCGCGGTCAGTGGACGGCAGCCAGAATTCTATCCAGATGCTCCTGACTAGCCCGGTTGTTCTGCTCCTCGGCCGCGAGGGCTGCGCCTAGCCATGCTGAACCTTTACGGACAGCTACTCCTGGGGCCAGCCGCTCCAATTCACCTTCTCGAACGGGAACGACGCCTGCCTCGGACAACAACTCGAGGAGTCGAAGCACATGACTATAGCTCTCCCCTCGGAAAGCGCTCACCCCGTGGGACTTCACTTGGGCCCAAGGTGAATCATTCGCGCGAATTGCCGCAGACACGGCGTCTCTTAGTTCCCGCGAGTATTGCTCCGCTTGCCTCCCGTCAAGCAGTCCTGTAACAGCATCGAGCACGTGCGAAACCTTCACGGTCTCGCGCGGAGCACGCAAATCAGCAGTTGCCTTCTCCCACACTTCCTGCAACTCATCACGCCAAACACAGCCGAGCGCGCGCACCAATCCACTCAGGCGGACGACGTCGTTGATGATATCGAGATCCGGCGCAGCCACAACGGGAACGTTCAAGGCTCGAAGCGCCTGGCAAACCTTCGCCATCCCGTCCTTGCCCCCAGTCGGAACGAACAAAACTTCGCTGCGCGGCAGCGGGTCATCTCTCCCATGGTTATCAAGAGCCGCCGCCAGGTATGCACAATCTCCGTCGGCTTCAGCTACTACCACCAAACGATGGAAGAGACCATCGAGCACATTCGAATACTTAAGTACAGGATCAGCCCATACGGCTCGCAGATCAGTGGAATTGAGCTGGTGAACCGAGGCGTGACCCCCGTCCCGCGACAGCCTGACTACCGTGATTGGCACGTCGACCTCAAGAAGACCGGCCAGCAGATTGCGGTCGTGGGTCGCAATTATTATTTGCGCTCCCTGTGACGATAGGGTACCGAGCTCTCTCCCGAGAGCATGAGCCTGGGGAGGATGGAGGAAAGCTTCTGGTTCGTCTAGGAGCACGACCTCGTGCGAAGCGGTTACCAGGGGCAAAAGTTGCCCCATGACACTCCGCATACCGTCACCCTGGGAGTCGAGGTCAGGAAGTGCGGCCATCGCCGCAAGGTATTCATGGCTAATCGCGTCGACCGGCGGCGCAGGCACTCCGACCGAACCAATTCGAAGGCGCAAGGTTCGACCAAGATTATCCAAGGTAAGAGACTGCCCGAATATGCGCTCGGCGACGCCTCGAATGCGCTCCAACATCTCACTGGAATCTTGGAGGTGATGGATGGGGCTCGTCGCTGGATCTGTAATCGATGAGCGCATTTCGGCAGCGCCGCCAACGTTGAATCTTCCCTGAGCGTCCCCATGGAACATAAGATACGGCGCTAACGCACCGAGACCCGGATCCCCATGACCCCAGTTCATCGCCAGGCTGCCAGGGGTGATGTGGCCCCAATTTGGTATGAGAAAGCCCCGCGCCCCAAGGTGCTCTTCGTAGTCGAGCCGCTCCGCGCTCCAGGCCACGAGGTCAGCTTGGGTGCCTTCGGTGGTGATTTGAATAGACTCCAGAGCGATACCTTGGCCCGAACTCTGGCCCGGCTGAGCCATCAGTTTAGCTGCGATTTCGCGCAGTAGTGTGGATTTGCCCGCGTTGTTTGCGCCCACGAGGACAGTGACGCCCGAGTGCTGCGGAACAAAAGTTGCTCCACCGTTCAGGTGCACCGCGTCAACCGACAGTCCCACCGCAGTTGAAGCGCCTCCTGCGAGGTGCCCCTCGCCGACAGCGGATAGACGGTCGCGCCAATTACTGCTCATCACTCGCCCGAAAAGGACTCAGAAGTCCCAGTCCTCGTCCTCGGTCTTCTCGGCCTTGCCGATAACGTACGACGACCCGGAGCCCGAGAAGAAGTCGTGGTTCTCGTCGGCGTTGGGCGACAGCGCCGACAGGATCGCCGGGTTCACGTCCGTCGTCTCCTTGGGGAACATCGGCTCGTAGCCCAGGTTCATCAGCGCCTTGTTGGCGTTGTAGTGCAGGAACTTCTTGACGTCCTCGGTCAGCCCGACGCCGTCGTAGAGGTCCTGCGTGTACTGCACCTCGTTCTCGTAGAGCTCGAAGAGGAGGTTGAACGTGTAGTCCTTGATCTCCTGCTTGCGCTCCTCGGAAGCGCCCTCGAGGCCCTTCTGGAACTTGTACCCGATGTAGTACCCGTGGACGGCCTCGTCGCGGATGATCAGGCGGATCAGATCGGCGGTGTTCGTGAGCTTCGCCCGCGAGGACCAGTACATCGGCAGGTAGAAGCCGGAGTAGAACAGGAACGACTCGAGCAGCGTCGAGGCGACCTTGCGCTTCAGGGGGTCGTCACCGGTGTAGTAGTCAAGGACGATCTGGGCCTTCCTCTGCAGGTTCACGTTCTCAGTGGACCAGCGGAAGGCGTCGTCGATCTCGGGCGTCGAGGCCAGCGTCGAGAAGATCGACGAGTAGCTCTTCGCGTGGACCGACTCCATGAACGCGATGTTCGTGTAGACGGCTTCTTCGTGCGGGGTGATCGCGTCGGGGATCAGGCTGATCGCGCCGACGGTGCCCTGGATGGTGTCGAGCAGCGTCAGGCCGGTGAAGACCCGCATGGTGAGTTGCTGCTCCGCCGGCGTCAGTGTGTTCCACGACTGCACGTCGTTCGACAGCGGCACCTTCTCGGGCAGCCAGAAGTTGTTGACCAGCCGGTTCCAGACCTCGACGTCCTTGTCGTCCTGGATGCGGTTCCAGTTGATGGCACTGACCGCACTGATCAGCGGGATGGACTTGCCCGTGGCGTGGACCGGGTCGGTGAGGGTCATGGATGTTGTCTTCCGGATTCGAGATGGTGATCTGATGGCGGACTGGAGGCGCGGTGCGGGGCCCGCCCCGCGCCTCCAGGAAGAGAGCAGCAGCTCTACAGCATGCAGCTGACGCAGCCCTCGACCTCGGTGCCCTCGAGCGCGAGCTGGCGGAGACGGATGTAGTAGATCGTCTTGATGCCCTTGCGCCATGCGTAGATCTGCGCCTTGTTGATGTCGCGCGTGGTGGCGGTGTCCTTGAAGAACAGCGTCAGGGACAGGCCCTGGTCCACGTGCTGCGTCGCCGCAGCGTACGTGTCGATGATCTTCTCGGCACCGATCTCGTACGCGTCCTGGTAGTAGTCCAGGTTGTCGTTCGTCATGAACGGCGCCGGGTAGTAGACGCGACCGAGCTTGCCTTCCTTGCGGATCTCGATCTTCGACGCGATCGGGTGGATCGACGACGTCGAGTGGTTGATGTACGAGATCGAACCGGTCGGCGGGACGGCCTGCAGGTTCTGGTTGTAGATGCCGTGCTCCTGGATGGACGCCTTCAGCGCCTTCCAGTCGTCCTGCGTCGGGATCGTGATGTTCGCGTTGTCGAAGAGCGAGGCGACGCGAGGCGTGGCGGGGGTCCACGCCTGATCGGTGTACTTGTCGAAGAACTCACCCGACGCGTACTTCGAGTCGCGGAACCCGTCGAAGGTCTCGCCGGTCTCGATCGCGATCTTGTTCGACGCACGAAGGGCGTGGAACAGCACCGTGTAGAAGTAGATGTTCGTGAAGTCGATGCCCTCTTCGGAGCCGTAGTACACGCGCTCACGAGCGAGGTAGCCGTGCAGGTTCATCTGGCCGAGGCCGATGGCGTGCGACTTGTCGTTGCCGTCCTCGACGGAGCGGACCGACGTGATGTGCGACATCTGCGACACCGAGGTGAGGCCGCGGATGGCGGTCTCGATGGTGCGACCGAAGTCCGGCGAGTCCATCGTCAGCGCGATGTTCAGCGAGCCGAGGTTGCAGGAGATGTCCTTGCCGATCTCGTTGTACGAGAGGTCCTCGTTGAACGTGGTCGGGGTGTTGACCTGCAGGATCTCCGAGCACAGGTTGGACATGTTGATCCGACCCTTGATCGGGTTGGCCTTGTTCACCGTGTCCTCGAACACGATGTACGGGTAGCCCGACTCGAACTGGATCTCGGCGATGGTGGTGAAGAAGTCGCGCGCCTTGATCTTGGTCTTCTTGATGCGCGAGTCGTCGACCATCTCGCGGTACTTCTCGGAGATCGGGACGTCGCCGAACGGGATGCCGTAGACCTTCTCGACGTCGTACGGCGAGAAGAGGTACATGTCCTCGTTGTTCTTCGCGAGCTCGAACGTGATGTCCGGCACGACGACGCCGAGGGACAGCGTCTTGATGCGGATCTTCTCGTCGGCGTTCTCACGCTTGGTGTCGAGGAACCGCATGATGTCCGGGTGGTGGGCGCTGAGGTAGACCGCGCCGGCACCCTGACGCGCACCGAGCTGGTTCGCGTAGGAGAAGGAGTCTTCCAGCAGCTTCATCACGGGGATGATGCCCGAGGACTGGTTCTCGATCTGCTTGATCGGGGCGCCGGCCTCGCGGATGTTGGAGAGGAGCAGGGCCACGCCGCCGCCGCGCTTCGAGAGCTGCAGCGAGGAGTTGATGCCGCGCGAGATCGACTCCATGTTGTCCTCGATGCGGAGGAGGAAGCAGGAGACGAGCTCGCCGCGCTGGGCCTTCGCGGTGTTGAGGAACGTCGGGGTCGCGGGCTGGAAGCGGCCGGCGATGATCTCCTCGACGAGGTCGATCGCGAGCTGCTCGTTGCCCTGTGCGAGGCCGAGGGCGGTCATCACGACGCGGTCCTCGAAGCGCTCGAGGTATCGCTTGCCGTCGAACGTCTTGAGCGTGTAGCTCGTGTAGTACTTGAACGCACCGAGGAACGTCTGGAACCGGAACTTCTTCGAGTACGCCAGGTCGTTGAGCTTCTGGATGAAGTCCAGCGAGTACATGTCGATCGTCTCGCGCTCGTAGTACTCGTTCTCGACCAGGTAGTCGAGCCGCTCCTTCAGGTTGTGGAAGAAGACGGTGTTCTGGTTGACGTGCTGCAGGAAGAACTGCTTCGCGGCTTCACGGTCCTTGTCGAACTGGATGTTCCCGTCCGCGTCGTAGAGGTTGAGCATCGCGTTGAGGGAGTGGTAGTCCATCCCCGTCTGCGGCGACGTCAGATCGACGTCTGCAACTGCTGCGTCCAAAATGCATCCAATCCTGTGTTGACCGCTGACACGTCGTCAGGAGTCCCGAAGAGTTCGAATCTGTAGAGGACGGGGACGTTGCACTTGCGTGCGATGACGTCCCCCGCGAGACCGTAGGCCTCGCCGAAGTTCGTGTTGCCCCCGACGATCACACCGCGGATGAGCGAGCGGTTGCGTTCGTCGTTGAGGAACTTGATGACCTGCTTGGGGACCGCTCCCTGCCCGTTGCCGCCACCGTAGGTGGGCAGCACCAACACGTACGGCTCGTCCACGTGGAGGAACGGGTCGTTCGGGTAGAGCGGGATCCGGTCCGCGTCACGGCCGAGCTTCTCGACGAAGCGTGCGGTGTACCCGGACACGCTCGAGAAGTAGACCAGTCGGCTCATGGTGCCCCTCCGATGAGAAGGTGCGGACAGACGGACCAGGCGGGCAAGGGGACGCAATTTGCGCCTCCCGAAATGCCCTGACCTGCGGGCCCCTTCGGGGCCCGCAGGATGACTACGCGAGTTCGGCGCTGAGCGTCGCGATCTTGTCGGGACGGAAGCCCGACCAGTGGTCGTCGTCCGTGACGACGACGGGCGCCTGCAGGTAGCCGAGGCTCTTGACGTGCTCGAGCGCGGCTTCGTCGGTGGAGACGTCGTGCACTTCGTACTGGATGCCCTTGTTGTCGAGCGCGCGGTACGTCGCGGTGCACTGGACGCAGGACGGCTTGGTGTAGACGGTGACGGCCATGATCTCCCCTGGTTCTGCTGTTGCTGTGGTGGTTGTACTGGTGCCTGTGTGCAGCAGGTTCCGGGAGGGGCCGCTGCGATGCCTCCACACTACATCTAGTGGCTGGCGGAGTCACCGACCACAAGAGGAAGTGTTACAGCCGTGTAGTTCTCCACAAGCTCCTCCACAGTGTGAAGAGCTCGGAGAGGCCCGTGATTCCGCCATTCTCCGGCGGACCACCGACACTTCCCCACACCCGTGGACAGCATCGGTCCACATGTGTGGAATCAGCGTGTCGGCGTGTCGCGGGCAGCTCGCCGTCCAGACCTCCCCCGGACGGGTGACAGGGCCGTCCGTCCGGTCCGTACACTCGTCTCGTGAGCACGTACGGCCCCCTCCTCAAGACTCCCGGCGTGGGTCGCGTCATCGCCGCGCAGCTCACCGCACGGTTCCCCTTCGGCATGCTGTCGCTGGCCTACCTGCTGCACGTCGAGCACGTCTTCGACTCGTACGGCGCCGCCGGTCTCGTGCTCGCGACGACGAGCATCGGGCAGGCGATCGCGGGTCCGCTCACCAGCCGCTGGATGGGCAGCTGGGGCATGCGGCCGGTGCTCATCCTGACGAGCCTCGTCGCGCTCGTGAGCATGGCCGTCATCGCGTTCTTCGTCATGCCGCTGTGGGCCTACGTGGTCGTCGGGTTCCTGGGCGGCCTCGCCGTCCCGCCCGTGCAGCCGGCGGTGCGCACCATCTACCCCAAGATGGTGACCTCGTCGCAGCTCACGCCGCTCTTCTCCCTCGACGCGAGCGCGCAGGAGCTCATCTGGGTCGCCGGCCCGGTCATCACGACGTTCGTCGCGACGCAGATCGGCACGATCCAGGCGATCGTCGTCGCGATGGTGTTCCTCGTCGTCGGCGGCACGTGGTTCATCGCCTCCCCCGAGCTCGGCCGGGTCCGCATCCCGCGGTCGAAGCGAGCGTTCGGCGTGGTGCTGAAGCGGCCGTCGGTCGTCGTCGCCACCCTCACGGGCCTCCTCCTCATCGGGGCCTGCGCGGCGGTCGAAGCGAGCGTCACGAGCGTCTTCGGCGAGGGCAGCCCGAACGCCGGCATCGTCCTCGCCGTGTTCGCCATCGGCTCGCTCATCGGCGGCCTCACCCTCGGCCACCTGCCGATCTCGCGCAACACCCTGTGGACGCGCATGTCGATCGTGTTCGTCGGACTCGCGCTGGCCGTGGGCGGCACGAACTTCTGGTGGCTCTGCCTCGCCCTGGTCATCGCCGGCGCCGGCATCGCTCCGGCCCTCGCGGTCATGTTCGGCTCGGTCTCGGCGACGGTGAAGTTCTCCGACACGGCCGAGGCGTACGGCTGGATGGGCACCGGCCAGCTCATCGGTGCTGCGGGCGGTTCCGCGGTCGCCGGCTTCCTCATCGACAGTCAGGGGGCGACCGGCGGGATGATGGTCGGCGCCGTGATGGCCGCGGTGGGCGTCGTCCTGCCGCTCGTCACGAGGCGCTGGCTGCCCGACCTGCGTGGTCGCGACGCGAGCCCCATCCCCGACACCGAGCCGGTGAACATCCCCACCTAGGCGCGAAACACGCGTGTTCCGACATCGCGCGCGTCGATCGACGCGTGTCACGTCGATGACGTGGTGCGACGCCCAGCCTGGAGGCGCGGCGCACCCCCGCCACGATCGGCAGGATGGGTGCATGGTCACCTCAGTCCCCCTCCGCGACGGCGCATCGATCCCCGCCATCGGCTTCGGCGTCTACAAGGTCGACGACACCGAGGCCGAGACGGCGGTCGGTCTCGCGCTCGACGCCGGCTACCGGCACGTCGACACCGCCGAGATGTACGGCAACGAGACCGGCGTCGGGAAGGCGATCCGCGCCTCCGGGCTCGACCGTGACGACGTCTTCGTGACGACCAAGGTGTGGAACGACCACCAGGGGCGCGACGCGACCCTGCGGGCGTTCGACGCGAGCCTCGAGCGACTCGGGCTCGACACCGTCGACCTCTACCTCATCCACTGGCCGGCCGCGGCGAACGACCGTTACGTCGACACCTGGCGCGCCCTCGTCGAGCTGCGCGAGTCGGGGCGCGCGCGCAGCGTCGGGGTCTCGAACTTCCAGATGCCGCACCTCGAACGGCTCATCGAGGAGACGGGCGAGGTCCCGGCGGTGAACCAGGTCGAGCGGCACCCGTGGCTGCCGCAGCGTGAGCTCACGGCGTTCCACGCGCAGCACGGGATCGTGACCGAGGCCTGGTCACCGCTCGGACGCGGGCGGCTCATCGACGAGCCGGTGCTCACCGGCATCGCGGACGCCCACGGGGTGAGCGTGGCGCAGGTGCTCGTGCGGTGGAACGTGCAGCAGGGGGTGGTGGTGCTGCCGAAGTCGGTGACGCCGTCGCGGATCCGGTCGAACCTCGACGTCGACGGGTTCGTGCTGAGCGACGACGACCTCGCGGCGATCGCGTCGCTCGAGTCGGGGCAGCGCACGGGGTCCCACCCGGACTCGGTGTCCTGACCCGCGTAGGTTCTTCGGGGTGAACGATCCTCAACAGACCGCGCGTGAACACCTCCGGCCGGACGAGCACCTGTACTGGGCGGGGACGAGCGATCCGGCGAAGCTGTTCGCCGGACAGGACGTGTTCCTGGTGCCCTTCTCGGTGCTCTGGTGCGGGTTCGCCGTGTACTGGGAGCTCACCGCCGCGACGTCCGGCGCACCGGCGTTCTTCCTCGTCTTCGGGGGCGTCTTCGTCCTGCTCGGCCTGTTCTTCGTCTTCGGCCGGTTCCTGCTGAAGGGTCACCGGAAGCGCACGACGGTGTACGCGGTGACGTCTCGCCGAGCGCTCGTCATCACGCCTCGAGGCTCGCGGGAGGTCTCGGTGGGCCGCACCGACCGGACCATCACGTGGAGCAAGGACCGGCAGCACTGCTCGGTGGAGTGGAACACCGGCCAGCCGTCTGGGCTCCAGGCGTTCGTCAGCGGTTCCGGAGCGGCACGCCTCTACGCGAACACGGGTCTCGACGCGATCGCCTTCGGCCCGCAGCCGTTCGCGTTCTGGGACGTCCGCGACGGTGAGGAGCTCGTCCGCGAACTCGACCGGGTGGCGAGCTAGCCCCGGCGGTCCTCCTCCGACTGCCACGGCAGGTGCAGGTCGCCGGGCTCCGGCTCGACGTCGCCCGCGTCGTCGGCGCCACCCGTGCCCGGAGCGGCGACGATCCGCGAGGGGTCGATGCCGTCCGCCTCGAGGTCGGCACGATCGCGCTGCGACGTCTGCGACGCCTCGGTCTCCCGCTCGCTCGACGGGCTGTACGAGGTGTCGGCCGCGCGCTGCTCACGCTCCCCGACGCCGTCCGCGCCCTCGTGGTGTGCAGCCTCGCGCAGGGCGTCGGCGCGTGCGCGGTCGTCGGAGTCCTCGGGGCCCGGGACGTCGGGGATGCTGTCGCTCATGGCGCCGACCGTAGGCCTCGCTGCCCGAGCGACGTCCCCGGCAGTCCGATCGACGCACCCGACCGGTGGTCCGCCCGAGGGCGACCGCTCGATCCCGCAGCATCGGTACCGATCCGGTCACGAGTCCGGAACGCGCCTCGACCCCACGCTACGATCACCGCGAGCCAGGCGAGATCCGACGCCGGCCGGGGACGAGGGGGATCATGCGACGAGCGGTGACGAGGGGACGGACGACTGCGGTGGTGCTGCTGTCGGCGGTCGCAGCCATCGGACTGACCGGCTGCTCGGTGCTCAGCGGACCCGATCCGGTGCCGAGTCCGACCCGGTTGGCCGTGCAGGGACCGGACGCCACCGAGCGACCGACGCCCTCCGCCTCCCCGACCCCCGAGCAGGTCCTCCCCGCCGGGACCGTCGCCGCCGAGACCGACGTCGTGTCGAAGACCGGGGACACGTCGATCCACGTGCGGGTCACGGCCGATGCCGACGGCGTGTTCACGGTGCACCTCTCGGACTACCGGACGACGAACCCGCAGCCGATGTCGATCCAGTTCCGCCACCGCGTCGCCGGGTTCCAGGACGGCTACGACGCGGTCGCCCGTGGGTTCGTGCAGTGGGACCGCGCGTCCGGGCCGCCCGACTCGTACACGCTCGACGCCGGCGCACGGCCCGACTACCTCGCGAGCGCCGTCCTGGTGCCGATGTCGTCCGGCGACGGCAGCAGCGACGCGGACCGCCCGTGGGTCGGCTCGGTGCTCGCGGTCGGCACGCTGACGTGGAAGATCCCGAACCCCTACCCGGACCTGCGCGTGACCGTGGGGAAGGCCCGCCCGGGTGCGTACGGGTACGTGAAGGACGTCGACGGCACGCCCACCTGGTACATGGTGTCGCACGGCGACGACCTCACCACGGTGTCGAAGCGCTTCGGCGTCACCCCGGCGCAGTTCGAGTGGATGAACCCCTACCTCGAGCTCCGCGGCGACAAGTGGCTCAACGAGGACGCCACCCTCAACATCTCCCCCGCGAACCGCTGACGCCGGGGGTCGGTCCGGTCCGTTACGGTTGACCAGCACTCGCCACACGCAGGAGGTCCCACCGTGACGATCGTCGCCGCAGCAGACGGCTCAGCCCTCGGCAACCCCGGCCCGGCCGGCTGGGCCTGGTACGTCGATGACGACCGCTGGGCCGCCGGTGGGTGGCCGAACGCCACGAACAACCAGGGCGAGCTGACCGCCGTCCTCCAGCTGCTCCGTGCCACGAAGGACACCGGCGAGCCGCTGCACATCCTCTGCGACAGCCAGTACGCGATCAAGGCGTGCACCGAGTGGCTCGCGGGCTGGAAGCGGAAGGGCTGGCGGAAGGCCGACGGCAAGCCCGTGCTGAACGTCGAGATCATCAAGGAGCTCGACGCCGAGCTGCAGGGCCGCAAGGTCACGTTCGAGTGGGTCCGTGGACACGTCGGGCACGAGATGAACGAGGCGGCCGACGTCCGCGCCCGCGGTGCCGCGACCGCCTACCAGCAGGGCACCGAGGTGCCGCACGGCCCGGGGTGGCCGGGTGTCGAGGTCACCGAGCCGGCCGCGCTGCCCGAGGCGACCCCGCCCGCGACCCTGTTCTGATGCAGCCGCGCGACGCTCAGTAGGTGCCGTCGCGACGATCCTGACGCGTGATCTGCTCCCCGGACGCCGGGTCGACCCCGCTCCGCGTCGTGGTCGTCGTACGACGTCCGCCGAACGCCACTGCGAGGCTGATGACGAGCAGGACCACGCCCGCTGCCATGAGGATGTAGCCGATCAGGCGCAGGTCGACACCCGCGAGCTGGATGTTCAGGGCGAACGCCACGATGGCGCCGACGACGATCAGGGCGATGCTCGATCCGATGCGCACGGTGGGGTCCTCTCGATCCTGGTCGCGGACCGATCGGCCCGGGACTGGCGTCGAACGTACCCGTTCGTCAGAGCGCCCGTTCCCAGAGCGCGACCGTACTGACGAGGTGGTCGTACCGGTACGGCTTCTCCTCCCCCGTCGGCTCGTACCCGAGCGCCCGCCAGAACGGCTCCGCCACCGCCGCGTTCGACGCGACGATGGCGAGGCGCAAACGCTCCACACGCAAACGCTCCAGGCGCGAGCGCTCCACGCGCGAGCGCTCCACGCCCGAGCGCTCCACGCCCGAGCGCTCCACGCCCGAGCGCTCCACGCCCGAGCGCCCCACGCCCGAGCGCCCCGACGCCGCCCGGACCCGCTCGACGACCGCGTCGTGCATCGCCCGCCCGAGCCCCCGACCCTGCTCGCCCCCTCGGACGACCAGCAGCCCGATGTACGCGGCGGGCGGCGACGGGTACCCGAGCAGCACGTCCGCGAACGCCACGAGCCGCTCCCCCTCCCACAGCCCGAGCCCGACCTTCCCCACCGGATCGAACCCGTCCGGCACCGACAGCAGCGCGCTCAGCCCGTCGGACGGCCCCGGCGGGTACCCGGTGATCCGCAACGCGTAGTCCGGCACCGACTCGAGCAGGTCCTGCAGCGCGGCGACGTCGCCGTCGGCCGAGGAGCCGCCGAGCTCGCGCACCACGGGCATCAGTCGACGTCCACGTCCGACCAGCCGTCGAAGCGCCCGATCTCGGTGACCCGCACCACGGCCTCGCCCGCTTCGTCCGACGCGTCGAGGTCGATCGTGGCGGAGAACCCGAAGTCCTTGTCGCCGGCGGGGTCGGCGAAGATCTGCCGCGCACGCCAGACGCGTGCCGAGCCCGACGCGGCCGCCGCACCGGACACCCCGGTGGCCCCGGCCTCGTCGAGCACCAGGTACTGCATGGACCGGGCGTCGGCACCCGTCCCGATCTCGTCGTGCGCCTCGTAGTACTCCTCGAGCACGGCGTCCCACGCGTCCTCGCCGAAGCCCGCCGCACCGTCCAGCGCCGCGAGTCCGGCGACGTCGTCGGCGGCGGCGAGCAGCACCCGCTGGAACAGGGCGTTGCGCACGAGCACCCGGAACGCCCGCGGGTTCCCGGTGAGCCGCGAGGGCTGCGGCGGCGCGATCTCCTCGTGTTCCTCCGACGCGAGCAGGACGTCACCGTTCAGCAGCGCCTCCCACTCGTCGACGAGCGAGGAGTCGGTCTGCTTGACGACCTCGCCGAGCCACTCGATCAGGTCGTCGAGCTCGGGGGTGCGCTGCTCGTCGGCGATCGTCTGCCGCATGGTCCGGTACGCGTCGGACAGGTACCGGAGCACGAGCCCCTCGGAGCGGGTGAGCTGGTAGAACCGCACGAAGTCGCCGAAGGTCATCGCCCGCTCGTACATGTCACGCACGACGGCCTTGGGCGAGAGCGCGAAGTCGAGCACCCACGGCTGCTCGGCCGCGTAGGCCTCGTACGCGGCCTCGAGCAGTTCCGCGAGGGGACGGGGCCACGTGACCTCCTCGAGCAGCTCCATCCGCTCGTCGTACTCGATCCCCTCCTGCTTCATCCGAGCGACGGCCTCGCCGCGCTCCTTGAACTGCTGCTGCGAGAGGATCGCCCGCGGGTCGTCGAGGGTGGCCTCGACGATCGAGACCATGTCGAGCGCGTAGCTGGGAGACGAAGGATCGAGCAGCTCGAACGCCGCGAGCGCGAACGGCGAGAGCGGCTGGTTGAGCGCGAAGTTCGGCGCGATGTCGACGGTCAGCCGGTACTCCCCGTCGACCTTCTCGATCACCCGCGCGTTGATGAGCGTCCGCGCGATGGTCAGGGCCCGCCGGGCCATCGCGAGCTGGCGCGACCGGGGTTCGTGGTTGTCGAAGACCAGCGACCGGACGGACTCGAACGCCGAACCGCCGCGCGCGACGACGGAGAGCACCATCGCGTGCGTGATCCGCATCCGCGAGACCATCGGCTCGGGCTCGGCCGCGATGAGCCGCTCGAACGACGCCTGACCCCACGACACGAAGCCGTCCGGTGCCTTCTTCCGCTTGATCTTGTTCTTCTTCTTCGGGTCGTCGCCGGCCTTCGCGACCGCCCGCGCGTTCTCGATGTCGTGCTCCGGCGCCTCGGCCACGACGTCGCCCTCGGTGTCGTACCCCGCACGACCGGCACGACCGGCGATCTGGTGGAACTCTCGAGCGGACAGCTGCCGCATCTTCGTGCCGTCGAACTTCGTCAGCCCGGTGAGCAGCACCGAGCGGATCGGCACGTTGATGCCGACGCCGAGGGTGTCGGTGCCGCAGATCACCGGCAAGAGCCCGCGCTGGGCGAGCTGCTCGACGAGCCGCCGGTACTTCGGGAGCATGCCGGCGTGGTGGACGCCGATGCCCGCCCGGATGAGTCGGGACAGGGTCTGCCCGAACCCGGCGCTGAAGCGGAACCCGGCGATGGCCTCGGCGATCTGGTCTCGGCGTTCGCGTGACGCGACGCGCGCCGACATGAGCGCCTGCGCCCGTTCGAGTGCGGCGGCCTGGGCGAAGTGGACGATGTAGATCGGCGCCTTGCCCTCCTCGAGCAGCCGTTCGACCGTCTCCTGCACGGGCGTCATCACGTACTCGTACTCGAGCGGCACCGGACGCGAGACTCCGGTGACCCGCGCGGTCGGCCGTCCGGTCCGGCGCGAGAGGTCGTCCGCGATGGTCGTGACGTCGCCGAGCGTCGCGGACATGAGCAGGAACTGCGCCCGTTCGAGGACGAGCAGCGGCACCTGCCACGCCCAACCGCGGTCGGGGTCGCCGTAGTAGTGGAACTCGTCCATCACGACGACGTCGACGTCGGCGTCCGGTCCCTGCCGGAGCGCGAGGTTCGCGAGGATCTCCGCCGTGCAGCACACGATCGGGGCATCGGCGTTAACGCTCGAGTCGCCCGTGACCATGCCGACGTTCTGGGCGCCGAACAGCTCGACGAGCTGGAAGAACTTCTCGGAGACGAGTGCCTTGATCGGCGCCGTGTAGTAGCTCCGCTTCCCCTCGGCGAGCGCGGCGAAGTGCGCCCCCGCGGCCACGAGTGACTTGCCGGTGCCGGTGGGCGTCGAGAGCACGACGTTGGCGCCGGAGACGAGCTCGATCACGGCTTCGTCCTGCGCCGGGTACAGCGGGCGCCCGCCCTCGGCCGCCCAGGCCGCGAACGCCTCGTACACGGCGTCCGGGTCGACGACACCGTCGACCGCCGCCGGCAGGGCGGCGACGAGCGGGGGCTGGGTGGTGACGTCGGTCATGGCACCATCCTCCCAGGTAGGTGATGACGGACGGGAGGCGCGGGGCGGCGCCGAGCCGCGCCTCCCGTCGGTCAGACGCGACGGGAGGCGCGGCTCGATACGCGCGCATAGACTCACGTCGTGCGCGAACTCGGCTTCCTCTCCTTCGTCCCGAACCACGGCGGCACGGCCGGCGCCGCCGCTGCCCTCGAGGACGGCCTGCGGCTCTTCGAGACCGCTGAGTCGCTCGGGTACGGCACCGGCTGGGTCCGCGGGCGCCACTTCGAGCCGTTCCTGACCAGCCCGATGACCTTCTTCGCGGCCGCCGCCCAGCGGACCAGCTCGATCGGCTTCGGCACCGCGGTCCTCGGCATGCGCTACGAGGACCCGATCCGCCTCGCCGAGGACACCAGCACCGTCGACCTCCTCAGCGACGGCCGCGTGCAGCTCGGCATCTCGACCGGCATCGCGGGCTACGGCCCGATCCTCGACCCGGTGTTCGGCGCGTCCGACCGCAGCTTCCGCGACGAGGCCGAGGCGCGCGCGTCCCGCCTGCTCGAGGTGCTGCAGGGCGAGCCGCTCGGCACTGCCGGCACGGGCTACGAGAGCATCCCGGCCGGTGCCGAGCTGACGCTGCAGCCCCTCAGTCCCGGACTCCGCGACCGTGTGTGGTGGGGCGGCGGCAGCATGGGCACCGCGGTGCGGACGGCCGAGAAGGGCCTGCTGCTGCACTGTTCGACCCTGAACACCGAGGACACCGGTGCGCCGTTCGCCGAGGCGCAGGCGGACCAGATCGCCGCGTACCGCGAGCGCTTCGCCCAGCTGCACCCCGACCGCACCCCGAAGGTCGCCGTCGGCCGGATCGTGGTCCCGCTGCTCGACGACCACGACCGCGCCGTGCACGAGGAGTTCCTCACCGGGTACGCGAGCGGCATGGACGACGAGGGGCGCCCGCTCTCGGGGAACCCGCCGTTCCGCTTCAGCAAGGTCGTCTCCGGCGAGCCGTCGGCCATCGTCGACGCGCTGCTCGCCGACCCGGCCGTGCGGTCGACCGACGAACTCGTGATCACCCTGCCCGCGAACGGTGACGCCGCGTCGCACGAGCGGATCCTGCGCATCGTCGCCGAGGACGTGGCACCCATCGTCCGAGCGGAGTGATGCGGGGCATCCGGCGGGCCCGCGCCGGGGCTTGGTGAGTTCCCCCGGGAGCCCGACCGGATGACCATCTCGTCCCTGATCCGCACGGGATGGTGCACCCATCGTTCCACCTACCGAGTGGTTTGTCACACCGGATTGCGGTTGATGGACCGAAAAAGTGACGTTCGTTCACTGGTTTCTCCCAGGCGGGAAGAAGTCAACCGGTTGGCATCTGCCGGAACGAACGAATGCGTCCCCGCGCGGACGCGGGGACGCATTCTGGACGCACCAGGGCCACCAGGGCTCCATCGGCCGGATCAGGAGACCGTGTCGCACGCATGGCGACCCCGTTCTCGGTGCGCACGCCGACGGTAACCAGCCGCCTGGCGCAGATCGATGTTACTGAACGCGGCTCGGTCCTGCGCGGAAACCGGACGACTTCACGCGGATTGGACCGTCACGGTGCCGGATTCGTCCGACACCGATGCGCCGACGTGCAGCGTGAAGGTGCCGGACTCGTGAGCCCATGCACCGTCCCAGTGCGCGAACGCCCGGGCCGGGACCTCGATCGAGACCTCGGTGGACTCCCCCGCGTCGAGCCGCACGGGCGCGAAGCCGACGAGCCAGCGGACCGGACGGTCGACCGCCGAGGACTCCCGCGAGGCGTAGACCTGCACGACGTGCTTGCCGGCCCGGTCGCCCGTGTTCGCGACGGTCGCGGTGACGATGACCGCGTCGCCCTCGCGGACGGTCGGCGTCGCGGTGACGCCGTCGATCGTCCAGGTCGTGTAGCCGAGTCCGTGGCCGAACGGGTACGCCGGCTCGGTGCCCGCGCGGAGCCAGGCCCGGTAGCCGATGTGCACGCCCTCGTCGTAGGACACCTTCCCGTCGACCGGGGTGACGTCGAGCACGGGCACGTCCGCCATCGCGACCGGCCAGGTGGTGGGCAGACGGCCGCCCGGCTCGCGAGCACCGGTGAGGACGTCGGCGAGCGCGTTGCCGTACTCCTGTCCGCCGAACCACGTGAGCAGGACCGCGGCGACGTCGTTCCGCCACGGCATCTCGACCGGCGAGCCAGCGTTCACGACGACCACGGTGTTCGGGTTCGCCGCGGCGACCGCGCGGACCAGGTCGTCCTGGTGACCGGGGAACGCGAGCGAGGAGCGGTCGTAGCCCTCGGACTCGACCTTCGAGTTGGTCCCGACCACGACGACGGCGATGTCCGCCCCGGTCGCGGCAGCCACGGCCGCGTCGATCAGCACCGACGGGTCCTCGTCGCTCGGCTCGGTACCGAACTGGTACGCGAGCACGCCGCCGAGGGTCTCGTCCTGGATGACGTCGTACTCGATGCGGATCGCGACCTGCTGGCCGGCCGTCACGGACACGGGCACCGACCGTGCCGGCGGGTTGAGGAACGCTGCGCCGAGCTGGTCGCCCTCGGACGGGACGTCCTCGTCGAGCACGAGCTCGCCGTCGATCCACATGCGCGAGCGACCCGCTGCGCCGATGCCGATCCGGACCGTGCCGGTGGACGGCGCGGTGTAGGTCGTGGTGATGTCGAGCCGGTCGGCCTCGCGCGTGGGGGCGTCGCCGCCGAACCAGAACAGCGCGGTGGCACGGCGGTCCTCGACGTACAGCTCCTCGCCGTCCTTGACGAACGCGACGCGGGCGCCGGGCTCGCCGGTGCCGGGGTTGGTGATGGTGGACAGCGGGAACTCCGCGATGCCCTCCTGCACGACGGCACCGATCGCGTAGTCCACCGTGGCGCCCGGGAACGCCGAACGGATCCCGTCGAGCGGCGAGACGACCTGCGACGGCACGACCGTGGCCGAGCCACCGCCCTGCGTGCGGGCCTGCTCGGCGTTGTGGCCGATGACGGCGATGCGTGAGACGGCGGGCGCGTCGAGCGGCAGCACGCCCGTGTTGCGGACGAGGACGGTGCCCTCGGCCTCGGCCTCGCGGACGAACGCGACGCCGTCCTCGACGTGCACGGGCTGCGCGGCCACGGGCTCGAAGCCCTCGAGTGCGCCGACGCGGGCGGCGAGGGTGAGGATGCGGCGGACCTTCCGGTCGATCGCCTCGATCGGCACGTCGCCGGACTGCACGGCGGCGAGCAGCGGCCCCTCGCTCCACCACTGGTTCGGCCCGGGCATCGCGACGTCCTGGGACGCCTTCGCCGAGTCGACCGAGCGGACGCCGGTCCAGTCGGAGACGACGATGCCGTCGAAGCCCCACTCGGAGTTCAGCGGCGTCTCGAGCAGCTCGTTCTCGGACGCGGTGACGCCGTTGATCGAGTTGTACGACGACATGATCGCCCAGGCGTGCGCCTCGGTCACGGCCTTCTCGAACGCGAGCAAGTAGAGCTCCCGCAGGGCACGGTCGGAGACCTCGGTGGACGCGGTGAAGCGGTCGGTCTCGTAGTCGTTCGCGATGTAGTGCTTCGGGGTCGCGGCGACGCCGTTCTCCTGCACGCCCTCGACGTACGACGCCGCCAGGTCGCCGGTGAGCACCGGGTCCTCGCTGAACGCCTCGAAGTGCCGGCCGCCGAGGGGCGAGCGGTGCAGGTTGATCGTCGGGCCGAGGACGACGTCGACGCCCTTGCGGCGGGCCTCGACGGCCGCTGCGGCGCCGTAGCGCTTCGCGATCGCGCGGTCCCACGAAGCGCTCAGCGCCGTCGCGGACGGCAGGTTCAGCGACGGGTCGCGCTCGTCCCAGACCTCACCGCGGACGCCGGACGGGCCGTCCGACATGAGGATGCGGCGCAGCCCGATCTTCTCGATCGGCCAGGTGGTCCAGAAGTCGCGCCCCGTCAGGAGCTGCACCTTCTCGTCGGTGGTCAGCTGGCCGACGAGCGCCTCGATGCGCTCGGCCGTACTGGAGGCGGTGGTCACGTCGTCCACGGTAGTCACGGTGGTCGGTCCTTTCGTTCAGAGCCAGAACAGGTGGTCAGCGCACGCCGCGGATGCGGGACACCGAGGCGATGCCGAGCAGTCCGACGACGGCGCCGGTGATGAAGAAGCCGCTGTACCCGCCGGTGAGGGCGATCACACCGGGGGCGGAGGCGGGGACGATCGACTGCGGCAGGGCCTGCGCGATGTTCACCACGCCGAGGTCCTTCGCGTTGTCCTCGTCGGAGGGGAGCACGTCGGTGATGAGGGCGAGGTCGACGGCGTAGAAGACACCCATGCCGGCGCCCATCACGAACTCACCGACGAGCACCATGCCGAGCGACGGCGCGAGCGCGATGAGCACGAGGCCCACCACGCCGACGACACCGGCCACGGCGACGAAGAGCTTGCGGCGGCCGAGCCTGTCGGACAGCCACCCGGCGACGAGGGATGTGAGGACGATCCCCACGACGTTCCACAGCGTGCCCTGGAACACCGCGTTCGCGACGTGCTCGGACTCGACGCCGATGTCGTCGCGCAGGAAGTAGGTCAGGTAGCTCACCGCGGTGTACTGCGCGGCGACCATGAGGAAGCGGGTCAGCCAGGCCCAGCCGAGGTCGGGGTGCTTGACCGGGTTGAACACGAACGACCCGAAGACCTGCCCGACGCTGAGCTTCGACGTCGGTCGGTTGGTGAGCACGCGGTCGCGGAACACGAGCGCGTAGAGCACGACGACGATCGACCCGATCGCGCCCGGGATGATCATCTGCGTCGCCGAGGTCGAGAAGAGCTGCACGAGGAACGTGCCGCCGACGAGCGCGAGGTTCTGGGAGAGCCCGAGCAGCGCCGCGACCCGGCCGCGCTGGGACCGCGTGACGTGGTCCGGCATGACCGCGGTCAGCGCCGCGATCGTGGCGTTGTAGGCGATCTGCGTGACGCCCCACGCGAGGACCAGCGCGACGGTCGAGGTGGTCGTCGCGACGACCACGAGGCCCGCGAAGCCGACCACGGTGCCACCGATGATCCACGGACGACGCATGCCGAGCCTCCCGGCAGTCCGATCGCTGAAGCGACCGGCAAGGGGGTTGGCGACCATCGCGGCGAACGCGCCCACACCGAGTGCCAGGCCGAGCACGCCCGCCTGGTCGTCCGGCGCGATCTCGGCGACCTTCAGCGCCATGGCGACGAGCACCGGCGGCAGCAGCGCGATGTACAGGCCGAGCATCGCGATCGGCATGCCGAGCGTGTACATGAGCGGATTGCCCCGGCCGCGCGTGGGGGCGACGGCGGTCGGGGTGTCGTTGACGGTCAGGGCATCGTTGGCCACTGCAACCTCTTCTCGGGGACGCCGCCTGCGTCGGCGACTCGCACGCCTTCGTCGGCGGCTCGTGCCACCGTAACACCAAAACCAACCGGGGCTAGGTTTTCTGGGCGGTCGCCGAGAGCGGTACAGTCCTGCCATGGCACGACGGGGTTCGTACGCGAAGGGCATCGCGAAGCGCGAGGAGATCCTCACGACGGCGCTCGACCTCGTCGCGTCGCAGGGCTTCCGTCGCACGAGCATCAAGGACATCGCCGATGCCGTCGGGCTGACGCAGGCCGGGTTGCTGCACTACTTCGACTCGAAGGACGAGCTCTGGGTCGAGATCCTGCGGCGCCGCGACGAGATCGACCTGCAGCACGACTGGCACGCCCCGGACCCGGCAGCGCTGCTCGCCGCCATCGTGCGGCACAACGCCGAGGTCCCCGGCCTCGTGCAGATGTTCGTCAACCTCTCCGCCGCGGCCGCGACCGACCCGGAGCACCCGGCGCACGAGTACTTCCGCGAGCGCTACGAGCGCAGCCGCCGCGACCTGTCCTCCGACTTCCGCGCCATGCAGGAGGACGGACGACTCCGCGTCGACGTCGACGTCGAGGAACTGACGAGCGTGCTGCTCGCGGTCTCGGACGGCATGCAGATCCAGTGGCTGTTCGACCCGTCGCGGGACATGGCGCAGCACGTCGAGCTCGTCGCACGGCTCGCGATCGCCCAGGTCGCCCCCACCGCCTGACCCCGGGCAACGGGGTACGGACAGGGCCTGGTCGGGTCAGGTCGCGCCGGGCAGGATGGAGCCAGCCCGCGAGGGCGACCCGACGACGATGTGGAGTGACGCGATGACGCGTGTAGTGGTGACCGGCGGCAGTGGCAAGCTCGGGCGAGCGGTGGTGCGCGACCTCGATGCACACGGGTACGACGTGGTCCTGGTCGACCGCGTGCCCTTCCCCGACAAGCCCGAACGGGTGCAGTTCGTCCGCACCGACCTCACCGACCACGGCCAGGTGCTGAACGTCCTGCTCGGCGTCGACGACCGGTACGACCACGTCGACGCCGTGGTGCACCTCGCCGCGGTCCCCGCTCCCGGGCAGGTGCCGGACGTGGCGCTCATCACGAACAACGTGACGTCGTCGATCAACGTCTTCCACGCCGCTCGTGTCGCGAAGATCAAGAACCTGGTGTGGGCGTCGAGCGAGACCCTGCTCGGCATCCCGATGGGCGAGCACCACCCGCCGTACCTGCCGGTCGACGAGGAGTTCGCGGTGCGCCCGCAGTCGTCGTACTCGCTCGGCAAGGCCGTGGAGGAGGAGATGGCCCGCCACTTCACCCGCTGGGACCCGGAGCTGAAGATGATCGGTCTGCGGTTCTCGAACGTGATGGACGAGACCGACTACCCCGCGTTCCCCTGGGACGCCACCCCCGAGGCGAAGACGTTCAACCTCTGGTCGTACATCGACTCCCGCGACGGCGCCCAGGCCGTGCGCAAGGCCCTCGAGGCCGAGCTCACCGGGTTCGAGGCGTTCGTGATCGCGAGCCCGGACACCGTCATGGACACCCCGACGATCGAGCTCGTCGAGCGCTACGTGCCGGACATCGAGCGCCGCGCGGACATCGACGGCGTCAGCTCGCTGCTCTCGTCCGAGAAGGCCCGCGAGCTGCTCGGCTACGCCCCCGAGCACAGCTGGCGCGACCACCGCGCCTGATCGTCAGGCGGCCGGGACGAGCAGGCCGTCGAGCACCAGATCGCGCGCCGCCGGCAGCAGGTCGGCGGCGAGCACCTGCTCGTCCACCCCGGTGATCTGCGCGAGGGCGCCGACGATCGCCGCCACCGACAGCTCCCCGTCGCAGGCCCCGACGAACGCGGCGAGCGCGGTGTCGGCGTCCACACGGCGTCCGAGTCCGCCGCCCTGCACGAGCGTCATCACGGTCGGGTCGTCGTTGCCCGGCCAGTAGAAGCGCTCCTCGGTGACGTCACCGGCGACCGCGAGGTGGGCGGCGGCGAGCGCGACGTCGTCGTGCGCGGCGAGCCACGCGGCCGCGTCGAGGACCCGCGCGACCGTCGCGCCGAGACCCGCGGGGTTGGAGCCGAGCGTATCGGGGACGCGCTCGAAGCGGCGGAGGTGCGCCGCGCCTCTCCCCACGGGCTCGGCCGCCACGTCGCTCCGCAGGCTCCGCGACGCGCCGGAACCGGCCCGCGTGGGCCCCGGCCGGGGCTTCCGGACCACGACGTACCCGAAGCCGACGCCGGTCACCCGACGGTCCGCGAAGTCGTCGAGCCACGCGCCGACCAGCCGGTCGAACTCGGGCGTCCCGGGCTTCGTCCCGCCGTCCCGGATCCACGTCTCGGCGTAGGCCGTCGGGTCCTGCCGTTCCCGCTCGATGACCCAGGCGTCGAGCCCGAGTCCGTCGGTGTCGGCCCGCTCGAACCAGGACCGCACGCGGTCGAGGCCGTCCGTGCCCCAGTGGTACTCCCAGTTGCCGAGCAGCTGCGCGGTCCCGCCGGGTTCGAGGTGGTCGCCGAGCCCGGTCAGGACGGTCTCGACGAGGGCGTCGCCGACCATGCCGCCGTCGCGGTACTCGTAGGCGGGAACGCCCTCGCTGCGGGGCGTGATGACGAACGGCGGGTTCGAGACGATGCGGTCGAAGCGCTCGCCAGCGACCGGTTCGAACAGGGAGCCGAAGCGGAACTCGATGCCGTCGATGCCGTTGAGCTGTGCGTTGAACCGGGCGATGTCGAGGGCCCGGCGCGAGATGTCGGTGGCGACGACCTCGTCGGCGAAGCGTCGGGCGTGCATCGCCTGGATGCCGCAGCCGGTGCCGAGGTCGAGCACGCGACGGACGGGCACGGGGACCTGCAGGCCGGAGAGCGTCGTGGTGGCACCGCCGATGCCGAGGACGTGCTCCTCACCGAGGGCCGTGCCGAGTGCGAGTTCGCCGAGGTCCGAGACGATCCACCAGCTGCCGGCGCCGAGGTCGTCGACGAAGGCGTAGGGGCGGAGGTCCACGGCGGGAGTGACGGAGTCGGCGTCGACGCGGACCAGACCGCTCGCTTCGACGGACTGCACGCCGGTGGACGGGAACGCGGCGTCCGCGTCGGCACGACGGACCGGGAGCCCGAGCACGAAGAGCGTCGCGAGGGTGCCGAGCGGTGTCGTGTCGCGAGCGGCGAGCGCCCGGAGCGCCGCGACGCGCGAACCGCGGTGGAGCGACGCGGCGGCCTCGGCGCCCCACAGGGCGTCCACCCGCTCGACCGTGAACCCCGCGTCGGTCAGGTCCTGGCGCAGTGCGTCGGTGACGGCGGCGTCGGCGCCGATCGTCGGGAGCGTGTGCGGGGTCCCGGTGGACGCGGCGAAGTCGGCGGAGGAGGCGGAGGCGGCGGCGGCGTTCATGCGGCGCCCTCGGCGAGGTCCGTGCGCATGAGGGCCGCGGGGACCTCCCACGCGAACACGAGGTCGAGGAGCCCGGGGAACCGCTGCTCGACGTCCTCGATGCGGACGCGGCTCGACCGGGTGAGCCCCTCCTGGTGCTGCTCGAGGAGCCCGGCCTCGCGCAGGACGCGGAAGTGGTGGGTCAGCGTGGACTTCGGCCGGTCGATGCCGACCCAGCCGCAGCTGCGGATGCCACCGGCGGCGTCGACGAGGTAGCGGTGCAGGATCGCGAGCCGGATCGGGTCGCTCAGGGCGTCCATCACGACCGGCAGGTCCATCTCGGCCACGGTCGGCTGCGGCAGGTGTTCGGGAGCATCCACGGTCGCGGGCATGGACGGGACGCTACCACCGTTCCGCTCATAGTACGACTTGCGTCGTACAGCACGACTCGATACTGTACGACTCTCTTCGTACTGTCCCGCTCGCAACGGAAGGTGGCGCACATGGCGCAGTCAGCTCGCTCGGTCGCCGGGTTCTGGATCCTCGCGGCGATGCTCCTCGTGTCCGTCGCCTCGTCGGCGGTCCCCTCGCCGATCTACCCCGTGTACGCCGCGGAGTGGCACCTCACCCCGCTCATGCTCACCGGCGTGTTCGCCATCTACGTCGCGGGGCTGCTGGCCAGCCTGCTCGTCGCCGGGCGCCTGTCCGACCACGTCGGCCGCAAGCCCGTGCTCGTCGTCGGCGGCCTCGGCGTCGCACTGTCCCTCGGGCTCTTCGCGGTCGCGGACGGTGTCGGCGCCCTGATCGTGGACCGCATCGTGCAGGGCGTCTCCGTCGGGCTGCTCATCGGCGCCCTCGGAGCGGCGCTCATCGACAACTCGCTCGAGCGTTTCCCCACCCTCGCCGGGGTGCTGAACGGCGTCATCCCGCCGATCGCCCTCGCGACCGGTGCGATGTCGAGCGGCGCCCTCGTGCAGTGGGGTCCCGCGCCGGAGCAGCTCGTGTACCTGCTCTTCGGCGCGCTGCTCGTCCTCATGGTGATCGCACTCGTCGTCGTCCCCGAGCGGGTCACCCCGCGACCGGGTGCCCTCCGCTCCCTGGTCCCCCGGATCAGCGTGCCCCGGTCCTCGCGGCGACTGTTCCGCAGCGTCGCCGGATCGCTCATCGCGAGCTGGGCCCTCGGCGGGATGTTCCTGTCGCTCGTCCCCTCGGCGCTCGGCGCGGTCTTCGGCATCACGAACCACTTCGCCGCCGGTGCCCTGATCGCCGTCGTCACCGGGGTCGGCGCGCTGACCGGCCTCGCGACGCAGCGGATGGACGCCCGTCGCGCGGTGCTGATCGGCCTGGTCGCCCTCGTGCTCGGACCGATCGTCACGGTGGCGTTCGTGATGGCGCACTCCCTTCCCGGGCTCGTCGTGGGCAGTGCGGTCGCGGGCGTGGGCTTCGGCGCAGGGTTCCAGGCACCGTTGCGGATGCTGCTCGCCACCGCGGCACCGACGCACCGTGCGGGGCTGCTCTCCACGATCTACGTCGTGAGCTACCTGGCGTTCGGCGTGCCGGCCGTCGTCGGAGGACTGCTCGAGCCGACCGTCGGGCTCGTGCCGGTCATCGCCGGGTACGGGGCGTTCATCGTCCTCGCCGCGGTCGTCGCCCTCGTGCTGCAGCTCGTGTCGCGGGACGCAGCCGCCGTCGAGGAGCAGGCCGCCGAGGTGCTCGAGCGCACCTGCACCGGCTCGGTCCGGGTGTCCCCCGCCGAGTAGGCGCGACGGGCGCGGGGCTCAGTGCCCGGGCCGCGCCCGCTTCGCGCCGCGCCCGCGCACCCCGACCGTCCGGGCAGCACCGGTGTGCGCCGCGTCGACGTCCGCCTTGCCGCGGTCGGCGGCGTTCCGGAGCCACTGCGGCCCGTGCGCCTTCGCCCAGTCCCAGAAGCGGTGCAGCTGGGCACGGAGCCACGTGATGATCCGGTGGAAGAAGTGGAACTCGCTCGCGAGGATCGTCAGCCCGATGAACACCACCAGCCATCCCGGCCCGGGCAGCGGCACGAGGATCAGCCCGATCACGACGACGAGCCCGCCGACGATCCCGACGAGCACCTTGTAGAAGAGGTGCAGGTGGGGACGCGCGTGGATCCAGGCGCGGACGTCGTGGAACCACTGGAACCGCCGGTGCGGCGTCTCGGCACGTTCGACCGCGTCGGTCCGGTCGTTCGGGTCGCCTTCCATGTGCCGCAATGTAGGGCGCGCGGCTGGGAAACCGCGGCGCGCGCGGTGGACGTGCGGTGCGTCCGTGACGGCAGGCGCGTGTCGGGGGCGACCCGCGCCTCCCGTCAGACGGTGCGGGCCAGGAGGCGCGTCACGCGTGCGCCACGCACGTCGCGGCCCACGGGACGGCGGCGAGGCGCGCCTCCGGGATCGGTTCCCCACCGACCGCACAGCGGCCGTAGGTCCCGGCGTCGAGCCGCGCGAGCGCGGCGTCCACCAACCGGATCCGCTCGCGGGCGTCGTCCCGCACGGCGCCGAGCGAGCCGCGCTCCCAGGCGAGGGTCGCGCCCTCGGGGTCGTGCTCGTCGTCGGAGTTGGCGTCCTGCCGGGCGTCGCTGACGTCCCGCATGCTCCGCTCGACGTCCGCGAGGAGCCGCTCGTTGCGCGCCCGCTCCGCGACCAGTGCCTGGCGAGGATCGTCCATGCCGGCCACCGTAGTCGGCCCGGAATGACCGTGCTGTCGGATGCGTTCGTATCCACATGACGAAGATCGGGTTCCTGTCGTTCGGACACTGGCGCGACGTGCCGGGGTCGAAGGTGCGCAGCGGTCGTGAGGCCCTGGTCCAGGCGATCGACCTCGCGGTCGCCGCCGAGGAGGCGGGCGTCGACGGCGCGTACTTCCGGGTCCACCACTTCGCGCCCCAGCAGGCGGCGCCCTTCCCGTTGCTCTCCGCGATCGCAGCGAAGACCAGCCGCATCGAGATCGGCACCGGCGTCATCGACATGCGCTACGAGAACCCGCTGTACATGGCGGAGGAGGCGGCTGCGACCGACCTCATCTCCGGTGGTCGGCTGCAGCTCGGCGTATCCCGGGGCTCACCCGAGACCGCCCTCGCCGGTTACCAGCAGTTCGGCTACGTGCCGGACGCCTCCGACGAGAACGGCGGGGACATGGCCCGTGCGCACACGTCGGTGTTCCGACGGGCGATCGCCGGCGAACCGATGGCGAACGCGAACCCGCAGATGACCGGCTCGGTCGGGTCCCTGCCGATCTCGCCGCTCTCCGACTCGCTCGGCGACCGCATCTGGTGGGGCGCCGGCACCCGGGCCACCGCGGAGTGGACGGCCGAGCAGGGCATGAACCTCATGTCGTCGACCCTGCTGACCGAGGACACCGGTGTGCCGTTCGACGAACTCCAGGCCGAGCAGATCGAACGCTTCCGTCGGGTCTGGGCCGAGTCCGGCTGGGAGCGGACCCCTCGGGTCTCGGTGTCCCGCAGCATCATCCCGATCATCGACGACGAGTCGCGGCATTACTTCGGTGTCCGGGCACAGGTCGAGGGCCAGGACCAGGTCGGGCACCTCGACGGCGGGCTCGCACGGTTCGGCCGGTCGTACATCGGATCCCCGGAGGACCTGGTGGCCGAACTCGCGGCGGACCAGGCCGTGCGGGCTGCCGACACCGTGCTCGTCACGGTGCCGAACCAGCTCGGCGTCGAGTTCAACGCCCGGCTGCTCGCCTCGGTGAAGGACGTCATGCGCGAGGTGGACGCGGCGCCCGTCCCGGCGTGACGGGCGGTCAGGCGACGGCGGTCGGGTCCGGGGCCGGCGGGGCCGTCGCCGGTGCGGGCGGGGTCGTCGCCGGTGCGGGCCAGACGAGCCGGAAGCGTTCGCACACGACCGGCATCCGCGGATCGAACCCGCGCGGGTCCTCCGAGTGCGCGCGCCAGTACGCCTCGTGCACCCGGCGCCAGTGCGCGAGCGTCCGGTCGCCCTCCCCCTCGGCCCGGGCATGGTCCGCATCGACCTCGTCGAAGGGGACGATCCGTACGCTGGTCGTCTCGACGACCGCCCGCGGTGCCCCGGTGGAGTCCGTGACGATGCCGATGTCCCCGACCGCCGGCACGCGGTCCCCGGACGCCTCGTAGTCCCAGAACGACGACGCCGTCCCGTCCTTCACCCCGCGCAGCACGAGGTCGAGCAGATCGTCCGCCTGCACCGGCGTCGCGCCGAACGACCACGCCTCCGGCAGGGCCGACGGCAACTCCGGTCGCTCGCCGCGCCGGTCACGCCAGAAGTCGTCGAGCGTCGAGGTCACCCGCCCGACGCTACTGCACGCGGGTAGTCCCCCTTCCTGCCGACACCCGGGCTGGGACTGTGGGCGGGCGGCGCCGTTCCGTAGCGTCGACGTGCACCTTCCCACGCACCCCGAGGAGCACCCCGTGACGCTGCCGGCCGCCGGCTGGTTCCCCGATCCGCAGGACGCGAGCCGCCTGCGCTGGTGGGACGGGCGCGCCTGGGGAGCGGCGACACGGGTGCTGCCGAGCCGGACCGAGCCGATCGTCCCGGTGGTCGTCGCGCCCGTCGGACCGTCGTTCTCGGTGCAGCCGGCGGCGATCCGGACACGCTCCTGGGCGTCCGGGGGCTCCGGCGTCCACCGGTTCAGTGCGTTCTCGACCCTGGCGGTGCTGCTCGCGGCGGCCTCCGTGGTGGTGAACCCCTGGGGTGCGAGCAGTGCGGCGGCGATCGTGGCGGGGCTGCTCGGCGTCGTGTGGCCGGGGGCGACCGGGGGCTGGCGGGTGCTGGCGCGGAGTGCTTCGGCGAGCGCCCTGGTCCTCGGGGTGGCGACGGCTGCCGTGGTGGCGTCCGCGCAGTTCCACCTGTTCTGAGCGGTTCCGCCCCGCTGGCGTGCGGACCCTACCGCCGCGCCCGCGGGTGCGCCGTCTGGTACACGTCCCGCAGCATGTCCGCCGTCACCATCGTGTAGATCTGCGTCGTCGCCACACTCGCGTGCCCGAGCAGCTCCTGCACGACCCGCACGTCCGCTCCCCCCTCGAGCAGGTGCGTCGCGAACGAGTGCCGGAACGTGTGCGGCGACACATGCTCGGAGAGCTCCGTACGCTCCGCTGCCGCCTGGATCACGAGCCACGCACTCTGCCGTGACAGCCGTGCGCCCCGGGCGCCGAGGAACAGCGCCGGCGTCGACGCTCCCCGTGCCGCGAACACCGGCCGCGCCCGCACGAGGTACGCGTCGATCGCCGCTCGCGCGAAACTGCCGAGCGGCACCACCCGCTGCTTGTTGCCCTTGCCGGTGACCTTGACGACGGACAGCCCGTCGTCGAGGTCACCGGAGCCGTCGGACAGCGTCGTCACGTCGTCGACCGAGAGCCCGACGGCCTCCGAGATGCGCGCTCCCGTGGCGTAGAGGAGTTCGAGCAACGCCCGGTCCCGCAGCCCCACGAGGTCGTCGGCGGCACCGTCGGGCGACCCGGCGGACGCGGCCCCGAGCAACCGCTCCATGTCGTGCACGGAGATCGCCTTCGGCAGCCGCATCGGGGCCTTCGGTGGCCGCACGGACGCGCCGGGGTCGAGCTGGAGCCACCCCTCGCCGGCGGCGAACGCGGTGAACGACCGCACGGAACTGAGCATGCGTGCCACCGACCTCGGCGCGAGCGGCCCGGACGGTCGGGTCGCGAGGTGCTCCACGAACCCCGCGAGGTCCGCGCGCGCGATCCTCCCGACGTCGTCGAGCACCGCCGATCCCCCGGCACGGTCGGCGCCGTCCGACTCCACGACCGGAGCGGACGCGAGCCATTCCGCGAACGCCAGCAGGTCCCGCCGGTAGGCCGACAGCGTGTGCTGCGAGAGCCCCCGCTCGATCGCGATGTGCCGCAGGTACGTCTCCGTGGCACGCTCGAACGGGATCACCCCACGAGGCTAGCGTCGCTCGGGGAGCGTCAGTGCAGCGACCCGTCCGGCTCCCCCACGCGGAACCCGGTGAAGGCGACGGTCAGTCCCGCGCGGGACGGTGCCGCGCAGAGCAGCCCCGCCGACACGTGGGCATCGGGGTCGAGGTACGCCACCCGCACGAGCCGCGGCGGCTCGTCGTCCGCCCACGCCCGGATCGTCACGGCATCGCCGTCGCGGCTGGCCCGGACCGTGACGACCCGACCGGTCCACTCCGGCACGGGGGCCACCGACCAGTCCGACGCATCGCGCGTGACGACGGCTCCGACCTGGGGCGTCCCGTCGGCGAACTCGACGCCGGCCTTGATCCAGTTCCGCTCGTCGACCCGCAGGAACACCCCCGCCTGGTCGAACTGCTCCGTGTAGTCGAGCACGAACGACACCTCGACCGAGAACGCCCCGTCGACCGGGCGGAGCAGCGCGTGCTCGGAGTCGTGCACGAACCCGTACGAGGTGGTGCGCCAGGCGTCACTGCCCTCGACGGCCGTCACCCGCAGGGCGTCGCCGTCGAGCGTCGCCGCAACGGGCTCGTGCGTCCACCGCCCCTGGTCAAGCAGCGCCGCGAGGCTCACGCCGCGCGCCGCTCGAGCGCGTCCACCGCGAGCACGGCCACGACGAGCCCGGAGTTGTGCAGCCGACCGTCGAGGATCGCCTCCACCAGCTCGGCCCGGGGCACCCACCGCTTCACGATGTCGGCCTCTTCCGCTTCGCGGTCGAACGCCGTCGCGGTCGCCCGCACCCCACGGGCGCGGTAGATCTGCAGGAACTCGTCGCTGCCGCCGGACGAGGTGTTGTAGGTGACGAGGGGCTCCCAGTCATCGGCCTCGAGGTCGGCCTCCTCCGCCAGCTCGCGCTGCGCCGCGGTCAGGTGGTCCTCGCCCGCCATGTCGAGCAGCCCCGCCGGCAGCTCCCAGTCGCGCATCCGCACCGGGTGCCGGTACTGCTGGATGACGAGCACGCGGCCCTCGTCGTCCTCGGCGTAGACCGCGACGGCACCGGTGTGGTCGATGTACTCCCGGACCATCGTGTCGTCGTGGTACGCGATGCTGTCGCGGCGCACGTCCCAGACGGCGCCCTCGTACACGACGGTGGACTCGGTGACCTCGAACGAGGCGGGTTCGTCAGCGATGGGTGCGTCAGTCACGCGACCATCCTGGCACTGGCGCGCCCCGCTCGGCGGCAACGCGAAGCGTTGCGCGGGGCGCGCCGACCGAGCCTGCGAGGGAGGACGGTGCCAGCTGGCACCGCGCCTCCCGTCAGAGTGCACTCGCGTTACGCGACCTGCTCCTCTTCCTGCGGGTCGAAGAGACTCGACGCCTCGTGCCGCTCGATCGCGGCACCGACGAGCCCCGCGAACAGCGGGTGCGCGTCCGTCGGACGCGAGCGCAGCTCGGGGTGCGCCTGCGTGGCGATGTAGAACGGGTGCACCTCGCGCGGCAGCTCGACGTACTCGACCAGCGTGCCGTCGGGCGACGTGCCCGAGAACACCAGGCCGGCGTCCGCGATCTGCTCGCGGTACTTGTTGTTCACCTCGTAGCGGTGACGGTGCCGCTCGGACGCCTCGGGAGCCCCGTACAGCGATGCCGCGAGCGACCCCTCGGTGAACGTCGCCGGGTAGAGGCCGAGGCGCATGGTCCCGCCGAGGTCGCCGCCCGCGATGATGTCCACCTGCTCCGCCATGGTCGCGATGACCGGCGTCGAGGTCTCCGGGTCGAACTCGGTGCTCGACGCGTCGGTCAGGCCGACCTCGTGCCGGGCGTACTCGATGACCATGCACTGCAGGCCGAGGCACAGGCCGAGCGTCGGGATGCCCTGCTCGCGCGAGAACCGCAGTGCGCCGAGCTTGCCCTCGATGCCGCGCACGCCGAACCCACCGGGGATGCAGATGCCGTCGACGTCGCCGAGCTGCTTCGCCGCACCCTCGGGCGTGGTGCAGTCGTCGGAGACGACCCACTTCAGCGTGACCTTCGCGTCGTGCGCGAAGCCACCCGCACGGAGCGCCTCGGTGACCGACAGGTACGCGTCCGGCAGGTCGATGTACTTGCCGACCAGGGCGATCGTGACGTCCTTCTTCGGCTCGTGCACGGCACGCAGGACCGGGGTCCACGAGGTCCAGTCGACCGGACCCGCCGCGAGCCCGAGCGCGTCGACGATGACCTGGTCGAGGCCCTGGTTGTTCAGCAGCGTCGGGAGGTCGTAGATCGACGGCACGTCCACCGCGTTCACCACGGCGTCCTCGTCGACGTCGCACATGAGCGCGATCTTCTTCTTGTTCGAGTCCGACACCGGACGGTCCGACCGCAGCACGAGCGCGTCGGGCTGGATGCCGATCGAGCGGAGCGCAGCCACGGAGTGCTGCGTCGGCTTCGTCTTCTGCTCACCCGAGGCGTTCATGAACGGGACGAGCGACACGTGCACGAAGAACACGTTGTTGCGGCCGAGCTCGTGGCGGACCTGCCGCGCGGACTCGATGAAGGGCTGGGACTCGATGTCACCGACCGTGCCGCCGACCTCGGTGATGATGACGTCGGGCTGCGGGTCGTTCTGCGCCTGCTCGCGCATCCGACGCTTGATCTCGTCGGTGATGTGCGGGATGACCTGCACGGTGTCGCCGAGGTACTCGCCCCGACGCTCCTTCGCGATCACCGTCGAGTAGACCTGGCCGGTCGTGACGTTCGCGGACTGCGACAGGTTGATGTCGAGGAAGCGCTCGTAGTGCCCGATGTCGAGGTCCGTCTCCGCGCCGTCGTCGGTCACGAAGACCTCGCCGTGCTGGAACGGGTTCATGGTGCCCGGGTCCACGTTGAGGTACGGGTCGAGCTTCTGCATGACGACTTTGAGGCCACGAGCCGTGAGGAGGTTGCCGAGGCTGGCCGCCGTCAGGCCCTTGCCGAGGGACGAGACGACCCCGCCGGTCACGAAGATCTGCTTCGTCACCTTCGGGGTCGCGTTCGAAGAATTGGTTCCGCCGCTGAGAGTGTCCGCCACGGGATTCCATCGTACGTCAGAACTGCCAGGAGGCGCGACCTCGGTTCGCCGTGGGCGTTGCGTCGGGCGTGTGGCCGGGTCTCCGGGCGCTCCGGCGGACGGTCGGGGCGGCGGCCGGGAGCCGCCGCGTTCGCACCGTGCGCGTTCTGTCGCCCGGTGCGAGGTTGCACGCACGGTGCCCGGCTACGACCCCGCACCGAGTCGGGAGCCTCGCACCGACCGACACCCGACGCGCGGTGCGAGGCGGGGCGCGAGCCGCGCCTCCTGGACCGGCAGGCGGGGACGCGATCAGGCCTTCTGGCCGGCGACGTCGAGCAGCTCGCGCGCGTGCTCCATGCCGCTGGCGCTGTCCTCGAGCCCGGAGAGGAGCCGCGCCATCTCCTGCAGACGGCCCTCGCCCTCGAGGCGACGGACGCTCGACGACGTGACCGCCCCACTGGCGTCCTTCACGACGTTGAGGTGGTTGTTCGCGAACGCTGCCACCTGCGCCAGGTGCGTCACGACGATGACCTGCGTGCGTTCCGCGAGCTTCGCCAGACGACGACCGATCTCGATGGCCGCCGCACCGCCGACACCGGCGTCGACCTCGTCGAAGACGAACGTCGGCACCGTCGTGCTGCCCGCCATGACCACCTCGATCGCCAGCATGACGCGGGAGAGCTCGCCACCCGACGCACCCTTGCCGATCGGCCGCGGGTCGGTACCGGAGTGCGGCTGCAGCAGGATCGACACCTGGTCGCGGCCGTGGTGCCGGTAGTCGCCGGCGTCCGAGACCTCGACCACGAGGGTCGCCCCGGCCATCGCGAGGGACTTCAGCTCGGCGGTGACGCGCTCGGCGAGGTCCTTCGCCGCCTTGGTCCGTGCCGTCGTCAGGGCCGCGGCGGCACCGGCGAGCGTCTGCTCGTCCTGCTCGACCGCCTGCTGCAGCGCCACGATGCGGTCGTCGTCGCCGTCCAGTTCGAGCAGCCGATCACTCGCGCGCTGCCCGTAGGCGATCACGTCGTCGACGGTCTCGCCGTACTTGCGCGTGAGGCCGGCGAGCAGGGCCCGCCGCTCGTTGATGAGTTCGAGGTCGTGGCCGGCGTCGGGTTCGAGCGAGCCGAGGTAGCTCGACAGGCTCGCGGAGGCCTCGGACGCCTGGATGCCGAGCTCCGTGAGTTGCTCGAGCACGGGCTGCAGTTCGGCGTCGGACGCCGCGACCCGCTCGATCGCCCGGCGAGCGGACTCGACGAGGCCCACGACGTCCTGCACGCCGTCGAGCGACTCGCTCGAGAGGGCTTCGTGCGCGAGGCCCGCGGACAGCCGGAGTTCTTCGAGGTTCCCCAAGCGCTCGGCACGGTCGGCCAGCTCGACGTCTTCGCCGGGCTGCGGATCCGCCGCTTCGATCTCGTCGGACGCCGCGCGGATGCGTTCGGCCTCGGCCACCCGGTCGTCACGGTCACGGGTGAGGGTCTCGAGCTCGCCGGTGTGCTGCTGCCAGGTGTCGTAGGCCCGCACGTACGCCGCGAGGACCTTCTCGAGCGCCGGACCGCCGAAGCCGTCGAGTGCGGCACGCTGCGCGGTCGCCGAGGTCAGCCGGATCTGGTCGGACTGTCCGTGCACGGTGACCAGCTGGTCCGCGAGCTCGCCGAGCACCGCGACGGGAGCGCTGCGGCCGCCGACGGTCGCGCGGCTGCGACCTTCGGCCGAGACCGTGCGCGTCAGGATGAGCTCGCCGTCCTCGACGGTGCCACCGGCGTCCTCGACACGTTCGGCGACGGCGTCGTGCTCGGGCACGTGCCAACGCCCCTCGACCACGGCGGTCGACGCGCCGCGGCGGACGGACCCCGCGTCGGCACGGGCGCCGAGGAGCAGCCCGAGCGCGGTCACGATCATCGTCTTGCCCGCACCGGTCTCACCGGTCACCACGGTGAAGCCGGGGCCGAGCTCGAGGGTGGTCTCGCCGATGACCCCGAGGTCGGAGATGGAGATCTCCTCGATCACAGGGTGTCCTCGTCGTCCTGCTGCGGGCCGCGCCACCCGGCGACGGGGAGCTGGAACTTGGCCACGAGCCGATCGGTGAACGGGGCGTCCTTGAGGCGGGCGACACGCACCGGGTCCGGCGAGCGCCGGACCTCGACGCGGGCACCCGGAGGGAGGTCGTGCGTGCGTCGACCGTCGCACCACAGGACGCCGACACCGCTCGTGCGACGCAGCACCTCGATCGCGAGGGTGCAGTCCGGGCCGACCACGATCGGTCGCGCGAAGAGGGCGTGGGCGCTCAGCGGCACCATGAGGAGCGCGTCGACGTCGGGCCAGACGATCGGCCCGCCTCCGGAGAACGAGTAGGCCGTGGAGCCGGTCGGGGTCGACACGACCACACCGTCGCAGCCGAACGACGACAGCGGGCGGCCGTCGACCTCGGTCACGACCTCGAGCATGCGTTCCCGGGAGGCTTTCTCGATGGTCGCCTCGTTGAGCGCCCAGGACGAGTAGACGACCTCGTTGCCGACGACGACGTCCACCTGCAGGGTGACGCGTTCCTCGACGTGGTACTCGCCGGACAGGGCTCGTTCGACCGTCGCCCGGAGCCCGTCCCGCTCGCTCTCGGCGAGGAACCCGACGTGTCCGAGGTTGACGCCGACGATCGGGGCGCCCGTCCCGCGCACGAGCTCGGCCGCGCGGAGGATCGTGCCGTCGCCACCGAGCACGATGACGATCTCGAGCTGGTCGGCCTGGACGTCGACGCCGAGGATGTCGACCTGCCCGACCGAGGCTTCGGCGCGGCGGATGTCGGCGTACTCGTCGAACGGCATGACCGGGACGAGACCAGCGGCGTGCAGGAGGTCGCAGACCTCGACCGCAGCGTCGATCGAGTCGCGGCGGCCCGTGTGGGACACCAGGAGGATGTGCCGGTCGTCGCTCATGCCGTCCCTTCCGTCAGTTCGGTCGCCCGGACGATCCATTCTGTCGGATTGGCACCGACATCCCGCTGGAAACGCGCCAGGTACTCGTGGTTGCCGTGCGTGCCGACGATCGGCGACGCCGCGAGCCCCGAGGTGCCCAGACCGAGGTCCCACGCTGCCCAGAGGACGTTCATGAGCGCGTCGTTCCGGAGCGCCGGGTCACGGACGATGCCCTCACGGACACCACCGCGGCCGACCTCGAACTGCGGCTTCACGAGCAGGACGAAGTCGTCGGCGGGGACGGACTCGACCAGCGCCGGCAGGACGAGCCGGAGCGAGATGAACGACAGGTCCCCCACCACGAGGCTCGTCTCGGCCGCGGCGGGGTCGAGCGCGAGGTAGGCCTCGGCCGTGAGGTTGCGCGCGTTCGTGCCCTCGACGACGGCGACACGGGAGTCGAGCGCCACCAGGGGGTCGAGCTGCCCGTGCCCGACGTCGAGTGCCACCACGCGTCGTGCGCCGCGGCTCAGGAGCACCTGGGTGAACCCTCCGGTGCTCGCACCGACGTCGAGCGCGACACGGTCCGACGGGTCGACGCCGAACGTGTCGAGCGCGCCGAGGAGCTTCAGCGCAGCACGCGACACCCATTCGTCCGCACCGGCGACGTGGATCGGGGCCGATGGCCGCACCGGCGCCGACGGCTTGACGACCGCGGTGCCGGCGACGGTCACGCGGCCGTCCTGGATCAGTTTCGACGCTGCCGTGCGGGACTTCGCGAGCCCGCGGGAAGCGAGGAGGGCATCGAGTCGGACGGGCCGTTCGTCCTGCAGTGTCTCGTCGCCGTTGCCGTGCTCGTCAGGCACTCGTGCTGCCGCCGCTCTCGAGACGGGTCCGCAGTTCGTCGTGCAGCGCGGAGAACGCATCGGCGCGCTCGGCCAGCGGCAGCGATTCGGCCGCGGCGGTGCGCTGCCCGAAGTCATCCGTCACGGCGTGGTCGTCCGTCCGCACCTGGTCCGGGTCGCCCGGGCGGGCGTCACGCTCGGGGTCCCGCTCGTCGTTCGACACCTCGGTCACGCTACTCGCCACCGTACAGCTTCGGGTCGACGTCGAGTCCGTAGATCGCGAGCCCGGACTCCCAGATGAGGGCGGTCCCGGCGCGGAGCAGGTCGATCGCGTCGCCGTCGTCGAGCACCCGTACGACGTGGCCGCGCATCGCCACCGTGACGGCACCGACCGTGGCGTAGCGGGTGCCGTCCGGGTCTTCCCGCCGGACGGTCACCGGGTAGGGCTCGGACAGGCCACGGAGGTCGCCGAGGATGTAGGTGGGACGCGAACGCTGGTCGGCCGCGAGCACCTGCTTGGCCTTGTCGATCCCGGTGAGGACGAGGACGCTGGGGATACCGGCGTCGTTCGCGCCCTTGATGTCCGTGTCGAGGCGGTCGCCGATGAACAAGGGGTGCTCACCACCGAAGCGCGCGAGGGCTGCGTCGAAGATCGGCCGCTCGGGCTTGCCGGCGACCACGGGCATCCGACCGACGGCCTGGTGCACGGCGGACACGAGCGTGCCGTTGCCGGGCGCGATGCCGCGCTCGACCGGGATCGACCAGTCCATGTTCGTCGCGACCCACGGCACGTCCGGGTCGGCCAGGGCGAAGGATGCCTCGGCGAGGTGGGTCCACCCGAGGTCGGGGGAGAACCCCTGGATGACCGCGGCCGGCGAGTCCTCGGCGCTGGACGTCACGGTGAAGCCCGCTGCCTCGACGATGCTCGTCAGCCCCAGACCACCCGTGACGAGCACCGTCGCGCCCGCCGGGACGAGCGTCTCGAGCAGCCGGACGCCCGCCTGCGACGAGGTCACCACGTCGTCCTCGGACACCTCGAGCCCGTACCGCTCGAGGTGCTCGGCGACGTCGACTGGTCGGCGCGATGCGTTGTTCGTGATGTAGCCGACGCGGGCGGTCAGCGAGGCGCGGGTCAGCGCCTCGACAGCGTGCGGGATCGCGTTGCGGCCGCGGTACACGACGCCGTCGAGGTCGGTGAGGACGACGTCCACACCGTCCGTCGGCGGCTTCGGCAGGTCAGTCGGCTGCGGACCCGTCGACGTCGGAGGGGTTGTCGTCGTCGATCTCGCCGGGCTCGTCTCCGGCCGGCTCGTCGTCGTCGGGCTCGTCACCGAGGGGCTCGTCGGCGAGCTCGGCGTCGGGCTCGTCGGCGACGGCTCCGGCGAGCTCGTCTGCGGGTCCTTCGACTTCGAGCGTTTCCTCGACCACATCAACTGTCTCCCAAGCGTTCTCGTCGGCGACCTCGGCCAGGGCCGCTGCCGCACGATCGACACGGGCCCACCACTCGTCGGCCTCGTCCTGGCGGCCGAGCTCCTCGAGCGTGGCCGCGTAAGCACTGTAGAGCGCCGGGGACCAGCTGTAGGCAGTGGACGGGTCGAGCTGTGGAATCTCCAGCTCGCCGAGTGCAGCTGTGGGATTCCCGAGGTCGAGGCGCGCACCGGACATGGCGATGGCGAGCTCGACCTGCACGGCCGTGTCCAGCGCCGCGCGGTCGACGGACCGGCCGAGCTCGAGCGCCCGCTCGGGACGGCCGAGACCACGCTCGCAGTCGACCATCATCGGCAGCTGGTCGTTCCGGCCGGAGATGCGTCGGTAGGTCCGGAGCTCTCGCAGCGCCGTCGCGAAGTCACCGAGGCGGTACGCCGTGATGGCCGCTGTCTCACGGACGACGCCGACCCGGCCGGCTCGACGAGCCGCGCTCAGTGCGTGCTGGTTTGCGGTCTTGGGGTCCTCGTCGACCAGGAGTGCCGCGGCCACGAGGTGGCGGGCGACCCAGTCGGCGTTGTCCTTGCTGAGCGTCTTGAGCTCCGCCCGGGCGACCTTGTCGAGATCGCGTGCCTGGATGTCCTCGGGGATCTCCGGGTCCTCGTGGCGGGGGCGGATCGACTTGGTGCCGTACGGGTCGCGGTCCTCCCAGTCGTCCCGCGAGGCCTCGCCGAACCGCGCACCGGCGTGCCGGCTGCCGTCGCCGAAGCGCTGACGATCGTCGCGACCACCGCGGTCACGGTCCTGGCCGCCGCGGAACGGACGGTCCCCGTCACGACGGGGTCGGTCGCCATCACGAGCCGGACGGTCCGAGCGGAACGGACGGTCACCGTCACGACGGGGTCGATCGCCGTCACGGGCGGGACGGTCCGAGCGGAACGGGCGGTCGCCATCACGAGCCGGACGGTCCGACCGGAACGGACGGTCACCGTCACGACGCGGACGGTCATCGCCGCCACGGAACGGGCGGTCACCATCGCGACGCGGACGGTCGGCACCCCCACGGAACGGACGGTCGCCATCACGAGCCGGACGGTCCGACCGGAACGGACGGTCCCCGTCACGACGCGGACGGTCGTCGCTACCACGGAACGGACGGTCCCCGTCACGACGGGGACGATCCCCATCGCGAGCCGGACGGTCTGAACGGAACGGACGGTCGCCATCACGACGAGGACGGTCGGAACCCCCACGGAACGGGCGATCCCCGTCACGCGCAGGACGATCCGAGCTGCGCGGACCGTCACCACGAGGAGGACGACTCGAGTCGTCACGGTCACCACGCCACGCGGGCCGCCGGCCACCATCGCGGAACGGACGATCGCCGTCCCGGTAGGAGCGCGCCCCGTCACGGGACGAACCAGCATCCCGAGCAGGACGATCCCCATCGCGTCGGGGAACGTCGCGCCGGGGAGCATCGCGCCGGTCGCCCTCGCGGCGCTCGAAGTCGCGCGGCCCGGACGACCAACGGTTCCCACCGTCACGCCGAGGGGACCGGTCGCCATCGCGACCTCGTCGGTCTCCACGATCGCCGTCGTTCCGCCGCTGATCGTCGTCGTTCGCCACCGTTGCTCCTCATTGCGTGCCCGAGCGCTCGCCCAGGCCATCGTCCGCTGTGTCGTTGTGTGTGTCGGCGCCGCACTGTCCCGCCCGTACGCGTGCACCCAGTCCATCACGAACGAGCGCACGAGTCGAGCGAGGTGCGGCAGAAACAGAAGTAGCCACCGGCCTCCCGAGAACGAGGGTCTCCCCTACGAGTTCTCGATGGAGGGCCGATGGCCACATCTTCTTACTAAATTGAGTCCGGCGGCGTCCTACTCTCCCACAAGGTCCCCCTTGCAGTACCATCGGCGCTGAGAGGCTTAGCTTCCGGGTTCGGAATGTGACCGGGCGTTTCCCTCTCGCTATGACCACCGGAACACCTTCGACCCAGATCCTGGATCAAAACCGTTCCTTCAGTACAAGCTGAAGTATTCAGTTTGATTCCCGATCGTCTGTCGGGAACCACAAAGTGGACGCGAGCCCCACACCGAAGTGTGGGAAATAGTTGTGTTGTCAAGTCTTCGGCTTATTAGTACCGGTCAGCTCCACGGGTCGTTAGTCCCCGCTTCCACATCCGGCCTATCAACCCAGTAGTCTGCTGGGAGCCTCTCACACTCAAGGTGCATGGAAATCTCATCTCGAAGACGGCTTCCCGCTTAGATGCTTTCAGCGGTTATCCGGTCCGAACGTAGCTAATCAGCGGTGCCCTTGGCAGAACAACTGACACACCAGAGGTTCGTCCATCCCGGTCCTCTCGTACTAGGGATAGATCTTCTCAAATTTCCAACGCGCGCAGCGGATAGGGACCGAACTGTCTCACGACGTTCTAAACCCAGCTCGCGTACCGCTTTAATGGGCGAACAGCCCAACCCTTGGGACCTACTCCAGCCCCAGGATGCGACGAGCCGACATCGAGGTGCCAAACCATGCCGTCGATATGGACTCTTGGGCAAGATCAGCCTGTTATCCCCGAGGTACCTTTTATCCGTTGAGCGACAGCGCTTCCACAAGCCACTGCCGGATCACTAGTCCCGACTTTCGTCCCTGCTCGACCTGTCAGTCTCACAGTCAAGCTCCCTTGTGCACTTACACTCGCCACCTGATTGCCAACCAGGTTGAGGGAACCTTTGGGCGCCTCCGTTACTCTTTGGGAGGCAACCGCCCCAGTTAAACTACCCACCAGGCACTGTCCATGAACCCGATCAGGGTCCTACGTTAGACATCCAGAGTGACCAGAGTGGTATTTCAACAACGACTCCACGAACACTAGCGTGCCCGCTTCACAGTCTCCCACCTATCCTACACAAGCCACACCGAACACCAATACCAAGCTGTAGTAAAGGTCACGGGGTCTTTCCGTCCTGCTGCGCGTAACGAGCATCTTTACTCGTAGTGCAATTTCGCCGAGTTCGCGGTTGAGACAGCTGGGAAGTCGTTACGCCATTCGTGCAGGTCGGAACTTACCCGACAAGGAATTTCGCTACCTTAGGATGGTTATAGTTACCACCGCCGTTTACTGGGGCTTAAATTCAGAGCTTCGCCCAAAGGCTAACCCTTCCTCTTAACCTTCCAGCACCGGGCAGGCGTCAGTCCGTATACATCGTCTTGCGACTTCGCACGGACCTGTGTTTTTAGTAAACAGTCGCTTCCCACTGGTCTCTGCGGCCTTCAACGCTCAGCGGAGCAAGTCCGCATCACGTGTCCGGCCCCCCTTCTCCCGAAGTTACGGGGGCATTTTGCCGAGTTCCTTAACCACGATTCTCTCGATCTCCTTGGTATTCTCTACCTGACCACCTGAGTCGGTTTCGGGTACGGGCGGCTGCAACCTCGCGTCGATGCTTTTCTCGGCAGCATAGGATCACTGATTTCCCCTTACGGGTACGCGTCGGATCTCAGGCATCTAGACGACGGATTTGCCTATCGTCAGCCCTACATCCTTACACCAGGATCACCTTACGGATACCATCGCCTGGCTCAGCTACCTTCCTGCGTCACACCTGTTCATACGCTAACCGCACCAGCATGGGGTCGAGCGTTAGACCGCACGCCATCACCCCGAAGGGATCCGGTCAATGCGGGTTAGGACTCTTAGCACCACTGGATTAGCTTGGGCGGTTGTTCGCCGGTACGGGAATATCAACCCGTTGTCCATCGACTACGCCTGTCGGCCTCGCCTTAGGTCCCGACTTACCCAGGGCGGATTAACCTGGCCCTGGAACCCTTGGTCTTTCGGAGGACGGGTTTCTCACCCGTCTTTCGCTACTCATGCCTGCATTCTCACTCGTGTAGCGTCCACGGCTGGATCACTCCGCCGCTTCACTCGCCACACGACGCTCTCCTACCACTCCGCACGACTGAACCACGAAGGCTTATCGAGTGTGCGAAATCTACAACTTCGGCGGTGTGCTTGAGCCCCGTTACATTGTCGGCGCGGAATCACTTGACCAGTGAGCTATTACGCACTCTTTCAAGGGTGGCTGCTTCTAAGCCAACCTCCTGGTTGTCTATGCAACTCCACATCCTTTCCCACTTAGCACACGCTTAGGGGCCTTAGTTGGTAGTCTGGGTTGTTTCCCTCTCGACGATGAAGCTTATCCCCCACCGTCTCACTGCTGCGCTCTCACTCACCGGCATTCGGAGTTTGGCTGACGTCAGTAACCTGTTGAGGCCCATCGGCCATCCAGTAGCTCTACCTCCGGCGAGAAACACGCAACGCTGCACCTAAATGCATTTCGGAGAGAACCAGCTATCACGAAGTTTGATTGGCCTTTCACCCCTATCCACAGCTCATCCCCTCCATTTTCAACTGAAGTGGGTTCGGTCCTCCACGACGTCTTACCGTCGCTTCAACCTGGCCATGGATAGATCACTTCGCTTCGGGTCTAGGACATGCGACTGAATCGCCCTATTCAGACTCGCTTTCGCTACGGCTGCCCCACACGGGTTAACCTCGCCACATATCACTAACTCGCAGGCTCATTCTTCAAAAGGCACGCCGTCACCCCTACAAGGAGGCTCCGACGGTTTGTAAGCAAACGGTTTCAGGTACTATTTCACTCCCCTCCCGGGGTACTTTTCACCTTTCCCTCACGGTACTTGTCCGCTATCGGTCATCTGGGAGTATTTAGGCTTATCAGGTGGTCCTGACAGATTCACACGGGATTTCTCGGGCCCCGTGCTACTTGGGATACACATCCGGCCATAACACCATTTCGTCTACGGGGCTGGCACCCACTACGGCCCGGCTTTCAAACCGGTTCGACTATGATGCGCTGTAACCGCCCCAGTCCGGCAGAACTGAGCGACGTGTCCCACAACCCCGACCATGCAACGCCCGCCGGCTATCACACATGATCGGTTTAGCCTCATCCGCTTTCGCTCGCCACTACTCACGGAATCACATGTTGTTTTCTCTTCCTGTGGGTACTGAGATGTTTCACTTCCCCACGTTCCCTCTACCCGCCCTATATATTCAGGCGGGAGTCACCAGGTCACAAAAGCGCCCAGCGGGGTTTCCCCATTCGGAAATCCTCGGCTCACAGCTCGATTATCAGCTCCCCGAGGCTTATCGCAGATTTCTACGTCCTTCTTCGGCTCCAGATGCCAAGGCATCCACCGTTTGCTCTTAGAAACTTGACCACAAAGATTAAAATTGCGATCGACTCACAACAACGACAACCCGAAAGTCATCATCGTTCCGAGCGATCTAAGATGCTCGCGTCCACTGTGTAGTTCTCAACATACGATCGGCACCACACTCCCCCAGAAGCAACGCTCCCAGCATCATGCGGCCCACCGAAGAACCCAACCAGAACCCAAAGGCCCCAGTCACGGCTCAACCCCCGACCATCACGGTCAGGAAGCCTGGTCCCTCAGGACCCAACAACGTGCACCAGCCGACCCGCTCACCCCCAACCCGTTCCAACCCGAACCACGAAGGCCCCGGCGTACTGAGATCAGAAGCTGCGCTCCCGACTGCACTGTCAATGTTCCACCCATGAGCTACCGGCGAGAACGTTCGTCTCGATCCGGCGCCTGGACCCACCGTCCCCCGAAGGACACGACGAGCCAGATGCTCCTTAGAAAGGAGGTGATCCAGCCGCACCTTCCGGTACGGCTACCTTGTTACGACTTAGTCCTAATCACCGATCCCACCTTCGACGGCTCCTTCCACAAGGGTTAGGCCACCGGCTTCGGGTGTTACCGACTTTCATGACTTGACGGGCGGTGTGTACAAGGCCCGGGAACGTATTCACCGCAGCGTTGCTGATCTGCGATTACTAGCGACTCCGACTTCATGAGGTCGAGTTGCAGACCTCAATCCGAACTGAGACCGGCTTTTTGGGATTCGCTCCACCTTACGGTATCGCAGCCCTTTGTACCGGCCATTGTAGCATGCGTGAAGCCCAAGACATAAGGGGCATGATGATTTGACGTCATCCCCACCTTCCTCCGAGTTGACCCCGGCAGTCTCCTATGAGTCCCCGCCATAACGCGCTGGCAACATAGAACGAGGGTTGCGCTCGTTGCGGGACTTAACCCAACATCTCACGACACGAGCTGACGACAACCATGCACCACCTGTACACCGACCACAAGGGGGCGACCATCTCTGGCCGTTTCCGGTGTATGTCAAGCCTTGGTAAGGTTCTTCGCGTTGCATCGAATTAATCCGCATGCTCCGCCGCTTGTGCGGGCCCCCGTCAATTCCTTTGAGTTTTAGCCTTGCGGCCGTACTCCCCAGGCGGGGCGCTTAATGCGTTAGCTACGACACAGAAACCGTGGAAAGGTCCCTACATCTAGCGCCCAACGTTTACGGCGTGGACTACCAGGGTATCTAATCCTGTTCGCTCCCCACGCTTTCGCTCCTCAGCGTCAGTTACGGCCCAGAGATCTGCCTTCGCCATCGGTGTTCCTCCTGATATCTGCGCATTCCACCGCTACACCAGGAATTCCAATCTCCCCTACCGCACTCTAGTCTGCCCGTACCCACTGCAAGCCCGAGGTTGAGCCTCGGGATTTCACAGCAGACGCGACAAACCGCCTACGAGCTCTTTACGCCCAATAATTCCGGACAACGCTTGCACCCTACGTATTACCGCGGCTGCTGGCACGTAGTTAGCCGGTGCTTTTTCTGCAGGTACCGTCACTTTCGCTTCTTCCCTACTAAAAGAGGTTTACAACCCGAAGGCCGTCATCCCTCACGCGGCGTTGCTGCATCAGGCTTTCGCCCATTGTGCAATATTCCCCACTGCTGCCTCCCGTAGGAGTCTGGGCCGTGTCTCAGTCCCAGTGTGGCCGGTCACCCTCTCAGGCCGGCTACCCGTCGTCGCCTTGGTGAGCCATTACCTCACCAACAAGCTGATAGGCCGCGAGTCCATCCCCAACCAAAAAATCTTTCCACCACCAGACCATGCGGCCGGCAGTCATATCCAGTATTAGACGTCGTTTCCAACGCTTATCCCAGAGTCAGGGGCAGGTTACTCACGTGTTACTCACCCGTTCGCCACTAATCCACCCAGCAAGCTGGGCATCATCGTTCGACTTGCATGTGTTAAGCACGCCGCCAGCGTTCGTCCTGAGCCAGGATCAAACTCTCCGTAAAAAATTACAACCAACACCCGAAGATGTCAGCGAGTTGATTCTGACTGTTGACTGTCTACTGACAATCTTCAATCCAAAAGGAATTGCCTCCGAACCCACCAGCAAGCTGATGAGTCACGGGGTCAATAAATTGGCATTGACAATGTGCACGCTGTTGAGTTCTCAAGGACCAGACGCACTCCCCACTCGACCTCGAAAGAGGTTCCGCCAGAGAGGCTTTCGTTCTTGGTTTGACCACCGGTGTGTCGTCGGACCCTGAGGCCCAGTGGCTCATCCCGTAGGAGAGAACCGGTGGAGTAGTCATCCTAGGCGTCGAAGCGATCCAGCGCAAGGCCAGATCTGAACTTCAGTGGAGGATGGTCCCGCTTGAGGGCCGGCGTGCTCCGGGCTTTCGCTCCAGCCGCTCCGCCGCACCTTTGGGGTGACGAGTAAGAACTATACGCAGCGTTCAGCGGGTGCGCCAAGACGGGCCACATCCCGGGCGTGTCGCGTTGTGCAACACGCGCGGCCCGGACGCAGCGATGCCCGGCTCCCGCCAGGGGAACCGGGCATCCACGAGCGGCGACGATCAGGAGAGCGTCACGCCGGCCAGGGTCTTCTTGCCACGACGGAGCACGAGCACTCCCCCGGGGAGGGCGAGGTCGGACAGCGGCGCGGTCGGGTCCTCGGCGCGGGTGTTGTTCACGTACACACCACCCTGGTCGATGGCGCGACGGGCTTCGCCGAGGGACTTCACCAACTCGGTGTCGACGAGCGCTCGGGCCACGTCCGCATCACCGGGCAGCGCCACCGACCCCGGGAGCTCCGCGATCGCCGACCGCAGGGTGGTGGCGTCGAGCGCGCCCAGGTCGCCGTTGCCGAACAACGCCGCGGAGGCATCGATCGCCGCCTGCGTCGCCTCGACCCCGTGCACGACCGCCGTCACCTCGAACGCGAGGGTCCGTTGCGCCTCGCGCCGGAACGGCTCGTCGACCACGGCCTGCTCGAGCCGCTCGATCTCGGCGCGGGACAGGAACGTGAACTGGCGGAGCCGGGCGATCACGTCGGCGTCCGTCGTGTTGAGCCAGAACTGGTAGAACGCGTACGGCGAGGTCATGTCCGGGTCGAGCCAGATCGCGTTGCCCTCGCTCTTGCCGAACTTCGTGCCGTCGGAGTTCGTGATGAGGGGCGTCCCCAGCGCGTGCACCGTCGCCCCCTCGGCACGACGGATGAGTTCCGTCCCCGAGGTCAGGTTGCCCCACTGGTCCGAGCCGCCCGTCTGCAGGGTGCACCCGTACTGGCGGAAGAGCTCGCGGTAGTCGAGGCCCTGCAGGATCTGGTAGCTGAACTCGGTGTAGCTGATGCCCGAGTCGGAGTTCAGGCGCGCGGCGACGGCGTCCTTCTTGAGCATCGAGTTCACGCGGAAGTACTTGCCGATGTCGCGCAGGAAGTCGATCGCGGACAGCGGTGCCGTCCAGTCGAGGTTGTTCACCAGCCGCACGCCGTTCTCGCCGTCGGGGCTGAGGAACCGCGACACCTGGCCCTGCAACCGCGTCACCCACTCCTGCACGGTCTCGCGGGTGTTGAGCGTCCGTTCGGCTGTCGGCCGCGGATCGCCGATCAACCCGGTGGAACCGCCGACGAGCGCGAGCGGCTTGTGCCCGGCCAGCTGGATCCGGCGCATGGTGAGCAGCTGCAACAGATTCCCGCAGTGCAGGGACGGCGCCGTCGGGTCGAAACCGCAGTAGTACGTGATCGGCTCGCCGTCGAGGGCCTCCTTGAGTGCCGTCTCGTCGGTGGAGACGTGCACCAGATCACGCCAGCGCAGTTCGTCCCAGACCGAGGCGAAGGTCGGGTCGTTCTGCTGGCGCGTCAGGACATCGTGAGCGGATTCACTGGACACCCAGCCATCGTAGCGGCGCGCGCGGTCCAGGAGGCGCGGGTCGTGTCCGTCAGTCGAGGGCGCCCTTGTGCCGCCGGTACGTCGACACCGTCGGGTCACCGGTGAGCCAGAAGCGCCAGGGGAACCGCGCGCCGCCGGCGATGCCGCCGACTCCGGTGCGCGGCCCTCGTGATATCCGCGGGACCGGACCGTTCCCCGCCGGGCCGGTCACGGTCTCGGACAGGAGTTCCTCGACGACGCTGGTCGGTCCGACGGCGGCGATCCGCGCCTCCAGGCCGGGAGCCAGTGTCAGCACGTACGGGCCGGAGCCGTCGAGGAGTCTGCTGCCGTCGTCCTCACCGAGCACCGCACCGAGCGCTCCGCCGAGGTTGCCGGGACCGCGCGCGAGCGCGACGTCCGTGACGGAGCCGCCGCGGCGGGAACGGGCGGTCTCGAGGCCCTCGACGACCTGCGCGCCCCGCAGCAGCGATCCCGACGACGTGCCCTCCGGCGCACTGACGACGTTGACGCACGTGTGGATGCCGTAGGAGCGGTAGGCGTAGAGCGTCCCGGGCGGTCCGAACAGGTGCCGGTTGCGCGGCGTCGGGCCGCGGTGGCCGTGCGAGCCGGGGTCGGTGGGGCCGAAGTAGGCCTCGACCTCGGTGATGCGCAGGGTCACGCCCTTGCCCGCGATCGTCGCACCGAGCAACGCCGGCGCGGAGACCGGCGCCGGTTCGGACAGCAGCGCGAGCGTGGGGTCGGTCATCGGGTGAAGGGCACGCCCTCCGCGAGGTCGCGGACGCGACGGGTGAGCGACACGAGCTGTTCGGCGACGCGGTCCGGCGCGGTGCCGCCGATGCCGGCGCGCGACGCGACGGAACCCTCGATGGTGAGGACGCCGCGGACCTCGGGCGTGAGGTGTTCGGACACCGTCCGGTACTCGTCGTCGGTGGGGTCGTCGAGTTCGATCCCGCGCTCCTCGCAGTACCGGACCAGCGCGCCGGACACCTCGTGCGCGTCACGGAACGGCACCCCCTGGCGGACGAGCCACTCGGCGACGTCCGTCGCGAGCGAGAAGCCCTGCGGCGCGAGCTCGGCCATGCGGTCGGTGTCGAACGAGAGGGTCGCGACCATGCCGGTGAAGGCGGGGAGCAGGACCTCGAGGGTGGCGACCGAGTCGAAGACGGGCTCCTTGTCCTCCTGCAGGTCGCGGTTGTAGGCGAGCGGCAGGCCCTTGAGCGTCGCGAGCAGGCCGGTCAGGTTGCCGATGAGCCGGCCCGACTTGCCCCGGGCGAGCTCGGCGATGTCCGGGTTCTTCTTCTGGGGCATGATGCTCGACCCCGTGGAGAACGCGTCGTGCAGCCGGACGAAGCCGAACTCCTTCGTGTTCCAGAGGATGATCTCCTCCGCCAGGCGGGAGACGTCGATGCCGATCTGCGCGAGGACGAACGCGAACTCGGCGACCACGTCACGAGCCGCCGTGGCGTCGATCGAGTTGTCCGCGGGGCGGGCGAACCCGAGCTCGTGGGCGATCGCCGAGGGGTCGAGGCCCAGCGAGCTCCCCGCGAGGGCGCCGGCGCCGTACGGGCTCACGCTCGCGCGGTCCGACCAGTCGCGGAGCCGCTCGAGGTCACGGACCAGGGGCCACGCGTGTGCGAGCAGGTGGTGTGCGAGGAGGACCGGCTGCGCGTGCTGCAGGTGCGTGCGACCCGGCATGATCGCGCCGGGGTGCTCGTTGGCCTGCTGGGAGATCGCGTCGACGAGGTCGATGACGAGGTGCCCGATGCGGCGACCGTGGTCGAGCATGTGCATCCGACCGAGCGTCGCGATCTGGTCGTTGCGGCTCCGGCCGGCGCGCAGCTTCCCGCCGAGCTCGGGGCCGAGGTCGGCGATGAGGAGTCGTTCGAGGGCGCCGTGCACGTCCTCGTCGCTGTCGGCGGGCTGCAGCGTGCCGTCGGCGTGCGCGGACTCGAGGCGGTCGAGGCCGGCGAGCATCCGCTCGAGCTCGTCGGCCGTCAGGTACCCGGCGGTGTTGAGGGCGCGGGCGTGGGCGCGGGAGCCGGCGATGTCGTAGGGGGCGAGCTGCCAGTCGAAGTGGGTCGATCGGGAGAGGGCGGCGAGTTCGGCGCTCGGGCCGTCCGCGAAGCGGCCACCCCAGAGGGCGCCGGTGTTGGTGGCGTCGGTCTTGGCGGCGGGCTGGTTCGCGTCGGTCATGGTTCTCTCGTCGTCCGGTCGTGGGTTTGGGGGCGGGGTGCCTGGGCGCTCAGTTGGCCAGGTCGCGGCGGGCGGAGATCTTGCTCGGCAACGACCAGATGTCGATGAACCCCTTCGCGTGCGACTGGTCGAAGGCGTCGCCCGTGTCGTAGGTCGCGAGGTCGAAGTCGTAGAGGCTCTGGCTGGAGCGGCGTCCGGTCACGACGGCTCGGCCCGCGTGGAGCCGGAGTCGGACGTCGCCGGAGACGTGCTGCTGGGTGTGGGCGATGAAGGCGTCGAGGCTCCGCTTCAGGCCGCTGAACCACAGCCCGTCGTAGACCAGGTCGGCCCAGTCCGACTCGACCTGCCGCTTGTACCGGTTGACGTCGCGTTCGAGGGTCAGGTTCTCGAGCTCCTCGTGCGCGGCGATCAGGGCGACGGCGGCCGGCGCCTCGTACACCTCGCGCGACTTGATGCCGACGAGGCGGTCCTCGACCACGTCGATCCGACCGACACCGTGCTTGCCGGCGAGCGCGTTGAGCTCCTGCACGACGCGCAGCACGCTGAACCGCTGTCCGTCGATGGCGACCGGGACGCCCTGCTCGAAGGTGATCGTCACCTCGTCCGGAGCACGCGGGACGGTCGGGTCCTGCGTGTAGGCGTAGAGCTCCTCCGCCGGGGCGTTCCACGGATCCTCGAGGTGACCGGTCTCGACCGCTCGACCCCACACGTTCTGGTCGATCGAGTACGGCGAGCGCTCCGACTGTTCGATCGGCAGCCCGTGCTGCTGGGCGTAGGCGATCGTTCGGTCGCGGGTGAGCGCGAGGTCCCGCACCGGTGCGATGCTCGTCAGGTCCGGGGCGAGGGCCGCGACCGCCGCCTCGAAGCGGACCTGGTCGTTGCCCTTGCCCGTGCACCCGTGCGCCACGCTGTCGGCGCCGAGCTGCTTCGCCGTGAGCGCCAGGTGCTTCGCGATGAGGGGACGGCTCAGCGCGGAGACGAGCGGGTAGCGCTTCTGGTACAGGGCATTGGCCTGCAGCGCGGGGACGAGGTAGTCGTCGGCGAACTCGTCCTTCGCGTCGATGACGATCGACTCGACGGCGCCGCAGTCGAGCGCGCGCTGCCGGATCGCCGCCATGTCCTCGCCGCCCTGGCCGACGTCGACCGCGAGGGCGACGACGTCCTTGCCGGTGGCGTCACGCAGCCAGCCGATGCCGACGGACGTGTCGAGTCCGCCGGAGTACGCGAGGACGACGCGGTCTGCCACGGTGGTCTCCCTGGTCAGGCGGTCGCGGGGGCGCCGGTCGCGGCGGTCGCGGCGGGAGCGCCGGTCGCGTTCGCTGCGAGGAGCCAGGCGAGCAGCGCCTTCTGGGCGTGGAGACGGTTCTCCGCCTCGTCCCAGATGATGCTCCGCGGACCGTCGATGACCTCGGCCGTGACCTCGAACCCACGGTCGGCGGGCAGGCAGTGCATGAACACGGCGTCGTCGGCGGCGTGCGCCATCACCGCGTCGTCCACGCGGTACCCGTTGAAGGTGTCGAGCCGCGCCTGCTTCTCGTCTTCCTTGCCCATCGACACCCAGGTGTCGGTCACGACGACGTCCGCTCCGGAGACGGCCGCGACCGGGTCGGTCACGACGAGCACGGAACCGCCGGTCACGGCAGCACGACGCTCGGCGTCCGTGACGACCTCGGCCGCCGGGGAGAACTCGGCCGGTGCCGCGACGCGGACGTGCATGCCCGCGGTGGCCCCGGCGAGCAGGTAGGACTGCGCCATGTTGCTCGCGCCGTCGCCGATGAAGGCCACAGTCTGCCCCGCCAGGGTCCCGCGGTGCTCGCGGATGGTCAGCAGGTCAGCGAGCAGCTGGCACGGGTGGAAGTCGTCCGACAGGGCGTTGACGACGGGGACGCTCGTGTTCGCCGCCATCTCCTCGAGCCCGGCCTGGCCGTAGGTGCGCCACACGATCGCCGACACCATGCGCTCGAGGACGCGTGCGGTGTCGGACGGCGTCTCCTTGCCGCCCAGCTGGCTGTTCGCCGTCGAGATGATGAGCGGGCTGCCGCCGAGGTCGGAGATACCGACGTGGAAGGACACCCGGGTGCGGGTGGACGACTTGTCGAAGATCACAGCGACGCTCTGCGGTCCGGCGAGGGGCTTGGCACCCCACCGGTCGGCCTTCATCTGCTCGGCGAGGTCGAGGATCGCGGACTGCTCCGCCTGGCTGAGGTCGTCGTCGCGGAGGAAGTGACGGGTCATGCGGAGGTCTCCTGGGTGGTGGTGCCCTGCTCGGCAGCGACTGCGGCCAGGCTCTCGCCGAGGATCGACACGAACTCGTCGATCTCGGCGTCGGACACGACGAGCGGCGGCGCGATGCGCAGGCTCGACTCGTTCGGGGCGTTGATGATCAGGCCGCGCTCGAGCGCGGCGGCGTTGACGGCGGCGGCGACCGGGCCGGTCAGACCGACCCCGATGAGGAGGCCGGTGCCACGGACCTCTTCGACGAGGGGCGAGCCGATGCTCGCGATGCCCGCACGGATCCGCTCCCCCTTCGTCACCGCACCGGACACGAGGTCCGCGCGCTCGATCTCGGCGAGGACGGCGTTCGCCACCCGGGTGCCGAGCGGGTTGCCACCGAACGTCGAGCCGTGCTGGCCGGCCGAGAACAGTTCGGACGCCCAGCCGAAGGTGACGAGGGCGCCGATCGGGAACCCGCCCGCGATGCCCTTCGCGATCGTGATGGCGTCCGGCTCGAACCCGTGGCCCTGGTAGGTGAACCAGTTGCCGGTCCGGCCGACGCCCGTCTGGATCTCGTCGAGGATCAGCAGCGCGCCGTGTTCCGCGGTCAGGCGGCGAGCGGCGAGCAGGAACCCCTCGGGCAGGTCGACCACGCCGGCCTCGCCCTTGATCGGTTCGACGATGAGCGCGGCCACGGTGTCGTCGATCGACTCCTCGAGCGCGGCGACCGTGGAGTCGATGTGCTCGACCCCGGGGACCATCGGCAGGAAGTCCTCTTGCAGGGCGGGCTTGCCGGTGAGCGCGAGCGCGCCCATCGTGCGGCCGTGGAAGCCCTGCTTCAGCGCGAGGATGCGGGTCTTCTGCCCGTCGGCGCCCTTGTTCAGCCGTGCGAGCTTGAACGCGGCCTCGTTGGCCTCGGCGCCGGAATTGCCGAAGTACACACGGCCGGCCTCACCTGCGCCCGTGATCCGCTTGAGGCGCTCGGCGAGCTCGAGCTGCGGCGGGGTCGCGAAGTAGTTCGAGACGTGCACGAGCTTGGCGGCCTGGTCGCTGATCGCCTCGACCAGCGCGGGGTGCGCGTGGCCGAGCGAGTTGACGGCGATGCCGGCGAGGAAGTCGAGGTACTCGTTGCCGTCGACGTCCCAGACGCGACAGCCCTCGCCGCGCTCGAGCATGATCTTCGGCGGGGTCAGGGATCGCATGAGCGACGCCCCGAACCGGTCGTTCCAGGTCTCGGTCTGCGTCTCGGTGCTCACTGCGGCTGTCCCTTCTCGGTCGTGCTGGCCACGTGTTGGCCGGTGGTGCTGCTCGTCGACGGTGCTGCGACGCGTCGGCCGATCTCGGCGTGGGTCATCTGGTTCTCGGTGCGTCGGCTCGGGTCCGGGATCACCTCGGTGCCGGCGCCGCGCAGGGTGAAGACCTCGAGCAGGATCGAGTGCGGGATCCGCCCGTCGATGATCGTCGCGCCGCCGACCCCGCCGACCACGGCGTCGAGGCACGCGGTCATCTTCGGGATCATGCCCGACTCGAGCGACGGCAGGAGCGCGCGGAGTTCCTCGACCGCGATGAGGTCGACGATCGAGTCGCGGTCCGGCCAGTTGCGGTACAGGCCGGGGACATCGGTGAGCATCATGAGCTTCGACGCCTTGAGGGCGATCGCGAGCGCGCCCGCCGCGGCGTCGGCGTTCACGTTGAGCGCCTGGTCCGGGTGGGCGTCGTCGATGGCGATGCTCGACACCACGGGGATGCGGCCGGCCTCGATCGCGGCGAGCACACCGGAGGGGTCGACGTGCGTGATGTCGCCGACGTGCCCGAGGTCGAAGTGCTCGCCGTCGACGACGACGCCCTTCTTCTCGCCGGTGAACAGCGAGCCGCCGTCGCCGAAGACGCCGACCGCCAGGCCCTCGCCGTGCTCGTTCACCAGGTCGACGATCTCGCGGTTGACCTCGCCGGCGAGCACGTCGCGGACGACCGTGATCGCCTCGGTCGTGGTGACGCGGTAGCCGCCGCGGAACTCGGACGCTATGCCCTGTTCCTTCAGCGCCGCCGAGATCTGCGGGCCGCCGCCGTGCACGACCACCGGGTGGAGGCCGGCGTACCGGAGGTAGACCATGTCCTCGGCGAACGCGCGCTTGAGGTCCTCGTTCACCATGGCGTTGCCGCCGAACTTGACGACGACGATCTTGCCCGAGAACCGCTTCAGCCACGGCAGGGACTCGATGAGGGTCGCGGCCTTGACGGTCGCGAGCTCGTGCTCTTCTTCCTTCGAGAGGATGCTGTCGTCGGCCATCAGCTGGAGTACGCGCTGTTCTCGTGGACGTAGTCGTGCGTGAGGTCGTTCGTCAGGATCGTCGCCGAGAACGGTCCGACGCCGAGGTCGATGAGGACGTCGGTGTCGCGCGGCGTCAGGTCGACGCGGTCGCTCGGCTCGTCCGGTGCGCCGGCGTGGCAGACACGGACCCCGTTCATCGAGACGTCGACGGCGTACGGGTCGAACTCGGCGTCGGTGGTGCCGATCGCCGCGAGCACCCGGCCCCAGTTCGGGTCGTTGCCGAACACCGCGGCCTTGAACAGGTTGTTCCGGGCGACGCTCCGGCCGACCGTGACGGCGTCGTCCTCGGTCGCGGCGTTCACGACGTGGATCGCGATGTCGTGGCTCGCGCCCTCGGCGTCCTGCTGCAGCTGCCGTGCGAGGTCGGCGCAGACCGCGGTCAGGGCTTCTTGGAAGTCGCCGACCTCGGGCGTGACGCCGCTCGCACCGGAGGACAGCAGCACCACGGTGTCGTTCGTCGACATGCAGCCGTCCGAGTCGACCCGGTCGAAGGTGACGCGGGTGGCGGCCCGGAGCGCCTGGTCGAGCTCGTCCGAGCCGACGACGGCGTCCGTGGTGATCACGACGAGCATCGTCGCGAGCCCGGGTGCGAGCATGCCCGCGCCCTTGGCCATGCCGCCGACGGTCCAGCCGTCCTCGGTGACGACCGACTGCTTCGGCTTCGTGTCGGTGGTCATGATGGCGGTCGCGGCGTCCGGACCGCCGTCGGCCGACAGTGCCGCACTCGCGAGATCGACGCCCCTGAGGACGTTGTCACGGAACGTCTGGTCGCCGACCCCGATGAGGCCGGTCGAGCAGACGACGACGTCGCCGGCGCCGATGCCGAGCGCCTCGCCCACGGCTTCGGCGGTCATGTGGGTGGTCTGGAAGCCGAACGGACCGGTGAAGCAGTTCGCGCCGCCGGAGTTCAGGACGACCGCTCGGGCGGTGCCGTCACCGACCGCCTGACGCGACCAGATCACGGGGTGCGCCTGGGCACGGTTGCTGGTGAAGACCGCGGCCACTGCGGCGTCCGGCCCGTCGTTGACGACGAGGGCCACGTCGGGCTTGCCGCTCGACTTGAGACCGGCCGTCACGCCCGCCGCGCGGAAGCCCGCTGCCGCGGTGACGCCCTGGAGGCCCGGGTCGGTGTGGGTGGGCTGGCTTGCGTCGGTCACGGTGCGACTCCGTCCACGCTGAGGCCGAGGGTCTCCGGGAAGCCCAGGGCGATGTTCGTCGACTGGACCGCGGCACCGGCGGTGCCCTTGGCCAGGTTGTCCAGCGCGCTCACCGCGACGACGCGACCGGCGGCTTCGTCGACCGCGAGCCCGATCAGTGCGGTGTTCGCGCCGATGGTGTCGGCGACCCGGGGGAACTCGCCCTCGGGCAGGAGGTGCACGAACGGCTCGTCGGCGTAGGCCTGCTCCCAGGCGAGCCGGACGTCACGGGCGCTCACACCGGGCGCGAGCTTCGCGGTCGTCGTCGCCAGGATGCCGCGGGACATGGGGACGAGGACCGGCGTGAACGAGATCGTCACGTCGGACGCGCCGGCGACCACGAGGTTCTGATGGATCTCCGGGATGTGGCGGTGATTCCCGCCGACCGCGTACGCGCTCGCGGAGCCCATGATCTCGGACGCCAGGTACGTGTTCGCGAGCTTCTTGCCGGCACCGCTCGGGCCGACGCTCAGCACGGCCACGAGGTCGTCCGACTCGATCAGCCCGGCCTGGATGCCCGGCTGGATGCCGAGCGTGACCGCGGTCACGTTGCACCCGGGGACGGCGATCCGCTTCGTCCCCACGAGCGCCGCCCGCTGCCGGCTCTGCGTCTGGATGTCGTCCACGTCACGCCACTCGTCCGCCGACCCGGGCGTCGGCGCCGCGTGCAGCAGCTCCGGCAGCCCGTAGGTCCACGCGCCGTGGTAGTCGCCGCCGTAGAACGCTTCCCACGCCGCCGGGTCCGTCAGCCGGTGGTCCGCGCCGCAGTCCACGACGAGGGCGTCGTCGCCGAGCTCCGCGGTGATGGCCCCGGACTGGCCGTGCGGCAGCGCGAGGAACACGACGTCGTGTCCGCGCAGGTTCTCCGCCGTCGTCGGCTCGAGGGTCAGGTGCGACAGCGAGCGGAGGTGCGGCTGCGTCGCGATGAGCGGCTGTCCGGCGTTCGAGAACGCCGTCACCGTCCTGACGTCGAACTCGGGATGGGCGGAGAGCACGCGCAGGAGCTCACCGCCCGCGTAGCCGGAGGCTCCCGCCACGGCGACGGATACGGACATGGGATTCCACCTTTGGTCGGACTGGTCGTCGAGAGAGTCGGAGGCGGCGGCCCCGGGCGGTGCTGGTCCCGATGGGATCAGTCGCGCAGGGTCGCCCCGAATCGCTCGCCGGCACGTCGGACGGCGCCGTCACGGGCCTCAGTGGCCTCGGCAGCGGTCAGCGTGCGGTCCGTGGCACGGAAGCGCAGCGCGAACGTCAGGGACTTCTGTCCCTCGTCCACGCCGGTGCCCCGGTAGTCATCCACGAGCCGAGCATACTCCAACAGCTCTCCGGCACCAGTGCGCACCGCATCCAGTACGTCACCCGCCGGTACGTCGGCACCCACCACGAGGGACAGGTCCTGCGTCGCCGCCGGGTAGGACACGATCGGTGCCACCGAGACCAGTTCGGGTGCCGCCCGGACCATGGCGTCGAGGTCGAGTTCGACGATCGCGACGACGCGCGGCAGGACCGCTGCCTCGGTCAGCTCGGGCAGGAGTTCACCCGCGACGCCGACGACGGTCCCGTCCACGAGGAGCGATGCCGCGCGGCCCGGGTGCAGGGACGGGTGCGTCGTCTGCGCCACCGTGAGCTCCACACCGACCGCCCACGCGACGGCGCGCGCGACGTCGAGTGCGTCCGCGATGCCGTACGGCTCGGGCTGCACGCCGGGCTGCTTCACGACCCGGTTGCCGGTGAGCAGCGCGGACACGTGGAACGGCTGCGGCGGCAGGGACGCGTCGAGCGCGGCGAGGGTGTCGCGGTCCGGGAGCACGGCGCCGGCCGGGACCGTGTCGGTACCGAGCGTCTCGCCCACGACCGGCAGGAACACCCGCGAGGTCTCGTAGAGCGCGACGTCGACGAGGCCGCGCGACACGTTGCGGCGGGCGGCGTCGACGAGTGCCGGCACCCCGCTGCGACGGAGGAGGCTCTGCTCGCTGTCGAGGGCGTTCGCGAGGACCACGCTCGGCCCGCCGGCGCCGTCGATGCCCGGGTAGGCGTCCTGCGTGGCCTGCGACACGAAGGGTGCGGTGACGACCTCGACCAGGCCGTCGGCGGCGAGTGCGGCGGCGACGCGGCGACGTGCCTGCTGGTGACCGGTCAGGCCACGGCCGGGCGGCGCGACGGGGAGGACGCTCGGGATGCGGTCGTAGCCGACGATGCGCGCGACCTCTTCGACGAGGGTGGTGTCGTCGGTGAGGTCGGGGCGCCAGGTCGGCGGCACCACGGCGAGCGTGTCCCCGTCGACGTCGACCGACGCACCGATCGCGCGCAGGGTGTCGATGACCTCGGCGTCGGTGTAGTCGACGCCGACGAGCTCGGCCGGACGGGCGATGCGCATCGTGACCGTCGGACGGGGCTCGGTGTCGACGAGCGTCGAGCCGAGGGGGTCCGCGGTGCCGCCCGCGAGCTCGACGAGGAGCTCGACCGCACGGTTCGCAGCAGCCTCGGCCACAAGCGGGTCGACACCGCGCTCGAAGCGTCGGGACGCCTCGCTCGGGAGCTTGTGCCGACGCGCGGTCCGGGCGATGGAGGTCTGGTCGAAGCCGGCGGCCTCGATCAGGACGTCGGTGGTGGCGTCGGAGATCTCGGTCCGGGCACCGCCCATCACGCCGGCGAGGCCGACGGGACCGGAGTCGTCGGTGATGACGAGGTCTTCCGGGTCGAGCGTCCGTTCGACGTGGTCGAGGGTCGTCAGGGTCTCGCCGGCAGCAGCACGACGGACACCGAGCCCGCCCTGCAGCGTCCGGAGGTCGTACCCGTGCAGCGGCTGACCGAGCTCGAACATGACGTAGTTCGTGATGTCGACGGGCAGCGAGATCGACCGGACACCGGCGAGGGCGAGACGCGAGACCATCCACGCCGGGATCTTCGCGGTCGGGTCGATGCCACGGACGACACGGGTGACGAACGTGTGCGCGCCGACCCGGCCACGCACCGGGGCCTGGTCGTCGATCACGACCGGGAAGCCCTCGGCGCTGCGGGGGGTGACCCGCTCGACCGGGTCGTGGAAGGTCGCGCCGGTGGCGTGGGCGTACTCGCGGGCGACGCCGCGCATGCTCAGCACGTACCCGCGGTCCGGGGTCACGTTGATCTCCACCGCGGCGTCGTCGAGACCGAGGAGCGCGATGGCGTCCGCGCCGACCTCGGGCTCCATGCCGAGGTCCGCGAAGCGGAGGATGCCGTCGTGCTCGTCGCCGAGACCGAGCTCGCGTGCCGAGGCGATCATGCCGTCGGACACGTGCCCGTAGGTCTTGCGTGCTGCGATCGGGAACGGCCCGGGCAGGACGGCGCCGGGGAGCGTGACGACGACGAGGTCGCCGACGTCGAAGTTGTGCGCGCCGCACACGATGCCGCGTGGCTCGGGCTCGCCGACGTCCACCTGGCACCAGTTGATCGTCTTGCCGTTCTTCTGTGGCTCGGGCTCGCGCTCGAGCACGCGGCCGACGACGATCGGGCCCGTGAGGTCGTAGGTGTGGACGTCCTCTTCCTCGAAGCCCACCGACACGAGCGCCGCGTGGACGTGCTCGAGGGTGACGTCGTCGGGGAGGTCGACGGACTCGCCGAGCCAACGGAGTGGGACGCGCATCAGACCACCGTTCCGAACTGCTGCGAGAAGCGGATGTCGCCCTCGAGGAAGTCACGCATGTCGTTCAGGCCGTTGCGGAACTGCAGCGTCCGCTCGATGCCCATGCCGAACGCGAAGCCCTGGTACTCGGCCGGGTCGATGCCGGCGGCGCGCAGGACGTTCGGGTTGACCATGCCGCAGCCGCCCCACTCGACCCACCGGGCGCCGCCCTTGGCGTTCGGCTGCCAGACGTCCATCTCGGCGCTGGGTTCGGTGAACGGGAAGTAGTTCGGGCGGAGACGGATCTGCGCCTCGGCCCCGAACATCTGGCGCGCGAAGTGCTCGAGCGTGCCGCGCAGGTGCGCCATCGTCAGGCCCTTGTCGATCGCGATGCCCTCGACCTGGGTGAAGACCGGCAGGTGCGTGGCGTCGAGCTCGTCGGCGCGGTACACCCGGCCCGGCGCGATGACGTAGAGCGGCAGGTCGCGCGAGAGCAGCGACCGCACCTGCACCGGGGAGGTGTGCGTGCGCATGACGAGGTGGCGCTCGACCGGCTCGACGAAGATCGTGTCGGCCATGGCCCGGGCCGGGTGGTCCGGGTCGAAGTTCAGCGCGTCGAAGTTGAACCACTCGTGCTCGAGCTCGGGGCCTTCCGCGACTTCCCACCCCATGCCGACGAAGATGTCGGCCACGGTCTCGTTGAGGAGCGACAGCGGGTGCCGCGAGCCGGGCGCGCGGCGGACCGGGAGCGCGGTGACGTCGATGCGCTCGGCGTCGAGGCGTGCACGTTCCTCGGCTTCGGCGAGCACGGACTCCTGCTCGGCGATCGCCGCGTTCACCTGCCCACGGGCCTGTCCGACGAGCTTGCCCGCGGCCGCCTTCTGCTCCTTCGGCACGCTGCGCATCGACGCGTTCATCCGCGCCAGCGCGGACTGTTCGCCGGTGTGCTCGGCCCTGGCCTGCTTCAGCTCGGCGACGGTCGTCGTGGCGCGGACCGCCGCGAGGGCCCGGTCCACGGCGTCGGCGACGGCCGATTCGCTGATCTCGAGAGGTTCTGACACGAGACCCAAGCCTACCGGCCCGTGGGATACCGCCGTCCGGTACCGGACGGTCTGGGGAGGAGTCCCCCGATCAGTCGCCTGTGGAGGGACGAGCCGTGCGCTGCGCGAACGCCGACTCGTACAGGCAGACGGACGCCGCGGTCGCGAGGTTCATCGACTCCGCCTTGCCGTAGATCGGTACCTTCACGGCGCGGTCGACGAGGGCGAGGTCCTCGGTGGTCAGACCACGTGCCTCGTTGCCGAACACCCACGCGGTCGGACCGTCGAGCATTCCGTCGGCGCGGACCTCGGGCAGGTCGTCGCCCGAGACGTCGGCGGCCAGGATCGTGTACCCGAGGCCCCGGGCACGGGACACCGCGTCGGCGAGCGTCACGCCGACCGACACCGGCACGTGGAAGAGCGAGCCCGTGGTCGACCGCACGACCTTCGGGTTGTACGGGTCGACGCTGCGCCCGGTGAGGACCACCGCGTCGGCGCCGGCGGCGTCGGCCGCACGGATGATGGTGCCGGCGTTGCCCGGATCACGCACCTCTTCGAGGATCGCGACGATCCCCGACAGGCCGCCACGCGCCTCCTGGGCGGCACCGGCGTCGGGGAAGACGTCCTTCACCGACGTCGGGAACTGCTGGCACACCGCGACGACGCCCTGCGGCGTCACGGTGTCCGCCATCGCGTCGAGGACCTGTTCGGTCACGAACCACGTGTCGACCGGCGCGTCGTCGAGGCCGTAGCGCGCGGCCGCCGTCGGGGTCACGTAGAGCTCGCGGAGGAGCTCCGGGCGGTACTCGATCGCCTCACGCACCGCCTGCGGCCCTTCGAGCAGGAACAGGCCCGTGTCGGCGCGCACGTCCTTCTTCGACAGCGCTGCGACGGCTCGGACACGGCCGGCCTTGGGGTTCTCGAGGAGATCGCTCACGGGACAAGTCTAGGAACGACGAAACCCCCGCCGGACCGGCGGGGGTTTCGCGAGCAGAAGAACTGACTACGCAGCCTTCGGGGCCGAGGTGTCGGCCGGGAGCGCCTTCTTGGCGGTCTCGACGAGCGCCGCGAACGTCTCGGGGTTGTTCACCGCGAGGTCCGCGAGGATGCGACGGTCGACCTCGACGCCGGCAAGGCCGAGGCCCTGGATGAGGCGGTTGTAGGTCAGGCCGTTCGCACGCGACGCGGCGTTGATGCGCTGGATCCAGAGGCGACGGAACTCGCCCTTCTTCGCGTGACGGTCGCGGTACGCGTAGACGAGGGAGTGGGTGACCTGCTCCTTGGCCTTGCGGTACAGACGCGAACGCTGACCGCGGTAGCCCTCGGCGCGCTCGAGGATGACGCGGCGCTTCTTGGCGGCGTTGACCGCTCTCTTTACTCGTGCCATTGATCTATTCCTTTACGTTCTGCGGGGCTCAGTGGCCGAGGAGCTTCTTGACGTTCTTCGCGTCAGCCTTGGCGAGGACCTGGTCCTCGTTGAGGCGGGCCTTGCGCTTGGCGCTCTTGACCTCGAGGTTGTGACGCATACCGGCCTGCTGCTTCATGATCTTGCCGCTGCCGGTGACCTTGAAGCGCTTCTTCGACCCGGAGTGGGTCTTCTGCTTGGGCATGGTGGTGCCTTTCCGTGGGATGGATGGGGAGCCGCGTCGTTGCGGGATCGGTCGGTGGGACCTATTCGGCGGGAGCTTCGGCCTGCGCGGGCTCGGGAGCCACGTCGGTGGTCTCGTCCTTGCCCTTCGCAGCGTGCTCCGACGCACGACGCTCGGCCTTCTGAGCAGCGCGCTTGGCGTTCTGCTCGCCCTTGACGTCGGACTTGTTCTTGAGCGGGGCGATGATCATCGTCATGTTGCGGCCGTCCTGGGTCGGACGCGACTCGACGACACCGAACTCGGCGATCTCCTCGGCGAACTTCTGGAGGAGACGGACACCCTGCTCCGGACGCGACTGCTCGCGGCCACGGAAGAGGATCATCGCCTTCACCTTGTCGCCACCGAGGAGGAAGCCCTCGGCGCGCTTGCGCTTCGTCTCGTAGTCGTGCACGTCGATCTTCAGGCGGAAACGGACTTCCTTGAGGTCCGTGTTCACCTGGTTGCGACGCGCTTCCTTGGCCTTCTGAGCGGCCTCGTACTTGAACTTGCCGTAGTCCATGATCTTCGCCACGGGCGGCTTCGAGTTCGGCGCGACCTCGACCAGATCCAGCTCGGCTTCCTGCGCGAGGCGCAGTGCGACGGCGATGGGGACAACGCCGACCTGCTCGCCCTGGGGGCCGACGAGTCGGACCTCGGGGACGCGGATTCGGTCGTTGGTACGGGGATCGGGAATGCGGAGCTCCTTCAATCAGGTGGTGGCCGTCCGGGGCGTTTGCCCTGGACGACGGCACGAGAGAGGAGATCTGACGCACGGATCGTGACCCGTTCGGCAGCCGCCCGACGCCGACCCCTGCGGGACGGCCGACCGACGCGGACGCCGGTGGAGCGGTGTGGACCCGGTAGCCTGTGGTGCGCGGCCGCGGGTGGGAGAGACTCCTCTTTCGTGACGCTGCGGGAGTGATCGGCCTCGTTCGCACGAGTCCGGGCACACTGACAGCATCTGCCGCGGACGAGTCTAGCAGAGGAGCACCGTGACCGACACCCCTTCCCCCGAGCCCGACGAGGCCGCCCGCGACATCTCGGAGGTGCCGGCCGTCGAACTCATCAACACCGTGGCGGTGCACCTCCTCAGCGCGGCCGCCGTCAAGGTGGGTCTCGCGGACGACCCCGAGCAGCAGACGGACCTCGACGAGGCGCGCAAGCTCATCACGGCGCTCGCGGGGCTCGTCACCGCCGCGGCGACGGAGATCGGGGACCACCACGCCCGCCCGCTGCGCGACGGACTCCGTTCGGTGCAGCTCGCGTTCCGCGAGGCGTCGAGCATCCAGGACGCGCCGGGCGCCGGTCCGGGCGAGAAGTACACCGGACCCGTCAACTGACGGGCGTCACCCGATGACGGACGGGAGGCGTGGTGCCGGCTGGCACCGCGCCTCCCGTCCGTCATCCGGTCCGGTCCAGGGCCGCAGCCCTCGGTCCGTCGGTCAGGCCGCGCTGCGCGCGACCAGGCGCGTGACCGCGGCGAGCGGGATGCCGACCCAGTCGGGACGGTTCCGGGTCTCGTAGACGACCTCGTAGACGGCCTTGTCGAGTTCGAACGCGTCGAGCAGTTCCCGGTGGGCACGCAGGTCCGATCCCGTCCCCTGCTGGTAGCCGTCGAGGAACGCCGACCGGGCGTCCTGCGCCCACTCCCCCGCGTCGACGGGTTCGGCGTCCTGGGCGAGCGAGCCCTGGACGTAGTCGAACGAGCGCAGCATGCCGGCGACGTCCCGGAGCGTGACGTCCGGCAGGGAGCGCTCGGTGAGCGGCCGGAGCGGCTCGCCCTCGAAGTCGAGGAAGACCCAGCCGCGGGGTTCCGGAGCGGCGAGCACCTGTCCGAGGTGCAGGTCGCCGTGGATGCGCTGGAGGTCGGGCCAGTCGGCGTCGGCGGCCCGGGCGTAGACCGCACGGACGGCGTCGACGTGCGGGGCGATCGCCGGGGCCTCGCGTGCCGCGGCGTCGAGCCGGCCGTGCATCGTGGCGATCGCGGCGGCACGGCGCTCGTCGTCGGCGGGCTCGGTCGGCAGGGCCTCGGCGAGGGTGCGGTGCACCTCGGCGAGCGCGAGCCCGAGCCGCTCGGCGTCGGATGCGAAGGGGATGCCCTCGCGGGCGTCGCCGAGCGCCACGCGCCAGGCGTCCTGCAGCCCCGGCAGGAACTCCTGGGCGAAGGCGAGGTGCCCGCTCGCGGTGCCGTCGGAGCGCCCCGGGTCCGGCCAGCTCCCGCGGAGCGCGCCGTACACGCGCGGCACCCGGGCGCTGCCCGCGGCCGAGAGGGCGAGCTGCGTGGTGACGTCCGGGTTGTCGCCGTGGTGCAGCACGCGGAAGACCTTCACGATGACCTCGGCGCCGGTGTCGGTCTCGCAGATCACCGAGGTGTTCGACTGTTCGCCGCTGAGCACCCGGGACCGCCGGACGGTGCCGATCGGGACGAGGCTCTCGTCGTCGGCGTCGATGCGCGCGGCGAGGGACCGGATCCAGTCCGGATCGGCGGTCGCGTCGTGCACGGTCCCGGTCGCGTCGGGGCGGACCGGCGCCTGGTAGAGGACGGGGCCGGTCGGGGCGTCGTCGAGGACGAGGCGGGTACCGGCGGGCTGCGCGAGGGTGCGGAGCCGCGGGGTGGTGCCCTTCGCCGTGTACCAGCGCTGGTGGGCGATCCAGCCCTCGAGGGTGCGGTCGGTGGGCTCGCCGGGGGCGGGGACGGGTGCCTCGTCGCTCATGGGGCGAACCGTACGCGCCGGGGGCTGAGGGTGGTGCGCTGGGGCGTGGGGCGTGGGGCGTGGGCGCTGGGGTCGTGGGGCGGTGGGTTCGGGTCGTCCGCTGTCCTCCACAGGGCGTCGTTCTGGGTGCGGCATCCACAGAACGCGGCAGGCCCGGTGACGAGGGCCCCGCGGCGGACGACACTGACGGCATGCAGACCCCGCACCCGGAGCCGCTCGGCCGCACCGACCCCCGTCGCACGTGGCGCATCGCCGACGACCGGCGACTGCCCGCCCTCGAACCCTTCGCCGACCGCGTCCACCGGCACGGTCCCGTCGTGCTGCGCGAGCACCTGTGGGACACCGACGACCGGGTCCTCGCGGCCGAGGGCGTCGAGCTCCTCCGGTCGGACGCCGGGTGGAGCGTCGACCGCGGTGACGGACCGGTCGAGGTGCCCCCGGACCTCGACGGCGGCGACGACCAGGATGCGGACCACGTTCCGCGCGACGTGGTCGAGGTCTTCCTGCGCGGCCGCCCGGTCCGGGTCGTCCGGGTGCGGGACACGGCGACGACCCTCGTCGAGCTGCGCGGGCGGGACGGGCGGCTCCGCGCCGAGGTGGCCGACGTCCGTGTGGACGAGGGCGAGCCCGACGCCGCGGTGCTCCGGTCGGCTCGGTGGTGGGCGCTGAGCGACGACGGGCGGGGCGGGACGGTGTCCCGGGCTGCGGAGCGGGCGCTGGCGGACGCGGCGGAACCCGGGGCGGGTGGTGGCGCCCGGGGCGGGGCCGGGCGCGCTGGTGGCGGGGCCGGGCACCCTGCGCTCCGTGCCGCCCCCGAGCGTCGGAAGGGGACGGCGGCACGCCCACGACGGGGCTCCGCGGCCGCTGCCCTGCGAGCGGTCCTCCGGTCGTTGCGCGCGGACCTCGTCGCGGTCGACCCGAGGGTGCGTGCCGACGAGCACGGGTCGGTGCACGACCTCCGGAAGGTCCTGCGTCGGCTGCGGAGCGTGCTGGCCGCGTACCGCGGTGCCCTCGACCGCGACGCCACCGAACCCCTGCGCGCCGAACTGGCCGAGGTCTCGCGGGTGGCCGGTGTGGCCCGCGACGCCGAGGTCCTGCGCGACCGGTTGCTCCGCACGGCCGGCCGCGCTCCCGAGGGCTTCGTCGACGCCGAGACCCTCGACCGGATCGGTGCGCACGTCGCCGAGTCCCGCGCGGCGGCGGCCGCCGACCTCCGGCACACCCTGCGCTCGGCGACGTGGTTCCGGGCACTGGACCGCCTCGACGACCTCGTCGCCCGGGTGCCGCGGGGACCGCACGCCGACGACGACGCCCAGGCGTTCACCGTCCGCCGGATCGCGCGCGAGCGGAAGCGGGTCGCGAAGGCGATCGACGGCGGCACCGAGACGCTCGACGACCTGCACGAGGTCCGGAAGGCGGCGCGGCGCCTGCGCTACGCCCTGCAGGCCGCCGACGAGGCGACGGACCTCGGGAAGCGGCGTCTCGGGTTGCTGCGGCGGGTCCAGGACGGCCTCGGCGCGGTGCTCGACGCGGCGCACGCCACCGCGGCCCACCGGGAGCTGGCGACCCTCGCGGCGAGGAGCGGGGCGGACACGTTCGGCGCCGGGGTCCTCGCCACGACCGAGCACGCCGTCGTCGAGCGTGAGCGGGACCGGGCCGAGCACCTCGTCGCCCGCCTGCGGTCGCGCGTGGCGACCGGTCTGCGAGGATGACCGGGTGCCGCACTACCTCGAAGACCTCGCCGCCGGACAGACCTTCACGACCCCGGGCCGGACCATCACCGAGGCGGACGTCGTGTCGTTCGCCTCGTGGACGAACGACAACAACCAGGTCCACACCGACGTCGAGTTCGCCGCCAGGACCCGCTACGGCCAGCGGGTCGTGCACGGGCTGCTGGGCACCTCGCTCTGCCTCGGGCTGATCGCCCGCACCGGGGTGTTCGAGGGCTCGGCCGTCGCGCTGCTCGGCATCGACCAGTGGCGCTTCACGGCGCCGGTGTTCATCGGGGACACCCTGACGTGCGAGGTCGAGATCCTGTCGACGCGGCTGACGAGCTCCGGGACGACGGGCATCGTCGAGCGGACGGTGTCGCTCCGGAACCAGCGGGGCGAGACCGTGCAGCAGGGGCGCATGGACGTCATGGTCCTGACGCGGGACGCCGCGATCGCCTGACAGGCCGGGCAGGCACTCGCCCGGAATCGTTGCCGCGCTCTTTACAACGATGTACCAGCCGCGCCAGCATGGAGGCATGAGCACGCTCGACGGCATCGTCGCCGCACCTGACACCGCTTCCCCGCAGGCCCTCCCGCTCGCCTCCCGGCAGGACGGCACGTACCCCCGGCCGCAGATGCTCCGCCCGCACTGGGCCGACCTCGACGGCACGTGGTCCTTCCGCAACGACGGCGACGACCCCGCCTGGCGCACCGGCTTCCCCGACGCACGGGACATCGTCGTCCCGTTCCCGCCCGAGTCCGTCGCGTCGGGCATCGATGAGCCCGGCTTCCACCCCGTCGTCTGGTACTCCCGCACCATCGGCCGCGCCGAGCTCGAGGCCGCCGGACACGGCGACGCGGCACCCCGGCTCCTGCTGCACTTCGGCGCGGTGGACCACCGTGCCCGGGTCTGGATCGACGGGCAGTTCATCGGCGAGCACGAGGGCGGCCACACGCCGTTCTCGTTCGACGTGACCGACGTCCTGACCGACACCGACGGCACCGACGCCGGCAGCGGCGGCCACGCCTCCGACGCCGTGCACACCCTCGTCGTCCGCGCCGAGGACGACCCGCACGACCTCACCCAGCCCCGCGGCAAGCAGGACTGGCACGAGGACCCGCACGCCATCTGGTACCGCCGCACCACCGGCATCTGGCAGACCGTCTGGCTCGAGGCCGTGCCGACCACGTCGATCGAGTACCTCCGCTGGACCAACCTCGACCACCAGACGCTCCGCCTGACCGTCCGGCTCGCCGGGGCCCGGACCGGCGGCGAGCGCCTCCGCGTCGACGCCCGCTGGGACGAGCGCGACGAACACCTCGCGACGATCGAGACCACGCTCGGTGCGACGGCGAACGAGTTCGACGTGCTCGTCCCGATCGCCCGGCAGGCGAACGGCCAGGCCGAGGACGAGCTGCACTGGTCGCCGGAGGCACCGCGGCTCGTCGACGCCACGGTCACCCTGCTGGGATCCGGCAGCGACCCGACCCCGATCGACGCCGTCGCGTCCTACTTCGGCGTGCGCACCGTCGGCGTCGACGGTGGCGCGTTGCTCCTCAACGGCCGGAGCTACGACGTCCGCAGCGTCCTCAACCAGGGGTACTGGCCGGACTCGCACATCGCAGCCCCCTCCCGCGAGGCGCTCCGCCGCGAGGTCGAGCTCATCAAGGAGCTCGGCTTCAACGCCGCACGCAACCACCAGAAGATCGAGGACCCGCGCTTCCTCTACTGGGCGGACCGGATCGGCGTCCTCGTGTGGGGCGAGGCGCCGGGTGCGTACGCGTTCTCGCCGCGGGCCGTGCAGCGGCTGATGCGCGAGTGGATGGACGCCGTCGAGCGCGACGCCTCGCACCCGTCGATCGTCACGTGGGTCCCGGCGAACGAGAGCTGGGGCGTGCAGCACATCGCGACCGATCCCGCGCAGCAGGCCTACGCGCGGTCGTTGGCCGACGTCACGAGGGCGATCGACCCGACACGGCCGGTGATCTCGAACGACGGGTGGGAGCACGTCGCATCCGACATCATCACCGTCCACGACTACGAGGGCGACGGCTCCCGGCTCGCGGCGACCTACGCCGACGACGCGGCGCGCACGACACTGGTGCAGGGAATCGGGCCGGCCGACCGGCGCATCCTCGTCGGCGGGGCGGTCGACCGCGGGCAGCCGGTGATGCTCACCGAGTTCGGCGGCGTGAACTACCAGCCCGGCGTCCAGCGCGAGGACGGCTGGGGCTACACGACCGCGGCCGACGGCGACGACTGGGTCGCGCGGATCACGGCGCTGTACGACGCGGTCCGCGCGAGTTCGTTCCTCGCCGGGTCCTGCTGGACACAGCTCACGGACACGATGCAGGAGACGAACGGCCTGCTGAACGCGGACCGCACCCCGAAGGCGCCGATCGAGCAGATCCGACGCGCGGTCACCGGTCGCTGACGCGACGCAGGTGAGCAGGAACGGTCGGGTCCGACGATGGGACCCGACCGTTCCTGCTCACCAGACGCGCGGATCAGGAGGCGAGGAACCGCAGGACGGCCTCGTTCCACTCGTCCTTGTGCGATGCGAGCACCCCGTGCGGCCCGCCCTCGATGACATGGGTCTGCGCGTTCGGGATCGCCGCAGCGGTCCGCTTGCCGGACACCTCGAACGGCACGATGCCGTCGGAGTCGCCGTGGATCACGAGCGTCGGCACGTCGACCTTGGTGAGGTCGTCGCGGAAGTCCGTCGTGGCGAACGCGACGGTGCAGTCGAGCGTGCCCTTCGGCGACGCGAGCTCGGCGATCGCGAGGTCGTACGCGCGCTGGTCGCCCGACACCAGGGGCTTGTTCACGAGCGAGGGCTTGCCCGCCGTGTAGAACAGGTCGACGAACTCGTGCAGGAACGCGGGGCGGTCCCCGGTGATCCCGTTCGAGAACCAGTCCGCGAGGTCCTGGTCGACCCCGCCGTCGGGGTTGTCGTCGGACTTCCAGAGGTAGGGCGGCACCGCGCTCGCGAACACGAGCTTCTTCACCCGGCCCGTGCCGTAGGTGGACACGTAGCGCGCGAGCTCACCGCCACCCATCGAGAACCCGATCAGCGTGACCTCGGTCAGCCCGAGCTGGTCGAGCAGGGTGTCGAGGTCGGCGGCGAACGTGTCGTAGTCGTACCCGCCCCACGGCTGCGACGACTGCCCGAAGCCACGACGGTCGTACGCGACGACACGGTGCCCGGCCTCGACGAGGGCCGGGATCTGGCCCTCCCACGACCGGCCGGACAGGGGCCAGCCGTGGATGAGGACGACCGGGTCGCCCGATCCGAAGTCGTCGTAGTGCAGGTCGATGTCGTGCCCGTTCTCGGCTCCGACGGTGATGAACGGCATGGTGCCTCCGGTGGTTGCGTCTTCCAGGGAACGCCGACCATGCAACGCCGCGGGCCCTCACCGAGGCTGGAAGCGTACGCCTTGCGGACACCGGCCGCATGCCGTGGACGTGCGAGGATCGGGCGGTGACGAGCGCCGGGGAGACGAGCCGCGCCTCCAGGCCGGCCCTGGAGGCGCGCCACAGCGGCTGGACCACTCCCCTGCTCCTGTGGTTGGCCTCGCGCGTGGTCAGCACGGTCCTGCTCGCGACGGTCTACGTCGTGGCGACGGCGAACGGCTGGCCGTTCGCGTCGTCCCGCCGCGATCCGTCCTTCTTCACGTTCTCGGGGTCGTGGGACGCGTCCTTCTACCGGATCATCGCGGAGCACGGGTACCCGACGACGCTGCCGCTCGACGGCTCGGGGCACGTCCTCCCGAACGCCTGGGCGTTCCTGCCCGTGTTCCCGACGCTCGTGCGCGCCGTCATGCACCTGACGGGCGGGTCGTTCTGGGTCGCGGGGGTGCTCGTGGCGACGCTCGCCGGGGCCGGGGCGTGCGTGCTGCTCTACCGGCTGGTGCTCGCCGTCGGCTGCTCGCACCGCGCGCGGTGGGCGACGGCGCTGTTCGCGTTCGGTCCGACCGGATTCCTGCTGCAGGTGGCCTACGCCGAGAGCACGTTCCTGCTGCTGTTGTTCGGGGCCCTGCTGGCGCTCGTTCGCCGACGCTACTGGCTGGTCGCGCCGCTCGGGCTCGTGGCCGCGTTCACGAAGCCGGGGGTGCTGGCGTTGGCCGTGGCGCTCGCGGTGCACCTCGTCGTGCGGTGGGTGCAGGAGCGACGGGCGCTCCCGGTGCGGGACGCCGTGGCGATCGTCGTGTCGGGGCTGGTGGTGGCTGCGGCGGGGCTGGCGTGGCCGGTGATCGCCTCGGCCGTGACGGGTCGGCCGAACGCGTATATCGACACCGAGCTGTCGTGGTGGGTGGGGTTCGTGGGGCGGCAGCACTTCGCGCCGCTCTCGCCGTGGTTCACGATGGCGGGGACGTGGCTCGGGCCGCTCGGGATCGTGCTCGTGGTCGCCGTGCTCGCGGGGGCGGTGTGGTTCTGGACGCGGAGGTCGGTCCGGGCCCTCGGGGTGGACGTGTGGGCGTTCACGGCGGCGTACGCGCTGTACCTCGTGGCGGTGTTCCTGCCGCAGCAGTCCCTGCCCCGGCTGCTCATGCCGACGGCGCCGCTGCTCGGGTCGGACGTGTTCGTGCGGACGCGGCGGCGGGCGGTCGTGTGGCTCGTCGTGGGTGTGTGCCTGCAGCCGGTCGCCGTCGTGCTGATCTGGTTCCTCGGGTACCCCTGACGCGCGGCGCGGCCCGGCGCAGCTCGGCTCGCACAACCAAAGTCACTCCGCGCCGGGGGTTGCCGTGGTTCGAGCGCACTTGCGTTGTGCGCTGCCCCGCCGAACCGGCTGCGAGCACCACCAGGCACCCGCGCCCCCGACGCGCGCCGGCGCTACGCGTCGAACGTGTGGAACCAGGCGGTCCCGCCCGGGTGCTGCACCGTGATCATCTCGTCGAGGTCGCGGTACGGCCCGTCCTGGTTGTGGCTCGCCGACTTGATCCGGACCGTGCCGTCCGGCTCGGTGAACACCTCGGACACGATCGTGGTGTGGTCCGGCGAGTCGTTGTCGTTCCAGTCGTAGAACACGATGTCGCCGACCTTGACCTTGTCGCGTTCGTCGAGGGAGCGGCGGGTGAGCCCGAACTCCGCGGCGTTCGCGGTCAGCCACGGGTCCATCGTCGGGCAGTAGGTCCACGTCGCCGAGTGCTCCGCCCCGGCCGAGCGGTTGTACCAGTCGGATCGCTGCTGCCAGCCGCGGGCGATCAAGGTCTGCGACACGTAGTTCGCGCAGTCACCACCGATCGGGTTCATGGTGCCGTACTCGGCGAGGTTGTAGTCCTTCCAGTGCGCCATCGCGTACTCGAGCTGCCGGTCGACGTCGGTCAGTGCCGCGTAGGCCAGGGTCGAGGTCGCGACCGCCGTCGAGGCGTCCGGGACGGGCGCGGTGGTCGGCGTCGGCGTGGCCGTCGCGGAGTCCTGCGTCGCCCCGGTCTGCCCGTCGTTCGCGGCGCTGCCGTTGCCGTCCGAGGACTGGTTGGCGGACGGTGAGGGCTCGATCGCGGTCGTGAAGAGCGCGACGTCCGCCGACCCCGCCGTGTACATCGCCTGGTGCGGTGCCGTGAAGGTCACCTTCGTGGCGGTCGCCTTGACGTCCCGCGCGGCGATGCCCCCGACCGTGACGCCTGTGACCGCTGCCAGCCCGGAGCCGGCGACGGTGATCGTCACACCGCCGGCGAGCGGGACCTGCGCAGGGCTGAGCGACTTCGCGACGGGCTTCGCGGTGGGCGTGGTCGAACCGCCACCGTTGCTCGCGCCACCACCGGACCCCTTGCCCGTGCCGCCGTCCCCCGACGAGCACGCGGCGACGGCGAGCCCGATGCCGGTCACGCCGGCGAGGGACAGCAGGGAGCGGCGCGTCAGGGAAGCAGTCATGGTGCTTCCCAGGGTAGGCGACGACACGGCATGATCTCTGGCAGGAACCACCGTCGAGAGGATCAGACCACCCATGCCCGAGAGCCACGACTTCTTCGTCGCAGCCGCCCCCGACCACGTCCGCGCACTCATCCGCGGCGCACTCGTCCGCGAGGGCTACACCGTCGACGACGGCGAACAGGGAGCCCTCCGTGCCACCCGCGGCAGCATGGGCCTCACGCTGCTCATCGGCGGCATGGCGAACGACCGGACCTTCCACACCCGCCTCGACGTGCAGATCATGGTCACGCCGGACGGTCGGACGGTCGCGCGGCTCCTGCGCGGTGCCGGCAAGTCGGCGCTCAAGGGCGGTGCGCTCGGCGTCTCGCGCGGCAACCGCGCCTTCGAGCAGGCCGCCAACGCGATCCACGGCGAGCTCGCCAAGGCCGGGATCCTGACGGAGAGCGTCCCCGGCTGACCCGGGCCCGCCCCGGAACAACGAAGGCCACCCGATCGGGTGGCCTTCTGTCTCGGAGTGGAGCTAAGGGGATTCGAACCCCTGACCTTCTCATTGCGAACGAGACGCGCTACCAACTGCGCCATAGCCCCGAGAACGCGTCCACACTAGCACCCGCGTCGGCCCGATCCGAAATCGGGCGATCAGACGGCGCGGCGGCGACGCATGATGGCGTCGAGGTCCGCCTGCTCGTAGGCGTCCTCGCCGAGGACCCCCATGCCGGCCCACTTGCTCGGCGGCGCCGGGGGCGCGGCGGGGGCAGCGGGTTCCGGAGCGGGAGCGGCCTGCGCGACAGGGGTTCCCGTCCCGGCCGGCGCGCGCAGGCCCAGCCGCTCGGCGAGCCGTCCCTGGTCGTGCGCGGAGAGCGACGCGACAGCCTCCTCGACGTCCGGGCGCATGGGCGACACCCGCGCGAGCGACGGGTCGGTCTCGGCGGCACGGATCGCGGCCGCCTCGGCCTCGGCTTCCGCCTTGGCCGCGGCGACCCGCTCCTTCAGGCGGGCGGCGAGCTCCGCCGAGGACTCCGGCGTGGCCGCCGGGACCTTCGGGCGTTCGACGTACAGCGGCTTCGGGACGCGGTTCGGCGTCCAGCTGCGGTCACGAGCGGGCTCGGCGGGCTGCTCGGTCGACAGCGGCGGCGCCGGGTCCGTCCACTCGCTCGCGGGCCTGGAGGCGCGGCTCGACTCCGGCACGACCGTCGCGGTCCGGGCCTTCCGCGCCTTCGCCACCTGGTGCAGCTGGGCGAGGACCGCTGCGGACCCACCGGCGGCGACGAGGCCGGCGACACCGACGAGCCAGGCGGCGGGGGCCGCGACGAACACGACGACCGCGACGACGAGGCCGAGCGTGCCGAGCAGGGTCGCCCCCAGTCGGGACCGACGCATGCGCATCGCGGTGAGTGCGGGGACCGCCGAGGCCCGCTCGAGCACGGGTGCCTGCTCGGCCAGTCGTCGGGTGATCTCCCGCTGCCGGGCGGCCTCGTGGGCGCGGACGATCGCGGTGCGCTTCGCCTCCTCCGACTTCGCGACCCGCTGGGCCTCGGCGAGGGACTTCGCGTTCATCTCGATGCGGACCTCGTCCGGCAGCTCGGCGGTCTGCGCGAGGATGCGGAGGGTCTGCTGCAGCCGGATCGCGTTCCGCTCGGTGGCGAGGTACTGCCGACGGGCCGCCCAGGACGGCATGAGGTAGACGAGCCAGAGCACGGCCGCGATGAGCAGGACGATGCCGCCGCCCCAGGAGCCGATACCTGCCATGGGGACACGGTAGGGGTGGGGGTTCCCCCGTCCGGTGATTGCCGGACGCGTGTTGCGCGTGTCGCGACGAAATCACCGGGGGCGAGCCGCGCCTCCCGGCCGCCCGGACGGACCGGACCCGCGGGTCAGACGCGGGGCGTGGTGTGCAGCGGCATCGCGGCCTCGTCGCGTGCCGCGAGGGGGACCGAACCGACGCCGGGCGGGACCTGGCCGCGGACCCAGCGTTCGAGGACGCCCTCGCGGACCTCTTCGGCGACGAGGGCGAAGCAGAAGTGGTCGCGCCAGTCGCCGTTGATGTGGATGTACCGGCGGCGGAGCCCCTCGTACCGGAAGCCGAGCTTCTCGACCACCCGCAGCGACGGGGCGTTCTCGGGACGGATGCAGATCTCGATGCGGTGGATGCCGACCACGCGGAAGCAGTGGTCCACCGCCATCGCGACGGCGATCGGCGTGACGTTGTGGCCGGCGGCGTCCTCGACGACCCAGTAGCCGATCGAAGCACTGGCCAGGGAGCCGTACGTGATGCCGGAGACGTTGAGCTGCCCGACGAAGCGGCCGTCGAGCTCCATCGCGAACGGGAGTCCGAGCCCCGCGCGGGCGTTGGCCTGGAGCGCGCGGATGCTGCCACGGACGTCGGTGGAGACGTGACCGGAGGGGTTCGTGGCCTCCCACGTGCGGAGCCACGAGCGGTTGCTCGCGAGGGCGACGTCGAGGTCGCGGGTGTCGCGGAGTCGGAGGGGCCGGATGGTGACCCGCCCGTGGGACAGGGTCGGGATCGTCGTCATCGCGCTGGTTCCTCCGGGAGCGTCGAACGGGCCCGGGGTGTTCCCCGGACCCGTTCGGCGACGGGTCGTCTATTCGCCCGCGTTGAACTCCTTGAGCCACGACTTGAGATCGGGGCCGAGGTCTTCGCGGTCCGAGGCGAGCTGGACGATCGCCTTGATGTAGTCGAGTTTGTCACCGGTGTCGTACCGGCGTCCACGGAACACGACGCCGTACACGCCGCCGGTCCACTCCTCGGCGTTCGCCATCTTCATGAGCGCGTCGGTCAGCTGGATCTCGCCGCCCTTGCCCGGCTCCTGCTTCTCGAGGACGTCGAAGACCTCGGGACGGATGACGTAGCGGCCGATGATGGCCAGGTTCGAGGGCGCCTCGCCCTGCGGGGGCTTTTCGACGAGGCCGGTGATCTTCACGACGTCGTCGGTGTCGGTCTCCTCGACCGTGGCGATGCCGTAGAGGTGGGTTTGCGACTCCGGGACCTCGAGCAGGGCGACGACAGTAGCGTTCTTCTCGCCCTGGACCTCGATCATGCGCTTGAGCAGCGGGTCGCGGGCGTCGATGATGTCGTCCCCGAGGAGCACGGCGAACGGCTCGCGGCCGACGTGCATCTTGGCGCGGAGCACGGCGTGGCCGAGGCCCAGCGGGTCACCCTGGCGGACGTAGTGCATGTCGGCGAGGTCCGTGGACTGGTTCACCTTCTGCAGCTTCTCGTGGTCGCCCTTCTTCTTGAGGGTCTCCTCGAGCTCGGACACGTGGTCGAAGTGGTTCTCGAGCGCGTTCTTGTTGCGGCCCGTGATCATCAGCACATCGGTGAGCCCTGCGCCGACGGCCTCTTCCACCACGTACTGGATGGCCGGCTTGTCGACGACGGGGAGCATCTCCTTCGGCATCGCCTTGGTGGCGGGGAGGAAGCGCGTGCCCAGGCCTGCGGCGGGGATCACGGCCTTCGAAATCTGGAAGCCCATGCCTGGACGGTATCGGATGACCCCTGGAGGGGGCATGTCGTCGCTACGGAGGACACGGCTTCTCGCGCTCGGCGGCGGAAAGCCGCAAGACGCGCCCTCGGTAGACTCCTCGGCATGATCGCCGATCTCGGGAACGAGAAGCGCGCCCTGCGAGCCGAGCTCCGGCAGCGGCGGCGCACCCGGACCACGACCGAACGCGAGACCGACACCGCGGCGCTCACCGCGACCCTGCAGCGCTTCGCCGAGGAGCGCCAGGTCGAGTCGATCGCGCTGTACCTCTCCGCACCCGAGGAACCCGACGTCCGCCCGTTCCTGAACTGGGCGTTCGAGCGCGGCATCCGGGTGCTCCTGCCGATCACCCGCGAGGACGGCCTGCTCGACTGGGCGGTCGGCGACGGCGCCTCCGAGGCCGAGGGGCTGGCCGGCGTGCCCGAGGTCGTCGGCGAGGTGCTCTCCCCACTCGCGATCAACGACGTCGACGCGATCCTCGCCCCCGCCGCCGCGGTGGGACACGACGGCGTCCGGATGGGCTGGGGACGCGGCTACTACGACAAGACGCTCGGGTCGATGGCGAACCGCCCGCCCGTCTATGCTGTGATCTTCGACGCGGAGTACCTCGACGAGGTCCCGCGCGAGACCCACGACGAACCCGTCGACGGCATCATCACGCCGTCGCGCATCATCACCTTCCGGAGCTAGGGTGCCCACCTACTCGTACCGCTGCACGGAGTGCGGCAACGCCTTCGACATCAAGCAGTCGTTCTCCGACGCGACGCTCACCGAGTGCCCGGCGTGCGGCGGCGTGCTGCGCAAGGTCTTCTCGCCGGTCGGGGTGACGTTCAACGGGGGCGGATTCTACCGGACCGATTCCCGGGCTGCGCCGAAGGGCTCGTCGGAGTCGTCGGGCTCGTCCGAGTCGTCGTCCTCGTCCTCGTCCTCGACGCCGGCGAAGACCGAGTCGAAGCCCGCAGCCGCGAAGCCCGCTGCCTCGACCACGCCGAAGCCCGCCGGGTCCTGACCGGGGTCCGGACTCCTCGGTAGGTTGATGGGGTCGCCATCCGGCGGCCGTCCTCGACCCGGAAGGAGTCCCGTGAAGGGCTTCAAGGAGTTCCTGCTCCGCGGCAACGTCATCGACCTGGCCGTCGCAGTCGTCATCGGTGCAGCGTTCACCGCCATCGTGACCGTCATCGTGAACGCGATCATCAACCCGGCGATCGGCGCGGTGTTCAACGCGTCGAGCCTCGACGACGCGCTCAAGGTCGACATCCCGACCGTGGCGGGCGGCAAGCCGGCGACGCTGATGTTCGGCTCGGTGATCGGCGCGGTGATCAACTTCGTCATCGTCGCGGCCGTCGTGTACTTCGCCCTCGTGCTCCCCGTGAACCACCTCAAGAAGGTCGCGTTCGAGCGGGTCAAGAACGACGAGGAGCAGACGCCGCAGGACGTCCCGCCGACCGACGTCGAGGTGCTGCTCGAGATCCGCGACCTGCTCCGCTCGCAGAACGGCGTGCCCGCGAACACCGGCGGCGGTGCGCACGTGGCGCCGTCCACCGCTCCCGAGGGTCCCGGCATCGGCGGCACGACGAAGCTCTAGCTGCTCCCGCACAACCGAAACCCGCCCGAACCACGCGATCACGTGGTTCGGGCGGGTTTGCTTGTGCGAACGGCCGGCGCGAGCGCGCGGCCGGCGCCAGCGCGCGGCGGACGTCAACGCGCGGCCGACACCTCGCGCCGCTTCGCGAACATCGCGATCGCGTACTGGACGCCCGCCAGCACGTGCCCGGCGGTCCCGAGGTAGACGAACACGAGGGCGACGACACGGACCCACGGCGCGTTCTCGTCGACGGTGTGCACCGCGGAGAACAGCAGCACCGGCAGCCCGACGAAGAGCAGCGCCGACCGGATCTTGCCGGTCCACGTGACGTCGAGGTCCGGGTTGCCGTGGAACAGCACGCTCGAGAGCACGACGAGCACCAGGTCGACGAGCACCACGACGGCGACGACCCACCACGGCAGCAAGCCGGTCAGCACGAGCGACAGCACGATCGCGATGATCGCGAGTCGGTCGGCGACGGGGTCGATCGCCTTGCCGAGCTTCGAGCCCTGGTCGAACTTGCGCGCGATGAAGCCGTCCGCCCAGTCGCTCACCCCGATGACGACGAGCGCGACGAGCGCCCAGCCGGGGTGTCCGGCGACGACGAGCCACACGAACACCGGGATCAGCAGCAGCCGGAACAGCGAGATCAGGTTCGGCCAGGTCTGCCAGTCGGGGCGCTCCCGCACGGTGTCAGTCATCGCAGGACAGGCTACCTGCTCACCAGTGCGGCGGGACGTCGCGCCGGAGCTGGTCGTCGTTCTCCCCGTCGCGGTGGCGGGCCGGTTCCGGCGGCGCCACCGGGTCGTAGCCCGGCACCGGCTGGGTGGTGACGCGCCTGCGGGGGCGAGCCGCGCCTCCCGGCTGCGCATGCGCCTCACCGTCGTCGGTCGCCGACGGGACGGGAGGCGCGGCTGACGACGCGTCGTCGGCCCGCGTCCACGTGCCCACCAGCTGGTCCGTCTCGGGCGTCACCGGACCGGCCGGCCGGGAGGCCCGCCGGCTCGGCCGAGGAGTCACCGGCGTGCGGGGATCGGGGGGATCGAGATCTCCTGCGTGGCACCGCGGTCGACACCGAGCACGGCGGCGACGGTGTTCGCGACGCGGTCCGGGTCCGAGAAGAGCTGGAACGCGTGCACGCGCACGTAGTGCCAACCGAGTCGGCGGAGCACCTCGGGTCGGAGCCGGAGCGACTCGCGGAGCGACCCCTTCACGAGCGTCGCGTCGGTCTCGATCGTGACGCACACCCCACCGTGCGCGGCGACCAGGCCGAGCTTGCCGCGGTGGCCGAGCGCGACGGGGATGCCGCGCATCTCGAGGCGACGGGCGAGGTCGACGAGCAGCGGATCCGAGTCGTCCGGGACGTACTCGGCCGTGGTGCGCGCACGGACCTCGGCGAGGATCTCGGCGAGGGCGACGGTGCCGTGGCCCATCCGCTCTGCCTCGATGTCGGACGGCTGGAAGCAGGTGACGATGACCATCGAGCGACGTGCCCGGGTCATCGCGACGGCGAGCAGGCGCTCCCCACCGGGCTTGCCGAGCGGACCGAAGTCGCGCAGGACACGGCCGTGCGGGGTGCGGCCGTAGCCGATCGAGAACACGACGCGGTCGCGGCTCTGGGCGACGGACTGCTCGAGCGTCGCGACGATGAACGGCTCGGCCCGGTCACCGATGACGAACTCGGTGAGGTCCTTGTGCCCCTGGGCCGCGGTGAGCACGGCCTGCTCGACGCGGACGGCGTGCTTCGCCGAGGCGGTGATGACCATGAGCGACTCGGTCGGACGGGTGCGGGCGTGGTCCATGACGAGCCGGACGACGCGGTCCACCTCGGCGTCGACGCTCTCGACCGCCCCCGACTCGGGGTCCGGCACGGCCTTGCCGTCGCTGACGTAGTCGAGCGCGATCGAGCCGTGCCCGAGGAACGAGCCGGCCCAGGGCAGCGACTCGATGCGTCCACCGTAGAAGCGACGGTTGACGAGCTCGGCGAGGTCCTCGCCGCCGGCGCGGTACGAGCGGGTGAGCGACAGGGTCGGCAGCAGCGTGGACAGCTTCGCGAGCGCGGAGTCGGCGTGGAAGGCGTCGAGCGTGCCCTCGTCGACCTGCAGTGCGCGGTGCGCCGGGTCGACCGCGATCCGGAACGGCGACGGGGTCTGCGTGACCGGGTCGCCGAACACGACGGTCTGACGGGCACGGCGGACGGCCCCGACGGTCTCGGCGATGGTGACGGCGCCCGCGTCGACGAGGATCACGGTGTCGAAGGGCATCGTGTCGGCGATCTGCGACACCTCGTACGGCGACGCGAGCCACACCGGCGCGATCGACCGGGACAGGTGCGGCGCGGAGTCCTGCAGCAGACGCGAGGTGATCGCGCCGTCCCGCAGCTGGGTCTTCAGCGCGGTGGCCTCGTCCGGCCAGTCGACGAGTCCGACCTTCCAGTTCTCGGCCAGCTGCCACGCCAGGCCCTGGGAGACCCCGGCCGCGTGCGCGTCGTCGACGAGCCGGAAGTCGGCCTCGACCCGGTCGAGCATGTCGGTGTTCGCGCCGAGCAGGGCCCGGTCGGACTCGAGCATCGTCTCGAGGGCGGACTGCCACCACGCGAGCTCGAGCTCGGCGGGGACGTGGGTGTCCGGCACGTGCCGGTTCGCCAGGTCCGTGATGAGCGGTTCGAGCTGCAGGTCGCGCAGGGTCTGCATGAGCTCCGTCCGCTCCTGCAGGTTGTGCAGGACGTCGGACTCCTCGGCGAGGCGGGCGATCGTCGGGACGAGCTCGTCGATCGGCACGTTCGCCAGCTGGGTCTCGCGGGCGGTGCGACCCAGCGGCTCGTCGAGGCGCGCGAGGTCCTCGACGACGTTCGAGAACAGCACCTGGACGTCCGCGATGCCGGTGGGCACCTCGGGGTTCACGCCGGCGGCGACGTAGCGCTGCCAGAGGACGCGCTGCTGCTGGACGCGGGTCAGCGCCTCGTGCAGGTCGGACACGTGCACACCGGGGCGGACGTACTCGCGGGCGAGCTTCTTCAGCCGGCGCCGGTTCGTGCTCGACATCGGCGCACCCTCGCCGCGCGGGGCGGTGGCGGCCACGAGCTCGGACACCGAGCGGTCGAAGACGACGGGCAGGAAGCGGTCGAGGGTGTCGCGGATCTCGGTGAGCAGGCGCAGGTAGATGCCGAGCTCGTTGATCGTCGTGAACTGCCGCATGTGCGTCGTGGCGACGAGGTCGTGGGCACGGCGGAGCAGGGTCGGCAGGCCGTCGGCGTCGAGGTCCTTCGCGATCCGGTGGGCGCGCTGGGCACCGTCGCTCGAGGAGAACTTCGCGCCGTACCAGGGCGAGTCGTCCGGGCCGTAGCGGAACTCGCCGAGGTTCGCGGCGCTGACCATCGTCTCGGCGACGCGGGAGCGCCCCTCGACCATGCTCGTCACCGAGGTCTTCGACAGCCGTGCGGTCGTCGACGGCGGGACGGGCAGCAGCGACAGGCGCGACAGCTCGACCAGGCAGTCGAGCACCGAGACGCGGAAGTCGGGATCGACGCGCGTCAGCGAGCCGCGGTAGTCCTTGAGGACCTTGCGGAGCCGGACCAGGGCGTCGTCGACCTCGCGCAGGTTCGGACGCGAGGCCTTCTCGTTGCGGGCGATCGCACGGACGACGTCGCGGCGGAGGGTGCCCGGGGTCACGGCGACGCCGGGGAGCTGCACCTCGGAGAACCGCGCCGCGATGCCGCGCAGGGTCGCACGGCGCGGGCTCACCACGAGGACGCGCTTGTTCGCCGCGACGAGGCCGCCGAGCGCGTTCACGATCGTCTGCGTGCCACCCGTGCCCGGGAGGGTCTTCACCACGATCGAGTTGCCGGCCGTGATCTGCGCGATCACGTTCTCCTGCTCGTCGTCGGCGTCGAGCAGGAGCGTGTCGGTCTCCGGGCTCCGCTCGTCCGACGGGGTCTGCTCGACCGGGTGGTACGACTGCTCGACCTGCCACTTCGCGCTCGGGTTGCCGGCGAGGGCGTCGAGCACCGGGTGGGACAGGTCCTCGGTGTCCTCGACCATCCCGGTCGCGACCTCGGCGAACGTGGACACGACCAGGCGTGCGTGCACCGAGAAGCCCGGGATGTGCGCGGTGAGCCCGCGGAGCCGGTCGATCACCGGGTTCGGCGTGAACGAGCCGTCCTGCTGCGCGAGCGCCACGAAGGACTGGGCGTCGAGGATGACGCCGAACTGCTCGTGCAGCGCGTCGGCGAGGCCGGGGTTGAGGACGGGCTCGCCGAGCAGGCGGACCTCGAAGTCGCGGCCGTGCCGACGGATCGCGAGCGGGCGCAGCAGCACCGGGCCGCGGAACTGCTCGTCGCCGTGCTGCCAGTCGGCCATGCCGATGCCGAGCTTCACGGCGTCGATGCCGCGCACGGTGGACAGCTCGGTGCCCTTGGCCTCGACGTGACCGGCGGCGATGCGGGCGGCCCGGAGTGCCACCTCGTCACGGATCAGGCTCGACAGCAGCGTCGTCTTGCCGGTGATGAACTGCGCGAGGCCGCCCGGGTGCGTCGTCGAGAGCTCGATGCGGGCCCGGGGGTGGTCGGCGAAGTGCGTGAGGGGGCTGGTGCCGCCGACGCCGGTCAGCTGCCCGCGCCAGACGTCCCAGACGGGTTCGGCGGCGTTGCCGGCCTGGAGGCGCGGATCACCCAGGCTGATCGCCTGCGGACTCGTGAGCTGCAGTTCCGGGCGCAGGGTGCGGTCGGGTTCGTCCGTCACGGCGGTCTCTTCCTGCTGCCCCCGTCGGTCCTGCTCCCCCTGCTGTCCGTCGCGCCCGTCCTGCTGTCCGTCACGCCCGTCCGCGGGCGCGTCGGCGCCCTCGACGGGGACGTCGTCGTTCACGTCGTCCTCGCCGTCGGTCACCCTGTCCGCTCGCCACACATCCGACACTGTAGGCGGAAGCGGGCTGGCACTCTGGCAATGAACCGAGGTTTCGGACTTTCCGGCCCCCGCCGACGCGCGACCGGGCGCGCCGGTGTGGTACCAACGGGGCATGGCCATCGACGACCGCACCGCTCCCCCCACCCCCGCGCAGGAGTCCGCTCCCGCACCGAACCGACGTCGATCGGTCCCCGCCGAGATCTCCCGTTCGTGGCTCCTCGTCTCCGGCACCGCGACCGACCGGTTCGAGAAGTCGCAGCGGTCCCGTGCCGACCAGATCATCCTGGACATCGAGGACGCGGTGGACCCCGCCGCCAAGCCGTCGGCCCGCCAGGGCGTCGCCGCGTGGTTGGCCGGCGGCGGCGAGGCCTGGGTGCGGATCAACGACGTGACGACGGACTTCTGGGCGGACGACGTCGAGGAGCTCCGCGGGCTGCCCGGGCTGCAGGGCGTCATGCTCGCGAAGACCGAGTCCCCGGCGCAGGTCACCGACACGTGGCACCGACTCGGCGGCCACACCCCGGTGATCGCCCTGGTCGAGTCGGCCCTGGGCATCGAGGAGTCGGTGTCCATCGCGAAGGCGCAGGGGGCGTTCCGGCTGGCGTTCGGCTCGGGCGACTACCGGCGGGACACCGGGACGAGCGCGGACACGCTCGCGATGGCGTACCCGCGGTCGAAGCTCGTCGTGGCCTCCCGCGTGGGCGACCTGCCCGGCCCGATCGACGGCCCGACGGTGGGGTCCTCGCACCCGATCCTCCGCGAGCAGTCGCAGGTCGCGGTCTCGCTCGGGCTCACCGGCAAGCTGTGCCTCGACACCGAGCAACTGCCCGTCATCAACGAGGTCATCTCCCCCACGCCGACCGACGTCGCCTGGGCGCAGGACTTCCTCGACGACTTCGAGGCCCGCGGCCGGGTCATCCGCGACGGCTCCGACCTGCCCAGACTCGGTCGCGCGCAGAAGATCCAGCGCCTCGCACAGGCGTTCGGCGTCGAGGCGCGGTAGGACTGCACCCATGACCTGGTCCAACGTGCCCGGCGGTCCGCCGCAGTCCTCACCCTCCGACCCCACCGGCGCCCAGCGGGCCACGTGGGAGCAGGGCGGCTCGACGCTGTTCCCGCCGGGGAAGCTCGCCGACCGGATCTCGACCGTGCTGCTCCTGGCGTTCGGCGCCGTCATGACGGTCGTCACCGCAGTCGTCGGGATCATCGCCGTCATCTCGGCGACCGCCACGTGCGACGCCGCCACCGGCTGCACCCCGGGTGGCTACATCGGTGGGACCGCGATCGCGGTCGGCGGTGCCTTCGTGATCGGCGTCGCCACGATCGTCCTGTCGATCGGCGCGTGGATCCGCCGCCGGTCGTCGTGGTGGATCGCCGCGATCGGCTTCGTGCTCGCGATCGTGGTCATCACGTGGGGCGGCGTGGTCTTCGCGGGGGCTGCGGACGGCGGCTCGGCGTCCTCGTCGGTCTCCCCCACCGCCTGACGCCTGCGGTCCGGCCCGGACCGGGGTAGCGTCCGGGGCATGGTGACGGTCTCGCGGACGACGGTCGCGGTGGTCGGTGGCGGCCCCGCCGGGGTCGTCCTCGGTCTGCTCCTCGCCCGTGCCGGCATCGCGGTCCGGGTCGTCGAGAAGCACGACGACTTCAACCGGGACTTCCGCGGTGACACCGTGCACGCCTCGACGATCCGGCTGCTCGACGAGCTCGGGCTCGGGGAGCGGTTCGCCGCCCTGCCGCAGTCACGCCTCGACGACTTCTCCCTGCCGATGCCGGACGATTCGCGCGCGCTCCTCGGCGACTTCTCGCGCCTGCGCCCGCCGTACGACCACGTGGCGATGGTGCCGCAGTGGGACCTGCTCGACCTGCTCGTCACCGCCGCCCGCGAGGAGCCCTCGTTCGAGATCACGATGGGTCTCGCGGCCACCGACACGATCGAGGAGAACGGCGTCGTGACGGGCGTGCACCTGGCGCCGTACCGCGATCCGGACGGCGTGACCGAGGAACTCCGCGCCGACGTCGTCATCGCCTGCGACGGCCGCGACTCGGTGCTGCGCAGCGCCGCCGGCCTCCACCCGCGGTCGTTCCCGGTGCCGTTCGACACGTGGTGGTTCCGGCTCCCCCGCGAGCCCGGCGACGCGACGACCGCGCTCGTCCCGGCGTTCTCCGGCACCGACGTCCTGCTCAGCTTCCCGCGGCCCGATTACCACCAGGTCGCGTACTTCGCGCCGAAGGGGTCGGACGCGGCCCTCCGCGCCGCCGGGGTCGAGTCCTTCCGGGCCCGGGTCGCGCGGCTCCGACCGGACTTCGCGGGCCGCGTGGACACGATCGCGTCGATGGACGACGTGCACGTGCTCGACGTCCGGATGGACCGGCTCACCGGGTGGTGGCGCCCGGGACTGCTCTGCATCGGCGACGCGGCGCACGCCATGTCCCCGGCGGGCGGCGTCGGCATCAACCTGGCGGTGCAGGACGCGGTCGCGACGGCTGCGATCCTGGCGCCGGCGCTCGGACGGGGGCTCCGCGGCGCGGACCTCGACCGTGCCCTCGCCGCGGTGCAGCGCCGGCGCACCCCGCCGGCCGTGGTCGTCCAGACCGCCCAGGCGTTCCTGCACCGCGTGGTGTTCGAGCGGGCCTTCGCCGGGGCCCTGCAGGCCGGCCCGCCGCGGCTCCCCGTCCTGCTCGCCCGGTACGTGCCGCCCGTCCGCGGCCTCTACGCGCGCGGGATCGCCTTCGGACCGCTCCCTGAGCACGCCCCCGCCTGGGCACGGCGCTGACCCTGGACACGACCCGTCCCTCCCGGCGCATGCTGGGGGCATGAAGCAACGAGTCATCGGAGACGTGTCGGTCAGTGCCATCGGACTCGGCGGGATGCCCATGTCCATCGAGGGGCGTCCGGACGAGCGGCAGTCCATCGCGACGATCCACGCCGCGCTCGAGGCCGGCGTCACGCTCATCGACACCGCCGACGCGTACCACCTGGCCGCCCACGACGAGGTGGGGCACAACGAGTCGCTCATCGCGAAGGCCGTGCGGGAGTTCCACGGCGACACCTCGGACGTCCTGATCGCCACGAAGGGCGGGCACCTCCGGCCGGAGCCCGGCGCGTGGGCGCAGAACGGCCGTCCGGAGTACCTCAAGGAAGCGGCGAAGGCGTCCGCGAAGCGCCTCGGCGTGGACGCCGTCGGGCTCTACCAGTTCCACCGTCCGGACCCGGCCGTGCCCTACGCGGACTCGATCGGTGCGCTCGCCGAGCTCCTCGACGAGGGCGTCATCCGGATGGCCGGCATCTCGAACGCCGACCCCGACCAGATCCGGACGGCGAACGAGGTCCTCGACGGCCGACTGGCCTCGGTGCAGAACCAGTTCTCGCCGAAGTTCCGCTCGAGCGAACCGGAACTCGCACTGTGCGACGAGCTCGGGATCGCGTTCCTGCCGTGGAGCCCCCTCGGCGGCATCGCGAACGCCGCGGAGCTCGGCACCGCGTACGAGGACTTCGCGTACATCGCCCGCGACCGCGGCGTCAGCCCGCAGGTCGTCGCGCTGGCGTGGGAGCTGCAGAAGAGCGACGTCGTCGTCCCCATCCCCGGGGCATCGCGCCCGCAGTCGATCCTCGACTCGGTGACGGCCGCGACCGTCAAGCTCCGTCCCGAGGACGTGGCCCGACTGGACGCCTCGCAGCCGGCGGCGGCGTAGACGACGCGACCCGCGCCTCCTGGACTGCCCTGGAGGCGCGGGTCGCGATCACGCGTCGGCGCGCGTCAGGACTGGCAGACCTCCTGGAAGTCCTTGCCCGTCGTCTCCAGCTTCTGCAGTCCCTCGGTGAAGCCGGAGCTGGACAGCGCGGACGGGTCCTTCGACGCCGCGAGGTCCTTCGTCATGCCCACGAAGTCGGAGAAGGCGCCCGCGAACGCATCGGTCTTCGGCTTCACCTCGGTGTTGGTCACCTTGTCGGCGCTGTCCTTGAGCGTGGCGTCGAACTCGTCGAGCTTCGCCATCGCGGCCTGCGGGTCGCTCTGCAGCTCGGTGAGCTGCGACTGCATGCCCTTCGTGGCGTCGGTGACCTCGTTCGTGAAGAGCTTGCAGGCCTCGGCCTTGGTCTGTGTCGGGGTCGGCGTCGACTTGGCGGCCGTCGTGGCGTCCGAGCCGGAGCCGCCGGCGGAGCAGCCGGCGAGGAGTGCGACGGCGATGGCGGCCGTGGTGAGCGAGACGAGCTTGGTGCGCATGGTGGTGGGTCCCCCCGGAGTCGTGCCCGCGACCCCGGGCCGGGGTGCGGATCCGCGTCGAGGCTACATGGGAGATCCACAGGTGGACCGCGTTGCCGTCGCAGTCGCTCAGCGCCCGCTGCGGAGCGGCGCGGCCGAACGGAAGAGCCCCTCGACGAGTTCGTCGATCCGGGCGTCGGCGATCGCGAGGTCTCGTTCGCCACGTTCCCTCGCAGCGTGACGCCCGTCGGCGTCCAGGACGCTCGTCCACGGGGTCGGGTGGACGTCGAGGCCGACGGACTGGTGGTAGTCGTGGTACTTGAAGGCCGCTTCGGTGGCGGCGGGAGACTTCAGCGAGACGAGGGTCGCGGGCGTCCGCAGCGCGTGCGCGAGGATCACGCCGTGCATGCCAGCGCTCATCACGTGCTCCGCCGCACCGAGCTCGGCCAGCATGTCGGCGGGCGTCAGGGTCGGCGGGAGGAGGCGCACCCCGGTCGAGCAGATCGCGGAGATCGTCCGCCGCTCGACCGCGGTCATGTGGGACGTGAAGTGCGAGACGAGCACTGTGCCGCGACGGCGTTCCCTGGGCAGGCCCGGACGGAGCGACCGGACGAGGAGTCCCGGGTCGCCGATCTGGGTGGACTCCGGCAGGCCCAGCGCCGCCCGCGCGAGCGGTCCACGGATCGCGAGGACGCGGTCGCGGACGGCAGCCGCACGGTCCGCAGGGACGTCCGGCGTGTGCAGGCCGGTCCCCCAGATCTGGCCGACGCCACCGCGCGTGAGGTACGGCACGATCGCGCTGCCGATGGCGACGACGTCTTCACGGCCGAGGGGCGCCCACCGGACGCGCCGTCCGAGGGCCTCCGTGAGAACGAGCTCCGAGAGCTCGTCCCCGTGGTTCGTGAACGCTCGTCCACGCCCGAGTGCGAGCCTGGACCACGCGGGGGCGTGGTCACGGAGTTCGTGCGCCAGTGCGCGGAGATCCCGACGGGGAGACCACCAGAAGGCGTTGATCGGTGTCGTCATGTGCTCTCTCTTCCACCCGAGGTGAAATAAGAATATCACATGCGAGAGATTCCTCGCCGTGTTCGCGACGCGTAGCGTCGGGGGCATGCGAGCGATCACCTCCGAGAACGGCACCCTCGACCTGCACGACCTCCCCGACCCGGCCCCCGGTGCCGGCGAGGTCCTCATCGAGGTCGCGGCCGCCGGGGTGAACAACGCCGACCTGCAGCAGGCGGCCGGCAACTACCCGCCGCCTCCCGGGGCGTCGGACGTCCTCGGCCTCGAGGTCTCCGGCACCGTCCGCGCACTCGGCGACGGCGTCGAGGGGTTCGCCGTCGGAGACCGGGTCTGCGCGCTGCTGTCCGGCGGCGGCTACGCGGCACTCGTCGTCGCCCCGGAGACCCAGGTGCTGCCGGTGCCCGAGGGGATCGACCTCGTCGAGGCCGCGGGGCTGCCGGAAGCCGCGTGCACGGTGTACTCGAACGTCGGCATGCTCGCCGGGCTCCGACCCGGACAGACCCTGCTCGTGCACGGCGGCACCGGCGGCATGGGGTCGCACGCGGTGCTCTGGGCGAAGGCGCTCGGAGCGACGGTGATCGCGACGTCCGGGGGCGAGCGGAAGGTGCAGGCCTCCCGGGACCTCGGCGCGGACCTCGTGGTCGACCACCGCTCGGAGGACTTCGTCGCACGGGCGCTCGAGTTCACCGGGGGCCGTGGCGTGGACGTGGTGCTCGACGTCGTCGGGCCGGACTACCTGGCGCGGAACATCGAGGTGCTCGCGCCGAACGGGCACGTCGCCGTGATCGCCTCGGGCAGCGGCCGCACCGGCGAGCTCGACCTCGGCGCGATGATGCGGAAGCGGGCGACGATCAGTGCGACGACCCTGCGTGCCCGGCCGCTCGACGAGAAGGCCGCGATCGTCGAGGCCGTCCGGTACAACGTCTGGCCGTTCGTGGCGGACGGTCGGGTGCGCCCGGTGATCGACTCGGTCCTGCCGCTCGCCGAGGCCGCAGAGGCGCACCGGCGGGTCCGGGACGGCGAGGTCGTCGGGAAGGTGCTGCTGACGCCCTAGGCGCGCAGCACCCGGGCGGGCGCGTCAGGCGTGGACGCGGGCGAGGAACTCGACGAGCGCGGGGTGCTGCGGGGCGTCGAGGACCTCGGCCGGGGCACCCTGCTCGACGACCTCGCCCTGGTGCAGGAACACGATCCGGTCGGCCACGTTCCGCGCGAAGTGCATCTCGTGGGTGGTCATCAGGATCGTCGAGCCCTGCCGCTTCAGCTCGGTCACCAGGTCGAGCACCTCGCCGACGAGCTGCGGGTCGAGCGCACTCGTGACCTCGTCGAGCAGCAGGAGCTCGGGGTCGGACGCGATCGCGCGCACGATCGCCACGCGCTGCTGCTGCCCGCCGGAGAGCCGGTCCGGGTAGGCCCCGGCGAAGTCCGCGAGGCCGATCCGCCCGAGGAGCCGCCGCGCGGTCTCCTCCGCCTGCGCCCTGCCGACGCCGTGCACCTGCCGGGAGGCGAGCGTCACGTTGTCGAGCACGCTCATGTGCGGGAACAGGTTGAACTGCTGGAACACGACACCGATCCGGGCCCGGGTGGCGTCGACGTCGATGCGGGGATCGGCGATGTCCGTGCCCTGCAGCAGGATCTCGCCGTCGTCGATGCCCTCGAGCAGGTTCACCGTCTTGAGGAGCGTCGACTTGCCGGAGCCCGAGGCCCCGATGACGCAGATGACCTCGTGGCGGTGCACCGTCAGGTCGATCCCGCGCAGGACCTCGTGCTCGCCGAACGCCTTGCGCAACCCGCGCAGCTCGAGGACCGCGGCCGACGTCTCGGGGGTGATCCGCGCCTCCTGGCCCGTCATACGGTCCCTCCGATCTGTTCGCGCCGCTGCTGGCGACGCGCGATCGCGTCCGTGACGCGGATCAGCGGCAGGCTGATCACGACGAAGAGCAGTCCGGCGACGAAGTAGGGCGTGAAGTTGTAGGTCTCGGCCTGGGCGATCTGCGCGGAGCGGACCGCGTCCACCGCGCCGAGGATCGACACGAGACCGACGTCCTTCTGCATCGACACGAAGTCGTTCATGAGCGCGGGCGTGACCTTGCGGATCGCCTGCGGCAGCACGACGAGGCGCAGGGTCTTCGCGTGCGAGAGCCCGAGCGACCGGGCGGCGAGGCGCTGCGAGGGGTGCACGGCCTCCATGCCGGCGCGGAGCACCTCGGCGATGTACGACGAGTAGGTCAGGACGATCGCGATGGTGCCCCAGACCTCGGCGGGGAGGCGCGGGAAGACCCCGAGCCCGGGGATCCCGTAGCCCACCAGGTACAGCACGATGATGAGCGGCAGGCCGCGGAACAGGTCGGTGTAGCCGGTGGCGAGCATCCGCAGCGGGAAGAACACCGGGCTCCGCAGGCCCCGGACGACCGCCAGCAGGGTTCCGAACACCGCGACGCCGATGGCGCTGAAGAACAGGATCCGGATGTTCAGCCAGAGGCCCTCGAGGATCGACGGGAACGAGTCGATCGCGGTCTGCGGGTCGAAGAACGACTGCTGGACGGCGGCCCAGCCGGGGGTGTTCACGACGCCGAAGTAGACGACGGCGATCACGACGAGCGTCGACGCGACGGACACCACGATCGACCGGCGTCCGCGCTGCCGACGGTAGAGCCGACGCTCCAGCTCGACCTGGCTCGGCGCGGCTGCGGCCACCGGGGTGCCGGCACCTGCTGGAGCGGTCATGCGGCTACTTCAGGACGGGGGTGTCGGTCTCCGAGGAGAGCCACTTGGTCTGCAGGTCCTGGAGCGTGCCGTCCGCCTTGAGCGACTTGATCGCCTTGTCGACCTTGCTCGTCAGTTCGGAGTCCTTCGGCAGCACGAAGCCGAACTGGTCGCCCGTGCCGTCGGACGGGAACTGCGCCGAGACCGTGCCCTTGCCGTCGAGCTGCGCGCCGGACATGTAGAAGGCGGTCGGCAGGTCGGTCACGATCGCGTCGATCTGGCCCGACTTGAGTGCGAGGACGGCGTCGTCGTTCGAGTTGAAGACCTGCGGGGTGACCCCGAGGACGTCCTTCACGCTCTGGATGCTCGTCGACCCGGTCGCGACACCGATCGCGTCCTGCTTCAGCGCCGCGATGGTGGTGTCGTCGGCGGCCTTCGAGGACTGCGTCGTCACGACCGCCTGGGTCGTCGTGTAGTACGCGCTCGACATGTCGACGGCCTTCTTGCGCTTGGCGTCGATCGAGAACTGCTGGACGTTCATGTCCCAGTCCTTCGGGCCGGGTGCGATGGCACTGTCGAAGGTGCTCCGCTTCCACACGACGTCCGACTTGTCGTAGCCCATCTCCTTCGCGACGGCGTAGGCCACGGCGGCCTCGAAGCCCTTGCCGGACTGCGGCTTGTTGTCCTCGACCCAGGGCGAGTACGCGGGCTGCCCGGTCGCGATGGTGAGCTTGCCGTCGGTGACGGTGCCGTCGGCGTTGCCGCTGCCGCCCGCCGAGCAGGACGAGAGCGCGAGTGCGGCGACCGCAGCGGTCGCGACGGCGATGGTGAGACGGAGGGATCGGGTCACGGTCGGGCCTTCGTGCGAGGGGGTGGGGGCAGGACGAAGTGTACTTCGCGCTGGGATACCAACGCGAAACGGATGTCTCGCGACTACTCGGCGAGCGTGAAGTCGTCGAACGAGAACCCGGGCGACACCAGGCAGCTCAGCAGCACCTCGCCGTCGCCCGGCAGGGTCCGCTGCCACACGCCGCCGCGCACGAACGCCTGCGCGTCGTTCACCCGGTCGCGCCCGGCGTCCGGGCCGAGCGTGATCGTCGCACCGGGCTCGGGCTGCTCGCCGTCGCCGCCGAGCTGCAGGTCGACGCTGTCCGGCCCGTGCCACATCCAGATCTCGTCGCTCGTGACCCGGTGCCAGGCCGAGGCCTCACCCGGGGGCAGCAGGAAGTGGATCAGGGTCGCGGCGGGCCGGTCGCCCGCCGGCGTCGACACGGTCGCGGGCGAGGTCCAGGTGCGGACGTACCAGCCGCCCTCCGGGTGCGGCTCCATACCCAAGGCGACGGCGCGCTTCGGCACGTCGAGCCACTCGATCAGGGTTCCGTCGACGGTGCGACGGGCGGCCATGCCCGGGCGGGGTGCGGTCTCGGTCATGATTCCTCCAAGGAACGATCAGATGGGGCGGGCGGGCCGGTCAGCGCACCGTCGACGGCCCGGACGACACCGCGGACCACGGTCGCGACGGCACGGCCGGCACCGTCCTCGACGAGTTCGGCGAGGGCGTCCGGCACGGTCCGGGCGTCGACGTCGAAGACGGCGAGGTCGGCGCGTGCCCCGACGGCGAGGTGCCCGATCCGGTCCGGCCCGACGGCGAGCCCCATGGCGTGCGCGCCGCCGAGGGTCGCCGCGGCGAGCAGTCGTTCGTGCAGGTCGCGGTGCCCGTAGCCCTGCGACCGGGCGATCCGGTGCAGCGCGGTGACGTCGGCCATCAGGTCGAGGGACGGCGACGACGACAGCGAGTCCGTGCCGATCGCGATCGGGCTGCCCTCGCGCAGGTAGTCGGCGACGGGTGGCGGATCGAGCCCGATGACGGCGTTCGAGCGCGGGCAGAGCGCGACGGCGGTCCCCCGCGCGCGCAGCAGTGCGCGGTCGGCGGCCGTCATGTACACACCGTGCGCGATGTGGCAGTCGGGGCCGAGCACGCCCAGCCGGTCGACGAACGCGGTCGCGCTCGCACCGAAGCCGAGCGCGCGCATGGCCCGGAACGACGGCACGTTCGCCAGGTGCCAGTCGTTGCCGTGGCCGACGCCGTCGACGCCCTCGAGCCCGGGCACCGGCCCGAGGGCGACGCGCTCGCCCTCGAACGCGGCCTCGCCGAGGTGCAGGTGCAGCCGGAGACCGCGCTGGCGCACGATGTCGGGGAGTTCGAGCAGCGGGGCGACGTCGAGCGAGTACGGCGCGTGCGGGGAGAGCCCGGCGCCCGGGTCCGTCGGGATCCGCTCGAGTTCGGCGAGCACTTGGTCGCGGCCGTGGGACTGCCAGGCCGCGTTCTCCCAGTCCATGACCTCCCAGTAGGCGATGCCGCCGAGGCCCGCTTCGGCGAGCACGGTCGACGCCTCGATGTCCGTGACGACGTCGGCGATGCTCGTCACGCCGGCGAGGATGGACGACGTCGCGCCGACTGCCGCCTCGGCGTGCCAGTCGTGCGGCTCGGCGTAGTCCTCGTTGAACGCGCGGGCCCAGTCCTCGAAACCGCTGTACTGCCGCTGCCCGACACTGGCCATGCCGGTGTACTGCAGGTGCGAGTGCGCGTTCACGAGACCGGGGAGGAGGGCACCTCGCCACGGCCGTTCGGTGAAGGGCACGCCGGAGACCGCGAGCTGGTCGACGACCCACGACCGGTCGCCGACGTGCAGGATGCGGCCGTCCTGCACCGCGACGGCGCCGTCGGCGATGGGCGGCGCGGTCATCGGCACGACGATGCGCGCCGAGTGGACGGTGACGGGGTGCCCGGTGGTCACGACGGGTCTCCGAAACGGCGGGTCCGGACGTCGGGCTCACGGTCGGCGGGGTGCTCGGCGAGCGGTCCAGGAGGCGCGGCTGGCGCTCCGAAGGCGGCGAGCGCCGCGCGGGCGGTCGCCTCGTCCACCGCGGGGTCGATCGGCACGACGGCACGGTCGAGTTCGTCGCCCCGTTCGAGGAGCATCCGGACGGCGCCGAGCTGTGCGGCGAAGGACAGGTCCATGATCTCGATCGGGTTGCCCTCGGCAGCGGTGATGTTGATGCAGCCGCCGCCGTCGAGCACGATCGGGCCGCCGTCCGTACCGGGGAACACGAGTCGCTCGGCCTTCGGACCCACCGGGACCCGCTCGGCGCCGGCTGCTCGGGCGTCGTCGAGCGCCACCTCGTGGTCGACGCCGCCCGCGACCGCGACGACCGTGCCGTCCGCGCACGACCGCAACGCGCGGAGGTCGACCGTGTCGGCGACCCCCGTGGCGCTCATCACGAGGTCGGCGTCCTGCACCGCCTCGGCGAGGGGTGCGACGGCGTAGCCGGCGAAGAGCGCCTGCAGGGCGCGGACCGGGTCCGTCTCGGCGACCGTCACCCGCAGACCGAGTGCCGTGAGCACCAGGGCGACCCCCTCGCCGACGTGGCCGAACCCGGCGACGACCGCCGCGCCTCCCGGGACCACGCGGTGCGTACCGGACGGGAGCCGGTCGAGCAGGTCGAACACCGCGAACACCGTCGACTGCCCGGTGCCGTACCGGTTGTCGAAGAAGGTCTTGGTGCGGGCGTCGTTCACCGTGACGACGGGGATGCCGAGCTCGCCGCGCGCCGCCATGGTGCGGAGCGGGCGGAGGCCGCTCGTCGTCTCCTCCGCTGCGCCGAGCATCGTGGGCACCAGGTCCGGCCGCTCCTGGTGCGCGAGACGGATCACGTGCGAGCCGTCGTCGAGCAGGACGTGCGGCCGGGTGTCGAGCATCGCGAGGGCGAGGGCCCGCTGCTCGGGGAGCGAGGCGGCACTGCTCGCGTACACGGTCAGCCCGGCTGCACGGAGGGCGTCGGCCACGGCGTCGTCGGTCTCGTCGGCGTGGGCGTAGACGACGACCTCGGCGCCGGCGTCGCGGAGGAGCAGGCTCAGCACGGCGGTCTTCGGCTCGAGGAACATCGCGACGCCGATCCTGGTGCCACGGAGGAGTCCCCCGTCGCGCAGCTCGGCGGCGACCGCTCGCGACACGGGCATCGACCGGCGGGCCCAGCGCAGGCGGGCCTCGGCGGCGGGGTCGTCCTCGGGGTCGCGGCCGGTGGAGACGAGGAAGACGTCGTCCGAGGTCATCGGCACCGCGAGGACACCCGGACGGGCGATCGTGACCGGGCCGAAGGCGTCCTCGTCGACGGCGGGGAGGTGTCGTCCGGCGTCGACCACGACGAGGGTCGCACCCCGGGGGCGGTCGGCTTCGCGCTCGATGACCGGCGTGGAGTCCTCCGGCGAACCGGCGCACCAGAGCTGGTCGACGGGTTCGTGGGGCAGTGCCTCGCGGGCGCCGAGCCCCGTCAGCAGGGAGCGCAGCGCCGCGGTGTCACGGGGGTCGCCGCCGACGATGCGGAAGCGGCGCGCGGCCACGAGGAGGTTCGTCGCGCTCGCGAAGCGCCGGACGGCCGCCGAGGCCCAGGCGCGGGTCTCGGGGTCGGCTCCTGGCGGCATGCCCCAATCGTAGGGCGAGCGGGTGGCGCGCCCGTGTCCGGCGGGTGGCCGGGGGCCTCGTCAGCGCAGGACGTGTGGTGGGGGCGTGCCGTCCCATCCCCCGTCGGCCGGCGACGACGACGACCAGGGTGCCGGCCAGCCGGCGAGCGCGTTCGCGCTCCGGTCGAGCCGTCGGTGCCGGCGCAGCACCGTGACCAGGACCGCGACCCCCACGGCCGACACGATCGCGAGCCCGATCACGTACAGGGTCGTCGCGACGCCGGCGATCGACGCCGGGACGACCCCGTTCCGCGCCGCCGAGAACGGCGTCCCCGTCACGACGAACGCCAGCAGGGTCGAGATCGTCGAGTTGGAGTCCCACAGCCCGTGCAGCAGGGAGACCCCCACGTAGGCGACGATCGGGGCCCACGACCACCGGAACCGGTCGCGACCACGGGCGGCGCCGAACAGGACGGCTCCGAGGATCGACGTCCAGAGCACGTGCCCGACCGGGGACAGCACCGCACGGACGACCTCGGTCTGCAGCAGGGACACCAGGTCGATGCCCCGCGCGGTGATCGCCGCGTTGAACGCGTACCCCGCCGACTCGAACGCGGCGAACCCGGCACCGACCGTCGCCCCGAGGAGCGCTCCCTGCCGAGCCGTCTTCGGGCGCACCCGCCACCCGACGAACAGCAGCAGGACGCCCTTGACGAACTCCTCGACGAACCCGACGACGATGTACACGAGTGCGTCCTGCTGCAGGTTCGCCTCGAGCAGGGACGCCCCGAGCACGCCGAGGATCCCGCCGACGAAGAACGCGACGATGAGCTGCATCGTGCTCACCGTTCCGGTCACCCGCTCGATGACGAACAGCACCACCGTGAAGGGCACGAGGAAGCTGCCGAGCAGGATGATCGTCGGGACGAGGTTCGTGTTCAGCGTCGTGATCGTGACGACGATCGTGACCACCCAGAGCAGGAACCCGACGAGGAGGGTCTTCCACCACCAGCCGTGACGGTGGTGCGGGTGAGCGGCGCGGACGTCCGTGGACAGGCTCATGGAGCCATGGTGCTCCGCGGCCGCGCCGGGGGTCACGGGAATGCGCGGGGCTCGTCGGACGTACTCTCTGGGCATGAGCGATGCATCCTTCGACAAGGTCACGATGTTCGGTGCGGACTGGTGCCGCGACTGCCGCCGTTCCAAGGCGCTGCTCGACACCCTCGGGGTGGACTACGAGTACGTCGACGTGGAGGCGGACCTGACCGCAGCCGACCGCGCCGAGGAGATCAGCGGGCGGAAGAACATCCCCGTCGTCGTGCTGCCGAACGGGAAGCACTTCGTCGAGCCGTCGGACGCCGAACTGCGCTCGGAGCTCGAGGCCGCCGGCGTCGTCTGACGCCCGGGCGCGCTCGGGCGCGCTCGCGCCGTTTCCCCCGCCCGGACATCGGATGAATCGGGCATGATGGCCGCGTGATCATCGACGCTCACCACCACCTCTGGGATCCGGCAGACCGCCCCTACCCCTGGATGGACGACTCGGTCGCCCCGATCCGGCGACGGTTCGACGTGGACGACCTGCGCGCGGCGGCCACCGGGACCCCCGTCACGCAGACGATCGCGGTGCAGGCGGTGCACGACGCGGGCGAGACCGCCTGGCTCCTCGCGCAGCCCGCGCCGGTCGCCGGCGTCGTCGGCTGGGCGGACCTGACCGCGCCCGACGTCGCCGAGCGCGTGGCGACGGCGTCGACCGGTCCGGGCGGCGAGCGGCTCGTCGGCGTCCGCCACCAGGCACAGGACGAGCCCGACCCCGGGTGGCTCGCCCGGCCGGAGGTCGTCCGCGGCGTCCGTGTCGTCGCGCGTGCCGGCCTCGTGTTCGACCTGCTCGTGCGCGAGCGGGAGCACGACGCTGCCCTTGCCCTCGTCGACGCCGTGCCCGAGGCGTCGTTCGTCCTCGACCACGCCGGCAAGCCGTCGATCGACACCGGGGACCCCACGTGGCCGGACCGGATGCGGGACTTCGCCGCCAGGCCCAACGTGGCGTGCAAGGTCTCCGGACTGCTCACCGAGGCGGGTGCCGACTGGCGGGAGCGCCCCGTCGCCCGATACGCCCGCGCGGTCGTCGAGCACTTCGGCCCGGAGCGCTCGCTGTTCGGCTCCGACTGGCCGGTGTCGACGCTGGCCGCCGACTACGCCGAGGTGCTGCGCACGACGAGCGATGCCCTGGCCGACCTGTCGCCGACCGAGCGCGACGCTGTCCTCCGCGGGACGGCCGAGCGGATCTACCTTGCCGGAGCCCGCACTCAGACATAGGATGTTTCCGCTGCACCGGCGCAGCAGGAGAGCGAGGAACGATGCGGTTCGCACGACTTGGCCCGGCGGGCGACGAGATCCCGGTCGCGATCGACGACGACGGCGAGGTGCTCGACCTCCGGAGCCTCACCGGAGACATCAGCGGTGGCTTCCTGGCGTCCGACCCCGGCCCCGACGCCCTCGTCCGGCACGCCCGCGCCGCCGGCGACCTGCCCGTGATCGACCGGGCGGACGGACTCCGGCGTGGGTCGCCCGTCGCCCGCCCCGGCAAGGTCGTGTGCATCGGCCTGAACTACCGCGACCACGCCGCCGAGACCGGCGCCGACATCCCCACCGAGCCGATCGTGTTCATGAAGGACCCGATGACGGTGATCGGCCCCGACGACGAGGTCCTCGTCCCCCGCGGCAGCACGAAGACCGACTGGGAGATCGAGCTCGCGATCGTGATCGGCACCACCGCGCGCTACTGCGCGTCCGAGGACGAGGCCGCGACGCACATCGCCGGCTACGCCATCGCCAACGACGTCTCGGAGCGCGCGTTCCAGCTCGAACGCGGCGGGCAGTGGGACAAGGGGAAGTCCTGCGAGACGTTCAACCCGCTCGGCCCGTGGCTCGTCACGCCGTCCGCGCTCGAGGCGGACGGTCTCGACCCGAACGCCCTGTCGCTGCAGCTCCGGGTGAACGGCGAGCTCCGGCAGGACGGCAGCACTCGGGACATGATCTTCCGGCCGGCCGAGATCGTCCGGTACCTGTCGCAGTTCATGGTCCTCTACCCGGGCGACGTCATCAGCACCGGCACACCCGCGGGGGTCGCCCTCGGCAGCGGCGCGCCGTACCTGCAGGCCGGCGACGTCGTCGAACTCACCGCCGAGGGCCTCGGCTCGCAGCGCCAGACGATGGGCGCAGCGTGACCGCCGGGACCCACGAGGGCCTGCGGGCCATCGTCACCGGGGGCGCCTCGGGGATCGGCGCCGCGATCGTCGCCGCACTCCGTGACCGAGGTGCGACCGTCGCGGTGCTCGACCTGCAGCCCGCGGACGACGCCCTGTCGTTCCGCTGCGACGTCGGCGACGACACGTCCGTCCGGGCAGCGGTGTCCGACGCCGTCGAGCAGCTCGGCGGGCTCGACGTCCTGGTCAACAACGCCGGCATCGGCGCACAGGGCACGGTCGAGGACAACCCCGACGACGAGTGGCGCCGCGTGTACGAGGTGAACGTGCTCGGCGCGGTCCGCCTCTCGCGCGCGTGCCTGCCGCACCTCCGCGAATCCGACGCCGCCAGCATCGTGAACACCTGCTCGATCGCCGCCACCGCGGGGCTGCCCCAGCGCGCGCTGTACTCGGCGACGAAGGGCGCGATCGCCGCCCTGACCCGCGCCATGGCGGCCGACCACCTCCGGGAGGGCATCCGCGTCAACGCCGTCAACCCCGGCACCGCGGACACCCCGTGGGTCGCGCGGCTGCTCGAGCGCGCCGACGACCCGGCAGCGGAACGGGCGGCCCTGGAGGCACGCCAACCGCACGGACGCCTCGTCGCCCCCGAGGAGGTGGCCGAGGCCGTCGCCTACCTCACGAGCCCGCTCGCCCGGTCGACGACCGGCGTCGACCTCGCCGTCGACGGCGGGATGCAGGCGCTCCGGCTCCGACCCGCCTGATGGGCCCTGGAGGCGCGACTATCGTCGTCCTGTCGGCTCGCGTGGGCGAGTGGCCGAGCAGGAGGTGGTGACGTGGCGTCGCTGACGGACGATGCGATCGCACGCATCCAGCAGATGATCGTGAGCGGCGAGCTCCAACCCGGGCAGCGCCTCCCGCCCGAGAAGGAGCTCAGCGAGTCCCTCGGGCTGTCGCGGAACAGCCTCCGCGAGGCGGTGAAGGCCCTCGAACTCATCCGCGTGCTCGACGTCCGGCGCGGTGACGGCACCTACGTGACGTCGCTCGAGCCGACCGTCCTGCTCGAGGCGGTCTCCTTCGTCGTCGACATGCACCACGACCGCTCGCTCGTGGACCTGCTCGAGGTCCGGCGGATCCTCGAGCCCGCGTCCGCCGTCCTCGCGACCGCCCGCGCCTCGGAGCAGCAGATCGACGACCTGCACGCGCTCATGCAGTCCGTCGGCGAGGACACCGGCGTCGAGGACCTCGTCGCCCACGACCTGCAGTTCCACTCGACGATCGCGGGCATCGGCGGCAACCAGTACCTGTCCGGCCTGCTCGACGCCCTGTCGAGCAAGACCGTCCGGGTGCGGGTGTGGCGCGGCCTGACGCAGAACGGCTCGGTGCAGCGCACGCTCGACGAGCACGCGGCGATCGTGGACGCCATCCGCCGCCGCGACCCGCAGCTCGTGCAGGCGCTCGTCGTGGCGCACGTCGAGGGTGTGGAGCGCTGGCTGCGGCGCTCGCTCGACTGAACCCGGCAGTCCTCCCAGGCAGGTGCGAGTTGGGTCGGTTGTCGGCCCTGACTCCGGCAACCATGCCGCGGCAGCCGCACCCACGAGGAGGAAACCGTGATCGGTCTCATCATCAGCTTGATCATCATCGGACTCATCGCCGGCGCCCTCGCGCGGCTCATCGTCCCCGGCAAGCAGCACATCTCGATCCCCATGACCATCCTGCTCGGCATCATCGGGTCGTTCGTGGGCGGGTTCCTCGGGTTCCTGATCTTCCAGCACGACCCGATGGACGGCTTCTTCCAGCCCGCAGGCATCATCGGCTCGGTCATCGGCGCCGTCATCGTGCTGTTCATCTACACGCGGTTCGCAGGCCGGAGCGCCCGCACCCGCTAGTCGGACGTGGCCGGGCACGACCCGGCGCACAACCGAAGTCACCCCGAACCGCGCATCCGCATGGTTCGGGGTGACTTTCGTTGTGCGCACGCGATCGGCGCCGGCGATCGGCGCGGGCCGCCGCGCGGCGGGGCGCCCGCGTCAGGCGGCGAGCAGGCCCGCCGTCCGCAGGTCGTCCCAGAGCGCCTCGGGCACCGTCGCGGACGCTCGAGCGACGTTCGAGCGCACCTGCTCCGCCGACTGCGCACCGAGGGCGATCGCCCGGACGGCAGCCGCACGGCGCGGGAACGCGAGCGCGGCCTCCGGCAGCGTGACACCGTGCCGCTCGCACACGTCGGCGATCGCGTTCGCCCGTTCGACGAGCGACGTCGGCGCCACCGCGTAGTCGTACGTCGCCGAGGCGTCCGGCCGGTCCCGTCCGAGCAGCCCCGAGTTGTAGACGCCGACCGCGACCACGGCGACCCCGAGGTCCTCGCACCGTGCGACCAGCGACGCCGCCGGCTGCTCGAGCAGCGTGTACCGGCCGGCGAGCATGACCACGTCGCACATGCCGGTGGAGACCGCCGCCTCGAGGGCCTCGACGGAGTTCGACCCGACGCCCACCGCCCGGACGACCCCCTCGTCCCGGAGCTCGACGAGCGTCGGCAGCGCCTGGGTCAACCCGTCGCGCAGCGAGTACACGTCCGGGTCGTGCAGGTAGGCGATGTCCACGCGGTCGAGCCCGAGCCGCCCCAGGGACTCGTCGAGGGACCGCCGCACGCCCGACTGCGAGGGATCCCACTGCCGGACCAGGTCGTCCGGCACGGCGAACCCGCCGGAGTCCAGGTCGTCCCCCGCGCCACGCCCGGGCACGAGCAGGCGTCCCACCTTCGTCGACACCAGGTAGTCGGACCGCGGCCGTTCGGCGAGTGCCGCTCCGAGCCGCCGCTCGGACAGCCCGAGCCCGTAGTGCGGCGCAGTGTCGAAGCCACGGACCCCGGCCTCCCACGCGGCGTCGACCGTGGCCCGCGCCTCGTCGTCGGACACCTCGCGCAGCAGGTTGCCGATCCCCGCACCACCGAACCAGAACGGTCCGCGGTCGAGGTCCGGGGCCGTCACGCGTCCACCTGGTCCGCGAGCGACCACACCCGGGGGATGCCATCGTCGTCGCCGGAGTAGTCGTCGTCCGCCTCGAGCAGCGGGTTCACGACCGCCTGCCAGTCGGCGTTCACGGGGTCGTCGGCGAGCGCCCTCCGCATCGCCCGGTAGTCGTCGACCTCGACGAGGTGCACGAGGTCCTGCCCGTCCCGCCAGATCGTCCAGTCCTGCACGCCGGCCGCGCGGAGCCGGGCCGCCAGCGCGGGCGGGACCGAGGCGTGCACGCGTTCGTACGCCGCCTCGCTCCCCGCCCGCAGCCGGGTCCTCGTCAGGATGCGCTGCATCAGTCGCGCAGGAAGAGCTCGACCACGGGCACCGCCACGTCCGGCCGGACGATCGGCAGGGTGAGCGTCAGCGTCCCCGCGGGCTGTCCACCGAGGCCGGTGTTCTGCGCCCGGGTGCCGGGCGCGATCTCGCGGTAGTGGATCTCCGACGCGTCGTTCAGGAGCTGGGCGTACTCGACCCGGCCGGCGAGGTCGGCGAGGTGCACGTGCTCGAACGGCCACGTGAAGAGGTGCAGGTACAGCCGGTTCCCGTTCTGCGTGTACACGGTGCCCGCCGGTGCCCGGAACGACGACGGTCCAGCGCCGTACACCGACCGCGCGTGCTGGTGCATCCACGTGCCGATCCCGGCGAGCGCCGTCCGTGCGACCCCGTCGAACTCGCCACGACCGGTCGACCCGACGTTGAGGAGCATGTTCCCGTTGTTCGAGACCCCGTCGACGAGCATGCGCACGAGCAGGTCGGTGCTCTTGACGTTCAGGTTGTCGCGGTCGTACCCCCACGAGCCGTTGAGGGTCTGGCAGGCCTCCCACGGCACCTGCACGCCGTCGACCTCCATCGGCTTGTCCGGCTGGTACTGCTCCGGCGTGACGATGTCCCCGGGCAGGTCGAGCCGGTCGTTGACGATGATGCCGGGCTGGAGCCGCTTGGTCAGCGCCAACAGCTCCTCGGACCCCCAGTCGTCGCGGCCCTTGCCGCCCCAGATGTCCTCGTGGTCGTTGTCGCGGTACGAGAAGTCGTAGAACAGGTAGTCGATCCGCCCGTAGTCGGACAACAGCTCCGTCACCTGCCCGTGCAGGTAGTCCCGGTAGCGCGCCATGTCCCGGCCCTCGTTCAGCGCGGCGATCGCCTCGTCGCCGTCGTCCCGCCTCGGGTGCACGCCGTCGATCGTGAAGTCCGGGTGGTGCCAGTCGATGAGCGAGTGGTAGAACCCGACCCGCAGTCCCTCGGCGCGGACGGCGTCGACGAACTCGCGCACGATGTCGCGGCCGAACGGGGTGTTCGTGGACTTGTAGTCGGTCAGTGCGCTGTCCCAGAGCGCGAAGCCCTCGTGGTGCTTCGTGGTGAGCACGACGTACTTCATGCCCGCCTCACGTGCTCGTCTGGCCCAGTCGGCGGCGTCGAACAGGTCCGGGTCGAAGTGGTCGAAGTACTTCTGGTAGTCGGCGTCGGTGATCCGCTCGCGGTTCTTCACCCACTCGTGCCGTGCCGGCAGGGCGTAGAGCCCCCAGTGGATGAACATGCCGAACCGGTCGTGGGTGAACCACGCGGGCAGCCCGGAGGGGTCGGTCGCGGTCTGCGGCTCTGCAGGTGCGGTGATGGTCATGTGGCCAGTGTTCCTTTCAGGAGTACAGCACGTCACCGGCCGCCGAGGCCGCTGGTGACGATGCCCTTGACGAGGTGCTTCTGCAGCAGGACGAGGAGGATCACGGTGGGGAGCATCGAGATCACCGAGGCCGCCATCACGAGGTTCCACTCGGACCCCTGCTGCCCGAAGAACTGCTGCAGGCCGAGCGGGATCGTGCCGTGGGCTTCGACGTCGTTGACCACGACGAGCGGCCAGAGGAACGAGTTCCAGTAGGAGATGAACGAGAAGACCGCGAGCACGGCCATCGTCGGCCGGGCGAGCGGCAGCATCACCGAGACGAAGGTCCGGATGGCGCCGGCGCCGTCGACGCGTGCTGCGTCGTCGAGCTCCTGCGGCACGGTGAGGAAGAACTGCCGGATGAGGAACGCGCCGAGCGCCGTGAACGCCCACGGGACGATGAGCGCCTGGAAGGTGTCCACCCACCCGAAGCCCTGCATCATCACGTACATCGGGATGACGAGGACGTCCTGCGGGATCATCAGCGTCACGAGGAAGAGCAGGAACACGGTGTTCCGTCCCCGCCAGCGCAGCCGCGAGAACGCGTACCCGGAGAGCACGGCCACGACGACGTTGATCACGGTGCCGGCAGCCGCCACGAAGATCCCGTTCAGGATGAATCGGGCGAACGGCAGGTAGGTGAACGCCTGGACGTAGTTGTCCCACTCGAGCGAGCGTCCCCAGAGCGTCGGCGGCGTGGTGAACACCTGGTCCGCCGGCTTGAGGCTCGTCGCCACCATGTAGATGAGCGGCGAGACGAAGAGCAGCGCGACGAGGCAGAGGAGCGCGTAGCCGATCGCGTGCCGGAGCCGTCCGGGCCGGGGTGCCGAGGCGGTCCGGGGCACGGACCGCGGGTTGACCGTGCGGTTCGACGTCGTGAACCCGGTCGTGCGGGGCTTGGTCAGCTCACTCATAGTGCACCCACCGCTTCTGCCCGAGGAACTGGACGGCCGTGATCCCGAGGATGATGACGAACAGCACCCAGGCACCGGCGGAGGCCAGCCCGAGCTGCTGGTTCTGGAAGCCCGTGTTGTAGATGTACTGCACGAGGGTCTCCGTCGCCGTGCCAGGTCCGCCCTTGGTGAGGACGAACGGCTGCACGAACACCTGGAACGAGGTGATCAGCGTCATCATCGTGGCGAAGAACACCGACGGCGAGATGAGCGGGAACTTGATCGCCCAGAACGTCTGCCACGCGTTCGCGCCGTCGAGCTGCGACGCCTCGATCTGGTTCTCGGGCACGGCGTCGAGGGCCGCCGAGAAGATGAGCATGTTGTACCCGAAGCCCTGCCAGACGCTCATGGCGACGATGGCGAGCATCGCCCAGTGCTCGTCGGCGAGGAAGTTCGGCGCGTGCACGCCGACCGTCGACTGCAGGGAGGCGTCGATCGCGCCGCCCGGCTGGTAGAGCATCCGCCAGACCACGACGTTCGCGACGATCGGCGTGATGGTCGGGATGAAGAACAGCACGCGGAAGACGTGTCGACCGGCGATCCGCGGCGTCAGCCAGGCGGCGAGCCCGAGCGACACGACGAGGTTGAGCGGCACGTACAGCACGACGAACAGGGCCGTGTTGAGCGTCACCGTCCGGAACACCGGGTCGGCGAAGAGCCTGGCGTAGTTCTCGATGCCGGCGAAGCTGCGCTCGCCGAGCATCGGCCAGTTCATGAAGCTGACGACGAGGGAGGCGATGATCGGGAACGCCGTGAAGACGACCAGCCCGATCGAGTGCGGCGCGGCGAAGGCGGCGCCCCACCACGAGCGCCGACCGACGACGCCGTCGGCGTCACCGCCCTTGGGCCGGGGCGTCGCGGTGCCCGTCGCGACCGCGGTCGCGACGGCGGGGGCCGCCGGTGGATCCTGGATGGTGGTCATGCGACGACCTCCTCGTCGTTCGCGGGTGCTTGCTGTCGGGGTGGCGGGCTGGAGGCGCGGGGCGGGGTCGACCCGCGCCTCCAGTCCGTCAGTCGGTCGCGTCGGTCACTGCGTGCCGAGCTGGCCGGCGATCGAGGACATCGTGTCCTTGCCGGACGTCTGTCCGTTGACCGCCTGGAGCGCGTACTGCGTGAAGAGCTGGCCCAGCTGGTCGCTCTGCTTGTTGCCCGGGAGCGGCGAGGACTTGGCGAGGGCCGCCTTGAGCGCGGTCTCGGCCCCGTCGATGCCGGCGCTGGAGTACCACGCGTCCTGCGCCGCGGTGCGGGCCGGGAAGGCACGCCCCTGCTCGGCGAGGGACGTCAGGACCTTCTCGCTGGTCATCGTCTGGACGGCCTTGAACGCCTGCTCCGGGTACTTGCACTGCTTCGAGACGCCGAAGCCGGAACCGGCGGCGAAGGTCGACGGGCCCGAGGTCCCGGCCGGCAGCGTCGTGACGCCGAGGTCGAACTTCACCTTGGCCTTCTGGCTGATCAGCGACCACGGACCGTCCGTGTACATCGCGACCTTGCCGGCGGCGAAGTCGTTGCCGGGGGTCGACGCGTCGGACGACGCCTGGGTCGCGTAGCCCTTCTTCACCAGGCTCGCGAGCCAGTCCAGGCCGTCCGCGAACTTCGTGTCGGTGGCGTCGATCTTGCCGGCCTTCGTGATCACCCGGCCGCCGTTGTAGCCGTAGATCATCGACTCGAGGTTGAGGTCGCCCACGGTCGAGCCGAACTCGGTGATGCCCTTCGCCTTGAGCGCCTCGCCGGCCTGCTCGAAGTCGTCGGTGGTCCACCCGGGCTCGGGGTCCGCCACGCCGGCCTGCTTGAAGAGGTCCTTGTTGTAGAACATCAGGATGGGCCCGGTGTCGTACGGCAGACCGTAGAGCTTGCCGTCGACCTTCATGCCGTCGAGCGCCGTGCTGTCGTACGCCGACAGGTCAAGGCCGTCCTTCTTCGCGAGGTCGTCGAGCGACAGGAGCGATGACGTGTAGTTCGCCGCGCGGAGGGACTGCATGCTCACGATGCACTGGGCGCTGCCGGCGCTGAGCTGCGTGCTGAGCTTCGTGAAGTAGTTCTCGAACGGGGCGCCCTGGATCGTCAGGGTGATGCCGTCCTCGCTCTTCACGGTGTCGGCGACCTTCTGCCAGGCGGCCTTGTCCTCCTTCCCGGCGATCCACATGGACCAGGTCATGGCGTCCTTGGACTGGCTGCCGCCGGCACTGCTGCCGGAGGAACAACCAGCGAGGACGAGCGCGGTGGCGGCGGCTGCCGCCAGCCCCGCGACGATTCGGCGTCGGTGCATCGGAGTCTCCACTTCGTCGTGGTGATCAGGGTGAGGGTCGGTACTGGAGGGACGTGGTGCGGGTCAGGGGCGTCGGACGTCGCGATCGGGGTGCGTCAGGCGACGCGGACGGCGTCCGGGACGGTCGCGTCGACGGCGGCCCAGACCGGGCCGTCGGGGAACGCGTGGTCGTCGAGCGTGGCGGCGTGCATCTCGGTGCCCGCGCCGGGAGCGGTGGGCGGCCAGTAGCGGCCGTCGTGCACGTCGACCGGTGTCACGAAGTGCTCGTGCAAGTGGTCGACGAACTCGATGCAGCGGGTGTCGAGGTCTCCGGTGAGCGCGACGGCGTCGAACATCGAGAGGTGCTGCACCGCCTCGCACAGACCGACCCCGCCGGCGTGCGGGCAGACGCGGACGCCGTACTTGGCGGCGAGGAGCAGGATCGCGAGGTTCTCGTTGACCCCGGCGACCCGCGTGGCGTCGATCTGGAGCACCGACATCGCGTCCGCCTGGATGAGCTGCTTCGCGATCACGCGGTTCGCCATGTGCTCCCCCGTCGCCACCGGGATCGGTGCGATGCGGCGGGCGATCTCGGCGTGTCCGAGGACGTCGTCGGGGCTCGTGGGTTCCTCGACCCACGCGATGTCGAACGGGCGGAGCCGCTCGATCCACGTGACCGCCTCGTCGACGTCCCAGCGCTGGTTGGCGTCGATCGCGATCCGGATGTCCGGACCGACCGTGGCGCGGGCGATCCCGAGCCGTCGGACGTCCTCGTCGATGTCCCCGCCGACCTTGAGCTTGATCTGGGTGAAGCCCTCGTCGACGGCCTCGCGGCAGAGGCGGGCGAGCTTCTCGTCGTCGTAGCCGAGCCAGCCGGGGGTGGTGGTGTACGCGGGGTAGCCCTCGTGCTCGAGGCGGCGTCGGCGCTCGGCACGGAGCGGCACGGCGGCCTCGAACAGTTCCCGTGCGTCTGCCGGGGTGATGGCGTCGGAGAGGTACCGGAAGTCCACCAGGTCGACGAGCTCGTCCGGGCTGAGATCGGCGAGCAGCGCCCAGAGCGGCTGCCCGGCGCGCTTCGCCCGGAGGTCCCAGAGGGCGTTCACCACGGCGCCGATCGCCATGTGCATCACGCCCTTCTCGGGCCCGAGCCACCGGAGCTGCGAGTCGTGGACGAGCGTGCGCCACGTCCCACCCATGTCCGCGAGGACCGACTCGGCGTCCGCGCCGACGACGTGCTCGCGGAGGGCGGCGATCGCTGCTTCCTGCACCTCGTTGCCGCGGCCGATCGTGAAGACGAAGGCGGTGCCGACGTGCCCGTCCAGGGCGTCGGTCGCGATCTCGACGTAGGCGGCGGAGTAGTCGGGCGCCGGGTTCATGGCGTCGGATCCGTCGTGGTCCCGGGAGGTCGGGAACCGGACGTCGCGGACGCGCAGACCGGTGATGCGGCTCATCGTGTCTCCTACCCGTTCGGTCTCCGTCGACCGAACGGACTCATCGAAACATCCGATGTCTCTGCTGTCAAGATCCAATTTCTGGTCGTTTCAGCCACGATGCGCGGTGAGTGATCGGATGACAGCACGCGACAGCACACAGACAAACAGGAGGCGCGGTGCGGTTCGGACCCGCACCGCGCCTCCTGTCACGGCCGCCACGCCGCTGGCGCGTCGCGCCGGAACCGGCCGGTGGGGCCCACCTCCTGGACGTGGTCGCGCTGCTCAGCCGGCGGCGAGCCGCCCCATCTCCGCGACCACGCCGCGGAGCCGGTCCGCGAGCTCGTCGCGGGACGCGACCGAGAACCGGTGCGCGACCTCGATGACGGCGGCCATGACGAGCGTGACGGCGGTCCGCGCCGCCTCGGCGTCGGTGCGTGCGGCGGCGACCTCGACGATCGCCGACCGGGCCTCGGCCATCCACTGCAGCATCGTCGGGACCATCTCGGGCCGCGCCTGCACGAGCGACTTCATCCGGCGGCGGTCCTCGGGCAGGGTCACGGTCTGCGCGACGAGGTCGCAGAGGTCGGACACGAGCGTGCCTGCACCGGCGAGGAAGGTCGCGCGGGCAGGGTCCGGGACGGTGGTCGCGGGGAGGCCGAGGGCGGCGTTGCCCTTGGACGGGAAGTAGTTGAAGAACGTGCGGGGCGAGACGCCGGCGGCGGCGCAGATCTCCTCGACCGTGACGCCGGCGAGCCCGCGATCGGTGACGAGCTCGAGCGCGGACCGGTGGATGGCGGCCCGGGTCTGCTGCTTCTTGCGCTCCCGCAGGCCGCTGTCGCCGGGGGCGGGGGCTTCGGTGGTGGTCACGTGGTGGCTCCTCGGACGGACGACGGGGCCTCCCGCGGTGGCGGGAGGCCCCGTGCGGCCTAGCGGTCCGACGCGCCCCGCTGGACGGGGATCGAACCGGTGACGGGAGCGGTCGGCGAGCCCATGGTGTCGGCGGCCTTGACCGCCTGGACCTCGAGGTCGTCAGCCGTGCCCTCGTTGTCCGCCTGCTCCTGCAGGGCCGAGCTCTTGCGGAGCGGCGGCGCCTTGAAGAACCAGCTCAGGACGAAGGCGAGCAGGATGACCGCGAAGCCGACCCAGTAGACCGTGACGGCCGACGAGTTGAACCCGGTCATGAACGGTCTGGTGAGCGCGGCGTCTGCACCGTTCAGGTAGGACGTGTCGCTCGTCTCGCTGCTCGACGCGCCCTTGTCGCTCGTGCCCTTGTCGATCTGCTTCGACAGTGCCGGGGCGAGGTCGTCCACCCAGTACGTACGCTGGGCCGAGTCGGACCAGTCGACGACGAGCTTGCCGTCCTGCACGGACGCGTGGGCCTTGTCGGCGGCGGCGGTGAGCGCCTGCTGCTGCACGGCCTCGGGAGCGCCGGCCGTGGCCTGGGTCACCTGCGCGGTGGCCTGGTCGAGCCCGGACTGGACCTGCTGCTTGATCGGGGTGACGATCGGGTTCCAGATCTGGTCCATGACGCCCTGGTTCGCCTCGGCGCTGGCGACCGTCGGGTTGAGCGCCGCGTCGAGTGCACCGGTCAGGTTCTTCTGGTCGGCCGTCGCGTGCAGGATGTTCGCCGGCATGATCGAGAACAGGACGCTCAGGAGCACCGCGGTGCCCAGCGTTCCACCGATCTGGCGGAAGAACGTCGCCGAGCTGGTCGCCACGCCCATGTCACGCGGCTGCACGGAGTTCTGCGAGGCGAGGGTGATGCTCTGCATGAGCTGACCGAGGCCGAGCCCGATGAGGAACATGCCGATCATCAGGAACCAGAGCGGCTTGTCGATGGTCATGAACGTCAGGACGACGTAGCCGAGCGAGACGAGCGCGGTGCCGATCACCGGGAAGATCCGGTACTTGCCGGTGCGGGCGACGATCTGGCCGGAGGCGATCGACGCGATCATGAGCCCACCGATCATCGGCAGGGTCGCGAAGCCCGACTCGGTCGGGGTGAGACCCGTGACGATCTGCAGGTACAGCGGGATGGTCAGCATGGCGCCGAACATCGCGAAGCCCACGAGGAAGCCGAGGATCGTGGCCATCGAGAAGACGCCCGAGCGGAAGAGCTTCAGCGGAATGATCGCGTCGTCCTTCATGAGCGTCTCGATGACGAGGAAGGCGACCAGCCCGAGGGCACCGATGACGTAGCAGGCGATCGCGGCGGCCGAGCCCCAGCCCCAGGTGCGGCCCTGCTCGGCCACGAGCAGGAGCGGGACGAGGGTCACGATGACCGAGGTCGCGCCCCACCAGTCGATGCGCGGCTTCGCCTTGGCGTCGCCGAACTTCGGCAGGTGCAGGAACGCGATGACCATGAGGAGCGCCGCGACGCCGATCGGGACGTTAATCAGGAAGACCCAGCGCCAGCCGGTGACGCCGAGGATGGTCGACGCACCGGAGAAGAGCCCGCCGATGAGCGGACCGATGACCGAGGAGATGCCGAAGACGGCCAGGAAGTACCCCTGGTACTTCGCACGCTCGCGGGGAGCGAGGATGTCGCCCATGATCGCGAGCGGCAGGGACATCAGCGCACCGGCACCGATGCCCTGGAAGGCACGGAACGCGGCGAGCATGATCATCGACGTCGACATGGTCGAGAGCAGCGAGCCGATGATGAAGACCGCGATGCCGAAGATGTAGAGGGGACGACGGCCGAAGACGTCGGAGAGCTTGCCGTAGATCGGTGTGGTGATCGTCGACGCGATCAGGTAGGCCGTGGTGACCCAGGCCTGCTGGTCGAGACCGTGCAGGTCGTCGCCGATGGTGCGGATGGCCGTGCCGACGATCGTCTGGTCGAGCGACGAGAGGAACATGCCGGCCATGAGGCCGTATATGACGAGGAGGATCTGGCGGTGCGACATGATCGGCTTCCCCGGCTGGCCGGCCGGGGAGCTCTGTCGTCCGCGCGACACCTCGACGGGTGCGGTGGCAGTAGACATGGGGGTCCTTCAGGGGTGCGTGTGGTGGTCGTGGTCGCGAGGGACGCCGGGGCGTCGTGGCGGGCCGATGGCGGCGGGTCAACCTTGCAGACGCTGCAACTTTACACCATGAGCACCTTTGCTACCTACGCAATCTTTCCCGTTGTGCATGTTTGTGAACGCCTCCTCAGGTACCGTGGGCCGCATGGGGCGGACGACGTGGACCGATGTGCCGGCAGTCCTGCGGGAGCGCATCGAGACGGTGCTCGGGGGTGCGGTGGCGCGGGCCGAGTCACAGGCGGGTGGGTACTCCCCCGGTGGCGCCGACCGGGTGGTCACCGCGCACGATCGACGAGCCTTCGTGAAGACGCTCTCGCGGTCGCGGAACCCGGACGGCTTCGGGATGCACGAGCGTGAGGCCGAGGTCATGGGCCACCTGCCCGGTTCGGTGCAGGCGCCTCGGCTGATCGACACCGTGCGCGAGACCGTCGACGGCGACGACTGGATCGCCCTCGTCATCGAGGACGTGGCCGGACACCACCCCGGCACGGCGGGCGACGGGTCTGACGTCACCGCCGTGCTCGACGCACTCGACACGCTGCCGACCGCCACCGGGACGCTCGCACGGCTCCCGCGCGTCGCGGACGACCTCGTCGAGGACTTCGGCGCCTGGGACCGGATGGCCGCTTCAGGCTTCCCCGACGTCGTCCCGGCGCACGTGGTCGCCGCTGCCCCTGCGATGGCGCGGGCGGCACGCGACGCCGCGGCGGCCGTCGACGGAGGATCCCTGGCGCACGTCGACTGCCGCGCCGACAACCTGCTCGTCGACGCGGACGGTGTCGTCTGGGTCATCGACTGGCCGTGGGCGGCCGTCGGCGCGCACTGGCTCGACCCGCTCACCTACCTGCTCGACGTGCTGGTGCGCGGCGAGGACGCCGACGTCGAGCACCACCTCGCCAACCACCGGGTGTTCGCGGGGGTGCCGGCGTCGAGCGTGGACGCGGTCCTCGCCGGGCTCGCCGGGACGTTCTTCGAGAAGGCGTCCCGCCCGGCGATCCCGCACATGCCGACGCTCCGGGACTTCCAACGACGCGAGGGGCTGGCGGCCGCCGAGTGGCTGCTGCGACGGTGGGGAGGACTGCCGCCGGGGGAAGAACCCACGTACCCCGCTGTCCAGGAAGCGTGACCCGGTCGAGCGTACCGTCCCGCACATGACTGACGAGCACGAAGGCCAGCGTCCGGAAGACGACGCTGCGCGGCTCGGACTCGTCGTCGTCGGCGAGGCAGCAGCACTGCACTCGGGCGACGAGGCGGCCCTGGACGCGAGCGAACAGAACATCCGCGACACCATCGACGAGATGATCGACGAACCGTTGACCGAACGGCAGGAGCAGGTGGTCGAACGACTGGCGTCGGCCGGGGGCACGCTCACCGCGGGCCTCAGCGGTGCCCTCGCCGCGCAGACCGGCCGGAGCGTCGACGACGTCCTCGAGGGAGCCGCCCGCAGCGTCGTCTGGCAGCAGCGTCTGGCGGACCAGCGCCGGGACGGACACGACGGCTTCGGTGAGCGCGAGGACGCCGGCGGGCCGCAGCGCGACCGCCGCGACGACGACGGGCGCGACGAGGACTGACCCCCGCCGCGCCCGCACCGGACGACGGATCGGCTACTCGGCCGCCGCGGACTCCTGCTCACGCACGACGGCGCGGGCTGCGGCCTGCCCCGTCGTGGTGCTCTTGACGATGTCGCTCAGCGTGAAGCCGGCCGTCGTCCCGAGCAGGGCGTCGACCTCGCTGAACTGGCTGACCACGCTCTTCGAGAGTGCTCCGGCACCGTCGGAGGACACCACGGTCAGCTTGTCGATGTTGCCCATCGGCGCCGCGAGCTCACGGGCGATGCTCGGCAGCGTCTCGATCGCCTTCACCCGGAGGACCGCCTCGGAGTGCTGGGCGAGCGCGTCCGCCTGCGCCTTGGTGGCGTCGGCCTCGGCCTGGCCCTTGGCGCGGATGGCGTCGGCGGCGGCCTCCCCCTCGGCGCGGGACGCGTCGGCCGCGAGCTTGCGCGCCTCGGACTCGGCCTGGGCCTCGGCGGCGATCGCCTCGGCCGAGATGCGTCGGGCCTCTGCCTGGGCACGGGCGGTCTCGACCTGGGCAGCGGCAGCCGCCTCGGCCTCGACGCGGGTCTTGCGCGCCTGTGCCTCGGCCACCGCGGAGACCTCGGACTCGAGCTCGGCACGGCGGAGTTCGGCACGCTTCTGCGCGGTCAGCTGCTCCTGCTCGACGACGCCCTGCGCCGCGCGGGCCTGGGCGAGCGGGCCGGCGGCGGCGGCTTCGGCGGAGGCACGGTCGGCGTCGAGCTGCAGCGCGGCCCGACGGATCGCGAGGGTGTTCTCCGCCTCGGCGATGGCCTGGTCGGCCGTGGCACGGGCCTCACGCGCTTCGCGGTCGGCCTGGGCCTCGGCGTTCTCGGCCTCGAGCCGGACCCGCGCGCGCTCGGCACGTCCGAGGTCGCTGATGTAGTCGTTGCGGTCCGAGATGCCCTTGATCTCGAACGAGTCGACGTCGAGTCCCTGGCTGTGCAGGGCGTCCTTCGCGACGTCGAGCACGGCGACGGTGAGTTGGTCGCGGTTGCGGATGATGGTCGACACGTCGGTCGCACCGATCGAGGCACGGAGGGAACCGGACAGGACCTCGCGCGCGAAGTCGTCGATCTTCTTCTCCTGGCCGAGGAACCGCTGCGCGGCGGCCCGGATCGACGCGTCGGCCTCGCCCACCTTGACGAGCGCCACGGCCTCGACGTCGATGGTCACGCCGCGGGAGTCCTGCGCGTTCACGTTGATGTCGATCGCGCGCGAGCTCAGCGAGATCTTGGCGACGCGCTCGAAGAACGGTCGGACCAGGACACCGGCGCCGAGGACGACCTTGATCCCGGACTCGACCGTCTCGGTGCCGTCGGGGTTCTTCACCTTGCGGGAGCGCTTGCCGGTGATGATGAGCGCTTCGTCGGCGCCGGCGTTGCGGTAGACGAGCTTCGCGTAGATCAGCACGATGACCGCCAGGACGACGACCCCCACGACGATCAGCGGGACGGCTCCGAGCGCGAACAGGACTTCCATGACTCCCCCTCGTGGAACAGGCCGCAGCCTGGATTCCGCATCTGTTGTTCCGTTGGCTCCCATCGTAGGAGAACGCACGGACAGACGGGAGGCGCGGTGTGGGTCGGACCCGCACCGCGCCTCCTGGACGGAGTCGCGTCAGCGCCTACGCGCCCGCACGCCACCAGTCGTCGAAGGGCGTCGCCGGGACCTGGCGCTTGTGCTCCGTCGCCCGGTAGCGCGACTCGATCGCCTCGGCGACCTCGATCGGCACGTCGTGGCCCTGCAGGTACGCGTCGATCTCGGCGTACGACAGCCCGAGGTTCGCCTCGTCCGTCTGGCCGGGCGTCTCGTCGAGCAGGTCGGCGGTGGGGGCCTTCTCGTACAGGCGGGCCGGGGCGCCGAGGTGCTCGAGCAGCTGCCGGCCCTGGCTCTTCGACAGCCCGGTGAGCGGGGTGAGATCGACACCGCCGTCGCCGTACTTCGTGAAGAAGCCGGTCACGGCCTCGGCCGCGTGGTCGGTCCCGACGACGAGGAGCCCCCGCTGCCCGGCGACGGCGTACTGCGCGACCATCCGCATCCGGGCCTTGACGTTGCCCTTCACGAAGTCGCTCAGCTCCACGCCCGAGGCCGCGGTGTCCTGCACGACCCCGTCGACACCGTGCTCGATGTTCACGGTGATGCCCGGGTCGGCCGCGATGAACTGCAGCGCGAGCTGGGCGTCGTCCTCGTCGGCCTGCACGCGGTACGGCATGCGGACGGTGGTGAACTCGGCGGGGTGCCCCTCGGCGCGGAGCGACTCGACGGCGAGCTGGGTCAGGCGCCCGGCGAGCGTCGAGTCCTGGCCGCCGCTGATCGCGAGCAGGTAGCCCTTGGCACCGGTGGTGAGCAGGTAGTCCCGGAGGAACCCGACGCGACGGGCGATCTCCTGCTCCGGGTCGATGGTCGGCTGGACGTTGAGGTCCGCTGCGATGGCGGCTTGGAGTTCACGCACCACCCCAGTATCCCGCTGCATCCGCCGCGTGCACAGGGTTCAGTGGACGCGATCCGCGCCGACCGGACGGATGGTGTTGTCGTGGTCGGCCCCGATCGCGCAGGTGCAGACGACGCCGATGGTCTCCTGCGCCCGGGTGAGGACGAAGCGTTCGACGTGCGGGGGCCCGACGTGGCGGTCGAGCGGGTGGGTGTCGTGGTCGTGCACGGTGGTCCTCACGTCGCGGTCGGAATCGGTCGGAAGCGGTCGGGATCGGTCGGAAGCGGTGGATCGGGTGCGGCCGGCCGGGAGGGGCCGGCGGCGGGACGAGGGGTGCCGGCGCGGTGGTGGCCCGAACCACCACCGCACCGGCGGGACCGCGGCGACCCGAACGCGCCGCGGTCCCGGAAGACGGGCGCGGGTGCCCGCCGGCGCCCGTCCGGGTCAGGCTCGACGCATGCGCCGCGCGACGAGCGTGCTGCCGCCGGCCGCGAGGAGCAGCCCGGCGAGGAGCAGCAGCGGCAGGAGCTCGGCACCGGTGTAGGCGAGGCTCCCGGCCCCCGCGCCGTTGCCGGCCGCACCGGCACCGGCACCGCCGGCACCGCCCGCACCGCCGGGGCCGCCTGCGCCGCCGGGGGTCCCCGGCGTACCCGGCGTGCCCGGCGTACCCGGGTCGGTCGGGTCGACCGGTGCTGCTGCGACCGCGAAGGTCACCGCGGCGGGGTCGCTCACGAGCGTGCCGATCGTCTCGACCGCCTCGGCCTCGTGGTCACCGACGGCGACCCCGGGGAACGTGACCGTCCACGTGCCGTCCTCGCCCGCGACGGTCGACTGCGTGCCCTCGTCGTCACCGTCGAGCGTGACGTCGACGTCGGCGCCCGGCTCCGCGGTACCCGTGACCGGCACCGAGGTGGTGTCGTCGTCCGCCGGGACCGTGTAGTCCGTCCCGTCCTCGGGCGAGGTGATGGCGATGCCCGCGAACGGGTCCGCCTGCACGGTCGCCGTCGCGAGGTCGACGGTCGCCAGGTCCGCCGCCGGCAGGAGCTGCACGCGGACGGCCCGGACCGTGGTGGCCCCGGTGTCGTCGGCGGTCGGCTCGGTGAACGCCGGGGCGGTCTGCGAGTTGATCGTGACGGAGACGAGCTGGTTCACCACGTCGAGCAGCGGGTCGAGCGCCGTGACGGTCGACGTGATGGTGGTGAGCAGGGTCTGCACGGTGTCCGCCACGAAGTCCCCGCCGAGCACGTCACCGAGGATGCCGGTCAGCGCCGGAACGATGGTCGAGTCGAGCAGCGGCTGCAGCAGCGGGTCGAGCGTGCCGAGCACCGGGCCGAGGATCCCGTCGCCGGTGACCGTGAGCGTGGCGCCGTCACCGGTGCCGAGCAGGTCCCCGACGGTGGTGTCGACCGTGAGGGTCAGCCCCGCCACGTCGGCTCCGAGCAGGTCGACGCCGGTGTCCACGACGAGCTGCACGTCGGCGACGTCCAGGGCGTTCGTGAGCGTCGTGGTGAGGAGTGCCGGCAGCTGCTCGGTCAGGATGTCCGAGATCGCGCCGGTGATCTGCGCGTTGATCGTCGCGTCGTCGAGCAGCGTGGTGTTCGCCGGCAGGTCGTTCAGCGTGTAGAGCTGCGCGAGGTCGATCGTGACCACGCCCGAGGACAGGTCGATCGTGACCGGCCCGTCGGTGAGCGGCTGCTGCGTCACGGTGGCGAGCGCACCCTGCAGGTCCACGTCGGCGGTGAGCTGGGCGGTGGTGTCGTCGAGCGTCAGGACCCCGAGCCCGAGGGTGTTCACGGCGTCGGTCACCGGGTCGAGCAGCGCCGCGGTGAGGTCGGTGGTGAGACCGTCCTCACCGATCGCCGCGTTCACGGTGTCGTCGGTGGTGCCGAGCGTCGTGTCCAGCGACGTCACGAGCTGCTGGACGGCGGGGCTGACGAGCCGGACCTGTGCGCCGGCGACCTGGTAGTCGGTGGTGACGTCCGGAGCGCCGAACGTCCGCGTCGCCTCGGCCCGGGCGGACAGGGCGCCGAGCCCGACCGAGAGCTCGCTCACGATGCCGTCGACGTCGAGGTCGCCGAGCAGCGGGGTGAGGTTCACGGTGGCGCCGGCGCCGGGGGTGCCCGGACCGACCTGGATCGCGCCGTCCGCGCCGACGGCTCCGGCGGCCGCGACCGCCGAGGTGGTGTCCGTGCTCGCGACCTGGCCGGCGACGCCGACGTTCACGAGACCGTTCTGGCCGAGCAGCTGGATGCCCCCGGGGACGTTGATCCCGATGCTGTTCAGCACCGAGAGGTCGAGCGGGTCGGACTGCCCGGCGGTCGCCCCGCCGGGAGCGGTCGCGCCGAAGGACCCGGCGAGCGCCGCGACGCTGTCGAGGTCGACGGAGCCGCTGCCGGAGAGCAGACGGCCCTCGGCCTGGGTCGCGTCGGTCGCAGCGGCGTGTGCGGGGAGGGTTGCTCCCCCGATGATCACGGCCGCGACGGTGGCCGTGGCGCCCGCGCGGAGCGCGAAGCGTGTTGCAGTGCGTGGCATGGTGCCTCTTCCTCCAGGCGGAGGTCGTCCGCCTGCTGATCCATCCCCCGCTGGTGGGGCGGGAGATCCGACGGGCGCGCTGGTGGGGCGGCCCGGAGTCACGTGTGCGCGTCGTGCTGCGCGCGGGCGCGGCTATCCGGGGTGATCACCCCCGGCGAGGCGGGGAGCGGTGCAGGCAGCGTTGACGGACGGGCGCATCGATCGTGCGCGCATCGTTCGTCCTCGTGCCATGTCCTGATCCCCCCGGGTGGGCTCGGCGGCGTCGTCGAGCTGAGGATGAGCGGTTGGTGAGACCGCGTTTCCTGTGCAATCTACAAGGGGGGTCCCCCGTCGTGGCGATACCCCCGTTCGGGGCACGCCGTGAACGGATCAGTTCGAGTGTTGACAGTTAGAGGTCGAACGGTTAGCGTTCTGAACATGACGCAGCAGGCACCCCGGTTCGACACGCCCCTCCAGCAGATGCGCTGGATCGGGTGGGCGCAGCGCAAGGCGGCCGAGGAATGGGTCCGCGAACGCGACCTCACCCAGGAGCAGAGCTTCGTGCTCGGGTACCTGCAGCACACGCCCGGCGCGATCCAGCGCGACATCGCCGACATCACCCGGACGAGTGCGGCCAGCGTCTCGAGTCTCCTGCAGGGACTCGAGCGCCGCGGGCTCGTCGAACGCCGGGCGGACGCCGAGAACGCCCGGACGAAGCGCGTCTTCGCCACCGACGAGGGGATCGCCCTCATCGCCGGCTTCGAGGACGCCATGATCGCGCTCGACGACGTCCTGCTCGCGCCGCTCGACGCCAACGAGCGCGCCACCCTGCAGGAGCTCCTGCACAAGGTGACCGCGGAGCTGCCGGAACCCACCCGGTGACCTGACCCGCGCCTCCAGGCCCGTCCAGGAGGCGCGACCCACCCCCACGTGTCGGCGTCCGCCGATCGCGTCATCAGTCATGCCCTGCGGCGCCGACCGACGGTCGGCGCGCGCTCCGCCCTGCCCAGAAGGAGGCAGCCATGAGCACCACAGCACCCGACACCGCCGCGGCGAAGAACCGCTGGTACCTGTCCGCCGCCCCGATCGGCCGCGCGCTCGTCCACCTGTGCGTCCCGATGGCCGCCGCGATGGTCGTCAGCGCCGTCTACAACGTCATCAACGCCGGTTTCATCGGATCGCAGCACGACACCTCGCTGCTCGCCGCGATCACGTTCGGCACCCCGCTCCTCGGCATCATCATGGCCGTCGGCGGCGTGTTCGGCGTCGGTGGCAGTGCCCTCATGTCGCGCATGCTCGGGGCCTCGGAACACGATCCCGCCAAGGCCGAGGACATCAAGCGCGTCGCCTCCTTCGCCCTCTGGGGAGCCGTCGTCACCGGTGTGGTCCTCGCCGTGCTCGGCCTGGTGTTCCTGCACCCGCTCGTCGCCGTGCTCGGTGCCGACGCCGCCGCGGTGCCCGCCACGAGCGCGTACGTCTCGGTCATGCTCGCGTTCGTGCCGGTGCTCGCCGCGTCGTTCGCCCTGGAGCAGATCGTCCGGTCCGAGGGGGCGGCACGGCAGGCCATGGTCGGGCTCGTCCTGTCGACCGTCGGGAACCTCGTGTTCGACGTGCTCTTCATCCTCGTCCTGCACTGGGGCGTCGCCGGTGCCGCACTCGCCGTCGGCCTCGGCAACGTCGTGGCGATCGGCTACTGGATCGTCTGGCTCCAGCGGAACAGCGCGAACGTGAGCTTCGCACCGAAGTGGTTCACGCTGCGGCCGGACATCCTCGGGCCGGTGTTCGGCATCGGCTCGAGCGAACTGCTGCAGTCCGGGTTCCTCATCGTGACGACCCTCGTGCTGAACAACCTCGCGGCCGTCTACGGGGACGACCCGCTCGCGGCCATGGGCGTCGCCGTCCGCATCGCCCAGGTCCCGGAGTTCCTCGTGATGGGCGTGACCATCGGCGTGCTGCCGCTGCTCGCCTACGCCTTCGGCAAGGGCGACGCCGTTCGGCTCCGAGCCGCACTCCGCGGTGCCGCGTTCACCGTCGGGACGATCGTCCTGCTGTTCTCCGGCACGGTGTTCGTCTTCCGCGAGCAGGTCTTCACGGTCTTCTCCGGCGACCACTCGGTGCTCGCGATCGGCCTGACCATCCTCACGGCGCAGCTCGTCGCCACGATCGTGAACGGGTTCACCGGGCTGCTGACCTCGCTGTTCCAGGCCACCGGGATGGTGTTGCCGGCCATGGTGCTGTCGATGGCGCAGGGCGTGCTGTTCATCCCGATCGTGATCGTCGGGAACCTGTGGTTCGGGCTCGCCGGGATCATCTGGGCACTGACCGTGACCGAGGTGCTCGTGTTCGTCGCGGCGCTGGTGCTCTGGCTCGCGTCGCGCGGGCGGATCGCCCGCGGTCTCGCCGAGGGCTCGCCGGAGCGGGCGGACGCCACGCTCGAGGAGGCGGCGGCGGTCTGACGGGAGGCCACGACGGACGGGAGGCGCGGTGCCGGCTGGCACCGCGCCTCCCGTCCGTCGGGTGGCCGCGACAGCTCGTCGCTGGCCGGCCGGCTCGTCGGCGGTCAGTTCAGAGCTGCTCGCCGAGGAAGTCCGCGTAGGACGGCTCGTCCCAGGTCGGTCCGACCGCGCGGAGCGTCTCGTCCGCGCCGCCGAGGCGTGCGGCGAGCAGGCCGGCGATGTCCTCGGGCGAGCGCATGCCGTGGCGGTGCCAGTCCTCCTGGCGACGGACGGTCACGCGAGCACCAGCTCGACGACGGACACGGCCACCGGGCCGAGGGGAGTGCGGGGCGAGCCGACGAACAGTTCGGCGGGGTGCGAGAACACGTGGACAGTGGCGGTCACGTCGACCAGCCCTTCGTCGGAGTGATGCGCACTCCGGATCCGATCGGACCGTCCCGTTGCGCCAGACCCCGCAGACCGCGAGGAGCATCAAGACGACGGAACCCTGAGTCGGTCCGATGTCCCCCAGCGTACTGTCGCTCGACCGTCGGCACGAGAACCGTCCGGAACGCGCATCGACGCCTCCCGACGTCGCCCCGGCCCGGATCTCCGCGTCCCCGGTACGGTGGGCGGGCACACCCGTACCCCGAGGAGCCCCATGCCCCTGTTCGGCACCCCGCAGCCCCCGCACCCCGACGCACCGCCGAGCCAGGTGGCGAAGCAGTGGTCCGACTCGTTCGGCGCTCTGGCCACCCGCTGCCTGCAGATCATCGTCGTGCTCGTCGTCGTGATCGGCATCGTCTACGCCGCCGCCACGCTCAGCGTCGTCACGATCCCGGTCCTGCTCGCCCTCATCATCGCGTCGGCCATGCACCCCGTCGTGTCCTGGCTGCGGCGGCACCGGGTGCCGTCCGTGCTCGCGACCCTCGCCGTCCTGATCGGCGTGCTCGTCGTGCTCGGCCTCGTCGGCTGGCTCATCGTCGTGGCCGTCATCTCGCAGTGGCCCGACCTGCAGAAGTCGGCCCTGAGCGGCTTCGACCAGCTCCAGGACTTCGTGTCGACGCTGCCGATCTCGATCGACCAGTCGCAGATCGACGATGCCGTGAAGGGCATCCAGGACTTCGTCACCAGCTCGCAGTTCGGCTCCGGCGCGCTCGCGGGGGCATCGGCCACGGCGAACTTCCTCACCGGTCTCGTGCTGATGATCGTGTTGCTGTTCTTCTTCCTCAAGGACGGTCCGGCCATCTGGGAGTTCCTCCTCCGTCCCTTCACCGGTGCCCGCTACGACCGTGCTCGCCGCGTGGGTGACCGGGTCGTGCAGACGCTCGGCGGCTACGTCCGCGGGACCGCCACCGTCGCCGCGGTGGACGCCATCGGCATCGGCGTCGGCATCACGATCGTCGGGGTGCCGCTCGCGCTGCCCCTCGCCGTCGTCGTGTTCATCACGGCGTTCATCCCGATCGTCGGTGCGACGGCGGCCGGCATCCTCGCCGCCCTCGTCGCCCTCGTCGCGCTCGGCCCCGTCCAGGCGCTGATCGTCGTCGGCATCGTCGTCCTCGTGAACCAGCTCGAGGGCAACCTGCTCCAGCCCGTCCTGATGGGCAAGACGCTCAAGCTGCACGGCCTCGTCATCCTGATCGGCCTGACCGCCGGCACGGTGCTCGCGGGCATCACCGGCGCGATCATCTCGGTGCCGCTGCTCGCCGCCGCGTGGGGCGTCGTGCAGGTGTGGGACGGGCCCGACAAGCCGGCGCGCCCGTGGCGGCAGAAGCGTGTGGAGTCCGCCGAGGCGCGCTGACGCGGGCGGGCGGGGGCGCTCGGGCGGTCGGGGCGTCCGGGGCGTCCGGGGCGCCGCCGTCCCGGAACGACAACGTCGATGTCGTACGACGTCGACCATGTCGTTCCCCCGCGGACGCAACAGTTGCACCCGCCCGGCAGCGACGTCGTCGATGTCGTACGACGTCGACAATGTCGTTCGAATCCGGCCCGTCCGCCGACCGAGGCGCAGCACAGCACGACGAAGGGGGCCTCCGCACGTTGCGGAGGCCCCCTTCGTCGTGGTGCAGACCGGCGTCAGTCGGTGCCGGAGTCGAACGCCGCACCCTCGGACGCGAGGTCCGTCGCACGACCGAGCGCGTCATCGGCATCCGAGGTGACGACCGCGCCGCCGAGGATCTCCTCCGACTCACCCGACTCGAGCTCACCGACGAGGTCGCCCGTCGCCCCGCCGATGAGCCCGGCGGCGGCGTACTGCTCGAGGCGTGCCCGCGAGTCGGCGATGTCGAGGTTGCGCATGGTCAGCTGGCCGATGCGGTCGTCCGGGCCGAACGCAGCGTCGCCGACACGCTCCATCGAGAGCTTGTCCGGGTGGTACGACAGCGCCGGGCCCGTGGTGTCGAGGATCGTGTAGTCGTCGCCGCGACGCAGGCGCAGCGTGACCTCGCCGGTGACGGCCGAGGCGACCCAGCGCTGCAGCGACTCACGCAGCATGAGGGACTGCGGGTCGAGCCAGCGCCCCTCGTACATGAGGCGACCGAGACGGCGACCCTCGGTGTGGTACGACGCGACGGTGTCCTCGTTGTGGATCGCGTTGAGCAGGCGCTCGTAGGCGATGTGCAGCAGTGCCATGCCCGGCGCCTCGTAGATGCCGCGGCTCTTCGCCTCGATGATGCGGTTCTCGATCTGGTCGGACGCGCCGAGGCCGTGGCGGCCACCGATCGCGTTCGCCTCGTAGACGAGCGCCACGGCGTCGGCGTACTCGACACCGTTGATCGCGACGGGGCGACCGGCCTCGAAGCGGACGCTCACGACCTCGGTGGCGACCTCGACGTCGTCACGCCAGGCGGCGACGCCCATGATCGGCTCGACGATGTCCAGGCCGCTCGAGAGCTCCTCGAGGCTCTTCGCCTCGTGCGTGGCGCCCCAGATGTTCGCGTCGGTCGAGTAGGCCTTCTCGGTGGAGTCGCGGTACGGGAAGCCCCGGGCGACGAGCCACTCGCTCATCTCCTTGCGGCCGCCGAGCTCCTCGACGAACTCGGAGTCGAGCCACGGCTTGTAGACGCGCAGCCGCGGGTTCGCCATCAGGCCGTAGCGGTAGAACCGCTCGATGTCGTTGCCCTTGTACGTGGAGCCGTCGCCCCAGATGTCGACGCCGTCCTCCTTCATGGCGCGGACGAGCATCGTGCCCGTCACGGCGCGACCGAGGGGCGTCGTGTTGAAGTAGGTCTTGCCGCCGGAACGGATGTGGAAGGCACCGGTCTGCAGGGCGACGAGGCCCTCTTCCACGAGGGCGCTCTTCGCGTCGACGAGTCGGGCGATCTCGGCACCGTACTCGTGGGCACGACCGGGGACGGCGTCGATGTCCGGCTCGTCGTACTGGCCGATGTCGGCCGTGTACGTGCAGGGCACCGCTCCCTTCTCGCGCATCCAGGCGACCGCGCAGGAGGTGTCGAGACCTCCGGAGAACGCGATGCCGACTCGTTCGCCGACGGGGAGACTGCTCAGGACCTTGGACACGACGTCAATCGTACGGGGAGTCCAGCCGGTACATCGACGCGAGAAGTGCCCCTGGCCGGCACTGCAGGGACTCGAACCCCTGCGACCTGCTGGTGCCCTTGTCCGGCGCTGCAGGGACTCGAACCCTCGCGACCTGCTGGTGCCCCTGGAGGGACTCGAACCCCCAACCGTTTCCTTAGGACGGAACTGCTCTTCCATTGAGCTACAGAGGCTGGCCCACCCACTCTAGCGGCGGAACGGCTCCAGGAAGGCCCGGAGCTCGTCGACGAACAGCCCCGGCTGCTCGAACGCCGCGAAGTGCCCGCCCCGGTCGAGTTCGTGGTGGTACACGAGGTTCGTCGTCCGCTCGAGCCACTCCTTCGGCGCCCGCACGAGGTCCCCCGGGAAGATCGAGAACCCGGACGGCACCTCGACCCGACGCTCGAGCTGCGCCGCCGGCACCGCCGCGTTCGCGTGGTACATCCGCATCGCCGACCCGATCGTCGCCGTGGCCCAGTACTCGGTGAGCAACGCCAGGACCTCGTCCCGCGTGTACACCGACCAGAGGTCCCCGCCGCAGTCGCTCCACGAGCGGAGCTTCTCGACGATCCACGCCGCGAGCCCGGCCGGGGAGTCGTTCAGGCCGACCGCCGCGGTCTGCGGCTTGGTCCGGTGCATCATCGCGTAGGCGCCCTCGTCGGTGCGCCACCGCTCGGTCTCGGCGACGAACGCACGCTCCGCCTCGGACAGCGTCGACGGGTCGAGCCCGGGCCAGGCGAGCCCGCCGTCGATCCGGTGCACGGCGACGACCCGCTCGGGGTGGTCGAGCGCGAGGTACCGCACGACGTGCGTGCCGATGTCCCCGCCGGACACCGCGAACCGCTCGTACCCGAGGTCGGTCATCAGCGTCGCCCACATCCCGGCGACGGCCCGTGCGTCGATCGGCTGCGGCGGGGCGTCGGAGAACCCGTAGCCGGGCATGTCCGGCACGATCACGTCGAACCCGGCGTCGACGAGCATCGGCAGCACCTTGCGGTACCGCCACCCGGAGTCCGGCCAGCCGTGCGCGAGCAGCACGGGCAGCGCACCCGGCGTCGCCGCGCGGGCGTGCAGCACGTGGATGCTGATGCCGTCCACCTCGACCCGGCGCGACGGCAGTGCGGCGAGCGCCGCCCGGTGCGCGTCGAAGTCGAACCCGTCCGCCCAGTACTCGACGAGCGGGCGCAGCTCGTCGACGTCGATGCCGAGCGACCACCCGGTCCCGGCGGGCGCGTCCGGCCAGCGGGTCGCGCGCAGGCGCGCACGCAGGTCGTCGATCGTCGCGTCGTCGATCTCGGGGGTCTCCGTCATGGCGGCACGCTACGCCCGCCCACCGACAGCCGGTCGCCACAGCCGACACGGTCCTGGTCCGGCACCGGGACGGACGGGAGGCGCGGGTCGGGCCCGACCCGCGCCTCCAGTCCGTCACGGCGTCAGCCGCGCGGTACCGCTACGCGGCCACCAGGTACTCGTCCCACTCGGACTGCGGACGCTCGATGCCCCGCACCACCCACGAGGAGCCGTGCGGCGCCTTCGGGCGGAAGCGGAGCCGCCACCCCATCTCCTGCGGGGTGCGGTCGCCCTTGGTGTTGTTGCACGCCAGGCAGCAGGCGACGAGGTTCTCCCACGAGTCCTCGCCCCCGCGCGAGCGAGGCTGCACGTGGTCGATCGTGGTGGCGTGCCGATCGCAGTACGCGCACCGGTTGGCGTCCCGGCGGAGGACGCCCCGGCGCGACACCGGCACGAGTCTCGAGTGCGGGATGCGGACGTACCGGGTGAGGATGATGACGGACGGACGGTCGTAGGTCGACGTCGACCCCGTGACCGGGTGGTCGAGGTCGGCGGCGACGATGGCGGCCTTCTGGTTCATGACCAGCACGAGGGCCCGACGGAACGAGATCACCGCGAGGGGCTCGTAACCGGCGTTGAGGACGAGAGTGCGCATGGGTTCCCTTCCGACGTGCCTGGACGGCTTCCAGGCTGTGCGGGTGCGTCGGACCGGGGTACCGCGCAGGTGACCTCCGCTCGCGCGAACGGCCCCTGAACCACGAAGAGCACCACCCGGATGGGCAGTGCTCAGGTCATGCAGGGGCGTGCTCGTGCACGCAGGCGGTGGTCGACCATATGTCGACGTGCGCGCGCCGACCCATGGTGCGGGTCGTGCGGAACGCTGACATGGGGTCTCCCTGCTCGGACCGTTCGGGCCGGTGCACGGTCAGGGTACGTCAGAAACCGGCCCGGCACGAGAGTGCACGGGCCGGTTCCGGCGATGTTCACGGGATCGATGCCCGCGGTACGGGCCAGATGCCGAAGCGGAGTCAGACGCCGACGGGGAGTCAGATGCCGAAGCGGACGATGTGGTAGTCGCTGGTCCAGATCGGGCGGATCGACACGGAGCCACCGGGCTTCGGCGCGTCCATGATCATGCCGTTGCCCATGTAGAAGCCGTCGTGCGCCTCGTTGTTGAAGATGACGACGTCACCCGGCTGCGCCTCGGACTCGGGGATCGTGGTGCCGGCCTGGTCCTGCAGCGGCACGGAGTGCGCGAGGTTGATGCCGTACTGCGCGTACACGAACATGACGTAGCCCGAGCAGTCGAAGCCCGACGGGTCCGCGCCGCCGAAGACGTACGGGGTGCCGATGTACTGCTTGGCGGTGGCGACCACGGCCGGCAGCGAGAACGGGGTGTTCGCGGCGGTCGACGAGGCGACGTAGTCGGAGGCGCTCGGCCCCGTGTACGACGCGTACTGCGAGGCGGTCTGCGCGCGGGCGGCCTGGGTGGCCGCGGCCTGCTCGGACGCCTGCTTCGCCGCGGCGTCGGCGGCCTTCTGCGCTGCCTCGGCGTCGAGGGTGGACTGCGCCGTCGCACCGTAGCCGTCACGGCTCGTGCCGGCGAGGGCGACCGCGTCGGAGACGGAGAAGTTCTGGGCCTCGGTCGTGCGGACCTGGCGCTGCGCGGTCGCGGCGTCCGTCCCGGTCGACTGCTGCGTCGCGGCGAACGCCGGGGCGACCGCGACGGTGCCGAACATGCCCGCGGCCACGGTCAGGACGACCGGCGCGAGGAAGCGGCGCTTGCGGGCCGACGAGCTCGCCTTGGTGGAGGCGGCGGTACGCGCGGCCTGGGCGGCACGACGGCCGCCGGGGAGCGGAGCGTCGCGCACCGGGGTGACGGCGCGGGCTGCTCGGCGCGAGAGGGGGGCGTCGGTGGCGTTCGCGGTGTTCGTCGGGTTCGCGGGCGTCTGGCCGTCCGCGGCGGAACCGGTCTGCGTCAAGGGTGTCTCCGGCGTCTCGTCACCACTGCCAGCGGGGGTGATCGCCGACCGTGCAACCCCATCCGTTCGTCATCGTTTCCGATCGAGACAGGAGACGGGTTCGAGACGTCCTGTCACGGGTCCTGGGCCTCGTGGGTGGCCGGCGGACTCGTCGAGTGTACGTGCCGACCGTTACCTTGTCGAGATGAAACCGCCGCTTTGTAACGAATTGGTAAAGAAGCCCTGATCAGGCCGCAGAAACACGCCTCGCCCCAGTTTCGGGGGCAGACGGGTCAGGAGCGCTCGATGTAGACGTGCTGCGCGACCTCGGTCGGGAGCTCGATGCCCGCGTCCTCACCGTCGACACGCACGGCGACGTAGGCCCCTGCGCGCTGTACGCTCGCCACCCGGCCGGGCATGACACCGGCGGACCGCAGCTGGTGGAGGAGCTCCGGTTCGAACTGCACGGGCTCGCCCAGGCGGCGGATGACCCCGGTCGCGACGGCGTCGGTGCCCTCGGTCGCGGCGACGATGTTCTGCACGCCGTCGAGGAAGCCGGGGGCGGCCGGGCCGCCGATCTCGGCGAGGCCCGGGATCGGGTTTCCGTACGGCGACTCGGTCGGGTTGCCGAGCATCTCGAGCAGACGGACCTCGACCTGCTCGCTCATCACGTGCTCCCAGCGGCATGCCTCGTCGTGGACGAACGCCCAGTCGAGACCGATGACATCGGAGAGCAGGCGCTCGGCGAGCCGGTGCTTGCGCATCACGTGCGTCGCGCGCGAGCGTCCTTCGTCGGTGAGTTCGAGGTGCCGGTCGCCCGAGACGACGACGAGGCCGTCGCGCTCCATGCGGGCGATGGTCTGCGAGACGGTGGGACCCGAGTGGCCGAGACGCTCCGAGATGCGGGCGCGCAGCGGCACGATCGCCTCTTCCTCGAGGTCGAGGATGGTGCGAAGGTACATCTCCGTGGTGTCGACGAGATCGGTCACGGTCCGCCTCTCATGTCTGGGCCCAGCGCGCCCCACCCTACTTGTTCGAGGCGACATGGAATGACCAACACTTGCAAGGTGCAAGAAAGTCCGTGCGCGATGCGGCCAGGAGGCGCGGCGTCGGCCCGCCCCGTCCGGCCGGTACACGGTCACTCGCGCTGGGATACCGCTCGTTAGGATCGGTGCATGGCAGACATCGTCATCCCCGCCGAACTCCTCCCGACCGATGGCCGATTCGGCTGCGGACCGTCCAAGATCCGTGGCGCGCAGCTCGAGTCCCTCGTGACCCGCGGCGCGACGATCCTCGGCACGTCCCACCGTCAGAAGCCCGTCAAGGACCTCGTGGGCAGCGTCCGCGCCGGCCTCGGCGACCTGTTCGACCTCCCAGAGGGCTACGAGGTGGTCCTCGGCAACGGCGGCTCGACCGCGTTCTGGGACGCCGCCGCGTTCGGGCTCATCGAGCGCCGGGCCGAGAACCTGTCCTTCGGCGAGTTCGGCTCGAAGTTCGCCAAGGCCGCCGGCGCCCCCTGGCTCGAGGCGCCGCACGTCGTCGAGGCCCCCGGCGGATCCCTCGCCCCGCTCGAGATCGTCGAGGGCGTGGACGTCTACGCCTACCCGCACAACGAGACCTCGACGGGTGTCATGGCGCCGGTCGTCCGCGCCGACGGTGACGCCGGCGCCCTCACCGTCGTCGACGCCACGAGCGCCGCCGGTGGTGCCGCGTTCGACGTCAGCGCGACGGACGTCTACTACTTCGCCCCGCAGAAGAACTTCGCCTCGGACGGTGGCCTCTGGCTCGCGCTGTTCTCCCCCGCGGCGATCGAGCGTGTCGAGCGCATCGCCGCGAGCGGCCGGTACATCCCCGAGTTCCTCTCGCTCAAGAACGCCGTCGACAACTCGCGGTTGAACCAGACGCTGAACACCCCGGCGCTCGCGACCCTGATCCTGCTCGACGACCAGATTCGCTGGATCAACGAGTCCGGCGGGCTCGCCTGGGCCGACACCCGCACGAAGACCTCGTCGTCGACGCTCTACGACTGGGCGGAGTCGGTCGACTACGCGACGCCGTTCGTGACCGACCCCGCAGCCCGGTCGCAGGTCGTCGCCACGATCGACCTCGACGACTCGATCGACGCCAAGGCCGTCGCCGCGACGCTGCGCCAGAACGGGATCGTCGACACGGAGCCGTACCGGAAGCTCGGCCGCAACCAGCTCCGCATCGCGACCTTCACGGCGATCGACCCGGACGACGTCGCGAAGCTCGTGCAGGCGATCGACTTCACGGTGAACGCCCTGCGCTGACGCGGTTCGTCCTCATGACAGGAGGCGCGGTGCCAGCTGGCACCGCGCCTCCTGTCCGTCCGGGGACCGGTCGGTCGCCCGTCAGGCGCGGTGGTGCTCCGGGTCGACCTCGCCGGCGTCCAGCCGGTCGACCTCGAGGTCGGCGTCTGGGTCGACCGGGCGCACCCGCTGGGTGCGACGGCGGCCCCGGGCCGGCTCGGCCGGCTCGGCCGGTGCGACCTGCTGGTCGGCGTCGTCGGTGTCCGCGTCGTCGGTATCCGCGTCGTCGGTGTCGTCCTCGGACCCGTCCAGCTCGTCGACGTCCACACCGTCGATGTCGTCGTCGTCCGGCTCGTCGAGGTCGTCCTCGTCGGCGTCGAAGTCGTCCTCGTCGTCCGCTTCGTCGTCGTCGGACTCGTCGTCGTCCGAGTCGTCGTAGTCGGCGTCCTCGTCCGCGTCGTCCTCGTCGCCGTCGAAGTCCTCGTCGTCGTCCTCGTCGGACTCGTCGTCGTGCTCGCCCTCGGCACCGTCGGTGTCCTGGCCGGCCCGGTACTCGGCGAGGCGCTCGGACCACGGCACCCAGTCGGGCGCCAGCAGCGAGCCGTCACCAGGCATGAGCTCGACCTCGAGCACGGTCGGCTCGTCACCGGACACCTGGGCGATCGAGACGGTCCAGCGCCAGCCGGGGTACCCGGCCATGCGGTTGGCGAACAGCACCGAGACGACGCCGTCGCCCTCGTCGACGGTCCCGGCGAACGCGCCGACGGTCGACTCGGGGGTCACCTCGAGCAGCGCCGTGCGGGCGAGCGCGGTGAGGTCCTCGGAGGGGGCAGGAGCAACAGGGGAGGTATCGGTCATCACGCGTCCAACTGGTCAGCGACGTGCCGCAGGATCGCAGCGATTCGGGTGCCGTTCTTCGGGTACCGGCCGTGCCGGAAGTCCCCGCTGATCCGGTCGAGCTCCTTCACGAGGTCCTCGACGATCACGGCCATGTCGTCCGCCGATCGTCGCGACATCTTCGCGAGGGACGGCTGCGGATCGAGGAGTCGCACGGACAGCGCCTGCGACCCCTTCTTCCCCTGGACGACGCCGTACTCGAGCCGCGAACCGGCCTTCACCGACGTGACGCCGTCCGGGAGCGAGGACGCGTGCAGGAAGACGGGTTCGCCGTCGTCGCCGGTGATGAACCCGAACCCCTTCTGGTCGTCGTAGAACTTGACCTTGCCGGTGGGCATTCGTCGGTCTCCTCGTGATCGTGGAACGGCCGTGGTGCGTCGGATATCCTGGGTCGATGGCCAACCCGACCCGGTCCACCGGGAACACGCAGGGCTCCGCGGAGCCCCCGGTGACGTTCAATCGTACCGAACGCGCCCTCGCGTTCATGGTCGGCGGGATCTTCATCGCCGCCTTCCTCTGCATGGCCGCCATGATCGTGATGTGGCTGACCGTCCCCAGCGCCCAGGGATCGATGCCCTGGCCCGTGATCATGGCGATCCCGCTGATCGGCTTCCCGATCGGCATGGTGCTCGTGTTCACCCTCCTCGGGATCACCTGGACCCGTCGGGCCCGAGCGAACCGGACGGCGCGCTGAGGACCGCGGCGGACGAGCGCGGCGGACGATGACGACCACCGCAGACCTCGCCGCCCGGCTCCGGGCGATGCCGGACGACGCCCTCGAACGGCTCGTCGTGGCGCGCCGGCTCCCCGCGGCGGTCCTCGCCGAGACCGGCCCGCTGCGCATCTCGGACTTCTTCGACCTCGCCGAGGCGCTCCGCACCGACGACGCGGTCGACGCCGCGATCGAGCACCTGCCCCGTCGGACGCTGCTCGCGCTGCGTGACGGCGCGGGCTCCGCCGACGACCTCGCCCCGGCGGTCGCGCTCGGCCTGGCGGACGAGGACGGCGGCGTCGACGACGCGGTGTCGGCCCGGCTGGCCGCCCACGACGAGATCGCCGGTCTCCTAGGAGGCGCGGATCACCCCCGCCCCGTCGCTCCGGTTGACGAGACGGGCGACGACGAGCGCGCCCGGACGACCGGCGCGGAGCACGCCTTCGCGACGATGACCGTGCTCGCCGAACTCCTCCGGGCGGTGTCCGAGGGCGCGGTGCGCGAGCTCGTGAAGGGCGGCATCGGCACCCCGCTCGCGAAGACACTCGGCGAGCGTGCCGGCGCGGACCCCGTCGTGGTCCCCGGCCGCCTGGCGCTGCTCGAACGGATCGGGTTCACGGACACGGGCAACGGGACGTGGGCGACCACGGCGGCGGGCGACGCCTGGCTCGTCGCGAGCTGGCCGGACCGCTGGTCGACGCTGGTGTCGGCATGGCGGGACGCACTCGACCCCGCCGTCCGGAGCGTGCTCGACGTGGCCGGCGACGACCTGCGCGACCTCGTGTCGGCCGGCCGGTGGGCGTACCCGGCGGGCTCGCGCTGGCTCGACGCGGTGCTGCTCGACGTCGCGGGCACCGCGGCCGCACTCGGGCTCACGGTCGACGGCCGCGTGACGAGCACCGGCCGTGCACTGCTGGACGGAGACCCGGCCCCCGCTGCGGAGGACCTCCCGCGCACGGTCGACGCCGTGTACCTGCAGCACGACCTCACGGTCATCGCGCCGGGGCCGCTCGCGCCGGTCGACGACGCCGCGCTCCGGACCGTCGCCGTGCTCGAGGCACCGGGCCTCGCCGCCCGGTACCGCATCTCCGAGGACTCGCTCCGCCGCGCGTTCCGGGCCGGTCACACCCGGCAGGACGTCGTCGCGCTGCTGGAACGGCTGTCCGCGACGGGCCTGCCGCAGCCGCTCTCCTACCTCGTCGACCAGGTGTCCTCGCGGGACGGCAGCATCGTGGTCGACGTCGGCGCCGACGGGGTCGGGGCCCGCGTGCACGGTACGCCCGACCAGCTCGACCTCATCGGGGTGGACGCCGAGCTCCGGCAGCTGGCGTGGGAGCGCAGCGACCTGACCACCCTGCTGACCCGCTACCCGCCGCACGTCGTCCACACGGCGCTCGAGGACCAGCGCTACCCGGCCGTCCTGACGGCCGCAGCCCGCCCGGCGACGGGATCCGTTCCTCCAGGCCGTCGACGCACCACCGGACGCAACCCGGAGCAGGCGGCGCACGCACTCGTGGAACGGCTCCGCGTCACCACCGAGCGCGGCGAGGCCGAGCCCGAGCAGGAGTGGCTGGGGCGGCAGATCGACCTGGCCGTCCGGGGCCGCACGCCGATCCGCCTGACGGTGCGCATGCCGGACGGCTCCGAGCGACCGTTCTCGATCGTGCCGACCTCGGTCGCCGCCGGACGCGTGCGGGGACGCGACACGGCCGTCGACGTCGAGCGGACGCTCCCGCTCTCCCTCGTGGTGGCTGTGGAGAGCGACGCCTGATCCACAGGTGAGCCGATCCGCGCTGGTTCGCAGCCGAGCGGCCTAGGCTGATCCGTCATGAACGGACCGCTGATCGTGCAGAGCGACCGCACCGTGCTCCTCGAGGTGGCGCACCCCGACGCCGAGGACGCACGGCACGACCTCGCGGTGTTCGCCGAGCTCGAACGCGCGCCGGAACACGTGCACACGTACCGCATCACCCGGCTCGGCCTGTGGAACGCGCGTGCGGCCGGGCACGACGCCGAGAGCATGATCCACACGCTCAAGCACTTCGCGAAGTTCCCCGTCCCGCAGAGCGTCACGGTGGACATCCGGGACACCGTGGCACGGTACGGCCGACTCGTCATCCGGCGCGAAGAGCGTCCGGACGCGCCGGCGATCGCGAACTCCCCGGCCGAAGCGCTCGAGCGCCAGCCGGTCCTGCTCCTCACCGCGTCCGAACCCACGGTCCTCGCCGAGGTCATCCGCTCGAAGCGGATCAAGCCGCTGCTGGGCGACATGCGCTCCCCGGAAGAGGTCGAGCTGCTCCCGTGGGCACGCGGGCAGATCAAACAAGAGCTCGTGAAGCTCGGCTGGCCGGCCGAGGACCTCGCCGGGTACACGCCCGGCCAGCCGCACCCGATCGACCTCGACACCGACGACTGGCACCTGCGTCCCTACCAGGAACAGGCGGTCGACACGTTCTTCGCACAGGGCTCCGGCGTCGTCGTGCTGCCCTGTGGTGCCGGCAAGACGCTCGTGGGCGCCGGGGCGATGGCGACGGTCAAGGCGACGACGCTCATCCTCGTGACGAACACCGTCTCCGCCCGGCAGTGGCGATCCGAGCTGCTGCGCCGGACCACCCTCACCGAGGACGAGATCGGCGAGTACTCGGGCAGCGTGAAGGAGATCCGTCCGGTCACGATCGCGACGTACCAGATCCTCACCGCCCGGCGGAAGGGCGAGTACACGCACCTGTCGCTCCTCGACGCCCTCGACTGGGGACTCATCGTCTACGACGAGGTGCACCTGCTGCCGGCGCCGGTGTTCAAGCTCACCGCCGACCTCCAGGCCCGGCGGCGACTCGGGCTCACGGCGACCCTCGTGCGCGAGGACGGGCGCGAGGGCGACGTCTTCTCGCTCATCGGGCCGAAGCGCTACGACGCCCCGTGGAAGGAGATCGAGGCGCAGGGGTACATCTCCCCCGCCGCCTGCTACGAGGTGCGCATCGACCTGCCGCACCAGGACCGCCTCGAGTACGCGGCGTCGAGCGACGACGAGCGGTACCGGCTCGCGGCGACCTCGCCGGCGAAGACCCCGGTGGTGCGCGAGCTCATCGAGAAGCACCGCGGCGAGCAGATCCTCGTGATCGGGCAGTACATCGACCAGCTCGACTCGCTCGCCGAGTCCCTGGACGCCGCCGAGATCACCGGTTCGACCCCCGTCGACGAGCGGGAGCGGCTCTACCAGGCCTTCCGCGAGGGGTCGATCGACGTGCTCGTCGTCTCGAAGGTCGCGAACTTCTCGGTCGACCTGCCCGACGCGACGGTGGCGATCCAGGTGTCCGGCTCGTTCGGATCCCGTCAGGAAGAGGCCCAGCGACTCGGCCGACTCCTCCGCCCGAACAAGGACGGGCTGCCCGCGTCGTTCTACACGCTCGTGACGCGGGACACCGTCGACCAGGACTTCGCGCAGAACCGGCAGCGGTTCCTCGCGGAGCAGGGGTACTCCTACACGATCCTCGACGCCGACCAGGTCCAGGCGGTCGTGGGCTGACGCACCAACCGCTCTCAGGAAACCACTAGGGAACGGTCAGAAGATAGGACCATGAGCGATGGCCCCAAGATCCTGATCGTTGACGACGAGCCGAACATCCGCGACCTCCTGACGACCTCGCTGCGTTTCGCCGGCTTCGCCGTGCGCGCGGTGGGCAACGGAGCACAGGCGATCTCCGCCGTGCTCGAGGAAGAGCCGGACCTGATCATCCTCGACGTCATGCTGCCCGACATGAACGGCTTCGGCGTCACCAAGCGCCTGCGGTCGTCGGGCTACACCTCCCCGATCCTGTTCCTCACCGCCAAGGACGACACCGAGGACAAGATCACCGGCCTCACCGTCGGCGGCGACGACTACGTCACGAAGCCGTTCTCCCTCGACGAGATCGTGGCCCGCATCAAGGCGATCCTCCGTCGCACGATGAACGACGAGGAAGACGCGATCATCCGCGCCGGCGAGCTCACGATGGACCAGGACACGCACGAGGTCACGATCGGCGACGCGCAGATCGAGCTCTCCCCGACCGAGTTCAAGCTGCTCCGCTACCTCATGCTCAACCCGAACCGCGTGCTGTCGAAGGCGCAGATCCTCGACCACGTGTGGGAGTACGACTTCAACGGCGACGCCGGCATCGTCGAGTCGTACATCTCCTACCTGCGCCGCAAGCTCGACCAGTACTCGGCCGAGCCGATCATCCAGACCAAGCGCGGGTTCGGCTACATGCTCAAGGCGTCCAAGGCGTCCTAGTCGGACACACGGGCTCCTGGGTCCGTCTTCACGGCGGCCGTCGGGTTTCGACCCGCGGCCGCCGTCTATCGTTGGGGCAGCATGCACACGCGAATGAGCCGCTGGTGGGACGGGATCTCCCTGCGCACCAAGATCACCGGGATCACGGTGCTCCTGGTGGCGCTCGGACTGCTCGTCGCGGGGCTCGGCACGATGACGGTGCTGTCGACGTACCTCATGGCCCAGCTGGACAACAACGTCCGTCAGACGACGGAACAGCTCGAGGGTCAGAACATCAGCGACGGCGAGCAGTACTGCAAGCTCTCCGTCGTCCTCTCGCAGAGCGCGTACGTCGCCGCGTACGACTCCGCGGGCAAGCAGATCTGCCAGACCCCGGCGTCGAGCCGCCCCGACATCCACGAGCTCGACTTCTCCTCCGCGGCGCAGACCAGTTCGCGCTTCTCGCTGTACGACAGCCAGCACAACCACGAGTGGCGTGCGCAGGTCATCCCGGCATCGCTGCAGGACCAGTCGACCGGCACGACGCAGGCCGGGTACGTCCTGGTCGCGGTGTCGAGCGCCGACACCGACCAGACCGTCTTGCGATTCACCGCCATCTTCCTGAGCTTCGGTGCCTCGGTGATCCTGCTCGGCGCCATGCTCACGCGGCTCCTCGTGACGGCGACCTTCGACCCCCTGCGCGACGTCGAGGACACCGCTGCCCGGTTCGCCGCCGGTGACTTCAACCAGCGCCTCGAAGCCGACACCCCCAACACCGAGGTCGGTCGACTGAACCGGTCCCTCAACTCGATGCTCGAACGCATCGACTCCGCGTTCGAGGACCGGCAGCGCACCATCGACCAGATGCGTCGGTTCGTCGGGGACGCCTCCCACGAGCTCCGCACGCCCCTCGTGTCGCTCCGCGGGTACGCCGAGCTCTACCGGATGGGCGCGCTCCGCAAGGAAGAGGACGTCGCCCAGGCGATGGAGCGCATCGAGAAGGAAGCCCAGCGCATGGGCCTCCTCGTGCAGGACCTGCTGCAGCTCGCCCGCATCGACGAGTCGAAGCCGCTCGAGCTCGGCCCGGTCGACCTCGTCGCCATCGCCCGTGACTCCGCGCTCGACACGATGGCGTCGAACCCCGACCGCGAGATCCAGGTGCTCGTCGAGGACTCGGTGACCGGCGAGAGCGTGCCGCACGCGGTCCGTCCGGCGTCAGCACCCGCCTCGGCCCCCGGTTCCGGCGACGGCCCCCCGGCATCGCCGACGTCCGCGAACACGACCGGCCCGATCGCGTTCTCGCGCCAGACGATCGCGCGGCTCCGCGCCCGCCGCACCCGCGCGATGGGTGTCGACGGCACGGCCGCCCCCACCGACGAGACCACCCCGCTGCCCACCGTCGTGCTGCCGAAGCGGCCGCCGATCGTCCTGGCGGAGGAGAACAAGATCCGCCAGATCGTGACGAACCTCATGGGCAACGCCATGCGCTTCACGGAGCACGACGACCCGATCGAGATCGGCATCGGCGTGGACGACGAGCGCGGGATGGCGCACATCGACGTGATCGACCACGGCGAGGGCATCCCGCCGCAGCTGCGCGACAAGATCTTCCAGCGCTTCTGGCGCGCCGACACCTCGCGCGCACGGGACACCGGCGGCTCGGGCCTCGGGCTCGCGATCGTCTCGGGCATCGTCGCGGCGCACCACGGGTCGGTCGAGGTGTTCGACACCGAGGGCGGCGGCGCGACCTTCCGCGTGTGGCTCCCCCTGCTCCCCCGCGACTACGCCGCCCCCGCCCCCGCCGGCGCTTGACGCCCGCGGGCGGGCGTGCCGCCCGCCGGCGTCCGCGCGCCCGCGCCCGCCCGCCCGCTGGCCCGAGGTCGCAATACCTGCCGCCCACCCACGGGCCCGGCGGCAGTTCGTGCGACCCAGACGCCCCACTCGCGGCATGTCGCGCGACCTCACGACGAACCCACCAGCACACGCCGAGGTCGCAATACCTGCCGCCCACCCACAGGCCCAGCGGCAGTTCGTGCGACCCGGACGCCCCGCGCGCGGCAGGTCGCGCGACCTCGACCAGGTCATGCCCGTGGTCGAGCCGACGATCGCGCAACGAACGCCTGACGAAGCCGCTCGAAGAGGACCGCAGGACGGTCGACGTCCCCTCGATTCACGTGGAGGACGAGCCATCCCTCCACGGTCATGGAGTTGTCCCGGCGCTGATCGTGTTCGAACGTCGCGCGCTCGCGGTGGTAGTCCCCGTCGTACTCCAGCGCGATCCGGAGCTCCGGCCAGCCCATGTCCACCCGCGCCAGGAACCGTCCTGCACGGTCGAACACCTCGATCTGGAGCTCCGGTTCAGGGAAGCCCGCGTCCACGACCGCAAGACGCAGCCACGTCTCCATCGCCGACTCAGCCCCGACGCGGATGAGCTCGACGGCCGCACGTGCAACCGCGACCGAGCGCGCCCCGGGAAGGATCGTGGCGGCCAGCGCGTCGACCGTCGTCCGGCCTCGCCATCCGACGAGGAAGTCTCCGACCGCCACGAGCTGTCGGACGCTCAGCAGCCCAGCGCACTCGCGCCACGCGTGTTCCGGCCCGCTGACTCGTACGCCGGCCCGCAGCACCACGGCAGCCGCGGATCGACGTCGGTGTCCGACGACACCGGGCCGACGCATGAGCGGGCCGGCGCCGATCGTCGTGACGTGCAGGCTGCCCTCGAACTGTCGCGGGAGCGGAGCACCCCAGAGCTCGACAGCGGTCGTGTGACTGAAGTGTTGATCTGGGCGCATCACGAGTGCGAGCGCGGCGACGGGCGACATCAATGCAGCTGTCGTCCGGACGCCGTGCACCGGGCGGGCGAGGTCCCGCCGGCGGAGTCGACCCGGGTCGACCCCGGCCGCGAGTGCGTCGCAGACCCGGAAGCCGTTCGGATCGAGTTCGTCGGGGAGCGGAGACGGCCGAGGCATGGCGAGAGTGTGGCGGTGCGGTGCGAGCCGCGACCATCCTTCGAGCAGAACTGTGGAGAACGTGACGACCCGCGCCTCCTGTGCGGTGTTCGCTGATCGCACAACACGCCGTGGGCGGGACGGTGAGGTCGCACGAACTGCCGCCCGTCGCGCTCTCGGGCGGCAGTTCGTGCGACCTCGGCGCGCGCTCGGCGCCCCCGCCCGCCCCCGCCGACCCCCGCCGCCGGCACGCACCCCCCGCACGCGGAAGGGCCCCGCACGCGCAGCGTGCGAGGCCCTTCCGTCAGGACTGCTTAGAAGTCCATGCCACCCGTCGGGTCGCCGGCCGGAGCAGCAGGGGTGCGCTCGGGCTTGTCGGCGACGACGGCCTCGGTCGTGAGGAACAGACCGGCGATCGACGCAGCGTTCTGCAGCGCCGAGCGCGTGACCTTGGCCGGGTCGATGATGCCCGCGGCGACGAGGTCGACGTACTCACCGGTCGCGGCGTTGAGGCCGTGACCCGACTCGAGCTCGCGGACCTTGGCGGCGACGACACCCGGCTCGAGACCGGCGTTCAGCGCGATCTGCTTGAGCGGCGCGTCGATCGCGACGCGGACGATGTTCGCACCGGTCGCCTCGTCGCCCTCGAGCTCGAGGGTGTCGAGCACGACGGACGCCTGGATGAGGGCGACGCCACCACCGGCGACGATGCCCTCTTCGACAGCGGCCTTCGCGTTGCGGACGGCGTCCTCGATGCGGTGCTTGCGCTCCTTGAGCTCGACCTCGGTCGCGGCACCGGCCTTGATGACGGCCACGCCACCGGCGAGCTTCGCGAGGCGCTCCTGGAGCTTCTCGCGGTCGTAGTCGGAGTCGGTCGCCTCGATCTCGGAGCGGATCTGACGGACGCGGCCCGCGATCTGCTCCTCGTCGCCGGCACCCTCGACGATGGTCGTCTCGTCCTTGGTGATGATGACCTTGCGGGCCTTGCCGAGCAGGTCGAGCGTCGCGTTCTCGAGCTTGAGGCCGACCTCTTCCGAGATGACCTGGCCGCCGGTGAGGATCGCGATGTCCTGCAGCATGGCCTTGCGACGGTCGCCGAAGCCCGGGGCCTTGACGGCGACGGACTTGAAGATGCCGCGGATCTTGTTCACGACGAGCGTGGCCAGGGCCTCGCCGTCGACGTCCTCGGCGATGATCAGGAGCTGCTTGCCCGCCTGGATCACCTTGTCGACGACCGGCAGGAGGTCCTTGATGTTCGAGATCTTCGAGTTGACGATCAGGATGTAGGCGTCCTCGAAGACGGCTTCCTGACGCTCGGGGTCGGTCACGAAGTACTGCGACAGGTAGCCCTTGTCGAAGCGCATGCCCTCGGTGAGCTCGAGCTCGGTGCCGAAGGTGTTCGACTCCTCGACGGTGACGACACCTTCCTTGCCGACCTTGTCGATGGCCTCGGCGATGAGCGCGCCGATGGTCGGGTCAGCGGCCGAGATCGACGCGGTCGCGGCGATCTGGTCCTTGGTCTCGATGTCCTTCGCGTTGGCGAGGAGCTGGTCGGAGACGGCGGCGACGGCCTTCTCGATGCCGCGCTTGAGCGACACGGGGTCGGCACCGGCGGCGACGTTGCGGAGGCCTTCGCGGACGAGGGCCTGGGCGAGGACGGTCGCGGTGGTCGTGCCGTCACCGGCGACGTCGTCGGTCTTCTTGGCGACCTCCTTGACGAGCTCCGCACCGATCTTCTCGTACGGGTCGTCGAGCTCGATCTCCTTGGCGATGGAGACACCGTCGTTCGTGATCGTGGGGGCGCCCCACTTCTTCTCGAGGACGACGTTGCGGCCGCGCGGGCCGAGCGTCACCTTCACGGCGTCAGCCAGGATGTTCAGGCCGCGCTCGAGGCCACGGCGGGCCTCCTCGTCGAAAGCAATGATCTTAGCCATGTGAGTTTCTCGTCCCTCCCGGACGTCGTCATGGGGGTCGTGCTGGCACTCAGCGTGAGCGAGTGCCAACGCCGATTCTGGCACTCGCAGGGGTCGAGTGCAACACCGCCAGGAGGCGCGGGTCGAGTTCCCAGGACACGCACCGACACGAGGGACGGAAGCGACGAACGCCGGTCGCCGCACACGGACGAACGCGCCGCCCCGGACGGGACGGCGCGTTCGCGAGGTGGTTGCCGGGTTAGGCGGGACGGACCGATTCGGCCTGCGGCCCCTTCGACCCGGTGCCGACGTCGAACGTCACTGCCTGGCCCTCCTCGAGGACCTTGTACCCCGACATGTCGATTGCCGAGTAGTGCACGAACACGTCCTGGCCCCCTCCATCGACGGTGATGAAGCCGAAGCCCTTCTCGGCGTTGAACCACTTCACGGTTCCGTTGGCCATGATCTCTTGCTCCCTGCGGTGGTGCTGGTGCGGACGGCGTAGTCGCCGTCTTGGGGAGACTCTTACCGAACAATGCCGACAGGGCAAGAGGTGTGACGTTGTTTCACGTCGATTCCGACAAGAATCAACGTGCTCGAAACACGGCCGTCACAAATGCGCGCATCACGCACCGGAGAACGCGACCAGGAATGCGCCGGGAACGATCAGCCGGCGTAGTCCGCCCCGAGCACGACGCTGATGTCGGCGTTCGGGAACGCCGCCGACTGCTGCACCGCGGTCGTGCCGAGCGACTTCGCGATGCCCTGCGCGACGGCGGCCTGGGCGGCCTGCTGGTAGTACACGATCGTCGAGGTCGCCCCGGTCGTGCCGGCGTCCCCCGTCGACGTCACCTTCCATCCGGCCGAGCTCAGCGCCGCGCTGCCCTTCGCCGCGAGGCCGGTCGTCGACGTGCCGTTCAGCACGACGAGCGTCGTCGCACCCTGGTCGGCCGGGGTGCCCGCGGCCGGTGCCTGCGACGCCGACGAGGACGCGGACGACGACGGCGCCGCCGATGCGGACGCCGACGCCGAGCCCGAAGCCGACGGCGATGCCGAGCCGGTGAACGAGTAGCTGCCGTTCAGGAGCGCGAGGGCGACGACGCAGACCCCCACGATGACACCGGTGGCGAGCGCCGCCCACGCGAACGCGATCCACCCGCGCCCACGCCGCTGCGCACCGCGGTGCGCCCCGACCCGGGGGCCGTCGGCGACGTCGTCGAACCGGTCTCGGGGGTATCTCGTCGTCATCGTTCCTCTTCACGTCCTTCGGGAGCTGCACCGGGCGCGACGAAGCTGCGCGCTGCCCGGGCACTGGTGCGCGCGTACCGGAGCCGCTGCAGCCGGGAGACCAGCTGCGGGTCGTACGCGAGCGCCGCGGGCGAGTCGATCACACGGTTCAGCACCTGGTAGTACCGAGCGGGCGACATGTCGAACTCGACCCGGATCTCCGCTTCCTTCGTGCGGTCGTGCCGTGCCCGGTCGTGCTCGAACGCGAGCACGTGCTTGGCGAGCTCGTCGAGCTCGACGGGTGTGGCGGTCACTGCGGTTCCGATCACGGTGGGGGAACGGGTCTCGCACATCGTAGGGGTGGAGGTCATCCGCACCCTGGCACGCCGCTGGACTGTCGCGAAGACCGGTCACAGGTTCGGATCGGCCAACCACCGGACGCGGACCCCGAACGGGTCCGAGACGGCCAGGGCCACACCGTCGAGCGACGCGGTCGCGAACGCGTCCGGATCCGCCGGGTCGACGTCGTCCGGCAGGGTCGCGGCGACCCCGCTGAGGATCCCCGTGCGTTCCAGCGCGATCCAGTGCACCCCTCGCTCGCGCACCCGGTCGACGAACCGCTGGCGGTCCGGGCCGGGGACGTACACGAGGGTCCCGGTGGTCAGGACGACCGGCACGACGTCGTCCGGCAGGGCCTTCAGTGCGCGGTCGAGGTCGCCCGGCAGGGTGCCCCGGATGCGGACGGGAGGCGCGGCGAGCGTCGCACGCGCAGCCTCGCGCATCAGGGCGGTGCGGTCCGTCGCCTCGGGCGGGACGGCCTCGACGAGCCGGTCGAACGCCCCGGGCCCGGCGAGGTCGATCGGGTTCGGGTCGAGGGCCACCCGCGCCCGGACCTCGATCGTGCCCGCTGCCGGTGCCGGCACCGCGCCGCTGGCCGTCGCGACGAGGTGCAGGCCGGGCTCGACGGAGGCCGTGTGCATGCGGACGACCTCGGACCGCGCCCCGACGACGTAGTCGAGCGTCACCCGGTCCGGGATCGAGCAGAGCCCCGCCGCCGCCCCCGCGTCGACGAGGCCGAGCGGCCGCCCGACCCGCGCGGCGAGCGCCGCGAACAGCGGGACCACCGGGGCGAGGCGTCTGGGATCGTTGGCCTGCACCGTGGCGGAGGCGAGGGCGGCGATCAGGGCGGGTCGCGCCTCCTGGACCAGCGCGCGCAGCGCACCGGGGTCCGCCGGATCGGCGCCCAGGCGACGGGCGACCGCGAAAAGGAGCTCTGGCTGCCGCTTCGACTCCGGGACCTCGTCGAGCACGGACACCGTGCCGTCGTCCAGCGACCGCGCCCACGCGGCGTAGGACGGCGAGACCCCCGCGATGCGCTCCGCGTAGGCGGCGTACCGCTCCCGCGTGTCCATCAGCGACCGGGACGGTGCATGCCGACGTGACGGATGCCGGCCTCGTCGTAGGGCGCTCCGAAGCGGACGAAGCCGTGGCGCTCGTAGAGTCCGGCAACGTACTCCTGGGCGTGCAGGACGAAGGGCTCGTGCCCGTGCGCACCGAGCACCGCGGCGACGAGGCGACCGGCGATCCCGCTCCCGCGGTGCCCGGGGTCGGTGGCGACCCGGCCGATCACCCAGGCGGGTGCTGCCGAACCGTCCGGGTGGACCTCGTCCGGTGCCGGTCGGATGAGCCGCAGGTACCCAACCGGTCGGTCGTCGGTGCCGAACCACCAGTGCTCGGTGTCCGGTTCACGGTCACGGCCGTCGAAGTCCTCGGCCGTGACGCGCTGTTCCAGTGCGAACACGCGGTTCCGGAGCACCACGATGCCGTACAGTTCGTCCGTCGTCAGACGGTCCCAACGGGCGTGGTGCACGGAATGTTCGGACATCGTCGCGAGTTTACCGAAGTGGTCGTCCAGCAACGGCGACAGGAGCAGGAGGAAACAATGGCATACAACGTCGACAAGTCCGACGCCCAGTGGCGCGAGGAGCTCTCCCCGGACCAGTACGCCGTCCTCCGGCAGGCCGGCACGGAGCGCCCGTGGACGGGTGACCTCCTCGACGAGGAGCGCGCCGGTGTCTACACCTGTGCGGCGTGCGGCGCGGAGCTGTTCAAGAGCGGCACGAAGTTCGACTCCGGCTGCGGCTGGCCGTCGTTCTACGAGTCGGTCAACCCCGACGCGGTGCAGCTGCTCGAGGACAACTCCCTCGGCATGGCACGCACCGAGGTCCGCTGCGCGAACTGCGGCTCGCACCTCGGCCACGTGTTCCCCGACGGGTTCGGCACGCCGACGGGTGACCGCTACTGCATGAACTCGATCTCGCTGAACTTCTCCGAGAAGAGCGAGTGAGGCCCCGGCGCGTCCGCCGCTAGGATGGGCGCGTCAGCCGGCATGGCGCAATTGGTAGCGCACCGTACTTGTAATACGGGGGTTGCGGGTTCGAGTCCCGCTGCCGGCCCCACCCACCCCCCCCCCCGATCTGGGGTAGACAGATCTGTTGACCGTCGGATGCTCACCCTGCCAGGGTGAGCGCCGTGAAACAACAGCGGAATCAGGGGAATTCAGCACGGGGGAATCGCGGGCTGCGCGTCGTCGCAACCGCCTCCGTCTTCGGCATCGTGGCCGCCGGGCTCATCGTCGCCGGACCGGTCAGCTCGGCGTCGGCCGACACCAAGACCATCGAGGACAGCATCGGCTGGTACCGGCCGAGCGACTCGTCCTGGCACCTGTCGTTCGACACGCCTCCTGGTGACGAGAGCGACGTCGCGTTCGTGAACGGGCCGACCAACAGCGGCTCGGTCGTGCCGGTGGCGGGCGACTGGAACGGCGACGGTGCCGACTCCATCGCGTGGTACCGCTACAGCGACGCGTCGTGGCACATGTCGGACGACCTCAGCGGCGGCCCGTCCGACGCAGCGTTCGTCTGGGGGCCAGCAGGCGACACGTCCATCACTCCGATCGTCGGGGACTGGGACGGCGACGGCAAGGACACCGTCGGCTGGTACCGACCCTCCGACGGGTCGTACCACCTCGCGAACGCCAACACGACGTCCGCGTCGTCGAGCGCGTTCGTGTGGGGGCCAGCGGGGAACACGTCCGTGACGCCCGTCGTCGGGGACTGGGACGGCAACGGCAAGGACACCGTCGGCTGGTACCGACCCTCCGACGGGTCGTACCACCTCGCGAACGCCAACAACACGACCGCCGACTCCAGCGCGTTCGTCGCTGGCCCGCCTGGCAACACCACCGTGACGGCGATCGCCGGCGACTGGAACGGCGACGGGAAGGACACCGTCGGCTGGTACCGACCCTCCGACGGGTCGTACCACCTTGCGAACGCCAACACCACCAACCCGAGTTCGAGCGCGTTCGCGTGGGGTCCGGCGGGGAACACGTCAGTGGTCCCGATCGTCGGTGACTGGGACGGGAAGGTCACGGCACCGCCGCCCTCGACTGGTCTGCCGAGCTCGCCGACAGCACAGCAGGTCGTCGACTACGCCCGCTCCTACATGGGCAAGACGGTCTACCAGGTGGACACCTCCACGACGGCCCCTTGGCACGGGTACCGCGGCGATTGGTGCGCGTGGTTCTCGACCTGGGCGCTCCGGAACACCACCGGCGGGACCTACTACACGTGGGTGCGCGACATGCGGAAGCTCGGCACGCAGCTGCCTGCCGGTGCCTCGCCGCGCGTCGGTGACATCGTCATCTTCGGCTCGGACCAGCACGTCGGCATCGTTTCTAAGAAGGTGAACGGCGTCTGGTACGTGCTGGACGGCAACGGTCTGAGCACCGGGACGAGTGGGGACTGGACCACGACGAAGGTCGCCGAACGACCGATCTGGAGCCAGGCGCACGACTTCATCCGCGTCGATTACTGACACGACGCTGGGGGACGGTCCCCCGCCACGTGCGAAGGCCCCGGGTGGGAACACCCGGGGCCTTCGGCGCGTGGAACACGGATCAGGGGGCGTTCCGAGCGCTCGACGCGGTAACCAGCCGGTCGTGCAGTGATGGTGACACCGCACCGAACACGGTGTCCACATCCCTGGTCAAGCTCGCGGAAAGCCGCACCCGTCGGACAGCGAACGCTCAGCGACCCCCGGTGATCTTCCGCTCGCGCTGCGCGACACCCGCGGTGCCGTAGGGGTAGTCGTCGATGCGCGGCGCGCTGACCTCGGTGAGCCGTGCGAGCTCGGCGTCGTCGAGGACGAGGTCGGCGGCACCGAGGTTGTCCTCGAGCTGCGAGACCGTCCGGGCACCGAGGATGACGCTCGTCACGGCCGGTCGGGCGAGGAGCCAGGCCAGGGAGACCTGCGACCGCGAGGCACCGTGCGCGTCGGCGATGTCCGACACCGCGTCGAGGACGGCCCATGTCCGCTCGTCGCCGTTCCGCGCCTCCCACGCCTCCATCCCGCGCGCCGGGTTCTCGCCGAGCCGGGTCGCGCCGCTGGGGGCCTCGTCGCGCTGGTACTTGCCGGAGAGCCAGCCGCCGGCGAGGGGCGACCAGGGCAGCAGGCCGATGCCGGCGTCGAGGCAGGCGGGGACGATCTCGTGCTCGATGTCGCGGACGAGCAGGTTGTACTGCGGCTGCAGCGTCACGGGCGGGGCCCACCCGTGGCCCTTCGCCTCGTACACGGCCTTCGTGATCTGGTACCCGAGGTAGTTCGAGAACCCGTAGGAGCCGATCTTGCCCGCGGACACGGCGTCGTCGAGGAAGCGCAGGGTCTCCTCGATCGGGGTGAGGGCGTCCCACGCGTGCATCTGGTACAGGTCGATGTACTCGACGCCGAGCCGCTCGAGCGAGGCGTCGAGGGCGACCCGGAGGTGCCGACGGGACAGCCCGAGGTCGTTCGGCCCGTCGCCCTGCGGGAAGCGCCCCTTGGTGGCGAGGACGACCTGCTGCGCCTCGGTCGGGTGCGCGGCGAGCCAGCGGCCGATGATGCGCTCGGACTCGTTGCCGGAGTAGACGTCCGCCGTGTCGATGAGCGTGCCGCCGGCGGCGACGAACGTGTCGATGATGGTGTGCGAGGTGGGTTCGTCGGCTTCGCTGCCGAAGGTCATGGTGCCGAGGGTCAGCGTCGACACCGATGTCCCGCTGTTGCCGAGGAGTCTGTAGTCCATGGCCGGGACGGTACGCGCGACCACCGGGGACAACGAGGACCTGGCAGTACCCGTCAGCGCTGGTCGGACACGGCGGTCTCGGTCAGGAAGGCGATCGCGGCCTGGCGGAAGTCGCGCGACGTCGGCGCGTTGAAGTGGTTCCGGCCCGGGATCTCGAAGAACGAGGCGTCCGGGGCCGCCGCCGCGAGCCGCACGGCACTGTCCTTGATGCCGTCCTCGCTGCCCGCGGCCATCAGCACGGGCTGCGCGGGCGCGTTCGACGGCGTCGGCTCGATGCTGCCCCGCATCCCCTCGACCATCGCCACGAGCGCGCCGAGGTCGTTCCCCTCGACGCCGGCGGCCATCGTCAGGTAGCCGTTCGTCACGCGGTCCTCGATCGGCGTGCCGTCCGCCAAGTACGCCTTCGCCTGGTCGACCCGCACGCGCCGCATCGGGTCGGCGTCGGGGATGCCGCCGAAGACCGCACGGGTGATCCGGTCGGGGAGCTGCTCGGCGGTGTGCCACCCGACGCGGGCGCCGAGCGAGTACCCGAGGTACGCGACGTCGTCGAGCAGGTAGGTGTCGATCACGCTGACGACGTCCGCGACGAGGAGCTCCATCGAGTACGCGGACGGGTCGTGCGGCTTCGACGAGGCGCCGTGCCCGCGCTGGTCGAGCGCGACGACGCGGTACCCGGCGCGGACGAGGTCGCGCGTCCACCCCGAGGCGTGCCAGTTCAGCAGCGCGCCGGAGGCGAACCCGTGCACGGCGACGACCGCCGGCGCCTCGGGGTCGCCGAAGTCGTAGGTCGCGATCTTCAGCCCGTCCGGGGACATCACGACGCGGGGACGGGGTGCTTCGGGGACGAGTGACATGTCCCCTCCAGGCTACCGGGGCACTGTGGTCGCCATGGACGGCTACGGCGGCGATCAGATCCGGGCGGCGGAGCGGCCGCACCTCGACGCGGGCGAACCGCTCATGCAGCGTGCGGCGGACGGGCTGGCGCGGACCGTCGGCGGACTGCTCGACGACCCGGCCGTGCGTCCGGGTGACGGACCGGGATCGGTCCTGCTGCTGGTGGGCAGCGGCGACAACGGTGGTGACGCGCTGTTCGCTGGGGCACGCCTGGCGGCGGACGGGAGGCGCGTGACGGTGCTGCGCGTCGGCTCACGCGTCCACGCGGCGGGCCTGGCAGCGGCGCTGGACGCCGGGGCGCGCCTCCTGGACCGCCCGTCCGACACCGGGTCGGTCCGTCCGGCCGCGGACCTCCTCGCAGCGGCCTCCCGGGATGACGCTGCGCGTCTGGCCGCCGTCGCGACCGACGCGGCGCTCGAGGCGGACCTGGTGCTCGACGGGATCCTCGGCATCGGCGTGCACGGCGCGTCCGCGCTCCGCTCGCCGGCGCGCGAGGTCGTCGCGGCGATCCGCCAGCTCGCACGCGACCAGCGCGCACCGTTCGTCGTGGCGGTCGACGTGCCGAGCGGCATCGACGTCGACACCGGCGCGATCGCGGACGACCACGTGCTGCAGGCGGACGTCACGGTGACGTTCGGCGGGGTGAAGGCCGGGCTGCTCCGCGGACCGGGCGCGAGCCTCGCCGGGCGGATCGAGCTCGTCGACGTCGGGATCGGTGCAGACCTGGCGGGCGTGGAGCCGCTGGTCCGCACCTGAGACCCGGGCTCGGACCCGGGGTCAGACCGCGCCGGCGTCCACCCCGTGCTCGATGCCCGGGCGGGCCTCGAGCCAGGTGTCGACGAAGTGGCGGTAGTTCGCCGCGATGAGCCCCTCGGCGGCCTCGGTGTCGAGGTGTTCGCGGACGACGTCCTCGAGCGGTTCCTCCCAGTTGCTGCGACCGATGGCGAACCCGACGAACCCGTCCACCCCGGCGGCGGTGCGCAGCCAGTGGTCGAGCTGCTCCTCGGGGGCGTCCCGGCCGAGGACGATGCACTGCACCGCGTCCCGGCCACCGCGACGCACGGTCCGGACGACCCGTTCCGCGTCCGCGCGCTCGTCGAGGCCCTCGAGCTTCCACACGTCCGCCTCGACCCCGTGGTCCTGCAGGTACTCGATGACCTGCACGACGAGGTCCGGTCGGAGGTCGCGGTCGTAGTCCTCGACCGATGCCCGCTGCTCGTCGGTCGCCGGAACGAGCAGTTCGACCAGGAACGGCCGACCGGCACCGTGCAGCACGCCAGCGATGTCGGCGAGCTCCGATGCCTGCCGCTCGCGGCGGTCCGCGTCGAAGTCGGGGTTGTCACGCACGAGCACCTTCACCCAGTCCGGGTCGAAGGCGTCCACGTGCGCGATCCAGTCCTCGCCGTACTCGAGCTCGAACCACTCCCGGCCCGACCGCTCGATCGGCATCGCGAGCTGGAGGCCGGCCTCCTTGACGAGCCGGGCGACGTCGGCGCCGTAGCGCTCGTCGACGAGGACGCCGGTCCGCTCGCGGGACGCACCGGCCGCGAGCGCCGTGAGGACACCGCGGTAGACGAGCTGCTTGCCGGCGCGCACGCGCTCGGCCTCGGCTTCGTCGAGCGGCTCCCCGCCGGACTCGTCGTAGGTGTGCTCGAGGAGCGAGGACCGCTGGTCCATCGCGAAGAGGAAGAGGGGGTGGGTTTCGTCGAGGACGGGCATGCCGTCCGGTCTACTCCTCCCGCCGATGCGGGCACCGAGCACCGCCCACCCGTACATTCGGGGCATGACGTTCAACGACGACTCGCAGCTCACGGGCGGGAAGGTCACCCGGCGGGGGCGCGGCGCTGCGATCGGCGGCGGCGCGGTGGGCGTCGGCGCCATCGTCGTGTTCCTCATCGCGCAGTTCACCGGCGTAGACCTCTCCGGCATCATCGACGGCGGCAACGGCACGACCGAGATCCAGCAGCGCGGTGAGACCGTCGACGCAGCAGCCGAGTGCCGAACGGGCCGTGACGCGAACCTCAAGATCGAGTGCCGGATGGAGGGCGCCGCGGAGTCGCTCGACGGGTACTGGACGTCCGAGTCACGGAAGCTCGGGATCGTCTACACGACCCCGGGGTTCATCCTGTTCGACGGCTCGACGAGCACCTCGTGCGGCCAGGCGTCGGCGGCGACCGGCCCGTTCTACTGCCCGCCGGACCGGGCGATCTACCTCGACACCGCGTTCTACGACGACCTGCAGTCGAAGTACGGCTCCTCCGGAGGACCGCTCGCGCAGATGTACGTCGTCGCGCACGAGTGGGGCCACCACATCCAGCAGCTCCAGGGTGCCTTCGCGAACACCGACCGCTCCGGGACCGGAGCGTCGTCCGGCAGCGTCCGCGTCGAACTGCAGGCGGACTGCTACGCGGGCGCCTGGGTCGGCGGCGCCGCGACCACGAAGGACGCGAACGGCGAGACCTTCTTCGAGCCGATCACGCGTGCCGAGATCGAGGACGCACTGTCCGCCGCGAGCGCCGTCGGCGACGACAGCATCCAGGAGCGCTCGAGCGGTCGGGTCGACCCGGACTCGTTCACCCACGGGTCGAGCGAGCAGCGCCAGAACTGGTTCCTGCGGGGCTACCAGCGCGGCGCGACGGCGTGCGACACGTTCAGCGTGCCGGGTTCGTCCCTGTAGTCCGGGTCAGCAGCCCGGGTCAGTTCGACGGCGAGGCGCTCGGCGTCGCGGACCGGGTCGGGGTGGCACTCGGCGTGGGCGTGGGCGTGGGCGTCGGGGTGGCGTCGCTCGCACCGGCAGCCGTCACCACGAAGGTCCGGAAGTCGTCGTTCGTGATCGGCGAGGTGAGCTCGTAGCGCTGCCCGTTCACGAGCACGAGGGGCGTTCCGGGGAACTCCTTGAGCGTCGACCCGGGGATGTCGCCGCCGGTCACCGCGGTGGTCCGCTCGTCGATCCACTTGCTGTAGGTCTGGTCCTCGATGCACTTCGTGATCGTCGACCGCTTCTGCAGCCCGTCCACGCCCGTCACGACCTTGGTCAGCTGCGCGTCGGTGAGGCCGGCGGTGCCCTCCTCCGGCTGCTTCGCGAACAGCGCCTGGTTGACGGCGAAGAACTGGTCCGGCGAGCTGTCCGCGACGCAGGCGGCGGCGTTCGCGGCCCGGAGCGAGTACTTCGTGCCCTGCGACCGGTTCGAGAGGATCGCGATCGGGTGGATGTCCACCGTCGCCGCACCGGAGTCGACGAGGTTCTGGATGTACTCGCCGTTCGCGTCCTCGAACTGGCCGCAGATCGGGCAGAGGTAGTCGACGTACATCGTGATGCGCACCGAGCCGGCGGCGTCCGTCGAGGTCGGCGCGGGCGACTGTGAGGACGCCGTGACCGCCTTGAGGTCCTGCCCGATCGTGATGCCGCCCTGCGAGGTGTTCGCCGGGCCGGGGCCCGCGGGCTGCACGGAGTCGACGAGGACGAGTGTCACGACGGTCGCTGCGGCGAGCAGGACGACGCCGATGCCGATCTGCAGGCCGAGTCGGAGTCCGCGCTGGCGGCGCTTCTGCTGGGTGCGGGCACGCTGGGCACGCTGTCGTGCGGCTTCGCGTCGTTCGTTCCGCGCGGCGCGGGCGTCACCCTCGGGGCGGTTGGTCATGCGTCGAGTGTCCTCACGTTGGTCGTCGTCCGTACGGCTTCCCCCGGCAGGCCGGACGGACCCGCCGATCGTACCGGGACCCGATGGGAACCACCCAACCAGGTGTGAGCACTGGCGCTCCCGGGGCAGATCGTGTTGTATGAACCTCGATGGTCGACGGCGACCATCCGGGGCCCCCACGGGCAACCGCTTCACTCGGATCGTCCGGCACGTACCTGCCGGTGAAGGAAGGACCGAACGCTCATGGCGTCCGTCACCTATGACAAGGCAACCCGTCTCTACCCCGGAGGCAACCGTCCCGCGGTCGACTCCCTCGACCTGGACGTCGCCGACGGCGAGTTCCTCGTCCTCGTCGGCCCCTCGGGCTGTGGCAAGTCCACGTCCCTGCGCATGCTGGCCGGCCTCGAAGAGGTCAACTCCGGCTCGATCCGCATCGGCGACCGCGATGTCACGGACGTCCCGCCGAAGGACCGCGACATCGCGATGGTGTTCCAGAACTACGCGCTGTACCCGCACATGACCGTTGCCGAGAACATGGGCTTCGCGCTCAAGATCGCCGGCGTCGGCAAGGACGAGCGCGCCACCCGCGTGCAGGAAGCCGCGAAGCTCCTCGACCTCGAGCAGTACCTCGGCCGCAAGCCGAAGGCGCTCTCCGGTGGTCAGCGTCAGCGCGTCGCGATGGGCCGCGCGATCGTCCGTCAGCCGCAGGTGTTCCTCATGGACGAGCCGCTGTCGAACCTCGACGCCAAGCTCCGCGTCCAGACCCGCACCCAGATCGCCTCGCTGCAGCGTCGTCTCGGCGTCACCACGGTCTACGTCACGCACGACCAGACCGAGGCGCTCACCATGGGTGACCGCATCGCGGTGCTCAAGGACGGCATCCTGCAGCAGGTCGGCTCGCCGCGCGACCTCTACGAGAAGCCGAACAACGTCTTCGTCGCGGGCTTCATCGGCTCGCCGGCGATGAACCTCCTCCCGGCCGACGTGGTCGAGGGCGGCATCAAGTTCGGTTCGCTCAACCACCCCATCGACCGCGACACGCTCTCCAACGCGCGTTCCGGGAACATCACGGTCGGCATCCGCCCCGAGGACGTCATCGTGGCGCAGTCGGGCGAGGGCCTGCCGGTCACGGTCGACGTGGTCGAGGAGCTCGGCGCCGACGGCTACCTGTACGGTCACGCCGACGTCAAGGGTTCGCGCGTCGACATCGTCGCCCGCGTCGACGGGCGTTCGCACCCGTCGATCGGTGACACGATCGTCGTCACGCCGAAGCAGGGCCACGTGCACGCCTTCGACACCGAGTCGGGCGAGCGGCTCGACGACAAGGCCGTCGTCAGCGCGTAACGCTGGAAGGTCCCCACAGGAGGCGCGGTGCCAGCTGGCACCGCGCCTCCCGTCCGTCGCACACGTACCAGAGGAACCAACCGTGCCCGACTCGATGTCCATCACCGCCGCCACCGTCGACCCCGGACTCCTCGACCTGCCGTGGGACCTCCCCCTGGCGGACTGGCCGGACGAGACGATCGTCGCGCTCCCGAAGGGCATCTCGCGGCACCTCGTGCGGTTCGTGCAGCTCGGCGGGTACGTCGTCGCCGTGAAGGAGACCGGCGAAGAGGTCGCCCGCTCGGAGTACGAGATGCTCCGCACCCTGCAGCGCATGGACGTGCCGTGCGTCGACCCCGTCGCCGTGATCACGAACCGGGTGAGCGCCGACGGCGAGGCCCTGCACCCGGTGCTCGTCACCCGGCACCTGCGCTTCTCGCTGCCGTACCGTGCCCTGTACTCGCAGACACTACGGCCCGAGACGGCCACCCGTCTGGTCGACGCCCTCGCGCTCCTGCTCGTGCGGCTGCACGTCATCGGCTTCTACTGGGGCGACGTCTCGCTCTCGAACACGCTGTTCCGACGTGACGCCGGTGCCTTCGCGGCGTACCTGGTGGACGCGGAGACCGGCAAGCTCTACCCCGGCGGCCTGTCGAACGGTCAGCGGGAGAACGACCTCGAGGTCGCGCGCGTGAACATCGCCGGCGAGCTCCTCGACCTCGAGGCCGGCGGTCGACTCGACGAGAACGCCGACGCCGTGGACGTCTCGAACCGGATCGTCGCGCAGTACCGGACGCTCTGGAAGGAACTCACCGGCACCGAGCAGTTCGACGTCAAGGAACGCTGGCGCATCAACGACCGCGTCGAACGGCTCAACGCGCTCGGGTTCGACATCGAGGAGCTCTCGATCCACACGACCGAGGGCGGGTCGCAGGTGCGCATCCAGCCGAAGGTCGTCGACGCCGGACACCACCAGCGACGACTCCTGCGCCTCACCGGGATCGACGCCGGCGAGAACCAGGCGCGGCGGCTCCTCAACGACCTCGACTCGTACCGGGCGCGCAACGGCCGCGACCTCCTCGACGAGGAGATGGTGGCGCACGAGTGGGTGTCGCGGGTGTTCGAGCCGGTGATCCGCTCGATCCCGCGGGACCTGCGCGGGCGGCTCGAGCCGGCCGAGGTCTTCCACGAGCTGCTCGAGCACCGCTGGTTCATGTCGCAGGAAGAGGAGCGGTCGGTGTCGCTCCCCGAGGCGACGACCGCGTACATCAACGACGTGCTCCGGCACCGTCGCGACGAGCGGCTGCTGATCAACCCGCCGACGTCGTCGATGACGCTGCCGATCCCGGTCGTCGACGACGCGGTGCCGGCGTCTCCCGACGACGTCGAGGACTGGCGCGCCGGGGTCTGACGGGCGCGGGGTCGCCCCGGGCACGCCCACGCGCCGGCGCGGGGTCGCCCCGGGCACGCCCACGCGCCGGCGCGCGCCCACGCGCCCGCGCGCCTCGCATGGTGAGCAGGAATGGTCGCCTCCCGAACCGGGAGGCGACCATTCCTGCTCACGAAGTGCGCGACTACTCGGCGCGACGGCGCCGGGCGACCTCCCACAGGGTGACGCTCGCGGCGATGCCCGCGTTGAGGGACTCCGTCGCGCTCGAGATCGGGATCGAGACGATCGCGTCGCAGGTCTCGGTGACGAGGCGTGAGAGGCCCTTGCCCTCGGAACCGACGACGATCACGATCGGACGGTCGGCGAGCTCGAGGCCGTCGAGCTCCACGTCGCCGTCACCGTCGAGGCCGAGGACGAACAGGCCCATCGACTTGAGCGACTTGAGGGTCTGCGTGAGGTTCGGGGCCATCGCGACGGGGGTCCGGGCGGCCGCACCGGCCGAGGTCTTCCACGCGGACGCGGTCACACCGACCGAACGCCGCTGCGGGACGACGACACCGTGGCCGCCGAAGGCCGCGGTGGACCGGATGATCGCACCGAGGTTGCGCGGGTCGGTGATGCCGTCGAGGGCGACGAGCAGCGGGACCTCGTCCTTGGCGAACGCCCGCTCGACGACGTCCTCGGCCACGGCGTACTCGTACGCCGGGACCTTGAGCGCGACGCCCTGGTGCACGCTGTCGTGCCCCGTGATGCGGTCGAGCTCCGGACGCATGATCTCCATGATCGGGACGCCGCGGTGGTTGGCGAGCGCGAGGATCTCCTTGACGCGGTCGTCGACCTCGATGCGCGAGGCGATGTACAGGGTCGTCGAGGGGGTCTTCGTGCGCAGGGCCTCGAGCACCGAGTTGCGGCCGGTGACCAGCTCGGAGTCGTCGGTCTTCCGCTGCGGCGGACGACCGGTGCGCTGCTGCGGCGAGCTCGACGCACCGTGGCGCCCGCGAGCTGCCTCGAAGCGCTCCTTCGCCGCCTTGCGCTTGCCGGCGGGGTGGTACGGACGGTCCTCGGCCTTCGGCGTGGGCTTGCGGCCCTCGAGCGCCTGCGCGCCCTGACCGCCGGAGCCGACCTGCTTGTTGCCCTTGCGACCGGTCCGGACGGCGCCCGGCCGTCCCTTCTTGCTGCCCGAGACGTTCTTCATTGCTCTCTCCTGTCCGGCACTGCCGTTGTCAGGCGATGCTCCAGCGTGTACCTGCTGCGGTGTCCTCGATCGTGATGCCCGCGGATGCGAGGTCGTCGCGCACGCGGTCGGCCGTGGCGAAGTCGCGTGCGGCCCTGGCGTCGGCGCGTTCCTGCACGAGGCGTTCGACGAGTGCTGCGAGCGGTGCGGCCGATGCGTCGTGGCCACCACCCGACCAGTGGGCGGCTCGCGGATCGATGCCGAGCACTTCCACCATCGCAGCCACCTGATGGTACGCGGTTCCGAGCGCTTCCGCATCGTCCGCGTCGAGGGCGGCGTTCCCGGAGCGGACGGTCTCGTGCAGCACGGCGAGGGCTTGGGGCACCGAGAGGTCGTCGTCCATCGCCGCGGCGAAGGCCTCGGGCACCCCCGGCGCGTCGGCCAGCCGGACGCCCTCGAGCCGCTGTGCGGCCCGGGTCAGGAAGCCCTCGATCCGGTCGAGCGCCGCCTCGGCCTCGGCCAGGGAGCCGTCGTGGTGGTCGATCGACGAGCGGTAGTGCGCGGCGCCGAGGAAGTACCGGACGACCACGGGACGCGCGGACCCGAGGAAGTCCGCGGCGAAGATCGAGTTGCCCAGCGACTTCGACATCTTCTGCCCGTCGACGGAGACGAGGCCGTTGTGCAGCCAGTAGGAGGCGAACGGATCCCCGGCCGCCGTGGACTGCGCGAGTTCGTTCTCGTGGTGCGGGAAGCGCAGGTCGAGCCCGCCGCCGTGGATGTCGAACGCCGGGCCGAGGTAGCGCCGGGACATCGCCGAGCACTCGATGTGCCAGCCCGGGCGGCCGGGGCCCCAGGGCGAGTCCCAGTTCGCCGTCGACGGCTCCCCGGGCTTGGCGCCCTTCCAGAGCGCGAAGTCGCGCGGGTCGCGCTTGCCGCGGGGGTCGGCGTCGGTGGCCTCGACCATGTCCTCCCGCCGCTGCCGGGTGAGCGCCCCGTAGGACGCCCAGCTGCCGGTGTCGAAGTAGACGTCGCCGGAGCCGTCCGCCGCAGCGTAGGCGTGCCCGCGGTCGATGAGCTTGGTGATGATGTCGTGCATCTGCGGCACGCTCGCGGTGGCCCGGGGCTCGTACGTCGGGGGCAGGATGCCGAGGGCGTTGTACGCGGCCGTGAACTCGAGCTCGACGCGGTACGCCCGGGCGAACCAGGCCTCGTCGGTGCCGTGCGCGAGGTCGAGCACCTTGTCGTCGATGTCCGTGACGTTCCGCACGAGCGTGACCCGGAGACCGCGGTGGGTGAGCCAGCGGCGCCAGATGTCGTAGACGAGCGCGGAGCGGAGGTGCCCGATGTGCGGCGACGACTGCACGGTCGGACCGCACACGTACATGCTCACCTGTCCGTCGACCAGCGGGACGAGGTCGACGACGGCAGCGGCGCGGGAGTCGTAGAGGCGAACGGTCACGCGTCCAGCCTAGGACGTCAGACCGGTCGGACGACGGCTGTCGCGATCGCGGCGAGCCCCTCGCCGCGGCCGGTGAACCCGAGACCGTCCGTCGTCGTGCCGGAGACCGCGACCGGGGCCCCGACGACGGCGCCGAGGGCGTCCTGCATCTCGGTCCGACGTGCGCCGATACGGGGGCGGTTCCCGATGACCTGCACGGTGACGGAGACAGGCACCAGACCGGCGGCGGCCAGCATCGCGACCGCACCCCGGACGAAGACGTCACCCGCCGCCCCGGCGTAGGCGGGGTCCGACGTGCCGAACGTCCCGCCGATGTCGCCGAGCCCGCCCGCCGAGAGCAGGGCGTCGCAGACCGCGTGCGCGACCGCGTCGCCGTCGCTGTGGCCGGAGAGCCCCGCTTCACCGGGGAAGTCGAGCAGCCCGACCCGGCACGGGGACGCCGCGTCGAACGCGTGCACGTCCACCCCGAGGCCGACCCGGGTGACCTCGGGGGTGGCGGCGCGGGCACGCACGATCGACTCGGCACGACCGAGGTCCCACGGGGTGGTGATCTTGAAGGCGTCGGCGTCGCCGGGGACGAACCGCACGGTGCCGCCCGCTGCCTGGAAGACCCCGGCGTCGTCGGTCTCGGCCTGCTGCGACACCGCGTACGCCTGCCGGAGCGCGGCGAGCGGGAACCCCTGCGGCGTCTGCACCCCGACGAGTGCCGCGCGGTCGACGGTCTCGACGACGGCGTCCCCGTCGACGCGCTTGATCGTGTCCGTGACGGGCAGTGCGGGGACGAACCCGGCACCCGCCCCGTCGTGCAGCGAACCGGCGACGGCGTCGAACACCCGCTCGAACTGGGCTGCCGGCGTCAGACAACGCGCCGCGTCGTGCACCAGCACCGCGGTGACGGAGTCCGGCAGCACGGCCAGGCCGGCCTCGACCGAGGCATGGCGATCCGCGCCTCCGGGGACGACGGCCGTGTAGGCGACCGCAGCCCCGGCGACGGACGCGACCACCTGTCGGCAGTCGTCGAGGAGCGCCGCCGGCGCGACCACCACGACGAGCGTCGGCGACGGCAGGGCGAACAGCGGCTCGAGCGCCCGCGCGAGCATCAGCGTGCCGGCCACGGGGACGAACGCCTTGGCCGTCCCGATGCCGAGCCGCGTGCCGGAACCGGCCGCAACGACGACGACCGCCCTGTCCACCCCGTGGGGGAACAGAACGGTCGAGGACGTGTTCAGTGGTTCGGTGCGCTCAGGAGGCGAGGACCTCGTCGAGGACGGTCGATGCCTTGTCCTCGTCGGTCTTCTCGGCCAGCGCCAGCTCGGAGATCAGGATCTGCCGCGCCTTGGCGAGCATCCGCTTCTCCCCCGCGGACAGGCCGCGGTCCTGGTCGCGGCGCCAGAGGTCGCGGACGACCTCGGACACCTTGATGACGTCACCGGAAGCGAGCTTCTCGAGGTTCGCCTTGTAGCGACGCGACCAGTTCGTGGGCTCTTCGGTGAAGGGGGCACGCAGGACCTCGAACACCTTGTCGAGGCCTTCCTTGCCGATCACGTCACGGACTCCGACCAGGTCGACGTTGTCCGCCGGGACCTCGATCGTGAGGTCACCCTGGGTGACCCGCAGCTTCAGGTAGACCTTTTCCTCACCCTTGATGACGCGCGTCTTGACTTCAGAGATGGTTGCCGCCCCGTGATGGGGGTAGACGACGGTCTCGCCGACCTCGAATTGCATGTATCAGGCTCCGTTCCGAGACACCCAGTTTACCACAAGCGTTGTTCGGGTAAGGGGCGCCTAACAACTGGCACCCCCGCTGATCGGTAGGATGGTGCCGGACCGTCCGGTCCACAATCGTGATCTTCCGGAGGAATCTCTTGCGAGCTCGGGTACTCGTGTCCGTCGCCGTTGCGGCAACCATCGCGCTCGGCGCCACCGGCTGCGAGTTCATGTCGCCCGCACAGACGACGGAGATCAAGCAGATCACCGACGGCGTGAACGTGTCGACCGGCAAGGTGGACATCCGCAACGCGCTCCTCATCGCGGACGACGCCGACGGCGCCCGGTTCGTGGGCACGATCGTGAACAACGCCGAGCGGGACGACATCACCCTCTCGATCGAGGTCGGCGGGGACACCCAGACCGTCGCGGTCCCGGCGAACACGCACATCGACCTCGGCGGGGCCGCGGAGCCCTCCGAGCAGGCCACCGCCTCGACGGAAGAGGGCGACGGCACCACGCAGGGCACGGCCGCCGGCGACTCGCGCGAGGTCGTCTTCGACGACGCCGACACCAAGCCCGGCTCGCTGGTCAAGGTCTACTTCTCGTACTCGGGCGCCGAGGGCGTCTCGGCGAGCGTCCCGGTGCTGACCAGCCAGCAGGAGGAGTACGCGACGCTCGCGCCGACCTCCTCGCCGGAGCCCACCAGCGAGGTCACCCTCCCGGTCGAGACGCCCGCGGCCACGCCGACGGACGACGCGACGCAGGACGCCGGCAACTAGCAGCAGACGCACGCACAGGAGGCGCGGTGCCGGTCCCTGGGACCGGCACCGCGCCTCCTGTGCGTCAGCCGACCTCGCGTCAGCCGACCTCGCGTCAGCCCTCGATGCGGTAGCCGAGCCCGCGGACGGTCACCAGGATCTCCGGCGCGCTCGGCACGCGCTCGATCTTCGAGCGGATGCGCTTGATGTGCACGTCCAGGGTCTTCGTGTCGCCGAAGTAGTCGGAGCCCCACACCCGGTCGATGAGCTGCCCCCGGGTGAGCACGCGCCCGGCGTTGCGGAGCAGCAGCTCGAGGAGCTCGAACTCCTTGAGCGGCATCGGCGTCTCCGAGCCGTCCACCGCCACGGTGTGCCGCTCGACGTCCATCCGGATGCCACCGACCTGCAGGATCCCGCTGTCCGCGGGGTCGTCCTCGGTCCGGCGACGCAGGACCGCACGGATGCGGGCGAGGAGCTCGCGGGTCGAGTACGGCTTCGTCACGTAGTCGTCCGCGCCGAGCTCCAGCCCGACGACGATGTCCACCTCGGAGTCCTTCGCGGTGAGCATGATGATCGGGATGTTCGAGCGGGTCCGGATCTGTCGGCAGACCTCGGTGCCGGAGAGTCCCGGCAGCATCAGGTCGAGCAGCACCAGGTCGGGGTTCTCCGCGTCGAACTTCGACAGCGCGGTCACGCCGTCCGCAGCGACGGAGGTGTCGTACCCCTCGCGCTGCAGCAGGAACTCCAGGGGCTCGCTCAGGGCCGGCTCGTCGTCGACGATGAGGATCTTGGTCACGATGGCTGCTCTTCCAGTTGCTCTTCGAGTGCTGTGGTCAGTTCCGGGTCCGCCTCGGGCAGGCGGATGGTGAAGGTCGAGCCCTTGCCGGGCTGCGACCAGACGCGCACGTCCCCGCCGTGGTTGCCGACGACGTGCTTCACGATGGCGAGGCCGAGGCCGGTGCCGCCCGTGGCGCGCGACCGGGCGGGGTCGACGCGGTAGAACCGCTCGAACACCCGGTCGAGGTCGGCCTCGGGGATGCCGACGCCCTGGTCGGTCACCGCGATCTCGACGAAGCCCTTCGCGGACCGGACGCCCACGCCGACGCGGGTGTGGTCCGGGGAGTACTTGACCGCGTTGGCGATGAGGTTCGACACCGCGATCTGCAGCAGGGCGGGGTCGCCCATCACCCGCAGCTTCGACTTCTTCGCCCGCACGAGTTCGATGTCCCGGGCGCGGGCGACGATCTCGTTCGCGTCGACGGCGGCCTGCACGATGCGGTCGATCGACGTCTCCTCGCTGTTCTCCAGCGTGTCGACGGACTGCAGCCGCGAGAGTTCGATGATGTCCTTCGTCAGGGCGGCCAGCCGCTCCGACTCGGTGACGAGCTGCGCGGCGAACTTCCGCACGTGCTGGGGTTCGTCCGCGGCGGCGACGAGGGTCTCGGAGAGCAGGCCGATCGCGCCGATCGGGGTCTTCAGCTCGTGCGAGATGTTCGCGACGAAGTCCCGCCGGACCTCGTCGATGCGCCGGGTCTCGGTCAGGTCGTCGGCCGTGACGAGCACGTACCGGTTGCCGAGCTGCGCGGCGCGGAAGCTCAGGTAGCCGATCTGGTCGCTGCCCCGACCACGGGGCAGCTCGAGGTCCTCGGCGCCCATCTCCCCGCTCTTGCGCACGCGGTCGACGAGGTCGACGAGCTCGCGGTGCACGAGCTTCCGCCGCACCACCAGCCCGACCGTCAGTGCCTGCGGCGAGGCAGCGACGACCGTGTTCGAGGGGTCGACCACCACGGCCGGGTTGTGCATCGTGGCGATGACCGCGGCGACGCCGTCGGGCAGGGTGCGTTCCGCCACGTCGGCAGCACGAGCCGTGCGCTCGGCGGTGATGATCAGCACCACGACGCCTGCTCCGAACACCCCGCCGAGGAGCATCGACAGTGGCACGAGCCACGCGTTGTCCATGCCGTCAGTGTAGGGATGGTCATGCGGGGTTCCGGTACCGTTCACCGTCTGCGGAAGGCCGGATCGCGAAGCGTTCAACCGCACGTCACCGTTCGTTCACCTGACGTGACGACACTCGACCGGTACGCAGAGAGAGGTACTCCCCCATGCGCGAAGTCTTCCAGCAGGAACTCCAGGACGTCCAGGAGCGACTGACCGAGATCGCCGGGCTCGTCGAGTCCGCCATCACCCGAGCCACGCAGTCGTTCAGCGAGTCCGACGTGTCCCTCGCCGAGGAGGTGATCGCCGACGACGCCAAGATCGACGAGGCGGCGAACAGCCTCGACGAGATCGCGATCGACATCCTCGCGCGTCAGGCCCCGGTCGCCCGCGACCTCCGCGTCGTGGTCACGGCCCTGCGCGTCAGCTCGTCGCTCGAGCGCATGGGCGACATGGCCGAGCACATCGCCCAGCTCACCCGGCAGCGCTTCCCCGAGAAGGTCGTGCCGAAGGGCCTCCGCGGCACCTTCAAGAAGATGGGCCAGCTCGACGTCGCGATGGCGCAGAAGCTCACGCGACTGCTCGCCACCGAGGACATCGCCCTCGCCGGCGAGATCCGCGACGAGGACGACGCCATCGACGAGCTGCACGCGAGCGTGTTCGACTTCGTGCTCGGCGAAACCTGGAAGGGTGCGCCGATCGACACCGTCGACGCGACCCTGGCATCGCGGTACCACGAGCGCTTCGCGGACCACGCGGTCTCGATCGCCAAGAAGGTCGAGTACCTGGCGACGGGTGACTGGGCCGGCGCGTCCTCGGTGACGGTGTCGCCCGCCTGACCCGACGCTGCGGTGTCACCGAGCCGGACGGACCACACGGTCCGCCCGGCTCGCTGCGTTCCGCTCGGCTCGCTGGGGTCTGACAGGATCGAGGCATGGCCCAGGTCGCGATCATCGTCAACGGCATGCCCGGTTCCGGCAAGAGCACCATCGGTGCCGCCCTCGCCGAGGTGCTCGGCTGCCCGTTCCTGTCGAAGGACCGGATCAAGGAGCCCCTCGCCGACCTCGTCGGCCCGATGATCGCGTCGCGTCCGCTCGGCGCCATCGCGATGGAGACGATGTGGTCGATGGCGCAGGCCGTCGAGAACGGGGTCGTCCTCGACGCCGTCTGGCTGCCGTCGCGGGACCGCGGACTCCTGGAGGCGCGGCTCGCCTCCGCCGGGTCGCCGCGCGCTGTCGAGGTGTGGTGCGACACGGACCGGGCCACCGCCGAGGAGCGGCTGCGCGACCGGTACGACCCGGGCACCGTGCCGGTGCGCCACGAGGTGCACGGGGACCTGGCCGACGTGCTCGCGTTCTGGGACGAGCACGGCGACGCCGCCCGCCCGGTCGGCCTGCCGGGCGTCCCGGTGGTCCGCGTCGACACGACGAAGCCGTACGACGTCGGCGCCCTGGTGCAGGAGATCGCCTCCCACTTCGTGTGAACGCGCGGAACGCCCCGCCCGGTCAGTCCGGGCGGGGCGTTCGTGTGTGCAGCGCTGCGCTGCTACTTCTTGGCGCCCTGCGCGGCCACGGCGGCGGCTCCGGCCGCGGCGGCCTCGGGGTCGAGGTAGTACGCCGGCTTCGTCGGACGGAAGTCGTCGTCGAGCTCGTACACCAGCGGGATGCCGGTCGGGATGTTCAGGCCGGCGATGTCCTCGTCGGAGATGCCGTCGAGGTGCTTCACGAGCGCCCGGAGCGAGTTGCCGTGCGCCGTGACGAGGACGGTCTTGCCCGCACCGAGGTCCTTCGTGATGTCGGACTCCCAGTAGGGCAGCAGGCGGTCGATCACGAGCTTGAGCGACTCGGTGCGGGGCAGCTGGTCGCCGAGGTGAGCGTAGCGGCGGTCCCCGAACTGCGACCACTCGGCGTCGTCGGCGATGGGGGGCGGCGGCACGTCGAACGACCGGCGCCACTCCATGAACTGCTGCTCGCCGTACTGCTCGAGCGTCTGGGCCTTGTCCTTGCCCTGCAGGTCGCCGTAGTGGCGCTCGTTGAGGCGCCAGTCGCGCTTCACCGGCAGCCACGCCAGGTCGGCCTGGAGCAGCGCGATGTCGGCCGTCTGGATCGCGCGGGTGAGGAGCGAGGTGTAGAGGACGTCGGGGACGATGCCGGACTCGGCGATGAGGTCGCCGGCGCGCTTCGCCTCCTTCTCGCCCAGCTCGCTGAGCCGGACGTCGACCCAACCGGTGAACAGGTTCTTCTGGTTCCAGTCACTGTTGCCGTGACGGAGCAGGACGAGCGTGGAGGTCATGCCCCGAGTCTACCGAGCGCCGTGCAGCCGGTCCCCGGACCCGTACCCTGGTCGGCATGCCCATCGGGAACGTGACGCGCGGGACGACCGGGTACAACCGGCTCCGCCGCGTCGACCGGTGGATCGCCACGCTGCCGGTCCTCCGCCGGAGCGCCGACCCGCTCGTCGCCGACGTCGGGTACGGGGCCTCGCCGACGACGACGCTCGAACTCCGGGACCGCCTGGCCGCCGTCCGCCCCGACGTCGAGGTCACCGGCATCGAGATCGAGCCGGCCCGGGTGGCCCTCGCGAACGCCGGCACGCGGGACGGCGTGACGTTCCGGCTCGGCGGGTTCGAGACACCGACACCGGGGAACCGCCGGCCCGCCGTGATCCGCGCCTTCAACGTGCTGCGGCAGTACGACGAGTCCGCGGTGGTGGAGTCCTGGCGGATCATGCAGGACCGCCTGCAACCGGGCGGCGCGCTCGTCGAGGGGACGTGCAACGAGGTCGGGCGGGTGGCCTCGTGGGTGACGCTCGACGACGTCGCACCACGCACCTTCACGGTGTCGCTCCGGCTGGCGGGGCTCGACGTCCCCTCGGTCGTGGCCGAACGGCTGCCGAAGGCCCTCATCCACCGGAACGTTCCCGGCGAGCGGGTGCACGCGTTCCTCGGCGACCTCGACCTGGCGTGGGCGGTCGCGGCGCCGCTCGGCACGTACGGCCCCCGGCAGCGGTGGATCGCGACGGTCCGGGGCATGCGGGACCGGGGGTGGCCGGTGCTGCACGGGGTGACGCGGTGGCGGCTCGGCGAGCTCAGCGTCCCGTGGGCCGCGGTGGCCCCGGCCTGACCGGCCGGCGCGCGCCGCGGGACCACGAGACTCGGCCCGGCGGACAGTTTCGTGGCCCTGATGGCGCGAACGTGTCCGCGGAGCCGAGACTCGGGGCCGGGCGCCGGCGAACCGCGCGGGCTACGAGCGGCGGACGGCGCCGAGGCGGGGCAGGCGCGGGACGTCGGCGGTGGCGCCGGCCCCCGGCGGCACGATGACCTCTTGCGTGGCGGACACGACCACGTCGTCGGCGCTGAGCGTCAGCGTGGCGGCGGGGTCGAGGGAACGCTTCACGACCGCGAGCCCGATCGGCCCGAGCTCGTGGTGGATCCCCGACGCCGTCAGCCGCCCGACCTCCTTCTCGCCCGACACGACCGGCGTCCCCGGAGCCGGCAGCACGCCGTCCGACCCGTCGAGGTGCAGCATGACGACCCGGCGCGGCGGGTGTCCGAGGTTGTGGACCTTGGCCACGGTCTCCTGCCCCCGGTAGCAGCCCTTCGACAGGTGCACGGCGGAGCGGAGCCAGTCGAGCTCGTGCGGGATCGTGCGCTCGTCGACGTCGGACAGCGAGGGGCGCCAGGCGGCGATGCGCAGGGCCTCGTACGCGAGGAGTCCCGCGACGGGCTCGTCCGACGCGGCGATCGCGCCCGCGGTGCCGGGGGTGACCACGGCGATGCGGAGGGTCCAGTCGGAGGCGGGGTGCGCCTCCTGGTCGGCGTAGCCCCACCCGCCGGGCGTGACGGACGCCCACGGGTCGACCCACTCGGCGACCGGGGTCTCGGGCAGGTCGGTCGACGCGAACGGCGCGGACTCGCCGAACCAGCCGATCGTCGCGAAGTCCGCCGAACGGTCGGCGACCTCGACGCGCAGCATGAACCGCATCGAGTCGAGCCAGGCAGCGAGCGGTGCCGCGTCGGCGGGCTCGGTCAGCAGCCACGCCACCGACCCGTCGTCGACGACGCGCGCCGCGTGCTCGACCCGACCGGACTGGTCGAGCACGAGCGTCTCGGTGCTCACGCCGGCGGCGAGCCCGGTGAGCAGCTGCGAGGTGATCGAGTTGAGCCACGACAGACGGTCCGGGCCGGTGACGGTGACGACACCGAGGCCGAGTTCGACGACGGCACGGCCGCGGGCGAGCAGACGCTGCTCGCCGAGCGGGTTGCCGAAGTGCGCGGCGGGGCCGGATTCCGTCGCCACGAAGCCGGCGCGGCCGGCGAAGGCGGACATCAGTCGACCTTCGCGAGCTGCCCCGAGGCGTGCGAGGTCAGCTCCTTGCCGAGTGCGGCGATGTCCCACGCCCAGAAGAGCTTGCCCTCGACCAGGCCGTAGAGCCGGGTGGCCGCGGAGTAGTCCTTGGCGTTCGGCGAGCGCATCACGGCGTCGGTCGCGAGGTCGATGCGGCCCTTGCGGACCCGCCCGACGTAGAGCTCGTTGACGCCGGTGGGGTGGATGATCGCCGCTTCGACGTCGAAGCCGTCCGTGGTGTTCCGCAGCGCCTCGACGCTCTCGACGGTGCCGAACGGCGTCGGCCCCTCGCCGAGGAGCATCGCCGGGCCGCGGTCACCGGGCTCGGACGGACGGTCGATCCGCCAGTAGCCCATCTCGGCCGCGAGCGGGGTGTGCTCGTCGTCGAGCAGCCACGTCGTGGAGGAGTAGTTGAGGTAGGGCAGACCGTCGTGGCTGAAGCTCACGCGCTGGCCGAACTCGTACTTCCGGGGTTCGTCCTCGTCACCGACGGGGTACTCGACCACACCGGTGCCCTCCCAGACGCCGACGAGCCACGACAGCGGGACGAGTTCCGGCGCGAGGCCCTCCGGCAGTTCGATCAACGCTGACCCTTGAACAGCTTCACGACGACGGTCACCGAGACGAACGCGATCGCGAGCGACGCGAGGCCGAGCAGGCCCACGTAGAAGAGCTCGAGCGCAAGCAGCGAATCCATGGCTGGAGTCTACGCGTCACGCCTGACGGCGCCAGGCGGACGGCGGCGCGTCAGCGCACCAGCAGGACCACCGCGGTGACGAGCACGACGACGAACGCCCCGGACGACGCGATGCTGATCCGCTCGACCAGCCCGTCCTTCGTCGCGGTGATGAGCTGCAGCACGAAGCTGACCAGCACGCAGAGCACGAACACGAGCAGCAGCCACGCGAACGAGTCCTTGTCGGTGAGGGTGAGGACGAGCACGGCGCCGACGACCGCGAGCAGCCAGACCGGCAGCACGGACGTCAGCCGGAGGCGGCGCTGGTCGGTGGGCTGAACAGGCTCGGTCACGCGCCCCATCATGACAGGGCCGCGTGCCGAAGGTGCCCGGAACGCGTCCCCGACCGTCCGGCCGGGAGGGATGCTTCCCGAGCATCACTAGGATGTGTGCACGACTCCCCCACGCCCTGGAGGTCCTGTGGCCCAGCTCCTGGTACTCACCTCAGCCGCGCCCGGCGACGTCCTGCCGAGCCTCGGACTGCTGAGCCACCGGATCCGCCACGTCCCCGCCGAGGCCGCACAGCTGGTCAACGCCCCGCAGAGCGACCTCATGTTCGTGGACGCCCGGACGGACCTGGCGAGCGCCAAGGCCCTGTGCAAGATCCTCGCGACGAGCGGCTCGACGACGCCGATCATCCTGGTCGTCACCGAGGGTGGTCTGACCGCGGTCAACAGCGAGTGGAACGTCGACGACGTCGTGCTCGAGACCGCCGGCCCGGCCGAGGTCGACGCCCGCATCCGTCTCACGGCCGGACGCGCGTCGAAGAACCAGACCGGGTCGAAGATCCAGGCGTCCGGTGTCGTCATCGACGAGGCCAGCTACTCGGCGAAGGTCCGCGGTCGGCCGCTCGACCTCACCTTCAAGGAGTTCGAGCTCCTCCGCTTCTTCGCCACGCACCCCTCGCGGGTCTTCACCCGCGAGCAGCTCCTCAGCGAGGTGTGGGGCTACGACTACTTCGGCGGCACCCGGACGGTCGACGTGCACGTGCGGCGCCTCCGCGCGAAGCTCGGCGACCTCGAGTCCCTCATCGGCACGGTCCGCAACGTCGGGTACCGCTTCAACGTCTACGACGACGAGGCCGACCGGCTCGCGGGCCAGTAGTGGTCGACCTGTCGCGCTTCGTCGTCACGGGCGAAGCACCGCCGTTCTCCGACCAGACCCTGGTCGACGTGCGCGCCGGTCGCGCGACCGTGCTCGGCGACGAGCACGGGGTCGCCGTGGTCCGTGACGGCGAGCTGGAACTCGTGGTCGCCCAGGAGGCGCGGGGCCGCGGTCTCGGCACCGCCCTCGCCCGGCAGGCGCTCACCCCGGGCGGCGGGGCCGCTCCCGTGGACGGGCCGGCCCCTCGGCTCGCGTGGGCGCACGGGGACCACCCCGCTGCCCGAGCACTCGCGGCCCGCTTCGGCTGGACGGCGGTCCGCACGCTCCTGCAGCTCCGCGCCCCGATCGCGTCCGTCGCCCCCGACCCCGCGGTGCCGACCGGCTGGTCCCTGTCGTCGTTCCGGACGGGCGACCCCGCCGACGAGGTCGACTGGTTGACGCTCAACGCCGCCGCGTTCGCGCACCACCCGGAACAGGGCCGGATGACGCTCGACGACCTGCGCGCCCGCGAGGCCGACGGCTGGTTCTCCGGCGACGACCTGCTCCTGCTCCGCGACGACTCCGGGCAGCTCGCCGGGTCGTGCTGGCTCAAGGTCGAGGGCGACACCGGCGAGTTCTACGCCGTGGCCGTCCGTCCCGACCTGCAGGGCCGGGGACTCGGCGGCGTCCTGATGCGCGCGGGGACGGCACGCCTGACCGGCCGGGGCCTCTCCGCCGCGGCGCTCTACGTCGAGGGCGACAACGCCCCGGCGCTGGCCCTCTACCGCCGATCCGGGTTCGAGCAGTACTCGATCGACGTCCAGTACGCGGCCGGCTGACGCTCCTCCACACGGCGTCGTTCACCGCCCGTTTCCACAGCGTCCACGTGCGGCCCTCCTGGCGCAGGGGGCGGGTGGCAGGATGTGGGCATGGACACCGAACCGCAGCTCGACGGCGACTCCGTCGCACCGGACCTCGACGACTTCGACGAGGTCGTCGAGATCGAGCACGAGTCGCTGCCCACCGACCGCTACTTCGACCGTGAGCTCAGCTGGCTCCGGTTCAACCAGCGCGTGCTCGAACTCGGCGAGGACCGCACGCAGCCGCTCCTCGAACGGGCGAACTTCCTGGCGATCTTCGCGTCCAACCTCGACGAGTTCTTCATGGTCCGGGTCGCCGGCCTGAAGCGCCGCATCGACACCGGCATCGCCGTGCCGACCAACGTCGGTCGCGCACCGAGCGACGTGCTGCGCGACATCGCGACGAAGGCGCACGAGCTGCAGGACCGCCACGCGCAGGCGTTCATCGGGTCGCTCAAGCCGGACCTCGACGCGGCTGGCATCCACATCGAGCACTGGTCCGACCTCGACGAGGCCGACCGGCTCCGGATGCGCGAGTACTTCAACGAGCAGATCTTCCCGGTGCTCATGCCGCTCGCGGTCGACCCGGCGCACCCCTTCCCGTACATCTCCGGGTTGTCGCTCAACCTCGCGGTGCGCGTGCGCAACCCGAAGTCGCAGCGGCAGGAGTTCGCGCGCCTCAAGGTGCCGCAGAACTTCTCGCGGTTCATCAAGCTGCCGGACGACGACTCCGGGCTGCTCCGCTTCATCCCCCTCGAAGACCTCATCGCGAACCACCTCGACGACCTCTTCCCGGGGATGGAGGTCCTCGAGCACCACGTGTTCCGGGTCACCCGCAACGAGGACGTCGAGATCGAGGAGGACGAGGCCGAGAACCTCATCCAGGCACTCGAGCGCGAGCTGCTCCGTCGTCGGTTCGGGCCGCCCATCCGTCTCGAGATCACCGAGGACATGGACCCGGTGACGCTCGACCTGCTCGTGCGCGAGCTCGACATCACCGAGCAGGAGGTGTTCCGCCTGCCGTCGCCGCTCGACCTCGGCGGCCTGTTCGAGATCGCCAAGATCGCCCGCCCGGACCTGCACTACCCGAAGCACGTGCCGACGACCCCGGTGCAGTTCCAGCCGGGCGAACCGAACACGAAGCCGGACCTCTTCCGCGCGATCGCGGCCAAGGACGTCCTCGTGCACCACCCGTACGAGTCCTTCGCGACGAGTGTGCAGGCGTTCCTCGAGCAGGCCGCGGCCGACCCGAACGTGCTCGCGATCAAGCAGACGCTCTACCGCACCTCGGGCGACAGCCCCATCGTCGAGGCGCTCATCGACGCCGCGGCCGCGGGCAAGCAGGTGCTCGCGCTCGTCGAGATCAAGGCGCGCTTCGACGAGCAGAACAACATCACGTGGGCCCGCAAGCTCGAGAAGGCCGGCGTGCACGTGGTCTACGGCCTGGTCGGGCTGAAGACGCACTCGAAGCTCGTGCTCGTCATCCGGCAGGAGGGCGGCACGCTCAAGCACTACAGCCACATCGGGACGGGCAACTACAACCCGAAGACCTCGCGCATCTACGAGGACATGGGGCTCTTCACGTCGGACGACACCGTGGGCAAGGACCTCACGCGCCTGTTCAACGAGCTGTCGGGCTACGCGATCGAGAAGAAGTTCAAGCGTCTGCTCGTCGCGCCGCTGCACCTGCGGAAGGGCCTGCTCAAGCGCATCACGACCGAGGCGGACAACGCTCGAGCCGGCAAGCCCTCGGGGATCCGCATCAAGGTCAACTCGATGGTGGACGAGCAGATCATCGACGCGCTGTACCTGGCGAGCCAGGCCGGTGTGCCGATCGACGTCTGGGTCCGCGGCATCTGCTCGCTCAAGCCCGGCATGGAAGGCGTCAGTGACACCATCCGGGTGCGCAGCGTCGTCGGCCGGTACCTCGAGCACTCGCGGGCGTTCGCGTTCCACAACGACGGTGACCCGGCCGTGTTCATCGGCTCGGCGGACATGATGCACCGCAACCTCGACCGCCGCGTCGAAGCGCTCGTGCGGCTGTCCGACCCCGGCCACGTGAACGAGGTCCACGAGATGTTCGACCTCGCCATGGCGGACACGACGAGCTCGTGGCACCTCGAGTCGGACGGCGAGTGGACGCGCCACTCGACGGACGAGGACGGCCGACCGCTCGATGACGTGCAGAATGTCCTCATGCGGAAGATCTCGGCGCGGAAGCGCTCCACTCGGTGAGCGGCGGCTCCTCAGGGCCGGTCGTCGCTGCGGGTGCCGTCGTCTGGCGTGAACAGGACGGCGTCCCTCTCGTGCTGCTCATCCACCGCGACCACCACAAGGACGTCTCGTTCCCGAAGGGCAAGGTCGACCCGGGCGAGAGCGTCCCGACGACCGCCGTGCGCGAGATCGACGAGGAGACCGGCTACCGCGTGCACCTCGGTGCTCCCCTGGGCACGGCCGAGTACGTCCTGCCGAGCGGCCGCGACAAGGTGGTGCACTACTGGTCCGCCCGCGTCCCCGCGAAGGAGTACGAGCGCGCCGGCAAGTTCCGCCCGAACGACGAGGTCGCCTCGGTCGAGTGGGTCACGCTCGACGACGCCCGGCACCGACTGACGTACGAGCGCGACGTCGCGATCCTCGACCGGTTCGCCGACCGGGTCGCCGCCGGGGAACACCGCACCTTCGCCCTCATCGCCCTCCGGCACGCCAAGACCGTCCCCGGCTCGGAGTGGAACGGACCGGACGCCACCCGTCCGCTCCTGCCCGTCGGCCGGTCGCAGGCGAAGTCGGTCGCGTCGCCGGTGGCCGCCTTCGGTCCGAAGAAGATCGTCAGCAGCACCGCGGCCCGGTGCCTCGCGACGGTCGAACCGCTCTCCGACCGGACGCACCTCGGGGTCTCGAGCACGCCGGACATCAGCCAGGACGCCCACGACCGGGGTGCCGCCGACGTCAAGGGCGTCGTGCAGAAGCGCCTCGACAAGGCGAAGACGACGGTCCTGTGCTCGCACGGGCCCGTGCTGCCGGACATCATCGCCCGCATCGCGACCGCCACGGCCGACGAGTCCGGCCGGTTCGACCTCCGTCGTGCCGCGATGCTCTCGGTCGGCGACTTCTCGGTGCTGCACATCGCCGACGGCAGGCTCGTCGCCGTCGAGACGCACCGCAACCCCGTCTCGGCGTAGGCCGGGCGCCCGGGCCGAGCCGCGCCTCCAGGCCTCTGCGGTGTGCATGCGCACGCATGCGCCCGCGCACGGCGCGGCGTTCCCGATCCTGCACCCGCGCGCGCTCCGACGCACGGCGCCCCGTCCAGGACAACCCCTCGTTCACCTCCCGTTCACCAGGGCGGGTGATCCCCGTCACCTCGCGTCCCTACAGTCGCTCCCGGGTCAGCACCGGCCCACGGGACCAGCAGCGGTCCCACCTGCACTGACATTCCCGAAGGGACCCCTGTGAACATCAAGCGAATCGGTACGGTCGCGGCAATCGCGATCGCCGGCGCGGTCGTGCTCTCCTCGTGCGCGGCGAACGAGGACGCGGGCAACACGCCCTCGTCCAGCTCGAGCTCCGGCACCGACTACTCGAAGCTCTCGGGCACGCTGACCGGCTCGGGTTCGTCCGCCCAGCAGACGGCCGAGGCCACCTGGGCCGCTGGTTTCCAGAACGTCGCCTCCGGCGTGACGGTCAACTACTCGCCCGACGGTTCGGGCGCCGGCCGCAAGAACTTCATCTCGGGTGCCGCCGACTTCGCCGGCTCCGACGCCGCGCTGAAGGACGAGGAGCTCGCGGGCTCGTTCGCCCTGTGCGCCGCGGACTCGAAGGCCATCGACATCCCGGTCTACATCTCCCCGATCGCCATCGCCTACAAGGTCGACGGCGTCAAGGACCTCACGCTCGACGCGAAGACCATCGCGGGCATCTTCTCAGGCAAGATCACGAAGTGGAACGACTCGCAGATCGCCGACCTCAACAAGGACGCGACCCTGCCGGACGCGAACATCACGGTCGTGCACCGCTCCGACGACTCGGGCACCACGCAGAACTTCTCCGAGTACGTCGCGGCGAACGCCAAGGACGTCTGGACCGAGGCCCCCAGCCAGACCTTCCCGTACCAGGTCGGCGACAGCGCGAAGGGCACCTCGGGTGTGGCCTCGGCCATGGCCAGCGCCTCGAACGCCATCACCTACATCGACGACTCCGGCGCCGGTGACCTCGACAAGGCCAAGCTCATGGTCGGCGACAAGGCCACCGAGATCTCCGCCGAGGGTGCCGCCAAGGTCGTCGCGGACTCCGAGACGGTCTCCGGCCGCGCGGACAACGACCTCGCGATCGACATCAACCGCACCGACACGGCCGAGAACGCCTGGCCGCTGGTGCTCGTCTCCTACGCGATCGCCTGCCAGGAGTACAAGGACGCCGACAAGGGCAAGCTCGTGAAGGGCTACCTCGACTACGTCGTCTCGAAGGACGCGCAGGACGCCGCCGCGAAGGAGGCCAAGTCGGCCGCCCTCTCGACCGACCTCGCCGAGAAGGCCGCGAAGGCCGTCGCCTCCATCAAGTAAGACACCCTGAGCGCCCGGACGCCGGTCCCACCCACCTGACCGGCGTCCGGGCCCTCGCCGGTCCGCTCCACGCTCCGAGCGGACCGCGCACCACCGGACACCCCCGACCCGTCGCCTCCCCCGGCGTTCCTCCGACAGGAGTCCCATGACGACCGCACCGGCCCAGCCAGTGGCCCCCGTCACCCCCAAGCCGAAGCCCGTCGTCCGCATCGGCGACCGCGTCTTCTCCGCCGCGTCGGTCATCGCCGGCGGGCTCATCCTCTTCGTGCTGGTGCTCGTCGCCGCCTTCCTGGTCTGGCAGAGCATCCCGGCGTTCTCCGCGAAGGTCGGCGAGCTGCCGAACAGCGCCACGAACTTCTGGGACTACGTCGGCCCCCTCGTCTTCGGCACCGTCTGGTCCGCGCTCATCGCACTCGTGATCGCCGTGCCGCTCGCCCTCGGGATCGCGCTCTTCATCTCGCACTACGCACCGCGGCGACTCGCCCCGGTGCTCGGCTACGTGATCGACCTGCTGGCCGCGGTGCCGTCGGTCGTCTACGGCCTCTGGGGCATCGTGGTGCTGGCGCCGTTCGTGAAGCCGTTCTACGTCTTCCTGAACACCTACCTCGGCTGGATCCCGCTGTTCTCCGGGCAGGTGTCCGGCACGGGTCGCACGATCCTCACCGCGTCGATCGTCCTCGCCGTCATGGCCATCCCGATCATGACCGCGGTCATGCGCGAGATCTTCCTGCAGGCACCGCGCCTCAACGAGGAAGCGGCCCTGGCCCTCGGCGCGACCCGGTGGGAGATGATCCGCCTGTCGGTCCTGCCGTTCGCCAAGTCCGGCATCGTGTCCGCGATCATGCTCGGCCTCGGTCGTGCGCTCGGCGAGACGATGGCGATCGCGCTGGTGCTGTCGGTGTCGACGAACGTCACCTTCCAGATGCTCACGTCGCTGAACCCCTCGACGATCGCGGCGAACATCGCCCTGCAGTTCGCCGAGGCGTCCGGCACGGCCCTGAACGCGCTCATCGCGTCGGGTCTGATCCTCTTCGTCATCACCCTGGTCATCAACATGCTCGCGCGGTACATCGTCCGCAAGCGAGTGAGCTGAGAGGTACGACCCGATGTCCCTCGCCATCCGTCAGTCCGGCGTCGCCGGCAACGTCTACGCCAACGGCAAGCTGCACAAGTCCGTGCCGTGGCTGCTCCTCGTCGGCTCCTGGGTCGCGCTGATCCTCGTCTTCGCCCTGCTCAACGCCGGCGGCGCGGTCAAGGACTTCAACGTCGTCGCGGCGCTCTTCCTCGGCACGGTCCTGTTCGACGTCCTCATCGTGGTCGTCTCGCGCATCGTCGAGGGTGGTCGCAAGGCCGTCGACCGGCTCATCACCTCACTCGTCATCACGGCGTTCGTGATCGCGGTCCTGCCGCTCGTCTCGCTGCTGTACACGGTGCTCGCGGACGGCCTCGCCCGCTTCGACGTGGAGTTCTTCTCGTACTCGATGCGCGGCGTCATCTCCGAGGGCGGCGGCGCGCTGCACGCCCTGATCGGCACGCTCGAGATCACGCTGTTCGCGGCCCTGATCTCGGTGCCGATCGGCCTGCTCACGTCGATCTACCTCGTCGAGTACGGCACGGGCGCCCTCGCCAAGGGCATCACGTTCTTCGTCGACGTGATGACGGGCATCCCCTCGATCGTCGCGGGCCTCTTCGCGTACTCGCTCTTCGCGCTGTTCCTCGGCCCGGGCGCCCGCTTCGGCCTGGTCGGCTCGGTGGCGCTGTCGGTGCTGATGATCCCGATCGTCGTGCGCTCCACCGAAGAGGTCCTGAAGATCGTGCCGATGGAGCTCCGTGAGGCCTCGTACGCACTCGGCGTCCCGAAGTACCTCACGATCCTGAAGGTCGTGCTCCCCACGTCGCTCGCCGGCATCACCACCGGCGTCATGCTCTCGATCGCCCGTGTCATCGGCGAGACCGCCCCGCTGCTGGTCACCGCCGGGTTCACGGCGAGCATGAACTACGACCTGTTCAAGAACCCGATGATGACCCTGCCGGTGTTCGCGTACACGCAGTACTCGCAGCAGGGCGCCAACCCGGTGCCGTTCGTCGACCGGGCCTGGACGGCAGCCCTCCTGCTCATCCTCATCGTGATGCTGCTGAACCTGCTCGCCCGCTTCATCACCCGCCTCTTCGCCCCCAAGCTCTCGCGCTGACGCGCGGATCCACCCACCCCGAAGGAACACAGTGTCCAAGCGCATCGAGGTCGACGGCCTCAACGTCTACTACTCGAAGTTCAAGGCGGTCGAGGGCGTCGACATGACGATCGAGCCCCGCACCGTGACCGCGTTCATCGGTCCGTCCGGCTGCGGCAAGTCCACCTTCCTCCGCACCCTGAACCGCATGCACGAGGTCATCCCGGGCGCCTACGTCGAGGGCTCGGTCAAGATCGACGGCGACGACCTGTACGGCGCGGGCGTCGACCCGGTGCTCGTCCGTCGCCAGGTCGGCATGGTGTTCCAGCGTCCGAACCCGTTCCCGACGATGTCCATCAAGGACAACGTGCTCGCGGGCGTGAAGCTCAACAACAAGCGCCTCTCCCGCTCCGAGTCGGACGACGTCGTCGAGCGGTCCCTGCAGGGCGCGAACCTCTGGAACGAGGTCAAGGACCGCCTCGACAAGCCCGGCATGGGGCTGTCCGGCGGCCAGCAGCAGCGCCTCTGCATCGCCCGGGCGATCGCGGTGCAGCCGGACGTGCTCCTCATGGACGAGCCGTGCTCGGCGCTCGACCCGATCTCGACCCTCGCGATCGAGGACCTCATCGAGGAGCTGAAGAAGGAGTACACGATCGTCATCGTGACCCACAACATGCAGCAGGCCTCGCGCGTCAGCGACAAGACGGCGTTCTTCAACATCGCCGGCACCGGCGCACCCGGCAAGCTCATCGAGTTCGACGACACCGCGACGATGTTCTCGAACCCGTCCGTGCAGGCCACCGAGGACTACGTCTCCGGCCGCTTCGGGTGATCGTCGTCCGCCCGTGCGGACCCTGAACGACAAGACCGACGTCGTACGACGTCGGTCTTGTCGTTCGTTGTGCGCGCGGGCTGTTGCGGGCGCAGGATTGCGACAACGCGGTCGTCGTACGACAGCGGCGATGTCGTTCCGGCTCCGTAAGCCGCGGCAGCCAGGAGGCGCGTCCCACCGCCCACAGGCAGGTCACGAATCACCACCACCCGCAGGGAACGACGAACTCCCCGCCCGCGGACCGTGCCACGCGAGCGGGGAGACGTGCGAACCAGTGCCCGGGTCAGGCCGAGGTGGTCGGGACCGCCATGATCGGCGTCGTCGTCGGCTGGTCCGAGCCACCGGCGGGCTCCACTGTCATGCCGATCGTCGCACCGTGCGACAGCGACCCCTTGAGGACCGCCGAGTGCACCCCGGAGGACACCCCGTCCATCAGACCGGCAGCGTTGATCTTGCCGCCGGTGCCCTCGGAGCCGATGTACCAGAGTTCGTAGGTCTTGCCCTCCGGAGCCGCGGGGACCCCGTCGAGGATGACCGCGGACTTGCCGACCTCGTTCGACCAGACGACCGTGGCCGTCCCGCCGCCCGCGACCTTGGCGGTGCTGCGCTGGAAGTCCGACGCGGCGTAGATCCGGTCGAGTCCGCCGGAAGCCTGGGTCGTACCAGGGCCGGGCTCGTTCGAGGGCGTGAAGGACGTGCCGACGCCGAGTCCGACGCCGAGGAAGACCACGGCGACGGCGGCCGCGGCGGAGAGTGCCGCTGCCGGACGCTGGAACCAGCGACGGCGAGCCTTCTCCGCAGCCGCACCACCGGCGGACGTGAGGTCCGTGGCGGGGGCGAACCGCGCCTCCTGGCCGGCATCGCCGACCGGCGCGTCAGCGACCGGAGCGGTCGTGGCAGCCGCCTCGGACCGCGAGGCCACCGGAGCAGCCTGCGGGGTCGATGCGATCTGGGCCATCAGCGACGCCTTGAGCGACGAGGGCGGCTCGATCGGGGTGACGGCGTAGGCGAGCTGCAGCGCGGTCTCGCGCAGCGAGTCCGTCTCGGCCTGCAGCTCCGGCGAGGTGGCGAGCGTCGAGTCGAGCAGTGCCCGCTCGTCGTCCGACAGCGCGTCGAGGGCGTGTGAACCCGTCAGCAGTGCGGGGTCGTCGTGTCGTTCGGTCATGATGTCACCCCCATCTCGTCGCGGAGTCTAATCATCCCGTCACGGAGACGGGTCTTGACGGTGCCGATCGGGACACCGAGGTGGTCGGCCATCTCGCTGTGCGAGTAGCCGCCGTAGTACGCGAGTTGGACTGCCTGGCGCTGGAACTCGGTGAGCTTCGCGAGCGCCCGGCTGACGCGTTCGTGTTCGATCCGGATCTCGACCGACTCGGAGACCTGGTCGAAGCCGGCCTCGAAGTCGCGGATGCCGATCTTCGTGTCACGGTCGTGCGAGGACTGCGATGCCCGCACCCGGTCGACCGCTCGGCGGTGGGCCATGGTGAGGATCCAGCTCGCTGCGGTGCCGCGCTTGCGGTCGTAGCGGGTGGCTTGCTGCCAGACCTCGAGGAAGACCTCTTGCGTGACCTCTTCCGACTGCGCGCGGTCCCGGAGGAGCCTGGTCACGAGGCCGAGCACGCGGCCCGAGAGCACGTCGTACAGCTCGGAGAAGGCTGCCTGGTCGCCGGTCGCCACGCGGGTGAGGAGGTCGTCTGGGGACGCCTGAGCCGGCTCGGTCGAGCTCCAGCTCTCGGTGTCACTGTCCACGATGGCAAGCATTGCAGGTTTCCCTCCTCTCGGTTGCGATCTGGCTGTGAGTCCTGTCCGACCACGCGTTCGGGTCTCGTGGTCGGACAGTGGTGCAGGACAGCACGAGGGCCCGCGTGACCCGCAGGGAATTGACCGCCAGGGAGCGGACCGGGTCTCGCGGGACCCTCGCTGTCGTGACCGGCTCATCGCCTGTCACGGTGATGATTCGGCACCCTCGCCCAACCGGATTGGAGCGGTTCTCACGGCTTGTCGCTGGGGCGCGCTCGGGGCACGCCCGGCGTCGGTTCTGTCCACCGAGAGTGAACAGGGTCGTGTGCACGGCCGCGGTCTCGTAGAATCGATGTCGCCGGGCCGCAGCAAGCCCCGGGCTCCAAAATTCGCCGCTTCGAGCGGCCTCGCGCCGAGAGGCGCTTCTGCGGCCCGGTTCTTCTCTGCCCGCTTCGTGCCTCGTGCCCGCTTCTCGGGTGCGCGTTCCGTGCGCGCTTCTCGGGTGCGCGTTCCGTGCCCGCTTCTTGCGTGCGTGTCGCGTGCCCGGTGGGCGTCGTCGCGGTCGGGCCTGGAGGCGCGGTGCGGGTCCGCCCCGCGGCCCGCTCAGTCCAGGCTGTCGCGACGCCAGAGCGACGCCGCCTCGGTGAGGTCGGCCGCCAGTTCCGACAGGCGCAGCGCGCGCGTCGTGAGCTCGGACGCCCGGTCCCCCGCCGTGAGGTCCGCGTCGTCCGCCACCGCGGTCGCCCCCGCTGCCGTGAGCCGGCAGAACGCGGCACCACGGTCGAGCGCCACCGCGAGGTCACCCGTGTAGAGGCCGTGCAGGATCCGGTCGGCCAGCGTCAGGATCTCCGCCGGTCCGGTCGGCTGCTCCGCGCCCGCGACGGCCTGGTCGATCGTGCCGATCCGCTCCGTGCCGCGCGCGAAGAGGTACGCGATCTCCTCCGGGTTCTGCCGGATGACGGTGCGGACGAGGTAGATCCGCCACAGTGCGCCCGGGAGCGTGTGCGCCCCCACCCGCGCCCACAGCTCGGCGATGGCGTCGATGCCGTGCACGTCCGTGTAGGTCACCAGGCGCTCGACGACCGCCGGGTCGGGATCCTGACGCACGCGGTGGAGCAGGGCGTTCGCGGTCTCGTGCGCGACGCGGTTCACCACGGCCGGGTCCTCGCCGCCCTGGATCGCGGCGAACTCCTGGTCGGTGAAGTGGACGGGACGGTGGTGATCGCGAGGCACCGCGTCAGTGTAGGCACGGCCGGTGACGCGCCCGCCCTCCGTTCGCCCAGAACGCAACCGCTCCGTCGCGCGTACGGTGTCTGATCGGGAGGCGCTCCTCCCGCACGCGAAGGAAGAGGACTCCCATGAACCCCCTGCTCATCATCCTGGCCGTGATCGCGGTCATCCTGCTGTTCGTCGGTGGCTTCACCGCGAGCCTGAAGTTCCTGCTCTGGGTCGGCCTCGTGCTGCTCATCGTCGCGGTCGTGCTGTGGCTCGTCCGCACGCTCACCGGGCGTCGCAGCTGACCCGTCCCCTCGGTTCTTCCCGGAGGCCCTCACCCGCTAGCCTTGCGGGTGAGGGCCTCTAGCTCAGTTGGTAGAGCACCGGACTTTTAATCCGAGGGTCGTGGGTTCGAGCCCCACGGGGCCCACCGAACGTGACCGTTCCTTGGCTTGGCCGGGCTTCCCGTAGGATCGTCGGCATGCGCGATCGCCCAACCGGCAGGATCGGCTCACTGGACGGACTCCGCGGCGTCGCTGCCGCCGTCGTCGTCGTCCACCACGCCTTCCTCTCGATCCCGACCCTCTCGGACGGCAACTACCGCCGTGACGTCCCCGACTGGGCGAGCTGGATGGTGTACTCCCCCGCCCACCTCGTGTGGGCCGGCAGCGAGGCCGTCTTCGTCTTCTTCGTGCTGAGCGGCTTCGTCCTGACCCTCCCGGCCCTCCGCCGGTCGCAGGACTGGATCGCCTACTACCCGAGCCGGCTCGTCCGCCTCTACCTGCCGGTGGTGGCGTCGATCGCGCTCGCGCTCGTGTTCTTCTTCCTCGTTCCCCGGCAGGACCAGCCGCACCAGTCGTTCTGGATCAACCGGCACGCCGAGCCGTTCACCCTGCACGGACTCGTGAACGACCTCACGCTCCTCGCTCCGACGCTCGTGAACAGCCCGCTCTGGTCGCTCACGTGGGAGGTCCTCTTCTCCCTGCTGCTGCCGCTCTTCGTCTCGATCGCCGCGGTGACCCGACGCTGGTGGTGGGTGACCGCCATCGTCGCCGTCTTCCTGTCGGCCCTCGGCGAGTACGAGCACTCGAAGTGGCTGATGTACCTGCCGATGTTCCTGCTCGGCTCCGCGCTCGCGGCCGGCTGGGAGCGCCTGCCGGACGTCCCGACGCTGCTCGGCTGGGTCCTGCTCGTGGTGAGCCTCCTCGGCATCACCGTGAAGTGGTGGCTGCCGACGACGGCGTGGTGGTCGCCCGTGCTGCCCGCGATCATCCTCGCTTCGGCCGGCACGATCGTCGTGCTCGCCGGCAGGTGGTTGCCCGCCGAGCGCTTCCTGCTCGGTGCGATCCCCCGCGAGCTCGGGCGGCTCTCGTTCAGCCTCTACCTCGTGCACGAGCCCATCACGGTGACCGTCGCGAACCTCCTCCCGCGTGCCCTGCCGTCCTGGCTGGTCCTCGTCGCGATCCCGATCGGCATCGGCGTCGCCTACGTGTTCTCGCGGCTCGTGGAACTGCCGGCGCACCGCTTGGCGAAGCACATCGCGAAGTCGCTCTCGAGCCGTCCACCCGTCCCGCAGGCTGTCTGACGGTTCAGCACCTCGCCGGGCGGGTGTCCGGGGGCACGGATGCTGAGCACCTACAATCCCGGTGTGGCTCGACGAACCGACGGCGGTGTGCCCGGCGGCTCCCGTCGGTCCACCGCGCAGACCAGGCGCCGACGAGCGGTCCCCGCGATCGCCCTCGGCGCCATGTGCCTCGGCATCGCCGGGCTGCTCGTCATGCTGCCCGCCGTGTCCGACGCATGCCAGCCGGTGCCCGCGACATCCGACTTCTCCGCTGAGCAGGTCGCGGACGCAATCGCCCCGGGCTCCGACGTCCTCATCGTCGGCGACTCGTACACAACGGGTCGCGGTTCCTACGACGACGTGCACGGGTGGGCGCAGGACCTCGTGTCCGAGCGGCAGTGGGACGCGACCATCAACGGCTACCCGGGCACCGGCTACGTGAACCCCGGCCGCGGTCGCTCGTCGCGCACCGTCTACCTGTCCCGGATCGAGCAGCGGGCAGCGCTCACGCCGGACCTCGTCATCGTCCAGGGCAGCCAGAACGACTGGCTCACCGACTCCACCACCCTCGAGAAGACCGTCGAGCGGACGCTCCGGCAGGCCGAGCTGCAGTGGCCGGACGCGGTCGTGGTGGCGATCGGCCCGTCGGCACCCCAGCCGCGCGCCGAGGCCACGACGGGCATCAACGACGCGGTGGCCGCGGGTGCCAACGCCGTGGGCGTCCCGTACATCGACGCGATCGACGGGCAGTGGTTCACCGCGATGAACAGCGGCAGCTACGCCGCGACCGACCAGCAGCACCTCAACGACGCCGGGTACCTGTACCTCGCGGGCAAGATCGACGCCGAGCTCGAGCAGCTCGCGACGCAGCCCGACGGCGAGCAGTGCCTCTGAGCACTCGACCGGGGTACAAGTCGTCCTCAGGAGCCTCAGGGTGGTTCCACTGCACAGTTCAGTCCGCGTTCAGCCGACTGTTGGGCTGCCGCCGATAGTGTCGTTCCCGGATCCGATCGACGGATCCTGCAGCACCGCACCATCGCAGAACGAACGGGGTACACCGTGATCGAGCCCATCGAAGCCACGCAGACCAGCACCACCGGTGACGCGCGCCGCATCGTCGAGCTCGCAGCAGCGACCAACACGACGATGAGCAACGAGCTCCTGCTCGACACGCTCCGCCGGAACGCCCAGGTCACGACCCGCCACATCCGCAAGGACTTCGTCGAGGTCGCGACCGGCACCGCGGTGCTCGGCTACGTCTGCCGGCAGCGCAAGGACTTCATCGCCCTCCGCGGGGACGACCCGGCGTGGGCGCACGAGGTGGGCCGCTACGCGAGCGAGTCCCTCGCGGTCGAGGCGCTGCGCATGCGTCGCGCCTGACCCTCCCGGACGAACGACGAAGGCCGCCTCACCTCGGGGCGGCCTTCGTCGTGCCCGGCGCGGACCAGCGGCGAGTGCCCCACCGCCCGACCGAGCCTCGCCTCCGTGGACAGATTCGCGACGCTGGGCACGCGAAACCGTCCGCACGGCCGAGTCTCGGCTGCGGACCGGCCGCGCCCGGGTCAGGACCAGACGCGGCGGATGCCCCAGCTGCCGGTCCAGGCCTCGTCGGGCTCGAGCCAGCGCAGCCCCTCCCCGGAGTTGAGCGCGTCGGCCGGCGCCGTCATCGGCTCCACCGCCACGGCCAGCCCGGTGCCGTCGCCACGGGGGAACTCGCGGGAGGTGAACACCTGCACGTACGGGAACGACCCGTCCTGCCAGAGTTCGACGCCGTCGCCCTCCGGCCCGTGCATCGTCGTGCGCCGGATCCCCTCGGCGTCGGGCGTGACGTCCGTGTACGCCGTGTCGAGGTCGGCGTCACCGGCGCGGACACCGGAGCGCAGGTCGAACGGGGTGCCGTCGACGGCCACGGTGCCGTTCGGGATCTTCCGCTCGTCCACGGTGAACGCCGTCGCCGCGTCGAGTCGTACGACGAGGTCCTCGGCGGGGGTGTCCCCGGCACGGAGGTACGGGTGCGCGCCGATCGCGAACGGCGCACGCACGCCGGAGCGGTTCACGACCTCGTGCGTCACCCGGATGCCGTCGTCGACGAGCTCGTGGTGCACGCGGGTCTCGAGCGTGAAGGGCCAGCCGTGCTGCGGGTGGATCGTGACTTCCTGCACGATGCCGGACTCGGTCTGGGACACGACGCGGTACGGCGCGAACCGGAGCAGCCCGTGCGAGGCGTTGCCGTACTTCGGCTCGGAGACGTCGAGCTGCTGCTGCTTCCCGTCGAGTTCCCACACGCCGCCGGCGACGCGGTTCGGCCACGGCGCGAGCACGATCCCGTTCGCCCCGGGCGGCTGCGACGTGACGGGGAACGGCTCGGTGAGGTCGAACCCCGCGGCGCGGAGTTCCCGGATGCCGGCCGCCACCTCGGTGACGATCGCCTCGACGACCCCGTCGGGTCCGGCGTGGCGGAGGTGGTACTGCCCTCCGGTGGGAGCTGCGGTCATGAGGTACGGGTCCTTCCCGGTGCGGATGGTGCTGATCGTGCGGATGGTGCTGGTACTGCCGGCTCGTCCGCCACGACCACCTCGACGCCGGCCGCCCGGATCGGGGCGACCTGCTCCGCCGTGGTCTCGGCGGTGACGACGACGTCGATGTCCTCGAGCCCGCGGACGACCCCGATGTGGGCCCGGCCGAACTTCGACCCGTCCGCGACCACGACCGTACGCCGAGCCGCGGCCGCGAGCATCCGCTTCGCCTCGGTCTCGGGCAGGTTCACGTTGGTGAGGCCGTGCGCGACGTCGACCCCGGTGCCACCGAGGAACACGAGGTCCGCGGCGATCATCGGCAGCAGCGTGCCGTTGAACGGCGCCACGAGGGAGTGCTGCAGCGGGCGGAGCGTCCCCCCGGTGACGATGACGGTGAAGCGCGGGACGGCGGCCTCGAGCACGAGCGCGGTCGTCAGCGAGTTCGTGACCACCGTGACGTCGACGAGGTCCTCGCGGGCGACCAGTGCCGTCGCCACGGCGGCGGGCGTGGTGCCGACGTCGAGCACGACGCACTGCCCGGAGCGCACGAGCGCCGCCGCGGCGCGGCCGATGGCGGCCTTGGCCACCTGGTGCTCGACGGCGGTCTCCTCGAAGGGGCGCTCGGTGGAACCGGCCCCGAGGCGGACGGCACCGCCGCGGACCCGCCGGATCCGCGCCTCCTGGTCGAGCAGGGAGAGGTCCTGCCGGACGGTCACCTCGCTGGTGCCGAGGGCCGCTGCCAGGGCGGCCGTACGGACGAGTCCGGGCGCGCCCTCGACGATCGAGACGATGCGGTCCTGCCGCAGCGGCGCGGGGAGCGCGCCGGCCAGGAAGGAGAGGTCGTCGTCCGTCATGCCACCAGTTTCGCGTGCTTACGAACACTTTCGCAATGCTTCGTGGAGCCGCTAGGGTTGTGCGGTGATCACCAAGCGCGTGACGAAGCTCGCGGACGGACGCGACCTCTTCTACTTCGACGACGCCGACTCGACGCTGCCCGCAGAACGCAGCATCGACCAGCGTGTCCTCGACCCGCGGCCGGAGACGGCGCGCATGCGGCAGGACGTCCTCACGGGCGAGTGGGTGTCCATCGCGGCGAGCCGGCAGAACCGCGTGTTCCTGCCGCCGGCCGACCAGGACCCGCTCGCGCCGCAGTCGGCGGAGAACCCCTCCGAGATCCCGAGCCGGTACGACGTCGCGGTGTTCGAGAACCGCTCCCCGTCCTTCGGCCCGATGCTCGCCGGACCCGACGGGGCGGACGACGCCCCGCCGTCGCTCGACTCCCTGACCGAGGTCGGGCTGAACCGGCAGTTCCGGAGCGTCGGGCGGTGCGAGGTCGTCTGCTTCTCGCCCGCGACCGAGGGCTCCTTCGCGTCGATCTCCGAGTCACGCGCCCGCACCGTGGTCGAGGCGTGGGCGGACCGCACGGCGGCGCTGTCCCGCATGCCCGGCATCCAGCAGGTCTTCCCGTTCGAGAACCGGGGCGAGGCCATCGGCGTCACGCTTCACCACCCGCACGGGCAGATCTACGCCTACCCCTACGTCACCCCGCGCACCCAGCGCCTGCTCGAGAGCATCGAGCGGTTCGGGCCGGACCTGTTCGAGCAGCACCTCGCGAACGAGCGCGCCTCCGACCGGGTCGTCCTCGCCGGTGAGCACTTCACCGCCTTCGTGCCCTTCGCCGCACGCTGGCCCATCGAGATCCACATGCTCCCGCACCGGCACGTCCCCGACTTCGCCGGGCTCACCGACGCCGAGAAGGACGAGCTGGCGCACATGCACCTGCGGCTCACCCGCGGGATCGACAAGCTCTACGACGACCCGACGCCGTACATCGCCGCGTGGCACCAGGCGCCGGTGCACACCGGGCGCGACACCGTGCGGCTCATGCTCCAGATCACGTCCCCGCGACGCGCGGCGGACAAGCTCAAGTTCCTGGCCGGCAGCGAAGCCGCCATGGGTGCCTGGATCGGGGATCTCGTCCCCGAGAAGGCGGCCGAGTTCATCCGAGGAGGGATCGAACGCGCATGACGTTCCAGCAGGTCTACGGGTACGAGCCCGCGGTGCGGTACTCCGCGCCCGGCCGGGTCAACCTCATCGGCGAGCACACCGACTACAACGACGGGTACGTGCTACCCTTCGCCATCGACCGTCGCACGACCGCCTCGATCGCCCCGCGAGACGACCGGCAGCTGCGCGTCGCGTCGGCGTTCGACGCGGGCACCGTCGTCGAGCTCTCCCTCGACGAGCTGGCGCCCGAGCGCATGGACGGCTGGTCGGCGTACGTCCTCGGCATCGCGTGGGCACTCCGCGAGCAGGCGGGCGCGGACCTCATGGACAAGACCGGCTTCGACGTCTTCATCGAGTCGGACGTCCCGGTCGGTGCCGGGCTCTCGTCGAGCGCCGCGATCGAGTGCGGCGTCGCACTCGCCTTCAACGACCTGTGGGAGCTCGGGCTCGACCGGAAGACCCTGGCCCGGGTCGGCCAGTACTCCGAGAACCACGCCGTCGGTGCCCCCACCGGGATCATGGACCAGTCCGCCTCGCTGCTGGGGGAGCAGGACGCGGTCGTCTTCCTCGACTGCCGCACGCTCGACACCGCCGTGGTCGACCTGGCGCTCGAGGCGAACGGGCTCGAGGTCCTCGTCGTCGACACCCGCGTCGAGCACGCGCACGCCACCGGCGGCTACAAGGCCCGTCGCGAGTCGTGCGAGCACGGTGCGGCCGTGATGGGCGTCGAGGCGCTCCGCGACCTGTCGGTCGACGACCTGCCGCGCGCGCAGGAACTCCTCGACGACGAGACCTTCCGCCGTGTCCGGCACGTCGTGACCGAGGACCAGCGCGTCCTCGACACCGTCCGCACGCTGCGCGAGCACGGGCCGCGGGCGATCGGGTCCCTGCTGGTCGCGTCGCACGAGTCGATGCGGGACGACTTCGAGATCTCGGTGCCGGAGCTCGACCTCGCGGTCGCGACCGCGATGGAGCACGGTGCGGTGGGCGCGCGGATGACCGGTGGCGGCTTCGGTGGTGCGGCGATCGCGTTGGTCGACCAGGAGGCGCGGCAGACGATCGCAGACGCGGTCACCGCCGCCTTCGCCGCGGCCGGGTACCGCGAGCCGACGGTGTTCACGGTGCACGCCGCGCAGGGCGCCCGGCGCGACTGACGCGCCGGGTCCCGCCGGCCGCCCGGGCCGGGACCGCGGGTCAGCGGGTCGCGTGCCCCGTGGTGACGGTCACGCCGCCCCACGGGAAGCCGTGCGGGTGCAGGACCTCGTGGTCGATCTGGTCCATCACGACATGCCCCTGCCACACGGTGTAGATCAGCACGCCGACCACGACGACCACCGGGACGGCCAGGTACGCCGCGAACCGGACGACGTCGCCGAGTGATCGCTTGCCGAACCGCGCGAGCATCGGCGGCAGGAACACCCCGACGACGACCACGAGGAGCAGGACGGCGATCGCGGCGGGCGCTGTGTGTCCCTCGGCCTGCACGGTCGGCGGCGCGCTCGACAGCGGGTTGCCCGCGTTGTCGATCCAGTGACCGTCGCCGTCCGTCCCGCCGTACTCCGACGAGACGGACCACATCGTGAGCGTCGGGTACGACAGGAGGGCGACGGCCCCGATCAGCACGAGGCCCCGCGCTCGCGGTCGCAGCTTCCGTCCGGCGTGCGCCATCACGGGCGCGGTCTGCACGTTCTCCCCCATGTGCGAGACCGTAGCACCGCGGTCGACGCTCACGGCGCGCCCTCCAGTCGCTGGATCGACCACGAGACGTCACCGATCGTGAACGGGTGCAGGTCGCCGTGCGCGACGGCCCAGTACACCCACTGCCACTGCACGATGAACAGCACCCACACCAGTACGGTCACCCCGACCGTGAGGAGCACCCACCCGATCCACGGCCGGGCCTCGAACTGCACGAAGCCGAGTTCGTGCACGTCCGTGCTGCCGGGCAGTCGCGGCTGAGCGGACCAGTTCTGTCCGAGGACCTGCAGGAACAGGCACAGCAGCGTGATCCAGACGAGCTTGCGGGCGTCCTTCGTGAAGAGCGACTCGCGTGCCCGGGGCTCCGCGGCGGAGGTGGTCATGCCCGAACGGTAGCGCGGTGCCGGCCGCGGCAGAAGCGCCCGTCCGGGGCACGCCCCGGACCCGGCCACCTCGGGCCCGGGCGGACATGGCGGCGCCGACCCGCGCCTCCCGACCAAGCTTCGTGAGCAGAAATGGTCGGGTCCGACGACGGGACCCGACCATTTCTGCTCACGAAGCGACGCGCGCTAGTGCAAGTGGCGCTCGGCGGCCTCGACGACGTTCTTCATCAGCATCGCGCGGGTCATCGGGCCGACACCGCCGGGCGTCGGCGACAGGAAGCCCGCCACCGAGGCGACCGCGGGGTCGACGTCGCCCCGGAGGCGAGCCTCGCCCGTCTCCGGGGAGACCACGCGACTGATGCCGACGTCGATGACCGCCGCACCGGGCTTCACCCAGTCCGGCTGCACGAGCCCCGCGACACCGGCCGCAGCGACGATGATGTCCGCGCGGCGGCACTCTGCGGCGACGTCCTCGGTGAGGGAGTGGGTGAGGGTCGCGGTGGCCTCGAGCCGGGTGAGGAGCAGCCCGAGCGGACGACCGACCGTGAGCCCCTGCCCGATGATCGTGACGTGCTGGCCCCGGATCGGGACGTCGTACGCCTCGAGCATCGCGACGATGCCGCGCGGGGTGCACGGCAGGGGTGCGTCGATCGTGCCGGCACCGCCCGGGACGGCGAGCACGAGCTCACCGAGGTTGGTCGGGTGCAGGCCGTCAGCGTCCTTCGCCGGGTTCATCAGCTCGAGCATCGGGATCGGGTCGATCCCCTGCGGCAGCGGGAGCTGCACGATGAACGCGGTGACCCGGGGGTCGTCGTTCATCTGCAGGATCGCTGCCCGGATGTCGGCGGCCGACGCGGTCTCGGGCAGGTCGATGCGGACCGAGTCGAGCCCGATCTGCGCCGAGTCGCGGTGCTTGCCCGCGACGTAGGAAACCGAGCCCGCGTTCTGGCCGACCATGATCGTGCCGAGCCCGGGGCGGAACCCGTGGTCGTGCAGCCGGTCGATGCGGACCTTCAGGTCGTCGAGCGTGCGGGCGGCGAGGGCGGTGCCGTCGATGCGGACGGCACTGCCCTCACCCGCCCAGCGCTCGCGCGGCAGCGGCGCGGCGCCGCTCACGCGTAGAGCGGGAACGCGTCGGTCAGGGCCTTCACCCGGGCCGAGAGCGCGTCGATGTCGGGGTTCGGCATGAGGGTCAGCGCGATGATGTCCGCGACCTCGGTGAACTCCGCGTCGCCGAAGCCACGCGTGGCCAGCGCCGAGGTGCCGATGCGGACACCCGAGGTGACCATCGGCGGGCGCGGGTCGAACGGCACGGAGTTGCGGTTCACGGTGATGCCGACCTCGTGCAGGAGGTCCTCGGCCTGCTTGCCGTCGACCTCGGACGTACGGAGGTCCACGAGCACGAGGTGCACGTCGGTGCCACCGGTGAGGACGTCGATGCCCGCAGCCTTCGCGTCGTCGGCCGTCAGCCGTGCGGCGAGCGCCTGTGCACCGCGGATCGTGCGCTCCTGGCGCTCCTTGAACTCCGGGGTGGCGGCGAGCAGGAACGCGGTGGCCTTGGCGGCGATCACGTGCATGAGCGGACCGCCCTGCTGGCCCGGGAACACGGCCGAGTTGAGCTTCTTGAAGAGCGACTCGTCGTTCGACAGGATGATGCCGGAGCGGGGGCCGCCGAGGGTCTTGTGCACCGTCGAGGACACCACGTGGGCGTGCGGCACCGGGGACGGGTGCAGGCCGGCGGCGACGAGACCGGCGAAGTGTGCCATGTCCACCCAGAGCTTCGCGCCGACCTCGTCCGCGATCTCGCGGAACTTCGCGAAGTCGAGCTGGCGCGGGTACGCCGACCAACCGGCGATGAGGACCTTCGGCTGGTGCTCGATGGCCTTCGCGCGGATGTCGTCGTAATCGACCTCGAACGTCTCCGGGTCGACGCCGTACGCGACGGCGTTGTAGATGCGGCCGGAGAAGTTGAGCTTCATGCCGTGGGTCAGGTGACCGCCGTGCGCGAGCTCGAGGCCGAGGATGGTGTCGCCGGCGGACGCGATGGCGTGCAGGACGGCCGCGTTCGCGGTCGCACCCGAGTGCGGCTGGACGTTGGCGTACTCGGCGCCGAAGAGGGCCTTCGCGCGGTCGATGGCGAGCTGCTCGGCGACGTCGACGTACTCGCAGCCGCCGTAGTAGCGCTTGCCCGGGTAGCCCTCGGCGTACTTGTTGGTGAGCACGGAGCCCTGCGACTCGAGGACGGCGCGCGGCACGAAGTTCTCCGACGCGATCATCTCGAGGGTGTCGCGCTGGCGGCCGAGCTCCTGCTCGAGGACGCGGGCGATCTCGGGGTCGACCTCGTTCAGCGGGGCGTTGAAGGCGGTGTTGGTGGCTGCGGGGGGCAGATCGGTGATGGACACGGGACTCCTCGTTGTCTGTTCCGTCGCGCACGCGCACGACGAGGTGGACGGGTGGGCGCGGCCCAGGCGTACGGCCGCGCACCGTGTCAGGTGTCGCTCCCCGATGGTGACCCATCCAACGCCAGTCGCGACCCCCCGATCGTACCGAGCGAGCAGGTTCGTGTCACCCTGGGTGCATGACCCTGTTGACGCCCGACGTGGACGAGCGCACCGACGCCCGTACGAGCGTGCGACCGGACACGCCGTGGGTCGCGGTCGTGTGGGACGACCCGGTGAACCTCATGTCCTACGTGACCTACGTCTTCCAGCAGTACTTCGGCTTCCCGCGCGCGAAGGCGGAGCGACTCATGCGCCAGGTGAACGACGAGGGACGCGCGATCGTGGCGACCGGCCCCCGCGAAGCGATGGAGGCCCACGTCGAGGCCATGCACGGGTACGGGCTGCAGGCCTCGGTGGACAGGGCGCCCGCTCCGTGATCCCGTTCGTCCGCCGTGCCGACGGCGTGCACCTCGCCATGTCCTCCGGCGAGCGCGGCGTGCTCACGTCGCTGACCGAGCAGCTGCAGCAGGTGCTCGACGGGGACCTCGCATCGGACCCGGTCGCGGCGCGGATGTTCCCGGACGCCTACCGCGACGACGCCGAGGCGAGCGCGGAGTTCCGGCGGTGGACCGAGTCGGACCTGGTGGCGAGGAAGACCGAGAACGCCCGGGCCGTGCACGCGTGGCTCACCGGGGCACGGGACGGCGCCTTCGAGACCTCGGACGAGCAGGCGTGGCTGCGCTGCCTGACGGACCTGCGGCTGACGATCGCGGACCGGCTGGGGATCGTGGACTCCGCCACGGAGGAGCAGTCGTCCACCGCCGACGCGGGCGTCGGCCTCCGGGACGTCTACGACTGGCTCGGGTACGTGCAGGAGCACCTGGTCGAGACCCTGACCGGTCCGCGGTGAGCGTCGCCTTCCGCCCCGTCGACGGTGACGACCTGGAGGCGCTGCTCGCCTTCTCGACGGACGAACCGGTTGCGTGGATCGGTGCGAACCGGTACCGGGCCGAGTCCGCCACGGGCAACTACCGCCCGGAGTGGTCGTGGCTGGCCCTGCGGGACGGTCGCCCCGTCGGCCGCGCCCTGTGGTGGGGCGGCGCGGACGCCACGGCACCGTCGACACTCGACGACCTGCTCATCGCACCGGGTTCGTCCGACCCCGACGAGCGCCGGGAGATCGCCGCCGGACTCATCGCCGCCGGGGCCGCCGCGTTCGGTTCGCTGCCGGAGTGGATCGTCGACGTCGCGGTGGACTGGCACACGGACGACGACGCCGTCGCGGCCGTGCGGTGGCGGACGGAAGCGGCCCGTGCCGCCGGACTCGGACGGATGACCGAGCGGGTCAGCGTCGCGCTCGAACAGCCGGGCGCTCCCGCGACGGCGTCGGTGCCGACGCCGGCCCTGCGGTTCCGCGGCGGCGGCGACGCCGAGTTCGTGGACCTGTTCGCGCGCGTCGCGGTCGGGAGCCTCGACGCACACACGCTGGCCGCCGTCGCCGAGCTGGGCTCGCGGGGCGCGGCCGCCGACGACCTCGCGTTCTACCGGTCGCTACCCGGATCCCGTGACGGGTGGCGGATCGCCCTCGACGCGGAGGGGCTCGTCGTCGGCTTCGTCATCGCGACCCGGACGGCGTACGACGCGGCCGTCAGCTCCATCGGCGTCCTGCCGCAGCACCGGGGTCGCGGCGTCGTCGACGGACTGCTGGCCGAGGCGGTCCGGGTGCACGCCGCTGCCGGTGCACCGCGGGTGGTCGGGACGACGGACGCGACGAACACCCCGATGCGTCGGGCGTTCGAGCGTGCGGGGTTCGTGGTGACGAAGCGGCGGATCGTCTTCGAGCCGTGAGTTCAGAAGGCAGCCTTGCAAGTTCACCTGTCGAAGTAGTACCGTGACGGTATGGAATCTGACGGCGACGGCTCGGACGTGCTCGCCGGGGCGCTGCTGACGCTGTACGGCAAGATCCGCCGCACGACCCTCGTCGGCAAGGTCGACGACGTCACGGCCTCGCAGTCCGCCGCACTCGGTCGACTCGTCCGCGACGGCGCGACCACGACGGCCGAACTCGCCCGCGCCGAGGGCGTCCGGCCGCAGTCGATGGGGGCGACCGTCCAGGCGCTCGAGGACCTCGGCCTCGTCACCCGCACGCAGGACCCGACCGACGGGCGCCGGACCATCGTCGCCGCGACTGACACCGGCCGCACTGCCCGCGACGAGTCCCACCGCGCCCGGACCCGCCTGCTCGCCGAGCGCCTCGCGACGCTCGACCCCGACGACCGTGCCACGGTCGCCCGCTCCCTCCGCATCCTCGAACCCCTCGTCGAACCGTGACCACCAGGAGGGGCGACCCGCGTCGACCGACGCGAGCCGCGCCTCCTGGCCGTCACGACGCGACCCCCTCGCAAAGGCAGCCGAACACGTCCACCGCAACCGCCTCCACACCCGTCTCCCCGTCGACCGATCCCGGCGGGAGCGGCTTCGGCCCGAAGCTCCTCGTGCCGGTCCTGGTCGGACCGCTGCTCAACCCGATCAACACGACGATGGTGTCGGTCGCCCTCGCGCCGATCTCCCGCGACCTCGGGATCGGTGCCGCGCAGGCGATCTGGCTCGTCGCGGCGCTGTACCTCGCGAGCGCCATCGCGCAGCCGACGATGGGCAAGCTCGCCGACCGGTTCGGTCCGAAGAAGGTGTTCCTGACCGGACTCGTCATCGTCGGGGTCGCCGGGATCGTGCCCGAGTTCCTGACCGGCTTCGGCGGCGCGGTGTTCGCGCGCGTGCTGATCGGCATCGGGACCTCGTCGGCGTACCCGGCCGCGCTGACGACCCTGCGCCAGCACTCCGCCCGCATCGGGAAGCCCACCCCGCCGCTCGTGCTCGGCGCGCTGTCGATCACGTCGCTCGTGTCCGCCGCCGCCGGGCCGCCCCTCGGTGGAGCGCTCATCGCCGCGTTCGGCTGGCACGCGATCTTCCTCGTCAACGTCCCGCTCGCCGCCTTCGGGATCGTCGTCTCCGCGCTGTGGCTGCCGTCGGACAGGCTCCGGCCGCGGACCGACGAGGACCTGCCCGTCCTCACCGCGCTCGACCCGTTCGGGATGCTGCTCATGACCGGCTTCGTGTCGGCGCTGCTCGTGTTCCTGCTCGACCTGTCCGCCGGACTCTGGTGGCTGCTCGGCACGGCGGTCGTGCTGCTCGTCGCGCTCGTGCTCTGGGAGCTCCGCGCCGTGCGGCCGTTCGTCGACGTGCGCATGCTCGCCCGCAACGGGGCCCTCTCCCGCACGTACATGCGGCTGTTCCTCGTGTACATGCTCGCCTACACGATGACCTACGGCTTCTCGCAGTGGGTGCAGGACGTCGCGGGCTACTCGAGCGACGTCGCCGGGTACATCCAGCTGCCCGCGGCAGTCGTCGCCGGGGTCGCGTCGTTCCTCATCGCCCGGAAGACCGCCGTGCGGGGGCCGCTCATCGTCGCGGCCGTGGTGCCGATCGTCGGCGGGCTGCTCCTCCTGCTGCTCCACACCGGGTCGCCGGTGTTCCTGCTCGTCCTCGCGCCGGCGCTGTTCGGCGTGCCGCAGGCCCTGGCGTCCGTGTCGAACCAGGCGGCGCTCTACCGGGTGGTGCCCGCGGAGTACATCGGGACCGCGGCGGGGCTGTCCCGGACGAGCGTGTACATCGGAGCGATCGGGGCGTCCTCGCTGATCGGCGGGGTGTTCGGCCAGGCCCCGACGACGCCGGACCTGCACGTGCTGGCGTGGGTGATCGTGGGGGTCGCGGTGCTGTTGAGCGTCCTGACGATCGCCGACCGGGCGCTGTCGCGGCCGCTCCCCCGCTGACGCCGCGGGCGCGGCGCGCGCCGCGGCGGGCGGCGGGCGCAGCCCGCCCACCCGGCCGGCCGCTGGCCAGACGCGCGCACAACCAAAGTCACGTCGAACCGCGCGATCGTCCGGTTCGACGTGACTTTGGTTGTGCGCCGCCCGCTTGCGCCGCCGCCCGGCGGCGCCGGAGCCGCGCGCGCCGCGCCCGCGCGACCGCTGGCGAGCCGCAGCCCGACCGGCGGGGCCGCGCCGCGCCTCCCGACAGCGCGATCCCGGTACCCTGATGCGGTGACCGACCCGACCGCCCCGAGCGAGCAGACCCCCACGCACTGGACCCTCACGCTGGTCTGCGACGACCAGCCCGGGATCGTGCACGCCGTCTCCGGAGCCGTCGTCGCCGCGAGCGGGAACATCACCGAGTCGCAGCAGTTCTCGAGCGTCGACACGAACACGTTCTTCATGCGCCTCCAGGTCATGGCACCCGTCGACCGCACCACGTTCGAGGCCGCGCTCGCCCCCGTCGCCGAGCGCTACGACGCCCGCGTCCAGCTCGACGTCGTCGGCCGGCCGCTGCGCACCCTCGTCCTCGTGTCGAAGGCCGGACACTGCCTGAACGACCTGCTGTACCGGCAGCGCGGCGGACAGCTCCCGATCGAGGTGCCGCTCGTGCTCTCGAACCACGCGGACCTCTCCGAGCTCGCGTCGTTCTACTCCGTGCCGTTCGAGCACCGGCCGGTGACGGACGCCGCGAGCAAGCAGGAGATGGAGCGCCGGGTGCTGCAGGCGGTCGAGGAGCACGACATCGAGCTCGTCGTCCTCGCCCGGTACATGCAGATCCTCTCGCCGGAGCTGTGCGCCGCACTCGAGGGTCGCGCGGTGAACATCCACCACTCGTTCCTGCCGGGCTTCAAGGGCGCCAACCCCTACCGGCAGGCACACGCCCGCGGGGTCAAGCTCATCGGTGCGACGGCGCACTTCGTGACGAGCGACCTCGACGAGGGCCCGATCATCGAGCAGAACGTCGTCCGCGTGGACCACACGAAGGACCCCGCCGAGCTGGTCTCGATCGGCCAGGACGAGGAGTCCCGCACGCTCACCCAGGCGGTGCGCTGGATCGCCGAGGACCGTGTCCTCCTCGACGGCGCCCGCACCATCATCTTCAAGTAGGCACCGCATGTCAGCACCGCAGTCCCCCGTCGATTGGGGCGACACCCCGGACCCGCACGCCATCCGCCCCCGGAGGCTCGACGGCTGGACGGTGCTCCGCATCCTGGTGTGCGCGTTCGGCCTGGTCTCGCTGGCGTACTGGGGCTACATCGCGTGGCCGTTCCCGATGCCCGGCATCCTGTTCATGATCGGCGCACCGGTGTTCGCCGCGGTGGTCTGGTACCTGTTCCGGTCGCAGGCGTCGCCGATCGAGACGGACATCGTCGGCAAGACCATCGTCGAGGTCGCCCTCGTGATCGCGGCCGGCGGGTGCTGGATCTCGATCGGGCACCCGGTGGTGGGGCTGGTCTTCATCCTCGTGGCGGCCCTCTCCGGCGTGGTGCAGTTCCGGAAGGAGACCCGGTGAACGGCGGCGGCTCCGGCGGCCAGGAGGCGCGGCGCACCCTGATCCGCTCGGCCCACGTGGTCGACGCGGCCGGCTCCACGGCGGACGGCTGGGTCCTCGTCGTCGGTGACACGATCCACGCGGTCGGCTCCGGCCCCGAGGCACCGGCGGCGACCTCGGTGCACGAGGTCGTGGACCTCGGCGACGCCGTCCTGACGCCCGGCTTCATCGACCTGCACGGCCACGGCGGCGGCGGCACCGCGTACGAGGACGACTCGATCGCGGCCGCCCTCGAGGTCCACCGGTCGCACGGCACGACCCGCTCGGTCCTGTCCCTCGTCGCGAACCCGGTCCCCGCGCTGACCGCCTCGCTCGACCGCATCCGCACGGTGATGGCCGACGACCCGCTCGTGCTCGGCGTCCACCTCGAGGGTCCCTTCCTCTCCCCGCACAACAAGGGCGCCCACAACGAGTCGTTCCTGATCGACCCGGCGCCCGGTCCGGTCGCGGAACTGCTCGAGGCCGGCGAGGGCGTCGTCCGCCAGGTCACCATCGCGCCGGAGCTCGCCGGCGCCCTCGACGCGACCGAACGGTTCGTCGCCGCGGGCGTCACCGTCGCCGTGGGCCACACCGTCGGCACGTACGACCAGGCCCGGGCAGCGTTCGACGCCGGCGCGACCATGCTCACGCACGCGTTCAACGCCATGCCGGGCATCCACCACCGGGCTCCCGGGCCGATCGCGGCGGCCGTGGCCGACGACCGTGTGACGCTCGAGCTCATCCTCGACGGCGTGCACGTGCACCCGTCCGTGGCGTCGATGCTGCTGCGGGCGGCGCCGGGTCGTGTCGCCCTCATCACCGACGCCATGGGCGCTGCCGGTGCGGCCGACGGCTCCTACACGCTCGGGTCCCTCGCCGTGACCGTGACGGACGGGATCGCGCACGTGGCGGGGACGGACACCATCGCGGGGTCGACGCTGACGCAGGACGTGGCGCTGCGGAACGCCGTGACCCTCGCGGGACAGGCGCTGCCGGACGCCGTGGCGGCGCTGACCAGCGTGCCGGCGGCGGCGCTGGGGCTCGGCGACCGGCTGGGTCGGCTCGCGCCGGGGTACGCCGCCGACCTCGTGGCGTTGTCGCCGTCGTTCGAGGTCCAGCGGGTGTGGGGCGCGGGGCGCGAGCTGCGCTGACGCGCCGCGGCGCCTACCGGTCGACCGGCCGCCCCCGCACCCCGCTCGCCCACGACGTGTCCGCCGTGTCCCCGACCCGCAGCGACAGCGTCCCACCGCGGGTCACGAACGACGCCGGCACCCACGACTTCTCGAGCGTCCGGCCGTCCAGACGTGCACCGTGGACGTACGGCTCCGTGCCGGAGGACCGGACGACGATCCGCTCCCCGCTCGACCGCCGGATGTCGACCGTGCTGAACGTCGGGCTCCCGATGAGCATCTCCGCCCGCCCCGGCGTCTGCGGGAACAACCCGATCGACGCGAAGACGTACCAGGCGCTCATCGTGCCGAGGTCGTCGTTGCCCGGCAAGCCGCTCGGCCCGGTCGTGTAGGCGTCGTCGACGACCCGACGCACGGTCTCCTGCGTCTTCCACGGCTTGCCGAGCGCGTTGTACATCCACGGCGTGTGGATGTCGGGCTCGTTGGTCGGGTCGAACTTGGTGGGATCACCACCGGTCACCGCGAACGCGCCGGAGCTGTCGTGGAAGAAGGCGTCCAGGCGAGCCGCAGCGGCGTCGTCACCGCCCAGCGCGGTCGACAGCCCGTGCACGTCCTGCGGCACGAGCCACGTGTACTGCGCACTCGTCCCCTGCGCGAACCCGGTGCCGGTCGAGGGCGACCAGTCCGGTGTCCACGATCCGTCGGCCTGGCGAGCGGCCTGGTAGCCGACGGCCGGGTTGAACGTGTTCTTCCAGTAGGTCCCGCGCTCCGCGAACATCCGGGCGTCCGAGCGCAGCCCCAGCGACGAGGCCCAGTACCCGAGCGCACTGTCGGAGATCGAGTCCTCGAGGGTCTCCGCAGCGCCACCCCAGCACGAGCAGTCGTCGTTCGCCGCGTAGTGCCGCTGCAGGTACTCGTCGAGGGCCGGCCGCTGCGCCAGGCACTGACCAGGGCACCCGATGTCACTCTCGGCGTCGGCGTTCTCGACGGTGGCCTGGTGCCGTAGCGAGGCGTAGGCGGCTCGCACGTCGAAGTTCCGGACACCCATGGCGTACCAGGTGGCGAGGGTCGCGGCCGAGGGGTCGCCCGTCATCACGTGCGTCGGCGCCCCGAGGTGGAGCCAGCGGTCCCACACGCCACCGTTCTGCTCGGCGAACCGCAGCATCGACTGCGCCATGTCCCCGGCGACGTCCGGTCGCAGCAGGGCGAGCAGCTGGATCTGCGCCCGGTACTGGTCCCACCCGGAGTACGTGCCGTAGACGGCCCGGTGTCCCCGGTCCATCCGGTGCACCCGCTGGTCCGGCCCCAGGTAGCGGCCGTCGCGGTCGTTCAGCGTGTTCGGCTGCATGAGCGCGTGGTACACGGACGTGTAGAGCTGGGTGGTCCGGTCCGCCGTGCCGCCACCGACGCGCAGGCGCGACAGTTCGCGGTTCCAGGAGGCGCGGGTGCCGGCCGCCACGCTGGCGACGGTCGAGCGCGGGGTCACCTCTCCGTCGCGGTTCGCGACGGCTCCTGCCGCGCTCACGTACGAGATGCCGATCTTCGCGTGCACCGTCGCACCGCGACGCGCGTCGAAGCCGACCCACGCGCCGGAGCCGCGTCCGGCACGGTCGGCGCCGGTCAGGTAGCCCTCCCCGCCGGAGGAGGACGTGCCTCCTGGTCGGACCGCGCCGTCCTGCCAGGTGCCGGTGCTCGTGAACGCCCGGTCGAAGGTCGCCGTGAAGAACAGGCGGTAGTAGCTGCGGCGGTCGGGGTTCGTGGCCCCGCCCCCGTTCGCTCGGCGGCTGCAGAAGCCGCCGGTCAGGACGCTGCCGCTGACCGTGCGGGTCCGTGCGTCGACGCGGGTGGTCGCCGCCTCGCTGCCGTTGATCGAGTTCGACGTGCGGAAGAGCAGGTTCGCGTCCTTGCCTGCCGGGAACGCGAACTCGCCGACGCCGGCTCGCGTGGTGACGGCGAGGTCGGTTCGGACGCCGTTGTCGAGGCGGACCGTGTAGCGGCCGGGGCTCGCGGACTCGTCGTCGTGCGAGTACCCGGCGGCGTAGACCGCGTCGGTGGAGTCGGACGACGGCGAGGTCGTGACCGGTGTGGTGACGGGCATGATCGGCACGTCACCGGCGGCCCCCGGCGCGCAGCCGGCACCGTTCAGGTGCGTCAGGCTGAACCCCCGCAGTCGGTCGACGTCGTACGAGTAGCCGTTCGCGACCGGGGTCGAGGTCTGGTCGCCCGCGGTGCCGGTGGGGCTCCACTGCATCATGCCGAACGGGGCGGTGGCGCCGGGCCACGTGTTGCCGTCACCGCTCGTACCGATGAACGGGTCGACGTACCGGGCGGGGTCGGAGACGGTCCGGGCCGCCTGTCCTGCCTGCCCGGACGGCGAGGCGACCGCCGGTGCGGCGACCAGCCCCGTCCCGAGCAGCGCGGCGATCGTGGCCACCGCGGCGAGCGGCAGCGGGCGGAGGAGCGGGCGACGGTGCACGCGGGAACGGTTCACGCCCGCGACGCTAGACCCCTCGGACGGGGGACGCGCGATCGGTCACCGAGCGCTCTCCTGCTGTTCACGTCGATCGGCCGGCAGGCCCGCGCCTGCTTGGATGGACGCCATGCAGCACGGGGACGAGCACGCGCCGGGCGGTCGACGACACCCAGCGCGGGCGATCGTCCTCGTGATGGCCGAGTACGGCGTCGGGGACTCGCCGCTCTGGTACCGCGGATCCTCCCAGGACGTCGGCCTGGTCGATCCGGACGCGGACGGCCTCGGCCTCAGCGCTGCCCTGCGGCACGACCTCGAGGCGTGGAACGACGTGTTCGACGCGCTGAGCGGGACGTCGTTCGAGTGGCCCTCGGCCGCCGTCCGTGACGCCCACCGGGTCGACGCGTTCACGCTCGCGAGCAGGGTGCAGCTCGAAGTCGGTGACGACGTCCACGTCTGGTGCGGTGCCGGCGGCGGAATCGACACCTTCCCGGTCGCGCACCCCGTCGTGGTGGCGCCCGCCGACCGCGTCGGCACCGAGGTCGAGTCCTGGAACGGCCGCCGCCGCGCCGAGATCATGTCCGCGCGCGCCGCCGGGCTCCGCGAGGGCACCGAACGCGCGATCGTCGGGTGGCGCGCGCTGACCGAGCGGGCCGGGGGTCCGTTCGGTGACGCGGGGACCCGAGCACTGGGACTCCGCACAGCAGCACGCATGCAGGCCGATGTCGGCGTCCGGGCGCAGGTGGTGTCCTTCGCGGGCGCGAGCGGACCGTACACCCTCGCCGACGTCGACTGAGGTCCAGATCACACCCTCCGCTGCGAGGATGGGCCCATGAGCGTCATGGTCTCCCTCTTCGATGCGCACCGCACCCGCACCAGCGAGAAGTACACGGCCTACCCGCCGGACGTGCTGCCGATGTTCGTCGCGGAGATGGACAGCATGCTCGCCGAACCCGTGCGGGACGCCCTCGTGGCCGCGGTCACGAACGGCGACACCGGGTACGTCGGGCACGGCCGGGCGCTTCCCGAGGCGTTCGCCGACTTCGCCGAGGCCCGCTGGTCGTGGCGCCTCGACCCGGACCTCGTGCGGACCACCACGGACGTCTCGGTGGCTGCGGTGGAGACGCTCCGCCGGGTCATCGAGCCCGGGGACCAGGTCGTCATCATGCCGCCCGTGTACCCGCCGTTCTGGGAGTACGTCGCCGAGGCCGGCGGCTCCGTGACCGAGGTCCCGCTGCTCGCACCCGAGGGCACCGCGGACCCGTTCGACACCACGGCCGGGTGGCGGATGGACCTCGACGGGATCGGCCGGGCGTTCGCGGACGGAGCCCGGACGGTGCTGCTCTGCAACCCGCACAACCCCCTCGGACTCGTCCACACCCGGGAAGACCTCGCCGCCCTCGCCCGACTCGCCGCCGAGTGGGACGCCGTGGTCGTCTCGGACGAGATCCACGCGCCGCTCGTGCACGCGGACGCGACGTTCACGCCCTTCCTCGACTCGTGCCCCGAGGCAGCGGAGCTCGGGGTCACCCTGACGAGCGCGAGCAAGGCGTGGAACCTCGCGGGGACGAAGTGCGCCCTGATGGTCGGCGCCTCCGACCGCGCCCGCGCCTGGTTCGACGGCATGCCCGGCGAGGTCGTGGAGCGCACCGGGATCCTCGGGTACACCGCGAGCGTGGCGGCGTTCAGCGAGGGCGGACCCTGGCTCGCGTCGCTGCTGACCGAACTCGCCGCGAACCGCCGCACCCTGGCCGAGCGACTCGGCGACGTGCTGCCCGGCACCGGGTACCGGCAGCCGCAGGCGTCCTACCTGGCGTGGCTCGACCTGCGAGCGCTGCCGTGGGGTGACGACCCCGCAGCCCTCCTCGTCGACGAGGCGAAGGTCGCGCTCGGCAGCGGACCGGACTTCGGACGCCAGGGGGTCGGGTTCGCGCGACTCAACTTCGGGTGCTCGGCGGAGACCCTCGACGACGGACTCAGCCGCCTGCACACCGCGTTCGAACGACGTGCAGGAGGCTGATCCGCGGTCCTACTCGAACAGCTGCCAGGCCGGCTTGTTCGCGTACGTGTACGTGTAGTAGTCGGCGAGCTTGAGGCCCGCCGCGGCTTCCTCGTCGACGACGACGGTGGCGTGCTCGTGCAGCTGCAGCGCGGACCCGGGGACGAACGACGACAGCGGCCCCTCGACCGCGGCGGCCACGGCGTCGGCCTTCGACGAGCCCTGGGCGACGAGGACGAGCTCACGGGCCTCGAGGATGGTGCCGAGCCCCTGCGTCATGCAGTGCGTCGGGACCTGGTCGAGGCTGTCGAAGAAGCGGGCGTTGGCCTCGCGCGTGGACGGGGCGAGGGTCTTGATGCGCGTGCGGGACGCGAACGACGACGTCGGCTCGTTGAACCCGATGTGCCCGTTCGCGCCGATCCCGAGGATCTGCACGTCGACCCCGCCGGCGGCACGGATCGCGGCGTCGTACTCCTTCGCCGCGAACTCGAGGTCGGACGCGCGGCCGTCCGGGACCCGCACGCGGGAGGGCTCGAACCCGAGCGGCTCGATGACGTCGCGCTGGATCACCGAGGCGTACGACTCGGGGTGCTCGAGCGGGATGCCGACGTACTCGTCGAGGGCGAACGCGCGGGCCTCGGCGAACGAGATCTCCCCCGCGTCGACACGACGCTGCAGGTCGGCGTAGATGCCCTGCGGGCTGGACCCGGTGGCGACGCCGATGACGGCGGACGGCTTCTTCGCGACGACGGAGGCGATCTTGGCCGCGGCGACGCGACCGACCTCAGCCGGCGTGGGCAGGATGATGATCTCCACGGGGACAGCCTACTGGTCATGACCAGTCCGCGACAGGGCCCCGTGTCGGTAGCGTGGCGGCATGCCCACGCCTGACTTCGTCCTGTCCCTCCGCTCGAAGATCGGGAACGAGCCGCTCTGGCTCACCGGGGTCACCGCCGTCGTGACGCGCGGCGAGGGTCCTGATCGTGAGCTCCTCGTCGTGCGCCGGGCCGACAACCACGCCTTCACGCCGGTCACCGGCATCGTCGACCCCGGCGAGGAACCCGCGGTCGCCGCCGAACGCGAGGTCCTTGAGGAAGCCGACGTCGTCGCCGTCGCCGAGCGCCTCGCGTGGGTGCAGGTGCTGCCGGAGATGACGTACCCGAACGGCGACCGGGCGCAGTACCTCGACCTGGTGTTCGCCTGCCGGTACGTCTCCGGGGAGCCCTTCCCCGCCGACGGTGAGAACACCGAGGCCTTCTGGGCGCGGCTCGACGCGCTGCCGGAGATGCCCGCGACCATGCGGGCGCGCATCGAGGCGGCCCTGTCCGACGACCCGGCCGCGCGCTTCCAGCGCTGACCCGCGGGACGGGACGGGAGGCGCGGTGCGGGCCCGCACCGCGCCTCCCGTCCGGCAGTTCGCGATTACGCGAGCGGGGCGACCGCCACGGGCGCACCGAGCAGGCGCACGGCGACGGCCTCGCCGGCCGCACGACGGTCGCCGACCTCGTGCTGCACCGTCACGACGGTGTCGTCGTCGAGCCGCACCGTCGTGCGCCGGATCGACCCGAGGAAGCTCGAGGCCACGACCGTGCCGGTGACGCCCTCCGAGGCGAAGGCGACGTCCTCCGGGCGGACGTAGGCGAGCACCGGGCCGTCCGGCGCCGAGGCGTCGAGCGCCGGGACGCTGAACCCGTAGACGAACACGTCACCCCCGCGCAGGTCCCCGCGGAGCCGGTTCGACTGCCCGACGAAGTCCGCCGTGAACGCCGAGGACGGGGACCGGTAGAGCTCCTCGGGCGTGCCGATCTGCTCGATGTCGCCGGCGTTCATCACCGCGATGCGGTCCGAGACGGCGAGTGCCTCCTCCTGGTCGTGGGTGACGAACACGGTCGTGATGCCGAGGTCGCTCTGGATGCGGCGGATCTCGTCGCGGAGGGACACGCGCACCTTGGCGTCGAGCGCGGACAGCGGCTCGTCGAGCAGGAGCACACGGGGCCGGGTGACCAGGGCCCGGGCGAGGGCGACGCGCTGCTGCTGGCCGCCGGAGAGCTGGTGCGGGTAGCGGTCGGCGAACTCGGCGAGGTGCACCATGTCGAGCGCGTCGATGACCTGCTCGCGGCGCGCGGCGGCGGGGACCCGGCGCATCTCCAGGCCGAACGCGACGTTCTGCCGCACGGTCATGTGCGGGAACAGCGAGTACTGCTGGAACACCATGCCGATGTCCCGCTTGTCCACCGGGGTGCCCGCGACGTCGACGCCGTCGATGCGGATGGAGCCGGCGTCGATGGCCTCGAGGCCGGCGAGCGCCCGGAGCGCGGTCGTCTTGCCGCAGCCCGAGGGCCCGAGCAGCGACACGAACTCCCCGGGTTCGATGCGGAGCGACAGGCCGGCGAGGGCACGGTGCGCGCCGTAGTGCTTCTCGACGCCGTGCAGCTCGACGGTCGCGCCGTCGGTGGCGAGCGATGCCGGGGCGGCGGGGGCGGTGACGGTCATGCGGACTCCTTCGGGGCACGGCGACGGCGGGAGCCGACCCGGCCGATGACGACGAGCAGCACGAATCCGAAGACGAGTGCGCCCAGCGAGAAGATCGCGGCGACGTAGGGGTCGGTCGACTGCACGAGCAGGAGCGCCGTCTGGAACGTCGTGCGGGAGAGGAACGAGGCGAGGGTGTACTCGCCGAGGACGACCGTGATGGTCAGGAAGCAGGCGGCGGTGATGCCGCGGCGGAGGTTCGGCAGGAGCACCCGCCACGTGACGGTCCACCACGACGCGCCGAGCGACCGGGCGGCCTCGGAGAGCACGGCCATGTCCATCGCGGTGATGGCCGCGGCGATCGGTCGGAACGCGAAGGGCAGCGAGACGATGCCGATCGCGAACGACAGGGTCCACGCGCCCGAGCCGAAGACCTGGGCGACGACCTGGTACACGGGGATGAACCCGACGACGAGGACGACCACGGGGACGGTGATCGGCACGATGCACACGAACTCGAGGACCCGACGGAGCCGCGGGTACCGCAGGGCCGTGATGATCTGGGCCGGCAGCAGGACGAGCAGCACGATCCCCACGGTGATGAGCGCGATGAGCAGGGATGCCCCGAGGCCGTCGAACACCGGCTGGTAGGTCGCGGCGTTCACCGGGTCGACGAGTGCGCCGTAGTGCGCGAGCGTCAGGCTGCCGTCCGTCCCCTGGCGGAAGGTGAACTGCGCGAGGGCGACGAGCGGGACGGCGAACACGAGGCCGACCACGACGAGCACGATCGCGGCGGTGACCCGTGACGGGGCCGCGCCGAAGCCGCCGGGGCGAGTCGCGCCTCCTGGCCGACGACGAGACGACGAGCGCGACGGGCGCGACCCAAGCGACGGACGCACTGGGGCAGCCGCGCTCATCGCTGCCACCTCGACGCCCGGCGCTGCAGCAGCGAGTACGCGCCCATCACGACCGCCATCACGACGACCATGCCGAAGGCGAGCACACCGGCGACGTTCTGCAGTCCGATGATCGTCTCGCTCGTGAGCTGCGTGCGGATGGTGAGCGGCACGATCCCGCCCTGGGAGATCAGGGCCGCCGCGGTGGCGAACGACGAGAACCCGTTCGCGAAGAGGAGCAGCAGCGATCCCCAGAACGCCGGCGCGAGCACGGGCAGGCCGATGCGGCGCCAGTACGTCGCGCGGGAGGCGCCGAGGGTGGCGGCGGCTTCACCCCACTGGGTCTTGACGCCTTCGAGGGCGGGCATGAACGTGAGGACCATCAGCGGCACCTGGAAGTAGACGTAGGGGATGACGAGCCCGGGGACCGTGTAGAGGAAGGTGCCCTCGGCGTTGAGGTCGATGTGGAAGACGGACACCAACCACGTCGTGACGAGGCCCTGCGCGCCGATCGTGGCGATGAACGCGAACGCGAGCATGACGCCGCCGAACTGGGCGAGGACGCTCGCAGCGGAGTCGATCACGGACCGGACGAGCCCGTCGGGCCGGAGCGCGGCGAGCGCCCAGCACACGATCGCCCCGACGACGGCACCGATCACGGCGGACACGGCCGACAGGGCGAACGAGCCGCCGAAGGCACGGATGACCGACGGGTCGGCGAACGCGGCGAGGTTGGCGAACGTGAACGCGCCGTCGCTCGTGAAGAAGCCGCTGCCGATCGCGACCACCGCGGGGACGGCCAGGAACAGCAGGACGTAGGCGGCGAACGGGGTGAGGCCGAGCCACGCGATGCCGCCGCGGCGCCGGACACGGGGTCCGGCGACGCGGCGGGCGGTGGCATCGGCCGGCTGCTCGCTCGTGACGAGCGTCGCCCCGGCGACCGGTGCCGATGCGGTGGTCGATGCGGTGGTCATGCTGCTCAGGAGCCCATCGTCGAGGCCCACTTCGCCGACAGCACCTTCGCCGCGGCGGTGACCTGCTCGTCGGTCAGCTCGACGTAGTCCTTCGGCGCGCCACCGGCGGCGTCGAGGGCGTCCTGGTCGACCTTGCCCGACTTCTCGAGCGCGGCGAGGGTGGACGGGAAGGCACCGGCCTGGAGGTACAGGTTCTGCACGTCCGGGCTGGCGATGTACTCCTGCCAGAGGCGCGCGGCCGCGGGGTGCGGGGCGTCCTTGTTGATCGCCTGCGAGTAGTACGAGCCGAGGGCCTGGCCCTCGGGGACGACGGTCTTCCAGTTCTTGTTCCCGCTCGCGCCGGCCGCCGGACCCCACGCGAGGTTGTTGTAGGACCACTGGATCACGACGGGCGTCTCGCCCGAGGCGACGGTCGCCTGCGACGGCAGCACGTTCTGGAAGTTGCCCGCCTGCTTCAGCTTGCCGAAGTAGTCGACGCCCTTCGTGATGTCGTCGGCGGAGCCGCCGTTCTCGAGCGCCGCGAGGTACACCGCCGACGCGGCCTGGTTCGCCTGCGTCGGGTCGCCCGCGATCGAGACCTTGCCCTTGTACTCGGAGCCGAGCAGGTCGTCCAGGTCCTTCGGGGCGTCCGTGATCTTCGACGAGTCGTAGCCGATCGACATCAGGCCCGTGTAGTCGCGGGTCCAGGCGCCGTCCTCGTCCTTGAGGTCCGAGGGGATGTCGCTCCAGTTCGCGACCTTGTAGTCCGTCAGCAGGTCGAGGTTCTGCTGCAGCACGGCGTTGCCGAGGTCGAGCACGTCCGGTGCCGTCGACTGGCCCTTCTGCGACTTCACTGCGGCGATCTCGTCGGCGCTCGAGCCGTTCGGGTTCGCGGAGGTGATCTTGATGCCGTACTTCTTGGTGAAGCCGTCGATGATCTTGCCGTAGTTGGCCCACGACGGCGGCAGCGCGATGACGTTGAGCTGCCCCTCCGCCTTGGCGGCCTTCACGAGGGCGTCCATGCCACCGGCGGACTCGGCGCTCGTGGCGGTCTTCCAGTCGGTGTCGTCCTTGGTCGTGCTGGCGGAGCTCGTGGCCGAGCAGCCGGCGAGGGTGACGATGGCGGCGGCGGCCAGGGCGATGCCGGCGAGGGTGCGCTTGTGCTGCACGGGGTGTGCCTTTCGGGTGCTGTGGTGCGTCGGGGTGGACCGGGGTCCGGGTCCTGGACGATCGTGGACGCGTCCGGTTTCCGGCCAGTGCTGCGGCGGTGAACGGCTGCGGAACAGCGGGTTCGCCTGTACGGTTTCGCTTGTCGGCACAGGCGCCGGCACCGGCGTCGGCCCGCATCGGGCCGGCCGGGTCAGCCCGGTTCAGTCCAGGAGGCACGGATGCAGTTCACGACGACCGTCCTGCAGGCGCGGAAGACGGCGACCGGTCTGCCGGTCCCGTCCGACGTCGTCGACGCGCTGGGCGCGGGGCGCCGCCCACCCGTCGTGGTCACCCTGAACGGCGCCTACACGTACCGGTCGTCGATCGGCGTGATGGACGAGCAGTCCCTCGTCCCGCTGTCGGCGGAGCACCGTGCCGCCTCCGGGGTCGCGGCCGGCGACACCGTCGAGGTCACGATCGAGGTCGACACGCTGCCCCGCGTCGTCGACCTGCCGGAGGACCTCGCATCGGCGCTGCAGGAGGCCGGGGTCCGAGCGGCCTTCGACACGCTGTCGAACTCGCGGCAGCGGGCCCTCGCCGACCCGGTCGTGCAGGCGAAGGCGCCGGAGACCCGTGCGCGTCGGATCGCGAAGGCCGTCGAGTCCCTGCGCGGGTAGGCGCCGGGGCGTACCTGACCGTTTCGGGCGTACCTGGTCGGAAGTTTCGGGCAGGTACGACCGAAAGCACCATGTACCGCGTTCGTTACGCGCCGAGCTCCACCAGCACGCGCGGGATCTCCGTCACGAGCTCGCTCGCCAGGTAGCCGAGCGGCCCGACCTGCACGGCGAGGCGGTCGCCAGCCGCCGCGTGCACGTACGACGCCCACGCCACTGCCTGCGCCGGATCGGCACCGCGAGCGAGCAGACCGGTGACCGCCCCCGACAGGACGTCCCCGCTCCCGCTCGTCCCGAGCCCGCCGGAACCGGTGCCCTTCAGCCAGCTGCGCCCGTTCGGTGTCGCGATGGCGTCGCCGAGGGCCACGACCGCACCGAACCGCTGGGCGATGACCATCGCATCGGCCACGTCGTCTCCGCTGCCGTCGCGCCCGAGCAACCGCTCGGCCTCGCCGGAGTTGGGCGTCATCACCAGGCGGCCGCGCAGGGGCGCCAGTCGGTCCCGGACATCGACGGCCACGCCGAGAGCGAAGGCGTCGAGCACCACCGTCGTCCGGGCTCCGACCGCGTCCGCGAGCCCGGCGACGAGGTCACGGGTCCCGTCCGGCGCATCGAGCCCCGGGCCGATCAAGACAGCGTCGGCGCTCGCAGCGGGCTCCTCGATCCCCTCGATCGCGCCGACGGCGATGTGTCCGTCCGGGTCCTCGTCGAGGGGTTCGACACCGGACTCGGGGACCGCGACGGCGACTTCGTTCGCGATGCTCCTGCCGACCGCCAGCGTGAGCCGACCTGCACCGACCCGCAGTGCGGCGAGCGCCGAGAGCATCGCCGCGCCCGGTGTACGGGCGGCGCCGCCGATGACGAGCACCTGCCCGCGGCCGTACTTGCCGGCGCCTGCGTCGGGGAGCGGCCAATCCCGCAGGAAGTTCGGAGTGACGGGTTCAACGGACATCTTCGTCGTCCTTCCTGCCGGTGTGTGCGGTGACCTCGTCGTCATCGAGGTGTTCGACCGACGAGAACTCCTCGAGCATCCACGGCGCCCCGGCGTGCTCGCGCCGGACTCGTGTGAGCGAGGCGTTCGCGACCGCGTGGGTCCGCGCGAAGTCCATCAGGGCTGGTTCGTCGAGGTCGAGGCACACCGCGACGACCATCATGACCACGGCGTCGTGCGCAGCGATGACGAGGCGTTCGGTGCCCTCGAGGCGCTCGACGTCGGCGAGGGCGGAGCGGAGCCGGAGCATCACGTCTGCCCAGGACTCGCCGCCCGCCGGACGGTGGTAGAACTTGCCGAGCCACTGTCGACGGCGTTCCTCGTCCGGGTGACGGTTCCGGACGCCCTGCAGGGTGTGCAGGTCGAGGACCCCGAGCTCGCGGTCGCGGAGGCGCTCGTCCACGCGCTTCGGGGGCTCGGTCTGTCCGGCGGCGGCCAGCGCGATCTCGATCGTCCGCTGTGCGCGCAGGTACGGCGACACCCACAGCGCCACGGGGACGTCGTCGATGCCCCGATCGACGAGTTCCTGTCCGAGGGACCGGGACTGGTCCTCGCCGAGGGGGCTCAGCGGGACGTCGGCGTCACGGTAGGGCACGTCGATCAGGTCCTCGCCCGCTGCCTCGGCGCGCGCCGCGGCGACGTTGGCGACCGATTCACCGTGACGGACGAGCCAGATCTCCTGCACTGCCATGCGGCCACGCTAACCAGGCCGCACTGAGCCGACTCACCGCATCGGCGTCGTCGCGGGGCGTCGAGCGCTCCGCACCGGTCGGACAGCACACGGGAGGCCGGCGGCACGGAACCGGAGTGCCAGCGCGTCGAGGTCGAACAGCTCGCGCCACTCGACGCGGAGCACCGTGCGGACGCCCGGCACCGTGAGCAGGCGGGCGTGACGACGTTTCTCGTCGATGAACACCTCGGTCTGGTCGCGGCCCCCGAGGTACCGCTCCTGCGTGTACTTCGCACGCCCGTCGATCTCGACGATCAGCCCCTCGTCCGGGAACCAGAAGTCGACGACGGACCGACGACCACCGATCACGAACTCCTGCTGCAGCACGGGCACGGGGAGCCCGAGCTCGCGGAAGACCACACGTGCGAGGGACTCCGCCGGGGAACCCGATCGTCCGTCTGCGAGCTCGACGACCTGCGCAGCCCGGGCCCGTCCCCGAGCGCTCGGGTGCAGCGCTCGCCACAGGTCCTCTCGTCGGATGCCGCGGCGCAACGCTGCATCGGCGACGACGACTCCGGCCCGCAGGTCGTCCGTCATCGCGATGTCGATGACGGTTCGTGGAATCGTGGTGATCGCGAGGTCGCCCGCTCGGGTCCGTTCGGTGTCGGACACCGGCCGGGTGTGCAGGACCAGTTCGGAGGTCCGGGCGCGGTACATCGACTCCGGCACGGTCGCGTGGACCGGGATGCTCCACCCGCCGAGCGACGGCAGCCCGTGCACTGCGGCCGCGGATGCGTGGGAGACGGTCGCCCGGCTGCCGAGTCGACCGAGCCGCGCGTACACGCGGGTCACGTACCGCTGCCGGGGCCCCGCTGCGTCCCACGCCGCCCCGTCGACGAAGGCGTTCGGCCCCGCGCGGACGAGACGACCGGGGCCGTGCAGCCGTGTCCGGCGGCGGAGGGTGCTGGCGTCGAGGTCGGCTTCGCGCGTGGCGGAGGCCCGCAGGATGGGCAGCGGTTCGTTCATGGACGAGACGATGCCCGCCAGCCACGCGCGAAGCGGTCCGATCTCGTCAACTGTTGACGCGCCTCCAGGCCCACGCTGTTGTGGAGGACCAACGTTGTTTCCCAGGACGGACGCGATCCCTGACGGAATCGGGCGTACCTGGTCAGATCTTTCGACCAGGTACGCCCGATTCGACCACCTACGCCCGGAACGACCACCCCAACCCGCAGCACGGCGCCGGACGGAACGCACCCGTGTCCCGTCCGGCGCCGCGGTCCTTCGCGCGCGAGCCCGCTGCCTCAGGCCCGACGCACCCGGAGGGTCACGATCTCGAAGGGCCGGAGCGTGAGCACGACCGGCTCCCCCGACTCCCACGAGTCCCCCAGCGGGCGTTCCAGCAGGTCCACCGCCGCCACCCCGGCGACGTCGAACCCGAAGTCGACGCCGACGTCGGCCGCGCGACCGCCCGACGCCTCGTAGAGCCGCACGACGACGTCACCGGAGCGGTCCTCGGCGAGCTTCACCGCCTCGACGAACACCTGCGGCGACGACACCGTCACGAGCGGGTCGACCGTGGTCGTCCCCTCCACCGTGCGCACCGGCAGGTTGAGCCGGTACCCGGCATCGGCGGCGTCGAGCACCGAGGCGCCCACCCGCAGCACCGTCCGGAACACGTGGTGCCCCTGGTCGGCGTGCGGGTCAGGGAACGTCGGGGCCCGCAGCAGCGACTCCCGGACGAGCGTCGTGGTGCCGCCGTCGGCCCGGGTGCTCCGGGTGATGTCGTGTCCGTAGGTGGAGTCGTTCGCGACGGCGACGCCGAACCCCGGCTCGGCGACGTGCACCCAGCGGTGGGCGCTGGTCTCGAAGCGGGCCATGTCCCACGAGGTGTTCTGGTGGGTCGGCCGGTCGATGTGGCCGAACTGGATCTCGCTCGATGCCGACGCCGCGCGGACGTCGAGGGGGAACGCGAGCTTGAGGAGCTTCTGGCGCTCGTGCCAGTCGACCTCGGTCACGATCGTCAGCTCGGACTGGCCGGCGACGGCGGAGTACCGGGTGGTGATCGACGACGACCCGAAGGACCGCTGCACGACGAGTTCGTCGCCGGACACCTCGACCGAGGACGCCTCCAGCACCGTGCCGCTGCGCTGGTAGGCGCGGTCGATGTCCCACGCCTCCCACTGGTTCGGGGTGTCACGGAACACGGTGTACTCCGCGGCGGCCGCACCCGGGGCGACGGCGTCGCGTCCGGACGCGTGGTCGACGAGCGACACGACGTGACCGGCCGCGTCGATGGTCGCCGTGATGACACCGGTGTCGAACACGAAGCGGTCGCCGTTCCGGACGGGAGGCACGGCTCGCGGTTCGTCGCCCAGCGAACCACCCAGGGCGGTTGCGCCTCCAGCCGCGACCGGCGAGGCGTTGAAGCGCACGACGTTCCCGGTCGAGCCGCTGCCGCCGACGGCGTCCGCCCCCGACGGTGCGTCCAGCAGGGCGCTCCCACCGCCGGCCCGGGCGGTGGACGACGCACCGACCCCGGCGAGCGCCGCGGCACCGCCGTTCGCGAGCGCCGTCGTGGCGTTGCCGATCAGGCCCTCGAGCACACGGGCGACCTCGGCGTAGTTCGCCTCGGCGTTCTCGTAGACCCAGGCGATCGAGGAGCCGGGCAGGATGTCGTGGAACTGCTGCAGGAGCACGGTGTGCCAGGCCTGCTCGAGCTCCTCGTACGGGTAGTCGAGCCCGAGTCGGACGGCGGCGGTGGACGCCCAGAGCTCGGCCTCGCGGAGCAGGTGCTCGGAGCGCCGGTTGCCCTGCTTCGTGCGGATCTGGGAGGTGTAGGTGCCGCGGTGGAACTCGAGGTACATCTCGCCCGACCACACCGCCGGCGTCGGCAGTGCGGCCTCGATCTCCTCGAAGACCTGCGCCGGGGTGCCGAGGTCGACCCGCGGGGACCCGTCGAGGTCGTGCTGGCGTCGGGCAGCGGCGACCATCTCGCGGGTGGGTCCGCCACCGCCGTCGCCGAAGCCGTAGAGCAGCATCGAGGTGTTCGCGACGCCGCGCTCCTTGTTCTGCCGTTCGCCGCGGTGCAGGTCGGCGGGTGAGACGTCCGAGTTGTAGGTATCCGCCGGGGGCAGGTGCGTGAGGACCCGGGAGCCGTCGATGCCCTCCCAGTGGAACGACGTGTGCGGGATGACGTTCGTCTCGTTCCACGAGGGCTTCTGCGTGACGAACCACTTCGAGCCGGCGGCGCGGACGATCTGCGGCAGGGCTCCGGAGTACCCGAACGAGTCCGGGAGCCACGCCTCGGGGGTGTCGATGCCGAACTCCTCGAGGAAGAACCGCTTGCCGGCGACGAACTGCCGCGCGAGGGCCTCGCCGCCGGGCAGGTTCGTGTCCGACTCGACCCACATGCCGCCGACCGGGATCCACCGGCCCTCGGCGACCCGTTGCTTGATGCGGGCCCAGATCGACGGGTAGCCGTCCCGGATCCAGGCGTACTGCTGCGCCGAGGAGCAGGCGAACGTGAAGTCGGGATCGCGGTCCATCAGGTCGAGCACGTTCGAGAAGGTGCGGGCGCACTTCCGGATGGTCTCGCGCACCGGCCAGAGCCACGCCGAGTCGATGTGCGCGTGGCCGACGGCGATCGCCCGGTGCGCGGCAGCGCTGGCCGGCACGGCGAGGACGGGCGCGAGGACCGCTCGTGCGTCGGCGGCCGTCCCGGCGACGTCGTCCGGGTCGAGGGCGTCGGCGGCGCGCTCGAGCACGCGCAGGACGTCCGCGCCGCGGGTGCCGTCGGTGGGCAGCTCGGCCATCAGGCCGCGGAGGACCCAGAAGTCCTGCTGGAGCTCCCACACGGTGTCGTCCCGCTCGACGATCTCGAGCGCCTTCACCTTGTAGATCGGCTTCGTCCCGGCCGTGGAGCGCGACCCGAGCGGGGTCGCCCCCTGGAACGAGTCGCCGCCGATGTCCGGGTTCGCCGCGGCCTCGACGTAGAGCTCGAAGGACTCACCGGGACCGACCTCGAGCGGGACGGTGTCGTTCTTCGGCTCGATGCCCTTGACGGTCGTACCGTCCGGCCGCCACGCGAGCCCCTCGGCCTGGAACCCGGGGTGGCGCTTCGTGAAGCCGAGGTCGACCCGGAGCTCCGCCGTGGTGCCCGGCGCCGTCCCGAAGTCCTCCGGCACGGTGCCGCGGATCCGGAACCAGGTGGTCCCCCACGGTCGGCCGCCCCAGGAGCCGCCCACCGTGAACGGCTCGTAGTCGGCAGCCACCGCGACGTCGAACGGGACCGGTTCGTCCGGCACGGTCCAGGCGGCGATCTCCACCGGTGCGGACCGGCGCAGGACGGCGGGGTCGATGCGGTCCCGGACGAGCCGGGCGATGCGGGCTTCGACGAGGGGTTCGTCGTGGTGCATGGAGGTGGTTCCTTTCCAGCAGGGACGGGTGTCAGCCCTTGATGCCGCCGGCGAGGGCGTTGCCGCCGCCGAGGCCTCGGGACACGACCACGTAGAGGGCGATGACGGGCACGGAGTAGATGATCGAGAAGGCCGCGAGCTGCCCGTACGCCACCGCCCCGTACTGCCCGAAGAAGTTGAAGATGCTCACCGCGGCGGGCACCTTGTCGGGCGAGAGCAGCAGGACGAAGGGGACGAAGAAGTTCCCCCACGCCTGGATGAACACGAAGATGAACACCACGGCGATGCCCGGGCGCATGAGCGGGATCACGATGCGCGTCAGCGTCGTCATCATCGACGCGCCGTCGGTCCACGCCGCCTCCTCGAGGGAGATCGGCACCGAGTCCATGAAGTTCTTCGCCATCCAGATCGCCATCGGCAGCGAGGTGGCGGCGAGGAAGAAGATGCAGCCCCACACGTTGTCGATGAGGTTGAGCGACACGAACAACGCGTAGACCGGCACCATCATGGCGGTGATCGGCAGGCCGGTGCCGAACAGGATCCCGTACAGGAACGGCTTGTTGACGCGCATCTTGTAGCGGGACAGCGGGTAGGCGGCGAGCAGCGCGAACACCACGGTGACGAGCGCCGTGCCGCCGGAGATGAGCAGGCTGTTCGCGAGCGGGATGAACGACAGCTCCGGCGTGAGGACCTTCGTGAAGTTGTCGAGCGTGAACTGCGACGGCACCTTCACCGACAGGGACGCGTCGGGGTCGACCGAGGCGAGCACGAGCCAGAGCAGCGGCACCGCGAAGCACACCGCGATGACGAGCAGCACGATGTTCGACACCCAGCGCATGGTCCGACCCCGCGGGGAGGTCATGTGCAGCGAGCCCGGGGCGGTCACGGAACGGGTCGTGGTCTGGTCGAGGGACGGGGCTGTGATGGCCATCAGTCCACCTCCGGCTTCAGTGCCTTGATGTAGATGATCGAGAACACCGCGCCGACCACGAGCAGGATCGTCGCGATCGCCGTCCCGAAGCCGAGCTGCGAGAACTTGAACGCCTCTTGGTAGGCGAGGATCGGCAGCGTGGACGAGTCCGTCCCGGGGCCGCCGGCGGTCATCACGTAGATGAGGGTGAACACCGACAGGGTCTGCAGCGTCGTCAGCATGAGGTTCGTCGAGATCGACCGACGGATGACCGGCAGCGTGATGTAGACGAGGCGCTGCCACCCGGTGGCGCCGTCGACCTCGGCGGACTCGGTGATCTCCTCGGGGACCTCCTGCACGGCGGCGGAGTACACGAGCATCGAGAACGCGGTGCCGCGCCAGATGTTCGCGAGGATGACGGCGAGCATCGGGTACGTGTAGAGCCAGTTCGGCCCGTTGATGCCGATCGACGCGAGGAACTCGTTGAGCGTCCCCTTGTCGTTGAAGAACGCGTAGGCCGCGAACGACGCCACGATCTCGGGCAGCACCCACGCGGCGACGACGAACGTGCCGACGACGGCGCGGACGACCTTGTGGGCACTGCGCATGAGGAGCGCCAGCGCGAGGCCGAGCACGTTCTGCCCGACCACGGCGGAGGCGAGCAGGAAGACGATGGTGAGGATGACGGACTTCGGGAAGTCCGGGTCCTGGAACAGCTCGACGTAGTTCTTCAGGCCGACGAACTGCTGGTCGGCGGCGCCGACCCCGGTCAGCGCCGAGTTGGTGAACGACCCGTAGAACGAGGAGATGACCGGGCCGAGCAGGAAGATGACGAGCAGGACGACGGCGGGGAGGAGCGGGACCGCTCGTCCCACGTTCCGCAGGGGCTTCCGCTTGCGCGGGACCGGCGGATCGGTGCGCTTGGGCGCACCGGGCGCCGACAACGTCGGCGCGAGGGGAGTGCTGGACACAGTGGTTGCCTTCCGGGTGCGGAGGGGGTTCCGAAGGTGGGTGGGGTCGGACGGGAGGCGCGGCGCACGACGCGAGCCGCGCCTCCAGTCCGTCAGGTGGTGCCGTCCCGTCAGCCGGAGACGGTGTTGTCCTTGCCGACCACCTGTTCGACCGACTTGTCGTACGCGGCGGCCGCCTGTTTCGGTGTCTGCTGCCCGGTCATGACCGACTCCATCGCCACCTGGATGGCGTTGGACACCTGGGAGTACTCACTCGTCGCCGGGCGGAAGTTCGTGTGCTCCACGAGCCCGGAGAAGAACTTGAACGTCGGGTTGGACGCGTCGTACGTCGGGTCCTCGGCGACGTCCTTGCGGACGGCGATCTGGCTGTTCTCGATGTCGTACTTCAGCGAGCCCTTCTGGTTGAGGAAGGTCGAGATGAAGTCGAACGCGGCCTGCGGGTTCTTCGAGTTCTTGCCGACCGCGAGGGTCCAGCCACCGGACATCGAGTTGTAGCCCGGCTCCTGGCCGTTCTGCGTCGGCATCGGCGCCTGGCCCATCACGTCCGACCACTCGGGCCACGGCGCGGTGCCGGACTTCAGCCACGTCCCCGACTGCCACGACCCGTCGAGGTCGATCGCGAGCTGGCCCTTGGGGAGCCACGTCTGCGCGATCGTGGTGCCGACCTGGCTGTCGAGTGCCTGCTGCGGTGTCGGGCCGAGGCCGCCCTGGTAGACGTCCTTGATGAACTGCAGCGAGTCCTCGAACTGCTTCGAGCCGGTGACCCACTTCTTGTCCTTGTAGAGCGTGTTGCCGGAGCCGTCCGCGCCGTACAGGAGCATCTCGAAGCCCTGCATCGTCGACGCCTCGCCCTGGGGCTTGCCGGAGTAGACGTTGAACGGGATGACGCCCGGGTCCTTCTCCTTGATGGTCTTCGCGGCCGCGAGGACGTCGTCCCAGGTCTTCGGCTGCCACGGGACGGGCAGGCCGACCTTCTTGAAGATGTCCTTGTTGTACCAGAGGGCCCGGGTGTCGGTGCCCATCGGGATGCCGTAGGTCTTGCCGTCGACGCCTTCACCGGCCTGCTTGGCGTTGTCGTAGAACTGGCTCCAGTCCTTCCACTTCGCCGTGTACTTGTCGAGCGGCAGGAGGTAGCCGGCCTGAGCGTCGGCCTTGATGAGGAAGGTGTCCTCGTACATGACGTCCGGTGCGGTCGCCGGCGCCTTGTTCATGAGCGCGAGCTTCGTGTAGTAGTCGTTCTCCTGCGCCTGGATCGGCACGAGTTCGACCTTCTTGCCCGGGTTCTCCTTCTCGTACTCCTTCTTGACGACCTTCATCTGGGCGTCGAGCTGCTGGAAGGCACCGAACTTCTGGTACGCGATCTTGATGGTGTCGCTCGAGGCAGAGCCTGAACTGGAACAACCAGCCAGACCGACCGCGGCGACTGCCACGGCTGCGAGTCCGGCGATGATTCGGGTGCGGCGTTTCATCGGTGCTCCTTTGCACGGGATGTTCGCGGGCTCCGTCACCCGCGCGCAGGATTACTCCACCGTATTTACTTATCCGTGTCAAGAGTCGGTCCGTGTCGATTCGGTCACGCTCCCGGACCGCTCAGACCGGAGTGGCACCGCCCGTGACCGTGATGCCGCCGGTCGCCGGGACGTCGACGAGCAGCACGCTCGGCCGTCCGACGTGCCGGCCCTGCCGGATCACCACGCGGTCACCGGGCTGCACGGCCCCGATCTCGCGCAGGTAGGCGCCGGTCGACGCTGCCGCCGAACCGGTCGCCGGGTCCTCGGTGATCCGGCCGGCCGGGAAGAGGTTGCGCGCCTCGTACTCCAGCGCGCCGGTGCGGTGCAGGACCGTGACCGTCCCCGCCCAGCCGGCCTCGCGCTTGAGGGCCGCGAGGGGCTCCGGGGCGAAGCGGAACTGGTGGAACAGCTCGACGTCGGCGAGCACGATCACCGGGTGCCAGTTGCCGGCGAAGGACTCGAGCACCGGGAAACCCGCCGCGACGTCGTCGACCGTCAGGCCGAGCAGGGCGAACAGGCGGTCGCGGAGGTCGGGGTCGAGCGGCCGGGACGCCGGCTGGACGCTCGTCATCGCGACCTGCACGCTGCCGTCCGGAGCGGTCGTGGCGTCGAGGGCGATCTCCCCCGCGGCGGTCGTGAACACCCGGCGCCCGAGGCCCTCGCGTTCGGCGAGCACCACCGCCGTGGCGATCGTGGCGTGGCCGCAGAACGGGACCTCGGCCGCCGGCGAGAAGTACCGCAGGCGCGGGCCCGTGGGGGTCTGCCCGGTGACGAAGGCGGTCTCGGGGTACCCGACCTCCTGCGCGATCGCGAGCATCTCGTCGTCGGAGAGGTCGGCCGCGTCGAGCACGATGCCGGCGGGGTTGCCGCCGCCCGGCTCGGCGGCGAAGGCGGTGTACCGGAGGATCTCGTTGTGCACCATGCGACCGTACCGCCGCGGGCGCGTGGGCCTCGCGGGCCGATCGCGGGCGCGTGGCTCGCGGGCGCGTGGCTCGCGGGCGTCGGGGCTCGCGGGCGCGCGTTCGTGAGCAGGAATGGTCGGGTCCGCACCACGAACCCGACCATTCCTGCTCACCGGGTCACTCCGAGGCGGGGGTCCCCCTGCGCCGACGGAGCACGAGCACGCCCGCACCGGCGGCCAGGAGCAGGAACGCCGCCACGGCGCCGACCCCGAGCCCCCCGGCGCCCGTGAACGCCAGCGCGCCGGTCACGGGGTCGATCGTGATCGTGGTCCAGCCCAGCACCGTGCCGTCCTCGGCGGTCACCACGATGCGGTGTTCGCCCGCGGGGGCGTCGGCCGGGATGGTCGCCGTGACCGTTCCGTCCGCCGCGACCGTGGCGGTCCCGAGCAGCGTCGGCGTGGAGAACATCCAGACGTGCACCTGCTGCCCGGCGTACCGGGTACCGACGGCGATCGTGATGGTCTCGCCGGGGCGTGCCGTGGCCGGGGCGGTGAGCGTGCCGCGGTTCGCCTCGGTCAGGGACGACTCGGACGGTGCGACGGGCGCACCCGAGGGCGAGGCGCCCGCTCCGGGGGTGGAGCCACCCGGCGCGGTGTCGCCCGGGGCGGGCGTCGACCCGCCACCCGGCGTCGGGGTCGGGACCGGGGTCGGCGTCGTGCCACCGTCGCCAGGCATCCCACCGTCGCCCGGCGTCCCGCCATCGCCCGGCGTCCCGCCATCGCCCGGCGTCCCACCGTCGCCCGGCGTCGACGAGTCGCACGGGTAGGTGCCCGTCCGGAGTGAGAACCCGTCCGTGTCGTTGTCGTCGGCGTAGAACGTCGCCCGCGAGCCACCACTGCAGACACCCGAGATCGCGAAGCCCTCGTTCGCCAGCGTCCGGTCGGCGTTCGACGGCGCCTCGTACACGGTCGTCGCCGCGAAGGCCCCGTCGGCCACTTCGTACAGCGCCGTCCGGCCCGAGCACGCGTCGTCGCAGACCACCCAGAGCGCGTCGAGCGTCGGGTCGAACTGGACGTCGGCGACGACGGAGAACGGCGTCGCGATCGTGGCCACCCGCTGGAAGGCACCGTCGGACATCAGGGCGTACGCGTACACGCTGGCCGTGCCCTCGACGCCGACGAAGAACAGCCCGTCGCCGTGTCCGGTGTAGGTCGCCGGCGTGTACGCGGCGCCGGTGTGCTCGTCCGCGAAGCCGTGCGCGGTGAGCCAGGAGTCCGGGATCCAGGTGACGCCCTCGAGGCCCGCGTTCGCGCCGAGCCCGGGGAAGTCCGTCGCGAGGTTCCACTCGTCGGTGGCGTCCAGCGTCGACTGGGAGCCGTCGGTGGTGGCGAAGCGCAGGACGGCCGGGCGGCTCGTGGACGACACGTCGTTGTTCCGCTCGGTCGAGACGTAGACCGCGCCGGGGTCGTCGGACGTGACGGTGACGCCCTCGGCATCCGGGGTGCCGGAACCGTCGGCGTAGTGCAGTTCCGTACCGGCCGCGTTCGAGGGCGCCCATCCGCCCTCGCCGTCGGACACGAGGTGGTAGAGCAGCCCGTCCCCGTTCTGCACGACCCAGAGCTGCCCGGCGGCCGAACCCGACGTCGAACCCGAACCCGAGGTCGTCCAGTCGATGCCGCTCAGGTCACCGGTGAAGGTGTCCTCGTCGTCGAGCACCCGCTCGTCCGGACCACCGGGCCACGCCTCGGCGGTGACCACCCCGGCGAACCGGTTCGCGGCGCCCTTGGTCGGCGCCGAGGTCTCCGCGAACGCGCCGGTGCCGTCGGGGTTCCGGCCGTACGTCGTCGCGGCGTGCGCGCTCCACGTGTACGAGTCGACGACGTCACCACGAGGATCGAAGACCCGCGCCGAGTCGGCCTTGCCGAGCCCGAACCCGAAGTCCTGCTCGTCGAGGACGGTGAAGCCACCCGGTGCGACGGTCGTCCCGTTCGGGATCGTGTACGCGTGCGTGTCGTCGCTGTCCCGGAACACGTACCCGCCGAAGTCGATCGTGGTCGTCCCGACGTTCGTCAGCTCGACCCAGTCGCCCGGGGTCCCACCGTCGGACTCCACCTCGTTGATGCGCACCGGCGAGGAGCAGTCGTTCGCCGCACCCTTGGTCGACGCCGTGGTGTCCACGAGCGCGCCGGTTCCGTCCGGGCAGCGCCCGTACGTCACCGCGGCGTGCGCCGTCCACGAGTACCGCAGCACGAGGTCGCCGGCCGGGTCGTACACCCTGGCGGTGTCGGCGCCGCCGAGCCCGAAGTCGAAGCCGGGAGCGGTCGCCGACACCTGGTCGATGACGAAGTACCCGCCCGCGGCGATGGTCGAACCGGCGGGCAGGACGTACGCCTCGTGCGAGCTGTCGTCGTCGAGGAACGCGTACCCGGACAGGTCGATCGCCGCCGACGAGGTGTTCCGGAGCTCGACCCAGTCGGTGTCGTCACCGTTCGACTCGACCTCGTTCACGACGAGTCCGTTCGGGCTCGCGGCGCCCACGGACGGGTCGTCGTCACCGACGGCAGCGGAGGCGGGCGACGTCGTCAGCACGCCGGCGGCGACGACGAGGGCGGCGGCGACGGACGCGCCGAGGCGCAGAGCACGGGGATGCATGCAGAGTCCTTCTCGGGAGTTCGGGGGGGGACCTGCACGACTGTTCAGCATCCGGGCATCCGGCCGGTGGCGGCGAGGTGAACGACGGGTGTCGCGCGCGACACGGGGAACGGCACCGTGTGCCGGACGGGAGGCGCGGGTCGGGCCCGCACCGCGCCTCCCGTCACCCGCTGGTCGCGACCGACCCCCGTCAGCGACGGATGAGGAGGGTGCTCGCCCGCGGAGACAGCGCCGCGTCGAGGACGAGGCAGGCCGCGCCGACCGCGGCCACGTCCGCTCCGCGACCGCTCTCGGTCACGACGACGGGGTGCTTCGGCACGAGCAGCGGCGAACCGACGATCGCCTCGCGCGCGGCGGGGAGGGCCGCGCTCGCAATCCGCGACCAGAACGGGCCGCCGAACACGACGCGGTCGATGTCGAGCAGGTTCACGATGAGGACGACCGCGTTGCCCATCACCGTCCCCGCCTCGGCCGCGAGTCTGACGGCGACCGGGTCCCCGGCGTCGATCGCCGCGCCGAGCGCGTCCCAGGCACGGTCGACCGCGGCGACGTCCGCGGGTGCGCCGCCGAGCGCGAGCCCCCGGGCCTGCGCGATGTGCACCAGGCGGTCCGGTGCCACCGCCGCGCCGACCTCGCCCCGCGTGCCCTCGCCGTCCGGCGTCCCGGCGAGGGATCCCTGGTCGACCATGATGTGCCCGGCGTCCCCGGCGTTCGACCCGACCCCGCGGACGGGCTCGTGGTCGACGGCGAGGCCCACGCCGAAGCCGGTGCCGAAGTACACGAAGGCGAAGTTCCGCGCGGAGGACTCCCCGGCGAGGAACATCTCCCCCACCACGGCCGCCGTCACGTCCTTCTCGAGGAGGACGGGGTACCCGGTCGCCTCGGCGAGCGCATCGCGCAGGGGGACGTCGCGCCACCGCGGCAGGAAGGGCGGGTCGAGCACCACGCCGGCGTCGACGTCGATGGGTCCGGGGCTGGCGATGCCGACCCCGAGCACGGCCTCGACGTCGACGCGCGCGCCCGAGACGAGCTCGTCGATCGCGGTCGCGATGGTCCGGACGACCTCGGACGGGTCGTCCGCGGTCGGGGTCGACGTGGTGCTCGACGCGACAACGGTGCCCGCGAGGTCGAGCAGCACGTACGTCACGACGGCCGGGTCCACGTGCACCCCGACGGCGTAGCGGCTGCCGGCCTCGAGCCGCAGGATCGTGCGGGGCTTGCCGCGACCGGACACGACCGTGCCCGACTCGGCGATCATCCCCGCCTCGATGAGGAACCGCGTGACGTTCGACACGGTCTGCGCGCTGAGGCCCGTGCGGGACGCGAGCTCGACGCGGCTCAGCCCGTCCGGCGAACGGCGCACGGCGTCGAGCACCACCGTCCGGTTGAACCCGCCGATCGACGGGAGGTTCGCCCCGCGCCGATGCTCTGCCATGCCGCGACCATACCGCGCTGTCACCGCTCGGCGAGCACCGCTTCGCGGAGGACCACGGCGAGACGCTCGGAGAACTCGAGCGTGATGTGTTGGCCGTCCTTCCGGATCAGGACGTCGCCCGCGAGGACCGGGCAGCGGCCGTCGACGCAGTACCAGCCGCTCGAATCGACGAAGTCCACGCCCGGCCGGGACTCGGCGACTCGACGCTCGGCAGCGGCTCCGAGCTGGTACGCGTCCGACAGCTCCGAGGTGCACGCGTCCGGCCCGTTCAGCCGCAACGCCGCACACTGCGACGGGTCCCCACCCTGCGGCACCGCGGCGACGAAGACGACCCGGGCGCCCGATCCGGCGACGGCGTCGACGAACCGACCGGCGGCGGCTTCCCACTCGCGCGCAGCCTCGGGCAGACTCGGGCGCCCGACGAGCTGCGCGACCCCGTCGTACCCGTGGGTGACGACCACGATGTCCGGCGTCGTCTCGTTGATCTCGTCGATGGCAGCTGTCCGTTGCTCATTGCACCGCCTGCGATCGTCGTCCGACTTCCCGCGCACGGCGATGTCGAGCATCGGACAGCCGCTGGCGGTCAACCCGCGCACGATCGAGTCATGTCCGAAGGCCCCGACAGCCGCGGGCATCAGGGCGACCCCCACGGAGCTCCCCACGACCGTGACCTGTCGGACGGGATCATCCGCCGCGAAGCGACACGGCCCGGGATCGCCGATGACAGTCCGGTCGCACGCCTCGTACCCTTGCGGCGGCCCCGGCACCAGTTCGTCCAGCGCCGGGGTGAGTCCGACCGGCCACTGCTCCGACCGGAGACCACTCCCGAGCGCGGCACCGAGGGACCGCGGGGTCCAGGGTTCGGCGACCGCGCTGTCCACCCCGTCGCCGACCCGCTCGGTCTGCGGGGTCGGGGCTGCCGTGAACGTACCCGTCCCGAACGCCACCACCGCGAACGCCGCGACCGAGGCGACGACGCGGACGGTCGCACCGGCTCGGAGTCCGACCCGCATCGCCGGGAGTTCCACCCAGCGGCGTGACAGTCCGCCGAGGACGAGCCCGACGAGGACGGCCGCGCTCCCGGCGACCACCCGCTGCTCGGGGAAGACGTACGTCGCTGCGACGATCGCCGGGAAGTGCCAGAGGTAGATCGAGTACGACGCTTCACCGACCCACTGCACCGGGCGCCGCCGGAGGACAGGGAGCGGAGGGAGCCCCTGCCCGGAGACGAGCACCACGATCGTTCCCACGACCGCCAGGACCGCGTCGGGGACCGGGACGGCATCCGCACCAGGGGCGGTGAGGGCGGCGACCCCGATGATCCCGAGCCCGGACAGGACGCCGCCGACGCGGATGCGGGCCGGCACGCGCTGCGTCCGCGCACCGACTGGGACCGAGAGTGCTCCGAGTGCGGCTCCGGCGGCCAGTTCCCAGAGACGCGATCCCGTGTCGAAGTACGAGGCTGCTGGCGCGGTCGTCCACGCCGACGCGGCCCAGGCCACGGACGCGACGAGCACGAGCACCGAGGCCGCGACGGCGATGCGTCGGACCGAGACGGCGATGCGTCGGACCGAGACGGCGTCGGGTCGACGGAGCGATCGCCAGAGGACCGCCACGAGCAGCGGGAACACGACGTAGAACTGGAGCTCGACACTGAGCGACCAGAAGTGCTGGAGGGGGGACGTCGACGACGCCGACGCCCAGTAGTCGGCGTCACGGCCGAGGAACACCCAGTTCACGATGCCGAGCGCGGCCGCTCCCGAATCGCGCAGGACGGACGCGGCGAGCGGCTGGCGGAGCGCGGCCACAGCGCCGATCGCCACGACGGCGAGGGTCAGCACCGCTGCCGGGAACAGCCGCCAGAAACGCCGGCGGAGGAAGCCGCCGAGTGCGAAGCGTCCGGTTCGCACCCGTTCGGACACCATCGATCGCGCGAGCAGGTACCCGGAGAGCGCGAAGAACACGTCGACGCCGACCCACCCACCGATCGGGACGCCGAACGCGTGGACGCCGACGACGAGCAGGACGGCGACTGTCCGCAACGCGGTGAGGTCGTGGCGGATCCGTCGATCGAAGGTCATGATGTTGACATATTACATGTCATGCGTTGGGATCGGTAGTGGCCCCCGCACGGGTCGCACGGCTACCCTGAGCGGCATGACGGACCTCCGCCTCGAAGAACTCTCCGCGTCGACCGCTGCGGCGGCGAACTCCCTGACGCTGAAGCCCGGGCAGGAGCAGTTCGTGCAGCCGACGACCTACGGCGTCGCGGAGTCGGACGTGAAGCCGAGCTCGGCGTGGACGCGCGTGGTCCTCGACGGCGACGAGGTCGTCGGCATGATCATCGGCACCTTCGACGAGGACAACGCCGAGGAAGAACTGCGCAGCGCGATCTGGCGGGTCAACGTGTCCGCGACGGCCCAGGGTCGGGGCGTCGGTCGCTTCGCGGTGCACGGCCTCGCCGACGAGGCCCGCAATCGTGGACTCGAGCGCCTCACCGTCGTGTACGAACCCGGTGGCGACGACAGCCCCGAGGCGTTCTTCCGCGCCGTCGGGTTCGAGGTGGTGCGCGAGACCCAGTACGGCGACCACTTCGCGGTCCTGCAGTTGGTGTGACCGAGGCTCCCCCCGACGACTTCGGCGCAGCCGTCGCCGAGGTCGTCCGGCTCATCCCGGCTGGTCACGTCATGACCTACGGCGACGTGGCCGCGGCGCTCGGCTCCCGGGCGTCGCGTGCCGTCGGCAAGGTCATGGCGCACGAGGGCTCCGACCTGCCGTGGTGGCGCGTGGTCCGGTCCGGCGGTCTGCCCCCGGTGCACCACGAGGCCCGGGCGCACGAGCACTACCGCGCCGAGGGCACCCCGCTCGTGCAGGGGACGACGACCTGGAGGATCGACATGCGTCGGGCGCGCTGGTCACCCGCCACGGACGCGGACGACCCGTTCTGAGCGGCGCCCTCACGCGTCGAAGCGTGCGCCCTTCGGGTTCGACGGCAGCAGGCACATGACGAAGAGCACGAGCGAGCCGATGCCGACCACCACGTGCAGGAACTGCCAGAAGCCGGAGAGGTTCGCGTCGTGCAGCCGTCGGGCGCCGAGGGCGAGGGACCCGATCAGCGTCGCGAGCCCCCAGAGCACGAACAGGTAGGAGCCGACCGGGTTCTCGAGCACCGGGGTGTCCGGCGTGAAGACCTGCGGCACGAGCTGCAGCACGAGGCCGATCGCGAACGACGTGATCCACCACCACCAGAACTCGGAACGGGAAGCCCGCCCGGTGAACACGGTGTACTTCCGCCAGAACCGCCGGACGGCCTCGGTGAAGGGTGCCCCGTAGAAGGGGTCGCGCAGGGCCACGCCGCCGGGCTGCACGCTGTCGTCGCTCATGGGTCAACCCAACCACGTGGAACCACGAATCCGACGTGGAACCAGCGCGAGTGCGTGGTTCCACGTCGGATCCGTGGTTCGTCCGACAGCGCCGATCGACAGTGCCGATCGACGGTGCCGCTACACGAGCGAGTCCCGCCAGGCCGCGTGCAGCTGCGCGAACCGTCCGGTCCCGGCGATGAGGTCGTCCGGCGTGCCGTCCTCGACGATCCGGCCGTACTCCATCACGAGCACCCGGTGCGCGATCGCCACGGTCGACAGCCGGTGCGCGATGATCACCGCGGTCCGGTCGGCGAGCAGCGTCTCGAGCCCCTCCTGCACGAGTCGCTCCGACGGGATGTCGAGCGACGCCGTGGCCTCGTCGAGGATGAGCACCTTCGGGTCCGCGATGAACGCCCGGGCGAACGACAGGAGCTGCCGCTGCCCGGCCGACACCCGGCCGCCGCGCTTGTTCACGTCGGTGTCGTACCCGTCGGGCAGCGCCATGATGAACTCGTGCGCGCCGACCGCCTTCGCCGCCGACTCGATCTCGGACCGTGACGCCCCCGGCTTGCCGAGCGCGATGTTGTCCGCGACGGTGCCGGAGAACAGGTACGCCTCCTGCGTGACCATGACGATCGCGCGGCGCATGTCCTTCGTGTCGAGGTCCCGCAGGTCCACGCCGTCGAGCTTCACCGAGCCCTGCGACGGGTCGTAGAAGCGGGCCATGAGCTTGGCGAGCGTCGACTTGCCGGCACCGGTCGACCCGACGAGCGCGATGGTCTGCCCCGCCGGGATGCGCAGGTCGAACTCGGGCAGGACGACCTTGCCCTTGTTGTACGCGAACACGACGTCGTCGAAGTCCATCCGCCCGGTGGCGTCCGGCAGCTTCACCGGCTTCGCGGGGTCCGGCACGCTCGGCCGTTCCTCGAGCACGCCCGAGATCTTCTCCATCGCGGCCGAGGCAGACTGGTACCCGTTGTAGAACATCGCGAGTTCCTGGGCCGGGTCGAAGAAGCGCTTGGCGTACAGCGCGACCGCGAGCAGCGCGCCGACCTCGAGCGTCCCGCCGACGATCCGGAAGCCGCCGACGACGACGACCGCGGCCAGCGTGACGTTGCCGATGAGCACGAGCACCGGGTCGAAGGTCCCGAACAGGTTGAACACCTTCGTGTTCGCCTGCCGGTAGTCCTCGACGTAGCCGCCGTACTCGTCGCGGTTGCGGGACTCCTTGCGGAACGCCTGCACCGCCCGGATGCCCGTCATCGTCTCGACGAAGTGCACGATCACGCGCGCCGAGGTGACACGGGTGGCGCGGAACAGCGTCTGCGAGTTGGACTGGAACCAGCGGATCAGGAACCACAGCGGCACGAGCGACACCGCGAGCACGAGCCCGGACGTCGGGTCGAGCGCCACGAGCGCGATGGCGGTGAACACCATGTACAGCACGCCCTGGATGAGCTGGTTCAGCCCGGAGTCGAGCAGCTCGCGGATCGAGTCGAGGTCGCTCGTCTGGCGGGAGATGATCCGACCGGACGTGTAGGTCTCGTGGAACTCGAGCGAGAGCCGCTGCGTGTGCAGGAACACCCGCTTGCGCAGGTCGAACAGGATCGCCTGGCTGATCCGCGCCGCCAGCACCGTGTACCAGGCCGTGAGCACGGCACCGAGCACCGCCACGACGATGTACGTCGCGACGACGCCGAACGCCGGCACCCAGTCGTTCTGCTCCATCACCGCCGGCAGCGCGTTGTCGATGCCCCAGGCGATGAGCGCCGGGCCCGCGACCGTGCCCGCGGTCGAGACCACGACCACGACGGCGAGGACGACGAGCCGGGCCTTGAGCGGCGCGGCGAGCGACCCGAGCAGGGCGAGGGAGCGGCGCCGCAGGCGCTTGCTCTCCGCCTTGGTGAAGTCCTCGCGCTCCTCGCCGCGCACGCCGAGCGTGGTGATCGACGCGGTGACGGGCGCGGCAGCCTGCGTGTCGGCGATGTCGTCGACGACGGGATCCGCGCCTCCTGGACCGGCCGACGTGTCGACCGGGAGATTCTTCTCCTGCTGGCTCATGCCATCGCCTCCTCTCGTGCGGTGGCGTCGTCGTCGTCGAGCGACGAGATGACGTAGCGGTAGTGGTCGTTGTTCGCCATCAGCTCCGAGTGGGTGCCGACGGCCGTGACGACGCCGTTCTCCATGAGCGCCACCCGGTCGGCGAGCGTCACGGTCGACGGGCGGTGCGCCACGATGAGCGACGTGGTCTCGGCGAGGACGCGGCGGAGACCGGCCTCGACCCGCGCCTCGGTGTCGACGTCGAGCGCGGACAGCGGGTCGTCGAGGACGAGCACCGACGGCCGCGCCGCGATCGCACGGGCGAGCGCCAGGCGCTGCCGCTGCCCGCCGGAGAGGGACAGGCCCTCTTCGCCGACACGGGTGTCGACCCCGTCGGGCAGGTCGTCCACGAAGGACGCCTGGGCGATGTCGAGGGCCTCGCGCATGAGGGCCTCGGCCTCGTCGCCGGACAGGTCCGGGCGACCGAGCAGCACGTTCTCGCGCACGGTCGTCGAGAACAGCGTGGCGTCCTCGAACGCGACACCGACGTGGCGACGCAGCTCCGCTCGGGTCAGCGAGCGGATGTCGACGCCGTCGATCGTCACGGAGCCGCCCGTGACGTCGTACAGCCGTGGCACGAGCGACAGCAGCGTGGTCTTGCCGCAGCCGGTCAGCCCGACGAGCGCCATGGTCTCACCGGGTCGGAGCTGCAGGTCGACCCCGTTGATGAGGTCCGGGAACTGCGGCGGGGAGTCCTGGTACCGGAAGTGCACGCCGTTGAACGACAGCGCACCGTGCGGCTCCGCGATCGTCTCCGGGTGCTCGGGGTCCGTGATCGTGTTCTCGGAGTCCATGACCTCGAAGAAGCGGTCGACCGCGGTGCGCGTGTCGAACGTCATCGAGAGCAGGAAGCCGATCGACTCGATCGGGAACCGGAGCACCGTCGCCGTCGCGAAGAACGCGAAGAGCTGTCCGACGGACAGTTCCCCCTGGCTCGCGAGCCAGATGCCGGCGAGCAGGCAGAGCGCGAATGCGACGTCGGGCACGAGCAGCAGCCACAGCCAGATCCCCGCGATCGCCTTCGCCTTCTCGATCTCGGTGCCGCGCAGCGCCTCGGCCTGCTCGCTGAACTCGTCGAGCTTGTAGCGACCGCGGCCGAACGCCTTGAGCACGCGGATGCCGTGCACCGACTGCTCGACGCTCGTGGCGAGGTCGCCGACCTGGTCCTGGCTGCGGCGCGCGACGACGGAGTACCGGCGTTCGAACAGCAGGCCGTTGATCCACAGCGGGATCGACGCGACGAGGAACACCAGGCCGAGCAGCCACCCGAAGGTGAACAGCACGACGAAGCCGACGACGATCGTCACGATGTTGACGACCAGCAGCACGACGCCGAAGGCCAGCCACCGGCGGATCAGCGACAGGTCGGACACGGAGCGGGACAGCAGCTGTCCGGACTCCCACCGGTCGTGGAACGCCACCGGCAGGTCCTGCAGCTTCGCGTAGAGCGCGTTCCGCATGCTCGTCTCGATGCGCGTCGACGGCCGCATGACCATCCGACGCCGGGACGCGATGAAGAACGCCTCGAGCACGCCGAGCGCGAGCACACCGAGACCCGCGGGCCAGATCTGTGCGGAGTCCTTCGAGGACAGCGGGCCGTCGACGAGCCACTGCAGGACGTAGGGGATCGCGAGCGCGACCAGGGAGGCGCCCATGGCGGCGAACATGCCGCCGATGAGCCGGCCCTGGTAGGGCTTCACGTAGGGGTAGATCCGCGCGATCGCGCGAAAGGTCGAGGGGCGGTCGGTGGACGGGCGCGCCTGGTCTGGCGTCTTGGACATGGATTGCGTCCTCGTGCGTCGTGCCGAGACCCTCGGGATCGGCCGCTGCTGTCGCAGCCGTCGGTCTGGAGGCTCGGTGTCCGTTGCGTGGTGGTCGTCGGCCGAGCGGGTCGGTCGCGTCCCGGGCCGTGCCCGCCCTGGTGGGGCGTGCTCGGTCCTCGTCGCGGTCGCCCGCCGCCGCGTCGCGCGCGGCGTCGGTTCGGTCGGAGTGCACCGGGAGACAGTCGTCCCCCGGGTTCAGGCGTGGGCTCGCGCTGGCCCGTGCTCGTCGTCGTCGCTGGTGTGGCGGCGGCTCGTCGCGTGCTCGTCGTCGTCGGGCGGTGCCGACGGCTCGTCGCTGGCTGTGGGAGGCAGCCCTACGCGGACAGCGGTGCCGTGACGGCGGGCGCACCCCGGTGGGGGTACGGCGCGACGGCCGCGTGTGCGGGACGCGGGCGGATGCCACGTGCCCCACCGAACGGTCGTGCGTCGGGAGCGGTCCCCACGAAGAGCACGAGACCCGCACGGGCAGCCGTCGCCACGGTTCCGGTCGTCGTGTTCATCGTCACTCCAGTCGTCGTCATCGTCACCGTTGTGTCCGCGGTGCCGCCGGCCGGTGTCTGTCGTGGACACTGGGGCCGTCGGCGTGCCTGTCGCGGAGCCTTACAGACTATTCACAGTCGAACGTGGTGCGCAAGCGTTTCCCGGAGTTGCCGGTTGTTCGACTCAGTGGAAGAAGTGCCGCTCGCCCGTGAAGTACATCGTCACGCCGGCAGCCCTGGCCGAGGCGATGACCTCGTCGTCGCGGACGCTCCCACCGGGCTGGGCGACCGCACGGACGCCCGCGTCGAGGAGCACCTGCAGCCCGTCCGCGAAGGGGAAGAAGGCATCGGACGCCGCGACGCTGCCGGTGGCGCGCTCACCCGCACGGTTCACCGCGAGGTGGCACGAGTCGACCCGGTTCACCTGGCCCATGCCGACGCCGACGCTCGCGCCCTGGTTCGCCAGGAGGATCGCGTTCGACTTCACCGCACGGCTCGCCTTCCACGCGAAGGCGAGGTCGGCCAGGGTCTGCTCGTCGGCCGGTTCGCCCGCGACGAGGGTCCACGTGGACTGGTCGAACGCGGTGAAGCGGTCGGCGTCCTGCACGAGGAACCCACCCGAGATCTGCTTGACCTCGCGCGGGGCGAGGGCGAAGTCGGTCGGCAGCGTGAGCAGGCGGATGTTCTTCTTCCGCGAGAGGATCTCGATCGCCTCGGGGTCGAAGGCCGGCGCGACGACGACCTCGGTGAAGATGTCGGCGACCGTCTCGGCCATCTGCTTCGTGACGGGTCGGTTGGCGGCGATGACCCCGCCGAACGCCGAGAGCGGGTCGCACGCGTGCGCAGCGGCGTGCGCGGCGGCGATCGGGTCGGCCGCGTCCGCCGGGGCGATCGCGATCCCGCACGGGTTGGCGTGCTTGATGATCGCGACGGCGGGCTCGGCGAAGTCGTAGGCCGCGCGGACGGCGGCATCGGCGTCGACGTAGTTGTTGTACGACATCTCCTTGCCGTGCAGCTGCGCCGCCTGGGCGATCCCGGTGCCACCGGCGCTCGTGTACAGCGCCGCGGCCTGGTGGGCGTTCTCGCCGTACCGGAGCGTCGCCGCGAGGTCGGCGTCCACCGTCAGGTGCTCGTCGAACGACCCCGGCGTCTCGATGTCCCCTCGCGTGGTCGGTGCCGCGGCGTCCGCCACGACGTCGCTCGCGAAGTAGCCGGCGACCGCGGTGTCGTACGCGGCGGTGTGCGCGAAGGCCTGGGCGGCGAGGCGCTTCCGCAGCTCGAGCGTGGTGCCGCCGGCGCGGACGGCCTCGACCACCTCGGCGTAGGACGACGGCGACACGACGATCGCAACGTTCGGGTGGTTCTTCGCCGAGGCGCGGACCATGGCGGGGCCGCCGATGTCGACGTTCTCGACCACTGTCGCGGTGTCGGCACCCGAGGCCACCGTCTCGACGAACGGGTACAGGTTGACCACCACGAGCTCGAACGGCTCGATGCCGAGGTCGGCGAGCTGCTGCTCGTGCGACTCGAGTCGGAGATCGGCGAGGAGCCCCGCGTGCACGGACGGGTGCAGCGTCTTCACCCGGCCGTCGAGCGACTCCGGGAAGCCCGTGACGCTCGACACGTCCGTGACGGCGTACCCGGCGTCGCGGATGGTCTGCGCCGTGGAACCGGTCGACACGATCACGACACCGGCGTCGGCGAGGGCCCCGGCGAGCTCGAGCAGGCCGGACTTGTCGCTCACCGAGATGAGCGCCCGCCGCACGGGGACGAGGTCCCGGTCGCGGTACAGGCTGGGGTCGGCTGCGTGCACGCTCATGCGCTCGGGGTGCCCTTCAGGTCGGTGGTGCCGTTGGCGATGTCGAGGATGGTCTGGATGAGCAGGCGTCGCTCGATCGGCTTGATCCGGTCGTGCAGCGTCGACTCGGAGTCGCCGGGGAGCACGGGGACGCGCTCCTGGGCGAGGATCGGACCGCTGTCGACGCCGTCGTCGACCTGGATCACGCTCGCACCGGTCTGCTCCACGCCGGCGGCCAGGGCGTCCCGCACGCCGTGGGCGCCCGGGAACTCGGGCAGGTACGCGGGGTGCGTGTTGATCACCGCGGGGCCGAACTCGGAGACGACCGCCGGCGGCAGCAGCCGCATGAGGCCCGACAGCACGAGCAGGTCCGGCGACCACGGCCGGATCTGGGCGGCGAGCTCGCGGCCCCACTCCTCGCGCGAGTCGAACCGCGAGAACGGCACCGTGAACGTCGGGATGGAGAACTCCTCGCCCAGACCGAGCCCCTCGGCGTCGCGGTCGGCACCGATGGCGACGACCCGAGCGGGGTACTCCGCGTCGAGGGTCGCCTCGAGCAGGGCCCGGAGGTTCGAGCCGGCACCGGAGATCAGGACGACCAGTTCGAGCACGGGACAACCCTACCGGGCTGCGGTCACCGGTCGTCCTTCGGGCGGCGCCACCACGGCAGCTCGTCCTCGGGGATCTGGTCCGTTGCGTCCCATCGCTGCTGCTGGACGGGCGGCGAGGACGGCACGGAGCCGCCCTCAGCACGGGCCCGGTCGTCGGCGTCCTCGACGTCGTCTCGACCCGCGACGAACTCCTCGGTGCTCCACGGGAACGCGGGCTGCGGCTCCGTCCCCGGCGCACGCGGCACGGCGGTGGCGGCCTCGTCCGGCTCGCGGTCGACGTCGGCTCCGGTGACCCGGTCGCGCAGGTCGCCGGCGCGCTCGCGGACGCCGTCGGCCGCTCCGCGCAGGCGGTCGCGGATCGCGCCGACCCCCCCGCGGCCGGTGGCACACGGGCGATCGGTGAGGCGGTCGGCGGGCACCCGGTCGGCGGCGACGGCGTCGGTGCGGGCCCAGTCCGGCAGTGCGACGTCAGCGTCCGGGTCGCGGTCCGGTGCGGGGTCGGATGCGGTTCGGGAGGCGCGGCTCGACTCCCCCGGACCGCCCGCCTCGGTCTCGGTGCGGGTCGGCTCGGTCCGCGCGCTGCGGTCAGCCCCGGTCCCCGGACCGTTCCCGCCCTCGGTGCCGTTCCCCGACCCCTGCGGGCCACTGCCCGGGACGCGGCCCACGGTCGCATCGTCGCGGTCGTACCGCGTGGCGGCGACGCGTGCCCGATCGCCCTGCTCGGGTCCGCCGCGCCCCGGCAGACCCCGGGCGTCGCCGCCGTGGGCACCGTCGGCGTGGCCGCCGTCGGCATGGGCGTGGTCGGCGCGTGCGGCGTCGGCCGTGGTGCCGCCGTGCGTCTCCTCGACCACGAAGCGGTGCACGTCGGTGGTCCGACCGGCGCCGGCGCGGTCGAGTGCGGCGAGCAGCGAGCCGTCGGCAGCGGCCTCGGTGTCGGCGTCCGCAGGGCCGTCGTCCGTCTCGTGCCACTGTTCCCGGGCCCACCCGCGCTCGGGCATCCGGACGAGGTCGCTGCCGGCCGCGAGCGCCACCACGGCGGGCACACCGACCTCGAGGACCGCGAACGCCCCGACGACCAGCGCGTGCGGACCGACGTCGGCCAGGCGGCCCGGGCCGAACGACCCCGCCGAGAGCCAGGCCACGAGCCCGGTCAGCACACCGGCGACGATCCCCGCAGCGACGCCGCCGAGCGCCCGGTGCAGGGCGGAGTTCGCACTGCCGAGGGCCTGCACGAGCCGGGGGCGCAGGAGGCCGCCGGCCGCGAACCCGGCCACGACCGGCACGAGGACCCAGACCAGGCCGAACGTGTGCCCGGACGCCGGGAGCGCGCCGAACACCGGCAGGCCGGGGATCGGCCCGAGCGTCGTGCCGATCGGCGACACGCTGGACCCGGTCCCGATCGCGAAGCCGGGCCCGACGAGCCACGACGTCGCCCAGCCGACGAAGTCCGGCAGGAACGCGAGCTGGCCGACCGTCAGGGCGATCCCCCCGACCACGCCGGCGTGCGACCGCTCGTACAGGGAGATGACCTCGGCGAAGGAGGCGAAGAGCAGGAAGGCGACGACGACCCCGGCGACGGCGACGACCGCAGCCGTCGCGGCGGTGCCGGCACGGAGGCCGAACGCCGCGATCGCACGCCAGGCGGTCGGGACACGGTCGAGCTGGTCGAGCACGCGCCCGGTGACCGGGTCGGCCGGGAGCCCCCGTCGCCGTCGGCACACCTCGCTCGTGACGAGTGCGGGGATCCCGAACCAGAGCGCCGGGAGGACGATCGCCTGCCAGAGCGTCGGCACGGTCGCCGCGGACCGGGAGGACAGTGCGACGAGGAGCCCGAGGACGGCGACGACGCCGGTGCCGACGAGGAGCCCCGTCGTGCGGTGCTCGGTCTCGGCGAACCGGCGCCCGGCACGCCCGGCGAGCCAGGCGGTCACGAGGGCGAACCCGAGCGCCGCGAGCGTCACGTGGATCGGGTCGGTGGCGCCGCTCACGCCGGACGACCTCGCGAGCGCCGAGCCGAGCACGAACGACACGTCGACCCCGTGCCCGACGAGCCACACGCTCCCCGTGGCCTTCCAGAACACGTCCCAGTCGACCTGCAGTCCGTACTCGAAGCCCCACAGGAGCGTCAGCGGCACGAGGGCGATCCCGATGCCGACGCCGACCGTCACGACCGCCTCGATCGCGGCGAGCACTGCGGTTCCCAGGCGGTTCATCGCAGCGAGGATACGTGCCGTCGCCGCGATCCCGTGTCAGCCGCGCGGCGGCTCGGCGCAAGCCAACGCTCATGCGCGAGGCGTGGCTCGTGACAGCGTCGACTCGTTGCTATTTAACATTTGGTATTTCATACTGGATGTATGCGCAATCCAGCACTCGTTGCCCGCACCCGACAGCGCCTCCTCACCCTGCAAGCACGAAACATGACCTCCGCGGAACAGGTGACGCGTCCCGGTGGCCCCGTGGTGAGCATGACGAGCTTCGGCGAGCGCATAGCCACCGCGCACCTCGCGCTCGAGAGCATCGCCCGAGGGACCGCCCGCCCGAGCCGGCTGATCCTGTGGCTCGACGACGCCTCGACGGTGGCGAACCCGACGCCGGGCCTGCAACGGCTCATCGCACGCGGAGCGGAAGTCCTCCGCACCGAGGATGACGGCCCGCACAAGAAGTACTACCCCTACGTGCAGTCGATCCCGGTCCACCGCGTGCCGCTGGTGACCGCAGACGACGACTGGCTCTTCCCGCGACGGTGGCTGGAGACGCTGATGTCCGTGCACCGAACCGATCAGTCGACGAACACGACGCACCGCGCGCGGCGTATCGAGATGCACGGCGGCATCGTCGCCCCGTACATCGACTGGAAGCGGATCGCCGCCGGACCACCATCAGCACGACACCTGGCAACCGGAGGCTGGGGACACGTCATGGTGCCGAAGATGCTCGAGGCGCTGCGCGACCGTCGCTCTGAGTTCCGCAAGAGCGCGCCGAGGGCCGACGACATCTGGCTGCACCGCGTGGCCGTCGAGACCGGGACGAGTCCGAAGTCAGTGGGCATCTACGACCATCGACAGATCCTGCACATGCCGATCGGGAACGGGCCGACGTTGGCCTCGACCAACGTCGACGAGGCCGGCAACGACCATCAGGTCCGTTCGGCGTGGACTTCGGATGTCCTGCGAGCGATGACAACCGAACCGGCGGTGAGCCGCTGAACGTGCCCGCCTGACGGACGGGAGGCGCGGTGCCAGCCGGCACCGCGCCTCCCGTCCGTCCGGACCCGCGAGCGCTACTTGCTCGCGACCACCTCGCGCAGCAGCGCCGCCGTCTCCGACGGCGTCTTGCCGACACGCACCCCGGCGGCCTCGAGCGCCTGCTTCTTCGCCTCGGCCGTCCCGGCGGAGCCGGACACGATCGCGCCGGCGTGACCCATCGTCTTGCCCTCCGGCGCGGTGAAGCCCGCGACGTAGCCGACGACCGGCTTGGTGACGTGCGCCTTGATGTAGTCGGCCGCACGCTCCTCGGCGTCGCCGCCGATCTCGCCGATCATGACGATCGCCTCGGTCTCGGGGTCGGCCTCGAACGCCGCGAGCGCGTCGATGTGCGTGGTGCCGATGACCGGGTCGCCGCCGATGCCGATGGCGGTCGAGAAGCCCAGGTCACGCAGTTCGTACATCATCTGGTAGGTCAGCGTGCCCGACTTCGAGACGAGACCGATCGGGCCCTTGCCGGTGATCGTCGCCGGGGTGATGCCGACGAGCGACTCCCCGGGGGTGATGATGCCGGGGCAGTTCGGGCCGATGATGCGGGTCTTGCCGCCGAGGGCCTTGGCGTGCGCCCAGAACTCCGCGGAGTCCTGCACGGGGATGCCCTCGGTGATGACGACGACGAGCGGGATCTCGGCGTCGATGGCCTCCATCACGGCGTCCTTCGCGAACGCCGGCGGCACGAAGACGATGGAGACGTCGGCACCGGTGGTGTCGATGGCCTCGCGCACCGAGCCGAACACCGGCAGCTCGATGTCGCCGTGGGTCACGGTGGTGCCGGCCTTGCGGGCGTTGACGCCGCCGACGACGTTCGTGCCGGCCTTGAGCATGAGCGCGGTGTGCTTGGTGCCCTCGCCGCCGGTGATGCCCTGGACGATGACCTTGGAGTCCTTGTTGAGGAAGATCGACATGGTCAGTCCCTTCAGGCCGCTGCGGCGGCGAGTTCGGCGGCCTGCTCGGCCGCGTCGTCCATGGTCGCGGCGACGGTGACGAGCGGGTGCGCTGCCTCCGCCAGGATCCGGCGACCCTCTTCCACGTTGTTGCCGTCGAGGCGCACGACGAGCGGCTTGGTGGCCGCGTCGCCGAGGATGCCGAGGGCGGCGACGATGCCGTTCGCGACGGCGTCGCAGGCGGTGATGCCACCGAAGACGTTCACGAAGACGCTCTTCACCTGGGGGTCGCCGAGGATGACGTCGAGGCCGTTGGCCATGACCTCGGCCGAGGCGCCGCCGCCGATGTCGAGGAAGTTGGCGGGCTTCACGCCGCCGTGGCGCTCACCGGCGTAGGCGACGACGTCGAGCGTCGACATGACGAGCCCCGCACCGTTGCCGATCACGCCGACCTGGCCGTCGAGCTTGACGTAGTTGAGACCGTGGGCCTTCGCCTTGGCCTCGAGCGGGTCCTCGCTCGCGGTGTCCTCGAGGTCCTTGTGGCCCTCGTGCCGGAAGTCGGCGTTCTCGTCGAGCGAGACCTTGCCGTCGAGCGCGAGGATCTGGCCGTCGCCCGTGCGGACGAGCGGGTTGACCTCGACGAGGGTGGCGTCCTCGCCGGCGAACACGTCGTAGAGCTTCACGAACACCGCGGCGACCTGGTCCACCAACTCGTCGGGGAACCCGGCCTGGCGTGCGATGTCCTTCGCTGCCGAGTCGTTGATCCCGGTGAGCGGGTTGACCTCGACGCGGGCGAGGGCCTCGGGCTTCTCGACGGCGAGCTGCTCGATCTCCATGCCGCCCTCGACGCTCGTGAGCGAGAGGTACGAGCGGTTCGCCCGGTCGAGCAGCACGGAGAAGTAGAACTCCTCGGCGATGTCCGCGCCCTGGGCGATCATGACCCGCTTGACCGTGTGGCCCTTGATGTCGAGGCCGAGGATCGCCTGGGCGTGCTCGTAGGCCTCGTCCGGGGTCTTGGCGACCTTGACGCCGCCGGCCTTGCCGCGACCGCCGACCTTCACCTGCGCCTTGACGACGACGACTCCGCCGATCTTCTCGGCCGCCGCCCTCGCCTCGTCCGGGGTGTCGGCGATGATCCCCTGCAACACGGGGACGCCGTAGGACTCGAAGAGGTCCCTGGCCTGGTACTCGAAAAGATCCACGCTGTTCTTCTTCCCGCACGTTCCGTGCGATCGGCATCGGTTACCCGGTCGCCACACTCACCATCGAGGGTCGCTCGATGTCGAGACAACGGCCGGGAGCCAGCCTAGCGCCGGCAGGTGGACGCGCGGTGCGCGCCCGTCACGTCGTGCGCGCACCCGTCGGTCGGGAGGCGCGGATCACCTCCGCCCCGTCCGATCCGCTGGGCGCATCCGTCGAAGGGTCCCCCAGCGTCCGCCCGGCAGTGTGGAACGGTGAACGACGCGCTCCGTACCCGCGCCGCCGACGTGTTCGGCTGGCACCTCCGACCCGACCAGGAATCCGTCATCGACGCCGTGCTCGACGGGCGTGACGCACTCGCCGTGATGCCGACCGGATCGGGGAAGTCCGCGATCTACCAGGTCGCCGGCATCGAGCTGGACGGCGTCGTCGTCGTGGTCTCACCCCTCGTCGCGCTGCAGGAGGACCAGGTCGTCGGACTCGAGCACCACGATGGCGCTCCCCGCGCCGTCGCGATGAATGCCACACGGAAGGCCCGCGACGTCGCCGAAGCCTGGGACGCCGTCGCCGCCGGTGCGGTCGGCTACGTGTTCCTGGCGCCCGAACAGCTCGCGAAGGACGACGTGCTCGAGCGACTCCGCGACGCCGGCGTCGTGCTGCTCGCCGTCGACGAGGCTCACTGCATCTCGTCCTGGGGCCACGACTTCCGCCCGGACTACCTGGCGCTCGGCGAGGTCGCGGAGCGTCTCGGCCGTCCGCCCGTGCTTGCGCTGACCGCGACCGGCTCCGCTCCGGTGCGGGACGACATCGTCGAACGGCTCGGCATGCGCGACCCGTTCGTGCTCGCGTCGGGATTCGACCGGCCCGGCATCCGGCTCGAGGTCGTCCGGCACGCCGAGGACGCCGAGAAGCGCGCGGCCGTGGTCGAGCAGGTGGCCGAGCTCGACGGCGCCACCGTGGTCTACGTCGCCACCCGTGCGGCGACCACGGAGTACGCGGACTCGCTCGCCGCCCGGGGTCGTCGGGCCCAGCCGTACCACGCCGGCATGCCGATCCGCGAGCGGGAGGCCGTGCACACCGGGTTCCTGGACGGCGACGTCGACGTCGTGGTGGCGACCAGCGCGTTCGGCATGGGCATCGACAAGCCGGATGTCCGGTACGTCGTGCACGCCGACGTGCCCGAGTCGATCGACGCCTACTACCAGGAGATCGGGCGTGCAGGACGGGACGCCGAACCCGCTGGCGCCACCCTGCACTACCGCGCCGAGGACTTCGGCCTGCGCACGTTCTTCGCGTCCGGGTCGCCGCGACCCGCCTCGGTCCGCGCCGTGTTCGACGCCGTCCCGGCCACCGGCTCGTCGCTCCGGTCGGCGGTCGTGGAGGCCTCGGGCCTCTCCGCCCGGACGGCGGGTCGCGCGCTCAACGCCCTGCTCGACGCCCGGGCCCTGCGCGAGGACGTGGACGGGATCGCCCGGGTGCCGGACGGTCCACGGGACGCCGGCCGTGCGGCCCGTGCCGCCGCGGACCGCGCCGCCGAGCGGGAGCGGGTCGAGGAGTCCCGGATCGCGATGATGCGCCAGCTCGCCGAGACGACCGGCTGCCGGAGGCAGTTCCTGCTCGGCTACTTCGGGGACGAGCTGCCGGAACCGTGCGGGAACTGCGACACCTGTTCGTCGGGGACGGCCTACGAGGCCGCCGCACACGTCGCCGACGGCGCCAACGACACGGCCTGGCCGCCGGACGCCCGGGTCGAGCACGCCGAGTGGGGCACCGGTGTCGTGATGAGCACGGAGGAGGACCGCATCACGGTGTTCTTCGAGTCCGCCGGCTACCGCACGCTCGCGCTGGCCGACATCGAGCGGCACGACCTGCTCGAACGGCTCTGACCCGCCGGGATCGCCCGGGCGGGAAGGCGCGGTTGCTCGACCACCCGTCGGCGACCGCGCTCCACTCCCCCGAGCACCCGCGATGCTGCCCTGGCGGCGTGACCGGCAGGTGTCCTCCGGGTGAACACGACACGAAACCGGACGCCCGTCGAGGCCTGACGGGTAGGCAGGAAGCCCGCAACGGAAAGGAACCACCATGAGCGATCCCGGCATCAGCCCCGTCGACGACTTCGAGGCCCAGCAGCGTCGCGACGACGACGTCGACCGCGAGCACGTCGGCCCGTACGAGGTGGACGAGTCCGAGGAGTCCCTCGAGAACGTCACGAACGACGCCGTCGCCGGCGAGACCGTCGAGCCGCAGCCCGGTGACGGTACCGACGACGGGCCGACCGGTGGCTCGCCGCGCGAGGGTTCCCCCGACCTGTGGGAGCACGACGACGACGAGGACCGCCCCGACCTCGGGAACGACCTCGGCACCAAGCCCCTCTGACCGACGGCCCCCACGGAGCACGGCCCAGTACGATCGGGCCGTGCTCCGTCGCGTCCAGGACAGTGTCCGCAGCATGCCCGCCGTGGCTCGGCTGCTGGCCCTCGCATCGCTCCTGCTCGTCGCGGCCGCGGCGCACACGGGTGTCCGGTCCGGTGTGACCGACTGCGGTCCGGGCACGTACGGACCACCGTGCGGCACGAACGTGCTCTGGGTGCCGCTGGTCGTCGCCGGGGTGCTGCTCGCGGTGGTCGCCGGATCGCCGAGCCACCTCTGGCCGCTCCCGGCGATCTGGCTGGTCGCCGTCCTGGTCGCCGCCGCCACGGGGCAGGTCGGGAGCGCGGCGTTCCTCGTCGCCGCCCTGGTGGGCGGGACGCTCGCGCTCGCCGCCGCCATCGTGATCGACGTGCTCCCCCGCCTCCGCGCCGGACGGCGCGGGCCACGACCGTGAGCGGTCGCCGGACGGGAGGAACGGGGCCGGGCCCGCGCCGTCCCTCCAGTCCGTCCTCGGGCGGGGTCCCGGAACGCGACCTGCGTCGGTTCCTCGCCGACAGCACGCCCGTGGCCGCCGGAGGCCGGGCCATCCTGCTCCAGATCGCCGACCCCGTGGTCGCAACGGGGGTCCGGCGGCACTCGGACTTCGCTCGACGGCCGCAGCAACGGCTCGCCCACACCCTCACGTTCGTGTACGCGGTGGTGGTCGGCACCGACGCCGACGCTGCCGTCGCGGCCGGCTTCGTGGACCGCGCCCACCGGCCGGTCGCCGGAGCCGACGACGTGGACCGGCAGCTCTGGGTGGCCGCGACCCTGTACGACTCCGCGATGCGCGCCCACGAGCTGTTCGGTACGCCCGCGGGACCCGCGCTGGCCGAACGCGTACTCGACGCCTACGCCCCGATCGGCACGGCGCTGCGCGTGCCCGCGGACCGGTGGCCGGCGACCGTCGCCGACTTCGACCAGTACTGGACCCGCACGCTCGCCGGGCTCCGCGTCACCGACGACGCCCGCGGCGTCGTGCGCGACCTGCTGCACCCCCGGTTCGCGCCGCTGTGGGTCCGGGCCGCGATGCCGCTCGTGCGGATCGTCACCGTCGGGATGCTCCCGGACGCCCTCCGGTCGCAGTACGGCTTCGCGTGGGGGCAGCGCGAACAGCGGCGCTTCCGGCGGACCGCGCGCCGGGTACGGGTCGCACGGGCGATCCTGCCCGGATGGCTGCTGCGGCTACCGGGGCCGCTGCTCCTGCGGGCGATGCGGCGGCACGCGGCCGGGGGTCAGCCGGCGAGGACCCGGACGGCGTAGTCGCCGACCATCACCACGTCACCGGGTCGGGCCACGACCTGCGCGCCACCGACGCTCGGCTCCTGCGCCCCGGACGCCCGGACCACCACCGTGCCGTTCGCGGAGCCGAGGTCCTCGACCACGAGTCCACCGTCGCCCGTCGGCCGGATCGCCGCGTGCTCGCGCGACACCGAACGACCCGGGTCGTCGAGCAGCACCGCACGCCGTCCGGGCGTCGTCTGGACCTTGCGCCCCAGGACCACCGGCTGGTCGAGCGGCACCACGTTGCCCGGTGCGACCTCGAGCACGAGCCGCGGCACCACACCGATCGTGGGGAGCGGCTGGTCGGTGTGCACCACGGCGTCCGGCTCGCGGTCGGACACCGGTGCGCTCGGCAGCACCCACGCCCGTGACAGGTGACCGGCCTGTCGATCGCGCTCGACCTCGGCGTGGGTGACGACCGGACGCTCCGGTGTCCCCTCGTCCTTGCGACGTCGTGCCACGGTGTACCCCTCGTTCTGGTTCTTGTCCCCACCTGGTGCGAGATGCAACGGAATCAAGTATCGTCGAACCGCCGGGGGGCTCCCGGTACATCAAATACCGCATCGGGAGGGTATGCACATGGCAAACGTCAACGTCACCTACGACGATCTCCGCAACCAGGCTTCGCAGCTGCGCAACGGCCAGAAGTCCATCGAGGACCAGCTGAGCCAGCTCAAGAGCCAGATCGACAACCTCGTGTCGTCGGGCTACGTCACCGACAAGTCGTCCAAGGCCTTCGACGCGACGTACTCGGAGTTCAACTCCGGCGCGACGCAGACGATCCAGGCGATCGACGGCATGGCCGGGTTCCTCGAGAGCGCGGCGAACACGCTCGAGTCGACGGACGAGCAGCTCGCTTCGAGCATCGGCTAGTCAGGACCAGCACGACGGTGGCCGGCGCCTGGGGGTGCCGGCCACCGCTCTCGCCGCAGGGGCGGCGTCGAACGACCAGCAGCAGTAGGAATCCACCGGGGGAACCGTGGCCGGCACCATCAAGCTCGATCTCGACCTGATCGGGAATCTCGCATCCGACCTCTCGAGGCTGCACGGCGACTTCCAACACGTCGCCTCTGCCGCATCCGACTACAAGACCGGCATCGGCTCGATGACGGTCGGCAGTGCGATCGACGACTTCGCCGGCAACTGGGACATCCGGCGCGGGCGCCTCCAGGAGTCGATCAAGGCCGTGGCCGAGATGGCCGAGAGCGCGCACGACGGCTTCACCCAGACCGAGGTCGAGCTCGCGAACAAGATCCTCGGGAAGGACAGCTGATGGCACGGCCCAGCGACTGGAGCGCCGTCGACATGCAGCTCGACCCGGTGCCCGGCGACCCGGCCGCGATCCGGCAGTCCGCCTCCGGTGCCCGTTCGATCGAGCAGGCCATCACCGAGCAGGTCAACCGCCTCAACAGCCTGAAGGACGGCGAGGGCTGGGAGAGCGAGTCGGGGACGAAGTTCCGCGACTCCGCCGGAGACCTCGCCGGCGCCATCGAGAAGGCCAAGGGCCGCTACACCGAGCTCGCCGCCGCGCTCGACCAGTGGGCGGACGGGCTCGAGGGGCTCCAGCGCGAGGCCGACGCAGCCCTGCTGCAGGCGCAGGATGCGCGAGACGCGCACCGCGCTGCCGCGAACCAGACCATCACGGCCGAGGCCGACAGTCCGGAACACCAGGACCAGGTCGACGCGCAGGACCGGGCGCTGAGTGCGGCGCAGGGCGACATCGACGCGGCGAAGGCGATCATCCACCGGCTCGCCGGGCCCTTCGGCGAAGAGGGCGAGTACGGGGAGCTGGCCGGTCGGGTCGCCGATCGCATCCGACAGGGCGCGGACGACGGGCTGAAGGACGGCTGGTTCGACCACGTGAAGCAGGCCATCCACGGGGCGCGCGGCGTGCTCAACGTCATCAAGGATGCGCTCGACGCCGTCGGCGCCGTCCTCCTGGTCGTCACCGTGGTCGCGGCCATCTTCTTCCCCGTGGCGCTCCCGGTGATCGCCGCCATCGGGCTCGCTGTGGCCGGCGCGAAGCTGCTGATCACGGCAACGCAGGCGGTGGCGGGTGACGCGAGCGCGGGGGACGTCGGCAAGGACGCCCTCGGCTTCGCACTGGCCGGGGTCGGGTTCGGTGCCGCCAAGTACGCCAGCTCCGCGATGGGGCTGCTGCGGGGCGCAGTGGGAGAGACACGTGCAGCATCGGCTGCCGCTGCGGCGCGAAACGCGAACGCCGGAGTGGGCGGCGAGCTGAGTGCGTTCCTCCGGGGTGGCGATGCCGGCATCCGGGAGGCAGAAGCGGTCGGACGGAAGCCCCTCACGGCGTTGCTCGACACGTACGTGACCGGCGGTCTGATGGAGACCGCTCAGGTCCTCAAGCTCGCGCCGGATTCCGCCCTCGCACGCGAGGCAGCGACGCGCGCAGCGCTGGCCAACGGTGTCGTCGCCGGCTCCGGACTTCCCGGTCTCCCGGATCTGCCGGAACCCGTGGTGAACGTCGTCTCCGCCGCCACGGACTGGAACGGGTACTGGAAGTCGAAGAGCGAGATCCACGTCGGTTCCCTGTGACGCAGTACCGAGTCCTCTTGCCCGACGGGTGGTACCGGTACCCGGTCGACGGCGATCCGAAGCGCGCTTCGCGAGCGTTCGCCGATCGTCACCTGGTCCTCCGCGGTGGGGACGACCCGACGGCTGTGGAGGCACGGCGCCGCGCGCGCGACGACATCCGCTCCGCCTTCGGCACGATGGCGAACGCGGGGACGACAGACCTGTACTTCTTCGACGGCCAGTTCGGCGGAGTGCCGATGAACATGTTGTTCACGGTCGGTGTGGTCTACCTCGGACCGACGATCGCCGATCTCGAACTCCGTGCGGTCGCTCCGGTGCTCGGTGCATCGACGACGCTCACGGAGTTGCCCGTGGGGGAAGCACTCCGGGCGCGGTCCGAAGGAGAGATCGACGGAGGAGGATCGCTGCCGGCGTCGCTCCCCGGTGACATCGCCGCGGCGTTCCTCGCTGCATCGGGATCAGGCGGGCCAGCGAGGACGACTCGCGTGGACTACCTCCTGCCGGTGCCGCAGGAGCACGGCTCCTTCGCGCTGATCTCGTTCCAGTGCGCGGGCGATCCGTTCGTGGACGAGCGCGTTGCACACTTCGACATCCTGATGACCGGCTTCGCCTGGGACGGCGGGCGATGAAGTTCACATGGCCCCCGACCGACACGCTCCGTCCACTCGACCTCGAAGCGCATCGTCGTGATCCCTCGAGTGCGCCGACGATCATCAGACTCCTCAACGAAACGGATGCAGCAGCAGCCTGGACGGTCCTCGAGGACTCGCGCGAGGTCGGCTGGGTCGCCGTCCGCACGGCCCCGCTCGACGGCCGTCCCGCCGGGGTCGCCCGGGCTGGCCTCCGTGCGCCTGATCCGATCTGGCCGATCGAGGAATCGATGCTCCCCACGAGCAGCGGCGACGCGCTGCGACTGGTCCAACGCCTCGCGCTGGAACGGCCGGACGGCGCAGCCTTCGTCGTGGTCCAAGCATCGTGGTCCTGGGTCGTGGGTGACGAGCTCGTCGTCCTCTCATCGAGCAGCGCCGAACCCGCACTCGCCGAGCTGTTGATCGCACGCATCGACGCCCTCGCTGCGAAGATCGTCATCGATGCTTGAAACCCTTGCCCGCCCTGCTGCGTCGAGCGACCGGGCGGCCGCTGCGACCAGTGCCATGCGGCTCGTCATCGACGAGCGAGATCGGCTCGTCGTCCTCGACCAGGGCGGTGAACGAACGACGACGGACACCGTCGCCCGCGCCTGGTTCCTGAACGGCGACGTCCTCCCGAGGCACCTCGCGCCCACAGCCAGCAACGGCGCCGTGCTGATCGAGGACGTGAGCGGCAGCCTCTACCTCGTTCCGATCGACGATTGGTGGATGGCTCCCGTCTCCATCGTGCCGAAGGAACTCGCACTCCGCTCGAGCGGTCTCTCCGCGTTGCTCGATCGTTTCGGCACCGATGATCCACCGCCCGGCCACTTCGCCTCGGCCCACGTCCTGACACCCACGGATGAGCGGCGACGCCGCAGGAGTCAGAAGATCCTGGTCGTCGTCATCCTGCTCGGACTCGGCGCATTCCTGACGGATGCATTCGGCCCGATCGTGCTGGCGATGACCCGCACCCCCGACGCCCCGGCCTTCGGATGGATCTCGGCCGGTGCAGCCGCCGCCAACGCATTGGTGGTGCTGGTCGTCGCCGCAGGGCGCAGGCGTCGACCCAGGAGCGCCGACGCGCCGGCACTCCGGCCCGTGGCCGGCCCCTCCTGGTTCCGCAACGCGGCGTCGATCAGCGCGGACGACCAGGGTCTCGTCCTCGTCGACGGGCAGGGCATCGCGCAACGGTTGGCAACACCGGATCGGCATCTCGGGCCGGATGCCCTGGTGCGCGCGGCGTTCGTGCACGACGAGGACCCTCGAGTGCTGCTCATCGACGGAACGGACACCGTCCGCGCGCAGTTGCCGCTGCGTCTGTGGGCGCCGTCGCCGGACGAGGCACTCGTCCTCCGAGAGTTCCTGCAGCGTCTCGGTGTCCTCACCGTCGCATCCGACGATCTGCGCAACCAGCCCGCGCTCGCGCTTGACGAGATGCGCAGCAGCCGCGTCGGCCCGTCGTCGCTGATGCTGCCGAACGTCCTGGGCGCCGTACCCGCGTACCCGTTCCTCGCATCGTCGGCCTTCACGACGGTCGTGCTCGCCGGGGCTCGGTCGGCGGGCCCCGGGGACACCGCGACGATCGTCACGGCGCTGTTCGCCGCCATCGCGGTCGCAACGGTCGCCGCGGTCTTCGTCGTCGAATCGAGTTCGCGCCTCCCCGTCGCTCGCATCCGTCCGGAACAGCACGGACGTCCGGACCAGCCAGCGCTCACCCGACGCCACCTCGTCGCTGTGGGCATCCCGCTCATCGGAGCAGCTGTCGCCGTCTGGTACTTCGAGCAGGGCAACATCTTCTCTGCGACCAGCATCCTGCTCCTGGTGCTCGCCGTCCCACTGGTCTCGTGGCTGACGTTCCGTCGCCGTCGCGCAGAGCGGGGAAAGGCACCGGTCGGGCTCGGACGGTGGATCGTGATCGGAGCCCCGAGAGGAGACGAATGACTCGCCTGCTGTGGAACTACAACCGCGCGTGGACGCTGCTCGACGACGAGGGTGAGGTCGACGAGGTCACCGACGCAGCGGTGGAGCATGCGCTCGCGCAGGCGAAGCAGCGGCCGAAGCGTCGAGAACGCACGGTGCTCCGAACGGTCGTGCGTGACATCGCCGCCTTCCAGACCGCGGCGAAGGCGGAGACCTGCTTCGTGCTCTCGACCACGGCGCCGACGGTCCGAGCGATCGCGTACACGGTCGTGCACACCGTCGCCGGTGTCGACCGCGCGGACACGTTCATCGACGACGCTCGTGCACCGCGGGCGTCCGGCATCGGCGACGCCAGTGTCGGGACACTCGACCTGCCCGTCGGCCGTGCAACGCTCGTGGAGATGCGGGAACGCAGCACCGGCGGCCGGGGGCGGCCGGTGATGCAGGTCGTTCGTGCGATCATCCCCATCGTCGACGGCTTGAACGAGCTCACGGTGGTCGTGTCCTTCTTCGTCCCGGACGAGAACGACAGCGCCCTCGCTCGGCCCATGCTCGATGAGCTCCTCCGCGACCTGCGCATCGACTGGGGGTGAGCGTCATCGGCGGGGCGGAGACGGTCGCCCACGCGGCCGTGCTGAGCGACCGACGCGCCGCGCGGGGTCAGGTGGAGTCACTCGCTGTCGTGGACGACCGCTTGTACGGCGTGCGGTCGACGGGCCACCTCGCGCTCACCGGGCGGATCGTGGCCGCTTGGGCCCTCGACTGGTCGGACGTCCCGCGCTCGATCGTCGCGAGTCCCGGCAACGGAGCCGTCGCGATCCGCGACGAGCACGGACGCGAGTTCATCGTGCCGATCGACGACTGGTGGATCACGCCGTCGAACCCGACACTCTTGTCCACCGCACTCGATTCGAGCGGTCTCGCGTTGCTGATCCAGCGGTACGGAGCATCGGCAACGCTCAACGGAACCCCACGTCCCACGGTCATCCTTCCTCGGCCACCGGCGTTCTTCACCCGTGCCGAGCTCCTCGTGCGCGTGGCGGTCCTCGGAGGTGGTGCGCTCATCCCGCTCTCCATCGCCTCCGCCCTCGTCGTGGCAGCGACGGCGCATCGCCTGCTCTGGGAGTTGTGGAGCCTCCCACAGATCGCGGCATCGATCGCTGTCGTCGTCGCTGCCTTCTCGGTGATCATCGGCAGGCGACGGATCACGAGGGAACCGACTGACGCGGTCCGACCACACGGACCAGCTTGGTTCACGAGTACGGCATCGCTGTCGGTCAACGGTGGTCAGCAGCTGGAGCTCACGGACGGCCAGGGCATGTGGCGCCGTCTGGAGACTCCCGGTTCGACGCTGTCCCCGATGGCGGTCAGCCGTGTGGTGTTCACCGACCACGCTCGTCGCACTGCTCTGCTGGTCGACGGCACCGGTACCGTTCGCGCAGAACTGGATGCAGCGACCTGGTACCCGGACGGACCCGACCAGCTGACGGCGCTCTTCAACGCATCCGGCATCCTGACGGCGCATCAACCGGACGTGCGGTCTTCTCCGGCGCAGCGCCTCGACACCCGATCCAGCCTGGACATCGCGAAGGGATCACTGTCGTCCTGCAACGAGCTCGGGGTCGCACGGGTGACGCCGGTCCTCGTCGCAACCATGTTGCCGGTCCTGGGTTCTGCGACGTCGTTCGCCGCGGGACTGCCCTGGGCCGGTGCACTGTGCCTCGCGTTCGCTGCGACGAACGTCGGCCTCACCTGCTGGCTGGGCTGGACGGAGACGTCTGTGCGCGTCGGCGACCCGACGAGAGTCGCGGTCGACAAGCCCAACCGGATGAGCGGACGGTCCGCAGCGCTGACGATCGTCGTGCTGGCTTCGCTGCTGACCCTGCTCTGGACCGTTCCGGCCCAGCGCTGGGACCTCGTCGTCGCAGCCGTCTTGCTCGCGATGGCCCTCCCCGGTCTCGCTTGGGTGGCGTACCGGCGTCGAGCACTGATCAACGGGAGCGGCCCACTGGCGCTCCACCGGTGGTGGCTCAGCGGCGCATCACGAGGAGAGGAATCATGAAGAACCTGCACTTCCGGCCGATCGACGCCTGGACGTTCATCGAGCCCGGGGCGCCGGATGAAGTCGGGACGGCCGCTGCCACTCGCGCGGTGAGCTTCGCGGAGACGGCCGTGTCGTCGAGGGACCGTGCCCGCCTCGTGCGCGAGTTCAGCGACCTTGCTCGGTACCGCGACACGTTCGAGGCGCCGGACTTCGCCGTCCTCACCACGAACAGACCGTCAGTGCACGTCATCGCGCACACCGCGGTGCACTACCTCGTCGGAGACGGAGCGGCCGACTTCGTGATCGACGACTCCTGGGCGGAGCGCCGCGATGGATCGCTCACTGCTGACCCCGAGATCACGACGACACGCACCGCGCTGGGTACCGCCACACGGATCCTGCTCAGACACACTTCGGAACCGAGCAGGTTCCTCCGGAGACGATCCGTCAAGACCTCGGTCCGATGGGTGCAGCCGTTCTCCGACGAATCGCTCTCCCGCACGGCCGTGCTCACATCGGTGATCGCGCACGAGAGCAACGTCGATCTCGCGCTGCCGCACGTGGACCGGCTCGCGCTCAGCCTCGAACTCCGGGAGACGTCATGAGCGGCGCCGCGGACCCGACGCCCGTCGGCCTCCCCGACCTCGAGGGCCTCGCCGGCGCGGACTGGTTGGTCGTCCCGCTGCCGGAGGACGTCCGGGGCAAGCCGAAGCGCTGGGCGAACTCGACCACCTACGGACTCTTCCCCTGGTACGTGCGACCGTTCAAGACCGTGGAGGTCATCTTGACCGCTGGGTCGCTCGAGCAGCACTGCAGGATGAGCGCGCCCGACCTCCGGTTCGCGTTCTTCCGCCCGCAAATCACATCCCCGACGGACACGACGACCGTCTCCGTCACCGCGACCGGGGACAGACTGGGCGGTACCGGCATCCCACCCTTCGAGGGCCTCCGCGCCGGCGCTCAAACGGTGTGGGAGCAGACCGCGGAGACGTGGCCGTTCGTCGATGCGACGGGAGCCGTGGTCGCGCGCTGCTGGCGTTTCCGATCCGGCACCCTGACCATCACGGTCACCGGTCTCGGCGATCATGCTGCGGCCTTCACTGCCGCTGAGACGTCCCTGGAGGCGTTCGTCCGACGCATCCACAACGCGAGGTGAGCGCTGGGGCTGGACGCGTCGCAGGTGAGCCGACCCGTTCCCCCGCACCGCGCCTCCAGTCCGACCGCCCATCCACAAGCCGGACGCAACCCGGCCTGCACGTCGCAGGAACCTGCGAGAATCGACCCATGAGCGGCAGCACGACGCTGCGGGGGGCCTCGACGGGGTGCTCCGCGACGACCAGGACCCACGACGTGGCAGGTGCCGCGTGCGCCTGACGTTCACCGCGACCCACCTGCCGACCGACGCCACCGCGGACTTCGTGGTCGAGTGCGACGAGGACACCGTCCTCGGCGAGGTCGTCGAGATCGTCGCCCGTCGCTTCGGCCTGAGCGCCGAGTCCATCGTCGAGGTCGCGGTCGACGCCGTCCCGACGACCCCGCACGCCCGGCTCGGTGACGGCGTCCTGCTCGAGGGGTCCCGCCTGACCTTCGGCGCCCCCGCGCCGGTCCTCCCGCTGCCGGCCGACCTGCCGAGCGTCCGCATCGTGGGCGGGCCCGGTGCCGGCACGGTCGTGGTGCTGGACGCGGGCATCGCGCACGTCGGTTCCGCTCCGGACGCCACGGTGCACCTGCCGGACCGCACCGCCCCGGAGTACGCGGCGATCCTGCGCCTCGACCTCAACCGGCGGTTCTCGATCATCCCGACGCGCGGCTCGCGCGTCCTCCTCGACGGTACGGAGCTCGACGAGGAGACGTCCGTCGAGCCCGGCAGCGTCGTCACGATCGGCGACACGCTGCTGTCGGTCGCGGTCCCGGACGCCGACCGGGCGGCGATCACGCTGACACCAGGTGGCGGGACGCTCGACTACACCCGGCCGCCGCGTCTGCTGCCCGAGGAGACGCCGACGGTCTTCAAGCTGCCGGCGGCGCCGGGGCAGCAGTCGCGCCGCTCCATCCCGATCATCGCGGCGCTCGCGCCGCTCGGCATGGCGGCCGTGATGATCTCGATCTTCCACAACGTCGCGTACCTGGCCTTCGGCCTCATGTCGCCGATCATCATGTTCGGCAACGCCTGGTGGGACCGCCGCAACGGCAAGAAGACGCACCGGCAGCGGGTGGCGGAGTACGAGGAGACGAAGAAGGCGGTCGAGGCGGACGCCCTGGAGGCAGTGGTCCGGTACCAGCGCGAGTCACGCACCAGCGCGCCCGATCCGGCGACGGTGCTCGACATCGCCCTGCGCCGTCGCGCCCGGCTGTGGGAGCGTCGGCGGACCGACCCCGACTACCTGACGCTGCGTGTCGGCACGGCGGACGTGCCGTCCGGCGTCGTGCTCGAGGACCCGGCAGCGCTGGAGCACCGGCGGGCGGTCGACAAGCTGGCCGAGGACGTGCCGGTCGTGGTCGACCTCGGCGAGCACGGCGTGGTCGGTGTCGCCGGGCGCGACGAGCACACCAGGCACCTCACGTCGTGGCTCGTGGCGCAGCTCGCGGTGCTGCAGAGCCCGCGGGACACCCAGTTCGTGGTGCTCACCGACGCGCAGTCCGCCGACGAGTGGGCCTGGCTGCGATGGGTGCCGCAGGCGCGACCGGGCTTCGGGCAGGACGCCGTCATCGCGATCGGCAACGACGCCGAGACGCTGGGCGCGCGGGTCGCCGAGATCGGGCAGCTCATCGACGCACGGCAGCGGGCGATGCGCGAGTCGAACGTGCGGGGGATCCCCGGTCCCGACGTGGTCGTGGTGCTCGACGGCGCTCGACGGCTGCGCGCACTGCCGGGCCTGATCCGCATCCTCAAGGAGGGCCCAGCGGTCGGCGTCCGGGCGATCTGCATCGAGGAAGAGGCACGCCTGCTGCCCGAGGAGTGCTCGGTCGTCGTCACGGTGGGTCCGGAGCGCATCCGTGTCGCCGCCCAGCGTCAGGCGACGGTCACCGACGTCCGACCGGACCGCATCCCGGACAGCTGGTTCGAGACCGTCGCCCGGGCGGTGGCGCCGATGGTCGACGCCGACGACGAGAGCGATGCCGGTGGGCTGCCGTCGTCGTCGCGACTGCTCGACGTGATGCTGCTGGAACCGCCGACGGCGCGGGCGATCACGGGCAAGTGGAACGTGCGTGCGCGCACCACCGAGGTGGTCGTGGGCGAGAGCCTCGACGGCCCGTTCGCGTTCGACCTCCGCAAGGACGGCCCGCACGGCCTGGTCGCCGGCACGACCGGGTCGGGCAAGTCCGAGCTCCTGCAGACGATCGTCGCGTCCCTGGCGGCGACGAACACCCCGGAGGGCATGAACTTCGTCCTCATCGACTACAAGGGCGGTGCGGCGTTCCGCGACTTCGCGCCGCTGCCGCACACGGTCGGCATGGTGACGGACCTCGACACGCACCTGGTGGAACGCGCCCTCGAGTCGCTCGGCGCCGAGCTCCGTCGCCGCGAGCACCTGCTGGCCGACGCCGCCGCGAAGGACATCGAGGACTACGTCGACCGCCTCGTCCGCGGTGAGCCGCTGCCGCCGATGCCGCGTCTGCTCATCGTCATCGATGAGTTCGCGAGTCTCGTGCGCGAACTCCCGGACTTCGTCACCGGCCTGGTCAACATCGCACAGCGGGGACGGTCACTCGGCATCCACCTCATCCTCGCCACGCAGCGTCCGACGGGTGTCGTGTCGAACGACATCCGCGCCAACACGAACCTCCGGATCGCGCTCCGCGTCACGGACTCGAGCGAGAGCACCGACGTCATCGACGCCGGTGACGCGGCGCAGATCCAGAAGAGCACGCCCGGCCGCGGGTACATCCGGCTCGGCGCCGGCGCGCTGCTGCCGTTCCAGGCCGGTCGGGTGGGTGGCCGGCGGCCGGGGCTGTCGACCGGACGCAAGCAGGTCTGGGCCGGAGCCGTCTCGTGGTCGTCGCTCGGCACCACCCCACCGGCACCACCGAAGTCGAAGGAGCTGCAGGCAGAGGAACGCACCGACCTGCAGGAGCTGGTCGGTGCGGTGGCCGAGGCGGCGACGGAGCTCGGTGGACCGGCTCCCTACCGTCCGTGGCTCGACGCCCTGCCGGAGACGCTGCTCTTCACCGACCTGAACGACCGGGCGTGGGAACTCGACGACAGCAGCACGACCGATGCCCGGGTCGGCCCGCTGCCCTTCGCGCTGCAGGACTTCCCGGCCGAGCAGGCGCAGCGGGTCCGGAGCCTCGACCTCGACTCGGACGGACACCTCTACGTGGTCGGTGCTCCGCGGAGCGGTCGGTCGCAGGTGCTCCGCACGATCGCCGCCGCGGTCGCCCGGAACACCTCGGCAGCCGACGTCCACGTGTACGCGCTCGACTGCGGCAACGGTGCGCTGCTGCCGATCCAGGCCCTCCCGCACGCCGGCGCCGTCGTGCAGCGTGTGCAGACCGAACGCGCGCAGCGTCTCCTCACGAAGCTCACCCAGGAGCTCGCCCGCCGGCAGCAGGTCCTCGCCGACGGCGGGTTCGCGAGCATCGTCGAGCAGCGCGCGGCGGCGGTCGTGCCCGCCGACCGGCTCCCCCACATCGTGTTCATGCTCGACCGGTGGGAAGGGTTCGTCGGCTCGCTCGGCGAACTCGACCACGGCGCACCGACGGACCAGGTGATGACCCTCCTGCGCGAAGGGGCGAGCGTCGGCATCCACCTGGTGGTCACCGGGGACCGTCAGCTCCTGTCGAGCCGGATGGCGACCCTGGTCGAGGACAAGCTCGTCCTCCGGCTCTCCGATCGCGGTGACTACGGCCTCGCGTCGCTCAACCCCCGCAAGCTGCCCGAGCAGGTCCCTGACGGACGGGCGTTCGCGTCGGAGTCGGCCACCGAGACGCAGATCGCCCTGCTCGCCGCCGCCGGCACCGGCCAGTCGCAGGCCGCGGCGATCACCGCCCTCGCGACCTTCGCGACCGAGCGCGACCGCGCGGTCGAGCGTGTGCGTCGGCCGTTCCGCGTCGACCAGCTGTCCGGGCCGGTGCCGTTCGACCGGGCGTGGGAGATGCGCGACGACGACGCCGCCCTGTTCGGCCTCGTCGGCATCGGCGGGGACGACCTCACCGCCATCGGGCCGGACCTCGCCGCCGCGGGCTCGTTCGTCGTGGGCGGTCCCGCGAAGTCCGGTCGGAGCTCCGTCCTGCTGTCGATCGCACGGTCGGTGCTGCGCGAGGGGGGCGAGATCGTGCTCGTCACCCCGCGGCAGTCGCCCCTGCGCGCCCTCGCGTCCGAACCCGGCGTCCTCGGCGCGCACGAGGGCGTCGACGTCACCGAGGCCGACCTCGCACCGCTATTCGACGGGCAACCCGGCCGCCGGGTCCTCGTCATCGACGACGCCGAGCTCGTCAAGGACGCACCCGCGAAGAGCTGGCTGCAGGGCTTCGTGAAGAGCGCGGCGGACAACGGGCAGGCCATCGTCGCGGCGGGGTTGACGGCCGAGTTCGGCGTCGGGTTCACGGGCTGGCAGGTGGACATGAAACGACGTCGCTCGGGCGCGCTCCTCAGCCCGCAGGCGATCACCGAGGGCGACCTGCTCGGCATGCGCCTGCCGCGCAGCAGCATCGTCGAACGGGTGCAGGTCGGATCCGCCCTGGTGCACCTCGGCGACGGCGAACTGGTGTCGGTGCAGGTTCCGGTCCCCTGATCGCACCACAGTTCTTGTCACACTGACAAATACCGTGGTACGGTCGGGTCATGGCAGTCGAACTCAGCACCCGGACCAGCCGGGGCACCCAGGCGACACCGACGTTCTCCACCATGCGGTTCCCCGCCGGTGAAGCACACGTCAAGGTCGCACACGACGCCGACGCGGGGGACCTCATCGAGATCGCGACCCTGCGCGGCACGAACGGCGACGACCTCCTCATGCTCGGCATGTGGGCGGACGCCGTCCGGCAGCGCGGATCGCGGTCCGTCGCCCTCGTCCCGTACCTGCCCGGCGCCCGGCAGGACCGCGGCCTCCCCTTCGGCGCGAAGGTCTACGCCGACGTCGTCAACGGCTTCGGGATCGACCAGGTCATCGCGTTCGACCCGCACTCGCCGGTGATCGTCGACCTGGTGGAGCGCCTGACCGTGGTCACGAGCGAGACCGTCGTCCGCGACCAGGTCGTCGCCGGCTCGGACTACAGCGGGATCATCGCCCCCGACAAGGGCGCGGTCGCGCGGGCCTCCGCCGTCGCCGACGCCTGCGGGCTGCCGGTGTTCCGCGCCGAGAAGCACCGCAACCCGGACACCGGCAAGCTCGACGGCTTCACGTGCGAGCCGCTGCCGGACACCGGTCGCCTGCTCGTCGTCGACGACATCTGCGACGGCGGCGGCACGTTCATGGGCCTCGCGGCCGCGACGGGTCTGACGAAGGACCGCCTCGGCCTCTGGGTGTCGCACGGCGTCTTCTCCGGCCGGGCCCCGCAGCTCGCCGAGCACTTCGGGGAGATCGTCACGACGGACTCCTACCCCGCGCAGAACGCCATCGAGGGCCTGCGCACGATCGAACTCACCCCCTACCTGACGGAGCAGATCCGATGACGCAGATCGACACCACCACGACCGGCACCACCGGCATCGCGCCCCGCCTCACCGGCCCGAGCCCGATCGCCCCGCTCCTCGCCGTCGACGGCTACAAGCACTCGCACCGGCAGGTCTACCCGGCCGGCACCACCCGGATCCTCATCAACTGGACGAACCGTTCGAACGCGCACATGCCCGAGTCGACGCACGCCGTGGTGTTCGGCCTGCAGGCGTTCATCCAGCGCTCCCTCGTCGAGGCGTGGGCGCCGTTCTTCGCCGCGGACGAGGACGAGGTCGCCGGCCTGTTCGAGCAGGCACTGCAGGGGTACTTCGGCCCGAACCACATCGGCACCGACCACGTCCGGGCACTCCACCGCCTCGGGTACCTCCCGCTCGAGATCCGCGCGCTCCCCGAGGGAACCCTCGCCCCGATCGGCGTCGCGACCCTCACCGTCGAGAACACCGTCGACGAGTTCTTCTGGCTGCCGAACTACATCGAGACGGCCCTGTCGGCCTCGATCTGGCACCCGTCGACCGTCGCGACGAAGGCACTCGAGTACCGCGACCTCATGGAGGACTGGGCCGCCCGCACCGGCGCCGACCCGGCCAGCATCGACTTCGCCGCGCACGACTTCTCCTTCCGGGGGCAGTCGAGCATCGAGTCGGCCGCGGCCGGTGGCGCCGGGCACCTCCTCTCGTTCCTCGGCACCGACTCGATGCCGTCGCTCGACTTCATCGACCGCTACTACCCGGGCGACAACGGCTGGGTGGCCGCGAGCGTCCCGGCCACCGAGCACAGCGTGATGTGCGTGCGCGGCGCCGAGGGCGAGCTGGCGACCTTCGAGCAGATCCTCGACGTGTACCCGACGGGCATCGTGTCGGCCGTGAGCGACGGGTTCGACCTCTTCAAGGTGATCACCGAGACGCTCCCGCAGCTCAAGGACCGCATCACGGGTCGCGACGGCAAGCTCGTCATCCGCCCGGACTCGGGCGACCCGGTGGACATCGTCACCGGCACCGTGCACGGGGTCGACACCGCGGCGCTGACCGACCCGGGTCGCAGCCACGAGGAGAAGGGCGTCGTCGAACTCCTCGACGAGATCTTCGGGCACACTGTGAACGACCAGGGCTTCAAGGTCCTCGACCAGCACATCGGCGTGATCTACGGCGACAGCATCACCCTCGACCGTGCCCGCCGCATCTACGAGCGGCTCGCCGCCAAGGGCTACGCGAGCGACAACATCGTGCTCGGTATCGGCTCGTACACGTACCAGTACATGACCCGCGACAACCTCGGCAGCGCGGTCAAGGCCACCTGGGCGCTGGTGGACGGCGAGCCCGTCGACATCCAGAAGGACCCGAAGACGGGCAGCGGCAAGAAGAGCGCGAAGGGACGGATCGCCCTGCACCGCGACGCGACCGGCGAGATCCGCCAGACCGACCAGGCCACCACCGAGGACGAGGCGACGAGCCTGCTCCAGCCCGTGTGGGTCGACGGTCGGTTCCGGGTCCTGCAGTCGTTCGCGGACGTGCGGGAGACCCTCCGCCGCGAACGCACCGAGCGCGCCGACCGCGCGGCCCGTCGGGCGACGGCGTGACCGACGCCACCTCGGCGGCCCGCGACCAGCCGCTCATCGCGATCGACGTCGTCCCGATGTCGTTCACGACGAGCGATGGGTTGCGGGTCGCCACCGCGCGTCGGCAGTACGCACCGTACGCGGGCCAGGAGGCGCTCCCCGGCGTGCTCCTGGAGGGTGCGGAACTCCTCGCCGACGGTGCACGACGCGCACTGCGCACCAAGACCGGGATCGACGCGGCGGCGGTCCGGCACCTCGCGCAGGTCGGTGCGTTCGACGGACCCGACCGCGACCCGCGGAGCGCCGCGATCAGCGTCGCCTTCCTGGCCGTCGTGGCACCGGCGGTGACGACCCCGACGCCGGCCGCGGCGGCCGCTGTGGTGGCCCCGCCCTCGGCCGCCGGACCCGCGGTCTGGCGCGTGCCCGGGGGAGACGACCCGCGCCTCCCGTTCGACCACGACGCGATCATCCGAGCCGCCCTCGACCACGTCCGTACCCGGATCTGGCGCGACCTGCCGCTCACGCGCGCGTTGCTCGGCGAGGTGTTCACCACCTCCGATGCCTCCGCGCTGCAGACCGCGCTGACGGGCGTGCAGCCGGACCCGGGCAACACGAACCGGGCGCTGCGGACCAACCCGGCGCTCGTCCGGGCCGACGCACCGGCCACGGCCGCGGTCCGTGGCGGCCGTCCCCCGGCAACCTGGACGTGGGCGGGCTGATCGCGGTTGGGTGGGGGCATGCCCTCCGCTCCGCTGTCCGGTGACACCTCGTTCGCGTTCCCGGAGTACACCGACCCGCCAGCATCACCGTTCGACGTCGCGCGCACCTGGATCGACGAGGCACGGGACGGCGACGTGTCCGAGCCGATGTCGATGACGCTCGCCACCGCGGGGTCCGACGGCCGGGTCTCGGCGCGGACCGTGGACGTGAAGCGGCTCGACGACCGCGGGCTCGTGTTCGGGACCTCGACGCTCAGCCCGACGGGCCGGCAGCTCGACGACAACCCGTTCGCCGCGCTCCAGGTGTACTGGCGGGAGACCATGCAGCAGCTGCGGTTCGAGGGCCGGGCCGTGCAGCTCTCCGACCCCGAGTCCGACGCGCTGTTCGCCGACCGGTCGCCGAAGTCCCGCGCCGCGACCGCGATCGCCGACCAGTCCTCGGTGCTCGAACCCCGGACGCTGCAGGACCTCATCGACGACGCGAACGCGCTGCTCGACGAGTCCGAGGACGACGTGCCCCGCCCGGAGGGCTGGGTGGCGTGGCGACTCGAGCCGGACCGCGTCGAGTTCTGGCACGGCAGCCGCGACCGGATGCACCGGCGGTTGCAGTACGTGCTCGCCGACGGTGCGTGGTCGGCGGCGCGGCTGCAGCCGTAGCGCGGCGCGGGCGGCGGGCGGCCGCCGGCCTGCCGGCCGCACAACCAAAGTGCGCTCGAACCACGCAATCCCGTGGCTCGAGCGCACTTTCGTTGTGCGAACGCGAACCGACCCAGCCGCCGCGCGCGGGGCCGCGCCGCGCGCCGCGCCGCGCGGCGCGCCGCCCGCGCTACCGCGCGATCGGGTTCGGCATCGCCCCCGCCCGGATGAGCGACGATGACTGGTCCGCCAGGTCCACCATCGACAGCGTGTTCCGCAGCTGCAGCCGGTTGAGGCACGAGTGCTCGAACGCCGGCACCCGCAGGTCCAACGGCCGCCGGCGCTCCGGGTGGGCCGCGGCGTGCGCGTCGACGCACTCCCCCACCACCTGCCAGAACCGTGACTCCGGCAGGACCCCGTCGTCGTCGAGGATCGCCGCGACGAAGCGCAGCACCCCGTCGAACACGTCGGTGAACACGGCCAGCGCCGCTTCGTCGTCGTCCACCGGGTGCACGATGCGTTGGATGTCGTCGGGCACCGGGCGGTCGGCGTGCCGCCCGAGCACCGCGACCTCCTCGCCGATGTCCTTCATCACGGCGCGCACCACGACCCCGTCACGGACGACGAGCACGAGGTTCTCGCCGTGCGGCATGAACACCAGGTCGTGCACGGTCAGGCAGTGCACCACGGGCAGCAGGTACGCGTCGAGCCAGCGCCGCACCCACTCGTCGGCCGGCAGCCCCGATGCCTCGATCAGCGCCGACACGACGGCGTCGCCCGAGGCGTCCCGGTGCAGCAGCGCGGCCATCGTCAGCAGTCGCTCGCCGTCCGTCACCCGCGGCAGCGGGCTCTCCCGCCACAGCGCCGCGAGCATCTTCCGCTGCGGTGAGGACACGTCGACCCGGTGGTAGGCGTCCCCGGTGTACCCGATCGCCGCGTGCTCCCGGAGCACCGAGAACCCGGCGCCGGCCAGCGTCTCGTCCGCGGACACGAGCGCCGCGACCCAGTCGTTCACGGCCGGGGTGTTCCGCATGTACGCGGGCGACATCCCCCGCAGGAACCCCATGTTCTGCACGGCGAGCGCCGTCTTGACGTAGGAGCGCTCCGGGCGGGAGCGGTCGAACGCCGTCCGGATCGACTGCTGCGGCTGGTACTCGTCCGGCCCCTCGCCGAGGTCGACCAGGTCCTGCCGCCCGAGGTCCGGCGCGAACGTGACGGCGATCCGGTGCTGCCACTGCCACGGGTGCACGGGGATCCAGACGTAGTCGTCGGGGTCGAGTCCCCGGGACACGAGCACGGCCCGGAACCCGGCGGTGGTCTCCGGGTCGAGCTCGGCCGCCCAGTGGTCGCGCTCGGTGCGGTCCGCGGCGAGCGCGAGGTGCGTGCAGGCCCGGCGTGCGGCGAGCCAGCGGTAGCGGAACCGACCGCCGGCCTCGGGAGCGTAGGCGCGGTACTCGTCGAGCCCGAACCCGATCCGCCCGTTCGCCGCCACGAACGCCGGGTGCCCCTCGGTCATCGCCGACTCGACGTCCTGGAACGATGCGACGACGCGGTCGGCCCCCTCCGTGCGTCCCCGTGCGAGCTGCGCTGCTGATGGCCCACCGCGACGGTGCTTCGCGGCGGCGCTGGCGAGGGTGGAGGCGATCTCCTCGAGGTACGTGCCGAGCAGCGCGTCGGGGATCCCGAGCACGTCGCGCAGCTCGAGGACGAGCTCCTGCGCGCTGAGCGGGGCCGCCGCACCGGCACGGGTGCGGGTCAGCGACGTCTCGTCGATCGACCAGTGCTCGAGCACGTGCCGGCGCGCGCGGAACCGGTAGGTCGACTCCCCCGCGTCGAGCCGCCAGGCGTCGCCGTCCGGCTGCGGTTCCACGAGGCGCTCGTGCGTGAACTCGGCGATCGCCTTCGCCACGAGGTGCCGCTGGGCCGGTTCGAGGTGCTCCGGCCGGAGGTGCGCCGCGGGCCCGTCGCCCTCGGGCAGCCCGATCCGGTCGGTGTCGAGCACGGACAACAGGGCGCGCTTGCCGTCGACGTCGACCTCGCGCAGCACGCGGAACCCGACCTCGGCGTTCTTCGCGTGCACGGCGGTGTTCCGGACGTCGGGCTCGACGACGACGCGGCGTGCTCCGAGGACGTCGCGGCAGTGCTCGACGACGGTGCGCATGACGGCGCTCGTCAGTCCGTGCACCCGTCCGTCGGCGGGCGGCGGCGCGACGAGCAGGTGCATGCCGACGTCGCCGGGTTCGGCGGCGAACACGTCGGTGAGCAGGACCCGGGCCGGGTCGTACGTCTCCGCGAGGAACACCGGGACGCCGTCACGACGGCCGAGCCACGCGGCCTGCGCGGGATCCGCCTGCACGTCCGCGAGGTACGTCCGCACCGCGTCGACGTCGAGGTGTCCCATGCCCCACCACGACGACGCGGGGTGCGCGAGCCACGACTGCACGAGGGCGGCGTCACGATCCGGGTCCACGGGTTCGACGGCCAGGAGGCGCGGCTCGGCCCGGCCGACCTCGGTCACGTCCGGCAGGGTGGTCGCGTCGACGGTCATGCGGAGACCTCCGCGCGCTCGGTCGCGTGCCGGGGCGGCGCGCCGTCCGCGGTGCTGCCACGTGCCGTGGAGCGGGCCGAGGCGGGCAGGCCGAACTCCTGGAAGGCGATCCGTGCCTCCAGGCCGTAGACGGGCCGACCCGTGACGGACCGGATGATCGACGCGTTCCGCCACGCCCCCATGCCGAGGTCGGGTGCGGTGAGGCCGTGCGTGTGCTCCTCGGCGTTCTGCACCCAGATGCGGCCGCCGAGTCGGTCGACGTGGTGGTCGCGCGCGACCGCCAGGCGCCCCCGGGAGTCGCGGGCGACGAGGTGCTCGACCGGTGCGAGGAACGCCGCGGACCGCGGTCGGTACCCGGTCGCCAGGACCAGCCGCTCGACCTCGTGCTCGTACGTCTCGCCGAGCTGCTCGTGCCGGAGGGTCAGCCGGTACGTCCCCCGGTCCGCCAGCCACACGGCGTCGACCACGCTCGTCTCGGTGCGGAGCGTCGTCGGGACCGGTCCCGGCGCGCTGAGCCGGTACAGCTGGTCGTAGAGCGCGTCGACGAGGTCCGCGCTGATCCCCTTGTACAGCCCGCGCTGCTCGCGACCGAGGTGGTCGCGGACGTCCTCGGGCAGGGCGTGGAAGTGGTCCGTGTACTCCGGGCTCGTCATCTCGAGCGTGAGCTTGGTGTCCTCCATCGGGAAGAACCGCGGCGAGCGGGTGATCCAGTCGAGGCGGTAGCCGTCCCGCCGGACGTCCTCGAGCAGCTCGCGGTAGACCTCGGCGGCGGACTGGCCGCTGCCGATCACCGCGATCGACCCGGCACGGCGCAGGGCGTCACGGTTCGGCAGGAACTCGGCGGAGTGGATCGCCGGCCCGTCGATGCCCCGCAGGGGTGCGGGGACGGACGGCTCCGTGCCGATGCCGACGACGACGTGGCGTGCGCGGTACGTCTCGGGACCCTGATCGGTCTCGGCGTGCACCGTGAACACGTCGGTCGTCACGTCATGCTCGACGGCCGTGACCCGACGACCCCAGCGGAGGGTGTCGAGCCGGTCGGCGGCCCACCGGCAGTACGCGTCGTACTCGCTGCGGAGGGGGTGGAAGTCCTCGCGGATGTAGAACGGGTAGAGCCGACCGGTCTCCTTGAGCCACGCCAGGAACGAGAACGGCGAGGTCGGGTCCGCCATCGTCACGAGGTCCGCCATGAACGGCACCTGGATCGTGGCGTCGTCGAGCATCATGCCGTGGTGCCAGGCGAAGCCGTCGGCGGCGTCCAGGAACACCGCGTCGAGCTCGTCGAGCGGGTCGGTGAGGCAGGCGAGGCCGAGGTTGAACGGCCCGATGCCGATGCCGATCAGGTCGTGGACGGGACGGTCGGCGGTCTCGTCGGCGGTCCTGTCGGCGGTCCGGAGGTCGTCAGCGGTGGTCATCGCGTTGCTCCTTCCGGGGCGGAGGTGGCCGCGCGGACGCGCGCTGCCGTCGCGGCGACGTGGTCGAGCGAGGCGCGCATCTGCGCCGGGGTCGTCTCCGGGTTCAGCAGCGTCAGCTTGTTGCAGGGGCGCCCGTCGATCACGGTCTTCGCGATGAGCACCCGCCCCTCGGCGAGGAGGGCCGCACGGATCGGGGCCACCAGTGCGTCGGCGTCCGCATCGGTCACGCCGGCGGGCTGCCACCGGAACAGCACGGTGCTGAGCTGCGTCGGCGCGACGAGCACGAGGTCCGGGTGCTCGTCGACGATCGCGTGCGTCGCCGCCGCGAGGTCGATCACCGCGTCGAACGCCCGCCCGACGGCCCCGGCGCCGGACGCTCGGAGGGTCGCCCAGAGCTTCAACGCGTCGAACCGCCTGGTGGTCTGCAGGGACTTGTCGACCTGGTTCGGCTCGGCGGCGTCCTCGGGGTTGAGGTAGTCCGCGTACCAGGCCGTCCGGCGGAGGTCGGCGGGGTCGCGGACGACCAGGGCGCTCGACGACACCGGCTGGAAGAACGACTTGTGCAGGTCGGCGGTCACGCTCCGCGCACGCTCGATCCCGTCGAGCAGGTGCCGACGGGTCGGGGACACGAGCAGGCCGCAGCCGTACGCCGCGTCGACGTGGAGCCAGACGTCCTCGAGGTCGCACACGTCGGCGATCGGCTCGAGCGGGTCGATCACGCCACGGTCGGTGGTGCCCGCCGTGGCGACGACGGCCATCGGGGTGCGGCCGGCCGTGCGGGCGGCCGCGATCGCCTCGGCGAGGGCCGCGGGACGCATCCGGCCGGCCTGATCGGTGGGGACGTCGACGACGGCGTCGTCGGGGAGGCCGAGGAGCCGGGCGGACTTGCGGACGCTGAAGTGGGACTCGGCGGTGGCGAAGACGGTGAGCATCGAGGCCGTCGCGGCTGTCGCGGCCGTTGCTGCCGTCGCTGCTTCTCGCGCCAGCAGCAGCGCCTGCAGGTTCGACTGGGACCCGCCCGAGGTGAACACGCCGTCACCGCCCGCGAACCCGATGCGCCCCGCGAGCCACGCCACCACGTGCCGCTCGATGTCGGTCCCGATCCGCGACTGGTCCCAGGTGTCCACCGAGGTGTTCACGGCGGCGAGCACCGACTCCGCCGCGACCGCGGGCAGCGCGACCGGGCAGTTGAGGTGGGCGAGGTACGCCGGGTCGTGGAACCATACGGCCTCGCGGACGAACAGGTCGTCGAGCTCGGCGAGCGCCCGGTCCGTCCCGAGGGGTTCCGCGTCGAGGTCGACGGCGGCGACGCGGGCCCGGAGTTCGTCCGCGGCGGTGTCGGTCGTCGGTCGGTCGACGTCGGAGATGCGGTCCGCGAGCCGGTCGACCGTCGTGGTGACGGTGGTCCGGTAGCGCTCGGCGTTGGCAGAGGTCAACAATTCGATGAGGGCTGTCACGTTAGGTAAGGCTAACCTCACCTCGCCGCGATTGTCACGCGCAGCAGCACGCTCCCGACATGGCCGGGCGCGTCGGCGTCAGGGGCTCAGCGCCTCAGAGCTTCTCGATCGGCGCGATCTTGATGAGGAGCTTCTTGCGGCCCGCGGAGTCGAACGCGATCTCGGCGATGCGCTTGGCGCCGATGCCGGTCACGGCCGAGACCGTCCCCTCGCCGAAGTCGACGTGCTTGATGCGGTCGCCGGCCACGAGCTCCATGTCGCCGTTGTCGCGGACCTGCCCGGACACGCGGTTCGCCCACTCGGTCTTCGGACGGGTCTTCTGCGCTGCGGCCGCCCGGTCGTACGAGCCACCGCCCCAGCCGCCACCGCCGCGGTACCCGCCGCCGGCGCCGCCGCCCGAGCCACCGATCCCGCCGCCCCGTCGGGCGTTGAGGGCTCGGGGTTCGGTCCCGCCGCGGCTGTTCGCCATGCCGGGAGACTGCTTCCACTCGATGAGCCCCTCGGGGATCTCCTGCAGGAAGCGGGACGGCATCGCCACGTTGACGTCACCGAACTGCGCGCGGGTCATCGCGAGCGACAGGAAGAGAGACTTCTTGGCGCGGGTGATCCCCACGTAGAAGAGCCGGCGTTCCTCGGACGGGCCACCCGGCTCGTTCGCCGACATCCGGTGCGGCAGCAGGTCTTCCTCGACGCCGGTGAGGAACACCGCGTCGTACTCGAGCCCCTTCGCCGTGTGCAGGGTCATGAGCGACACGGTTCCCGACGAGTCGTCGAGCTCGTCCGCCGCGGCGACGAGGGAGACCTCGGTCAGGAAGTCGGACAGCGTGCCCTCGGGGTTGTTCTTCTGGAACTCCCGCGTCACCGCGACGAGCTCGTCGATGTTGTCCGCACGGGCGGCGTCCTGCGCGTCGGGCGACTTCCGGAGGTTCTCGAGCAGCCCCGAGCCGTCGAGCAGCTGTGTGAGGGTGTCCACGACCGGCTGGGTACCGGCGCGGGACGAGACGTCGTCGAGCAGGGCGGCGAACGCCGTGATCGCGTTGCGCACCTTCGGCCCGAACCCGAGTTCGTCGGCGTGCCGGAGGGCGTCCCGCATCGTCGTCTCGTGCTCGTCGGCGTAGCGCTGCAGGGTGGTCTCGGTGACCGCGCCGATGCCGCGCTTCGGGACGTTGAGGACCCGTCGGAGCGCCATCGGGTCGGCCGGGTTGGCGACGGTGATCAGGTACGCCATGGCGTCCTTGATCTCGGCGCGCTCGTAGAACTTCGTGCCGCCGAGGACCCGGTACGGGATCGCCGCCCGGATGAAGATCTCCTCCAGCGCACGGGTCTGCGAGTTCGTCCGGTAGAAGACGGCCATGTCGCGGTAGGACATGCCGTCCTCGTGCAGACGCTGGATCTCGTCGGCGACGAACTGGGCCTCGTCGTGCCCGGTGTAGCCCGTGAACCCGACGATCTTGTCGCCGGCACCGACGTCCGTGAAGAGGTTCTTCGCCTGCCGGTCGAAGTTGTTCGCGATGACTGCGTTCGCGGCGTCGAGGATGTTCTGCGTCGACCGGTAGTTCTGCTCGAGCAGGACGACCTTCGAGTTCGGGAAGTCCCGCTCGAACTCGACGATGTTGCGGATGTCCGCCCCGCGGAAGGCGTAGATGGACTGGTCGGAGTCGCCGACGACGGTCAGCGACGCCGGGGCGATCGAACCGTCGGCCTCGCGCATGCGGGCCACGTGCTGCCCGGCGTCCTCGAGCTTGTCCACCTGCTCGACCGGGACCGGCCGCGTGAGCTCGCGGATGAGGGCGTACTGCGCGTGGTTGGTGTCCTGGTACTCGTCGACGAGGATGAACCGGAACCGGCGCTGGTAGAGCGCGGCGACCTCGGGGAAGGCGCGGAAGAGGAACACCGTCTGGCCGATGAGGTCGTCGAAGTCGAACGCGTTCGCCCGGCGCAGCTCGTTCGTGTACCGCCGGAAGACCTCGGTGAACATGACTTCTTGCGGGTCGTTCGCGTTGATGTTCCGGGCGTAGGAGTCGATGTCCTGCAGCTCGTTCTTGAGCTTCGAGATCTTCGAGGCCGCAGCGCCCACGGTCAGCCCGAGCGAGTCCGCCTCGAGCTCCTTGATGATCCGCTTGAGCAGGGCCTTCGAGTCGGCGGAGTCGTAGATCGTGAACGACTGCGCGAACCCGAAGCGCTCGGCCTCGCGCCGGAGGATCCGCACGCACGCCGAGTGGAAGGTGGAGATCCACATCCCCTCGGACGCCTGCCCGACCAGCGCCCGCACGCGCTCGCGCATCTCGGCCGCGGCCTTGTTCGTGAAGGTGATCGCCAGGATCTGCGACGGCCAGGCTTCTCGGTTGGCGAGCAGCAGCGCGATGCGGCGGGTCAGCACGCTCGTCTTGCCGGAGCCCGCACCCGCCACGATGAGCAGGGACTCGCCGCGGTACTCGACGGCTTCCTTCTGCTGGGGGTTCAGACCCGCGGTGAAGGGGTCGTCGTAGGCGCGGTCACCGGCGCCGGAACCGTCAGCACGGCCGGGCGTCGAGTCGAAGGGGTCGAGCACGATCGTCATGTCCGGGACAGTCTAGGCCGGGCCTCCGACAGCCGAGCGGGCGAGCACGGCCAGGTCGGTGTGGTCGGCGAAGACCCCGTCGACGCCGGTGCGGACGACCGAGGTGAACCACCGCTCCCAGTCGCCGAACGCCGCGACCTCGCCGCCGCGACGCAACGGCGCCGGCAGGAACCGGTTCTCCGGCCGCAGCGTCCACGTGTACACGGCGAGCCCGGCCTCGTGCGCGCGGTCGACGACGGCGCTCCGCACGGGTGCCGGATCCTCGAGCGCGACGCTGTCCACCCCGGCCATCAGCGTCCCCAGGTCGACGCTGATGCCGTGGAACTCCGTCGCGAACGCCGTGAGCGCGTCGTCGGACCGCTCAGCCGCGTACGTGGGAGCCAACGACCCGTGGGACGCGACCTCGTCCGCCGCGCTGCCCCGCGCCTCCTGGAGGTAGACGAGCCGCCCGCCGGTCCCGCGCTCACGGAGGTCCCGCAGCACCCCCTTCTCGAAGCTCTCGACGGTGAGGCGCTCATCCCCGCGCCACCCGGTCTCGGCGAGGACCCCGTCGAGGAGCTGCCCCATCGGGAAGCCCGCTCGGTCGAAGAAGTCGGCGTGCTTGACCTCCGCGACGAGTCCGACCGGCCGGGGAGCCGCGTCGAGGATCGCGAGCAGGTCCTCGAGGCGGAGGACCGGCTCCTCGCCGTCGTGCTCCGCCGACCCCGGTCGCAGGGCGGGGAGGCGCTCGCGGGTCCGCAGCGTCCGCAGCTCGGCCCACGTGAAGTCCTCGGTGAACCAGCCCGTCGTCTTCTGCCCGTCGACCGTCTTCGTCGTGCGCAGGTGCCGGAACTCGGGGTGGTCGGCGACGTCGGTCGTGCCGGACACCTCGTTCTCGTGCCGCAGCACCAGCACGCCGTCCTTCGTGGGCACGAGGTCCGGCTCGATCGCGTCGGCACCGAGTTCGATCGCGAGCTCGTAGGCGCTCCGCGAGTGCTCGGGACGGTAGCCGGACGCGCCGCGGTGGGCGATCACCAGGGTCATGCCTGCGACACTACGGGCACATCCGGCGCGCGGCGTCCCCGGGCCGGTAGGTTCACGGCATGGGGCTCGACCGGGGGTGGAAGCGGAGCAGCGTCGCCGCGGCGACGCTGCTGGTCGGCGTCGCGGCGTGGGTCGTGCCGGCCTCCGGATCGGCGCCCCTGCACCTCGCCGAGGGCGGGGGCGAGGTCTGCATGGAGGGTCGCACGGACGCCACCGTCGGCATCGCGATGCTCGACCACCCGACGGGCGACCCGATCGTCGTCAGCGCGGTGTCCGCACCGGGGGACGGCGTGCGCATCGTCGACGCGTTCGTGGTCCGGTACCCGCACGGTGCGTCGGACCCGGTCCGGTACGGGACGGACGAGTGGCCGGTCCCCGCGCACTGGGGCGAGCCGGAACCGGCGCTCGGCGCGTCGGTCGCCGCGGGCGATGCCGCCGACCTCGTCGTGCACGTCCGCCGCGATGCGCGCGACGGCGGCACGGTGGGACCGGTCCGGGTCGCGTACACGCAGGGCGCGCGGCTGTGGTCGGAGACCACCGGTACCGAGGTCGCGCTGCGCGCGCACTGCTGATCCAGGAGGCGCGGTGCCGGTCCGTTCCGACCCTCGCCGTGAGCGGTCGGCGGGCTCCGGGCCGGTTCGGGGCGCGCACGCAGCGCACGACCGTAGGCTGCGCTCGTCGGGTCCCCACGGGGCCGCTTCCGCTCGCCGCGAATCCTCAGCCTTCCGCGACCGAGCCCACCTAGGCTGAGAGGACTCGAATCTCCAAGGAAGAGGACACCATGGCCTTCAAGCCCGGTTTCGACCAGTCCCCCGCCTTCAACAACCAGGGGCCCAACACCTGGGGTGGGCGCGGCGCTGGTCAGCAGCAGGCCGGCTGGGGACAGACCCCGCAGCAGGCACAGGGCGGGATGACCCCCGAGCAGCTGCAGTACATGTACGACCGCCCGGCGGCCAGCACGGTCGACACGGACCGCATGTCGTACGAGGACACCATCGTCAAGACGCTGCTCGCGTTCGGCGTGCTCGTCGTGGGTGCCGTGGCCGGCTGGAACGCACCGATGATCGTCTGGATCATCGGCGCCGTCGCCGGGTTCGTGCTGGCGCTCGTCAACATGTTCAAGAAGAAGCCGTCGCCCGGGCTCGTCCTGGCGTACTCCTTCGCCCAGGGCCTGTTCGTCGGTGGCATCTCGCACTACTACCAGAACGCGTTCGGCGGCATCGTCGTGCAGGCCGTGTTCGGCACGCTCGGTGTCTTCGCCGTGACGCTCGCGCTGTTCGCCTCCGGCAAGGTCCGCGCGACGCCGAAGGCCACGCGCTTCTTCCTCGTCGCGATGGTCGGGTACCTGGTGTTCTCGCTCATCAACCTGGTCCTCATGTGGACCGGCGTGACGCAGACCGCGTTCGGTGCCCTCGGGTTCGAGATCTTCGGCATCCCGCTCGGCGTGATCATCGGCATCCTCGTCGTGGTCATGGCGGCGTACTCGCTGATCCTCGACTTCGACCAGATCCAGACCGGCGTCCGTCGTGGCGCTCCCCGGATCTACGCGTGGACGGCGGCGTTCGGGCTCATCGTCACGATCGTGTGGCTGTACCTCGAGATCCTGCGCATCCTCGCCATCGTGGCGAGCAGCCAGCGCAACTAGTACTCGGCACGACCCGAAGGGCCCCGGCGAACACGCCGGGGCCCTTCGTCGTTCCCGGGTCGGGGGCGGCCGACGACCCTCCCACGCCGAGATCGCATGACATGCCGCACGTGCATCGCCGAGGTCGCACGACGTGCCGCACGACTTCGCCGCGAGCGGCAGATCGTGCGACTTCGCCGCACGCACGACCTCGCCGCACGCACGACCTCGCGACTGGCCTCCGGACGCAGGACGGCCCGGCACGCAGGACGCGTGCCGGGCCGTCAGCGCGGGAGGACTACTCCCACTCGATCGTCCCCGGCGGCTTCGACGTGACGTCGAGCACGACACGGTTCACGTCGGGCACCTCGTTCGTGATGCGGTTCGAGATCTTCGCGAGGGTGTCGTACGGCAGGCGCGTCCAGTCGGCGGTCATGGCGTCTTCCGACGAGACCGGACGGAGCACGATGGGGTGGCCGTACGTGCGACCGTCGCCCTGGACGCCCACGGAACGGACATCGGCGAGCAGGACGACCGGGCACTGCCAGATCTCCTCGTCGAGGCCGGCCGCGGTGAGCTCTTCGCGGGCGATCTTGTCGGCCGCGCGGAGCAGCTCGAGGCGGTCCTTCGTGACCTCTCCGACGATGCGGATGCCGAGCCCCGGGCCGGGGAACGGCTGGCGACCGACGATGACCTCGGGCAGACCGAGCTCGCGACCGACCGCGCGGACCTCGTCCTTGAACAGGGTGCGGAGCGGCTCGACGAGCTCGAACGTCATGTCGTCGGGGAGACCGCCGACGTTGTGGTGCGACTTGATGTTCGCCGTACCCGAGCCACCGCCGGACTCGACGACGTCCGGGTAGAGCGTGCCCTGCACGAGGAACTCGACCTCGCCGGCGTCCGAGCCCTCGGCCGACTCGGCGCGGGCCTCGAGCACGAGCGCCTCGGCCGCGGACTCGAACGTGCGGATGAACTCGCGCCCGATGATCTTGCGCTTCTGCTCCGGGTCGCTCACGCCGGCGAGGGCATCGAGGAACTGCTGCTCGGCGTCGATCGTGATGAGCCGCACACCGGTGGAGGCGACGTAGTCCTCTTCCACCTGCTTGCGCTCGTCGGCGCGGAGGAGCCCGTGGTCGACGAAGACGCACGTGAGCTGGTCGCCGACGGCCTTGTGCACCAGGGCCGCGGCGACGGCGGAGTCGACGCCACCGGAGAGTCCGGCGATGACCCGGGCCGAACCTACCTGTGCGCGGATGCGTTCGACCTGCTCCTCGATCACGTTCGCGGAGTTCCAGTCACCGGGGAGCCCTGCAGCACGGTGCAGGAAGTTCTCGAGCACGGCCTGGCCGTACACCGAGTGCTTGACCTCGGGGTGCCACTGCACGCCGTAGAGCTTGCGCTCGTCGGAGGCGAACGCGGCGACGGGGGTCGAGGCGCTGGACGCGAGGACCTCGAAGCCCTCGGGTGCCTTCGCCACGGAGTCGCCGTGGGACATCCAGGTCACCTGCGAGTCCGGCTGGTCGCCGAGGAGCGTGCTCGTGCCGGGCGAGAGCGTGACGTCGGTCGCGCCGTACTCGCGCAGCCCGGTGTTCGCCACCTCGCCACCGAGTGCGGTCGCCATGGCCTGGAAGCCGTAGCAGATGCCGAGCACGGGGACGCCGAGGTCGAGGATGTCGCCGTCGAGCGCGGGCGCACCGGTCTCGTACACGGACGACGGGCCGCCGGACAGCACGATGGCCGCGGGGTCCTTCGCACGGACCTCGTCCGCCGTGATCGAGTGCGGGACGATCTCGCTGTAGACGTTCGCTTCACGGACCCGACGCGCGATGAGCTGCGCGTACTGGGCACCGAAGTCGACGACGAGGACGGGACGCTGTTCGGTCTCGCTCACCGAGCGGCCTCCTTCTCACGCTGCTGGGCAGCGGTCAGCTCGTGGTAGGTGTCCATGGCGATCTTCTGCATGCGGTGCTCGACCACGAACGACATGAACGGGATGATGCCCCCGAGGGCGATGAGCAGGAAGCGGATCGGCTTCCAGCGCATGATGCTCCACAGACGGAAGTCGGTGAAGAGGTAGAGCACGTACAGCCAGCCGTGGGCGATGAGGATGCCGATCGACAGGTTGAAGGTGCCGGGCTCCTTGCCCGCCGTGCCCTCCGGCACGAAGAACGCACCGCCGCCGAGCTGCATCTCGAGGTGCAGCGGCGTGTACTTGATGACCATCTCGACCACCAGGGCGAGCAGCAGCACGCCGGTGATGTACGCCGAGACGCGGTACCACTTCACCGCGCCCGGGATCTTCGGGATGTCGCGGGTACGGACGGTCAGAGCCATATCGGCCATCCTACCGTCGGTCGACGAGGGCACCGTCGACGCTGAGTGCGGCCTCACGCCGCTCTTCTTCCTCACGCTCCCAGGCGTCCTTCACGAACCGGTACCAGAGGAAGACGGCGAACCCGGCGAACACGACCCACTCGATCGCGTAGAACAGGTTGAGCCAGTCGAACTGGACCTCGCGCGAGGGCGCACGGTCGGCGATGGTGCCGAGGTCGGCCGCCTTCGCCGTGGTGCCGTCGGCGACGACGTACCCGAGGTACATCCGGTCGTCGAACGCCTTCCACGTGTTCACGAACCGGGCCGGCGCGACCGCCGAGTACTCGCCCTTGTCGTAGGTGTCCTGGTCGGGCGACTCGGCCGGGTAGTAGCGCCCTTCGACCGTGAGCCGCGTGCCGTCCGCCAGACGGTCACCACCGGCGACGGCGGCGGACCGCTGGTCGGACCACCCGATCACCACCGGGAGGCTCGCGCCGCTCGTGTCGTCCACCAGGTGTCCGACGGTCTGGTACGACCCGCCACCGGTCCGGCCGGTCAGGACGGTGGTGTCACCGGCGACGAACGTCCCCGTGACCGTCACCTTCTGCCCGGCCATCTTCTCGGTCGCGGGCTGCATCGGCCCGGTCACGGCGTCGAGGCTCTTCCGGTTCTCGGTCGTCGCGGGGAGGGGGGTGCCGTTGGCGATGCTCCGCTCGAGCTGCCACTTGCCCAGCCCGGCGAACACCGCCGCGAGCACGAGCGCCAGCAACAGCAGCGCGATCCACCTCGGTCGTCGGGCTACGGCCCACATCTGTATCAGTACTCCGGATCGCGCTGGCGGACCGGGCGCTCGGGGCGCTCGGCGGGGGTCTCGACCGACGACGTCCGGGGCTCGGACACCGTCTCCGGAGACTCATTCTCCCGCTCTTGGCTGCCAGCGGCCTCCACCAGGGCGAACTCCTCGGCGAACTGGCGGTCCCGCTCTGCCCGACGAGCGGCAGCGGCGGCGTCCGACTCGGCCTCTGCCGCCTCGGCCGCGGCAGCCGCTGCGACCGCTCGACGGCCACCGAGACGCGTCCGCAGGCGTGCCAGACGAGCTGGGCGGATCACGAGCCGACCGATGCGGTCCGAGTTGACCGCGAGCAACGGCCCGAGGATCGCCATGACGAGGACGTACAGACCCGCGAAGGCGGTGATGCGGGCTTCGAGCCCGGCAGCGGCCGAGAGCGTCGCGAGGATCAGCGCGAACTCGCCGCGGTTCACCAGGATGACGGCGGTGTTGATCCCCTGCTGGATATTGAAGCCGTTCATGCGCGCGACGAGCTGTCCCGCGATGGCGTTCAGCGCGACGGTCATGCCGATCGCACCGAGCACCGGCCAGAGCACCTCGCCGAAGGTCGACAGGTCGAGCCCGAGCCCGAAGTTCACGAAGAAGAACGCCGCGAACACGTCGCGCATCGGCAGGGCGAGCTGTTCGATGCGGTCGCGGTAGCGCGTGGCGCCGCAGAGCAGGCCGATCACGAACGCACCGATCGCGTCCGTGACGCCGAGCAGGTCGCCGATGCCGCCGAACATGACCGCGAGGCCGAAGAACAGCACGGTGAACAGCTCGTCGTCACGGGTCGCGAAGATCCGGGACACCCACTTGCCGGCGAACCGGGCCAGCGTGAACATCACGATGAGGAACCCGAACGCGAGCGCGAGCTTGCCGACGACACCCCACACGTTCGTGTCGCCGGAGAGGACCACCGAGACGATCGCGAGGTAGATCGCGATGAAGACGTCCTCGATCACGGTGACGCCGAGGATCATCGGGGTCTCGTCGTTCGCCAGGCGACGGAGCTCGATGAGGAGCTTCGTCACGATCGCGCTCGACGAGGTCGCCGTCATGCCGGCGATGATGAGGGCTTCGCGCGTGCCCCACCCGAGCGAGAACCCGAAGGCGAACCCGACGCCCATGTTGATGGCGACGTACGTGCCACCGGACACCAGGAGCTTGCCGGCGTTGCCGTAGAACTCTTCCTGGTCGAACTCCAACCCGAGGTTGAACAGCAGCAGGATGAGCCCGAACGTCGCGATCAGCTCGATCGTGTGCGACTCGACGTTCAGCCCGATCCACGGGGTGTGGGGACTCGCGATGAGCCCCACGACCATGTAGATCGGGATCGCGGGCAACCCGATCGTCTTGCCGAGTCGTCCGAGGACGTAGGCGATGACGAAGAGGATGCCGATGGTGAGGAGCTCACCACCCAGGTGCACGGGCTAGCTCCTCGGCGGGGCCTCGGCCGCAGCGGCCGCAAGCTCTCCGCTGCGGTAGAACGAGAACGCCTTCGCGACCTTCTCGGGTGCACCGGCGACGACGATGGTGTCGCCCGGGAACACGACGAAGTCGGACGACGGGGCCGGGTTGGCGCTGTCACCACGGACGACCGCCACGACGGTCAGGCCGATGAAGCCCGAGTCGTGCAGGTCGCCGAGGGGCTTGCCGGCGATGGCGTCGTCGTAGTCGACCGAGAACCAGTCGATGCTGAGGCCCGGGATCTCGTCGAGCTTGTCGAGGCCCTCGGTGATGCGCGTGCCGCCGAGGAGTTCGGCGAGCGTGTGCGCCTCGTCCTCACTGAGGCGCAGCGACACCTTCTCCGACTTGTCGGCGCCGTCCGAGACGTCGGCGAAGGAGATGAGGTCGGAGTGACCCGACCGGTGCGTGATGACACCGCACTTGCCACCGTCGTCGGTGTAGAAGCTGTGCAGCACGCCGACTCCGGGGAGTTTGACGCGATGGACGTCGACCATGATGGCTCCCTTTTCGAGTACCCCGATGATAACCACCGCGATGGTCCGTCCATTCCGTTCCGCTACAGTCCGGTGGACGGGGACGACAGGGGGAACGCTGTGGACGAGCAGGACAGGACCAACCGGCTGGTGGCCGGCACCGGGATCGCGGTGGTGGCACTCTACGCCGCACTGCTCGCCGTCCAGGGACTCGTGCTCGATCCACTCGCAGCGGTGCCGGGTGCGTCGCTCGGCAGCATCCACGCGGAACTCGAGCGCCAAGGCTTCGCGGTCGGCACCGACATCGCCGTCGTCGTCGGGATCGCCGTCGTCGGCGTCGCCCTGGCGATCGGCCTCGGCAGCTCCCTCGTCGTCACCCGCGCGCGACCGTACGTCACCGCCGCGGTCCTGCTCGGGGTGGTCGCGCTCGGCGGTCCGATGACCTGGTGGAGTGGCTTCTGGCTCGGCATGGACGTCGCCGACGCGTACGGCGTCGGCGGTGGAGCGCACACCGCCTGGGCCGGTGTCCTCCTCGTCACCAGCGCGAGCGCGCTGGCCGCGATCCCGTTCGTCCTCGTGATCGGCCAGGCGATCAGTGCTCGCCGGAGCACGCACCGGTCGCGCGCTGCCTGACGGAGCCGACCCGCGCCTCCAGGCAGTCGAGAGCCAGGAGGCACGGGGCGCGTCCTACTCGGGCTCGCTCGTCTTCTCGCCGACCACCTGCTCGTCGGACGCCTTGGCGCCCTCGGCGCCGCTCGACCGGCCACCGCCGACCACCACGTCGTCCTCGTCGAAGCCGAACGCGATGTCCGGCGCCTCGAGCCGCACGCGGTCCGCCGAGGCGTCGTCGGGCTGCAGCTGCGACTCGCGTTCCGCGGCGACGCGCTTCAGGTAGTTCGACACCTCGTTCTCGGTGGTCTCCTGGTCCCAGCCGAGCACGTCCGCCATGAGCTTCGCGGCGACTGGGGCCGCCGACTCACCGCGGTCCCACGCCTCGATCGAGATGCGGGTCCGGCGGGCGAGGACGTCCTCGAGGTGCAGGGCGCCCTCGTGCGAGGCCGCGTAGACGACCTCGGCGCCGATGTAGTCGTCGGCACCGGGGAGCGGCTCGGCGAGGGACGGGTCCTGCTTCACGAGTCGCAGCACCTCGGTCGCGAGCGTGCCGTAGCGGTTCAGCAGGTGCTCGATGCGGACCTTGTGCACGCCGAAGCTCCGCGCGGTGCGGCCGCGTCGGTTCCAGGCGGCCGGGTAGCCCTCGGCACCGAGCAGTGGGATGTCCTCGGTCGTCGAGCCCGGGATCTTCCCGTCCATCGCCGCGACGGCCTCGTCGATGGCGTCCTTGCCCATCACGCGGTACGTGGTCCACTTGCCGCCGGCGACGACCACGAGCCCGGGGACCGTGTGCGCGACGACGTGCTCGCGGCTGAGCTTCGACGTCTGGTCGGACTCCCCCGCGAGCAGCGGCCGGAGTCCGGCGTACACGCCCTCGACGTCCTCACGCGTGAGCGGGACCGCGAGGACCTTGTTGACGTGCTCGAGGATGTAGTCGATGTCCGCCGCGGTCGCCGCCGGGTGCGCCTTGTCGAGGTACCAGTCGGTGTCCGTCGTACCGACCAGCCAGTGCCGGCCCCACGGGATCACGAAGAGCACGCTCTTCTCGGTGCGGAGGATCATGCCCGTGTTCGACTGGAAGCGGTCGCGCGGGATGACCAGGTGCACGCCCTTCGACGCCCGCACCTTGAACTGCCCGCGGGTGCCGACCATCGCCTGGGTGTCGTCGGTCCAGACACCCGTCGCGTTGACGACCTGCTTCGCCCGGATGTCGAACTTCTCGCCCGTCTGGATGTCGTGCGCGTGCGCGCCCACGACCCGCTCCCCGACCTTGATGAAGCCCTCGATGCGGACGCGGCTCGCGGCGGAGGCGCCGTACGACGCCGCCGTGCGCACGAGCGACGCGACGTACCGGGCGTCGTCGACCTGGGCGTCGTAGTACGTCATGCCGCCGACGAAGGCGTCCTTCTTGAGACCGGGCATGTTCTTGAGGACCTGGCTCCGGCTGAGGTGCCGGTGGTGCGGGACCCCCGGTGGCCGACCACCGGACCAGCTGAAGACGTCGTACATCGCCATGCCGATGCCGATGTAGAAGCGCTCCCACACGCGGTGGTTGAGCGGGTAGAGGAAGCGGACGGGCTTCACGAGGTGCGGAGCGATGCGCTGCAGCAGGAGGCCGCGTTCGATCAGTGCCTCGCGGACGAGCGCGAAGTTCAGCTGCTCGAGGTAGCGGATGCCGCCGTGGACGAGCTTCGACGAGCGGCTCGAGGTCCCCGAGCCCCAGTCGCGGGCTTCGACGATGCCGACGCTCAGGCCACGGGTGACGGCGTCGAGTGCGCTGCCGCCACCGACGATGCCACCGCCGACGACCAGGACGTCGAGCTCCTTGGTCTTCAGGGTCTCGATGGCGGCCGCGCGTTCGTCGGGACCGAGCTTCGCCGACGGGTCGAACCCCACCCCCGGGGCGGCGGTCTCGGGCCGGGCGGGCCGGGTCGCGCTGGACGTGCTCGTGCTGGTCTTCGCCATCGTCGCCTCCGTGTCACGGTGACGCCGGGCGTCACCCGCGCCGGAGTGCGGGTGCCACCGTCAGTTCCGGTGGTACGGCGCCACGACCACTTCTACTCGCTGGAACTCCTTGACGTCGGAGTATCCGGTCGTGGCCATCGATCGACGCAGGGCGCCGACGATGTTCGCGCGGCCGTCCCACGTCGGGGTGGGGCCGTTCAGGACGTTCTCGAGCGGGGCGATCGTGCCGACCTCGACCCGGCGGCCGCGCGGCAGCTCCGGGTGGTGCGCCTCGGCACCCCAGTGGAACCCACCGCCGGGGGCCTCGGTGGCGCGGGCCAGCGCGGTGCCGAGCATCACGGCGTCGGCGCCCATCGCGATGGCCTTGACGACGTCGCCGGCGGTGTCGAGCCCGCCGTCCGCGATGACGTGCACGTAGCGGCCGCCGGACTCGTCCATGTAGTCACGGCGAGCGCCGGCGATGTCCGCGACGGCCGTGGCCATCGGGGCGTGGATGCCGAGGGCGGCCCGCGTGGTCGATGCCGCGCCGCCGCCGAAGCCGACGAGCACACCAGCGGCACCGGTGCGCATGAGGTGCAGTGCCGCCGTGTAGGTCGAGGCACCGCCCACGATCACCGGGACGTCGAGCTCGTAGATGAACTTCTTGAGGTTGAGCGGCTCGGTGTTCTGCGAGACGTGCTCGGCCGAGACCGTCGTGCCGCGGATGACGAACAGGTCGACACCGGCGTCGACGACGGTCTGCGAGAACTCTTGCGTGCGCTGGGGGCTGAGCGACCCGGCGACGGGGACACCGGCGGCGCGGATCTCGGCCAGGCGCGCGGTGATGAGCTCGGCCTTGACCGGCTCGGAGTAGATCTCCTGCATGCGCTTCGTGACGTTGCCGTCGGTGAGCGCCTTGATCTCGTCGAAGTAGGGCGTCGGGTCCTCGTAGCGGGTCCAGAGGCCCTCGAGGTCGAGGACGCCGAGCATGCCGAGCCGGCCCATCTGGATGACCGTCGCGGGCGAGGCGACGGAGTCCATCGGGGCCGAGAGGATCGGCGACTCGAACGTGAACGCGTCGATCGACCACTGCACGCTCACGTCACGCGGGTCACGCGTGCGCCGCGAGGGGACCACCGCGATGTCGTCGAACGCGTACGCCCGACGTCCGCGCTTGCCAGCACCGATCTCGACTTCACTCACCCGGCAAGCCTAGCGGTCGTGTCCCCCGGGTGACACGGGCGCGACGGGCAGGGCGCGCGGCGGAGGTCAGCGCGTCCGGCGTGCGCGGCGCCTGCGGAGCGTCCGCAGGACGAGCCCGAGCAGCAGCGCGAGCACCACCAGCACGCCGACCAGCGCCGCGGCGACCTTCACGAGCAGCGCCGCCCCGACGAAGAGCACGGCGAACACCAGCCACACGAGGGCGTCGAGCACGAGGGGGCCGGGAGTCCGCACGCGACCGACGATAGCGACCCGGCGGGGCGGGTCGCGCCTCCTGGCCGGCGACGCGCCGTCCCCGCGACGTGGGCCGCGCACCGGTCCGCATGAGGAGCGGGGCCGTGCGGCGCTGAGCGTCCACGCACGACCCCACTCGGTGCGGGTACCGCCCCCACAGCGGCACCCACGGTCGACACCGCTCGCTCAGCGCGCGGAGTCGACGTCCTTGGCGAGCGTCCCCAGGTACAGCTCGATGACCTTCGGGTCGTCGGCGAGCTCCTTCCCGGTGCCCGAGTACGCGTTCCTCCCCTGGTCGAGCACGTACCCACGATCGCAGATCTGCAGACAGCGTCGCGCGTTCTGCTCCACCATGACGATCGACACACCGGCCTTGTTGATCCGGCGCGTGCGGATGAACGTCTCGTCCTGGCGCACGGGCGACAGCCCCGCGGAGGGTTCGTCGAGCAGCAGCACCTTCGGGTCCATCATGAGCGCCCGGGCCATCGCGACCGACTGCCGCTCACCGCCGGACAGCGATCCGGCGCGCTGGCCCTTCCGCTGGCCCAGGACGGGGAACAGGTCGTAGATGACCTCGAGCCGCTCGGCGAACTTCCGGGGCCGCAGGTACAGGCCCATCTGCAGGTTCTCCTCGATCGAGAGCGAGGGGAAGACGTTGTTCGTTTGCGGGACGAAGCCCACGCCGGCCTGCACGAGCTTGTTCGCCTTGAGGTTGGTGATGTCCTCGCCCTGCAGGGTGACCGAGCCCTCGCGGATGGACACGAGGCCGAACAGGGCCTTGAGGAGCGTCGACTTGCCGGCGCCGTTCGGGCCGATGATGCCGATGAGCTCGCCCGGGTAGCAGTCGAGGTCGCAGCCGTTCAGGATGTTCACCCCCGGCAGGTAGCCGGCGACGAGGTTCTTCGCGCTGAGCACGGGCTCGCGTTCCAGCGTGGCCGCCGGGGCGGCGGTCGCCGGCGACGGACTGGAGGCGCTGCTCGCGTTCGTGGGCTCGCTTGCGTCGGTCATCGGGTCGCCTCCTGCTCGTCTTCTTCCGCTACTTCCTCGGCGAGTTCCTCGTAGGTCTCCTCGTTGAGGAGCGAGTCGTCACCGAGGTCGGTGTCGTGGTGCGCACCGAGGTACGCGTCGATGACCGCACGGTCGTCCATCACCGTGTCGGCCGGGCCCTCGGCGACGACCTTGCCCTCGGCCATCACGACGACCCAGTCCGAGATGTGCCGGACCATGTGCATGTCGTGCTCGACGAAGAGCACGGTCATGCCGTCGTCGCGCAGGGACTGGATGTGCCCGAGCAGCGACTGGGTCAGCGCCGGGTTCACGCCGGCCATCGGCTCGTCGAGCATGATCATCGTCGGGTCGGACATGAGCGCCCGGGCCATCTCGAGGAGCTTGCGCTGCCCGCCGGACAGCGAGCCCGCGTAGTCGTCGGCCTTCGTGTCGAGCTTGAAGCGGGCGAGGAGGTCCTCGGCCTTCGCCGTGATCTCGCGCTCCCGCTTCCGCCAGAGCGCGGGGACGAGGCCGACGAAGAAGTTCTCGCCGGGCTGGTCGCGGGCGCCGAGGAGCATGTTCTGCATCACGGTGAGGCGGCTGAGCGCCTTCGTGAGCTGGAACGTGCGGACCATGCCCTTGTTCGCGATGTGGGTGGCGCTGGTCTTCTGCAGGGTGTTGCCGTCGAACCGGGTCGTCGCGCCGGGGCTCGGCTTGTCGAACCCGGTGAGCAGGTTGAAGAACGTCGTCTTGCCGGCGCCGTTCGGGCCGATGAGGGCGGTGATCGAGCCGCGCTGGACCTCGAGGTGGTCGACGTCGACCGCGGTCATGCCGCCGAAGCGACGGGTGACGTCGTCGACGACCAGGATCGGGTCGTTCTTGGGGTGGGCGTACGACTCAGACACTGAACGTCAACTCCTTCTTGTTGCCCAGGAGGCCCTGTGGACGGAACACGATGAGGAGCATGAGCGCGACGCCGACGAGCACGTAGGAGAACTGCTCGGCCTGCTGCGCGTTCATGATCGAGTTCGGGATGAAGTCACCGGCGAGGGTGCGGATCGCGAGTCGGACGACGAAGAAGAGCACGGCGCCGAGCACCGGTCCGAACACCGTCGCCGCACCGCCGAGGATGAGCGCCGTCCAGATGAAGAACGTCATCGAGCGGCCCATCGCGTCCGGTTGCACCGAACTCGGCAGGACGTAGATGATCCCGGCCAGGGCCCCGAGCGCACCGCCGAACACGAGCGCCTGCATCTTGTACGAGTAGACGTTCTTGCCGAGGGAGCGGACGGCGTCCTCGTCCTCGCGGATGGCCTTCACGACACGGCCCCAGGGGCTGCGCATGAGCAGGAACAGCACGAGCGTGAACAGGGCGACGAGCCCCCACGCCGCGATCCGGATCCACCAGCCGTTGACGCCGTTGTTCGAGTACGTGAACCACAGGATCGTGGTGGTGCCGTCGGGGAGCGGGCTGAGCGCGTTGAACGGGTCGCGGTAGCTCGACCCGGTGATGCCGTTCGAGCCACCGGTCGTCGTGGTGAGCAGGCTCGACCGTCCCACCATGCGGATGATCTCGGCGCCGGAGATCGTCACGATCGCCAGGTAGTCGCCGCGGAGCCGCAGGGTCGGGATGCCGAGGATGATCGCGAACACGATCGACACGAGCAACGCGACCAGGACGGCCATCACGAACGGCAGCCCGTTGGTGATCGAGATCGCGAAGCCGTAGGCGCCGAGCAGCAGGAACGCCGCCTGGCCCATGTTGACCAGGCCGGTGAGTCCGAAGTGGACGTTGAGGCCGATCGCGGCGAGCGCGAACGCCGCCGTGGTCGGGGCGAGTGCCTCCTGCGTGAGGGAGGACAGCAGGTTGAGGATGTAGTCCATGGCGGCGCTCCTTAGCCGATCCGCTCGGCGCGGCCGAAGATGCCCTGCGGCCGGAACAGCAGGATGAGGATGAGGATCACGAGGGCGGTGGCGTACTTGAAGTCACCGGGCAGCACGAGGTTCGTGAGCTCCACGACGACGCCGATGATCATCGAGCCGACGAGTGCGCCGTAGGCGGTCCCGAGGCCACCGAGCGTGACCGAGGCGAACATGAGCAGCAGCAGCTGCAGGCCGGTCTGCCAGTTCACGCCGTTGAGCACGAGGCCGAGCATCACGCCCGACAGTCCCGCGAGGCCGGCGGCGAGCGTCCACACGAACCGGATCACCCGGTCGACGTCGATGCCGGACGCGCTGGCCAGTGCCGGGTTGTCCGACACCGCACGGGTCGCACGGCCGAAGCGCGTCTTCGCGAGGAACAGACCGGTCGCGACGAGGACGACGAGCGCGATGCCCATCGCCACGTACGACTGCACCGTGAGCGTGACCCCGGCGAACCGGACCGTCTCGGGGTTGCCCTGCTGGATGCGGACGGTCGAGGCGCCGAAGAAGTACTGGAACGCGTACTGCGCGGCGATCGACAACCCGATCGTCACGATCATGAGCTGCGTCAGGCTGATGCGCTTGCGCCGCAACGGCCGCCAGATGCCGGCGTCCTGCAGGTATCCGGTCGCCGCGCACAGCAGCGTGACCACCACCCCCGTCAGCCAGATGTTCCACCCGAGCTGGTTCGCGAAGAGGTAGGCGAGCAACCCGCCGAGGGTGACCTGCTCCCCGTGCGAGAAGCTCGACAGGCCGGTCGTGCCGTAGATGAGCGAGAGGCCCACCGACGCCAGCGCGATGAGGAGCCCGAGCCGGATGCCGGACGCGAACTGCTGCCAGGCGCGCTGGGGCGTGACGCTCGTCGCGTCGTCGTTCGTGACGACGCCCTGCTGGTCGGACAGCTGGAAGATCTGCCCGACGTTCGCGTTGAGGCTCGCCGACACGGTGCGCTTCGCGTCCGCCGCGTTCGTCAGGTACTGGCCCTTGGGCAGCGTGTCCTGGTCGACGCTCACGGTGTAGCTGCCCGCCTCGGTCACGCTCACCGACCAGCGCCCGGCGTCGGACGTCGTCGCGGTCTGCGCGAAGCCACCCGGCCCGGCGACGTCGACGTCGACGCCCGGGACCGGTTCGCGGTCCGAGTCGGTGATCGTGCCCTGGATGCAGCCGTTCGTCGGGCTGACCGTGCACGGCTGGGTGCTGGCGGGTGCGGTGCTCGCGGACGCCGATGCGCTCGCGGTCGGGGCCGAGGTGGCGCCGATCGCCGGCAGCGTCACCGCCCAGTCGATCAGGAAGGTCGCCAGGAACGCGAGCACGAGGACGGCCATGATGACCGGTCGCTTTCGTCCAGGGCGGAGGCGGAACCTGCGCAGCAGTGCAGGTCCCGGCGGAGTGATGGATCCCACGGAAGAGCCTCTCGTTCGGATGACGAGGACGCTAGGGGGATTGTGTGACACCCGTGTTTCCATCACGTTCCCTGTGTGATTCGTGCCGCAACTGTGACGTTGTGGAGGAAGGCCGGACGGAGGTCCCGGGACGGGGCCGCACCGCGCCTCCTGGCCGCCCACGGGTGTCCACGGGGCGGAATGCGGAAGCGCGCCTGCGCGTTACCATGGTCTATCCGGAACCCGCCGCAGCGTTCCCGGTGTCTCGACCACTTCACCTCGCCCACGAAGGGGACCCATGGACCAGCCGGATCCGTTCGGATTCATCGGACTCACGTACGACGACGTCATGCTCCTGCCGGGGTACACCGACGTCATCCCGAGCGAGGCGTCGACCGCGTCCCGGCTCACCAAGCGCATCACGGTCAACGTCCCGCTGCTCTCTGCGGCGATGGACACCGTGACCGAGGCCCGCATGGCGATCGCCATGGCCCGACAGGGCGGCATCGGGATCCTGCACCGCAACATGTCGATCGCCGACCAGGCGGCCGCGGTCGACAAGGTCAAGCGCAGCGAGTCGGGCATGATCACCAACCCGGTGACCACCAGCCCGGACGCCACCGTGGCCGAGGTCGACGCGCTCTGCGGACAGTTCCGCGTCTCCGGCCTGCCGGTGGTCGAGGGTGACGGCACCCTCGTCGGCATCATCACCAACCGCGACATGCGGTTCGTGGCGCCGTTCGAGCAGCAGACCACGCTCGTGCGCGACGTCATGACGAAGGCCCCGCTCATCACGGCCCCGGTCGGCATCGACCCGGACGACGCCGTCGCGATCTTCGCCGAGCACAAGATCGAGAAGCTCCCCCTCGTCGACGAGGACGGCAAGCTCCGCGGTCTCATCACCGTCAAGGACTTCGACAAGAGTGAGAAGTACCCGGACGCCACGAAGGACGACGCCGGACGCCTGCGCGTCGGTGCCGCGATCGGCTTCTTCGGCGACGCCTGGGAGCGCGCGACCGCGCTGCGCGAGGCCGGCGTGGACGTCCTCGTCGTCGACACCGCCAACGGCCACAGCGCCGGCGTGCTCGACATGGTCCGTCGCCTCAAGGCCGACCCGGCGTTCGCCGCGGTGGACGTCATCGGCGGGCAGGCAGCCACGCGCGAGGGCGCCCAGGCGCTCATCGACGCGGGTGTCGACGCCGTCAAGGTCGGCGTCGGCCCGGGATCGATCTGCACGACGCGCGTCGTGGCTGGTGTCGGCGTCCCGCAGGTCACCGCCGTGTACGAGGCCTCCCTCGCCGCGCGTGAGGCCGGTGTGCCGGTCATCGCCGACGGCGGGCTGCAGTACTCGGGCGACATCGCGAAGGCCCTCGTGGCCGGTGCCGACACCGTGATGCTCGGCTCGCTCCTCGCCGGCACCGACGAGTCGCCCGGCGACCTGGTGTTCGTCAACGGCAAGCAGTTCAAGGCCTACCGCGGGATGGGCTCCCTCGGCGCCCTGCAGACCCGTGGCAAGAAGACCTCGTACTCGAAGGACCGCTACTTCCAGGCCGACGTCCCCTCGGACGACAAGCTCGTGCCGGAGGGCATCGAGGGCCAGGTCCCGTACCGCGGCTCGGTGGCGAACGTCGTCTACCAGCTCGTCGGCGGCCTGCGGCAGTCGATGTTCTATGTCGGCGGCCGGACCGTCCCGGAGCTCAAGGCCCGCGGCAAGTTCGTCCGGATCACCCCGGCCGGGCTCAAGGAGTCGCACCCGCACGACGTGCAGATGGTCGTCGAGGCGCCGAACTACAGCCGCTGACCCGACCAGCACCCTCGAACGCCCCTGCTCCCGGACGGAGCGGGGGCGTTCGTCGTCGGTCGGCAGTAGGGTCGCGGCATGGTCAGCGCCGTGTCCCACACCTCGATCGACTGCCGTGACGCCTACACGCTCTCCGAGTGGTGGAAGCAGGTCCTCGGCTACGTCGACGTCGCCGACGACCCGAACGCGCCCGGGCACGAGGAGTGCATGATCGTCGCTCCCGACGGGTCGCACCACGTGCTCTTCATCGAGGTGCCGGAAGCGAAGGCCGTGAAGAACCGCATCCACTTCGACCTGCGGCCGACCGACCGGACCCGCGACGAAGAAGTCGTCCGGCTGCGGGGCATCGGTGCGCTCGAACTGGCCGACCGACGCACGGCGACCGGCGGCTGGGTGGTGTTCGCCGACCCCGAGGGGAACGAGTTCTGCGTCCTCCGGTCCCAGGCCGAGCTCGACGCCTGACCCCGGCCAGCCCCCACCCGGGCCGCCGGCGTCCCTGTCCGGACTGCGCGGGTCCGGTCAACCGCGCCCGGGCACTCGGCTCGAGACCCGCGGGTTTCCGCACACCTCGCGTCACGGCTGGGTAACGAAACACTTTGCGTACCGCCCCGTCACGCGGCTGAAACACCGTGACCCTACGTTCTCTCACATCCCCAGCGGGACCTGAGGTTCCGCGCAGAGAAAGGGCTCCACGGATGATCAGAACCACCCGTGCCACCACGGCACTGGCAGTGGCAGGAGCGGCGGCGCTCCTCCTCGCCGCCTGTTCCACCACCAGCGGCGGCACCTCACCGTCCTCCTCCGCGTCGGGCGGCGCGAAGAAGGACCCCGCCGCGAGCTGCAAGGCCCCCGACACCCCGGGCACCGACGCGCTGAAGATCGGCACGATCCTCCCGCTCACCGGTTCGCTCGCCTACCTGAACCCGCCCGCGGAGTCCGGTGTGGGACTCGCGGTGCAGGACATCAACGCGGCCGGCGGTGTGCTCGACAAGGACGTCACCATCGACCCCGCCACCGACTCCGGTGACAGCAACGACATGACGGTGTCGAGCTCCGCGGCGACGAAGCTCGTGAACGCGAAGGTCCCGGTCGCGATCGGCGCCGAGTCCTCCAGCGTCACGCTCAACGTCATCGACCAGCTCACGAGCAACTGCATCGTGGAGATCTCCCCCGCGAACACCGCCTCGGACCTGTCCGGCTACTCGTCGTACTACTACCGGACCGCTCCGCCGGACTCGGTGCAGGGTTCGGCGCTGGGCCAGCTCGTCACGGGTGACGGCAACGCCAAGGTCGCGTTCCTCGTCTTCAACGACACCTACGGCACCGGCCTCCGCAACACCGTGCAGAAGGCGATCGAGGACTCGGGCGGATCCGTCGTCTACGGCGGCAAGGGCAAGGGCCAGGAGTTCCCGCCCGGCCAGACGACCTTCTCCTCCGAGGTGACCGCGGCACTCGCCACGAAGCCGGACGCCATCGTCGTCCTGGCCTTCGACGAGACGAAGTCGATCATCCCGGAGCTGAAGTCGCAGGACGCCGACATGTCGAAGATCTACATGTCCGACGGCAACACCGCGGACTACTCGAAGGACTTCGACAAGGGCACGCTCACCGGCGCGCAGGGCACCATCCCCGGTGCCTCGCCGAAGGACGAGTTCAAGGCCCAGCTCTCCGCCTACTACAAGAAGTCGTCGGGCAAGGACCTCGCCGACTACTCGTACGCGGCCGAGTCGTACGACGCCACCGTCCTCGCCGCGCTGGCCGCGGTGAAGGGCAAGGGCACGGACTCCGGCACCATCCAGGCCAACATGGCCGCGGTGTCCGGTGCCGACGGCGGCACGGAGTGCTCGACGTTCAAGGACTGCGTCGCCCTGCTCGACAAGGGTGAGGACATCCACTACACGGGTCCGTCGGGCATCGGTCCGTTCGACGACAACAACGACCCGTCGAGCGCCTACATCGGCATCTACAAGTTCGACGGCGACAACAAGCCCGTCTACCAGAGCGCGATCCAGGGCTCGGTCAAGAAGTAGTCGGCAGCACCGGATCGACAGCGCCTCGCGGCCCGGCCGCGGGGCGCTGTCGCGTGCGGCGGCGGCGGCGGGCCGGCGGCGGCGGGCCGAGACTCGGCTGCGCGGACAGTTCCGTGGCGGACACGGCGCGAAACTGTCCGCCGGGCCGAGACTCGGGGCCCGACGGGCGGGCCGGCGGGCGGGCAGGCAGGCGGACAGGACACGGGTCCTGGAGGCGCGGCTCGGCCCCGTCAGACCGGCTCGGCCGCGGTGGGCGCCACCGCCCGGCGCCGCGATGCCCGAGCGGCCAGGAACGAGTCGGCCGTCAGGATGACCAGGGCGAGCCAGACGATCCCGAAGCCGAACCACCGGGCACCCGACATCGGCTCGTGCTGCACGACCACCCCGACGAGCAGCTGCATCACCGGCGCGAGGTACTGCGTCAGCCCGAGCGTGGACAGACTCACCCGACGGGCGGACGACGCGAACAGCAGCAGCGGCACGGCCGTCGCGGGCCCGGTCAGCACCGTCACGAGGACGTGCACCCAGCCCTCGCTCGTGAACGTCACCCCGCCGCCGAGGCCGGTCGCGCCGAGCACCACGAGGGCGACCACGGCGATCGGCAGCAGCCACACCGTCTCGATCGTCAGGCCGCTCAGGGCGTCCACCGTGCCACCGACCCGCTTCTTCACGAGCCCGTACAGGCCGAACGAGAACGCCAGCACGAGGGAGATCCACGGCATCTGTCCGTAGCCCACCGCGATCACGACGACGGCCACGATGCTGATGCCGACGGCGGTCCACTGCAGCGGACGCAGGCGTTCGCGGAGCACCACGACACCGAGCGCGATCGTCACGAGCGGGTTGATGAAGTACCCGAGCGCCGCCTCGACCGTGTGGCCCGTGGTCGTCGCCGCGACGTACACGGTCCAGTTCACCAGGATGAGCACGGCCGCGAGGCCCATCACGAGCATCACCCGACGCTGGGCCATCAGGGTGCGGGTCCGGAGCCAGGAGCGGGTGACGGCGATCGCGATCGCGCAGAACACCAGCCCGAAGACGATCCGCCAGGCGACGATCTCGAACGCGCCGGCGGGGGCCATCGCCGCGAAGAGCAGCGGCATGAGTCCCCACAGCCCGTACGCGATGATCGCCTGCACGACGCCGACGGATGCCTCGCTGCGGGCCGGGCGCGCCGGGGACGGTTCACTCACGGAACCATCCTAGGAACGGGCACCGACGGTGCGGGGTCGAGCCGCGCCTCCTGGACCCGCCGACCCGGCGCGGAACGCGAGAACGCCCCGCCCGGCCGGAGCCGAACGGGGCGTTCGCGATGTGTACTGGACTCAGTGCACGATGACCGCGAGGACATCGCGCGCCGAGAGGACGAGGAGGTCCTCGCCCGAGTACTTGACCTCGGTGCCGCCGTACTTCGAGTAGATGACCTTGTCACCCACGGCGACGTCCAGCGGGACGCGGTTGCCGTTGTCGTCGATACGACCCGGGCCCACGGCGACGACCTCGCCCTCCTGGGGCTTCTCCTTCGCGGTGTCCGGGATGACCAGACCGGAAGCGGTGGTCTGCTCCGCCTCGACCTGGCGGATGACGATGCGATCCTCGAGCGGCTTGATGCTGACGGCCACGGTGACCTCTTCTTTCTCGGTACTGACTCGGTACAGATGAAAACCGTGTTGGCACTACGCACAGGAGAGTGCCAACCGCCCCAACTCTAGGGCGTCGTTGGCACTCGGTCAATCCGAGTGCCAACGTCCGACCGGGCTCTCGGCGACCTGGGAGGATCGTCGGGTGGAAGCCGCCGATCTCGCCCAGTTGCTGACCCCCGAGGGGATGGCCCTGCTCGACCGTACCCCGGCCGTGTCCGACGGTGGTGAGATCGTCCGGGTCGTCTCACGACTGCGCTCCGAAGGACACGATCCGGGCCTCGTCGCGGCGGTCCTGACGCAGGCGAAGCTCCGGCAGAAGGCCCGTGGGAAGTTCGGCGACTTCGCCTCCCGCATGCTCTTCACCGAGGCCGGCCTCGAGCAGGCGACCCGTCTGCAGGTCGCCGCGCAGCACGCCGGACGCTTCACCGCCGCGGGGCTCACCCGGGTCGCCGACCTCGGGTGCGGCATCGGCGGGGACGCGATGGCGATGGCGGCGCTCGACCTCGAGGTCACCGCGGTCGACCGTGACGAGGTCACCGCGGCCGTCGCGACGCACAACCTGTCGCTCTGGGACTCCGCCCGGGTGGAGCTCGGCGACGCCGCTTCGTTCGACCTGTCCCGCGTCGACGGGGTCTGGATGGACCCGGCGCGCCGGACCTCCGGCCACGCGAACACGAAGCGCCTCGCCGACCCGGACGACTGGTCCCCCTCGCTCGACACCGTGTTCGCCGCCGCCACGACCACCCCGACGGGCGTGAAGCTCGGGCCGGGCGTCGACCGCGACCTCATCCCGGACACGGCCGAGGCGCAGTGGACCTCCGTGGACCGCGAGGTCGTCGAGCTCGCCCTCTGGTTCGGCCCCCTCGCCCGTCCCGGTGTCCGCCGTGCCGCGACCGTCATCGGGGCGCACGGGATCGCCGAGCTCACGGGCGACGCCGACGCCGCGGACGTCGAGGTCGGCGCGCTCGGCGCGTACCTGTACGAGCCCGACGGGGCGGTCATCCGTGCGCGGCTCATCGGCGACCTCGCCCGGTCGCTCGACGGCCGGATGCTCTCCGACGGCATCGCGTACGTCACCTCGGACCGGGCCGTCACGACACCGTTCGCGCAGGGCTTCCGGGTGCTCGACACGATGCCGCTCGACGTGAAGCAGCTCGCCGCGCGGCTCGCGGCGGACGACATCGGGACCGTCGAGATCAAGAAGCGCGGCGTCGACGTGGACCCGGCGCAGTTCCGGAAGCGGTTGCGGTTGCGGGGACGGGGGCGCGTCACGCTCGTGCTCACCCGCCTGGAGGGACGGCACACCGCGATCCTGTGCGAGCGGCTGGGGGACGTGGCCGGCTAGGCCGCGGGGCGGCGGCGCGCGCCGCGCACAACGAAAGTCACCCCGAACCGCGGCGATCCGTGGTTCGGGGTGACTGTCGTTGTGCGAGCGGGTCGCCGGGGTCCCGGTCAGCCGATGAAGGCGCCGGACCCGTAGTCGTCGTAGTTCGAGTACGAGCTCCCCATCGAGGCGAACGCGAACAGCCCGATGATCCAGAGGATCCACACACCGGTCATCACCCAGCCGGCGATGACACCGGTGAGCGCCAGGGCACGCCCGCTCTCACCGGTCTGCTTGATGCGACCGAGGGCGAGGTGGCCGAGGATCGCGCCGGCGGGACCGAGCAGGATCGCCATGAAGAACAGCGGGATGGCCCCGAGGCCGAACACGATGGACAGGATCGCCAGCGTGTTGGTCTTCGGGCGCTGTGCGTAGGGCTGGTAGCCCGTGGCCGCGTAGGGGTTCTGCTGGCCCGGGGCGGCGTACGGGTTCTGCTGGCCGGGGGCCGCGTACGGGTTTCGCGGCGCGGCGTAGGGGTTCTGCTGCTGCGGAGCGCCGTAGGGGTTTTGCGGCTGCTGCGCGGCGTACGGGTTCTGCGGCTGTTGCGGGGCCGCGTACGGGTTCTGCGGTGCGGCGTAGGGGTTCGAACCCTGCGGGGCGCCGTAACCCGGGTGCGCCTGCTGTCCGGACTGCCCCCACGGGTCGTTCGGCGCTGCCGCCGGCGCCTCGGGAGCGGACGCGCCGTACTGCTGCGGCTGCCCGGACTCGGGCTGGGCCGCACTCGACGGCACCGACGATGCGGTGCCGTCCGGCGTCTCGCCCGGCTTCGGCCACTGGTTCTGATCGGACACCGTCCACCCCTCTCGGCGCCACGGTCGTCGGCGCCTCATGTGAATCCTCCCACAGACACTCCCCTGCGGGCCGGACGCGAGCACGGCGCAGACCGGACGCGGAACGGCGTCGGCCCGCGGGCGTCAGACCTGGACGGTCGTCACCGGCAGCGTCGAGTCCGCCGCGATCCCGAGGTCGCTCGGCGCGTGCCCCTCGGCGACGAGCCGGGCGCCGATCGCCGCGATCATCGCCCCGTTGTCCGTGCAGAGGTCGAACGGCGGGATCCGGAGCTCGACACCGGCCGCAGCACAGCGCTCCTCGGCGACGGCCCGCAGCCGGGCGTTCGCCACGACGCCGCCGCCGAGCAGGAGCCGGTGCACGCCGGTGTCCTCGCACGCGCGCAGCGCCTTCGTCAGGAGCACGTCGACCACGGCTTCGCGGAAGCTGGCGGCGACGTCGGCCACGGGGACTTCGCGCCCCTCGTCACGGCAGCGCTCGACCCACCGGGCGACGGCGGTCTTCAGTCCGGAGAACGAGAAGTCGTAGCGGTGCGCGGCCATGTCCTTCGGCAGCGTCAAGCCGCGGGGGAAACGGATCGCGGTGGGGTCGCCGTCCGCCGCGGCCTTGTCGATCTGCGGACCGCCGGGGTACGGCAGCCCCAGGAGCCGCGCGACCTTGTCGAACGCCTCGCCCGCGGCGTCGTCGATCGTCTCGCCGAGCAGTTCCACGTCGCCGACGAGGTCCCGCACGAGCAGCAGCGACGTGTGCCCGCCGGACACCAGGAGCGCCACCGTCGGCAGGTCGATCTCGGACCCGTCCGACCGGAGGACGTCGGCGCCGACGTGCCCGACCAGGTGGTTGACGCCGTACAGCGGCTTGCCCGTCGCCACCGCGAGGGCCTTCGCGGCACCGACCCCGACCATGAGCGCCCCCGCGAGGCCCGGCCCCGCGGTCACCGCCACGGCGTCGAGCTCGTCGAGGGTGACGCCGGCCTGTTCGAGCGCAGCAGTCAGCGTCGGGGTCATCGCCTCGAGGTGCGCCCGTGCGGCGACCTCGGGGACGACGCCGCCGTACCGCGCGTGCTCCTCCATGCTCGACGCGATGACGTTCGCGAGCAGGGTGGTGCCGCGCACGATCCCGACACCGGTCTCGTCGCAGCTCGTCTCGATGCCGAGCACGAGTGGTTCAGCCATCGAGGGCCTCCTGTCCGATGGGGCCGACGCCGGACGGGCCGACGTCGGACGGCCCGACGCCGGGAGCCGTCGCGAGCTCCGCCCGCATCACCCACGCGTCCACGCCGTCGGGCTGGTAGTAGCGGGGGCGGACGGCGATCCGCTCGAACCCGAACGCCGTGTACATCGCCTGGGCCACGGGGTTGTCGGCACGGACCTCGAGGAAGACCTCGTGCACGCCACGCCGCCGTGCCTCGTCGAGGAGCTCGGTGAAGAGCACCCGACCGAGGCCCTTCCCCCGCTGGTCCGCCGCGACCGCGATCGTCTGGACGTCCGCCACGGGGTTGCCCGCCAACGAGGAGAGCCCGGCGTACCCGACGATCGTCGGCGCCCCGCCCTCGGTCGTCTCGACGACGACGTAGTACCCGTGCGGCGAGTACAGCTCGCCGGACATCTGCGACGCCGACCAGGCATCGGTCGGGAACGACGCGTGCTCCAGCCACATCACGTCGTCGAGGTCCTGCGGGTGGGCGCGCCGCAGGCGCAGCCCGTCGGGCAGCGTCACTGCTTCACCCGCTTGGGCGCACCCGGCATCGTGACGTCCGGATCGCGGAGGTAGAGAGGCGCGTCCTCGGCGAAGGGCGCGCCGGAGGTGAGCCGGTCTGCGGCGAGCGCGCCGAGCCTCCAGGCCGGGATGGACAGGGCCGTCACGCGGTCCCAGCCCACGGCGTCGGGCCAGGAGGCGCGGATCGCCTCGTCGAGGTCCGCTGGCTTGGCGAGTCCGGGACCCGCGACGCGCGTGCCGGTCTGGTCGTAGGCGCTCCAGTAGACCTCGCGCCGACGCGCGTCCGTCAGGACGACGAACGGACCGGGGCCGTCCTGATCGTCCGCGACCGCGTCGTGGCTGACCAGCGGGAGGACGGGGACGCCGCGTGCCGCGGCGAAGGTGCGGGCTGCGGCGATGCCGACGCGGAGGCCGGTGAACGGCCCCGGCCCCATGCCGGCGACGACGCCCGAGACATCGGCGGGGGTGATGCCGGCCTCGTCGAGGACCTCGGCGAGGAACGGGCCGATGACCTCGGCGTGGCGGCGGCTGTCCTCGGTGCTGCGGGTCGCGAGGGCCTGCCCGCTGCCCGGGTCGACGACAGCGACCGAGGTTCCGGCGGAGGTGTCGATCGCGAGCAGCACGGTCCCATCGTAAGCGGCGGCGCGGTTGCTCGATGCCGATCGAGCGCCGCTCTGGCGGCGGTCCCGGTCAGTGCTCGTCGTCCCGGACGACCGCACGCCGGACCTCCTCGACGGCAGCGGCGACTCCTCGTTCGCGGACCGCCGGGTCCTCGTGTTCGGACTCGTGCACGAAGACGGTGGCCCCGCGGCGCGCTCCGCAGAAGTCGACGACGCCGTGCTCGATCTGGGTCCGCAGCGCCTCGCGGTACCCGTGCCGGTCGTAGACACCGGCATCGTCCCCGGCGACGGGCACGAGGTGGACGGTGAGCCGACCGAGGTTCCGGCGCATGCCCTCGTCGCCGCCGACGTCGAACGCCCACCCGTTCACGAAGACGCGGTCGATCCACCCCTTCAGCAGCGCCGGCAGCGACCACCACCAGACGGGGAACACCAGGACGAGGTCGGCGGCCCGGTCGATGCGCCGCTGTTCGGCGACGACGTCCGTCGGGGCGTCCTCGCCGGTCCGGTAGGTGTGGCGGTCGGCGAGGGTGAAGCGCGGGTCGAAGCCCTCGGCGGCGAGGTCGGCGATCTCCGCCGTCCCCTCGGGCAACGCGCCCCGCAGTCGTTGCGCGACGTGGTGGGTCAACGAGTCGGGGTCGGGGTGGGCGGTCACGATGAGCGTCGGCACACTGCATCTTCGCGAGGGCGGCTGGACGGCAGCAGGACCGCAGGGTCAGAGGACGGCGTCCGCCCAGCGCGGGCCGGAGGCGGTGACGACCACACGGCGCGGCTCGTCGGGGACGTCGTCCGGGTCGAGGTCGTCCGGGGTGCTGTCGTCACCGGCGACCGCGTCGTCGGCACCGGTCGCGCGGACGATCTCGACGTCGAGGACGCTGTCCGAGATGCCGTCGACGAACCCACGCCCCCACTCGACGACGACGATCGAGGCGTCCCAGTCGAGGTCGAGGTCGTCGAGCTCCACCGGGTCGGACAGTCGGTAGGCGTCCACGTGCACCAGGTCCGGCCCGGCCGAGGTCGGGTGTGTCCGGGCGAGGACGAACGTCGGGCTCGAGACCTGCCCGCGGGCGCCGAGCGCTGCGCCGAGCCCCCGCGTCAGGGTGGTCTTGCCGGCGCCGAGCGGACCGGTCAGGACGACGAGGTCACCGGCACGGAGGACGGCCGCGAGTCGGGTACCGAGAGCACCCATCTCCTCGGTGGTCCGGGCCGTGGTGTCGAGCAGCACCCGGGAGTCGGTCACCGTTCGCCCCGGAGGTACTCGGCGACGTGGCCCTCGACCCGGTGCCCTTCGTAGACGCGGGGCACCCGGGAGCCGATCCGGCAGACGATCTCCTCGCCGATGGTGCCGAGCGCGTCGCCCCACTCGAGGACCGTCATCTCGTCGTGCTCGCCCGTGCCGAACAGCACGACGGTGTCGCCGACCCGGACGTCGTCGTCGCCGACGTCCACGAGGAACTGGTCCATCGCGACGCGACCGGCGATCGGGTAGCGCGTGCCGCCGATCGCGACCTCGATGCGGCCCTGCGCCAACCGCGGGACGCCGTCCGCGTAGCCGACCGGAACGAGCGCGAGGGTGGTCTCGGCGGTGGTGCGGTACGTGTAGTCGTACGAGACACCGGTGTCGACGGGCACGCGCTTCGTCTTCGCGACCGAGGCGGTCAGAGTCATCACGGGCTCGAGGCCGAGGTCGGCCGCCGAGACGCCGTCGGCACCGGGGATGCCGAACAGGTTCGCGCCCATCCGGACCATGTCCTTGCGGAACTCCTTGCGCTCGAGCCCGGCGAGCGAGGCGGCGACGTGCTCCGTCGGGATGTCGAGCCCGAGGTCGTCGGCCTGCTCGACCGCGTCGTCGAAGAGCGCCACGGCGGAGGCGTCCTCGTCGTCGGAGGACTCGGCGAGGTGCGTGTAGGCGGCCACGACCTCGATGCGGCCGTCACGCTGGGCGTCACGGGCGAGGGTCACGAGGGCGGGCCAGTCGTCCGGCGTCGAACCGTCGCGGTGCAGGCCGGAGTCGAAGCCGAGGTGAACCCGGGCGGGACGCTGGTCGACGGCGTCGATCACCCGCTGCAGCTCCGGCACGTTCGAGACGCCGAGGTCGACGGCGGAGTCGATCGCGTCGCGGAAGTCCAGCGCGGGGTCGTGCTGCCACGTGAAGAGGTGGACGTCCTCGCCGACGCCGATCGACCGCAGACGCAGGGCCGCGGGGACTGTGAGCACGCCGATCCACCGGATCCCCGCGTCCACCGCGGCGAGGGCGATCGGCTCGAGACCGTGCCCGTAGGCGTCGGCCTTCATGATCGCCATGAGCTCGACCGGGTCCATCCACTCGCGGACCAGGTCGAGGTTGGCGCGGTAGGCGTCGAGGTCGATCCGGGCCCGGCGCAGCGGCGCGTTCACGAGGTCCTCCGTTCGACGTTGCGGCCGACCCGGGCGACCACCTCGTAGTTGATGGTGCCCACTGCGGCGGCCCAGTCCTCGACCGCGGGGTCGCCGTTCGCCGGGTCGCCCCAGAGCACGGCCTCGTCGCCGATCCGGACGTCGGCGTCGCCGATGTCGACGTGCATGGCGTTCATCGCCACGCGACCGACGACCGGGAAGGTGCGGTCGCCGATCCGGACCGAGACGCGGTTGCCGAAGTCGCGGTCGAAGCCGTCCGCGTACCCGAGCCCGATCACCGCGAGCCGGGTGTCCGTCGTCGCGCGCCAGGTGTAGCCATAGCTGACGCCCTCGCCCGCACGGACCGGCACCGTCCGGAGGACCGCGGCGGTCACGCGCATCGCGGGGCGGAGCCCGAGGTCGGCCGAGGTGCGGTCGGGGAACGGGCTGAGACCGTACAGCGCGAGGCCGACCCGGGCGACGTCGTGCCGGGTCTCCGCAACGGCGAGGCTCGCGGCGCTGGCGGCGAGGTGCACCATGTCGGGAACGATGCCGTTCGCAGCGAGACCCTCGAGCGCCCGCTGGAGTGCGGCGTCCTGGTCGAGGTCGTCGGCGCGGGAGGCGTTCGCCAGGTGCGACATGAGGCCCTCGATGCGGGTGCGGTTGCCGCTGCGGGCAAGGCGACCGGCGGTGGCGAAGAGCTCGGACCACTCGGACTCCACCGCGCCGTTGCGGCTCAGGCCGGTGTCGACGCAGATGTGCACCGCGGGGACCTCGGAGTCGGCGGCGGCGGAGAGCTGGTCGACGCTCGAGACCGCCGGGGTGATGCCGTACTGCGCGGCGCGACGGAAGTCCTCGTCGGGGGCGTGGAGCCACGCGAGGATCCGGACGCCCTCGTCGATGCCGGCGTGGCGGAGGGCGATCCCCTCGTCGATGTCCGCGACGCCGAGCCACTCCGCGCCGGCGTCCACGAAGGCCTGCGCGGACTCCGCTGCGCCGTGGCCGTAGCCGTTGGCCTTGACGACCGCGATGACGCCGGACGGAGCCACCTGTTCGGCGACGATCGCGTAGTTGGCGATCAGCGCCTCCCGATCGACCGTGATGCCGGTGAACGCGCTCACGCAGATTCCCCTGTTCCTTCGAGGACCACGAACGCCGTCGCGATCCCTCCGTCGTGCGAGAGCGAGAGGTGCACGCTCGTCACCCCGCGCCCGTCCGCCACCTGGCCCGCCCCCTGGCGCAGCGTCAGCGACGGGTTCCGCTGGTCGTCGGAGACGACCTCGAGGTCCTGCCAGCTCAGTCCGGCGCTCGACCCGAACGCCTTGATCAGCGCTTCCTTCGCCGCGAACCGCGCGGCCAGCGACGCGATCGGCCGGGGTTCCCCGTCGCGGACGAGCTCCGACGGGGTGAAGAGGCGCGTGCGCATCGCGGGCGTCCGGTCGAGCACCCGCTCGAACCGTTCCAGGTCGACCACGTCGACACCGATGCCGATGATCATCGTGCGACTACTCGACGGTGACCGACTTCGCGAGGTTGCGCGGCTGGTCGACGTCGAGGCCCTTGGCCGCGGCTAGCTCCATGCCGAACATGTGCAGCGGTGCGACCGCGAGCAGCGGCTCGAACAGCGGCGTCGCGAGCGGGATGCGCAGCACCTCGTCGGCGAAGGGCAGCACGGCGGCGTCGCCCTCTTCCGCGATCGCGATCACCCGGGCGCCGCGGGCGCGGATCTCCTGGATGTTCGAGACGACCTTGGGGTGCAGCGACCGCGGGTCGCGCGGCGACGGGACGATCACGAAGACGATCTGCCCCGGCTCGATCAGGGCGATCGGGCCGTGCTTGAGCTCACCGGCGGCGAAGCCCTCGGCGTGGATGTAGGCGAGTTCCTTGAGCTTGAGGGCACCCTCGAGCGCGATCGGGTAGCCGACGTGGCGGCCGAGGAAGAGGACGCTCCGGGTGTCGGCCATCCAGCGGGCGAGGTCCTTGATGCCGGACGCGTCGTCGATGGTCTGCTGCAGCTTCGGTGCGAGGCCCTCGAGCTCGGCGACCTGCTCGGCGATCTGCTCTGCCGTGAGGGTGCCCCGCAGCGTGGCGAGGTGCAGCCCGAGCAGGTAGAGCGCGACGCCCTGCGCGATGAACGCCTTGGTCGACGCGACGGCGACCTCGGGCCCGGCGTGCGTGTAGATCACGGCGTCGGACTCGCGCGGGATCGTGGCGCCCTGGGTGTTGCAGATCGACAGGACCTGGGCGCCCTGCTCGCGGGCGTACTTCACAGCCATGAGCGTGTCCATGGTCTCGCCGGACTGGCTGATCGAGACGACCAGCGTGCGGTCGTCCAGCACCGGGTCGCGGTAGCGGAACTCGTGCGCGAGCTCGACCTCGACCGGGACGCGGGCCCACTGCTCGATCGCGTACTTGCCGAGGATGCCGGCGTAGGCCGCGGTGCCGCAGGCGATGACGATGACCCGGTCGACCTGCGCGAGGCGGTCGGCGATCGGGTCGAGGTCCGTCAGCGTCACGGCACCGTCGTGCACGCGGCCGAGGATGGTCTTCGCGACGGCCTCGGGCTCCTCGCTGATCTCCTTCGCCATGAACGACGTCCAGCCGCCCTTGTCGGCCGCGGAGGCGTCCCAGTTCACCTCGAACTCGCTCGGTGCTGCCGGGGTGCCGTCGAAGTGGATGACGTCGACGCCGTCGGGGCGGATCGTGGCGATCTCGTCCTGCCCGATGGCGAGGGCACGCTGCGTGTAGGCGACGAACGCGGCCACGTCCGAGCCCATGAAGTTCTCGCCGTCGCCGAGGCCGACCACGAGGGGGGAGTTGCGACGGGCGCCGACGACCACACCGGGCTGGTCGGCGTGGACGACGAGGAGCGTGAACGCCCCTTCGAGCCGCTGCACGGCCTGCTGCATGGCGGCGGTCAGGTCACCGGTCGCGCGGAACGACCGGGCGACGAGGTGTGCCGCGACCTCGGAGTCGGTCTCGCTGAGGAACGCGACGCCCTCGGCCTCGAGCTCGGCACGGAGCTCGGAGAAGTTCTCGATGATGCCGTTGTGGATGAGGGCGAGCTTGCCGCCGTCGGCCAGGTGCGGGTGCGCGTTGCCGTCGGTCGGGCCACCGTGGGTCGCCCAGCGGGTGTGGCCGATGCCCGTCCCGCCGTCGGCGATGGGGTGCGATTCCAGCTCGTCCACGAGGGCCTGGAGCTTGCCCGCCTTCTTCGCGGACGCGAGCTCGTGCGACCCGTCCACGACGGCGATGCCCGCCGAGTCGTAGCCGCGGTACTCGAGCCGACGGAGACCACCGAGGAGGACGTCCTGGCTGCTGTTGCTGCCGACGTAGCCGACGATTCCACACATGGGGACGATCCTACGGTCTGGCTGGACGACGACCCTGCGAACGAGCAGGGCTGGGGATAACGTTTGGGACATGGGACGCTTCGACGACATCGCGATCACGACGCTGCACGGTGAGGACACCACGTTCGGGGCGTTCGCGGACAAGGCGGTGCTCGTCGTGAACGTCGCGTCGCGCTGCGGCCTCGCTCCGCAGTACGAGCAGCTCGAGGCGCTCCAGAAGGAGTACGGCCCCCGCGGCTTCACGGTCCTGGGCTTCCCGAGCAACCAGTTCCTGCAGGAGCTCGGCTCGTCCGAGGCGATCGACGAGTACTGCTCCACCACGTGGGGCGTCACCTTCCCGATGTCCGAGAAGGTCAAGGTGAACGGCAAGAGCGCCCACCCGCTCTACCAGGCGCTCAAGGAGACCCCGGACGCCGACGGCAAGGCCGGGCGGGTCACGTGGAACTTCGAGAAGTTCCTGGTCGCCCCGGACGGCGCGGTCACGCGGTTCCGCCCGACGACGAAGCCGGACGCGCCGCAGGTCATCGCCGCGATCGAGGCGGCCCTGCCGGCCTGAGCGCGCACGCCACACGTGGGCGCGGGTGTCGGACGGGAGGCGCGGATCACGCGAGCCGACCGGCTCACGTGATCCGCGCCTCCCGTCTGTACGCTCGTTCCCATGCCGATCCCGGAGACCACCGTCGCGCACCCGACCCCCTTCGTGGAGATCCCGCGTGGCGAGTGGTCGCAGCTCGCTCCGAAGGAGCACCTGTCCCTCACCGAGACCGAGATCGTGCAGCTGCGCGGTCTCGGCGACCGCCTCGACATGCAGGAGGTGCAGGAGGTCTACCTGCCGCTGTCCCGCCTGCTGACGCTCTACGCGGCGGGCGCACGGAACCTGCACGCGTCGACGTCGGCCTTCCTGGGTGACCGAGCCGGGCGGACGCCGTTCGTGATCGGTGTCGCCGGGTCGGTCGCCGTCGGCAAGTCGACCGTCGCCCGTCTGCTGCGCGAGCTGACGAAGCGCTGGCCGGACACCCCGCGCGTGGAGCTCGTGACCACCGACGGGTTCCTCTACTCCAACGCCGAGCTCGAGCGGCGCGGGATCATGGACCGCAAGGGCTTCCCGGAGTCCTACGACCGCCGGGCCCTGCTGCGCTTCGTCAGCCAGGTGAAGAGCGGCGCGACCGAGGTCCGAGCGCCGTACTACTCGCACCTCGTGTACGACATCGTGCCGGACGCCGAGATCGTGGTGCGACAGCCGGACATCCTCATCGTCGAGGGCCTGAACGTGCTCGCGCCGCCGGTGCACGGGCGGCTGGCACTGTCCGACCTCTTCGACTTCACGATCTACGTCGACGCGAAGACGAAGGACATCGAGGCCTGGTACGTCGACAGGTTCCTCGCGCTGCAGGAAGAGGCCTTCGCGAGCCCGGACTCGTTCTTCCACCGGTTCGCCTCGCTCTCCCGGTCGGATGCCGTGCAGACGGCGACCGAGGTGTGGCGAGCGATCAACGAGCCGAACCTGATCGAGAACGTGTTGCCGACGCGCTCCCGGGCGACCCTCGTGTTGAAGAAGGCGGCGGACCACAAGGTGTCGTCGGTGTTGCTCCGCAAGATCTGACGCGCGGGGCGCGGCGCGAGCCGCGGGGCGCCGCCAGCGGCGGGCCGCTGCGCCGAACCACGAATCCGACGTGGAACCGGGCGCGCGGGCTGGTGCGATGTCGCATCCGTGGTTCGACGCGGCTCGGCCGGCTCGGCCGACGCCGTGGGGCGGCTCGAGCTGCCGCCGCACAAGCGAAGTCCGTCGGAACCACGCATCTGCGTGGTTCCGACGGACTTTGGTTGTGCGAGCGCGCGCCGCGCGCACCGAGCGCACCGAGCGCGCGCCGAGCGCCTACGCCGCGTCGAGCGCCAGTCGCTCGCGCACCACGGCCGCGAGCTCCTCGGCGATCCGCTCGGCATCGGCCTGGGAGGCCGCCTCGACCATGACCCGCACGACGGGCTCGGTGCCGGACGGCCGGAGCAGCACGCGTCCCGCGTCGCCGAGTGCGGCGGTCGCAGCGGCGACGGCGTCCTGCACGCCCTGGTCGGCGAGGCCGTGCCGGTCCACCCCGCGCACGTTCACGAGCACCTGCGGGAACACCGTCATGCACGACGCGAGCTGCTCGAGCGTCTTGCCCGTCCGGGCCATCTCGGCGACGAGGTGCAACCCGGTGAGGATGCCGTCGCCGGTGGTCGCGAACTCGTTGAAGATGATGTGGCCGGACTGCTCGCCACCGAGCGAGTACCCGCCCTCGGTCATCTTCTCGAGGACGTAGCGGTCGCCGACACCGGTCTCGAGCATCGTGATGCCCGCGTCCGCCATGGCGCGCTTCAGCCCGAGGTTCGACATGACCGTCGCGACGAGGGTGTCGGACGCCAGGCGCCCGCGCTCCTGCAGCGACAGCGCGAGGATCGCCATGATCTGGTCGCCGTCGATAGCGTTGCCGGCGGCGTCGACCGCGAGGCAGCGGTCCGCGTCACCGTCGTGGGCGATGCCGACGTCCGCACCGTGCGAGAGCACCGCGCGGGCGAGGTTGTCGATGTGGGTCGAGCCGACACCGTCGTTGATGTTCATGCCGTCCGGGTCGGCACCGATCAGGGTCACGCGGGCCCCGGCGTTGACGAACACCTCGGGCGAGACACCCGCGGCGGCGCCGTTCGCGCAGTCGAGCACGACGTGGATGCCGTCGAGCCGGTGCGGCAGCGTGCCGAGCAGGTGGACGACGTAGCGGTCCTCGGCGTCGGCGAACCGGGTGATCCGGCCGACGTCGCCACCGGTGGGGGTCGGTGCGGAGTGGTCGTGCATGGCCGCTTCGATGCGGTCCTCGACCTCGTCCGGGAGCTTCCGGCCGCCCGTGGCGAAGAACTTGATCCCGTTGTCGGGAGCGGGGTTGTGCGACGCGGAGATCATCACGCCGAAGTCGGCGTCGATGTCCGCGACGAGGAACGCCGCAGCGGGGGTGGGGATGACCCCGGCGTCGAGTACGTCGACGCCGGCGGAGGCGAGCCCGGCCGCGACCGCGGCACCGAGGAACTCGCCGGAGACGCGCGGGTCGCGCGCGAGGACCGCACGAGGGCGCGGTCGACCGGACGCCCGACGGGCGTCCGCGTGGTGTCCGTGTGTGAGGACGGCCGCGCTCGCCTGGGCAAGACCCAGTGCGAGCGCGGCCGTCAGCTCGCCGTTGGCGAGACCACGAACCCCGTCGGTACCGAACAGACGCGGCATTGCGATCTTCAGCCGGTGACGACTAGCGCTTCGAGAACTGCGAAGCCTTGCGGGCCTTCTTGAGACCGGCCTTCTTGCGCTCGATGACGCGGGCGTCACGGGTGAGGAAGCCGGCCTTCTTGAGGGTGGCGCGGTTGTTCTCGCGGTCGATCTCGTTCAGCGAACGGGCGATGGCGAGACGGAGCGCACCAGCCTGACCCGAGGGGCCACCACCGGTGATGCGGGCCACGACGTCGTAGGCGCCGAGCAGCTCGAGCACCTTGAACGGGTCGTTGATGAGCTGCTGGTGCAGCTTGTTCGGGAAGTAGTCCTCGAGCGAACGGCCGTTCACGACGAACGAGCCGGAGCCCGGGACGAGACGGACGCGTGCGATGGCCTCCTTGCGGCGCCCGACGGCACCGCCCGAGACGTTGAGGATCTGACGGGGAGCGGCCTCGGAAGCGGCGGGTGCGCTCTCCGTGGTGAAGCTCTCCGGGGTCTGGTCGAGGGAGTCAGCGATCTGAGCCATGAGTTTTACCTAGTCCTTGGAAGTCGTCGTGGCCGGAACTACTGTGCGACCTGGTCGAAGGTGTACGCCTTGGGCTGCTGCGCCGAGTGCGGGTGCTCCGCGCCGGCGTAGACCTTCAGCTTCTTGAGCTGCTCGCGACCGAGGGTGTTCTTCGGGAGCATGCCGCGGATCGCCTTCTCGACGGCGCGGGTCGGGTGCTTCTCGAGCATCTCCGGGTAGGAGGTCGCCGTGAGGCCGCCCGGGTAGCCCGAGTGGCGGTAGTAGACCTTCTTCGCGAGCTTCGAACCGGTCAGGGCGACCTTGTCGGCGTTCACGATGATGACGTAGTCACCCATGTCCATGTGCTGGGCGAAGGTGGCCTTGTGCTTGCCGCGCAGGAGCGCCGCGGCGTGGGTGGCGAGGCGGCCGAGGACGACGTCGGTCGCGTCGATGACGATCCAGTCGTGCTGGACGTCTGCCGGCTTCGGGGAGAACGTACGAGTCACAGTGGTGCTGCTTTCGTGTCGAGGTGAGGAGTCCGTGAATCCCGCTCCGGTGGGTGTTCACGCGGGAGAACCTGGGTGAACGGCCCGGTGGAGGGCTCATCTGACTGTCCGGCGCACGGAGCGCGCAGACCAAGGTGAGAGCCTACCCGACGCAGGTGACGGCGGTCAAACGGAGACAGGACGGACGGGAGGCGCGGTGCCGGCTGGCACCGCGCCTCCCGTCCGGTGCAGCGAACGTCAGCCGAAGAGGCTCCGCAACCACGCGAGCAGGGCGGCGAGCGCCGCCAGCGCGTCCGCGACCGGACCGCCGTGGCCCGGGTTCCCGCCGTGTCCGGGGTCGCCGCCGTGGCCGGGGTCCCCGCCTCCCGGGGTGCCGACTCCCGGCAGGTCGATGCCCACCACGACCGGGTCGTGGTCGCTCGCCCGGTACACGTCGTCCTGGTACAGGTCCGTGACGTTGTAGTCGTACCGGCTGTACTCGAGGCCCACAGACTCGACCGAGTTGATGTTCCAGATGTCCACGCCGGTGACGGTCTCCAGCGCAGCAGGGGACGCGAACACGTGGTCGAGCGAGCCGCTCAGCCCGCTGAAGACGTACGACCACTCGGACGCGTCCTCGGTCGGGCCGAGGTCCGTGTAGCCGGCGTCCTCGAGGGCGACGACCGGGTCCTCCTCGCTGTAGGCGTTGAAGTCGCCGAGCATGAACACCTTGTCGGTCCGCGCCTGGCGCTGCATCGCGGTCGAGAACGTCACGAGCGCCTTCGCCTGCTCGACGCGCGAGTGGTTCGACGCACCCTGCCCGTCGCCCTGGTCGGCGTCGACGCCCTCGCCGGAGCCCTTCGACTTGAAGTGGTTCGCGATGACCAGGAAAGTGTCCTTCGCGCTCGGCTTCTGCGCGCCCTTGCCCTTGCCCGGCTTCGCGACGACCGGGGCGAAGGCCTGCGCGAGCGGCTGGCGGGCGTTCGTGAACGCCGTCGAGTCGGTGAGGATCGTCGACGAGCCGACCGGCTGCACGCGGTCCTTCTTGTAGATGAGCGCGAGGCGGATGACGTCCTCGCTCGACGGGAGCTTCGACGGGGACTTCGCGTACGCCCAGGTGTCCTTGCCGGTCGCGGCGTTGAGCGCGGCCACGAGGGTCGCCACGGCCGCGTCACGGTCCTGGCCGAAGCGCGCCGAGTTCTCGATCTCCTCGAGGGAGACGACGTCGGCGCCGAGGCCGTTGATCGCCTTGACGATCTTCACCTGCTGGCGGGCGAGGTCGTCGGCGTTCGCGGCACCGCGGGCGTCGCAGCCGCCCCGGACGGTCACGGGGTCGCCGTCGCGGTCGGTGTAGTACGTGCACCCGGTGAGCTGGTCGCCGGTCGTCGGGAAGTAGTTCAGGACGTTGAACCCGGCGAGGCGGATGTCACCGCCGACGTTCTCCGGCGCGGCGGTGCGGACGTCCGAGAACGACGCCGGCAGGTCGGCAGCCGGGGTGGCGCCGGTGATCGGCGACGTCGGCTGGAACTTCCACGAGTCGTTCCGGTAGTCGACGACGACCGGCTCGCGGAAGGTCGCCGCGGCACCGACCGTGACCGGGCCCTGCGTGAGCCACGACACCGGGATCGACTGGTTCGCCGCGCTGAGGAAGTTCGTGCTCGCACCGTCGTCGAGGACGACCTTGCGCGCCGCGTTGTCCGCGGTCACGGCGGCGGCCTCGGCACTGCCCGGACGGGCGACCTCGGTCGGCTGGAGCAGGCGCTGCTTCCCCGATGCCAGCACGACCTCGCCGTACTGGTTCGTCGTGTAGTTGTCCGCGACGGTGTAGTCGCCCTGCGGCGCCACGAGCATGCTCTCGAGCGACTCGCGCTGTGCGTCGGTGCGCGGGAAGGTCAGGGTGGCCGGGACCGGCTGGACGACCCCCGCGGCGGGGAGCTTCGTCAGGCCGGACGAGGTGGGCACGGTCAGCTCGGTCAGGCCGTTGAACTCGGACACCGTGCCGGTGAGGCGCACCGCGTCCCCGATCGCCACGCTGCCGACGGTCGCCGACGAGTAGACGAAGACGGCGTCGGAGGCGGTGTGCGTCCCGAGGTCGAGCGCGCCGCCGGTGCCGGCGGTCTGGACCGTGTAGCCGTTGAAGCCGCCGGTGGCGTACACCGCGGTGACGACGCCGTCGGTCGTGACGGTCTTCCCGGCGTACGGCGAGGCGTCGCCGGTGCCCTGCAGCTGCGCGATCGTGACCCGTTCGGCCGGGGTCGTGCCGCCGTCACCGGGGTCGGTCGGGTCCGTCGGCTGCGTGGTCTCGCCCGCAGCGTTCTCCGGCGTGACGGTCGTCGTCACCCGGAAGTCGGCGGCGTTCGAGTCGGTGTCGGTCGTGCCCTGACGGGTGAGCGCGTCCGGGACGGCGTTCGCCGTGCCGGTCGGTGCGACCGCGGTCTCGAAGGTGTTCGACGTGCCGTAGCCGAGCAGGTCGACGACGCCGGGGGTGCCCGTCGTCACGGCGCCGGCGGGGAGTGTCAGCGCCGTCGCCTGGTCGGCGAGGACGAGGGTGCCGGTCGACCCGGAGGGGTTCAGCCCGGTGACGGCGTCCGGCTCGGGCAGCGCCTCGCCGTTCGTGCCGTTCGAGCCCATCTGCACGAGGTAGGTGCCGTGCGCGGGCACGGAGCCGGCGAGCTTGCCGACCGAGGGCGCTCCAGTACCGGTCGCCGCGCGGTACTGCACCGACCAGCCGTCGACGCTGACGGGGCTGTCGGTGGGGTTGCCGAGTTCGACGAACTTGTTCGTGAAGGGCTGGTTCGCGCTGCCGCCCTTGAGGTAGGCCTCGGCGATGACGAGCCCGGAGCCCTGGGGGTTCGCGGTGGCAGTGGAGACGGAGACGAGCGGAGCGGCGACGAGCGCGGCTGCAGCGGTGGCGCACAGCAGAGTGCGCCCGACGGATCTGTGCATGGTCGCACGGTACCGACCTGCGGGGCCCCTCAGGTTTCCGGCGGGTGAACGATCCGTTCCACCCCTGATCGGGGTGCAGCCGGCGGCGGTGCGCGGTGCCCGGGGATCAGGACCCGATCGGCCGCCAGGTGGACCCGACGCGGTGCACGGCCGGCCCGTGTCCGGGGAGCAGGACCTCCGGGATCGGCAGCGCCCGCGCGGACTCGAGCGCTCGTGCCTGGTCGGCGGTGAAGAACGACGTGATCATGCGCGGCCGCGGCTCCCACGACGACGGCTGCGTGTCGTGCCGGCTGACGACGGCGTCCCCGGTGACGATCGCGTTCGCGGCGGGCAGCAAGTAGGCCGTGGACCCGTCGGTGTGCCCGGTGGCCGGCAGCGGCGCGATCGCCCGACCGACGAAGTCCGCACCCGTGAACGCGCGGGCGGTCGGCACCGCGGTGGGTCGCAGCGCGTCGGAGCGCACTGCGCGGGCGAGCCACCGGAGGACCCGGGGTGCGGCCAGCCGTCCACCGATCTCGGCCGGCGTCACCTGCTGCCGCGCGGGCCCGCGCACGTTGTCGAGCTCGTCGGCGTGGGCGAGCACCTCGACGTGCGGGTACCGCTCGAGGATGCCGGGGATGCCGCCGACGTGGTCGACGTGCCCGTGCGTGACGTACACCCGGCGCAGGTCGTCGAGCTCGTGGCCGGCGTACCGCACGGTGTCGAGCACGAGGTCGGTGTCGGCCGGGTAGCCGGCGTCGATCAGTGCGACACCGTCCTCCTCGGCGAGGACCACCCAGTTCGAGACGGGCCCCTCGACGAACACCACCCCGGGTGCGACGGACACGACGGAGCGGGGTTCGCGGGAGGTCATCCCCCGACGGTACCGCCGAGCGGGCGTGCTCCTGGTCGATCAGCCTGCGACGAGTTCCTTGACGAGTCGGAAGAGGAGCACGCCGCCGGTCGCCGCGTACCACCCGATCAGCGAGTTCCGCTTGGCGGCCAACGCCAGTGATCCCCCTGCCGCACCGACCCCGAGCAGCAGGGCCGGCCAGCGGATCCACGGGTCCTGGTGCGAGACACCGGCGACCAGAGCTCCGATCGTCGCGAGGATCACCAGCACGATGATCGCGGCCCGTCGACGACCGGCGGCCTTCGCCGGGCGCACCTGGGTCATGCTTCCACCGTCCGTGTTCTGAGGTACCCGCCGAGGCACGGGACTGCGATCCAGACGAGACCGGAGGTGACCGCCGGCAGTACGCGTGATTCGCCGAGAACGCCGCCCTGCACCGCGCTGAAACGAATCCATTCGGTCCACTCGCCGGCGAATGACAATGCCACGTCCGCCACGAGCACGATGAGCACGACGCTCACCAGCGCCAGGGGGAGCGAGCGCACGGAAGCCCCGATCCCGAAGGCCATGGCCGCCGACGACAGAGTCAGCGCCGCCACCTGCCCGATCGGCGTTCCGATCGAGGCCGAGTTCAGGTGGCCCCCGAGGGACACCGCTGCGACCACGCCGACCGCGGCTGCGACGAGCGACAGGAGCACGACGCCGGCCACCAGGCAGGCGCAGGCCGCGGCTCGCGCTCCGTAGATCGTGCCGCGAGGGAGCCCGGTGAGGATCCCGTCGCGCTCTCCTCCGGCGCGTCCGTCTCCGACACCGCACACTGCCCCGATGACGGCCGAGACGAGGGCCCCGGGCAAGCTCACCGTGATGATGACCTCCCCGGCATCGAACGAGCCGTTCCGGAGCACGAGCGAGACGCTCGAGATCGCGCACAGGACGACGAGGAGCACGATGGCGCCGTAGCCGATCATGGCTCCTCGAGTGTCCAAGCGTTTGCGCAGTTCGAGGCGGACGTGCTGGGAAGCGCTGATCATCGACCGACCTCCGCGATGTGCTCTCCCGCTGAGGCTTCTGCGTAGAGCATCTCGAGATCCACAGAGGCCGGGACGATCGAGCGGACGTCGATGTCGTGACGGACCGCCAGTCGCACTCCCTCGGCGACCGCGCAGCCAGCAAGGATCCGGTCGCCGCGACGTTCCGCCGTCTCTCCGGACGCGGTCAGCGCGTCGATCATCCTCGTTGTGTCGGACACTTCGATGATGCATCCGCTGGACGCCTGGAGGTTCATCGACTGCACGCAAGCGATGCGACCACTGCTCATGACGACGGCGACGTCGATCATGGACTCGAGTTCGGACAGCAGGTGGCTCGAGATCACCACGACGGCGCCGCGCGCGCGCAGGCGGCGCACGGTCTCACGCACCCAGACGATCCCGTTCGGATCGAGGCCGTTCATCGGCTCGTCGAGCAGCACGACGACTGGATCCCCGAGGAGCGCAACCGCGATCCCGAGGCGCATCTTCATCCCGAGGGACAACGCCCCGACGCGCCTTCGCGCCACCCGTTCGAGCCCGGAGGACTGCAGCGCTGCTGCGACGTCGCTCCGCGGCGCTCCCACGTAGGCGGCCCGCAGACGCAGTGTCTCCCGGACGGTGCGCCCAGGATGGAGCCCGTTCTCGGCAAGGACGGCGCCGATGACGACCGACTGCCCTCCGGCAACGCTGATGGTCCCCGTCGACGGTCTCACGAGCCCCGCGACCGCGGCCATCAGCGACGTCTTCCCCGCACCGTTCGGACCGACGAGGCCGTACGTCATGGCAGGAGCGAACTGGATCGTGATGTCGTCGAGCCGCGGCCGTCCGCGTCCGCGCACCCCCACGTTGCACAGATCGATCGTCATGATGCCTCCCTGGAGCTCAGAAGAAGTAGTTCCACAGAGCGTCGAAGAGCTGCTGGATCGTCATCGTCGCGATCGCGTTGATCGCGGCCTTGATCCAACCGGCGACCCCCGCCCACCACCTCTTGAACGCGGCCGAGCCCTTCTTCACGGCGTTCTTCATCGGCGTGATCAACGACGGTGCGTTCCGCTTGACCCAGTTGATGATCGGACCGATCGGGATCCCGTTGGTGGAGGCCCCATCCGTGCCGATGGGCGCGCCGGTCGTCGAGCCACCCACGGGTCCACCTGTCGTGGTGCCCCCGGTCGCGCTGACGAAGCTTGCCGAACTGACACTCGAACTGGACGCCGTAACGGGCGCTGCCGACGCAGCTGTCGCTCCGGCGGTTCCCATCAGCGTGCCGACGACGATCGCCCCGATCACCCTTGCTGTACCGATCCTGTTCATTGCCATCCCCTTGTGTGGTGCGGCGCGAGCATCGTTGCCGCGCGGTGCCACTCTGGCAGTCAGGATGTCAACGGTCAAATTTCAGTGTGCGATATCAATGTGGCGAACGAGCATGGATCCGCTCACTCGCGTCGCGCACGGGTCTGCGACGCCCGCGCCGCGAGGTCGTCGTCCGCCGGGTACCCGACCTCGGTCAGGGTGAGGCCCTTCGCCGGCGCGACCTTGAACTCGCTCGTCCGGGCCTCGGCGACCCGCAGTTCCTCGAGCCGGTCGGCGCCGAACCGGCCCTCGCCGACGGCGATCGTCGCCCCCACCATCGCGCGCACCATGGAGTGGCAGAAGGCGTCGGCCTGGAGGCGCGCCACCAGCACGCCGTCCGGCTCGCGGCCCCAGCGGAACTCCTGCAACGTCCGGATGGTCGTCGCCCCCTCGCGCGGCTTGCAGAACGTCGCGAAGTCGTGCAGCCCCAGCAGCCGCAGCGCACCGCGCTCCATCGCCGCCGGGTCCAACCGCGTCGGGTGCCAGACCGTGTGCCCCCGTCGACGTGGATCGCGCGGGGCGTCGGCGTCCGCGATCCGGTACGAGTAGCGGCGCCACAGCGGCGAGAACCGGGCGTCGAACCCCTCCGGCGCGACCGAGGCCCGGGTGACGACGACGTCCCCCTCCGGCGCCGCGATGCCGTTCACGCGCTTGACGAGCCCGTCCAGCGGCGAACGCCCCGACCCCCGCTTGGCGGCCAGCGCGTCCCACTGCGCCGGTGTGAGGTCGAGGTGGGCGACCTGCCCGGTGGCGTGCACGCCCGCGTCGGTGCGCCCGGCCACGGTGAGCAGCGGCGGCTCGCCCCACCGGGTGAAGACGGTGGCGAGCGCGGCCTCGAGCGCGCCCTGCACGGTCCGGAGACCCGGCTGCCGGGCCCACCCGGAGAACGCGGCACCGTCGTACGCGATGTCCAGCCGCAGCCGCACGCCGTCACCGTCACCGCCGCCCTGCGGGCCCGCCGTCTCGTCCACCAGGCCACCGTACCGGGGCCGGACCGCGCCTCCTGGCCCCCGTGCTGACACGCGCCCCGCCCCGGTGTCAGTGCCACGTCAGTGTCGCGTGAGCGGGCCGCGGCACCATCGTCCTCGACATCGACGAACCACGTCGAGTCACCACGAAAGGACCTGCGCGAATGACCACCACACCGCTCGCGGTCGAGGCCACCGGCCTCGTGAAGACCTTCGGGACGAACCGCGCAGTGGACGGTGTCGACCTCCGCGTGGAGGCCGGCACGGTCTACGGCGTGCTCGGCCCCAACGGCGCCGGCAAGACCACCACCATCTCGATGCTCGCGACGCTGCTCAAGGCGGACGCCGGCGAGGCCCGCATCTTCGGGCGGGACGTCCGCCGTGAGGCGCAGGCCGTCCGCTCCCTCATCGGCGTGACCGGCCAGTACGCGAGCGTCGACGAGACGCTCAGCGCGACCGAGAACCTCGTCATCTTCTCGCGACTGCTCGGCCTGGGCCGCGCCGAGTCGAAGCGGAAGGCCGCCGAGCTGCTCGAGCGCTTCGGGCTGACCGAGGCTGCGTCGCGTCCGTTGAAGAACTTCTCCGGCGGCATGCGTCGTCGTCTCGACCTCGCCGCGAGCCTCATCGCACAGCCCCCGCTGCTGTTCCTCGACGAGCCCACGACGGGTCTCGACCCCCGCACCCGCGCCCAGATGTGGGACACGATCCGGGAGCTCGTCGCGACCGGCTCCACCGTCCTGCTGACGACGCAGTACCTCGACGAGGCCGACCAGCTGGCCGACCGCATCGCCGTGATCGACCACGGCCGCGTCGTCGCCGAGGGCACGGGCGACGAGCTGAAGGCGTCCATCGGGTCGAGCTCGCTCCAGCTCCGGCTGGCCGACCCGCTCCGACTCGACGCCGCCCGCACCATCGTGCGGAACAGCCTCGGCGTCGACGCGGTGGCCAGCCCCGAGGGCTCGCGCCTCACCGCTCCGATGTCCGACCCGGACCGCGTGACCGACCTGCTCGTGTCGTTCCGCGACGCCGGCATCTCCCTCGCCGAGATGAGCGTGCAGAAGCCCACGCTCGACGAGGTCTTCCTGACCATCACGGGTGCCCCGGCCACCACCGACGAGGACACCTCGCGCGAGCTCGAAGGGAGCATCGCATGACCACCATCGCCCCCACCCCCACCTCGGCGCCGCGGGTCGCCCCTCGCCCCGGCATCGGCGGCTCCGGACTCGGCGCGACCGTCCGGCAGTCCTTCACGATGGCGTACCGCGGCCTGGTGAAGGTCCGTCGCACACCCGAGCAGCTGTTCGACGTGACGCTCATGCCGATCGTCTTCACCGTGATGTTCACGTACATCTTCGGCGGCGCGATCGCCGGCGACGTGTCCAGCTACCTGCCCGTCATCATCCCCGGCATCCTCGTGCAGACGAACATCACGTCCTCGATCGTCACCGGTGTCCAGCTCCGCGAGGACATGGACAAGGGTGTGTTCGACCGCTTCAAGTCCCTGCCGATCGCCCGCATCGCCCCGCTCGCCGGTGCGCTGCTCGCCGACACGGTCCGGTACGCGATCGCCACCGCCATCACGTTCACGGTCGGGATCATCATGGGCCTCCGTCCCGAGGGCGGTGCCGCGGCGGTCGTGCTGGCCGGCGTGCTCGTCATCGTCGTCGCCTGGTCGATCAGCTGGATCTTCGCCTACTTCGGCGTGGTCGCCCGCACCGCGTCGAGCGTCTCCGGCATCGCCAACCTGGTGCTCTTCCCGCTGACGTTCCTGTCGAACGCGTTCGTCCCCACGGACACGCTGCCCGGCTGGCTGCGCTGGTTCACCGAGGTCAACCCGATCTCGCACCTCATCACCGCCGTCCGCGAGCTGATCAACCACGGCGCCGTCACCGGTGACCTCTGGATCAGCCTGCTCGGCGCCGCCGTGGTGGTCGCCGTGTTCGCGCCGCTGACGGTCCGCGCCTACATGCGGAAGGCGTAGCGGAGGTCCTCCAGCAGCGTCCTCGCCCGCGCGACGGCCTCGGTCCGGTCCCATCCGGCCGAGGCCGTCTCGGCGTCCGCGACGCGGGCCTCGCCGAGCGCGTCGACGAGGAGCGGTCGGAGCCGTCCGTGGGCGAGCACCGCGAAGTCCTGCCGGGTGCCGAACCGCATCGCGGCACCCCAGCACCGGGCCGCCTCGGCCGGACGGTCGCTGCGCGCCGCCGCGACCGCGAGTCCCGCCAGCGTCGTGCCGATGACGGGCAGGTCGAGCCACCACGGGTGGACGCGGATCATCACGAGTGCGGCCTTCCGGATGCGGCGAGCGACCGCGCGTTCGTCGGCCTGGAGGCGCGGTGCGGCTCCGTCGGGCGCGCCGAGCGCCGCCTCGTCGACCGCTGCGATCCGCGCCGCGCCCGCCATCACGGTCCAGTGCGGTGTCGCCTTCCGGTGCGGCAGCACCCAGTCCCACGCGGCCGTGTACTGCGCGGCGGCAGCATCGAGGTCGCCCTCGAACCGGAGGCACTCCGCGCCGATCGCGACCGCGAGCACGCCGATCTGGGAGCGGTCGCCGTCGAAGCCGCCCCGCCCCGCGACCGGTCGGTGCTGCAGCTCGGCGGCGATCGACCGGGCGGTGTCCACGGCGCCGGTCGCGGCCGAGCAGAGCCCGACGGTCCAGCCGATCTCGTACAGGTCGTCCTCGGCGCCGAAGCGCTCGAGCTGCTCACGGGCGCGGTCGGCGTTCGCGAGGGCGTCCGCGTACCGGCCGGTCTGGGCGAGGAGCTGCGTCATGGTGACGGCCACGGTGCCGATCGTCCACGCGTCGGCGGTGCGCTCCGCGAGCGTCTGCGCCCGGGTGGCGTACCGGAGGGCCGCCGCGAACTCGCCGTCGTTCTCCGCGAGGGGCGCGCTGAGCATGTTGGCGGTGCCGGCCACGCCCTCGTCGGGATCGTCGCGGAGGCGCGCGAGGAGCGCGGTGCCCGCCGCCGGACGCCCGATCGTCAGGAGCAGGGCCGCCTGTGCGTCGAGCACCGGGAACCCCGTCGTCCCGACACGGCGGAGGCGCCGGAGCGTGGAGATCGCCCACGCGGCGGTCCGGCGGTCGTCGAACGCCGAGGAGGCCCCGGCGACGACGAGTCCGACGTGCACCGCGGCGACGTCCTCGGCCGCGGGCGGACCCGAGCGCAGCACCGCGACCACGTCGGACGCGATCGCGGTGACCTCGCCGTGGGCACCCCGGAGCGTCCAGTAGGCCCCGAGGGCGGCGAAGACGTGCGCGGTCGCCGAGGCGTCGTCGGCGCGGAGGCTCCAGCGGAGCAGGGTCACGAGGTTGTCGGCCTCGCGCTGGACCTCGTGGAAGCGGTCGAGCTGCTCCGGGCCGGTGAGCGTGAAGAGGTTCCTGGCGGCGGCGAAGTCCCGCCCCCAGCGGATCATCGCCGTGCGCACCGCCTCGGTGGTGCCGCGTTCGTCGAGCCGTGCGGCCCCGAACTCGCGGACGGTCTCGAGCAGGCGGTAGCGGACCGGCTCCCCCTCGACCTCGACGAGCTGCACGAGGGACTGCTCGACGAGTTCGGCGAGGTCGTCGAGCGCATCGTCCCGGCGGTCCGGCGCGGCCACGGCCTCGACGGCGTCGACCGCCAGGCCGTCCGGGAACAGTGCCAGGCGGGTCAGGAGGTCCTGCGCGCCCGCGTCGAGCAGGCGCCAGCTCCACTCGATGACCGCCAGGAGCGTGCGGTGCCGCTCCGGGGCGCTGCGGTCGCCGCCGCGGAGCAGCGCGAACCGGTCGTCGAGCCGGCGCTCGATCTCGTCGATGCTCATCCCCCGGATCCGCGCCGCGGCCAGCTCGATCGCGAGCGGCGACCCGTCGAGCCGCGTGCAGATGCGGCGGACGGTGTCCACGGGCAGCACGGCCCCGGGTCGGGCGGCCCGGGCGCGCTCGGTGAACAGCCGGACCGCGGCGCCGTCGGCCTCGACCGGGAGGGGCGCGAGGGGCGCCACGACCTCGCCGGCGATCGCGAGCGGTGCGCGCGAGGTCGTGAGGATCCGGAGGTCGGGGATGCTCGCGAGCAGGTCGGCGGCGAACCCGGCGACGTCGCCGACGAGGTGCTCGCAGTTGTCCAGGACGAGGACCGTCGGGGCCTCCCCGAGCGCCCGCCCCACCCGCGCGCGCAGGTCGGCGACGACGACCTCCCGCAGCGCCCGGGCGGAGCGGAACTCGGCCACCCCGAGCAGGGCACCGAGCGCGGGGACGACGTCCTCGGCGGTGGCGATCGGTGCGAGCTCGAACACCACCACGCCGGTGGTCGGCGGCACACCGGCGGCGACGGCCTGCGCGAGGCGGGTCTTGCCGAGCCCACCCGCACCGAGGATCGTGACCAGCCGGTTGCGGGACAGGAGGTCCGTGACGGCGGCGAGGTCCTCCTGCCGCCCGACGAGCGTGTTCGGCGCGGCCCGCAGCCCGACCCGACGAGCGCGACCGGAGTCGGCGGCGGACCGGCGGAGCAGATCCGCGTTCAGCCGCACCAGGTCGGCCGAGGGGTCCGCGCCGAGCTCGTCGGCGAGGCGGTCGCGGTGCGTCGCGAACGCGGCGAGCGCCTCGGCGTTCCGGCCGGCGGCGACCAGCGCGCGCATGCACCCGGCGACGGCGACCTCGTCGAACGGGTTCGCCTCGGACTCGGCGAGCCAGAGCGCGGCCGCTTCCGCCGCGTCCCCGCGGTCGAGGAGGAGTTCGCCCAGCCGGCGTCGGAGCGCACGGCGGGCAGTGGCCGCGCGGTCGGCGAGCGCGGCGCCGAGGTCCCCGTCGACGTCCGCGCCGGGGTCGCCCCGCCAGCCGTCGAGCGCTGCCCGGACCACGGCGACGTCCTCGCTGGCAGCCGCGCGCTCGGCGGCCGTCAGGTCGACCGAGCCGGGGTCGACCCCGAGTGCGTACCCGGTGCTGGTCGACACGACGACGCCGTCGGCCGTGCTGCGCCGGAGCCGGGAGACCAGGGTCTGCAGCGCTGCACGGGCACCCCGCGGCTGGTCGTCGCCCCAGAGCTCGTCGATGAGCGCCTCGGTCGTCACGGCGTGTCCGCGCGCGAGCACCAGCGCGACGAGGAACGACCGCGAAAGGGCACCGGGCACCGCCGTCGGCGCTCCCGTCGGGTCCGCGACGGTGACGGCCCCGAGGACGGCGACGCGTGGCGGTTCGGACACGTCCCGAGTCTAGGTCGAGCGTCGGACGTCAGCCGCGGGCGCTCCGGAAGGCGGACGGCCCCGTGCGGGTGTCCAGGTCGTTCGTCGCCCGGCGCTCGGACTCCACGATGCCGCGCATCGCCACGAGTGCGGCGGACGTGACCGCGACGTGCGACGGGTTCTCGCGCGACGCGTCCAGCGCCCGCTCGACCTCGGCGATCGCGTCGTCGCCCGCCTCTTCGGGGCACTCGCCGCGGACCATGCACGCGAGCTCGCGGAGGGCCGTCGCGAGCGGCTCGGCGAACTCGGGGTCCGGTCGCCCGAGCCCCTCCGACACCGGACCCGACCGGGCGACGAGCTCGGTGAGGTCCGTCGTGTACCAGGCGACCCGCTCGAGGGCACGGAAGCGGGCACCGTCCTGCTCGAGCCGTGCCCGGGACCCACGGAGTGCTCCGCGCGGGTTCAGCCGCCGGCTCTCGTGCGCGATCGACACCCGGGAGCGGACGTCGGCGATGGCACGGTCCAGCCGGTCCTGCTGCCGATCCCACGCCTTCTCGTCCCGCTCGCCCTCCTCGAGGACCGCCGCGAGCCCGTCCAGGTGGTCTGCGAGCACCTGGTTGACCGAGTCGATCCGGTGCTCGGCGTCCCAGAAGCGCAGGGGCGGGAAGACGAGGAAGTTCACCAGGAGGCCCACCACGACACCGACGGCCATCTGCACGAGGTACCCGAGCGAGTACCCCTCGGCGTGGGCGCCTCCGACGAGCAGGACGAAGAGCGCGGCAGTCGACACCCAGGAGCTGCCCTCGCCGAGGACGCGGAACCCGCCGACGAGGACGCCGATGCCGACCGCCAGCGCGATCGCCAGGAAGCCCGGGTCTCCGACCCACATCGTGAACCCGGCGATGACGATGCCGAGCGCGATGCCGACGAGCGTCTGGACCCCACTCCGGATGCCGGCGAACACCGTCGTCTGCATCGCCACGACGGCGCCGAGCGGTGCGTAGTACGGGTACTCCGCCGCGACCCCGGGCATGTGTCGCGCGATGAACCACGCGAGGACCGCTGCGACGGCGGCCTTCGCGGCGTGGAGCAGGCGCGGTTGCGTCCCGGAGGTCCGGCTCCACCGCCAGACCCGGGTCCCCACACCCGCGATGTGCTCGAACTGCATCGGTCCCTCTCGTCGTGTCGGCCGGTCACGATACGGTGCCGCGCCTGTGAGACGGAGCCGGTCCGCGTTCTGCGGCTCGGCCGCCTGCGGTCCAGGAGGGACGGGGCGGGCCCGCACCGCACCTCCAGGCCGCCGTCCGGTCACCCCCAGGACGCGACGAAGCCCCCGCAACGCGTGTTGCGGGGGCTTCGTCGTGGTGGGGCTGTGACTACTTGTCGTCCGACTTCTCGGCGGCGTCGGCCTCGACCTCGGCAGCTGCCTCGGTCTCGGTCTCCTCGGCGACGGGAGCGGACTCCTCGGTGGTCTCGGTCTCCTCGACCGGGGCCTCGTCGGTGGTGTCCTCGGCGGCGGGCTCCTCGACCGGAGCAGCAGCGGCCGGGGCCGCGTCGCGCTTGACCGGGGCCGGCGTGCTCGACACCGGCTCGAGGACGAGCTCGATCGACGCGAGGGGAGCGTTGTCGCCCTTGCGGAAACCGAGCTTCGTGATGCGGGTGTAGCCGCCCTGACGGTCCTCGACCTGCGGGGCGATCTCGGTGAACAGCGTGTGCACGACGGACTTGTCGCGCAGGATGCTGATCACGCGACGACGCGCGTGCAGGTCGCCACGCTTCGCGAACGTGATGAGACGCTCGGCGACGGGACGGAGGCGCTTGGCCTTCGTCTCGGTGGTCGTGATGCGACCGTGCGTGAAGAGGGCGTTGGCGAGGTTGCTCAGGAGCAGGCGCTCGTGGGCGGGGCCGCCACCGAGGCGGGGGCCCTTGGTGGGCTTCGGCATGTCAGTTCTCCAGTGGTGAAAGTGTTGCGCGCTGCGTCAGCGGCGCGCGTGCGCGTCAGCGCGAGGTCAGTTGTTGGACTCGTCCTCGTCGTACCCGCTGTAGAAGTGGGCGCCGTCGAATCCGGGGACGGTGTCCTTGAGGGACAGGCCGAGCTCGGTGAGCTTGTCCTTGACCTCGTCCACCGACTTCTGACCGAAGTTGCGGATGTTCATGAGCTGCGTCTCCGACAGGGCGACGAGCTCGGACACCGTGTTGATGCCCTCCCGCTTGAGGCAGTTGTAGCTGCGGACCGACAGGTCCAGGTCCTCGATCGGGGTCTGCAGCTCGTTCGAGAGCACGGCGTCGACCGGCGCGGGGCCGATCTCGATGCCCTCGGCCGCGGTGTTGAGCTCGCGGGCGAGCCCGAACAGCTCGACGAGCGTCCGACCGGCCGACGCGATGGCGTCGCGCGGCGTGATGGCCGGCTTCGACTCGACGTCGACGACCAGGCGGTCGAAGTCCGTGCGCTCACCGGCACGCGTCGCCTCGACGCGGTAGGTGACCTTGAGGACCGGCGAGTAGATCGAGTCGATCGGGATCTGACCGGCCTCGCTGAACTCCGAACGGTTCTGCGTCGCCGAGACGTAGCCACGGCCACGCTCGATCGTCAGCTCGAGCTCGAAGCGCGCGGTGTCGTTCAGGGTCGCGATGACGAGGTCCGGGTTGTGGATCTCGACGCCGGCCGGAGCGGAGATGTCCGCTGCGGTGACCTGACCGGCACCCTGCTTGCGCAGGTACGCCGTGATCGGCTCGTCGTGCTCGCTGGAGACGACCAGGCTCTTGATGTTGAGGATGATCTCGGTGACGTCTTCCTTGACACCGGGAACGGTGCTGAACTCGTGGAGGACGCCGTCGATGCGGATGCTGGTGACAGCCGCGCCGGGGATCGAGGAGAGGAGCGTGCGGCGCAGCGAGTTGCCGAGGGTGTAACCGAAGCCCGGCTCGAGCGGCTCGATGACGAAGCGCGAGCGGAACTCGGAGATCGTCTCCTCGGTCAGGGTGGGGCGCTGTGCAATGAGCACTGTGGGATTCCTTTCGGCGGAGTGTCCGCTATATGACACTCGGCGGTACGACGGGGCCGACCGGGCCCCGACGGGTCTGTTGAGTTGTGATCACGCGCACGCGCTTGCCAGGACGGCACGGCCTGCGCGATCGAACGACCAGGAATGGCCGCGGGCCCTGCTCGCTCCCGTCAGGGGACGAGCAGGGCGCGGCCGGTTGCTCCTCGCGTCAGACGCGACGGCGCTTGGGCGGGCGGCACCCGTTGTGCGCCTGCGGCGTGACGTCGTTGATCGAACCCACCTCGAGGCCAGCGGCCTGGAGCGAGCGGATCGCGGTCTCGCGGCCCGAACCCGGACCCTTCACGAAGACGTCGACCTTCTTGACGCCGTGCTCCTGCGCCTGACGCGCAGCGGACTCGGCGGCGAGCTGCGCCGCGAACGGCGTCGACTTGCGCGAACCCTTGAAGCCCACGGCACCCGAGGACGCCCAGCTGAGGACGGCACCCGACGGGTCGGTGATGCTGACGATCGTGTTGTTGAACGTGCTCTTGATGTGGGCCTGGCCCACGGCGACGTTCTTCTTCTCCTTGCGGCGCGGCTTGCGCGCGGCAGTCTTGGGGGTAGCCATCGGGGTCTCCTATCGAGCCTTCTTCTTGCCTGCCACGGTGCGCTTCGGTCCCTTGCGGGTACGCGCGTTGGTCTTGGTGCGCTGACCGCGCACCGGGAGACCACGACGGTGGCGAAGACCCTCGTAGCTACCGATCTCGACCTTGCGGCGGATGTCGGCTGCGACCTCACGGCGGAGGTCACCCTCCACCTTGAAGTTGCCCTCGATGAAGTCACGGAGGGCGACGAGCTGGTCGTCGGTCAGGTCCTTGACGCGGATGTCACCGGAGATACCGGTCTCGGCGAGTGCCTGGACCGCGCGGGTACGGCCGACGCCGTAGATGTACGTGAGTGCGATCTCCACGCGCTTCTCGCGCGGGATGTCGACGCCTGCTAGACGTGCCATGTGATGGCTGCTCCTGTTGTCGATGGAGGTGTGGAGCAGTACCGGTGCTCGGGCCTCCGACCCGAGGTGTCCCCGCTCGCGCGGATCTTGGTACTGCGTTCGATGTTGAGTTGTGGATCCTGCTCGCAGCCGCCCGAGGGCGATCGCGTCAGGCAGCCGGGACTAGCCCTGGCGCTGCTTGTGACGCGGGTTGCTCTTGCAGATCACCATGACGCGGCCCTTGCGGCGAATGACACGGCAGTGCTCGCAGATGGGCTTGACGCTGGGGTTGACCTTCATTGTTCTTTCCTCGTGCTCGCTGGCTTCGTGCTCGGCAGGGTTGCCGGGCCGTTCCTTTCCAGCTCGCGGATCACTTGTAGCGGTAGACGATCCGGCCGCGGGTCAGGTCGTACGGGCTCAGCTCCACGATCACGCGGTCCTCGGGGAGGATGCGGATGTAGTGCTGGCGCATCTTCCCGGAGATGTGCGCAAGGACCTTGTGTCCGTTGGTCAGCTCAACGCGGAACATCGCGTTGGGCAGAGCTTCGAGCACCGAGCCCTCGATCTCGATGACGCCGTCTTTCTTGGCCATAGCCTCACTGTCGCTTGGTTGGATTACCGGTGTGATCCCCGAGCCGGTCTGCGGGTCGGGCGCCACGCCCAATGGGCATGACACACCAAAGATCGATCCTATGTGGTAAACCCAGGATTGCCAAGTGGAGACGGCGAAGTCCCCACGTCTGGGGCTTCACAGCGCTGTCTGAGCGTTCCACAGTGGTTTGACGGCGCGCTCCGGGGTCCCGTTGGTCACCGGCCCCTAGCGTGGCCGTCGCCCCCGCCCGTGCAGACCGCGCCGCACGGACCACCGAACGGAGACCACGTGCACGACGCCACCCGACGCCCGTTCGCCCGCCACGGCCGCCTCCCGCGCCGCCGCGGATGGGGCACGCTCGCGTCGATCGTGGCGTCCACCCTCGCCGTCGTCCTCGTGAGCGGGACGAGCGTCGCCGCCATCGCGGGTGCGCAGCTCGCCACGGCGCCGAGGACGGTCAAGCTCAGCACGGACGACCAGAGCACCGCGCAGACGGCCGACATCACGGCCATCAAGGGCGGTGCGAACATCCTGCTCATCGGCAGCGACACCCGCATCGGGCAGTTCGACTCGGACGAGGACGTCGAGGGCGCCCGCAACGACGTCACGATGCTGATCCACATCTCGCAGGACCACACCCAGCTGACCGCGGTGAGCTTCCCGCGCGACCTCATGGTGCCGATCCCGGCGTGCACGAACCCCGAGAGCGGGACCACGTACCCGGCGGCCACGTCCGCGCAGTTCAACACGGCCCTCGGGAACGGCGGGGTCTCGTGCGTCGTCGACACCGTCGAGAACCTCACCGGCCTGAGCATCCCGTACGCCGGGCTCATCACGTTCGACGGCGTCATCGAGATGTCGAACGCCCTCGGCGGCGTGGACGTGTGCGTCGCGGACCCGATCAACGACTCCTACACGAACCTGCACCTGACGGCCGGCTCGCACAAGCTCGAGGGCACGGATGCGCTCGCGTTCCTCCGCACCCGGCACGGTGTCGGCGACGGGAGCGACCTCGCGCGCATCAGCTCGCAGCAGGTGTTCCTGTCGGCCCTGCTGCGCAAGGTCACCTCGGACGGGACGCTCTCGAACCCGATCACGCTCTACAAGCTCGCCGGCGCCGCGCTGTCGAACATGACGCTGTCCGACGGCCTCGCCCAGGCGCGCACGCTCGTCGGACTGGCCGGGGCCCTGCGCGGGATGAGCACGGCGAACATGCTGTTCGTGCAGTACCCGGTCGCGGACGACCCCGAGGACAGCGCGCGCGTGATCGTCGACCAGGACGCCGCCCACACCCTCAACGTCGCGCTGCAGAACGACCAGAAGACCTCGCTGAGCGACTCGAGCACGGGGCGCGCGTCGGAGGAGTCCTCCGGCTCGAGCGGGACGGCGACCGCTGCTCCGTCCACGGGGACCTCGACCGGGACGTCGTCGGCCGGTGGGTCCTCGGCCGGGACGTCCTCGGGTACCGCGGCCGGCAGCGGCACCGGCACGGCGTCCGGCACCGCCACGAGCGCCGCGACCGGTTCGGCGACGCCGCTGCCCTCGTCGATCACCGGACAGAGCGCGTCCGAGGAGACCTGCTCCGTCGGCAACGACTGAGGCCAGCGCGCGACGCCCGTCGCGCAGCGCGCGCGGGTGCGCACGCTGACGACGAGTGCACGTGGTCCACACGGTGCAGACGTCGTGGACGTGCGCAGGTTCGGACCGGAGGCGCGTGGCGGGGCCGCACCGCGCCTCCTGGCCGTCCGACGGGACCGGACGCGACGGCGCGCACGCGCCCGGCCAGGCGGTCACGCCTGCGGGACATGCGACCGACGGGAGGCGCGCCCTACGGGATCGGGACCGGCGTCACACCCAGCGGGGCCAGGCCCTCGGCGCCGCCGTCGGCCGCCGTCAGCACCCAGATGCCGTCGGCGTGCACCGCGATGCTGTGCTCCCAGTGCGCCGCGTCGGAACCGTCGAGCGTGCGGACGGTCCAGTCGTCGTCGTCCGTCGAGCTGTCGATGGTGCCGGCCGTGACCATCGGCTCGATCGCGACCACGAGTCCGGGCTTGACCGCCGGACCGGCGCCACGGACGCGGTAGTTGAAGACGGGCGGGTCCTCGTGCATCGAGCGGCCGATGCCGTGGCCGGTGTAGTCCTCGACGATGCCCCACGCGCCGGTCTCGTCGATGGCGTCCTCGATGACGGCGCCGACCTCGTGCAGGTGCTTCGCGTGCGCGAGCGCGGCGATGCCGTGCCAGAGCGCGCGCTCGGTGGTGTCCGAGAGCGTCTGCCGGGCCGCACTGACGCCGGCGTCACCACCCGGGACGACGACCGTGAAGGCACTGTCACCGTTCCAGCCGTCGACCTCGGCACCGGCGTCGACCGACACGACGTCACCGGGCTGGAGCACACGCTCCCCCGGGATCCCGTGCACGATCTCGTCGTTCACCGACACGCAGAGCGTGTGCCGGTAGCCCGGGACGAGCTGGAAGTTCGGGATGCCGCCGCCGTCGCGGATGACCCGCTCGGCGATGGCGTCGAGCTCGCCCGTGGTGATGCCCGGACGGATCGCGTCGCGCACCGCCGCCAGTGCGTCGTGGGTCAGCAGACCCGGACGCACCATGGCGCGGAGCTCGTCCGGCGTCTTGTAGATCGAGGGCTTGCGGAACCGCACCACGCTGGCGTCAGACGCCCGCGGTCAGCCCACGCGAGGACAGCGCGGCTTGGATCCGGTCGCCGACCTCGTCGATGCCACCGAGGCCGTCGACGTCGACGACGAGCCCACGCTCGCCGTACGCCGCCACGATCGGAGCGGTCTGCTCGGTGTAGACCTGCTGCCGACGACGGATGGTCTCCTCGTTGTCGTCGCTGCGGCCCTGTTCCTCGGCGCGCTTCAGGAGGCGGCCGACGAGCTCGTCCTGGTCGGCGACGAGCTGCACGACCGCGTCGATGCCGGTGCCCTGCTCGGCGAGGAGCGCGTCGAGGTACTCGACCTGCCCGACCGTGCGGGGGTAGCCGTCGAGCAGGAAGCCGTTCTCGGCGTCGGCTTCGTGCAGGCGCGACTTCACGAGCTCGTTCGTGAGCGAGTCGGGGACGTAGTCGCCCGCGTCCATGATCGCCTTCGCCTGGACGCCGAGCGGGGTGCCCTCTGCGACGTTCTTGCGGAAGATGTCACCCGTCGAGACGGCGGGGATCCCGAACGCGTCGGCGATGCGACCGGCCTGGGTGCCCTTCCCGGCTCCGGGAGGTCCGACGATGATGAGACGTGCGCTCAACGGAGAAGCCCTTCGTAGTGACGCTGCTGCAGCTGCGAGTCGATCTGCTTCACGGTCTCGAGGCCGACACCCACGATGATGAGGATGCTCGCGCCGCCGAACGGGAAGTTCTGGTTCGCACCGAAGAACGCCAGCGCCGCCAGCGGGATCAGGGCGATGAGACCGAGGTACAGGGAGCCGGGCAACGTCACCCGGGTGAGAACGTAGTCGAGGTACTCGGCCGTCGGACGACCGGCCCGGATGCCCGGGATGAAGCCGCCGTACTTCTTCATGTTGTCGGCGACCTCTTCGGGGTTGAAGGTGATCGCGACGTAGAAGTACGTGAATCCGACGATGAGCAGGAAGTACAGGACCATGTAGAACCAGTTGTCACCCGAGGTCAGGTTGTTCTGGATCCAGGTCACCCACGCCGCCGGCTCGCTGCCGTCGGAGGGCTGGTTGAACTGCGCGACCAGGGCCGGCAGGTACAGCAGCGACGAGGCGAAGATGACGGGCACGACGCCGGCCATGTTCACCTTGATCGGGATGTACGTGTTGTTGCCGCCGTAGGTGCGACGACCGACCATGCGCTTGGCGTACTGCACGGGGATCCGCCGCTGCGATTGCTCGACGAACACGACGGCCATCATGATGACCAGTCCGACGAGGATGACGAACAGGAACAGCTCGAAGCCGTTCGACTGCTCGATCGCCCAGAGCGCCGACGGGAACTGCGCCGCGATGGACGTGAAGATGAGGAGCGACATGCCGTTGCCGATGCCGCGCTCGGTGACGAGCTCGCCCATCCACATGATGAGGCCGGTACCGGCGGTCAGGGTGACGACCATGAGCATGATCGCGTACCAGCTGTCGTTCGAGATGATCGACGAGCAGGAGGCCGAGGCGTTGGTACCGAACAGGGCGCCGGAGCGGGCGACCGTGATCAGGGTGGTGGACTGCAGCACGCCGAGCGCGATGGTGAGGTAGCGCGTGTACTGCGTCAGCTTCGCCTGACCGGACTGCCCCTCCTTGTAGAGGGCGTCGAAGTGCGGGATGACCACGCGGAGCAGCTGCACGATGATCGACGACGTGATGTACGGCATGATGCCGAGCGCGAAGACCGAGAGCTTCAGCAGCGCGCCGCCGGAGAAGAGGTTGATCAGGTCGTACAGACCCTGCTGCGACGAAGCGCTGGCGAGACAGGTCTGCACGGATGCGTAGTCGACGAACGGCGCGGGGATGTACGACCCCAGGCGGAACAGCGCGATGATCGCGAGGGTGAAGCCGATCTTCTTGCGAAGATCTGGGGTGCGCATGATGCGCGCGACCGCTCTGAACACGAGGACTCCGAACTTCTGGGACCGGCGGCCCGTCGAGGGGCCGTCACCGGTGTGGTCGGCAGGACCGACCTGGCCGGCGGACGCCGACCACTGTCAAGGAAACCGTAACGGCGGCCCGTGCGCAAACGCACGGGCCGCCGACGGGGTTACTGGGAGACGGTGCCGCCAGCAGCCGCGATCTTCTCGGCGGCGGACGCCGAGACCTTGTCGACCGAGACCGTGAGCTTCACGCTGATGTCACCCTGACCGAGAACCTTGACCTTCTCGTTCTTGCGGACGGCGCCCTTGGCGACCAGGTCCGCGACGGTGACGTCGCCACCGTTGGGGTAGAGCTCCGCGATCTTGTCCAGGTTCACGACCTGGTACTCGACGCGGAACGGGTTCTTGAACCCGCGGAGCTTCGGGGTGCGCATGTGCAGCGGCATCTGCCCACCCTCGAAGCCGACCTTGACCTGGTAACGAGCCTTCTGGCCCTTGGTACCACGGCCGGCGGTCTTGCCCTTGGAGCCCTCACCACGACCGACGCGGGTGCGAGCCTTCTTGGCGCCCTCTGCCGGACGGAGGTGGTGCAGCTTCAGGACCTGCACGCGCTCGTTCTTCTCGTCGCTCATGCGTCGACCTCCTCGACCTTCACGAGGTGCGCGACCGTTGCGACGTACCCGCGGTTCTGGGCGTTGTCCTCACGCAGGACCGTACGGCCGATGCGCTTGAGACCCAGGCTGCGGAGCGTGTCGCGCTGGTACTGCTTCTCGCTGATAACGGACTTCGTCTGCGTGATCTTCAGCATCGCCATCACGCACCTGCCTTCTCGGACGCGGCACGCAGAGCAGCGGCCTCGGCCTGGAGCAGACGGTCCGGGACGACCCGGTCGACGGGGAGACCGCGACGGCTTGCGACCGCACGGGGCTCCTCGAGCTGCTGCAGCGCCGTGACGGTCGCGTGCACGATGTTGATGGTGTTCGACGAACCGAGCGACTTGCTCAGGACGTCGTGGATACCGGCGCACTCGAGGACGGCACGGACCGGACCACCGGCGATGACACCGGTACCGGCAGCGGCCGGACGGAGGAGCACGACGCCAGCAGCGGCCTCGCCCTGCACCGGGTGCGGGATCGTGTTGCCGACGCGCGGGACGCGGAAGAAGTTCTTCTTCGCTTCCTCGACACCCTTCGAGATGGCGGTCGGGACCTCGCGGGCCTTGCCGTAGCCGACACCCACGAGACCGTTGCCGTCACCGACGACGACGAGCGCGGTGAAGCTGAAGCGACGACCACCCTTGACGACCTTGGAGACGCGGTTGATGGTCACGACGCGCTCGAGGAACTGGCTGTCGCCACCCCGACCGTTGCGGTCGTTGCCACGGCCGCCACCCTGCTGACGGTCGCGACCGCCACCACGGCGGCCACGGTTGTCGGCGGAGTCGCGGTTGTTCGATGCCGAACCGGCTGCGGTCTCGACGGGGCGCTCGACGACGGGGACCTCGGGCTCCTTGGCCGCGGGGGCCGTGGTGCTCGTGGCCCCAGCCTCGGTCGCCTCAGCGGCCTCGGTCGTTTCGACGTTGGCGTCTTCGTTCGTGTTCGCGATGTCGCTCACAGGTTCAGCCCTCCTTCACGGGCACCATCGGCGATCGCGGCGACGCGACCGGCGTACTTGCTACCACCGCGGTCGAAGACCACGGCCTCGACGCCAGCGGCCTTCGCGCGCTCGGCGAGGAGTTCGCCGACACGACGGGCCTTGGCGGTCTTGTCGCCGTCGAACGTACGGAGGTCGGCCTCCATCGTCGACGCGCTGGCCAGCGTGTGGCCCTTGGCGTCGTCGATGACCTGGACGAACACGTGACGCGCCGAACGGGTGACAGCGAGACGCGGACGGGCCTCGGTGCCGGTGATCTTCTTGCGGAGGCGGTTGTGACGGCGCGCCTTGGCCGCCGACTTGCTCTTGCCTCGTGTCTTGAGGAGACCCATGATCACTTACCTGACTTTCCGGCCTTGCGGCGCACGATCTCGCCGGCGTAGCGGACACCCTTGCCCTTGTAGGGCTCGGGCTTGCGCAGCTTGCGGATGTTTGCAGCGACCTCGCCGACGGACTGCTTGTCGATGCCGTTGACGGTCAGCTTGTTGTTGCCCTCGACGGCGAAGCTGATGCCCGCGGGCGGCTCGACCGTGATCGGGTGGGAGTAGCCGAGCGCGAACTCGACGTTGTTGCCCTTCGCCTGCACGCGGTAACCGGTGCCGACGACCTCGAGGCCCTTGGAGTAGCCCTGGGTCACGCCGACGATGTTGTTCGCGATGAGGGTGCGGGTCAGGCCGTGCAGCGCACGCGAGCTGCGCTCGTCGTCCGGACGGGTGACGAGGACCTGGTTCTCCTCGACCTTGGCCTGGATGGGCTCCGCGACGACGAGCGCGAGCTCGCCCTTCGGGCCCTTGACCGCGACGTTCTGACCATCGATGGAGACGGTCACGCCAGCGGGGATGTCAATGGGAAGACGTCCGATACGAGACATTGTCGATCACCACACGTAGGCGAGGACTTCCCCACCCACGCCCTTCTGCTCGGCTTCACGGTCGGTGAGCAGTCCCGACGAGGTCGAGAGGATCGCCACGCCGAGGCCACCGAGGACCTGGGGGATCTCCGTCGACTTCGCGTAGACCCGGAGACCGGGCTTCGAGACGCGCTTGATGCCGGCGATCGAACGCTCGCGCTCGGGGCCGTACTTCAGGTCGATCGTGAGGGTCTCGCCCACGCGGGCGTCCTCGATCTTCCACTCGCTGATGTAACCCTCGCGCTTGAGGATCTCAGCGATGTTCTTCTTCAGCTTGGAGCTGGGAAGCGAGACGGCGTCGTGGTGCGCCGAGTTCGCGTTCCGCAATCTGGTCAGCATGTCTGCGACCGGATCGGTCATCGTCATGATGGTCGTCCATTCTTCGCCTGGTTTCGACACCCGTTCCACGAATGCCGACCTGAGCGATCGGGTGATCCCGGGGCGATTCCCCTGGATCGGTGTGTTCGTGCGTGCGGGCCGGAGGACGTGAATCCTCCGGCCCGCACCGCCCGAAGTATCTTAGACCGTCTGCTCGGCAGAACGGAACGGGAACCCGAGCTGGCGGAGCAGCGCGCGGCCCTCGTCGTCCGACTTCGCGGTGGTCACGACGGTGATGTCGAAGCCACGCACGCGGTCGATGCGGTCCTGGTCGATCTCGTGGAACACGGACTGCTCCGTGAGACCGAACGTGTAGTTGCCGTTGCCGTCGAACTGCTTGTCGCTGAGACCGCGGAAGTCGCGGATGCGGGGCAGTGCGAGGGTCACGAGACGGTCGATGAACTCCCACGCGCGGTCACCACGGAGGGTAACGTGCGCGCCGATGGCCTGGCCCTCACGCAGCTTGAACTGCGCGATGGACTTGCGGGCCTTCGTGACCTGGGGCTTCTGACCCGTGATCGCCGTGAGGTCCTTGATGGCCCCCTCGATGATCTTCGAGTCGCGAGCGGCCTCACCGACACCGGTGTTCACGACGACCTTGACCAGGCCGGGGACCTGGTTGACGTTCGCGTACCCGAACTGCTCGGTGAGGGCAGCCTTGATCTCGTTCTTGTACTTCTGCTTGAGGCGCGGCTCGACCTTGGTCGCCGGCGCGGCAGTCGTGTCGGTCATCAGAGCTTCTCACCCGACTTCTTGGCGTAGCGGACTCGGACGGTCTTCTTGACGCCGTCCTTCTCCACCTCTTCGTTGCGGAAACCGACGCGGGTCGGCTTCTTGGTCTTCGGGTCGACGATGGCGACGTTCGACACGTGGATCGGAGCCTCGTGCTGCTCGATGCCACCGGTCTTCGAGCCGCGCTGCGTCTGGCCGACGCGGACGTGCTTCGTGACGAAGTTCACGCCCTCGACGACGACGCGGTTCTTGTCCTTGAGGACCTCGATGACCTTGCCCTGCTTGCCGCGGTCACCGCCGCGCTCCTGCTTGGCACCCGTGATGACCTGGACCAGGTCACCCTTCTTGATGTTCGCCATGGCTTACAGCACCTCCGGCGCGAGCGAGATGATCTTCATGAACTTCTTGTCACGGAGCTCGCGACCGACCGGACCGAAGATGCGCGTGCCGCGCGGGTCGCCGTCAGCCTTGAGGATCACTGCCGCGTTCTCGTCGAACTTGATGTAGGAGCCGTCCTGACGACGGGTCTCCTTCTTGGTGCGAACGATGACCGCCTTGACGACGTCACCCTTCTTCACGTTGCCGCCGGGGATGGCGTCCTTCACCGTGGCGACGATGACGTCACCGAGACCGGCGTAGCGACGACCCGAGCCACCGAGCACGCGGATGGTCAAGATCTCCTTGGCACCCGTGTTGTCGGCGACCTTGAGGCGGGATTCCTGCTGAATCACTGCTGTCTCCTATTCCGAAGCAGGCCGGGGCCTACTTGGCCTTCTCGAGGATCTCGACCAGGCGCCAGCGCTTGGAAGCGCTGAGGGGACGGGTCTCGCTGATCACGACGAGGTCGCCGACACCAGCGGTGCCGAGCTCGTCGTGGGCCTTCACCTTGGACGTGCGACGGATGATCTTGCCGTAGAGCGCGTGCTTCACGCGGTCCTCGACCTCGACCACGATGGTCTTGTCCATCTTGTCGCTCGTGACGTAGCCACGACGCGTCTTGCGGTAGCCGCGAGCGGAGGCGGCGGAGGTCTTCTCTTCGTTCGCCATTACTTCTCCTCGGCGGTCTCGGCCTCGGCCGACTCAGCCGGCTTCTCAGCCTTCTTGGTCGTCTTCTTGGCCTTGGGGGCGGTCTCGACGGGCGCGGGAGTGGCACGGATGCCGAGCTCGCGCTCGCGGAGGACGGTGTAGATGCGAGCGATGTCGCGCTTGACGGCACGGAGACGACCGTGGCTCTCCAGCTGGCCGGTGGCCGACTGGAAGCGGAGGTTGAAGAGCTCCTCCTTGGCCTTCTTCAGTTCGTCAGCAAGACGCTCGTTCTCGAACGTGTCGAGCTCCGTCGGACGGAGCTCCTTGGAACCGATCGCCATTATGCGTCGCCCTCCTCGCGCTTGATGATGCGTGCCTTGAGGGGCAGCTTGTGGATTGCACGGGTCAGCGCCTCACGGGCGATGTCCTCGTTGACGCCGGAGAGCTCGAAGAGCACACGGCCCGGCTTGACGTTGGCGACCCACCACTCGGGGGAACCCTTACCGGAACCCATGCGGGTCTCGGCGGGCTTCTTCGTGAGCGGACGGTCCGGGTAGATGTTGATCCACACCTTGCCGCCACGCTTGATGTGACGCGTCATGGCGATACGAGCGGACTCGATCTGACGGTTGGTCACGTAAGCGGGCGTCAGCGCCTGAATGCCGTAGTCACCGAACGACACCTTGGTGCCACCGGTGGCCTGGCCCGAACGCTTCGGGTGGTGCTGCTTGCGGTGCTTGACTCGACGGGGAATAAGCATGGTTACGCCTCAACTCCTGCGCCGGCCGGCGCGTCCTGCGGGGCCTGCTGCTGACGGCCGCCACGGTCGCCGCCACGGCGGTCGCCGCGCTCGCCACGGGGGCCGCCACGACGCTCCGGGCGCGACGAACGCTGGTTCGCCTGCTCGCGAGCGAGCTCCTTGTTCGTGATGTCGCCCTTGTAGATCCAGACCTTCACGCCGATACGGCCGAACGTGGTCCGGGCCTCGTAGAAGCCGTAGTCGATGTTCGCGCGGAGCGTGTGCAGGGGCACGCGGCCCTCGCGGTAGAACTCCGAGCGCGACATCTCGGCGCCGCCGAGACGACCCGACACCTGGATGCGGACACCCTTGGCGCCGGCGCGCTGTGCACCCTGCAGGCCCTTGCGCATGGCGCGACGGAACGCGACACGAGCGGAGAGCTGCTCGGCGATGCCCTGCGCGACGAGCTGGGCCTCGGTCTCGGGGTTCTTGACCTCGAGGATGTTGAGCTGGATCTGCTTCTTGGTGAGCTTCTCGAGCTCGCCACGGACGCGCTCCGCCTCGGCGCCACGGCGACCGATGACGATGCCCGGACGCGCGGTGTGGATGTCCACGCGGACGCGGTCACGGGTGCGCTCGAGCTCGATGCGGGCGACGCCGGCGCGGTCGAGGGTCTTCTTCAGGTACTCGCGTACCTTGATGTCCTCGGCCACGTAGTCGGCGTAGCGCTGACCCGGCTTCGTGCTGTCGGTGAACCAGTGCGAGACGTGGTCCGTCGTGATCCCGAGACGGAAGCCGTACGGGTTGACCTTCTGGCCCATTACTTGCTCGCCTTCTTGCTCGTCGCGGCAGCCTCGACCTCATCCGGCGTCGCGAGGACGACCGTGATGTGGCTGGTGCGCTTGTTGATGCGGAAGGCGCGGCCCTGGGCGCGCGGCTGGAACCGCTTCAGGGTCGTACCTTCGTCGACGAAGACGCGGCTCACGTAGAGGTCGCGCTCGTCGAGGAAGCTGTTCGTCGAGTCCGCCTTGACCCGCGCGTTCGCGATCGCCGAGGCGACCAGCTTGTACACGGGCTCCGAAGCGCCCTGGGGGGCGAACTTCAGGATGGCGAGGGCCTCGTGGGCCTGCTTGCCGCGGATCAGCTCGATGACGCGACGGGCCTTCTGAGGCGTGACGCGGATGTGTCGCACGCGTGCGATCGACTCCACCATTTCGTTCCTCCTCTGCGTCGCCGCCTTAGCGGCGACGGCCCTTCTTGTCGTCCTTCACGTGACCACGGAAGGTGCGGGTCGGCGCGAACTCGCCGAGCTTGTGACCGACCATCGACTCGGTGACGAACACCGGGATGTGCTTGCGGCCGTCGTGCACGGCGATCGTGTGCCCGAGCATGTTCGGGATGATCATCGAGCGACGCGACCAGGTGCGGATCACGTTCTTGGTGTTGGCCTCGTTCTGCGTGACGACCTTGCGGAGCAGGTGCTCGTCGACGAAGGGGCCCTTCTTCAGACTGCGTGGCATCTTCTGAACTCCTACTTGCGCTTCTTGCCGGCGTTACGGCGACGGACGATGAGCTTGTCGCTCGGCTTGTTCGGCTTGCGCGTGCGACCCTCGGCCTGACCCCACGGGCTGACCGGGTGACGGCCACCGGAGGTCTTGCCCTCGCCACCACCGTGCGGGTGGTCGACCGGGTTCATCGCGACACCACGCACGGTCGGGCGGACGCCCTTCCAGCGCATGCGGCCGGCCTTGCCCCAGTTGATGTTCGACTGCTCGGCGTTGCCGACCTCGCCGATCGTGGCGCGGCAGCGTGCGTCGACGTTGCGGACCTCGCCCGACGGCAGACGGAGCTGCGCGTAGGGGCCGTCCTTGGCGACGAGACGCACCGAGGCGCCGGCTGAACGCGCGAGCTTGGCGCCGCCACCGGGGCGGAGCTCGATCGCGTGCACGACGGTACCCACGGGGATGTTGCGCAGCGGCAGGTTGTTGCCCGGCTTGATGTCCGCGCCGGCGCCCTGCTCGATGACGTCGCCCTGCTTGAGCTTGTTCGGCGCGATGATGTAGCGCTTCGTGCCGTCCACGTAGTGCAGGAGCGCGATGCGCGCCGTGCGGTTCGGGTCGTACTCGATGTGCGCGACCTTGGCGTCGATGCCGTCCTTGTCGTGACGACGGAAGTCGATCACGCGGTACTGACGCTTGTGGCCACCACCGATGTGACGGGTGGTGATGCGGCCGGAGCTGTTGCGGCCACCGGTCTTCGGCAGCGGACGAAGCAGCGACTTCTCCGGCGTCGAACGGGTGATCTCAGCGAAGTCGGCGACCGACGAGCCGCGACGACCGGGGGTCGTCGGCTTGTAGTTACGAATAGCCATGATTTATCCCTCTGGTCCTCAGCCGACAGCCGTGAAGATGTCGATCGAACCGGACTTGAGCGTCACGATGGCACGCTTGGTGTCCTTGCGCTTGCCCATGCCGAAGCGCGTGCGACGGGTCTTGCCCGGACGGTTCAGCGTGTTGATGCTCGCGACCTTGACGTCGAAGATCTTCTCGATGGCGAGCTTGATCTCGGTCTTGTTCGAACGGGGGTCCACGATGAACGTGTACTTGCCCTGGTCGATCAGGCCGTAGCTCTTCTCCGAGACGACCGGCGAGATGATGATGTCGCGCGGGTCCTTGTTGAAGCCGCTCATGCGGAGATCTCCTTCGCGGTCTTCGACGCGATGAAGGCGTCGAGTGCGCTCTTGCTGAAGACGAGCGCGTCGGCCTTGAGCACGTCGTAGGCGTTGAGCTGGCCGTACGAGAGCGCGTGGACGTTCGGCAGGTTGCGGATCGACTTGAGCGTGAGCTCGTCGTCCTGCTCGAGCACGACGAGCACGTGCTTGACGGGCGCGACCTTCTCGATGAGCGTGCGGGCGGTCTTGGTCGACGGCACCTCGGCCGCGACGAAGCCCTCCACAGCGGAGATGCGGCCACCGCGGGCGCGGTCCGAGAGCGAGCCGAGCAGAGCAGCGGCGATCATCTTCTTCGGGGTGCGCTGCGAGTAGTCGCGCGGGGTCGGTCCGTGGACGACGCCACCGCCGGTGTGCTCCGGAGCGCGGACCGAACCCTGACGGGAGCGGCCGGTGCCCTTCTGCTTGAACGGCTTGCGACCAGCACCGCGGACCTCGCCGCGGTTCTTGGTCTTGTGGGTGCCCTGACGCGCGGCTGCGAGCTGCGCAGTGACGACCTGGTGGATCAGCGGGACGTTGGTCTCGACGTCGAAGAGCTCGGCGGGGAGCTCGACGGTGCCGGACTTGACGCCCGATGCGTCGAGGACGTCGATCGTGGTTGCGGTCGTGGTGGCCATGATCACTTACCCTTCACGGCGGTGCGGACGAAGACGGAGCGACCGCGAGCACCGGGGATCGCGCCCTTGACGAGCAGCAGACCCTTCTCGGCGTCGACGGCGTGCACCGTGAGGTTGAGGACGGTCACACGCTCGCCACCCATGCGACCCGCCATGCGCATGCCCTTGAAGACACGCGACGGGGTCGACGAAGCACCGATCGAACCGGGCTTGCGGTGGTTGCGGTGGGCACCGTGCGAAGCGGACACACCGGCGAAGCCGTGGCGCTTCATGACACCGGCGAAGCCCTTGCCCTTGGAGGTGCCGACGACGTCGACCTTCTGGCCCGCCTCGAACGTGTCGACGGTGAGCTCCTGGCCGAGCGTGTACTCAGCGGAGTCGTTGGTGCGGATCTCCGTGAGGGTGCGGCGCGGGGTGACCCCGGCTGCCTCGAAGTGGCCGGCGGCCGGCTTGTTGACCTTGCGCGGGTCGATGGCGCCGGCGGCGATCTGGATCGCCTCGTAGCCGTCGCGCTCGACGTTGCGGATCTGGGTGACCACGTTCGGGCCGACCTCGATCACGGTGACGGGGATGAACTTGTTGTTCTCGTCCCACACCTGGGTCATCCCGAGCTTCTTGCCGAGGAGGCCCTTGACGGTCTTGGTTGAGTTCGCCATCAGTCCAGCCCCCTTACAGCTTGATCTCGATGTTGACGTCGGCCGGGAGGTCGAGTCGCATGAGCGAGTCGACGGCCTTCGGCGTCGGGTCGACGATGTCGATGACCCGCTTGTGCGTGCGCTTCTCGAAGTGCTCGCGCGAGTCCTTGTACTTGTGGGGAGAACGGATCACGGTGACCACGTTCTTCTCGGTGGGGAGCGGCACCGGGCCGACCACGGTCGCACCGGCACGGGTCACCGTGTCGACGATCTTCCGGGCCGACGTGTCGATGACCTCGTGGTCGTACGACTTGAGCCGGATGCGGATCTTCTGTCCCGCCATGTGTCTCTTTGTCCTCTCTGCGCCGCGCACCCTCGGGCCGCCTGACGCCGCCACCGTGCATTCCTGCAGGGCTTGGCTGTTTTCTGTGAACCAACCGGCCGCATCCGCTGGGGATGACCGCTGTTCTCGTGTCAACCGCGCGGAGCGACCTGGGCCGTTCAGCGTGGGCATGTCGTCTCCCGCACGCTCTGGGCACAGCAGTGCCCGTCACGCTTGGTGGGGAGTCGATCGTGTTCTGCTGCCTGCGGCCCAACCCAGCCCTGCTGGACAGGGGGGTTGTGCACTGCCAGAGCAGTGATCCTGCGCACGCGAACGCGCGCGGAATTTCGGAACCGGACAAGTCTCGCATAGGCACGGCATCCGTGCAACCCGGGCGTGTCGCGAATCACGGGCGTGTCGGGATCGGCCCGCTTCCCCGGATCCACGCGGATCGAGGGCCAGGAGGCGCGGGTCGCCCCCGACGCACGACGTGCCCTCCGGAGCTGGTCCGGAGGGCACGTCGCAGGGGTCGGTCGGGACTACTCCGCGACGACCGGGGGGACGAACCACGGGGGGAAGACCGCGACCCGGGGAGCGTGTCCGCCGTGGTCCTTGAGCACGGCCTTGACCGTCTGGCGGACGCGGTCGTTGGGGACGCCGATGACCGCGACGGCGGAGAACGGCACGCTCGGGCCGGCGAGCAGCTCGAGGCCGAGCATCTCAGGGTCGGTGAAGTCGGTGCGACGGATGAGGTTCGTCGCGGCCTCGGGCCCGACCGCGAACCGGACGTCCTCGGCGTCGGCGTCCTGGTCGGCGACGATGACCGACGCCCCGAAGGCCGACACCGGCACGACGAGCATGATGTACTCCGTCGCCCGGGTCCGGCGGGCCGCGTCGGACCACCGCTCGCCCTCGGCGCCGGTGCGCAGCTCGTCCCAGCGGGTCGCGTCGGGCGACAGCGTGAACGGCACGTGCGCGGCGACCGGGGAGCCGTCGGGGGCGTGTGCCTCGGCGCGGGCGGCCCGGGCAGCGGCGGAGGCGACGTCGACGACCGGCGTCACGGCGTCCGACGCGAGGATCGCACCGGACCCCACGATGTCGTCGAGGTTGTCCACGTGCGTCACGTGGTGCGCGCGGAGCGAGGCGAAGTCACGCGCCTCGGGCAGGTCGGGCACCGGGGACCGCAGCGAGGACGCCGGGGTCGCCGCCTGGCCGGGCACGGTCCGGAGCGAGGTGGTGATCCGGGTGCGGCGCGGGGTCGGGGTGGTGGGGAGTTCTGCGGCCTCGCGCTGCCGTGGCGCGCAGATGTCGCAGAGTTCGGTGGGGAATCCGTGGATGCACTCGTCAGTCACGACTGGTGGGGTCCTTCCGTGCCCGGGTGGGGGTGTTCGGGCACGAGGTCCAACGGTACGTCATCCCGGCCCCTTCCCGGTCACTGTCGGTAGAGCAGTGCGCGGACCTCCGACTCGGCCGCGTGCGTGCGGTCGGGGTCGATGGTCTCGCCGTGGTCGTAGGCGTCGAGCAGGCGCGGGTCGATGTAGCTCTGGCGGCACACCGTCGGGGTGTTGCCGAGTTCCTCGCTCGCGACCTTCACCGCGTGCGACACCGCCTTCTTCCGTTTCGCCACGGACGACTGCGGTCCGGTCGCCGCGAGGTCGACCGCGGCGGCGACCGTGCCGTGCAGGGTGCGGAAGTCCTTCGCGGTGAACTCGTCACCGGCACGTTCCTTCACGTACTCGTTGATGTCCTCGGCGGAGAGGGGCTCCCACTCGGCGCCGCGGCGTGCACGGAACGAGAGCAGCCGGGCGTTCGGTCCGCGCCGCTTCATGCCCGCGATGACGGTCGCGAGGTCCGGGTCGTGGATCGACGACGACCACTCTTGGCCGCTCTTGCCCGGGAAGTCGAGCTCGATGTCGTCGCCGGAGACGTGGGCGTGCGCGCACAGCAGGGTGGACAGGCCACGGCTGCCGTGCTCGGTGGCGTACCGCTCCGACCCGACCCGCAGGGAACCCTGGTCGAGCATCCGGAAGGCCGCCGCGAGGGCACGCTGCCGGTCGGGCTCCGGCCGCCGGAGGTCCATCGTGACCCCGCGTCGTGCGACCGGCAGCGATTCGGCGAGCGCCAGCGCACGGTCGTACTTGATGCGGTCCATCCGTTCGCGCCAGGACGGGTGGTACATGTACTGCCGCCGACCGGCGCCGTCGACGCCGGTCGCGAGCACGTGCCCGTTGTCGTACGGCGAGATCCACACGTCGTCCCACGCGGGCGGGATGACGAGGTCCTCGAGACGCTGCCGGACCGCGGCGTCGGTGACGGTGGTGCCGTCCGGGTCGCGGTAGGAGAAGCCACGCCCGCTGCGGACGCGGTGGTAGCCGCGACCGTTGGTCGCGGAGCGGCGGAGACGGGTCACGCTCTCGATGCAACTCGCCACCGCCTGTGACCCGGCCCGGCGACGGACGGGAGGGACGGTGCCAGCCGGCACCGCGCCTCCCGTCCGTCAGGTGGTCACGCTCGGCGACGTCGTCGCGTCACCAGCAGGACGCCACCGGCCGCCATCGCGAGGAGCGCGATCAGCGCACCGATGCCGAGTCCGGCCGCACCCGTGAAGGCGAGCTCGCTCGCCGACTCCGGTGCGTCGCGCACCGGGGCCGGGTCGCTGGCGCGCATCGGGTCCGTCGGGCTGGCGGATCCCGCGACCGGCACCACCTGCGTCGTCGGCGACTCGACCGTGGCGACGTTCGTGATGCGGTCCGGTGCGTCCGTCGCGACCTTCGCCGTGACCTGGAACGCGACCTTCCCGTCGACGGCGAGCGGACCCGTCAGGGTGCAGGTGACGGTCTGCCCGGTGGTGCAGGTCGCCGCCTTCGCGTCGTTCACGCTCACCAGGGTGAGGCCGGCTGGCAGACGGTCCGTGACGACCACGGGACCCGGGTCCTCGGTGGGGCCGTCGTTGCGCACCGTGATGGTGTACCCGACGGTCTCCCCACGGACCAGCTGCCCGGTGTGCGTCTTCGTGACCGCCAGGCTCGACGCGGGGTCGACGGCCAGCTCGTCCGAGTCGTCGTTGTCGGCGAGCGTCGTCTCGGTCGTGCTCGTCGCCACGGTCGCGCTCGGCTGCACGCCCGGGTAGGCGGCGGCCGTCGGCGTCTGGTGCACCGTGATCGCCGGAGCGAGCGAGCCCGCCGGCAGCGTGCCCGCGAGGGCGAACGACACCGTGGTCGAGCCGTCGGCGTTCTTCGTGACGGACGTGACGGTCCACGCGGGGTCGGCCTCGGCCCCGACGTACGTCAGGCCCTTCGGCAGCGTGTAGGTCGCGGCGACCGCCGCGGCGTCGGAGAGGCCGACGTTCCGGACCCGGATCGTCTCCGGCAGGTCCTTGCCGATCACCGCGGTGCCGTCGTGCCCGATCGTGATGGCCACGTTCGCCACCTCGTCGACGTCGAGGGGGCTCGTCACCGGCTCGTCGTTCGTCCCGACCGGCGGGGTGGTGCCCTGGCCGGTGATCACCGCGCGGTTCTCGATCGTGCCGGCGGTGTGGCCGGACGCGAGCTTCGTGGTGATCCACAGGCCGGGGGCGTCCGTCCCGGCGACGATCGTCGCCGGGAGCGAGCACGTCACCAGGGCCGGGTCGGTCGTGCCGTCGCAGGTCCACACCGCTCCGTCGCTCGAGGCACCGGTGAACGTCAGCCCCTCGGGCAGCTGGTCGGTGACGACCGTGGTGGGCTGCTCGTCCGACGGACCCTCGTTGCTGACCTGGAGCAACCAGGTCTGCTCGGCGCCGGCGGTGACGCGCTTCGCGGCCGTCGTCGACCCGGGCTTCTCGACCGGGGTCTTGGTCAGGCGGAGCGCGGCGTGCGTCGTCACCGTGACGTCGTCACCGGCGGTGTCGTTCGTCGGGTCCGTGTCGGGCGTCGCACTCGACACGACCGCGGTGTTGCGGAGCGTGCCGGCCGGGGTGCCGGACGCGATCGAGGCGGTCACGTGGAACACCGTGGTCGCACCGTTCGCGACCACGTCGGTCGACCAGGTCCTCGGGTCCGCGCCCTGCTCCCAGGCCGTGTCGTCCGTCGTGACCTTCGTGACCGTCATCCCCGCGGGCGGGGTGTCGGTCCACGTGACGTCCTGCGCGTCCGAGGGGCCGTCGTTCGTCACGGTGACGTCGTAGGTGACGGTCGTGCCGGCGTCGGCGCTCGGGGCGCTCGTGCGCTGCTTCGTGATCGACAGGTCGGCGTGCGTGGTGACGTCGACGGTCGCCTCGTCGTGCGCGGTCGGGCCGGTGGCCGTGACGGGCGCCGCGGTCGCGGTGTTGACGATCGACGATCCGCGCAAGGACGCCGGCACGTGCACGGTCAGGACGATCGTGTTCGGGTCGGTCGCGCCCGCCGCGATCCCGTCGGCGCTCGACAGGGTGAGCACGCCGTCCTCGTTCGACTCGAGCGTCCAGTGCTGCTGGGTCGCCACGGTCAGCCCGCGGAACTCCACGCCGGCCGGGAGGGTGTCCTGGACGCGGACGCTCGGCGAGGTGCCGTCACCGGCGGGCAGGTCGGACGGGCCGGTCGGGTTCGCGACCGTGATCGTGTAGGTGACGTCCTTCCCGGCGTCGACCGTCTCGACGTCCGCGGTCTTCGTCACCGACAGGCCGGCGGTCTGGGTGGCGTCGCTGCGGCCCTGCGCCTCGGCGGGTGCCGCGTTGTCGGCGGTCACCACGGCCGTGTTCAGCAGGGTGCCGGACATCGACGACGGGGTCGTCACCGTGATGGTGAACGTCGTGCTCTTCCCGGCGGCCAGGGTGCCGTCGAGCACACAGGTCACGTCGTTCCCGTCGGCGGCGGGTGCGGTGCAGGTCCAGGCGCCGTCCGTCTGGGTGATCGTGTCGGTCGCCTCGTCGACCGGCCCGTCGGCGCTGAGCCGCGTGCCGGACTCGAGCGTGTCCGAGACCCGGACCGTGCGCGCGTCGGCCGTGCCGGTGTTGGTGACCCGGATGGTCCAGTCCGCGGACTCGCCCGCGACCAGGGCCGCGCGGTCGGTCGCGTCCGGCGCGGTCTGCGCCGTCGAGCCGAACGCCTTGGCGATCGTCAGCGAGGTCGTGTCGTCCACGCCGGTGGTCGCCTCCGCGTCGTCGTTCGACGAGGTCGGGTCCGTCGTGCGCGTCGGGTCGACCGCGACGGCCGCGGTGTTCACGATCGACTGCGAGGCGGTGACGTCCGGGTGCACGGTCGCGGTGACGGTGATCGCGCCGGCGGTGGTGCCGTTCGCGAGGCCGTCGCGCGTGCAGGTCACGGTGTCGTCGTCCGTGGAGCAGGTCCACGCGGGGTCGTCCGAGGTCGCACCGACGAGGGTCACCGTGTCGGGCAGCGTGTCCGTGACGGTCACCGTGCCGCGTGCGTCCGAGACGCTCTGGGTCGTCGGGTCGCTGCGGTTCTCGACGGAGAGGTTCCACGAGATCGTCCGGCCGGCCTGCACCGTCCCGGAGGGACCGGTCTTCGTGATCGCGAGGTCGGCGATCGCGACCGGGGTCACGCTCGCGGTGTCGCTGTCGTTCCCGCTCTCCGGGTCGAAGGTCTGGCCCGTGCCCTGGTGGATCGTGGCGGTGTTCCGGACGGCGGTGAGCGGCGCGTTGGCCGGCAGCGTCAGCGCGACGTCGAGCTCGGGGAACGAGTCGCCCTCCGCGACGGTGGCGCCGTTGACGCAGGACCACGTGCCGTCGTCCGGCGTGCAGGTCCAGCCGCTGCCCGTGAAGGCCAGCGTCGCACCGGTGGCCAGGCCCGTCGGGGCGTCCACGACGGTCGTGCCGTGCGCGGCGTCGGGGCCCGTGTTGGTCACCCGGATGGTCCAGGCCTTCGCGGTGGTGGCACCGGCGACGACCTTCGACGTCGTGGCGGTCTTCGTCAGGGCGAGGTCGGCCGCCGCGATCCGTGCGGTCGCGGTGGCGTCGTCACCGCCGTTCGGGTACGAGACGAAGGAGCCCTTCGCCGAACCGGTGCCGCCCGATGCGCTCGTCACCGTCGCCGTCACGTGGTTCGTGTGGACGATCGAGGTACCGGCGCCGGGGTCCGTCGTCGCACCGGTGCCGGGGACGGCGCGGTAGTGCAGCACGAGGGACCGGTCGGCACCGAGCGCACCGAGGTCCGCCCACGTGAGGGTCGTCCCGCCGCCGCTGCGCGTCGGGTCGGCCACGGCGGACGCGGCACCACCGTCACGTGCGACCGTCGCGCTGCCGGACACGTACGACCAGTTCGCCGGCAGGACGTCCTGCACGCGCACCGACGCGGCAGCGCTCCCGGTGTTCGAGAACGTCACGCTGAAGTCCGAGGCGACGCCCACGTAGGACAGCCCGCCGATCGTGTCGTTCGACTTCGTCACGGCCACGCGGGGGAACGACGGCGTGACGCTCGCGGTCGCCCGCGCCGCGGCGTAGTCCGCCCCGCCCGAGGCGAGCGAGTGGTAGACGCCGGTCGACGCCGTGTTCACCAGCGGGCTGCCGGAGAGGGTGGCGTCCTCGGCGAGCTTCGCCGTGTAGGTGTGGGTGACCGTCGCGCCGGCTCCGATGACCGCCGTCGGCCACGTGATCCGCCCGCCGCCGCAGTCCGCGTCGGCGGCGATCTCCGCGCCGTCGGCGGTGAGCGACGCGCGGTCGACCGTGATGCCGTCCGGCACGCAGTCGGTGACCGGGGTGCCGTACGCCGGCGAGCCCGAGTTCGTCACGGTCACCCGGTAGGTGATCGTCTGGCCCGGCTCGACGTTCATCGTCGTGGACGTCTGCGAGCCCACCGTCGCGGTCTTCGCGATCGCGAGCGACGGCGCGACGACACTGCCGTTCGCAGCGTTCGACGTGACCGACGCGTCGGTCGGCGCCGCGCCCTTGCTCGTGCGGTTCCACGCGAGGGTGGCGGTGTTCGCGAGCCCCGTGCCCGCGACCTGGTCGGTGCCGACCGTGACCGGGATCGACGTCGTGATCGTCACCGGGTGGTCGATGCCGGTCGGGATGTCCGACAGCCGGACCACGACGGAGGCACCGTCGACCGAGGGGGTTGCGGTCACGGCGTCGTCGGAGCTCGTCGCGGTCGGCGTGCCGGTCGCGGCGGTGCCCGCGGGCAGGACGTCCGTGATCCGGGCGTCGTAGAGCGCGACGTTCGCCGGGATGGTGGTCGTGATCGTGTAGGTCGCGCCGTCACCGGGGCGGACCTGCAGCGCAGCGGTGCCCGACGGGTCCGTGCTGGCGGTGCCGGTCGACGCCCCCGTCCCGGGGTTCCACGTCGGTGCCGTCAGCCGCTTGGTGACGGAGGGACCGGTGACGGTGACGTCGTCCGTGTCGCTCGCGAGCTGCACGTACGAGCTGTTCGCCGTCGCGTAGTCGGTCGTCAGGCTCGACGCCAGCACGCGCGCGGTGTTCCGGTAGGTCTGGCCGGCGGGAGCGTCCTGCTTGACCGTCGCGACGACCGTGATGGTGGCTGAGGCCCCGGCGGCGAGGACGCCGTCGCTCGTCGCGTTCCACACGTGCAGCGTGGTGCCGGTCGGGCAGCTGCCGAACGCTGCGCGCTGCGCGGAGGTCGGGGTGGTCTCGGCCGCCGAGCTCGACGTGAGCGTCAACGCGTCCGGGAAGCAGTCGCCGACGAGGGTGGACCGTGCGTCCGCGCTCGTGGCCGTGTTCGTCGTCCTCAGGGTCCACGTGACGGTGTCGCCACCGGCGACCGTGCGGCCACCGAGGTCGTCGGACTTGTCGATCGCGACGGCCGGGGCCTGCACGGTCACCGTCTTCGACGCGGTCGCGGTGTACGCCGTGACGCCGGAGGGCTTCGAGGTGAAGGTGGCCGTGTTCTTCGGTGCCGCGGTCGTGAAGCCCGTGCCGTCCGACGCCGGGTACGTCCCGACGCCCGCGGTCGCGCGGAGCCCGGTGACGACGACCTCGAACTTCACCGGCGCACCGGTCGTGTTGTCGAACGTGGCCGGGAAGAGGACGGCGCCCGCACCGTTGGCGTTGCCGGTCCCGGTGAGCGTGAACGTCTGCCCGCCGTACGTCCCGGTGACGTCGGTGCCCTGCGCACTCGCCGGCACCGTGATGGTCGTCGCATCCGGGAAGGTGAGGGTCCACGAGGTGGCAGCCGTCCGGCCGACGCCCGTCGGCAGCGGGTCGGTCAGGGTCGCGTTCGCGGCGCTCGTGCGGTCCGCGATCGTCGCCGAGTACTTGTACCCGAGCGTCTGACCGGGGGCGGCCGCGTCACCGGACAGGTTCGTCAGCGTCGAGTCGGCGACCGCTGCCCCGGACTTCGCCACTGTGACACCCGGGATCGCGACCGAGCGGTTCGCGTCGGCCTGCGGTGCGGTGCCCTGACCGGCCGCCGGGGTGGAGGACGCGGTGGCGTTGGCCCCGCGCTTCGGGATCCACGTGGTCGTGGCACCGGAGTCCGTCGCGGTCGTGAAGGAGACGACGGAGGAGTAGTTGGGGAACGTGGTCCCGACGTAGCCCGGCGACGGGGTCTGGACGTCGTACGTCAGGCTCTTCGTCGTGCTCGCGGCGATCGACGGGATCGTCCAGGTGAGGTACTGCACACCCGTGAACTTGGTCGCCGCCCCGGTGGGCGCCGCACCGCAGGCGCCTTGGTCGGAGATGTTCGTGACCATCGCACAGGTCACCTTCGACGGCAGGGCGTCCCAGACGGTGACGCTGCCGATGGCCGACGTCGTCCCCGTGGCCGGGGTGTTGCCGACGTTCAGCCGGTAGCTGAGCACCTGGCCCTCGGTGGTGGTGGTGGGGTTGGACACCGTGGTGCCGTCTGCCTTGACGATGTCCTTCGCGAGCGTCGCGGTCGGGGTGCCGGCGACCGTGTAGCCGACCGAGGACCGCAGGCTCGTCACGGAGCCCTTCGTGTTCTGCTGCGCGAACTTCATGAGGTTGTCGACGAGGTCGACCTTCGTGCTGCTCGAGCCCTGCGTGCTGATGGTCGCCGCGACGTAGAGGACGAGGCGCACCGCCTGGCCGTCACCGTCGACGTAGGTGCCACTCGCGCCGGACATCGTGTGACCGACCGCGAACGACGCCGTGGTCGCGCTCGACGACTTCAGCGTGACGTCCGATGCGGGGACGGAGCTCTCCGACCCGTAGGTCCAGTCCGTGCCCTCCGTCCACGTCGCACCGGCCGCGGTGGTACCGACCGGGAGCATGTCGGTGATCGTCGCGTTGCGGCTCTGGACACCGGCCGGGAAGTCCACCTGCAGCCGGAAGCAGACGACGTCGCCGAGCTGGAACGGGGCGGTGGGGGTCGTCGTCTGGTACCCGGTGCGCGTCGTGGCGGTGCAGTCGGCGGACTTCCGCACGCCGTCGCTCGACGCGCGCGGCAGCACGGACTTCGCGATGCTCGGGGAGTTCGACACGATCGTCGCCGCGGAGTCGTCGACGACCGCCGTCGAGCCGGTGTCACCGTGGACACCGGTCGCGGTCCCCGCGATCCGGACCGTGTTCGTGAAGTCGTCGCCGGCGGCGGTCGGGCCGCCCGAGCCGGTGACCGAGTACTTGTCCCGCATGAGCGCTTTGTACGAGACCGTGACCGAGCCGTCGGTGGCCAGGTCCGCGACGTGGAAGGTCATCGTGAACGTGCCCGCCGCGGCGTCGTAGGCGACCTGGTCGACGGTCCCGTTCGTCATCGGCTGGTTCAGCGCGCTGACGGTGTTCGGGTCGCAGTCCGCGGGGATGGTCCCGGTGGTCTTCGTCCCGGCGGGGAACGCCGGGCAGAGTCCGTCCGGGATCGTGTCGGTCAGCGTGATGCCGGCGGACGACTCGTACTCGCTCGTGCGGATCAAGAGCGAGTACGTGGCCTGCTGGCCCGCGGCGAAGACGTTCCCGTCGACGGGCGTGGTCACGGACTTCGCCACCGCGAGGTCCATCGCCTCGACGGTCATCGACGCCGTCGAGCTCTGCGCCGACGTCGCCGTTCCGTCGACCTTGCCGGTGTAGGTGCCGGCAGCGGTGACCGTGTTCGTCTGGCCGCGACCGTTCGACGTCGTGTCCGCGGTGTTCTGCCTGGTCGACGCACCGGTGTTGTTGTCGAGGTTCGCCGTGCTGGCCAGCGCGGCCGTGGTCGGAGCGGCGGGCGTCTGGCTGCCGGTGGCGAAGGTCATGGTGTTCTCGCGCAGCGGCACGGCGGTGAGGTACTGGATCGTCACGGGCGCGTTCGTCAGCTGGCCGAGGTTCCAGACCACCTTCGTGAAGACGGCCGTCCCCTTGCCCGGGACGTTGTTCACGGTCGTGACGCTCTGGGGCGTGAGGCAGTTCGCCGGCGTCAGGGTCCCGGACGCCTTCGCCGCGGTCGCTGCCGTGAGGTCGGGTGCTCCCGCGTACTCCGGCCCGGAGGTCGTATTGTCGACCGCGCCGCACTGCAGGAACTCGAGGCCCGCCGGCAGGTAGTCCGTGACGGTCACGCCGTTGCTCGGCGCGGTCGAGGTGTTCTGCACCGTCAGCGTGTAGACCGTCGGGTGGTCGTGGACGCCGCGCACCAGCTCGTTCTCCGGGCTGGCCTCGGCCTTCGTGACCTTGATCGCCGCGATCGCGGTCGTGGTCGACTTCGCCGTCGCGGCGTTCGTCGCGTTGGTCGCCGGGGCACCGGTCGTCGGGTCGAACGTCGGCACGTTCCGCGCGTTCCCGCTGCCGGCGACCTGGACCGTCCCGGCGAACGACGAACCCACCGGGTAGGTCGTCGTCGAGGGCTGGACCTGGAAGGTGATCGACTTCTCGTCACCCGCGACGAGGTCGGACACGTTCGAGAAGACCAGGAGCAGGCCGCCTGCCGTCGGGGTGCTCGTGGTCGGGTCCGGCAGCGCGACGCCCGATGCCTTCGCCGAACCGGCGACGTAGGTCACCCCGGCCGGCAGCAGGTAGGAGTACCCGAGGTTGTAGAGCGGTGTCCCGCCCGACGCCGGCGTGCTGTTCGTCGCGGTGAGCGTGACGTTCACCGGGTCCCCGCTCAGGGCCGTGGCGGGAGCCTTCGCGGTGACCGTCACGACCGAGTCCGCTGCCGCGGGCTGCGCGACCGCCAGGACCGCGAGGAGTCCGGCGAGGAGCGCCGTCACGACGAGCATCGCCAGGGCGCGCGGACGGGCGGGGAACAGGGCAGGACGCATCGGGTGTGCTCTCGGGTCGTCGTCGGGCGACGCCGAGCAGAGCGCAACGATGCGGCACCGTCCGGGCAGGGGTCCCAGGGCGCGCGTGCGTGGGTGTTCGGGTCACCACGAGAGGCCGGGTCGGCCTCGCGACTCCACGGTATCGAGTCGCGGGAAACCGCAACAACACCCCGAGCGGGGTACATCGCGTCCCACCTTGTGGGGACAACTGCGCCGGCTTCCGGAACGCCGACGGCGCGTCTACGCTGCCGCCATGGCGTCGTACACCGTACGTCCTCTCGACGCGTCCACGTGGGACGCCTTCGACGAGCTCTGCCGCACGAGCGACGGCTTCCCGAGCGGCTGCTTCTGCATCGGCTTCCACGACGAGGGGCCGACACGGGACGCCGCGTGCAACCGGGAGCGCAAGTACGAGCGCGTCCTCGCCGGCACCACCCACGCCGCGCTCGTCCTCGACGGGGAGCGGTGCGTCGGCTGGTGCCAGTACGGGCCGGTCTCCGAGGTCGTCCGCATCAAGAACCGTCGCGTGTACGACCGGTCGCAGGTCGGTCCGGATCCCGCCTGGCGCATCGGTTGCACCTACGTCCGCGCCGGGTACCGCCGACAGGGGGTCGCCACCGAGGCGCTCGGCGGTGCGCTCGCCCTCATCGCCGCCGCCGGCGGCGGGACCGTAGAGGGCTACCCGGAACCCGCCGGGGCGGTGCCGGCCGGCTTCCTCTTCCACGGCGCGCTCTCGACGTTCGAGCGGTTCGGGTTCGCGCGCCAGCGCGCGATCGGCAAGCACCGCTGGGTCGTCACCACGACGGTCGAACCGGCCTGACGATCGAACCGGGCCCGAGACGGCACTGGAGGCGCTGCACACGTCGCGCGCAGCGCCTCCAGTTCACCGTCGGCGTCGGACCTACTCGCCGTTGTTGCCGATCCTGTCGTCCAGGTCCTGCGCGGTCTTGTCGATCTGCTCGTCGAACTTCCCGCCCGTGACCTTCTTGATGCCGTCGGCCAGGCCGTGGATGATCTTGTCGGAGACGTCTTCCGCCTTGTCGCTCTGCAGCGCCTCCTCGATCTTGTCCTTGTTCTCGTCCACGAACGCCTTCGCGCGGTCGGTGACCTCCTCCGCCTTGGCGGAGACGTTCTTCTGGATGTCGTCGAAGCCGGCCATGCTGCCTCCCTGCCGGCCGGAGGTGACCCGGCCGCTCGATGGCCGGTCGATCCGGCCGCTTGGCCCACATCGTGCTCCGATCCCCGCGATCTGTCCGCCGAACGCGAGCGAACTCCCGGGAAACGGAAAGCGGGGCCGGACCCGAAGGTCCGACCCCGCTGACGCGTGGTAACCGGAGTTACTTGACGATCTCCTCGACCGTACCGGCGCCGACCGTACGACCACCCTCACGGATGGCGAAACGGAGACCCGGCTCCATGGCGATCGGCTGGATCAGCTCGACGGCCATCGACACGGTGTCGCCGGGCATGACCATCTCGGTGCCCTCGGGCAGCGTGATGACGCCGGTGACGTCCGTGGTGCGGAAGTAGAACTGCGGACGGTAGTTCGCGTAGAACGGGTTGTGACGCCCGCCTTCTTCCTTGGTCAGGATGTAGGCGTTCGCCTTGAACTCGGTGTGCGGCGTGACCGAACCCGGCTTCACGACGACCTGGCCGCGCTCCACGTCCTCGCGCTTGAGGCCACGGATGAGCAGACCGGTGTTGTCACCAGCCTCGGCCTTGTCGAGCAGCTTGCGGAACATCTCGATACCCGTGACCGTGGTCTTCTGCGTCGGGCGGATGCCGACGATCTCGACCTCGGAGTTGAGGTCGAGCGTGCCACGCTCGACACGACCGGTGACGACCGTGCCACGACCGGTGATCGTGAAGACGTCCTCGATCGGCATCAGGAACGGCTGGTCGGTGGCGCGCACCGGGTCCGGCACGTGCTCGTCGACCTGGGCCATGAGGTCCTGGACGGACTTGACCCACTTCTCGTCGCCCTCGAGCGCCTTGAGCGCCGAGACCTGCACGACGGGGGCGTCCTCGTCGAACTCCTGCGAGCCGAGGAGCTCACGGACCTCGAGCTCGACGAGCTCCAGGATCTCCTCGTCGTCCACCATGTCGGACTTGTTCAGCGCGACGACGATGTAGGGGACGCCGACCTGGCGGGCGAGCAGCACGTGCTCACGCGTCTGGGGCATCGGACCGTCGGTGGCGGCGACCACGAGGATCGCGCCGTCCATCTGCGCCGCACCCGTGATCATGTTCTTCACGTAGTCAGCGTGACCAGGAGCGTCGACGTGCGCGTAGTGGCGCTTCTCGGTCTGGTACTCGACGTGCGAGATGTTGATCGTGATGCCGCGCTCGCGCTCCTCGGGAGCGTTGTCGATCTGAGCGAAGTCACGGGCCTCGTTGAGGTCCGGGTACTGGTCGTGCAGAACCTTGGTGATCGCCGCCGTGAGCGTGGTCTTGCCGTGGTCGACGTGACCGATGGTTCCGATGTTGACGTGCGGCTTGGTCCGCTCGAACTTGGCCTTGGCCACTGTGGGTCCTCCTCAGGACTCGGAGAGCATGCCCCCGGTTCGTGAACCGTTGGCGTGCAGTGTGTGTCTTTACTGTACTTGGTGGCGAGGGGCCCGTCGCCGGGCACCCCCGCCTGTGGAGAGACGCTGGAGCGTCACTCCCCCGCGTTCTTCGCGATGATCTCCTCGGCGACCTTGGCCGGGACCTGGCTGTAGGTCTCGAAGGTCATCGAGTAGACCGCACGACCAGAGGTCTTCGACCGCAGGTCGCCGACGTAGCCGAACATCTCGGACAGCGGCACGCTCGCGCGGACCACCTTGACGCCCGAGGCGTCCTCCATCGAGGCGATCTGGCCACGACGGGAGTTCAGGTCACCGATGACGTCGCCCATGTACTCCTCCGGAGTACGGACCTCGACGGCCATGATCGGCTCGAGGATCGCCGGACCGGCCTTGCGGGCCGCTTCCTTGTAGGCGATCGAACCGGCGATCTTGAACGCCATCTCGGACGAGTCGACGTCGTGCGCCGCGCCGTCCTTGAGGATGGCCTTCACGCCGACGGTCGGGTACCCGGCCAGGATGCCGACCTGCATGGCGTCCTGGATACCGGCGTCGACCGACGGGATGTACTCACGCGGGACGCGACCACCGGTGACGGCGTTCTCGAACTCGTAGACCTTCTCGGCCGTGACTTCCATCGGCTCGAGGGCGATCTGCACCTTCGCGAACTGGCCGGAACCACCGGTCTGCTTCTTGTGCGTGTAGTCGTAGCGCTCGACGACCTTGGTCAGGGTCTCGCGGTAGGCCACCTGGGGCTTGCCGACCGACGCCTCGACCTTGAACTCGCGCTTCATGCGGTCGACGAGGATGTCGAGGTGGAGCTCGCCCATGCCCTTGATCGTCGTCTGACCGGTCTCGGCGTTGAGCTCGACGCGGAACGTCGGGTCCTCTTCGGCGAGCTTCTGGATGGCCGTGGAGAGCTTCTCCTGGTCGGCCTTCGTGTTCGGCTCGATGGCGACCTCGATGACCGGCTCCGGGAACGTCATCGACTCGAGGACGACCTGGTTGGTCGGGTCGCACAGGGTGTCACCGGTGGTGGTGTCCTTGAGACCGATGACCGCGTAGATGTGGCCGGCGGTCACGTTGTCGACCGGGTTCTCCTTGTTGGAGTGCATCTGGAAGATCTTCCCGATGCGCTCCTTCTTGCCCTTGGTCGAGTTGATGACCTGGGCACCCGACTCGATCGAGCCCGAGTAGACGCGGACGTAGGTGAGACGACCGAAGAAGGGGTGCACCGCGACCTTGAACGCGAGGGCCGAGAACGGCTCCGACGCGTCGGGCTTGCGGATGATCTCCTTCTCCTCGTCCTTGACGTCGTGGCCGATCATCGGCGGCACGTCGAGCGGGGACGGGAGGTAGTCGATGACGGCGTCGAGCATCGGCTGGACACCGCGGTTCTTGAAGGCCGAGCCGCACAGGACGGGGTAGACCTCGGACGCGATCGTGAGCTTGCGGATCGCAGCCTTGATCTCGTCCTTGGTGAGCTCCTCGCCGCCGAAGTACTTCTCGAGCAGGGCGTCGTCGGTCTCGGCGACGCGCTCGATCAGCTTGGCGCGGTACTCGTCCGCACGGTCCTTGAGGTCCGCGGGGATCTCCTGGACCTCGTACTGGGCGCCCATGGTGACGTCACCCTTGGAGTCGCCCGGCCAGACCTTGGCGTGCATCTCGATGAGGTCAACGATCCCGACGAAGTCGTTCTCGGCGCCGATCGGGAGCTGGAGCACGAGGGGCTCCGCGCCGAGGCGGTTGATGATGGTGTCGACCGTGAAGTAGAAGTCGGCGCCCAGCTTGTCCATCTTGTTGACGAAGCAGATGCGCGGGACGTCGTACTTGTCGGCCTGACGCCACACGGTCTCGGACTGGGGCTCGACGCCCTCCTTGCCGTCGAAGACGGCGACCGCACCGTCGAGCACGCGGAGCGAACGCTCCACCTCGACCGTGAAGTCCACGTGACCGGGGGTGTCGATGATGTTGATCTGGTTGTTGTCCCAGAAGCAGGTCGTCGCGGCCGACGTGATCGTGATGCCGCGCTCCTGCTCCTGCGCCATCCAGTCCATCGTGGCAGCGCCGTCGTGGACCTCACCGATCTTGTGCGTGATGCCCGTGTAGAACAGGATGCGCTCGGTCGTCGTGGTCTTGCCGGCATCGATGTGCGCCATGATGCCGATGTTGCGGACCTTGTTCAGGTCGGTGAGCACGTCCTGTGCCACAGGGTTCCTCCGGAAGAGTTGTAGGAGAGGTTGGCGTCCGTGCGGGCGCCGGGGTTCATGACCACCGGCGCCCGGACGGTGCCGGGACTACCAGCGGTAGTGGGCGAAGGCCTTGTTCGACTCGGCCATCTTGTGCGTGTCCTCACGGCGCTTGACCGCGGCACCGAGACCGTTCGACGCGTCGAGGATCTCGTTCATGAGACGCTCGGTCATCGTCTTCTCGCGACGGGCCTTGGCGTACGAGGTCAGCCAGCGGAGCGCGAGGGTGTTCGCGCGGTGCGGCTTGACCTCGACCGGGACCTGGTAGGTCGAGCCACCGACGCGGCGGCTGCGGACCTCGAGGGTGGGACGGACGTTGTCGAGCGCCTTCTTGAGCGTCGCGACGGCGTCCTGCTGGTTCTTGGCGGAAACGCCTTCGAGGGCACCGTAGACGATGCGCTCGGCGAGGCCCTTCTTGCCGTCGAGCAGGATCTTGTTCACGAGCTGCGAGACGATCGGTGCGCCGTAGACCGGGTCTGCGACGACGGGACGCTTGGGGGCGGGACCCTTACGAGGCATTGGCTCAACCCTTCTTGGCGCCGTAGCGGCTACGTGCCTGCTTACGGTTCTTCACGGCCTGCGTGTCGAGCGCACCGCGGATGATCTTGTAGCGGACACCGGGGAGGTCCTTCACACGACCGCCGCGCACGAGCACCATCGAGTGCTCCTGGAGGTTGTGGCCCTCACCGGGGATGTAGGCCGTGACCTCGGTGCCGTTCGAGAGCTTGACACGAGCGACCTTGCGCAGTGCCGAGTTCGGCTTCTTCGGGGTGGTGGTGTAGACGCGGGTGCACACACCACGCTGCTGGGGGTTCGCCTTCAGGGCGGGCGCCTTGGTCTTGGTGACCTTCGGCGTACGACCCTTGCGAACCAGCTGCTGAATAGTAGGCAACTGTTCTCCTGGTTCTTCGCTCGTGTTCTCCGGCCGGCGCGGTCCGCCGACTTCCTCGTCCCACGCTGATCACCGCCTGACGGCGGATGACGAGTGGGGGACGGAGTGTTCCGGCCGACCGTTGGTCGGACCGGACTTTTCGGGCACGCCCGAAGGCGCACACCCGGAAGAGATTACCCGCGTAACCCGGCGAAATCAATCCGGGCGCGTCGCCCTGGAGGCGCGTGACGAGTGCCCTGGGCGAACAGGCGTCGCGTGGGTGGTCACGCGGGGCGCGGGGCGCTCCGCCCGGCCGGGCGCGGTGGACCGGACCCACGGCCGCCGGAGGGACGTGGCGGGCCGGCACCGCGCCTCCTGGACGCACCGGGGCGCCGTCGTGCGCGGCGTCAGGAGCCCGTGTCGGACGAGCCGTTGCCCACCGCCGAGCGGAACGTCGCCCCCGCGTCCGTGAACTCCGTGACGTACCCGCTGGCGTTGACGTTCATCGGCCCGGCGGACGCCGTGCCCACCCCACCCGGGCCGGAGATGTCCGCCGTGAACGTGGCACGGCCGAAGGACGTCGTCGTGACGAGCCACCCGTTCGACACCCAGCCGCCGATCGACACGGTGGGGCGGGTGTCCAGCGTCCACTTCTGGTTCGTGTACGTGTAGGCGGCGTCCTGACCGTAGGCGTAGAAGCTGCACCCGGCCGGTGCCGCCTCGGTCGAGGCGATGCAGCCGTCGACCCACGCGTCCACCGCCGCCTGGGCGGACCGCTTGCCCGCTGCGGTGAGCTCCGTCGTCATCGAGACGGGGCTCGAGGCGGTGCCCCCGAACCCGGTGACCGTCGCCGTCGCGGCCTTGGCGGAGTACCACTCGCCACCGTCCACCGCGACGTCGTACGTGCCGGGGAGGGCCGTGAGCGTCGCCGTGCCGTCCTTCGACGTGACCACGGACTGCCCGGCCACCGACACCTTCGTGCCCGTGGGGCCGCGCAGGCTGACGTCCACCGCACCGAGCCGCGGTGCCTCGAGCTCCCAGACCGGGAACACGCCCCAGTCGGTGCCCGTCTTGTCGAGCGTGAAGGTGGACGAGACGTCGCGCCCCGCCTGCCGCAGGTACGCCGTGACCGTGGCGGTGTCGCCGTCCGCACGCGTGGCGGCGATCCGGTAGCCCGTGACGCGGTCCTTCGCCTTCGCGTAGGCGGCCTTGGTGAGGAGCAGGTCGCGTTCGTCGTGCTCGATGCCCGCCACGTCGAGCGCAGCGCCCACCCGACCCGCCGTGAGGTCGTCGAGGAAGGCACGGACCGGCCGGTCGGCGGCGTGCGTCGACGTGCCGACCGAGTAGCCGACCACGCCCGCGACCAGGAGCAGCACGACGGCCGCGCCACCCGCGACGATGCTGACGAGCCGACCGCGACCGAGTCGACGACGGGGCCGGGGCTGCGGTCCGGACGCCCCCGCCGGTGGTGCGTCCCGCGTGCCGCGGATCGAGTCCACGGCCGGGACGGATCCCCATCCGTCGGCCTGGTGCTGGTCGGTCATCGGTCCCCCGTCGTCCTGTGGTGCTGCAGGAAGACTACCGGCGGGCACCGTCATCGCCGGGCTCCGGGCGCACCCCCGACGCGCGCGACTGGTGCCGTGCCGCGGCGATCCCGCCGACGACGCACAGGAGTGCCACGACCACCGAACCGACGACGAACGGGCCGAGTGCGTAGCCGGCCGGGAACACGAGCAGCTCGGTGAGGTCGCTGCGGACCAGGCTGTAGCCGACCGCCCCGACGCCGAGCATCACCAGGTAGCAGGTCGCCGCGGCGACGAGGCCGGTGACGCCGGGGTTGCCCTCGCGGGAGCCGACCGCGGTCGCGAGGAACACCACCACGGCACCGCCGAGCACCATCGCGGGGCCGAGGTACGGGGTGGCGTCGGGCTGGGAGATGACCTCGACGTCGGCGAGGAGGGCCTCGAAGCCGGTCACCGCGATGACGAGCGCGATGAACAGGATCGACGTCATCGTCGCGATCAACCACCGGGACATGCGGTGATCGTATCGCTGGCGGGGCTCAGGCGGGGGTGGCGTCTGCGCGCTGCGGCTCGTTCGCGTGCGTCTGCTGGTCGGCGTGGGCCGGGTCGGCGTGGGTCGCCTGGTCGGCGTGCTCCTGCGCTGCGGCGACGAGCGCGAGGGCGATCGTGGCCGTGATGACCGGGATGGACTCGGTCATCGGCGCGGCTGCGGTCGGGGCGTCGGTCGTGCTGGTCGCGTCGGGCGTGCTGGTCGCGTGCGTCGCGTCCGTCGCGTGCGTCGCGTCGGGCGTGGTGGTCGCGTCGCCGTCGGCGTCCGGGCCCTGGAGGCGCGGCGCGGGTGCCGCGGCGAGCGTCGCCTCCGCCCCGTGGTCGCGCAGCGCCGGTCCGACGATCGGCAGGACCGCCGTGGTCGCCGGGGGCTCGGCGTGGAGCACCGGCGTCTCGGTCGACGGGGCACCCCGCTTCGCCGCACGACGGGCCCTCGTCATCTTGACGAGCACGACGACCGCGACGATCGCCCAGATGCCGTTCACGATCGTCGACGGGACGGCGTGGTGCGCCGCGACGTTGATCGCCACCGCGAGCCCGCCCACGAGGTTGAACAGCTGGTACACCGGACCGTTCGGGAGCTTCCCCATCGAGAAGAGTAGGTAACCAGCAAGGACGGTTACTGCTCCGAACCAACCGAGGAACTCCACGATTCCAGCCAACACGCGCGACTCCGGGCACGACGAGGAACGGCCGTTTCGAGCGACCGTTCGAGAGAGGGACGAGCAGCCGCGAACGCGGGCTCAGGAGCATCGTAAGCACAGCGGGAGGCCGTGCGGAAGAGGGTGCGGCGTGGCGCGTCGGACCCCAGTTGGTGGGGGTCGGGTCAGCCGTTCGTGGCGGGGTCCGCGACGGTCCCCGACGTGCCTCCGGAAGCGCCGTCGAGCACGAAGATGAAGCCCGAGAGCGTCCAGGTCGTCGAACCCGTGTCAGCGGACGCCGGGGCCTCGTCCCCGGTGGTCTCCCCTTGGGTCGACCCGGTCCCGATGGAGTTGACGAGGAACAGCCGCGCACCCTTCTGCACGCCCGAGGTGAACGCCATCGCCTGGGCATCGGAACCGTCGACCGACACCGACACCGGGATCACGATGAAGTTGCTCGCCGTGATGAGTGGATCCGTCACCGTCCTCGGTGCTGCGACCGCACTGCTGCTCCCGCCGGTGGGTTCCGCCGTGGCGGAGGGAGCTGGCGTCGCTGCAGCGGTCGCGCTGCCGTCGGCCGGGGCCGCCGTCGATGCAGGAGGGACGTACGCCTGCGCGTCTCCGAAGGTCAAGGACGAGATCGTCAGACCGTTCGCCTCGGCGAGTTGGTTGAGCTCCTTGATGAAGGGCGTCGTGTCCGTCGACTCCGGGATGGAAGCCTCGAGCGTCGCGAGGTCGGCCTTCAGCGTGCCGAGCTCGCTGTACTGCTTCTCGAGTCGAGCGAGCTCCGTCCGCACGGTGTCGTTCCGGCTGTCGATGTCCGACCGCTGCTGAGCTGACGTGGACGCCGCCGCGAGCTGTGGTTGCACGCCGACGAACCAGCCACCGAGCGCGAGCGCCAGCGCCGCGAACCCTGCGACGATGAGGGAGAGCTTGTTGCGGTCCACGTCAGTCGCCCTTCGCGTACTTGCCGTCGTACGCCTTCTCGTTGATGTGCACGGTGATGTCGGCCGTGTACCCGCCCGACGGCTGCTTCGTGATCGACGCGATCGACGAATCGACGTAGCCCGGCAGGGCGCTGAGCGAGTCCGTCCAGTCGGGGACGGACGGGATGGTTGGGCTGTCGACCGTCACGGAGATCGTGGCGATGCGCTGCCCCTGCAACGGCGTCGACGACTGCGTGTAGGCGGAGATCGGTCCGGCTGAGTCGACCCCGAGGCTGGAGATCGTGACCCCCGACGGAAGCGCCCGCTGCAGGCCTGCGATGTACGTGCTCCAGTCGATCTCGGTCGCGCCGCCCACTCGCTGACCGGCTTCGATGAGGGCGGACTGTTGCTCCGTCGACCGGACTTCGCCGTACTTCTGCTGCTGTTGCAGCAGCGCGTTGGTCTCGCTCTCCGCCGACGCCAACTCGCTCGCGGACTGCGCCGCGGACAGCCCTGCACCGGCGATGGCGAGTGCCGCGGCGACCCCGACCACCACGACCCCGAGCCAAGCGCGACGGGCCAGCGCTCGCTGACGCCGTCCGATGTGGACCTCGATCGGGAGGAGATCGACGCGGGGCTCGCCCCCGACGACCGCGGCACCCTTGCCGGCCTTGCTCGGTGGGATCGGTGCGGTGACCTTCGCGCGCGGAGTGGTCCGGAGGACCCGACCCGCCATGGACGTTTGTGTCATGCTGCCTTGCTCCCGATGGCGAGCCCGTACGCGACAGCGACGTCGTGTCCGCGTGCTGAGACGTCAGCGGCGTCGATGCTCCGAGCGAGTGCGGCGCCGGCGAAGACGTCCCCGACCACGACGGGGAGTCCGGTCTGCTCGGACAGGGACTGCGCGAGCCCCGCCAGCCGGGCGCCTCCCCCTGCGAGGACGATCCGGTCGACGCGTTCCGTGGGCCGCGTGTTGACGTAGTAGTTGATCGTGTTCCGGAGACTCGAGAGGACTTCGCCGACCGCCTCCTGCGCGACGGAGATCGCGCGCATGTCGTCGGCGGTGCGCCCGCTCCCCGCGATCCCCAGGTGCCGCTTGACGAGCTCCGCCTGGTCACGATGGATGTCGAGGCTCGTCGCGAGTCGAGTGGTCACGTCCTCGCCGCCGGTCGGGATGATGCGGACGAACTGGGGGATGCCGTCGAGTGCGATCACCACGCTCGTCGTCTCCGCGCCGAGCTCGATGAGCGCGATGGTCCCGCCGTGCCCCGGCCGGCTGACGAGCGCACGGGTCATCGCGAAGGGGATCAGGTCGACGCCTGCCGGGTTGAGTCCGGCCTGCTGCGCGGCCTTGACGTTCGCGAGGACCGCGTCCTTCACAGCCGCGACCAGGAGGCCGTGGAGGACCGGGCCGCTCTCGCTGACCCCTTCGGACGTGGGGTAGAAGTCGAGGATCGCGGCACCGACCGGGACGGGCAGCATGTCCTGCACCTGGAAGGGCAGCGACTGTCGGACCTGGGCGATCGGCGCCTTCGGCACCGTCAGGTCGCGGGAGAGCACGCGCTGGTTGCCCATGCCGAGCACCACGTTGCGCGAGCGGAAGCGTCCGATCGACCAGAGTTCCTTCAGGGCTCCGGCGACGGTGTTCGGCTCGAGGACCTCCCCGCGGCTCACGGACCCGTCAGGCGTGGGGACCTCGGCGATGCGGACGACCGTCGGACGCGACCCGTGTGGGTCACTGACCTCGACGCCACGGATCGCGGCGGACGAGATGTCCAGACCGACGATGCTCTTTGCCATGTTCGACGCTTTCGAGAGTGGGTGGGGCAGGGATTCAGGCGAGGCCGAGGAGCGACAGGTAGGCGTTCCACAAAGGTGCGCCGAAGAAGACGCCGATCCATGCGCCGGCGAGCATCCAGGGGCCGAACGGGATCCCGGTCCGGCGGTTGCCCGCGCGGACGATCAGGACTCCGATCGCGAAGCTACCGCCGAGGACGAAGGCAGCGAAAGCACCCACAGCGAGGGGTCCCCATCCGAGGTACGCGAGCGCGAACCCGATGACGACGGCGAGTTTGACGTCGCCGAGGCCCATGCCGCCGGGTACCGCGACCGCGAGGACGAGGTACGCGCCCCCGAGCACGATCGCACCGAGAGCGGCGCGGAGGCAGGCCTCGAGGTCTCCGCCGATCGCTGCGGCCGCGGTGAGCAGGACGGCGATGACGACAGCGGTCGGGTACGTGATCGCGTTCGGGAGCCGAGCGGTGTCGAGGTCGATCGCGGCGAGCGCCACGCTCACTGCCATCAGGTACCCGAAGGCGATCAGGATGAGCACCCCCGCGACCAGTGGTCGCCAACCCGTGGTGGATCCCGGTGCGAAGCGGAACAGGACGAGGACGAACGCGACACCGGTGATCAGCTCCACGACCGGGTACCGCGCGGAGATCCCCGTGCCGCAGTCCCGGCACCGTGCGCGGAGCACCAGCCAGGAGATGACGGGCACGTTGTCCCGCCGTCGGATGCCGTGTCCACAGTTCGGGCACGCGCTCGCCGGCGAGACGACCGAGAGTCCCGCCGGAACACGGTGCACGACGACGTTCAAGAACGAGCCGACTGCGAGCCCGAGCGCCCCGCTCAGCGTGGCGAGTGCGATGACGATGCCGCTCATGAGGCTGGTGTCCCGTCTGCGCTGAAGGCTGGCTTGACCTCGACCTGGGTCGTCGCCCCGTACGTCGTCGCGACCGGCTGGAGGAACTTCGGAGGAGCTGTGGTCAGGAGTCGCTTGTCGTACGAGTACGCCTTGCTGAACCCCGTCCCGCCGGTCGTCGCCACCGGGCCGCGGTACTTCTGGGCGATGGACCCGAGCACCGTGAGCGTGCCCTGACCGTACGTCCGGATGGCACTCCGGCTGTTCGAGGCCGCGTAGCGACCCTGGTCGTAGTTCTGGACGGTGAACGTGCCGTTGTTCGAGGCGATCGCGGCGTCGATCTCGAAGTCCTTCGCGGCGCGGCTCCCGCTCACCCAGTTCATCGGGACGCACTGGTAGCCCCACGAGGAGTAGCCCTGGCGGTCCCAGTAGGTCGAGGTGAAGTCAGTGCACATGGAGGACGCGACCGGGTTGTAGACCCACACCGCTTTCTGCCCGACGAGGCCGAGCAGGTTCGGGTTCGCGCTCGCGCCGGAGTTCACGTAGGTCAGGTCTCCGGTGACGTACACGTAGTTCTGCGCGGCCACCGTCATCGCGCCCTTGAACTGCCCCTGCACGAACACGTCACCGCTCTGGCATCCGTACGGCGTGCTGACGCTCAGGGTCTTGATGGTCTCGCCGGCAGCCGGGTACCCGACGCCGTTCCCGCTCTGGCTGCCGTCCGCGCTCTTGCAGGAGTAGTTGGACGGCGTCGTGGAGCCCCAGCGGTTCGGGTCACCGGTCGTCGAGGGCACGTTCTGCACGTAGGCGAGGTTGTTGGGCAAGACGTCGAGCGTCTGCCCGCCGGGACTTCCCAGAGTGTTGCCGGAGGAGCTGTAGCCCGGGGTCCCGCACGCGGGTGCGGCCGTGGATCCGCTCGCCGGGTCCCCGGTGATCTGGACCGCCTTCGTCCACGGTGAGTAGACCGTCATCTTGCCCGCGCTCGTGAACTTGATCGTGGTCGGACCCGTGTAGAGACATCCGGGTTGCGGAACTGTCGACGTCTTGAGGTCGCTCCGTGTCTCCTGCATGAGGTTCGTGTTCGTCGGCGGCAGTCCGATGGATGAGACGTGCTGGACCTGCTTGAGGCCGGTCGTCGAGTTCTTGGCGAAGATCGCGCTGCTGCACCCGCTCGGCTTGCTGTAGACCCCGTCCGCCGTCGTCGACTGGACGTCGTTCTGGAAGGTCGCACCGCAGATCGTGAACTGGTCGTTCGAGCGCACCGGACCGGCGAGCGTGTCGCGGGCCGCGAACTGGATCGCAGCGCACTTCGTGACGCCCCGGGGCGCCGTCTCGTTCCAGTGGAGCGGTGTACAGCTGTCGCCCGTGATCGCCGGGTCACCCGATTCGTAGTCGGTGAAGTACAGGTAGTTGATGAAGCCGGTGCCCTTCAGGTTCGCGACGAGTGACCGTGTGACGGTTCCGGCCTTGCCGGTCACACGGACCTTGACGACGCCCTGCCCGTAGTAGTTCGCGTTGTTCACCTCGTACCGGAACGACTGACGGTACTTGCCGTCGCGTGACCCGTCAGCGGCGACGTTGTCGCTTCCGGGCACTCCCACCCACTCGCCGTTCGTCGAGGTCGAGAAGGCCTTGTTTCCCTTCGTGCTCGAGAAGGTGCTCCCGGTGCTGAACGACGTGCCGAGCGCGCCGTACTGCTCGTAGGAGTTGTCCGCGCTGATCCGGCTCTGGTAGTCGGCGAGGCCTGCGTACGCCGCGGCCCCCGCGTTGTTCCAGTCCTCGTCGCGGTTCGACTTGATGGTCCCGCTCACTGCCGTTGCGAGCACGGTGGTGACGATGATCATGAGCACGGCTGCGGTGCCGATGACCGTGACGAGCACCGCGCCCCGTTCGCCGTCCTGGTGGAGGGCGCGGAAACGCCTGAACAGGCCGCCGCTCATAGGTTCTCCTGCATGACGTTGGGGAGCCCGACGGTGGTCGCCGTCAGGACGTTCGAGTAAGCGCCGACGGTGGTGGAACCGACCTCGAGGTTGACCTGCACGTAGCGGACGTCGTCGAGCTGACCCGGGTCGGCCACCGGGTCGAGCGGCGTGGTCTGGTCGACGCCGAGGTACGCGAACGGCGTCGCCGTCGAGGACGCGACGGCCGGGGCGAGGACGCGCCGTGAGCTCGGCGAACCAGGGTAGGCAGGGAAGGTCCAGTACCCGTCGGACCCCGTGACGGCAGTGGCGGGCCACTGGGTCTCGACGAGCTGGCCGCCCGTCACCTCGAACTGGACCATCACCGGCTTCGTCTCCGCGGATGTCAGGTTCACGAACGCGAAGAACCTGACCAGGGTCGGCGACGCGACGATGAAGGCCGGGTCGGACTCGTCGTTGACGATCGGGTTCTCGGTCGCACCACGGAACATCCGACTCATCTCGTTGAGGACGTTCGAGGAGACTCGCGTGTTCTGGTCGATCCGGTTCACTGATCCCTGTGCCTTCTGCGCGGCGCCGAGGAACCCGGCAGCGGTGGCGACGATGATCATCGACAGCGCCATCGCAACGAGGAGCTCAGCGAGCGTGATCCCCCGATCGTCGCGTCGTACCCGCGCGATCCAGGCACGCATCACGAGCTCCTCGGATCGAGCATGATCGTGGATCCGCTGACCGTCGCTTTCGACTTGCCCGCGAGTGTGACATTCGTGCCGATCGAGAGCCCCGCCACGTTGAGCACGGTCGCCGAGATGCTGTAGGTGCCGTAGGGCAACGCGAGGGTCTGCGTCGTCCCGGTTCCCCTGGCAAAGGTGTAGCTCGTCGCCGGCGCCGTCTTGCACCCCGGATCCGCCGGGTCGAGCACGGTCGTCGGGGTCGCGGTGATGACCGCGGCACCGACCGCGGTCTTCACGGTGAAGGTCCCCATCGGGACGCTGACCGCGCCCGTCCCGCCTGGCGACGCCGCGACGTTCGCGGCGGCCGGGGCCACCTTGCCGTCACTCGCGGCGGTCGTCCAGGACGTCCAGTCGACGTCGGTGCACGCGCTCGCGACCGGGCTGCCGACGTACGAACCCGTCATCGCGTTGTACCCGTCCGGGAACGGGAAGAGCCGCTGTGCGCCCGTGCTCGGGACGACGGTGTCGTTCGTCGGGTTCCGGTAGGTCATGGTGAGGTTGGTCGGTGTCGCGGCGCCCGACGTCTGGAGCGACGGCGTGTAGGTCGCAGCGGTGTCGTACTGGAAGGACGCGGTCGCGGTCCCGCCGCCCGTGACCGTGACCGCCGAGGTGGGAGACACCTCCTGCGAACTGCTGATGCCCCCGGTCCGGGTGATCGTGACGACGTAGTTCCCCGGGGTCACGCCTCGGGCCACCGAGCATCCGGTCGCCGACGTCGCAACCGGCTGCGCCGTGAGCGACTTGGCTCCCGCCGGGTCGGTCGGGCTCGGCACGATGGCGACGGACACACCGGCGCTGCCGGTACCGGTGGCGCCGACGACGCCGACGAAGATGACGCCGGAGTCTGGGCTGCTGGAGTCGCTGCCCGGCGAGACGAGTGCCGTCATGCGGACGGGAGCGTACTTCGCAGCGCCGGAGCTCGAGGTCCACGAGACCTTCACGTCGACGGACTTGTTCGCGATGGTGGTCGTCGATCCGCTGAGGCCGCAGTTGCCGATGGTGCCAGCGGCGTCCGCCCAGGCAGCGGTGACCGCGATCGTGTACTGAATCCGCCCGACCGTCTGGGTCGAGGACTTCGAGACCACCTGGAAGATGTCGGTCTTGCCACGCTCGATGTCCATCGCCTGGTTCGCGAGGTGCGTGGCGACGGTGCGCGCCTTCGAGTCGTTCGTGAGGACGAGGGAGTTGATGACACCGGCGGCGACGCCCACCGAGATCACGGCGAACACCATCATCGCGACGAGGACCTCGGCGATGCTGAAGCCCGCTTCGCGGTCGTCCGGGTCAACCGGACGGAGTCGGGCAGCCATGCTCTGGATCATCGTCATCCCCTCTCGCGGTGTCGGTGTGCGGAGAAGGGCGGGACGTTCATCAGCTGAACGTCCCGCCCTCGTGTCGATCAGACGATCAGGAGATCGTGCAGGCCGTGGACGAGACGCCCCTCGACTCGGTCGCGTAGAAGAGCTTGTCCGTCGTGCTCGTCCCGATGATGCAGAAGCCGGTCGCGCTCGGCCCGTAGCTCAGCGACTTGGTGTTGGTGCCGAGCGTCGCGCCCGCATCGGTCCAGGTGGCGGCGGGGCTCGGGAAGGACGACGGCGTGGCAGTGGTGCCGTTGAGGGCGGTGAACTTCGCCGGGTACGCCCCGCTGTTGGTCTGCTGCGCCACGACGGCCGTCTTGAGGTTCGAGACGTCGTTCTGGACCGACGAGTCCTTGGCGTTGTTCTGCACGCCGATGTAGATCGGAATGGCGATCGCGGCGAGGATGCCGATGATGATGACCACGACGAGGAGCTCGATGAGCGTGAAGCCCTTGTCGTTCTCTTCGAGGAGACCCTTGCGGCGAGCGTTCAGCTTGCCCATGAGAGCTGCGTACATGGTTTTCCACTCTTTCGGGAATGTAGACGGGGAATTGTTTCGGGGCTGTGCTCTGCCGCCGCGGTCAAGCGTATGGACCGCCGTTTCACGGCATAATCCCAACAACGGGGGGCTTCTGGGGTGCGAAATGCCCCCATTCACAGGGGCACCCGTTCGGGGAGAAACCCCCGAACGGGTGCCAAGACGAAGGTGCGAGCCGGCTCAGTGGATGAGTGAGGTGATCTGGAAGATCGGCAGGTACAGTGCGACGATCATCCCGCCCACCACGACGCCGAGGAATGCGATGAGCAGCGGCTCGATGAGCGAGGTCAACGCCTCGGTCGTGGATTGCACTTCGGCGTCGTAGAACTCGGCGATGCGTTCGAGCATCGTTTCGAGCGAACCAGCATCCTCACCGACCGCGATCATTTGCGAGACCATGTCCGGGAACACTTTCTCACGGGTGATCGGAACGGCGATGGATTCACCTTTCCGAACGGATTCCGCAACCCGGTCGAGTGCTTTCTGGACGACGAAGTTGTTCGAGACCTCGCCGACGATCTTCAATGCTTGGAGGATGGGGACGCCGGCCCCGATCATGTTCGAGAAGTTCCGCGCGAACCGTGCGACGACGATCTTCTTGTTCAACGCGCCGAACACCGGCAATCGGAGTCGGATCGGATCGAGGAACGAGCGGACACGATCGGTGTTCTTGTTCGCCCGGTACCAGAGCACGCCGACCACGATCGCGACGGCCAGGATCGGACCGACCCAGACCATCGCGTGCGACGCGTAGACGAGCATCATCGTCGGCAGCGGGAGCTGACCGCCGAGTGACGAGAACATGTTCTGGAAGATCGGGACGATGAACACGAGCATCACCACGACGGCGACGAGTGACATGACGAGCACGACCACCGGGTAGGTCATCGCCGACTTGATCGTCGAGCGGAGCTTGTGCTCCTTCTCGAAGTTCGTCGCGATCGAGTCCATGGCACGGTCGAGGAAGCCGCCCGTCTCACCGGCCCGGATCATGTTGATCATGATCGGCGGGAAGTCGACCGGGTACTTGCCGACGGCGTCGGACAGCGACACACCCTGCTCGACCTCGGCGCGGACCTTGCCGAGGATCTCCTTCAGCTTCTTGTTCTCGCTCTGCTCGGCGAGGATCGTGAGCGCACGCAGGAGCGAGAGCCCCGAGGCGAGCATCGTCGCAGCCTGACGCGACATGATCGCCAGGTCCTTGAGCCCCACACCCTTCTCGAACCCCGGGATCTTGATCTCGGTCTGCAGTCCGGTGCCGGGCTTCGCCTCGGTGATGGCGATCGGTGAGACGCCCATGCCCCGCAGCCGCTGGACGACCGCTCCTTCGGAGGACGCGTCGAGCCGTCCCTTGACGAGCTTCCCGGCGCCGTCGCGCCCTCGGTAGTCGTAGGCGAGTGACATCAGTGGCCTCCTGAGTACTTGTCGCCGAAGTCGATCTCGGACGCGGCGATCGCGGCGGCCGAGGAGTCGGACGGGGACTCGACGCGCTGCACGAGCCGGTCGAAGCCCTCGTGGTCGTGCACCTTCTCCATCGCGGCAGCCCGCGTGACGGTTCCGACGTTGACGAGCTCGGCGAGGTCCTGGTCCATCGTGTGCATCCCCATGTCACGCCCGGCCTGCATGGCGGAGGTGATCTGGTACGTCTTGCCCTCGCGCACGAGGTTCCCGATGGCCGGGGTGGTCCTCATGATCTCGGTGGCGACGACCCGGCCGGCACCGTTGGCCTTCGGCACGAGCGTCTGGCAGACGACCCCCTCGAGCGTCGAGGCGAGCTGCGTCCGGATCTGCCCCTGCTGGTGCGGCGGGAAGACGTCGATGACGCGGTCGATCGTGCCGGGAGCGCTCTGCGTGTGCAGGGTGGCGAACACGAGGTGGCCGGTCTCGGCCGCGGTGAGGGCGACGGAGATCGTCTCGAGGTCGCGGAGCTCGCCGATCAGGATGACGTCCGGGTCCTGGCGCAGCACGTGCTTCAGGGCGGCGGCGAACGAGTGCGTGTCTGCCCCGACCTCGCGCTGGTTGATGATCGCCTTCTTGTGGTCGTGCATGAACTCGATCGGGTCCTCGACCGTCACGATGTGGTCGGCCCGGGTCTCGTTGACGAGGTCGATGAGGGCGGCGAGCGTGGTCGACTTGCCGGAACCGGTCGGCCCGGTCACGAGCACGAGTCCGCGCGGCAGCTTGGCGAACTCCCCCACGTGTTCGGGGATGCCGAGCTGCTTGAGGGTCTTGATCTTCGTGGGGATGATGCGGAAGGCCGCGCCCCAGTTCCCGCGCTGCTGGTAGTAGTTCACGCGGAAGCGGTACTCGGGCGACAGCGAGTACGCGAAGTCGAGTTCCTGCTCGTGGTCGAACTGCCCGGCCTGCTCGACCGAGAGCAGGGTCTTGAGGGCGGCGATCACCTTGTTCCGCGCCCACGGCCCACCGGGGACCGCCGGTCGCAGGGATCCGTCGACGCGCACGGTCGGGGCCGCGTCCGCGGTGAGGTGGAGGTCCGACGCACCCTGGTAGACGACCTGGGCGAGCGCGGTGATGAGGTCGGGGTCGGCGACCTCACGCGCGTGGCGGGTGAAGTTGATCTCGTCGTGGCCGGCGGGTGCCGGCACGTGGGTGGCCGCGACGTGGGCGACGGTCGGGAGGATCGTGGTCGGTTCCGCAGGCACGACCGGCAGGTGCTGGGTCACCGCGTCGGCGTAGCCGTAGGACGCGGTCGACGGCGGGACGGCGGCGGACGGCGTCGCGGGGCGGGCGTGCGGCTGCGCGACCGGCACGGCGACGGGGTCGCCGGACGGCGCCGGCCAGGACCCGCTCGGGACGGACGCGGAGGGCACGGCAGCACCGGGGACGGGCGCAGCCGGAGCCGGAGCCGGCCACGCGGTGTCACCCGACAGGTCGTAGACCGGCGCGGCCGAGGCGGGGGCGATCTGCGCCTCGACGGCCGGCGACGTCGGCTGCTGCGCCGCTGCGGCCGCGAGCCGGGCGGCGCGGCGACCACCGACCTCGTGGCCGGGACGGCCCGGGTGCCACCCCGCGACCGGCTCGTCGCCGGGCACGGAGATGTCGTAGACGGAATCGGTCATCGTTCCACTCCCACGCCTACGCGACCACGCGAAGGATCTCGTCGATGCTCGTCATGCCGAGCTTGACCTTCTCCCACCCGTCCTGGCGGAGGGTGAGCATGCCCTGCTGCTGGGCGACGCGGCCGATCTCGGCGCTCGAGGCACGCGAGACGGCGAGACGCTCGATCTCCTCGGTCACGGTCATGACCTCGTGCAAGGCGATGCGGCCGCGGTACCCGGTGTTCGAGCACACGGCGCAGCCGACCGGGCCGAAGAACTCCGGCACGGCGGTGTCCTCGGTGCCCACGAAGCCGAGCGCCACGAGCTGCGCTGGCGTGTACTGCGCCGGGGCCTTGCAGCGGTCGCAAAGCCGTCGTGCCAGACGCTGGGCGACCACGGAGTCGAGTGCGGACCCGACGAGGAACGGCTCGATGTCCATCTCCGTCAGTCGCGTCACGGCCGACGGGGCGTCGTTCGTGTGCAGCGTGGACAGCACGAGGTGGCCGGTGAGCGAGGCCTCGATCGCGATCTGCGCGGTCTCGTGGTCGCGGATCTCGCCGAGGAGCACGACATCGGGGTCGGACCGGAGGATCGACCGCAGGGCCGACGCGAACGTGAGTCCGGCCTTCGGGTTGACCTGCACCTGGTTGATGCCGGCCATCCGGTACTCGACCGGGTCCTCGACGGTGATGACGTTGATCTCGGGACGGGCGACCGCGTTGAGGGTCGTGTAGAGCGTCGTCGACTTGCCGGACCCGGTGGGACCGGTGACGAGGATCATGCCGTACGGCTTCGAGTACGAGCGCTGGTACGCCTGGAAGTTCTGCTCGAGCAGGTTGAGGTCCTTGAGGGACATCGACGTGTTCGTGTTGTCGAGGATCCGCATGACGACCTTCTCGCCCCACACGGTGGGGAGCGTCGCGACGCGGAGGTCGATCTGCCGGCCACCGTAGCGCACCGACATGCGGCCGTCCTGCGGCTTCCGACGCTCGGCGATGTCGATGTCGCTCATGATCTTGAGCCGACTGATGACGCCGTTCTGGATGTTCTTCGGCGCCGGGGCCATCTCGTGCAGCACGCCGTCGATGCGGTAGCGCACCCGGACCTCGTGCTCGCCGGGCTCGATGTGGATGTCGGACGCGTGGTCCTGGATGGCCTGGGACACGAGCAGGTTGACGAACCGGACGATCGGGACGTCGTCGAGCGCGCCGTCCGTGAGGTCGACCTGCTGCTGGGTCTGCGCCGATGCCTCTTCCTCGAGCGAGGAGGTCAGGTCGTTCAGCTCGTCGTCGGCACGCAGGTAGCGGTCGAGCGCTGCGGCGAGGTCGCGCTCGTCGACCTGCAGCGGCTTTACGGGGCGTCCGGAGGCGGTCCGGGCGTCGTCGATCGCCAGCACGTTCGTCGGGTTCACCATCGCGAGGACGAGGACGTCGCCCTCGAACCCGACGCCGAGCACGCCGTGCCGACGGCAGAGGGTCGCCGGGAGCATCGACACCGCGGTGCCGTCGACCGGGTAGTCCGTCAGCGGGACGGTCTTGGAGTTGTTCGACGCAGCGCGCGCGGTGATGTACTGCGCCTCGCTGACGAGGCCCTGGTCGACGAGCGAGCGGATCGAACGGTCGTCGATCTCCTCGTCGCCGGTCATCGAGTCGAGGTGCTCGATCGGCAGGGCTCCGTTGAGGATGAGGATCTCGGACAGCGTGGCCATGAGCTGCGGAGCCTCCTTCGGGTCGCGCGCGGTTCGTGGGGACGAGCGCCGCAGGGGTTCGACGCCCGACCACGCTACGTCCGCACGGAACGGCCACCGCAGTCCCACAACGAGGGGGCGAGGGGGTGTTCGGTGGCCCCAGTGCAGGGGTACCCGCGGGTATCGACACCGCCGACGGCGTGCGCGCCGAGGGCCGCGACGACCCCCGTCAGAGGGTCGTCGACGCGGTGACGTGCACCGGCCCCGGGACGAACCCGAGCCGCTCGTAGATGCGTCCGGCGCCGGTCGGGTTCTCGGCGTCGACGTGCAGGACCGCGGCGGACAGCCCCTCGGCACGCATCCCTTGCAGCGCGGCGTCGAGGACGATCGGCGCGAGTCCCGTCCCACGTGCCGCCCGCACGACACCGACCCAGTGCACGTACCCGAACGACCGGCCGCGAGCGGCGAAGCCGTCCGGGTCCACCTCGACGAGCGCGAAGGCCACGATCCGGCCCGACGGGTCGACGACGACGCGGCCGAGGTCGAGCCGGGCCGTCGCCGCGGTGAGGAACCCGCGCCAGTCGGACTCGACCATCGGTTGCGATCCCCAGTGGTCGCGGAAGGCGTCGTTCTTCGCGATCCGCAGCGGCTCGATGTCGTCGAGGGTCGCCGCACGCACGCTGTACCCGTCCGGCAACTGCGGGACCGCGGCACCGGCGGGCTCGTCGAGCACCGCCTGCATGTCCACCCAGTGCCGGACGGGCTCGAGTCCGGCACGGGCTGCCAGCCGGAGGGCGCCGGATCCCTGCGGCGCACCGAGCGAGATCGTCGCCGGCAGGTCGAGGTCGAGCGCGGCGAGTCGCTGCCGTGCGCGCCCGATGAGCCACGCGAGCACACGACGGCCGATCCCCCGGCCGCGCAGCGCGGGGTGGACCGCCCCCTCGAGCACCACGCGAGCAGCGGTGACCCGGGAGGGGACGTCGATGACGATGCCGTACGCCTGCACATGCCCATCAGCATCGACGCCGACCAGGGTGTCCCGGGCGAGATCGAGCCCTTCGGTGGACAACGTCCGCTCCAGGCTCGCTGTGGAGGGACGAGCGTGTGGGTCGTCGACCGCGGCAGCCGCCACGGCGAGGGCGTGCACGGCCTCCAGGTCGTCCCGGGTCGCCGCCCGGAAGGTCAGGCCGGCAATCGGGACCGGGAGCTCGAGGTGGGCCGGGGCGGTGATCCGTTCGCGCAGCGTTGCCATCCGCCCAGCCTGCCATCCGGCACGGGCGCGACGGCGGAAAGTGCTCGACGCGCAGCCCTGCTCCGGGACATGATGAGTCATGGACATCACGAGCGTGACCGTGGGGCTGCCCGTCACCGACATCGAGGCGTCCTGCCTCTGGTACGGCGCCGTGTTCGAACGTGCCGAACCGGACCTCCAGCCCGACGAGGGCATCGCCGAGTACGAGGTCGGCGGCATCTGGATCCAGCTCTACGAGGACGCCGACGCCGAGGAGAACCCCGTGAGCGTCCGCTTCGGCGTCGACGACGTCGCCGCCCAACACGCACGCATCGGCGCGCTCGGGATCGACATCGGCCCGGTCGAGTGCGTCGACGGAGCAGTCGACTGGTTCGACGTCCGCGATCCCGACGGCAACGTCCTGAGCCTGTTCTCCCTGGTCGACGAGACCGGCCGGGGCTCCGGACGCGACAACGGGGCGGACCGCGCGGTCTGAGCCGTCACGCCAGCGCCTGACGGACTGGAGGCGCGGTGCGGGCCTGCACCGCGCCTCCAGTCCGTCAGCGGCGTTGCGCGAGCACGACCGCGTTCAGGACCCACGATCGCGGTCGGCTCCGGACCACACCACTTCGGAACGCCCACCGGATCGAGCACGGTCACCCCTCGGACACGAAGAACAGCACCGCAGCGAGGACGACCAGCACGAGGTCGACCAGGAACACCGCGGGCGCGAGCCGACTCTTCTCGTGGATCGTCCCCGCGGTCGTCGCGGAACCCAGCGACATCGCACCGAAGAGCAGCGCGGGCCCGTGGACCAGGACCGCGATGACGGAGGCGCAGCCGAGGACGACGGAGAGCGTCGCGAGCGAACGGGCTGACGTGACGCGAAGTCGGGCGGAACGATGCATCGCACTCCTTCACGAACGCCGATCGTTGTCTGTCATGTCACAATATCAGCAAACGCGCAGTGGGGCGCACCAACGGGAACGGCCCCCGCATCCGAGGATGCGGGGGCCGTTCCGGTGGAGCTCAGGCTCAGTTGTAGGTGCCCGGCGTGAAGTCGTCCGACGAGAAGCTGTCGAAGTCGACGAAGCTCAGGTCGGCGTCCGAGAACGACGAGTCGTCCGCGAAGATGCGGTTCGGGTACCGCTCCGCCTTCGCTTCTTCCGTCGCGTTCACGTCCACGTCGCGGTACCGGCTGAGGCCCGTCCCGGCGGGGATGAGCTTACCGATGATGACGTTCTCCTTGAGGCCGACGAGGTGGTCCTGCTTGCCCTCCATGGCCGCCTGCGTGAGCACGCGGGTGGTCTCCTGGAAGGACGCGGCGGACAGCCACGACTCGGTCGCGAGGGACGCCTTCGTGATGCCCATGACCTCCTGGCGAGCGGAAGCGGTCTTGCGACCCTCCTGCAGCGCCGCACGGTTGAGCTCGTTGTACCGCGAACGGTCCACGAGCTCGCCCGGGAGCAGGTCGGTGTCGCCGTGGTCGACGACGGTGACCTTGCGGAGCATCTGGCGCACGATGACCTCGATGTGCTTGTCGTGGATCGGCACGCCCTGCGAGCCGTACACGTCCTGCACACCGTTGACGAGGTGCTTCTGGACCTCACGGACACCCTTGACGCGGAGGACTTCCTTCGGGTCGACGGTGCCGGCGATGAACTGCTCGCCGAGCTCGACGTGCTGGCCGTCCTCGATGAGGAGCGTCGCACGCTTCAGCACCGGGTAGATGAACGGCTCGTCACCGTTGTCCGGCGTGAGGATGATGCGACGACCCTTGTCGGTGTCCTCGATCGTGGCGCGGCCGGGGGCCTCGGCGATCGGGGACGCGCCCTTGGGGGTACGCGCCTCGAAGAGCTCCGTGACACGCGGCAGACCCTGGGTGATGTCGTCGGCCGAGGCCGAACCACCCGTGTGGAAGGTACGCATCGTCAGCTGGGTACCGGGCTCACCGATGGACTGGGCGGCGATGATGCCGACCGCCTCGCCGATGTCGACGAGGTTGCCCGTGGCGAGCGAACGGCCGTAGCACTTCGCGCAGACACCGACGCTCGACTCGCAGGTCAGGACCGAGCGCACCTTGATGCTCTCGACACCGGCCGCGAGCAGCTTGTCGATGAGGACGTCACCGACGTCCTCGCCGGCCTCGGCGACGACCGTGCCCTTCGCGTCCACGGCCGGGGTGGCCAGGGTGCGGGAGTACACGGTGTTCTCGACGCGCGGGTCGCGCACGAGCTTGCCGTCGGCGCCCACGGTCGCGATCGGGAGCTCGAGGCCCCGGGTCGTGCCGCAGTCGTCCTCGCGGATGATGACGTCCTGCGAGACGTCCACGAGACGACGGGTGAGGTACCCGGAGTCCGCGGTACGGAGCGCGGTGTCGGCAAGACCCTTGCGAGCACCGTGCGTGGCGATGAAGTACTCCGCCACGGTCAGGCCCTCGCGGTACGAGTTGATGATCGGGCGGGCGATGATCTCGCCCTTCGGGTTGTTCACCAGACCACGCATACCGGCGATGTTGCGGACCTGGAGCCAGTTACCACGAGCACCGGACGACACCATGCGGTTGATGGTGTTGTCGACCGGGAAGTTGTCGCGCATCTCCTGCGCGATCTCGTTCGTGGCCTCGGTCCAGATCTTGATCAGGTCGGCGCGACGCTCGGCGTCGGTGATCAGACCCTTGTCGAACTCGCCCTGCACCTTGGCGGCCTGGACCTCGTAGCCCGCGATGATCTCCTTCTTGCGAGGAGGCGTCACGACGTCGGAGAGCGCCACGGTCACACCGGAGCGCGTGCCCCAGTAGAAGCCCGCGTCCTTGATCCGGTCTAGCGCGGCGGCCGTCTCGGTCTTGGAGTAGCGCTCGGCGAGGTCGTTGACGATCGCGGAGAGCACGCCCTTGTCGGTGACCTTCTGGACGAACGGGTAGTTCGCCGGGAGGGTCTCGTTGAAGAGCGCACGGCCCAGGGTCGTCTCGAGCAGCACGGTGTCGCCCTGCTCGTAGCCCTCGGGAGCTTCACCCTCGGCGAAGTGGACGTCCGCCATGCGGATCTTCACGAGCGCGTTGAGGTGCAGCGTGCCCTGGTCCTTCGCGAGGATGGCCTCGGCGACGGAGGAGAACGCACGGCCTTCACCCACGGCGCCCTCGCGGACGGTCGTGAGGTGGTGCAGACCGATGATCATGTCCTGTGCGGGCAGGGTCACCGGACGGCCGTCGGACGGCTTCAGGATGTTGTTCGAGGCGAGCATCAGGATGCGGGCCTCGGCCTGGGCCTCGACCGACAGCGGCAGGTGCACGGCCATCTGGTCACCGTCGAAGTCCGCGTTGAACGCAGCACACACGAGCGGGTGGAGCTGGATGGCCTTGCCCTCGACGAGCTGCGGCTCGAACGCCTGGATGCCCAGACGGTGCAGCGTCGGCGCACGGTTCAGCAGCACGGGGCGCTCGCGGATGATCTCCTCGAGCACGTCCCACACCTGCGGACGCGAACGCTCGACCATGCGCTTGGCCGACTTGATGTTCTGCGCGTGCGACAGGTCGATCAGGCGCTTGATCACGAACGGCTTGAAGAGCTCGAGCGCCATCTGCTTGGGCAGACCGCACTGGTGCAGCTTCAGCTGCGGGCCGACGATGATGACCGAACGGCCCGAGTAGTCGACGCGCTTGCCGAGCAGGTTCTGGCGGAAACGACCCTGCTTGCCCTTGAGCATGTCGCTCAGGGACTTCAGGGCGCGGTTGCCGGTACCCGTGACCGGACGACCACGACGACCGTTGTCGAACAGCGCGTCGACCGCTTCCTGCAGCATGCGCTTCTCGTTGTTCACGATGATCTCGGGGGCACCGAGGTCGAGCAGGCGGCGGAGACGGTTGTTGCGGTTGATCACACGACGGTAGAGGTCGTTGAGGTCACTCGTGGCGAAGCGGCCACCGTCGAGCTGCACCATCGGGCGCAGCTCCGGCGGGATGACCGGCACGACGTCGAGCACCATCGCGGCCGGCGAGTTGCCGGTGGCGAGGAAGGAGCTGACGACGCGCAGACGCTTGATCGCGCGAATCTTCTTCTGGCCCTTGCCCTCGGCGATCTGCAGGCGCAGCGCCTCGGCCTCGGCGGCCAGGTCGAACGCCTCGAGCCGCAGCTTGATCGCCTCGGCGCCCATGTAGGCGTCGAAGTAGATCCCGAAGCGGTCCTGGAGCTCGTGGAAGACGGCGTCCTCGGGCTTGAGGTCGCCCACCTTGAGGTTGCGGAAGTCCTCCCACACGCGCTCGAGGCGGGTGATGTCCTCGTCGAACGACTTGCGGACCTGGGACATCTCCTTCTCGGCGGTGTCCTTGGTGCGGCGCTTGACGTCGGCCTTGGCGCCCTCTTCCTCGAGCGCTGCGAGGTCGTCCTCGAGCTTCTTGAGGCGGTCGGCGATGATCGAGTCGCGCTGCCCCTCGAGGTTCTTGATCTCGAGGCGCATCTCGTTCTCGAGACCCGGCATGTCGGCGTGACGGCCCTCTTCATCGATGTCGATGATCATGTACGCCGCGAAGTAGATGACCTTCTCGAGGTCCTTCGGCGCCATGTCGAGGAGGTAACCGAGGCGCGACGGGACGCCCTTGAAGTACCAGATGTGCGTGACGGGCGCGGCGAGCTCGATGTGGCCCATGCGCTCACGGCGGACCGAGGACTTGGTGACCTCGACGCCGCAGCGCTCGCAGACGATGCCCTTGAACCGGACACGCTTGTACTTGCCGCAGGCGCACTCCCAGTCGCGGGACGGACCGAAGATCTGCTCGCCGAACAGACCGTCCTTCTCGGGCTTGAGGGTGCGGTAGTTGATGGTCTCCGGCTTCTTGACCTCGCCGTACGACCACTGGCGGATGTCCTCGGCCGTGGCGAGACCGATCCGCAGTGCGTCAAATGAAGTTGCTTCGAGCAATGTTCTTCTCTCTAGCTGGATTCGTTACGAGTACGGGCGGGATCAGATGTCGTCGACGGACGACGACTCGAACCGCGAGGAGATGTTGATGCCGAGCTCTTCAGCGGCACGGAAGACCTCGTCGTCCGTGTCGCGGAGGCTGACCGCCTGGCCGTCGGCCGAGAGGACCTCGACGTTCAGGCAGAGCGACTGCATCTCCTTCATGAGGACCTTGAACGACTCCGGGATACCCGGCTCCTGGATGTTCTCGCCCTTGACGATCGCCTCGTAGACCTTCACGCGGCCGAGGATGTCGTCGGACTTGATCGTCAGGAGCTCCTGGAGGGCGTAGGCGGCGCCGTACGCCTCGAGCGCCCACACCTCCATCTCGCCGAAGCGCTGTCCACCGAACTGCGCCTTACCACCCAGCGGCTGCTGCGTGATCATCGAGTACGGACCGGTCGAACGGGCGTGGATCTTGTCGTCGACCAGGTGGTGCAGCTTGAGGATGTACATGTAGCCGACCGACACGGGCTCCGGGAACGGCTCGCCGGAGCGGCCGTCGAAGAGCTGCGCCTTGCCGGACGAACCGATCAGGCGCTCGCCGTCGCGGTTCGGGAGGGTCGAGTCGAGGAGGCCCTCGATCTCGCGCTCGTAGGCACCGTCGAACACCGGGGTGGCGACCTTCGTGCCGGGCTCCGCGCTGCGAGCGGCCTCGGGGAGGGCAGAAGCCCACTCCTGGATGCCCTCGACGTTCCAGCCCTGCTTCGCGAGCCACCCGAGGTGGATCTCGAGGACCTGGCCGAAGTTCATGCGGCCGGGGACGCCGAGCGGGTTGAGCACGATGTCGACGGGGGTGCCGTCGGCGAGGAACGGCATGTCCTCGACCGGGAGGATGGTCGAGATGACGCCCTTGTTGCCGTGACGACCGGCGAGCTTGTCGCCCGCGGTGATCTTGCGCTTCTGGGCGATGTACACGACCACGCGCTGGTTGACGCCCGAGCCGAGCTCGTCGTCGCCGTCCTGCGAGTCGAACACCTTGACGCCGATGATCGTGCCCTCTTCACCGTGGGGCACCTTGAGCGAGGTGTCGCGGACTTCGCGCGACTTCTCGTTGAAGATGGCGCGGAGGAGGCGCTCTTCGGCGCTGAGCTCGGTCTCGCCCTTCGGCGTGACCTTGCCGACCAGGATGTCGCCGGGGCGGACCTCGGCACCGATGCGGATGATGCCGCGCTCGTCGAGGTCGGCCAGGAGGTCCGGGCTGACGTTCGGGAGGTCGCGGGTGATCTCTTCCTTGCCGAGCTTCGTGTCGCGGGCGTCGACCTCGTACTCCTCGATGTGGATCGAGGAGAGCGTGTCGTCCTTCACGAGGTTCTGCGACAGGATCATCGCGTCCTCGTAGTTGTAGCCCTCCCACGGCATGAACGCGACGAGGAGGTTCTTGCCGAGCGCGAGCTCGCCGTTCTCCGTCGCGGGGCCGTCGGCGATGACCTCGCCCTGCTCCACACGCTCACCGGCCGAGACGACCACGCGGTGGTTGTAGCTCGTGCCCTGGTTCGAGCGGTCGAACTTGCGCAGGTAGTAGGTCTGCGTGCCGCCCTCGTCGAGCTGCAGGGTCACGGCGTCGGCCGAGACCTCGGAGACGACACCGGCCTTGTCGGCGGTGACGACGTCGCCGGCGTCGATGGCGGTGTAGCCCTCCATGCCGGTGCCGACGAGCGGCGACTCGGAGCGGAGCAGCGGGACTGCCTGACGCTGCATGTTCGCACCCATGAGGGCGCGGTTCGCGTCGTCGTGCTCGAGGAACGGGATGAGCGACGTCGCGACCGACACCATCTGGCGCGGGGAAACGTCCATGTAGTCGACCTCGTCCTTGCCGACGAGCTCGACCTCGCCGCCCTTCTTCCGGACGAGCACCTTGTCGTCCTGGAAGTGGAAGGAGTCGGTGAGCGGGGCGTTCGCCTGCGCGACGACGAAGTCGTCCTCTTCCGAGGCCGTGAGGTAGTCGATGGTCGTGGTGACCTGACCGTTCACGACGCGGCGGTACGGCGTCTCGATGAAGCCGAAGGAGTTGATCCGACCGAACGACGCGAGCGAGCCGATCAAGCCGATGTTCGGGCCTTCCGGGGTCTCGATCGGGCACATGCGGCCGTAGTGCGACGGGTGGACGTCACGGACCTCGACGCCGGCACGCTCACGGGACAGACCACCCGGGCCGAGGGCCGAGAGGCGACGCTTGTGCGTCAGACCCGCGAGCGGGTTGTTCTGGTCCATGAACTGCGACAGCTGGGACGTCCCGAAGAACTCCTTGATCGCGGCGACGACGGGGCGCACGTTGATCAGGGTCTGCGGCGTGATCGCCTCGATGTCCTGCGTGGTCATGCGCTCGCGGACGACGCGCTCCATGCGGGACAGACCGGTGCGGACCTGGTTCTGGATGAGCTCGCCGACGGCGCGGATGCGACGGTTGCCGAAGTGGTCGATGTCGTCCACGTCGAGGCGCAGCTGCACCGGCTCGCCGTCACGGACACCGTCGAGCGTGGTCTTCTCGGCGTGCAGCGAGACCAGGTACTTGATCGTGCGGACGATGTCCTGCACGGTCAGGACCGAGTCGCTGAGCGGCGCGTCGATGCCGAGCTTGCGGTTGACCTTGTAGCGACCGACCTTCGCGAGGTCGTAGCGCTTCGGGTTGAAGTAGAAGTTGTCGAGGAGCGCACGCGCGGCCTCGGCGGCGACCTGCTCGCCCGGACGCAGCTTGCGGTAGATGTCCTTGAGCGCCTCTTCCTTGGTGAGGATGGCGTCCTTCTCGAGGGTCGACTCGATCGAGGCGAAGCCCTGGAACTCGTCCATGATCTCTTCGCTCGTCATGCCGAGCGCCTTGAGGAACACGGTGACCGACTGCTTGCGCTTGCGGTCGATGCGCACGCCCACCTGGTCGCGCTTGTCGATCTCGAACTCGAGCCAGGCACCACGCGACGGGATCACGCGGGCGGAGTAGATGTCCTTGTCGGAGGTCTTCTCCTGCTGACGCTCGAAGTACACGCCCGGCGAGCGGACGAGCTGCGAGACCACGACACGCTCGGTGCCGTTGATGATGAACGTGCCGCGCTCGGTCATGAGCGGGAAGTCGCCCATGAAGACGGTCTGCGTCTTGATCTCACCGGTCATGTGGTTCATGAACTCGGCGTTGACGTAGAGCGGGGCAGCGTAGGTCTTGCCACGCTCCTTGCACTCGTCGATCGAGTACTTCGGGTCCTCGAGCTCGGGCGACGTGAAGCCGAGCTGCATGGTCTCGCCGAGGTCCTCGATCGGGGAGATCTCCTCGAAGATCTCCTCGAGCCCGGAGTGCAGTGCGAGGTCGGTGCGACCCTGCTCCTGGCCTTCGGCGAGGCGGGCCTTCCAGACGTCGTTGCCGACGAGCCAGTCGAAGCTCTCCGTCTGGAGTGCGAGCAGATCAGGAACCGTGAGGGTGTCCGTGATCTTGGCGAACGAGAGTCGCGAGTGGTTGCGACCGTTCTTGGGGTTGGTGGATGCGTTGGGCGCAGCAGCCAAGGGTTTGACCTCCGGTAGGCCCCGTCGGGCCGGTACTGACGAGCAGCACGTAGGTGAGTGGATTGACGCTTCAGCGCACCCCTCGAAGACACGCGATCACGCGACGGCCGGTGAGCTGTGCACGTGTGCGATGATCTGGGTGGACGGGACCCGCCGACATATACGGGACCGGCACCACCAGGGCACGTTCTGGAAGAACGCTGCGTCGACCGCAATATGACGACACGGATGCCAGGGAGCGCGAACTGCCATCATAGGTCGGGCTCGTCGCGGATGTCCAGTCCTGGCTTGACCGAATTCGGCAGTGCCGTGTATAAGCCGGTGGACAGCGCGGGTATTCCCCCGCACTGCGCCCGGGAACGCGGCCGTCAGCGCAGGGCGCGGAACGCCGCCTCGGGCTGCCGCGTCCGCACGAACGTGACACGTCCGCGGTCGTCGGTGAACTCGATCCCGAGCCCCGGCGTGAGGATGAGCGCGCGGACACCGCGTCCGATCCGGAGCCCGATGCCGCCGTACGTCGACGCGTCCGCCTCGACGAGTCGAACGTCAGTGATCCGGTCGCGGGCGATCCGTCGCGCGGGCAGCGGCCGGAAGTGCAGGACGACGTGGGTGTCCGTCACCGTCCACCCCGAGCGGGCGACGAGGAGCAGGAACCCGACCGCGACGCCGACGAGCGCCGGCACCAGCAGCGCCGTCTCCGGAGCGTCGCCCGGCCATCCGAGCACCGCTGCGGTCAGCCCGAGCCCGCCCACCAGCAGGACCGCACCCACCGCACGCATCCAGGTCGGCGCGTGCTCGCGCTCGGTGTGGGTGGACGGACGGGAAGCGCGGGTGGCGACCGCGGGACGGCTCGCGGTGGCGCGGCGGTACGTGGGCACGCTCATGGTGTCGGTCATGCAGGTCGACTCCTCGTGGGATCGGGTCCGTTCGTGCTCATATTTTACATAGCGCACGCAATGTGTTCAATGGTCACGGCGGGCGGACCACGGCGGCGCGCAGGAGAGCGGGGAGCCCGACGCACGCCGACGGCGCGCACACGAGGGGCAGTGGGGGTGCCGGACGGTCGCGCCGCGGTCACGAGCGGGGTGCGGAAGCGCGCGAGGTGTGGGGCACTGCGCGGATCGACGCACCGAGGTGACGACCCGGTGAACGGTAGGCGACGACCCTTGGCGTCCGCTGGTGGTGCATGTGCACGCATTCACCTGCGCCGGGTTGACCGGTCGGGACCGCGGACCCGGGTCAGCGCAGGACGAGGGCGACGGCCTCCGCGCGGGTGCGGACGCCGAGCTTCGTGAACACCTGGTTCACGTAGGACTTCACGGTGGGCACGGTGAGGAAGAGCTCGGCGGCGATCTGCGGGTTCGACCGACCCTCGGCGATGCGCCCGAGCACGTCCGCCTCGCGCGGGGTGAGCGTCGGGAAGCGCGCACGGAGCGACTCGGTCGGGTCGGGCGTCGCGACGGGCGCGGGCGCGGTGCCGCCGGCCAGCTGGGCGACGAGCCGGGCGCCCACGGTGGCGTCGAACGTCGACTGCCCCGACGCCACCGCACGGATCGCCGTCGCGATCTCGCCGCGGCCGGCGTCCTTGGTCAGGTACCCGCGTGCACCGGCCCGCAGCGCGGTCAGGATCGACTCGTCGTCGGCGAACGTGGTGAGGACGAGCACGGCGACCCCGGGGTGCCCCTCGGTGATGCGTGCCGTCGCCGTCGGGCCGTCGACGCCGGGCATCCGGAGGTCCATGAGCACGACGTCCGGGGACTCCCGCTCGACCGCGGCGACCGCCTCGGCACCGTCCGACGCCTCACCGACGACCTCGAGGTCGTCTACGAGCGAGAGCACCGTCACCAGCCCGTCGCGCACGATGGCCTGGTCGTCGACGACGAGCACGCGGATGGTCACGGGCGGTCCCCCTCGGCGGCCAGCTCGTCGACCGGCAGGTGCATCGCCACGACGAACTCGTCGTCCGACCGGTCCGCCTCGACCGCGGCGCCGCTGCCGAGCTCCGCGAAGCGTTCGCGCATCCCGAGCAGACCGTGGCCGCCTCCGGACAGCGGGTTCGCGACCACGACGTCCACGGCGTCGCCGTCCCGGATGACGGACAGGGACACGGGGCGGCCGGGGGCGTGCCTGCGGGCGTTGCTGAGCGCCTCCCGGACCACCTGGACCACGGCGGCGCGGTGGGCCGCATCGAGGTGGGTGAGCGCTGTGTCGCCCTGCGTCACGATCTCGCCGCCGAACGACCGGTGCGCGTCGACGAGGGCCGCCAGGCCCGTCGCGGGGTCGGCGGTCGGACGGGAGGCACGGTGCGGGACCTCGGGCGAGCCCGCGTCCGCCTCGGTGTCCGTCTCCGCGTCGTCCCGCAGGGCGTGCACCGCACGTCGCGCCTCGGCCAGGCCGTCCGCGGCGAGCGCGCGGGCCTCGGCGGCGCGCTTCGTGGCGTCGTCGACCCGGCCGGCCTCGAGCAGGGCCTCGACCGCGTCGAGCTGGAGCACCAGTCCGCCGAGGGAGTGCGCGAGCACGTCGTGGATGTCCCGGGCGGCGCGGGACCGGTCCGCGAGGAGTTCGGCGCGCTGCTGGTCCCGCTCGGCCTCGCGCGCCCGTTCCGCCGCGATGCGGAACTGCCGACGGCTGAAGCCGATGAGGACGCCCAGGAGCATGCCGCCGCTCGTCCCGAGGACGAACTGGACCGAGGCGTGCTCGATCGAGGCGGACACCGCGACGACCACGATCGCGGCGAGTGCGGCGACGGCTGCCGCCCAGACCGGGACGCGGAGGTTCGCGCCGAGCAGGACGATCCCGACGATCACGGGGACGATCATGAGCGAGTCCGTCGGCACCACCGTCAGGGTCCCCGCGGCGATCATCAGGACCCCGGCGACGACGAGGAGCCGGGGTGTGCGACCGAACTCGCGGAGCGCCCACGCGGCGAGCGCCACCGCGCCGAGCACCCACACCCACGCGGGGTGCTGCAGGGCGATGCCGTTCTTCACGAACCAGAACGCGACGATCGCGATGCCGAGGGCGTTGAGCCCCCAGGCGGCGCCCGAGCGGGACCGGCCTCCGGGGAGGTCGGTCTCGTCCTGGCCGGTCAGCAGGGTCACCGGACCATCATGCCGCGCGGCTGGCGGTCGCCGCGGGGGATGCGGCCGTCGATGACGACGGCGCGTGCGGCGCGGTTCAGTGCGAGGACGAGCAGGATCGTGCCGGTCGACGTGAGCAGGTGCGCGCCGAGGTGGCCGCCGAGCACGTCGAGGCCGACGCGGACGGCGATGAGGACGATCCACAGCACCGCGCCGAGCGCACCCGTGCGGGACTGGATCGTGCGGCCCTTCGCGTCCGGGGTGCCGACCGTGCGGAAGCGGGTGATGCTGCCCATGGTCAGGCCGACCCCGATCGTGATGAGCGCCTCGATCCCGAGGAACACCACGTCGGTCGTCGTGATCGTCGCCTTCGTCTGGGCGAGGACGACCACGCCGACGATCGCCATGATGAGCGGCGTGCGCCAGATGCGCGCCGGGTCGAGGTACTGCCAGGTCGCCTGGCGGTACCCGAGGAACGCGACCAGGGCGATGCCGACGAGGATGTTCACGAGGAGCTGGACCGACATGGTGTCCGCCTTCCGAGGAGGTCCGGCGGGCGTCTCCCGGCCGGTGGTACCAGCCTCGTTCGACGGCGCCGGCGGGCACACCAACCAGGGGTGGGGACGCGGGGGGTGATCGCGGTGGTGTTCGATTGGTGCCATGGCTGATGCGTTCGACAGGTTCCGGATCGGTGCGGGGTACGCGGTGGTCGAGCCGGACCGGCACCGCCCGGGGTCGTTCACGCTCGTGGTGGACGGCACGCCGCAGTCGCACGTCGACCTCGAGGACCCGACGCACCTGGCGTTCGAGTACATCCGGCGGATCGGGCACGCCATCGACCTGCTCCCGGACGGCCCGGTCACGGCGCTGCACCTCGGTGCCGGGGCCCTGACGCTCCCCCGGTACGTCGCGGTCACGCGGCCGGGCTCGCGGCAGCAGGTCATCGAGCTGGAGCGGGACCTGGTCGACCACGTGCGGGACGCGCTGCCCTTCCCCCGCGGGGCCTCGATCCGGGTGCGGTACGGCGACGCCCGCGAGGTCCTCGGCAAGCTCCCAACCGGACTGCGCGGCACGGTGGACCTGGCCGTGGTGGACGTGTTCGGCGGCTCGCAGATCCCCGCGCACGTGACGAGCATCGAGTTCTACCGCGAGGTCGCGGAGTTCCTGTCGCCCACCGGCATCGTGGCCGTGAACGTGGCGGACGGGGCCGGGCTCGCGTTCGCCCGGGGGCAGGCGTCGACGCTGCAGGCGGTGCTGCCGTCGGTGGCGGCCGTCGCGGACACCGGGATGCTCAAGGGCCGGCGGTTCGGGAACATCGTGCTGCTCGGGTCGCCGACGGACCTGCCCGTGGCGGAGATGCCTCGTCGGTACTCCTCCGACCCGATGCCGGCGAAGGTCGTGCACGGGGCGGAGCTGCGGGCGTTCATCGCCGGGGCGCCGATCGTCACGGACCAGACCGCGGTGGCGTCGCCGGAGCCGAACCGGAGCGTCTTCGGCGGCTGACGCGCGACCGCGGGTCGGGCCGACGGTCGCCGTGCGATCGGGCGGATGCCGCGCACGCGGAGGGTCCGCCTGCCAGGATGGGTCTGAACGACCGCGCAGGTGCGCGACCGAGCAAGGGGATCCCTGATGACGAACGACGACCGGAGCAACGAGGACCGGACGGGCGACGGCCAGGCGCCGAGCTGGGGCGGAGCGCCGCAGCAGCCCGCTCCCTCGGCCGACGAGCCGCGCTACGGCGAGCGGGTCGACCCCGCTCCCGCCTCCACGCCGCAGTACGGCGAGCCGGCCCCGCAGGCCGACGCGCCGCGCTGGGGCGAACAGGCCCAGCAGTACCAGGCACCGCAGGGCGAGACCCCGCAGTACGGGTCGACCCAGTACGCCGAGCAGCAGGGCCAGTACGGGCAGCCGCAGCACGGGCAGCCCCAGTACGGGCAGCAGCCCTACGCGGCGGCTCCGGCGAGCGCCGGTGCCCCCTCGTGGCAGGGCTACGAGGAGCCGAAGGCCAAGAAGAAGACCGTCGGTGTGGTGGCGTTCGTCCTCGGGCTCGCGTCGCTCGTGGTCGGCGTCATCGGTGGCTGGCTTATGGGGGCTGCGCTCGCGAGCAGCGACGCCCTCCGGAGCGTCGTACCGACGGACGGGTCGACGCCCGACCAGAGCCAGTTGCAGCAGCAGCTCATGAACGACCCCAACGTCGTGTCACAGCTCGGGGTCGGGGCGATCGTCGCCGGGATCGCTGCGCTCCTCGGCCTCTGGGCGCTCGTGCAGGGCATCGTCGCGATCGTCACGAAGCGCGGCCGGGGCTGGGGTGTGTTCGCGATCATCCTCGCGGTCGTCGCCACGATCGCGACCTTCGCCACCTACATCGGCGTCGCGGCCGCGGCGGTGGTGAACGGCGGCAGCTGAGCTCCGGAGACCGTCCCGGACGGCCCGTCGTGCACCCGCACGGCGGGCCGTCCTCGTCCCCGCGGTCGACACGAGCGTGACCCCCGTGCGCGTGGCACCGCTCGCTCTCGGGGCGGCGCGGCTACCCTCGAACCGATGTCCCTCCCGCCCGACGACCGCCAGCAGCCCGACCGCACCGACCGCGCCCGGGAACCGCGTCATGCGGCGCCCGTGACGGCCGGCGTGAGCCCCGGCAGCACCTTCGCTCCGATCAGCCTGCGCCCCGCGGTCGACGCCGACGCCGTCCAGCAGCGGCTGCGCGACCTCGGACAGAGCCGCAGCACCGAGGCGCTCGCGGAGCGTGCCGAGCTCCTCCGCCTGCTCGGGCGGCTCGACGAGTCGCTCGTCATCGCCGAGGAGGTCTTCCGCCTGACGATGTTCACGGGGGAGCGCTCGGACAAGGTCTCCGCACGAATCCGTCGCGCGCACATCCTGCACGACCTGGGGCGGTACGAGCGTGCCGCGACCGAGTCGGCCCTGGCGCGGGACACCGCCCGGACCGAGGAGTGGCCGGAGCTCGAGGGCGCTGCGGCCGAGCTCGAGGGCTGGTCGCTGTTCGAGCTCTCCCGCTTCGACGAGGCCCGTGCCGCGCTGTCCCGGGCGTACCAGGCGTTCCGCCAGGCCGGTGCGCCGTCGGAGCGCACCGAGGCGCTCCGGACGGCGGTCGAGGCAGCGCTCCGGGCCTCGGTCGCGCAGCCCCCGGCCGAGGACAAGCCGCGCACCGCCCGCGACGTCGCCGCACGCCGCGCGGACGAGGAGGAACCGGCCGCACCCCGCGCTCCGGAGCCCGTGCAGCAGAATCCGACGGTGCGCCGCCGGGTCCTCGGTGCGCCGGACGCCGCCCGGACCGAGGCGGACGAACTCTGGGGCCGCATCGCCGCACGTGCCGCGCAGAAGGGCCAGGCCGGACGCGACGAACCCGGCGACGACGAACGGTGACAACGCTCGAGGCCGTCCGGTCCCGCGCCGAGCACCTGATGACGGCACACCTCGGGGCGGGCAGCTGGTCGTTCGGGTTCGATCATGCGAAGACCCGGGCGGGCCAGTGCGACTTCGCCCGCAAGCGCATCACGGTGAGTCGCCACCTCGCCGTGCGGTTCTCCGAGGACGACGTCGACCAGGTGCTCCTGCACGAGATCGCGCATGCGGTGGCCGGGGCCCGCGCCGGCCACGGACCCACGTGGCGTCGGACGGCGAAGGCACTCGGCTACACGGGCTCACGCCTGTACGACGGCCCCGTGGCGAGCGAGCTCGCACCCTGGATCGGCACGTGTCCGGCCGGGCACGAGCACTTCCGCTACCGCACCCCGACCCGACCGCTGGCGTGCGCGAAGTGCTCCCGCCGCTTCGACGCCCGGAACGTCATCACGTGGGAGCGCCGAGCGGCGGAGGCCAGCCGAGCTACCGCATGATGCCGATCGCATGCGGAGGCGCGCCGGTAACCCGTTAGCCTGGGTGGATGCACACGGGGCAGCACATCCGCACGGACACCGGTTCCACGTGGTTCTTCGACGCCGGACGGATCGCCCTCGACTTCGCACACACCGGCGGGTTCGCCGACGACCCGGACGGTCGACGTCCGCGGGCGCAGCTCGGCGAACTGCTCGCGACACCGGCCGACCTCGACGAGTGGCTGAGCGACCACACCGAGCCGATCGACGTCGGCGCGACCGCCCGCGAGCTGCAGGACGCCCGTGCCCTCCGCGCAGCGATCGCCCGGCTGGCCGTCGCCGCGGCTCCGGGTCCGGCCTCGACCGCGGCGGAACGGACCGCGGTGGCTGCCGGCCTCCGCGCCGGGACGGGTCGCACGCGCCCGGCACCGGACGACATCGACACGGTCAACCTGTTCGCCGCGCTGCCGGACGTGCCGCCGAGCCTGCCCGGTGGTCGTCGTCGTGCGGGTGCGAACCGGGTGCGGCTCGCCCAGGCGCTGTCGAGCGTCGCACGGGACGCCGTGGCCCTGTTCACCGAGGTCGGCTTCGACGACGTCGCCGCGGACGGGCAGCCGACGCGGTTGAGCCGGTGCTCGGCGGACGACTGCGGCCTCGTCTTCTACGACTCGTCGCGCGGGGGCACACGCCGGTGGTGCTCGATGCAGCGGTGCGGCAACCGGGCGAAGGTGCGGGCGCACCGGGCCCGACGCGCGGCGGTCTGAGCCGACCCGCGCCTCCTGGCCTGCTCGCCGCTCCGGGCCGGGCCGATTCGCATGCGACACGAAAACAAGGATTCGGCGCGCCGAATCCTCTGGCATGCTGTCTGCATGACCGACACCGCTGCCCGCCTCGCCGAGACGACCACGCCTCGGAAGCGCGCGGCCGGCCTGACCCTGCTCGGCCCCGCGTTCGTGGCCGCCATCGCCTACGTCGACCCCGGCAACGTCGCCGCGAACCTCACCGCGGGCGCGAAGTACGGCTACCTGCTGCTCTGGGTCCTCGTCGCCGCGAACGCCAGCGCGGTCGTCGTGCAGTACCTCTCCGCCAAGCTCGGCGTCGTCACCGGCAAGTCCCTGCCGGAGCACCTCGGCCTGCGGATGAAGCGCACGCCCCGGCTGCTGTTCTGGGCGCAGGCCGAGGTCGTGGCCGCCGCGACCGACATCGCCGAGGTCATCGGCGGCGCACTCGCGCTGCACCTGCTGTTCGGGCTGCCGCTCGTCGCCGGCGGGGTGATCACCGGCGTGGTCTCGATGGCGATCCTCACCCTGCAGAGCCACCGCGGCACCCGGACGTTCGAGGCGGTCGTGACGGCGATGCTCGCGATCCTCACGGTGGGGTTCTGCGCCGGGCTGCTGTTCGCGCAGGTGTCACCGGGCGAGCTCGTCTCCGGACTCGTCCCGCGGTTCGAGGGGTCCGAGTCGGTGATGCTCGCCGCCTCGATGCTCGGCGCGACGGTGATGCCGCACGCGGTCTACCTGCACTCCGCCCTGGCGCGCGACCGGCACGGCGACGTCCCGGCGGGCCCGGAGCGTCGTCGGGTGCTCGTCGCGACGCGGTGGGACGTGGGGCTGGCGCTCCTGGTGGCCGGTGGGGTGAACATCTGCATGCTCGTCCTCGCGGCGGCGACGCTGCCCGGGGTCGCCGACACGGACTCGATCCCCGGAGCGCAGCGGGCGATCGCCGAGCACGTCGGCCCCGTCGTGGGCGTCCTGTTCGCGGTGGGGCTGCTGGCGTCGGGACTCGCCTCGACCTCGGTGGGCTGCATGGCCGGCGCCGAGATCATGAAGGGACTGCTGCACGTGCGGATCCCGCTGCTGGCCCGACGGCTGGTCACGCTCGTGCCGGCCATCGTCCTGCTCGCGGTGAACGCCGACGCGACGATGCTGCTCGTGGTGAGCCAGGTCGTGCTGAGCTTCGGGATCGCCTTCGCGATCGTGCCGCTGGTCGTCTACACGTCCCGCCGCAGCGTGATGGGTGCAGACGTCAACGCGATGACCACCCGCGTCGTCGCGGGGGTCATCGCGTTGGTGATCGTCGCGCTCAACGTGGCGCTCATCGCGCTGACGCTGGCCGGCTGAGCCGGTCGGCGCTGGCGGGTCGGCGCCGGCGAGTCGGCGCCGACTAGTCGACGACGCGGACGCCCTTCCAGAACGCCACGTAGCCCGAGTAGTCCTTGCCGACGCGGTCGAACGACGACCGGATGGGCGTCGGGTACGACCAGGCGTTGTCCTGCAGCGCCTGCCCGTCGACGTTCACCGTGTAGTACTGCGTGTCGCCCTTCCACGGGCAGTGGTACTGGGTGGGGCTCTCGGTGAACAGCTCGCGCTTCACGCTCGACGGCGGGAAGTACCAGTTGCCCTCGATCTGGATGAGGTCCTCCTGCGGGGCCTCGGCGATCACGGTGTCTCCGACGACTGCCTTCACGGCACGCTCCTTCGCTCTGCGGTCCGGCGGGGTACCGGATGTGGAGGTCGAACGCTACGCGCGCGAACTCGATTCCCGCAGGGTCTCCAGCTGGCCGTCCACCGCGAGCGCCGCGCGCACGTCGGCCGGTTCGAGCGCCGCGGCCGCCTCGGAGGCGCTGACCAGGTGCTTCACCGCCCGCCGCAGTCCCGTGTACGCCGCACAGGCGGCCGCCGCCTCGGGCGAGGTGTGGTCGATCCCGACCTCCGCGAGCGCGTCGACCACGGCACCGGCCGCGAGCAGGTCCTCGACCGCGAAGTCCGGTGCGTCCGGCACGTCCGCGGCCTCGCCCGCCGCTTCCGCGGCGTCGTCACCGGGTGCGTGGTGGCGTCCGGCGGCGACGATCGCGACGACGCAGCGGTCACCGCGTTCGGCCTGGAGGCGCGTCACGCGTTCCGCGACCGCCGTCGCGTTGCCGAGGTGGCCGAGCACGACCTCCGGACCGTCCGGCACCTGCGCGGCGACCGCGCGGAGCGCCCGTCGGCGGGCGGGTCCGTCGTGCGCCGCGGACGCCGGGAGGACGTCGACCCAGACGACCAGGTGCGTCCCCGGGGCGATCCGCGCCGCGCCGCCGGTCCCCCATGCGAAGCGGACCTGGTACTTCTCCTGCGTGCGTGCTGCCACCTGCGACACGATAGCCGTCGGCGGGTCCCTGATCCTTTCCACAGGTGCTCCGCCGTCCGGGGTTCGTCAGGGTCGGCGACCGTAGGATCTGGTGCCATGGAGATCGCCCCCGCACCCACCCTGACCGGCGACCGCGTGACGCTCGAGCCCCTCGGCTCCGAGCACGCGGACGACCTGCGGGCGGCGGTCGCGGACGGGGATCTGTGGCGCACCTGGTACACCTCGATCCCCGCCCCGGCACAGGTCGACGACGAGATCGACCGGCGGCTCGCCGAGCAGGCAGCGGGACGGATGGTGCCGTTCGCGGTGCGCGACCGCCCGACCGGCCGGGTCGTGGGGTCGACGACGTTCCTCAACCCCGACACGGGCAACCGCCGGGTCGAGATCGGTGCGACGTTCCTGTCGCGGTCGACGCAGCGCACGGGCATCAACACCGAGGCGAAGCTGCTCATGCTCTCGCACGCGTTCGACGTCTGGCAGTGCATCGCGGTCGAGTTCCGGACCCACTGGCACAACCTCCAGTCCCGCACGGCCATCGCGGCACTCGGTGCGAAGCAGGACGGCGTGCTCCGGAACCACTCGATCGGCCGTGACGGCACGCTGCGGGACACCGTGGTGTTCTCCGTGATCGCGTCGGAGTGGCCGACCGTGCGGTTGTCCCTCGCCGAACGGCTCCGTCGGCACGACCGCGCCGAGGGTGCCCGACGCCGATCCGCTCGACACGCCTGACCCGGTTCCGTCCGGCACGCCTGCCGCCGGGCCCGCCGGTCGTCCACCGCGCACGAGTAGCGTTCGCGGCATGCACGTGGGCATCCGGATCACCCTCGACGCACCGGTCGAGGCCGTGCGTGACGCCCTGCTGTCCCCGGCGGTGATGGTCGCCGTGACGAAGCCGTTCCTGGTCTACCGGTCGCGCGATCCGCAGGGGTTCCCGGTGCGCTGGGTGCCGGGTGAGCCGCACCCGATCACCGCGAGCGCCTTCGGCGTGGTCCCGAGCGGCGACACGCACGTCGACCTCGACCTGTACGAGGTGCGCGGTGTGCCCGTGCAACGCGACAACGGCGGTGGCACGAGCGGGCTGTTCGGACGGATGTCGATGCAGCACCGGATGGCGACCGTCGACCTCGGGGACGGTCGGACGCTCCTCGTCGACCGGCTCTCGTACCGGATGCGGCCCGCGGTGCTCGGAGTCCTGCTCTGGCCGGGGATGTGGGTGATCTGGCAGTGGCGCGCGCTGCGGATGCGCGCCCTCGCGCCCGGTTGGCGGCGCGCCCGACGAGCCGCTGCCTGACCGCCGGACCCGCGCCGTTCCTCCAGGCAGGGCGTACGCTCGTACCGTGAGCCAGACGCATGAGCCGGCAACCGACGACCGCGTGCACAGCACGCTCGCCACCGTGGACTGGCGGCGGATGACCTTCGACCTGTACCGACGGGTGCGGGCGACGAACGACCCGGAGACCGCCCACGCGCTGTGGCGCGAGACCCGTGACGCGATGTTCGGCGAGCACCCGGCCAGCCCGCTCCTCGACGAGGACGCCCGCGACTTCGAGTCCCTGCCCGTCCCGGACTACGACCCGTCGTGGCGCTTCCGGGCCCGGATCGAGCCGGCGGAGCCCCTCGCGATGGACGTCGAGACGGGTACCGACGGCATCGTGCACTTCGACCGGCTCGGTGTCGTGACCCTGGCCGGCATCGGTTCGCTCGACGTGTGGTCGCACGGCGGCTACGCGGGCGGCGTGTTCATCCCGGTCAAGGACTCGAGCGCCGGCAAGGCCCGTGGGACCTACGGCGGCGGACGCTACCTCGTCGACACGATCAAGGGCGCGGACCTCGGGGGCGACGACGGCGAGCTCGTCCTCGACTTCAACTTCGCCTACAACCCGTCGTGCGCGTACGACCCGGCGTGGGCGTGCCCGCTCGCGCCTCCGGGCAACACCGTCGCGGTCCCGATCCCCGTCGGCGAGCAGTACGACTTCTAGGGTGGAGCACATGTCGGGTCTCGTCGCGATCGACGCCGGAGGGCGCATCCCGCCGTTCGAGCAGGTCCGGTCCCAGATCGCCGCGCAGATCAGCGCCGGGTACCTCGTGGACGGTGAACGGCTGCCGAGCGTCCGTGGACTCGCGGACGAGCTCGGGCTCGCCGCCGGGACGGTGGCGCGGGCGTACCAGTTGCTGGAAGAGGCCGGGCTCGTGCAGACCGCACGCGGCGCCGGAACCCGGGTGATCCGACCGGCCGAGGTGCCGTCGTCGGTGACCGATGCCGCCCGTGCCCTCGCTGCCGCCGCACGGGCCGCGGGGCTGTCCGCCGACCAGGCCGCTGCCGCCCTGCGGGACGCCTGGCCCGCCTGACGCGGGCGCGGGCGCTACGTCAGCAGCGCTCGAACACGTAGTCGTCGCTCGACGGCGTCACGAGGTCCCGGTCGCGCAGGATCGTCATCGCCGGCCGCTTCGCCGAGGCACACACCGATGACCACGGCTGCTCGCTGTTGTCCGAGTACTCGACGTCGATGACCCGCTTGCCGTACGCCTTCGTGTACTCGCCGCACTCCTGGTAGACGAAGCACTCCTCGGCGACCACGAAGTCGAAGCCGGTCTGCTTCCGCCCGGACGCCCCGAGCTGCGGCGTGTTCTTCTGGCCGACCGCGAGCCCCTCGCCGTGCCCGAGACGGACGAGCGCGGCGGCGAGTGCGAGGTTCCCGGACCGCGTCAGCTTCCCCTTCGAGCGCGTCCACGAGTCGAGGTTGTCGAACTCGACGGCGTCGAACCCGCGATCGGCGCACCGGGCGACGGACTTCGTGAGGACCCGCACGATCGTCGCGCGCTTCGCAGCGGTCGTCGTGTCGAGCAACATCTCGTCCGGCCAGCCCGGGTCGGACACCGGCTTGCCCGATCGGTCGCGGAGGATCGCCGTCGGGTGGTCCCGCTTCCACATCGCGGCGTCCTCCGGCTGGGTCTGGAAGCCGTTGACGTAGCAGATCGAGTACTTCCCCGTCGCTGGTCGTGCGGTGCTGTCGCGCTCGACGATCGTGACACCTGCCGGAGGCGCGTACGAGCCGCCCAGCTGGTAGTCGGGGACGCCCGAGGTGGGCAGGTTCCGGTACGACGCGGCGGGCACCGCGGCGGCGCAGGACGCCGTCCCCAGGACGGCGACGAGGGCCGTCGCGACGGTCAGCAGGACGGTTCTGGTGCGCACCGGTGCATCCTCGCACGAGCCGGCGGACACCTCGGCCTGGGGGATCCGACCCGCGCACGCTATGCTGGACGTACTCGAGGCGCCGATCGCCTCGTGCGTCGTACGGACGCCCCCGAACTCCCGGTCCACGGACCGATGATCGAGCACCTCCCGAAGGTGCCAGGCTTCTCTGCTGCGGCGACTGCGCCAGCCACACCCGTTGGCGCGCATCCCGCCCGCGCGCTGCCTCGCAAGCGCGACCACAGCCGGAGCACTCCGGTTGGAAAGGTCACCATGACCAACGAAGACATCCGTTTCTCCGACCTCGGCGTCCCCGCGCCGATGGTCGCCGTCCTCGCCGACCAGGGCAAGGAGACCGCGTTCCCCATCCAGGAGGACACGCTCCCCGACTCCCTGCAGGGCAAGGACGTGCTCGGCCGTGGCCGCACCGGCTCCGGCAAGACGATCGCGTTCGCGATCCCGCTCGTCGCCCGCCTCGCCGCGAGTGGCCGCAAGCGCCGCGCCGGCCGGCCCCGTGCCCTGGTGCTCGCCCCCACCCGTGAGCTCGCGACCCAGATCGACGTCGCCCTCGCCCCGCTCGCCAAGGCCATGGGCCTGAACACCACGACCGTCTTCGGCGGCGTCGGGCAGGGTCGTCAGGTCGACGCCCTGCGCGGCGGCGTGGACGTCGTCGTGGCGTGCCCCGGCCGTCTCGCCGACCTCATGCAGCAGGGCCACGTCAACCTCGGCGACATCGAGGTGACCGTCCTCGACGAGGCCGACCACATGGCCGACATGGGCTTCCTCCCCGGTGTGACCAAGATCATGCAGGCCACGCCCGAGCAGGGGCAGCGTCTGCTGTTCTCCGCCACGCTCGACAACGGCGTGGACAAGCTCGTCAAGAAGTTCCTGCACAACCCGGTCATGCACTCGGTCGACGAGGCGAACAGCCCCGTCGAGGCGATGACCCACCACCTGTTCGAGGTCGCCGACGCCGACGCGAAGAAGGACCTCGTCCGGACGCTCGCGAGCGGCACCGGTCGTCGCATCCTCTTCATGCGCACGAAGCACCACGCCAAGCGCCTCGCCAAGCAGCTCAGCAGCCAGGGCATCCCGGCCGTCGACCTGCAGGGCAACCTGTCGCAGGGTGCCCGTGAGCGGAACCTTGCGAAGTTCTCCTCCGGCGAGGCCCTCGTGCTCGTCGCCACCGACGTCGCCGCCCGCGGGGTGCACGTCGACCACGTCGAGCTCGTCGTCCACGTCGACCCGCCGACCGAGCACAAGGCGTACCTGCACCGCTCGGGCCGCACCGCCCGCGCCGGTTCGTCCGGCGACGTCGTCACCGTGACGATGCCCGCCGAGCGTCGCGACGTCGCGCAGATGATGCGCGCGGCCGCGATCAAGGTCACGCCGCAGCAGGTCACGGCGAACTCCCCCGCCGTCACGGAACTCGTCGGCGAGGTCGCTCCGGTCCGCCACGTCGCCCCGGAGCAGCCGGCACAGCAGCAGCGCCAGCCCAAGCAGCGCACCACCGAGGCCGACAACGCGGGCGGCGGCCGTCGCCGTGGTCGCGGTGGTCGCCCCGGAGGCGCGGCGCAGCCCGCGCGCACCGGCTCGGCTTCCGGGTCGTCCGGTGCAGGGCGTCGCGGCGGTCGTCCCGCCGAGGCCGGCGCCGGCGCGTCGACCGGCTCCGCCGGTGGGCAGCGCTCGGGTGCCGCGTCCGGCGGTCGCCGCAGTGGTGGCAGCCGTCGTGCGTCGAGCGACACCGTCCGCGGCGGGTCCGCTCCGGTCTGGTCCTCGGAGGGCGGCTACGCCGCCGGTCGTGGGTCCGGCACCGAGTCGGGCGGCAACCGTCGTGGTGGCTCGCGCCGCGCCTCCCGTCCCGCCGGTTCCGCGCGCTGATCCTGTCGGCGTGGGGAACCTCCACGCCGCCTGAGCACGGACGCACTCCACGGGCGTAGGTTCTCCTTCACCGGATGCCGCGCGAGCGACTGACGGGGAACTGTCCGCTGTCGGAAGGAGAGCCTATGGCTGGGATCGAAGACGTCAAGAACGCCGCTGCGAAGGCAGCTGGCAAGGCCAAGGAAGCCGTCGGGAACGTGACGGACAACGACCGCCTCAAGGCTGAAGGCAAGACCGATCAGGTCAAGGCCGACACCAAGCAGGCAGGTACGAACGTCAAGGACGCCGCTTCAGGCGTGGCCGACAGCCTCAAGAACGACAACAAGTAAGCCGGTCCAGTACCGCGCTGCGAAGCCCCCGGGTCCGATTCGGATCCGGGGGCTTCGTCGTGTGCGGGTGGCGTCGGCCGCTACATGAGGGCGCCGACCGATGCGAGTCCGGCGCGGAGGAGCGCTCCGCGACCGCCCTCCATCTCGTCGGCGACGGCGTCGGAGGCCGCCTCCATCGGGCTCATCCAGGTCAGCTCGAGGGCGTCCTGCCGGGGCTCGCACGTGCCGGTCACGGGGACGACGTACGCGAGGGAGATCGCGTGCTGCCGTTCGTCCGTGTAGACGGACGCGCCGGGCAGCGGGAAGTACTCGGCCACGGTGAACGGGGTGGGGCTCGACGGCAGCTGCGGGAACGCCATCGGCCCGAGGTCCTTCTCGAGGTGCCGGAACAGTGCGGTCCGGATCGACTCGCCGAACATCACGCGCCCGGAGACGAGCGTGCGGGCGATGGAACCGCTCGGGGCGACGCGCAGCAGCACGCCCACCTCGGTGACGACGCCGAGGCCGTCGGTGCGGACGGGCACCGCCTCGACGTAGCAGATCGGCAGTCGACGGCGGACGTTCGCGAGCTCCTCGTCGGACAGCCAGCCGGAGTCGGGGTCGGGGGTGCGCAGCGAGGCCATGCACCGTGTCTACCAGTCACCGCGGCGAGTTCGGCGGAAGGCGCGGGGGTTGGGGATGGTTGATGCGTCAACTACTGTCGTCCCCATGATCGATCGCGATGCCGTGCAGTGGACCCGGAGCCCCTCCGAGCGTGCGGGGACGCCGCTGCTCGTGACGATGCACGGGGTGGGGTCGAACGAGCGCGACCTGCTCGGACTCGCCCCGGCGCTGCCGTCGTCGTGGACCATGGCGTCGTTGCGTGCGCCGATGCCGTTCGGGCAGGGGTACAGCTGGTACCCGCTCGGGACGCCGGGCTCCCCGGCACTCGGGCCCGTCGACGAGTCCGTCGCCGGCGTCCTCGAGTGGATCGACTCGGTCGCGGCCGAGCACCCGCGGATCGGACTGCTCGGGTTCTCGCAGGGCGGGTCGATGGCGCTGCAACTGCTCCGGGCACGGCCCGCTGCGTTCGCGTTCGCGGTGTCGCTGTCCGGGTTCGTCGTGCCGGGCGTGACGGACTCGCGTGACGAAGCAGTCGCCGCCGTCCGGCCCCGGGTGTTCCTCGGTCACGGCGACCTCGACCCGGTGATCCCCGGCGAGGCCACCGCCCGGACGCAGGCGTGGGCGGCGACGAACACCACCGTGACGGATCGCACGTACGAGGGTCTGCCCCACGCGGTGTCCGCAGCGGAGCTGGCGGACGTGGCCGCGTTCGTCGGGGGCTGACAACCCTCCACGCGAGGAGACGAGGACGGGAGGCGCGGTGCCAGCTGGCACCGCGCCTCCCGTCACGGGTTCCGACGTCAGTCGGCGAGGATCTGCAGGAGGTCCTTGCGGAGCTGGTCGATCTTGGCGGTCGCCGCCTTCGCCTGCTCCTCCGTCGCGCTGGTGCGGTACATGTGCAGGACGCCCATGGTCTTCCGGAGCGCCTCGATGAACTCGCGGGACGAGTCCGGGAGGCCCGGCGCGTCGAAGGCCGCCGCGATCTCGTCCGCCTTCGCCTCTGCCTCGGCCTTGCCGGCGTCGGTGAGCTCGAAGAGCGTCTTCCGGCCGTCACCCGTGGCGACGACGAGGTCCTCGTCCACGAGCTGCTGGAGCGTCGGGTAGACCGAACCGGGGCTCGGCTTCCAGGCGCCGCCGGTGCGTTCGGCGATGGTCTTGATGACGGCGTAGCCGTTCTGCGGGCCCTCGGCCAGCAGGCCGAGGATCGCGAGGCGGACGTCGCCGCGGCGACGGCGTTCGCGGCCGAAGCCGGGACCGCCGAACCCCGGACCGCCGAAGCCGGGTCCGAAGCCGCGGCCGAAGCCGGGGCCGAAGCCGCCGCGTCCGCCGTGGTCGTGGTCACCGCGGTCGCGGCCGGGGAAGCCGGCGCCGTGGTGCTGCCGCGGGCCGCCGAAGCGGGGACCGCGCGGGTGCTGGGTGGTGTCGAAGTCGTTGTGCATGGGTCGCATGATGCGTCCTTCCGTCGTGCTGAGTCGGCTCGCGAACGGTCTGACCGGAATTGTCTTCGTCGTATCGCGATGTGTTAACGATAGATCGATATGTATCGCTCTGTCAAGAGGTACGTCCGCACGGGCCGCTGTCGGTGGTGGCGGGCAGGATGGGACGGACCATGACGGACGTCCTCGAGCGCTTCTCCCCCGCCACCGCGGAGTGGTTCCGCGGCGCCTTCGCCACACCGACCCCGGCGCAGGCCGGTGCGTGGGACGCCGTCTCCACCGGGCAGCACGCGCTCGTGATCGCCCCGACGGGGTCCGGCAAGACGCTGGCATCGTTCCTGTGGTCGATCGACCGACTCATCAGCTCGACCGACCGTCCGCCCGCGAAGCAGCGCACCCGGGTGCTCTACGTGTCCCCGCTGAAGGCCCTCGGCGTCGACGTCGAACGGAACCTGCGCAGCCCGCTCGTCGGCATCACCCAGACCGCACGGCGCCTCGGGCTCGAACCACCCGACGTCACGGTCGGGGTCCGCAGCGGTGACACCCCGTCGTCCGATCGGCAGAAGCTGCTGCGGCAGCCGCCGGACATCCTCATCACGACGCCGGAGTCGCTGTACCTCATGCTCACCTCGCAGGCGCGCGAGACCCTGGTGAACGTCGACACGGTCATCGTGGACGAGGTGCACGCCGTCGCGTCCACCAAGCGCGGCGCCCACCTGGCGGTCTCGCTCGAACGACTCGACGACCTGCTCGAGAAGCCCGTGCAGCGCATCGGGCTGTCGGCCACGGTGCGCCCCCCGGAAGAGGTGGCGCGGTTCCTCGGCGGACGCGCACCGGTGTCGATCATCGCCCCGCCGGCGCAGAAGACGTTCGACCTGCGGGTCGTCGTGCCCGTCGACGACATGGCCGAGCTCGGTGCACCGCCCGTCGGTGCGGACGCGACCGAGTCACCGACGAACGGGTCGATCTGGCCCCACGTCGAGGAACGCGTGGTCGACCTGGTCGAGGAACACCGGTCGACCATCGTGTTCGCGAACTCCCGCCGACTGGCCGAGCGGTTGACGGCACGGCTGAACGAGATCCACGAGGAACGCGTGCTCGCGGCGGCGGGCTCGGTCGGTGACGGGGCGCTGGTGCCGGCCGGGGCCTCCCCCGCCGACGACGGCCTGCCGGTCGCGCGCGGGCGTCCGCAGTCCCCGGCACGGACCTCGGCGCACGCCGTCGCACCGCAGGGCACGAAGCGGCCCCCGGCGCAGGTGATCGGCGCGTCCGGGCAGACCGGTGGCGGGGGCTCCGACGCCGCGGTGCCGGTCCTCGCCCGCGCCCACCACGGTTCCGTCTCGAAGGACCAACGCGCCATCATCGAGGACGACCTGAAGTCCGGTCGACTGCGCTGCGTCGTCGCGACGAGTTCGCTCGAGCTCGGCATCGACATGGGCGAGGTCGACCTCGTCGTGCAGGTCGAGGCACCGCCCTCGGTGGCCAGCGGCCTGCAGCGCGTCGGTCGCGCCGGGCACCAGGTCGGCGAGATCTCCCGCGGCGTGCTGTTCCCGAAGCACCGCGCCGACCTGGTGAACAGCGCCGTGACGGTCGAGCGGATGGTCGCCGGGCAGATCGAGTCGATCTCGGTGCCGGCGAACCCGCTCGACGTCCTCGCGCAGCACACCGTGGCAGCGGGGGCGATCGACACGGTCGACGTCGAGCACTGGTTCGAGCTCGTGCGGCGGAGCGCCCCGTTCAGCGGTCTGCCCCGCTCCGCGTTCGAGGCCACGCTCGACCTCGTGACCGGGCGCTACCCGAGCGACGAGTTCGCCGAGCTCCGCCCGCGCCTGGTGTGGGACCGCGTGCACGGCACCCTGACCGGGCGTCCGGGTGCCCAGCGGCTCGCGGTCACCAGCGGCGGGACGATCCCGGACCGCGGCATGTTCGGCGTGTTCATGGTCGGTGAGAAGGCCTCGCGCGTCGGCGAGCTCGACGAGGAGATGGTCTACGAGTCCCGCGTCGGCGACGTCTTCGCGCTGGGTGCGACGAGCTGGCGCATCGAGGAGATCACCCACGACCGGGTGATCGTCAGCCCCGCGTTCGGGCAGCCGGGCCGCGTGCCGTTCTGGAAGGGCGATGGCATCGGTCGCCCGGCGGAACTCGGCCGTGCCACCGGGGCCTTCGTGCGCGAGGTCGAGGGGGCTTCCGACGACGACGCACGTGTCCGGGTCGCCGCCGGCGGGCTCGACGAGCGGGCCGTGACGAACCTGCTCACCTTCCTCCGCGACCAGCGCGCCGCGACCGGACACGTGCCGAACGACACGACCCTCGTGATCGAGCGCTTCCGTGACGAGCTCGGCGACTGGCGGCTCATCCTGCACTCGCCGTACGGCATGCAGGTGCACGCGCCGTGGGCACTGGCGGTCGCCGCACGACTCCGTGAGCGCCACGGGATCGACGGCGACGCCATGGCCGCCGACGACGGGATCGTCGTGCGCATCCCCGAGACCGATGCCGAGCCTCCCGGCGCCGACCTGTTCGTGTTCGAGCGGGACGACCTCGAAGCGCTCGTGACGGACGAGGTCGGGGCGTCGGCGCTGTTCGCCGCGCGCTTCCGTGAGTGCGCCGCGCGGGCGCTCCTGCTGCCCCGCCGGAACCCCGGGCAGCGGTCCCCGCTCTGGCAGCAGCGGCAGCGGGCCTCGCAGCTGCTCGAGGTCGCCCAGAAGTACCCGACCTTCCCGATCGTGCTCGAGACCGTGCGCGAGGTCCTCCAGGACGTGTACGACGTGCCCGCCCTGCTGGGGATCGCCGACGACATCGCGGGCCGGCGCATCCGGTTGGTCGAGACCGAGACGGAGACGCCGTCGCCGTTCGCGCGCTCGCTGCTCTTCGGGTACGTCGCCGCGTTCATGTACGAGGGGGACTCCCCCCTCGCCGAGCGTCGGGCGGCCGCACTGTCCCTCGACTCGACGCTGCTCGGCGAGCTGCTCGGTCGTGCCGAGCTCCGCGAGCTGCTCGACCCGGCGGTCATCGCCTCGGTCGAGCGTGACCTGCAGCGGCTCTCGCCGGAGCGCCGGGCGCGCGACGCCGAGGGGATCGTCGACGTCCTGCGGCTCGTGGGCGCGCTCGACCTCGACGAGATCGTGGACCGGAGCTGGCTGGCGGAGGCGGACGACCGCGCCGCAGCGACGACCGAGGTGCAGACCGTGCTCGCCGCGCTCGAACGGGACCGCCGCCTGCTCGCGTTCTCGCACGCCGGCGCGACCCGGTGGGCCGTGATCGAGGACGCCTCCCGCCTGCGCGACGCCCTCGGGGTGCCCCTGCCGATCGGCGTGCCGACGGCGTTCGTCGAACCGGTGGCCGACCCGCTCGGCGACCTGGTCGGCCGGTACGCCCGGTCGCACGGGCCGTTCTCCGCGCAGGACGCCGCCGGACGGCTGGGGCTCGGGATCGCCGTCGTGCAGGACACCCTGCGCCGCCTCGTCGCCGACCGTCGCGTGGTCGAGGGCGAGTTCCGTCCCGATCGCCAGGGTGCGGAGTGGTGCGACGCCGAGGTGCTCCGCCGCATCCGCACGAAGTCGCTCGCGGCGCTCCGGCACGAGGTCGAGCCCGTCGCCCCGGACGCCCTCGCGCGGTTCCTGCCCGCGTGGCAGCACGTCCGGACCGCCGGTACCCGCGGTGGGCTGCGCGGCGTCGACGGGGTGCTCCAGGTCGTCGACCAGCTCGCCGGGGTGGCACTGCCCGCGAGCGCATGGGAGACCCTCGTGCTGCCGGCACGCGTCGGCGACTACGCGCCGAGCATGCTCGACGAGCTCACCGCCACGGGCGAGGTCCTCTGGTCCGGCGGCGGCACCCTGCCGGGCAACGACGGCTGGATCCGCCTGCACCTCGCCGACACCGCGGCCACGATCCTGGCGGAGCCCTCCGGCGACGAGACGACCGAGCTCCAGCGGGACGTGCTCGGTGCGCTCGCGGGCGGCGGCGCGTACTTCTTCCGGCAGCTCGGTCAGGCCGTGGGCAGCACCGACGACACCGCCCTGTCGACCGCACTGTGGGACCTGGTGTGGGCCGGACAGATCACGAACGACACCTTCGCGCCGTTGCGGGCGATGCTCGGCGGGAAGGCGAAGAGCTCGAGCGCACCCCGCGCACGGGCGTACCGCGGGCGTCGTCGGCCGACGATGCCGACCCAGTCCGGTCCGCCGTCCGTCGGCGGCCGGTGGTCCCTGCTCCCCCTCGCCGAGTCCGACGCGACCGTCCGGGCCGCCGCGACCGCCGAACAGCTGCTCGAGCGGTACGGCGTCGTCACCCGCGGCGCGGTGCAGGTCGAGGGCGTCCGGGGCGGGTTCGCCGGCGTGTACCGGGTGCTCTCCCGCTTCGAGGAGTCCGGCCGGGCGCGCCGGGGTTACTTCGTCGAGGGTCTCGGCGCCGCGCAGTTCGCGACGGGGCCCACCGTCGACCGGCTCCGCACGTACGCGCGCGACATCGACGACGACGAACGGGCCGACCCGGACCGGCCGCGTGATGCCCTGACCCTCGCGGCGACCGACCCGGCGAACGCGTACGGGGCATCGCTGCCGTGGCCGTCCGACACCGCCGCCGGGCCCGACGACGACGGTCCGGGCAGCGCCGACGGTACCGCTGGTCGTTCCGGTGCGCCCGCCGACCCCGCTCCCGCGAAGACGACGGGCCGCGGGCACCGGCCCGGGCGCAAGGCGGGTGCGCTCGTCACGACGGTCGACGGGCACCTCGCGGTGTACGTCGAACGCGGTGGCAAGTCGGTGCTGACCTTCACCGACGACCCGGCGGACCTCGCCGTGGCGGCGGCGTCGATCGCCGCGACCGTGCGGAGCGGCCTGCGGAAGCTCTCGGTCGAGCGGGTGGACGGCGACTTCGTCCTCGAGACCCCGCTCGGTTCGGCGCTGCGCGAAGCCGGGTTCACCGCCACGCCGCAGGGGCTGCGTCTCCGTGTCTGAGCGCACGACGGGGGTGCCCGGTGCCTGAGGGCGACACCGTCTTCCGCGCCGCCCGTCGGCTCCACGCCGCACTGGCGGGGAAGGTCCTCACCCGCAGCGACTTCCGGGTGCCGGCGTTCGCCACGCTCGACCTCGTCGGCCGCACGGTGGAGGAGGTCGTCCCGCGTGGCAAGCACCTGCTGCACCGGATCGGCGACCTCACCGTGCACTCGCACCTCAAGATGGAGGGGCGGTGGGACGTCTACGCGCCCGGGGACCGCTGGCGTCGCCCGGCGCACCAGGCACGGGTGGTGCTCGACGCTGCGGAGGTCTCGACGGTCGGCTTCGCGCTCGGGGTGCTCGAGGTCGTCCCCCGCGACCAGGAGTCCGAGATCGTCGGGTACCTCGGCCCCGACCTGCTCGGTCCCGACTGGGACGCCGAGCTCGCGCTGGCGAACCTGAAGCGGGACCCTGATCGTCCGGTCGGCCTCGCACTGCTCGACCAGCGGGTGCTCGCCGGCCTCGGGAACGTCTACCGGAACGAACTGTGCTTCCTGCGCGGTGTCCTGCCGACCCGTCCGGTGCGCGAGGTGCACGACCCGGCGCGGATGATCGCCCTGGCGAGTCGGCTCATCCTCGCCAACCGTGACCGCAGTGCCCGCGTGACCACCGGGGTCGATCGGCCCGGTCGGCGCTTCTGGGTGTACGGCCGGGCGGGGAAGCCGTGCCTGCGCTGCGGGACGCCGATCCGGTACGGGGAGCTCGGTGAGTCGGAGCTGACCCTGCGCGATACCTACTGGTGCCCGCGCTGCCAGACCTGACGAGGCGCGGCGCCGGCGCTACGCGCGCGACATGATCCACGCCAGCATGTACGACCGCGAGTTCGCGGAGTCGACCACCGCGTCCGGCAACGCCCGCGCCTCCCGCAGCGCCGTGGCCGCATCGGCCCGTGACGCCAGCGCCCGGTACATGAGCAGGTAGTCACCGAACTGCACGTCGTACCTCCCGTCCGGCACGGCCTCGGCCAGCACCCGGCGGATCTGCGCCGCCCCGCCGGCATCGACGTACGAGGCGGCCACGGCCGGCATCGGGATGAGCTCGATGCCCGCGGGCGCGGCCTCCGCGGCGCTGAACCAGGTCGCGTGGTCGCGCTTGCCGCCCCAGGTCAGCGAGACCACCCGGTGCCGGAACTCCGGGAACGCGGACAGGTCCGGGTCGAGCACGTCCCGCGCCGCCGAGGCCGCCTCGTTCGAGAGCAGCCACGTCCCGACCGACCGGAGCGACGACGACCCCGACGACGAGCCCGACGACGAGCCGGACACCGCTCCCCACAGCGCGACGCCGTTCCACGCCGAGACGGCCTCGGACGACGACTCCTGGTTGTTCCCGTCGGCGAACGGCGAGAACCCGGACGCCCACGAGTGCTGCACGTACGGGTCGTAGACGCGGAGCGCCGGGAACGAGGCGGTGGCCTCCGGTGACGCGATGTCCGCCGCGACGAGGTCGGCCACGGTCCGCCACCGGCTCACGAGCGCCGGGTCGTCGGCGGCGAGGACCGCGGCTGCGGACAGCACGTAGCCGTAGTGGAAGTGGTGGTCGTTGAACTCGTCGGAGCCGAACGAGGCCTCCTGCCCGACGAGCCCGTGCAGCGTGGGGTCGTACGCGAAGCACCGGGCCGTGCGGGTCCCGCACCCGGCGGGGTCGAACCACTGGTCGAGCTCGTCGACGACCGAGGTCTTCAGTGCGTCCGCCACCGACGCGAGGTCGAGCTGCGTCGCGAGCCGGTACAGGTTCGCGACGCGGTACAGGTCCTTCCCACCGCCGTAGCTGTCCGCGGCGTACGACGAGGCATCCACCGTGGACGCGTCGGCGCGGACCTGGGTGACGAGCGCCGCTCGCTCCGCGGACGACAGCCCCGACAGGTCGAGGGTGTCCGATGGCCGGACCGTGTCGACCGCGAACCGCAGGGCGGTGCCGGTGCAGACCGGGGCCGGTCCCTGGACGGTCTCGTAGTGCAGGCCGGTGCACTCCAGGCCGGTCGTGCCCTGCCCCGGCTGCGGGACGAGCACGCCCCGGTCGCCGGAGCCGAAGTCGTACGTCAGCGTCGTGCGCTGTTTCCCCCGCGAGGCGCTGCGGTCGAGCGTGACCCCCGTGAGCGGACGGGCGGCGGCGACGAGCCGGGCCGTCTGTGCCACGGTCGCGCCGTCCGGGACCGGCAGGAGCACGACGCTGCCGCCGGACCGCAGGTCGATCGCGTCGCCGTCGATCGTCCCGTCGCGGACGACGAGCTGCCAGGTCCGGCCACCGCTGGTGACGGTCCCGGTGCCGTCCCCGGTGCCGTCGATCGGCGAGGTCGCGGTGACGGTGCCGGCACGCGCGGCGGTGTACGTCACGAGCGGCGAGCCCTCGGCGACCACCGTGTGCCCGAGGACGGTGGAGCCGTCACGGTGCTCGACGGTCACGGACACCGAGTCGTAGTCCGACACCAGGGTCGAGGTCGCACCGAGGTCGAGTCCGACCTGCTGCGTCGCGCCGCCGGCGATGGTCTTCTCGGTGGCCGTGACGGTGGGGAGCCCGGCCGCGAAGCCGTCGTCGGTCACCTGCCACGAGATCGGGCTGGGGAACACCGGCTGCGGTGCCGCGCCGAAGACGAGTCCCGAGAACCAGCGGTTCGTCGGCGGCAGCAGGCCGTCGGCGAGGCGCATCGCGCCCGCCTTCGACGACGCGACGTCGCCGAGAGCGGCGACCGCGCGCGCCTGTGCCGCACCGTTCGTGGTGGGCGAGGTGGTCTCGCCGGGGTGATCCGTGCCTCCAGGGCCGGTGCACGCGGTCACGAGCATCGCGACGGCCGTCACGACGGTGACGCTGGTGGACAGCCTGGAGGCACGGCGCACGCCGACCCGACGGCGCGCGTCCGGCGCCTGGTCGCGACGGGCAGACCGAGGCAGCCGGAGCATGGGGCTACAGTCCGATCTGCCGCGCGAAGTCACGGACGAGGTCCGTGACACCCGCGAGCCGGCCGTCGTCCCGCAGGTGCAGGGTGGCGTCCACCGGCGTCCCGGGGCTCGTGATGCCGCTCGACGGCGACGCGGAGAGCTCGGGGCTCTCGACGTCGACCGTGGTCTTCGCCTGCCCCTGGTCGTTGGTCTCGACGCTGACGCTCTTCACGGTGCCCCGGATCGTCGTGTCGTTCGGGAGCACGAGGTCGACCGCGGCGCCGTTCCGGATCCGCCCGTAGTCCCGGGCCGTCACGATGAAGCTCGAGGTGACGAAGAGGCTGTCCTCCTTGTGGATCGTGCCGAGCTCGGAGCCGGCCTGCACGTATCCGCCGGTCTTCACGTCGACCTTGGCGACGGTGCCGGAGACCTCGGCCTTGAACGTGATGAAGCCGTCGGCGCCGATGTCGTACGCGCTCGTCTGCGTGTTCGCGCCCACGACGCCCTTCCGGATGTCCTGCGCGAGCTGGAGGCTCTGCACCTGCAGGAGCTGGTCGCCCTTCCGGACGGTGTCGCCCTCCTCGACGTACTCCTCGGTGACGGTCCCGCCGTAGTCGGTGCCGACGGCGTACTCCTGCGCGGCGATCGCCGCCGAGGTGCTCGCCACGGCGCTCTGCCGCTGGTTGAAGACGAGCGTGCACGCCGCCACGACGACGAGCACCACGATGAGCCCTGCGAACAGCCGGAGTCGGTTCGTCCAGGTCATGCCGTCACCCCGTCCAGCATCGCGGTCAGCCGGTCCGTCACACGGTTCCGGGCCTGTTCGCGGAACGCGGCGATGATGAACGCGAGGAACACGAGGGTGTTCGTGGTGTTCCAGGCCGTCGCGAGCGTCAGCTGCCCGTTGTCGAGGTCACGCCAGACCGCCACGACGCTCGTCAACGCCAGGAACACGAACACGAGCACCTGCGGGACGATGAAGTTGAACGGGGAGGGCGTCCGACCACGGGAGGCGCCGGTGACGTGCCACGCCTGCTCCTTGCCGCAGACGACGTTCCAGAGCGCGCTCGCGTAGATCGGGAACGAGACCGCGGCGAGCAGGAGCGTCTCGTACCGGAACGACCCGAGGGCGTAGAACGCGAGGAGCACCTGCGCACCGTAGAAGCCGAGGTAGAACAGCACCCACTCGCCGGCCCCGATCGTCAGGTTCATCGGGCGCAGGTCGAAGTAGATCTCGAGCGGCGGCACGAGCAGGAGGAGCCCGGGGACGATGCCCGTCAGGTAGAAGCTCGCGGTGACGAGGTACTGCAGCCGCTGGTCCATCGTCAGCCGGTGCTTCGGGCGGAACGGGAAGTGGGTGAGCAGGATCTCGAAGCCGCCCGTGGCCCACCGGAGCTGCTGCTTGGTGAAGCCCTCGATGGTCTCCGGGGCGTCGCCGACGGCGAGGGTCATCGGGATGAAGACGGTCTTCCAGCCGCGCTCGTGGAGCATCAGGCTCGTCCAGACGTCCTCGGACTTCGAGTCGGTGTACATGCCGCCGATCTCGTCGATGGCCTCGCGGCGGAAGATGACGTTCGTCCCGACGCAGAACGCCGCGTTGAACCGGTTCCGGCCGGGCTGGATGAACCGGTAGAACACCGTCTGCATGTACCCGGCACCCCGCGAGACGAGGTTGTGGAGGTTGCCGTACGACTGCGGGGTCTGCACGAAGGCGATCCCGTCGTCGGCGAAGAACGGCACGGTCTCGAACAGGAAGTCCGGCTTCGGCACGAAGTCCGCGTCGAAGACCGCGAAGTAGTCGCCCTTGGCGAGCGTCAGCGCGTGGTTGATGTTGCCCGCCTTCGCGCCGTGCGACGAGAGCCGACGGACGTACCGGGCGCCGAGCTCCTCGGCGAGCGCCCGCACCTCGTCGCTCCGCCCGTCGTCGAGCACCCACGTGCGGTGCTCGCCGCGCATGGCCACCGCGGCCTGCACCGTCGCGGCCACCTTGGTGAGCTCCTCGCCGTAGACGGTGATGAAGACGTCGACGTCCACCCGGCGTCCGCGCACGTGCATCGGCCAGCGGTGGGGCTGGTCGGCGGCGCCGCTGCGGGCGATGGTGTCGCGGTCGAACAGGGTGTCCTGGGTGTGGTGGAACGCGAAGTCCCGGGGGTCGGAGCCGCCGGAGAGGATCGTCCACATGGACAGGAGCGCCTGCCCCACGAGCACGCTCTCGGCGACGATCACGAGCCCGTACGGCAGGAAGTCGCCCCGGTTCGCCGGGTCGAGGAGGAACACCGCGTACGCCATCACGCCGAGCGTGGCGACGAGCACGATGAGGACCATCACGGGGCTGTGCGCCCGGCTCTCGGCACGTGGTCGGACGTAGGGCACCGGCTCGGTCTGCCGGCGGCGTCGGGCGCGCTCGCGGTCGCGCGGCGTGAGCGGTGCCGGGAGCTGGAAGTCGAAGGACTGCAGCTCGTCGGTCGCCTCTGGTGCTCGGAGTGACCTCTGGGTACGACGGACGTCGGGTGGTGCGGACATGGCGTGGTCTCCTGTCGGGTTCGGAGAGGACTCACGCCGGGTCGAGCGCAGGCGCCGACGCATCGTGAGACGGGCGTCGGCGGCTGCGGCGACATGGATCCGGACCCTCGGGAGGTCCGGCCGGCGAGGGACTAGGGATCCTGCGCCGGCGGTGCTCGCGACCGTGGGTGCGGTCGCGGTGTTCGGTGTGTCGTGTCGTGGTGCGGTCGTGCGATCGTGCTGTCGACGGCCCGTCGCCGTCGGTCCTGCGATCGTAGGGCCGCGATCGGGCCGGTTGCGTGACGAACGTGTGAACACGGCCCCGGGGGCGGCGATCGTGCGGTTTCCCGCAAGCGGCCGCCCCCGACGCGACGTCAGGCCGCGGAGCGTCCCGCGGCGGGGCGTCGGCGCAGGGTGGCGTCGAGCACGGCCGGCGGCTGGTATTGCTGGTCGAGCCGTCCGACGTCGGTGCCCGGCGGGACGATCGCGTCGATGCGGTCGAGGACCTCGTCGGAGAGCACGACGTCGGCGCCGGCGAGCAGGTCGTCGAGCTGCTCCACCGAGCGCGGGCCGATCAGGGCACTCGTGACGCCGGGGTGCGCGATCGCGAAGGCCATCGCGAGGTGGGTCATCCGGATGCCGGTCTCCTCGGACAGTGCGACCACCTGTTCCACGGCGTCGATCCGTCGCTCGTCGCGGTTGTGCCGGAACATGGTCGCGCGGGCGAGGTCGGTGTCCTGCCCCTTCCGGAAGCGGCCGGTCAGCATGCCGCCGGCGAGGGGACTCCACACGAGGGACCCCATGCCGTACCGCTGGACGACCGGGAGGACCTCGCGCTCGATGCCGCGGTTGAGGATCGAGTACGTGGGCTGCTCCGTCCGGAAGCGCTCGAGCCCGCGGCGCTCCGACGTCCACTGCGCCTCGACCTGCATCGACGCGGGGAAGTCCGAGCTGCCGATCGCCCGGACCTTGCCACTGCGGATCAGGTCGGTCAGGGCGGACAGGGTCTCCTCGAGGTCGACCGTGTCGTCGGGTCGGTGCGCCTGGTACAGGTCGATGTGGTCGGTCCGGAGGCGCCGCAGCGACCCCTCGACGGCCTGCGTGATCCACCGCCGGGAGTTGCCGCGCCGGTTCGGGTCGTCGCCCATCGGGCCGTTGAACTTGGTGGCGATGACGACGTCGTCCCGGCGGCCGGCGAGCGCCTTGCCGAGCAGTTCCTCGGAGCCGCCCTGCGAGTAGCGGTCGGCGGTGTCGATGAAGTTGATGCCCGCGTCGAGTGCGCGGTGGACGATGCGGATCGAGTCCTGCTCGTCGCCGTTGCCGATGCTGCCGTCGGTGCCGAGCATCATGGCGCCGAGGGCGAAGGGGCTGACCTGGATGCCGGTGCGGCCGAGGGTGCGGTACTGCATGTGCGGTTCCTCCTGTCGATGGCGTTCCGGGTGTCGGTGCCGTATCGTGGCCGGAAGTGGAACGCTCTTCCGGAACTATACGGAATGACTTTCCGTTTACGCAAGAGGAGGACTCCGTGCGCGCTGACGCCCGACGCAATGCCGACGCCCTGACCGACGCCGCCAAGGCCGTCTTCGCGACCGACGGGGTGGACGCCCCCGCGAAGCTGATCGCGGACCGGGCCGGGGTCGGCGTCGGCACGCTGTACCGGCGGTTCCCGCAGCGCTCGGACCTCGTCGTCGCGGTGTTCCAGCGGGCGGTCGAGTCGACGGCGGCCGCCGCGGACGAGCTCGCCGCCGCGCACGCTCCCGACGAGGCGCTCGCCCTGTGGCTGCAGCGGTTCACCGAGTTCGTCGCGACGAAGCGCGGGCTCGCCGCCGCCCTGCACTCGGGCGACCCGGCGTTCGAGGCGCTGCCGGACTACTTCCTCGCGCGGCTCGGTGGCGCCCTCGGTGGGCTCCTCGAGGCCGCGGCGGCCGCCGGGACGATCCGCCCCGACGTCGACGCGCAGCAGCTCCTGCACGCGGTGGCCGACCTGTGCCACGGGGCTCCGACGATCGAGCAGAGCCAGCTGCTCGTCGGGCTGCTCGTGGACGGGCTCCGCTACCGCGCGACGGCCTGACCGGCGGGGTGGAGCCGCTCGGCCGCGGTCGCCCGGACGGCCTCGGTCACGCGCTCGAGCAGCGGTGAGGCCAGGTTCCAGCGCTGCCACCAGAGCGCCACGTCCGCCCGACGGCCGGGGGTGAGCTCGACGAGGTCACCCCGGTCGAGGGCATCGAGGCACTGCGCCTCCGGCAGCATCCCCCAGCCGAAGCCGAGCGACACCGCACGGGCGAAGTCCGCCGAGGTCGGGACGAAGTGCCGCGGCCCGGACGGTGCGTGGCCGAGCACCCGCCGCAGGTACCCCTGCTGCAGGTCGTCGTCGCGGTCGTAGTCCACGAGGGGCACCCGGTCGAGGAGCCGTGTCATCCGCTGCTCGCTGTCGACACCCGGCAGGTACCGGGCGACGAACGACGGGGAGGCGACGGCCCGGTACCGGTCGATCCCCAGCGGCACCGAGGAGCACCCCTGCACCGGCTCGGCCTCGGCCGTGACCGCCGCCATCACGGTGCCCGCGCGGAGGAGTTCGGCGGTGCGGTCCTGGTCCTCGCGGTGGAGGTCGAACACGACCTCGGTGTCGGCACGCACGAGGGCGAGCGCGTCGAGGAACCAGGTGCCCAGCGAGTCGGCGTTCACCGCGAGCGGGATCGACGGGACGACCGAGTCGCCGCCGCCGAGCGCCCGGGTGGTCTCCTCGTCGAGCAACCGGGCCTGCCGTGCGTGGCGGAGGACGACCTCGCCGTCGGGGGTCGGGCGGACCGGCGTCGTCCGCTGCAGGAGCACCCGGCCCACCTGCTGCTCCATCGACTTGATCCGCTGCGACACCGCCGACGGCGTGATCGACAGCGCTCGGGCCGCGGCGTCGAGCGTCCCGTGGTCGACCGCGGCGAGCAGGGTCTCGAGGTGTTCGCGCTGCAGTCGTGGCATGCAGCTGAGCTTACGCAGCATCAGGAACGTGAGCTGTCCTACACGTGGCCGCGGCCGTACGGTCGGACCGTGACCACACTCCTCCCCCTGCTCGCCGGCCTCGGTACCGGGCTCGCGCTCATCGTGGCGATCGGTGTGCAGAACACGTACCTGCTCCGGCTCGCGGTGACCTCGTCGGTACGGGTCGTCGCAGCGGCGGTGGTGGTCTGCGCGCTCTCGGATGCCGTGCTGATCCTCGCGGGGGTGCTCGGCGTCGGGGTCGTGGTGGAGCGGTTCCCGGTGGCGCTCGTGGTGATCCGCTTCGTCGGTGCGGCGTTCCTGGTGACCTACGGGGTGCTCGCGGCTCGTCGGGCGCTGTGGCCGTCCGGCGCGGCGATGCGGGTGGAGTCGGCGGCGACGGACGACGGCGTGCCGGTGGCGACCGCGGCGGTGGGACCGGCCACCTCGGCGACGGTGGGTGCGGGGCGGACGCGCACCGCGCCTCCAGGACCCCGACGAACCGACCGCGCCGTCACCATGCGGACGGCCGTCGTGACGATGCTGCTGTTCACGTGGGCCAACCCGCACGTCTACCTGGACACGCTCGTGTTCCTCGGGTCCGTCGCGAACCAGCAGGGGCCGGCGGAGCGGTGGTGGTGGACGGTGGGGGCGGTCCTCGCGAGTTGCCTGTGGTTCGGCGCGCTCGGGTTCGGCGGACGGCTGCTGCGACCGTTCTTCGCGAAGCCGCTGACGTGGCGCGTCTTCGACGGGCTCGTCGCGCTCGTCATGCTCGGGTTCGGCGCGGCGCTTGCACTGGGTGCCTGACGCGGCGCGCGGCGGCGCTCACGCCCGCGCCCACGCCCGCGTGGAACCACGTTCCCGACACCGAACCAGCCCCCGCGCGTGGTTCGGTGTCGGAAACCTGGTTCGACCCGCCCGCCAGCGCCCGCGCCAGCGCCAGCGCGCCCGCCCGCGCTACTGCAGGCCCTTGCCCACCCGGCTGTTGCGACGGCTGTACCCGAAGTAGATCGCGAACCCGACCACGAGCCAGATGACGAACCGGAGCCACGTCTCGACCTCGAGGTTCAGCATCAACCAGAAGCACAGCACCGCCGAGACGATCGGCAGCACCGGCGACCACGGCACCCGGAAGGCACGCGGCGCGTCGGGACGCGAACGACGGAGCACGATGATCCCGATCGACACGAGCACGAACGCGGACAGGGTGCCGATGTTGATCATGCCCTCGAGCTTGTCGACCGCGGTGAAGCCGGCGAGCAGCGCGACGACGACACCCGCGACGACCTGGACGCGCACCGGCGTCTGCGTCTTCTCGTTCGTCTTCGAGAACCAGCGCGGCAGCAGGCCGTCACGGCTCATCGCGAAGACGATGCGGGACAGGCCGAGCAGCAGCACCATGACGACCGTCGTCAGACCGATCAGGGAGCCGATCGCGATGATGCCGGCGGCCCACGGCAGCCCGACGATGTCGAAGGCCGACGCCAGCGACGGCGTCTTCTCCTCGGCCAGGCGCTGGTACGACACCATGCCCGTGATGACGACGCTGACGCCGACGTAGAGCAGCGTCACGATGCCGAGGCCGATGAAGATGCCGCGCGGCAGGGTCTTCTGCGGGTTCTCGGTCTCCTCGGCGCTGGTCGCGACGACGTCGAAGCCGATGAACGCGAAGAACACGAGGGAGGCCGCGGCGAGCAGGCCGAAGACGCCGTACTGGGCGGGCTCCGAGCCGGTGAACCAGGACACGAGCGACTGGGTCCAGACGCTCCCCTCCGAGCCGCGGGCGGGCGACGCCGGCGGGATGAAGGGGGTGAAGTTCGCGGCCTTGACGAAGAACGCTCCGGCGACGATGACGAACACGACGATGGCGACCTTGATGACCGTGATGACGGCCGAGACCCGCGACGACAGGCGGGTGCCGAACGCGAGCAGCACCGTGAAGATGCCGACGATCAGGACCGGGCCCCAGGTGAAGGGGATCGGGCCGAGCTGGATCGTGCTCGGAAGCTCGACGCCGAACACCTCGAACGCGGTGCTGAGGTAGATGCCCCAGTACTTCGCGATGACGGCGCTGGCGGTGAGGGTCTCGAGGATGAGGTCCCACCCGACGATCCAGGCGAGCAGCTCGCCCATCGTGGCGTAGGTGAACGTGTACGCGGAGCCGGCGACGGGGATCGTCGAGGCGAACTCGGCGTAGCACATGATCGCGAGGCCGCAGGTGACGGCGGCGAGCAGGAACGAGATGATGACGCCTGGTCCGGCGAAGTTCGCGGCGGCGTTCGCACCGACCGAGAAGATGCCGGCGCCGACGGCGACCGCGATCCCCATCGCGGCGATGTCGAACGTCCTCAGGGAGCGTTTCAGGGACCGGCCCTGCTCCTCGGAGTCGGCCAGTGAGGCCTCGATCGACTTGATGCGGAGCTTCTGTGCCATGGGGTGGATCCCGTCATCGGCTGGCGGCGGACCCCGCGACATTACTGGTGTACCACCCCGACACGCAAACACCGCGGACGGGCGTGGCCCGGCAGCGCGGCCTCCGACAGCGCGTGGTCCGGGGCCCGGGAGGCGCGGCTCGGCTCAGACGGACCGGCGCCAGTCCGACAGGAACCGCGCTCCGGCGTCGTCGTGGATCACGCCGTCGGGTGCCGTGAGCACCGGGTACGGCGTCGCCGGGACCCCGTCGGACGGGCGGACGTCGACGTGCGCCACCTCGTGGCCGTTCGCGTGCAGCCAGTCCGCCATCGCGTAGTCGCTCCGGGAGTCGCCCATCGTCCGCCACGCCAGAGGCAGCTCGCCGTCCTGCGCGAGGAGCTCGAGCGACCGCTCCGCGCCCATGTCCTTGCCGCTGCGGTCGGACTCGACGTCGGTCGAGATGATCGTCGGGTCGATCCGCCACTGCACGGCACCGTCCGCGTCGGGGCGGACGTCGTCGAGCCGGCGGACCCCGAGTCCGCGGCGCTGGAGTGCGGCCATGGCCTTCGCGTCGAACTCCGGCTGGCGGTCGAGGTACGTGGCGTTCGGCACCTCGACGCGCTGCTCGATCGAGACCATCGCGCGCTTCGTCTCGTCGAAGAAGACCAGGTCGGCGTACTCGTCGCGGACGAGCTCGCGCATCTCGTCGGCGTAGTCCCGCGGCAGCGCCAGGTCCTCGGCGACGGTCAGCTCGCCCATGCCGCCCTCGTACTGCGGGCCGATCGAGCACCAGACGGCGCCCTTCTCGCACACGGCGTGCACGCGGCCGCCCGCGGCGAGACCGCCGGCGAGCAGGGGTCCGACGACCTCCTGCCGGATGAAGGCGTCGCTCCGCCCCGTGTTGAACACGACGGGGATGCCCTCGGCCGCGAGCGCGACGAGGTCCTCGATGATGCTCGGGATCGCGATGGTGCGCGAGACGGGGCTGGCGATGGGCCCGTCGACGTCGAGCAGGAGTCCGAGGCGAGGTGCGTTCACGACGACCATCCTTGCAGCCCCGGTGGTCAGCGCCGTGCGGCCGTCCGCGCGGTGAAGCGGTCGAGCAGCTGGCCGAGGGCCTCGGGCGCGGGCACGTGTCCCTGGCCCGGCACCTCGGCGTACTCCGACCCCGGGACGGCCTCGACGACCGCCCGGGCCGCCTGCCGCATCCACTCGAGGCCGTCACCACCGGCCGCGACGAGGACGGGCACGCCCACGGCTGCGGCCACCCGCTCGGGGATCGCGAGACCGTTGAGGACCCGGACGTCACGGCTCAGCACGTGCGCGTCGACGACCAGGGACCGCCACAGCGCACCCTTCAACCGGAGTGCGGTGATCTGGCCCATGGGGACGCCGAGGACGTGCGCGAGGAACGCCCGGACGGCCTGGGCGCGACGCCCGCCGATGACGTGCTCGTCGAGGACGTCCGCGAACACGACGTCGTCGGCGTGCGGGTCGACGGTGGCGCGGTAGGGCGGCTCCCAGAGCACGGCGGCGTCGAGTCGGACCCCGCCCGCGAGGCCGTGCAGCACCACGCCCGCGCCCACGCAGAGGCCGACCGCCGTGACGGGACCCTCGACGTCGGCGACGACGGCCGCGAGGTCCTCGACCTCGCGCTCGATCGCCCACGGGTCGGTGTCGCCGCTCGCGCCGCGGCCGCGTCGGTCGTAGGTGATGACCCGGTAGCGGTCCTGCAGGGCCGCGGTCAGGCCGGTGACGAACGGGGTGCCGTGGTGGTCGAACGCCCCGCCGACGACGACGAGCGCGGGGCCGGTCCCGGCGTCGGACACGGCGAGCACCGTGCCGTCCGCGGAGACGACCGTGCGGTCGACGTGCTGGTCCATGGGGTCCTCGAAGGTGGGTCGACCGCGGTGCGCCGCTGGCGCGCGTGGGGTCCTTCGGGTCTGGTCCTTGGCGGGTCGGTTGTGTCGAGCATGACAGCCCCGTGCCCCCGCGTCGACACCCGCAACCAGGGGGAGAACGCCGGTCCGGCCGCTCTCGACTCAGACGAGTGCCGTCGTGCCCACCGACTCCCGCTCGAGCAGGGACCGCTTCACGTCGAGCCCCCACGCGAAGCCGCCGAGCGTGCCGTCGGTCCGCAGCACGCGATGGCACGGCACGAACAGCGCCGGGGCGTTCCGCGCACACACGCTCGCCGCGGCCCGGACGGCGTCGGGTCGCCCCATCGCGGCGGCGAACCCGGTGTAGGTCAACGTCCCGCCGGCGGGGATCAGTCGGAGCTGCCGCCAGCCCTCGGCGAAGAGCTCGGTGCCGAACTGGCGCACCGGCACCTGCATCGCGTGCTCGACCTCGCCCGCGTAGAACGCGTCGACGGCGTCCGCCGAGGCCACCCGGCCGTCGACCACGCGTTCCGGTCGGTGCCGGTCGGCGAGGCGCGCGAGGATGCGCTCCGCGTCGTCCGTCCAGCCCGAGGCGAGGACACGGCCCTCGGTGTCCTCGAGCACGGTGAAGGGGCCGTCGGGAGTGTCCAGCGTCTGGATCGTCGCATCGGTCATCGTTCGTCCTTCCGGGCGGCCGGAGCCGCGGTCGTGTGGGTCGCACCGGTCGTCGCCGTCGCGCGGTCGATGATCGGTCGCCAGCAGTGCATCGTGAGGTAGCTCCGCCACGGCGCCACCTGCTCCGACCATAGGGAGAGCTCGCGCGCCGAACCGGGCAGACCGAGTTCCTGTGCACCGTTGCGCACCGCGAGGTCGCTGTGGAGGAAGACGTCCGGGTGGTGGCGGACGCGGAGCGCGACGTAGTCGGCCGTCCAGGGCCCGATGCCCTTCACCGCGAGGAGTCCGGCGCGCAGCTCGTCGAGCGACTGCCCGCCGTCGACCACGAGCGACCCGTCGGCGAGCGCGGCGGCCACCCGGAGGATCGTGTCGACGCGGGCAGCCGGGCCACGGAGCACCTCGTGCCCGCTGGCCGCGATGACGGCGGCGGACGGGAACAGCAGGCCGTCCGGCGCGATCGCGGACGGCACGGGTGCACCGAGCGCCGCGACCAACCGCGTCTGCGCCGTCCGGGCCGCGGCGACGGACACCTGCTGACCGATGAGGGTCCGGAAGACGATCTCGTGCGGGTCCACGGCGCCGGGCAGCCGGATGCCGGGGACCCGGGCGACGGCGTCGGCCAGCTCGGGCACCGCGCCGAGCACGGCGTCGACCGCTTCCGGATCGGCGTCGAGGTCGAAGTACGAGCGCACCCGCGCCACGAGCGTCGGGAGGTCGGAGAGGTCCGTGACCCGCACGCACAGGTCGATCCCGGTCCCCCGCCCGGCCACCCCGGGGACGGCGGCCGAGGCGCTGAACCAGGCCGCGCCTCCTGGCAGGTCGAGCACCCGTCCGTACGACGTGACCCGCCCGGTGTCGTCGACCTCCACCTGCTCCGTGCCCGCCAGGGCGTGCAGCGCGTGCCAGTCGAGGAGCCCCTGCGCGTCGAACGGCGCGCGCGCCGGCAGGTGCACGTGCAGTGCTCCGTCCGCGACCGGTCGGAGCGTGCGGCGTGCGCGGAGCTCGGTCGGCGTGACCGCGAAGACCTCGCGTACGGTCTCGTTGAACTGGCGGACGCTCGCGAACCCGGCGGCGAACGCGACGTCCGCGACGGGCAGGTCGGACGAGGTGAGCAGCGTCCGCGCGGTCTGTGCGCGGTGCGCCCGGCTGAGCGCCTTGGGCCCGGCACCGAGCTCGGCGGTCATGATGCGGTTGAGCTGCCGCTCGGAGTACCCGACGCGGGCGGCGAGGCCGGGCACGCCGTCGCGTTCGACGACGCCGTCGAGGACGAGGCGCATGGCGCGTCCGGCGACGTCCTCGCGGAGGTCCCACTCGGGGCTGCCCGGCGTCGCCTCGGGCAGGCAGCGCTTGCAGGCGCGGAAGCCGGCGAGGTGCGCGGCGGCACTGGTGCGGTAGAAGGTGACGCCGGACTCCCGGGGCGTCCGGGCCGGGCACGACGGGCGGCAGTAGATGCCGGTGGAGTGCACGGCGGTGACGAACTGCCCGTCGAACCGGGCATCGCGGGAGGCGACGACCCGGTAGCGCTCGGCGTGCAGTGCCTCTGGTGCGGTGGACATGCCCACAGCCTGACACGGCTCACCGACATCGACTGGCGGAAATCAGACAGGGCAGCGGACGTCCGTCGGTGCGGGGACGGCGGCCTGGAGGCGCGGCTAGCGTGGGGTGCGTGACCGACGTGGACGACGTGGCCGGCTCCGGCGACCTGCCCTACCGGACCGACGTCGAGATCGCGCTGCTGCTGGTGTCCCGGCGGCACCGCTACGAGGGGCGACCGGCGGACGGGGCGCTGCCCGCCCTGGACGGCGAGCCGGACGACCTGCGCGAGCGCGTCGAGCTGCGCGCGGGACTCGGGATCGTCGGCGACCGGTACTTCGCGTCGCGGGCGCACGTGCACGCCTCGGTGACCGTGATCGGTCTCGAGGGGCTGGACGCCGTCGCCGCCGAACTCGGTGCGGCCGTCGACCCGGTCGCGACCCGGCGGAACGTGTTCCTCCGCGGGGTGGACGTCGAGGCGCTCCGGGGCCAGCCGTTCGCGCTCGACTCCGGGCAGGGGGTGGTCCGCTTCCGCGGGTACCGGCCGGCGAACCCGTGCGCCTGGATGGACCACGAGGTGGCCCCGGGGGCGTTCCGGGCGATGCGCGGGCGGGGCGGGGTGCGGTGCGACCCGGAGTCCGACGGCGTCCTCGCCCTCGGTCCCGCGGTGCTCCGCACGGCCCGCCCCGTCGCGCTCCCCTGACGCGCCGGCGCGCCCTGCGCGCCCTGCGCGCCCTGCGCGCTCGGGGCGCCGAGACTCGGGCCCGCGGACTCTTTCGCGCTGCCGCAGCCCACGCCGAGTCCGCCGAGCCGAGACTCGGCCCAGCCTCCTACGCGGTCAGTGCGGACTCGATCGCGTCGACGAACGCCGGCAGGTCGTCCGGGTTCCGCGAGGTGATGAGCCCGCCGTCGACCTGGACCTCCTGGTCGACCCACTCGGCCCCGGCGTTCCGCACGTCGGTCTGCAGCGACGGGAACGACGTGATCGTCTTCCCCGACACGACGCCGGCCTCGATGAGGGTCCACGGCCCGTGACAGATCGCGGCGACCGGCTTGCCGGCCTCCGCGAACGCCTGCACGAGGGAGACCGCCTGCTGGTCGGTGCGGAGGGTGTCGGCGTTGATCGTGCCCCCGGGGACGACGAGCGCGTCGAACGAGCCGGCATTGACACCGGCGATGGTGGTGTCCGGGTCGACGTTCTTGCCCGGGTCCTTGTCGCCGACGAGGGTCGCGATCGCGCCGGTCTCCTGCGCCGCCACCGTCACGGTCGCGCCGCGCTCGCGGAGCTGGTCGATCGGGACGACGATCTCGTCCTGCTCCACGCCGTAGTTCGTCGCGATGACGAGGATCTTCTTGCCGTCGAGTGCTGCCATGGTCGTTCCTTCCGCGGCCCGGTCGTTCCGGCCGCATGACCAGCGTCGTCGGGGAGCGCTGGAAGCGTCCGCAGGTGGACAGCCGTGGGCGGCGGTCGGGTCAGCCGCGGATGCGGAAGGCCGTTCCCTCGCGCTCCACGGAGATGCCGTCGTAGCCGCCCACCCGGTACAACCCCGCGGTGACGTCGGCCTCGAGCGTCCCCACGACGACCGTGGTCGCCCCGGAGGCGATGGCGGCCTCGAGCCCGGCGGGTGCGTCCTCGAAGGCCACGCAGTCGGCGGCGTCGACACCGAGCAGCGCCGCACCGCGCAGGTACCCGTCCGGGTGCGGCTTGCCGTGCTCGACGTCCTCGGAGGCGACGAGCGCCTCGGGCACGTGCACCCCGGCGGCCTGCATCCGCTCCACCGCGAGGTCGCGGGGCGCACTCGTGACGATCGCGACCGGCACCCCGGCGTCGACCAGGCGGGACACGAACGCCCCGGCGCCCGGGACCTCCGAGATGCCCTCGGTGCTCTCGCGCTCCTCGGCGACGAGCCCGGCGGCGATCCGCAGCTGCTCGTCGTGGTCGAGGTCGGGCAGGAAGCGCTGGATCGTGCTGATCGCCTGGCGGCCGTGCGAGAAGGCGAGGATCTCCGCGGGGTCGATGCCGTGCTCGACACCGAACCGGGTCCAGGTCGCCTCGACCACCGCGGTCGAGTCGACGAGCGTCCCGTCCATGTCGAAGAGGACCCCGGACGCCACGATGTCGATCACGCGCCCGACCCTAGCGTGCCGCCCCGGTCACTCGCCGGGGTCCGGCGCGCGGCCCCGGTCACTCGCCGGGGTCGGGTGCCCGCACGTACCGGGTGAGCAGCACTCCGTCACGCCCGAGGAGCACGTGGGCCGGCCGGAAGCGCCGGAGGTCGGGCGAACCGCCGTGGGTGATGCGTGGGCCGGCGCCACCCTCGAGCGACGGGTCGACCGTCAGCGTGAGTTCGTCCACGAGGTCCGCCGCCACGAGCGCCCCGAAGAACGTCGGTCCGCCCTCGCAGTGCACCGTGCCGAGGCCGCGCGACACCAGGGCGTCCCGCAGGGCGACGAGGTCGACCGTGTCCGGGTCGTCGTCGGAGCTGCACGGCACGACGTCCGCGACCGCCGCGAGCGCCGCGGCCCGGGGCGACGACGACGCGGTCGTCGAGGTGAGGACGATCGGACGCACCGGCGCCTCGGTGAACACCCGGGACGCCGGGTCGAGGGACAGCGAGCCCGAGACGATCGCGAACACCGGGTGGTCTGGCAGCCCGTGTGCCCGCCGCCAGGCCACGTCGGCGTCGTGCAGCACCATCGGCCCGTAGCCCTCGTCACGGACCGTCCCCGCGGCCACCAGCACCGCGTCGGCCACCCGGCGCAGCAGGTCGAACACGCGCAGGTCGTCCGGCCCGCCGAGCGATCCCGAGACCCCGTCACCCGCGGCCGTCGCCGAGCCGTCGAGCGTCGTCACGAAGTTCACCCGCAGCCAGGGCGCGACCGCCCCCGCCGTGTACAGCTCGAGCAGCTCGTCGTCGGACAGGTCGGCGATCGACGGCGGGAGGACGCTCACGTGTTGTGCCGCGCTTCCACCGGTGCCCGCCAGCCGAGCGTCGCCTCGACCATGCGCATCGCGTCCACGCTCTCGGCGACGTCGTGCATCCGGACGATCCGCGCGCCGAGCATCGCGCTCACCGTCGCGACCGCCAACGACCCCGCCAGTCGCTCACCGCGGGGACGCCCGAGCGACTCCCCCACGAAGTCCTTGTTCGAGACCGCCGCGAGCACCGGGTAGCCGAGCGCGACCACCTCGGGCAGGCGTCGGGTGAGCTCGAGCGTGTGCACCGTGTTCTTGTTGAGGTCGTGCCCCGGGTCGACGATGATCCGCGACTCCGGGATGCCGGCCGCGAGGGCCCGGTCGACCCGTTCGCGCAGGAACCCGACGACCTCGGTCGTCACGTCGCCGTACTGCGGCGGGGCCGGCAGCGGACGACGGGGCTCCGCCAGCGAGTGCGTGACCACGATCGTCGCGTCGGAGTCCGCCACGACGGCCGCCATCCGGGGGTCGGACAGCCCGGTCGTGTCGTTCACCACGCTCGCACCGGCCTCGATCGCCGCTGCGGCGACCTCGGGCCGGAAGGTGTCGACGCTGATCGTCACGTCGGACTCCTGCGCGAGCTGCCGGACGACGGGGACGACGCGGTCGATCTCGTCGGCGGCGGGCAGCTCCGGCCCCGGCGCGAACTTCACGCCGCCGATGTCGACCCAGTCCGCGCCCTGCTCGGCCGCGTGCACGGCGGCCTCGACGGCACGGTCGAGTGCGAACGTCGCGCCGCGGTCGTGGAACGAGTCGGGCGTGCGGTTCACGATCGCCATGACGGCGATGCGGTGGTCGAAGTCGAAGGTCCGGCGGCCGATGGTGCGCACGGGCTCGCGCAGGTCGGGGACGACCCACCCGGGTGCGGTGGCAGCAGGGCCCTGGCGCGCCCCGCTCAGCGGCGACGCGAAGCGTTGCGCGGGGCGCGCCGACCGAGCCTGCGAGGGAGGCGACCCGCCTCGCTCGGTCGTCACGCGTCCGCCCCGCGGCCGGCTCCGACATCCGCGCCTGCACCGATCAGGGCGATCGCCTCGGCCCGTCCGGCGGCCTCGGCCAGGGTGCCGGTCGCTGCCACGGTCACGGTCGTCGACCCGGTCTGCCGCTCCCCGCGGGTCGTCACGCACTGGTGCTGCGCGTCGAGGACCACGAGGACGCCGGCGGCCCCGAGCCCCTCGGCGATGGTCGCCGCGACCTGCTCGCCGAGCCGCTCCTGCAGCTGCGGACGGGAGGCCACCGCGTCGAGCACGCGCGACAGCGTGCCGAGGCCGATGAGCCGGTCCCCCGGCGCGTACGCGAGGTGCGCCACACCGAGGAACGGGAGCAGGTGGTGCTCGCAGACGGACCGGAACTTCACGTCGCGCACGATGACGAGCTGCCCGCGGTCGCCCGGTTCGGCGTGGACCGTGCCGTCGCGGGCGATCGCCACCGCGTCCGTCCCGATGCCGGAGAAGAACTCGGCGTACGACTCGGCCACACGAGCGGGCGTGCGGGCGAGCTCCGCACGGTCGGGATCCTCGCCGATCGCGAGCAGGAGCTCCCGCACCGCGGACTCGATGCGCGCACGGTCCAGACGTTGGTTCACCCGTCCATCCAACACCAGCCCTGGCCGCAGAACGCGACCGGCCACCGGGCGTGACGTACCCCGTCGAGGCGAGCCGCGCCTCCAGGAAATCCCCTGGAAGGAAGCTGTGACGTGCCGGAAACCCAGCGCCCTTTAAGCTTGTTCGGTGAGCGCCCCGCAGACCGACACCACGCCCCGGAACCGCTTCGCGACCGGCCTCGACCGCTTCTTCTCCATCACGCACCGCGGATCGACGATCCCCCGCGAGATCCGGGGCGGCCTCGTCTCCTTCGTGACGATGGCCTACATCGTCATCCTCAACCCGCTCATCCTCGGTGGGTTCAGCCAGGACCAGGCGCCGCAGGACGTCCTCGGCGGCTGGCTGCAGAACGCCCAGGTCGCCGCGGCCACCGGACTCGTCGCCGGGCTCATGACGATCGCGATGGGCCTCATCGCGAACCTGCCGTTCGGCATCGCCGCGGGGCTCGGGATCAACTCGTTCCTCGCCGTCAGCGTCGTGCACCAGGTCACCTGGGCCGAGGCGATGGGCCTCGTCGTCATCAACGGCGTCGTGATCGTGATCCTGGCGTTGACCGGCATCCGGACGATGATCTTCACGGCCGTGCCCGCGCAGCTCAAGGCGGCCATCACCGTCGGCATCGGCCTGTTCATCGCGTTCATCGGCCTGGTCGACTCCGGGTTCGTCCGCACCACGAAGAACGCCTCCCCGCCGCTGCAGCTCGGCGAGGACGGCTCCATCGCAGCACTGCCGACCATCGTCTTCCTGATCGGCCTCGTCATCATCGGCACGCTGATGGCCCGCAAGGTCCGGGGCGCCCTGCTCATCGGCATCGTGGCGACCACGGTCATCGCGATCATCCTGCAGGCGATCTTCAAGGTGCCGACCTCGGTCGACTCGCCCACCGGCTGGAACCTCAACGCGCCGGGGCTGCCCTCCGCGCTGTTCGCGGTGCCCGACCTGTCGCTCGTCGGCCACGCGGACGTCTTCGGCGCCTTCACCCGCATCGGTCCCATCGCCGCGTCGATGCTCGTCTTCACGCTCGTCTTCACGAACTTCTTCGACGCCATGGGCACGATGACAGGCCTCGCGAAGGCCGCCGGTGTCGCGAACCCCGACGGCACCTTCCCGCGCCTGAAGTCGGCGCTCGTCGTCGAGGGTGCCGGTGCCATCGCCGGTGGTGGCGCCTCGGTGTCGTCGAACACCGTGTTCATCGACTCCGCCGCCGGCATCGGCGAGGGCGCCCGGACCGGCATGGCCTCCGTCGTCACGGGCCTGCTGTTCCTGGCCTCGATGTTCCTCACGCCGCTGACGCAGGTCGTCCCGCTCGAGGTCGCCGCCGCCGGGCTCGTGGTCGTCGGTGCGCTCATGGTGGCGCAGGTGAAGGACATCGACTGGACCGACTTCGGGGCGGCGCTGCCGGCGTTCCTGACGATCGTGATCATGCCGCTGACCTACTCGATCGCGAACGGCATCGGTGCGGGCTTCATCAGCTGGGTGCTCATCAAGCTGCTGTCCGGCCGCGGCCGTCAGGTGTCGTGGCTGCTGTACGTCGTGGCGGCGGGCTTCCTGCTGTACTTCGCGCGGGGGCCGCTCGAGGTGCTGCTCGGCGTCGGCTGAGGCGCGGCGCGGGCGCGCTGCGCGGCGCGGCGCGCTTGCGTTCGCTCGCGTTTCGCACAACGAAAGTCGCCCCGAACCACGGACAGTCGTGGTTCGGGGCGACTTTCGTTGTGCGCGGGCGCAGGGCCCGGGAGGCGCGGCCTCAGTCCGCCAGGTCGGCCGGCGTCGCCTCGTGGTGGCGTCGGCCCCGGGAGCGCCGGTCCTCCTTCATGCCCGCCTCGAACAGGTGCTTCCGTCCCTGCACGAGCTCGTCCCGCGCGGTCCGTTCGAGCTCCTTCGCGAGGGCGTAGTACCCGTCGTCGTAGTCCTCGACGACCTGGAACGTCCACCGGCCGGCGATGACGTTGCGTCCGACGAGCTCCGAGTCGATGCGGTCCGCCAGCTCGGTGTGGCCCGCGTCCCGGAGCTGCTCGACGGCCTCGCCGAGGTTCAGGTCCGCCATCCCGGTCAGTCGGTGGAAGCCGTAGAGCAGTCCGCGGGCGTGCTCGATCACCTCGACCGCTGCCGACAGGGTGCCGAGCGCCTCGACCGTGGCGTCCGAGACCCCCTCGGGCACGCGGTGCTGCTCGTCGGGGCCCTGTGCGTCGTCGTGCGGTGCGTCGTTCGTCATGGGTCCCGTCTACCGGACCACTGCTCCCACCGCTCCGAGGTGCCGGGGTCGGCCGCGGGCGGTACGGTTCGGGCATGACCAGGTGGGTCGCGCTGCTGCGCGGGGTGAACGTCAACGGGATCACGATCAGGAGCGCCGAACTCGCGGCGCTGTTCCGGGAACGCGGCTACCAGGACGTCCGGACCGTCCTCGCCTCGGGGAACGTGGTGTTCGGCTCGGACGGCACGGCCGCCGCCCTGAAGACCGACATCGAGCAGTCGCTCCGGGACCGCTTCGGCTACGACGCCTGGATCGTGCTCGTCCCCCACGACGACCTCGCCGCCGTCGTGGACGGCTTCCCGTTCCCCGCCGCCGAGGACCGCCACGACTACGTCGTGTTCGGCTCCGACGAGGACGCCCTCGACGACCTGCTGGCCGATCTCGAGGTCGACGAGTCCGTCGAGCGCGTTGCCCGAGGTGCGGGAGTCGTCTACTGGTCGTGCCCGAAGGGGTCGAGCACGGACACGGTGTTCGCGAAGCGGGCCGGTGCCGCACGCTTCAAGCGGACAACGACGACCCGCAACGCGAACACGCTCCGGAAGCTCCTGTGAGCCGGGGTGGTCTGCACCACGTCGAACTGCGCACCGCCGACCTCGACGCGTCCGGTCCCGCGTGGGACTGGCTCCTGACCGAGCTCGGCCACGAGCCCTTCCAGCGCTGGCCCGACGGGCGCAGCTGGCGGCTCGGCGACCTGTACGTCGTGCTCGAGACCGCTCCGCTGCCGGGCGAGCACGATCGACGACGCCCGGGCCTGAGCCACCTCGCGTTCCACGCCGGTGGCACCGACGACGTTGCCCGGATCTGGGCTGCCGCGACCGCGCACGGATGGCGACGCCTCTACGAGGACCGCCATCCGCACGCCGGCGGGCCGGACCACCACGCGGCGTTCCTCGAGGACGCCGAACGGTTCAAGGTCGAACTCGTCGCCGACTGAGCGGCGACGACCGGCCGCGGACTGCCACGGTCAGGACTGCGGCGGCTGCCCGTTGCTCGCGGTGGTGCCACCGTCGACCGGCAGGATCGCCCCGGTGATGAACGACGCCGCGTCACTCGCCAGGAACAGCACGGCCGCCGCGACCTCGTACGCACGACCCGCGCGGCCGAGGGCGATCCGTTCCTCGAACTTCTCCTGCAGTTCCTCGTCCTCCGCCTGGTCCTGCGTGAGGTCTGTCCACACGAGCCCCGGCGCCACGGCGTTCACGCGGACGCCGAACTGCCCGTTGTCGAGCGCGGCGGCCTTGGTGAAGTTCGAGACCCCGCCCTTCGCCGCGTTGTAGGGGCTCATCCGCCAGTCCGCGTCCTCGCCGGACACCGACGAGGTGTTCACGATCGACCCCTTCGTGGCACGGAGGAACGGCAGCGCCGCGCGCGTGCCGTAGAACACGCTGGAGAGGTCGGTCTCGATCACGCGGTGCCACTCGTCCGGCGTGATGTCCGTGATGTCGCCGGAGCTGAAGGTGCCGGCGTTGTTCACGAGCACGTCGATGCGGTCGAACCGCTCGATGGCCGTGTCGACGACCCGCTGCCAGTCGGCGGGGCTCGCGGCGTCGGCGTGGAGCGCCACGACCCGGTCGCTCGGCAGGCTGTCGCCCACCGCTCGCACCTTCTCGTCGACGCTGTCGGTCAGGACGACGGACGCGCCCTCGTCGACGAACGCCCGCACGGTCGCCTCGCCGATGCCGGACCCGGCACCCGTGACGATCGCCACCTTGCCCTCGAACCGGTTGCCCATGGTGTCTCCTCTCGTTGCACGATCCGTGCCCGGGGAGACGCCATCGGCCCGGCGGGGCACGGCGAGCCATGGTGCCCGCACCCGCCTGGGCGCGTTCGGAGGGACTCAGGCGGTCGCTTCGTCCGGCTCCAGGTCGCGGTCGAGCGAGATGGTCGGGATCGACGCCGTGATGACCGATCCGTCGGCTCGGAGGGTGCCCTGGATGTCGGCCGTCGTCGGCGTGCGCCCGGACATCCGCGGGCCCTGGTGCGGCAGTCGCACGACGGTCGGCTCGCCGGCCGTGACGTCCCACTGCTGGTTGTGCACCCACGCCGTGAACCCGGAACCCGTCTCGACCGTGAAGGTCATGGCGTCCTGCTCGAGGTCGACGCGCACCCGTGACCCGCGCACGGTGAGCCGGTAGGTGATCCGCTCCCAGTCCTTCGGCAGCCGCGGGTTGAAGGTCATCCGGCCGCCGTGGTCCCGCATGCCGCCGAACCCGTTCACGACCGCACCCCAGATGCCGCCCGTCGAGGCGATGTGCACCCCGTCGGTCGTGTTGCCGTGCAGGTCGGCGAGGTCGACGTACAGCGCCGTCTGGAAGTACTGCAGCGCGAGGTCGTGGTACCCGACCTCGGCCGCCATGATCGACTGCACGACGGCCGACAGTGTGGAGTCGCCCGTCGTGAGGGCGTCGTAGTAGTCGAAGTCGCGACGCTTCTCGGCAGCGGTGAACTCGTGCCCCTGCAGGAACAGCGCGAGCACGACGTCGGCCTGCTTGAGCACCTGGAACCGGTAGATCACCAGCGGGTGGTAGTGGAGCAGCAGCGGTCGCTTGCTCTCGGGGGTGTTGTCGAGGTCCCAGAGTTCCTTGTCGAGGAACTGGGCGTCCTGCGGGTGGATGCCACGGTGCGGGTCGAACGGGATCTCCATCGACTCGGCCGCGTGCTCCCAGTCGGTGACCTCTTGCGCCTGCAACCCGGTCCGCCGCACCATGCGGTCGTACTCTTCCGGGTCGTCGGCTGCGAGCTCGCGGCAGGCGTTCACGGCGAACCACAGGTTCGCCCGGGCCATCACGTTCGTGTAGAGGTTGTCGTCGACGACCGTCGTGTACTCGTCGGGGCCGGTGACGCCGTCGATGTGGAACTTCTTGTCGCCGTTCGACCGCCAGAACCCGAGGTCCTCCCACAGGCGGGCGGTCTCGACGAGGATGTCGATCGCTCCGCGCTTGAGGAACTCGCGGTCGTCCGAGGCGCGGACGTACTGCATGAGCGCATGCGCGATGTCCGCGTCGATGTGGTACTGCGCGGTGCCGGCGGCGTAGTAGGCGCTGGACTCCTCGCCGTTGATCGTCCGCCAGGGGAACAGCGCGCCGTGCTGGTTCAGCTCGCGGGCGCGGGACCGTGCTGCGTCGAGCATGTTGTAGCGGAACCGCAGGGCGTTCCGGGCGACGATCGGCGCCGTGTACGACAGGAACGGCAGGACGTAGATCTCCATGTCCCAGAAGTAGTGGCCGCCGTACCCGGAGCCCGTGACGCCCTTCGCCGCGATGCCGTGCCCGTCGGTCCGGGCCGTGGCCTGCGCGAGCATGAACAGGTTCCACCGGACGGCCTGCTGGAGCGCGGGCTGCCCGACGATCTCGACGTCGCTCCGCGCCCAGAAGTCGTCCATCCACTCGGCCTGCCGCGCGAAGGCCGCGTCGACGGACTCGGCCCGCGAGCGGTCGAGGGTCCGCTCGCAGCGGTCGGCGAGTTCGCGCGCCGGGACCCCGCGGGACGTGTGGTAGACCACGTGCTTCGTCAGGCGGATCGGTTGCCCGGCGCGCGCCTGCACGCGGTAGACGTGCTTCGCCAGGTCGTCCTCGATCGACGAGGACTCGTCCCAGCTGTTCTCGGTCTCGAGGTGGTGCTCGACGCCGACGCAGATCGTCATGCCCGAGCTCGCCGCCTGGTAGCCGAGCAGCGAACGGCCGCCGGTGCTGCGCTTGAGCTTCGGCTCGAGCACCCGCTCGGTGAACGCCTCGGCCTTGCGCGGGTCGAACGCGTTCGCCGCCGCACGCATCCCCGCGTGGTACTCGTCCTGCACGTCCTGCCGGTTGAGGATCTGGCTCGACAGCAGGATCGAGGCGTCCGCGTCGAGCACGGTCACCTCGTAGTCGATGACCGCCAGGTGTCGGTCGGTGAACGACACCAGCCGCCGCGACCGGATGAGCACGCGCTTGCCCGAGGGTGTCGACCACTCGGTCTCGCGGAACAGGTACCCGCCCCGGAAGTCGAGCCGCCGGGTGTGCCGGAGGATGTCCGCCTCGGCCAGGACGAGCGGTTCGTCGTCGACGTAGAGGCGGATCACCTTGGCGTCGGGCGCGTTGATGATCGTCTGCCCGGTCTTCGCGAAGCCGAAGGCGTCCTCGGCGTGGCGGATCGGCCAGGTCTCGTGGAAACCGTTGATGTACGTGCCGTACTGCACGCCGCCACGACCCTCGTCGAGGTTGCCGCGCAGGCCCAGGTACCCGTTGCCGACGGCGAAGTTCGTCTCGGCGACGCCCTGCTCGTCGGGCGCGTACTCGGTCTCGACGAGGGCCCACTCGTCGATCGGGTAGCGGACGCGGTCCAGCGGGTCGGAGGTGATGGGGTTCATGGTGCTCCGTGGGGGAGGAGGGTGTTCGTGGGGAGGGTCGGGAGGGCCTGGAGGCGCGGATCGCCTCGGCCGCTGGCGCCTACGTCGTGCTCGTGGCCGGTTCCGGCAGCTCGTCGACGAGGTCGTCGAGGTCGCCGACCACGACGTCGGCACCGTGCGCCCGGAGCGCGTCGGCCCCGGCTCCGCGATCGACGCCGATCACGAGCCCGAAGGCACCGTTCCGTCCCGCCTCGACCCCGCTCGTGGCGTCCTCGACCACGACGCACTCGGCAGCGGTCAGGCCGAACCGGCTCGCGGCGTCGAGGTAGGTGTCGGGCGCGGGCTTGCCGGCCAGACCGTCTTCGCGGGCGACGAGGCCGTCGACCACCACGGGGAAGCGCTCGAGGATGCCGGCCGTGCGGAGCACCTGCACGGCGTTGGCGGAGCTCGACACGACGGCGACGGACAACCCGGCGTCGATGGCGGCGACGAGGAACCGGAGCGAACCGGGGTAGGGCTCCACCCCGTGCTCGGTCAGCTCGGCCGTGAACTCGGCGTTCTTCCGGTTGCCGAGCCCGCACACCGTGTCGGCGTCCGGCGGGTCGTCCGGGGTGCCCTGCGGCAGGTCGATGCCGCGGGACTCGAGCAGGGAGCGCACCCCGTCGTACCGGGGCTTGCCGTCGACGTACGCGAAGTAGTCCTGTTCCGTGTACGGAGCGACGCCGTGCTGGGCGAGGTAGGGCGTGAACAGCCGGCTCCACGCACGCATGTGGACGTCGGCGGTGGGGGTGAGGACACCGTCCAGATCGAACAGGAGCGCTCGCTGGTCAGCGAGTCGCGCGGGTGTGAGCCGGTCCGGCGTCGTCATGTGCTGCCCTCCGGGGGACGGGGTCGTCGACGTTGCTTCCGGACGAGTCTAGGACCGCTCCAGGACCGATGTTCAGGCGCGCCGGGCCCCTGTGGAAAGAGTTCACACACTCGTTCGCTGTGCAGGAGGTTCAGCGCAACGCGGCGCCCGACGGCAGCGTCCGCACCCACTCCTCGATCGCCGAACCGATCTGCTGCCGGGCGTCGGTCCGCGAGATCGTCGCGGTGTCGTCCCCGGGCTGCGCACCGTACGCGCCGAAGTCGGCGTGGTTCGCGCCCTGCACCTCGACCGTCATCGCGTTCGACGGCAGCAGGTGCCGCGCGGCGTCGACCTTCTCGGGGGTGGACAGCCCGTCCCGCGACCCCGAGACGCTGAGCACGCTGATGTACGACTTGCTGATGTCGTTCGCGCAGTAGCTGCCGAGCAGGAGCAGCCCGTCGGCGTCCGGCGCGAGCTGGCACGCGCGCACGCCACCGAGCGAGTGACCGCCGACCGCCCAGGACCGGACGTCGGGGGCGTGGGACTCGAACGTCGACAGCGGGCGGGTGTCGAAGAAGGCGAGGTGCAGCGTCGGCTTGGTGATGACGACGGTCGTCCCGCCGGCGACCACCTGCCGGAACGTCGCCATGTACGCGTACGGGTCGACCTTCGCGCCCGGGATGAACACGATGCCCGCGCCGTTCGCGGTGCCGGTCGGCGTCATCACCACGGCGTTCCCGGCGTCCCGGACCGCCACACGGTCGTCCCGCCAGACCTGCAGCGCCGCGCTCCGGGTGCCCTGCATGACGATGTTCGCCCAGACGAGGAACACCACCGCGATCAGCACGACCACGGCGACGACCCAGGCGGTCCAGCGGAGTGCTCGGTTCATGGTCTTCCTGCTTCCTACGGGCGTCGGGCGGTGACGGTGAGCCAGCGCTCGTCGGCACCCGGGCGCGTGGTCTCACGGACGTCGACGTCGGTCCAGCCGGAACCGGTGACGACCTCGGCCAGGGGTCCCGGCGTCCAGTAGGTGAAGTGTCGCGCGAGGTCGAGCTTCCGCGTGCTCCACGCGTCGCCGTCGCCGAGCTTCACGGTGGCGGCCAGCACACCGCCGGGGTGCACGGCGTCGCGGAGCCGCACGAGGACGCTCTCGAGTTCCGTCCGCCCGACGTGCAGCAGCACGGCGTTCGCGAACACGGCGTCGTACGGGCCGCCGAACGCGTCCGAGCGCACGTCGACGAGGCGCGCCTCGTGCCCCGCCGACCGCAGCGCGTCGACGAACGTCCGCGCTCCGTCGGTCCGGTCGACGACGAGTCCGGCCGCCTCGAGCGCGAGGGCGTCACGCCCCGGGCCCGACCCGAGCTCGAGCACCCGCGCCCCGACCGGGACGAGTGCGAGCAGGTCGTCGACGAGCCCGGCACGGTGGTCGACGGTGCGCTCGGCGTAGCGGTCGGCCGCACGCTCGTAGGCGTTCAGCGTGCGCTCGGCCGTGAGGTCACGACGCATCACGACCTCGTGCCGACCGTCGGGCAACGGGTCACCGGGCTCGTCGGCCGCGGTGAAGCCACAGCGCTCGTACGTGCGACGGGCCGTGGCGTTGTCCGGCATGACCGACAGTTCGAGGGTGTCGGCCCCGGCGCTCGCGGCCCAGGTCGCGACCGCACGGATGAGCGCGGCCGCGACCCCTCGGCCGCGGGCGGCGGGGTCGACCCACATCGAGATGAGTTCGGCGGTGCCGGGGTCCTCGCCCGGGACGCCGCTGGCCATGCCGACGACGGACTCGTCCTCGGCGTGGGCGAGCAGGTCGAGCGCTCCGGGGATCGAGAGCCGTGTCCGCCACCGGTGCTCGGGCGCGTCGGCCCAGTCGGCGAGCGTGGACCCGAAGGCCTCCGGTGCGTCCGCGAGCGCCGCGAGTCGGACCGGACGCCAGGTCTCCCAGTCGTCCGCCGTCACCCGGCGCAGCGCGATCGTCACGCCCCGACGCTACCGCCCGCGGGTGCGAGCCGACCCTGCCGGGCCGACCCGCGCCTCCTGGATCGGATCAGACCGCCGCAGCCTCCGTGACGGCCGCACGCAGCTCCGCCGCCGCGGCTGCGACGTCGTCCGCACTGTAGATGGCGCTCCCGGCGACGGCGATGATCGCTCCGGACGCCTGCACGGCCGCGATCGACGACGCGTTCACGCCGCCCGCGATCGAGAAGGGGACGCCGGAGGCCTCGCCGGCCTCGAGCAGGGTGGAGAAGGTGAAGCCCTCCTCGGCCTGCTCGTCGAGCCCCGCGTGCACCTCGACGAACTGCGCGCCGAGGGCGACGACCTCACGGGCCCGTGCGGGCTTGTCCGCGACGCCGATGAGGTCGACGACGACGCCCTTGCCGTGCTTCTCGGCAGCGGCGACCGCGCCCGCGATGGTGGAGTCCCCGGCGACGCCGAGGACGGTGACCAGGTCGGCGCCCGCGGCGAACGCGATGTCCGCCTCGAGCTCGCCGGCGTCCATGGTCTTGAGGTCGGCGAACACGGTCTTGTCCGGGTGCGCCTCCTTCATCGCGGTGATGACGGAGAGCCCGGCGCTCTTGATGAGCGGCGTGCCGAGCTCGAGGACGTCGACGCTCGGGGCGGCCTTCGCGGCGAGGTCGAGCGCGGCCTCGGTGGTGAGGGTGTCGATGGCGAACTGGATCTGCATGGGTGTGCCTTTCACTCGAGGTTGGCGTGGCTGGGCCACAGGTCGTCGGCGGAGCGTCCGCTCCGGGTCCACAGGGCGTGGAAGAGTGCGTCGCCGAGCAGGACCACGGCCTGCTCGAAGCGGCTGCCCGCGTACTGCTCGGAGGCGCTGCCCGATCGGTCCGTCTTCGTCGCGGCGGGCACGACGAGGGTGACCGCGGCGAGCGCGCCGAGCGGCGAGTCGTCGGTCGTCGACACGGCGAGCACGTCAGCGCCGACGTCGACCGCGGTGCGCGCCGCCTGGACGATGCCGGTGGTCGTGCCGGAGCCGCTCGCGACGAGCAGGACGTCCCCCGTCCGGATGGCCGGGGTCGTCACCTCGCCGACGACGTGCACGTCGAGTCCGAGGTGCATGAGCCGCATGGCCGTCATCCGCAGCGCGAGGCCGGAGCGGCCGGCCCCGTGGACGAACACGCGCTCGGCACCGCCGAGCAGCTCGAGCGCGGCATCGGTGTCGCCCCGGACCGTCTCGGCGAGGTCGGCGGACTCGCGGACGATCAGGGCGAGGGCGTCGGTCACGGAGTCAGCGGGCATGCAATCGATCGTCGTCGGGACGCGGGTCCGCCGCCGCTACCCGACACGGCGGGGTCCCCATCCGATCGGGTGGCCCCACCCGCTCGGGTGGGAGTCGTACGGTTGGTCACGTGACCGACAACGTGCGCGACGACGGGACGGCGGCTCCGTCGGCCGTCCAGGAGGCGCGGCGCGACCCCGCAGGACGCCTCGCCGCCGCCGACCACGCGCGCACCGTCGCGGAGCAGGCGGACCGGCACGCACTCACCCTGGAGTCGGTGCTCGCCGTGCTCCGGTCGCCGCGCGTGGGCGACGCCGCCGCCCGTGCCGAGGCCGTCGAGATCGCGTCGGCAGCGCTCGTCGACCTCCGGACCGTGACGGACCGGCAGCGCGGCGCGTTGCTCGAACCGGTCACGGGGGCGTTCTCGCGGCTGCGAGCCGACCTCCGTCCGCTCGTCCGGTTCGGGGACCTCGACGTGCAGTTCGTGGAACCGCCGGCGACCGGTCGAGCACTCCCCGGCGACGTCGCCCACAGCGCCCGGGCGATCGTGCGGACGGCGGTGCTCGCCCTCGTCGACGAGGGAGCTGCGCGGCGCGTCCGGATCCAGTGGGACTGCGACGGCCGGAACCTGCTCATGCAGCTCCGCGACGACGGAGCCGGCACGCTCGACGTGCACGACGACACCGTCCGGCCGATCGCCGAGCGGGTCGCGACCCTCGACGGCGAACTGCACGTGGCGTCCACGGCGGGCTGGGGGTCCGTGCTCGACATCGCGATCCCGCTCGACCCGCCGGCGGGGAAGCCGGTGTCGTCGGAGGCGTCCGACCTCACGCCGCGGGAGCAGGACGTGCTGCGGCTCGTCGCCACCGGGATCGGCAACCGGGAGATCGCCGACGGACTCGGGATCAGCCCGAACACGGTCAAGTACCACGTGGCGAACCTGCTCCGGAAGCTCGGCGCGCGGACCCGGGCGGAACTCGCCGCGGTCAGTTCCCGGGCGTGATCCCGGCGGGGCTGAAGCGGTAGCCCATGCCCGACTCGGTCACCAGGTAGCGCGGGTGTCCCGGGTCCGGCTCGAGCTTCCGCCGCAGCTGGGCCATGTACAGCCGCAGGTACCCGGAGTCGTTGCCGTGCGACGGTCCCCACACGTCGGTGAGGAGCATCTCGCGCGTCATGAGCCGGTCGGGGTTCGTCACGAGGACCTCGAGCAGCCGCCACTCGGTCGGGGTCAGTCGGATGGCCGGACCGGACGGCGGCGTGACCTGCTTCGCGACGAGGTCGACGACGAGGTCCCCGATCGACACCGAGGGCGTCGCACCCGCGGCCGACGCTGCCGCGACCTGCCGCCGTCCGAGCGCCCGGAGCCGAGCGAGCAGCTCGTCCATCTGGAAGGGCTTCGTGACGTAGTCGTCCGCGCCGGCGTCGAGTGCGTCGACCTTGTCCGACGAGTCGGTCCGACCGGACAGCACGAGCACCGGGACCTGCGACCAGGCCCGGATGCCCTCGAGCACCCCGATGCCGTCGAGCCGGGGCATCCCGAGGTCGAGCAGCACGAGGTCGGGCCGCTCGGTGATGACCGCGTCGATCGCGGCCCGGCCGTCCCGGGCGGTGACGACGTCGTACCCGCGGGCGGCGAGCGTCACGGCGAGCGCCCGGACGAGCTGCACGTCGTCGTCGGCGATCAAGACCTTCATCGCGCACGGACCTTCATCGGATCTCCACTCCCAGGTGTCCGGCGATCGGCAGCCGCACCACGACGGTGAGTCCGCCGCCGGGGGTGTCGTCGACCTCGATCGTGCCGCCCATGCCCTCGGTGAACCCGCGAGCGAGGGCCAGTCCGAGTCCGAGTCCGGTGTCGTTGTCGGTGTCGCCGAGTCGCTGGAACGGCTGGAACACCTCGTCGACGCGGTCCGACGGGATGCCGGGACCCCGGTCGGCCACGCGGAGCTCGACGCCGCCGCCGAACGCGCTCGCGGCGATGCGGACCCGGGTGTCCTCCGGGGCGTACCGCACGGCGTTGGCGAGGAGGTTCACGACGACGCGCTGCAGCAGCACGGCGTCGGCGAGCACCGGCGGGAGGTCGGCGGGCAGGTCGAGGTCGACGTCGTCCGGACCGAGCTCGAGCTCGTCGAGCGCGGGGGCGACCACCGTCTCGAGGGCGAGCGGCACCGGCGTCACGGCGAGCACCCCGGCCTGCACGCGACTGACGTCCAGCAGGTCCGCCAACAGCACCGCGAGCTGACGCAGGCTCTCGTCGGCGGTGGCGAGCAGCGCCTCCTGGTCGTCCGCCGACAACTCGATGTCCGGCGCCCGCAGCGTCTGCACGGCCGCCGAGGCGGCCGCGATCGGCCGCCGCACGTCGTGGCCGACGGCCGCGAGGATCGCGCTCCGCACCCGGTCCACCGCCGCGATGCGCTCGGCGTCGACGGCCGCGCGGGTGAGGTCGCGGTGCTCGACGGCGGCGTCGAGCTGCTGCTCGACGACGCGCAGCAGTCGGCGCTGGGTCGGGTCGTCGGGGGCGCCCGCGAACTCCAGGACGGCGCCGGACGGGAGGGACGTGGCGGCGTCCGGCGTCTCGCCGAACGTCCCGGACGTGGCCGGCACCTCGTCGCCCTGCCGGATCCGGACGCCGGCGAAGCCGAAGGCCTCGCGCGTCCGGTCGAGCAGCGCCTGCAGGGCGTCGTCGCCACGGAGCACGCTGCCGGCGATCCCCATGAGGAGGCCCGACTCGGCGGCGGCGCGGCGGGCGGCTCGCGAGCGACGGGCCGAGCGGTCCACGACGAAGCTCACGAGCACGGCACTGATGACGTACATGACGAGGGCGACTAGGTGCCACGGCTGCTGCACGGTGACCCGGTGCAGGGGTTGCACGAAGAAGAAGTCGAGGCTCAGCCCGGACAGCACGGCGGCGAAGACGGCCGGCCACATCCCTCCGACGAGCGCCACCACGAGCACGAGCAGCTGGTAGGCGAGCACGTCCACGGTGATCGAGTCGGGGTCGGTGCTGAACGACAGCAGCCAGGTGAGCAGTGGACCGGCGACGAGGGAGAGCACGAACGCGGCGACGATCCGGCCGCGGGACAGGCTGCCGCCGAGCCTCGGCAGGGCGAAGCCACCGCCCGCCCGCTCGTGGGTGACGACGTGGACGTCGATGTCGCCGGACTCGCGGATGACGGTGTTGCCGATGCCCGGGCCCGTGATCGCCGCGGCGAGCCGACTGCGGCGGCTCACCCCGATGACGATCTGCGTGGCGTCGATCGACTTCGCGAACCGCACCAGGGTCGTCGGCACGTCGTCACCGACCACCTGGTGGTACGTCCCGCCGAGCTGTTCGAGCAGGGTGCGCTGCTTCCCGAGTGCCCCCGGGTGGCGCTCGCGGAGGCCGTCGTTCGTCGTGACGTGCACGGCTGCGAGCTCGCCGCCGGCGCTGCGGGCGGCGATCCGGGCGCCGCGGCGCAGCAGGGTCTCGCCCTCGGGGCCGCCGGTCAGGGCGACGAGGACGCGTTCCCGGGTCTCCCACCGGTGGTCGATGCCGTGCTCGGCGCGGTAGGCCTTGAGCGCGTCGTCGACCTCGTCGGCGAGCCAGAGCAGGGCGATCTCGCGCAGGGCGGTGAGGTTGCCGAGCCGGAAGTAGTTCGACAGCGCCGCGTCGATCCGGGTCGCCGGGTAGACGAGCCCGTCGGACAGCCGCTCGCGCAGCGCCGCCGGGGCGAGGTCGACCACCTCGATCTGGTCCGCGGCGCGCACCACGGCGTCCGGGACGGTCTCGCGCTGGACGGTGCCGGTGATCTCGCGGACGACGTCGCCGAGGGACTGCATGTGCTGCACGTTCACGGTGGAGATGACGTCGATCCCGGCGTCCCGCATCGCCTCGACGTCCTGCCAGCGCTTCTCGTTCGTGCTGCCGGGCGCGTTGGTGTGGGCGAGCTCGTCGACGAGGGCGATGTCGGGCCGGCGGGCCAGCACGGCCTCGAGGTCGAGGTCGTCGAGCTGGACGCCGCGGTGCTCCACGATGCGTCGGGGGACGACCTCGAGCCCGTCGACCAGTGTGGCCGTGGCTGCGCGGCCGTGGGTCTCGACGACGGCGACGACCACGTCGCGGCCCTCGGCGCGCAGTCGGTGCCCCTCTTCGAGCATCGTGAACGTCTTGCCGACACCGGGCGCCGCACCGAGCAGGACCCGCAGCTTCCCGCGCTTCACGTGCTCATCCTCTCGCGTCCACCCTTGCTCCACGACCGATCGACTGATATTCTCCTCACAACCGTTCCCACCAAGGCTCGAGCATCAGCTTCCTCAAATCGGGTGGGACTGTCCCGTCCCGCGCCCGTCTCGGACGCGGGACGGTGTTCTTCCCCGCTCACGTTCGTTCCCTGCGCTGTAGTTGCTGCCGGCTTGCCCGAGATCACACGTTCCCCCGATCTCGGAGCCGATCGATGCCAGACCCAACGGTCGCGATGTCCCGCTACCGCCACGCGCAGTTCCGGCAGGCGTTGCACGCGCAGGGGCTCGATGACTCCGCGTCCTCGGTCTGGCGGGTGCACGACTTCGACAGCTCGCTGCGATCGGTCACGCTCGGTCTGGTCGAGCAGGTCGAACTCGCGCTCCGTGGTCGGCTCGACGTCGCAGCCGGAGCCCGTTTCGGATCGCGCTGGTACGTCGACCCGCGGTCCTTCCGCGCGACGTTCGACCACGGTGCGATGCTCCGCCGCGTCCGATCGGCACTCGAGCACGCGGCCGATCCCGCCGTCGGGTCGGCTTGGCGCGAGCGGCGGTTCGAACGCGTCCCGTTCGGGATGCTCGCAGAAGCGCTCAGCCTCGGCGAGCTGTCCCGGATCGCCGCAGGTGTCGAGCCGGCGACCCGCGACGAGATCGCCGCAGCGTTCCGGCTCCCACCCGCGACGCTCCGCCCCTGCCTGCAGCACCTGACGCACGTGCGCAACTGCTGCGCGCACCACACGCGGATCTGGGCCCGGAAGTTCCGGATCCCGCCGCCGACGTTCGGCTCTCCACCCGACCTCGTCGCACGACTGTCGGGCCTGCCGAAGCGGACCCCGGTGCACTCGCTCGAGCTCCTGGCCCACCTCGCCGAGACGGTCGGACCGTGCGACCGCCACGCCGCAGCCGTCCGGCGCCTCGTCGACGAGCACGACGACCTGGTCGTCGGCATCGGCGGGCGGCCGACCTGGGCATCGGCGGGCGGCCGACCTGGGCAGCGGCGTGACGGCACGGTCAGGACGCCTTCGCGAGCGCCAGGTTCAGCTCGAGCACGTTCACCACGGGCTCGCCGAGGAACCCGAGCTGCCGCGCCTCGGTGTGCTGCTCCACGAGCGTCCGCACCGCCGACTCCGACATCCCCCGCGCAGCGGCCACGCGGGACACCTGCTGCAGCGCGTACTCCGGGCTGATGTCCGGGTCGAGGCCGGAGCCCGACGCCGTCACCGCGTCCGCCGGCACCTCGGAGGCGGGGACCCCGTCGGCCTTCGCGACGGCGGCCTTGCGCTCCTCGATCGCCTTGCGGAGGTCGGGGTTCGACGGCCCGAGGTTCGACCCGCTCGACGACCCGGCGTCGTAGCCCTTCTTCCCCGCGGCGCTCGGCCGCGACTGGAACCACCGGTCGGCTCCGCGGCCGTCGAACGACTGCCCGATGAGCGACGACCCGACGACGGTGCCGTCCGACGACGTCACCATCGAGCCGTTCGCCTGGTCGTGGAACGCGGCCTGGCCGACGCCCCACACCGCGAGCGGGTAGGCGATGCCGAGCACCACGGTGCTGAGGATGGTGAGCCGGACGGCCACCCCGATTGAGCGGAAGGAGGAACGAGATGCAGACGTCATGAGGAGAACCCCGGGATGAGACCGACCACGAGGTCGATGAGCTTGATGCCGATGAAGGGGACGACCACACCGCCGAGCCCGTAGAGGAGCAGGTTCCGGCCGAGGATCGACGATGCCGAGGCGGCGCGGTAGGCGACGCCGCGGAGGGACAGCGGGATGAGCGCCACGATCACGAGCGCGTTGAAGATGACGGCGCTGAGGATCGCGGACGCGGGACTGTGCAGCCCCATGACGTTGAGCGCGGCGAGCCCGGGGAACGCCATCTGGAACATCGCGGGGATGATCGCGAAGTACTTGGCGATGTCGTTCGCGATCGAGAACGTCGTGAGCGCCCCGCGGGTGATGAGCAGCTGCTTGCCGATCCGGACGACGTCGATGAGCTTCGTCGGGTCCGAGTCGAGGTCGACCATGTTGCCGGCCTCCTTCGCCGCGGTCGTCCCGGTGTTCATCGCCACGCCGACGTCCGCCTGCGCCAGGGCCGGGGCGTCGTTCGTGCCGTCACCGGTCATCGCGACGAGGTTCCCGCCCTCCTGCTCCTTGCGGATCAGGGCGAGCTTGTCCTCCGGCGTGGCCTCGGCGAGGAAGTCGTCCACACCGGCCTCGGCGGCGATCGCCTTCGCGGTGCGCGGGTTGTCGCCGGTGATCATCACCGTGCGGATCCCCATCTCGCGCAGCTCGGCGAACCGCGCCGCCATGCCGTCCTTGACGACGTCCTTGAGGTGGACGACCCCGAGCAGCGTGACCGCACCGGAGGGTGCGCGACGGCCGACGACGAGCGGGGTACCGCCCTGGTCGGAGACCTCGACCACCGTGGCGTCGATGGCCTGCGCGACCGCATCGGGAACACCGGTTGAACCGGTTGCAGCCCAGGCGAGCACTGCCGACGCGGCACCCTTGCGCACGGAGCTCCCGTCGGGCAGGTCCACGCCGGACATGCGCGTCTGTGCGGTGAAGGGCACCTCGACGGCACCGGCGGGGAGGTCCGGGGCGACGCCCGCTCCCGCGGCGAGGTCGACGATGGACCGCCCCTCGGGTGTCCCGTCCGCAGCGGACGACAGGGCAGCCGCCTCCATCAGGGCCGGCTCCGTGACACCGGGGACCGGCACCACGCGCGACGCCCGACGGTTGCCGTACGTGATCGTCCCGGTCTTGTCGAGCAGCAGGGTCGTGATGTCCCCGGCGGCCTCGACCGCACGGCCGGACATCGCCAGGACGTTGTGCTGCACGAGTCGGTCCATGCCCGCGATGCCGATGGCGGAGAGCAGCGCGCCGATGGTGGTCGGGATGAGGCAGACGAGCAGGGCGATGAGCACCGGCACGCTGACGGTCGCACCGACGAGCCCGGCGATCGGCTGCATCGTCAGGCAGACGATCACGAACACGATCGACAGCGAGGCGAGCAGGATGTTCAGCGCGATCTCGTTCGGCGTCTTCTGCCGGGCGGCACCCTCGACGAGCCGGATCATCCGGTCGATGAAGGTCTCACCGGGGGTCGACGTGATGCGCACGACGATGCGGTCCGAGAGCACCCGGGTGCCGCCGGTGACGGCACTCCGGTCGCCGCCGGACTCGCGGATGACCGGGGCGGACTCACCGGTCACGGCCGACTCGTCGACGGACGCGATGCCGTCCACGACGTCGCCGTCACCCGGGATCACCTCGCCCGCGACCACGACCACGACGTCGCCCTTGGCGAGGTCGACGGACGCGACCTCCTCGGTCTCGTTGCCGGTCGCCGCCGCGTCGGACCGGTCGTACCGGAGCACCCGACGGGCACTCGTGGTCGAGCGGGTCTTCCGCAGCGTGTCGGCCTGCGCCTTGCCCCGGCCCTCGGCCACCGACTCCGCGAGGTTCGCGAAGACGACGGTGAGCCAGAGCCACACGGCGATGGCGATGGTGAACGGGGACGGCTCGACGACGGCTGCTGCCGTCGTCAGCGCGGCGCCGACCTCGACGATGAACATGACGGGGTTCCGCCACATCAGTCGCGGGTCGAGTTTGCGCAGGGCACCCGGGAGGCCCGCCACGAGTTGACGGGGTCCGAAGGCGGACGAGCGTGTGGCCGGCCTGGAGGCGCTGGTCGCCTCGTGCTCGGAGGTCGCGGTGGTCATGGTCTCGGCTTTCATCGGGCGAGGGCTTCTGCGAGCGGTCCCAGTGCGAGCACCGGGAAGTAGGTGAGTGCGGTCACGACGACGGCGACGCCGCCGAGCAGGACGATGAACAGCGGCCGGTGCGTGGGCAGCGTGCCGACGGTCTCCGGCACCCGGTCCTGGGTCGCGAGGGACCCGGCGAGCGCCAGCACGAACACCATCGGGACGAACCGGCCGAGCAGCATCACGACGCCGAGCGCGGAGTTCATCCACGTCGTGTTCGCCGTCAGGCCGCCGAACGCCGAGCCGTTGTTGTTCGCGCCCGAGGTGAAGGCGTAGAGGAGCTCGGACAGGCCGTGGTTGCCCGGGTTGAAGATCGACGTGCCGACGACCTGCTCGCGGACGCCCGGGAGCACCAGGGACAGGCCGGTGCCGAGGAGCACCAGGGTCGGGGTGACGAGGATGTAGAGCGACGCGAAGGTCATCTCGCGGGCCCGGATCTTCTTGCCGAGGTACTCGGGGGTCCGACCGACGAGCAGCCCACCGATGAACACCGTGATGACCGCGAGCACGAGCATCCCGTACAGTCCGGAGCCGACACCGCCGGGGGTGACCTCGCCGAGCATCATGTTGACGAGCGCCATCATCCCGCCGATCGGCGTGAAGCTGTCGAACATGCCGTTCACGGCGCCGGTCGACGTCGCGGTCGAGGTCGTCCCGAAGAGCGTCGTGCCGAGGATGCCGAACCGCACCTCCTTGCCCTCCATGGCGGCCCCGGCGGCGTGGGTCGCGCTGCCGCCGCCACCGAGTTCGGCGATCGACATCACCGAGAGCGAGACGAGGAAGATCGCGCCCATCACGGCGAGGATCGCGTAGCCCTGACGGTCGTCGTCCACCATGCGGCCGAACGTGCGCGGCAGCGAGAACGGGATGACGAGCATGAGGAAGACCTCGACGAGGTTCGTCCACGCCTGCGGGTTCTCGAACGGGTGCGCCGAGTTCGCGTTGAAGTAGCCGCCGCCGTTCGTACCGAGTTCCTTGATGGCCTCCTGCGAGGCGACGAACCCGTCTGGGATGTGCTGCGTCCCGCCGACCAGGGTCGTGACGTCGGTGCCGCTCCCCCACGACTGGATGACACCGCCGGCGACGAGCACGATCGCGAACACGAACGCTCCCGGCAGCAGGAGCCGGCCGGTCCCGCGGACGACGTCCACCCAGACGTTGCCGAGCGTGCCGGAGCGTCGACGGGCGAAGCCGCGGACGAGCGCCACGGCGACGGCGAGCCCGACCGCCGCGGAGAGGAAGTTCTGCACCGCGAGGCCGGCCATCTGCACCGTGTACCCGACGGTGACCTCCGGCGAGTACGACTGCCAGTTCGTGTTCGCGACGAACGACGCCGCCGTGTTGAACGCGAGCGACGGACCGACGTTCGGCAGCCCGAGGTCGCCGGGCAGCACGACCTGGATGCGCTGCAGGAGGTACACGAGCAGCAGCCCCACGGCGCTGAAGAGCAGCACGCCGCGCAGGTACGCGGGCCACGACTGCTCGGCATCGGGGTCGACGCCGATCACCCGGTAGACCCCGCGCTCGATACGGCTGTGCCGCGTCGGCGTGAACACCCGCGCCATCCAGTCGCCGAGCGGCCGGTAGGCGACGACGAGCAGCAGCACGAGGGTGGCGACCTGGACGATCCCGGCCCAGGTGTCCGCGGTGCTCATCAGAACTTCTCCGGGCGCACGAGGGCCCAGACGAGGTACACGAGCGAGGCGACGCCGAGGACGGCGGCGGCGATGGTGATGACGATCACAGCCGTTCCACCGCCTTGGCGATGAGTGCCACCACGCCGAACACGGCGAGGACACCGGCGACGACGAAGACGTCGAACACGAGGGACTCCAGAGGTTCACGGGGTCCGCGCCGGGCGACGCGGACGGCACCACGTGTGGTGCCGAACCGATGCTGGATCCGGCACCGCACCTCCAGACCCGTCCCTAACGGTTTCCTGACGCGCTCCTGACACACGCATGCGCGTCACTAACGCCCATTGCTCGGTGTCCGCTGGATCTGCTAGCGTTGATACATCACGATCGGCCCGCTCGCCTCACGGCTCGGGCCGATTTTCTGTTCGCGGGAGGGCGATGGAGTACGGGAAGCCGTGGCTCTCGGTCGAGGAGCAGATCGACAAGCTCCGCGGTCGCGGATGTCACATCGACGACGCGACCTCCGGATCGTCGGTGCTCCGTGAAGTCGGGTACTACCGACTGACCGGCTACCTGTACCCGTTCCGAGAGTCGTGTCCCGTCGCGGACGACGACGGACACCGACGTGTCGTGGTGCGCGATCAGTACCGGACGGGGACCGACATCCGTCACGCCGAGGCGCTCATCGACTTCGATCGTCGACTCCGGCTCCTCGTCATCGAGGCGGTCGAGCGGGTGGAGGTCGCCGTGCGGACACAACTCGGCCATGTCCTCGGGGCTCACTCCCCGTTCGCTCATGAGGACTCGACGTTGTTCACCGAGGCCTTCACGACACCGCGCCCGACGGACGCCGACGGTGTCAGCGCCCACACCGCATGGCTCGTGCGCGTCGCTGAACGCCAGAACTCGTCCGACGAGGCGTTCGTCGGACACTTCCGCACGAAGTACGACGGCCGGATGCCGATCTGGGCGCTCACCGAGATCCTCGAGCTCGGGCATCTCGCGCGTCTCTACGGAGGTCTCAGGAACGACGTCTCGACCGAGATCGCCCGGTCGTTCGGCGTCCCGACGAAGAAGACGATGCTGAGCTGGCTGTCGTCCGTGAACTACGTGCGCAACGTCTCCGCCCACCACGCCCGCCTGTTCAACCGGAAGTTGGTGGCGGCCCCGAAGCGGCCCCGACCGTCGGAGGTCCCCCTGTTGGGGCATCTCTCCGACGGCACCGCGCCGAAGGAGTTCGGCGTCTACAACACTCTCGCTGTGCTGGCGTACCTGCTGCGGTCGATCCCGTGGGACCGCGACTGGGCACCGCGCGCAGCGGCGCTCGTGCGCTCCTTCCCAGCCGCCGGTCCGGTGACGGTCGCATCGATGGGCGTCGCAGCCGGATGGCTCGACGAAGCCCTGTGGGCGGACGCCTGATCAGACCCGGCGGCGCCCGCTCGCTCGCCCCAGCCGCTCGGCGAGCACGGCCGTCGCCGCCCGGAGTTCGTCGGGCCCCTCGACGGTGAAGTCCGCGGTGGCACCGGCGAACGCCGCCGCGAGGCCCTCCCACGACCAGGAGCCGCGCGTGAGACGGCACCGGTCCGGGCCGAGCGGCTCGAGCACGGCGTCGTCGGGGAGGTACGGCGCGACGGTCTCGGCCGGCACCTCGAGGACGGCGGTGCCGGTGCAGGGCCAGACGTCCTCGCGGTCGGACCCCTTGAACCGCGCGGCCACGAACGCTGCCGGATCGCCACCGGGCACGGGACGCGGCGTGAACGGCACGCGCGTCCGCATCCGCGGGGTGATGCGGTCGACGCGGTGGGTACGCCAGTCGTCGCGGTCGAGGTCCCAGTCGAGCAGGTACCAGCGGCCGTTCCGGGCGACCACCGCGTGCGGCTCGACCCGGTGGGGCGTCTCGTCGGGGCCGTACCCGAAGCGGAGGACCTCGCCGAGGTGGACGGCCTCGCTCACCGCGACGAGCACACCCGGGTCGACGGGGGTGCGACCGGCCGACGTGACCGCGTCGATCGCATCCACCCGTGTGCGCAGACGCGCGGGCATCACCTGCCGCACCGTCGCGAGCGCCCGGGCGGCCGATTCGGCGATGTCCGCGCCGGATGCGGGTGCCACGGCGAGCGCGATGGCGATCGCGACCGCCTGGTCGTCGTCGAACAGCAGCGGGGGCAGGTCCGCACCCGCTGCCAGCCGGTACCCGCCGGCCGGGCCACGCAGTGCCTCCACGCGGTAGCCGAGGCCGCGGAGCCGGTCGACGTCGCGGCGGAGCGTGCGCGGGCTGACCTCGAGCCGTCCGGCGAGCTCGTCGCCGGGCCAGTCCCGGTGCACCTGCAGCAGCGAGAGCAGCGCGAGCATGCGCGAGGACGGTCCGGACATGCCCCCAGTATCGGTGGAGAAGCGGACAGGATCTGACCGCAATGCCCGGGATGCTGGTCCCATGAGCATCGAAACGACAACCCACCTCAACTTCGACGGACAGGCCCGCGCGGCCCTCGACTTCTACGCCTCGGTCTTCGGCGGCGAGGTCGCGTCCATGACCTACGGCGCGATGGGCGCCTCGGACGAGCCGGACTGGGCCGACCGCATCGTCTGGGGTCAGGTCGCCACCGACGCCGGGCTGCGCGTGATGGCCTTCGACGTCTGGCCGGGGCAGCCGTACGACCAGGGCACGAACGCCTTCTACGTGTACGTGCACGGCGACGACGCGGCCGAGCTCGAGCGGTACTGGGCGGCGCTGTCCGAGGGGGCCGAGATCCGGCAGCCGCTCGGTCCGTCGGCCTGGGCGCCGCTGGCCGGGCAGCTCCGCGACCGCTTCGGCGTGATCTGGGCGCTGGACGTCGCGTGACGTTTCCGAGCCACTTCCCCACGAAATCCGACCGCCGGTAGCGTGCCGGCATGCCCGAGTTCCGTCCGATGCCCGGCTACGAGCTCGGCGACGGGTGGGTGGCCGCGCGTCGACGCCGCTCCCGGTTCGGCCGGGTGTGGCGATGGGCCGGGCCGCCGGTGGCGCTCCTCGCCCTCGTCGCGGCCGTGCTGCTGTTCCGCTGGTACGGGGGCGTGGCCGACCAGGTCCGGTGGGAGTGCGCCGTGTCCACCTGCGGGACGAACGACCCGCGGTCCTTCGCGCCGGAGGGGTGCTGGGCGCTCCTGGTGCTGTCCACGCTCGGCGTCGGACGGCTGCCGGGGCGCTGGTGGTGGCGAGCCGGACTCCTGCTGGCGTTCGCGGTCGTCGCCGCGTGGTCGATCGACTGGTGGCGGCTGCCGGGAACGGACCTCGGCCTGTTCGTGACCCCGATCGGCGCGGGTGGTGTCGGCGCCGTGCTCCTGCTCGCCCGGATCGGGATCGCGGTCGATCGTGCACGTGGGCGAGCCCACACCGCCCGGCGACAGGCGCGGTGACGGGCGGTCAGCGCGCGGGACTCCACGTGCTGACCGTCACGGCAGCGGTGACGCTCGTCGGCGCGAACACCTGCCCCGGGTCGACGTGGTGGTGGCTCGGCCCCATGTGCACCACGTCGTGGACGTCATCGGCGGACAGCTCCATCGTCCACGTGAGGTCCTCGGCCGACCGCTGCGCGAACGCGGGCGTGAGGGAGTCGTGCAGCCGCCGTTCCTTCTCGGGGTCCACCGTGATCGTCGCCTCGGCCAGCTCCGCCAGGTGTCCGGTGCGCGGGGTCACCACCACGAGGAGGCCGTCGGGGTGCAGCACCCGCGCGTACTCCGTCTGGTTGCGTGGCGCGAAGACGTCCAGCACGACCGCGGCTGCGCCGTCGACGACCGGGAGGCGCTCGGTCACGTCCCCGACGACGGCCACCGCACGCTCGTGGATGCGAGCGGCCCGTCGGATCGCGACCGCGGACAGGTCGAGTGCGACCCCGAGCCGCGGGACGGCCTCGAGCGCGTGCGCGAGGTACGTGCCCGGCCCGGACCCGACGTCGAGGACGACACCGGGCACGTCCACCGACGCGACCGCCCGGGCCACGGCCTGCTCCACGGGCGCGTAGTGCCCCCGCCCCAGGAATCGGAGTCGGGCGTCGACCATCTCCGGGGTGTCCGCCGTCAGCGCACGACGCTTCGCGGGCAGCAGCGTGAGGTGACCCTGCTTGGCCTCGTCGAACCGGTGGCCCGTGGCGCAGCCGACCTGGCCACCGTCGACACGGCCGAGGGGCTCGGCGCAGACAGGGCAGGCGAGCATCGGCAGCAGGTCGTCACGCACCGGCCCAGCGTACGGGGCCTCGCTAGCCTGGCCGGATGTCGCTGCAGCAGCTCTTCGGCCTCGACGGACGCACCGCCCTGGTGACGGGAGGCAGTTCCGGCATCGGGCGAGCGATCGCCACCGCCCTCGCGGACACCGGCGCACACGTGCTCGTCGCGGCCCGGACCGCGGCGACCATCGACGCCACCGTCGCTGCGATCCGGCAGGCGGGTGGCTCGGCCGACGGCATCGTCGCAGACCTGTCCACGCGCGCCGGAGCCCATGCCCTCGCCGACACTGCGGGCGATGTCGACGTGCTCGTCAACTCCGCGGGGATCAACCTGCGGCCGCCCATGGCCGACCTCGACGAGGACACCTGGGACGCCACGATGGCCGTGAACCTCGACGCGCCGTTCGTGCTCGGGCAGCGGCTCGCGCCCGGCATGGCGGCCCGCGGGTACGGCCGGATCATCGGCATCAGCTCCCAGCAGGCGCACCGCCCCTTCGCCGCCAGCGGCGCGTACGGGGTCTCGAAGGCGGGCCTGGAGGCGCTGGCCCGGTCCCAGGCAGAGGCCTGGTCCGGGCACGGGGTCACCTCCAACGTCCTCGTCCCCGGTTTCGTCCGGACCCCGCTCAACGAACGGCTCAGTGCCGACCCCGCGACCGTCGCCGCCCTCGCGGCACGGACCCTGGTCGGGCGGAACGGGCTCGCCTCGGACTTCGCCGCCGCCGCGGTGTTCCTCGCCGGCCCCGGTTCGGCGTACGTCACGGGGCAGTCGATCGCGGTCGACGGCGGGTTCTCCGTGCACTGACCCCGGTACGGTCGGGGCATGGCCGTCATCCACCGTGCAGAACTCCGCCCGTCGAAGCTCGAGGCGCTCGCCGCCTGGCTGCCGGACCAGCCCTGGAGCGGGGTCTCCGCCGGCGACGACCTCGCGATCGCGGGGAAGTTCCGGTTCGACGACCCCGCGGGCGAGGTCGGCGTCGAGACGGTGCTCGTGCGCACTCCGGACGGTCGGGTGCTCCAGGCACCGCTGACCTACCGCGGCGCACCGCTCGACGGTGCCGAGGCCTTCCTCGTGACCGAGATGGACCACTCCGTGCTCGGACGTCGCTGGGTCTACGACGCCGTGGGCGACCCGGTGTACGCCGACGTCCTGCGCCGGGCGATCGCCACGGGCGGGCACGAGGCCACCCTCGAGCGCGCCGACGGATCCGGGGCGTGGAACGCCGAGGGGACGGCATCGGGCAGCGGGTCCGACGCCGACTGCCCCACCGTGACGACCGTGGACGCGCAGACCTCCGGCGGCCTGACCTCCGTCGCGACCGACCACGGGACGCTCGTCGTCGCCCGTGCCGTCGGGGCGGAGCTGCCCGCTGGTCGCACGCTCACCGGCAGCTGGGCCGACGGGACCGGCGTGCTCGCGGTCCTGGTGCCCTGAACCGGATCACCTGACGGCCGCGATGCCCGTGGCGGGGCCGAGCCGCGCCTCCCGTCCGTCGCTCGCACCGATGCCGGTACGGACAGGGCCTGCCTGGCCGGGCACGCCGATGGCAGGATCGAGGGCGTGAAGACACTGGAGTTGCCACAGACGGACCTCACCGCCTCCGACGTCGTCGTCGGCCTGATGCGGATCAACGACATGAGCGACGAGGACATCCGCGCGCTCTACCGCGCCTCGCGCGACGCGGGCGTGACCATGTTCGACCACGCCGCGGTGTACGGCGGGTGGCACGGCTGCGAGGAGCGCTTCGGCTCGGCCGTCACGCTCTCCCCCGCCGAGCGCGCCGAGATCGTGCTGCAGACCAAGGTCGGCATCCGCCCGACCCCGAACGGCGCGTACTTCGACTTCTCGTACGAGCACATCATCGAGTCCGTGCACGAGTCGCTCACGGCGCTGCAGACCGACCACATCGACGTCCTCCTGCTGCACCGTCCCGACGCCCTCGTCGAGCCGGAGGAGGTCGCGAAGGCCTTCGACGAGCTGCACGCCGCCGGCAAGGTCCACCACTTCGGCGTCTCGAACCACACGCCGGGGCAGGTCGACCTGCTGCGCCGCTCGGTGCGGCAGCCGCTCGCGTTCAACCAGGTGCAGCTGAGCATCACGCACGCGAACGTCATCGCGCAGGGCGTCACGGCGAACATGGGCGGCCTCGACCAGTCGATCGACCGCGACAACGACATCCTCAACCACTCGCGCAGCAACGACATCACGCTGCAGGCCTGGTCGCCGTTCCAGAAGGGCTTCTTCGACGGCGTCTTCCTCGGCGACCGCGAGCACTACGCCGAGCTGAACGACGTGCTCGAGGAGCTCGCGGCCGCGCACGGGGTCACCCCGACGGGCATCGCCGTGGCGTGGATCACCCGCCACCCGGCGCACTTCCAGGTCGTCCTCGGCACGACGAATCCGCAGCGCGTCCGGGACTCGGCCGCCGGGTCGGACGTCGTGCTCTCGCGCGAGGAGTGGTACCGCGTGTTCACCGCCGCGGGGCACACCGTCCCCTGAGCGGATCGGGCAGGGTGGGACCCGTGCTCCACGACCTCACCCTGCCCGTCCCCCTCGTCGCCCGCTCCGGCCCGGTCACCGTCCGGGACGCCTCGCCCGACGACCTCGACGCCCTGATGGCGCTGCTGTCGGACGACCCGATCAGTGCCGCACGCGGGGACGTCGCCGCGCCGGAGGACGAGCCGCTGTACGCCGCCGCGCTCCGGGCGATCGTCGAGGACCCGGCGAACGCGCTCCTCGTCGTGACGGACGAACGGGACGTCGTCGTCGGCACGCTGCAGCTCACGCGGATCCCCGGGATGGCCCGGCGTGGGTCCGCCCGGCTGCTCGTCGAGGCCGTCCGGGTGAGCAGTGCCGTGCGCTCGGGCGGGATCGGCAGCGCGGTGATGCGGTGGGTGGTCGACGTCGCCGCCCGGGAACTCGGGACGCCGCTCGTGCAGTTGACCTCGGACGCGCACCGGACGGACGCGCACCGGTTCTACGAGCGCCTGGGGTTCACGGGCTCGCACGTCGGGTTCAAGTACCGCGTGCCCGGCGGGCCCGCCGGGCGCTGACGCGGCGCGCGGCCCGCGGTCGCGGCGCGCGGCCCGCGGTCGCGGCTCGCGGCCCGCGGCGCGCGGCCCGCGGCCCGCGGCGTCGCTTGCCATCGCACAACCGAATGCGCGTCGAACCGCGGTTCCCTGCGGTTCGTGGTGCGTTTGGTTGTGCGCAGCACGAGCGCTGCCGCGCGGGCGGCAGCGCGCGGCGCGGGCAGCGCGCGGCGCGGGCAGCGCGCGGCGCGGGCAGCGCGCGGGGCGCGGGCAGCAGCGCAGCGCGCGGGGTGCGGGTCAGTCGGCGCGGGTCGGGGCGCTCGGGACCGCCACGTCCACGGGCGACACCCCCGCGGGGTCGGCCGACGCTCCGCCGACGACGTCGAACGTGATGCCGAGCTCGGCCGCCGACTCCTCGTCGAGCTCGAGGCCGTCTTCCTTCACCTGGTCCTCGGGGATGGCACGGCCACCGGACGGGTCCCACGAGTTCGCGATCGACATGCGCCCGAGCATGCCCGGTCCGCTTGGCAATCGCCCTGGAAGTCCGTCAGAGATCGTCCGGGTGCAGGCGGTCTCCGGCCTGCGGTCGGCGGAACACCGGGCCGCCGCCGGCCTCGTCCTCGTCGTCGTCGTCGTGACGGACCGGCGAGACGCTCGGGTCGGCGGAGTCCTCGCCGACGTCGGCGCCGCGGTCCTCCTCGATCTGCAGCTCGTCCTCGTCGGAGCCGTCCACGGGGATCGAGCGGCCGTCCTGTTCGGGATCGAAGGGTGTGCTCATCGACATGGGCCGAGCATGCCCCCGCCCGGTGAACGGCGGGTCAACGCTGTCCGTCCGCCGCGATCAGCTCGAGCTGGGTGAGCGGCAGGTCGGAGACGGCCGTGAACGTGAAGGCCGTCCCGGAGCCCTGCAACCGGAACACCCGGGTCTGCCCGGCCCAGTCGAACACGGCGTCCTGCACGGCGACGCGGGTGTCCCCGAGCGCGGCCTCCCACGAGTGGACCCCGGGTTCCGCCGCGGTGACCGTGTAGAGCGAGGTCGGGACGTCGGGGACGTCGAACGACACCGAGGTCCCCGCGGCGAGCGCCGTGACCGTCCGTCCGGTGTCGTCGACGAGCGAGGAGGCGGGCGACGGGAGGTCGGCGGACGACAGGCCGACCGGCAGCAGGTCGACGGGGGTGTCCCGGTACCCGTGCACGTCGGACGCGGACACCGGGCGGGTGTCCGATGCCCAGCCCTGCGGCTCGGGCGACAGCGTGAACACGATCCGCGACGCCGACACCACCACCGAGTGGGGGATGCTCACCGACGTCCAGGGTGAGCCGTCGACCGTCACCGACGCGACGTACGCGCCCTCGGAGCCGTCGGCGACCTCGATGACGGTGGGCGCGCCTCCCGGCTGCTGCAGCACCGTCCTGCGGACCGACGGCGGCACGAGGACGTAGGTGCCCGTGGACGGCGCCAGCGGGTAGAGGCCGATCGTCGCGAAGACGTACCAGGCGCTCATCTCGCCGTTGTCCTCGTCGCCGGCGTAGCCCTGCCCGAGGTCGGACCCGACGAAGAGCCGTTGCAGCGCCTCGCGGACGATGCGGTGCGCCTCGTCGTGCCGCCCGGTGAACATCGGGAAGAACGGGATGTGATGCGCGGGCTGGTTGGAGAGCCCGAGCATCCCCATCCGCACGTCGCGGGCCTCGGTCATCTCGTGGATCGGGAAGCCGTACGAGCCGGAGCGGACGGTCGCGCCGGTCTCCGGGGTGGTGAAGAACGCGTCGAGCGCGGCGTCGAAGCGGGACGGGCCGCCGTGCAGGTCGACGACGCCGGACCCGTCGTGCGGAGCGGTGAAGGCGGTCCCCCACGCGTTCGTCTCGGTGTAGTCGTCGCCCCAGTCCCGCGGGTCGAACTCGGTGCCGACCCGCCACGACCCGTCGGGGTCGCGCCCGATGAAGAAGCCCCGTTCGGAGTCGAACACGTTCCGGTACTGCAGGGAGCGACGGGCGAACCACTCCGACTCGGCCTCGTAGCGGGCGAGGTCGGCGGGTGTCCGGGCGCGCGAGGCGAGCAGGCCCGCCATGACGGCGAGGCCCCAGTCGTTGATGGCCGCGTCGAGGGTCCAGCTCATCCCCTCGTGGGTCGCGGTGTCGACGTGGCCGCGGAAGGCACCCGGGAGGCTCCCCTTGCGTCCGACACGCTCGTCGCGCGGCGGGACGGTCGCGTTCCGCAGTGCGCTGCGGTACGCCTGCGCGAGGTCGAACCCGGTGACGCCCTTCACCGCGAGGTCCGCGAAGACGGTGTCGCTCGTGGTGCCGGTCATGCAGTCCTCGGCGCCGGGGGCACTCCACCGGGGCGTCCACCCGCCGTCGTGGTGGTGCTCGACGAAGCCCTGCGCGAGGTCGCCCGCCGTCTCCGGGGTGAGCAGGGCGAGGAGCGGCCAGGCGGTCCGGTAGGTGTCCCAGAAGCCGTTCGTGGTGGTGAACGGCCCGTCGACGACCTCGGGTCCGGGCTCGTCGCGGATCGGCTCGGCCTGCACGGAGCCGTACGGGGAGCGGTGCCGGGGGACCCCGTCGCGCGCGGTCTCGCCGGCACGGTTCGGGTAGAGGAACAGGCGGTAGAGCCCTGAGTACAGGGTCGTCAGCTGGTCGGGGGTCGCACCCTCGACGGAGAGCGTGGCGAGCTCGTCCGTCCAGAGCTGCTCGGCACGGGCGCGCATGGTGTCGAACGGGCCGGCGGCGTCGAGGTTCGCGCGGGCGTCCTCGAACGAGACCGTGGAGATCCCGAGCAGCACGTCGGTGCCCTCGGGCTGGTCGGACAGCGACAACCAGCCGCGGAGCTGCTGCTCGCCGACGGTGGTGTGGTCGGCGGTCACCCCGGGGACCCGGAGGTGCACGAAGTGGGGCGGGGTGCCCGGACGGTCGTCGAGCAGGGCCTCGACCACGGCGGTGCCGTCCGTGACCGTCACCGAGACGTCCGAGACCCGGCCGTGGTGGTCGAGCACGATGCTCCGGGTGCCGGTGAACCGGAAGCCGAGGGCGAACTCCCCCGCGGTCATCTCGGCCGTGACGCCCTGGTCGAGGGCGACCCGGTAGCGGTGCGGACCGTCCTGCTCGTCGTCGTGGTCGAACCCGAGGGCACGGGCGGCCCGGTCGGGATCGGGGGTGTCGAGCGGGGAGGGCATGACCTGGAAGACGCCCCGGTCCCCCATCCACGGTGACGGGATGTGGCTCGTCGCGAAGGCCTGGATCGCCGGGCGGACCCGGCCGGTCGCGTCGGTGCGGTCGTGCTCCTGGTAGGCGTACGGCCAGCGGTTGCTCGAGGCGTCGGTCATGGGCAGGCCGAAGACCCCGCCGTGCGGGATGCCGACCAGCGGGGCGTTGTTGCCGCGGGAGAACCGGGAGGACGCCTGCGTGCCGCGGGTCGTGCGGACGTGGTCGAGCGGGGTGCGCGGGACGGGGCGCGCGGGACCGATGCGGACGGCGTCGAGCCAGCCGCGGAGGTGCGGGCGCGACCCGTCTGCGGTCGTGGGGTGCGGGCCGGAGCCGAGCCGCGCCTCCAGGCGGTCCACGACCCGGCCCGCGAGCGGCGTGAGGTCCACCGCCCGACGGTTCCACTGGTCAACCCACTGCTTGCGCGCGGCGTCCTGCGCCTCCGGCGTGAGCGTGTCGCCGTACTGGTCGCGCGCCGCGTCGCTCAGCCGCGTGCCGTCGGTGCAGACCAGGTCGAGCGCGAACGCCGTCGCGTCCCAGAAGTGCGGCAGGTCGTCCTCGGTGGGTTCCGTCGCACCGTCCGGCAGCACGCGCTCCGGGAACCACACCCACGAGAGTTCGTCACCCGACTCGATCGTCCGACCGGCGAACCCGGGGACGACCGCGGCGGCGACGTGCTCACCCGCGGGTCGTTCGACCAGCCAGCCCTCCGCCGAACCGAAGCCGACACCGTTCCGCGCGGCGACGGCCGTCGTCGGGCCACCGCTCCGTTGCAGTTCTCGCACCGGCCCAGCGTATTTGGTCCACCGTCTGGAGGAAAACCCCCGGCGTGTCAGCCCCGGTTGTGCCCCGGGGCGTTCGCCGAGTTCCCGGGACCGGAGCTGCCCGGGCCGCTCGTGTCGACGGCCGGGTCGGCGCCGTCCTGCGGAGCCTGCACGGGGTTGGACGCCGGGCTCGACGGCTGCGGCCCCACCGAGGGGTCGTCCGCCGGGTCGCTCGGCTGTGCCGGCTCGGACGGCTGCTCGGCCGGTTCGGACGGCTGCTGTGCGGGCTCGGACGGCTGCTCGGCCGGTTCGGAGGGCTGCTCCGCCGGCTCGGACGGCTGCTCCGCCGGCTCGCTCGGCTGCTGGTCGTCGGTCGAGGGCGAGCTCGACTGGGTCGGTGCCGGCGTCGACCCGTCGTCCCCGTTCAGGGCGAACACGGCGACGACGATGCCGGCGAGCACGAGCACACCGATCACCACGGCGGCGATGATCGGCCCGCGTCGGCGCCGGGGTCGGTCGTCCGGCGCCGGTGCCGGGGGCGCCGCGACCGGGCCACGGGGGCCTCCGGCACGGCCGACCGCTCCGGGCGCGCCGTCCGCACTGCGGCCCGCCTGCGCGCCGAGCACCGTGGTCGCGACGTCGTCGGCGGCGTTCGGCCGCTGCGCGTCCAGGACGCGCGTCGCGTCGTCGGCGCCGCCGGGCTGCGCGGTCGGCATGGCTCGCGTGGCGTCGTCGGCCCCGGAGGCGCGACTCGCCGGCATCGCCTGCGTCGCCTCGTCCGCACGGGCGGCACCCGCAGCGCCCGCCGCCGCGGCACCGGCCGCCGCACCCGCCACGGCCGGCGTGACCGTGCCGGGACCGCCGGGGAGGAGCTGCGTGGCCGGAGCGGCGTCGTCGTGGCCGAGCGCACGGAGTCGCTGTGCCGCCTCGGCCGCGGAGGGCCGGTCCGCCGGGTCCTGCGCGGTCATGACGTGCAGGAGCGTGCGCCAGGCAGTGGGCAGGTGCGGGTCGATCTCCGGACCGCGGGTGAGGCGAGCGGTCGCGGACTCGACCGCGCTGCCCGGGAACGGCTGCTTGCCGGTGAGCGCCTCGAGGAGCATGAGGCCGAGCGCGTACACGTCGGCCTTGCCGGTGATCGGCTGCGCCAGGACCTGCTCCGGTGCGATGTACGCCGCCGTGCCCATCACCGTGCCGGTCTGGGTGGCCCGGGCGCCGTCCCGCAGCAGGGCGATGCCGAAGTCGGCGAGCTTGACGTGGACGCCGTCGCTCTCGAGCAGCACGTTCGCCGGCTTCACGTCGCGGTGGACGATGCCCTGCGCGTGCGCCGCCGCGAGGCCGTCCGCGACCTGCGCCCCGACACCGGCGGCGGTGGCACGGTCGAGCGGCCCCTCGCGCAGTCGCGTCGCGAGGTCGCTGCCCGGGACGAGTTCCATCACGAGGTACGAGTCGCCGTCGACGTCGTCGAGCGCGGCGTCGTACAGGGTCACGAGTGCCGGGCTGCGGAGCGCCGCGAGGGTCTGGATCTCCGCCTCGGCACGGGCGCGTTCGCCGTGGTCGACCGCTCCGATGCGGAAGACCTTGACCGCCACCTCACGCCCGAGCTGCTCGTCGACCGCCCGGTAGACGGAGGCCATGCCGCCGTGCCCGAGCGTTCCCGTGACGCGGTACCGACCGCCGAAGACCCGTTCTTCCATGCGGGGCAACCTACCGGGACGACCTGACGGGTCGCGCACCGCGGCGGAGCGCCGTGAGGTAGAGGCGGTGCGCCGTGATCACCAGCGCCAGCCAGGCGAGCCCGAGCGCCCACGCCGCCAGGACGTCGGTCAGCCAGTGGTGGCCGAGGAACACCCGCGAGATGCCGACCGAGACGACGAAGAAGGTGCCGGCGACGATCGTCAGCACCCGGGTCACGAGCTTCGACTGCCGGAGGAGCAGCAGGTACACGATCGTCCCGACGATGACGGTCGCGTTGAGCGTGTGCCCGGACGGGAACGACGGCGAGTGCTCGTACGGCGGGACGGCATCGCGCAGCGGCGGGCGGGCACGGCCGATGAGGTCCTTGCCCGCGATCGTCATGAGCAGGGACCCGCCCGCGGCCGCGACGAGCAGCACGAGGGGCGTCCAGGCACGACGCTGGATCGTGAACCCGACGAGGAACCCCAGGGCGACGATCGGCATCCCGATGGTGCCGGCGACGTCCGTCCACCAGGTCACGAGGGTGTCGGCCGTCGGCGACCGGAGCGTGAGCATCCAGTCGAGCACGGGGCGGTCGAGCACGGCGACGTCGTCGGCCTCGCGCACGGCGTCGTAGACCTCGGAGGCCGCCCAGGTCGCGGTCACGGCGACCCCGATGCCGATCGCGAGGGTGACCACGAGCAGCGGGAGCGCGCCCCATCGGTGGCCGAGCGCTGCCCACCGGTCCGCGGACGCCCGGCCGGCGCGGGTGCGCCACGTCGTGAGGTCGACGTCGCCGACGCGTTGGTCGGGGGCCTCGGGGTGATCGGTCTGCATCGACCCACCCTGCCCGAGTCCCGGTGTGCGGGTGCGGGAGGTCAGCGGAGTGCCGGTGGACGCATCGTGACGGCCACGACGTTCGACGCGCGGAAGACCCTGATCCCCTGGCGCTCCACCTCGCTGAGGATGCCCAGCTCGCACAGCTTCGCCACGGCGTTGCTCGCGGCCTGGTACGTCCTGCCCGTCGCCGCTGCGAGCATCGGGATCGAGACGAACGGCGTACCGATGAGGAAGTCAGCGATCTCCAGCACCATCCCGCGTCCGCCGCTCGCGCGGATGCGCTCGCGGTACTCGGCCTGGACGGCGAGCAGCTCGGTCATGCGCGTGCCGGTGTCGATCGCCGACTGCTCGATGCCATCGGCGAAGAACCGCACCCAGGCGTCCCAGTCCCCGGACGCGCTGACCTCGGCCAGGTGGTCCTGGTACCGCTCTCTTCGCGCCTCGAACCACGGGGACACGCTCAGGAGCGGCTCGGTCAGCACTCCCGCACGCATCAGCTGCAGGACGATCAGGAGCCGACCGAGCCGACCGTTGCCGTCGTTGAACGGGTGGATGGTCTCGAACTGGTAGTGCGCCATCGCCGTTGCGAGGACCGGATCCTCCTGCCGATCGCCGGCATCCTCGATCCAGTGCACGAGGTCCGTGAGCGCCGCGCGCAACCCAGTACCGGGTGGCATCGGGACGAACCGCGCGTCCTCGATGCCGCCACCACGGGTGCCGATCGCGACCGGGACCTCACGGACGCGTCCTGCCTGCCCGGTGTCGGCAGCCGTGCCGCGGACGAGCAGCCCCTGGAGTTCCTCCAGGAGACCGAGGGTGACCGGCGCGGTCGCGACCCAGTCGAAGGCCCGCTCGGCGGTCTCGACGTAGTTCAGCACCTCGGACAGGGCAGCCGAGCGCCCGCTCCCCCCGACCGCCTCGGCTGCGAGCACGTCGTCCAGCGGCGCGAACGTCCCCTCGAGCGCTGACGTGCTCTGTGCCTCGCGTCGGAGGGTCGGTTGGCGGAGGATCCCGGGGTTCGGAAGCAGGACGGCGCCCTGTTCGAGCCGGCCCAGCGCACGGTTCGCCCGCGAGACAGCGGCCCAAGTACTCCCGCTGAGCGGTGGGGCATCCCCGAGCGGGTGCGGCGAGAAACCGAAGTGGTCGTACCGCAAGCCGGTGCGACCGTCGACACCGCCGACCGGTACGAGCGCACCGAGCGGGCTGTCGCGGAAGCGGGCGATGTTCACCTGACGAGTTTAGGCGCCAGGACTTGAATCACGAGAGAACATGTTCAATCAACAAGCCTGGTACTTGCATCGTCGCCAGGTGGTTCAAGTCTTCGTCAGTCCTTCGCGGCGCCGTAGTCGTCGACGACCGCCACCGAGAGCGGGAACACCACCGGGAAGTCGCGGAACAGCAGTCGCCCGGCGTCGGCGGCGGCGGCCCGGATCTGCTCGGCCACCCACTCGGCGTGCTCGGCCGGGGTGTGCACCACGATCTCGTCGTGCACGAAGAACACCAGGTGCGGGCCGTCCGTCACCGGCCCCCGGAAGCGCTCGGCGAGCCGCGAGCGCAACGACCCCATCCACGCCAGCGCCCACTCGGCAGCGGTGCCCTGCACGATGAAGTTCCGGGTGAACCGCCCCCAGCTCCGTGCCCGCGACTCCACCGCCCGCTGCATCGCCGGCGTCCCCTCGACCGTGTAGGCCTGGTTCCGCGCCGCGAACCACGAGGCGTCCGGCACCGGTGACGTCCGGCCGAGCAACGTCGTCACGGGTTCGCCCCGCTCCCCCGCCCGGGCTGCCCGGCTGACGAGTCCGAGGGCGGCCGGGAACGCCCGCTCGAGCCGCGGGACGAGCCGCCCGCCCTCGCCCTGGGTCGCCCCGTACATCGCGCCGAGCATCGCGCCCTTGGCCTGCTGCCGGGTCTCGACCGCTCCGGAGGCCACGACGCCGTCGTACAGGTCGCGCCCGTCGCCGGCCGCCGCCATCGCCCGGTCGCCGGCCATCGCCGCGAGCACCCGGGGCTCCAGCTGTGCCGCGTCGGCCACCACGAGCTTCCACCCGTCGTCCGCGACCACGGCGGCGCGGATGCCCTTCGGCAGCTGCATCGCTCCCCCGCCGTCGGCCGCCCAGCGCCCGGTGACGACCCCTCCGACCAGGTACTTCGGGTGGAACCGACCGTCGTGCACCCACTCGTCGAGCCAGGTCCAGCCGTTCGCGGTCAGCAGCCGGGCGAGCCGCTTGTACTCGAGCAGCGGTTCGATGACCGGGTGCTCGATCTCCTGCAGCTCCCACTTCCGTGTGCTCGTGACCATCAGGCCGGCTCGGCGCAGGGACTTCAGGACGTCGGCGGGCGAGTCCGGGTTGAGCGACGGGTCACCGAGCCGCTCGCGCACGACGGCCGCGATCTCCTCGAGCCGCCGAGGTCGCACGCCGTACGGCACCCGCGGTCCGAGCGCGTCCTCGAGCAGTCGTTCGTGCACGTCGGCGCGCCAGGGCAGCCCGGCGTGGAGCATCTCCGCCGCCACGAGCGCGCCGGCGGACTCCGCCGTCACCAGGAGCCGCAGCGCACCCGGCGCGGTTGACGACGCGACCGCGTCGAGCTGCGCCCGCAGCTCTGCCACCGGGTCCAGCTCGTCGTCGGGAGGCGACACGTCGAAGAGCGCGTCGTCGAAGAGGCGGGCGTGCGTCGGGCGGGTGACCCGCGCCTCCTGGACGGCGGCGTCCCACGCGTCGACGGGCGCGGCGGCGAGCGCGGTGTCCCGTGCCGCGAGGGCCGATCGCAGGATGCGGCGGCACAGGCGCAGGTCGATGCAGCGCCCGACCCGGCCGCCGGCCGCGAGCACGGCCGGGTACCAGCGCGCGGTGTCGTCCCACACCCAGCGCACGTCGGGCGCGTCCCGGGACGCGACGAAGGCCGGGAGGCGCGGCTCGTCCACCCGGATCGGCTCGCCGTCTGCGGTCCCCGCGTCGGTCAGGGGCGTCGCGAGGACGCCGCCGTCGACGCGGCGGAGGACGAGGTGCACGGAACGATCATGCCGTGCGCCACCGTCAGTCGAGCTCGACGACCTCCGCGCCGGGCGCGTTCTGCTGCACGGAGGCGATGCCGTTCTTCGCACCCGCCTTCGAGGCGTACCCCTCGGACGTGGCGATGACCTCGCCGTTGCCCGCCTTGAGGTGGAAGCGGTACTCCCCCTTGGCGTCGGTCCAGATCTCGAACTTGCCGGCCATGTCGACTCCTCGCGTCGATCCGATGGTGCCCGTTGTCCGCGGAACGCGGTCTGCTCCGCACGCTACTGGCCGGGCCCGGATCGCGGAAGCCTCAATCCGCGGTGTTCGCGTCCCCGTCACCGCGGGGTCGCTGCGAGGTCCCGCCGCCGGGGCGGACCGCGGCGCTGTCGGAGACGTCGATGCGGACGTCGCCGTCCTCGGCGCGGGAGACCTCGACCCGTGGGTCGGCGTCGTGCTCGTCGGAGCCGGACATGCGTCGGAAGGTGTCCTGGCGGCGTTCTTCGAAGGACATGTCGACACCGTCGTCGAGGTGGTCGCGGTCGGGCTTCGTCATGGGTGGGACGGTACGCCCGGGGTGCTGGCACCGGGTCGGGCGGCTCCGGACGATCGCACGGGCGGTCGCCCCGGGTCGGCGACCCGGATCGTCCCGGTGCGGGCCGTCCAGTGCTCGCCCGACCGCCACCGGGCTGCGACCCCGGCGGCGAGGCGGCCGGAGGGGATCGACCCGCGTGACACCGCCGCGCGGGCGTCGGGCAGCGTCGTGCCGAGGACGAACTTCGCGACACCGCCGTCCCCTTCGGCGGCGTCACCGGACGAGGGCGGTCCCAGGTCGAAGCGGCGGGCGAACCGTACGAGGTTCGCGTCCGGGCCGAGCACGTCGGCGAGCTCGGGGTCGAGGATCCACGAGCGGCACTGCCACCAGCCGGCCACGTGCGCCGGTGCCACGGCACGGAGGAGCGCGGGCGCTTCGTCGAACGATCGGTCGCACGCGGGGGCGTCGAGGGGACCCGTCTCGGGGACGTGGACGCCCCAGGCCGCGGAGCCGTCGGCCGCCGTGTCGCCGATCTCGAACTGGAGGCGCCCCACCGTCACCACGCGGGCGGTGAGGACCGCGCAGAACCAGTCCAGACCGGTTCCCCGGAGGCCGTACCGCGCGAGCTTGCGGTCGACGTCCGCGATGCTGTCGGCCGCCTGGTCGGCCGAGGCGCCGTGGGCACGGAGCCAGGCGGCCGTCCGGGGTCGGACGGCGCGGAGGACGTCGACGGTCGCGCTGTCGGGCAGGCCGCGGACGATCGACTCGAGTGCGGCGGCCAGCTCTCCTGGGTCGGGGACGGTCCCGATCGCCGCGGCGAGGAGCTCGGTCCCGTCGTGCACGATCCGATCGTGGTCGGGCCGGTCGCGGTCGGGCCGGTCGTGGTCGGGCCGGTCGTGGTCGGGCCGGTCGGGGTCGGGCAGGTCGGGGTCGGGCGTCACTTCAGTCCGGACGCGGCCAGGCCGTCGATCACGCGGCGTTGCAGCACGACGAACATGATCAGCACCGGTGCCATGGCCATGAGGCTCGCGGCCATGAGCACGGGGTAGTCGATCGTGCGGTCGCTGGAGAGGGTCGCGAGGCCTGCGGCGAGCGGCATGTCCTCGGCACGGGTCGACACGACGAGCGGCCAGAGCAGCTCGTTCCACGACCAGAGGACCGTGGTGATCGCCAGCACGCTGATGGACGGTCGGGCCAACGGCAGCATGATGCGCCAGAAGGTCTGGAACGGGTTCGCGCCGTCCATCCGAGCGGCTTCCTCGAGCTCCGGGGGGAGGTTGAGGAACGCGGTCCGCATCAGGAACGTCCCGAAGGCACTGAACAGCCCCGGTGCGACGATGCCCATCAGGGTGTCCAACCATCCGAGCCCCTGCACGATCTGGTACTGGGAGATCAGGTACACCTGCGACGGGACGAGCAGGATCGACAGGACGATCGCGAGCAGGATCGCCCGGCCGCGGAACCGCATGCGGGCGAACGCGTAGCCGGCGAGGGTGCAGAGCACGATCTGCGCGAGCGTCCGGATGATCGTGACCATCACCGACGTCCCGAGCTGGCTCAGGAACGGCAGGCGTTCGAACACCTGCGCGTAGTTCTGCCACTGCAGCTCCCCCGGCCAGAAGGTCGGTGTGACGGACTGCACCTGCGCGTTCGTCGACAGGGACATGATGATCTGCCAGAGGAACGGGAACGCCATGACGAACCCGCCGACGCCGAGGACGACGTGGATCCACCAGTGGCTGCCGCCGCGGCGCCCCGGCCGGCGGCCGGTCCTGGTCGGTGTGACGGTGGCGGTCATGCCTGGACCCACTTCCGCTGGAACCGGAACTGCACGAGCGTGACGATGCCGATGAGGACGAAGATCACCATCGCGATCGCCGCCGCGAAGCCCTTGTCGTTGTCGATGAAGCCGGCGCTGTAGAAGTAGAAGACGAGCGACATCGTCTTCGGGATCACCGGGTTGGTGCTGCCGAGGATCGCGTAGAGCAGGTCGAACAGCTGGAAGCTCGAGATGGTCGTGACGATCACCACGAAGAAGATGCTCGGGCTGAGGAGCGGCACCGTCACCGATCGGAACTGCCGCCAGCGAGAGGCGCCGTCTAGCTCGGCTGCCTCGTACAGCTCGGGCGGGATGTCCTTGAGGCCGGCGCCGAGGATGATCATCGAGAACCCGAGCGAGGACCACAGCCCGACGAGGCTCACCGCGACGAGTGCGAAGCCGGGCGTCGAGATCCAGTACGGCCCGTCGATCCCGAACAGCCCGATGAACCAGTTGACGATGCCGTAGTCGCCGTTGAACATGATCCGCCAGACGAGTGCGATCGCGGCGGGCATGGCGACGTAGGGCAGGAAGAAGAGCACACGGTAGAACTGCGCGAACCGCAGGCCCGGGGTGTTGAGCAGACTGGCGAGCCAGACCGCCACGGGGATGCCGAGCAGGACGATCACGGTGTAGATCACCGTGTTGAGCAGCGACTGGTAGAGCTGCGGATCGGAGACCAGCCGGACGTAGTTCGCGATGCCGGAGAAGGTGGCGCCGCCGAACACACCCCAGGTGGTGAAGGAGTACCAGAACGTCTGGATGATCGGCCAGATGTAGAACGTCCCGACGCCGACGAGCAACGGGAGGACGAACAGCCACGGCCAGAACCCGTCGGTCCGGTGCGCCCGAGGTCTGGTCGTGCCGGCGGTCGGACGCCGGGAGCCCGGGGCCCCGGGCCCGGACGCGCGCTGCGTCCGGGCCGGGGCGTCCGAGGTCGGGTGTCGCTCGGTGTGGATCGTCACGGTGTGGGGCTCACTGTTCCTTGGTGAGGGCGGCGTCCATCTTCTGCGCGAGCTGCTTCGCCACGTCGTCGACCGGGGTCGATCCGTCGAAGGCACTCGGCAGCAGGTTCGTCTCGAGGGTGTTCCACGCCGCCGTGTTCTTCGAGACCGGGAGCGGCTTGGCGTAGTCCACCGCGTCGAGGAAGACCTGCAGGTCGGCGTCCGGCATCGTCTTCGTGAAGGCGCTCTGCGTGCCCTCGTACGCCGGGATCACCGCACCCATGTCGCCCTGTTGCTGCTGGGCCTGCTTGCTCGCGAGGTAGACCTGGAGCGCCTGTGCGGCGGCCTTGTTCTTCGTGTTCGCGGACACGACGTTGGAGACACCGTGGATGACCGTCGCCTGCTCCTTGCCCTTGGGGAGCGGGTACACGACGACGTCCTTCTCGAGGTCGGTGCCAGTCAACGCGGAGCGGAACCAGCTGCCGCCCTGGTACATGGCGAGCTTGCCCGAGGTGAACCACTGGTCGGCGGTGGTGTCGGTCAGCTGCTTGATCGAGGGCGACGCCCCGGACGCGATGAGGTCGGTCCAGAACTGCAGCCCGGCCTCGGCGGCGGCGGTGTCGTACTCGGACTTCGTGCCGTCCGCGTCGATCACGTTCCCACCGGCCTGGAAGATCGTGTCGTAGTAAGTGGTCTGTCCGTCCATGCCGCCGGCCGCGCCGTACGCGCCGTCGGCCGTGAGCTTCTCGGAGAGCTCGGCTCCGGTCTTCTGGAAGTCGTCCCAGGTCCAGTCCTTCGAGGGCATGGCGACTCCGGCCTTCTCGAAGAGCGCCTTGTTCATCCAGACGCCGATGGTGTCGAAGTCCTTGGGGACGCCGTACTGGGTCTTGTCGTACGTGTACAGGTCGTTGAGGGCGGACGAGTACTTCGCGGGGTCGATCGCGCCGGCCTCGACCTCACCGGTGATCGGCGCGAGCTTGCCGTTCGCCGCGTAGAGCTGGAAGTTCGGGCCGTTCATCCAGAACACGTCGGGCAGGGTGTTGCTCGAGCCCTGGGTCTGCAGCTTCGTCCAGTAGCTGGCGAACGGGGTCACGTCCACGTTGACCTTGATGTCCGGGTACTCCTCGTTGAACCCTTCGAGGTTCGCCTTGATCGCCTTGACCTGGTTCTCGTCCCAGACGGCGTACGTCAGGGTCGCCTTGGTGTCCTTGGCAGCCTTCTCGTAGTCGCCACCGGCGCTGGAGGCGCCGGAGGACGTGCTGCAGCCGGCGAGGAGCACGGCTGCGCCGATCGCGGCGACGGCGCCGAGGAGCGCACGGCGACGGCCGCGGCCCTTGGCAGAGGTGGGTGCGTGCATCGGGTGTCCTTTCGCGAGTCCGTCAGCGGGTGACGGCCGGGGTGGGGTCGGTGAAGTGGGCGATCGTCGCGGCCGCGAGCGGCGGGACGTCGATGGGGACGGATCCGTTCCGGAGCGACCGGGTCGCGAGCGCTCCTGCGGCGACGGCGGCACGGGCCGCGATCGGCGAGAGGGTCGTCGGCTCCCCCAGCGCGACGTGCCGGAGGAACTCGGTCATCGTGAGGAGGTCCGCATCGGCGTGGCCGGCGGCGACCCCGTCGATCGGGTACTCGCGGTCCCCCGCGACGTCCCAGCCGCGACGACGGCTCCAGACCTTCACGACGCCACCGCCGGTGTCGCCGATGTTCTCGAGCCGCCCCTCGGTCCCGATGACCGTGTAGTTGCGCCAGTAGTCCGGCGTGAAGTGGCACTGCTCGTAACTCGCCTGCACACCGTTGTCGAGGGTCATCATCACCATCGACACGTCCTCGACGTCGACGACGGGGTTCAGCCCGGTCTGCTCGAGGGGCGGCCAGTTGTCGAGGGAGAACCAGTCCCCCATGAGCTCGCCGCTGCGGTCGCGACGGTCGGTGACGTCGCCGTAGACCGACAGCGACCCCATACCGACGACCCGCGCGGTGTCCCCACCGCCGAGCGCGTGGATGACGTCGAGGTCGTGGCTGGCCTTCTGCAGGAGCAGGGAGTTCACCTTGGTGCGGTCGGCGTGCCAGTCCTTGAAGTAGTAGTCGCCGCCGTTGCCGACGAAGTGCCGGCACCAGACCGCCTTGACCTGGCCGATCTCCCCGCGGTCGACGATCTCGCGCATCAGCCGCACGACCGCGGCGTGACGGAAGTTGTGCCCGACGTACAGCGGCGTGCCGGTCTCCGCAGCGGTGTCGAGGACGGCGTCGGCGTCCTCGACCGTGATGGCCATGGGCTTCTCGAGGTAGACCGCGATGCCGGCGCGGAGCAGGTCGATCGCGATCGCGGCGTGCGTCCAGTCGGGGGTCGTGACGATCGCCGCGTCGACGACCCCGACGAGTCCCCCGTGGTGCTCGACGACGAGGGCGTCCGGGTACTCGGCCCGGGCACGCTCGCGCCCCTGCTCGGTGACCTCGGCGACGGCGACGACCCGCGCCTCCAGGTCGGGAGCGGCGGCAGCCGCCTCGGCCACGTGGCGGGCGATCGCCGCACGCTGCCCCATGCCGACGATGCCGACCCGTAGTGGTCGTGCTGTGAACGCGTCACCCATGCTCATCTCGCTCCCTTGCGTGATTGTGACGCCCATGATGCCGAATCGATCATGAATGCACAATAGGCGCTCAACGAACGCTCATGGGGAGGGTGTGGATGGTTTTACACGATCGAAACGTCGTGCACAGACCTGCGCCGGGGAGTCCCCCGGAGGACTCGTCCGCTCAGTCGGCGACGACGAGCTCCACACCGGCACTGGCGAGCTCCGCGGCGAACGCGGACGGGACGGGCTGGTCGGTGACGAGTGCGTCGATCCGGTCGAGCGGACAGATCCGCGCGAAGGTCGCCCGTTCGATCTTCGTCGAGTCGGCGACCACGATCACCCGGCGCCCGACGGACGCGAAGTGCCGGCTGACCTCCGCCTCGCCCTCGTGCATGGTCGTGGCGCCGTACTGGCCGCTCAGCCCGTCGACACCGAGCACGACGACGTCGAGCGCGAACTCGTCCAGGGTGTCCCGGACGAGCGGGCCCACGAGCTCGTAGGACTGCCGCCGCGCGACGCCGCCCGTGACCACGATCTTGACGTTGGCGCGGACCGACAGCTCGTACCCGATGTTCAACGCGTTGGTGACGATCGTCACCCCGTACTCGCCGTCCGCCCGGGTGAAGCGCTCGCTCTTGCCGAGCTCACGGGCGACCTCGGTCGTCGTCGTCCCCCCGTTCAACCCGACGGTGTCGCCGGGCTGCACCAGCCGCGAGGCGGCGCGGGCGATCGCGGTCTTCGCCTCGGCCTGACGGGCGATCTTGTACTGCAGTGGCAGTTCGTAGCCGGCCCCGAGCGCCGCGGCGCCGCCGTGGGTGCGGGTGACCAGGCGCTGGTCCGCCAGCGTCGCGAGGTCGCGTCGGGCGGTCGCGGGCGAGATCCCGAGCAGCTCCCCGATCTCGGCGATCGACACGTTGCCGCGTTCGCTCACCAGTTCGAGCAGGGCGTTGAGCCGCTGTTGAGGGGTCATGTCGGCCATCTTATGGCGTCACCGCGCGCACCCGATGATCGGGAATGACGTTTTGCTCTTCCATCGCGCACGATCGCTCGCTACGCTTCCTCATCATCGATCACCCGGATCGAAGCGGACCGGAAGGCACCCATGACCGACACCTTCGTGAGCGCAGAACTGACGTCGCAGCCGGAGACGTGGCGCGCTGCCGCCGCGCTCCTCTCGTCGTTCGAGGCGTCGCTCCCCCAGCCCGGAGAACGCGTGGCCGTGGTCGGCTGCGGGACGAGCTGGTTCATCGCGATGAGCTACGCCGTCGCCCGTGAGCAGGCGGGCCTGGGCGTGACGGACGCCTTCGCCGGCTCGGAGTACCCGATCGGCCGCGACTACGACCGGGTCGTGACGATCAGCCGGTCCGGCACCACGACCGAGATCGTGGACCTGTTGCAGGCCCTGCGCGGTCGACGCACCGTGCTCGTCACCGCGGTCCCGGACAGCCCGGCCGCCGCCGTCGCCGACGTCGTCGTGGCACTGCCCTTCGCCGACGAGCGCTCGGTCGTGCAGACGCGCTTCGCGACGACCACGCTCGCGCTCCTCCGTGCGTCGATCGGTGACGACGTGGACGCCCTCGCAGCGCAGGCCGAGACCGCCCTCGGCCTCCCGATCGACGACCTCCTCGACGCCGAGCAGGTCACCTTCGTGGGCCGCGGTCCGGCGGTCGGCCTCACGTTCGAGGCCGCCCTGAAGACGCGCGAGGCAGCGCAGTTCTGGGCGGAGTCCTACCCCGCCATGGACTACCGGCACGGTCCGATCGCGATCGCCCAGCCCGGCCGACTCGTCTGGTCGCTCGGAACCGCGCCGGAGGGGCTCGCGGACGAGGTCGCTGCGACCGGTGCGCGCTTCGTCCAGCACGACCTCGACCCGATCGCCGGGCTCGTCGTGGTGCACCGGTTCGCGGTCGCCCTCGCCGAGGGACGCGGCCTCGACCCGGACAACCCCCGCTCGCTCACCCGTTCGGTCATCCTCACCTGATGCGCGGTGCAGGCGCGGTGCTCGGGGTCGACGTCGGCGGCACGGGCATCAAGGCCCGACTGACCGGCGCCGACGGACTCGTCCTCGACGAGACCCGCGTCCCGACGCCGCGCGGCGACACCGACGCGACGATGCTCGCCACCGTCGTGGCGGAGCTCGCCGAACGGGCGCTGCGCCGTGGCGACCTCGATGCGGTGGGCCTCGTGACGCCGGGCGTCGTGGACGACCGGGCCGGCACCGTCGTCCTCGCGGTGAACCTCGGGTGGCGGGACGTCCCGGTGCGGGACCGGGTCCGGGCCGAGTTCGCCGCACGGGGGATCGACGTCCCGCTGGCCTTCGGACACGACGTGCGTGCCGGCGCCCTGGCGGAGACCTCCGGCGCGGCACCGGCGCTCACCCGTGGTTCCGTCGCCTTCGTCCCGGTCGGCACCGGACTCGCGAGTGCCCTCGTCGTCGACGGCGTGGTCGTCGCGGGCGGCGGTTGGGCGGGGGAGATCGGACAGGTCCGGATCCCCGCCGGGCCGCACGCGGGGCGCCGCGTCGAGGAGATCGCGTCCGCAGGGGGAGTCGCCTGTCGGTCGGGCTCCACCTCGGCACACGAGGCGATGCTCCGCGTCCGCGCCGGGGACCCGGTGGCCACCACGGTCTGGCACGAGTGCATCGACGTGCTCGCGGACGCCCTGGCGTGGACCACGACGGTCGCCGGCTGCCACACGATCATCGTGGGCGGGGGACTGGCCGAGTCCGGCCCGCTGCTGTTCGATCCGCTTCGGACGGCCCTCGTCGAACGGCTCCCGGGGTTGCGCGTCCCGGTCCTCGCCCCGGCACGGCACGGCGATGCGGCCGGTGCCATCGGTGCCGGGCTGTTGGCGCGCACGGCGCTCGACGCCGAGGTGCACGCATGAGCACCCTGGTGCGTGCGCGGCGGATCCTCACCGCGACGCACGACCTCCACGACGGGTGGTTGGCGGTCGACGACGCCGGTACGGTCCTCGAGAGCGGATCCGGGACGCCCCCGCGGACCGACACCGCGGTGACGATCGAGGGAACGCTGCTGCCGGGGGCGGTCGACCTGCACGCCCACGGGGCGCTCGGGCACGACTTCGCCACGGCCACGACGGACGGTGCCGCGCTCGCTGCGGGCCACCACCGCGCACGCGGGACGACGTCGCTCATCGCGTCCGTCGCGACGGGCCCGGTCGCCGAGACGCGCGCAGCACTCGGACGCCTCCGTGTCCTCGTCGCCGATGGCACGCTCGCCGGGCTCCACCTCGAGGGACCGTGGCTGTCACCGGCGCGCCGCGGTGCCCACCGGTCGAACCTCCTGCACGCACCGGACCCGGCGGAGCTCGACGGCTTCCTCACAGCGGCGGACGGCGCGCTCCGGATCGTCACGCTCGCACCGGAACTCCCCGGAGCGATCGACGCCGTCGGCCGCCTCGTCGACGCCGGTGTCGTCGTCGCGATCGGTCACACCGATGCCTCCGCCGACGAGACGCGCGCGGCGATCGACGCCGGTGCCACCCTCGTCACGCACCTCTTCAACGGCATGCCCCCACTGCACCACCGCCGGCCGGGCCCGGTCGGCGTCGCCCTGACCGACGACCGCGTCCTGGTCGAGTGCATCGTCGACGGGCACCACCTCGACCCCGCGGCGGTCGAACTCGTGCGGCGAGCCGCGCCGGACCGCCTCGTGCTCGTCTCGGACGCGATGGCCGCCACCGGCTGCGGCGACGGCGAGCACGCGATCGCGGGTTCGGCGGTCTCGGTCCGTGACGGCGTCGCGCTGCTCGCCGACGGATCGTCCCTCGCCGGCAGCACCATCACCGTGCAGGACGCCGCCCGACGCCTCCTCGACGGTGGCACCCCGCTGCCCGAGGTCGTCGCGGCGACGTCGGCGCGACCGGCACGCCTGCTCGGCCTCCCGGCGCCGCTCTCGGTCGGCGCTCCCGCCGACCTGCTCGTGATCGACGAGGGCCCCAGCAGTGCCGCGCGGTCGGAGCCGTGGCGCGTCCTCGACCTGCGGACGACCGCGGCGGTGCTCCGGTGATCCTCATCGTGACGCCCAACCCGGCGGTGGACGTGACCTACCGTGTCGCCCGTCAGCGCGTCGGGACGACGCAGCGCGTCCTGGACGTCGCCCGTCGTCCGGGTGGCAAGGGCCTCAACGTCGGGCGGGTGCTCGACGCGGTCGGGATCCCGTCCCGCGCCGTCCTGCCGCTCGGTGCGGCTGCCGGCCGGTGGATCGCCGACGGCCTCGACGCCCTCGGTCTCGCGCACGTCGACATCGCGGTGACGGCGGAGACCCGCACCACGGTCACCGTCGTCGACGACGTCGCGCACCCGACGATGTTCGGCGAGCCCGGACCCGAGGTGACCACCGACGAGTGGGTCGCCGTCACGGACGTGATCGGTCAGCAGCTCGACGGCGACGTCGAGTTCCTCGTCGTCTCGGGGTCCCTGCCGCACCGCGCCGATCCGGGCGTCGTCGCGGACTGGGTGGCCGCCGCTCGGATGCGCGGGGTGCCGAGCCTCGTCGACTGTCCGGGTGGTGCGCTCCTCGCGGCCGCCGACGCCGGGGCGACGATCTGCAAGCCCAACCGCGACGAACTCCTCGAGGCGACCGGCGCCGACGACGAGCGGAGCGGTGCCCTGCAGCTGCTCGACCGTGGCGCGGGCGCCGTCGTGGTGTCCCGTGGCGCGGACGGTCTGGCGGCACACACACGCACCGGGGTCACCGAGGTGCGCGCCGTCCCGGGAGTGTCCGGGAACCCCACGGGTGCCGGTGACGCGGCCACCGCCGGGCTCCTCGCCGCGCTGCTGCGCGGGTCGTCCGACGGCCCGACGAGTCCGACCACGACCACGACCGCGCCGTCCACGCCCCGCGTCGACCACGCCGCGCTCCGATCCGCTGCCGCGTTCGGCGCCGCCGCCGTCCTCCGGCCCGTCGCCGGCGAGGTCGACGTCGACGCCGTCCGCCGGTTCCTCGCGGACGACGACGCCCGGTCCGGCGCACGACCCTCCGACCCGACCTGGAGCCACGCATGATCACCGACCTCGCCCTCACCGGACTGCTCGACGCCGCACGGACCGCACACCGCGGCGTCGGGGCGTTCAACGTGGTGCTGCTGGAACACGCCGAGGCGATCGTCGCCGGCGCCGAGCGAGCGGGGCTCCCCGTGGTCCTGCAGATCAGCGAGAACTGCGTCCGCTACCACGGCGGCCTCGCCCCGATCACGACGGCGACCGCGGCGATCGCGCGGTCCGCGGACGTCGAGGTCCTCGTGCACCTCGACCACATCGAGGACCCCGAGCTCGTGCTCGCCGGCATCGACCTCGGGGTGGACTCGATCATGTACGACGGATCGCACCTCGACTTCGCCGCGAACGTGGAGGCCACCCGTCGACTCGCGGTCCGGTGCCACGACGCCGGGGTCGCGATCGAGGCCGAGCTCGGTGAGGTGGGCGGCAAGGACGGCGTGCACGCTCCCGGTGTGCGCACGGATCCGCACGACGCCGCTGCCTTCGTCGCCGACACCGGTGTGGACGCACTGGCGGTCGCCGTCGGGACGTCCCACGCGATGCAGACGCGCGAGGCATCGGTGGACCGGACGCTCGTCGAGCAGCTCCGCGCCACGGTGCCGGTCCCGCTCGTCCTGCACGGCTCCTCGGGGCTGTCGGACGACGAGCTGCGGGCAGCCGTCCGGGCGGGCATGACGAAGATCAACATCTCCACGCACCTGAACGGCCTCTTCACCCGGGCCCTGCGAGCGGTGCTCGACGAAGGTCCCGAAGTGGTCGATCCCCGCATGTACGTCTCCGCGGGGCGCGACGCCATCGCCACCGAGACGGCCCGACTGCTGACGCTGCTGCACGGCTGACCCGCCCGAGGGCGGAGCTCAGCAGAGCGGGACGTTCACCGCGAGCCCGCCCATCGCGGTCTCCTTGTACTTCGTGGACATGTCGGCGCCGGTCTGCCGCATCGTCTCGACGACCTGGTCGAGCGACACGTGGTGCACGCCGTCACCCCGCAGCGCCATCCGCGCCGCGTTGATCGCCTTGTTCGCGGCGATGGCGTTCCGCTCGATGCACGGGATCTGGACGAGCCCGCCGATCGGGTCGCAGGTGAGCCCGAGGTTGTGCTCCATGGCGATCTCGGCGGCGTTCTCGACCTGCTCGGGCGTTCCTCCGAGCACTTCGGCGAGCCCTGCGGCGGCCATCGACGCCGCCGATCCGACCTCGCCCTGGCAGCCGACCTCGGCACCGGAGATCGAGGCGCGCTCCTTGTAGATCGAACCGACGGCGCCCGCGGTCAGCAGGAAGCGCACCACGGTGTCGTCGCGGTTCGCCGTCGTGACCGTCGGCACGTAGGTGAGCGCGTAGTACAGGACGGCGGGGATGATGCCGGCGGCACCGTTCGTCGGCGCGGTGACCACCCGTCCACCGGTGGCGTTCTCCTCGTTGACGGCCATCGCCATGAGGTTCACCCACTCCATCGCGAAGAGCGGGTCGTGCCCGGGGTCGTCGGCGGTGAGCTGCTCGAACCAGTTCGCGGCGCGGCGTCGCACGGTGAGTCCGCCCGGAAGCGTGCCGGAGCGCTCGACGGACCGTTCGACGCAGGACTCCATGACGCCGTGGATGCGGAGGAGGCCGGCGCGGACGTCGTCGGTGCTGCGCGTGGCGGTCTCGTTGGCGAGTGCGACCCCGCTGACCGGCAGCCCGCTCGCCGCGCAGGCCGCGAGCAGCTCGGCGCCGCTCGAGAACGGGTACGGCACGGCGTCGTCGACGGGGATCGCGGTCTCGGCGACGTCACCCTCGGAGTCGTTCGTGACGAAGCCGCCGCCGATCGAGTAGTAGGTCTCCTCGGCGATGGTCGCCCCTGACGCGTCGGCGGCGCGGAGGCGCATCGCGTTCGGGTGGCGGGGGAGCATCGTCAGCGGGTGGAGCACGATGTCGGCGAGCCGGAACGGGACGCTCGCCCCACCCTGGAGCCGGAGCACGCCGGTCTCCTCGAGCTCGGCGAGCGATCGGGTCATCGCGTCGGGGTCCACGGTCTCGGGGTCCGACCCCATCAGGCCGGCGACGACCGCGCCGAGCGTCCCGTGGCCCTGGCCGGTCGAGGCCAGCGAGCCGTAGAGGTCGACGGCGATCGTCGCGACGGGAGCCTCGGCCACGCGGGCGGCGAAGGCGCGTCCGGCCCGCATCGGTCCGACGGTGTGGGAACTCGACGGACCGATCCCGATGCTGAACAGATCGAAGACGGAGACCGGCACCCCGCCACACTAACCCGTCCGGACGGGTGGGGGATCAGCGCCGGGAGCCCTGGTTCGGCATGAGGATCCAGAGGACGACGTAGGCGATCCAGAGGGGCCCCGGGAAGAGGCTCAGGATGACCCAGGCGATGCGGACGAGGGTGCGGGACCAGCCGAACCGGTCGGCGATGCCGGCACAGACCCCGGCGAGGAGGCGGCCGGTGCGGGGGCGGATGAGTGTGTTCATGTCTTCGACGGTACGGAGGATCGATCCGACATCGAATCCGGGGGACACCCGCATCCGTGGTGGGGACAACCCCACCCCCTCCACATCTGACTCTTGTGGACCGCTCCATCCCTGCTGCCATGGGAGACTGACGACATGCCCATCCTCAACAAGGACATGCAGGTCTGCATCTCACTCGCCGCTCGACCGAGCAACATCGGCACCCGCTTCCACAACTTCCTCTACGACGAGCTCGGGCTGGAGTTCGTCTACAAGGCGTTCACCACGACCGACCTCCCCGGCGCGGTGACCGGCATCCGGGCACTCGGCATCCGCGGCTGCTCGGTCTCGATGCCCTTCAAGGAAGCGATCATCCCGCTCGTCGACGTCGTCGAGGAGTCCGCGGCGGCGATCGAGTCGATCAACACCGTGGTGAACGACGACGGCGTCCTCACGGCGTCGAACACCGACTACGAGGCAGTCGCGTCGCTGCTCGCCTCGCACGCCGTCGATCCGTCCGCAAGCGTGCTGCTCCGCGGCTCCGGCGGCATGGCCAAGGCGGTCACGGCGGCGTTCCGGGGTGCCGGGTTCGACGACCTCACCGTGGTCGCACGCAACGAGCAGTCGGGGCCGGCCCTCGCGGCGCAGTACGGGTACGAGTGGGTCGCCGACGAGCGGGACGCGCCGGTCACCGACGTCCTGGTGAACGTCACGCCCCTCGGCATGCGCGGCGACCAGCAGGACACGCTCGCCTTCGACCAGGATCGCGTCAGGGCGGCGACGACCGTGTTCGACGTGGTCGCGTTCCCGTCCGAGACCCCGCTGATCCGCGCCGGTCGCGCTGCGGACAAGCAGGTCATCACCGGTGCCGAGGTGATCGCGCTGCAGGCGGCGCGGCAGTTCGAGCGGTACACGGGCGTCGCGCTGACGGACGACCAGGTCCGCCGGGCGAGCGAGTTCAGTCGCAGCGAGGCCTGATCGGCTCGTCGGTGTACCGCATGCCCATCCGGGTGCGGACCTCGTCGAGGGTCGCCTCGGCGATCTCGTTCGCCCGACGGTTCCCGGCCGCCAGCACCGCGGTGACGATCGACGGGTCGCGAGCGAGTTCGGCACGACGGCGTCGGTGCGCGGCGAAGCGCTCGTTGACCGCCTCGACCGCGACACGCTTCACCGCCGCCGCGCCGGCTGAGCCGATCCCGTCGGCGATCGTCTCCGGGGTCGAGCCCGTGCAGAGTGCCGCGGTCGTGAGGAGCGCTGCGACCCCCGGCCGGCGCTCCGGGTCGAAGGTGATGTGCCGATCACCGTCCGTGCGTGCCCGTCGGATGACATCCGTGGTCTCGTCGTCGGTCATGCCGAGCGCGATGGCGTTGCCTTAGCTCTTGCTCATCTTCCGGCCGTCGACACCGGGGACCTCGGGGGACGTCGTGACGAGCGGTTCCGGCTCGGGGAACAGCGCGCCGAACCGGTCGTTGAACCGCCGAGCGATCGTCCGTGTCATCTCGACGTGCGGCAGGTTGTCCTTCCCGACCGGGACGAGGTTGCCCTTGCAGAACAGGATGTCCGCGGCCTGGTGGACGGGGTAGGTGAGCATCAGGCCGCTGAGCGCGCGACCGGATGCCGCGACCTCGGCCTTCACGGTCGGGTTGCGGTGCAGCTCCGCTTCGGTGACGAGGCTGAGGAACGGCAGCAGCAGCTGGTTCAGCGCCGGCACCGACGAGTGCGTGAAGACCGTCGTCGCGGCCGGGTCGAGTCCGGCCGCGAGGTAGTCGAGCACCGCCTCGCGGACGTTCGAGGCGACGTGGTCAGCGGTGTCCCGATCGGTGATGACCTGGTAGTCGGCGAGCACCAGGAAGGTCTCGACGCCGCGCCGCTGCAGCGCGACGCGCTCGGCGATCGTGCCGAAGAAGTGCCCGAGGTGCAGCCGACCGGTCGGCCGTTCGCCGGTCAGGACGCGGAACCGGTCCGGTCGCGCCCGGATGCGGGCGTCGAGGTCGTGCATGCGGTGTTGTGTGGCGGTGAACGTGTCCACTGGAGTTGCCCTCTCGAGAGAAAGGGCTGCACGACGGTCCTGCGATCTGCGAGCTGCCGTGCAGCCCGCGACCATGCGTCAGGAGGCTGCTACCGCAGCCACCACGAAGAACGAGGAGAACGCATGTCGGGATCGTAGCGCGAGCGTCGGCGCAGCGACACCCGTCCCCACCGCTCGATGTCGGCGCTCTACGCTGGTCGGATGCTCTCCCGACGTGACGCCGCCGTCCGGCTCGACATCTCCCTCGAGATGGCGACCCGGCACGGGATCCCCTCGCACCTCAGCGAGGCCGAACTCACGGCGATCGAGCAGGACCCGCCCGCCTGGCTCGTGCAGTCCCGAGCCAACCGCACCGGCACCAAGAAGGTCTGGGTCCGCCTCGAGTGCGTGGTCTGCGGCTTTGCCGAAGAGGCACGTCCGAAGAAGTGGTGGCCCGACTGGGACCACCTGATGTGCGACTACCACGAGCCCTACCAGGCGCCGGACCCCGTCGCGGGCTTCACCCGGCACGAGGTCGAGGGCATCGGCAGCCGCTTCGTCGCGCTCGTCGACACCCGGCCGTAGCGCGGAGCACACCCGCACCGTCCACGACGGAAGGCACGGCGCCGACTGGCACCGCGCCTCCCGTCCTGCCCGCACACGGCGCCCACCGGCGCCGTCACGCGGCTCCGTCAGTCGACGGCGTCCCCGATGGCGGCACCGACCCCGGCCGCCGCCACGACGGCGCCGGCCCAGGCCACCGCTGCCGGGGTGGCCGCGACGGGACGGAGACCTCGGAACGTGGTCGCCTCGTCACTGTCGAACGGGACGGCGTCGAGCTGTCGTGTCTGCTGCATGCGCTGCTTCCTTCCTCGATGTCCTGCTGATCAGTTCCCGACGGCCTCTTCGACCGCGTACGCGGCGACCGCACCCGTGAAGACCGAGGTGGCGGCGAGCGCTGCGAGCGGGGTCGCGGCGAGGGGCTGCTCCGGTGCGAACCGCTGCCCGCGGTCGCTGTCGAACGCGATGTCGGCGATGGTGGTCATGCTGGATTCCTTCCGTTCTGCGATGGTGATGGTCGGGCGCTGGGCCCGGTTCCCGGCCCGGTGGGCCGAGGTCACTCTCGTCGTGCCGAGACGACGAAGACTGCGGCTGCGATGCCGAGCACGACCAGGACCGACAGCCACGCGAAGCCGGGCAGGTCGAACAGGAGTATCGCCACCGCGATGGCGATGAGCACGACGGGTGCTGCGAACCACAGCGCGGTCCGTGTGTTGGCGTTCATCTGGTCTCCTCCTTCGGTCGTGCGGACGCTGCGGAGGCGGCGTCCGGCTGCCGACGGGGGCCGTCCCCGTCGTGCATGGGTTCCCGTCGGGATGCGAAGAGCTCCTCGACGGGCACGGTGTCGTCGTGACCGCCCGTGCGGACGATCGCGAACTGGACGGCATCGGCGCGACCACCGGTCTGCGCGGCGACGACGCGGCGGACGAAGGCGAGCAGCGCGCGGTAGTCGGCACCCGTCTCGTACCCGTCCGGCAGCTGTTCCGCTGCCACCAGGAACCGTCCGACCACGTCGAACAGGCCCTTGTCGACCCGCCGGTCCGGGAACCACAGCATGTGCCGGAGCCGGCGTGCTGCGACGTCCTTGGTCCGCGTCCACTCGCTGACCACGTCGTCCTGCCGGTAGCGGTGCAGCAGCTCGAAGTCCATCGAGGCGGGGATCGGTGCGAAGAAGCGCCAGTTCGGGATGAGCAGCGCGGCGGTGTCGACCTGCCGGACCCGGTCGAACCGACGGTTCGGGTGCTGGCCGATGACCGTCGCGATGATCCAGAGCGCGAGGCCGATCGCGAGGGGCAGGGCCCGACCGTCAGTGCGGCGGCTCATCGGTCCACCCCGATCGCCTCGCGGACGAGTGCGCCGACCCGTCGGACCGGTCCGGGGTGGACGAGCAGGCCGTCGTGGGTGGACCGGACGACCTCGCGGCGACCGTCGTGCTCGTGCGCGACGCGTTCGTGCGCGGCGCTCACGGCCGGTTGGAGTTCGTCGCTCGTGCTCGCCGTGACGACGAGCACGTCGGCACCCTCGGGGATGCGGCGTCCGGGTCGGTCGGCGACGAGGTCCGGCTCCGCGGCCTGCCACTCCGCGCGGCCGGTGCGCCACAGTCGGGCGTTCCGGTACACGGGGCTCAGGTCGTCGGACCGTCCCTGGCGTGCGGGGATCGCCCAGGTCGTGGTGTCGAGCAGCCATCCCCAGCCGGTCCGCAGGGACCACTCCATCAGCGGGAAGCCGTCGGTGAGCGACCGGACGGCGGTCAGGACGTCCTCGTCGGGTCGGTCCACGAAACCGGTGGTCGGGTCGAGGAGGACCACCCCGGCGACGTCGCGCCCGAGCTCGGCCGCGTGGCGTCGGAGCAGGTGCCCGCCGAACGAGTGCCCGACGAGCCAGAGGGGTCCGTCGTCGGCGTGGCGGCCGACGAGGAAGCGGAGGTCCTCCGCGTAGGTGGCGAGCGTCGCGCCGGGAGCCGTGCTCGCGCCGGTACCGGGACGGTCGTACGTCAGCGTGGCGACGTCGCCGCCGAGCTCCGCGATGATCGGGTCCCAGTACTCCTGGACCGCGACGAGCGAGTTCTCGAACACCACCAGCGGTGCGCCCGGGCCCGAGGTCGCCGGTCGGTACCGCACGGCCAGACGCGATCCGGCGGGCGTCTCGACCACGGTCTGCCCGGCACGGGGACGTCGACTGCGCCGGGCGTCCACGACCTGCCGGACCACGGCCTGCGTCGCGACCGCAGCCCCGATCACGCCGAGGACCCACGGGAACCCGTCGTGACGACGCGGCACGACCGATCGACGGTCCGCGGTGACGTAGAGCACCGCGGGCTGCAGTGCGAGGAACGCGGGGAGGAACCGACCGAGCCCCATGGTCGCGGCGATGGTGAGGTGCATCCCGGCGATCGCGCCGAGGTACGCCACGCGCATCCGCGGGCCGAGCACGAACACGATCGGGAACGCGCACTCGAGGACGAGCGTGGCGACCTCGCCCACCCGCGCCAGTGCCGGCCGGTCGCGCAGGACCCGCCACACCCACTCCGAACCGTAGGTCCGCGTGCGCATCACCCCGAGCAGCGCCGAGCCGTTCCGCCAGGGCTCACCCATCAGCTTCACCCAGCCCGAGACGAGGTACGACAGCGTCGCCTGGCTCGCGACCGCCCACAGCGCGGTGTCCACCGTCGCGGGTCGTCCGGAGGCCCGGGCCACACCCGACAGCGCCTGCGTGAAGAACGCCGCCTGGTCGCTGCCGTCGCCGCCGTTGTGGTGCAGCGGCCCGAGTGCGTAGCCGGTGAGCACCGTGACGGCGGACGCCGCGGCGCGGACGCGTCGGTCGCGGACCGGGGACAGGTGGACGAGGGCGGCGGCCACCCGGAGCCCGTGCATCGCGGTCACCACCCGGGGGCGGTAGACGCGGTCGAGCACGCGGCGCAGTCGCTCGTTGCGGACGAGCGCGGAGCCCCGCAGCAGGGTCCAGTCGTTCAGGCCGCCTGTCCGGCGGTTGTCCGCGTTCGCGAGGTGCTCGAGACTCCCCATCAGCACCACGAGCGCGGAGGCCCGCTCGGTCGCGGCGAGCACGTTCCCGCGGTCGGCCGACCGGTCGACGACACCGCGGACGACGCGGTCCACGAACCCGATCACGATGCCACCTCGAACTCGACCGTGTACGTGGGGGACTCCGGCGTCACCGGACCGCCGTCCCGGTCGCCCGTCACGGACCGAACGGCGAGCCCGAGCTCCGCACCGAGGCCCGTCAGGACCTCGACCGGTGTGAGGAGGCTCACCTCGTTCCCGATGGTCGTCCGTCCGCCGTCGTGCCACAGGTGACTGACCTGCCAGAGTCCGGTCGGCTCGTCCAGGGTCGCGTAGGTCTGCAGACCACGGCCGGCGCCCGGGTACGGGACGAACCAGGTCTCACGACGACGTCCGCCGTGCAGGCCGAGCACCGCATCCGGGTTGTGCGTCTCGACGACCAACCGGCCGCCGTCGGCGAGGTGGTCCCGCGCGGTGGCGAGCGTCTCGCGCTGGTGCTCGCGGGTCAGCAGCATCGAGATGGACGCGCAGACGCAGAACACCAGGTCGAACCGCCGTCCGAGGCGGAGGTCCGTCATCGAGCCCTGCACCAGGTCGAGGTCGACGCCGGCGTCGTCGGCGCCGTCGCGGCACCGGTCGAGCATCTCGGCGGACAGGTCGACGCCGGTGACGGTGATGCCCCGCTGCGCGAGCGGGATCGCCACGCGGCCGGTCCCCACGCCGAGCTCGAGCGCCGTCGCCGGTGCGCTGGAAGCGAGTACCTCGACGAGGCCCGGGTCCGGCGGGAAGACGTCGTCGTAGATCTCCGCGAACTGCTGCCCGTACGTGTGCTGCACGACCCGACCCCCCTCGGCGCCGGGCTCCCTCGGCCCGACACCGAGGGACGGTAGGCCTGTACGTCCGCTCAGTCACTCGAGTCCCGACGATCGCTCAGGCCGCTCGGAGGCGTTCGTCAGGTCCGGTCGGCACCCCGCCCCGGCGCGTGCGCCGCGTCGATCCGCACCGGCTCGGGGAAGCAGGCGGATGCGCACTGGATCGGGTCGGTCGGGCACGCGGTGGACCGGTGTGTACCCCGGCCCCCCGGTCAGTCGGCCGCTGTCGCCGCGAGGTCGCTGTAGGTGGCCGCGTACCAGCCGACGGTCGAGTCCCCGGACGTCGGACCGATGGTGACGTACTCGCTCCGGGTGCGCAGGTACAGGTCCTCGTCGTGTCCGCACCGGATCTCGCCCGAGGCGAGCCGCTTGCCGCTCTCGGCCCCGTCCACGATCCGGCCGGCCCACACCGCCATGTGGACGGTGCCGTCGCCCTGGCACGTGATCGAGACCCTCACCCGGGCAGGTGCCCCGTCCTCGCCGGTACCGAGGGACAGTCGGCTCGACGAGTCGTTCGAGCCGGTGCCGCTGCCGAGTTCGCCCGGCTGTCCCGCCCAGCGGTCCTGCACGCCCTTCGCCCAGTCCGGGAACGCATCGTCGAGGCCCACGGGCTCGGCTCGGTGCGAGCACCCGGAGACGGCGGTCGCGGCGATCAGCGCCAGGCCGACCACGAGGGTCGTGCGTCGGGGCGGGAGGGGGCGGTGGTCGGGTGCAGCGAGCATGTCCCGGTCAGTCTGGCGGACCCAGGACCCCGCCACAGCGTCCCCGTTCGCGGGGCCGGTGCCGAGGCGACCACAGGACGGACGGGAGGCGCGGTGCGGGCCCGCACCGCGCCTCCCGTCCCTCAGGACGTCGCGACGCGACCCGCGGCCACCCAGCCGAGCCGCCGCAGCGTCTCGCGGTTGCGGATCCAGATCATCGGCTGCATCAGGAGGTCCGGCACCCAGGCGCCCGGCCCCGCCACGGCGTTCTCCACGATGGTGACCTTGCAGCCACGGCGGTGCTCCTCGACGACGAGCTCGACCCGGGCCTCGCCGAGGGGCCACCCCTTCGGCTGGATGACCATGCGGTGCGGGGCGTCCCACTCGAGGACCGTCGTCACGTCGTCGATCACGAGCGGCCAGACGCCGAACGAGTGGTGCAGGCGGGTGCCGACCGCCGGCCAGCCCGGGTCCTGCCCGCGCATCCGCGAGGCGCCGACGACCCACGTCGTGAAGAGCCAGCCGTCCGCGAGCACGTCGAAGACGTCCTCCGGGCGGCAGCGCAGGATGCGGACGTTCTTCGCCATGGTCAGTCCTCCGGTGTGAGATCGACGTGCTCGGGCAGCCCGAACGTGTGCCGCAGGGCGCTCCGGGCCGCGTGCCAGCCGGCCATGCCGTGCACACCGGGGCCGGGGGCGGACGCTTCGGAGCAGAGGTACATGCCGCCGCCCATGCGCCACGGGTCGGACGACAGCACCGGACGCTTGACCAGCTGCCAGAAGCTCGCGGCACCCGCGGCGATGTCACCGCCGACGTAGTTCGGGTTGTACGCGCCCATCTCGACCGCGGTGCGGCTGCTCGACTGCAGGACGGTGTCGCGGAAGCCGGGCGCGAACCGCTCGATCTGCCGCGTGATCGCCTCGGTCTGGTCGACGTCCGACCCGGCGGGGACGTGCGCGTACGCCCAGAAGACGTGCTTGCCCGCGGGCGCGCGGCTCGGGTCGACCACGGTGGGCTCCGAGCCGAGCACGTACGGACGCTCGGCGTGCTGGCCGCGTGCGACCGCGCCCTCGGCGGCCGCGATCTCGGCGCGGGTCCCGCCGATGTGCACCGTGCCGGCGCGGCGGAGTGCCTCGTTCGTCCACGGGACCGGGTCGGAGAGCGCGAAGTCGACCTTCGCGGCGGCGTTGCCGAACCGGAAGCGCCGGAGGGCACCCCGTCGCGGCGTCGGGATCTGCTTCCCGGCGATCCGCAGCATCCCGGGGACGCTCGTGTCGAACAGCACCGCCTTGGCCGGGGTGAGGTCGGCGAGCGAGCGGACCTCGCGCCCGGTCTCGATCCGGCCACCGTGCGCGACGAGGTCGGCGGCGAGCGCGTCGACGATCGCCTGGCTGCCGCCGATCGGGACGGGCCAGCCCCGCGCGTGCGCGTAGGCGCCGAGGGACAGCGCGGCGGCGGCCGTGGCGAGGGACGGCATGTGCTGGATCGAGTGGGCCGCGACGCCGGAGACCATGGCGGGGGCGACCTCGTCGCGGAAGCGGAGGTTCCACGCACTCGTGCCCTGCTCGAGCGCCCGCAACCCGAACCGGAGGACGCTCAGCGGGTGCCGCGGGACGTGCAGCAGGGCGCCGGTGGCGAAGTCGGCGACCTGGTCGGCGTTGCCGGACAGGGGGGCCATGAGCTGCCGGAACGCCGGGCCGTCGATGCCGAGCGACTCGGCGGTGCGCGCGAGGTCCTGGTACGCGATCCCGGCACGGCCGCCGTCGAGCGGGTGCCCGTACTGGACCTCGGGCAGGCGGAGCTCGATGCGGTCCTCGAGGCGGAAGCGCCGGAAGAACTCGGACTGCAGCGCCATCGGGTGCACGGCGGAGCACACGTCGTGCAGGAACCCGGGCAGCGTGAGTTCGGCGGTCCGGGCACCACCGCCGATCGTGTCGGCGCGTTCGACGACCTCGACCGACAGCCCGGCACGCGCGAGCGTCACCGCCGCCGCGAGTCCGTTCGGTCCGGCTCCGACGACCACCGCATCCACCATGCCCCCGAGCCTAGGGACCGCTGCTGCGCGCCGTCTCGGGCAGCGCGCCCGCATCCCCCTCACGGCGAGCGGTGATCGAGGCGCGCTCCGCACCGTTCGGTGCCCTGGAGGCGCGGGTCTGCGACGCCCCCCGCGTGCAGCCCGTCATCGCGTCCGTTCCAGGGCCGTTCCCGGTTCTGCAGATGATCGTTCCGGTTCGCGAACCCCGTGATCCGCGAACCGGAACGGTCACGGCGCGGACGACTTCAGCAGATCCGCTCCGAGCCGCAGCGCGTGGACCGAGGTGCCGGGCATCAGGCGCGGGCCGGTTGCCGGCGACGGGCCGCAACGCCGTCGAGATCGCTGCGCTCCGACGGCCGGTCCGGTCAGACGCGCGCCGCGTCCGGGTCCGCCGGGTCCGACCCGTCGTCGCCCGCGTCCGCTGCGTCGGGCTCGTCGGCGTCCACCGGGGTCGATCCCACCGGGTGCTCCGCCAGCAGCGCCGCGAAGTCCTCGTCGAGCATCTGCTGCAGCCGGTCGTCCCGCCCGACCTCGTAGTCGTCCGCCGGACGCTGCGCCCACCCGAGCCGCCCGACGACGGTCGTGCCGATGTCGTCCCAGGCGCGGGCACGGGCGGCGAGGACGATGCCGTCGACGAAGCCCTGGTCGTCCCGGCGCTTGTCGAGCATCGTCGCGAGCTGCTCGTACGTCGCCTCACGCGTGCGGAGCTTGAGGTCGTCACCGCGGCGGTAGTCGTGCTGGTGCCGCGAACGGCCCTTTTGCTTGCTCGACCTCGAGCGGATCTCGCGCATCCGGGCAGCGTCGCCGCGCTGTTCCTCGGCCATGCGGTGGAGTTCCTCGCGCGCGGCGTCGGCGATGACGGCGTGGTCGAAGTACCCCTCGTCGCGGAGGGCGTTCGTGATGATCCGGTTGCCCACGGCGATGGTGACCGCGGCCTTCGCGATGAGGAAGCCCTCGTCGACGGCGCGCTTCAGTTCGACCTGACTGACGGGTCGGTCGCGCACGTCGTGCTTGCTGCGTCGTCCGAACAAGGCCATGCAGTCGACGATACCGGCGTCCGGTGACCATCCGTCCGCAGGTGGACCCGGATCAGGCCCTGGAGGGACGACCCGCCTCCCACGGACCCGTAGCGTCGGGTGCATGGTCACGTACTCGGAATCCCCCCGCACCGGGCTCGGCACGGCGAGTCTCGTCCTCGGCGTCTGCTCGTTGCTCGCCGGCTGGACGTTCGTCGCGCCGATCGTCGGGCTGTGCCTCGGCATCGCCTCGCGAAGCCGCGAACCGTTCGCCCGCGGGCGTGCCGGGTGGGGGATCCTCCTGAACCTCGTCGCACTGGCGGTGTGGATCCTGCTGCTCGTGCTGCTCGTGGTGGGCGGCGCGTTCGCCGTGTGGTCGGGCGCGACGCAGGGCCGCTGACCCGGTCGGCCCTGGGCCCCGGAGCTGCCCGCTCAGAACACGAGGCCGTACACGGCGACGTCCACCCGCACCGGCCCCAGGGGCATCGCGCTCCGCAGGGTGCCCTCGTGCGTGAAGCCGAGCCGCTCGGCGAGGCCCCGGCTGCGCACGTTGTCGACCGCCGTCCGGATCTCGGCACGCGCGGCGCCCCGCGCCCGGGCCACCCCGACGAGGACGGTGGCGGCGCGCCGGGCGACACCCCGTCCCTCCTGGCCCGCGTCCACCCAGTAGCCGAGCGATGCCTGCCCCAGGTACGGGTCGAAGGCGAGCGAGGCGGCACCCACGACCCGGTCGTCCTGCCGGATGACGCAGGGCAGCGCGCGGTCCATCGCGTACTGGCCGAGCAGGTGCTCGGTGTGCAGGCCGATCGTCTCGACGGTCTGCTCCTGCCACGCCCACGGCTCCGCGGCACGGAGCCGGTCGGCGTTCGCGACGACGAGCTCGTGCAGCGGCCGGACGGTGGTGAGGTCGCGCAGCGTCAGCGTGTACCCGTCCCCGAGGTCCCGTCCGAACGCCGCCACCCCTCAGAGACTAGGCACGCGTGCGCCTACTCGTACCGGAGCGCCTCGATCGGGTTCTGCCGGGCCGCCCGACGCGCCGGCAGCGTGCCCGCGAGGAAGGCGATGAACATCACCACGAGGATGATCGTGATCACCGAGGACGGCGCGAACTGCATGATCTGCAGCCCGGGCAGGTCCTTGAGGACGGTCCCGGCGAGGACGTTCGAGATCCCCGTGCCGAGCAGGATCGCCACGCCCGCACCGATCGCGCTGCCGAGGAAGCCGATGAACACGGCCTCGAGCGAGAACAGCGTGTAGACCTTCCCGCCGCCCATGCCCATCGCCTTCATCAGCCCGATCTCACGGGTGCGCTCCTGCACGCTCATGAGCAGCGTGTTGATGATGCCGAACCCGGCCGCGACGAGCGCGATCACGGCGAAGGCGTTGAGCACGCCGACGATGCCGTTGATGACCGTCTGGAACTGGCCGAGCTGGTCCTGGATGGTCTGCCCGGTGTAGCCGTCCTTCGACAGGGCGCTCTTCACGCTGCTGGCCGACGCACCGCTGTCGAGCGTGGCGGTGGCGCTGGCGTACGAGGTGGCGATCGACGAGGGCTTGCCGGTCTCCTGCGCGGCCTGCATCGCGTCGGTGAGCGCGGCGTTCGCACCGGCGCCGCCGCCGAACAGCGACTCGTTCTGCACCCCCGCGATCGTGGCGGTCAGGGTGTGCTCCTTGCCCTGGTAGTCGTCGACCGCGACGGTCAGCTCCTTGCCCACGGCGGCCTTCGCGCTGCCGAGCCCGAGGTTCTCCAGGTAGTTCGTGGGCAGGAGCACCTGGTTGCCGGCGGAGGACGTGTCGTCGAGCTGCTTCCCGGCGGCGAGGTCGGCGTCGAGCTCCCCGGCGTTGGCGGCGATGTCGACGACGTACTTGCCCTTCCCGTCGTACTCGACCCACTTCGTGCTCAGGGCGACGGCGGGGCGGACGCTCTTCACCCCCGAGACGTCCGTGATCTTGTCGACGTCCGACTGGGACAGGTACGCGAACGAGGCCGGCCCGCGGTCCACGCTCTGGCTCGACTCGTCGGGGTCGTACTTCGCCGGCCCGGAGTCGGTCGACGACTCGACGGCCTTGGTGATCGTCAGCGACCCGGTGTCGCCGATGGAGGCCACCTGAGTGTCGATGTAGTTGCTGACGCCCGTGCCGATGGCCGAGGTCAGGGTGATCGTGAACGCGCCGATGAAGATCGCGATGACCGTCAGCGTCGTGCGCAGCTTCGACCGGAAGGTGTTCGCGACCGCGGTGCGGAAGAGGTCGAGGACGTTCATGCGGAGTGCCTTCCGTGGGTGGCCGGCGCGTCGACGGCGTCGTCGCTCCCGCCCACGATGAGTCCGTCGCGCACGTTGACGCGCCGGTCGCAGCGTTCGGCGAGTTCCTCGTCGTGGGTGACGACCACGAGGGTGATGCCCCGGTCGCGCTGCAGCCCGAAGAGCATGTCCTCGACCACCTGCCCGGTGTTCGTGTCGAGGTTGCCGGTCGGCTCGTCCGCGAAGATGACGCTCGGCTCCCCGACCAGTGCACGCGCGATGACCACGCGCTGCTTCTGCCCACCGGACAGGTCGTTGGCGTCGTTCTTCGCCTTGTCGGCCAGGCCGAGGGCGTCGAGTGCGGCCATGCCCCGGCGCTTCCGCTCGGCACCGGAGACGCCGGCGATCTTCAACGGGAGCACGACGTTCTCGAGCACCGAGGTCTTCGGCGTGAGGAAGAACTGCTGGAAGACGAACCCGAAGGTGCTGTTCCGCGTGCGGTTCACCTGCCGCGCGCTGAGCGTCGCGGCGTCGGTGCCGTCGAGGAGCACCTGGCCCGCCGACGGCTTGTCGAGCAGCGCGAGGAGGTGCATGAGCGTGGACTTCCCGGAGCCGGACTTGCCGACGATCGCGAGGCTCTCGCCCTGGTTCACCTGCAGCGACACCCCCTTGAGCGCATCGAACCGCGTCGCGCCGCGGCCGTAGGTCCTGGCGAGGCCACGGGCCTCGAGCACGGGAGTGGTCATGCGCCCACCGTACTGTCCGCTGCACGACTGCAAGTTTGCGTTTGCTGTAAACGATGTGACGTTCCGGTTACAGTCGGGCCATGCCCGACACCGCGCCCGCCTCCGAGATGGGCCTCCGCGACCGCAAACGCCTCGAGACCCGGCACCGCATCGCCGAGGCGGCACGCTCCCTCGCACTCGAACAGGACATCGACCGCACCACGATCGAGCAGATCGCCGCGCGCGCCGAGGTCTCCCCGCGCACGTTCTTCAACTACTTCGAGAGCAAGGAGGACGCGGTCCTCGGGCACACCGAGCTCGACCTCGCGCCCGAGACGCTCGACGCCCACCTGGCCGCCGTCGCGGGGGAGCCCGCGGCACAGGCCGTGGTGGACCTGGCGTTCCTGGTGTTCGGGCAGTCCTTCGGTGACGAGCACGAGCGGCTCGCCCGGAAGGAGGTGATCGTGCGCTTCCCGCAGCTCATGCGCCGCCAGGTCTCCCGGATGACCACGGTCGCCGAGGCGATGACGGGCGCGGTCCGGACGATCCTCGAGCGGGACCCGGCCTGGGGTCCGGACGCGGCCACGCCCCAGGCGGCCGAGATGCTGCTCGGCATGTGCATGACCGGGCTGCGGAGCTCGGCGCGCCACGAGGGGTCGGACCCGGAGGAGGTCCGCGCGCGGGTGGTCGCCACGATCCGCGACACCGCCGCGCGCATCACGGCTTCGTGATGAAGCCCTCCTTGACCATCCAGTCGAAGGCGACGTCGGCGGGCTCCCGACCCTCGACGTCGACCTGCCGGTTCAGCTCCTGCAGCACGGCGTCCGTGAGCTTCGGCGAGATCTGGTCGTAGACGTCCTCGAGCTGCGGGTACTCCTTGAGCGTCGCCGAGTCGAGCACGGGCGCGACGTTGTACGCCGGGAAGAAGCCCTTGTCGTCCTCGAGCACGGTGAGCCCGAGCGACTTGATGCGGCCGTCGGTGGTGAAGACCTCACCGAAGTTGCACTTGCCACGATCGGTCGCGGTGTAGACCGTGCCGGTGTCGAGGATGCTGACGTTCTTCGTCGGGATGCCGTTGTCGCCCGAGCCGCCGAGCTCGAGCCCGTACTTCTTCAGCATCGGCTTGAAGCCGTCGGCACGGGAGTTGAACTCGGACTCGACGCAGAACGTGCGATCGCTGACGGGGAGCTTCGTGATGTCGGAGAGCGTCTTGATGTCGCCGAGCTCCGACACGGCCTCGTCGCGGACGGCGAAGGCGTACGTGTTGTTCATCGGCGCCGGCTCGAGCCAGGTGAGGCCGTTGCCGGCGTCCTCCTGCTTCACCGCTTCCCACTGCTCGGTCTTGTCCGGGATGCCCTCGCTGTGGCCCATGAAGGTCAGCCAGGCCGTGCCCGTGTACTCGTAGGTGAAGTCGGCGCCGTGCGAGGTCATCAGCTCGCGGACGGCGACACTGCCCGGCACGTTCGTCTCGTCGGTGACGTCGAACCCGGCGGCCTTCGCGGCGAGCACGGCGATCTTGCCGAGCACGAGCTGCTCGGTGAAGTTCTTCGAGGTCACGGTGATGTGCGCGCCGTCCGGCAGGTCGTCGATGCGCTGGATCGAACCGGGGTCCGCGGCGGGGACGAAGGACGTCGCCGGCTGCAGGCCGCAGCCGGTCAGCACGAGGGCGGCCGCGCCCGCCACGGCGGTGGCGGTCGCGACCCGGCGACGGACGGTCGGACGGGAGGCGCGGCGTGCGCCCCGCAGATCGGCGCGCGGCGCGTCGTGGGTCGCGTTCAGGGCGTGGGTCCCGTGGGTCATCGGAGTCCCTTCGGTCGTGCGACCGTCTCGACCACGCGGCCGATCCAGTCGATGGACAGGGCGAGGAGCGCCACGAGGAGCGCCCCGGAGACGAGGACCTTCGGCAGGAACAGGTTCACGCCCGTGGTGATGAGCAGCCCGAGGCCACCGGCGCCGACGAACGTCGCCAGGCTCGCGGTGCCGACGAGCAGCACCAGCGCGGTGCGGATGCCGGAGAGCATGACCGGCACGGCCAGCGGCAGCTCGACCTTCACGAGCACGCTGAACGCGCTCATGCCCATGCCCCGCCCGGCCTCGACCAACCGCGAGTCGACGCTCTGGATGCCGATCATGGTGTTCCGGAGCACCGGCAGGATCGCGTAGAGCACGAGGGCGACGACGGCCGACCACGAGTTCAGGCCGAGCCACGCGGCGAGCAGCACGATGAGCCCGACGGCCGGTGCCGCCTGCCCGAAGTTGGCGACGGCGAGCACGTACACGCTCGCCCGGCGGAGCGGCCCGCGGGTGAGCAGGACGCCGAGCGGGATGCCGATCACGAGCACGAGCACGGTCGACTCGAGGGTCAGCACGAGGTGCTGCCCGGTGAGCGCGAGGATGTCCGCCGGGTTGAGCGTGGTGCGCTCGGTCGGCGTGAGGTCCGCCGTGGCGAGCCAGACCGCGAACCCGGCGAGGACGACGAGGATGGCGATCGGCTGCACGAGCAGCCCCTTCCACCCGGTGCGGCTGCCCGTCCCCGTCCCGGCGGCGACCGCGCTCACAGGTCCTCCCCGCTGGTCGCCACCACGGGCGACGACGGCATGGTCTCGATCGGGTTCGTGTTCGTCCCGACCGGCGTGTACGCCTGGTCCTGGGCGGCGGCGGCACGCGACCGGGTGATCGCGTCCATGACCGTCTCGACGGTGATGACGCCCTGGAACGCCTCGCCGCGGCCGGTCACGAGTGCGGCGCCGGCACTCGACACGAGCATGGTGTCGAGCGCGTCGTTCAGGGTGGCGGCCCCGCCCACGACGGGCAGGTCGGGCTCGACGCCCTCCGGGATCCGGTCGAGTCGCTCGAGCTGACGACGCGTCGGCCACCCGATCGGACGCTGTCGGCGGTCGACGACGACGGCGTGCCCGTGGCCACCGGCCTCCTGCATGCGCTGCAGCACGGCCTTCGCCTCCTCGCCCGGCGAGCAGGTCACCGCGGGGGCGAGCTCGACGTCGCGGACCCGGTTCAGCGTGAGCTGCTTGAGCCCGGCGCCGGACCCGATGAAGTTCTCGACGAACTCGTTCGCCGGCTCCGCGAGGATCCGCTCCGGGGTGTCGTACTGCACGATGTGGGCGCCCTCGGTGAAGATCACGATCCAGTCGCCCAGCTTCACGGCCTCGTCGAAGTCGTGGCTCACGATGACGATCGTCTTGTGCAGCTCCTCCTGGATGCGGAGGAGCTCGTCCTGCAGGCGCTGGCGGGTGATCGGGTCGACCGCGCCGAACGGCTCGTCCATGAGCAGGACGGGCGGGTCCGCGGCGAGCGCCCGGGCGACGCCGACGCGCTGCTGCTGTCCGCCGGAGAGCTCGCGGGGGAACCGGTCGCGGTAGGTGTCGGGGTCGAGCGAGACGAGGTCGAGGAGCTCGTCGACGCGGGCCGCGATCTTCTCCTTCGACCACCCGAGCATCTTCGGGACGATCGCGATGTTCGCCGCCACGGTCATGTGCGGGAAGAGCCCGCCGGCCTGGATCACGTAGCCCATGCGGCGACGGAGCTCGTCCGCGTCGATCCCCGTGACGTCGTCCTCACCGACGACGATGCGTCCCTCGGTCGGCTCGATCAGGCGGTTGATCATCTTGAGCGTGGTCGTCTTGCCGCAGCCGGACGGGCCGACGAGCATGACGATCTTGCCGGCCGGGATCTCGAGCGTGATGCCGTCGACCGCGGGCTTCGTCTGACCGGGGTACCGCTTCGTGACCTCGTCGAGCAGGATGCGGCGGCCGGTGACGTCGCCGGCGGGAGCGGTGGTGGTGGCGGAGTCAGTGCTGGACACGGATACCTCTCGAGATGGTCAGACGGCCGAGGCCGAGGAGGAGCAGGTCGAGGACGAGGGCGAGCAGGACGACCCCCACCACCCCGACCGTCACGGAGAAGAGGGCGTTCGCACCGCCGAGGCGGGACAGCCCGGAGAAGATGAAGCCGCCGAGCCCGGGGCCGAGCGCGTAGGCAGCGATCGCGGCGATGCCCATCACCATCTGCGCGGACACCCGCACACCGCTGAGGATGATCGGCCACGCCATCGGCAGCTCGACCTGGAGCAGGGTCCGGAACCGGCTCATGCCGATGCCCCGCGCCGACTCGACGACCGTCGGCGGGATCTCGGCGAGGCCGACGACGGCGTTTCGCAGGATCGGCAGCGTCGCGAAGAAGACGACCGTCACCACGGACGGCACGACGCCGAAGCCGAGCGGCACGATGAGCAGACCGATGACCGCGAAGGACGGGAGCGTCAGGCCGATCGCCGAGACCCCGTTCGCGACGGAGGTGAGCCGTTCGCTGCGGTAGACGAGTGTGGCGAGGACCACGGCGATGAGCGTCGCGAGCACCGTGCACTGGACGACCAGTGAGAAGTGCTGCCACGACGCGAACCAGATCTGGTCCCACCGCTCCCCGATGTACTGGAACACGCGCAGAACGCTCCCCTCCGGTCGGCCGAACTGCCCACGGGTCGGGGCACAAGTGGGTTCGAACCTACGCAGGGGGCAGGGTCACCGCACAACCGAGGACGGGCACCGGAGCGACTCCCTGCGGATCCGCGAAGCCGGAAACACCCGGTCAGGACAGGTGCAGCGCCCCGACCCTGGGAGAACGGTAACGATCCCGAGCAGTCGTCGGCTATGCGCCGAGGTCGCGGAGTCCCGACCGCTCGGCGACGTCGACGAGGTGCTCGCGCCAGAGGACCCACTCGTCCGGGGTCTTCTCGGCGAGGTTGCCGTCCCCGTCGCCCGCGAGCCCGTCGAGCATCTCGCGCACGATGTCGGCGTGCCCCGCGTGCCGGGCCGTCTCGTACCCCATGTGCACCAGGATCCGGTGCAGGGTCACCCGCCGGCGGTCCTCGGGCCACCAGGGAACGACCCCGCGGGCGTCGAGGTCGAGCGCCTCGATCGTGGCGTCCGCGTGCGCGGCACTGCGGTGGTGGAACGCGACGACGTCGTCCAGGGTCTCGTCGAGCGTCGCGTACATGTCGTCGCCGTCCTCGGACTCGAGCCAGGCGGGCGCGTCCGGCAGCGGGCGTCCGAAGACCTCGCCGAAGTACACGGCCTGCACGCCCGCGACGTGCTTCACGAGTCCGAGCACGTTCGTCCCGGTCGGCGTGACCGGCCACCGCGCCTGCCGTTCGGCGAGCCCGTCGAGCTTGGCGACCAGTGCCGCGCGGTGCTTCTGCAGGTACCGGTGCAGCGTCCGCTTGAGGACCTCGGCGTCGATGCCGGTCGTCGACCCCTCGTCCGACAGCATCGAGCCGCCGCTCGAGGCGATGGTCGGTGCTGCCGGTGCGGGGTGGACCTCGGGGACCGGGTCGGCGCTCGTCATGCCCTCGATCGTGCCACCGAACGCTCGCGGACGCGCTCCGACTCCTGCACGGCGACCCGTTCGGCGGTGAGCAGGAGCCCGGCGACCTCGCCGGAGTTCCGCGCCGGGGCGTCGTTCCAGCTGGTGAGGTCGCGGACCCGTCCCATCCGGACGTCCGGCGCCGGGCACCAGAGGACCGGCTGTCCCTCGTCGACGGCGAGGGCGTGCCACACCAGGTCGAGGGCGCGCTGCACCTGCTGCGAGTGCACGGCGTGCGGGCCACCGGCAGCGGAGACCACGGAGCCGACCAGGCACGCGGCGACGAGGGGGCGGCCCTGCACGTCCATCGCCGCGGCACTGGAGGCCTTCCGCATCCGACCGTGCTCGTCGACGTACGCGAACCACGCGTGCTGGATCCACCCCCGTTCGATGACGCCGCGCGCCCCGGAGAGCAGCCGGGCGAGGTCGTCCAGCTCCTGCGACCGGGCCTCGACGCGACGGTCGCGCGCAGCGGAACGGCGTGCGGAGAACCGGTCGAGGAGCCCGCGGAAGCCGGTGCGGGTCGGGGTGGACGGGACGGGAGAGGCGTCGGTGGCGACGTCGTGCTGGACGCGGAACTCGAGGGTCATGACGGCCCCTCCGATCTTCACGTGCACGGATTGGTGCGGTCACGATAGCCCCGCGCGGACTCAGTCGTCCAGCACTTCTCCGATCACCCGGCCTGCGACGGCGCGGAACGCGCGGTCGTCGGACAGGTGGAGTGCCGAACCGATCGAGACGGCCCAGGCACGCGCCCGCTCCCAGGTGTCGTCGTCGGCCGCGACGCGCGCGCGGAAGGTGCGCCGCGCCTCCCGGTCGAGCGTGAGCCACGCGGTGGCGAGGTCGACGGCCGGGTCGCCCGCGGTCACGTCGCCGAAGTCGACGACCGCCGCCAGGCGGGTCCCGCCGTCCGGTGCCGTCTCGAAGAGCACGTTGAAGGGGTGCAGGTCGCCGTGCACCCAGACGGGAGGCCCGGCGTACGCGGGCAGCGCCGCCGCGGTCCGCCAGACTGCCGCGAGTTCACGGGCCCGGGGCACGTCCGCCGTCGCGAGTCGCGTCAGGACGCTGTCGCTGCGCGTGGCGAGCGGCACCGCACGGACGGGGTTCACGGGGGCGTCCGGCGGCGCGGGGACGTGCAGCAGCTCGACGAACGCGGCGAGCGCCTCGGCCACCCGCACGCCACCGGCGCGTTCACCCGCCGGGGTACCGGGCAGCCAGCGGACGACGCTCCACGACCATGGGTACCCGAGGGCCGGGCGTCCGGTGCGGACCGGATCGGGGACGGGCACGATCGCCGCCACCCGGTGCGCGATCTCCGGCAACCACCGCTGCTCGTGCTCGATGAGCGCCGCAGCGGCCGCCCGGCGGGGGAGCCGCACGGCGAGCAGCTCGCCGAGCCGGACCACGACGTTGTCCCAGCCGCTCGCCACGATCGCGAGCGGGAGGTCCGCGAGGTCCGGGTGCTGGTCGCGGAGCAGGGCGGCGACGAGCGGGACGTCGACGTCGACCTCGGCGGCGGGGGTGGCCATCGGGTCAGGGTAGCCGGGGGCGCGCACACCCGTGAACTGGGGAGAGCCGGGCGGGGCGGGCGCTCGGTAGCCTCGAGGGACCAGCGACGTGGGTGTCCATGGGGGGACCCGCGTCGCGTGGCGGTCGGGTCAGGCGTCGTCGGGCAGCGGGGCGATCAGCGCGACGAGCCGGGGGATCTCGGGGCGCACCCGGTCGGAGACGATGGCCGCGAGCAGGACCGTCCAGAGCTCACGGAGCCGGAGGTACAGGTCCGACCGGTCGGCGAGGACGTCCGAGACGGTCTGCACGCCCGTGTACGCGGGGATGACGACGCGGCCGACGAGTTCCGGGTCCCACGCGGGGTCGACCTCGCCGGCGTCGATGCCCTGTCGGACGAGGTCGGTCACCACGGCGATCCAGTCGGCGTACGGGTCCTGCCGGGCCACGTCCGCCGTCGCGGCCTCGGTGGACAGACGGATGCCGGCGCTCACGACGGTCTCGTGGATCATCTGCGACGCGAGGCCCTGGGACATCCACATGAGCACCTCGAGCGGGGTCGTCCCGCGGGCGGCCGCCGCCTCGCCGTACCGCCGGGAGACCTCGTGCTGCCGGGCGATCACCGCGCCGGCGAGGTCGGCCTTCGACGTGAAGTGGAAGTACAGCGCACCCTTGGTGAGGCCGGCCCGCTCGGCGACGGCGTCCATCGAGGTGCCGAGGTACCCGCGGTCGTCGAACTCGCCCGCCGCCGCGTCGAGGATCGCGGCACGGGTGGCGACCGCCCGCTGCTGCCGCGTGCCACCGTCCTGCGCCATGATCCTGCAAGCGTACCGATGCGGCCGTCCCAGGCGGTGTCCGGGTGACGTCCGGGAACCTCCCCGGCGGGCTGTCGTACGGTTCCCGGCATGGACGGATGGCGGAACCCGGTGCGCTGGGCACGGACGGGTCGGTGGCTGCTGCTGCCGATCGCCGTGCTCGACTGGGTCGCGCTGGCGCCGCAGACCGTCGTCGTGCTGGCGTTCGCGATCGCCGTGGTCGGGCTGGCCGGCATCGCCGCGGCACTCGTCGCCCGGATGCTCCGACGGTCGCGCGGCGCGATGGCGGCGCTCGGGGTGGTGCTCCTGCTCGGCGGGCTCGTCGTGTTCGGCCTCGATCCGTTCCCGGGGTCGTTCCCGCTCATCGACGGCTGGTGGCCGGAGTCGATCACGCAGCCGCAGGTCGTGGGGAGCGCCTACTGGCAGCTCGCCGGCCTCGGGATCGAGCTCGCCGGGTTCGGGATGCTCGCGACGCTGCTGGTCGTGTCCCTGACCGCGAAGCCCGCGCAGCGCTGACGACCGCGGGCGCGGGCGGTCGGTCGCGGGCGCTGGCGGCCCGTCGTGCTCAGTCGCGCGTGAGGACGAGGAGCGTGCCGGCCGTGGCGACGCCCCGGACCCGGTCGACCAGGCTCGCGGTGTCGTCGGCGCCTCGCACCCATCCGATCAGCGTGTCGAGGTCCCCGACCGCGGCCAGCAGTCCGTCGGTGCACAGCACGACGCGGTCTCCCGACGCGAGTTCGAGCGCACCGGGGGTCCGCGGCGTCCCGTCCGGTTGCAGGCCGATCGGCAGGTCGTGCGACCGGAGCACCGCGGCACCGCCGTCCGCGCGCACGACCGCCGCGAGGCCGTGCCCGGCGTCCCGGTGCACGACGTGACCCGTCGCGGGGTCGAGCCGCAGGTGGAACAGCGACCCGACGGTCTCCGCAGCCGACAGGTCGGCGGCGACCTGCGCCTCCAGGCCGACGATCGCGGTCTCCATGTCAACGTCGGTCCGCGCGATCACGGCTGCCCGGACCGCTGCTGCCAGCAGTGCCGAGGCGCGACCGGCCGCCGGGACGGCTCCGACGGTGCAGTGCAGGCGGCCGTCGGCGGCGACTCGCCAGTCCGCGACGTCACCGGAGTCCTCGCGGGGGAGCGTCAGCACCTCCAGCGAGTACCCGGGGACCTCGACGGGTCCGGGGACGAGGCCCTCCACGACCCGCCGGACCCGGTCGCGCTCGATCGTGTGCCCGAGCTCCCGCTCCGCCCAGCGCGCGAGGTCGCGGAGCAGGTCGATGTCCTCGGCCGTCAGCGAGCGCGGCGTCGCGTCCATGATGCAGAGCGTGCCGACGCGCGTGCCGTCGAGCATCGACAGCGGTGCGCCCGCGTAGAACCGGATGCCGTGCTCAGCCACCGCGGGGGTGTGGGCGAACCGGGGATCGAGCGTGGTGTCCGGGATGACCATCGGCTCGGGGCTCAGGACGGTCGTCGCACAGAACTGCTCGCTCGCCGGCACGCTGGAGCCCTGTTGCCACCCGAAGGTCGACTGGGACGTGACGAGTCCGTCGTGGACGAGGTTGAGGAAGGTCAGCGGGACCCCGAAGGCCTCCTGCGTCATGCGGGTGATGCGGTCGAAGCGCTCCTCGGGGCCGCTGCCGAGGACGCCGAGCGCCTCGACCACGGCCGACCGGTGCGCTGCGGCGTCGAGGTGGGTCACCCGTCCTGTCTACCCGCACCCTCGCCCAGGAACCAGTCCCGCGGGTGGGGGTCGGCGGTCAGTTCGCGTCGCTCGGACACCGGCGCCGCCCACGCGGCCGCGTTCGACAGCACCCGCTGGACGTCCGGGTGGTGGTACACCGGGTACTCCTGGTCACCGGGGGAGAAGTAGAAGACCTTCCCGAGGCCCCGGCGGTACGCGACGCCCGAGCGGAAGACCTCGCCGCCGGCGAACGTCGACAGGAACACCTCTTCGTCGGGGCGCGGGATGTCGAAGTACTCGCCGTACATCTCCTGGCGGTCGATGACGATCGGGTGCGGGACGCCCGCGGCGATCGGGTGCTCGGGTGCCACGGTCCAGACGAGCTCGCGCTCCCCGTCGTTGCGCCACTTCAGGGAACAGGTCGTGCCCATCAGGCGCTTGAACGGCTTCGAGTAGTGCCCGGAGTGCAGCACCACGAGGCCCATGCCCGCGTGCACGGCATCGACCACGAGGTCGACGACGGCGTCGCTGACCTCGTCGTGGGCGGCGTGGCCCCACCAGAACAGGACGTCGGTGGTGGCCAGTCGCTCGGCGGTGATGCCGTGGTCGGGCTCCTGCAGGGTGGCCGTGCTCACGGTCGCGTCGGAGTGGTGCTCGCGGAGCGCGGCGGCGATCACGGTGTGCATGCCGTCGGGGTAGTGCCCGACGACGGTCTCGTCACCCCGGCTCTCGTGCACGTTCTCGTTCCAGACGACGATGTTCAGGGGACGGGATTCGGTCGGCGTCGACATGGCTCCCACGCTAGTCCGCCTGGTCGTCGAATCGATACGACCACCGGAGTGTCGGGGGTTTCCCGGGAGGCGTCCGCGACGATGTCCGCATGACTCCCCGCTCCCTGTTCCGCGCCGCCGCGGTCGCCGAACTCGTGACCTGGACCATGCTCATCGCCGGGATGGTGCTCAAGTACGGCCTCGGTGCCGGCGACTGGGGCGTCCGGATCGGCGGCGGGGTGCACGGGTTCGTGTTCCTGGCGTACCTCGTCGTGACGACCGTCGTCGCGGTGAACCAGCGGTGGCCGGCCGGAGCGCTCGTGCTCGGGTGGGCGAGTGCCGTCGTGCCGTACGCGACGGTGCCGTTCGAGGTCGCCGTGGCCCGGCGCGGGATGCTCGAGGGCCCGTGGCGCCAGGGTGCCGAGGGGCGCGTCGGGTTCTGGGACCGCCTGCTGTTCTTCGTGGTGCGGCACCCGGCGGTGTCGATCCTCGTCGGCGTCGTCGCCGTCGCCCTGGTGTTCGTGGCGCTGCTGGCCGCCGGCCCGCCGGTCCCGTCCCGGAACTGACGCGACAGCGGTGGTCGCGACCACACGACGAACGGGAGGCGCGGTGCCAGTCGGCACCGCGCCTCCCGTTCGTGCGTCCCGCGTCTACAGCGCGGCGAGGATCCCGTTCAACGTGGCGGACGGGCGCATCACGGCGCTCGTCTTGGCGTCGTCCGGACGGTAGTAGCCGCCGATGTCCGCCGGGTGCCCCTGCACGCTGTTCAGCTCCTCGACGATCGTCGACTCCTGCTCGTCGAGCGTCGCCGCGATCTCGGCGAACGCCGAGGCGAGCTGGGCGTCGGTCGTCTGCGCCGCGAGCTCCTGGGCCCAGTACTTCGCCAGGTAGAAGTGGCTGCCGCGGTTGTCGATCGACCCGAGCTTGCGCCCCGGCGACTTGTCCTCGTCGAGGAACGTGCCGGTCGCACGGTCGAGCGTCTCGCCGAGGATCTTCGCCCGCTCGTTGCCCGTCACACCGGCGAGGTGCTCGAGGCTGACCGCGAGGGCGAGGAACTCACCGAGGCTGTCCCAGCGCAGGTAGTTCTGCTCCACGAGCTGCTGCACGTGCTTCGGCGCCGAACCACCGGCACCGGTCTCGAACAGGCCGCCGCCGCCGAGGAGCGGGACGACGGAGAGCATCTTCGCCGAGGTGCCGAGCTCCATGATCGGGAACAGGTCGGTGAGGTAGTCGCGGAGCACGTTGCCCGTGACGGAGATGGTGTCCTCGCCGCGGCGGATGCGCTCGAGCGAGAAGCGCATCGCGTCCTCGGGGGAGAGGATCTCGATCTGCAGCCCGTCGGTGTCCTGCTCGGCGAGGTACGTCCGCACCAGGCCGATGAGGTTCGCGTCGTGCGCACGGGTCTCGTCGAGCCAGAACACCGCGGGGGAGCCGGTCGCACGGGCACGCGTCACGGCGAGCTTCACCCAGTCGCGGATCGCGACGTCCTTGGTCTGGCAGGCGCGCCAGATGTCGCCGGCCTCGACTTCGTGCTCGATGACCGTCTCGCCGCCGCTCGTGACCACGCGGACGCGGCCGGCTGCCGGGACCTCGAAGGTCTTGTCGTGCGAGCCGTACTCCTCGGCCTTCTGCGCCATCAGGCCGACGTTCGGCACCGAGCCCATGGTCGCCGGGTCGAACGCACCGTTGGCGCGGCAGTCCTCGATCGTGGCCTGGTAGATGCCGGCGTAGCTCGAGTCCGGGATGACCGCGAGCGTGTCGTGCTCCTCGCCGTCCGGACCCCACATGTGGCCGGACGTGCGGATCATCGCGGGCATCGAGGCGTCCACGATGACGTCGCTCGGGACGTGCAGGTTCGTGATGCCCTTGTCGGAGTCGACCATCGCGAGCTCGGGGCCCGCGTCGATGCCGTCCGCGAACGCCTGCTTGATCTCCGCACCGTTCGGCACGGCGTCGAGCCCGGCGAGGATCGAGCCGAGGCCGTCGTTCGGGTTGAGCCCGGCGGCGGCGAGGTCGGCGCCGAAGCGCTCGAAGACGCTCGGGAAGAACGCGCGGATGACGTGGCCGAAGATGATCGGGTCGGAGACCTTCATCATCGTGGCCTTGAGGTGCACCGAGAACAGGATGCCCTGCTCCTGCGCCGCGCGGATCTGGTCCTGCAGGAAGGCCTCGAGCGCGCGGACGTGCAGCACCGTGCCGTCGACGACCTCGCCCGCGAGGACGGGGATCGACTGCTTGAGGACCGTGGTCTCGCCGTCGGCACCGACGAACTCGATCGTCAGGACGTCGTCGGCGGGGGCGATCCAGGACTGCTCGTTCGAGCGGAAGTCGTCCGTGCCCATCGTCACGACGTTCGTCTTCGAGTCGTGGCTCCAGGCGCCCATGCGGTGCGGGTGCTTGCGGGCGTAGTTCTTGACGGAGAGCGGTGCGCGGCGGTCGGAGTTGCCCTCGCGCAGGACCGGGTTCACGGCGCTGCCCTTGGTGCGGTCGTAGCGGGCGCGGGCGTCGCGCTCGTCGTCGGTCGTCGGCTCGTCGGGGTAGTCCGGCAGGTCGTAGCCCTGCGCCTGGAGCTCCTTGATCGCGGCCTTGAGCTGCGGGATCGACGCCGAGATGTTCGGCAGCTTGATGATGTTCGCCTCGGGGGTCTTCGCGAGGTCCCCGAGCTCGGCGAGGGCGTCGTCCAGGCGCTGCTCGGCGGTGAGCCGCTCCGGGAACTGGGCGATGATCCGGCCCGAGAGCGAGATGTCGCGGGTCTCGACGTCGACACCTGCGGTGCCGGCGAAGGCCTGGATGACCGGGAGGAAGGAGTGGGTGGCGAGGAACGGCGCCTCGTCCGTGAGGGTGTAGATGATCTTGGCCATGCTGGCGGGTACTCCCTTGTTCGACCGTCGGTACGTCCACGCTACTCGCGCAACGGGATGTCTCGACATCAAGATACATGGTGCCGCCTGCGTGGAGCAGATGCTCGGATGGCTTCCTGGAGGCGCACTGTCGACTCATAGGAACGTCGCGTGGAGTGGTCTTCCGCACCACACGACCGCAGGAGGCGCGCATGTCGACGACACGGCAGACACCGGAGGACTTCGGGTGGTCCGCGGAGGACCTCCGTTCGGCGTACGCCGTGGACGGCAGCGGGCCGTACCGGTACGCGCCGGACGGGTCCGGGCCGTTCTCGTACGACGAGGACGGCTCCGGGCCGTGGTTGGTCGGTCCGACGCCGCGTCGTGGGCTCGCCCGCTTCGCGCCGCGGGACCGTGGGTCGGGCTCGCGGTTGCGGCGGATCGGGACCGCCGTGACCGCGGGCACGCTCGCGCTCGTCCTGGCCGCCGGCAGTGTCGCGGTCGTCGCCCACGTCCTTCCTCCACACCACGCGGTCAACGCCTCGGCTGTCCACAGCGCGGAGCCGGACCGGGACTGATCGCCCGGAACGGTGCCACGCTGTGGGAGTGAACGAACTCCTCGTCATCGGTGTGGTCGCCCTGGTCGCCATCGCGGGCGCCGCCGTGCTCGGCCCGCGCATCGGGGTCGCCGCGCCGCTCGTCCTCGTCGCGGTGGGGGTCGCCGCGAGCCTCGTGCCGTGGATCCCGCACGCCCGGATCGAACCGGAGTGGATCCTCGCGGGGGTGCTGCCGCCGTTGCTGTACTCGGCGGCGGTGTCGATGCCGTCGATGAACTTCCGGCGGGAGTTCGGCGCGATCAGCGGCCTGTCGGTCTTGCTCGTCGTCGCGTCGAGCCTGGTGCTCGGGCTCTTCTTCGCGTGGGTCGTCCCGGGGCTGGGCTTCTGGTGGGGCATCGCGCTCGGGGCGATCGTCAGCCCCACCGACGCCGTCGCGACCTCGATCGTCAAGCAGACCTCGGTGTCACGGCGGGCGATCTCGATCCTCGACGGCGAGTCGCTGCTCAACGACGCGACCGCGCTCGTGCTGCTCCGCACCGCGATCTTCGCCGCGGGCGCGTCGTTCTCGTTCTGGGGCGCGCTCGGGGACTTCGCCCGGGCGGTCGCGATCGCCGTCGTCATCGGCTGGTTCGTCGGCTGGCTCAACGTCTGGGTGCGGTCCCGGGTGCCGAACGCCGCGGTGAACACGGCACTGTCCTTCGCGGTGCCGTTCGTCGCCGCGATCCCGACCGAGCACTTCGAGGGGTCCGGCCTGGTCGCGGCGGTCGTCGCGGGGCTGTTCACAGGCATCGTCGGCCCGCGCAGGCTCCCCCCGGGGCACCGGCTGTCGGACGCCCAGAACTGGCAGACGATCGAGCTCGTGCTCGAGGGTGCCGTGTTCCTGACGATGGGGCTGCAGCTCGCGTCGATCCTCGGCGACGTGCAGGACCAGCACGCCGGGATCGGGCCGGCGCTCCTCATCGCCGTCGGCGCCCTCGTGCTCACCGTCCTCGTCCGGGCCGCCTACGTCGTGCCACTGCTGCTCGCCCTGTCCGCCAGCGCCAAGCGCGGCGAACGGATGCAGACCCGCTTCGCGGAGATGCACGCGCAGGACCGCGACGCCATGAGCGAGGTGATCCGCGAACACCGACCGGGCAACCGGGCGCCGTCCAAACGGGAACTCGACCGGTTCGCGGTGCGGGTCCGACGCACCCTGGCGGACATCGCGTACTACACGAAGGCGCCGCTCGGCTGGCGGGAGGGCACCGCGGTGGTCTGGGCGGGGATGCGCGGCGCGGTGACCGTCGCGGCGGCCCAGACGCTCCCCGAGGGCACGCCCCAGCGGTCACTGCTCGTCTTCGTCGCGTTCGCCGTGGCCCTGCTGTCGCTCGTGGTCCAGGGCGGGACGATCGGGCCGCTCCTCCGTCGCATCGCCGCGCCGACGACGGACACCGCCGCGCAGGACACCGAGGAACGCAAGCGGCTCCTCGAACTCATGCGGGCAGCGGCGGAGCAGGTCCCCGGGACGAGCGAGGCCGGCCCCCGCGCGCGGGAAGAGCTCGAAGCCGCCGACCCCGCCGAACTCCGGGCGTGGATGGGGCGCGAGAAGGCCCGGCGCCTGGCGGTGCTCGAAGCGCAGCGCGCCGCGATCCTCGACGCCCGCGACGACGGCAGCTTCGACGCCGAGGTGCTCGAGTCGATGCTGCAGAACCTCGACGCCGAGCAGATCGCCCTCGAGCTCAGGGGCGCTCCCGCACGGTGACGGTCACTCGCCGATGCGCACCCGGAAGACCCGGACGCCGGCGGTCTTCAAGGCCGCGAGTCCCACGCGCATCCGGAAGTTCCGGAACGGCCGCTCGAACCCGGACGGTGCCGACGCCGCGCCGATCTGGTGGAGCACCTCGGACGTCAGCGTCCGCTCGACCTTCGGCGCGAGCCGGGTCAGCCCCGAGACCGTCACGACGATCCGGACCGCGTGCGGCGCGAGCAGCGGGTCGATCATCTCGGCGGCTTCGTGCGCACGGTGGAACGCCGGGTCGTCACCGGGTCGACGGATCGCGATGACGGCGAGTTCGGCGTCCCAGGTCTCCTCGGGATCGGGCAGGTCGTCCACCCCGACCACGCGCATCCGGGCGGCGTCGACCCCGGCCCGGACGGCAGCGGTCCGGAGCACCGGCAGGAGCTCCTGCGTCCCGGCGAGCACGACGTGCGCCGACGCCAGGTCGACCGGTTCGTGCCGCTCGCGCGGTGTTCGGGCCATGTGGAGGGTCCTTTCCGCTCGCTCACTGCGGACACTACTGATCGGGCGGCCTCCGAGGCCGGGGCGGGCTGTGGGATCAGCAGCCTCCCAGCACTTCGGTAACGATGAGATCACGAAAGGACCTGTACAAAGCGACAGAGTCGTGCAGAATGGTGGGCGGCCATGACGACTGCACGCGAACTCGACCAGCACCCGGACACCCCGGTGGTGCACCTGTCCCGTCGCGCCGCGCTCGAGGCCGAGCGCGCCGCAGCGCGCAAGCCGGCCCGCCGCGAGCGGACGCCGAAGCCCGAGCGCGCACCGAAGCCCGAGCGCACGCCGGCGCCGCCTCGCGCGCCGAAGCCCGAGCGCACCGGTCGCCGAGCGGCCGCCGCGCGTGCGACGACCGAGCACGTCGACGCCCGCATCCAACGCGTCGTCCGCCGCCCCGCGCCCGGCGTGACCGCCGTCGCCCGGGCGACCCGCGCCTCCAGGTCCCGCCGCGCCAGCCGCGTGACGCTCACGAGCGCCCTCGCCGCCCTCGCGATGTTCGCCGCGTCCGCGATGCCCGCGCACGCCAGTGCCGGCACCTCGATGGCGACCGCGACCCTCGCACCCTCCGTCCGCACGCAGGACTACGCCGTGACGCAGGCGATCTCCGCCTCCGCCCTCGACCGCGACGGCTTCACGGTCGGCGGCGGTTCGGCCGGGGCCCCGGGCACGTCGGTGTCCTACGGCGGCGAGGTCCGGTCGCCGTTCCCCGGGCCGGTGCGGATGAGCTCGGGCTTCGGCTACCGCTCGGCTCCGTGCGGCGCCTGCTCGTCGCTCCACCAGGGCCTCGACTTCAACCCGGGCATGGGCGCGCCGATCGGTGCCGTGGCCGCGGGGACCGTCCGGGTCTCCGGCACGTACTTCTCGTACGGCACCGCGGTGATCATCGACCACGTGATCGACGGGCGCGAGGTCTCGACGCTCTACGGCCACATGATCCCCGGCTCCTCGCCGCTGAAGGTCGGCGACACCGTCGAGGCCGGGCAGTTCATCGGCAAGGTCGGCTCCTCCGGGGTCTCGACCGGGGCGCACCTCCACCTCGAGGTCCTGATGGACGGCGAGACCCCGATCGACCCGGAAGCCTGGCTCGAAGCGCGCATCGGGCGTTCCCTCACCGCCTGATCAGGTTTCCTGTGCATGCTCACAGGCATGGACGACTGTCACAGACCGCCCGCCCGTCGCCGATCTGAGCCGGCAGCCCGCTGATGGGACCCGACACCTGGATCGCCTTCGGGCTCGTGGTCCTCTTCGTGCTCGTCGGTGGCGTGTTCGCCGCGGCCGAGATCGCCCTCGTCTCCCTCCGTGAATCCCAGCTGCAGCAGCTCGAGCGCCGAGGGTCCCGGGGGATGCGGGTCGCCGAGCTCGGCCGCGACCCGAACCGCTTCCTCTCCGCCGTGCAGATCGGCGTGACCGTCGCCGGGTTCTTCTCGGCCGCGTACGGCGCATCGTCGATCGCTCCGGACGTCGCTCCGCTGTTCACGGGCCTCGGGCTCGAGCAGGGTGCTGCCGAGACGGTGGCTCTGGTGCTGATGACCCTCGTGATCGCCTACCTCTCGCTGGTCTTCGGCGAGCTCGTGCCGAAGCGGCTCGCCCTGCAGCGGGCCGAGGGCTTCTCGATGGCCGTCGCCCCGACGCTCGACCGGTTCGCCACGCTCATGCGCCCGGTGATCTGGCTGCTCTCGAAGTCGACCGACACCGTCGTGCGGCTGCTCGGCGGGGACCCGAACGCCCGGAGCGAGTCGATGAGCACCGAGGAGCTCCGCGGTCTCGTCGAGGACCACGACGCCATCGACGCCCAGGGACGCCGGATCGCCCGGAGTGCCCTCGACGCGGGCGACCGGATCCTCCGCGAGTCGATGCGGCCCTGGTACGACGTGTCCACGATCGACGCGGGCACCTCGATCGCCGCAGCCACCGACCACGCCATCGACCTCGGGCACACCCGGTACCTCGTCACCGACGGCACGCGGGACCACGTCGACGGGTTCGTCCACCTGCGGGACCTGCTGCGCCCGGAGGACCCCACCGCACCGGTGTCCACCCTCGTGCGTCCGGTGCTCGCGCTGCCCGAGACGAAGTCGCTGTCGAGTGCGATCGCGGACATGCGCACCGAGGGACACCAGATCGCCCTGGTCGTCGACGAGTACGGCGGCTCCGCGGGCATGGTGACGCTCGAGGCGCTGCTCGAGGACCTCGTCGGACGCATCCGCGATGAGTACGACGAGCCCGCGGCCGAGCACGACGGCGTCGACGGAGCGACCGTGCTCGAGGACCTCGTGGCCGACGGCGGCCCGGCCCTCCCCGACGGCGACTACGAGACGGTGGGCGGCCTGGTGCAGGTGGCGCTGGACCGCGTGCCCGAGGTCGGGGACGTCGTCGAGGTCGGCGGCCACCGGCTCGAGGTGACCGCCATGGACGGTCACCGCGTGGCGCGCGTCCGCATCACGGCCGACGTCACCGCCTGACGCGGGCGCGCCCCGCTCGGCGGCAACGCGGAGCGTTGCGCGGGGCGCGCCGACCGAGCCTGCGAGGGAGGACGGTGCGGACCCGCCCCGCGCCTCCCGTCCGTCCCGTCCCGGGTACGGGCAGGGCCTGCCGCGGTACCAGCCACGGGACGTACGCTCGTCGCATGGGTATCGACGTGCGCAACGAGATCCGCGACTTCCTGTCCTCGAGGCGGGCGCGGCTCACCCCCGAGCAGGTCGGCATGCCGTCGTTCGGCGGCGGTGTCCGACGGGTGCCGGGACTGCGTCGGCACGAGGTCGCCATGCTCGCCGGGGTCAGCGTCGACTACTACACGCGGCTCGAACGGGGTTCGCTGAAGGGCGTCTCGGACAGCGTGCTCGAGGGGCTCGCCGGTGCGCTGCAGCTCGACGAGGACGAGCGCGTGCACCTGTGGGACCTCGCCCGCCTGGCGAACGCCGGCGTGAAGGTCATGCACCGCAACGTCCCGACCCGCGTGCGCCCCGGCGTGCAGCGGCTGCTCGACTCGATCACGGGAGCGCCCGCCTGGGTGCGGAACGAGCGCGGTGACGTGGTCGCGACGAACGAGCTCGGTCGCGCGCTGTACGCGCCGATGTTCGCGGGCCCCGGTCGCCCGGTGAACACCGCGCGCTTCACGTTCCTCGACCCCGCGGCGAAGGAGTTCTTCGCGGACTGGGCGCAGACCGCTCGGGACGCGGTGGCGATCCTCCGTGCGGCCGCGGTCTCGAACCCGTGCGAGCCCGGACTCGTGACCCTCGTCGGCGAGCTGTCGACCCGGAGCGAGGAGTTCCGCACGTGGTGGGCCGCCCACGACGTCCGGATGCACCGCACCGGCAAGAAGCGGCTCGTGCACCCCATCGTCGGTGAGCTCCGGCTCGACTACGAGGCGCTGGAACTCGTCGCGGACCCGGGCCTGGTGATGTTCTCGTACTCGGCCGAACCCGGCAGCGAGTCCGAGCGGTCCCTGGCGCTCCTCGGTTCGTGGGCTGCGACCGAGCGTGCGGAGCACTACGCGGCGCTGCGCGAGTCGGAGACCGAGTCGGTCGACTGACCTCCCGCGCGACGGGCGTCAGACGGTGGGGGTCGCGGGACCCGTCTCGTCGGGGCTGGCGCCACCGTCCTCGATGCCGTCGACGGCGGCGTCGTACCGCAGCCGCTCGATGCGCAGCTGCCGCTCCGTCGTGGACAGCCGCAGCACGCGGATCGCCGCGAACACGAGCACGATGAGCGCGACCGTCAGCACGGCGAGCGCCACGACGAACGCGATGTACAGGACACTGACGACGGCGAATCCCCCGGAGACCATGGCCCGACCGTAACAGGCCCGGTCCGTAGGCTGGGGCCGTGACGAGGACGACGGACGGTTCAGCGGGGGACGCCGACTCCGCCCGCATCGGTCAGGACCACCGCAAGTACCGTCGGCCGGAGCCGTCCTTCGCCCGGGCGATCGCGAAGGCCCTCGGCGACGCCCGGACGGTCCTCGACGTGGGCGCCGGCGCCGGCGCCGGGTCCTACGAGCCCACCGACCGCGAGGTGACCGCGATCGACGCCACCGCCGAGGACCTGCCGTTCGCCGACGACACGTTCGACGCCGCGATGACGACCTTCTCCGTGCACGAGTGGGGCGACCTCGAGCGTGGGCTGGCCGAGCTGCGCCGGGTGACGCGGGGCCCGATCGTGATCCTGACGTGCGACCCCGACCGTGTCGAGGACTTCTGGCTCGCCGAGTACGCCCCCGAGGTCCTGGCAACCGAGGCCCGGCGGTACCCCGCGCTCGCCCGGATCGCGGCGGCCCTCGCCGACGACGAGGTCACGACCACGCGCCTGCCGATCCCGTTCACGTGCGTCGACGGGTTCTCCGAGGCGTACTACGCGCGGCCGGAGCGCCTCCTCGACCCGGGCGCACGACGGGCGGACGCGGCGTGGAGCTCCGTCGACGAGATGACCGCGCGGCGGTCCGTCGCCGCGCTCCGCACGGCCCTCGAGTCCGGCGAGTGGGACCGAGCCCACGGCGCGCTCCGCACGCAGCCGACGTTCGAGGGCTCGCTCGTCCTCCTCACCGCGCAGCCGCGCCCGGCTTGACACGTCGACGTAGGCTGGTCGGGTGAGCTTCCAGGAGGTGGTCGGCGCCCGTTTCGCCGACATCAGGGCGTGATGCCCCCGGTCGCACCGTTCGGTGCGGCCGCCGTCATCGAACCCTGAACCCTCCGCCCGGTGCGGCATGCGTCCGCGTGCCCCGGGCCCGTCCGAGAGCGAACCACCATGCTGCCCATCAGCGAGAAGACCATCCGCACGTCCTTCGTCAACGCGTCCCGCAAGGAGACCGGCGACCTCACCCTGCCCGCCGACTTCGAGACCGTCGACTGGGACGCGCTCGACTACCTCGGCTGGCGCGACCCGAAGCTCGCCCGGCGCGCGTACGCCGTCGTGCCGACCCTCGAGGGCGACCTCGTCGGCATCCTGTTCCGGCAGGCCGAGGCCTCGCCCCGTGCCCGGGCGCAGTGCTCGTGGTGCCAGGACGTGAAGCTCCCCAACGACGTCGTGTTCTACAGCGCGAAGCGGTCCGGCACGGCGGGTCGCAACGGCAACACCGTCGGCACGCTCGTCTGCCAGGACTTCCAGTGCTCGCGCAACGTCCGGCGGACGCCGCCGCTCGCGTACGAGGGCTACGACGTCGAGGCCGCACGGCTGCAGCGGATCGAGGACCTGCAGCTCCGCGCGGCGTCCTTCGCCGCGGAGGTCTAGCCGCGAGTGCGCACGGGGACGACGAGTGCGCGGCGTGCAGCGCGCGCAGACGTCGTCGAGGTGCGCACCTGCGGTTCGGGAGGCGCGGTGCGGGCCCGACCCGCGCCTCCCGTCCCACAGCGGCGACCGTCCAACAGCGGCGACCGTTCCGGGACCGTGGGTCACGTCGCGCGGGTAACCACGGCGTAACCCCCGTGAAACGGGCGTTCCGTAGCGTGGCGGCATGGACATCGGCGATCTCGACGACGCGACCGTCTCCGACGCGGTCGCCACGGCCACCGGGTGGGCGGCCGTTCCGGCCTGGGCCGACGCACTCGCCGCCGGACGGCCGTACGGCTCCGTCGCCGCGCTCCTGGAACGTGCCGCCGCCGAGGCACGTGGGTGGGGCGCCGCCGAGCTCGACGCCGCCCTCGCGCAGCACCCGCGGATCGGTGAGCGCGGCAGCGATGCCTCGTCAGCCCGGGAGCAGTCGGCCATGCGCACCGCGGACGATGACGTCGCCCGGGCGATCGCCGCGGGGAACGCCGAGTACGAGCGGCGGTTCGGCCGGGTGTTCCTCGTGCGCGCGGCCGGCCGGACGCCCGAGGAGCTCCTCGCCGAACTCCGACGGCGGCTCGGCAACGATCCCGACGTGGAGGTCGCCGAGGCCGCCGGTGCCCTCGCGGACATCGCACTGCACCGCATCCGCGCGACCTTCGCCGTCGCCCAACTGACCACGCACGTCCTCGATGCGACCCGGGGCACACCGGCCGCGGGGGTGGGCCTGGTGCTGAGCACCGTCGACGGCGACGTCCTCGCGACCGGTACGACCGACACCGACGGGCGCGCTGCCCTCGGGCCGGACGTCCTGCGACGAGGCGACCTCCAGCTGCGCTTCGACACCGGCGCGTACCACCGCGCCGCCGGCGTACCGACGTTCCACCCGTTCGTCGTCGTGGCCTTCACCGTGCGCGGGACCGAGCACCTCCACGTGCCGCTCCTGCTCAGCCCGTTCGCCTACAGCACCTACCGAGGCAGCTGATCCCATGCCGCGCGGGGCATGTGTCCGCCCCCGCAGCGCGCGAGCGGGCGAAATACGCACGGCTCCCATGGCGAACGGCGCATGTCCGCCCGCTCGCGGAGCCGGGCTGTCGGGCGTGGGTCGCGTCCGTCACCGGACTGACGCACTGGACGCACGCCGAGACGGCCTGGAGGCGCGGTGCCAGCTGGCACCGCGCCTCCAGGCCGTCATCCGGTCCCGTCTACCGACCGATGGTCGACATGTTGGGGTAGCGGTCACCCGTCGGCACCGGCAGCGCCGACAGGCGCGCGATCTGGTCCGCGGTCAGGGTGAGGTCGGCTGCGCCGACGTTCTCCTCGAGTCGCGAGACCCGCTTCGTGCCGGGGATCGGCACGACGTCGTCGCCCTGCGCGAGCAGCCACGCCAGCGCCACCTGGGCCGGGGTCCCGCCGACCTCGGTCGCGATCTCCTTGACGGCGTCGACGATGCGCATGTTCTCGGCGAAGGCCTCCTCCTGGAAGCGCGGGTTCGCCAGGCGGAAGTCGTCGGCGTCCAGGTCGGACGGCTTCGTGATCGCTCCCGTCAGGAACCCGCGGCCGAGCGGCGAGTACGGCACGAGGCCGATGCCGAGCTCGCGGAGGGTGTCGAGCACGTCGCCCTCGGGGTCCCGGGTCCACAGCGAGTACTCGCTCTGCAGCGCCGTGATCGGGTGGACCGCGTGGGCCTTCCGGATCGTCGCGGCGCTCGCCTCGGAGAGCCCGATGTGGCGGATCTTGCCCTCCTGCACGAAGCCGGCGAGCTGCCCGATGACGTCCTCGATCGGGACGGCCGGGTCGACGCGGTGCTGGTAGTACAGGTCGATGTGGTCGGTGCCGAGGCGGCGGAGCGAGCCCTCGAGCGCCTCGCGCACGGACTCCGGTGCGGAGCTGATGCCGCGGCCCGTGGCGGGCGTCTCCTCGCCGGCGGTGTGCGTGATGAGGCCGAACTTCGTCGCGATGACGACGTCGTCGCGGCGGTCTCCGAGGGCCCGGCGGAGCAGGTCCTCGTTCGTGTAGGGGCCGTACGCCTCGGCGGTGTCGAACAGGGTGACGCCGAGGTCGATCGCACGGTGGATGGTGCGGATCGACTCGTCGTCGTCGGTGCCGGCGCCCGTGTAGAAGGCGCTCATGCCCATGGTGCCGAGGCCGACGGGGCCGACCTCGAGGTCTGCGAGCTTGCGTGTCTGCATGGGTGCAGGTCTACTCCGGGTCCCTCGGTTGGAGGGAGGCACTGACCGGACCCGTCAGCCGGGAATGCCGGTTCGTGCGGTTCCTCCAAGGTTCCGCACGTTCGTGGCCCGACCCTGGTGTGATCGTGGCGTGAACCTGTACTTCCGGCTGTTCCTGCTCCAGTTGCGCGTTCGGCTCCGCCCCGCGATCGGCGGACGACGACCGACGCTCTGGGACGAGGTCCGCACGCCGTTCCGGGTGACCCTGACCGACCTCGACCCGCTGCGGCACGTGAACAACGGGAAGTACCTGTCGATGCTCGACCTCGGGCGGCTCGACCTCATGCTGCGCTCGGGGTTCTGGGGTGCGATCGCCGAGCGCGGCTGGTACCCGGTCGTGTCGGCGCAGACGATCACCTACAAGCGGTCGTTGACGCTCGGCCAGCGGTTCGAACTCGTGACCCGGGTGCTCGGGATGGACGACCGCGCGGCCTACCTGGAGCAGACGTTCGTCCGCCGCGGGACCGTGGTGGCACGGGCCGTGGTGCAGGCGCGGTTCCTGCTGCGCACCGGCGGGACGGTGTCCCCGTCGGAGCTGCTCGAGGCCGCGGGCGCGTCCGATAGAGACCTGTCGGTGCCGGAGTGGGTGCACGAGTGGGCCGGGGCCACCCGGATCAGCAGCTCGGGTACGCTCGCGGGCACGGGGTCCGAGACCCCGGGACGAGAGGGGACGTCATGACCATCGTGTGGATCGTGATCGGCGTCGCGGTGCTGATCGCCGCCGTCATCACCGTGCTCGAGGTGCAGAACCACCGACGAGCGAAGTGCCTCGCGCACCTCGGACCGGCCGACCCGCGGCTCGGGGCACAGGCGCGAGCGGACGCCGAGGCCGCGCACTCGGTGACCGAGGGGCTGTCGAAGGCCGCGCACCCGGGCATCACCGGCGCCGGCGGCGGGGTCTCCGGACCGTGACCGGTCCCGCCACCAGGCGTGCGGTGCTCGCCGGGGGAGTCGGACTCGGGATCGCCGGGGTGCTCGCCGCGTGCAGCCGACCGGCGCCGTCCCCGTCCCCGTCGGCCACGAGTACGTCCGGCCCCACCGGGACCCAGACCGCGTCACCGACACCGGGCGGCCCCGACTCGTGGGACGCCCTCGCCGCCGCGGTCTCCGGACGGCTGCTGCGCTCCGGGTCGAACGGATGGAACAGCGCCCGGCTCGTCGAGAACCCCCGGTACGACGACGCCGACCCGCAGGGCATCCTGCGCGCGGCCGGCACCGCGGACGTCCAGGCCGGGCTGGCCTTCGCCCGGAACACGAACACGCCGGTGGCGCTCCGTTCCGGCGGGCACTCGTACACGGGCTGGTCGGCGGGCGGCGCGAGCGGCACCGACGTCCCGCGGTCGCTGGTGATCAGCACGCAGGACCTCGACGGCATCGACGTGCACGACGACGGCACCGTGACGATCGGTCCCGGTGCCCAGCTCGGCGACGTCTACGCCACGCTCGCCGCCGCCGGACGGGCGATCGGCGCCGGCTCCTGCCCCACGGTCGGGATCGGCGGCCTGACGCTCGGCGGCGGGGTCGGTGTGCTCGTCCGCTCCTTCGGGCTGACGTGCGACCAGCTCACCGGTGCGACCGTCGTCACGCCGGACGGCAGTGTGCACGAGGTCTCCGCGACCGCCGAGCCCGACCTGTTCTGGGCCTGCCGCGGCGGGGGCGGTGGGACCGTCGGCGTCGTCACCGCACTGACGTACCGGACCCAGGCCGCACCCGGCGTCCTGCTCTTCTCGATCACCTTCGCGTGGTCGGCCGCCGCGGCGGTCGTGCGCGCCTGGCAGGACTGGGCGCCCACCGCCGACCCGGAGCTGTGGTCGACGCTCAAGCTGCTGAACGGGAGCCGGCACACCGCCCCGACGGTCACTGTGACGGGTGTGTGGACGGGTTCGAAGACCGGCGCTGACACCACCGTCGACGGTTTCATCGCCGCCACCGGAGCGAAGCCGCTCGCCCACAACGCGCGACAGCTCACCTACGGTGCCGCGATGTCCGCGTTGGCGGGGAAGCCACAGCGGGTGTCCGAGGCGGCGACGTCCTCGATCGGATCGGTGAAACTGTCCGACGACCAGATCGACGTGCTCGTCGCCCACGCCGAGGCCGCCGGTGACGTGGCGGGGAACCTCGAGGGCGGGGTCGCGCTCGACGCCCTCGGCGGTGTCGTCTCCGACGTCGGACGGACCGACACCGCGTTCCCGTGGCGGTCGGCGCTCATGACCGTGCAGTACACCGCCGTGTTCGCGGACGGATCGGACCCGGCACCCTTCGACGCCTACGTCCGGGGGTTCCGGAAGGCGATGCGGCCGGCGTGGGGTGACGCGGCGTACGCGAACTACTGCGACGCGGCGATCACGGACCCGGCGGACTACTTCGACGTGAACACCTCGCGGCTGCACCGGATCGCCGAGCAGGTGGACCCGGACGGGGTGCTGGCGCAGCCGAACTGGGTGTGAGCGGTGGCCCTCCGGACGACGGTGGGCCGCCCTACGATGACCGCATGGACGCGGACGACCTGGTACTCCCCGACGCCGCTGCCTGGCGCGCCTGGCTCGGCGCGCACGAGGACGACCCTGACGGCGTGTGGCTCGTCCTCGCCAAGAAGGGCACCACGGAGCCGACGACGCTGACCTACGACCAGGCCCTCGACGAAGCGCTCTGCTCCGGGTGGATCGACGGCCAGAAGCGCGGGCGGGACAACACGACCTTCCGCCAGCGGTTCACTCCGCGGCGCAAGGCGTCGATCTGGTCGCAGCGGAACATCGGACTCGTCGCCACCCTCGAGTCCGCGGGGCGCATGCGCGACCGGGGCCGGGACGAGGTCGAGCGCGCGAAGGGCGACGGCCGGTGGGACCGCGCCTACGCCGGTGCCGCGACGGCCACCGTGCCCGACGACCTGCGGGCAGCGCTCGACGCCGCTCCCGCGGCCGCAGCATTGTTCGCCGAGCTCGACGCCACGAACCGGTACGCCGTGCTCCACCGGATCACGACCGCGCCGAGTGCGACGGCTCGGGCGAACCGGCTCGCGAAGCTCGTCGGCGGGCTCGAGCGGGGCGAGACCCCGTACCCGCGCAAGCCCTGACGGCCGCGTCGAACCACGAAGACGACGTCGAACCAGGCGCGCGGGCTGGTTCGACGTCGGAAACGTGGTTCGACGCACCCACGCCGGCGCCGGCGCCCGCCGTCAGCGCCGCAGGCCGACGAGCACGCCCCGGTGGTCGCTGCCGTTCGCGGGCAGGACCTCGGTCGACGTCGCCCCGAGCCCCCGGGTGAAGAGGTGGTCGATCCGCACGACGGGCAACTGCGCCGGCCAGGTCGCCCCGAACCCGCCGCCCTCGTCGAGCATCCGGGTCAGCGGGAGCATCTCCGGGTCGGCCGAACCGCCGTTGAAGTCCCCGGCGACGACGAGCCGCTCCGATCCGTCGTCGCGGACCGCCTCGGTGAGCGACGCCAGCATCCGCGGCCGACCGTCCTCGCCACCCGGTCGCAGTGAGTCCATGTGCACGACGTACAGCCGAACGTCGCCGACCCCGGTGTCCACCGTCACCCGGAGCGCCCGGGCCCAGCCCAGACCGAGCGTGAGGGGTTCGCCGTCGCGCAGGGTCGTCCGGCTCCACACCCCGATCGACCCGACCCGGTAGTGGTGCAGGTACCGCTCGTCGAGCACGCCCGCGACCGCCGTGCCCGAGGTCTGGGTGAGCTCCTCGAGCGCGATGACGTCCGGATCGCGCGCCGCGATCGACCTCGCGGTGGCGGCCGGGTCGGGGTTGTCGGCCTCGATGTTCTCGGTGACGACCGTCAACTGCGGCGAGCCCGAGGTGCCGGGAGCGAGCACGCCGGGCAGGACCGCGACGGCCCACGCGGCGGCGAAGGCGAGGGACAGCACGGCGAGCCGCTTCGACCGGGTGCCGAGTGCCGCACCGGCGACGGGGACGAGCAGGAGCGCGAGCCACGGCAGCAGCGAGCCGATCACGGACCCCGAGCTCCCGAGGACGCCCAGGACGGCGGGGACGAGGAGGACGACGATCCCGGCGAGCAACGCGATCCCGACGACACCGATGACGAACGAGCGGCCGGGACTCCGTCTGCGGGAGCGGAGGGGCACGCCGAGGAGCATAGGAACCGCTTCTGACAGATCCCGGGGGACACCGGTTCACCAGACCTGCAACGAAGCAGGCGTAGACCGGGGACATGACCACTGGCACCGACACCACGAACCGTCCGGCCGCCGCCTCCGGCACCTTCCGCATCGGTGGTGACCTCGAGGTCCACCGCCTCGGCTACGGCACCATGCAGCTCACCGGCCCCGGCGTCTGGGGACCCCCGAAGGACCACGACGAGGCGATCCGCGTCCTCAAGCGCGCCGTCGAGCTCGGCGTGGACTTCTTCGACACCGCCGACTCCTACGGCCCCTACGTCGCCGAGGACCTGCTCCGCGAGGCACTGCACCCCTACGGCGACGACATCGTCATCGCGACGAAGGCCGGTCTCACCCGCACCGGGCCGAACGAGTGGCCGCCGGTCGGCCGCCCGGAGTACCTGCGCCAGGAGGCCGAGATGAGCCTCCGCCGCCTCGGCCTCGAGCGCATCGACCTGTTCCAGCTCCACCGCATCGACCCGAAGGTCCCGCTCGAGGACCAGGTCGGCGAGCTGAAGAAGCTGCAGGACGAGGGCAAGATCCGCCACATCGGCCTGTCCGAGGTGTCGGTCGACGAGGTGAAGGCTGCGCAGGAGATCGCCACGATCGTCTCCGTCCAGAACCTGTACAACCTGCAGAAGCGCGACGCCGAGGAACTCCTCGACTGGTCGACCGAGCAGGGCATCGGCTTCATCCCGTGGTTCCCGCTCGCGACCGGCGGTCTCACCGGCAGCGACTCCCCGCTGACCGAGATCGCCGAGCGCAAGGGTGCCACCCCGGCCCAGCTCGCCCTGGCCTGGCTGCTCAAGCGCTCGCCCGTGGTGCTGCCGATCCCCGGCACGTCGAGCGTCGCCCACCTCGAGGACAACCTCGCGGGCGCGACGGTCGAGCTGACCGACGACGAGTTCGAGGAGCTGTCGAAGCTGGGTCACTGACGCGACGCGGTGACGGACCGGAGGCGCGGTGCCAGCTGGCACCGCGCCTCTAGTCCGTCATGGGGTTGCGCTCGCATACGCGGTATGTGCATACTCGGTATGTCCAAGCGGACGGAACGAGGGGGAAGACGTCATGAGCGTACGGATGGGCGTACTCGCGCTGCTGGTGGCCGGGCCCGGCTACGGGTACCAGCTCCGGGGGGAGTTCGAGCACCGGACCGGGGGCAGCTGGCCGCTGAACATCGGCCAGGTCTACACGACGCTCGACCGCCTGGAACGCGACGGCCTCGTGGCCCGCGGTGACGCCGACGACGACGGACACGTCGTCTACACGGCAACCGACGCGGGTCACGAGGAGGTCGCACGCTGGTTCAGCGAGCCGGTCCCGCCGAAGCGCGGTCGTGACGAGCTCGCGATCAAGTTCGCCCTCGCGGTGACGGTGCCCGGCGTCGACGTGCCGCGCCTCGTGCAGGTCCAGCGCGCCGCCGCCGTGCGGAACCTGCAGGACCTGACCCGCCTGAAGCGCTCCTCGGACCCGGCTGACGACCTGGCCTGGTCGCTCGTGCTCGAGTCGATGCTCTTCCAGGCCGAGGCCGACGTCCGCTGGCTCGACCACGTGGAGTCGAGCGTCGCGCGCCACCGACCGTCCCCGACACCGGACTCGACGGTCGCTGCCGAGTCGTCCGACGCCACCGTGCGGAGCGCCCGGTGAACGCCGCCGCCCCGCTCCTCGAACTCGACGCCGTGAGCGTGCAGTACGGCTCCGGCGCGAAGGCCGTCACCGCCCTCGCCGGCATCGACCTGCGCATCGCCCGCGGCGAGATGGTCGCCGTGATGGGGACCTCGGGCTCGGGCAAGTCGACGCTGCTCGCCTGCGCGGGCACGCTCCTGCCGCCGACCAGCGGCGAGGTCGTCATCGACGGCGACTTCGTGTCCGACCGGCCGGCCAAGGACCTCGCCGCCCTGCGTCGGCGTCTCGTCGGGTTCGTGTTCCAGGACTTCAACCTCATCCCGTCGCTGACCGCGGTCGAGAACGTGGCGCTGCCGCTCGAGCTCGACGGCTGGAAGGCGAGCCGTGCCCGGCGCGCAGCCGAACTCGCGCTCGAGAACGTCGAGCTCGGGCACCGCGCCGACGCCTTCCCGGACGACCTGTCCGGTGGCCAGCAGCAGCGGGTCGCGATCGCGCGCGGGATCGTCGGCGAGCGCCGGCTGGTACTCGCCGACGAGCCGACCGGTGCCCTCGACTCGCAGACCGGCGAGGTCGTGCTCCGCATGCTGCGCCGGCACGTCGACTCCGGGGCGGGCGCGCTGCTCGTGACCCACGACGCCCGGCACGCGGCCTGGGCGGACCGGATCGTGTTCCTCCGCGACGGCCGCGTCGTGGACGAGACCGTGTACTCGGGCGTCGAGATGGCGCTCACGGACCGGACCGCCTCGTGAACGCGCGTCGGCGACGCGCCGACGCCGGGGCCCGCGCGGGGCGTGACCGCCGCACGCGCTTCGCGCTGCGACCGGCGCTCCGGCTGGGCCGCCGGCTGGCGTTCGCGAAGGCCGGCCGCGCGGCGCTGATCGTCGCCCTCATCGGCATCCCGACCGCCGGGTTCGCCGCGGTGTCGGTCGTCGTGCAGTCGACGCAGCCGACCCAGGCGGAGAGCCTCCGGTACGACCTCGGGCACGCGGCAGCGCAGATGCAGGTCGTCGGCCCGGACCTCCCGGGCATGCGGCAGGACCCCGTGCAGTGGCAGTACACCGAGTCCGCGAAGGACAGCCCGGTCGCGGAGTCCGACGGCGAGGCCCGGTTCGCCGACGTCCTCGACCACGTGCCCGCCGGTGCCGTGTCGATCCCGGTCACCTCGGCGCAGATCGTGCTGACCGGGCCGAAGGGGCCGATCGGGATCCAGGCGGTCGAGGGAGCGGTCTGGTCGCGGGTCCTCGACGGGCACTGGCACGTGCTCGACGGCGCCGTACCGACCAGCCGTGACGAGCTCATGGTCACCCCGGCGACGCTCGAACGTCTCGGCGCGTCGATCGGCGACACGGTCGACCTGACCGGCCCGGTGACGAAGCGCTTCACGATCACGGGCACCATGCGCGACGCCGCGTCCGACCCGGGCGTGCAGGGCGTCTTCGTGCCGTGGGGCACCACGCAGCCGACGACCGGCACGGCCGCGGCGCCGTTCGACGTCACCGTGTACCTGGCCTCGGACGCCCCGACGTGGTCCGAGATCCGCGCGCTCAACGCCCACGGGATCACCGTGCAGTCGCGTCCCGTCGTGCTCGACCCGCCCGACGAGCGGTTGCACGGCGCCGGGCTCAGCAGCCCGATCGGCTGGTTCCTCGGGGCGATGGCGCTGCTCGGCGTCTTCGCGATGTTCGAGGTGGCCCTGCTCGCCGGCGCCGCGTTCCTCGTCGGGACCCGGGCGGACACCCGCTCGTACGCGATCGTCACGAGCGTCGGCGGGGACCGACGCTTCGTCCGGTCGATCGTCGCCGGCTCCGGGCTGGTGCTCGGGCTCACCGGCGCCGTCCTCGGGGTCGCGCTCGGCACGGGGGTCGGCGTGCTCGCGTTCCACCTGGCCGACAACGGCAACGTGGGCTCGTGGCCCGGGCTGCACGTCCCGGTCGGCCTGGTCCTGTCGATCGGTGCCGCCGCCGTCCTCGCCGGGCTCGTGTCGGCGCTCGTCGCGGCCCGTGCGGCCACGCGGGTGAACGTCCTCGCCGCACTGCGCGGCTCGCTCCGGCCCGCGGCGGTGAACCCGCGCGCCGAGCGCCGCCGCCGGATCTGGGCACCGGTGCTCGTCGTCGCGGGCACCGTGATGACCCTGGCGTGCGGTGCGGGCGTGCTGCTGCTCAACGACCGCCCGGTGCAGCAGGACCACCTCGCCTGGATCGTCGGCGCCGGCGTCGCGATCGGCCCGTGCCTCATGCAGCTCGGGGTCGCGATGTCGTCGCCGTGGTTGCTCGCCCTCGTCTCCCGGACCGCGACGCGGCTCGGGCTCTCCGCCCGCATCGCCGCCCGCGACGCCCGGCGCAACCCGGTGCGGACCGTGCCGGTGCTCGCGAGCGTGATGAGCGTCGTGTTCGTGGCCTCGGTGGCGATCACGTGGAGTGCGTCCGAGCACGCGCAGTTCGTCCGCGACTACGAGTACCGCACCGCCGTGGGCGTCGCGACGGCCGACGTCTGGCTCTCGAACGAGGACGGCAGCGATGGCGGCTACGACGCCTCCGTCACGGCGAAGGCGGCGAAGATCGTCTCCGGTGTCCTCGACCACGACCAGGTGCGTGTGCTCGGCGTCGCGCCCGACGTCGCCGGCGACCAGCCGTCGACGCTCTCGCTCCTGCACTCGTGGGGGCGGACGGACTGCCGCGCGAACGACACCACGTCGTGCTCGCGCTACCTGGAGTCGCAGGACACCTCCGCGCCGAAGATCTGGACCGGCACGGTGGACGACTACGCGGTCCTCACCGGACACCGTCCGTCCGCCACCGTGCGCGACGCCCTCACCTCGGGCCGCGCCGTCGCCCTGTGGCCGGAGTACGCGCACGACGGCCAGGTCCGGATCGACGCGTTCCGCGACCAGACGTCGAACAGCCCCGCGATCACGGCCAAGACCCGTCCGGACGCCACGACGACGATCCCCGCGGTGCTCGACGTGCAGACCCCCCGCATCCAGGTCGGCGTCTTCATGACCCGCGAGACCGCCGAGCGGTACCGGGTCCCGGCGGTGGACGGCATGCTCGTCACGGAGCAGTCCGCGGACCTGACCCCGGCACAGTCCGACGAGCTGACCTCGGCGTGGCAGAGCCTCGGCGGCGAGGACCGCGAACGGTGGGGCGGCCCGTACTTCCAGTACGAGGCCGGTCCGGTCGACGCGCAGGGCATCGTCAAGGCGATCGTCCTCGCCCTCGCCGCGGCGGTGACGATCGGCGCGACCGCCGTCGCCATCGGGCTGGCCCGCTCGGACGGCCGACGCGACGACGAGGTCCTCGACGCGGTCGGTGCGGCACCCGTGCTCCGTCGCCGGGTGTCCGCGTGGCAGGCCGCGATCCTGACGACCGTCGGTGCGGTGATCGGCACGCTGCTCGGGCTGCTGCCCATCCGGGCGCTCACCCTCCGCTTCTCGGCGGGACCAGCCGGCACCACGCACCTGCCGTTCGTGGCGGACTGGCCCGTGCTCGCCCTCCTCGGGCTCGGGCTGCCGCTGCTCGTCACCGCGGGGACGTGGGTCTTCGCGGGCCGCCGCCACCGCGTGGCACTGCGGCGCACACCGTGACCGGACGCGGCGGGTCCCGGACCCGACCGGGGCGGCCGGCTGGGAACGGCCGCGAAGACCCACAGCCAGCGGCGCGGTTCCCCAGGTCTGGGGACTGGTACGGCAGGCCGATCCGGGGGATACCTGATGTCGTGTCCCGCACCCGTCGTCTCGCCCTCGTCGCGAGCATCGTCACCGCCGCCTGCCTCGTCGCCGGCGGATCCCTCGTCGTCGGCACGGCCGTCGTGTCGGCGAGCACCGCCGCAGCCGAGCGCGCCCCGTCCGTGGGTCGCGCCTCCGCCGCGCCGGTCGAACGTGCGGACACCCGAGCCGCAGCCGGCGGAACAGCTGTCCGTGCCGCCACACCGGACGACGCCGTGACCGGGGCGCTCGGCTCCGGCGACCGATCCGGCGCGGTCACCTTCGCGTACGCGGGCGACTCCATCACGGCACGGCCGGACTCCTGGCTCCACGACCTCGTGCCGGACACCCGGTTCCACGCCGTCGGCGGCTACGCGCACAGCGGGTACCGGTCCGACGAGGTCCTCCACGAGATCGGCCCCGTGCCGGACGCGGACGTCCTCGTCGTCGAGCTCGGCACGAACGACGTGAACCAGGCGATCCCGACCGCGACGACGATCGCGAACGTGGACGCCGTCGTCCGGAAGGTCGGTGCGCGGCACGTCCTCGTCGTCTCCGGCCCGCCGTCGAACTGGACCTGGAGCCAGTGGGGCGCCGACCGCCGCGCGGGACAGCTCGTCCTCAGCCGGGCGCTGGAGCGCGACGCGGCGGAGCACGGCTGGTCGTACGTCGACCCGTTCGCCGGGTTCCGGCAGGCGGATGGCGCGTGGGTCCGGGGTGCGTCGGCGGACGGCATCCACGGCGACGCGGCGACGAACGTCGTCGTCGCGCGCGTGATGGCGACGGCGATCACGCGAGCCGCTCGCTGATCGCGACGCGACCAGGGGCGGACGGGAGGCACGGGTCGGGCGCGCTCCCGTCCGTCAGTCGGTCACTCGGGCAGCGGCTCGGCGTACGTCCGGAACGCACCGCGCTCGGTGTGGATCGCCCACAGGCGGTCCGCGATCGACGCACCGGAGTGCTCGGGCTGCCCGTCGTCGATGCCGAACGGGATGATGAGCTGGCCGACGTGGACGTCCTCGTCACGGACGGCGTCGTGCAGCAGCTGCGCGTAGGCGCTCTCTCCCGCGAACGCCACGGACGTGCCGGTGACCCGAGCACCCGGGCGCACCGCGCTCCCGCCGTTCACGAACAGGATCGTGCCGCGCCCGATCGCGCGCATGCCGGGCAGCACCTGGCGGACGGCGTTGACCGAGCCGTAGACCGAGAACTCGATCGGGCCGACCAGGTCCTCAGCCGTGGTCTCGAGCACCGGGCGCATGTACTCCTTGGCAGGCAGCGGGCTGTACTGCAGCACCTCGATCGGCCCGAGCTGCTCGGTCGCACGCTCGAGAGCGCCGCGGAGGGAGTCCCCGTCGCGGACGTTCGCGGCGAAGCCGGCGGCGGTGTACCCATGCTCCCGGAGGCCGGCGGTGAGGGAGTCCAGGCGGTCCTGGTTGCGGGAGAGCAGGGCGATCGAGAAGCCCTCGCGGGCGAAGCGCTCGGCGACGGCGAGGCCGAGGCCCTTGCCGGCTCCGACGATGGCGATGGTGGTCATGAGGTGGTCCTTCCGGTGGTGTGGGGTCGTGCGAGGACGAGCAGTCCCCAGAGCGACACGAGCGCGCCACCGAGGACGAGGACGGCCATCGGGACGGTGGTGTCCGAGCCGCCGAGTCCCGCGATCGGAGCGGTCACGCCGGCCGTCGTCCACTGAACCAGACCGAGCACGGCTGAGCTCGTCCCGGGGTGTGCGGGGACGGCGGACGATGCGAGGGCCCCACCGTTCGTGACGACCAGCCCGTTGCCGATCATGAGCACGAAGAAGCCGATCAGGGCCACGATCAGCGGCATCCCGAACCAGATCGCGCCGATGAGCATGCCTGCGCCGGCGACGCCCATGCAGGCCTGTCCGACGAGGATGATGCGTCTCGTGGACACCCGGCCGGCGAGTCGGGCGGCCACGAGGGACGCGATCGTCATCGCGCCCGCGTTCGCCGCGAAGTCGATCGCGTACGCCGTCGGCGACAGTCCGTTCATGGTCTGCAGCACGAACGGCGAGGTCGCGACGTACGCGAACACCCCGACGAACGCAGCACACGCGGTGACGACGTAGCCGACGAACCGTCGATCGCCGAGGACCTGCCGCGCCGCGAGCCGGAACGTGCGCAGGCCACCGGCGTGCCGTCGGTCCCGTGGGAGGGACTCGGGGACGACGACGGCCGCGGTCACGCACATGAGCACCCCGAGGCCGGCGAGGACCCAGAACGTGGTCCGCCAGTCACCGAACCCCAGGATCGCGGCGCCGAACAGCGGCCCGAGCACCGGTGCGATCCCGCCGATGCCCATCACGACGTTGAGGACGCGGACGAGCTGGGCGCCGTGGGCGAGGTCGACGACCACCGACCGGGCGATCACCATCACCCACCCGCCCGCGAACCCCTGCACGAGGCGCGCCGCCGTGAGCACGCCGATCGACGGGGCGAGCGCGCACACGACCGAGGCCGCGACGACGAGCAGCGTGCCGGCGAGCAGTGGCAGGCGGCGCCCGCGCTGGTCGGAGAACGGTCCGCCGACGAGCTGCCCGAGGCCCATGCCCGCGAAGAACGTCGTGAGGGTCAGCTGCACGGCGGAGGCGCTCGTGCGGAACTCGGCCTCGACGGTCGGGAACGCGGTGACGTACATGTCGGTCGCGAGCGGCGCGACCGCGGTGAGGAACACGACGGCGGCGACGAGGGCCGTGGGCACGGCGCGGGCGGTCGGGGGAGCGGGCGGGGTCACGGTGGCGGGCACGGACCCATCGAACGGCTGGTCGGTGCGCTGGTGGGAGTCCCTGCCGACAGGGGTTCCACCGCAACCCCCGTCACCCAGGGGATTCCCGACCGCCGCGTGTGCAATCGACCCACGACCCGGGAGGACCACCGTGCACACCACCGCTCGCACCCGCCGCACCCTGTCCGCCCTCGGCGCCTTCGCCGCCGCGGCCCTCGTCCTCGCGGCCTGCACCGACGACGATGCCCGCACGCTCGAGGGTCGGGCGACCGCCACGAGCAGCCCCTCGTCGAGCGCCACCACCCCCGCGGCGAGCGCCGCCGGACAGCTCGAGCCCGGGGGCGAGACGACCGACATCGCCACCGGACTGGACGCCCCGTGGTCGGTGGTCCGCACCGGTGACGACGGCGACGCCCTGATCAGCGAGCGGGACTCGGCGACGGTGCTCGAACTGACCGGCGCCGGGAAGACGCGCGAGGTCGGCACGATCGCGGGCGTCCGGCACGGCGGTGAGGGCGGCCTGCTCGGACTCGCGCTGCACGAGGGCGACCTGTTCGTGTACTCGACGGGCGACGACGGCAACCGCATCCAGCGCTACGAGCTGTCCGGGAGCGCCGGGTCCTACGCGCTCGGGGACGCCACGACCGTGATCGACGGGCTGCCGTCGAACAGCTTCCACAACGGCGGGCGGATCGCGTTCGGCCCGGACGGCATGCTCTACGCGAGCGTCGGCGACGCCGGTACCGGTTCGGACGCGCAGGACCGGGACTCGCTCGCGGGCAAGATCCTGCGGCTGACCCCGGACGGCCAGGTCCCCGGCGGCAACCCGTTCCCCGGGTCCCCGGTGTGGAGCCTCGGCCACCGGAACGTGCAGGGCATGGGGTGGACGGCCGACGGCACGATGTTCGCGTCGGAGTTCGGGCAGGACACCTGGGACGAGCTCAACGTCATCGAGAAGGGCCGGGACTACGGCTGGCCGGAGGTCGAGGGCACCGGCGGCACGAGCAAGGGCTTCGTCGACCCCGTGCAGCAGTGGGCCACCGACGACGCCTCGCCGAGCGGCCTGGCGGTGATCGACGACACCGTGTTCATCGCGAACCTCCAGGGCGAGGTCGTCAGGGCTGTGCCGGCTGACGCCCCCTCGACGTCGACCGAGTACTTCGCGGGGGACTTCGGCCGCATCCGCACGGTGCTCGAGGGTCCCGAGGGTGCCCTGTGGTTCGTCACGAACAACACCGACGGGCGTGGCGACCCGACGGACGGCGACGACCGGATCGTGTCGGTGCCGCTCGCGACGAGCTGAGCCCGAGCGACGGACCCCGACCAGCACGGGGGTTCCGGCAGCACCTCACTCGCCCCCGCCCAGCCGAAGTACCGTGACCGGCATGTACCACCGCGACGAAGCCCGCGACTTCCTCTCCGGTCGCCGCGCCCGCATCACACCGGAGCAGGCCGGCGTCGAGACGTTCGGCACCCGCCGCCGCGTCACCGGGCTGCGCCGCGAGGAGGTCGCCCGGCTGGCCGGCGTGAGCATCGACTACTACACCCGGCTCGAACGCGGGAACCTGCAGGGCGTCTCGGACAGCGTGCTCGACGCCATCGCGGGCGCGCTCCACCTCGACCCGGCCGAGCACGAGCACCTGCGCGACCTCGCCCGCCACCAGAACGCCACGCCCCGCCGTGCCGCCGCGGTCACACCGGTGGCGGCAGTGCGCCCGGAGCTCCAGTACCTGCTCGACGCCATCGCCGACGCCCCCGCGATGATCGTGAACAACCGACAGGACATCGTCGCCGCGAACACGCTCGGCTGGGCGATGCACTCGGACCTCGTCGCGGCGAGCGCACGGCCCTGCAACTTCTCGCGGTTCATCTTCCTCGACCCGCAGGCACGGAACTTCTACCTCGACTGGCAGCGCGCGGCGCACACGAACGTCGCGATCCTCCGGCGCGAGGCCGGGCGGACGCCGAACGACCCCGGGCTCGCGGCGCTGATCGGCGAGCTCTCGATGCGGAGCGACGACTTCCGCACGCTCTGGGCGGCGCACGACGTCCGGCGGCACTACGCGGGGGTGAAGTCGTTCCGGCACGCGGTGGTCGGTCCGCTCGAGCTGCACTTCCAGACGCTCGAGCTCACCGAGGACCCGGGGCTCGCGCTGACGATCTACCCGGCGACGCCCGGGAGCCCGACGGCGGACGCGCTGCGGCTGCTCGCCTCGTGGGCGGCGACGGAGCGCATCGTGGAGCGTGCGCGCGAGCGCGCCTGACGCGGTGGTCGCGACCGCCTGCGGGACTGGAGGCGCGGTGCCGGCCCGCACCGCGCCTCCAGGCCCCACCGGGTCGCGTCAGGCCTCCGGGATCACCCGTTCGAAGCGGCTCGTGTCGGTCCCGTCCGGGTCCGGCCCGCCGCGACGACCGGTGTCGAGGGCGTCGAGCGCTGCGAGTTCGTCGTCGGAGAGCACGAAGTCGAACACGTCGAAGTTCTCGGCGATGCGCCCGGGGTTCGTTGACTTCGGGATCGCGTTGCGGCCCTGCTGCACGTGCCACCGGAGCATCACCTGCGCCGGGGTCTTGCCGTGCGCCTCGCCGATGGTCCGGATCGTCCAGTCGTCGAGCACGCTGACCCGCTCGTCGCCCCAGCCCGGGTAGAAGGTGATGCCACCGATCGGCGACCACGCCTGGTCGAGGATGCCGTGCTCGGCGTCGGCGCGCTGCACGTCCGGCTGCGTGAAGTACGGGTGCAGCTCGACCTGGTTGAGCGCCGGGATCACGTCCGTGGCGTCGAGGAGCGACCGGAGGTGGTGCGGCATGAAGTTGCTCACGCCGATCGCGCCGACACGGCCCTCGGCGTACAGCCGCTCGAGCGCCCGGTACGCCGCGATGGTCCGCTCGAAGCGGTCGGGTGCGGGCTGGTGCAGGATCAGGACGTCGACGTGGTCGAAGCCGAGCTTGCCGGTCGCCTTGTCGAACGCGTGCAGGGTCTCGTCGAGGCCGTAGTCGGAGACCCAGATCTTCGTCTCGACGACGATCTCGTCGCGGTCGACACCGGAGGCGCGGATGCCCTCGCCGACCTCGCGCTCGTTGCCGTACGCGGCGGCGGTGTCGATGTGGCGGTACCCGGTCTCGAGCGCGGTGCGCACGGCGTCGACCGTGTCGGCCGGCGCGCTCTGGAAGACGCCGAACCCGATCGCGGGGATCTCGAGTCCGTTGTTGAGGGTGAGTGTGTCCATGTCCACGACGCTACGACCGCCCGGACCGACCTGACGGGTACCAGCAGCCCCTGCTCCGACCCGTCGATCGGACCTACCGTGGAGGACATGGACACGAGAGACGAAGTCCGCGACTTCCTCCGCACCCGCCGCGAGCGCGTCACGCCGCAGCAGGTCGGGCTTCCCGACTTCGGCGGCGCGCGACGGGTGAAGGGCCTTCGCCGCGAGGAACTCGCCCTCATCGCGGGCATGAGCGTCGACTACTACATCCGCCTCGAGCGGGGGAACCTCACCGGGGTGTCCGAGAGCGTCCTCGGATCCCTGTCCCGGGCGCTCCGGCTCGACGACGCCGAGCACGCGCACCTGTTCGACCTCGCCCGTGCGCAGAACGCCTCGGCGACGACGCGTCGGAAGACCCCGACGTCGAAGGTCCGGCCGAACGTGCAGCGGGTGCTCGACTCGATGACCGCTCCCGCGTGGGTGCGGAACGGCCGGTCGGACTTCCTGGCCGGCAACGCTCTCGCCCGTGCGGTCTACGCACCGCTCTTCCTCGACCCGTCCGGTACCCCGAACACCGCGCGCTTCGCCTTCCTCGACCCCCGTGGTCGCGAGTTCTGGCGCGACTGGGACAGCGTGACCGGGGACATGGTCGCCGTGCTCCGTGCCGAAGCGGCCCGGTCCCCGTACGACCGCGGGCTGACGGACCTCATCGGGGAGCTCTCCACCCGCAGCGAGGAGTTCCGCCAGCGCTGGGCCGCGCACGACGTGATGCGGCACCGGTCCGGCATCAAGCGCGTGCACCACCCCGAGGTCGGCGACCTCGACCTGACGTACGAGACGATGGAGCTCGTCACGGACACCGGTCTGACCTTCGTCGTCTACAGCGTCGAGCCCGGTTCGCCGTCCGAGGAGCGCCTGCAGCTCCTCGCCAACCTGGCGGCGACCACCGTCGCCGCCGTCCCGGAGACGGAGGACGCATGAGCGAGACCGACTCGATCCGGACCACCCGCCCCGCGGAGCCCCTGACGTTCCTCGAACGGGTGCGGTTCCGGCTGCGCGCCGAGCGCGAGATCGAGGAACTCACGCGCGACCGCGCGCGCGAGGAGCGCATCCGCGCCGAGGCTGCAGTGCGCCTCGCACCGGGTCCGTGGCACCTCGCGGAGCTCTTCCGGCGGCGTCCGTGACCGCCCGTGCGGGGATGACGCCTGCCCGCACACTGCTGTTCGCGGTCGCCGGGGGCGCGGCCGTCGGCAACCTCTACTGGGCGCAGCCGCTCCTCGACGACATCGCGTCCTCGCTCGGGACGTCCGCCGCGGTCGCCGGGCTGCTCGTCACGCTCACCCAGGTCGGGTACGCGCTGGGCATCCTCCTCGTGGTGCCGCTCGGCGACGTGCTCGACCGACGACGCCTGATCCCCGGGGTGCTCGTCGCATCCGCGGTCGCGCTGCTGTTCGCCGCCGTGGCCCCGTCGTTCGCCGTGCTGCTGGTGGCGCTCGCGCTCGTCGGCCTCACCACCGTCGCCGGGCAGCTGCTCATCCCGCTGGCCGGGGACCTCGCCGATCCCTCGTCCCGCGGGCGGGTCGTGGGCACGATCGCCTCCGGGGTCCTCACCGGCATCCTCGTGTCGCGGACGGTCAGCGGGCTCGTCGCGGACGCGTTCGGCTGGCGCGCGATCTACGTGGTCGCCGCCGTCGCGGCCCTGCTGTTCGCCGTGCTGCTCCGGCGGGCGATCCCCGAGCTCGACCGGCGCGATCGGGTGCGGTACCCCACGCTCATCGCCTCGGTGTTCCGTGCCGTCGCCGCGCACCGGGCCGTGCGGGTGACCCTCGTCATCAGCTCCGCGATGTTCGCCGTCTTCACGATGTTCTGGACCGCGCTGACGTTCCTGCTCAGCGCCGAGCCGTTCGGGTACTCCACGAGCGCGATCGGGCTCGTCGGTCTGGCCGGGCTCGCCGGGGCGGTCGCCGCGCAGCGGGTCGGTCGGCTGCACGACCGCGGGGTCTCCGTGCCGGTGACCGGTGCGGCGATCGCCGTCGTGCTCGTCTCGCTCGTGGTCGCGGGCCTCGGAGCGCGGTCGATCGTGGTCGTCCTCGTCGCGGTCGTCCTGCTGGACGTCGGTGTGCAGGCGACGAACGTCCTCAACCAGACCCGGCTCTTCGCGATCGACCCGGCGGCGCGCAGCCGACTCAACACCGCGTTCGTCACCGCGAACTTCATCGGCGGGGCGATCGGCTCGGCACTCGCCTCGGTGCTGTGGAACGCCGGCGGGTGGACCGCTGTCACCGTGGGCGGAGCGGTCCTCGTCGGGTTCGCCCTGACGGTCTGGGCGGTCCACCGCCGCCGCGGGCTGGTGGTCACCGCCCGCGCCTGACCCTGCGCCCTTGCCGGTGCCGAGACTCGGCTGGGCGGACAGAACCCGGGCCGCGACGCCGCGGAGATGTCCGCCCAGCCGAGTCTCGCGGCCCGCACGGGCACCACTTCAGACGACGAGGGGGCCCGCGACGTCCACTTCGCCGTGCTCCACCAACCAGCGGAACGCGTCGAGGACCGTCGCCTCGGCCGTCCAGGCGGGCTCGTAGCCGAGCAGCCTCCGCGGCTTCTCGGTGCTGAACACCTGGCTGCGCGACAGGTGCTCCCAGCTCGCACCGGCGTGCTCCGGAACCGTGGTCTCGCGGAACCGGTCCCACGAGACGGGCTCGAGCCGCGCCTCCTGGCCGAACCACGACGCGACCAGGTGCGCGTACCCGCGTGCCGTGAGCGCCGTCGGAGCCGTGACGAAGAAGTCCTCGCCGGCCGCGGCGTCCCGGTGCTCGACCGCGAGCTGGAAGGCCTGTGCGACGTCGTCGGCGTGCACGTGCGCCATCGTCTCGGCACCGAGGCCGGGGACCTCGACGGGCTCGCCGGCGGACAGCTTCGTCCACACCGTGGGGTCGAGGTTGCCGAGCGGACCGATGGGCATCCACCCCGGTCCGCTGATGTGACCGGGGTGCAACGAGGTCGTCACCAAACCCCCGTTGGCAGTTTCACGCTTGAGCATCCGCGCGATCGCGTCCTTCTGCACGCCGTAGTCGCCGAACGGCTCGGTCGCGTTCTCCTCGGTGACGGGCAGCACGTGGGAGACCCCGGCACGCCAGATCGACCCGCAGTGCACGAGGTGGGTGCCGCTGCCGCGGAGGGCCGTGACGAGGGCCTCGGCGGACGACGGCGTGAAGCAGAGAAGGTCGACGACGGCGTCGGCGCGGAGTGCGGCGATCCGGTCGCCGAACGTACCGTCGCGGTCCTCCTGCTCGCGGTCGGCGGTGACCCGTTCGACCTGCTGCCACTCGGGGGAGTCGGCGTACGGGGTGCTGCTGCCGCGGGTGACGGTCACGACGCCGTGACCGGCGCGGACGAGACGGGGGACGAGGAACGTGCCGATGTGGCCGGTGGCTCCGATGACGACGATGCGCATGCCGGTCACGCTAGGCGCACGCGACTGGGCGTGGCAGGCCCGGACGGAACCCCTGTGACAGACGGGAGGGACGGTGCGGGCTGGCACCGCGCCTCCCGTCCGTCAGCGGGTCGGCTCCAGGGCCGGGAGCGGCTGGTCCGAGTCCGCCGTGTGCGTCAGTCGCGCCATCAGGGGCGCCACCGGGCGCGAGGTCAGGACGTGGTGCGCGGCGCGCTGCGCCGCGAGACCGAGCTTCGTCTGCGGGTACGCGAAGTGCTTGATCCCGGACGGCATGGTCTGGATCCGGTCGACGAGCGGCCGCATCCACGCCTCGAAGGCCCCGAGTGCCGCGGTGGTGTCGGACTCGTCGGCGAGGGACGCAGCGAGGACGTACCCGCCGGTGAGCGCCAGCGAACTCCCGCCGCCGCCCATCGGTGTCACGCACCAGGCCGCGTCGCCGAGCAGCACGACGGAACCCCGGTGCCAGGTCGGGGCGTGGATCTGCGTGAGGTCGTCGACGTAGACGTCGTCCGACTGCTCGAACCCGTCGAGCACACGATCGGTCTGCCATCCGGCGCCGGCGTAGCGGTCGCGCCGGTCGGGGACTTCGCCGTCGTCGTTCGTGTACGCGAGCATCGCCCTCGTCGTGCCGTGGTTGTCGGGCCGCAGGTGCACCTGTCGACCCTCGACGGCGTTGTACCAGCGCCAGGTGTCGTCGTCGGACGGGATCCGTGGGATCGTCCCGAACTCCATCGTGATGCCGAGCCGCCGGGGCTCGACGGTGAAGAGCAGGTCGCGTGTGCTCGAGCGGACACCCTCGGCGACGACGAGGAGCTCGGCCTGGAGCGTCGCGCCGCTCCGGGTGCGGACGGTGACGGGTCGTCCGTCCGAGCCGTCCTCGTCCACCGCGACCACGGCGTCGTCGAAGACGAGGCGCACGCGGTCCGGCAGCGCCTGCCGGATCGCGTCCGCGAAGTCGCCGCGCAGGACCTCGAGCTCCGCCGTCGCCCCCTCACCGGAGTCGTCGTCGGGCAGCCGGACGATGGTGCCCCCCTGCTCGTCGACGATCACCGTGCCGGTCTCGCCCGTGTTGGCCGAGCGGATCGCCTCGGTCAGCCCCATGCGGTCGAGGACCTCGCGGGCGACGCCCCGGACGTCGACGTTCTGGCCACCGGTGCGGAAGCCCGCCGAGCGCTCGAGGACGGTGACGTCCCAGCCGGTCCGGTCCAACCAGTAGGCGGCGGAGAGCCCGGCGATGCTGCCGCCGGTGACGAGGGCTCGACGCGGTGCCGTCACGAGGTGGTGATCACCTTGACGGAGCCGGCGATGGTCGCGGCGTCCTCGGCGAGCGCGACGACCGGGTCGGGGAGGCGGGTCGTGGCGCCGACGAGCTTGCGCGCACCCCAGCCGACGAAGCTGCCAACGATCGCGCCGACGCCACCGAGGATCGCGCCCTCGATGCGCAGGTCGCGCCTGCCCGTCGTGCCGAGCGCGGCCCCGACGAGCGCTCCGGACGCCACGCGCCCGGCGAGGCCCGCGGGGGAGATCCGGTTCGGCGTCCCCGGCAGCTTGTCGCCGATGAGCTCGCCGACGGCCGATGCGACGAGGACGCCACGGCCGAGGGGCGTGCTGAAGACCTTCCAGTCCTGCCACGAGCCCTTCAGTGAGGAGCGGTCGTGGTTCAGTGCCATGACGGCGAGCGGGGTGGCGCTCCGGCCGCCGCTGAGGATGCCCAGGACCAGGGTGCGGACCAGGGTGTGCTGCTCGTTCTTCGTGCTCATCGGTGCTCCTGTCGTGTCGGTTCGGACGCTACTCCCGGAGCGCTGAGCCACCACGAGTACCGTCCGGCCCATGAGCAACGTCATCGTCCTCGGCGGCCACGGCAAGGTCGCACTCCTCGCCACCCGCATCCTCACCGACCGCGGCCACACCGTCACCTCGGTCATCCGCGACCCCGACCAGGCCGACGAGATCCGCGCCCACGGCGGGCAGCCGCACGTCGCCGACATCCAGCAGCAGACCCTCACCGACTTCGCCGAGCTCATCCACGGACACGACGCCGTGGTCTGGTCGGCCGGTGCCGGCGGCGGATCGGCGGACCGCACCTGGGCGATCGACCGCGACGCGGCGATCCTGTCCGTGCAGGGTGCCGCGAAGGCCGGTGTCGACCGCTACGTCATGGTCTCCTGGTCCGGCTCGCTCCTCGACCACGGGGTGCCGCAGGACGACGACTTCTTCGCGTACGCGCAGTCGAAGATGATCGCCGACGCCGTGCTCCGCGACTCGGGGCTCCGCTGGACGGTCGTCGCGCCGAGCACCCTCACCGACGACGAGCCCACGGGTTCGGTCGACTGGGACGGCTCCTCGACGCAGGTCCCGCGCGGCGACGTCGCGCACGTGGTGGCCGACTCGGTCGAGGGCGACGAGACGATCGGCCGGACGATCCGGTTCAACACCGGCTCCACCCCGATCGCCGACTTCCTCCGCACGGCGGGCTGAGCGGTGGCGCGGAACCCCGAACCGTTCCGGGGCCGACTGGCCCTCGTGACCGGTGCGAGCGGCGGCATCGGCGAGTCGCTGGCGGAGGGCCTCGCCGCGGGTGGCGCCGACCTCTTCCTGGTCGCCCGGTCGGCCGACAAGCTCGACACCGTCGCCTCGGGCATCCACGCGCGCCACGGTGTGCGCGTGCGGGTGCTCCCGGCCGACCTGGCCACGGCCGACGGCGTCGACGAGGTGATCACGGCGCTCGACGGCACCCGCGTCGACGTCCTGATCGCGAACGCCGGGGTCGGGTGGCACGGCACCTTCGCCGAGCAGCCCGAGGACGGCATCGTGCAGCAGATCGCGCTCAACGAGACCGCGCTGGTCCGGCTGACGCGGGCGTTCCTGCCCGGCATGCTCGCCCGCGGCGTCGGCGGCGTGATGACCGTGGCCTCGACCGCGGCGTTCCAGCCCACCCCGCACATGGCGCTCTACGGCGCGACGAAGGCGTTCGTCCTGTCCTTCACCGAGGCCCTCTGGCAGGAGACGCGCGGGCAGGGCGTCCGGGTGCTCGCCCTGTGCCCCGGCCCGACCGCGACGGGCTTCTTCGACGCCGCGGGCGGCGGGTCGTTCCTCGAGGGCGGTCGGCAGTCGGCGGAGGAGGTCGCACGCGTCGGTCTGCGGGCGTTCGCCCGTGCCGGCGGACCCACGGTCGTCTCCGGCGCGCGCAACGCCGTGCTGGCGAGTGCGCACCGCTTCGTCCCCCGCGGCCTGATGACGCGCATGTCCGCGATGGTGATGGAGTGACGAGCCCGACGGTCCTCTTCGTGCACGGCGCCCTCGTCCGTGACGCGGACTGGTGGTGGGCTCCGACCGGCGACCTGCTGCGCGAACGGACCGGGATCGTCAGCCGCGCCGTGGCCCTGCCGTCGTGCGGCGAGACCGACGCCGGCGGCGGCCTGCAGGAGGACGCCGCCGCACTGCGCCGCGCCCTCGACGAGGTCCCCGACGCCATCGTCGTCGGACACTCCTACGGCGGGACCGTGATCGCCGAGGCGGGCCCGCACCCCGCGGTCCGACACCTGCTGCTCGTGTCGAGCTACCTGCCGCCCGTCGGGGCGTCGCAGGGGTCGATCATGTCCGGCGAGCCGGACCCCGTCGCGGTGCGTCCGGACGCCGACGGGCGGATCGTCGTCGACGGGTACGACGAGCGGTCGTTCGGCGCCCGGTTCCTGCAGGACGCCGACGCCGCGACGCGGCGGGCGGCGTGGGACCGGGTCACCTCGCAGGACGTCCGGGCGTTCGGCACCCCGACGAGCGCCGAGGGGTGGGCCGGCGTGGACTCCACCGCGGTGGTGTGCGCCGAGGACCGCTCGACGACCGTCGCACTCCAGCGGGAGCACGCGGCGCGGGCCACCCGGTCGGTCGAACTCCCGACGGGGCACCACCCGTTCATCACCCGACCGGACCTCGTGGCCCGGCAGGTCGAGGCGTTCCTGCGCGACTGACCCGGGACCGCGGGCCGCTCGGCAGGTCGTCCCAGACGTCGGCCCAGATCGACTCGAAGTCCACCGGTCGGATCGCACCGGCACGGAGGGCCCGCTCCGGCACGGTCAACGCGTCGAGCGAGGCGCCGAGCAACCGGACGTCCCCGTGCACCTCGGGTCGCCCGGTGCCGTGGAAGGTCGTCACCGTCAGCGTCCGGACCCCGGGACGGAGTCGGCGAGCGGCCCGCCCGAGCACCAGGAAACCGCACGCGTACACCCCGACGGCGGCGACGGTCCCGAGGGCGGCGCGGGGAGCGAGCGCGGCCATCACGGCGATCGCCAGCAGTGCCCCCACGGCCGGCCACGCCGACCACGCACGGAGCACCGCACGCTCGCGGCGGGTCGTACCAGGCGGGTAGACGACGAGGGTCCTCGTGCTCCACATCGTCCGGTCGACGGGGCGCACGGAGTACCGACCCCACACGTGCGGGCCGTCGACCACGCGTGCGCGCAGGTCGGAGACGGCGCTCACCGGACGACCTCGGCGCGGACCGGCACCACGACGTCGCGGTGCCGGATCGCGGCCACGCAGGGGAAGCAGAGCAGGTCGCCCTCGCGGACGTCCGCGGGCAACGGGGCCGGGAGCCGGTGGAAGGGACCGTCCTCCGCGCCGGCGCACGGGGTGAGGACGTACGTCCCGGTCGGGGGCGCCGTGCTCACCCGGCCGATGAGCCGCACCTGGTCGAGGACGGCGAACCGGGGGAGCACCGCGTCGAGTTCGAGCAGGACGACACCGGTCCGGGGGCGCCGCACGCGCAGCACCGACGCCACCGCGACGCTCACCTCGCCCGGCGTCCACGTGCGGGGTCGGTAGCGGGGCGGTGCCTGCTCGGCGGTGTGCACGCACGGGGTGCCGGCGAGTTCGGCCAGCCGGACCATCGACACGGCGGCGACCAGGACGTCGCCGGTCGTGGGTTCGGTGTGGGCGGGCCAGAGGGTCTGGTCCACGGGGTCGGGGAGGGACGCGCGGAGCGTCGGGAGGATCGCGGTCAGGGTCACCACTCCACGATCCGGCGGGGGCGGCCGTGCGGACAGTGTCCTGACGGATCGCTGACGCCGTCGGTCCGATCCCGTGCGCGGTCCTGACGCGGCGAGCGCGGAGGACGCGACGAGCGCGCGGACCGTGCGGAGCGGCGGACGGGAGGCGCGGTGCGGGTCCGCACCGTCCCTCCCGTCCGTCTCTTGGTCACGCTGGCCGCATCACGCGAACTGCGCGTAGAACCGCTCGGGCGCCTCGGCGAGCGACGCCTTGACCCCGGCGCTCCAGTCGTCCACGACGACCTCCGCCGCGCCCCGCTCCACACCGTCGAGGGAGAGGCGCGCGACCTCGGCCGGGTCGACCTTCGGCCCCTCGTACCCGGCCATCATGTCGGTGTCGGCGGCTCCGAGGTGCAGCCCCTGGACGCTGATGCCCCGGCCGGTCAGCTCGAGGCGGACGGCGTTCGTCATGTTCCACTCGGCGGCCTTGGCGGCGGCGTACCCGCCCGAGCCCGGGTACGCGAACCAGGACAGCGCCGACAGGACGTTCACGATCGCGCCCCCGCCGTTGCGTTCGATCACCGGCGCGAACGACCGGACCATCCCGAGGTTGCCCCAGAAGTGCGTGTCCATCTCACGCCGCACGTCGGTCAGGTCGTCCGTGAGCAGCGAGCCCTGCGTGGTGATGCCGGCGTTGTTGACGAGCAGGGTCACGTCGGACGCCACCGCCGCTGCCGCCGCGACGGACGCCTGGTCGGTGATGTCGAGCGGGAGCACCTCGACCCCCTCGATGTCGACCAGTTCGGGGCGCCGGGCCGTGGCGTAGACCTTGGCGGCGCCGCGCTCGAGCAGCTGCTGCACGAACCGTCGTCCGATGCCCCGGTTCGAGCCCGTGACGAGTGCGACCGATCCAGCGATGTCCATGGTGTTCCTCCTGCCGAGCGGGCACCTCCCGCAGCGGCTCGGCTACGCTAAGACCTCACATCGATGTCAGGTGCAAGGAGGAGATCGTGCGCATCGGAGACCTCGCTGCGGCGACCGGCGTGAGCGTGCGGTCGCTCCGGTACTACGAGGAGCAGGGCCTGCTGCCGGCCGGACGGACGGCGAGCGGCCAGCGCTCCTACGCCGTGCCCGCCGTCGAGCGGGTCCAGCTCATCCAGCAGCTCTTCGCCGCCGGGCTGCCGAGCCGCACCATCGTGCAGCTGCTGCCCTGCGTGGACGCGGGGGTGGCGACGCCGGAGTCGTTCGCGCTCCTCGTCGCCGAGCGGGACCGGATCACGGCGCAGCTCGCCGAGCTCGAGGCCGCTCGGGACCGGCTCGACGAGGTCATCGCGATCACCGAGCACCCGACGCCGGAGCACTGCCCGGCGCTGCGGGACCAGCCGCTGGCGGCCTGACCGGCGCGGCGCGCCGTTCAGCGGCGGCGCGCGGATCAGCGGCGGCGCGCGGCCTGCCAGGTCTCCCGCGGCAGCACCCCGAACTCGTCGCGGTAGCTGCCGGCGAACCGTCCGAGGTGCGCGAAGCCCGAGTCCCGCGCCACGTCCCCGACGCTCCGGTCGTCCCCGGACTCCAGGCCCTCACGGGCGAGCAGCAGTCGGATGCGCCGGAGGTAGGTGGTCGGCGTGATGCCGTGGTGGCGCCGGAACGCGTCCTGCAGCCCGCGGATGCTCAGCCCCGCGGCCGCCGCGACGTCCTCGATGGTGATCTGCTCGGTCGCGTGCTCGAGCAGGTACGCCTCGGCCCGGGCGAACCGTGCCGCCGCTGCCGTGCGGGGCTGGTCCTGCCCGACCGGCCAGTGCGGGATCGCCGTGAGCAGGCCGCCCGCGGCGAAGCGGGTCAGTTCGCGCTCGTGCTCCTCGGTGACCTCCTCCGGACCGCGCAGCACGTCGGCAGCCACCGCGCGCACCATCAACCACCAGGCGGCGAGCGTCGGCCCCTCGGGGATGTGGTGCGGCTGGAACTCGATCGGCCCCGGCTGCCAGGCGCCGCGTTCGGCAGCGACCTGCTCCACCGTGGTCCTGTCGATGCGGATGAGGTCGAGGTGGAACCCGTCCCACCGGACCTGCTGCGGGTCGTGGCGGAACAGGACCGGACGGCCGGTGCGCACCCCGTCGCCGTCGACCGCACCGCTGCCGGACTTCAGCCAGAAGAGGACCATCGCGGACTCGGCCTCGACCGTTCCCTCGACGACGCCGGTGCTCGCCATCGACACGAGCGACAGCAGCTCGGAGCCACGTCGCCGTTCCTCGAACGAGAACCCGGAGGGCGCACCCTCGACCGTGGCCCGTCGGACGTCGGGGATGCGCGTGACGAGCTCCGCCGCGTCCGCCGGTTCCGACGTCACGACCGACCACTGCGACCGCTGCACGAAGGCGCTCACCGTGTGACCTGCAGCACCGCGTCGGCGATGTCCCGTGCCACCTGCTCGGGCGGGGTGTCCGTCGTGTCGACGACCTCGGCCGCGGCGTGCAGCCAGGTACGTGCCGCCTCGGCGTACGGCTCGACGCGGCTGTACCGGAACGTGGACGGCCCCATCACGGCGTCGTTCTGGATCCGGTCCCGCAGCGTGTCCTCCTCCGCGTGCAGCACGAAGTGCCGGACCGGGATCCCGTGCGCCGCGAACCCGTCCGCGATCTCCCGCCAGTACCGCTCGACGAGGACCGTCTGCGGCATCACGAGCGTGCCGCCCGCGAAGGCCAGGACCTGCCGCGCGGTCTCGACGACGAGCGGTCGCCAGGGGTCCCAGTGCTGGAAGTCGCCGGACTCGGGCAGCGGGGGCCGGACGTCCATGAGGGTCTCGCCGACCTTCTCCGGATCGAGCACGCGAGCGTCCGGCAGGAGCGGCTGCACCAGCCTGCTGGTGGTCGTCTTGCCGACGCCGTGCGTCCCGTTGATCCAGACGATCATGATCGGACCGTAGCGCATGCCGGCGTGCGAGGGCAGTACGGCACGGTCCTGTGCGTCCGGTCAGGATCGGCGACAATGGACCGTGCCCTTCCGTGCCCTGCTCGCCACCGCCGCGTCGGCCGTCGCCCTGGCGTTCGTCCTCGTCACGGCGGCCCCCGCATCCGCCCACGACGTCCTCGCCTCGACCGCACCCGCTGCGGACGCGACGGTCGGGGGTGACCTCGACCAGGTCGCCCTCACGTTCTCGGAGCCGCCGCTGGCCGGGCTCGAGTCCGGGATCGTCGTCAGCGTGACCGGCCCGGACGGCGCCGAGGTCGGCGCGGGGAGTGTCGACGTCGACGGCAGCACGCTGCGCACGGCGGCCGACCTCACGGCTGCCGGGTCGTACACGGTGACCTGGCGGAGCGTCTCGGTGGACGGACACCCGATCTCGGGGAGCTACCGGTTCACGTCGACCGGAGCACCGGCCCCGACTCCGACGGCGACAGGACCGTCGCAGAGCCCGAGCGCGGGCATCTCGACGCCGAGCGCCACAGCCGGGGCCGGTGCCGGTGCCGGTGCCGGTGCGACCAGCGCCACGGCCGGGTCGTCCGGGCCCGGGGCGACGCCGTGGGTCCTCGGCGGGATCGCGGTCGTGGTCGCCGCCGCGCTCGTCGCCGTCCTGCTGGTCGCCCGTCGCCGGACCACCCCCGACGACGACTGACACGAGCCGCGCCGCCGCCTCAGCGCCCGGCGTACCGCCCACGGTGGTGCCGCCGGTCCCAGACCGCGACGGCGATCCGGCCGACGCCGAGTGCGATCCAGACCGCACCGATGATCCACCGCCACGCGTCGTCGCCGCCCTCGACCGCGGCGAACACGAGCCACACCACGCCCAGGGCGGTCCACGCCACGGCCATCCAGAGCGCCGGCCGCCCGACGATCGACCGCCACAGCTGCTCGTCCCCGGCGTCGTCGCTCATGGCGACACCGTAGACCGTCCGGTCCGCCCGTGCCAGGGCGTCAGGCGCGGTCGTGCAGCGTCACCTGGTACCCGTCCGGGTCGGCGAAGGTGAAGGTCCGACCGAACGGGCCGTCGATCGGCGCGGACACGATCCGGTGGCCGTCGGCGACCAAGGCGTCGTGGATCGCCTGGACGTCGGTCGCGTGCAGCCAGATCGCCGCGCCGATCCCCGGCTGCGCCACGGCGTCGAGGTCGGTGCCGGGCACGAGGTCGCGCAGGGCGAACGCGATCGGCGTGGTCTCGAAGACGACCGCGTGCGGCGGACCCGCCTGCGACCGGACGAGGCCGAGGTACTGCTCGTAGAACGCCTGCGACGCATCGAGGTCGCGGGTCTGCAGCGAGATGAAGTCGGGGCCGGTGACGGGCATGGGGTCTCCTTCGTTGGTGTCAGTTATCTGACACGGACGAACCTATGTCAGACTACTGACATGCGTCAAGACGGACACGGCATCGACCTGGACACGTCCCTCGGGTACCTGCTCAAGGAGGCCGCGAGCGCGCTCCGCACCGCGATGGAGTCGGTCCTCCGCCCGCTCGGCATGACCGTCACGCACTACTCGTGCCTCGAGCTGCTCGCGCAGCGCCCGGGGGCGTCGAACTCCGACCTCGCTCGCGGGGCGTTCGTGACGCGGCAGTCGATGAACGTCCTGCTGCAGGCGCTCGAGCGGGACGGATCGGTGTCGCGCGCGTCGGAGGCACCGGTGGGCAAGGCGCTGCCGGTCCAGCTCACCACGCTCGGGCGGGAGCGTCTCGCCGAGGCCTCGGCAGCCGTCCGCGGCGTCGAGGTCCGGATGCTCAGCGGGATGTCGGCCGACGAGCAGGGCGCGGCACTCCGGGCACTGCGGAGCATGGTGCGGTCGCTGCGCGACGACGCGTGAGTCGCGTCAGGGCGCGACCGGTCGACGCCCCGTGGACGACTGGAAGCGCAGCAGGTACCCGTCGGGATCGGTCACCAGGAACTGCCGCACCCCGGCTTCCTCGTCGCCCACGCGGTACCAGCGCGTCTCCGCCGGCATGAAGAGCTCCACACCGCCGGCACGGAGTGACGCCGCGACGACGTCCGCGTCCGGGACACCGATCTGCAGGTTGATCCCGCGGCCGAGTGGTCGATCGAGCGGCCCGGTGAGCCAGTTCCGACCGACCCCGGCCTGCTCGAGCATGACGTGCGCCGACCCGAGCGTCAGGTAGGCGAACCGCTCCTCGGGACGCGCATAGGCCACGGTGAACCCGCACAGGCCGGACCAGAAGCCGATGCTCGCGTCCAGGTCGGCGACGAGGAGCTCGGGGACGAGGGCGGGTTCCGGATCGGTCGTCACCAGGCCATGCTGCCAGCCGGCGTACCGGACCCGCACCGCGCCTCCTGAAGGTGTGGACAAGATCCGTGCTCGCCGGACCTGCGCCGTATCCGCGGCCTAGCGTGAGAGCGTCATGGCACCCGAACACCGACTCCCCGCCGAGCCCGACGCGGCTCCCACCGTCGCGCACCACGATGCGCACCACGCGGCCACCGCCGCGCCCCCCGAGCGATCCGAGCACTCCGACGCCGGATCCGGCGACCAGCCGGACCCGAACCGGTGGAAGGCCCTCGTCATCTGCCTGCTCGGCGGCGGCATCGTCCTGCTCGACGTGTCGATCGTCAACGTCGCACTGCAGTCGATCTCCTCCGGACTCCCCGGGGCCACCCCGGAGGCCGTGCAGTGGATCCTGTCCGGCTACGCACTGTCGTTCGGGCTCCTGCTCGTCCCCGGCGGTCGACTGGGCGACGCCTCCGGCCGCCGGCGCATGTTCGTCATCGGGGTCGGCCTGTTCACCCTCGCGAGCGCGCTCTGCGGCTTCGCCCCGAACGGGATCGTGCTGGTCGTCGCTCGGCTGGTGCAGGGCCTCGCCGGTGGTCTGCTCACGCCCCAGGTGACGGCGCTCATCCAGCAGCTGTTCCGCGGGAAGGAGCGCGGCACCGCCTTCGGGCTGTTCGGCGCCACGGTCGGAATCGCCACGGCGATCGGCCCCCTCGTCGGTGGTCTGCTCATCACGGCCTTCGGCACCGAGAACGGCTGGCGGTTCGTCTTCTTCGTGAACCTGCCCGTGGGACTCGTCACGATCCTCCTGGCCTTCCGCTACCTGCCGGCGGCGAGCCGGGCGGAACGCGGCCGGAAGCACGACTTCGACCCGGTCGGGATCGTCCTGCTCGGCGCCGCGGTGGTCGCCCTGCTGCTGCCGTTCGTGCAGTCGCAGGAGTGGAAGGGCACGGCGAAGTGGTGGCTCGTGGTCGCCGCCGTCGTGCTCGGCGCGCTGTTCGTCCTGTGGGAGCGGCGGTACGCGCGGTCGAAGGAGCCCGTCATCGACCTCGGGCTGTTCCGCCGCCGGTCGTTCTCGCTCGGTGTCGGGCTCGCGACGCTGTACTTCGCCGGGTTCACGCCGCTGTTCTTCGTCCTGACGCTGGCCCTGCAGTCCGGCCTCGGGTACTCCGCGCTGCTCGCCGGCCTGTCGTCCGTGCCGTTCGCGATCGGGTCCGGGGTCGCGTCGACCATCGGCGGTCGCGTCGTCTCGCGGTTCGGCCGGCAGCTCATCGTCGTCGGGACCGTGCTGGTCCTGATCGGTCTCGGAGGGGTCATCTGGGTCGTCGCGAACCACTACCGGTCCGACCTCGGGTGGTGGCTCGTCGTGCCGCTCCTCGTCGCCGGTGTCGGCTCCGGCCTGACGATCTCGCCGAACCAGACGCTCACGCTGTCCGAGGTGCCGGTGGAGCAGGGCGGCTCGGCCGGTGGGCTCATCCAGGTCGGTGCGCGCGTCGGGTCCGCGATCGGGATCGCCGCCGTCGGCAGCGTCTTCTACTCGGCGCTCGCGAGCTCGAAGGGCGACTACGCGCAGGGGTTGCCGCTCGGACTGGGCGTGGCGCTCGGGTTCGTCGCGGCGGCGTTGCTGGCGGGGATCGTCGACGTCGTCGTCGGGCGGATCCGGGGGACCGAGGCGACGGTGTGATCCGGGTCCTGCTGTACATCGCCACGATCGTCGTCGCGACGGCGCTGTCCCTCGGCGGCGGGCTGCTCGTGGCGCTCGAGCTCGGGAGCGCGGCGCACGGGTGGCTCGTCGCCGCGGCCGTCTGCACGCCGCTCGTCGTCATGGGACCGGTCCTCGTCGGGGCCTTGGCCGGCTACTACGACCACCGCTCGTCCCCCGAGAGCCAGCGCTCCCTGTTCCGGGTCTCGGCGGTCGTCGCCGCCGTCGACGTCGTGGCCGCCGTGGTCTTCGTGCTGACGGCGCTGTCGGCGCAGGCGCCCCTCTGGGTGCCGGTGCTGCTCGTCGTCGGGGCCGGGGTGCTCCTCGCCGTCGCCCGCCCGCTCGGAGCGCTGTTCCGGCGCACCGAGGCGCCCATCACCGACCACGGCGAGGACGTCCCCGGCGTCGAGGTGGTCCGACGCGGGGTGCGCTCGATCGTGACGACCTTCGTCATCGCCGCGGTGGTCTGCACGATCGGGGTGACGCTCCTTGCGGCCTTCTCGGACCGGGGCGGCGCGCTCCTCCAGGTCGTCCTGCTCGGGGGCCAGTTGACCTTCACCGCGACGGCGATGGCCGCGATCGTCGTGGCGCTCCCGCTGAACCGCGCGCTCCGCGACAGCGGTGGGCGGGACCTCGGCCGCCTGCAGCGGTACGCGAAGGTGGTGCTGCGGGGCAAGGAGCTCCCCCTCGACGAGGCCGACCGCGCGGGAGCGGTCCGGTACGCCCGGATCGTCCCGCTCGCCCTGCAGTTCCAGCTGGTGTTCACGGGCCTGCTGTACGTCGCCATCGCGTTCCAGTTCGTGTCGTCCGCGGTCCGCGGCGACCTGGGGCTGCTGCCCGTGGTCTTCCTGGTCGCGATGGTCGTCGTGCTCGCCTGGGCGATCCCCCTCTCGGTCCGGCGGATCGGTCGTGCGCGTCGGTACGCGGAGCAGCACCGACCGACCTGATCGGCGTGGGTGGGCACCCGTCGGGGATGCGCTATCGTCGGGCGCAGAGGGAAAAGGCCCGCGCCCCATCGGCTGCCGGGCACGCACACGCGGCTCACGGGGGTCGCCACTTCTTCATCGAAGGAGTGCACCCGTGTCCGAAGTCACCACCCGCCCGCCGTTCGACCCCGAACTCGTGCCGTTCCTCGACGCCCTCGCAGCGCGCGGTCCCGTCACCATCACGCCGGAGGTGTTGCCGCACATGCGGCAGCTCGACGTCACCGAGGCCGAACTCGATGCACGGCTGCACGCCCGCGGGTACGAGCGTCGACGCATCACCGTCCCCGGTCACCGCGGCGACCCGATCGACCTCGCGGTGATCCAGCGCATCGGTCGCACCGGAGCGACCACGGGGGTCTACACGATCCACGGAGGCGGCATGGTGTTCGGCCACCACCTCGGGAACCTCGACTCCTACGACGACTGGCTGCTGGTCCACGACGTCGTACTCGTCAGCGTGGACTACCGCCTCGCGCCCGAGTACCCGGACCCGTTCCCGGTCGAGGACTGCTACGCCGGGCTCGTGTGGGTGTCCGAGCACGCCGAGGAGCTCGGCATCGACCCGGACCGCATCGTCATCGCCGGGCAGAGCGCCGGCGGCGGCCTCGCAGCGGGCACGGCCCTGCTCGCCCGCGACCGACGCGGGCCGTCGCTGCTGGCCCAGATCCTCGTGTCGCCGATGCTCGACGACCGCGACGAGACCGTCTCCACCGTGCAGATCGACGGTGTCGGCGTCGCCGACCGCCAGCTGACCCGGTTCGGCTGGGACGCCTACCTCGGCAGCCGACGCGCCACCGACGACGTGTCCGTGTACGCCGCTCCCGCGCGGGCGACGGACCTCGCCGGACTCCCGCGCACCTACATCGACTGCGGCAGCGCCGAGGTCTTCCGCGACGAGACCGTGGCCTTCGCGAGCGGACTCTGGGCAGCGGGCGTCGACGCCGAGCTCCACGTGTGGCCGGGAGCCTTCCACGGCTTCACGAGCATGCTCCCCGACGCCACGATCTCGAGGACGGCGACCGCCGCGCTGGCCGGGTGGACGAGCCGGACGCTCGGTGTCGACCACGGTTGAATGGGTCCATGCGGGCACTGGTGCTGGGTGGGACCGGATGGCTCGGACGTGCGATCGTCCGGGACCTCCTCGAGGACGGCGTCGAGGTCACCTGCCTCGCTCGCGGTGCGACGGGTGACGTCCCGGACGGCGCCCGACTCGTCCGCACCGATCGTCGCGCGGACGGCGCCTACGAACCCGTGCGTGGCGCCTGGGACGAGGTGGTCGAGCTCTCGTCCGATCCGGAGCTCGTCCGTCCCGCGCTCGACGCGCTCGCAGACTCCGCCGCGCACTGGACGCTCGTCTCGACCACCTCGGTCTACGCCCGGAACGACGAACCGGGCGCGGACGAGACCGCCGAGGTCGTCGAACCCGTCGACCTGACGCAGTACGCGGACGCCAAGGTCGCCGCCGAGCGGAGCAGCGCCGACCGACTCGGGTCGCGGCTCCTCGTCGCCCGACCCGGCCTCATCGTCGGCCCGGGCGACCCGAGCGACCGGTTCGGGTACTGGCCCGCCCGACTCAACCGACCCGGGCCGGTGCTGGTCCCCACGTCGGAAGGGCGTTCCGTGCAGGTCATCGACGTCGCGGACCTCGCAGGGTGGGTCGGACGTGCGGGGCGGACCGGCCGCACCGGGGTCGTGAACGCCGTCGGCGAGATCGTGCTGATGCGGGACTTCTTCCGCCTGGTCGTCAACGCCACGGGGTTCGACGGCGAGCTCGTCGAGGTCGAGGACGACGTCCTGCTCGACCACGGCGTGCGGTACTGGGCGGGGCCGAGGTCGCTGCCGCTGTGGCTTCCGCACTCCGATGCGGCGCTGATGCACCGGTCTGCGCGGGCGTTCCGCGATGCCGGGGGTCGGAGTCGTCCGCTGGCGGAGACCCTCGCCGGGGTGCTCGACGACGAGCGGGCGCGTGGGGTGGAGCGGCCGCGGCGGGCGGGGCTCGGGGCGGCCGAGGAGGCGGCGGTGCTCGCAGCGGTGCGCTGACGTCTCGCTCCGGCGCCGTCCGACCACCCCTGACCGTTTTCGCGACCGAAGGGGACGTGCCCTCGGCCGACTCGGTCCGGCTGCCTGCCGAGAGCACGGTGGTCGACGAGCAGAAGGCGTGCGCTTCCGGCGGGTGCTGGACGGCGCTCTCCGTCCGTCCTGCGGACGGGACGGTCCGGGGGAGCTCCTGGTCATCCAGGCGGATCACTGTTCGCGTCCGGCCGCGCCCTGACGGTGACCAGACGGCGGACGGGAGGCGCGGTGCCAGCCCGCACCGCGCCTCCCGTCCGTCACTGGTCGCGTCGCGCAGTCGATGTGTAACGCTTCGAGGGTGACTGGACACTCCTGGTTGTGACGAACGAACAGGACGACGGTCCGCTCTGGACCGACGCGTTGGGCAACGACGGGACCGCGTTCGCCGCGCTCTTCGATCGCCATCGGCCGCGCGTGTACCGGCGAGCGGTGAGCCTGACTGAGAGCATCCACGACGCCGAGGACATCACCGCAGCTGCGTTCTACGAGCTCTGGCGGAAGCGTCGGAGCGTCACGCTTGTCGCCGGCTCCGTCGTGCCCTGGCTGCTCGTGACGACCGTGAACCTCGCGCGCAACCATCGACGCGCGGCGATCCGGTACCGCACGCTCATCGCCAGCCTCCCGCGCGACGAAGCGTCCTCGCCGCCGGTCGACGCGGCGGACGTGGAGACGCGCGATCGGCTGCGCGCATCTGTGCGGGGCCTCAGCCCGATCGACGCGGCGCTGCTGATCTTGACCGGCGTCGAGGACGTCCCGGTCTGGCAAGCCGCGCAGGCGCTGGGTCTCAAGCCACCTGCGGCGCGTGTCCGTCTGCACCGCATGCGGAAACGCCTGCAGGACGAGCTCCGCGACCTTCGTCCGAACATCCGCACCGCCACGGAAGGTACCTCCTCATGAGCCTCGACATGCACCCCGGAGCAGCGACCTCGATCCGTTCGGAGCTCGCGGCGATCGGCACGCGGGGGAGCCGTCTGCAACGACAGCAGCGCCGGGCCCGCGTCACCGCCTCCCTCGTAGCGGTCGCGGCGGTCGCCGTCACGACGAGCGCCGCTGCGCTCCTCGCCACCGGCCTTCCGGGCTCCACCGCCACCGCGGCACTCGGCGCGTCGACCACCGCGACGCACACCGGACCCGCTCGGATCGAGATGGGCGATGCACCCGCGGGCGCCGGAGCCGTCATCGTGGACCTCACCTGCCTGAACACCACCGGCATGGTGCAGGTCCCGACGCGGAGCGGGGAGTCCGGGACGAGCTGTCGGGACCTCGGAAGGATCCACGTCGTGGACGGACGGCTTCCTGCCTCGGGAACGACCACGTTCAGCATCGACGCGTCCCCGGGTACGAAGTGGAGGGCGACCGTGCAGTACGCGAGCGCTGTGACCTCAGAGTGGAGCGTGAACGCGAACGGTCAGACCTACGGCGTGGAGAACGCGTCCGGTCACCCGGACCTCGTGCCGGCCAGGGCGGACAACGGCCGGTGGGGGTGGGCGCGCTGGGACCAGTGGTCCGCGGCCGAGAAGACCGCGACCGTGGACGTGTACGAGTCCGACGGCACCACGGTGATCGGGCACGCCGAGGTCGTCGTCGGGGTGGACGAGGTGCCGCTCGACCGTGGGCTCATCGATGATCTGGAGTCGGTCCAGACCACCGAACCCGATCCTGGTCCGGACCGGTGAGTCGCGCCGCGGTGTCGGCGGGCGCGTCAGCACCGTGTGAGCGTGGCGTGAGCGGCACGGACGAGGCTGTGGTCCGTGAACGTGATCCTGGTCGTGCAGCTCGTCCTCGTCGGTCTCCTCGCCGGCGAGGAGTTCATCGTGCGGTGGGGCGTCCAACCGGCGATGGCCTCCCTGCCGGACGATGCCCACCTCCGCACGCGGATCGCGCTCGTCAAGTCACTCAAGGTCGTCGTACCGATGCTGATGGTGCCGGCCGTGCTCGCCACGGTCGCGGTCCTGGTCGTCGCCGGCGCGGGCGACGGGCTCGGATGGCGAGTGGCAGCCGCTGCGGCGCTCGGGGTGTTCGTCCTGGCGTCGTTCCTCGGCACGGTCCCGATCAACATCGGGGTCAACGACTGGGATCCGCTCGACCCGCCGGCGGACTGGAAGCGGGTCGTGGTGCGGTGGGAGCGGATCGACGTGGTCCGGTCGAGCGCGGCGATCTTGGCGTTCGTGCTGTCCGCGATCGGGGCCGTGCAGATCGGGGCGTGACGGAGGGCCGGTCGATCGACGACCGGACGGGCGAGGAGGTCAGTCTGCGTTCCGCTCTCGGAGCAGATGCCGGACGGCTGCGTCCAAGACGTGCGCCGGCATCGCGTGTCCGCCGTTGAACACCTCGGCGGTCAGGATGCCTGGGCGGAACGCTTCGAGGACCTGCTGCACGCCGTGGAGCGGGAAGAGGCCGTCGTCGCGTCCGGCGGCGACGAAGACCGGCTGATCGACGGCGGAGGCGACGAGCGGAACGTCGCCGGTCGCGGTGAGCCCCGGGACGAACCACGCGGAGTTGTGGCGAATGCGTTCCGACTCGAACGAGGCCAGCGTCCCGATGCCGCAGCTCACGACGCCCCGCGTCAGGCGGGGGTCGACAGCGAGGGAGAACAGCGCAACCTGACCGCCGAGCGAGTGCCCGATGATCTCGAGGTCGGTGCCGACCGCACCCGTGGCCTGCATCCAGCTCGTCACCGTTGCGATGTCGCGCGTGTGCTTCGCCTGCAGACTGCTGCCGTTCGACACCCGGAACAATGCGTCGAGCCGTTCGTCCGCGGCGGGGTCGTCGGTCCAGTCGCGTCATCGCTCCTCGAACCCGACGAGGTCCGGCAGGATCACCCGCGCTCCGGCACTCGCGAGCGCTGCACCGTAGGCGAGTGCCGGGTCGCCCGTCAGCCCCGCCGGCTCGCTCTTGCCGACCGTGAACGCCCCCGAGTGTTGGTGAACGGCGATGACGTCCGCGCCGGCGGGATCGTCCGGCGTGAGGAGGAGGCACGGGATCGTGTCGCCGTCGGGGGTGTCGAGCTCGATGCGCTCGCTCCGGACTGAGACCTCGTGGCGGAGCAGCAAACGGCGGACCGCCGTCGGGTGGATCGACTCCGGCGCCGGGATCGCGAGCAGCTCGCGGACCTTCGAGCGAGCCGAACCCCCGATCGCTTGCGCCATCTCTGGACGCTACCAGCGCTCAGAGGCCGATCGGACGTCGTGACGCCTGCCGGATCGAGGCGGTGGATGGTGAACTGAGATCATGCGTATTCGGTCAGCCGCAGTCGTCGTGCTCGATGAGCAGGTGCTGGTGATCAAAAGACGCAAGGACGGTCGGAGCTACTGCGTGCTCCCCGGAGGCGGCGTCGAAGAGGGCGAGAACCTGCGCGACGCCTGCTTCCGTGAACTCCTCGAAGAGACCGGGCTCGAAGGGGACGTGGGCGATCTGCTCGACGTTCCCGTGGACCGCGACGTGCCCGCCGCCTACTTTGCGGTGCGAGTGACCTCCACGGAGGTGGCGCTCGGAGGGCCTGAGCTGCGCCGTGCGTCGGCCGGTAACGAGTACGACCCGAGCTGGATCGCCGCAACGTCACTCGACGAGGAACGGCTTGTTCCTGACGAAGCGCGACAGGCAGTACACCTCGTCTTGAGCGCGCAACAGCCGCCCCGATCCGTCTCGTGAGGCGATCCCTACCTGGTCACCGGCCTCGAAGAGCGAGGAAGCTCGAGCAGTGCAAGCGAACATGATATCGGTGACGGTGCACGGCCGAACTCAAGATCGTGACGCCGACCTCGACCACGTACAGCAGTTCGAAGTTGAGACCGACACGGGACACCGTTATGTCGTTACCTGCGAAGGCCCACCGGTCGGATCTCCTTCGGATTGGAAGGTAACGAGCGCCGATGATGGTCACCTCGTCGGCAGTGTTCGATTGCTCAGCGCAGGCATGCCTGGCGCGACCAACTACCGGTACAAGAAAGCCGGCGCGCTCTTCGCGGGCGGTAAGCAGTTCGATCTGTGGAACGCGGTGCAGTCGCTGTTGCGGTGACGCCTCGCAGTTGGCCGGGGGCGCAACTAGCACTCGGCCATTTGCGGCGCAGTCGAGCGTGCCCGATAGCCGATCGGGTATTGACGGCGTCCGGAGCGACCCGCATCCCGGTGGGCCGGTGGGCCGGTGGGCCGGTGAGCCGGTGAGCCGGTGAGCCGGTGAGCCGGTGAGCCGGTGAGGCAGGAGAGGCCAGCGGTGGTGTACTCGCGGTACGCGTCGATGGTGGAGTCGATGTCGGTGCACCAATCGGCAGGCCCGGGGGACATCAACCTGTCAAAGCAGAGCGCTTCCCAAGTACGTTCCAAGGCATGACCAACGCCACTCTTCGACGCGCCGCAGCAGTCGCGTCAGCGGCTGCCCTCAGTATCGGACTCGTCGGTGTTTCCAGCCCCGCGAACGCCTCAACCACCCCAGGCACGAACCTCCGGCTCAGCTGGACCGGTACCACCGACGTGTACGACAAAGCCCCCATCAAGTACACGTTCACAGTCACCAACAAAGGCCGAGTCGCAGCGAAAACCTCGACCCTCCGCTGGTACTACCAACTGCCGGTCCAGCCGAAAGCGCCCACCAACGGCGGCTACATCAACCTCAAAGCCACCGCCGGCAACAAGTCCCACTGCAGCGTCGACGTCAAAAAGCACATCGCCACCTGCCAACTTGGAGCACTCGCCTCCGGAGCCAGCACTCAAGTCACCTGGACCGGCTCCGCGGACAGCAAGGGTGCTGGCCCCCGCGGACTCAGCGGCGCCTACCTCATGACCGTCGAAAGCAGTCCCGCCGGCATCTACGGCAACGACCAGAACACCGGCGGATGGGCGATCTCCACCCCACGCTGACTGCAGCCCCACCGAGCCCGGCCCCGGCTATAGGGGCCGGGCTTCACCAGGTCTTCCGCCTCCGACGGCTTCCCCACCCGCGAAGCACCGCCAACCCATCCGCCGCCGCGACGAGAAGACCGAGCACGGCGGGGATGACCTAGAACACGGCAGTCGAAGCAGTCATAGGAGCACCGTAGGCAGCCCCTCTCATAGGGGCGCGTCCTTGTCGTCGGTTGCACGAGAAGTGTCCCCTTTCGAATTCAGGTCTTCGCAGCGGCCCTGAGCGAGGGTGGGTTCGCGCAGCTACTCGACGGCGCGATCGTCCAATCAGCACAGGGAGACGGCTTGGGTTCTACTTCACGAACCTGTTGTCCGCGGGGTCTCAATCGTCGATCGGCCATCGAGACGGCCAAGGACCGCTGCAGCGGGCGGATCTCATATGCTCCGAGCATGGGGGTGAACAAGGACCAGCAGTTCACGGTCATCGTCGGAGCCCTTGTGGCAGTGTTCGCCGGCGTGGGCGTGATCGTCGCGTGGGCGACGGAGTTCATCAGCCTCTAGTCGCTCGCTGAGCGATCGGCTACCGAACGTCATGCTGCGCCGGTAGCGTTCGAGTGGTGACGTCCTACCGGGCTGAGCCACCCGGGCCCGGTGGTTCGTTGAGTCACCGGCTACGGCGGCGTGCTCGGCGTAATCAGTCCGACCAGCGCGATCCGCTAAGCGTCAGTTGTGACGCCTTCTATTGGCTGCGGTCGCTGTGGCGTAGCCAGAGAGGACCAACGCCACGAACACGATGATGATCAGCCCTACGGCAATGTCCAGGCCCGTATCTTGCGAGAGCGTTATCCATATTCGGGCAACTGCGACTACGACCGCGACGGCCGCGCCGAGGAACAAGACGAGTGCGATGACGAGCAGACTCAGTGCGAAGCCACGCCATGGCGCAGCCTGACCCTTGTTGGGCGGCGCTGGACGGCGGTCTCCGTACGGCGAGGAGGAGTCGGACACCATCTGAATCTAGTCGGAGACCGCGACGAACCTAGCGGCCGGCAGAGGATGTTTGCATCTCGTGCCGATCGCCCAGCACTTCGTCGCGGCGCAGCGACGTCGACAAGCCCCGGTGTGAGCAGCTTCGCTCGTGTCGTGATCGCGTTCCGGAAACCGATCGGCTACCGGGCAGACGCTTACACGATCCCTACGGTCAAGCAGGCGACAGCGCCGCAGTAGATGACAGTGACGGGAACGAGTGTGAACCGACTCCACCACTGCTCGGTCTTGACCAGCCTCCGCGCGCCAAGCTGCGCCCACGCCGGTGGGCGTAGCGACCGAGCCTCTTGCGCAACAAGAGTTCGACCGTGGCGAAGATCGCCAGCGTTATGCCGAGGCCCATCCAGCTACTCGTCGGCATCATGACCCTTCATTCGTCCGACGCTAGAGCGTAGGCGAGCGTTTCGTTAGCCGATCGGGTATCGGACCCCCTGGTCAGGACGGGATCCGCTGCGAGCGGCATGCGCGGCCAAGAACGACTGTCGCTTTTGCCCGATAGCCTCCTCCGCGTGAGCATCTCCGACTTCGACGTCGAGCCCAGATCCGGGTTGCGCGTTGGGGTGGTCCTGCTCGGCATCGCAAGTGCGATCGCCGGGGTTCTCGCGATCATTGGATGGCCGTTGCCCGTCATCTCGTCGACGCACGGCCGAGGCCGGCATGCCTGGGCACGGACCATCCACGAAGTCCAAGACTGGTTCACACACGACGGCTGGCGGATGTCCGGAGCATCGTGGATCTACGGTGCTCTCGCGGTCGTCGCGGCGGCCGCCGTGGTCGTTCTGCTTCATCCTTCTTGGAGCGGCCGCCGAGCCTTGCTCATCGTCGTCGTACCGGCCGGAGCGCTGCTCGTGGTGGGCCCTGTACTGCAGTGGGCTCTCGGACTGCCTTGGACGAACTACGGAAGCGGGTCGGCCAGCAGCACGGCGATCGGCATCGTTGCGACGGTTGCGTGCGGCGCCGTGCTCATGGCCTCACGTCGGGCAGCGAGGCGAAAGGCCCGACGCGATACAGATCAGGGCACGCTCGCTCACTGACTTGGTGACCCGGCGGAGGAGCCCCGCGGGCACAGGCGTGACACTGGCGCGCCGACCCGTCTCGTAAGCCGATCCTCGTCCTTCACACCCACCGGTACCGTCAGCATTATGACGCAGCGCGGGGAACGTGGATGGAACTACCTGATGTGGACGCAGACCGGCACAGCGGTCATCGTCACAGTGGGAGGGTTCGCCATACTCTTCACTGACCCTGCCTCCGTCTGGGGCGGTGTCGCCCTGGTCGTCCTCGGCGCTGGTGCACTCGGGCTTCTCGCTTTCGTACGGCGCCGCGGCCGTTACTAGCTGCCACTTCCACCCGAACTGTGTCGTCCCAGTCGTGGACCTGCGGCCCTCTCGGTATCGGATCGACTACCGGACACCGGCACCAGCGCTGCTGTAGTTGCCGAGGACGCCGTCCGCTTCGCACTCGGGTGCCGCGTCTGCCCTGTCTTACAACTGTCCACCATGACGCGTGAGCCACCGAGCTCCTACGAGGCGTGGCAAGGTGACCCCATGAACACAGGAGCCGATCGGTGGGGTGTCCCAGACACGATGTTCGGCGGCCCCATCCCCGACGAGTTCGCCGCAGCGATCGCCCGCGTCGCGCTCCTGTCCGCACTCGTGGAGAGCAAACTTCACGGGCTGCTCTCGACCGTCGGAACCGACCCGCAGAGTACGTGGGCCGGACGTCCCGCTGGCGCTGTCCTCGACGAGCTCGACCAGATCGCACGAGCGGGCATACCCGCTCGACGGTCAGCACCTCCGAAGCTCATTCACGCTCTCCGATCAGAGGTCGCAGCCGCCCGTACGGACGCTCACACCCGCAACGAACTCCTCCACGCCGTCTGGCCTCTCCCCCTCGTCGATGGCGGTGTGGGGTGGAAACCACTCCCCCCCCTAAACAACGGGAGAACCCCGCCGCCTGGACCCGGTCCGTGACGGGCGAGTTCAAACCCCTCATCACCCGGCTCGTCAACCACGTCAGCACCATCGAGACGCTCCGAGCCAGGACCGAGGAACTCCCTCGAAACCAGAATCCCCCGACCCAGTAGTGAGTGCCGAGTCAGCTATGGGGCAATGATGCGTCGGTACGGGATCTGGATGGCGTGAACCATCGGCTCGCGTACGGCGGCCCTGATCGTGCTGGCGGTCCTGGCGGCATCCACGCGCTCATGCCTTGGCCACCGCTGCTCGCTGCGATCGCCGTCGCCGTTGCCGTTGCCGTTGCCGTTGCCGTTGCCGTTGCCCGGACGATTCTGATCACGCTGGGGCCGCGCGTCGCCCGTCAGCAGAAACGGGAGCGCCGTGAGGAGCAGAACCAACGTGTCCGTCAACCGATCCTTCCGGACCCACGGCGCTGGACACATCTACGGAAGCGGCTGCCGTCGGATCCAGACGGTGACGCTCACATGAGCGAGCCCGCTCCCAGCAGCACAGATCATTGCCCATCCGATGAGGCTGCGTCCCGTGGCGATGAAGCCGATCCCGAACGCGAAGACGAGCGCGACTAGGAGTGCACCGAGAACGAGCATCACTAGGCTGATCACGGGACTGGCGTTCTGAGTGAGCCGTGCGTCACGCACCCACGTTGGATTCCGCACACGCCATAGGAAGAGCGCGACGGTCCCCACCAGGATCACGACGCTCGCCGCGAGGAGGATCGCTTCAGCCACGACGAGATGCTAGCTCGCCCTCAGTCCCACGTAGGCGACGTCCAAAATCGCCAGACTGCTTGCCCCGCGAACCGATCCCCAGCCGGACGGCCTGGATCAGACAGCCTGGATCAGGACGAGGGTGCGCCGCCACCGAGACATTCACCGACCTCCGCCACCCCACCCATCGAGGCCGAGCACTCGCCGTGCTCCGCTCGACCGGTGCCGTCGGAGTCGTCCACATCACAGCCCGTTCCGCCCGACACAGCGAAGCCCACAACGAGCTGCACTTCAACGCATGGATTCCGATCGTCGTCGTCGTGATCGTCGCAGCGGTCATCCTGTTCCTCCGGCGGAGCCGCTGGTGTTGTCTTACTAGCCGATCGGCCAGCGGACAGTCGATGAATCAGCGGTCCGCGGTCAGCGGTCCGACCGGCCAGCTCGCCCGGAGACGATCAGCACCGCGCACGCCACGACGATGAGTACTGCCCCGAGAATTCTTTGTTGGCACCCCCGGGGGCACTACGAAGAGGCCAACTCCGCAAGCCGCGAGAACGATCAGAAGCGTGAGCGTCCTAGGCCGGATGTGCATGCGTCCGATCGGCTACCGAGACGGTGCGGGCGGCGCTGGCGGTGATAGACAGAGACATCCGACCCACGAAAGCGACGCCAAGCTCGGAAGCTGACAGACCCTGAGCAGCGAGCCGTGACGTAGGCAATCGAGCGACTCAATCGCGATCTCGTGATCGGCCGATCAGCGCGTCGGCCCACAGGCCCACGCCGCCGATTAGAAGGACGATGCCGATGATCCAGGTCGGGAACCCGTGCGTCGTAGTCACAGTCCGTACCGGCGTCAGTACGCAAATCAAACCCAGCACAAGGGAGGCCGTTGCAACGCTCGCCCGTCGCCAGAAATTCGACCTCTTCATGAGACGAACTTAGCCAGCGCCAGGAAGCGAGATCGCACAATCATCCTGTCCGCTAGCCGGTCGTCGACCGGACTCGGCGACGCCGAGGACGCGGAGGTACTTGCCGTAGGCGAGGGCGGTTCGTTGCTGAGGTGCCTGCTAGCGCGACCTGTCGGGAGCTCTTGTCTCAGATAGGTGGTCCGCGATCCTTCTCGGCGGAGGTGCGTCATGCGGACGCTTCGCGCGCGCTCCCGGGTCCCGGGGTGAGCGACGGACCGTCGCCCCCGCCCGCGCGCATGGCGACAAGTTGTGTGCGGAGGACACAAGTTGTAAGCGCAGCGACAAGAAGGCCCTACTGCGGCATGTCCACGAACCTCGAGAACATCCCGTGGAACGCCACCGTGATCGTGTCCGTCGGCCCGTTGCGGTGCTTCGCCACGATGAGGTCCGCCTCACCCTGCCGCGGGTTGTCCTTCTCGTACGCCGACTCACGGTGCAGCAGGATGACCATGTCGGCGTCCTGCTCGATCGACCCGGACTCACGCAGGTCGGAGATCTGGGGCTTCTTGTCGGCACGCTGCTCGGGGCCACGGTTCAGCTGCGACAGCGCGACGACGGGGACCTGGAGCTCCTTCGCCATGAGCTTCAGCGCACGGGAGAACTCGGAGACCTCTTGCTGGCGGGACTCGACCTTCTTGCCGGACGTCATGAGCTGCAGGTAGTCGATGACGACCATGCGGAGGTTGTGCTGCTGCTTGAGACGCCGGCACTTCGCCCGGATCTCCACGAGCGTCATGTTGGGGGAGTCGTCGATGAAGAACGGCGCGTCGTTGATCCGCCCACGGGTCTGCGCGATCGTCGTCCAGTCGCGGGAGTCGACGGTGCCCTTGCGCATGTTCTGCAGCGGCACGCTGGACTCGGCGGAGAGCAGACGCATCGCGATCTCGGCGCGACCCATCTCGAGCGAGAAGAACGCGGCGGTCTCGTTGTGCTTGATCGCGGCCGAACGGCAGAGGTCGAGCGCGAGCGTCGACTTCCCGAGGGCCGGGCGGGCGGCGATGATGATGAGCTGCCCGGGGTGGAAGCCGTTCGTGAGGCCGTCGAGCTGGGCGAACCCGGTCGGGACGCCGGTCATCTGCCCGTCACGCCCCTTCGCGGCCTCGATCTCGTCGAGGGCGGCGGAGATGGCGTCGGTGAGGGGCACGTAGTCCTCGGTCTGGACACCACCGGCGACGTTGTAGACCTCGGCCTGCGCGCTGTTGACGAGGTCGGTGACCTCACCCTCGGACGCGTAGCCCATCTGCACGATGCGGGTGCCCGCGTCGACGAGGCGGCGCAGCACGGCCTTCTCCGCCACGATCGCCGCGTAGTACCCGGCGTTCGCCGCGGTGGGCACCATGCTCGTGACGCTGTGCAGGTACTCGGCGCCGCCGGCGCGGGACAGCAGGCCGGTCTTCGTCAGCTCGTCGGTGACGGCGATGACGTCGGTCGGTTCACCGTGCGAGTAGAGGGACAGGATCGCGTCGAAGATGACCTCGTGCTTGGGGATGTAGAAGTCCACGCCACGTGCTGTCTCGATGACGTCGGCCACGGCGTCCTTCGACAGGAGCATGCCGCCGATCGTCGACTGCTCGGCGAGCATGTCGTGCGGGGGAGTGCGTTCCGCGCCACCACGATCCGCGTAGTCCTGCGGCGCGGGTTCGAGATGCGCGATCGACACACTTGCTCCTCTTGTTCAGTGGCGGCTCGTCCAGTGGCTGGGACGGGTCCGCCGACGGCGGCCGTGACGAACCGACCGTCCCTGTTCTACCCCGGGCGACCGACATCGCCGAGTCGCTGGGCCAAGCTACGGGGACAGAGTTATCCCCAGCAAACGGCCCTGTGGATAACTCTGTGGAGAGCCTGCGGAACACGCCGGGATGCTGTGTGGACAACTGTGGACAGGGGTGTGGACAAGTGGCCTGGGGAACACACTTTCGACCGCTTGACCTGGGGTTTCGTGTTCCACACCATGTGTGGAGAAGTGGGGTTCAAGTACGCATTGAAGGTTGCCGATCCGACCGTTTCGCCTGTGTAAAAACAGTTGACAAACGGAAACCTGAGGACAACTTTCCCAAGCCGTTCCCAGCAAGCGCGACCCTGTCTGAGAAGTAACCGGTCAGCGCGGGACGAGCCGCGCCTCCTGGGTCGGAACCGCCACCGACGACCCCGGAACGCGACGACGGGCGGGCCTCCCGGAGGAGACCCGCCCGTCGTGAGCGGAAGACCGCAGCCAGTGTTACTTGGCGGCGACGACCTGGAGCGAGATCACGGCAGTGATGTCCTCGCGCAGACGCACGGTGGCCTCGTGGTCACCGACGGTCTTGATGGTCGCGGGGACCTCGACCTTGCGCTTGTCGAGCGAGCCGACGCCCTGCGCCTGGACGGCGTCAGCGACGTCGCCCGGACGGACGGAGCCGAACAGACGACCGTCCTTGCCGGCCTTGACGGTCAGCTTGATGGTCGCGTTCTCGAGCTTCATCTTGAGGTCCTGTGCCTCTTCGATGGTGGCGAGCTCGCGAGCGGCACGTGCCGCACGGATCGACTCGACCTGCTTCTCGCCGCCCTTGGACCACGCGACAGCGAAGCCCTGCGGGATCAGGTAGTTGCGGGCGTAGCCGTTCTTGACGTCGACGACGTCACCGGCGGAACCGAGGCCGGAGACCTCGTGGGTGAGGATGAGCTTCGACATGTGTCGACCTCCGATCAGCGGCCGGAGCCGGCGTAGGGGAGGAGCGCCATCTCACGGGCGTTCTTCACGGCACGGGCGATGAGGCGCTGCTCCTGGACGGAGACGCCGGTGATGCGACGGGCGCGGATCTTGCCACGCTCCGAGATGAACTTGCGAAGGGTCGCGACGTCCTTGTAGTCGATGACGCCGACCTTGATCGACTTCGCGGGAGCGGCGTTCTTGCCGCCCTTACCGCGAGGCTTCCGGCGATCGCCGGTGCTCTTTCCAGCCATTGTTTGTCCTTAAGAAGTGGAAGTTGTGTCCGTTGAACCGCGGAGGATCAGAACGGGGTCTCGTCGTCGTACGTGCCGCCCGGGGTGCTCCACACGTCGTTCGACTGTGCGTTGCCGCCCTGCTGGCCACCCTGGGGGGACCAGGGCGCGTCCGACTGACCGCCGCCGTTGTTGCTCCAGCCGCCGCCGTTGCCGCCGTTGCCCGCCGGGGCGTTGCCGCCACCGACCTGGCCACGACCGCCGCCGGAGCCACCCGCAGCACGGGTGATCTGCGCGGTCGCGTAGCGGAGCGACGGGCCGATCTCGTCGACCTCGAGCTCGATGCTCGTGCGCTGCTGGCCCTCACGGTCCTGGTACGAGCGCTGACGGAGACGACCCTGCGCGATGACGCGCGAGCCCTTCGTCAGCGAGCCCGCCACGTGCTCGGCGAACTCGCGCCAGACGCTCGCACGGAGGAACAGCGCGTCGCCGTCCTTCCACTCGTTCGCCTGACGGTCGAACGTGCGAGGAGTCGACGCGATGGTGAAGTTCGCCACGGCGAGCCCGTTCTGCGTGTACCGCAGCTCCGGGTCCGCGGTGAGGTTGCCCACCACCGTGATGACGGTTTCGCCGGCCACGGGTTACTCGGCGCTCGCGGTCGCGTTGGCGGCCTTGCGGGCCGCGCGGGCCTCGTCGCGCTGCTTCTGGGCGGCGACCTGCGCGATGCCCTCTTCGGCGCGGAGGACCTTCGTGCGGAGCACGGCCTCGGAGAGGCCGAGCTGACGGTCCAGCTCCTTGGCGGCCTCGGGGGTGGACGTGAAGTCCACGACGGCGTAGATGCCCTCGGACTTCTTCGCGATCTCGTAGGCGAGACGACGACGGCCCCAGACGTCCACGTTGTCGACGGTGCCACCGTCGTTGCGGATCACAGCGAGGAACTTGTCCAGGCTGGGAGCGACGGTGCGCTCGTCGATCTCGGGGTCGAGGATCGCCATCAGTTCGTACTGGTGCATGCGGAACCCACCTCCTCTGGTCTCAGCGGCCCCGAGCAGTTCTCGGGGCAGGAGGGTTGATGCATGTGTCCCGCCACGCAGAGTGCGTGCGGACAACCCGGCAAGCTTAGCGGACGGCCTGGAGGCGCGCCACCGGCTGTGCAGAACCGATCGCGTCCGTCAGGCGGTCGCGTCGCGGGCGGCCCACCAGTCGCGCAGGCGCGCTTCGGCATCGTCGGGCCCGAGCGGCCCCTCGTCCATCCGCACCTCGAGGAGGAAGCGGTAGGCCTCGCCCACGGCACGCCCCGGCGGGATGTCGAGGATGCGCATGATGTCGTCGCCGGAGAGGTCCGGACGGATCGAGTCGAGCTTCTCCTGCTCGGAGAGTTCCCGGATCCGGTCCTCGAGGTCGTCGTACGCGAAGGCGAGCCGGTCGGCCTTGCGGCGGTTCCGGGTGGTGACGTCGGAGCGGGTGAGCTCGTGCAGGCGTTCGAGCTGGTCGCCGGCGTCGCGGACGTAACGACGGACGGCGGAGTCGGTCCACGCGCCGTCGGTGTAGCCGAAGAAGCGGAGGTGCAGCTCGATCAGGCGGCTGACGGCGGCGATCGTGTCGTTGTCGAAGCGCAGGGCACGGAGCCGCTTCTTCGCGAGCTTCGAGCCGACGAGGTCGTGGTGGTGGAAGCTCACGGCGCCGCCGGGCTCGAGCTTGCGGGTCGCGGGCTTCCCGATGTCGTGCAGGAGCGCTGCGAGTCGGAGCACCGTGTCGGGGGCGTCGCCGGGGTGCCGCTCGGCCTCGTAGCCGATCGCCTGCGTCAGGACCGTGAGGGAGTGCTCGTAGACGTCCTTGTGGTGGTGGTGCTCGTCGATCTCGAGCCGCATCGCCGGCAGTTCGGGGAGGAACCGCTCGGCGAGCCCGGTGTCGACGAGCAGACGCACGCCGTCCACCGGTTCGTCCGTGTTCAGCAGCTTGACCAGTTCGTCGCGGACCCGCTCGGCGGAGACGATGTCGATCGAGTCGACCAGATCCGTCATGGCCTCGCGCACCTCGTCCGACACCGTGAAGCCGAGCTGCGCGGTGAACCGGGCGGCGCGCATCATCCGCAGGGGGTCGTCGCGGAAGGAGACCCGGGCGGCCTGGGGCGTGTGCAGGCGCTCGGCGAGGAGGTCCTCGACGCCCCCGTGCACGTCGACGAGCTCCCGTGCGGGCAGACGGAGCGCCATCGCGTTGACGGTGAAGTCGCGGCGGAGCAGGTCGTCCTCGATGGTGTCGCCGAACGCGACCTCGGGCTTGCGGGTCTCGCCGTCGTAGACGTCGCTGCGGTACGTGGTGATCTCGACCTGCTCGCCGGCCACCCGCGCGGCGATGGTGCCGAACTGCCGACCGACATCCCAGGTGTTGCTCGCGATCGGTCCGACGATCCGCAGGATGTCGTCCGGACGGGCGTCGGTGGTGAAGTCGAGGTCGGTGACCGCTCGCCCGAGGAAGGCGTCGCGGACGGGACCGCCGACGAGGGCCAGTTCGTGTCCGGCGTCGGCGAAAGCCCGAGCGAGGATGGCGACGGGCTCGGTGGCGGCGAGTGCGTCGAGTCGCTCGACGGCCTGGGCAACGGACTGCATGACGGTCCTCATCCTCCCAGATCGCAGGCCTGAGTTCTCCACAACGTGCGCGCGCACGGGAGCGTTCATGGTCGGGCCTCATACACTCGTGGACGGCCCGAACCGACCCCGTGGCCCCTCCCGCATGCAGATCTTCCGCACCACGCTCGCCGCCGCCGCGTCGGCCCTCGTCGCGCTCGGCCTCGTCGTCGCGCCCGCTGCGGCCGATGGTGCACTCGCCACGACGGCCTCCACGACCACGACGCACGCCGCACACCCCGCGGCTGCCGAGCAGGGCCGGACGACGATCACGATCGCGCCGGCGAACCGCGGGATCGTCCAGCGCGACGAGGACCTCGAGCTCTCCGTCACGGTCACCAACGACACCGACGCGGACGTCCCCGCCGGCACCGCGGAGCTCGACATCTTCCGCTCCGTGAGCACGCGCGACGTCCTCTCCGACTGGCTCGCCGACACCAGCACGACCGGTTACCTCGGCGCCCCGATGGACTCCGTGGATGTCCCGGCGGTCCCGGCACACCGATCCGTCACGCTCGGCTCGGTGAAGATCGTCTCGGGCAACGTCGCCCTCGGCGGGTACTCGTCGTTCGGTGCCCGACGCATCGCCGCCGAGTACACGGCGGGTGACACCTACGCCGTGGCGCGGTCGGCGATCACCTGGTACCCCGAGACGGACCAGACGCCGGTGAGCGTCTCGGTCGCGATGCCCATCACCGTCCCGGCGACGAACCAGGGCGTCCTGACGGCCGGCGTCCTGGCCTCAGCGACCGCCGTCGACGGCACGCTCACCCAGCAGCTCGACGCCGCCGAGGACCACAACGTCGCCGTCGCGATCGACCCGCGGATCATCGCGTCCATCCGGATCCTCGGCGAGAACGCACCGTCGTCGGCGACCGCGTGGTTGGACCGGCTCGAGTCGCTCCGGAACGAGACCTTCGCGCTCCCGTACGCCGACGCCGACGTCATCGGCCTCCGGCAAGCGGGAGCCGACGGGGTCCTCTCGCCGATCTCCCTCGACCAGGAGATCAAGCAGCAGAACTTCCCCGGCGCGTCCACCCCGACCCCGACCCCGACGTCGGATCCGCAGAGCCCGACGGCCGACCCCTCCGCCTCGACGTCACCGACCGACGACGCCACCGCCGACCCCGGGACGGACGACGAGGCACCCGCGACGCTGCCCACCACCGATTCCCTGCTCGACTTCCCCTACTCGATGGACGGGATCGCCTGGCCGTCGGACGGCACCGTCACCGCGGCGGACCTGCCGGCGCTCGCGAAGGCCGGCTCGAAGACGACGATCGTGTCGAGCGGCAACACGTCGGCCGGCGCGGACACGACGATCGCCGCGTCCGAGCAGATCGCCGGGCAGCACGTCCTCGTGTCCGACCAGTCGATGTCCGCCCTGCTCCGCACCGCCGCGACCGCATCGAGCCAGCAAGAGTGGTCGACGGCCATGTCCGAGCTCACCGCGACGCTCGCCACCTCCGCCCGGGCGGGCACGGCCGAGGCACCGATCCTGCTCACCCTCGGTCGCGACTGGCCGACGAACTCCGCACGGCTGAGCCAGGCCCTCGACGCGCTCGAGGACACCGCCTGGGTCGCCCCGGCGGACCTCTCCACCGCGGCCTCCGCCACGGCCGGCTCCCTCACGCTGTCGGCCGGGACGAACGGCGACGCCCGCATCGACCAGCTGCAGCGACTGGTGGACGGCGAACAGGACCTCGCCGGGTTCGCGTCCGCGCTGGACACCCCGACCGACCTGACCGCGCCCGCCCGACTCCGGCTGCTCGCCCTGGCCTCGAACGCCTGGCGCACCGACACGGACGGCCTCGCGACCGCCGTCGACGCCCAGGTCGCGAACTGGGCGGGCAAGACCTCGCAGATCAGCATCCCCGACTCGAGCAGTCTCACCCTGCTCGGCGACCGGTCCTCGCTGCCGATCTCCATCCGGAACCGCTCCGACTTCCCGGTCACGGTGCTGTTGTCCGTGCAGCCGTCCAACTCCGCGCTGCGGGTGGTGCGGAACGACATCGAGGTGAAGATCCAGCCGGACTCCTCCACCCGCACGACGGTGCCGGTCCAGTCGGTCGCGAACGGCAAGGTCAACCTGACCCTCTCCCTCACGAGTCCGACCGGGGTGAAGATCGCGACCCCGGCCACCGTCGAGCTGAACGTCCAGGCGCAGTGGGAGACCGTGATCACCGCGGCCGCAGCAGTGGCGCTCGTCGCGATCTTCGGGTTCGGCATCTTCCGGAGCATCCGGAAGCGTCGCCGTCGCCGGAACGGCGACGTCGACGAGGACGACGAGGACCCGAACCGGCTGCTCGAGGTCCAGCCGGTGGTCGGTGGGGACCCCGTGCCCGCCGCATCGCCGCACGACGGGCGTGCATCCTTCCTCCAGTCCGACACCGCGGTGCGCGACGCACCGACAGCCGACCCCGAGGAGCCGACCATCAGCGCCACCCAGCCCGAGCCGTCCGTCGACGCGGAGCCGGCCGCCGAGCGCAATCTCGGCCGTGCCAGTGCGATGCTCGCCGCCGGCACCATGCTGTCGCGCATCCTCGGCTTCGCGAAGACCTTCGTCCTCGCCTTCGCGATCGGCAACACCGGCTCCGACGCCGCGAACGCCTTCGGCATCTCGAACCAGCTGCCGAACAACATCTACGCGCTCATCGCCGGCGGCCTGCTGTCCGCCGTGCTCATCCCGCAGATCGTGCGGTCGATGAAACAGCACACCGACGGCGGCGTGGCCTACGTCAACAAGATCGTGACGCTCGGCGGGTCGGTGTTCGTCGTCATCGCCGTCGTCGCGACGATCCTGGCGCCGTTCCTCGTGTGGGTGTACAGCCAGCAGGCGTCCGGCGACAGCAAGGGCTTCACGCCCGCCCAGACGGACCTGGCCGTCGCCTTCGCGTTCTGGTGCCTGCCGCAGATCCTCTTCTACGCGATGTACTCGCTCCTCGGCGAGGTCCTCAACGCGAAGCAGGTGTTCGGGCCCTTCACCTGGGCGCCGCTGCTCAACAACGTCATCGCGATCGCGGGACTGATCGTCTTCATCGCGCTGTTCGGCGGTCGCGACGTCAACTCCTCCACCGAGGGGTGGACGGCGATCAAGATCGCCGTCCTCGCCGGCAGCGCGTCACTGGGCGTGTTCGCGCAGGCCGCCTTCCTGCCGTTCTTCTGGCGGCGTGCCGGACTGACCTTCCGACCGGACTTCCGCTGGCGCGGGGTGGGGCTGCGCTCCACCGGGACGGCTGCCGGGTGGCTCTTCGCGATGATCCTCGTGACGCAGCTCGCCGGCATCGTGCAGTCCCGCGTCGCTTCGCTCGCCGGGGGCGCCGGCATCGCCACCCTCGGCACGACGTGGCTGCTGTTCATGCTCCCGCACTCGATCATCGCGGTCTCCATCGCGACGGCGTACTTCACGCGGATGAGCCACGACGCCGAACGCGGCGACCTCGGAGCAGTGCGCCGCAACCTCTCGCTCTCGCTGCGGATCGTCGGCCTCTTCACCGTGTTCGCGAGCGTCGCGCTCATCGTGCTCGCGATGCCGTTCGCCCGGATCTGGGAGAACCGGTTCGACCACACCCAGGCGATGGCCGAGGTCCTGTGGGCCTACATGCCGGGTCTCGTGCTGTTCAGCATGCTCTTCATCATCCAGCGGGTGTTCTGGGCCCTGCACGACCACCGCACGCCGTTCCTGATGCAGTGCGTCCAGTCGGTGCTCTTCGTCATCGGTGCCCTCGCCGTCGCGACCTTCCCCGGCAACGTGATCGGCGTCTCGATCGCGGTGTGCACGACCGTCGCGGGGACCGTGCAGACGATCATCGCGCTCGTCCTCGTCCGCAAGCGTCTGAACGGCATCGAGGGGCCGATCGTCACCCGGTCGCACGTGCAGTTCGTCATCGCCGCGCTCATCTCCGGCGTCGTGGGGCTCGTCGTCGTCAACTTCTTCGGCGGCTTCTCGGCCGACGGGTTCGCGATGTCCGACGTCTCCGGCGCACTGATCACCATCGCCCTCACCGGTGCCGTGATGGTGCTCGTCTACTTCGGGGCGCTCGTCGTCGCGAAGAACGGCGAGATCAGGGGCGCCGTCGACATCCTGCGGAAGCGGCTCGGTCGCTGACGCGCTCCCGGGCGATGCGGAATGCCACGCCGGTAGCATGTGTTGACCCGGTCAGCTATCTACGGAAGGGCAGCGAGGCATGCGCCAGCTCATCATCATCGGTTCCGGCCCGGCCGGGTTCACCGCCGGCATCTACGCGGCACGCGCGGAGCTCAAGCCCCTGATCGTCGCCTCCAGCGTCGAGACCGGCGGCGAGCTCACGAAGACGACCGAGGTCGAGAACTTCCCGGGCTTCCCCGAGGGGATCCAGGGCCCGGACCTCATGATCAAGATGCAGGAACAGGCCGAGAAGTTCGGCGCAGAGGTCCTGTACGACGACGCCGTGTCGGTCGACCTCACCGGTGACGTCAAGAAGGTCACGGTCGGCTCCGGCGAGACGTACGAGGCCCTCGCGGTCATCTACGCGACCGGTTCGGCGTACCGCCACCTCGGCCTCGCAGACGAAGAGCGGCTGTCCGGCCACGGCGTCAGCTGGTGCGCCACCTGCGACGGCTTCTTCTTCCGCCAGAAGAACATCGCCGTCGTCGGCGGTGGCGACTCCGCGATGGAAGAGGCGACGTTCCTCACCCGCTTCGCCGACAAGGTGACGGTCATCCACCGCAAGGACACCCTGCGCGCGTCGAAGATCATGCAGGACCGGGCGATGAACGACCCGAAGATCGAGTTCGCGTGGAACAAGGAGGTCACCGGCATCACGGGTGACTCCGCGGTGACCGGCGTCACGCTGCGCGACACGGTGGACGGCACCGAGAGCGAGCTGGCCCTCGACGGCCTCTTCATCGCGATCGGCAACGACCCGCGCACGCACCTGATCCACGGGCAGATCGACATCGCCCCCGAGGGCACGATCGCGGTCCAGGGTCGCTCCTCGAAGACGAACCTGCCCGGCGTGTTCGCCGCCGGTGACGTCATCGACCCGACCTACCGCCAGGCGATCACGGCCGCCGGCTCCGGCACCGTCGCGGCGCTCGACGCGGAGAAGTACCTCGCCGAGCTCGACGACGCGCTGACCGGCCCTGCCGAGGGCGTGACCCCGGAGTCGCCCGTCACGGTCGACGTCGAAGCCGCCCACGCCTGATCCACGGAATACCGCAGCGCCCCGGGCGTTGCACCCACTGATCGACTTCTCGAAGGAGCACACATGTCCAACGCCAAGGCAGTCACCGACGCCACCTTCTCGGACGAGGTCCTCAAGTCCGACAAGACGATCCTCGTCGACTTCTGGGCCGAGTGGTGCGGCCCGTGTCGCGCGGTCTCGCCGATCCTCGACCAGATCGCCGAAGAGCACGCCGGCAAGATCGAGATCGTGAAGCTCAACGTGGACGACAACCCCCAGTCGGCCATGAACTACCAGATCACCTCGATCCCGGCGATGAAGGTCTTCAAGGGCGGCGAGGTCGTCAAGACCGTCATCGGCGCGAAGCCGAAGCCGGCGCTCGAGGCCGACCTCGCAGAGTTCCTCGCGTAGGCACCTGCCCCACCGAGCGGCCCCGCACCCCACCGGGTGCGGGGCCGCTCGCGTCTTCCAAGCCACTGGTTCAGGATCGGCCCCGTCGCGGGGCCCGGGTTTCCGGGGTCGATGTCGTAGTGTGGCGGGAATGTGAGTGGCGGGCAGGTCCCGCTGGAACGGAGCCAAGATGACGAACGGCAACAGCCTCGACCCCTGGTACGACTCCTACGCCCAGCGCACCGCCGGGCTGAGCGCCTCCGAGGTCCGAGCCCTGTTCGCCGTCGCGTCGCGGCCCGAGGTGGTCTCGCTCGCCGGCGGCATGCCGTACGTCTCCGCCCTGCCGCGTGAGCTCGTCACGGGTTCCCTCGACCGTGTCATGGCCGAGGACGCCGCCATGGCGCTCCAGTACGGCGGGGGACAGGGCCTGCGGTCCCTGCGCGAGCACATCGTCGACGTGATGAGCCTCGAGGGCATCCGTGCCAGCGCCGAGGACGTCGTCGTCACCACCGGTTCGCAGCACGCGCTGGACCTCGTCACGCGGCTCTTCATCGACCCGGGTGACGTCGTGCTCGCCGAATCGCCGTCCTACGTCGGCGCGATCGGGGTCTTCCGGTCGTACCAGGCCGAGACCGTGCACGTCACCACCGACGAGAACGGTCTCGTCCCCGAAGCGCTGCGCGAAGCGATCGCGAACCTGCGGACCCAGGGCAAGCGGATCAAGTTCCTCTACACGATCCCGAACTTCCACAACCCCGCCGGTGTGACCCTCAGCCGCGAGCGTCGCATCGAGATCCTCGACATCTGCCGGTCGAACAACATCCTCGTGCTCGAGGACAACCCCTACGGCCTCCTCTGGTTCGACGAGCCGGCGCCGCAGGCGATCCGATCGATCGACGAAGAGGGCGTGGTCTACCTCGGCTCGTTCTCCAAGACGCTCGCGCCGGGCTTCCGTGTCGGCTGGGCCCTCGCACCGCACGCCATCCGCGAGAAGCTCGTCCTCGCCAACGAGTCGGCCGTCCTCGCGCCGAACTCCTTCGGCCAGTACGTCGTGAACGCCTACCTCGACGCCGCGGACTGGAAGGGTCAGGTCGACACCTTCCGGGGCCTCTACGCCGAGCGTCGTGACGCCATGCTGTCCGCGCTGGGGGAGTTCCTGCCGGACCTGTCCTGGACGAAGCCGAACGGTGGGTTCTTCGTCTGGCTGACCCTGCCCGAGTCGCTCGACTCCAAGGGGATGCTGCCGCGGGCGGTCAAGGAGCTCGTCGCCTACACCCCGGGGACGGCCTTCTACGCCGACGGACGCGGCGGCGGGCACATCCGCCTGTCGTTCTGCTACCCGACGCCGGAGCAGATCCGCGTCGGCGTGAAGCGGCTCGCGAACGTCGTCAACGACGAGCTCGAGCTGGTCGAGACCTTCGGGTCCGCGACGCGGCCCAACGCCGTCGTCCGACCCGCATCGGCGGTGGGCGCACCGCCGCCGAACATCTCCTGATCAGCATTTTTCACCGTTCCACCCGCAGTACCGGAGGTCCATCCGCATGGCCGAGCTCACCCGCCGTCACGTCGTCGTCGTCGCGGGAGGGATCTCGCACGAGCGTGACGTCTCCCTGCGGTCCGGTCGCCGTGTGGCCGACTCGCTGACCGGGTACGGCTGGCAGGTGGACCTCCGCGACGCAGACGCATCGTTGCTGCCGACCCTGCGGGAGAGCCGCCCGGACGTCGTGTGGCCGGCTCTGCACGGCGCCTCCGGTGAGGACGGCGCCCTGCGGGGCATCCTGGAGGCGCTGGACATCCCGTTCGTCGGCTCACGTTCGACGTCGGCCCGGCTGGCATGGGACAAGCCCACCGCGTCGGCGCTGGTCGCGCGGGCTGGCGTTCGGACCCCTCGCTCGGTCACGCTCTCGCACGACGTCTTCCGGGAGCTCGGAGCGGTCGGCGTCCTCGAGAGCATCGCTGTCGAGCACCCGGTCCCACTCGCCGTCAAGCCGGCCCGAGGCGGCAGCGCCCAGGGCGTCACACTCGTCGACGACGTGAACGACCTGCCGCGCGCGATGGTCACCGCGTACACGTACTGCGACGACGTCGTGGTCGAGCAGCTCATCCGTGGGACCGAGGTCGCGGTCGGCATCATCGACACCGGCGACGGTCCGGTGGCGCTCTCCGCCGTCGAGATCGTCCCCCGCAACGGCATCTACGGGTTCGAGGCGCGGTACAACGCCGGCGAGACCACGTTCTACACGCCGGCCCGCCTGTCCGAGGAGTTCGCGGCTGCTGCGTCCTCCGCCGCCGTGGCAGCCCATGAGGCCCTCGGTCTGCGACACATCTCGCGCGTCGACCTCATCGTCGATGCTGCTGGGACGCCCTGGTTCCTCGAGGCGAACGTCCTTCCCGGGCTCACCGAGACCTCCCTCGTGCCGCAGGCCCTCTCCGCGTCGGGCTTCGACCTCGGGTGGACCTACGCCGAGCTCGCGGAGCAGGCGATCCGCGACCACCGGGCCTGACACCGCGATCGTGGGGTGCCGACACGTTCCACGTGGAACATCCCTTGCCGTCGTCCTGGCGGCCGTGGACCTCGCGACACTGGCCGTGGGCGAAGCCATGCATTGGCGGGCCGCTCGTCGGGCAGGACGGCTTCCACGACAGACGAAGGGCTCCACTGGGCTCGTCGTCGTCCTGGGGTTCGGCAATCGGGGTCGTCGCATCAACGTCGTGAATCGGTGGCGGGCTCGGATCGCTGTCCGCACAGCACGTTCGGCTCGCGCGGCCGGCGCTTCCGTTCAGATCCTCTGCAGTGGGGGAGCCGTGCGCGGAACGGTCGCGGAGGCTATCCTCCTCCGCGACCACATCGAGAGCACTCTCGGGTGGGATGGTCCGATCGGGATCGAGTCGGAGAGTCGTTCGACGTGGGAGAACGTTCGCAATGCGCTGCCGTGGATCGAGGCCGCTGACTGGGTCGCCTTTGCATCGAACGGGTTGCACGCTGAGAAGGCGCGTGTCTACCTCGCGCGTCAGCGACCGGAGCTCGCTGACCGGCTCGCGGCTGCCGATGACTACCGGTTCGGAGAGATGATGCTACTGAAGCCTGTGTTCGCTGCAGTCGGGCTGTGGAAGCTTCGTGCCGTGTTCCACGTGAAACCTCCGGCCTAGTTCGCTCGTTCCACGTGGAACATTCGCCCAAACCTGCGCGGAAGGCACTTGAGAGACATCGCGGAGCGAGCAGGTCCGGAGCCACAGCCCTCACTTCCATGCATCCCGGGACGCTATGGGATCCCTGCGTGCGGCCGTGATGCATGATGGAGACGGCGCCTTCGGTTAGCCCGCACCCGTTTCATCGCACTCGAACAGGTGCCCCTCGCAGCGGCTCGCAGACCAAGGGCTCCATGCCAAGCGCCGAGGAGATCCTTCGCAGCTCATCGTCCAACGGGGGAGCGGCCCGGCCCGAGTGCCCCGCCCATCACCGATCGCGCCGTTGCCGCGAAGGAACCGCGGGGACCAACTCTTCCTCGTATCGTGCGGGTCTTCCGACATTCCGCCTCAACGTCTCCCGCCACCCACACGCGTGCGAACGTGCAGCCGGGGTCGAGGCCGGAATCGAAACGCGCCGCAACCGCTCGGTCACCCCACCGCGAATGCGCGGCCCGGATCACCGCCACGGCGGAGACACGCGAGCCACTGGTTTCGATGCCTGGCCGCTTTTGGTCGCTCCGTGCAGAGGCGAGATCGCTCGGTCTGACGGCTCCGGTGGGCGCGAGCACGGCGCCACGATCGGACAGAGCGGCGTCTGCTGGCCCACACGAACCACCCTCGGCGCTTCGACTCGATGTTCCACGTGAAACGCTACCTGCACGATCAGTCCCCTGAACAACGGGGTAGGCGAGAGGCCACAGCAGGCTCACTCAGGGCCCAGTAGACCCGCCGTCAAACCCGCGACCCGACGACGCTGTCGAGCCGGCAGGCGGCCGCACAGCGCCGTACAGAGACCTCCGCGGCAGAAGACGGCCGAACGTCAGCCCGCGACGTCCTCGATCCCAAGCTCCCCGAGGATCCGGTTGAGGTCATCCCCGTTCGCGAAGTCGATCGTCACCGAGCTCTTCCGCGCCCCGACAGCGATCTTGACCCGCGTGTTCAATCGATCCCCGAGCCGCTCCGCCAGGTCGTTGAAATGCACCTGCCGCTTCGACGGCTCCGCCTTGGGCTTCACCGGCGTCTTCGCCGCGAGCTGCTGCGCGATCGACTCGGCGGCCCGAACGGACAGGTCCTCGTTGACGATCTTCTCGGCGAGGTACTCCATGGCCTCGGCGTCAGGCGCAGCGAGGATCGCACGTGCGTGCCCGGCCGAGAGCACGCCAGCTGCCACGCGCCGCTGAACGGGGGAGGGGAGTCGCAGGAGACGAATGGTGTTGGTGATCTGCGGGCGCGAACGGCCGATCCGCTGGGCGAGCTGCTCCTGCGTGATCCCGAAGTCCGCCAGCAGCTGCTGGTACGCCGACGCCTCTTCGAGCGGGTTGAGGTTCGCGCGGTGGAGGTTCTCCAGCAGGGCGTCACGGAGCATCGCATCGTCGGGGGTGTCCTTGACGATGGCGGGGATGGTGCTGAGCCCGAGCTCCTTGGTGGCGCGGAGTCGGCGCTCACCCATGATCAGCTCGTACTGCGGCTCCGTCCCAGCGGCGCCGGCAATCGGGCGCACGACGATGGGCTGGAGGACCCCGATCTCGCGGATCGAGTGGACGAGTTCCTGCAGTTCCTCTTCGCGGAACTCCTTGCGCGGCTGGTGCGCGTTCGGCACGACGTCGAGGGGGTTCAGGTTCGCCAGACGCGCGCCGGGAACCGCGACGAGCTCCTCTGCGGTCGCACCGTCGACGAGCGGCGCGGACGCCGGCGATCCACCGGTCGGGAAGAACACGTCGACGGGACGGTCCTGCTGCTCCGACGCCGTCGGGATGAGGGCTCCGATGCCCCGTCCGAGTCCAGTTCGCTTCGGTGCCATCAGTGCTGCGCTCCTCGTGCTGCGATCTCGGCTGCCGCCTCCAGGTAGGAGAGCGAGCCGGTTGAGTTGACGTCGTACGCAACGACGCTCTGCCCGTAGCTCGGGGCTTCGCTGACGCGGACGGATCGGGGGATCACGGCCTCGAGTACCTGCTCGCCGAAGTGCTCCCGCACGTCTGCTGCGACCTGGTTGGAGAGGTTCGTCCGGCTGTCGTACATCGTCAAGAGGATGGTCGACACGGCGAGGTTCGGGTTCAGGTGCCGCTCGATGAGCTCGATGTTCCGGAGCAGCTGACTCAGCCCTTCGAGCGCGTAGTACTCGCACTGGATCGGGATGAGGACCTCGCGCGCTGCGACGAAGGCGTTGATCGTGAGCAGTCCGAGCGACGGCGGGCAGTCGATGAAGACGTAGTGGTACGGCTCATCCAGCGACTCGAGGTACTGGTCCAGCGCGGTCCGCAGGCGCTGTTCGCGGGCGACGAGCGACACCAGTTCGATCTCGGCGCCGGCGAGGTGGATCGTGGCCGGTACGCACCAGAGCGTGTCCGACTCGGGGGAGCGCTGGACCGTGTCGGCGATCGGTGCCTCGTCGACGATCACGTCGTAGATGCTCGGGACCTCGGCCTGGTGGTTGACGCCGAGCGCCGTGGACGCGTTTCCCTGTGGGTCGAGGTCGATCACCAGCACGCGCGCTCCACCGTGCGCCAACGCAGCGGCGAGGTTGACCGTGGTGGTGGTCTTGCCGACGCCACCCTTCTGGTTCGACACCGTGAAGACACGCGTCTTCGGCGGCAGCGGGAACTGCTGCGTCGCGATCGCACGGCGACGACGGTTCAGATCAGCGATCTCACGGGCGAGCGGTGTCGACGCGTCGTAATCGGTCGATGAACTCAACGAGTGCCTCTTCCCCGGTTCGGTGTTTCACGTGGAACGCGGAGCCACTGGTGGCCGGTCGAACCGGCCCGAGCCGCAGCGTCAGTCAACTGTAGCCCGGAAGACGCGCGTGGTCTCCTCGACCACACCGACTCCGAGCTCGAGCACCTCGACATCGGCGAGACGCTTCCGGAGGATGACCTTTCGGGCCTTCTCCATCTCGTCCTCGACGCGGGCGCCCTTCATGAGGATGAGCTGGCCACCGGATCGAACCAGGGGCACGGTCAGGGGGATCAGCTTCGACAAGGCGCTGACGGCCCGCGCAGTCACCTGGTCGACGACGATGTCGTCGGCGACGTCCTCAGCACGGGCACGGACGACCTCGACGTTGTCGAGGCCCAGGCGCGAGGCCTCTGACGTCAACCAATCCACTCGCCGTTCCATCGGTTCGATGAGCGTGAGGTGCACGTCGGGCCGGGCGATCGCGAGCACCAGGCCGGGGAGTCCAGCACCGGAACCGACGTCGGCGACCCGGCCCCGTTCCTCCAGGAGTGGAGCGAGCACCGCAGAATTGAGGATATGTCGCGTCCACAAGCGCGGCAGCTCGAGCGGGCCGATCAGGCCGAGCTCCTCACCGCGTCGAGCGAGCTCGTTCGTGAAGGAACGCGCCAGATCCAGGCGATCGCCGAAGAGCGTCGCAGCAGCCGCCGGCTCCGTCTCGAGGACGGGAGGTGCGGTCTCGGTCATCGGGTGACGACCGTGTGGCGGTCCCGACCCTCACCCTCGGACTCCGAGTGGAAGCCCTTCTCGGCGACCAGGTCGTGGACCAGCTTGCGCTCGTACGACGACATCGCGGGGAGTGCAGCCGTGGTCGAACCCGCCCCGATGCGCTCGATGGCGGTGTCGACGAGCCGCTGCAGTTCGGACGCACGAGCATCGCGTGAGCCGCCGACGTCGAGGATCAGCCTGCTGAACTCGCCGGTCTCCGCCTGGACGGCGATGCGCGTGAGCTCCTGCAGGGCCGAGACGGTGTCTGGCTTCGACAGCACGCGGAGCGCGTCGCCCTCGTCCGTGACGGAGAGGTACACGCGGCCCGCACGCTCCTCGATCTCGATGTCACCGTCGAGGTCGCAGATGTCGAGGAGTTCCTCGATGTAGTCCGCCGCGATGTCGGCTTCGTCGCGGGCGTCGTCGTCCACGGTCGCGGTCGAGGTGTCGACGGTGGTGTCCACGGCGTCCGCGGTGTCCTGCTCGGTCACTTACTTCTTCCCGTTCTTCTTGGCACGGTTCTTGCCGACAGGCTGCTGCCGCTGGGTCGTCACACGGACGGCCTCGATCTCGGCGGCACCGGCCCCGGCGCCAGCCTCGGCGAGGACCGGGGTGGCGGCACCACGACGCTGCGCCTTCTTCGCGAGACGTGCCTCACGAGCGAGTGCGGCCTCGGAACCGGGGGTCGGCATGCTGCGGATGACGAAGTACTGCTGCGCCATCGTCCAGACGTTCGAGGCGAGCCAGTAGAACATGACACCGAGGGGGAACGACAGACCGGAGATGACGAAGACCAGCGGGAGGATGTACAGCATCATCTTCTGCTGGCGGTACATCGGAGACTCCTTGGTCTCCGGCGACATGTTCTTCGCGACGAGCTGCAGCTGGGTGATGAACTGCGAGGCGGTCATCACGACGATCATGACGCCGGCGATGACCCGGACCTCCCAGCCGGAGGCGTTCGTGAACGTCTCGTGCAGGGGAGCGCCGAAGAGCGATGCGTTGCCGAACGACGCGGCGAGGTCGTTCGTGAGCAGGCCGATGCCCGTCTTGTTGATCTGCGCCTCGTGCAGCACCGAGTACAGCGAGAAGAAGATCGGCATCTGGATCAGCAGCGGCAGGCAGGAGCTCAGCGGGTTCGTCCCGGTCTCCTTGTACAGCGCCATGGTCTCGCGGCTCATGGCCTCACGCGAGAACTGGTCCTTCTTGCCCTTGTACTTCTCTTGGATCTTCTTGAGCTGCGGCGCCACCTCGAGCATGCGGCGCTGCGACTTGATCTGGCGCACGAAGATCGGGATGAGCGCGGCGCGCACCACGAAGGTCAGGAAGATGATGGAGAGCACCCAGGTGATGCCGGCTCCGGGGTCCATGCCGATGCTCTCGAAGATCCAGTGGAAGCCCACGAGGATGGCCGAGACCACCCACTTGAGCGGCCAGAGGATCGTTCCGATGAATCCGAGGTCCATGGGGACTGTCACGCCTTTCGAGTGCGCTGGGGGAGCAGGACCGGCAGGGTGGAACCACCCGTGGGCTGCGGCTGGGTCGGTGCGAGCACGAACCCGAACCGGTTGACGTCGTAGGGGCGACGCCGTGCACGGACGTCGTCGATGCCCCCGGCTGCCCAGGGGTTGCACCGTGCGATGCGCCATGCACCCATGGCCGATCCGCGGACGACGCCGTACTGCTGGATCGCCTCGAGCGCGTACCGGGAGCACGAGGGGTGGTACCGACAGACGTTGCCGTAGAGCGGTGAGATCACGGCACGGTAGGCGCGCAGCACGATGACGCACACGTTGCGCGGGAGCAACGCGACGGCCCAGGCGAGCCGGGTCCACAGGTTGCGGTTCATGCTGCCTTCTCCACACCACGCGCACAGGAGCGCGAGACGTCTTCGAGCAGGGTAGGCCATCCGGCCTGCGCAGCGGCTGGCAGTGCGCGGACCACCACGTCGTAGCCGACGGGGATGTCGGCGAGCAGCCCGTGCGCGATCGCCTTGAGGCGACGCCTGACCAGGTTCCGGGTCACGGCGTTGCCCACCGTCTTCGCGACGATGAACCCGAACCGTGTCGGACCGGTACCGCTCGATGGGTCGTCCGAGGTGCGACGGACCACCGATACGACGGCGTGCGCCGTGGCGCTTCTGCGACCACGACGCACGACGGACCGATAGTCGTCACCTCGGACGATCCGGTTGGCGCGGGCCAACACGAGTCGGTACCGGAGGACGAGATCAGGCGGGGAGCCTGATCAGGCGCTGAGCTCGGTGCGGCCCTTGGCGCGACGTGCGGCCAGGATGGCGCGGCCGGCACGGGTGCGCATGCGGGCGCGGAAGCCGTGCTTCTTGGCGCGGCGGCGGTTGTTCGGCTGGAAGGTGCGCTTGCTCATGATGTTCTCCACACGGCTGCTCGCGGCGAGCCGTCACGTATGTGTAGTCGCTCGGTGCCGAACGACGCAGATGGGCGCGACCGAACGGCCGCAGTCAACTGGTTAACGGTACGTGACAGGGGCGAGCAGGTCAAACGCCGTCGTTGACCCGACCGCGGGAGCGGTGCGCACGTTCATTATCCACATTGGGGAAAACGTGCGTTCGGTACGACGCGCTCGAGTCCTTTACAGTGGGGTGATCGACCGGCCAGCGGCCCGGTACGACGGGGGATTCCCCTCGTCGTGCGGCTCGCGCCGGTCGTGGACAAGACTGTGGACAACCCTGTGGACCACCATGCGGGACGACACGCGTCCGGGACGTCGACGATGCCACCCGGACTCACGACGACTCGCCAGGAACGTTCCGGCGGTCGACGCTGCGCCGGTCCGTCCGGCGGCGGTGGACACCCAGTGCAGACGAGCACCAGCGACGAGCACGACACGACATCAGGAGACGAGCGCGACATGACGATGCCGGCCGACCCCGTCGAGGACCTCTGGTCATCCGTCCTCGGACTCCTCTCGGAGGACGACCGCATCACCCCGCAGCTGCACGGCTTCCTCAACCTGGTCGAGCCGAAGGGCGTGCTCGCCGGCACCCTCTATCTCGAGGTGCCGAACGACCTCACCCGCGGCATGCTCGAGCAGCGGATCCGCATCCCGATCACCGAGGCCGTCTCCCGCATCGGAGACGACACGGTCGCGAACTTCGCCATCACGGTGAACCCGGACATGGCGTCCGAGCCGCGGGTCGACACGCAGGTCACGAGCAACGTCCCCGAGTACGCCGAGCCGGTGCAGGAAGCCGTCGAGCAGAGTGCGGCCCCCCGCCAGTACATCGAGGCGCCGTTCGTCCCGAGCCAGATCGACTCCCCGGGGACCAGCGGTCGCCCCGAGTCCCGGCTCAACCCCAAGTACAACTTCGACAACTTCGTCATCGGCTCGTCGAACCGCTTCGCCCACGCGGCGGCGGTCGCGGTGGCCGAGGCGCCGGCGAAGGCCTACAACCCGCTCTTCATCTACGGCGACTCAGGCCTCGGCAAGACCCACCTCCTGCACGCGATCGGCCACTACGCCGAGAGCCTCTACCCGGGGATCCGGGTGCGGTACGTGTCCAGCGAGGAGTTCACGAACGACTTCATCAACTCCATCGCGAACAACCGGTCGAACCAGTTCCAGCAGCGGTACCGCGACATCGACATCCTGCTGATCGACGACATCCAGTTCCTGCAGGGCAAGGACTCCACGCAAGAGGCGTTCTTCCACACCTTCAACACGCTGCACGACCACAACAAGCAGGTCGTCATCACGTCGGACGTCGCGCCGAAGCACCTGACCGGGTTCGAGGACCGGATGCGCTCCCGCTTCGAGTGGGGCCTCATCACCGACGTCCAGGCGCCCGACCTCGAGACCCGCATCGCGATCCTCCGCAAGAAGGCGCAGTCCGACCACCTGCAGGTGCCCGACGACATCCTCGAGTTCATCGCCTCGAAGGTGTCGAGCAACATCCGCGAACTCGAGGGCACCCTGATCCGGGTCACGGCGTTCGCGAGCCTCAACCGGACGGCCGTCGACATGGCCCTGGTGCAGACGGTCCTCAAGGACCTCATCACGCTCGACGACGACAACGTGATCGCGCCGACGGACATCATCAACCACACCGCGGAGTACTTCAAGCTCTCCGTCGACGACCTCTACGGGTCCTCCCGCTCGCAGGCGATCGCCACTGCCCGGCAGATCGCGATGTACCTCTGCCGTGAGATGACGAGCCTGTCGCTGCCGAAGATCGGACAGCTCTTCGGCAACCGGGACCACACCACGGTCATGTACGCCAACAAGAAGATCGCGGAGCTCATGAAGGAGCGTCGCTCGATCTACAACCAGGTCACGGAGCTGACCAGCCGCATCAAGCAGGACCGCCGCTACCGCTGACGCACGTCGCGTTGCGTCGCGCTGCGCACATCTGGTACGGCCCTGGAGGCGCGGCTGACGACCGTCAGATCGGCCTGCTTCCGCGCGCATCCACCATCTGAGACGGTTCCATGGGCCGGACTTCACACAGTGTGGAAAGCCTGTGGATAACTGTGGAGGACACGCCGGTCGGTTGTTCACAGCGGAGGGGCCACCTGTGGAGACTGGGGATGGAAGTGGATAGATGAGATTCATTCATCCAGACGCCGCCCACACACCGCTCACAACTCACACGTGTGTAGTTCCCTGTGGACAAGCGGTGTTAACAGGGTTATCCACAGTGTGCACAGGCGTTAACACCATTACTCCTGGTTAACGATTGATCTCAGCGGGCCAACCTTGTGGACGGCGGGATGACAAGAAATCCGGGCCTCGCCGGGCTGTGCCACAATGGGGCGGCCGGACAGTCCAACCGATCGACAGGGGTTCCAGCTGTGAAGTTCGAGGTCAACCGGGACGTCTTCTCCGAAGCCGTCTCCTTCGCGGTGAAGCTCCTCCCACAGCGCACGACCCTCCCGATCCTCTCGGGCGTCCTCATCCACGCCGACGGCGATCGACTCACGCTCTCGTCGTTCGACTACGAGGTCTCGGCGCAGACGTCCATCGCCGCGCAGATCGACGACCCCGGCACGGTGCTCGTCTCCGGCCGGCTCCTCAACGACATCGCGAGCCGCCTGCCGAACGCCCCGGTCACCTTCACCACCGAGGACTCCAAGATCTCGGTCACCTGCGGTTCGGCGCACTTCACGCTGCTGTCCATGCCGGTCGAGGAGTACCCGACGCTCCCCGAGATCGGCGAGCAGACCGGCGTCATCCCCGGCGACGCCTTCTCCGAAGCCGTGTCCCAGGTCGCCGTCGCCGCCAGCCGCGACGACGTCACCCCCGTGATCACCGGCGTCCAGCTCGAGGTCGGCGACAACGACCTCTCGCTCATCGCGACGGACCGCTACCGCGTCGCCGTCCGCACCATCGCGTGGGACTCCGGCCGCGTCGGGTCGGACCCGCTGCACGCGCTCGTCCCGGCCCGCACCCTGCAAGAGGTGGGCCGCACGTTCGGCTCGGCGTCCACCGTCTCGGTGTCGATCAGCGGCTCGTCCGACCGCGAGCTGATCGCGTTCCACGCGGACGACAAGACCGTCACCTCGCTGCTCATCAAGGGCAACTACCCGCCGGTCCGCCGGCTCTTCCCCGAGACCGTCCAGGACCACGCGGTGATCAACACCGCGGAACTGGTCGAGGCGGTCCGACGGGTCTCCCTCGTCCTGGAGCGCGAAGCCGCCCTCCGGTTCTCCTTCACGGTCGACGGGCTCACGCTCGAAGCGATCGGTTCCGAACAAGCGCAGGCGTCAGAGTCGATCAGTGCGTTGCTGACCGGTGAGGAAACGGTGGTCTCGCTGAAGCCCGCCTTCCTCCTGGACGGGTTGAACGCGGTGCACTCCGAGTTCGTCCGGATCTCCTTCACCAAGACGGAGAACCCCAACAAGCCGGGCCCGGTGCTCATCACCGGCCAGACCTCGCAAGAGGCCCCGGCCGCGGACGGATACCGGTACCTGCTGCAGCCCAATCTCCTGCTGCGGTAAGCGCAACAGCCGAACACTGCGCTGACGCGCCATCCCTGCATCAGCGCGACGACGAACAGAAGAGGAAATCATGCACATCGGTCTTGTCGGCCTCGGTCGCATGGGCAACAACATGCGTGCCCGTCTCCGCAACGCAGGCATCGAGGTCACCGGCTACGACGCGAACCCCGCCGTCTCGGACGTCGCCGACCTCGGCGCACTCGCCGCGGCGCTCCCCGAGGGCAAGAAGCTCGTGTGGGTCATGGTCCCGCACGGCAAGATCACCGACGACGTGATCACCGACCTGTCGAACGTCCTGAGCGAGGGCGACCTCGTGATCGACGGCGGCAACTCGAAGTGGCTCGACGACGAGGTGCACGCCAAGCAGCTCGACGCGAAGGGCATCCGCTACATGGACGCCGGCGTCTCCGGTGGCGTCTGGGGCAAGGAGAACGGCTACGGCCTCATGGTGGGCGGCGCCCCCGAGGACGTCGAGTTCGCCATGCCGGTCTTCGACGCGCTCCGTCCCGAGGGCCCGCGCGAAGAGGGCTTCTCGCACGCCGGCGGCGTCGGCGCGGGCCACTACGCGAAGATGGTCCACAACGGCATCGAGTACGCGATCATGCAGGCCTACGGCGAGGGCTACGAGCTCCTCGAGGCGAAGGACATCGTCCACGACGTCCCGGCGGTCTTCGCCGGATGGCAGCGCGGCACGGTCGTCCGCTCCTGGCTGCTCGACCTCCTCGTCCTCGCGATCAACGAGGACCCGAAGCTCGACGAGCTCGAGGGCTACGTCGACGACTCGGGCGAGGGTCGCTGGACCCTCGAAGAGGCGATCGAGCTCGCGGTGCCGATGCCCGCGCTCTCCGCGGCGATGTTCGCCCGCTTCGTCTCGCGTCAGGGCAGCGAGTCCCCGACGATGAAGGCCGTCGCGGCGCTCCGCAACCAGTTCGGCGGCCACGCCGTCAAGAAGGCGTAGTCCAACCGGGGCAACCCGGCCACGGCCCGCGTGCACGTCGACCACCTGCAACTCACGGACTTCCGGAACTACCGGGAGGCCGAGGTCGACCTCGCACGCGGGCCGAACCTGTTCGTCGGCCGGAACGGACAGGGCAAGACCAACCTCGTCGAGGCGATCGGCTACCTCTCCACCCTGGGATCGCACCGGGTCCCGACGGACGCGGCACTCGTGCGGCAGGGCTGCGACGCGGCGATCGTCCGCGCTCGGCTCGCGCACGAGGACCGCAGCATCCTCGCCGAGGTCCAGATCAACCGCACCGGCGCGAACCGGGCGCAGGTGAACCGCTCGGCCATCAAGCCCCGCGAGCTGCCGCGCTACTGCACGAGCGTCCTCTTCGCTCCCGAGGACCTCGCGCTGGTCCGGGGCGAACCGGCCGGCCGACGCCGGATGCTCGACGAGCTCCTCGGGCAGATCGCCCCGCGCATGCAGGGCGTCCTCGCCGACTACGACCGGACGCTCCGGCAGCGCAACACCCTGTTGAAGTCGGCCCGGGCGACCGGTGCGAAGGCGGGTCCGCTCGCGACGCTCGACGTCTGGGACGAGCGACTCGTGGCGTTCGGCGCCGAGATCATCGCCGCCCGTGACCACCTCACCCGGCGGCTCGCCCCGTTCGTGGCCGAGGCCTACGCGACCGTCGCCGGCGAACGGCACGAGGCGTCGATCACCGGAGTCCTGAGCGTCCGCGGCGGCGACCCGGAGGACGCGGCCGCGACGGACCCCGTCCTCGGGACACCCGACGAGCCGGTCACCGTCACCGCGGCTGCCGATGCGTTCCGCGCGGCACTCGAACGGCGTCGACGCGACGAGCTCGACCGCGGCCTGACGCTCGTCGGTCCCCACCGGGACGACGTGCTCTTCCAGCTCAACGGGTTACCTGCGCGCGGGTACGCCAGCCACGGGGAGTCGTGGTCGTTCGCGCTCGCCGTGCAGCTGGCCAGTGCGTCGATCCTCCGCGCGGAGTCGAGCCTGGGGGATCCGATCATCATCCTCGACGACGTGTTCGCCGAACTCGACGAGTCGCGCCGGGAACGCCTGGCCGGGGCGGTCGCCGACTACGAGCAGGTGCTCATCACCGCGGCGGTGTTCGGTGACGTGCCCGAGCAGCTGGCCGCGCACACGGTCCGGATCGAAGCGGGCACGATCGTGACCGACGAGGCGGAGCCGAGCCGCGCCTCCAGTCCGACAGAAGAACCGGAAGACCACCGGGCAGAAGCCGACCCGACCGGAGCGGGCGTCTGATGCCGAAGCCGTCGAAGCCGACCGAGCCCTCGCGGGTCTACCGGCACCTCCGCGCCGTCTTCGGCGACCCCTCGAAGCGCGGCGTCGACGCGCGCCGGCGCCGCATGAAGGGACTCGATCCCGACTCCGTGCCCTACGGTCGCGGTCGCGAGCCCGCCGGACTCGGCGACGTCGTCGGTTCGCTCGCGCAGGAACTGGGCTGGACCGAGCCCCTCGCCCGGTCCGAGCTGTTCGTGGACTGGCCCGCCGTGGTGGGCGAGGAACTCGCGAAGCACTCCCGACCCATGACCATCGACGACGGTGCACTCGTCATCCGGTGCGACTCGACGGCCTGGGCGACCCAGCTCCGACTGATGCGCAGCACCGTCACGACGACCATCGCCGAGCGGCACCCCGAGGCGGGGGTGCAGTCGATCCGGGTTTCGGGCCCCGACGCCCCCACCTGGAAACGCGGTCCCAGGACGGTTCAGGGGCGCGGTCCCCGCGACACTTACGGGTAGGGCGACGAAATCGTCCGGGAGGACGAAAAAAGGCCGTCCACGGCCGGAATCCGCCCTCGGAGGAGGGGGTCCTGCGGTAGACTGAGAGGTGCAGTGCGCGGGTGTTCCGCGCGCAGGCAGGAGCACCTTCGAATGACATCCGGATCTGACGACGACCGACAGAACTCGTCCGGCGAGGCGACCCCGCAGAGCGATCCAGCGTACGGCGCAGACCAGATCCAGGTGCTCGAGGGACTCGAAGCCGTCCGGAAGCGTCCGGGCATGTACATCGGGTCGACGGGTCCCCGCGGTCTGCACCACCTCGTGCAGGAGATCGTCGACAACTCCGTCGACGAAGCACTCGCGGGCTACTGCGACACGATCAACGTCACCATCCGCGAAGACGGCGGCGTCCGCGTGGTCGACAACGGCCGTGGCATCCCCGTCGGGATCCACGCTGCCGAGGGAGTCTCGACCGTCCAGGTCGTGCTCACCGTCCTGCACGCCGGCGGCAAGTTCGGCGGCGGCGCGTACGCGGTGTCCGGTGGTCTGCACGGCGTCGGTTCGTCGGTCGTCAACGCGCTGAGCTCCGAGCTCGACGTCGAGGTCCGCCAGCAGGGCCACGTCTGGCGCCAGAGCTACACCGACGGCGTCCCGGTCGCGCCCCTGTCGAAGGACGAGGAAGACGACGGTCACGGCACCACGATCACCTTCTGGCCGAACGCGGACATCTTCGAGACCGTCGTCTTCGACTACGAGACCCTGCGCACGCGCTTCCAGCAGATGGCCTTCCTCAACAAGGGCCTGCGGATCACCCTGACCGACGAGCGCACCCCGGCCGAGGGTGAAGAGGCACGGCACGACTCCTTCCTCTACGAGCGCGGGCTCGCCGACTACGTCGAGTACCTCAACGCCCAGAAGAAGGCCGACCTGGTGCACCCGGACGTCATCGGCTTCGAGGCCGAGGACCCGGAGCGCAAGATCGCGCTCGAGGTCGCGATGCAGTGGAACACCTCCTACCAGGAGAGCGTCCACACCTTCGCGAACACGATCAACACGCACGAGGGCGGCACCCACGAAGAGGGCTTCCGCGCGGCGCTGACGTACCTGGTGAACAAGTACGCGCGCGAGGCGAAGATCATCAAGGAGAAGGACGACAACCTCACGGGTGACGACATCCGTGAAGGGCTGACGGCCGTCATCTCCGTGAAGCTCGGCGAGCCGCAGTTCGAGGGGCAGACGAAGACCAAGCTCGGCAACACCGAGGCGAAGGGCTTCGTCCAGCGCGTCGTCGGCACCGAGCTCACCCACTGGTTCGAGAGCAACCCGACGCAGGCCCGCGACGTCGTGCGCAAGGCGATCCAGGCCTCGCAGGCCCGTCTCGCCGCACGCAAGGCGCGCGAGACCACCCGTCGCAAGGGCCTCCTCGAGTCGGGCGGCATGCCCGGCAAGCTCAAGGACTGCCAGTCGAAGGACCCGACGGTCTCCGAGATCTTCATGGTCGAGGGTGACTCCGCCGGTGGTTCCGCCGTGCAGGGTCGCAACCCGATGACGCAGGCGATCCTGCCGCTGCGCGGCAAGATCCTCAACGTCGAGAAGGCCCGCCTCGACCGTGCCCTGGCCAACCAGGAGATCCAGTCGATGATCACGGCGTTCGGCGCCGGTATCGGCGAGGACTTCGATCCGGACAAGGCCCGGTACCACAAGATCGTGCTGATGGCCGATGCCGACGTCGACGGCCAGCACATCACGACCCTGCTCCTCACCCTGCTGTTCCGCTACATGCGGCCGCTCATCGAGCGCGGCTACGTGTACCTCGCGCAGCCGCCGCTCTACCGCCTGAAGTGGTCGAACTCGGCGCACGAGTACGTGTTCAGCGACCGGGAGCGCGACGCCCTGATGCAGGCCGGCCTCGCCGCCGGCAAGCGCATCCCGAAGGACAACGGGATCCAGCGCTACAAGGGTCTCGGCGAGATGGACTACAAGGAGCTGTGGGACACCACGATGAACCCGGACACCCGGACGCTCCTGCAGGTCACGCTCGAGGACGCCGCCGCGGTGGACAGCGTCTTCGCGACGCTGATGGGTGAGGACGTCGAGTCCCGTCGCCAGTTCATCCAGCAGAACGCGAAGGACGTCCGGTTCTTGGACATCTGATCCTGGCCTGGAGGCGCGGCGTGAGTCGCGCGGACCAGTCCTGACCACCTGTGGTCGCGCCCGGCGCGACTGACGGAACCACAGCCTCCAGGCTGTCCAGAAAGGGAACGAAGCCACATGGCTGACGACAACGAGAACGGCGCCGACGAGCAGCCCGAGATCGTCCACGGCGACAGCGGGGACATCGTCGTCTCCGGTGACCGCATCTCGCAGGTCGACCTGCAGCTCGAGATGCAGCGCTCGTACCTCGACTACGCGATGAGCGTCATCGTCGGTCGTGCCCTGCCCGAGGTCCGTGACGGACTGAAGCCGGTGCACCGCCGCGTGATCTACGCGATGTTCGACGGCGGCTACCGTCCCGACCGGGCCTTCTCGAAGTGCTCGCGCGTCGTCGGCGACGTCATGGGGCAGTTCCACCCGCACGGTGACAGCGCGATCTACGACGCCCTCGTCCGCCTGGTGCAGCCGTGGTCGCTCCGGTACCCGCTCGCGCTCGGCCAGGGCAACTTCGGTTCCCCGGGCAACGACGGTGCCGCCGCCCCGCGGTACACCGAGACCAAGATGGCGCCGCTCGCCATGGAGATGGTCCGGGACATCGACGAGGACACCGTCGACTTCCAGGACAACTACGACGGTCGCACGCAGGAGCCCGCGATCCTGCCGGCACGCTTCCCGAACCTGCTGGTCAACGGCTCCGTCGGCATCGCGGTCGGCATGGCGACGAACATCCCGCCGCACAACCTGCGCGAGGTCGCTGCGGGCGCCAAGTGGGCGCTCGAGCACCCCGACGCCACGCGTGAAGAGCTCCTCGGCGCGCTCATGCAGCGGATCAAGGGCCCGGACTTCCCGACCGGGGCGCAGATCCTCGGCACGAAGGGCATCCAGGACGCCTACCGCACCGGTCGTGGCTCGATCACGATGCGTGCGGTCGTCAACGTCGAGGAGATCCAGGGCCGCACCTGCCTCGTCGTCACCGAGCTCCCGTACCAGGTGAACCCCGACAACCTCGCGATCCGCATCGCCGAGGGCGTGAAGGACGGCAAGCTCGCCGGCATCGCGGACATCCGCGACGAGACCTCCGGGCGTACCGGTCAGCGCCTCGTCATCGTGCTCAAGCGCGACGCCGTCGCCAAGGTCGTCCTCAACAACTTGTACAAGCACACGCAGCTGCAGGAGAACTTCGGCGCGAACATGCTCGCGATCGTCGACGGCGTGCCCCGCACCCTCGCGCTCGACGGGTTCATCTCGGCGTGGGTCGACCACCAGATCGACGTCATCGTCCGCCGCACCCAGTTCCGGCTGCGCGAGGCCGAGAAGCGCGCCCACATCCTCCGTGGCTACCTGGCCGCGCTCGACGCCCTCGACGAGGTCATCGCGCTCATCCGCCGGTCACCCGACGTCGAAGAGGCCCGCACCGGCCTGATGGACCTGCTGTCCGTCGACGAGATCCAGGCGCGCGCGATCCTCGAGCTCCAGCTCCGTCGTCTCGCCGCCCTCGAGCGGCAGAAGATCCACGACGAGGCCGAGGAGCTCGAGCGCAAGATCGCCGACTTCCAGGACATCCTGGCGTCGGAGACCCGTCAGCGCACGATCATCGGCGACGAGCTCGAGGAGATCGTCGAGCGGTTCGGCGACGATCGCCGCAGCGAGATCCTGCTCGGCTTCGACGGCGACATGTCCATCGAGGACCTCATCCCCGAAGAGGAGATGGTCGTCACCATCACCCGCGGCGGGTACGTCAAGCGGACGCGCAGCGACAACTACCGCTCGCAGCACCGCGGCGGCCGCGGGGTCAAGGGTGCGCAGCTGCGCGCCGACGACATCGTCGAGCACTTCTTCGTGACGACGACGCACCACTGGCTCCTCTTCCTCACGGACAAGGGGCGGGTCTACCGTGCCAAGGCCTACGAGCTGCAGGAGGCCAGCCGCGACGCCAAGGGTCAGCACGTCGCGAACCTGCTCGCCATGCAGCCGGACGAGCAGATCCAGCAGGTGCTCGACATCCGCGACTACGAGGCGGCCCAGTACCTCGTGCTCGCCACGGCGCACGGTCTCGTGAAGAAGACCCCGCTCACCGAGTACGACACGAACCGCACCGGTGGCATCATCGCGATCAACCTGCGCGACGGCGACACCCTGGTGCAGGCACTCCTCGTCGACGAGCACGACGACCTCCTGCTCGTGTCGAAGCACGGCATGTCGCTGCGCTTCACCGCGACGAACGACACCCTGCGCCCGATGGGTCGATCGACCTCAGGCGTGAAGGGCATGTCCTTCCGCGACGACGACTCGCTGCTCGCAGCCCGGGTCGTCTCGGACGACGGCTACGTGTGGGTCATGACCGAGGGCGGCTACGCCAAGCGCACGTCGGTCGACCAGTACCGCGTGCAGGGCCGTGGTGGTCTCGGCATCAAGGTGGCCAAGCTGGCCGCTGACCGAGGCGACCTTGTGGGTGCTCTCATCGTGGGCGAGGACGACGAGGTGCTCGTCGTGCTGCAATCGGGCAAGGTGGTAAGGTCTGCCGTGGCCGAGGTGCCCGCCAAGGGTCGCGACACGATGGGTGTGGTCTTCGCGAGGTTCGCGGAGAACGATCGGATCATCGCGGTGGCCCGGAACACAGAGCGGAACCTGGACGACCAGGACGACGCCGAGATCGAGCCTGCGGGCCCGGTGGAGACGGTCAGCCCGGACGAAGCGGCCGCCGACCCCGCCGACACAGTGCCCACGGACACCGTGGCCGGAGAGGACCAGTCAAGCAATGAGTAGTGTCGCCGAGAAGCTCCAGAAGAAGGCGAAGCGGCCCGTCGGCACCCGTCAGGTGCGGCTGCGGCTCGTGTACGTCGACTTCTGGTCGATGGTGAAGCTCAGCTTCCTCATCGCCCTGGCCGGCTCGATCGTGATCGTCGTCGCCACCGCGCTGGTGTGGGTCATCCTGAACCAGACCGGTGTCTTCACCCAGATCGACGCCCTGCTGAAGGACGTCACCGGGCAGAACAACTACTCGATCATGGACCAGTTCTCGCTGGGCCAGGTGCTCGGGTTCTCCATCGTCGTGGGCATCCTCAACGTGGTCGTCGGCACCGTGCTCGGCGCCATCGTGAGTGTCCTCTACAACCTCAGTGTGCGGATCACCGGCGGCTTGCTCGTCGGCTTCACGAACAACTGACACACCCGGGCCGGATGGGCCGACCGCCTCGATTTCGTTCTGCGAGATCCGTACGGTAGGCTTTCATCCGGTCTGAGGGGCTATAGCTCAGGCGGTTAGAGCGCTTCGCTGATAACGAAGAGGTCCAAGGTTCAAGTCCTTGTAGCCCCACCACTTCCTCCGACACTCCGTACGATGGGTGTCACGGGGCCTTAGCTCAGTTGGTAGAGCGCCTGCTTTGCAAGCAGGATGTCGGGAGTTCGATTCTCCCAGGCTCCACTCCCTCGGCGTGAGCGATGCTCCGCTCGTTCCTCGCTTCGCCTCACTCGGTCGTCGTGTTCGTCTGCGCCTTCGGCGCGCCGCTCCGCGATCGGTTCCGTTGATCTGGGGCTCGAGGTTTGCCGATTGTGGCATCTCGCGCCGGTTCGCCGGCAGTTCGCGAGACCTCGGCGGACGCGAGCGGCGCGTTGTGCGACCGCGACACGGCTCCGGGTGGACCCGGCGGACGTGCGTGGCGTGTCGTGCGACCGCGCCGCGTGGCGGGGTGGGCTGAACGCGACGGCGAGCCGGTGAGCGGGCACGACATGCCGTGCGTCGGGCGCCGAGTGGGCACGAACGGCCGCTTCGGCGGGGTGAACGGGACGCTGCCCGCTCGCCGCTCCGGCCACGGCCGGCGAGCCGCTGGCCCACGGACGACGAAGGGCCCCGGCACGCGCCGGGGCCCTTCGTGCGAACCGGGAGGTCAGGCGGCAGGCTTCTCCGCCGTGTCAGCGTCGTCGGCGACCCAGAGGTCGTCGTCCGCGCGGAGCGTCTGGTACGCGGCGTAGGCGGCGCCCGCCACGGCGACGACACCAACCACAATCAGCGCGACACCGCCGAAGCCGATGCCCTTCTTCTGGTGCGGCACGTACTTCTCCGCAGCCTTCTTGGCCTTCTTGCCCTTCTTCTGGGCGTTCTTCACGATCTTCTTGACGCGGGGGTCCTTCGCGAGGTCACCCACGCTGAGGACCGAGCCCGCCGTCGCGACGAGTCCGGGGACGACCTCGGACTGGAAGCGGTGCGAAGCACTCTGCGCTGCGCTCGTGGCAGCGTGCACCCCCGTGGCGACAGCCGGACGGATGCCGTTGTCGATCGCGTTCTGCACTCGCGGAGCGATGTCCTTGCGAGCGGTGTCCACGGCGTGGGACCGCGCCTCCGCAAGGATCGCGTTCGCGTGCTCGAGGACCTTGCGCTGCTCGCCGAGGAGCGAGGCGGTCTGGCCCTTGAGCTTCTTGATCTGCTTCCGGCGCTTGCGCGGGATCTCGATCGTCGTCATCTGGTACCTCCATCGGAACGGCGTGACCCCCATCCTGCCACCGCAGTGCCTGACAGGTCACGGAGCCTCACCTGTGTGATCCGTCTGACCGTCAGCAGTACATGCGAGAATCGGAACATGTCTCTGCACACCGCTGTCGCAACGATCCACACGAACAAGGGCGACATCCGCGTCAACCTGTTCGGCAACCACGCACCGAAGACCGTCAAGAACTTCGTCGACCTCGCGACGGGCAAGCAGGAGTGGACCCACCCCGGCACCGGCAAGGTCTCGACCGACAAGCTCTACGACGGTGTCGTCTTCCACCGCATCATCAAGGACTTCATGATCCAGGGCGGCGACCCGCTCGGTCAGGGCATCGGCGGACCGGGCTACCGCTTCGACGACGAGATCCACCCGGAGCTCACCTTCCAGAACCCGTACATCTTCGCCATGGCGAACGCCGGCATCCAGGGCGGCCGCGGCACCAACGGCTCGCAGTTCTTCATCACCACGGTGGCGACGCCGTGGCTGCAGGGCAAGCACACCATCTTCGGCGAGGTCGCGGACGACGAGTCCCGCGCGGTCGTCGACGCGATCGAAGGCGTGGCGACCGACGGCCGTGACAAGCCGCTCGAGGACGTCGTCATCCAGAGCATCGACGTCGAGGACGTCTGAGCCACCACGTGACCGATCAGGCGTACAACCCGAACAACACCTGCTACCGGCATCCGGACCGGCAGAGCTTCGTGCTCTGCCAGCGCTGCGGGCGGACGATCTGCCCGGAGTGCCAGACGCCGGCGGCGGTCGGGGTGCACTGCCCTGAGTGCGTGCGCGAGCAGCGTGCGCAGTTCCAGGCGAACCGTCGGGCGTCCGGAGGCCCCAGCGGCCTGACGGTCGCCCGGCGGCGCTTCGCCATGCTCGACCAGAAGGCGACGGTCGTGATCGTCGCCGTCTCGGTCGCGATCTGGTTGCTCGACCAGGTCTCGGGCGGGTTCTTCACGAACCTGTTCGCCTACAACTCGCTGCTCCTGCCCTCGCAGCCGTGGCGAGCGGTCACGGTGCTCTTCGTGCACTCGGGCCTCTTCCACATCCTGTTCAACATGTGGGCGCTGTGGATCTTCGGCCGGATGCTCGAGAACATGCTCGGGGCGTGGCGGTTCCTGGCGCTCTACTTCATCACCGGGATCTTCGGGTCGATGCTCGTGACGTTCCTGGCCCCCGGCACGTGGGTGGTCGGAGCGTCCGGCGCGATCTTCGGGCTGTTCGCGGCGTTCTTCGTCCTGCAGCGCAGTCTCGGCAACAACGCCGTGCAGCTGCTCGTCATCATGGGACTCAACCTCGTCGTGGGGTTCCTGCCCGGCACGAACATCTCGTGGCAGGCGCACGTCGGCGGGATCATCGGCGGCTTCGTGGTCGGGTTCGTGTTCGCACGGACCCGCAACATCCGCCAGCGTCCGCTGCAGATCGCACTGCTCGTGGCCGCCGCGGTCGTGGGCAGCGCCCTGACCGCGGTCGGGTACGCGGTGACGATCGGCTGACAGCCGCACAGCAGCACCACCGAACGCCCCGTCGCTCAGCGGCGGGGCGTTCGTGCGTCCGCGGGGGCTTTTCCACACGTGCACGACCAAGTTGTCCACAGCTGTGGAGAACGCGGTGAGTTACACGCGTGTGATTATCCCCACTGTGGACTTCGCTGTGGATAACTCTGGGACGAGGGTGTGGATGGGTGTGTGGAGAGTGTGGAGAACTGTGGAGAACGCACTCGGAGGTGGGGACAAGCGCCAGGGCGGGGCGAGTGCACTGTGGACAACGGCACGTACGACGACGCCCGCCGCACCAGCAGGTGCGACGGGCGTCGGGAGGTGTGTGGCCGGGGTGCTACCGCCAGCGCGTGGTCATCAGGAAGCCGACGAACATGATGCCGAAGCCGATCAGGATGTTCCACGAACCGAGGGACGGCACCGGCAGGGTCGTGTTCGAGATGTAGAAGACGATCACCCAGGCGAGGCCGATGAGCATGAAACCGAACATGACCGGCTTGAACCACACGGGGTTCGGCTGGTCCCCCGCGGTGTCGACCGAGTCGGCTCGGGTCGTCCGGGCGGGCTTGGTGCGGTCCTTGTCCTTGGCCATGGCCGGTATCCTACCGTGACCGCGGGTGTGGGAAGCCTCTCAGCCCGCCGCACACATCCCCCACGAGTACGGTGAACCGACCATGACCAAGATCCTCGTCGTCGACAACTACGACAGCTTCGTCTACACGCTGAACGGCTACGTGCAGCAGCTCGGGGCGGAGACCGACGTGGTCCGGAACGACGCCTTCCCCGCGTCCGAGATCGCCGACCGCATCGCCGAGTACGACGGTGTGCTCCTGTCTCCCGGCCCCGGGACGCCCGCGGACGCCGGTGTCTCCGTCGAGACCGTGCACGCCGCCATCGCCGCGGACAAGCCCCTGCTCGGTGTGTGCCTCGGCCACCAGGCCATCGCCGAGGCGCTCGGTGCGACGGTCACCCACGCCGAGGAACTCATGCACGGCAAGACCTCGCAGGTCGACCACGACGACAGCCCCCTCTTCACGGGCGTGCCGCACCCGTTCACGGCGACGCGGTACCACTCGCTCGCGATCGTCGACGGCACCGTCCCCGACGAGCTCACCGTGACGGCCCGGACCGGTGGTGGCGTCATCATGGGCGTGCAGCACCGCGAGCACCCCGTGTACGGCGTGCAGTTCCACCCGGAGTCGGTCCTCACCGAGGGTGGCTACCGGATGGTCGGCAACTGGCTCGAGACGACCGGCCTCGCCGGTGCAGCGGAACGCGCTGCGGGCCTCAACCCGCTCATCGCGGCGCACCGGGCCTGACAGCGGCGCGCCACTGACGCGACCGCCCTGCGGGACGGTGGGGACGTGGCGGGCTCGAGCCGCGCCTCCGGGAACGCAGGCCGACACGACGCCGGACAGGAGGCGCGGCGCACCCCCGTCATGGAGCATCCGTCAGGACGCGGTCAGGTCACTGACCGTCGTCGCCGCCGTCCTTGCCGCCGTCCGCGGGTGCATCCGTCGCCGGCGGCTGCGAGGGCTGCGCGGAGCCGGCGCAGTACGTGAGCGTCACGGTGCTGCCCTGCGCGATGTCGCCGGCGGGGGCGCTCTGCTGCGTCACGGTACCGCCGATGCACGAGTAGGACGGCGCCGGCGTGACCTTCAGCCCCAGCTGTGCGAGGGTCGCGTTCGCCGTGGAGAACGGCTGCTGGGTGACGTTCGGCAACTCGACCTTGCCGTTCGACACGGTCAGGTTCACCACCGTGCCCTTGGTGTGCTGCGAGGAGGCGGCGGGGTCGGTGCTCATGACCGTCCCCTCGGGCACGTCGGGCGAGTAGTCGGAGTTGATCGCACCGACGGCGAAGCCCGCCTGCTCGAGGGTCTTCTGCGCTGCGTCCTGCGCCTGCCCCGCGAGGTCCGGGACGGCGACCTGTTCGGGGCCGAGCGAGACGATCACGCGGACGTTCTGCTTGCGCGCGACGTTCGTGCCGGAGCCGGGCTCGGTGCGGATGACCGATCCCCGGTCGACGTCGTCGGAGTTCTCCTCGACCTTGACGGGGACGAGGTCCTTCTTGCCGAGCGCGGAGGCCGCGGAGTCGTAGGTGGCACCGACGACGTTCGGCACGCTGACCGAGGACGTGACGGGAGGCTCGCCCGGACCGAGGTTCGCGACGAAGAACACGACCGCCACGATGACCGCCGCGGTCAGGATGATGCCGACCCAGATCCAGGCGACGGGCGGACGGTTCTGAGTGCGCTGCGGACGGTGCTCGGCGGTGTCGTCGTCGAGCTCGCGGAAGGCCACCGCGGGGTTCGAGGTCGTCCGGGGGTTCACACCGAACAGCACCGTCGAGGCGTCGTGGGCGGCCTGCTGCTGGAGCTTGCGGGTCGACGCGGGGACCTTGCCCGCCGCGGCCTGCTGCAGTTCCGTCCGGAACTCCGCCGCGTTCTGGTAGCGGCGCGTGCGGTCCTTCACCAGGGCGTGCAGCGTGACCGCGTCGAGCGCCGGCGAGACCTCGGGCGTGAGGGACGACGGCGCGACGGGCTGTTCGCTGACGTGCTGGTACGCGACGGCGACGGGGGTGTCGCCGAGGAACGGCGGGCGGCCGGTGAGCAGCTCGAAGAACACGACACCGGTGGAGTAGACGTCGGTACGGGCGTCGACGGTCTCGCCGCGGGCCTGTTCCGGGGAGAAGTACGACGCGGTACCGAGGATCGAGGTCGTCTGGGCGACCGTTGCGGAGGTGTCGGTGATGGCGCGGGCGATGCCGAAGTCCATGACCTTGACCTGGCCGGAGTGCGTCACCATGACGTTCGCAGGCTTGATGTCGCGGTGCACGACGCCGGCACGGTGCGAGTACTCGAGCGCGGTGAGGATGCCCTCGGTGATGCGCACGGCTTCGTCCGGGGCGACCGGGCCCTCGCCGATGATGTCGGAGAGCGGACGGCCCTCGACGTACTCCATGACGATGAAGGGCACCTGCACCTCGGCACCGGAGGTCTCGGTGACCGTCTCTTCGCCGGCGTCGTAGACGCGGACGATGGTGGGGTGGGCCATGCGGGCGGCCGCCTGGGCTTCCTGCCGGAAGCGCGTGCGGAACGCCGGGTCGTTGGCGAGGCTGGGCTTCAGCAGCTTCACCGCCACCTTGCGTCCGAGCCGGGTGTCGTTGCCCAGATGCACAGTGGCCATGCCGCCCCGACCGATGACGTCACCGATCTCGTAGCGGTTGGCGAGGAGGGTGATCCCCGCGGTCACACCTTCTGGCACGTACTCCTCCGAATGTCCGTCCGGGCAAGTGTACGGCAGGCTTCGCTGGTGAGACGCTGGTGACGGGGGGCTCGACCGAACCGTTACGCAACGGTGTCGCGAGCCCCCGTCCGGGGGTCGATCAGTTGCCGTCCTGCGGTGCCTGGCTCGGGTTGTTGCCGTCGGTCGGGTCGGTCGTCGGCTCGTCCGTGGCCTGCCAGGCGTCGCTCGACGCGGCCTCGGACGCCGCCGACGCCGCGAGGTTGCCGCACGTCACGGTGTAACTGAGTGAGGCCGAGGTGTCGATCTTGTCGATCTGCACGGTGACCGATCGGTGGTCGGCGTCGAGCGTGCCCGAGGTCTGGCTCGAGGCGTCCTTGCCGCCCGTGATCGTGTACGCGTACGACGACACGGTGTACCCGGTCGGGCACGTCGCCGCCGCCCAGCTGAAGGTCACCACGCCGTCGGCGGACACCGCACCCGGGGACGCCGAGTTCGGCTGGTTGACCGTCGGCTGCGCCGTGTACTGCTGCAGCACGACGAGCGAGCCGGGAGCCAGGCTGCCGGTGGGGCTGATCGACTGGACGGTGTTCGCCTGCTCGGGCTTCGGGGCGGGGTCGCCGTCCTCGACGCGGGAGGTGAGGTTCAGGGCATCGAGCTTGGCCTGCGCGTCGGCGACCGACAGCCCGACGAAGTCCGCCGAGTTCACGGTCACGCGGGTCTCGGTCGGAGACGGCGTCGGGGTGTTGGACGGCTTCGGCGTCGCGCTGCGCGTCGTCGCGGACTTTGTCGGCTCCGGCTGGTCGTTGCTGTTCAGGGCGAACGCACCGACGACAGCGGCGATGATGAGCACCGCGACGATGCCCACGACCCACCAGATCCAGGCGCGCTTCTTCTTCGGCTCCTCGTCCTCGCCGTCGACCGGCGAGCCCGGGGTGCCCGGACCGCCCGCGACCGCACCGGCCTGGGTGCCGATGAGCGCCGTCGCGGCGTCGTTCCCCGGCGTCTGCGGCGGGTTGAACGCCACGGTGCCGCCAGCCGCGATGGCCGGGACGGCGACGGTGGCGGCCGCGACGTCCCCACGGCGGAGCGCCTGCGCCGCACGGGCCAGGTTCGCCGCCGTCGCCGGACGGTCGGCCGGCTTCTTGGCGATGCACGACATCACCAGGGCGGAGACCGGCTCCGGGATGTCCCCCGGGAGCGCAGGCGGCTGCTCGTTGATGTGCGCCATGGCGATCGCGACCTGCGACTCGCCCGTGAACGGGCGACGGCCCGCCAGGCACTCGTAAGCGACGATGCCGAGCGAGTAGATGTCGGTCGACGGCGACGCCGGGTGCCCGCTCGCCTGCTCCGGCGAGAGGTACTGGACGGTGCCCATGACCTGTCCGGTCGCGGTGAGCGGCACCTGGTCGGCGATGCGCGCGATGCCGAAGTCGGTGATCTTGACGCGGCCGTCCGGCGTGATGAGCAGGTTGCCCGGCTTGATGTCGCGGTGCACGAGCCCGACGGCGTGCGCGGCCTGCAGGGCGTTCGCGGTCTGCGCGACGATGTCGAGGACCTTGTCGACCGGCAGCGTGTGCTCCCGCTCGATCATGGTCGAGAGCGCCTCGCCGGGGACGAGCTCCATCACGAGGTAGGCGCTGCCGTCCTCCTCGCCGTAGTCGAAGACGTTGGCGATGCCCTCGTGGTTGACGAGCGCAGCGTGACGGGCCTCGGCGCGGAAGCGCTCGAGGAAGCCCGGGTCGCCGAGGTACTCGTCCTTGAGGATCTTGAGTGCGACGGTCCGGCCGATGACGAGGTCGGTGGCCTGCCACACCTCTCCCATGCCGCCGATGGCGACGCGGGACGAGAGTTGGTACCGCCCACCGAAGGTGAGTCCGCTGGTGGGTCTCATTTGTTCAGCACCGCCTCCATGACTTTCTTCGCGACCGGGGCCGCGACCGTGTTGCCGACTCCGGACTGCCCGAGTCCGCCGCCGTTCCCGACGACGACCGCGACGGCCACCTCCGGGTCCTTCGCCGGGGCGAAGCCCGTGAACCAGAGTGTGTAGGGATCGCCCGTGCCGCCTTCGGCCGTGCCCGTCTTCCCTGCGACGTCGACACCGTCGATCTTGGCATTGGTGCCGGTCCCCGAGCTGACGACGCTCTGCATGGCCTCGGTGAGGTCACTCGATTCGGAGGCCGAGAGCGGGTCGCTGTACTGCTTCGGGGAGAAGGACTCGACGGTCTTCAGGTCGCTCGTCGTGATCGAGTCGACGAGCGAGGGCTGCATGACCTTGCCGTCGTTCGCGATGCCGGCGGAGACCATGGCCATCTGCAGCGGGGACACCCGGACGCTGGCCTGGCCGAACGAGCTCAGCATGAGCTGCGCGGTGTCGTCGCTGACGTCGGGGTACTGGCTGGCGGTGGCGCGCATCGGGACCTCGATCGCGTCGCCGAAGCCGTACTTGTCCGCCATGCTCTTGATCGCGTCGTAGCCGAGCTTCTGGCCGAGCTCCGCGAAGGGGATGTTGCACGAGTACTGGATCGCCGTGCGCAGCTTGACCTTGTCGCCGCCGCCGCACGAGCCGCCCTCGGCGTTGTTGATGTACGTGCTCGTCCCGGGCAGCTGCAGTCGCGACGGGTTCGGGAACTCGGAGTCGAGGTTGTACTTGCCGCCCTCGAGCGCCGCGGACGCCACGACGAGCTTGAAGACCGACCCGGGCGTGTACAGGTCGCCGCCGATGGCCCGGTTCTGCAGGGGCTTCGCGGCGTTCGACTCGAGCGCCTTGTACTGGTCGATGACGTTCTGCGTGTCGTGCGACGTCAGCGTGTTCGGGTCGTAGCTCTGCTTCGACACCATCGCGAGGATCTTGCCGGTCTTCGGCTGGATCGCGACGACGGCGCCGGTGTTGTCGCCCAGTGCGTCGTACGCGGCTTTCTGGACGTCCGGGTCGATCGTCAGGTTGACGTTGTCGCCCTGGACGTCCTGGCCGGTCAGGATCGCGTTGAGGTTCTGGAAGAACGAGGCGTCGGAGTTGCCGGAGAGCACGGTGTTCTCGGCGCCCTCGATGCCGGAGTTGCCCTGGCCGATCGTGAAGTACCCGGTGACGGCCGAGTACAGGTCGCCGTTCGTGTACTTCCGCTGGTACTGGTACTGGTCGTCCACCGGGGTCGACTCGGCGATGGGACTGCCGTTGACGAGGATCGCGCCGCGCTTCGTGGAGTAGCTGGCGAGGATCGTCCGGGAGTTCCGCGAGTCCGCGCGGAGGGAGTCGGCCGAGAAGAACTGGATGGAGGTCGTCGACACGAACAGTGCGACGAACATGAGCACGATGACGGTCGAGACACCGCGGAGCTGTCGGTTCACCGGCTGCGCTCCTTCCTGGTCGTCCCGCGACCACGAGCAGCCGGGATCGCACCCTGCTGCACGCGCTGTTCGGCGGGGATTGCATCGGTCAGGCGCAGCAGCATCGCGGCGATGATCCAGTTGGCGACGAGGGACGAACCACCGGCCGCCATGAACGGCGTGGTGAGGCCGGTGACCGGGATGACGCGGGTGATGCCGCCGACGACGACGAACACCTGCAGCGCGATGATGAAGCCGAAGCCCACGCCGAGCAGCTTGCCGAAGTCGTCCTGCGCCATGAACCCGACGCGGAGGCCCCGGGACGCCAGGATGATGAACAGGGCGAGGATCGCGAAGACGCCGATCAGGCCGAGTTCCTCACCCAGCGACGCGATGATGTAGTCCGCGTTGGCGACCGGGGTGATGTACGGACGCCCCTGGCCGAGACCGGTGCCCGTGATCCCGCCGTTCGCGAAGCCGAACAGGCCCTGCACGAGCTGGTAGCTGCCCTGGGTCTGCCGGGTGAAGATCTCCTGGTCGAACGGGTCGAGCCACTGCTCGAACCGGCCGTGCACGTAGACGAGCACGGACTGGGCGACGAGCGCGCCACCCACGAACAGCACGAGCCCGATGAGGACCCAGCTCAGCCGCGCCGTCGCGACGTAGATCATCACGAGGAACAGGCCGAAGTAGAGCAGTGCGGTGCCGAGGTCGCGCTGGAAGACCAGGACGCCCATGGCCGCGGCCCACATCACGAGGATCGGCCCGAGGTCGCGCGCCCGCGGGAACGTCATGCCGAGGAACTTCCGGCCGACGATCGACAGCGAGTCCCGCGCGGTGACGAGGTAGCCGGCGAAGAACAGCGCCATCGTGATCTTGGCGAGCTCGCCCGGCTGGAAGGTGAACGAGCCGAGCTTGATCCAGACCCGCGCGCCGTTCACGTTGAGTCCGATGCCCGGCAGCATCGGCAGCAGCAGCAGCGCGATCGTCAGGAACATGAAGATGTAGCGGTACCGCTGCAGGAACCGGTGGTTCCGGACGACCGAGACCGTGATGATCGCCAGGACCATCGCGAGCATCGTCCAGACGATCTGCTTCACGCCGATCGCGCCCCAGCCGGTCAGGCCGTTGTGGACGTCGATGCGGTAGATCTCGGCGATCCCGATGCCGTTCAGCACGAGTGCGACCGGCAGGATGAACGGGTCGGCGTTCTTCGCGACGATGCGCAGCACGACGTGCATCACGAGCGCGAGCCCGAGGATGCCGGCGCCGACCCAGAGCACCGAGGTGTCGAACAGCTTGCCCTTCGTGCCGAGCTGCACGAGGACCATCGCGCCGGCGCAGATGCCGCACGCGATGACGAGCAGCACGAGCTCGAGGTTGCGGGCGCGGGCGGGCTCCCGCAGCTTGATCGTGATCGCCTGCGTGAAGGACTGGGCGGTGGCGCTGCTCATCGCTTCGCCCCTGGTGACGGCGACGGCGACTTCGTCGGGGACGAGGAGGGCGTCGGGGACGGTGATCCGCCGTCACCGCCGGTGCCCGCCTGGTCCTGCCCGGTCTCGGCGGCCTTCCGGAGCCGGTCGACGATGTCACGGGCGTCGTCGAGCGACTGCGCGTTGATCGTCGAGCGGACGTTCTCGCGGGTGTACTCCGGCAGCCCGGACACCGAGATGTCGGTGTCCTCGTACACGTCGGACAGCGCGATCGGCCCGATCGACTGCTGCACGCCCTTGTAGATCGCGACGGTGCCGCGATCGGTCCCGACGTAGTAGTGGTCCTGGATGATCCGCCAGCCGAGGAAGACGGCGCCGACGAGCGCGGCGACGGCCACGACGAGCGCGATTGTCCACGAGACGCGGCGGCGGATCCGGCGACGGCGGTCCTCGGCGATGAGCTCGGCGAAGAACTGGTCGGACTCGGGCTCGAAGTGCGAGTCCTCGGGGGCGGTCGTGACCTTGAGCGGGTGGAGCAGGATCGTGGGGAGGCGGATCGGCTTGCGGCCGGTCGACGCCTCGAACGTGAGCGGTGCCGCCGCGGAGCCGACCGTGGTGGCCGCATCGTCGTCGTCGTCGGGCTCGGTGTCGGTGACGTCCATCACGACGACCGTCACGTTGTCGGGCGCGCCGTGGTCGAGCGTCTCCTTCACGAGGCGCTGCGTGACCTGGTTCGCGTCCATGTTCGACGCGAGCGCGTGCCGGATGCGCTCTTCGGCCAGGTACGACGAGAGTCCGTCGGAGCAGAGCAGCCAGCGGTCGCCCGGCTGGATGTCCATGATGGCGGTGTCGACCTCCGGCGCGGCGTCGACGTCGCCGAGCACCCGCATGAGGACGGAGCGCCGCGGGTGCACCGCGGCCTCTTCTGGGGTGATCCGGCCGCTGTCCACGAGCCGCTGCACGAAGGTGTGGTCGGACGTGATCTGCTGGAGCTCGCCGTCGCGGTGCCGGTAGATGCGCGAGTCGCCGATGTGCGCGATGGCGATCTGTTCGCCGACCCGGATCATCGCGGACACCGTGGTGCCCATGCCGGTGAGTTCCTGGTGCTCGAACACCGTCTCGGTGATGAGCTGGTTCGCCGCGATCAGCGCCGACTGCAGTGCGAACTCGGCGTCGTGCGCCGACGGGAACTCGCGGTCGACCTCCCGGATGCGGCGGATCGCGATCGCCGAGGCGACGTCACCGCCCGCGTGCCCGCCCATGCCGTCGGCCACCGCGAACAGGTGCTGTCCGGCGTAGCCGGAGTCCTGGTTGTTCGCGCGGATGCGTCCGACGTGGGACACAGCGGCGCTCAGCGTGCGAGCGGTCATCCCGGGTTACCGCCGCAGCTCGAACGTCGTCGTCCCGATCGTGATCGGCGTCCGCTCCGCGATGATCACGGGAACGGTCACCTTCTGACCGTTGACGAACGTGCCGTTCGTGGACTCGAGGTCGGTGAGGAGCCAGCCGTCGGCCCGGAGGTCGAGGCGGGCGTGGTTGGTGGACGTGTAGTCGTCGCGGATGACGACGTTGGACTCGCTCGACCGGCCGATCGTGATCGGGCCGCCACCGAGCGGCATCTCCATGCCCTCGCGCGAGCCCTCGGTGATCACGAGGCGGGTCGCAGCCGGCGTGGCGGACTGCTGCGCCCCCGTCGCTTGACCGATGAGGTCCGTGAAGGCACCGGCCGACGCGGCCGCCGGGGCCGCTGCTGCCGGCACCGCGGGGGTCGTCGGACCCGACGCACCGGCCTTCGGATCGGTGGGGATCGTGCGCACGCGTTGGCCGAACAGATCGCTCCGCAGCGCGAAGACGATCACGAACACGAACAGCCAGAGCACCGCGAGGAACGCGAAGCGCAGGACGAGCAGGGTCAGCCCTGTGGTCACCTGGTACCTCCGTCGTTCTCGGGTATCACCCGGAACACCATACGGGTACGACCGATCTCGATCGTGGAATCCGGCTCCACGATGGCCTGCTGGAAGCGCTCACCGTTCAGTTTCGAGCCGTTCGTCGACCCGAGGTCGTTGGCCTGGGCGTGCTTGCCGTCCCAGATGACCTCGACGTGCTTGCGGCTCGTGCCGGTGTCGGCGACGGTGATGTCGGCGTCCGTCCCGCGACCGATCACGGTGCGACCGCGCTGCAGCTTGTGCCGCTGCGAACCGATGTCGAGCACCGCGACCCAGGCGACGTCGCGCTGGACCGTCGTCGAGTCGATCTGCAGGATCCCGGTGGAGAGGGTGCCGTCCTGCTGCAGGCGGATCGTCACCGGTCCGGAGAAGGAGTAGTTCTGCGCGACCGCGTGCTGCTGCACCATCTGCGAGAGCTCGTCGACGAGCGGCCGACCGATGTCGTTCATGCGCGTGTAGTCCGGCGGCGCGAGTCGCACCGTGAACTCGTTCGGCACGAGGATGCGTTCGCGGGAGACGACGGCTGCCTTGGTGTCGAGCTCGCGGCGGAGGGCGCTCGAGATCTCGACGGGCTGCACGCCGGAGCGGAAGGTCTTCGCGAACGCGCCGTTCACGGCGCGCTCCAGCCCTCGCTCGAAGCTGTCCAACAGGCCCATGGGTCTCCAGTGTTCTCGGTCGTCGACCTCTGCATGGTAGTGGTTGGCGTCTGGCAGCGTCTGTGCGTGGTAGTGTTCTCGGGCTGGCGCGAGTGGCGGAATTGGTAGACGCGCACGGTTCAGGTCCGTGTGCTGGAAACGGCGTGGGGGTTCAAGTCCCCCCTCGCGCACCAGACAACGCAAGAAGCCCCCGGAGAGATCCGGGGGCTTCTTGCGTTGTGCAGCGGCGTCAGTTCCGAGGGTGGTCGGGATCCGTCGGCCTGGAGGCGCGGCTCGGCTCCGACACGTCGGTGCGCCGGAAGAACGGGCGTGCGCTGGGCAGGAAGAGCAGCACCGCGGCGACGACCGAGACCAGGATCAGGACGGTGGACAGGCCACCGTCGGTGATGCTCAGGACGGCACGGAGCGCTGCGATCGCCACGAGCACGATCCGGGCCACCGCTGAGCCGCGGAGCACCAGGATCGTCGCAGCGGCGACGGCGGCCCAGACGACGAACGACAGCACGACCGCGAGGACGGCGCCGACACCGGTCAGCTCCGGATCGGACACCGAGAGGACGACCGTCGAGACGACCCCGACGACCAGCCAGACGGCCCAGAGGACGACCGCCGTCCGGACGACCGGAGGCGGGGTCGGTCGGGAACGTCGCAGGTCGTCCGTCGTCGTCATGTGCTCCCCGTCCCCGCCGCTCCCTGGTGCGCCGTGACGATCGTACCGGCGGCCTGCCCGCGCCGGCGGGACGCTAGCGTGACGACGTGGACGACGCGCGCACGACCGACCCCCGACCCGGCACCACCGTCCCGGACGCCCGTGGTCGCACCGGACTCGACGCCGTCGGCCGTGACCTCGACCGCAACCCGGACGTGGTCGTCCGTGACGTCGAGGTCGTCTCGGACGGCTGGCACGTGCTCCGCCGGACGACGCTCGACGTGCGGCGCCGTGACGGTCGTTGGGACCGGCAGCAGCGCGAGACCTACGACCGCGGCAACGGTGCTGCCGTGCTGCCCCACGACCCCGAGCGCGACACCGTGCTGCTCACCCGGCAGTTCCGCTGGCCCGCCTACGTCAACGGCCACCCGGACGGGATGCTCGTCGAGGCGGCGGCGGGACTCCTCGACGAGGACGACCCGGAGACGGCCGTGCGGCGCGAGGCGGCGGAGGAGCTCGGCATCCGGCTCGGCAGCCTCACGAAGGTGTTCGACGCGTTCATGAGCCCCGGGTCCGTGACCGAGCGCGTGCACGGGTACGTGGGTGCCTACACGCCCGCCGACCTCGTGCACGTCGGCGGCGGGCTGGAGGACGAGGGTGAGGACATCGAGGTGCTCGAGCTCCCGTTGGACGAGGCCCTGGCGATGGTCGCCGACGGGCGCATCGCCGACGGCAAGACGATCATGCTCCTGCAGTGGGCGGCGCTGCAGCGCTGAGGGCAGCGGCGTCCAGCCCGACGGCGTGCGCGATCGTCGTGCGGACGAGACCCTCGCGCGTCGGCCGGTCGAGGTAGTCCACGAGGGCGTACCCGTTCGTGGCGTCCACGAGCGCGAACAGCAGCCGGCCGACCGCGTCCGGGTCGTCGGTGTGCATGACCCCGTCGCGGACGCCGTCGCGGACCACCCGGGTCGCGAGCGCCTGCCAGTCGTCCATGACGTCGCGCGCGGCGGTGGCGAGTGCACCGTTGGTCCGGCCGAGGCTCCACGCGTCGGCCCAGAGCGCGGCGACGTCGTCGCGGGTGGGGTCGGCGATGCAGGCCAGCAGGGCCTCCAGGCGTGCGGTCGAGTCGGACCGTTCGTGGACGATCCGGCGGACCTCGGCCACCTCGGCGCTCGCGACGGTGCGGAAGGTGTCGCCGACGAGGTCCTCCATCACCGGGCGGTAGTGCGCCACGAGCGAGGGTGCCACGCCGATCGCAGCGGCGACACCGCGCAGGGTCACGGCGGCGAGGCCCTCGGCGCGGGCGACGGCGACGGCCGCGTCGGCGATCTGGGCCTCCCGCTCGGCCGGGCTCAGGCGCCGGCGGGTCGGAGTGGTCGGCACGACGCCAGCCTAGGCGCGCCTCACGCGCCCTCGACGACGAACGCCGCCCAGAGGTCGGCGCGGGTGGCGAACACCGACAGGTCCCGTTCGAGCAGCCGTCCCGCGTGCTCGACCCGCGCGCGGGCGGTGTGCCGGTGGATGCCGAGTGCCTGGGCGGTGCGGTCGTACTCGCAGTTCTGCTCGAGCCAGGTGCGTACTGTGCGGGTCAGCTCGGTGCCGGCCGTCCGGTCGTGGTCGAGCAGGGGTGCGAGGAACGCGCGGGCGACGGCACCGGCGTCGACGTCCACGTGGGCGAGGTGGGCGAGCACCCCCTCGCGGGCGAGGTCGCCGAACTCGGTGGTGCCGGGTCGCCCCTCGCGCCGGCGGTCGAGAGCCTGCACCGCCTCGGTCCGCGCACGGCCGAAGTACCGGTACGAGGCACCGTCGGAGAGCCCGGCGTGCAGGTCGAAGCGGTCCACGAGTTCCTCGACGATCGCGGTGTCCTCCGCGCCGACGCAGAGGAACAGCTCGTCGTCCGCCGCGAAGAAGAGCCGGCCGGGGCGGTCCAGCACCCACAGCTCGAGCCAGTCGACCACGGTGTCGAGGTCCTGGTCGGGGACGTCGACGGCGGCGATCCGGACGGGTTCGGCCGGCAGCGGTCCCCACACCTCGCGCGAGGTCGTGTCCACGACGGCGGGGTCGCCCACCGACAGCATGGTGAGGAGCCCGGTGCGGAGGAGCCCGCGCGCACGGGCGAGTTCGCGGTTCTGCTGCAGTGCGAGTCCGGCCAGGGCGATCACGGCGGTGACGACCTCGCGGCCGGCCCGGTCGAGCGCGCCGCCGTTCGCGATGGCGAGCACGCCGCTGAGGTGGCCGCCGCTGCCGAGGGTCTGCAGCGAGAAGCCGGTGCGGTGTTCGGTCGTCACGGGCAGGCTCGCCCGCTGGCCGGCCCGGAGGAGCCGGAGCGCCTCGGTCCGGAGCACCTCGAGGTCCTCGGCGGGGACACCGTCGGCCGGGTGACCGCGGTCGAGTCGTCCGGAGACGTCGAAGAGGCCGACCCACCCGTCGAGCTGCCGGGACAGCTCGGCGATGGTCGCCCCGAGGCCGTCGGGGCGCATGGCCGCGAGCGAGATCGCCCGCTGCGCGGCGAGGGCCCAGGCGTTGCGGGCGTTGGCGTCACGGGCGACGGCGTCCGCGTTCGCCTGCGCGACGGCGATGAAGGAGGTCTCGTACGGGACCTCGAAGAGTGCGAGCCCCTGCTCGGTACAGGCGTCGACGAGCTGCGGCGGGGTGCCGGTGCGCACGACCTCGTCCCCGAAGCCGAGCGCGACGACGCCCCGGCGCAGCAGTCGGGCGACGTAGGCGTCCGCGACCGCCGCCGTGACCTCGGTGTCGTCGCCGAACTGCGTGCCGGTGGTGAGCAGCCCCTGCCCGTCGGCGAGGAACGGCGTCGGGTCCTCGAGGTCGGAGCTGTGCAACCAGGAGAGCGGCGCATCGAGGGCTGCGTCGGTGGCCGTCAGGAGCCGGAGTCGCAGGTCGGCGCGGTGGAGCAGGGAGCGCAGGGTCGCGGGCATGGGTGCACCCTATCCGCTGCGTCGATCGAGGTGGCCGCCGGTGTACACGGTGGACAGCGGCACCGCGGGGGGGTGGCTCCTACGATCGCGGCATGTCCTCCACCGTCGCACCCTCGACCAGCGCCGCCGCGGGCGGCCCCTCGCTGCCCCAGGAACGGCGGCTCGTCACGGAGGTGCCGGGCCCCCGCTCCCGAGCGCTCTTCGAACGCAAGGCCGCCGCCGTGGCGTCCGGCGTCGGGGTCGCGGTACCGATCGCCGTCGTCGCGGCGGGTGGCGGCGTGGTCGTCGACGCCGACGGCAACTCCTTCGTCGACCTCGGCTCCGGGATCGCCGTGACGAGCGTCGGCAACGCGCACCCGGGCGTGGTCGACGCCGTGCAGCAGCAGGTCCAGGCGTTCACGCACACCTGCTTCACCATCGCCGCCTACGACGGGTACGTCGAGGTCGCCGAGGCGCTCAACCGGCTCACCCCCGGCGACCACGAGAAGCGGAGCGCGCTCTTCAACTCCGGGGCCGAGGCGGTCGAGAACGCGGTGAAGATCGCCCGCAAGCACACCGGTCGGCAGGCGATCGTGGTGTTCGACCACGCCTACCACGGGCGGACGAACCTCACGATGGCGCTCACCGCGAAGAACCAGCCGTACAAGAACGGCTTCGGTCCCTTCGCGCCCGAGGTGTACCGCGTCCCGATGTCGTACCCGTTCCGCGACGGCGGACTGTCCGGTGCCGAGGCGGCGAAGCGCGCGATCAGCCAGATCGAGAAGCAGGTCGGCGCGGAGAACACCGCCGCGGTGCTCGTCGAGCCGATCCAGGGCGAGGGTGGCTTCGTCGTCCCGGCGCCCGGGTTCCTCGCCGCGCTGTCGGAGTGGACCACCGCGAACGACGTCGTGTTCATCGCCGACGAGGTGCAGACCGGGTTCGCCCGCACCGGCGCCATGTTCGCGAGCGAGCACGAGGGCATCGTCCCCGACATCGTCACCACCGCCAAGGGCATGGCCGGCGGGATGCCGCTCTCCGCCGTCACCGGGCGCGCCGAGATCATGGACTCCGCCAACGTCGGCGGACTCGGCGGCACGTACGGCGGCAACCCCGTCGCGTGCGCCGCAGCACTCGCCGCGATCCACGCCTTCGAGCACGACGGCCTGGTCGAGCGCGCTGCCGAGATCGGCGACGTGCTGCTCGGACGACTCCGCGCCGCACAGGCGACCGACCCCCGCATCGGCGACGTCCGTGGCCGCGGCGCCATGATCGCGATCGAACTCGTCGACCCGGCGACCGGGGAACCCGACGCCGCGCTCACCGGACGGGTCGTACGGTACGCGTACGAGCACGGCGTGATCGCCCTCACCGCGGGGACGTACGGCAACGTCCTCCGCTTCCTCCCCCCGCTCGCGATCGACGACGACCTGCTCCACGAGGGGCTCGACATCGTCCTGGAAGGACTCGCAGCAGCATGACCGACACCCAGCAGACCAGCCAGCAGACCACCCAGCGCACCGACGCCGAACGCGAGCTGCTCGCGAAGGTCCCCACGGGCCTCCTGGTCGACGGCACCTGGCGACCGGCAGCCGACGGCGGCACGTTCGGCGTCGTCGACCCCGCCACCGGAGAGACGCTCCTCGAGATCGCCGACGCAACCCCCGAAGACGGTGTCGCGGCCCTCGACGCCGCCGAAGCGGCGAAGCACGGCTGGGCCGCGACCCCGCCGCGCGAGCGAGCCGAAGTCCTGCGCCGCGCCTTCGACCTGCTCCAGGAACGCCGTGCCGACTTCGCCCTCCTCATGACGCTGGAGATGGGGAAGCCGCTCGCCGAGGCGAACGGCGAGGTCACCTACGGCGGTGAGTTCCTCCGCTGGTTCTCCGAGGAGGCCGTCCGCATCGGCGGCTCCTACGGCACCAACCCCGAGGGCACCGGCCGTGCGATCGTCAGCCACAAGCCCGTCGGCCCGGCGTTCCTCATCACCCCGTGGAACTTCCCCCTCGCGATGGCCACCCGCAAGATCGCCCCCGCGCTCGCCGCCGGGTGCACGGTCGTCGTGAAGCCCGCCGAACTCACCCCGCTCACCACCCTGCTGTTCGCCGACCTGCTGGTCGAGGCGGGCGTGCCGGCCGGGGTCGTCAACGTCGTGCCCACCACGCACGCCGGTGCGCTGTCCGAGCCGATCATCGCCGACTCGCGACTCCGGAAGCTCTCGTTCACGGGATCGACGCCGGTGGGCCGGACCCTCCTCGCCCAGGCGGCGCAGAACGTGCTGCGGACGAGCATGGAGCTCGGCGGCAACGCCCCGTTCCTCGTGTTCGCCGACGCGGACCTCGACCTCGCCGTCGAGGGGGCGCTCGCCGCGAAGTTCCGGAACACCGGGCAGGCGTGCACCGCGGCCAACCGGTTCCTCGTGCACGAGGACGTCGCCGAGGAGTTCGCCAGCCGCCTCACCGACCGCGTCGCAGCCATGTCCGTCGGCCGCGGGACCGAGGACGGCGTCGCCATCGGCCCGCTCATCGACCAGCGTGCCGTCGACAAGGCGCACCGACTCGTCACCGACGCCCTCGACCGCGGTGCGACCCTCCGGACCGGCGGCCACCCCGTCGACGGCCCCGGCACGTTCTACGCGCCCACCGTGATCACCGACGTGCAGCCCGGCAGCGACCTGCTCCGCGACGAGATCTTCGGACCGGTCCTGGCGATCCGGACGTTCTCGACCGAGGACGAGGCGATCGACGCGGCGAACGACACCGAGTACGGGCTCGTCGGCTATGCGTTCACCGAGGACCCCGCGCGCGGACAGCGCCTCACGGAACGGCTCGAGACGGGCATGCTGGGGCTCAACACCGGCGTCGTCTCGAACGCGTCGGCACCGTTCGGCGGGGTCAAGCAGTCCGGCCTCGGACGCGAGGGCGGCGGCGAGGGCATCGCCGAGTACCTCGAGACCATGTACACGCTGACGCCCGACCCGTTCGGGCGCACGAAGGGAGCGCAGCGATGACCATCGAGAAGGACGTCGTCGTCATCGGCGCCGGGGTCACCGGCCTCATCGCCGCGAACCGCCTCGTCGCCGAGGGGAAGCGCGTGGCCGTGCTCGAGGCCCGCGACCGCGTCGGTGGCCGCACGTGGACGAACGACATCGAGGGCGTCACCCTCGAGATCGGCGGCCAGTGGGTCTCCCCGGACCAGACCGCCCTGCTCGAGACCCTCGACGAACTCGGACTCGAGACGTACGACCGCTACCGCGAGGGCTCCAGCGTCTACATCGACGAGCACGGCACCCGGACCGAGTACACCGGCGACATCTTCCCGCTGCCGGAGGCCACCGCCGCCGAGATCGAACGGCTCGTCGCCGTCGTCGACGAGTACGTGGCGACGGTCGACCCGGCACGCCCCTGGGAAGCACCCCACGCCGCCGCGCTCGACGAGACCTCGTTCCGCGCCTGGCTGCACACGCTGAGCGACGACCGGGTCGCGACCGACAACGTCGAGCTCTTCATCGCCGGCGCCATGCTGACCAAGCCCGCGCACGCCTTCTCGGCGCTGCAGGCCCTGCTCATGGCCGCCTCGGCCGGGAGCTTCTCGAACCTCGTCGACGCCGACTTCATCCTCGACAAGCGCGTCGTCGGCGGCATGCAGCAGGTGTCCGAGCGGCTCGCCGCCCGGCTCGGTGCGGACGTCCACCTGAACGCCCCGGTGCGCACCCTGCGCTGGGACGACGAGGGCGTCACAGCGCTCGCCGACGGCGGCATCGAGGTCCGCGCCCGCCAGGCACTCGTGGCCGTCCCGCCGCCCCTGTACTCCCGCATCTCGTACGAGCCGCCGCTGCCGCGTCGCCAGCACCAGCTGCACCAGCACCTGTCGATGGGGTTCGTCATCAAGGTGCACGCCGTCTACGACCGGTCGTTCTGGCGCGGCGCCGGGCTGTCCGGCACCGCGTTCAGCCCGTACGAACTCGTGCACGAGGCGTACGACAACACCTCGTACGGGCAGGAGCAGGGCACCCTCGTCGGGTTCGTGTCCGACCAGCACGCCGACGACGTCTTCGCGCTCTCCGCCGAGGAGCGCAAGGCCCGGGTGCTCGACTCGCTCGCGCACTACTACGGCGACGAGGCGCGCCGACCGGTCGTCTACTACGAGAGCGACTGGGGTACCGAGGAGTGGACCCGTGGCGCCTACGCGGCGAGCTTCGACCTGGGCGGCCTCGTCCGGTACGGCGCCGACCAGCGCGCTGCCGTCGGCCCGATCCGGTTCGCGTCGAGCGACCTCGCCGGGCACGGGTACCAGCACGTGGACGGGGCGGTGCGGATGGGCCGCGAAGCGGCGGCCGAGATCCTCGCCTCGTTGCCGCAGCCGGCGGTGCAGTAGACCCACGCCGAGACGGACGGGAGGCGCGGTGCGGGCTGGCACCGCGCCTCCCGTCCGTCATCGGTGTGGGTCCAGGCCGTCCGCCTCCGTCAGGGAGGCGACCATCTGGACGCGGCGACCGTACCGGTCGAGCCCGAGCCGTGCCTCGGTCGCCACCAGCCCGTCGTCGAACGGCGACGACGGTGCTTGCTCGACGAACCCGGCGGTCGCGTAGAAGGGGGCGTTCCAGGGCACGTCCGCGTAGGTCCGGAGCGTGATGGCCTCGTGACCGCGCGCTCGGGCCTCGTCCTTCGCCGCCTCGACCAGCGCTCGACCGAGACCCTGCCGCGCGTGTCCGGGCGTCACCGAGAGCTGCTCCAGGTGGCAGACGCCGTCCCGCTCGCGCACGTGGACGAAGCCCGCCGGCCCGCCGTCGTCGCCCTCGACGACCAGCAGGAAGCCCGGCTCGGCGAGCCGCTCGGTGCCGGTCGGTGCCGGAGGCCACGTCTCCGGACGGAAGCGGTCGTCGAACAGCCGGTCGGCCTGGTTCTCGATCTGCTCGACCGCGGGAGCGTCCTCAGGTCGGGCGAAGCGGATGCGTCGGTGCACGAGGCGAGCCTACGGTCCGGGTCGGCCTCCCTGCGCTGCCGGTACGGTCGTCCCATGGGAGACCCGCACGACGAGGCCGTGGCGATCCGCCCGGCGACGACCGCCGACGCCGAGGGCATCGCCAGGGTGCACACCGCATCATGGCGCGAGACCTACGGCCGGTTCGTGGACGACCCGGACACCGACCCGTGGTTCGACCTCGGCCGGCGACTCGACATGTGGCGCGCGAACCTCGCCCAGGGGACGTTCGCGACCGTGGTGGCCGACAGCGCTGACGGGATCGTCGGCTTCGCCGCGGTGGAGGCGACGACCGAGCCCGACGCCGTCCGACCCGAGGAACTCACGATGCTGTACGTGCTCGGGCGCGCCCACGGCGACGGCAGCGGTCAAGCGCTCCTCGACGCGGTCCTCGGTGACCGTCCGGCATCGCTGTGGGTCGCCGAGGACAACCCGCGCGCGCACGCCTTCTACCGACGGAACGGCTTCGCTCCGGATGGTGCCACGTCGAGCTTCGGCCCGATCGGCTCCACCGTGCGGCTCGTCCGCTGACCGACGCCCGTCCTGGACGGACACCGGACGCAGCGCGCGTACGGTCCGGGACATGAGCGACACCAGCGGAACCAGCGACCCCACCGACACCGAACGTCAGTACACCGAGGACCTGCCGGACGGGTCGCCCGCGGGCGACGCCACGCAGGACCCGGAGCAGGACAGCGACCACGACTCGGGCGGCGAGCCGGCCGACCCGCAGTAGTCCGCAGGCCGACGACGGCGTCGATCAGTCGAGTGCGCGCTCCCAGGCGTCCAGCCACGGCAGGACGTCGCGGAGGTCGTTCGACTCGATCGATGCCGTCGCGGCCGCTCGGGCACGTGGGTCGGCGTTGAGCGCGAGGGCGCTGGGCAAGGCGTCGAAGAGCGGCACGTCGGATCGACTGTCCCCGACGGCGCAGCACCGAGTCCTCGGTACGCCCCGGTCGGCCGCCAGCGCCAGTGCACGGTCGCGCTTGTCGTACTCGTCGAAGTGCGCGCCGACGGTGCCGTCGTAGGTCGATCCGGAGACCGCGACCCGCGGGCCGCCGTTCGCGGTGAACCCGTACCGTCTCGCGATCGCTTCACTCACGGGTGCCCAGGCGAGGGAGGCGAGGACGGGTTCGACCCCTCGGCCGAGGCACCATGCGACCACGTCGTCGACGCCGTCGATCATCGGGAGCTGCTCGAGCCAACCGGCGACGGTGTCGACCTCGACGCCGCGCCACCCAGCGGCGTCGACCACGCTCACCTGCTCGTTCGTCATGCTCCCTGCCGCGTAGCGCGCCTCCGCCGCATCGAGCTGCTCCTGGTGGCCGAGCCGTGCAGCGAGGAAGCTGGCGGTCGAACCCGACGGGACAAGGGTGCCGTCGATGTCGAAGAAGACGATGCTCCGCGTCCGCATGCTCGGAGCGTAGCCGCCGGTCCGGCATCGGGTGGACGTCAGGCCCGGATCACCCGCTCGGCCGCCGCACGCGCCGCTGCCGCCCAGGGTCGCGAGGGGTCGGCCTGCGCGCTCGCCATCGCGCCGTCGTAGAGCACGCAGAGCTGGAGCGCCGTGCCGCCCGGGTCGTCCACGCCTGCCTCGGCGAGGAGCGTCTCGAAGAGGGAGCGGACCCACGTGCGGTGCTCGAGCGTCACCTCGTGCGTGGGGTGCCCGGCGCCGTACTCCGCCTCGACGTTGATGAACGGGCAGCCCCGGTAGCCCGGGGCTACGAACCACTCCCCGAGCAGGTCGAACACCGCCAGGACGCGGTCGCGCGGCGTGCTCCCGCGCCCGGGGAGCTCGGCGGCGACGTGCTCCTGCCACGACCGGCTCCGTCCTTGCAGGTAGCCGAGCACGAGGTCGTCCTTCGTCCGGAAGTGCGTGTAGAGGCTCGCCTTCGAGATGTCCGCCTCGGCAGCGACCTGGTCCACCCCGACCGCGTGGATCCCCTGCTCGTAGAAGAGCCGGTCGGCCGTGGCGACCGCGCGCTCGTACGCGGGTCGGCGGCGGGTTCGGGAAGTCGACGTGTCGGACATGGTTTGACTTTACTGCACTGATCTGTACAGTTACCAGCGATTCAACCAAACCGATCTGTTCAGTTAGGACATCGACCATGACCACCACCGCCCTCGTCACCGGGTCCACCAGCGGCATCGGCCGCGCCACCGCCGAACGCCTCGCCGCGGAGGGGATTCACGTCGTCGTCTCCGGCCGGAACACCGAGCGGGGTGACGAGGTCGTGCGGGGGATCCGCGCTGCCGGCGGCACGGCCGACTTCGCCCGGGCAGACCTGCGGGACGCCACCAGCGCGAAGGAGCTCGCCGAGGCGGCACTCGCGATCGGGGGCGGCCGGGTCGACGTGCTCGTCAACAGCGCCGGGATCTTCCCCTTCGGCGCGACGGCTGACACCACCTCGGAAGGTTTCGACGAGGTCTACGACGTCAATGTGAAGGCGCCGTACTTCCTGGTCGCTGCTCTCGCTCCGGGCATGGCAGAGCGCGGCACGGGCGCCATCGTGAACGTCACGACGATGGTCGCCGAGTTCGGTGCGGCCGGCATGGGGCTGTACGGCTCGACGAAGGCGGCGCTCGTCCTGCTGACGAAGTCGTGGGCGGCTGAGTTCGGCCCCGCCGGCGTCCGCGTCAACGCCGTGAGCCCCGGTCCGACCCGCACCGAGGGCACGGCGGCGATGGGCGAGAGCCTCGACCAGCTCGCCGCTGCCGGTCCGGCCGGACGGCCGGGCACGGCCGGGGAGATCGCCGAGGCGATCGTCTTCCTCGCCACCGACGCGGCCTCCTTCGTGCACGGCGCGGTCCTGCCGGTGGACGGTGGCCGGATCGCGGTCTGACGCGACCCGCTGACGGACGGGAGGCGCGGTGTCAGCTCGCACCGCGCCTCCAGTCCTCCTGCGCCTCGTCCAGTCGCCACGAAGGACCCGGAGCAGGACAGCGTCTGGTCCGCGCCCTCGTCAGTCTGCGGCGCGGATGGGTTCACCGGTGTCCGGGTCCCAACCGACCACCCGCGGCTGCGCGACCCGGGCAGCAGGGCGCTGGCGTGGCGGGAAGTACCCGCGGGCAGCGGGCAGGTACGGCAAGAACGCGGCGACGGCACCCAGTACGCCGTTCGCGGTGGTGAGTCCGTACGGCGGCAGGAGGGCGCTGATGGCTCCGACCACACCGAGCACCGCCATCCAGAACCGTGCGCGTCCGGAGCCGCGGCCGACGCGCAGTGCACCGAACACGAACCAGCCGAGGATCGCCAGGCCGATGGCGACCGGCACGAGGCCCCAGGGGCCACCGGACGACACCGTTCCGGGCAGGTCCACGAGCCGTGTGACCAGGTCGCACGCGAACAGCACGAGCCACAGCACGACGGCAGCGGTCACGAGGACGGGGCGGGAGCGCGGGACACCGGTGGTCACGTGGTGATCCTAGGACCGGAGTTGCGCTGCGCACCACGCGTGGACGGTGCCGCTCGCACTACGATCGCGATGTGGACCCGAACGCGACCCCGCTCCGGAGCGGCCCTGCTGCGCCGACCCGGCTGACGGGCCAGCACGCCCTGCTGCTCGCGCTCGTGGCCATCGTGCAACTCGCGAGCAACGGTCTGTTCCCCGGCCTCGGGCTCGTGTTCCTCGCGCTGCTCGGGACGCCGTGGTTCCGTCGCCGGCCCGACCGGGTCGTACTGGTGCTCGGCGCTGCGCTGAGCCTCGCCCCCGTGGTGGTGATGCTGGTCGACCTCGTGTCCGGCGTCCAGGTCGGCGTCGAGTTCGGGTCGAGCCCCCGGTAACCGGAAGGGGTACGTCGGCGAGCCGGGGACACAGTCGCCGACCGGTAGAACGACGACATGACCACTTCTTCCCGCACCCCGCTCGGCGTGACACTCGTCGACGGCGGCGCGAACGTCGCTCTCTTCTCCAGCACCGCCGAGCGCGTCGAGTTCTGCCGGTTCGACGAGGACGGCACCGAACACCGCACCGAGCTCACGAACCGCACCGGCTACACCTTCCACGACGTCGTCCCGGACGTGACCGTGGGGACCCGCTACGGCTTCCGCGTCCACGGCGCATGGGACCCGGCGAAGGGCCTCCGCCACAACCCGGCGAAGCTGCTGCTCGACCCGTACGCCACCGCCGTCGACGGCACGTACGAGTGGGGCCAGGCGCTGTTCGGCCACGACATGCAGCACCCGGACCAGATCGACGAGACCGACTCGGCCGCTGCGATGCCGAAGTCCGTCGTCGCCGACCGCGACTTCGACTGGGGCGACGACGCGCGGCCCCGCACGGCCCTCGCCGACACGGTCGTGTACGAGGTCCACGTCAAGGGCTTCACGAAGCAGCACCCGGACGTGCCCGAGGAGATCCGCGGGACCTACGCCGGACTCGCGCACCCGGCGGCGATCAAGCACCTCACCGACCTCGGGGTGACCGCCGTCGAGCTGCTGCCGACGCACCAGTTCGTGCAGGACTCGACCCTCGCCGACAAGGGCCTCCGCAACTACTGGGGCTACAACAGCATCGGGTTCTTCGCCCCGCACGACGAGTACTCGTCGTCCGGCACCGCCGGCCAGCAGGTCGCCGAGTTCAAGGCGATGGTGCAGGCCCTGCACGCCGCCGGCCTCGAGGTCATCATGGACGTCGTCTACAACCACACGGCCGAGGGCAACCACATGGGCCCGACGCTCTCGTTCAAGGGCATCGACAACGAGTCGTACTACCGACTGGTCGAGGGCGACGAGGCGAACTACTTCGACACGACCGGCACGGGCAACAGCCTCAACGTGTCGCACCCCGCGGCGCTCGGCCTCGTCATGGACTCGCTCCGGTACTGGGTCGAGGAGATGCACGTCGACGGCTTCCGCTTCGACCTCGCGACGACGCTGACCCGTCAGGGCGGCGAGGCGGAGAAGCACTCGGCGTTCCTCGACATCATCCACCAGGACCCGGTGCTCCGCGAGGTGAAGATGATCGCCGAGCCGTGGGACACCGCCGGCTACCAGGTCGGCGGCTTCCCGGCGGACTGGTCGGAGTGGAACGGCAAGTACCGCGACGACCTGCGCGCGTTCTGGCGCGGCGACGCGGGCACCCTCGGTGACGCCGTGCAGCGCGTGCTCGGCAGCCCGGACGTCTACGAGGGCTCTCGGCGCTCCCCGCTGTGCTCGGTCGACTTCGTCACCGCCCACGACGGTTTCACCCTGGCGGACCTGACGATGTACGCCGAGAAGCACAACGAGGCGAACGGCGAGGACAACAACGACGGCGAGAGCGACAACACCTCGTTCAACGGCGGTGTCGAGGGCCCGACCGACGACGGCGTGGTGAACGACTACCGCAACCGGCAGCGCCGGAACTTCCTCGGCACGCTGCTGCTCTCGGCGGGCGTCCCGATGATCCTCGGCGGCGACGAGATCGCCCGGTCGCAGGGCGGCAACAACAACGCCTACTGCCAGGACGACGAGATCTCGTGGTTCGACTGGGCCGCGGCCGACCGGGACCTGCTGGCCTTCACGACCGAGGCGATCGCCTTCCGTCGGGAGCACGTGTCACTGCGTCCCGAGTGGTACCGCACGGCTCCCGGCGACTCGGAGTCCACGGTCGACGTACTCCGTGCCGACGCGAAGGGATTCGACGACGCCGACTGGGCGGACGGCGGCAACCGGGCGGTCATGCTCGTCCTGCAGCAGCGCGACGACGTCGTGGCGGTGTTGCTCAACGCCTCGGAGACCACCGTCGAGTTCACCCTGCCGGAGAAGCCGGGTGGCGGGCGCTGGTCCCTCGGGCTGTCGAGCGACCCGGACCAGGCCGTCGGCGACGACGCGGCGACGGTGCTGGTGCGCGACGCGTCGTTCACGGCGCTGGTCTGATCGCTCGGGCGACCATCTGACGGATGGGAGGCGCGGTGCCGGCTGGCACCGCGCCTCCCGTCATGCGGGAGCAGTGCGGTCGCGCCCGCTCACCGCTCCGGCAGGTACTCGTGCCGGAAGTCCGGCACGACGGCAGCGATGTGGTCGTAGTCGCGGTCAGCCGTGAGCACGATCGCCTCGTTCGCGATCGCGTACGCGGCAATCAGCGAGTCGACCGCTCCGGCGCCACGGACGTACCCGCCGTTCCACAGTGCGCTCTGCAGCGTGAGGACGTCGGCTGCGCTCGGGTGCTCCTCGGCGGGGAAGAACACCTCCATGTCGCGTCGGAACTCCGCGTGCTCAGCCGCATCGCGTGCGGAGAAGCAGTACTCGAGCACCTGCGGCGGGCACGTGAGGATGAGGTCCTGCGTCGACACCGCACGGAGTCGTGTCGCGATGGCGGGATGACGCCCGGCCTTCCACCACACCGAGTTGTCGACGATGTACGCGCTCACGCCTCGTCCGAGGGCACTCCCGGTGCGGAGTAGTGCTCGACGGGGGCACCCGTCTGTTCGTCGGTGAACGTCCGGCCCACGATCCGCTCGACGGCGTCGGGCTGGCGCCGCACCGCGATGAGCGTCTGCAGCGCGCGGTTCACGACGTCGCGGTTCGTGCGTGCGCCCGTGAGCTCCTTGGCGGTGTCGAGCACCGCCTGGTCGAGGTCGATCGTCGTGACGGTCATCGTGTCCGCTCCTTCCGTGCGTGCAGACCACGACTATACACCCGCTTATATAACGGACGGGAGGCGCGGTGCCGGCTGGCACCGCGCCTCCCGTCCGTCCGTGGGCCGGGTCCAGGGTGTCAGCCGCCGATGCGGATCAGCTTCTTGTTGACGAACTCGTCGGCCCCGAGCGGGCCGAGCTCGCGGCCGAAGCCGCTCGCCTTGACGCCGCCGAAGGGGAGCTCCGGGCTGTCCGCGCCGACGATGTTCACGTAGACCATCCCGGCCTCGATGCGATCGGCGACCCGCAGTGCCTGCTCGGCGTCGGTCGTGAAGAGGTACGAGCCGAGGCCGTACGGGGTGTCGTTCGCGATCGTGATCGCGGCGTCCTCGTCCTCGACCCGGTAGACGGCGGCGACGGGGCCGAAGAACTCCTCGCGGTACGCGTCGTTGTCGGGCGTGACGCCGGTCAGGATCGTCGGAGTGAACGCGTTCCCCTGACGCTGGCCGCCGGTGACGACGGTGGCGCCCTGGGCGGTCGCGGCCGCGAGCTGCTCCTGCAACCGGTCGGCTGCGGCGGGGGAGGACAGCGGACCGAGCTCGGCACCGGGCGTCGTCGGGTCGGTGGGCGAGACCGCGGCCATCGCGTCGGTGAACTTCGCCAGGAAGTCGTCGTGAAGGTGGTCGGCGACGAGGAAGCGCTTCGCGGCGTTGCAGACCTGGCCGTTGCCCTCGAGGCGGGTGGCGACGGCTGATTCAACCACGGCGTCGAGGTCGTCGGTCGACAGCAGGATGAACGGGTCCGAGCCGCCGAGCTCGAGGACGACCTTGGTGAGGTTGCGGCCGGCGATCTCGGCGACGGCGGCACCGGCGCGTGCGGAGCCGGTGAGGGAGACGCCCTGGACGCGCGGGTCGGCGATGACGTCGGCCGCCTGGTCGTTCGTGGCGAAGACGTTCGTGTACGCGCCCTCGGGGAAGCCCGCGTCGTGGAAGACCTGCTCGATCGCGAGTGCGGACTCCGGGCACTGCGGGGCGTGCTTGAGCAGGACGGTGTTGCCGATGACGAGGTTCGGACCGGCGAACCGGGCGATCTGGTACGCGGGGAAGTTCCACGGCATGATGCCGAGCAGGACGCCGATCGAGGACTTCCGGATGAACGCGCTGCCCTCGCTGCCGTCCGCCAGGGTGATCGGCTGGTCGGCGAGGAACTCCTCGGCGTGGTCGGCGTAGTAGTCGTAGATGTCGGCGCAGAAGTCGACCTCGCCCACGGCCTGGTCGATCGGCTTCGCCATCTCGCGGACGATCGTGGCGGCGAGGTCGTCCCGACGCTCCCGGTACAGCTCGGCGACGCGGTGCAGCAGCGCGGCGCGGTCGGCGACGGTACTCGTGCGCGACCACTGGGCGTGCGTGCGGTCGGCGGTGTCGATCGCCGCGCGGAGCTCCTCGTCGGTGATCGTCGGGAACGTGGCGAGGGTCTGGCCGGTGGCCGGGTCGGTGACCGCGTAGACGGTGGCCGTGTCGTTCATCGTGTCTCCTGTGTGGTTCAGACCTGGTCGGTCAGCTGCTTGTTGACGCCGGTGACGGGCTGGTTCTCGTCGAAGCCCTTCGGCTGGATCCGGAACCCCTTCGTGATCACCAGCAGGTACACGAAGCCGATCGCGGCCCAGACGCCGCCGGCGATGAGGGCGTCGGCGTGCAGCTGAGACCAGAGAACACCGGTCAGCAGCATCGCGACCCCGGGGAGGACGATGAAGGTGAACCGGTCGCGGGCGGTGTGCCGGCGGCCCTCGCGCCAGGCGAAGTGCACGATGACCGTCAGGTTGACGAACGTGAACGCGATGAGGGCGCCGAAGTTGATGTACGCCGAGATGGTGTCGAGCGAGAACGTCATCGCGAGGAGCGTGACCGCCCCGACGATGACGACGTTCGGGATGGGTGTGCGGGTCCTCGGGCTCACGTACCCGAAGACCTTCTTCGGCAGGACGTTGTTGCGGCCCATCACGAGCAGCATGCGGGCGACGCTGGCGTGCGAGGCCAGGCCCGAGGCGAGTGCGGCGACGAACCCGGCGGCGACGAGGATCGCCTGGAACACCTTGCCGCCGACGAGCAGCCCGATCTGGGGCAGCGGGTCGTCGGTGAACTCGCCGAACGGGGCGTTGGTCGGGAAGCGGAGCTGGGCGAAGTACGCCGAGACGAGGAAGATGAGCCCGCCGATGAGGACGGTCAGCAGGATCGCCTTCGGCATGATGCGGATGCTCTTCGCCTCCTCCGTGTACATCGTCACCGCGTCGAACCCGATGAACGAGAAGCACACGACGGTCGCGCCGGTGAGGAGCGCCGACATCGTCACGCCGTCGTGCACGAAGGGCTCGGCGCTGACCACCGTGCCGGCACCGGCACCCTCGACGAGTTCGATCACGGCGAAGACGACGAACGCGACCATCGCGAGGATCGCCCCGATGAGCAGGACCATGTTGAGGTTCGACGTCCCGCGCATCGACAGGCAGATCACCGTCGTGACGAACAGCGTGTAGACGACCACCGTCACCCACGCGGGCAGTGCCGGGAAGACCTGCTCGAGGTACAGACGGATGATGAGCGCGTTCACCATCGGCAGCAGCAGGTAGTCGAGCAGGGACGCCCAGCCGACCATGAAGCCGGCGTTCGGGTGGATCGACTCCCGCACGTACGTGTAGGCCGAACCCGCCGCCGGGTAGACGCGGACCATCTTCCCGTAGCTGATCGCCGTCAGGAGCATGATCACGAGGGCGATGAGGTACGCACTCGGCACGGCGCCGTTCGTCTCGCCGGCGACGATGCCGAAGGTGTCGAACACCACGGTCGGCGTCATGTACCCGAGGCCGAGTCCGACGATCGCCCACAGCCCGAGACTCCGCTTCAGGGACCCACCACGCGCGGTGCCGGGTGGGGCGGTGACGATGGTCGGTGACGCCATGGGGGTTCCCTCCTGCTCGCAGCCGGAGCTGCGGGGGCCGGGGTCCGCGCGGCGGTGCGCGGACCTGATCGGGTGGACCGATCCGCTGACGATACCGACGCCGCGGGCAGCGTCGGACCCGCCACGGAGTACACGATGCGACGCAGGGATGTACGCGGTGTCGCTTGCCGATCGGAGCCTGGGACCGGCCGGGAAGATGCTCAGCCACGGGGCCGGAACCGCGGGCGCACTCCCGGCACGGCTCCCTACGATCGGCTCGGCACGACCGGCACCGGGCCGGACGCCGACGGACGAGGACGACCGATGACACGGACACGAGGGTTGATCGCCGCGGGGCTGGTGGTCGGCCTCGCGCTCGGCGCGGCCGGTGGGTGGGGCGTCGCCCACGCGACCGGTGCGGGTGGGACGGGCTCCGCCGCTGCCGGGCGGGCCGTCGCTGCGGAGCCGAGCCGCGCCTCCACGGCCCGCGCGACGACCGTGCCGAGCGTCCGCCCCTCTGCGCACGCCCCGATCGCGACCGCGGCCGGCGGGATCCCCGCTGCCGAGACGCCCGGGTCCACTCCCGCGCCGGCGAGCGTCGACCTGGCGAGGACGTGGACCGCACCGGCCGACCTGCCGACGCAGGGGCGGCTGCTCCGGGTGACCATCCCGGCCACGCGATCGCACTTCGTCGCACGCCAGGCCCTGCTGTACCTGCCCCCGGCCGCGCTCACCGCCGACCCGCCGGCGCTGCCGGTCGACGTGCTCCTGTCCGGCCAGTCCCGCGGTGCCGGTCCCGAGGACGTGCAGACCGGCGGGGCGATCGAACAGACGATGGACGCGCTCGCGACCGTCGACCGTGGCCTCGCACCGATCGTGGTCGTCCCCGACCAGCTCGGCCCGCGGTCGGCGAACCCGATGTGCGTCGACGGGGCGCTCGGCAACAGCCGGACCTACCTCACCGAGGACGTCCCGGCGTGGGTGACGAGCCACCTGCGGGTGCAGACGGCGGCCTCCGCGTGGACCATCGGCGGGTTCTCGCAGGGTGGGACGTGCGCGATCCAGCTCGGGGCGGGGGACCCCTCGCGGTTCGGCAACCTCATCGACGTCTCCGGCGAGGACGGGCCCACGCTCGGCAGCGAGACGAAGACCGTCGACGAGGGGTTCGCCGGGAACCGGGCGGCGTGGGCGGCTGCGCAGCCGGCGGCGCTGCTGCGTGCCGGTGCGCCGTTCCGGGACTCGAACGCGTTCTTCGCGGCCGGGGCCCTCGACACCACCTACGGGCCCGTGATGCCCGTGATGGCCGAGCGGGCGCGGGCAGCGGGGATGCACGTCGCCACGTGGGTGGTGCCGGGTGGGCGGCACAGCTGGGTGACGGCGCGGGCGGCGCTCGCCGCGGGGCTCGACTGGTTGCAGCCGCGGGTGGGGCTCGGGGTGCCGGCGGCCTGACGTCTACTGCGCCGCGGGCTCCTGCTGCGTGATGCAGTGCAGCCCACCGCCCCGCGCGAACACCTCGCGCGCGTCGATCGTCCGCACCTCCCGCCCCGGGTACACGTCCGCGAGGATCCCCCGCGCCCGCTCGTCCGCCGCCGGCTCCCCGAAGCCGCACGCGATCACCGCGCCGTTCACCACCACGTGGTTCACGTAGTTCCAGTCGACGGGTCCGTCGGCGTCGGCGAGCGTCGCGGGTGCGGGCAACTCGACGATGGTGGCGTCCGTCGCCTCCTCGATCGCCCGTCGGACGATCGGCATCACGAGGTGGTCCGGGTGGCCGGGGTCCGGCTGGGCGTGCAGCAGGACGGTGTCCATCGCGGCGCCGGCGAAGGTCGCCACCATGTCGACGTGCCCCCGGGTGCCGAAGCCGTCGTAGTCGCGGGTGAGACCGCGGGGCAGCCAGACCACGTCGGTCGCGCCGATCGTCCGCGCCAGCTCCTGCTCCACCCGCGCGCGGTCGGCGTAGGGGTTCCGGCGGGGATCGAGCTGGACCGTCTCGGTGACGAGGACGCGCCCGGACCCGTCGACGTGGATCGCGCCGCCCTCGTTCACGAGCAGTGACGGGATCCGTTCCACGCCGGCGGCCGCGGCGACGGTGGCGGCGACCTCGGCGTCGCGCGTCCACGTCGACCACGGGTTCGCACCCCAGCCGTTGAAGACCCAGTCCACCGCGCCACGGGCCCCGGTCACGTCGTCGACCACGAACGTCGGACCGATGTCGCGCATCCAGAAGTCGTCGAGGGGCGCCTCGAGCACGTCCACGGCGCCGGACAGGAGGCGTCGGGCGTCGTCGCGCGCGACCGGGTCGACGACCACGGTGACGGCCTGGTACTCGCTGATCGCGTTCGCGGTCGCCGCCCAGACGGTACGCGCCGCCTCGGCGCTCGCCGGGTCGTCGCCGAGCGTCAGCCCGGGCCGCGGGAACGCCATCCAGGTGCGTTCCTGCGGGGCGGTCTCGGGAGGCATGGCCCACGTCATGCGCGCACCTCGCGTCCGGTGGGGGTCGCCGCCACGGCGATGGCCGCGTCGATCGCGTCGCGTGCGCCGTACGCGTGGCGTTCCTCGTCGACGGGGGCGACGAGCGTGCCGTACAGGTCCGGGCGGCGCGTGACGTAGAAGGGGAAGAGCCGGAGCCACTCCGTGCGGGCGTCGAGGTCGAGGTCCGCGACGAGCACGACACTCGCGTCCCGCGGTGCCTCGACGAGGACGCGGCCGAACGGGTCGGAGATGAACGAGGAGCCGTAGAAGGTGATGTCGCCCTCGTCGCCCCAGCGGTTCGGGACCACCATGAACTGCCCCGAGGTGATGCCGTTCGCCACGATGACCTGCCGCCAGATCGGCGCGGTGTCGAACGCGGGGAACGAGGGCTCGGACCCGATCGCCGTCGGGTACGCGAGGACCTCGCTGCCGGCGAGACCGTACGACCGCGCGACCTCGGGGAACCACTCGTCCCAGCAGGTCGGCAGGCCCACACGGGCGCCGAGTCCGGCCGGCTCGTACACCGGGAACGCGTCGGCGTCGGAACCTGGGCGGAAGTACGTGTCCTCGTAGTAGCCGGCGCTGATCGGGATGTGCGTCTTGCGCGTCCGTCCGACCAGCGTGCCGTCCGGGGCGACGAGGACGGCCGTGTTGTAGCCGCGCGGGTCATCGGGTCGGTCGTCGGCGGCCGGACGCTCGTACAGCGAGGCGTGCACGAACACCCCGTGCTCCGCCGCCTGGGCGCGGGCGAAGGCGACCGTCGGGCCGTCCTCGAGCGACTCGGCCGATTCCTTCGGTGTACCGGTCGCGGGGGTGTCGCCCGGGTAGCGCGAGAGCGTCAGTTCGGGGAGGAACACCGCGGTGGCACCGTTCGCCGCTGCCGTCGCGATGCCGTCCGCGAGCTGGGCACGGTGGGCAGCGGGATCCTCGAGCCACCGGGACTGCACGAGGCCGACGCGCACCCGGCGTCGGGGTCGGCCGTTGTCCTCGTGCAGGGGAGACGGCTGCGGTGTGCCGGTGATGACGTCCATGACGCCATTGTTGATCGCCCGATCAACGAGCGCAACCCCTCGAGGTGTTGTGTGGACGCATGAGCGAACCCATCGTCACGCCGCTCGGCTTCTCGCACGTCCGATTGACGGTCACCGACATCCGACGCAGCAAGGCCTTCTTCGAGCGGTTGTTCGGGATGCCGCCCGGCAGCGACTTCAGCGACCAGATCGACGACCCGACGATCCACGACGACCCGTGGCGGACCTACGGCGGGTGTTCCTTCACGTTCGGCGGCCAGACGCTGGGCCTGCGGCCGGTCGCGCCGGCGGGGGACCGGTTCGACGCCGACCGGGTCGGCCTCGACCACGTGTCGTTCCGGGTGGCCTCGGTCGACGAGCTGCACGCCGCGGTGGGCCGGCTCGACGCGGCGGGGATCGAGCACGGCGAGGTGACCGACTTGCCGCCGTTCGGGCTCGTGATCCTGTCCGTGCAGGACCCGGACGACGTCAACCTGGAGTTCGCGGCGCCCCGACCCTGACGGTCGTTCGGCGGGTGTGTCACGCCAAGAGGGGCTGTCCGCGCCGTCGCCGTCCTGGGAGCATCACGGCATGCTCGACAACCTGATGGGGACCGGGGCCTCCCTCTCCCTCGTCGCCCTGCTCGTCGCACTGGTGTGCCTGTGGGTGGCTGCGGTCCGGTCGATCCTCCGTGACCCGAACCTGTCCGACGAGGGCAAGGTCGGGTGGGTGATCGCGGTGTTCGTCGCACCGTTCCTCGGCGTGATCGCCTGGTACGCGACGCGGAGCTGGACCCGGTCGTGACTGTCCGGTCGGCGCGCGCGTCCCCCGGGCGTCGAGGTGACACCCGTGCCCCGGGCGTTGGCTGATCCGGTCAGACAACAGGAGGACACATGAGCAAGACCTGGTTCATCACCGGCGCGTCCAAGGGCTTCGGCCGCGAGTGGACGGAAGCGGCACTCGAGCGCGGGGACTCCGTCGCCGGGACCGCCCGCAACCCCGACGACGTGCACGACCTCGTCGACCAGTACCCGGACACGTTCCTCGCGCTGCAGCTCGACGTCACCGACCGTGCGGCCGACATCGCCGCGGTCCAGCGTGCCGCCGAGCACTTCGGCTCCCTCGACGTCGTCGTCAACAACGCCGGCTACGGCCACTTCGGCATGGTCGAGGAGCTCACCGAGGACGAGGTGCGCGCGCAGCTCGAGACGAACCTGTTCGGTGCGCTCTGGGTCACCCAGGCGGCGCTGCCGATCATGCGCGAGCAGGGGTCCGGACACATCATCCAGGTGTCGAGCATCGGCGGGATCAGTGCGTTCCCGACGGTCGGGGCGTACCACGCGTCGAAGTGGGCGCTCGAGGGGATCTCGCAGTCGCTGTCCCAGGAGGTCGGCGGGTTCGGCATCCACGTCACCCTCGTCGAGCCCGGTGGGTTCTCGACGGACTGGTCCGGTCCGTCCTCGAAGCACAGCGAGGAGATCGCCGCCTACGCCGATGTGCGTGAGGCCGCGTCCAAGCGCCCGTCCGCTGCCGATCCGGGCAAGCCGGAGGCGACCCGGGCGGCGATCCTCAAGGTCGTCGACGCGGACGAGCCGCCGCTGCGGGTGTTCTTCGGGAAGGCGCCGCTCGGCATCGCGGAGCGGGACTACGAGTCGCGGTTGGCGACCTGGCGCGAGTGGCAGCCGGTGGCCGAGGAGGCACACGGCGCCTGACGACCTCCGAGGTCAGGCGCGACCGACCGCCGAGCCGACCACGGCGAGCAGCCGGAGTCGCTCGGCGGTCTCGCTACCGGGTTCGGCGGTGTACACGAGCAGGTTCTGCGAGCTGTCGGGGTCCTGCAGCACCTGGCACTGCAGGGTGAGCAGCCCGACCTCCGGGTGGCGGTAGGTCTTCACGTCACGCGGGCGGATGCCGACCTCGTGGCGCGCCCAGACCTCGCGGAACTCCTCGCTCGTCGCGAGCAGCCGTTCGGCCAGGTGTGCGGCCCGGGAGTCGGGACCGCGGCGAGCGATGACGGTGCGGAGACCCGAGGCGTACATCCGGGACAGGAAGGGGTGGTCCTCGACCGGGTGGACGTCCCGGGACGCCGGGTCGGCGAACCACCGGTACCCGATGCTCCGGTCGTCGCCCCGTCGGCCGCTGGCGTCACCGGTGAGTTCGGCGGCGAGGGAGGTCTGCTGCAGCGTCTCGCCCAGCTCGGTGACGATCTCGGCCGGGCTGTCGGCGAGTCGGTCGAAGATGCGCATCATGCCGGGGCTGACGTGGTCGCCGCCGGACGCCGCGGTCGGGGGCTCGTGTCCGGCGAGGCGGAAGAGGTGGTCGCGCTCCGCGATCGTGAGGCGCAGGCCCTGCGCGATCGACGCGAGCATCTGGTCGGACGGCTGCGGTCCGCGCTCCCGCTCCAGCCGCGCGTAGTAGTCGACGGACATGTTGCTCAGCAGCGCCGCCTCCTCGCGCCGCAGCCCGCTCGTGCGACGGCGCTGGCCCCGGGGCAGGCCGACGTCCTCGGGCTGCAGGGCCGTCCGACGGCTGCGGAGGAAGTCCGCGAGGGACGCTCGGTCGATCATGCGCCCATCCTCTCCCGGGGCGTCGACCGCAGCCACGGATCGTCAGGCCGTGGTTGCGCGTCCACGACACGGCGACGATCGTCTCGGGTGCCGGATCGGGTGCTCACCACGACGGAAGAGGCGGACCATGGCACGGAACGAACGACTCACCCTCCCGGACCTCGGCGGGCGCCGGGTCCTGGTGACCGGAGCGAGCGACGGCATCGGACTGGAGATCGCCGCGCGCTTCGCCGGCGCCGGGGCGGAGGTGGTCGTGCCGGTGCGCAACCGCGACAAGGGAGCGGCGGCGGTCGCCCGGATCACCGCGCAGCACCCGGATGCATCCGTGCTGCTCGAGGACCTGGACCTGTCCTCGCTGGAGTCCGTGTCGACGCTCGGGGAGCGGATGCGGTCCGAGGGCACGCCGATCGACGTGTTCGGGGGGAACGCCGGCGTGATGAACCCGCCGGAGCGGCAGACGACCCGGGACGGCTTCGAGCTGCAGTTCGGCACGAACCACCTCGGGCACGTCGCACTCGTCGGCGCCCTGCTCCCCCTACTCCGTGCCGCGAACGGTCGGGTCGTGATGCAGTCGAGCGTGGCGGCGCAGCGTGCCTCGATCCGGTGGGACGACCTGCAGTCCGAGCGGGACTACGACGTCGCGCGGGCGTACGGGCAGTCGAAGCTCGCGTGCGCGCTCTTCGCCCTCGAGCTCGGTCGGAGGAGCCGGGCCGGTGGGTGGGGGATCACGAGTGCGGTCAGCCACCCCGGCGTCGCACCCACGAGCCTGCTCGCCGCACGCCCGGAGATCGGACGCTCGGGCGACACCGTGGCCGTCCGGCTGATCCGCTGGCTGTCGGCGCGCGGGCTCCTCGTCGGGACACCGGCCTCGGCGGCGGAGCCGGCCCTGCTCGCGGCGACCGACGCGGACCTCGACGGCGGTTTCGTCGGTCCGACCGGACCCGGGCAGCTCGGCGGACCGGCCGGCCGCCGGAAGCCGTGGGCGCCGTTGCTCCGTGACGACGACGCCGCTCGGCTCTGGGACGTGTCGGAGTCGCTCGTCGGAAGTGGGGTCAGCTGATGATGTTCACCGCGCGAGAGATCACGAGCGCCAGCAGGATGAACCCGCCGATCGACTGGTAGGCCATGATCATCTTCGCCCGGATGGTCATCGGCATCGTGTCCGTCGGGCTGAACGCCATCATGTTCGTCAGCGCGACGTAGAGGTAGTCGAGGTACACCGGCCGCCAGGCCGCCGTCTTCGGGTCGGTCTCCTGCGGGAACTGGAAGTCGGCGCGGTCGGTCCCCCACAGCCCCGGCTGTCGTCGGGCGACGGGGCCGCCCCGGTCGAGCTCCCAGTACACGAGCCCGAACGCGATGATGCTGCTCACCCAGACCTGCAGGGCGGTCAGGAGCACCGCGCCGCCGTCGGGGTGCCCGTGCAGCAGCTCGTCGATCGTGCGGACGACGGTCAGCTGGTTCGCGACCGTCAGCAGGACCGCGAGGCCCGTGGACAGCCACCGCGACCAGGTGGTCTCACGGGTCAGCCGCCGGGGGTTGAACACGATGAGCGGGGTGAGGAGCAGCACCCCGAGGAGCGGGACCACCCAGGACGGGAAGAACAGGACCTCGTCGGGCAGGAACAGGCTCAGCGCGAGGTTCACCAGCACGGCGACGGCGACCGGCCCGCGGTGCTCGTGCCGGGGTGTGGTCCGCGTCGTCGTCACGGCTCCGAGTGTGGCACTCGAACACCGTTCCGGGCCCGTGCGACCCGTGAGCGTCCGGTCAGTACGACACCCGTCGGGACCCGCTCAGCCGACGCGCACCGGCACCCGGTCGTCCTCGACCTCCGCCCGGATCACCGCGAGCGCGAACCCACGCCGGCCGCGGGTCGCCCACACCGCGACGATCGACGTCACCGCGAGCACGAACGCGAGGAACGCGGAGAACGGGACGTCCAGGGCGAGCAGTGCCGCCCACCCGCCGGAGCCGAGCGCCCAGCGCACCACGCGCCTCCCGGTCCCCGGTGTCGGCACCGGACGGAGCCGGACGACGTGCTCACCGAGGGTCCGGCCCGTCGCGAGCACGACCACGAGCTGTGCGAACGGGGCGACCAGTGCACCGGCGGTGATGAGCGTGCCGAGCACCGGCTCCTGGTCGTCCCGCCCAGCGATCGCCCACACCAGGGCGGTCCCGACGCTCAGCGTGCCGGACAGGAGCCAGATCGCCAGCGCGTCGGCGAGCATGCCGGAGAACCGTCGTGCCGCGGTGACCGGGCGCGGGGCGTCCGCGTCGGTGGTCCGCCCCGACCCGGCGAGCAGTCCCACGAGCGGGGCGAGGAGCGTGCCGACCACGGCGCCGGTCGTGTTCGCGAGCAGGTCGTCGACGTCGAAGAGACGGTACGAGCACGGGTAGAGGAACCAGTCGCCGGTGAGCTGCGTCGTCTCGATGAGCAGGGACACCACGAACCCGGCGCCGAGCCCGACGAGCAGGCCGGCGAACACGCGCCTCCGGGCGACCGCGTGCCGGGCGAGTGCACCGAGGGGCACGAAGAGCAGCACGTTGAACAGGACCTGCGCCGACGCCGGGTTGGACAGCAGCGACCGGGGTCCGGAGATCCCGCCCTCCTTCGCGACGTCCCCGAGGAACGCGAACGGCGTCAGCTGCGGCGAGGCCGCGTTCCGGCACATCGTCGCGACGTCGTCGGGCAGGGGCAGCAGCGTGTAGGTGACGAGCGCGAGGGCGTAGACGAGCGTGCCGAACGCGACGAGCGAGCGTCGGAAGCCGAGCTGCCCGTGACGGCGGTACTCCCACGCCGTCCACGGCACGAGCGCCCCGACGGCGAGGACGACCCCGACGACGAACGCGATCACGCCTGGCAGCACGGTTCCCATGCGGTCGACGGTACTGACCGCGCGGGCGCACGGAGCCGATGTCAACCGCTCGGAGGACCCGGGATCGATCCGTCGTCGCACGGGGTCGAGTCGCCCGGGGGACGATCCGCTGGCGCTCGCTGCGCAGGCTGGTGGCATGTCCGATTGCAACCGTCCCACCGTCCGTCTCCTCGCCGCCGCCGTGGTCGCTGGCTCCGTCGCGGTGCTCGCGACCGGGTGCAGCTTCGTCCAGCAGCAGACGGGCGATGCCTGGTCCGTGACCTACGAGGTCCGCGTCGACCAGCCGAGCGGGGCCGCCCTCACCGACGTGCGGTTCGAGGGCGCCGAGCGGCGCGGCGAAGCACCCGAGGTGCACCGGCTCGACGCGCAGGAGACCGGGTCCTCGGACGGCGACGGGTCGCGCTGGGAGCACGACGCGATCGTCCTCGCCGAACAGCGGGCCTCGGTGCGGGCGACGCCGGGCGCCGGGGCCACGGCGACGTGCCGGATCCTGCTCGACGGGAAGCGCGAGATCGCGAGCGAGACGTCGGCGCGGCCGGGCGACGCGGTGCGGTGCTCGGCGGACACCCCGGCCTTCGACTGACGGAGCGTCACGCCCGTCAGCCGGGCAGCGGCCCCGCCAACGACCCGGCCGACACCTCGTGCCCGAGCACCCGGGCCGCCGCCCGCAGCCCGGAGAGCAGCGCCCCGTGCACGGTCGCGGGGTCGTCGCCCCACGTGGCCTCACCGGCGAGCTGCACCCGCCCGGACGGGGTGCCGAGCAGGTCGTGGTCGTCCGGTGACGCCCCCACGTGCAGGTACGAGTACGACCCGCGCGCGAAGGGGTCCGCCGCCCATCGGGTGATCCGCACGCCGTCCGGCTCCGGGACCGTGGGCCCGAACATCCGGCGCAGCGCCTCGACCGCCTCGTCGACGATCAGGGCATCGGGCAGCGACTCGATCCGCCGCGCACCGGCACCGCCCACGAGCGCCGCGAGCACCGGTTCGCCGGTCACCCGGGACATGTCGTACCAGGAGTGCCAGTCGACCCCGGCCGGACCCTGCTGCCGCACCACCCAGTCGTCACCCCAGAACCGCTCGGGGAACCGCAGGAACACCTTGTCGTAGACGCCCATGCCGAGTCGGCCCATCGCGTCGAGCACCGCGGGCTCGAGTGGTGGCTCGAACGTGATCGCGCCGGCCTGCAGCACGCCGAGGGGTGCCGTGACGACGACCTCCGCAGCGGACACGGTCGTCCCGTCGGCGAGCCCGACGACCACGCCCGAGGACGACGAGCGCACGGCGGCGACGACGGAGGACAGCCGCACGTCGAGCCCGGCCGCCAGGGCGTCCGCGTACTGGGCGTAGCCGCCGGGGAACACCACCTCGTCGCCGGCGACGTGCTCCTCGTCGAGCCCGTGCGCGTCGAGCACGGTGACCGGGGCGCCGCAGAGGTCCTCGGAGCGGTGCGCCGTGTACTCGCGGATCCGCGCGGCCCGGTCGCCCTGCCACTGCAGGGACCGCAGCGCGGTGTCGACGGCGGACGCGTAGGTCGCTGGCGGCGGGGCGTCGGCGACCACCGCGGCGAGGGCGCCGTCGACGGTGTGCAGGTCCGCGACGAACGACGCGGCCTCGGGCGCGGTCAACCGCCGTCCGGACGGGGCGTGCCAGCCGATCGGCCGCCCGTCGAACTGGAAGCTGCCGACGGTGAACTCGACGGTCTCGATCCCGAACGCGGACGCCAGGGACCAGAGCGGGTTGCCCTCGATGCCGTGGATCCACGAGGCGCCGAGGTCGACCGGCACCCCGATCTCGTCGTCGGTCCAGGTGCGGCCACCGATGCGGTCGCGGGCCTCGAGCACGACGACGCGCTGCCCGCCCTGCACGAGCGCTCGAGCAGCGGCGAGCCCGGCGACCCCGGCCCCCACGACGACGACGTCGGCATCGAGTGCAGCCATCAGTGTCCTCCGGTCAGCGGTGCCATCAGGCGGGCGGCGAGGCTCGGCCGCCCGGTCAGTGCTTCCTCGCGGTCGGCCAGGTCGGTGGCCACGAGCCCGGCGTTCGCCCCGAGGAACCGCAGCGGCTCCGGCTCCCAGTCCGGCGACCGGTGGTTCACCCACGGCAGCGCGGTCAGCGGCGAGGACACACCCCGCACGAGGTCGGCGAGCGTCCGCCCGGCGAGGTTCGTCGTGGACAGGCCGTCGCCGACGTAGCCGCCGGCGGTCCCGACGTGGCCGTCCCACGTGACCGAGGCGCACCAGTCGCGGGGCACCCCGAGGGGTCCGCCCCACGTGTGGGTGACCGGGGCGTCGGCGACGGCGGGGAACAGCTCGACCAAGGACCGCCGCAGGTGTTCGAACACGCGTGGTACCCGGTCGTAGCCGGGGGTGATCGCGGACCCCCAGTGGTAGCGGGCTCCGCGCCCGCCGAACGCCAGTCGGTCGTCCGCCGTGCGCTGCCCGTACACGAGCAGGTGCCGGTAGTCCGAGAAGGTCTGGCCGTGCTCCAGGCCGATGCGGTCCCAGACCGCGGCGGGCAACGGTGCCGTCGCGATCATGAGCGAGTACAGCGGCAGGATGCGCCGTTTCGTCTGCTCGAGCTGCGCGCCGTAGCCCTCGACCGCGATGACCACGGCACCGGCCGTGACGGTCCCGCGCGACGTGACCACGTGCCCTGGACCCCACGACACGGCGGGCGTGTGCTCCGCGATCCGGACGCCCCGCGCCTCCAGGGCCGCCGCCAGGCCGCGCACCAGCGCTGCGGGCTGGACCCGCGCGCAGTCCGGCGTCCACGCGACACCGGCCGATCCGGCGGCATCGCCGGGGCGTGCGTCGCGGTACGTCATGTCGTCGCCCCACGCGGCTGAGGCGGCGACCTCGTCGCGGGCCGCGCGTTCCTGCACGGCGGAGCGCGCGTAGAGGACGGTGCCGCCCTTGACGTAGTCGCAGTCGACTCCGGCCTCGGACGCTGCGCGCCCGACCTCGTCGACGGTGTCGCGCATCGCCCGACGCAGGGCGAGGGCCGCGTCGCGGCCGTGCTCGCGGGCGATCGCCTCGGCGGACCGCGGGAACAGTGCGGAGCACCAGCCGCCGTTGCGTCCGGACGCGCCGAAGCCCGCGATCTCGCGTTCCACGACGACGACCTGGAGGCGCGGGTCGGCCTGGTGCAGGTACCACGCGGTCCAGAGACCCGTCAGTCCACCGCCGACGATGCAGACGTCCGCGGTGGTGTCGCCGTCGAGCGGCGGCCGGGGCGTCAGGTCGTCGCGGCCACTCGTGACGAGCGCGTCGAGCCAGAACGAGACGCCCCGGTAGCCGGTCACGGTCAGATCTTCGTCCAGGCCTCGGACAGGACGCTCCGCAGGATCGAGGTCATCTCGCGGAACTCCGGCTGCCCGATGGTGAGCGGCGGCGCGAGCTGCACGACGGGGTCGCCGCGGTCGTCGGCCCGGCAGTACAGCCCGGCGTCGAACAGCGCCTTCGACAGGAACCCGCGGAGCAGGCGCTCCGACTCGGCGTCGTCGAAGGTCGTCTTGGAGGCCTTGTCCTTCACGAGCTCGATGCCGTAGAAGTACCCGTCACCACGGACGTCCCCGACGATGGGCAGGTCGCGCAGCGTGTCGAGCTCGGCCTTGAAGAGCGGGGCGTTCTGCTGGACGTTCTGCAGGAGCCCCTCTTCCTCGAAGATGTCGAGGTTCTCCATCGCGACGGCGGCGGAGACCGGGTGCCCGCCGAACGTGTACCCGTGGTAGAAGGTCGTGTCGCCCGTGGAGAACGGCTCGAAGAGCTTGTCGCTGATGATCGTCGCGCCGATGGGGGAGTAGCCCGAGGTCATCGCCTTCGCGCACGTGATCATGTCCGGTACGAAGCCGTAGGTGTCGCACGCGAACATCGTGCCGATCCGACCGAACGCGCAGATCACCTCGTCGGAGACCAGCAGCACGTCGTACTCGTCGCAGATCTCGCGGACCCGCTGGAAGTACCCGGGCGGCGGGGTGAAGCAGCCGCCGGAGTTCTGCACCGGCTCGAGGAAGACCGCGGCGACGGTGTCCGGTCCCTCGAACTCGATCATCTCGCGGATGCGCTCGGCCGCCCAGAAGCCGAACTCCTCCTCGCTCTCGCCGGCGAAGCCCATCTCGGCGGCGCGGTAGTAGTTGGTGTTCGGCACGCGGAAGCCACCCGGTGCGAGCGGCTCGAACATCTGCTTCATCGCCGGGATGCCCGTGATCGCGAGTGCTCCCTGCGGGGTGCCGTGGTACGCGACCGCGCGGGAGATCACCTTGTGCTTCATCGGCTTGCCGCGGAGCTTCCAGTAGTACTTCGCGAGCTTGAACGCGGTCTCGACGGCCTCGCCGCCGCCGGTCGAGAAGAACACCTTGTTGAGGTCGCCGGGGGCGTGGTCGGCCAACCGGTCCGCGAGCTCGATCGCCGCGGGGTGCGCGTACGACCAGATCGGGAAGAACGACAGCGTCTCGGCCTGCTTGGCGGCCATCTCGGCCAGGCGCTTCCGGCCGTGGCCCGCGGCGACGACGAACAGGCCGGAGAGCCCGTCGATGTACTCCTTGCCGTGGCTGTCGTAGACGTGGTGCCCCTCGCCGCGCACCATGATCGGCACGTCGGCACCGGCCTGGTTCGCACCGTGCCGGGCGAAGTGCATCCACAGGTGGTCGCGCGACTTCTGCTGCAGCGCGGCGTCGTCCACCGGTGCGAACGGGTCGTACGAGCCGAGACGGGTGGTGGGTCGTTCGGAGATGGTCATCGCGTTCCCCAGTCGTAGAGCTGTTTGCGGAGTTGCAGGTAGACGAAGGTCTCGGTGCCGGCGACGCCCGGGATCGCCCGGATGGTGCCGTTCAGGAGTTCGATCAGGTCGTCGTCGTCCTCGCAGACGACCTCGACCATGAGGTCGAAGCTCCCGGCGGTCATGACGAGGTAGTCGACCGCCGGGAGCCGTTCGAGTTCGTCGGCGACGGTTCGGGTGTCGCCGCTGACCCGGATGCCGATCATCGCCTGGCGGTGGAACCCGAGTTGCAAGGGGTCCGTCACCGCGACGATCTGCATGACGCCGGTCTCGGTCAGCTTCTGGACGCGCTGCCGGACCGCCGCTTCGCTGAGACCGACCGCCTTGCCGATCTCGCCGTACGGACGGCGCCCGTCCGCCTGGAGTTGTTCGATGATCCGCTTCGAGGTGTCGTCGATCGGTCCCGGACGTCGTGGTGCTGCCGCCATGCCGGACAGCATTGCAGCGCCATCGCCCAGAAAGCAAGGGAATCCGTTGTGAACACCGTGTTTCACGACGATTTCCGTTGTTACAAGTCTTCCGAACCGGCATTTTCCGTGCCAGTATCGCCGCCATGCGGGAGACCACGAAGACGAGCGAGGTCCGGAACTTCGTCGGGGGCGCGTCCGTCGAGGTCCGCGCCGACGCGGCCTTCGACCTGATCGACCCGACCGACGAGCACGTCTACGGCACGTCGCCGGTGTCCAGCGCCGCCGACGTCGACGCGGCCTTCCGTGCGGCGAGCACCGCGTTCGGGACGTGGGGCCGCACCACACCCGCGGAACGACAGCTCGCGCTCTTCCGGATCGCCGACGCGATGGAGCAGCGGGCGGAGGAGTTCGCCGACCTCGAGTCGCTCGACACCGGGAAGCCCCGCGCCACCCTCGTCGAGGACGAGATCCTGCTCTCCGTCGACCAGATCCGCTTCTTCGCCGGCGCCGCCCGGAACCTCGAGGGGCGGAGCGCCGGCGAGTACATGACCGACCACACGTCGTTCGTCCGCCGCGAGCCGATCGGTGTCGTCGCCCAGGTCACCCCGTGGAACTACCCGCTCAACATGGCGGTGTGGAAGGCCGCGCCGGCGCTCGCCGCGGGGAACACGACCGTGCTCAAGCCGAGCGACACCACCCCGCTGTCGACCCTGCTGCTCGCCGAGGTCGCCGCGGAGTTCCTGCCGCCCGGCGTCCTCAACGTCGTCGTGGGGGACCGGACGACCGGCGCCGCGATGATCGACCACCCCACGCCGCAGCTCGTGTCGATCACCGGCTCCGTCCGCGCCGGCATCGAGGTCGCCCGCGCCGCCGCCGGTGACCTCAAGCGGACCCACCTCGAACTCGGCGGCAAGGCCCCGGTGATCGTGTTCGACGACGCCGACGTCCCCGCCGCCGTGGCCGGCATCGTCGCCGCCGGGTTCTTCAACGCCGGGCAGGACTGCACCGCCGCCACCCGCCTGCTCGTGCAGGACGGCGTCCACGACGAGTTCGTGGCGGCGCTCGCCGAGGCGGCGCAGACCGACGCGCAGACCGGGCCGGACGCACCGACCCCGTACTTCGGCCCGGTGAACAACGCGGCCCAGCTCGCCCAGGTCCGGTCGTTCATCGACTCCCTCCCCGACCACGCGTCGATCGAGCTCGGCGGCCACCGCCTGGGCGACCGCGGCTTCCACCACGAGGCGACGATCGTCTCCGGGCTCCGGCAGGACGACCGCGCCGTGCAGCAGGAGATCTTCGGCCCGGTGCAGACCGTCCAGCGTTTCTCGACCGAGCAGCAGGCCATCGCGTGGGCGAACGGCGTCGAGTACGGCCTGGCGAGCTCGGTGTGGACGACCGACCACGCGCGGGCGATGCGCTTCGCCCGCGACCTCGACTTCGGGTGCGTGTGGATCAACACCCACATCCCGATCGTCGCCGAGATGCCGCACGGCGGCTTCAAGCACTCCGGCTACGGCAAGGACCTGTCCCAGTACGGGTTCGACGACTACACCCGCATCAAGCACGTCATGTCCTACATCGGCTGAGCCCGAACCCGACCCCGAGCAGCACGAGCAGCAGGAGGCACCATGGCAATGACCGGCACCTTCGCCGAATCGGGAGCCGATCTCCGGCTCGACCGGATCACCAAGTCCTTCCCCGGCCACACCGCGGTCGACGCCCTCGACCTCACCGTCCCGGCCGGCTCGTTCTTCGCGCTGCTCGGGCCGTCCGGCTGCGGCAAGACGACGACGCTCCGGCTCGTCGCCGGCCTCGAGGAGCCCACGAGCGGCACGATCACGATCGGCGGACGGGACGTCACCGACACGAAGCCGTACCAGCGGCCGGTCAACACGGTGTTCCAGAACTACGCGCTGTTCCCGCACATGAGCGTGCTCGAGAACGTGGCGTTCGGGTTGAAGCGCCGGCGCATCCCGGACCCGATGACGAAGGCGACCGAGGCGTTGCGGCTCGTCGAGCTCGAGGGTTCGGCGTCGAAGCGTCCGGCGCAGCTGTCCGGCGGCATGCAGCAGCGCGTCGCCCTCGCCCGCGCGATCGTGAACCGCCCGGCCCTGCTCCTGCTCGACGAGCCCCTCGGCGCCCTCGACCTCAAGCTGCGGCACCAGATGCAGCTCGAGCTGAAGACGATCCAGGCCGAGGTCGGTCTCACCTTCCTGCACGTCACGCACGACCAGGAGGAGGCGATGACGATGGCCGACACGGTCGCCGTCATGAACGGCGGCCGCATCGAGCAGATGGGCAGCCCGCAGGACCTGTACGAGCTGCCCCGCACGGCGTTCGTCGCGAACTTCCTCGGGCAGTCGAACCTGCTCGAGGGCGAGGTCCGCGGCACCGACGGCGGACTCCTCGTCGTCGCCACCGCGGCCGGCACGATCGCCGTCCCGACCGACCGGGCCGTCGCGACGACCGGACACGTGGTGGTCGGCGTCCGTCCCGAGAAGCTCAAGATCCGCACCGCCGAGCCGGCACCCGAAGCCGGTCGCAACATCCTCGGCCCCGGCCGTGTGGTCGACGTGTCCTTCTCCGGCGTCAGCACCCAGTACCTCGTGGACGTGCCGGGCGCGGGCCGCGTCTCCGTCTTCGCGCAGAACTCCAAGGGCGGACCGCGCATCGCCACCGGTACCGAGGTGTGGCTCACGTGGGGCGTCGACCACGGTTTCGGCCTGGAGGCGCACCCCGCGTCCGACGCGACCGTCACCGCCGGAGCCGACCCGCGCCTCCAGTCCGCACCCGCCACCGCGGGGGTCGTCGCGTGAGTCCGCGGCCGGACCTGGTGCGCGGACTGACGTCCGCACGCGTCAGCCGTCGCGGGTTCCTCGCGGGCGGCGGGGCCGCCGCGGTCGCCGCCCTGCTCGCCGGCTGCAGCATCAAGGGGTCGGCGGCGTCGCTCGCCGAACACCCGGTGGACTGGGAGCGGTTCTGGAAGGACCAGCAGGCGACGAAGCAGCTCAACTTCGCGAACTGGCCGCTCTACATCGACTCCGACCACGGCAAGTCCGAGTCCATCCAGCTGTTCGAGCGGGCCACCGGGATCTCGGTCGACTACCAGGCCGTGATCCAGGACAACGCCACGTTCTACGCGACGGTGTCGCCGATCCTCCGTGCGCAGGGGGCCACCGGCTACGACCTCGTCGTGATGACGAACGGCTTCGAGCTGACGCAGATGATCAAGAACGGGTTCGTGTGCGAGCTCGACCACTCGCGGCTGCCGAACTTCGCGGCGAACGCGGGTGACTCGGTGAAGGACCCGACCTACGACCCCGGGAACAAGCACTCGGTCGTGTGGCAGACCGGGTTCACCGGGATCGCCTACAACCCGAAGTACATCGACCGCGAGATCACGTCGTTCCAGGACCTGCTCGACCCGGCGTTCCGGGGCCGCGTCGGGCTGATGAGCGACAACACCGAGCTCGGGTCCCTCGGGCTGCTCGCGAACGGCATCGCCCCGGAGACCTCGACCCCCGCGGACTGGCGGACGGCCCAGGACTGGCTGCGGAAGCTCCGTCCGAGCGTCACCGGGTTCTACGACCAGAGCTACATCAACAAGCTCGAGAACGGTGACACCTGGATCACCCAGGCGTGGTCCGGCGACGTGTTCCAGGCGCAGCAGTCCGGGTTCGAGCACTTGAAGTTCGTCACGCCCGAGGAAGGCCAGATGATGTGGCACGACAACCTCATGATCCCCCGGCAGGCGGCGAACCCGGTGTCGGCCCTGGAGTGGATGGACTTCTACTACACGCCGAAGATCGCCGGCATCGTCGAGGACTACGTCAACTACGTCTGCCCGGTGCCCGCCGCGGAGGACTACGTCCGGGACGAGCTGGACGACCCCACCGTGGCGGACAGCCCGCTGGTGTTCCCGTCGTCCGAGGTGCTCGACAAGTCGCACGAGTTCCGGGTGTTCGAGAACTACGACGAGTACTCCGAGTGGAACGGCATCTTCAACGCGGTGGTGCAGTCGTGAGCGCCGTCGGGACGGCCGGGACCGCCGGTCTCGGGGCCGGACCGGGACCCGCGCCCGTGCGAAACGGTCGTCGCCTGCGGGTGCCGTTCCTGCTCGCCGTCGTCGGCACCGCGTACCTGGCCGTGTTCTTCGTCATCCCGCTCGTGTCGGGACTCATCGTCTCGCTCATGTCGGGCAACCCGGACGACGGCTACACGTTCACGTGGAACTGGGGGATCTACGGCTCGCTGTTCATCGACCCGCAGGTGCCGTACCTGACGTTCCTCGGCCGGTCGCTCTGGTACGGCGCGGCCGCGACCGTCGTGACGATCATCGTCGGGTACCCGGTGGCGTACTTCATCGCGTTCCGGGTGTCGCCACGGTGGAAGAACCCGCTCCTCATGCTCGTGTTCGTGAGCTTCCTCGTGTCGTTCGTCATCCGCACCGACATGTGGGCGTTCGTGCTCGCCTCGCAGGGGCCGGTCGTCACGGCGCTGCAGGCGATCGGCCTGGCCGGCAAGGACTTCCACATCCTCGGGACCGGTGGCGCGGTGATCTTCGGCGACGCCTACAACGACCTGGCGTTCATGGTGCTGCCGATCTACGCCGCGCTCGAACGCATCGACCCCCGACTCGGCGAGGCGGCGAACGACCTCTACGCCGGCAAGGTCCGAGCGTTCTGGCACACCACGCTGCCGCTGTCCCGCTCGGGCATCTTCGCCGGTGTCCTGCTCGTCTTCATCGACAGCGTGGGCGACCCGGTGAACTCGGCGCTCCTGGGCGGCACGAACACGTACACGATCGGGCAGGCGATCCAGGACGCCTACTCCGGCAACCAGCAGTACAACGTCGCCGCGGCGCTCTCGACCGTGCTCATGGTCGTGCTCGGCATCATCCTGTTCATCTACGCCCGCGTCTCCGGCACCGACGACCTCGAGGACCTCGTATGACCGCCGTCGCACCGCCCCGCGCCACCGCTCCCGCCGCACCCGCCACCGGGACGGCCGCGCGCCGACCCGGCCGGCACGGGGTGAACCGCCGCGGGCCGTGGCTCGCGATCGTGTACTGGGTCACCATCGCGATCACCCTCGTGCCGATCGTCTACATGATCGTGTACTCGTTCAACGACGCCCCGACGAACCGGCTGTCGTTCGCGTGGAACGGGTTCACGACCTACTGGTACGCGAACCTCGTGAACGTCTCGGGCCTCGGACAGGCGTTCGTCACCTCGGTCGTCATCGCGTTCCTCGCCGCGATCATCTCGGTCGCGATCGGCCTGCCGCTGGCCCTGGCGCTCGAGCGCTACCGGTTCCCCGGGCGCGGTGCCGTGAACGCCGTCGTGTTCGCGGACATCGCGGCGCCGTCGATCGTCGTCGGGTCCGCGTCGCTGTCGTTCTTCCTGTCGGTCGGGCTCGGCACCGGCTTCCTGACGATCCTGCTCACGCACGTGGCGTTCGACGTCGCCTACGTCGTCGTGGTCCTCCGGGCGCGGATCGCGGGGACGTCACGGGCGCTCGAGGAGGCCGCGGGGGACCTCGGGGCGACGCCGTTGCAGGCGTTCCGGCTCGTGACCCTGCCGTTGCTCGCGCCGGGCATGCTGGCTGCGGGGTTGCTCGCGCTGGCGATGTCGATCGACGACTACGTGATCACCTCGTTCGTCGCCGGGCCCTCGGTCACGTTCCCGCTGTTCGTGTACGGCGCCGCCAAGGCCGGGATGCCGCCGCAGGTGCTGTGCTTCGGCACGCTCGTGTTCGCGGTGGGGCTGCTCGTGGCGCTGCTGAACGGGGCGCTGAACCGGCGGTTGGCGCGTACCCGCGGCTGACCCGGACTCGTAGGCTCGGGGGATGGACGTCATCGAGGTCGACGAGCGCGACAGCACGTGGGAGGACCCACGCCCGCGCTTCCGCGTGTACGTCCAGCGCCCCGACGGCGATGTGTTCGCGACGGAGACGACCGACCTGCTCGAGGCCGACGTCCTGCAGGCCGTCGACTGGGCCCAGCGCCGCGCCGCCGAGCACGAGGGCGCGCTCTGGTCGATCGCACTCGTCTCGGACGACCGGCGCGGGTTGCGCGGGCTCACCTGGCTCGTGGGATCGGACGCGAACGACCCACCGGAGGACGACCTCGACGTCGACCGCCGTGCGCGCATGCGTGCGCGCCGGGCGGATCCGGTCGTGGTGCCGATCGAGGACCGGGCACCCACCGACGACTGACCGTCACCGATGACGGACGGGAGGCGCGGTGCGAGCCCGCACCGCGCCTCCCGTCCCCCGGCTCGCGCGTCAGGCGACGGCGGTCGCGGCCTGCTCGCGGTCGGCGGAGGCGTCGTCGCGGAGCAGCCGGTCGGCGGTGCGCAGCGACAGCGCCATGATCGTCAGCGCCGGGTTCGCGATGAGGGAGCTCGGGAACACCGAGTTGTCCACGACCCACAGGTTCGGCACGTCCCACGACCGGCCGGCGGCGTCCACGACCGAGTTCCCGGCGTCGGTGCCCATCCGTGCCGTGCCGACGGTGTGCGCCGTGCGGTCGAGGACCCGGACGTCCGTGCCGCCCGCTGCCTCGACGATCGCGGTCATCGTGCGGACCGCGTGGCGGGTGATCGCTTCCTCGTTCGACCCGGGCGAGAACGTGACGCGGGCCTTCGGCACCCCGTTCGCGTCGACCTCGTCGGCGAGCACGAGCCGGTTGTCGTCGTACGGCAGGCACTCGGCGTTGATGCCGACGCCGGCCATCCGCGGGTAGTCCTGCAGCGCCCGGACGAGCGCGGCACCGCGGAGCCCGCCGCCCCGCACGAGCGAGGTGGCGAGCGTCAGCGGCTGCACACCGAGGCTCTGGATGAGGTAGCCGCCCGCGAAGTCCGCGTCGGCGGGGCGGACGAAGTCCTCGGTGATGATCGACGACGGGTACCCGCGGTAGGACCGCATCGACTCGTCGAAGGTCGCCCAGACCTGGGTGGCCCCGTGCGCGGTGAAGTTCCGGCCGACCTGGCCGCTGCTGTTCGCGATCCCGGTGTGCAGCAGCAGGCGCGGGGTCTCGATGCCACCCGCGGCGAGGACGAGCGTGCGGCAGCGCTGCCGGTGGTCGCGGCCGTCCTGGCGGTAGACGACGGCCTCGACCCGGCCCCTTGCGTCGAGCTCGATGCCGTGCACGAACGCCTCGGCGCGGATCTCCGCACCGAACGCGACGGCGGCGGGCAGGTAGGTGGTGTCCATCGACACCTTCGCCCCGTTCCGGCAGCCCTGGTGGCAGGAACCGCAGGACACGCAGGCCTGGCGGAGCCCGTGGTGCTCCTGGTGCCGGTCCTCGGTGGTGAGGCCGACGGGGGCGTCCGTGGCGGTGATGCCCACGGCGGCGGCACCCCGGATCATCATGTCCGACGAGGCGTTCCGCGGCGGCGGGCCCATGCGGTAGCGGCGCTCCGGGTCCCACGGGTAGTGCGCGGGTCCGGCGACGCCGACGTCGTGCTCGGCCTGCTCGATCCAGCGGGTGAGCTCGGCGTGGTCGATCGGCCAGTCCTCGCCCCGCCCGGAGTCGGTGCGGAGCCGGATGTCGTGCTGGTTCGGCCGCGGTGTGAACGCGCCCCAGTGCAGGGTCGAGCCGCCGACGCCGGTGCCGCTGTTGTTCGGGCCGAAGGCGGTCGGGGCGCTGCCGCCGCTGATCCGCTCGTTCATCCAGTTGATGTCCCCGGGCGCCTCGACCTCGTCGGGCGTGTACTGCTCCGGGTCGGTGTTCGGGCCGGCCTCGAGCGCGACGACGCTGAGGCCGCGGCGGGCGAGGGTCGCGAGCAGCGGTGCGCCGCCCGCGCCGGTCCCGACGACGACGACGTCGACGACCTCGTCCTCGCTGTGGTGGCGCTGGTGGTCGAGTCTCATCGTCCGGCTCCCGTCGGTTCCCATGCTTCGCGCTCGCCGGCTCCGAGGAGCAGGAAGCCCTGTTTGCGCAGCCCGTCGCCGCCGTTGGCGAAGCCGTCGTAGTCCACCGCGGCCATCGTCGCGGGGTGTGCCATCCACTGCTTGGCGAGGTCGACGCTGGCGTCCTCGAGCCAGGCTCGCAGCTGCGAACCGTCGAGCGGGCCCGTCGTCGGTGTGTACTCGCCCGCGGTGACCGCGTCGAGCACCTCGGCGAGGTGCTCGTCGCCCTGCGCGGCCTCGCTGCGGAGTGCGTCGAGTCCGGCACGGTAGGCCTCGACGTCGGCGGGCAGGCCGTCCGGTCGCCAGCCGTCGCCGAGTTCGTCGGCGAGCTGGTCGTCGACGCGGAGCGCGAGGTCGAGGTGGCGGTCGCCCGGCTGCGGGACGACGACGCGGGCCACGGCGCGCAACGTGTCGAGCTGCTCGCGGGTGAGGGCACGCGGGTCGCGGTCCGGGGCGTCGGGGAGCGCTCGGACGGCGAGGATGCCGCGGGTCCGTGCGCTCACGCGGGGTGAGGCGATGACGCGGGCGGTCTCGGCGGGGACGAGCGGACCGTGGTCGACCCGACGGTGCCAGAAGTCGCGGATGCGGTCGGCGACGGCGTCGGGCTGCTCCCACGGCAGCAGGTGCGCGGCGTCCGGCACCGCGTCGAACTCGCCCGCGGTCCAGTGCGGCAGGTTCAGCGTCCGCTGGGCCGCGGGGCCGAGGTCGCCGTCCTCGGCGCCGGCCAGCACCAGGGCGGGGACCGGGTTCGGCGGGAAGACGGTCGACCAGTCCTCGCGGCTGCCGCGGACGAGCCAGTCGGTCCAGGCCTGCGGGACCGCGCGCTCGACGTCGTGCACGGCGATCGCGTGCGGCTCCGGGTCGAGGCGGGACGCGGTGTTGGCGTCGACGAACGCATCCGCCTCGTCGGGGCCGATCTCGCCGTCCGACGCCCAGTCGAGCATGGTCTGCCGGCGCTCCTCGTCCATCGGCTCCGGGGAGAGCGGCGACGCGGCGAGCAGCACCACGGCGCGCAGGCCGAACAGGCCGTTGCTGCCGTCGACGGTGCGCGAGGCGACGACGGACGCCACCTTCCCGCCCATCGAGTGCCCGATCAGCGCCCAGTCGGTCACGCCGCTCCGGCCGATCGCACGCTCGACGAGCACGACCATCTCCTCAACGGTGGTGCCGGTCGCGGCCGTGCTGGTGCCGAACCCGGGCAGGTCGATGCCGACCAGGTCGAGCGTTCCGGCGAGGCGGGACCGCAGCCCGACGAACTCCTCGGAACTCGATCCGAGGGCGTGCAGGCAGAACACGGTGGTGGGCATCCTTCGTTCCTACGTGCCGCAGCGCCGGCGCTCCCAGCGGGGTGTACCCCGTGCGGCATTGTTTCGAGCATGCGACGATCTGCCGTCGGGCGGGGCCTTCCACAAGGTGCGGCGATAGGTTCGGCCCATGAGTGCAGAGCTGACGCTCGGCGCCGAGGAAGAACTGCACCTCATCGACCTCGATTCCGGACGACTTTCCGCGAAGGCCCCGCGCCTTCTGCCCAAACTGCCCGCCGACCGGTTCGGCGCTGAACTCCAGCGCACGACCATCGAGACGAACACCCCCGTGGTGCGCACCCTCGACGACCTGAGACGGGTGATCGTCGACCTGCGCAGCGAGCTGAGCGCCGCGATCGCCCCCGCCGGGGTCACGATCGCCGCCGCCGGCACCGCGCCGCGGTCGGAGTACGCCGACTTCGAGCTGACCTCCGGTGGACGGTACGGCCGCATGCAGGAGCAGTACCGGATGCTCGTCGACGAACAGCTCATCTGCGGCCTGCAGGTGCACGTCGGTGTGAGCGACCGCGACCTGGCGGTGCAGATCGCCCAGCGGGTGGCCCCGGTGCTGCCCGTGCTGCTGGCGCTCAGCGCGTCGAGCCCGTTCTGGAACGGGCAGGACACCGGCTACTCGTCGTTCCGCAGCATCATCTGGCAGCGCTGGCCCTCGGCGGGCAGCTTCGGGCGTGTCAAGGACGCCGCCGAGTACGACGCGATGCTCGACGACCTCATCGCGTCCGGGGTGATCGCCGACAAGAAGATGGCGTACTTCGACGTGCGGCCGTCCTCGCACGCCCCGACGCTCGAGCTCCGGGTGTGCGACGCGACGCCGATCGTGGACGACGCCGTGCTCATCGCCGGGTTGTTCCGAGCCGCCGTCCGCAAGGCGGAGAAGGCGGTCGAGTCCGGAGCCGAGTGGCGACCGCGCAGCGAGCCCCTGCACCGGGCGGCGATGTGGCAGGCCGCCCGCGGTGGCCTGACCGGCGAACTGCTCGGGCTCGGGCAGCACCCGGAGCGGCTGCCCGCCGAGACCGCCGTCCGCCAGCTCGTCTCACGGCTCCGTCCGGAGCTCGAGGAGCTCGGCGACTGGGGCACGGTGGCGGAGCTCGTCGAGGACACCCTCGCCCGCGGGAACTCCACGGACCGGCAGCGCACCGCGTACGCCGAGCGCGGCGAGCTCGACGACGTCGTGGCCTCGGTCGTCGAGGACACCGCCGGGACGCCCTCCGGCCGCACCGAGCACCCGACCGTGACGCTGCCGTCGTACCGCGTCCGCGCCGGTGACGAGGCCGTCGGACCGGGAGCCCGGCCCCGCCCCGCGTTCCGCGACCTCGCGGTGTTCTTCCGCGGGTGGGACGCCGAGACCACCATCGAACGCTGCGCCGCCCGCGACACCTGGACCCGCGAGCACGAGGTCGGCTTCGTGGTCGACGGCGGCGTCCAGGCGTTCGGCTGCGACCTCGTCCCGCGGACCGTCAGCGCCTACGAGTGGAGCCAGCTCGCCGTCGGCCTCGGGCAGCGCGCCCGCGCGATCGAGCTGTTCCTCCGCGACGCCTACGGTCCCCGGCGGATCGTGGCGGACGGCGTGATGGACGAGCACCAGTTCGTCGGGGCCAACGGGTGGGACCCGGCGGCCGCCCGGCTGCCGCAGGACGCCGTCCGTGCGCCGGTGATGGGGTTCGACCTGGTCCGGAACGAGTTCGGCGGGTGGCGCGTGCTGGAGGACAACGTCCGGTCGCCCTCCGGCGTCGCGTACGGCATCGCGCTCCGCGAGCTGATGGACGAGGTGGTGCCTGACGCCCCACGGCCGGAGCACCTGCTCGACCCGCACGGGGTGGTCGACCGCCTCCGCGACACGCTCCGCACGAACGCGACCGCCGTGACCGGCGAACCGGACCCGGTGATCGCGCTGATCAGCGACGGCCCCGCCGCCGGCGCGTGGTTCGAGCACCGCAGGCTGGCCGACGGGGCCGGGTTGCGCCTCCTGGCCGGCTCGGACCTGGACGTCCGCGACGGACACGTCGTCGAGGCGCGGACGGGTGACGTGCTGCACGGGCTGTACCTGCGCATCGACCGCGACGTCAGCGCGCTCGCGGCGGAGCACGCACCGGACCTCGGCGCGCGCATCCTCGACGTCGCCGAGGCCGGCGGTGTGCACCTGGCGAACGCGCCGGGCAACGCGCTCGTCGACGACAAGGCGATGTACGTCAGCGTGCCGGACCTCATCTGGTACTACCTCGACGAGAAGCCGCTGCTCGACTCGGTCCCCACGTACCGGACCAGCATCGAGGGCGAACGGCTCTCGGTGCTCGACCGCGTCGGCGAGCTCGTGACGAAGCCCGTCGACGGCGAGGGCGGTCGGGACGTCCTGATCGGTCCGAGCGCGAGCGCTCCCGAGGTCGCCGAGCGGCGCCGGGCGATCGCTGCGGACCCCGACCGCTGGGTCGGGCAGGAGGTCGTGCAGCTGTCGTCGCACCCGACCATCGGCCCGGCCGGCCTCGACCCCCGGCACGTCGACCTGCGTGCCTTCGTCTACGTCACGGGCACGGGGCCGGACGACACCCACCTCGCCGACGTCGCGCTCACGCGGGTCGCGCCGGAGGGGAGCATGGTCGTGAACTCCTCGCGCGGCGGCGGCGCCAAGGACACCTGGATCACCGGAACGGCAGGGGACAGCTGATGTGCGGACTCGCGGGAGAACTCCGGTTCGACGGGACGGCGCCGGACGTCGCGGCCGTGGCGCGGATGACGGGCTGCCTCGTGCACCGCGGCCCCGACGGCGACGGGCTGTGGGCACGCGGACCGGTCGCGCTCGGGCACCGACGGCTGTCGATCGTCGACCTGTCCACCGCGGGCGCGCAGCCGATGGTGCACCCCCGTGCCGGACTGACCATCGCCTACAACGGCATGGTCTACAACTACCGACAGCTCCGCGACGAGCTGCGCGGCCGTGGCCACGAGTTCTTCTCGACCTCGGACACCGAGGTCATCCTCGCCGCCTACGCCGAGTGGGGCACCCGGTTCGTCGACCACCTGGTCGGGATGTTCGCGATCGCCATCTGGGAGCACGCCAGCGGCCGGCTCGTGCTCGCCCGCGACCGGCTCGGCATCAAGCCGCTCTACGTCGCCGAGGTCCCCGGCGGGGTGCGGTTCGCGAGCTCACTGCCCGCTGTCCTGGCCGGTGGTGGCATCGACACGAGCATCGACCCGGTCGCCTTCGCGTCGTACATGACCTTCCACTCCATCGTCCCGGCGCCACGCACGATCCTGTCCGGCGTCGGCAAGCTGCCGCCCGCGACCGTCCGGGTCATCGAGCGCGACGGTACCTCCCGGGACGAGACGTACTGGGAGCCCCGCTTCGAGCGCGACCCGGACAAGGCCGACTGGACCGACCAGGACTGGCAGGAGGCCTTCACCGCGAAGCTCCGCACCGCGGTCGAGCGCCGCATGGTCGCCGACGTGCCGGTCGGCGTCCTGCTCTCGGGCGGGATCGACTCCTCGCTGGTCGTGGCACTGCTCGCCGAGGCCGGGCAGCAGGACCTCGCCACGTTCAGCATCGGCTTCGAGTCGGCCGGTGGCGAGTCCGGCGACGAGTTCGAGTACTCCGACGAGGTCGCGCGCCACTTCGGCACCGACCACCACCGCATCCGCATCCCGTCGTCGCGCCTGCTCGACGGCATCGACGGCGCGATCGGCGCGATGAGCGAGCCGATGGTCAGCCACGACTGCGTCGCCTTCTACCTGCTCTCGGAAGAGGTGTCGCAGCACGTCAAGGTCGTGCAGTCCGGGCAGGGTGCGGACGAGGTGCTCGGCGGTTACAGCTGGTACCCGCCGCTCGCGTCCGTCCCGCGGGACCAGGCCGCCGAGGTCTACCGCTCGGTGTTCATGGACCGCCGGTGGCCGGCACTCCAACCCCTGCTCGGGGAACGCTGGCGGAGCGATGACGACACGCCCTCGGCGTTCGTGGACGCCGCGTTCGCCGTGCCGGGCGCCGAGACCAGCGTCGACGCCGCGCTCCGCAGCGACACGATGACGATGCTCGTCGACGACCCGGTGAAGCGCGTCGACAACATGACGATGGCGTGGGGACTCGAGGCGCGCGTGCCGTTCCTCGACCACGAGTTCGTCGAGTTCGCCGGCGCGATCCCACCCGAGCTCAAGCTCGCGGACGGCGGCAAGGGCGTCATGAAGCGCGCGGCCCGCGGCATCGTCCCCGACGCCGTCATCGACCGGACGAAGGGGTACTTCCCGGTGCCGGCGATCCGGCAGCTCGAGGGTCCGTACCTCGAGCGCGTCCGGCAGGCGCTGCACGCCCCGGAGGCGCGGGAGCGCGGGCTCTTCGATCCGGGTACGGTCGAGCGGATGCTCCAGGACCCGAACAGCACGCGGACCGAGATCGGCGCGAACGCGCTCTGGCAGCTCGGCCTGATCGAGATGTGGCTGCAGCAGCAGGGGGTGCGGTGAGCGGGCCCGCCGTGCGGCCAGGAGGCGCGACCCACCTCGAGCCGTCGGCACGCGCCCGGCAGGCGGCCGACCTGGGCGAGCGCCTCGTCGCGGCGTGGGGATCGTGGGGGCCCACCATGACGCGGAACGCCCGCCGCGTCGCGTTCGTGAGCGACCGGCACGGCACCCCCGAGGTCTTCGTGCAGGACGTCGTCGTCGGCGACGAAGCACCCGAGCCCGTGCGGATCCGGCTGTCCGACGACCCCGTGATCCGGGTGACGTGGTCCTCAGACGGGGAGTGGCTCGCCATGGCCATCGCGACCGACGGCGGCGTGAAGCAGCAGGTCTGGGTGGTCCGACCCGACGGCACCGACGCCGCGCAGATCGCCGGGTCGCGGTACCAGCACGCCGAACTCGGCCCGTGGAGCCGCAGCGGCCACCGGGTCGTCATCACCCTGCCGTCCACCGAGGCCGACCAGCCCGCGCGCTCGTACCTCGTCGACCCCGTCTCCGGCGACCGCGACGACCTCGCGGTGGGGGAGCTCATCCACATCCTCGACCTCAGCGTCGAGGAGCGCCTCGTCGTGCTCCGGGACGGGCAACGCGGCCACGAGTTCGTCGTGGTCGTCGACCGGCTCACCGACGAGAGCCACGCGCTGCTCGCCGACTCGCCGGACGGCTCGGCCGAGATCGCCTTCCTCCGACCGGCACCCGCCAGCGAGACCAGTCCGCTCGTCGCCTACGTCGCCACCGAGGCCGGGCTGCCCCGCCGCGGGCTCGTCGCCCAGCCGGTCGGCCCGCACGGCTGGCGCGGCGCACCCCGGCGGATCAGCGAGCGCGACGACGCCGAACTGGAGTACCTCGACGCCGACGACGCCGGCCGGACCCTGCTGCTCGTCTGGAACGTCGACGGCCGGAGCGAACTCGACCTCATCAACACGCACGACGCCTCGCGGACGCCCGTGCCGGACCTGCCCGGGTACGTCGTCACCGACCCGGTGCTCAGCCGCGACGGGCGCAGCGTGCTGCTCGCCGTCGAGGGACCCCTGCGGCCCCGGGAGCTCTGGCGCCTGGACACGAACGCGCTGACGTGGAGCCGGGTCACCGGCGTCCCCGGGCTGCCGGACGTGCCGCTGGTCGAGCCGACCCTCGAGCGCTTCGCGGCGCGCGACGGACTGGAGATCACCGGCTGGCTGTACCGGGCGGTGGAGCCGGCCACGTCGTCGACCGGTGGTGGTCCCGACGTCGGTGCCGTGCCTCCCGAGCCGCGCGCAGCGCTCGTCCACCTGCACGGCGGGCCGGAGTCGCAGGAGCGCCCCACCTTCTCCCCGCAGCACCAGGCGCTCGCCGCCGCCGGCATCACGGTGTTCGCGCCGAACATCCGCGGGTCCAGCGGGTACGGACGCGACTTCGTGCACGCGGACGACCTCGGGCTGCGCTGGAACGCGCTCGCCGACGTCGTGGACTGCGCGCGGTTCCTCGTGTCGAACGGGTACGCGGATCGCTCCCGGGTCGCCGTCGAGGGCCGCTCGTACGGCGGGTACGCCACGCTCGCTTCCCTGGCCTTCACCCCCGACGTCTTCGCGGCCGGGGTCGCCGTCTGCGGGATGAGCGACTTCGCGACGTTCTACCGGGACACCGAGCCGTGGATCGCCTCGGCGGCCGCGACGAAGTACGGGCACCCCGTGGACGACGCCGCGCTGCTCGACTCGCTGTCGCCGATGCGGGCGATCGACGACGTCACCGCGCCGCTGCTCGTCGTGCACGGCGAGCTCGACACGAACGTGCCGATCGGTGAGGCGCACCAGGTGGTCGAGGCGCTCACGGCGAGGTCGCACGACGTGGAGTACCTCGAGCTCGCGGGCGAGGGGCACGAGTACCGGCGGGCCACGTCGCGCGCTGAGCTCGTTCGGCGGATGGTGGCGTTCGTGGCGGCGCGGTTGGCGTAGCGCCTGTCGCTGGCCGCTGGCCGCTGGCCGCTGGCCGCTGGCCCCCGGGCGCCGTGTCACGCGGTGCAACGATGTGCGGTCGGTGTCCGCGGCGTCGCAGGATGGACCCATGACGACCGATGCCCCGACGACCGACCTGACCCGACCCGGAGCGGTCGTCCTGACCCAACCCGGAGCGGTCGTCCTGACCACCGCGACGGACGTTGAGGCCGTCGTCGACCACGCCCGCAACACCTACGCCGCCGCCGTCGTCGCGGACACGGCCGGCTGGGAGGACGGGGACCGGCGTCGCCTCGAGGACCTCGGCTTCCGCGGTGGCGACCCCCGCGGCGCGGCGGTGCGGACGCTCGACCTCACGATCGCCGACGACGGCACCCCGACCCGGCTGCTCGACAACCCCGCGCTCGCGTCCCTGAACGGCGAGCACGCCCGGTTCGCCGAGCGTCGCGGCGACATCGCGCGGTACCTGCCCGACGTGTCGGTCTGGACCGGGATCCCGGAGCGACCGACTGCCGCGGACTGGGAGGACGTGCGCGCGCTCCTCGGACCCGGGGCCGTGGTCCGTGTCGGGACCTCGGCGACGGTCCCGGACGGCTGGCCCGCGGCCGAGGGCATGCGTGGGGTGCAGCTCACCGGCGAGGACGTCGAGGGGGAGGCCGACGCCGAAGCCGTGGAACTCACTCCCGACGACGTCCCTGAGATCCTCGAGCTCGTCGCCCGCACGAAGCCCGGGCCGTTCCTGCCCCGCACGATCGAGCTCGGGCGCTACGTCGGCATCCGGCGCGAGGGCCGCCTCGTCGCGATGGCCGGGGAGCGCCTGCACCCGCCGGGCTGGACCGAGATCAGCGCGGTGTGCACGGACGCCGCGTTCCGCGGGCAGGGGCTCGGACGGCGGCTGGTGCTCGACGTGGTGCACGGCATCCGGGCGCGGGACGAAGCACCGCTCCTGCACGCCGCCGCCGGCAACACCGGGGCGATCCGTCTGTACCAGCGCCTCGGGTTCCGGCTGCGGGAGAGCGGTGCACTCCGGTTCGTGCAGGTGCCCTGATCGCGATCGTCGCGCGGGGTGCGCACGACCTCGGTCGTCGTGCACGGCCAGTTCGGGGGGTTGACCGCACCGCAGCCCGTTCCGCACACTGACTGCGCCCGGCAGGGGGCTGCCGGTACAGGGGACCAGGAGGGTCGACAACGTGCGGATGTCCACCGTGACCGCAGGGGCGGTCGTGCTCGGGATCGCGCTCGCCGCGGTCGTCACCACGTCGGTCGGCGTCCCGCACGCCGATGCCGCACCGTCCTGCCGCGGGGACCGGATCACCGTCGCCGCGCTGTCGTCGGGGTGTGCCGTGTCGTCCGGCACGGTCGTGCTGCCGGACGGTCGGCAGTTCCGGGTGCCGCCGGTCGGGACGACGGTCTCCGCGATGCCGGTCGGCGCAGCGGGCAGTGCCGACGACGAGGACGTGTCGGTGACGAACACCGGCCGCGCGGGCGTCGCGGTCCTCGTGCACGACCAGTGGTCCGGGGCGCCGGCAGCCATCCGTCAGGAGCGTGCCGCCCTCGCGCACCGGACGCTCCCGGGCGGTTCCGGACTCCGGGCCACGGGCGGAGCGGCATCGTCGTCGGCGGCCACGGGCGGGACGTCCAGCTGCTCCGCGACGGCGTACACGAAGCTCGGCTTCCGCTGGGCCGACACCGTCGAGTGGAGTTACAACCCCAACAACCAGAAGGTGTCCGGCGCAGCAGCCATCGGCGCCGGTGCCGACGCCTGGACCGGGACCACGTCGGCGTGCGGTCGGACGGTGAAGTCGACGGCAGCCGACACGCCCCTCGGTAGCCGGAAGCGCGCGATGGGCGTCACCGCCACGGGTGGCTGCGGCGCGTCCGACGGCTCGAACATGGTCGGGTGGGGATCGCTGCGCTCCGGGACCCTCGCGGTGACCTGCGTCTGGTCGCGCTCGGGCGTCGCGGTCGAGGCCGACCAGCGCTACTCGACGTCGGTCGACTGGTCCGCCGCGTCGACCTGCTCGGGGAAGCGCTTCGACCTGCGCGGGGTCGCCACGCACGAATGGGGGCACGCGTACGGCCTCGGGCACACCGCGGCGACGAGCGGCCTCGTGATGAAGCCCGCGTCGACGACGTGCGAGACCGGCCAGCGGACCCTCGGCCTCGGCGACCTGATCGGCATCGACGCGCTCTACTGATCCGGACCGGGGCGAGGCGCCCGTGATCCTGGATTCTCTAGGATCGATGCATGTCGACCACGATGCCGGGCTTCGGGACCGAGCGCATCACCCAGCTCGGGCTGCGCGACCGCGTCTACGACCGGGTGCTCGAGGTCCTGATGGGGCACGACGTCGAACCGGGCATGCGCCTGTCGATCGACGGACTGGCCCGCTCCCTCGGGGTCTCGCCGACTCCGGTGCGCGAGGCGCTCGTGCAGCTCGAACGCACCGGGCTCGTCACGCGTGAGGCCAACAAGGGGTACCGGGTGTCCCCGCCGCTCGCCGGCGACCAGCTCGAGGCCCTCTTCGACGCCCGGCTCATCGTGGAGTTGGGGGCCGTCGAACTGGCTGCGCGCGGCGACGTCCCCGCCCTGCGGTCACGGTTGGCGACGGCGCTCGCCGAGCAGGCGGCCGTGGCCGAGGAGATCGCCGCGATCGGTGCGGGTGCGGCGTCCGAGGAGCTGATGGCGCGGTTCTTCCGGGCCGACTGGCAGTTCCACCAGGTCGTCTTCGACGCGACGCGGAACCCGTTCCTCGAGGAGATGTCCGAGATCATCACGACCCGCGTCCACCGGATGCGGCAGATCGTCGAGGGTGGTGGCGACGACACCGACCGTGCCGTGCAGGAGCACCGCGCCGTCCTCGACGCACTGGCAGAGGACCCCGCATCGGCGGTCGCGGCGATGCGGCACCACATCGATGCCGTGCGGCTCCGGTCGCGAGCGGACGCGTCGCACACCGCCTGATCCGGCCCGGGCGGACGCCCGTCCCGAGGTTCGGGTCAACGGGACGGGCGTCCTGATCCTCCGTGCCCGCCCTCCTTCGGAGCCCCCCGGACGAGGGGTTTGGTCCGATCGGTTGCGAATCTCCGACGACGGAGTATCTTTCCTATAGGAAAGAGGTTCGACGACGAACCCCGACATGCGAAGGAGCATCCCGTGAGCACACCGCAGGACTGGGTCGACCAAGACTGGGACTCCAGCAGCTGGACGGCCGACACCTGGCCGATCGCGACGTGTCTGCACGGGTTCCCGCAGGTGACGCGCGACGGCGTCGCCTTCCACGACGCGGACCCGGCCGTGTGGGACGACGTGTTCGCGCAGATCGAGGCCGTCGGGTTCTCGCTCGCCGAACTCGCCGACAGCCACATCCGGCCCGCCGACCTCGAACGGTCCCGCCGCGACGAGCTGTTCGCGATCGCGAAGGCGCACGGCGTCGGCATCCCGTCGGTGCACCTGCAGCGCAAGAGCGTCGTCCAGCCCGGGCACGAGGAGGACAACCTCGCCTACGCCCACCGCACGATCGACGCGGCGGCCGAGTGGGGCATGCAGGTGTTCTCGACGGGGCTCCACCAGCCGTTCAACGAGGCCCAGCGGAAGGCGCTCTGGTTCTGGACCGCGCAGGGCCCGAAGGACCCGGACGACGCGGAGGTCCGTGCCGCCGCCGTGTCCCGTCTGCGTGAACTCGGCGAGCACGCCGCGAGCGTCGGACTCCCGATGGCGCTGGAGCTGTACGAGGACACCTACCTCGGTACCGCGGACAGCGCCGTCCGACTCGTCGAGGAGATCGGTCTCGACAACGTCGGGCTGAACGCCGACGTCGCGAACCTCATCCGCCTGCACCGTCCGGTCGAGGACTGGAAGGAGCTGTTCGCGAAGACCCTGCCGTACACGAACTACCTGCACGTGAAGAACTACACGCGGGACGAGGCCGGCGACGGCAGTTGGGCGACGAGCGCGCCGAGCACCATGGAGGCCGGGCTCATCAACTACCGCCAGGTCCTGCGCGACGCGGTCGCCGACGGCTTCCGCGGGATCGTCATGACCGAGCAGTACGGCGGGGACAGCCTCGGCGTCTGCGCCACCAACCAGCAGTACATCCGTTCCGTCCTCGCCACCTCGGTGGTCGGGGCGACGAAGCAAGGAGTCACCCGATGAGCACCCTCGACATCGCCGTCGTCGGATCCGGCTACATGGGCGGCGGGATCGCCCAGGTCCTCGCCCTCGCCGGTCACACCGTCCGGATCGCCGACGTCTCGGCGGAGATCGCCGCGTCCAACCGCGCCCGGCTCATCACCGAGACGGAGCAGTTCGTCGCGGACGGGCTGTTCCCCGCTGATGCCGTGTCGCGGGTGGAGGCCCACCTCAGCGCCGCCGCCTCGATCGAGGAAGCGGTCGCCTCGGCCGACTTCATCGAGGAGGCCGTCCCCGAGAAGCTCGAGATCAAGCACGCGACGCTCCGGCGCATCAGCGAGGCCGCCCGCCCGGACGCGGTCATCGGCTCGAACACGTCGACGATCCTCATCGAGTCGCTGGCCGAGGCCGTCGTGGGTCCGGAGCGGTTCCTCGGCGTGCACTTCTCGAACCCGGCGCCGTTCATCCCCGGCGTCGAGCTCATCCCGCACCCGACGACGAACGAGCACGCGATCACGGTCGGCGAGACCGTCGTCGCGGCCACGGGCAAGCAGTCCGCGCGGGTGAAGGACTCGACCGGGTTCGTGCTGAACCGCCTGCAGTACGCGCTCTTCGAGGAAGCCACGAAGATCGCCGACGAGGGCATCGCGACCCCCGACGACATCGACACCATCGTGCGGACCACGTTCGGCTTCCGCCTGCCGTTCTTCGGCCCGTTCGCGATCGCTGACATGGCCGGACTCGACGTCTACGCGTTCTGCTTCGAGTCGCTGCAGACCCGCTGGCCCGAGCGCTTCGCGACCCCGCCGTCCCTGCAGCAGCACGTCGACGCGGGCGAGCTCGGCACGAAGTCGGGCGCCGGGTACCTCGAGGTGCCCGCCGACCGCACGCCGGAACTCGTCGCCTACCGCAACAAGGCCTACGTCGCGATGCAGAAGCTCCTCGACGAGCTCGGCCCGGCACCGATCCACTGAGGCGGAACACCATGGACAACGAACAGCAGCACCGCACCGCCGTCCTGACCGGGGCCGCATCGCCCCGGGGGATCGGCCGCGCCACCGCCCACCACCTCGCCGAGGCCGGGTGGGACATCGGCATCATCGACCTCGACCAGGACGCCAGCGCGGCGGTCGCCACCGAGATCCGCGAGCAGCACGGCGTCCGGGCCGTCGGCGTGGGCGCGAACGTCGCCGACGAGACCGCCGTCCGGGCCGCCTTCGACACGATCGAGGCCGAGCTCGACCCGATCGTCGCCCTGGTCAACCTCGCCGGGGTGTCCTCGGCGCACGCCTACCTCGACCTCCCGGAGGGGGAGTGGCACCGCGTGCTGTCGATCAACCTCGACGGCGTGCACTTCGCGAGCCTGCGGGCGGCGGAGTCGATGGTGCGGAACGGCTACGGCCGCATCGTGAACCTGTCGTCGGTCTCCGCCCAGCGCGGCGGCGGCACGTTCAGCAAGACCCCGTACACGGTCGCGAAGGCCGGCGTGATCGGTCTGACCCGTGGCCTCGCCCGCGAGCTCGGGCCGCAGGGCGTCACCGTCAACGCGATCGCCCCCGGTCCGATCGACACCGACATCATGGGCGGCACCTTGACCGAGGAGCGCAAGACCGCGATGGCCGCCGACGGCGTGCTGCCGCGGATCGGCACCCCGAGGGACATCGCCGCCGCGATCGCCTACCTCATCAGCGAGGACGCCGGGTTCGTCACGGGCCAGACGCTGAACGTCGACGGCGGCCTGTACATGCACTGACGGGTCCACCGTCCCCTCCACAACCACCGCACCGTGCTCGCAAAGGAGCGAACCCGTGTCACTTCCCCCTGCCCCCGCGCTCGGGTCCACGCACGACCCGGCCCTGAAGTCGGCGATCGGCAAGGCGACGAAGCACCTCATGCCGATGCTCGTCATCCTGTACTTCGTCGCGTTCCTCGACCGCACGAACGTCGGGTTCGCCGAGGAGGCGCTCAGCGTCGACCGCGGCATCTCCGACGCCGCCTTCGCGCTCGGCGCCGGCATCTTCTTCATCGGCTACGCGATCTTCGAGATCCCGTCCAACCTGCTGCTCAAGCGCCTGGGTGCACGCTTCTGGCTCGCCCGCATCGCGATCACGTGGGGCATCGTCGCAGCGCTGTTCTCGTTCACGACGAACGACACGATGTTCATCGTCCTGCGGTTCATCCTCGGCGTGACCGAGGCCGGACTCTTCCCCGGCGTGATCATGTACCTGTCCGAGTGGTTCCCGAACAAGGTCCGCGTGCGGATGTTCGCGATCTTCTACCTGGCGCAGCCGTTCTCGCAGATGATCGGCGCACCGCTGTCCGGCGGACTGATCAGCTTCGGCGACCAGGCCACCCCGTTCCACGGCTGGCAGGTGATGTTCGCGGGTGAGGGTCTGCTCGCGGTCCTGGCCGGCATCGCGGCCCTGGTGTTCCTGACGAACAGTCCGCAGCAGGCGAAGTGGCTCGAGCCGGGGGAGAAGGACTCGCTCACGGCCGCGATGGCCCGTGAGGACACCGCCCGCAGCGAGGACGGCCCGACGGGCATCTGGAAGGCGCTGGCCAGCGGCCGCGTCTGGTACTTCACGATCATCTACTTCTGCCTGCAGGTCGCCGTGTACGGCACGACGTTCTACCTGCCGCAGCAGGTCTCGTCGCTGCTCGGGCAGGACGTCGGCTGGCAGGTCGGACTGGTCGCGGCGATCCCGTGGCTCGTCGGGCTCGTCGCCTGCTACCTCGTCGGTTCGCGGGCGGACACCGTCGGCCGTCGTCGACGCTGGGGCACCTGGTTCTACATCACCACCGGCCTGTCGATCCTCGGGTCCGCCTGGGCCGGCGCGAACGGGCAGCCGATCCTCGGCATCCTGTTCATCACGCTGGCGGTCGCGAGCTTCCTCGCGGTGGGACCGATCACGTGGGCGTACCCGACGGCCTTCCTGACCGGGGCCGCGGCGGCCGCGGGCATCGGGCTCATCAACTCGCTCGGCAACCTCGGCGGGTTCGTGGCACCGATCATGCGCACCGCGATCAACGACGTGGTGCCCACGGACAGCGGAGCGTTCGGCATCGTGTCGCTCGGGGTCCTGGCGTTCGTGGCCGCGGTGATGATCTTCTGCACGAAGTACTTCCGTGGCGCGAAGGCGGACGAGCTGCTCGACACGACGCACGTGCGCGCCCAGGGGGACGAGCGATGACCCGGCTCTTCAACGACCCCGCGGACTTCGCCGACGAGTCGACCGACGGGTTCGTCGCCGCGAACCGCTCCCGGGTGCGGAAGGTCCACGGCGGGGTTGCCCGGTCGACCACGTCGCCGGACGGCACGGTCGCGCTCGTGATCGGCGGCGGATCCGGGCACTACCCGGCGTTCGGCGGGCTCGTCGGGCACGGGCTCGCGGCCGGTGCGGCGATGGGGAACCTGTTCGCCAGCCCGAGCGCGCAGCAGGTCACGGCGGTCGCGACGGCCTCCGAGCACGGCGGCGGGGTGCTGCTGAGCTACGGCAACTACGCCGGCGACGTCCTCAACTTCGACGCGGCCGCACGCGCGCTCGAGGCCTCCGGGATCAGCGTCCGCACGGTGCGGGTCACCGACGACGTGGTGAGCGCGCCCGCCGATCGCGCGCACGAACGGCGCGGGATCGCGGGGGACCTCTGCGTGTTCAAGGTCGCCGGAGCGGCCGCGGAACGTGGTGACGACCTCGACACCGTCACGACGATCGCGGAGCGGGCGAACGACCGGACCCGCAGCTTCGGCGTCGCGTTCTCCGGCTGCTCGCTGCCCGGCGCCGAGGAACCCCTGTTCACCGTCCCCGAGGGTCGCATGGCGATCGGCATGGGCATCCACGGCGAACGCGGCATCGACGAGACCGACGTCCCGAGCGCCGACGGACTCGCCGCGCTGCTCGTCGACCGGTTGCTCGACGAACTGCCGGCCGGGATCACCGCCGCCGGCTCCCGCGTCGTCCCGATCCTCAACGGGCTCGGGAGCGTGAAGTACGAGGAGCTCTTCGTCGTCTACCGCTCGGTGCAGCGCCGGCTCGTCGACGCGGGCGTCGTCATCGTCGAGCCCGAGGTCGGCGAACTCGTCACGAGCTTCGACATGGCCGGCGTCTCACTGACCCTCTTCTGGCTCGACGACGAGCTCGAGGAACTCTGGGTCGCCCCGGCCGACACCCCCGCCTACCGCAAGGGCGGCGCCGTCCCGGCGGAGCGCGTCGCACCCTCCGTGGTGGCGGCCGACGCGGCACCCGACGAGGTCGGCCCGGCCAGCGAGGACTCCCGGGCCCTCGCCGTCCAGGTCGCCGCCGGCTTCGCCGCGGTCCGCTCGGTCATCGACGAGCACGCCGACGAACTCGGCCGCATCGACGCGGTGGCCGGTGACGGGGACCACGGCATCGGCATGCAGCGGGGATCGCACGCCGCTGCCGAGGCCGCGTCCGACGCCGTCGAGCGTGGAGCCGGTGCGGGCAGCGTGCTGCGGATCGCCGGCGACGCCTGGTCCGACAAGGCCGGTGGGACCTCAGGAGCGATCTGGGGCGCGGCCCTGGAGGCACTGGGTCGCGTCCTCGGGGACGACTCGCGTCCGACGGGTGCGGACGTCGTCGAGGCCGTCGGTGCGGCGACCGAGGCGGTCCTCGCTTTCGGCGCGGTGCCCGGGGACAAGACGATGGTGGACGCGCTCGTCCCGTTCCGCGAGGCCCTCCGTTCGCGGGTCGACGACGGTGCGGCGCTCCCCGATGCCTGGCGTGCGGCGGTGTCCGCCGCGCAGGACGCTGCGCAGGGCACCGCCGAGCTGCTGCCGAGGAAGGGCCGGGCCCGGACCCACGCCGAGCACGCCGTCGGGACGGTCGACCCGGGAGCGGTGTCCTTCGCGCTGATCGTGGAGGCCGTCGCGCCGTGATCACCATCGGGGTGTCGCTCAAGACGTACTTCTCGCACGCCCGGACGCTGTCGTGGGCGGCCGAGGTCGCGGACGTCGCCCGGCGGCACCCCGCGGTGACGTCCGGTGCTGCGTCCCTCTTCGTGGTGCCGACGTTCCCGGCGCTCGTCCCGGTCCGCCGCATCCTGACCGATGCCGGTGCTCCCGTGCTGCTCGGCGCCCAGGACCTGTCGTGGGCCGACGCGGGGGCGTACACCGGCGAGGTCACCGGTGCGGAGCTGCGCGAGATCGGCGTCGACCTCGTCGAGATCGGCCACGCCGAACGGCGCTCCCTGTTCCACGAGACGGACGACGAGGTCGCGGGGAAGGTGCACGCCGCCTTCCGCAACCACCTGCGGCCGCTGGTCTGCGTCGGGGAGGCGACCCGAGCCTCCCGAGCGGAGACCGTCGCCGAGGTGACCGCGCAGCTCGACCGGGCCGTCTCGACGGCGGTCGCGGACGGACTGGCGGGGCCGCTCGTCGTGGCCTACGAGCCGGTGTGGGCCATCGGCGCCCCGGCACCGGCACCCGACGAGCACGTCGTCGGCGTGCTCGCGGGGATCGAGGAGCACCTGGCCACGCGGCCGGAACTCTCCGGGTCCGTGGTGATCTACGGCGGCAGTGCCGGACCGGGGCTGCTCACCCGCGGGCAGGGGCGGATCGGCGGCCTGTTCCTGGGGCGGTTCGCGCACGATCCGGCGGCGATCGCCACGATCCTCGACGAGGTGGCGGCGCTCGACGTCAGCTGATCTGGTCCTGGACGGGTCGCGGTGCACGCCCGAGCAGCTGGCCGAGCAGCGGGTCGGTCCCGGCGAAGCGGCCCTGTCCCGCTGCCTGGTACATGCCGAGCAGGAAGCCGGCCATGTGCGGGTCCTGGCCGCCGGCGGTCGACCGGGCCAGCCACTCGTCCTCGCCCAGTACCTCGAACCCGATCGTGCGGCCGGAGCGCTCGGACGCGAACTCCGCGAGCTCGCCGAACGTCGGTGCCGACGGTGCGGTGAGCGTGACGGGGCCGTCGTACGGCTCGTCGGCGAGCAGGATGCGGGCGGCTGCCTCGGCGGCGTCCTCGCGAGCGGTCCACGACACCGGACCGTCGACGGGGACCGAGACCGCGCCCGTCGACTGCCACGGTCCCATCAACCAGGCCGTGCTGTGCGCGTAGAAGCCGTTGCGCAGGCTCGTCCACGGTAACCCGGAGGCGCGGAGCAGGTCCTCGGTCGCGGCGTGGCCGTCGGCCGGTGCGAACGGCGAGCCGTGGGCTGCGCCCTGGTGGCTCGTGTACAGGATCCGTCCCACCCCGGCGTGCACGGCGGCGTCGATGGCCGCGCGGTGCAGCGCGACGGCGTCCGCGCCCGGGTCGTTCGAGGAGACGAGCAGCAGCTGGTCCGCACCCGAGAAGGCCGCGGGGAGCGAGTCGGGCTCGGCGTAGTCGCCCCGGCGGACCTCGACCCCGCGATCGGTGAAACGCTGCGCCCGGCTCGGGTCGCGGGTCACGACGGCGAGCCCCGACGGGTCGAGGTGCTCGAGGAGGTGGTCCGCGGTGGCGCCGTTGAGTGCGCCGGTGGCGCCGGTGATGACGATCATGGTTGCTCCGTACCGTTGGTAACCGATTGGTGTGATCGAAGGTAACACACTGCTATCGCTGTCTTGTTATCGTTGTTCCGTGATCGAGCAGGCAACGCAGCGAGACGAGACGCGGGCACGGATCGTCGAGGTCGCCGGTGCGATGCTCCGTGAGCGGGGGGCTGCGGCGGTGACCACGCGAGCCGTCGCCGAGGGTGCCGGGGTGCAGGCACCGACGATCTACCGACTGTTCGGCGACAAGGACGGCCTGCTCGAGGCCGTCGCGGAACACGCGATGTCCACCTTCGCCGCGGTCAAGGCCGAGGCCGTCCGGGCTGCACGGGACGAGCGCACCGATCCCGTCGATGACCTCCGGCACGGGTGGTCGATGACGATCGGCTTCGGTCTCGCGAACCCCGACCTCTTCGTGCTGCTCAGCGACCCCGAGCGAGGACGTCGCTCGGCGGCGGCACGCGCCGGGACCGCACTGCTCGCCGAGCGCATCCGGCGTGTCGCCGAAGCCGGACGGCTCGCCGTCCCGGAACGGCTGGCGGTGGACCTCGTGCACGCGGCCGGGACGGGGGCGGTGCTGGCGATCCTGTCGACACCGGCGGACGAACGCGATCCGAGCCTGGCAGACGAGGCGTTCGCGGCGGTGTCGGGGAGGATCCTCGTGGCGGACCCGCCGGAGCCGTCGGGTTCCCCGGCTGCGGATGCCGTGACGACTGCCGCGATCACGCTGCGGGCGGTCGCGTCGGACCTCGACGTGCTGTCGGTCGCCGAGCGCGCAGTGCTCGCCGAGTGGCTCGACCGGGTGGCCGGCCAGCGCTAGGTCGACGCCGGCGCGTCAAGCGTCGCGAGCGCCCGCCAGCCCGTGGTCGTGCGCGTAGACCACGAGCTGCACCCGGTCCCGCAGTGCGAGCTTCCCGAGGATGCTCGAGATCTGCGTCTTCACCGTGGACTCCGTGACGAACTCCTTCGCCGCGATCTCCGCGTTCGACAACCCGCGCGAGGCCCAGCCGAACACGATGCGCTCCCGGTCCGTCAGCGACTGGAACGCCTCGGGCTGCGGCGCCGGCGCGCGCTCGACGTCGGCGCCGAACAGCTGCGAGAGGTCGTTCGGCGCGATCACCGAGCTCCCCTCGTGCACCGCCCGGACGGCCGCGAACAGGAACGGCGGCGTGGTGTCCTTGAGCAGGAACCCGCTCGCGCCGAGGCGGATCGCGGTGGCGGCAGCGGGGTCGAGGCCGAACGTCGTCAGCACGACCACGCGGGGGAGCGGCCCCTCGACCGCGCCGGAGAACAGCTGCCGGACGGTCTCGACCCCGTCCATGCCCGACATCCACATGTCGAGGAGCATCACGTCCGGTCGCAGCTCGGGGATGCGCGCCAGGGCCTCGGCGCCGTCGGACGCCTCGCCGACGACGACCATGTCGTCCTGGGCGTCGAGCACGACGCGGAGGCCTGCACGGAACAGTGCCTGGTCGTCGGTCAGCAGGATGCGGATCGGATCGGTCATCGGTTGGTCCCCCCAAGGACGTCGAACGGGATGCGGGCACGTGCGGCGAACACGTCGTCGAGGACGGCGGCGTCGAAGGACCCGCCGAGTGCGGTGAGCCGGGACTGCATGCCGGCGAGGCCACGGCCGGACCCGCGGGTGCTCACCGGCGGGACGGCGACGGGGCCGGTCCCGACGGCGACCGGTCCGGTCCTGACGGTGCCGGCGCCGGGCGCGGCCGTGCCGGCGGTCGCGACGAGGTTCTCGACCTCGAGCACCAGGTCGGCCGACCGCCACGTCTCCCGCACCGTCACCGGCATCCCGGGGGCACCGTGTCGGAGCGCGTTCGTGAGCATCTCCTGCAGCACCCGGCGGGCGGCGGTCCCGCTCTCCGGACCGAGCACCACCGGGACCCCGCGGACGGCCTGGTCGACGTCGACCCCGGCCTCGCGGATGCCCTGCACGATCTCCTCGAGCGACCCCGGGTCGGTCGAGGCGCCGGAGCCGTCGATGTGCCCGAGCACCTGCCGGACCTCGACGAGGGAGCTCCGGGCGGTGCTCGCGATCGTCGCGCTCACCTCGCGGATGCGGGCCTCGTCGGCGAGGAACGGCACCGAGTCGGCCTGCGCGATGATCACGGCGAGGGAGTGGCCGACCACGTCGTGCACGTCGCGGGCGATGTCCGCACGGATCCGCTCGGACTCGGCGACGTCGATGGCCCGGGTGGCGGTGGCCTCGGCCTCGGTGGCGACGGCCTCGGCTCGGGACGCCGCGGCCTCGGCGTCCGCCCGGCGTTCGGACTCGCGGTCCCGCGAACGGAATGCCCGGACGGCGACCCCGCCCGCCCAGACCCCGAGGAGCGCCGTCACCGGAGCGGCCATCGCCAGGAACGCCTGGTCGCGCGGGCCGTTGATGAGGACGAGGAACCGGAAGCCGGTGAGTGCGAGGTAGAGCGTCGCGCTGATGCCGGCCACGAACGCCAGCAGGCCCGACACGATGACCTCACCGCGCGTGCCGACGACCGCCGCCGTGCCGATGACCACGAAGATGGCGATGTCGACGAGCGACGGCCGTTCGCCGCCGCCGACCTGGACGATGCCGAGGACGACGATCATGAGCATCGCCGCGGACGGCGAGACCCGTCGGAGCGCGATCGCCCCGGCCGCGGCGAGGACCGCGAAGAAGCTCGCGTGTTCGAGCTCGAGGTCGATCGGGAGCAGGAAGACGAACGCCGCGAAGACCGCCCAGGCCACGTCGATGATGATCGAGCGGGTGGCGAGCGGCCGGATGAACGTGCGCCGTTCCGTCACGGCACGATCATCGCACGGGGGCGTCGTCCGCCGGTCACGGGACCGGCGACATCGCGATGAGGGCGGTGGCCGTGACCGTGACGATCGCGGCGCAGACCAGCAGGGTGGCGATCGTGTGCTTCGTCGAGGACTCCATGCTCCGAGCCTCGCCGAGCGGCGCGCGCCGGGCATCGGGCGCACGGGTGAACGCGTTCATCCGCACGGATGAAGGCGTCTGGTCCGTCGCGACGCGACCGGGTGGCGGCCAGGAGGCGCGGGTCGGGCCCGCACCGCGCCTCCTGGCCCGCAGGTGGCACCGATCTGCCGGACCCGCCCGTCGGTCAGATGGTGATCTGGCCCAGCACGCGGTGGGCGATCGAGATCGACTCACCGGACACCACCGACAGCGGCGACGCGAGGAACGCGACGAGGTCCGCGATCTGCTGCGGGCTGGAGTCGCCAGGGCCACCGGGGCGGACCTCGGTGCTGGGGGTGTCCGTCACCAGCCCCGGGTTGACGACGTTCACCGTGACGCCGGAGCCGGCGGCCTCGTCGGCGAGGTTCTTCGCGATGACGCTCACCGCGGTGTTGCGGAGCGACGCGGTGATGTTGCCCGACAGGTAGGCGTTCTGTCCGCTGATCACGACGACGCGTCCGAACCCGGCCTCACGCTGGGTCGGAAGCACCGCGTTGGCGACGCGGAGGAATCCGAGTGCTTTGCCGTCGATCGCGGTGAGGACCTGCTCGGGGTCGGACTTCTTCGCCGGGTCGAGGGTGCCGGCGCTCGGGGCCGCGGTCACGACGAGGGCGTCGATCCGGCCGTGCTGTTCGAGCACCCGTGCGACACCGGCGTCGACGGAGGCCTGGTCGGCGGTGTCGATCGCGACGCTGTCGGGGGAGTCGCCGGCGCTGCGGGAGGCCACGACGACGGTCGCCCCCTCGGCCCGGAGTCGATCGGCGACGGCGGCGCCGATGTACCCCTTCCCTCCGACGACGAGGGCGACACGGTTCTGCAGTTCGAGGTCCACGCCGTCACGCTACGCCCGGAACGCCTCGGGTTCGGCACACGTCGTGCACCGAGCCCGAGGCGTCGTCGGTTCGATCAGCTGCTGCGGCCGCTCCCGCCGACCGTCAGGAGCGCGCCGGTGTCGGTCTCGTCCGCACGCGGCGGCTCGAACAGGCCCGAGTACGCCCGGACGGCGCTCCACCCCGCGATGAGCAGGACGGTGCCCGCGACGGCGGCGACCCACGGCACCACGGCCCACCGGTCCCAGAGCGACGGGGCGGCCAGCCACGTCAGGAAGTTCCCCGCGAGGCCGCCCGTCGCCCCGAGCAGGACCGCGGTCCGTCGGTCGAGACTGGACAGCGCGAGCGCGACCGTCACGGCGGCGATCGAGACCAGGGCGTTGACGAGGTCGAACACGGCTGCCGCTCCTACTCCCCGCTGCCGACGGCGAGCTGCTCGCGTCCGCCACCCGTCGTGACGGCGATCTTGCGCGGCTTCGCCGACTCCTTCACGGGGATCGTGACGCTCAGGACGCCGTTGTCGTAGCCGGCCGTGATGCGCTCGGCGTCGAGGCCGTCGCCGAGCGTCAGCTGACGGACGTACGTACCCGGCTGGCGCTCTCGGGTGAGCCACTGCGAGCCCTCGGGAGCGCCGAGGGTGCGCTCGGCGCGGATGGTCAGGACCGAGCCGTCCACGTCGATGTCGACGGAACCCGGGTCGATGCCGGGCAGGTCGACGTCGAGGACGTAGTGGTCACCAGTGCGGTAGAGGTCCATCGGCATCGAGCGGGGGCCCGCGGTGCCGAGGAGGGAGCCGGCGAGACGGTCCAGCTCGCGGAACGGATCGAAGTTCATCGTCATCGGTGTCAACTCCTTCGTGTCTGCTGTTGAGTCCCCTCGACTCAACTGCGACATGTTTTAGCACTCAAGCCTGGCGAGTGCCAAAAGAACGCTCGGAATCCGCTCGGAGCCGCGGATCCGCGCGGTCAGCCGAGCAGCGGCTCGAGCCGCCCGACCGCGCCCCGCAGCAGCGCCAGCGCCTCGCCCGGCGCCTCGATGCGGGCAGAGGGCGCCGACAGGGTCAACCCCGCCACGAGCTGCCCGCCCTCCCCGAGCACGGGCAGCGCCAGGCACCCGAACCCCTTCGCGAACGCCCCGGTCTGGTGCACGGGCGCTCGACCGCCCGCGGCGTGCAACCGTCCCATCGCACTCGCGCCGGGTCGCGCGCGGAGCGCCGCCTCGTCCAGGAGCGGGAAGTCCGGGTCCACGTCGAGGTCCCGGATGCCGGCGTGGTCGTAGCGGGCGAGGTGCACGCCGGCCCGGACGGCCGAGCGCACGTCGGCGAGCACCGACCGCACGGCCCGGGGGAGCGGCGTGGGTGCCGACTGCGTGGTGACCCCGGCCAGCTCGGCCACCTTGTGCCCGAGGGCGAACCCGCGCAGGTCGGGCATGCGGACGAGGTACTCGTCCTCGACGAGCAGCGTGATGAGCCGGTAGGTCGTCGCCCGCGGCATGCCGAGGACGTCGGAGAGTTGTTGCGCGGTGATGCCCGGCCCCGCGTGCGCGACGGCCTCGAGCACCGCGAGGGCGTTCTGGACCGCCTTCGGCTGCCGTGCGCGCAGACCGGGTTCGCTCACCGCACCCCCGTCCCGTGGCCGGGTCCGGCGGTGGGCCGGGAGGCGCGGAGCAGGTCCGCCTCGACGGGCACGTCGTACACGGCGCGGCTCCCGGCTCGCCGCCACGGCCGTCTGCGGGTCACCACGAAGAACACGACGACGACCGCGACGACCGTGCCGACGGCGAGGACGACGGCCGGACGGTGCACGGATGCGGCCTCGACCCCGAGGTAGGTGAGGAGGACGGCGGTCAGCAGGACACCGGTGGCGGTCGCGACGATCGCGGCACCCGTGGTCAGCTCGCCGATCCGGCGGAGGAACACCGGGGCGGCGAAGCACGTCAGGGCGTAGGCGGCCAGGTACCCGAGCGCGGCCACGACGAGCTCGGCCTCCATCAGGGACCAGGTCGGGATCCCGCTCGCGAGGCCGGCCACCGGGAGCGCGGTGAGCAGCGTGCACGCGAGGACGCCTGCGACGAACGGTGTCCGGAAGCGTGGTGACGCCCGGCCGAGCACGCGCGGGAGCACCCCTTCGCGCCCCATCGCGAACAGGACCCGCACGAGCGCCGTGGTCGAGGCGATCGCGCAGGCGGCGAACGACGCCGCGATCCCGAGGTCGAGGACCCACCCGATCCACTGGACGCCGGAGGCGTTCGCGAGCTGGTTCACGGGCGAGGCGCTGTCGGCCAGGTCGGCACCCATCGCGGCGAACCCCAGCTGCTGGGCCGCCGCACTGGCGAGGTAGAGGGCTCCGGCGACGAGGACGGTCCACGAGATCGCGCGCGGGATGGTGGCGAAGGGGCGACGTGCCTCCACGCCGAGGACGGAGGCGCTCTCGAAGCCGACGAACGCAGTGACGGCGAGGGCGGTCCCGACGGCGAACGGTGCCGGCGCCGTCGGACCGAGTGCCACGGCGGACGCATCCACCGGGTGCAGGCGCACGACGAGCGCCACGATCAGCACCACGATGACCGCGACCGACAGCGTCTCGACGAGCAGCGTCAACCGCGTCGAGACCCGGACGCCGAGGGCGATCACGGCGAACACGACCGCGCCCGTCGCGATGACGACGACGACGGTGACGAGGGCGCTCCCACCCGCCGACGGGACGAACCGGGACAGCAGGTAGTCGAGGTAGTAGCCGCTGCCGGTGAGTGAGAACATCGCGATGAACCCGTACCCGAGCAGCAGTGCGGCCCCGGCGACCACCCCGGCGACCGGCCCGAGGCCGAGCGAGACGTAGGTGTAGAGCGACCCGGTGCCGGCGACGCGTCGGACGAACTGGTTCACCGTGCGGCCGACGAGGAACGACAGCGCCATCGCGGCGAGCAGCGACCATGTGGCGCCCTGGCCGGCGACCGTCGCGACCAGCACCGGGATCGTGGTCGCCGCGGCGGACGGGGCGACCGCGGACACCGACTGCGCGAGGACGTCGGCGGGCCCGACACTGCGGCGGGAAAGGCCGTCGACGGGTGAACGTGTGCCGACGCCGGGCACCCGTGGCGGGTCGGCGATGGCACGGTCGAGCGCGGTCATGCGGCCACCGTACGGCGGCGGCGTTGCCCCGGTGTGCCGACCGTGTTTCGTCGGTGTCTCACGCAAACGAGACACCGCGCCCACGGGCGTCCCATTCGGGTGCGAGCGGGTTTCACGCGGGCGGAACAGCGCTGCAACCACGGCGCGGGACCGTGGTCCCACGCCACCCGGCACCCCTCCCAACCCGAACCGGAAGGTCACGATGTCCAGCATCACGAAGGACCCCGCGTCACTCGGAGCCGTCCCCGCGCCGCAACGGACGATGCGCGGCTCGCTCGGCGTCACCGCGATCGTGTTCATGGTCGTCGCGGCCGCCGCTCCGCTCACCGTCGTCGGTGGAGCCGCCCCGCTCGGCATGCTCCTCGGCAACGGTGTGGGCTTCCCGTCGCTCTACGCGATCTCCGCTGTCGTCCTGCTGCTGTTCTCGGTCGGCCTGGCCGCGATGACCCGGCACGTGCCGCGGCCGGGGGCCTTCTTCACGTTCGTCGGCCACGGGCTCGGGCGCCCGGCCGGTGCCGGTGCCGCGACCCTGGCGCTGCTGACCTACACGACGATCCAGGTCAGCGTGCACGGGTACATCGGGTACCTGCTGGCGGTGACGGTCAGCGGCCTCGGCGGCCCGGACGTCCCCTGGTACGTCTGGTCGCTCGTCGTCGTGGCGCTCGTCGGGCTCCTCGGCTACCGGCACATCGACCTGTCGAGCAAGGTCCTCGGGGTCCTGCTCGTCGGCGAGGTCGGCATCGTGCTCGTGCTCGTCGCCGCCGTCGTGTTCCGTGGTGGGGCCGCGGGGCTGTCACTCGCACCCTTCGAGCCCACGCAGGTGCTGTCCGGGTCGCCCGGCGTGGGCCTGATGTTCGCGATCGCGGCGTTCATCGGGTTCGAGGCGACGGCGATCTTCCGCGACGAGGCGAAGGACCCGGAGCGCACCATCCCGCGGGCGACCTACACCGCGGTGATCGGCATCGGGGTGTTCTACACGCTGGCGTCGTGGGGGCTCGTCATGGCCTGGGGCCCCGACGGCGTCCTGGCCGAGGCCGCGAAGGACCCGGGTTCGCTCATCCTCACCACCGCAGCGCGGTACATCGGCACCGCTGGCGAGGCCGTGCTCAACGTGCTGCTGCTCACGAGCATGTTCGCCTGTGTCCTCTCCTTCCACAACGTCATCACCCGGTACCAGCACTCGATGGCGAACGCGTCGCTGCTCCCGGGACGCCTCGGGGACGTGCACCGCAAGCACGCCTCCCCGCACACGTCGAGCATCGTGCAGACCGTCACCGCAGCCGTGCTCATGGTCCTGTTCGCGGTGCTCGGCCTCGACCCGGTGCTGCAGGTGTTCAGCTGGTTCGCGGGTGTCGCCACCCTCGGCGTGGCGATCCTCATGGCCGCGACGAGCCTCGCCGTCATCGTCTACTTCCGGCGCAACCGGGCGGATCGTCGCGTCTGGAACACGGTGGTCGCCCCGAGCCTCGGCTTCGTCGGACTCATCGCCTCGGCCGTGCTCATCTGGGTGAACTTCCCGACGCTCGTGGGTGACGTGGACGCCTCCGGCGCGAGTGTCTTCGGCGTCGTGAGCACCGTCCTCACCGGCCTCGTCGTGGTGGTCCCCGCCGTCGGCGTGGTGCAGGCGGTGGTGCTGCGCCGCCGCAGCCGCGTGCGCTACGAGCAGATGCTCGACCGCCTCGCCACCGAGAGCTGACCGCACGGACCCGACCCGCGCCTCCAGGCCTCTACCCGACCCCACGCACGACGCAACGCGCAAGGAGCACGACGCACATGACGATCACCGACCCGACCCCCGAGACCGTGACGACCCACCCGCTCGGCAGCCTGACCCCCGACGAGTTCACCGCCGTCCGAGACCTCGTCACCGCGCAGCCGGACTGGACCGACACCACGCGCTTCGCCTACGTCGGCCTCGAGGAGCCGCACAAGCAGGAGGTCCTGGCGTGGCAGGCGGGCGACGGTCCGATGCCCGACCGCACGGCACGCGTGATGCTCCTCGACATGGCGACCGGGCGCTCCACCGACAGCGTCGTGTCGATCACCACGGGCAGCGTCCTGCGGACCGACGTGCTCGACGGTTCACGCGGCCAGCTGCCCGTCCTCATCGAGGAGTTCGACGCCGTCGGCGAGATCGCCGGTGCGGACGAACGCTGGGTCGCGGCCCTCGCGAAGCGGGGTCTCTCCGTCGACGAGGTCAAGTGCGTCCCGCTGTCGGCCGGGTACTACGACTTCCCGGAGGAAGTGGGGCGACGGATCCTGCGCGTCCTCGCCTTCAAGCAGGACCACCCGGCCGACCACGTGTGGGCGCACCCCGTGGACGGGCTGTCCGCCTACGTCGACGCGGCGAACCGTGCCGTCACGCGGATCGTGGACGTCGCGGACATGCCCGTTCCGACGACCTCGGGCAACTTCGACGACCCCGCGGTGCAGGGCGAACCGCTCGACCTCAAGCCGATCGTCATCACCCAGCCCGAGGGCCCCTCCTTCCGCGTCGACGGCGAGTTCGTCGAGTGGGCGAACTGGCGGTTCCAGGTCGGCTTCGACGCCCGCGAGGGACTCGTCCTCCGCCAGCTGTCGTGGCAGGACGGCGAGCGGCTGCGCCCGATCGTGTACCGGGCGTCGATCGACGAGATGCTCGTGCCGTACGGCGACCCCTCGCCCGTGCGGTTCTGGCAGAACTACTTCGACACCGGCGAGTACCTGTTCGGCCGGTTCACGAACTCGCTCGAACTCGGCTGCGACTGCGTCGGCGAGATCAGGTACTTCGACGCGGTGCTGGCCGACGAACTGGGGAACCCGCAGACGATCCGGAACGGCATCTGCATGCACGAGGAGGACTTCGGCACGCTCTGGAAGCACGGCGACATCTACACCGGCTCGCAGGAGGTCCGCCGGTCCCGCCGCCTCGTGATCTCGTTCTTCACCACCGTCGGGAACTACGACTACGGCTTCTACTGGTACCTCTACCTGGACGGCACGATCGAGTGCGAAGCGAAGCTCACCGGCGTGCTCTTCACCAGCTCCTACCCGGGGCGTGCGGACGGCGGGGACGACTACCCGTACGCGTCCGAGGTGGCGCCGGGGCTCGGTGCCCCGTACCACCAGCACCTGTTCTCGGCGCGGCTGGACATGATGGTCGACGGGCTGTCGAACGCCGTGGACGAGGTCGACGCGGTGCGCGTGCCGGTCGGGCCGGGCAACGAGCACGGCAACGCGTTCACGAAGTCGGTCACCCGCATCGCATCGGAGTCGACGTCCGGGCGTCTCGCCGATGCCTCGAAGGCCCGCACGTGGTTCGTCTCGAACACCGAGGAGCGCAACCACCTCGACCGTCCCACCGGGTACGTGCTGTACCCGCAGGACGCCCCGGTGTTGCTCGCCGACGACTCGTCCTCGGTCGCGTCGCGTGCGGAGTTCGCGCGCAAGCACCTGTACGTCACGCAGTACGACCCGGCAGAGCGCTTCGCCGCGGGGGACTTCGTGCACCAGAACCCCGGCGGGGACGGGGTGGCGCGGTACGTCGAGGGCGACCGGTCGCTCGACGGCGAGGACATCGTGCTCTGGCACACGTTCGGACCGACGCACTTCCCACGGCCCGAGGACTGGCCCGTCATGCCGGTCGACTACGCCAAGTTCACGCTCAAGCCGTATGGGTTCTTCCCGCGGAACCCGGCGCTGAACGTACCGGCCTCGATCGGCGCGACCGACGCGTCGCACTGCTCGCACCACACATCGGGCGGGGTCGGAGCAGCGCACGACGCGGTGGCGCACGACCACGGGCACTGACGTGACCGATGTGCTCGGCCTCGCCGCGATCGTGCCGGCGTCGGCAGGGGCGTGCTGCACGGTCGGGGCGTGGCGCCCCGGCCGTGCGGTCGACGTGGTCGCCGCCGTCGTGATGGTCGCGGCGATGCTGGACGGGGTCGTCGGGCCACGGGTCCTGCCCGGCGTGGTCTGGTTCGTGGTCCTCGCGCTGCTCGCCGTCACGGTGGCCGCCGTGCACCGCTTCCAGTCGGGGCGTGCCGGGAGGGACGGTTCGGCCCGGGCGGGCCGGGCCGGGTCGGCGCACGGCCGGTACGGGCGACTGCACGCGTCGCTCGGTCTGCTCGCGATGGGAGCGCTGGGGGTCGGCGGGATGGGGGACGACGTGGGGCACGGCGTCGTGGCGGTCGGGGTGCACCAGCACGTCGGGGTCGTCGGTGCCACGTGGCACGTCGTGCTGGTCGGACTCGCCGTCGGCCATCTGGTCCTGACGGCCCGGATGGTGCGTGACGGCGTGCGGCACCGCGCTCCAGCACTCGGCCTCGTCGAGACGCTCGCGATGGGGATCGCCGTCGCCGTGATGGCCGTCGCGATGTTGTGAACCCGAGTCCTGCCTGTGAAACGGTGACGCGGGCTGCGGGGCAGGAGGGAGCCTCGACTGGCAGCACTCACCACGCTCGCCGACCAGATCAGGAAACGAGGTCGCACCATGCAGCACCTCCGCACTCACCTCCGCGCAGTCGCGATCGCCACGGCCGTCGTCGTCGCCAGCGGAGTCCTCGCGCTCGGGTGGGCCCGGTCGGCCGGAGCGCAGGGGTCCGACGTCTTCCCCGGTGGCATCGCTCGCCCCGCCGACACGACCGCGTCACGACAGGCGTCCTCGCTCGCCGCTGCCGGCCGCGCGGCTGACGCATCGATCGCCGGGACCATCGCAGCACGGCCCTCGAGCGTCTGGCTCGGCGACTGGCTGTCGCCCTCCTCGCTCCGGACGACCGTCGACCGCCACCTCGCCGCCGCCCGGGCGCAGGGAGCCACCCCGGTGTTCGTCACCTACGCGATCCCCGGGCGCGACTGCGGGAGCTACTCCTCCGGCGGACTGACGCCCAGCGCGTACGGCAGCTGGAACCGCGTCCTCGCCGACACCCTCGAGGGGCACCGGGCCGCGGTGATCGTCGAACCGGACGCGCTCGCGCAGTCCGTCTCCTGCCGGGGAGCCGACCCGACCGTGCGGCTGCGGCTCATCCGGACGGCCGTGCACCAGCTCGCGGCCGCCGGCGCCGCCGTGTACATCGACGCCGGCCACGAGGCGTGGGTCGCCCCGGCGACCATGGCGGCGTTGCTCCGCGACGCCGGGGTCGCCGACGCGCGCGGCTTCTCGCTCAACGTGTCCAACCACTACCCGACCTCGGGCGAACGGGCCTACGCCGAGCAGCTCCGCGCCCGGACCGGCGGTCACTACGTCATCGACGTGTCCCGCAACGGCCGGGGAGCCACTGGAGAGTGGTGCAACGCCGCGAGTGCGGGACTCGGGCACGACCCGGCGGTCGTGCACGACGGCACCGGGCTCGACGCGCTGCTGTGGATCAAGCTGCCCGGCGAGAGCGACGGAACGTGCAACGGCGGTCCGCCAGCAGGCCAGTGGTTCCCGGCGGGTGCTGCCGCCCTCGTCCGGAACCGCTGAACGGCACGCGACTCCCGAGTGAATGACAGTGATGTAGTTCGACTGGCCTGACTGTTCAGTGCGTGAACCGTACAGAACACGAATTGTTCGTTTTGCTGATCGTTCACGTTGTGAAAGACTTCGGGCGTCCGTTGGGGACAGCAACGACGACGAGGGGCGGTATCGCAATGCACAGCACGTACACCGGGATGCCGCGACAGGCACGGCTCGGCGGGACCCACACCCGCGTCGGCCTGACCGACCCCGCCGTCATCGACGCCTACGTCCAGCGCCGCATCCAGGACCCGTCGCTCCTGTCGGGCCGCGCCGAACCGTCCTACGCGGACTTCTTCACGGTGCCCGCCGCGTAGCCTTCCCCACAACCGATCCGAACCAGGCAGAGAGAACACCCGACCAGATGCCGTTGACCGTCGTCCGCCGCGAGCACATGCACCTCTACGCCCGGGAACCCCGGTCGCGTGCCGCGAAGGGATCGGTGGACGCACTGCTCCGGCTGCAGCACGCCGAGGAGCAGCAGCTCGAACAGGCGCGGTCGGAGAGCGGTCTCACCAAGAACGAGTTCCTCGCCGTCCGGTACATGCTCCAGGCGCACCGGGACGGCCGGGCCATGGGCCCGAAGGACCTCGCCGTCATGCTCAACGTGTCGAACGCGTCGGTGACGAAGATCGTCGACGGGCTCGTCGACAAGGGCGACCTCGTCCGCGCCCCGCACCCCACCGACCGTCGGGCACAGGTGCTCGAGCCCACGGTGCAGGCGGCGAAGAAGATCGACGCGTCCTACGCACGCTTCCACGAAGCCGTGGTCGAGGTGATGGACCACCTGTCCTCCGAGGAGAACGACGTCCTCGCCCGCTGCCTCGTCCAGATCACCGAGGCCCTCGTCGGTGGCGCGCCCGCTCCCGTCGACGAGTACACCGTCGACCCGGACGGCGACGCGGAGCCGTACGACTCCTGAAGCGGGCGGTCCGTGACGGCGCCGAGCCGCGCCTCCCGGAAAAAACCTTCCAGCGGTAAGTTGGGCGCATGACGCACCCTGCCGACGACGACGCGGCCCTGCCGCGACGCGGCTACCGCAAGGGTGCCGAACGACGGACGCAGATCCTCGACGAGACGATCCGCATGGTCGCCGAGCAGGGTGTCGACGCGTCGTCGCTGCGATCCGTCGCCGACGCCCTCGGGATCACCCACGCGGCGTTGCGGCACTACTTCCCGAGCCGCGACGAACTGCTGCTCGCGGTCTACCGCGAGCACGAGGTCCGCGAGCAGGGGGCACCGGACCGGATGAAGTCCGCGATCGGGGACATGCGGGAGAGCGCCTCGCGGAATCGCGCGGTCCCGGGGCTGGTGCAGCTGTACACGACCCTGGCGGCCGATGCCGTGCAGGAGGGGCACCCCGCCACGCGGGAGTTCATGCGGGAACGGTTCACCCGGCTGCGGGCGGACCTGGCGGAGTTGATCGCGGCGGACCAGGCGTCCGGGCGGATCCGGGCCGACCTGGACCCCGTCGACCTGGCGTCCCTGAGCATCGCGGCGTCGGACGGACTGCAGGTGCAGTGGCTGCTCGACCCCGACGCGGTCGACGGCGAGCGGGTGCTGCGGTTGCTCGAGCAGATCGTGCCGCCGGCGGGCTGACCGGACCCGCCGGTCCTGCCACACTCGTGTCAGCGGGGCCGTGGGTCCCGCGCACGACCGGATCGGAGCGGGACCATGCACGCCGTACTCGAGCACACCTACGTCGACGACTACCTCGAGCGCCGAGACGCGTTCCGCCAGCAGCACCTCCGGGCGGCCTGGGCTGCGGCGGAGCGCGGCGAGCTGCTCCTCGGCGGTGCGGTCGGCGAGGGAAGCGGACCGTTCACCGCGCTGATCGTCTTCGTCGGCGACGACGCGCTCGGGCGTGCGCGGGCGTTCGCGGCGACGGACCCGTACGTGACCGGGGGACTCGTGACGTCGTGGACCGCGCGACCGTGGACGACCGTGGTGGGCGATCTCGCGGCGGGACCGGTCCGCCCCGACTGAAGCTCGCGGGAACCGGCGACGGTATCGGGTCAGCCGTAGCCCTCGTCGGACAGGCGCCAGCCGGCCGGCGTGTGGAGGAAGCAGAACTGCCACCCGGGGAGGTCGCCGGGTTCGGCGCCCGTCATGTTCGTCTCGGTGACGTCGACCGGGATGCACTCCTCCGCGGATCGGCCCGTCTCCTTCGCGCTCAGTCGCGAGACCGCCCCGATGTGCCGGTAGCCGAGCAGGTCGGGGTGGTCGTCGAACCACGAGGACGGGGTGCGTCCGCCGCACCAGGCCGCGTCCGGACCGCCGCTGTCGTCGGTGAGGGCCTCGGTGACAGCACAGTCGTGTGCCTTCGCGGCCCGGAGGTAGACGCGGAGGACCTGTTCGGAGGACGCGCTCGCGGGCGGGAGCCGCACCGCCACGGTCTGCGCGTGCGTCACCGACACCACGGTCACAGTGCCGGCCGCCACGAGCACGGCGGCGACCCCCGATCCGAGCACGAGCCGACGTCTCCCCACGCGCTCATGCTGGCAGGGGGTGGACCCGCCGATCGCCCGGTGCAGCTGCGAGTCGGTGAGGGGGCGTTCAGTTGCGCGGGAGCCCTGCGACGTACGCGCCGAGCACCGCTCGGTCGTCCACGGGCGCGACCCCCGCGACGCGGTAGAGGAGCAGTGCATCGACGAGTCCGACGAGGTCGACCGCGGATCGCCGGGGGTGGTCGACGCCGATGCGGACGAGCAGGTCCTCCGCCGTGGCCAGCAGCGCGGCGCGCACCGGGTCGGCGCCGGTCAGGGGTGCGCGGAGCGCTTCGTCGTCCCGGAGCTCCAGGAGGAGGGCCAGGCGAGCGGCTTGCGCCTCCGCCCGCTCTGCGAGGCCCTGGAGGAACGTGGCGGCGACCTCGACGACCGTCGCGTCGTCGAGTGGCTCGGGGAGACGCAACGCGCCCAGCTCCGTCGACAGCTGCTCCGTGATGCGCGCGACGACGAGCGCGGTCAGTTCGCGCCGCGTCGACGCGTAGTACGACGTCGATCCGGCGGGCACGCCGGCCTCGGTGTCGACTGCCCGGTGCGTCAGTGCTCGGACCCCACCGCGAGCGGTGAGCCGTACTCCCGCGTCCGCCAGGTCCTCGCGTCGCCCCATGCTCTTCCCCTCTCGCCTCTACCATCGTAGTGTTCTCTACGGATGTAGAGCCGAAGGGGGCAGGATGCGGGTTGCAGTCGGGGGCGGGATCTCCGGAGTCGCGATCGAGGCAGCGCTGGGGGCACACGGCTGCTCGGTCACGAGGTTGTCTCGGTCATCGGGGTTCGACGTGCTCGCGGACGACGCGGTCGATCGGCTGGCGTCGGTCCGGCCGCAGGTCGTCGTCGAGGCGACCGGACGGTTCACGACGAGTCGGCGGCGTGCGACGGACTTCTTCACGCGCTCGACGGCGGTGGTCGGTGCGGCGGCCGAACGGTCCGGGGCGCGACACGTGCTGCTGTCCATCCTCAACTGCACCAGGTCCGAGGTGCAGGGCTACGGGTACTTCGCCGGCAAGACCGCCCAGGAGCGGGCAGCGGGAGCGGCGGGCCGGGGCGCCACGATCGTCCGTTCGGCCCAGTGGTTCGAGTTCGCCGCGCAGAACCTCGAGCGGTTGCGCGTCGGGCCGATCGCGCTCGTGCCGCGGATGACCATCGCTCCGGTGTCGCTCGCAGCGGTGGCGACGGTGGTGGCCGAGGTCGCGACGGGCCGGCGGACCGCGCCGGTCGTGGAGGTCGCCGGGCCCGAGACGACGTCCCTGTGGGCGATGACGACGGCGCTGCCGCATCCCGGCGTGGTGCCCGTCCCGATGCCGATCCCGGGCCGGACGGGCCGGGCGTTCCAGGGCGGTGCACTCCTGCCCGCAGACGACGTCGAGGTGGTCGGCCCGACGTTCGATGAGTGGCTCGCAGCCCGCGACCGGTAGCGCTCGCCCGACCGAACGGTCCGGTCCGGTCGTCATCTCCAGGCGGGGCGTTGCCCCGTTCCTCTGCGTGTCACGCGAACGGGGAGCAGAAGGTGAGCTTGTTTCTGCCCTAACGTGGGCGGGGGTGCGATCGATGCGCCCGTATCTGTCGCGGCGCATGGGGCGTCCGGAGGGGGACGAACATGCGCACGACCCGTGGCCACCGCTCTGCCGTGATCACGGCGGCCACTGCCGTCCTCGCGGTCATCGGTGCGCTCCTACCGGGCGGTGTGCAGGCCGCTCCGTCGCCCGGCAACGACGCGCTGCGTGGTGTGCGGTACGCCGCGTACGGTCACTCGTTCGGACAGGTGCAACTCGGTTCCGATTCGGTGCCGAGCCGGATGTACCCGTCCATGGTCCGCTCGAGCCTCGGCGCGGACCCGTCGCTCTGGTCGAACGAGACCATCAGCGGGGCCTCGACGGCGCAGATCCTCGACCGCGCGCGCTCGACGTGGAACCGCGGCGACTACGGGGTCGTCTCGTACCTCGGGAACCAGAACGACGTCGGCCGCCACGTGCCCGAGGCCACGTTCAAGGCGAACGTCCGGGGCTTCATCGACTGGGTGCGGGGAACCGGGCCGTTCCCACCCACGATCGTCATCGTGCTCGACACCCCGTCGACGACGAAGGGCTACGCGTGGTACCCGTCACCCCCGACCGACGCTGACGTCGTCCGGTACAACCGCTACCTCCGCAGTGTCGTCGCGGCGTACCCGAAGGACGGATCGGTCATCATCGCCGATGCCTTCACCGGATGGAACAAGGCGACGATGATCGGGCCCGACGGGCAGCACCCGAACGACGTCGGGCAGGCGCACATCACCGAGGCGATCACCTCAGCACTGAGCGGTGTGCGACTCCGTGAGGGGCAGAACGTCCTGACGCCGGCACCGGCGGTTCGCTACGACTCGTTCAACCGGCCCGACATGATCACCGGACTCGGCAAGGACCTGCACGGCCGGTCCTACTCCACGGTCGGCGGAGTGAAGTACGGCATCTCTGGTGGCCGTGCCTACCGAGCCAGCAGCGGGGCCGTTCGTGAATCCGCGGCCACCGTCGACACGAAGAAGGCTGCGGTCGACATCAGCCTCACCATGACGGCGATCTCCTCGAAGGGGGCGGGGCCGGTGTGGCGACTGAGCAGCGCCAAGGACTACTTCGTGCTCGACGTCCACGGGTCGGGCAAGGGCAACGCGAAGGTCTACAAGCGGGTCAACGGGCGGTTCATCCAGATCGGCAAGGCACTGAGCCGCGAGGTCAAGCCGGGGTCGACCGTGCGGGTCCGGGCCGACGGCGCGAAGATCAAGGTCTACGTCGACGGTCCCGCCGTGTACTCCAGCGCGGACAGCTTCAACGGGTCCGCCACGAGGAGCGGTGTCCGGATCACCGACACTCGAGCTCGGCTCGACGACCTCGTGATCCGGTAGGACCGGAGCCGTATCGGTTCGGGCGCGGAACTTTCTACCCCCTGTAGTGGGGGAGCAGTGGTGAGGGATGCTCCGTAGCGTTCTGTGTGGTTGCACAGTGCCGTCATGGGGGCGGATTCGCTGGTGGTGACCTGTTGAGGGGTTCTGCGCGTGTTCGCGACGTCGCCGTTGTCTGTTCGTTCTCGTTGGGTCGTGCTGGCCGTCGTCACGTTGGTGGCGCTGCTGGGGTCGTTGTTGGCGGTGGTCTCGCCACCTGCTCCGGCGCAGGCGGTCGCGACGGGTACGGGTGGGCAGTTCGTGCCGTTGCCGACCAACGCCAGGATCTTCGACGGCGCCACGCCTGCCGGGTCGTCGACGACGGTGCCGGTCGCCGGGGTGAAGGGGATCCCCGCTGACGGTGTCGGCGCGATCAGTGTGCTGGCGACGGTCGCGGACGCGAACGGCACCGGGCAGCTCAAGGGTCGAGCGGAGTCGAGCGACGGGCCGACGCTGCTGATGATCTACGGCAGCGGAGTGGCGGGGAACACGTCGAACACGTCGTTGCTCGCGGTCGGGGACGACGGATCCATCCGGATCGACACGACGACGGCGCAGTCGCGGGTGATCCTGGACGTGACCGGCTACTACACGTCCACGGCGAACGGTGTCGGCGCTGGCGGGTTCGTTCCGCTGTCCGGGACCCGGATCGCGAACACGGCGGACGGCACGAACGTGCGGCAGGGTGCCCTGTCGGGTGGGGACAGCATCACGTTCCAGGTCACCGGCAAGGGTGGCGTTCCGACGAACGCAGCCGCGGTGGCGGTCAGTGTCGTGGTGCAGAACACCGGCGGTGGGGCCGGGTGGGTGCGTCCGTCGCCGTCCGATGGACCCAAGAGCACGGGGTCGTTGAACTACCCGTCGACGAAGCTGACCACGGCGATGAGCGCGCAGGTCGCTGTCGGCTCCGATGGGAAGATCACGATCGACAACGCTCCCGACGGTGGCACGGTGCAGATCCAGGTCGACGTGCAGGGGTACTTCGTCCCCAGCAACCCGGGTGGCGGGTTCACTCCGGGAACGGGCCGCATCGTCGACACCCGCACGTCCTCGAGCGTCGGGGCAAATGCGTCGGTCGCGGTGCAGGTCGCGGGAGTTGCTGGGATCGGGACGGTCGAGGGTGGCCTGTCGGCGGTCGCGGTGACGGTCACGGCGATCCACTCGGGAACGACCGGCGGGTACGCGAAGGCATGGGCGGACGGTTCCTCCGAGCCCACCGGGGCGGTCATCGGGTACGCGCCGACGTCGTCGATCCGGACGACGACGGCGATCCTGCCCGTGGGGTCGAACGGGAAGGTGCGGATCCAGAACGTTTCCTCGGGGACCACGGACTTCGTCCTCGACCTGCAGGGCACCTACAACTGGCTGCCGGGTGGACCCGTGTCGACGAACGTCACCGGGCAGCGGACGTCCGCGACGACGTTGCCGTTCCCGATCTCGGACCAGACCAACGCAAGCGTTGACGTCGGCACGGGCAACCTGCTGGTCACCACGAGTGCGCTGACGCTGCCGGGTGTGACGCAGAGCACGACGATCGGTGCTGCGTACAACTCGCGGTCGACGACGACGGCGAACAGCAACACGATGGAAGCGAACCGGTGGCAGTACGCCCTCGCGGGTGCCGGGGACCTGTCGGCGAACGCCGCGGGTGTGGTCTACACGGACGCGGTCGGGACGGCGTGGCAGTTCAAGCCCACCGGGACCGCTGGTGCGTTCACGTCCCCGCCAGGCCTGCAGATGACGTTGGCGCGGGTCGCGAACGCGGACACGCGGGAGTACACGCTGACGTCGTGGACGACGAACCAGGTCATCCACTTCACCCTCGGCGGCCAGCCCAAGTCGGTCAACGACCGCAACGGCAACCAGGTCAGCTTCAACGTGGCGGCGGACAAGTTCTCGCTCGGCACCCTGGTCTCCACTGCCGGCACCGATGGCGCGAAGACGGCGAACGTGTCGTACGCGAACGGGAAGACGACGTTCACGCAGACCTCCGGCTCGTCGTCGCGGAGTGTTTCGTGGACGAAGAACGCCGCGGGTGACATCACGACGTACACGGACGCGACCGGCGCGACGACCACGTTCGGGTACACGAGCGGGGACCTCACCTCGATCACCGCACCGACCGGCGGGGTGACCTCGTTCACGTACGACTCCACCAAGCGGGTCACGAAGGTGTCGCAGGCGAACACCACCGCCGGATCCCCGGGGACCGCGGTGACCCGGTTCGCGTACACGGACGGGGACACCACGCAGGTCGCGGACCCTCGCTCGAACCAGTCGCAGCCCGTCGCGACCGCGGACCACACCACGTACACGCTCAACGCCGGGGACCTCGTTACGAAGGCTGTCGACGCGGCGGGGCGTGAACGGTCCAAGACGTACAACTCCGCGAACAACGGCACGGCAACCTCGACGGTCGGGAAGGCCGACGGGTCGGGTGAGCTACCGGCGTCGACGTCATCGAACGAGTACGGCAAGAACCAGAGCCAGTCGCTGACGCAGACCTCGAGCAGTTCCGGGTCCACGTCGAACGCCGCGTACGACGCGTCCGGTGCCTCGGCGAAGTACCTGCCCTCGTCCACCACGGACTCCTCTAGTAACACCACCTCGTTCACGTACGACGGTCCGGGGAACCAGACCTCGACCGGCACCGGCACGGGTCCGGAAGCTGCCGAGGCGAAGCTCGAGTACAACAAGAAGGACGTCGACAAGTACGCCTGGGGTGCGGTGAAGTCCGCTACCGCTCCGGGCAACACGGTCAAGACGACGTACGGCTACGACCAGTACAACCAGCTGTTCACAATCGACGCGCCGGCGAACACGGTCGGGCAGCAGAAGTACGCCTACGACGCGTTCGGCCGCGTCTCGTCCCACACCGACGGTGGCGGCGGTGCCACGTCGTACACGTACGACAACGACGACCGGCTCCTGACGACCACGTTCGCCGACAGTGCTCTGACGGTGACGAACACGTACGACGGCAACGGCAACCAGCTCACCCAGCAGTCCGCGACCGGGACCATCACGAACACGTTCGACCAACGCAACCGGCTCATCTCCACGGTCAACACCGCCGGCGGCGGAACCGTGTCCTACGGGTACGACCTCGCGGGAAACACGGTCCGCGTCACCGACCAGCACGGTGACGTCACGCACAGCTACGACCCGTCGAACGTGCTCACCGCGACCACGTACCCGACCGATGCCGGAACGGCGAAGCAGATCTACCTCACCGATGACCACGGCCGCCGCACCGACACCTGGCTCGGCGCATCGAGCGCCGCAACGCCTGGTGTGAAGCCGGCGTCGTGGCAGGGCCATCAGCACATCGACTACGACTCCTCCGGCAAGGTCACCCGTGTCCGCGCCTGGGCCGGCGACAACGACGCCACCCCGGTCGTGAACACCCTCTACTGCTACATCGCTGGCGCCGCCACCAGCAGCGACTGCGCAGCGGACAAGGCCAACGACCGCGACAAGCTGCAGTGGTCCCGCAACGACCTGCCCGGCAGCGGGCAGAAGACGACGTCGTACACGTACGACTCGAACAGCCGCCTCACCAAGGCTGCGCAGGCCGGAGGCGCGACGAACACGACGTGGGCGTACACGTACGACGCGGCGGGGAACCGGCTCACCGCGAAGCAGACCGGTGACAGCACGAGCTCGCAGACGTTGACGTACAACGCGGTCGGGCAGATCACCTCGGCCGGGTACGCGTACGACGGGGTCGGGAACCTCACCGCAGCACCGGGTGAGACCTTCACGTACAACGATGCGCAGCAGCTGACCGCATCGACGAAGAACGGTGTCACGACCCGGTACGAGTACGCCGGTGCCGACATGACCAAGCTCCTCAAGCAGTCCACGGACGGGGGAGCGGAGTACGACTACACATATGGCAAGGGCATCACATCCCGCACCGTCGCCGGCACAGGCACGGCGTCGGTGATCAGCGACCCGACGACAGGGCAGCCGATGGACCTGCAAACCACCGACGGTGTCACGAGCATGTGGGTCATCGACGGCATCGGGAACCCGGCGGCAGCGATCGCCGACACCGGCAACACTGCTTACACGGTTTCCTACGACCCTTACGGGGCGGAGACCGTCAACGGCGGCTCGAGCGCTCAGTGGCAGCAGAACCCGTACGGGTTCAAGGCCGGGCTCCGCTCGTCCAGCACCGACAACGGGCTTACGAAGTTCGGGTACCGGTGGCAGACCACCGCGACCGGCGGATGGATCCAGCGCGACACCCTCGACGCACCCCTCAGCCCCACCAACGCCAACCGATACGCGTATGCCGGCGACGACCCTATCAACAGCAGCGACCCAACCGGTCGAAGCACGTTCGGGAACGCGCTGGGCATCGCAAGTACGGCACTCGCGATTGGCGGTCTTGCGGCAACCGCCACCGGGGTCGGGGGTCCGGCTGGTCTCATCCTCGGCGGCTTGAGTTCGGTCGCGAATACCTGGTCAATTGCGGAGAACGGTGGGTCGGCGAGCGAGGTAGCTGGGGCAGCCGTCCTCGGTACGGCATCGCTGGGGTTCGGTGTTGTCGCAAGCCCGGCTGTGCTCAACGTCGGTAGGACAGCGAGCACCGTAGCCTCAGGTATTTACGGCGGGATTGAGATGGCGCAAAGCGCCGCAGTTAGCTAACAAAGGGAAGAGTAATCGATGGGCGCATCAGTGTTGCCATGGCTACCATGGGTCATGGTCCCTATTATCGTTGCAGCGATCGTGTACGCAGCGGCATCTAGTCGAAAAAACAAGTGAATCCGGTAAAAATTGGCTTCTCGCTGAAAGTGCGAATTGCCATTTCGATAATTTTCGGTTCCTTATCACTGTTCGCTGCCGTCGTGAGCTTCTTCGACATCCGAGCGATGTTGCTCGTAGGCGTATCTGCTGCTCTTTGGTGGCGAATATTGTCACTCAAAGTGACCTTCTTCCCGACAGAGATGATCATCACAGGCTTCTTTTCTCAGAAGCGGGTAAACTATCGCAATGCCGTCGGCATTGAGGATGGCGCAAAACTAATCTACCTTCAGGCGGGTCGTCGGAAAAAGGCGATAATAGCGCTCGCGCTAGGCTACTCCACCCCAGACGACAGAACCCCGGACGGTCGGATGAAGCGAGAGATAATCTCAACTTTTGACGACTGGAAGCGTGGCGCGTCAAGTCGCCCCGCATAGGTTCGGCCCCGCGTCCTCCGTTTTCGACAGTGTCGTAGGCAGCTTTGTCCCGTGAGGGCCTCGACTTTCTTGCTCGCGAGCGCTACCATTGTGGGCATTGGTGCGATAGTGGCGTTATTTCTAGCCCCGAATTCAAGAACTGGTTTTTCCTGTTCGAGATGATCGAGATCGGGCTAATCGTGACTGCTGTTATTCTTCACCATCAACCACCTCGGCAGGGTTAGCATCGACCGTCCCAACCTTTCTCGTGATGGCCCTGGCGGCAGTTTCCTTTGGGGTCGCTTCGGTAACGGTGTGGCGACGATCAAGTCAGGATGCGGACAGACGGCGACTATAAAGCATGCGGGTCATTGACGGCATCGGGAACGCTGCAGCGGCGATCACGGGTACCAGCGACACCAGCCGGGTCCGCCACGAGGAGCGGTGTCCGGATCACCGACACTCGTGCACGGCTCGACGACCTCGTGATCCGGTAGGGCCGACGGATGAACCCGGGTGGAGGGAAGCCGTTCGGTGTCTGGATCGTCATCGTGGGAGCGCTGGTTGCGGTCGGTGGGGCTCTCGCGATCTTCCGAGGTTGCCGCAGATGAACATCTGTTGCGACACAGATCGGGCTGTGGCATGAAGATCCTGCTGATCACGATGTTCGTCGTGGGCGCAGTGCCGTTCGCAGCAGGCGTCGTCTACTGCGGTATCAACTTCCGTCCGGGGCGCGAGTTCCCGCCGCGGAAGTGGCCGATGCTTGTGATGGTCATCGGGTTCTTGCTCGCCGCCGCCGCGGTCCTCACGGGGATGGCGACGAGTGGACCTGGCCCTGCGTAGCGTTCCGCGAGTGGCTCGCGACCGCACGGCCGTAGCCGACGCACCGGAGCCGCGCCGCGCCTCCTGGCCCCCAACACGCAGAACGGCCGGCCCCTGTCGGAGCCGGCCGTCCTGCGGAGCGCAGAAGCTACGCGGTGAGCACCGCAGCCGACGGATCGAAGTCCTCCGGCAGCGGCGGGACGCGGTCCACCGTCGACGTGATGTCGACCGCGGACCCCGACGCCGCCGCGTCGCGGATGCCGAGCAGCACGTCGAGGACGTGCAGCGCGACCGCACCCGAGGCGCGCTCGGGACGGTCCTCGGCGATGGCGCGCGCGAGCTCGACGACCCCGGTGCCACGGCCCCAGGTGGAGCCGATCGCCTCGAGGGTCTCGGGCTCCTCCTGGCCGTAGCGCCAGAGCTGCGACGAGCCCTCGAACGTGTTCGGGTCCGGCAGCGAGATCGTGCCGAGCGTGCCGTTGATCTCGACGAAGCCCATGCGCGGCAGCGCGTGCTGAAACGAGAACGTCGACTGGGCGGACTGCCCGCCGGCGAACTCGATCAGCGCGGCGTGGTGCGTGGGGACCTCGACCGGGAACGTCTCGCCGGCGCGGGGGCCGGACGCGATCGTGCGACGGTCGAGCGACTTCGAGGACACGGCCTGCACGCGGCTGGCGGTGCCGAACGCGTGCACGAGGGTCGTCACGTAGTACGGGCCCATGTCGAACAGGGGACCGGCTCCCTCGGCGAACAGGAAGTCCGGGTTCGGGTGCCATGCCTCGGGTCCGGGCACGTGGAACAGCGTCGTCGCGGTCAGCGGCTCGCCGATGTCGCCGCGGGCGATGGCACGGAGCGCCGTCTGGATGCCCGCGCCGAGCACGGTGTCCGGCGCGGTCGCGACCCGGAGTCCCTTCGACGCAGCGGAGGCGAGCACCGCGGCGGCCGACTCGTGGTCGGTCGCGATCGGCTTCTCGCTCCACACGTGCTTGCCAGCGTCGATGATCTGCTGGTCGACCTCGGCGTGGGCCGCCGGGATCGTCAGGTTGATCACGATGCTGATGTCGTCGCGGGCGAGGAGCTCCTCGACCGAGCCGGACGCGCCGACCCCGTACTCCGCTGCCTGGGCCGCTGCGCGGTCGAGCAGCACGTCGGCGACGAACCGGACCTCGACGTCGGCGAACTTGGTCAGGTTCTCCAGGTACTGCGTGGAGATGTTGCCGGCACCGATGATGCCGATCCCGACACGGGTCACTTGTCGTTGTCCTTCAGCCAGGCGAGGGACTCGGTGATGCCCTCGAAGACGTCGCCGGAGTACGCGTCGAACTCGACGACGCGGATGGCCTGCGGCGCCGCGGCGAGGATGGCAGGGACGTCGACGTCGCCCTGACCGGCGGGGGTCTGGTTCTCGAAGGCACGCTGCAGCGCCTCCGGAACGACGAGCGCGCTCTCGGACGAGGGCAGCGCGGTGAGGATGTCGCCGTCGACCTTGCCGTCCTTGACGTGGATCGCGACGACGCGGTCGCCGAGCGAGCGCAGGACGGCGGGCGCGTCGGCGCCACCGACGGTGGCCCAGAAGGTGTCGAGCTCGAGCACTGTCTCCGGGCTGATCTGCGAGACGAAGTGGTCGTAGACCGTGCGGCCGTCGACCTTGTTCGTGAACTCCCACTGGTGGTTGTGGTAGCCGAACTTGAGGCCGCGCGAGGCTGCCTCGGCGGTGAGGACGTTGACGCGCTCGGCGATCTTCGCGACGTCGTCGGCGGTCTGCCAGCGGTCGGTCGGGATGAACGGGTCGATGACGGTCTGGATCCCGAGGCGCTCAGCCGCGTCCCAGATCGGGGCGGTGTCGTCGGCGTCGATCACGGCGACGTGGCCGGACGGGGCCGTGAGGCCGGTGGCGGCGAAGGCGCGCTCGAGGTCCGCGGCACGCTCGACGAACGCGTAGGGCTCGACGTTCTCGTACCCGATCTCGGCGACACGGGCGATCGCCTTGTCGAGGTCTTCCGCGATGGCGTCGCGCAGCGAGTACAGCTGCACAGAGGTGGTGGGCATTGCGTGAGGCTCCTTCGGTCCTGACTGGGTGTCGCGGCACCGGGTGTCGCAGCACCGGGTGTCGCAGTCCGTCGAGGAGCGATGCTCCACGGCGAGATCGATGACGACGCTACCCCAAAAACCACCCGGTGTGTAGTTTTTGCTGCGCTCCGTGACGCACGCCGCTGCATGAACGACACCTGTCGATGTATGCTCAGCCAGTCAAAACCGTGTGCAAGACGGTTTTGGACGGCGAAGCATCGACTCAAGGAGGCGTCATGAGCACACCCGAACCCGGCAGCCCGGCACTGCTGAACCCCGATGAGGGCATCACGCAACCGGTCAGCACGATGCGGGTGGGCATCGGCTACCAGATCGCGCTGTTCCTCGGACAGTTCGGCCTCTTCGTCGCGCTCATGGCACCGGTCTACGTGAGCATGCAGCTCAAGGCGCAGGCCCTGGTCGGGGACGACGCCGCGAACGTCATCGGCTCCGTCCTGCCGATCGGTGCGTTCGGCGCGCTCATCATGAACCCCCTGGCCGGCGCGCTGTCCGACCGCACCCGCACCCGCTGGGGCCGGCGTCGTCCGTGGCTCATGAGCGGTGTCGTCGTCTTCGCGGTCGCACTCGCCTGGATCGCCTACGCACCTGACGTGCTCAACCTGACGCTCGCGTGGCTGCTCGCCCAGCTCGCCGCCAACGCGACCCTCGCCACCCTGCTGGCGAGCTTCGCCGACAACGTCCCGCAGCTCCAGCGCGGCCGGTCGTCGAGCATCATCGCGCTCGCGCAGAACCTCGCCGTGCTCGCCGGCACCTACCTGTCGGTGTTCTTCGTCGCGAACCTGCCCGTGCTGTTCATCGCGCCCGGCATCCTGGCGATCATCCTGGTCGCCGTCTACGCGGTCGTCGCCCGGGACGAGCTGCCGACGTACACGCTCAAGAAGTTCACGTTCCTCAACCTCATCTCGTCGTTCTGGACGAACCCGATCAAGAACCCGGACTTCGCGTTCGCGTGGTGGTCGCGCTTCCTGATCATCCTCGCGACGTTCATGTTCACGACGTACCGGCTGCTCTACATGCAGGAGCACATCGGCATCGAGGACGCGAAGCAGGCCACCGAGGCCGTCGCGTTCGGCGTGCTGCTCTACACGATCGCGCTCCTGGTCAGCGCGGCGCTCTCGGGGTGGGCGTCCGACAAGCTGGGTCGCCGCAAGGTGTTCGTCGGCGGCTCGACGGCCCTCTTCGCGGTGGGCCTCGTCGTCCTCGCGCACGCCGAGACCGTGAACGGCTTCTACGTCGCCGAGGTCGTCATGGGCTTCGCGTACGGGATCTACTCCGCGATCGACACCGCACTCGTCGTCGACGTGCTCCCGAACGCCGACCGTCCCGGCAAGGACCTCGGCGTCATCAACATCGCGAACGCGCTGCCCCAGTCACTCGCGCCGGCGATCTCGCTCTTCTTCCTGTCCATCGGCAGCTCGCACGCCGACAACTACGTCCTCATGTGCTGGGCCGCGGGTGTCGTCGCACTCCTCGGCGCCCTTGTGGTGATCCCCATCAAGCGGGTTCGATAGCCGGATGCACCAGCTCGGGGTCGATGAGGACCGCAGACAGCTCGCCGGGTGGCGGAACGCCATCGTCATCGCCTTCGCGATCGGTGGGGTGAGCCTCGCTGCGTGGGGTCCGCGGCTGCCCGAGCTCCGGCTCGAGCTCGGTGTGGACGTCGGGACCATCGGGCTCATGCTCGGCGGGGTCACGATCGGGTCCATCGGCGGCCTGCTCAGCGCGGCCCCGCTGCTGCGCCGAGTCGGCGGGCGCCGGGCGCTCACCGCGGTGGTCGTGCTGGTCCCGGTCGCGATCGCCGTCATCGGGACGGCAGCCGCGCTCCACTCCGTCCCGCTGGCAGCGGTCGGGTTCGTGGTCGCCGGCGCGGGCATCGGCTCGCTGGACGTGATGGCGAACGTCGAGGGCACGGCGATCGAGGCGCTCGCCGGTCGCACGCTGCTGCCGCTGATGCACGCGGCCTGGTCCGGAGGCGCGGCCCTCGGCGCCGGGATCGCCGCCCTCTGTGCGTGGCTCGGCATCACCCCGTCGGCGCAGCTCCTCGGTGAGGCCGTCGTCATCCTCGTGGTCGGTGTGCTCGCGATGCGGTGCATCCCGGACGGCACCCGTGCCGAGGAACACGACACGACGCTCACACCCCGGCAGCGACTCCGGCAGTGGGCACGAGGGTGGGCGGACGTCCGACTGCTCCTCATCGGGGTGGTCATGCTCGGCGTCGAACTCGGTGAGGGCTCGGCGAACAACTGGCTCGCCCTCGCCACCACCGACGGGCACGGGCAGACCGCGGCGGTCGGTGCGCTGTTCTTCACGGTGTTCGCCGTCTCCGAGGCGGCCACCCGTGTCTTCGCCGGACCCGTCGTGGACCGGCTCGGTCGAGTGCGGACCGTGCGGTGGACGACCGCGCTCGGCATCGTCGGCGCCGTGCTCTTCATCGTCGGCGGGAGCTGGTGGCTCACCCTCGTGGGCGTCGTGCTCTGGGCGGTCGGTGTCTCGATGGGCTTCCCGCTCGGGATGTCGGCGGCGGCGCAGAGCGGCCCGAACCCGGCGGCCCGTGTCAGCGTCGTCGCCTCGATCGGGTACTTCGCGAACTTCGCGGGGCCGCCCGTCATCGGTGCGATCGCGGAGCACGTCGGCGCATTGAGCGCGCTCTGGCTGGTGGCGGTGCTGTTCGTCGCGGCGTTCGCCGCGTCCGGCTCGTTGCGGCCCGTCGTGCGCCGCGACTGACGGAGGGACTGCGGGACGGGAGGCGCGGTGCGGGCCCGCACCGTCCCTCCAGGCCGTCCACTGGTCACGCTGGCTAGCGTGGACGGATGCTCGACGCCGCCTCGCTGACCTGGGACCCACCTGCCGGACGCATCACCGGCGTCGCGGACGGGCGTGTCGTCCGAGCACTCGGCATCCCCTACGCCCGCGCCGAGCGCTTCGCCGTCCCCGAGCCGGTCCCCGCGTTCGCCGAGCCGTTCCCGGCGACCACACCGTCGCCCGTGGCGCCGCAGCCGCAGGCGACCTTCGTCGACCAGCTGCTCCACCCGGTGGAGGGCCTCGTCGTCGACGAGCACTGCCAGCGGCTGTCGATCACGGTGCCCGCCGACGCCCGGCCGGACGAGCGGCTGCCCGTCATCGTCTGGATCCACGGCGGCTCCTACGTCATCGGCGGCGGTGACCTGCCGATCTACGACGCGCGCGACCTCGTCACGGAGCAGCGGGTCGTGTTCGTCTCGGTGACGTTCCGGCTCGGTGTGCTCGGGTTCCTCGGCGACGGGGAGACCGTCCCGGCGAACCTCGGGCTGCTCGACCTCGTCGAGGCGCTGCGGTGGGTGCAGGCGAACATCGCGGCCTTCGGTGGCGACCCGGACCTCGTCACCGTGGCGGGCCAGTCCGCCGGGGGCGACGCCGCGGCCCACCTCATGATCAGCGACGGAGCAGCCGGCCTCTTCCGGCGGGTGATCGTCCAGAGTGCACCGCTCGGGCTGTCGCGGGGTCGAGCGCGGATGAACCGGGCGATGGTCCGGGCCGTCGGGGCCGTGCTCCCGGACACCCCGCTCGACGAGGTGCTCGATCGCCAGGCCCTCGGCAGCCGCGCCGCAGCGCCCTTCGGGTTGCCCGGAGGCATGCCCTACGGCACCCAGTACGGGTTCGCGCCGCTCCCCGCCGAGCGTGACACCGGGCAGGCCTGGCGCGACGCGGCGCCGGACGTCGACGTCCTGATCGGCTCCGGTGCGGACGAGACCGCGATGTACGTGCCGCTGATCCCCGGGCTGCGATCACTCGCCCGGGTGCGAGCCGTGCGACCGCTGCTGCGCTGGCTGCTCGTGCGCCCGCTGTCCGAGGTCATCTACGGGCGGGACGTTCGTCGGTTCGCCGCACGGCACCGGGCCGCCGGTGGTCGGGCGACCTCGTACCGGCTGCACCGCGGCGTGACCGTGCAGCCGACCGGGGCCGTGCACATGAGCGACCTGCCGCTGCTGCTCGGCGGTCGCGAGGCCTGGGCCGGCTCGCGCTTCGTGCCGCAGCGGGACTGGCCCGAGGTCGAGCGGCGCGGGCGGGCCTTCCGGGCGATCTGGGCGGAGTTCGCGCGGACCGGCCGGGTCACCGCGGCGGACGACGAGACGCTGACGTTCGACCGGGGCTGACGGGGCGCCGGGTACCTGCCCCTCCGGCGGGGCTGGCGCGGTACGCCTGGTACCACCCCTGAACTGGCGACTCGCGGGGCCGCCGGGTCCCCCGGAGAATCGACGGCATGCCCGAGTCCGACGCCGACCTGCGCGCCCGCATCGTCACGGGCGCCATCGAGGCGTACCGCGCGTCGGACTTCCACACCGTCGGTCCCGCCGAGGTCGCCGCCCACGCCGAGGTCCCCGAAGCCGAGGTCCGACGGGTCTACCCGCTGTGGGAGCTCCTCGTCGTCGCCGTCGTGGACCGGTGGAACAACGGCAGCCGTCGTGCGCTGTGGGTCGTCGCCGAGCGCTCGGGCGCGGTCGCGTACCTCCGCGCGCGACTCGAGGTCGGCCGGGACGACCCCGCACTGGTCCGGCTCCGGGTCGCGTTGCTCAGTGCCGCCTCGAGCCCCGACCACCCCGCGGCCGGCTGGTTCCGCGGGCAGTACACCCGTTCGTTCGAGGACGTCACGCTCGCCCTCGTGCGGGACGTCGTCGCCGGACGGGAGCCGCGCGGGACCTCGCCCCGGCACGCCGCCGAGCAGCTCGTCGCCCTCTACGAAGGGCTGCAGCTGCAGTCGCTCCTGCGTGACGACGCCGATCCCCTCGCCGGGTTCGACCGCGCGGTCGCACGGATGCGCGTCGGCTGGGCGTCTGCCGCCGCGACCGTCTGAGCGGTCACGAGCCTGGTCGTCAGCAGTCCTTCCGGTAGACCCAGCGACGCGGCGTCGGATGCGACACCTCGGTGAAGCCCGCCGCCTCGAACACCGACCGCGGCCCGACGAACATCGCGCCGCCGCCGTCCGTCGCACCCGGAGCCGGTTCCGTCGGGTACCCCTCGACCACCGTCGCACCCGATCGACGCGCGTGGTCCACCGCCCCGCCGAGCAGCGCACGGCTGACGCCCTGCCGACGGAAGCCCCGCCGGACGACGAAGCACGAGACCACCCAGACCGCCGGGTCGTCGGGGTCCTCGTCACGCCCGCTCCACGGCACCTTCGCGCCGCGCAGTCGCACGAGACCGGGCCTGGGCTCGACCGCGACCCACCCGACCGGCTCGCCGTCACGGTAGGCCACCACACCGGTCGTCGTGCGCGCCGCGGGGTCGTCACAGCCGGTCTCCCGGTGGAAGCGCTCGCGGCGTTCGTCGTTCGGCATCGCCCGGAACTCCGCCGCCGAGGCCTTGAACCACCGACACCAGCAGTGCGCGGGATCGCCGCGCTCGCCGAAGACCAGTTCGAGGTCCGTCCACGCCGCCTCGTTCGCGGGCAGGCAGGTGATCGCGCCGAGGGGCGTCGGGGTCGAGGTCGTCATCGTCACCGTCCGGGAGAGCGTCCGTACGGGGCACGGTAGCCCGGTCCCGACGCGTCGGTCCTGGAGGCGCGGCGCGGCTCGCCGACGTCGACGCACGCACCTGGCATGGTCGGCTGATGGAGTACACGGACTACGACACGCGGCTCGCCGCCTACGGCGTGATCACCGACGGTGACCGGGTGCTCCTCGCCAAGCTCCGGATCCCCGAGGCGGGGACGTGGACGCTCCCGGGCGGCGGGGTCGAGTTCGACGAGAGCGTCGAGCAGGCCGTCGTCCGCGAGATCCGAGAGGAGACCGGGTACGAGGCGTCCGTCGGGGAACTGCTCGGCGTGCGGCACCACATCGTGTCGGCCGAGCGCCGCATCCACGCGAACGGCCGGGCGATGAAGGCCGTGCAGGTGGTCTTCCGGGCGTCGATCACCGGCGGAGCGCTGCGTTCCGAGGAGGACGGGTCGACCGACGAGGCCGCGTGGATCCCGATCGCGGACCTGCCGCTCCGTCGGCACGGGCTCGTCGTGCCGATCGCCCTCGGCTGGGCCGGCGTCCTGCCCCGCTGACCGCCCGTTCGTCAGCTCGCGAGCAGACTCACGAACGGTGCCGGCACGTGGTTCGGCACGGGTGGGCGCACCTGCCACCCGAGCGCCCGGAGGGCGGCTGCCGTCTCGGCCGAGAACTGCCGGGCGGTAGCGGCGGCTTCGTCTCGCCGCCAGTGCTTCCGGTACTCGTGCACGGCTCGCTCCCAGCCCGGACGAGCGTCGACGCCGCACTCCGTCACCACGAACTCGACGACGTCCGCGAGGCTCGGCCGGAAGTGGGGGTCGCCGAGCGGGAAGTGCAGCGACGAGAGCCGTGCGGGGTCGCGACGCCCGGCCCCGCGGTCGCCGGTGCGCGACAGGAGAGCGCTGAAGGCCCCGCGCTCGGCATGGAGGTGCCAGTGCGACGGGGGCGTGTTGGTCAGGGCGTCCTGGAACTCGAAGCGGACGAGCGGCTGCCGGTCGGTCGTGAGGAAGAGCGTGAACCGGCTCTCCTCCACTGCCAGCACGGCATGATGCGGGTGCCAGCGGTACCTGAAGAAGATCCGGAGCCGGGCGACGTGCTCGCCCCCCGCGTGGAGCATCGCGGCAGCACCGCGTTCATCGCCGGTTCCGAGCATGATCGAGTTGCTCGGTACTTCATGGATGACGCTCAGCTCGGCGCCGTGGTCCGGCAGGACCGCGTCGAGCAGTACCTGAGCACGATCGATCTGCAGCGTCGCAGCGTCGAGGAACTCGGCGATCATCGGTCGCCCAACACGAACGAGATGTCAGCGAGGGCCTCACGAGCGCAGTACTCGTCTTCGTCGAGGTCGCGCCACGCCTCGACGGGGGCGAACTCGCGTTCGTCCAGGTTCCACTTGCGGTACAACTCCGCGCGCTCAGCACGCAGTTCGTCGCGATTGACGATCCGGATCTCCACGGCTCTCTCCTTCGTCGGGAGAGCGAGCGTAGGACAGCCACGGACGAGCGCGCGAGCTTTCTGCATACAGAATTTCGCGCGACTCCCGCTACTGCTCCAGGACGCTCAGCACGTTGCCCGAGGGGTCGGTGAACCACGCGATGAGCGGGCCGCCCTTGCGGTTCACGCCCTTCTCGTCGGTCATCCCCTCGTAGTGCAGGAAGGCCACACCCTTCGCCGCGAGTTCGTCCACGGCGTCGTCGACCGACGGCACCGGGAAGTTCAGCACCGTGAAGGACGCCGGCTCGTGCGCGGGACCCTTGGGGTAGACGAGCACGCCGTGCCCGTCGCCGAGCTGCAGGAAGAGCATGCCGTGGTCCTCGGTGACCTCGACCCCCAGGACGTCCTCGTAGAACGCCTTCGCCTCGGGCACGTCACGCACCGAGAACCCGCTGAACGCCTTCGTCGCATCGACCATGCGGCAAGTGAACCACCCGGGACCGGTGTCGGCGCGCTCTGCCAGGATGAAGCCGTGCTCCCGCCCGAGATGTCCGTCGACGACGCGGTCGACCGCGCGATCCGGCTCGCCACGGACGGACAGCGCACCGTGCTCGGCATCGCCGGTGCTCCCGGTGCCGGCAAATCGACGCTGGCCCGCCGCGTCGTGGCCGGAGTGGACGCAGCGCTCGGTGCCAGCACCGCCGTGCAGGTCCCGATGGACGGGTTCCACCTGGCGAACACGGCGCTGGACGCCCTCGGCCGCCACGACCGCAAGGGCGCGATCGACACCTTCGACGGGGACGGCTACGTCGCGCTCGTCCGTCGGCTGGTCGCACGCGACGAGGCCGTGGTGTGGGCACCCGACTTCGACCGGCGCGTCGACGAACCCGTCGCGGGCAGCATCGCCGTCCCGCAGCGCACCCGGCTCGTGGTGTCCGAGGGGAACTACCTGCTCGACGACAGCGATCCCTGGGCAGCGCTCGCCGACCTCTTCACCGAGACGTGGTTCTGCGCCGTGGACGACACCGTGCGCGTCGATCGTCTGGTGGGTCGGCACATGCGGCACGGCCGCGACCACGAGGCGGCCCGCACCTGGGCGGTCGAGGTCGATGGCGTGAACGCGGTGCGGGTCGCACCCACGGTGATCCGCGCCTCCAGGACCGTGCGGACGTGACCACGAGACCCCAGCGACGACCACGACAGGAGCGACCATGACCATCGCACTCACCGGCGCGACCGGCAAGATCGGCGGCGCCGTGGCGCGCGCCCTGGCGGACGGCGGTGTGCCGTTCCGGATGATCGTGCGGGACGCCTCCCGGGCGCCGGATCTCCCCGGAGCCGAGGTCGCGGTCGCGTCGTTCGGCGATGCCGAGGCGAGTCGCGCGGCGCTCGAGGGCGTCGACCTGCTGCTCATGGTCTCCGGCGCCGAGGCGGTGGACCGTCTCGCCCAACACCGCTCGTTCGTCTCCGCTGCCGCGACGGCCGGCGTCCGGCACGTGGTCTACACGTCGTTCGTGGGCGCGGCGGCGGACGCGACCTTCACGCTCGGTCGTGACCACTGGGCGACGGAAGAGGCGATCCGGGCGACCTCGATGGCGCACACGTTCCTGCGGGACTCCTTCTACCTGGACTTCGTCGAGGACCTCGTCGGCGAGGACGGCGTGATCCGGGGGCCGGCGGGCGACGGGGCCATGGCAGCGGTCGCGCGAGCCGACGTCGCCCGGGTCGCGACCGAGGTCCTGCGGAACCCGGCGGCGCACCTCGATCGGACGTACGAGCTGACGGGGCCCGCGGCGATCACCCTGCACGAGGCGGCTGCCACGGTGTCCGAGGTGCGTGGGCGCGAGGTCACGTACCACCCGGAGACGCTCGAGGAGGCGTACGCCTCGCGCGCGCGGTGGAACCCGGAGCCGTGGCAGGCGGACGCGTGGGTGAGTACCTACACGGCGATCGCCGAGGGGGCGCTCGCGCGGGTGTCGGGCGACGTCGAGCGGGTCACGGGGCGCCGGCCGATGTCGTTGCGCGAGGTGCTGCTCGCCGGCTGACGCTGCCGGCGCCGGCGGCGGCGGGTCGGGTGTCGAACCACGAATCCGACACCGAACCACGTGATCGGCGCGGTTCGACGTCGGATTCGTGGTTCGACCCCGCCCGCGACTCCGCCGAGCGCGACGCCGCGTACCCCGCCCACGACCCCGACCGCGCCACCGCTGCCGACCGCGCCCCCGACCGCGGCCCCGCCGGCCCGCCCAGCCGGTCCACGGACGCGCCCGGCAGCCCGCACCGCCACACCGTCCACCCGATGCCCGTCACCGCCCACGGGTGCGCCGGCACCCGTGCCCCCGGGTCGACGTCGGCGACCGCCCGACATCCTCCCGCCAGCGCCGCCCGCAGCACCGGATCGGTCCGGGGCGCCCCGGCCTGCACCACCAGCACCCGGAGCCCGCCGGCGATCCGCTGCCGCACCTGCCGCGCCGTGAACACCGGCACCGTCCCCGAGAACCCGCCGTCGGTCAGCACCGGCAGCCCGGTCGCGTCGATCACGGGCGACGAGATGCGCCACGTGTCGGTCAGGAAGAGCGGCACGCTGGCGCGGTACCCGTCGAGGCGCCGCGCCGTCCGGACGAGGTGCCGGAACACCACCGGGTACGGCGTCGAGGACCCTCCCCACCAGTCCGGCCGGGAGACCCGGAAGGCCTCGGCCCGACCGTCCGGAACCCGCCAGCGCGGGACCCACGAGCCGACCGAGGCGTCGCTCCCGCTCCCGTCGCGTGCGGCGTCGAGCGCCTGCAGCGAGAAGGCCGCGGGGCCGGCGATGAGTGCGAGTCCGGCTGCGAGGGCGATCGCGGCCTGGGAGGCGCGGTGCCGGCCCGGCCCGCGCGTCCCCTCCCAGCGTGGTCGCCACAGGAACGCGACCACCGTCGCGAGCACGGCCGCGACCCCGACGACGAGGGCCGGCGTCGCGAGCACCGCCGGCATCGCGGCACCTCGGGCCAGGAACGCCCACCACGCGAGCTGCGCGGTCGCCAGGAGCACCGGCACCACCCGGAGCCACGCCGACTGCGCCCGGACCAGGCCGACGGCGCCGCGCCACCCCAGGGCCGCGAGGACGGCGAGCTGCACACCGACCGCGGCGACGTACGCGGTGTGCGGCACCTTCGCCACCGAGAGCACGACGGCCGCGGTCAGGAGCCAGACGGTGACCACGAGCAGCGTGGCCGAACCGGCACGGGTGTCGAACGCCCGACCGAAGACGCTGCCGACCCGCGTGCCGGACCGGCGGACGAGGAGCAGCACGACCGCGAGCACGACGGCGAACACGGCTGCGGGCAGGAGCCAGGCCAACTGTGAGGCCAGGTGCGGCTCGATGAGCTTCGTCACACCGCCCGGACCGCCGAGGCGTGCCGGCCGGGCGGCGGGGCCCTCGGTCGTGCTGACGGAGCCGGGCACCGCTCCCGGTAGGAACCGGTCGATACCGTTGTAGCCGAACACCATCGCGAACGGGCTGTCGTCGGTCGAGCCGTCGATCCACGGTCGGGCGCCCGCCGGGGTGAGGGCCAGCCCGACCACCCACGCGAGCGACGCCGCGACCGACACCGCACCGAGGACCACCGCGCGACCGATGCGGGCGCCGGTGCCGAGCCGGGTGCCGTCCCGGCCGGCCGTGGCGACGAGGGTCCCGAGCACCAGCGCGGGCAGCACGAACCACGACTGCAGCATCTTCGCCTGGAACCCGACGCCGACCGCGAGCCCGGCGGCGACGAGCGACCACCACCGGCCCGTGATCGCCGCCCGTTGCCAGCAGAGCAGGGCGACCGCCAGGGCCGCCGTGACCATGCCGTCCTCCATCGGGTGGGCGAACATCGACACGAAGATCGGCGTCGTCGCCGCTGCCGCCGCGGCGACGAGCCCCGTCCCGACCCCGGCCCACCGGAGTCCGACGAGCGAGCAGGCCCAGAGCGTGACCAGACCCTCGACGACCTGGGGGAGTGCGAGTGCGGCGGTGGAGTCACCGAACAGCCGGATGCTGAGCGCCTGGGGAACGGCGAACCCGCTGAGCTTGTCGAGGGTCACCGTCGCCGAGGGGTCGAACGCGCCGGAGAAGAGCGCCGGCCACGACTCGGACATCGACCGGGCGGACGCCTCGTAGAACCCGGAGTCACCGCCGCGGGCCAGGTTCCACCCGAGCAGCACGGTCATGCCCGCCGCGATCAGGAGCAGGGCGCAGCGTGCCGCGAGCGGCTGGTCCCGCCACCGTGCGGGTCGTCGAGTGTCCACCCTCCGGACCTTGGCCGCCCGGGATGACGGTGGGCCGGGACGGTGCCGCCAGCTCGCCCCGAAGTCACGCGCGGCGCTGAGACGACGTGCGGGTGCGACCGGGCCGCACCAGCGGATCCCCGGTCGAGCCGGAACCTTGTCTCAGGCCACCCGTCGGGCCGCGAACGTCCCCACGATCCCGAGGGTCAGCACGGCGACGAGCACGACGAGCAACGGTGCCGTCCAGTCTCCGGTGATCCCGTGCAACGAACCGGCGACGAGCGGCCCCGCGGAACCGAGCAGGTACCCGCCACCCTGCACGAACGCGGACATCCGCCGCGCGTCGGCGTCGCTCGACACGATCCGGACGATCACGATGAAGATCACCGTGATGCCGCCGCCCTGTGCCGCGCCGCCGAGGACGGACCAGAGCAGCCAGAGCTGCGGGGCGAACAGCAGCCCGAGCGGCATCGCGAGCCAGAGGAACGCGACGAGGGCGATGATCGCGCGAGGACGCCACTTCGCCGCGAGCACCGGGACACCGAGCGCCCCGACGACCGCGAGGATCTGGAACACCGACGAGCTCGCCCCGGAGGACGCCTTCGAGAAGCCGATCTCGTCGTGCAGCAGCGTCGGGATCCACGCCGTGAGGGCGTAGTACGAGAACGCCTGGCCGCCGAACGCGAGGGTCAGCCCCCAGGTGATGAGCCGACGAGCGGGGCGCACCTGCGCGGACCCCGCACCGCCGTCGACCGTCCGGATCGCACCCGTGCCGAGCACCTGGTCGATCGGCCCCGTCTCGACGACGGGCTCGGACGCCGTCGGGCGGCGCCACGCAGCCCGGGCACCGACCGCGTAGGTCCAGGCGAGACCGGCCACCACGGCGAACACCGCCCAGACCGCGATCGCGACCGGCCAGCCCCAGCTCGCGGCGATCGGCGCGGTGCCGAGCGAGGTGATCATCGACCCGACGTTGAGCGCGGACGTGTACACACCGGTGACCAGGCCGACCCGCTCGGGCGAGGTGTCCCGCCGGATCACGACGGGGATCACCACGTTGCCGATCGTGATGCCGATGCCGATCACGGCGGTGCCGACGAGCAGCGCCGCGGACGACGGCATCGAGCGGACGACGGTGCCGACGAGCACGATGACGAGGGAGAGCGACACCGCGCGCTCGGGGTCGGCCTTCGCGATCACCCAGCTGGCGAGCGGCGTCGCGAGCGCGAAGCAGAGGACCGGGATCGTCGTCAGCAGCCCGGCGACCGTCGCGGTCAGGCCGAGGTCCACACGGACGTCGCCGATGACCGGGGCCGTCGCGACGATCGGCCCGCGGAAGTTCAGCGCGATGAGGACGATGGCGGCCGGCAGCAGCCAGGCGGCACCGCGCAGTCCCGCCGCCGCCCGGCCGCCCGCCCCCGTCGTCACGAGGACGGCAGCAGGATCGGGAGCAGGTCGAGCGGGGTCGCGGCCTGCGCGATGGTGCCCTCGGCCTCGGCGGGGGAGCCGTAGCCCCACTCGGCGAAGATCGTCGGGACACCGTGCACGGCCGCCCCCTGGACGTCGTGCAGGCGGTCCCCGATCAGCACCGGGCGGCTCGTGTCGAACCCGCGGGCGTCGAGGCGGCGCAGGGCTTCCTCGACCACGTCGGCCTTCGACGAGCGGACCTCGTCGTCGCTGGCACCCGTGATGATGTCGATGTCGCCGGTGAGGCCGTAGTGCTCGAGGATGTACGTCGCCGGTGTCTCGGGCTTGCTCGTCGCGGTCGAGATCGGCAGCCCGGCGTCGTGCAGGGTGCGCAGGACGACGTCGATCCCGGGGAACATCGCCGAGTCGAGGGCACCGTGCGACAAGTAGTGCTCGCGGTACACGGACAGCGTGTGCTCGGCCTGTTCGGCGTCCATGCCCAACGCCGTCGTGAAGGTGTCCATGATCGGCGGGCCCACGAACGACAGCAGCGTCGCGTGGTCCGGCACGGGGACCCCGACCTTCCGGAACGTGTGGGTGAGGCTCTCGAGGATGCCCGGCGCGGAATCGCTGATGGTGCCGTCGAGGTCGAAGAGGATGGCGGAGAACGGGCTGGTCATGTCCCACTCAGCCTAGCCGGGGCCCTGGTAGCGACCGCCCGGCGGGCGCGACGGCACCGGCAGACGCGAGCCGCGCCTCCAGTCCGACCGCTCAGAAGAGGCGGGTGTGGCCGCCCTCGATGCCGCGCATCGCGTCGTAGTCGAGCACGAGGACGCGGATCCCGCGGTCCTCGGCGAGGGTGCGTGCCTGCGGCGCCACCGTCTGCGCGGCGAGCACACCCTGCACCGGACGGAGCAGCGGATCGCGGTTCATCAGCTCGAGGTATCGGGTGAGCTGCTCGACCGCGTCGATGTTGGCGTTCCGCTTCATCTCGACGGCGACGCTCGCCCCGGCCTCGTCGCGGGCGAGGATGTCCACCGGGCCGATCGCGGTCATGTACTCGCGGCGGACCAGCGTGTGGCCGTCGCCGAGGAGCTCGATCTCCTCCGCGAGGAGCTGCTGCAGGTGCGCCTCGACGCCGTCCTTCACGAGGCCCGGGTCGACGCCGAGGTCGTGGGACTCGTCGGAGACGACCTCGTACAGGGAGACGATGAGCTTGTCCTGCGTCTTCTTCTGCGTGACCGTCCACACCTGCGTGATGCCGGCGGTCGACTGCTCCTCGTCCGGCTCGGTGATCTCGATCGAGCACGGCGGGCTCATCCAGTTGAGCGGCTTGTAGCTGCCGCCGTCGGAGTGGACGAGCAGCGAACCGTCGGCCTTCAGCATGAGCAGACGGGTCGCGAGCGGCAGGTGGGCTGAGAGCCGGCCCGCGTAGTCGACGGAGCAGCGGGCGATGACGAGACGCACCCGGAGAGCCTAACCGGCGTCGCGACCGCCCGTGGTGCTGTCGGCGCTCGTGGCCGCGTCGGCGCGCTGGGCCTGGAGGCGCGGCTCGTCCCCGCCGTCCACGTCGCCGCCCCGGCGGGTCGGCCGGGCGGCGGCGCCGCGCTCACGGGCGGCACCCGACGCGAGTCCCGCCGCGATGATGAACACGAAGACCACCAGGAGCGCACCGAGCAGCCCCACCTGCTCGCCGAGGAACCCGATGAGCGGCGGTCCCGCGAGGAACGCCACGTACCCGATCGTCGCCACGGCGCTGACCCGGGCGGCGGCGGTCCGGGGGTCGTCGGCCGCGGCGGACATGCCCATCGGGAAGCCGAGGCTCGCCCCGAGACCCCAGAGCACGACGCCGACGATCGCGAGCGGCACGTTGTCGATGAAGATGAGCATGCCGAGGCCGACGACCGCGACGGCGGCGCTGATGCGGAGGATCGGCACCCGCCCGAACCGGTCGATGAGCGGACTGCCGGCCACCCGGCCGACGGTCATGGCGGCGAGGAACACCGTGAGGACGGCGGCGCCCGCGGCGTTGTCGAGGCCGTGCCCGTCGATCATGGCCAGTGGCAGCCAGTCGTTCGCCGAGCCCTCGGCCAGGGCCATGCCGAGCACGATCACGCCGATGAGCAGGGTCGACGGCTGGGCCCAGACCTGCCAGCGGCTGACCGGCGTCGGCACCGGGCTGGTGTCGGTGGCGACGTGCTCCTCGAAGCGGTGCTCGTCCTGGAAGCGCGTGACGGCGACGAGCATCGCGGCACTCGTGACGACGACGAGGACGATGAAGTGCCACGCGACCGGGACCTCGAGCGCCTCGGCGAGGGCTCCGAGGCCGGCACCGGCGAGCGTGCCGAGGCTGAACGCGGCGTGGAACAGCGGCATGATCGTTCGGCCGCCGGCCTTCTCCGCCGCGGCGCCGGACACGTTCATCGACACGTCGCACAGGCCGTTGCCGAACCCGAACGCGATGAGCGCGATCCAGATGGCGGCGAAGCCCCACCCGAGGCTCACCGCCAGCCCGGCGAAGACCATCCCGAGGGCCAGGCACGCTGCGGCCACCTGGACGCCCCGGCGAGCCCCGAGCTTCGCGACGATGTGCCCGGCGAAGGTCAGGCCGCCGATCGAGCCGACCGCCATGCCGAGCACGAGCAGGCCCATCTCGAAGGTGCTCGCTCCGAGGGAGTCGCGGACGCTCGGGATCCGGCCGAGCCAGGTCGCGATGTCGAGGCCGGACAGGGTGAACACGACGAACACCGCGGTGATCCAGGCCCGTGTCGAGGGTGTGGTGCGGGCGGACGTCGTCGTCATGGTGGTCCCATCGTGCTTCGCTGCTGTGCTGCCGTGCGTGTCGCGGCTCGGTCGAATCGATTCGACCGCTGTTTCCGGCTACGCTAACGGGCGATGGACGAACCGGCAACAGGACCCGGCGCGTCGCGGACGGAGCACCACCGCGAGGACGCCGCCGATGCCCCGCGCGCCGGTGCGGTCCCGGCCGGGCCCGTCCCGGTCCGCCCCCGACGTCCGACCCTCACCGCGGTGGCCCGCGCTGCCGGGGTCGCGCCCTCGACGGCCTCGCTCGCGTTCAGCGGCAGCGGCCCGGTCTCCGAGGACGCCAAGGCCCGCGTGCTCGCCGCCGCCGCCGAGCTCGGTTACGGCGGCCCGGACCCGCGTGCCCGTTCGCTGCGCCGCGGTCGCTCCGGCGTCATCGGCGTCGTCATGGACGAACGGCTGAGCGATGCCTTCCGCGACCCGGTGAACGTCCTGACGCTCGACGGCATCGCCGAGGTGGCCGGTGCCGCCGGTGCTTCGCTGCTGCTCGTCCGGAGCCCCCTCGACGACGAACAGGGCGCCGTCCCCCTCGTCGACGCCCCCATGGACGCCGTCGTCCTCGTCGGGTGCAACGTGCGGATCGACCCCGCGGTCGCCGTGCTCCGGCGCCGGCAGATCCCCGTCGTCGCGATCGAGGCGGACGACATCGAGGGTGCGGTGCCGATCCAGCTCGACAACCGCGAGGCCTCCCGCCGCGCGGCAGCATTCCTGCGCGACCTCGGGCACGAGGCGGTCACCGTCGTGTCGCTGCCGCTCGACGGTGCGCACCGCCGCGGGCCGATCGACACCGAGCGCGAGGCCGCCGGTATCGCCTTCACGTCCCTCGAACGCCTGCGCGGGGTCCGTGGGGTCTACCCCGACTCGGTCGCGATCGAGGCTGCCGGCAGCTCGGTCGAGGAAGGCCGGATCGCCGGCACCGCGCTCTTCGCGGTCGACGGACCACGGCCGACCGCGGTCATCGCGCAGAGCGACGTCCTCGCCGTCGGGGTGATCTCGGCCGCCCTCGACGCCGGACTCCGTGTGCCCGAGGACGTCAGCGTCGTCGGGTTCGACGGCATCACCGTGGACGACAGCCTGTTCCACCGCACGCGCATCCGGCAGCTGACCACGCTCGTGCAGCCGTTCGTGCAGAAGGGGCAGGCGGCGGCCCGTGCTGCCCTGGCGATGCTCGAGGGGGCCGAGCCGCAGCCGGCGGCGTTCCGATCGGAGCTCCGCATCGGTGACACGACGGGGCCGCCGCAGGCGTAGGTGCCCGGCGGCCAGCGTCGGGTCGGTGCACCCGCACGGGCCGGCGTCACCCGAGCCGTCGGGTGGGCCAGCGGGCGAGGTCGTCCTCCCAGACGGACGGGTCGCGGGGCGGAGCCACCTCGTCGAGGATCTCGAGCTCGGTGATCCGTTCGATGCGGAAGCCGCGGACCGCATCGCGGAGCCGACACCACCCCGCCAGCAGCCACGAGTCGCCGGCTCGGAGCAGGCCCATCGTCTCGACCTCCCGCACGGTGCTGGTGGCCCGGTCCGGCTGGCCGTCGGCGTCCTCGCCGAGGTACCGGAGCCGCATGACGCGGCGGGCCGCGATGGCGTCCGACAGCATCCCGAGCGGGACGGGCTCCGTGTCCGACGGCGCGACGGCGTCGATCACGCGGATCATGCCGAGCGTCTCGAGCACCGGCGCGCGGTGCTCGTCGAGCATGACCGCGTGGATCTTCGCCGACGCGCGGAGCGCCGCCGCCTGGTACGGCGACGACTCCAGCAGGCCGAGCCCGGCCAGCACGGCGAGGGACTCGGCCGCGGTGAGGTTGAGCGGCGGGAGCGAGTACTCGCGCAGGATCGAGTACCCGCCCGCGGCACCGTGGTCCGCGTAGAGCGGCACCCCGGCGGCCTGGAGCGCGGCCACGTCGCGCTCGATCGTCCGTGGCGACACCTCGAAGTGGGCGGCGAGCCGAGCGGCGGACCACGGCCGTCGCACCCCGCGGAGCAGGTCGACGAGAGCGTAGTGCCGCTCGGCTCGCTTCATGGTCCGATCCTCACAGATGCCGGTGTCGACCGGGCGGCTCAGCTCCGCATGCTCCGCTGGCCACCCGCCGACCAGACCCGCCGTACGCGTCCCGCGTCGTCGAAGTCGAAGACGTCGACGCCGCCCACGTGGACGTCGCCGGCCTCCATGTCCCAGATCAGCCGCCCGTGGTCGCCGTCGAGTGCGTCACCGATGCTGGTGAAGACCGCGTCGGGGTGCTGCCCGTGCCACCAGTCGAGGTACTCCGCGAAGTCGTCGGCGCTCCGGATGTCGTCGGCCGGGGTGGATCCGTCGGGTTCGGTCACGGCGAACCGGATGCGGAAGTCCTCTGCGCAGAGCTGTCGGGCGAGTTCCCCGTCGGAGTTCCACATCACCAGCCACTGGTCGAGGGCGGTGCGGGCCTGGACGTCATGCGTGTCGTTGTCGGTCATGCACCCACCCTCGGACGGCTCCGCGACAACGGTGTGTCGGTGTTCCCCGCCGGACTACGCTCCTGTCGAGGGGTTCGACCACGGGCCTCGTGATCGAGTGGGGGCTCCGCGTGTTCTTGACCTTCCTGGTCCCGGTCGTGCTCGTGCTGGTCGTCGTGATGATCGTGCTCGCAGCGCGGGGGTCGATGCAGAAGAGCCCGCTCCAGGAGCAACAGGACGCCGAGGCGCGAGCCCGTCGCGCTGCCAAGCGTGCAGCTCGCGAAGCAGCCCGTGAAGCCGACCGTGACTGACGGCCGGAGGCTCGTGACGACGGGGGTCGTCGTCCTCGGGATCGGCTTCGTCGCGACGGCCATCGGGTCGGTCTGGGTGATCCTCAGTCCGATCGGAGGCGGCGTGAACTTCGGCGCTGCGGCGGTGTACCTCGGCGGGATGCTGTGCGGCGTCGTGGGCCTCGTCCTGGGCATCGCCGGACTGTCCGCCCTCCGGCGGGCACGTGGTCGGAGCCGCTGAGGGGACGCGTCAGTCCTGCGCCGTCGGTCGGACGACGACCTCGCCGACGTCCACCCCGGCCGGCTGCGCGATCGCGTACGCCACCGCGGCCGCGACGGCGTCGGCGGGCATCGCGATCGCGTCACGACGAGCCTCGAGCGCCGCGCGCTGCTCGGGGTCGTCGGTCTTGGTGACCCCCTCGGTCGCGGTGAACCCCGGCGAGACGACGGTCACGCGCAGCCCCGGACCTGCCTCCTGGCGCAGTGCCTCGCTGAGCACCCGCACCGCCGTCTTCGTCGCCGCGTAGACCCCCTGTGCGGGGACGATGCGGTGCGCCGAGGTCGACGCCGTGTGCACGAAGTGCCCCGACTCCTGCTCGCGGAACACCGGGAGGGCCGAAGCGATCCCGTTGAGCACGCCGACCAGGTTCACGTCGACCATCTGCTGCCACCCGTCGACGTCGAGGGCGTCGAACGGCGAGACGGCCATGCTGCCAGCGTTCTGGTGCAGCACGTCGAGGCGACCGAAGTGCGACCGCGCCGACGCGACCAACGCGTGCAGCGCCTCCCGGCTGCGCACGTCGGTCTCGACCGCGATCGCTTCGCCACCCGCGCCCGTGATCTGCGCGACGACGGACGTCAGCCGTTCCGCGCGACGCGCGGCCAGGACGACCTTCGCGCCGCGCGCCGCGAGGTGCAGCGCCGTCGCCTCGCCGATCCCGCTCGACGCGCCCGTGATCGCGACGACCTTCCCTGCGATGCCGTCCATGTGCATGCCTCCTGTAGTCTGAACCGGACACCCGTCCGATTCATCGAGGAGGCTAGCGGACACATGTCCGTTTCGCAATCGCCCCGTCGCGCCGACGCCGAGCGCAACCGCGCTCGCCTCGTCGACGTCGCGCGCGACGCGCTGCGCTCCGACGCCGCCACGACGATGCAGTCGCTGGCCCGACTCGCGGGGGTCGGCCAGGGGACGCTCTACCGGCACTTCCCCACCCGGGAGGCGCTGCTCGCCGAGGTCTACCGCGCCGACTTCCAGGGACTGGTCGCCTCGGCGTGGGCGCTGGCCGCCCGACCGTCGCAGGACGGCGCGCTCCGCTCGTGGCTCGACGAGCTCGCCGCCTTCGGGTACCAGAAGCACGCGCTGGCGGACGTGCTCGACGCTGCGACCCGGCAGCAGCTGCACGACGAGCAGTACGACGAGATCAGCAGTGCGATCGGCGCGCTGCTGCAGGCCGGCGCTCGGGACGGGGTACTCCGACCCGACGTCGAGCCGGCGGACCTCCTGGCGCTCGTCGCGTTCCTCTGGCGGCTCGGGGCGTCGGCCGCAGATCGGGTGCCGCACCTGCTCGACCTGGTCGTCGAAGGGCTGCGTTCCACGGCGTCCGGTGGACGGTGACGCGCGGGATGCGCGACCGCGGTTCCCGGCTCGTGACGCGGAACGTCGCCGTCGGTCTGGTCCTCGCGATGTCTGCGGCAGTCCTGATCGGCGATGCGCTCGGCGGATCGGCTGTGCCTGCCGTACCCGATGCACCCGCAGCCCGGGCGGCCGTCACGTCCGGAGCTCCCCGGCTGGTGGTCACCAAGGTCACCGCGAGCAGCACCACCACGTCGACACGCGCGCACTGGTCGCTCCGGGCCTGGGACGGGAACTCGGGCGCACGTCTGGCGGGTCCGATGTCGGGGGCGGCCGTCGCGATCTGGGGCGAGGACCTCGGAGCGCCACCGTCCGAGGCGCTCCTGCGCTGGAGCGCCCCACACGTGCTCGCGATGATCGAGACCGCCGGCTCGTAGGCCGGTTGCAGGTCGGCGCGCGGGCACGTGCTCGCGCCCGGACATCGAGCTGCCGGCCGGCACCGTGACTCAGCGTCGCTGCGTGCGCCGCAGCGTCTCCGACGGCAACTCGCCGAACCGCTGGGCGTACGCCGCAGCGAACCGGCTGACGTGGAGGAACCCCCAGCGAGCCGCGACCTCGCTCACGGAGACGCGCTGGGGTCCGACGGCGAGGAGGTCTTCGCGTGCCCGTTCCAGCCGGAGGCGCCGGAGGTAGGCCGTCGGCGTGGTGTCCAGCGCTCGGCGGAAGCCCTCCTGGAGGCTCCGGACGCTCGTGAACACGGCGGACGCCAGGTCGGCCACCGTCCACGGCCGCGCAGGGTCGTCGCGGAGCAGCTCGACGGCTCGCGACACGGATCGCGAACCGGCTCCGCCTCGCGGCGAGTCGAGCGCTGCCGAGTGGTTGTGCGGCTGTCCGAGCAGCAGGCTGTGGAGGAACACCTGCTCGAGGCTGCGGACCGCGAGCGGATGCCTGAGCGGACCTCGCGCTTGCCGTGATCCCTCGTCCACGAGTCGGAGTGCCTGCGACACGGCTCGACCGCCCGTGGTCTCGAGGTCGAAGGCAGCGTCGAACTCGACGGGTTCGGACACCGGCGCGTCCAGCAACAGCTCGAGCTCGGTCTGCAGGTCGCGGCGGGGGATCATGACCGAGACCTGCGCGAACCAGTCGCCGCAGTCGAGATCGACCGGTCGGCCGGGCATGAACACCCCGGCGGTCTGTGCGGTGCCGCGCACCGGTGCGCTCCCGGCTGCGCGCGCGGTCATCCGCGAACGCACCGGGATGTCGAGGTGGTAGTCGACCGGCTCCGTCGTGCGGATCTGGACGGCCTCGCGGAAGTGCATGTACCCGAACGTGATCCGTCCGAGCGTGAGCGCGTTGAGGTGCATGCGGACGTCGGGAGATCCGTCCGTGGGGGCGATGTCCATCGGGAGGAAGACCTCGCTGAGCACCGCTGCGGCCTCGTCCGCGGTCGTGCTGGCTGCGACCGGGTGCGATGCGAACATCTCCGCTGGCGCCCCGGTCATGGCGCGACTCTACCGGGCAGGATCCGGTCGCTCGTGCGCGGTTCCGCGTTCATCGACGGTGACACCGCGTCCAGTGGATGGCGTCGGCTGACCGGGCTGCCTACCGTCGATCCCGCCGGTGCAGTGCGCCGGTGCGGGAGCGGTGGCCTTTCCCTTCGGGTGGGGAAGGCCACCGTGACGCCGGTTCGAGGGCAGGAGCGTGGCGCATGGATCGACGTGGAGAGGACGTGGTCGAGCACGTGGAGGTGTTCGTCCTGACCCGGACCGCCGAGCGGATGTTCGTACGGTGCGACTGCTCGGTGGGTGCCGACCATCCCTTCGAGCGACCGTCTGGCACTCGTCCACACGACGAGCGTCCCGACAGCTGACCGGATCGCGAGGTGCTCGTGAGAGAGTCGCTGCATGACGTGGACCGGGGCCGCCGACGCACAACGCTACGGACGGACGCTGCTCGAAGGGGAACGGGTCCGGTTCCGCGCGCTCGACGACGCAGATCTCCCCGACTTGGTCCGCTGGTGGCGTGAGCCGGAGTGGGCCGTGTTGCAGCAGCTCATCGTTCGCCCGAGACCGGAAGAGACGGTCGTCGACGTGTTCCGGGGCTGGAGCAGGAGCGAAGGCAGCGGAGAGGTGGGGTTCAGCGTCGTCGACCGCACCTCGGGCGAGCTCGTCGGGCACGTGACGCTCTTCGGCGCGACGCTCCCGGTCCGAGCCGCGACGTTGGCCGTCATGATCGGCAGTGAGCACGTCGGACGCGGGTACGGGACCGACGCGGTCCGTCTCCTGACGGCGTACGGGTTCCGTGAGATGGGGTTGAACCGCATCGAGATCCGGGTCCACACGTTCAACGACCGGGCGCGAGCGGTGTACGGCAAGCTCGGCTACCAAGAGGAGGGAGTGCGCCGCGACGCCACCTTCCACGACGGCCGTTTCCACGACGAGGTGATCATGTCGGCACTCGCCCGCGAGTGGGTCGCTCGTTCGGGTGCCGTGCCTCCGTCGTCTAGCGGACGGCTACCGTAGCAGTTCGATCGCGGCTTCGGTCCCCGCTGTCCGCAGCGTCCAGTGCGGGCGGACGAAGTCGTCCCGGTTGAGCCGGACCCGGACCTCGTCGACGACTTCGTCGTCGCGGGTCTGGGCGCGAGTCACACCGTTCTCCAGGTAACCGAGCTTCTTCGAGACCTGCAGCGACGGGTGGTTCCACGCCGCCGCGCTCGATTCCGCCCATTCGGCACCGAGATGGTCGAACGCGAACAGCAGGAGCGCAGCCCGCATCTCCGTGCCTAATCCGAGGCCCTGATGAGGCCGCGCGAGCCAAGAGCCACTCTCGACGGTCTTCCGCGCCGCGAAGCGACGGCCGTGGAGCTCTTGCACGCCGATGGGTGTGCCGTGGTGGAGCACCGTGAAGCTCACGCCCCACGCGGTGCTGGTCACCCCCGACCGGAGCTTCCAGTGGTACTGCGCGAGTGAACGAGCCAGGGCGTCCGGTTCGGCGTCCGTCCACGGGACACCGAACGGCATGCGAGCGGGATCGTGCACGCCGGACAGGGCTGCGTCGACGAGGCCCGGGAGGTCGTCATCGCGCAGCGGCCGGAGCTCCAGCCGCGGAGTGGTGAGCCGCAATCCGAACAGCGGCCAGATTCGCTCGAGGTCCATCGGCCCACGATACGAGTCGCCGACGGCAGGTTACGGACTCCCTCGACGCATCCCGAGCCCCACCACCGCCACGAGGTTCACCGCACTCCCCACGAGGAACCCCGTCGTCCCCCCGGCCACCCCCGCGACCGGCCCGAGCACCGCCATGAGCACCGCCCCGACGACGAACCCGGCCACCGACGCCAGCGCCACCTGCCGCGACCGCCCCGCCGCCAGCAACAGCGCCGCCGGCACGAGCCCGACGGTGAACACCCACACTCCGACCATCAGGTACCGCAGGTCCGCCACGGCCGCAGCGCCCTCGGCCGGGTAGACGATCGGCAGGAACCACCCGGCGAGCAGCGCCACGAGGCCGAACACCACGGCGGTGCCGGCAGCGAAGCCGACCACCAACAGGACGGCCCCGCGGGACCGGAGCGACCCGCCGTCCGTCCGGTGGGCGAACGCCGGCACGAGCACCTGCCCCAGCGCCTGCCCGAGCATCGACGCGGGGGTCGCCAGGGTGAACGCGGCCGCGTAGACGCCGGCGTCGTGGGCGGAGACGGTGACCTGCGCAGAGATCATCGTCAGCTGGAGCAACCCGTTCGAGGTCACCACCGCGAGCACGTTCCACCCCGCGAACCCGAGCACCCCGCCGACGGGTTCGCGAGCAGCAGGCCCGAACCCGTTGCCCCGCGGCCAGCAGGCGACGGCGAAGACGGTGTACCCGATCGCGAGCGGCAGCAGCACGAACGGCTCGAGCCGGGCGACGCAGGCGAGCACGAGCAGCCCGAGCGCGAGCACGCTCGTCACGCCGTCCCACAGTGCGACCTTCGGAGCACGGCCGTACCCGAGCTGCGCTCCGCGGGCGTAGCAGTACAGCCCGTAGCCGACGACGACCGCGACCCCGCCGAGCACCGTGCCCGGGCCGTTGCCCCATGCGAGGGCGATCGGCACGGTGACGGCGGCGAGCACCAGGGTCGAGACGAGCATCGACAGCCCGAGCAGCCGGTTGACCGCGGCGTCGGAGTGCCGTCCGCGCAGCGCGATCGCCAGGTACCGCGATGCCGTGTTGCCGGCGGCGTTCGGCCAGAGCAGGGCGACGAAGACGGAGAGCGACAGGAGCGCGGTGGTCTGCCCGAGGGTCTCGGTGCCGAACACCCGGCCGACGACGACGGTCACGAGCAGCTTCGCGACGCCCTGCACCCCGATGCCGACGGTGGCGAGCGCGGCCGACGACGCGACGGACGAGGCCGCGGCCGGAGCGGGAGCCGGACGCACGCTCACCGCGCCAACGCCTGTTCGACCCATCCACGCCGGTGCGCCCGCATCCCGAGCGTCACCGCCCGCACCCCGATGTACCCGAGCGCGAACGCGGCCCACAGCCCCGCGAGGGTCCCACCCGCCCACCAGAGCAGGGGCAGGTACACCACGAGGTTCACCCCACCCGCGATCGCCAGGTACCGCGCGTCCCCGGCGCCGATCAGCACCCCGTCGAGCACGAACACGTAGCCCGCGACCGGCATCCCCACGGCGATGAGCACGAGGACGACGGGCAGCGCGCCACGCACGGCGGACGAGTCGGAGAACACCGGCCCGAGCACCCCGCTCACGGCGAGGGTCAGCACCCCGAGCAGCACACCGCCGGCGATCCCGAGCAGGACGAGCCGCCGCGTCACCAGCCGCACCCGCGCCGGGTCCCGTGCCCCGAGCCCGTGTCCGACGAGTGCCTGCCCGGCGATCGCCAGGGCGTCGAGCGCGAACGCCAGGGTGGAGAACACGGTCAACCCGACCTGAGTGGTCGCGAGCCCGGTCGTCCCGAGCCCCGCTGCGGCGCCGACCGTCGCGAGCATCGCCACACGCAGCGAGGCCGTCCGCAGGAACAGCCAGGCACCGGACCGGAGCGCCCGCGCGACACCCGAGGCGCCCGGCCGCAGCGGTGCCCCCGAGGCCCGCGCCGCGCGGACCGCGATCCGGACGTAGACGATCGCCATCGCCCACTGCACGATGACGGTGCCGGCGGCCGACCCCTCGACACCCCAGCCGGCGCCGTAGATGAGGACGGCGTTGAGCAGCCCGTTCGCGACGAACCCGACGGTGGCGACGACGAGCGGCGTCCTCGTGTCCTGCAGTCCGCGGAGCAACCCGGTCGAGGCGGTGACGACCAGGATCCCGGGCAGCCCGACGAGCGACACCGTCAGGTAGGCGGTCGCCGCCGCCGACACGTCGGCCGACGCGCCGAACAGGTCGACCAGCGGTCCGGCGAGCGGCCAGCCCACGAGCGCGAGGACCACGCCCAGCACGAGCGCGAGCCACATCCCGTCGATGCCGGCGTGCACGGCCCCGCGTCGGTCGCCTCCGCCGAGCGCGCGGGCCACGGCCGGGGTCGTCGAGTACGCGAGGAAGACGAGCAGCCCCGTGACGGTCTGCAGGACGGCGCCGGCGAGGCCGACGGCAGCGAGGGGCGTTGCACCGAGGTGCCCGACGAGCGCGGTGTCGGTCAGCAGGAACAGCGGCTCGACGACGAGCGCACCGAGCGCCGGCACCGCGAGGCGGACGATGTCGCGGTCGACCGCGCGCCGCTCGGTGGTCACTGCGGGTCGCGTCGGTCCGGGCACCGACCCATTCTGGCGGCGATGCGGACCACGCGTGGTGCGCGCACGCCCGGACCGGTGACGGGTCGGACGGGAGGCGCGGGTCGGCGCCGACCCGCGCCTCCCGTCCGGCGGGTGCTCGCGTCAGTCGGCGCGCGGTTCGGCGGGGACCCCGCCGGTGGCGGCGTGGGCCGCGTCCGGAACCTCGGGCGTCGCCTCGTCGGTCCCGCGGGCACGGCCCACGAGGTCCATCACGTGGTAGACCACGATCGCCGCGACCGTGCCGAGGATGATCCCGCCGAAGCTCGCCTGACCGAACGAGAACGTGAAGTCGGCGATGCCGATGATGAGTGCGATGCCCGCGGTCAGCTGGTTCTTCGGCTTCGCGAAGTCGACACGGTTCTCGACCCAGATCCGGATGCCGATGACGCCGATGAGCCCGTAGAGCGCGGTGGTCGCTCCGCCGAGGACCCCCGGCGGGACGGACGAGATGACGGCGCCCACCTTGGGGGAGAGGCCGAGCAGGACGGCCACGATCGCGGCCACCCAGTACGCCGCGGTCGAGAAGACCCGGGTGGCGGCCATCACGCCGATGTTCTCGCCGTAGGTGGTCGTCGCCGAGCCACCGCCGACGCCCGCGAGGACGGTGGAGATGCCGTCGGCGAAGAGTGCTCGCCCGGTGAGCGGGGTGAGGTCACGACCGGTGAGCTGTCCGACGCCCTTCACGTGGCCGACGTTCTCGGCGATGAGCGCGAGGACGACCGGCACGAACGCCAGGTAGATCGCGAGCTGCGACGGGTCGAACGCCGGCGCGGTGAACTCGGGCAGACCGATCCAGGCGGCCTTGCCGACGGCGTCGAACGAGACCTCGCCGGCGATCAGTGCCGCCAGGTACCCGACGACCACGCCGATGACGATCGACAGGCGCCCGATGAGCCCCTTGAAGAGCACGGTCACGAGGATGATCGCGGCGAGGGTGATCACCGCGACGACCGGGGCCTTCGTGAAGTTGTCGCGGGCGGCCGGAGCGAGGTTGAAGCCGATGAGGGCCACGATCGCGCCGGAGACCACGGGCGGCATGAGGCGGTCGATCCACCCGGCGCCAGCCAGGTGCACCACGGCGCCGACGGCCGCGAGGAGCACCCCGACGACGATGATCCCGGACAGCGCCAGCGGGATGCCGCCGATCTTCGTCGCGGCTGCGATCGGGGCGATGAAGGCGAAGGACGACCCGAGGTAGCTCGGCAGCCGGTTGCCGGTGATGAGCAGGAACAGGATCGTGCCGATGCCGCTGAAGAGCAGCGTCGTCGCCGGCGGGAAACCGGTGAGCAACGGCACGAGGAAGGTCGCGCCGAACATCGCCACGACGTGCTGCACGCCGAGGCCGATCGTCCGGCCCCAGGTGAGGCGCTCGTCCGGCGCGACGATCGTCGTCGCGGAGACGGTCGCGCCGTCCCCGTGCAGCTTCCACGGAAGTCCCATGCGACGACCGTACCGGCAGCCGTCCACAGGTGACGGCACCCGTCCTGCTCGATCAGGGCGACGGTGGCTATCGTTGACCGCATGACCGACGTCGCAAGCACCTCCGGGATCCACACCGACGAGCTGGACGCCACGGTCCGCCCGCAGGACGACCTGTACCGCCACGTGAACGGCTCGTGGATCGCATCGACGCCGATCCCCGACGACAAGGCACGGTACGGCTCGTTCACGGTGCTGGCCGAGGCCGCCGAGATCGCCGTGCGGGACATCATCGAGCGCTCCCAGCAGGCCGCGCCCGGCACCGAGGACCGCAAGGTCGGCGACCTCTTCACCTCCTTCACCGACGAGGACCGGCTCGAGGCCCTGGGCACCGCGCCGATCGAGCCCCTGCTCGCCGAGATCGCCGCCGTCGACTCGGTCGACGACGTCATCCGCATGGTCGGGCGCTTCGAGCGCCTCGGCCTGCCGAGCTTCCTGCAGCTCTTCGTCGACAACGACCCGGGCGACCCGGAGTCCTACGTGGTCTTCCTCGAACAGTCCGGCCTCGGGCTGCCCGACGAGTCGTACTACCGCGAGGACCGCTTCGCCGACATCCGCACGAAGTACCGCGAGTTCGTCGCCGCGATGTTCCCGCTCGCCGGGTTCGAGGACGGCGGCGACCGCACCGAGCACGTCATCGCTCTTGAGACCGCTCTGGCGTCGAAGCACTGGGACAACGTCACCACCCGCGACAGCCAGAAGACCTACAACAAGCTGCCGTGGGCCGAGGTCGCGGCGCTCGCCGACGGCATCGACCTCCGCCTCTGGTGGGAAGCGATCGACGCGCCGGCCGGCGCCTTCGAGACCGTCGTCGTCCGCGAACCGTCGTTCGTGACCGGTCTGGCGGAGCTGCTCCGCGACCAGCCGTTGGACGTCTGGAAGGACTGGCTGCGCTGGCAGGTGATCCGCGCCTCCGCGGCCTACCTGACGAGTGCGTTCTCGGCGACGAACTTCTCGTTCTACGGCACCGCGCTCACCGGTGCGCCCAAGCAGCGCGAGCGCTGGAAGCGCGGGGTCTCGCTGGTCGAGGGTGCCATGGGCGAGGCGGTCGGCCGCATCTACGTGCAGGAGCACTTCGACGAGACCTCGAAGGCGACGATGGACGACCTCGTCGCGAACCTGGTCGAGGCCTACCGGCAGAGCATCACCGCCCTCGACTGGATGACCGACGAGACGCGTGCGCGGGCCCTCGACAAGCTCGACAAGTTCACGCCGAAGATCGGGTACCCGGTCAAGTGGCGGGACTACTCCGCGCTGCCGGTGTCCGCCGACGACCTCATCGGCAACGTCCGTGCCGTTGCGAGCTTCCAGGTCGACCGCGAGCTCGGCAAGATCGGCAAGCCGATCGACCGCGACGAGTGGTTCATGACCCCGCAGACGATCAACGCGTACTACAACCCCGGGTTCAACGAGATCGTGTTCCCGGCGGCGATCCTGCAGTTCCCGTTCTTCGAGGCCGGGCGTGACGCCGCCGCGAACTACGGCGCGATCGGTGCCGTCATCGGGCACGAGATCGGGCACGGCTTCGACGACCAGGGCTCCCAGTACGACGGCGATGGCCGACTCGAGAACTGGTGGACCGAGGCGGACCGCACCGCGTTCGAGGAGCGCACGAAGGCCCTCATCGCGCAGTACGACGCGCTCGTCCCGACCGAGGTCCCGGACGGCCACGTCAACGGTGCCCTGACGATCGGCGAGAACATCGGCGACCTCGGCGGGCTCTCGATCGCGTGGAAGGCGTACCTGCTGTCCCTCGACGGGCAGGAGCCGCCGGTGATCGACGGCCTCACCGGTGCCGAGCGCTTCTTCCTCAGCTGGGCGCAGGCCTGGCGGATGGCGATCCGTCCAGAGGAAGCCGCCCGTCTCCTGAGCATCGACCCGCACTCGCCGACCGAGTTCCGCTGCAACCAGGTGGTCCGCAACATCGACGTCTACTACGACACCTTCGGCGTGACCGAGCGGGACGCGATGTACCTCGACCCGGCCGAGCGCGTCTCGATCTGGTGATGGCCGAGCCGGACGCGGCTCCGTCGTCGGAGCCGGGAGCGGCTCGCCGGTCGCGGCGACGGCAGCATGCCGGCGGGGCCGACGGACGTGCGCGCGGGCGGCACCGTGGTGGTGCCGACGACCGGTTCGCGGCGACGCTGCAGGCGCTCGGCACCATCGCCCGGGACGGCGCCTCCGTCAGCGCCTCGGTGATCGACACCTCGACGGGCAAGGCCTTGCTGGCCGTGGACGACACGCTCGTCCAACCGGTGGCGAGCCTCGGCCGCGTGCTGCTCCTCGTCGAGGTCGCGGCGCGGCTCGAGGACGGCGGGCTGCACGGCGACCGGTTGCAGCGCATGGCGCGCGACACCGCGACCGGTGCCGGGCTCTGGCAGTTCCTGCAGGAGCCGACCATGCAGGTGTCCGACCTGGCGACCCTCGTCGGTGCCGGTGCGGACGCCTGGGCGATGAACGCGCTGCTCTCGACCGTCGGGATCGACGCCGTCCGCGAGCGCGCCGAGTCGCTCGGGATCGAACGGACCGCCCTCATCGACCGGGTGCGGGACCGTCGCGGGCCGGACGACGCTCCGGACGCCTCGGTCGCGCCGACGGGCGAGCTCGCCTGGCTCATGCGGGGCCTGGCACTCGGCGAGGTCGTCGACGAGGCGGTGTCGAACCGGGTGCTCGGATGGCTGTCCCTCGCGTCCGACCTCAGCCTCGTCGCGGGGTCGTTCGGGCTGGACCCGCTCGCGCACCGGGCACTGGACCACGGGTTGCAGGTCGTCTCGGCGACCGGGTCGAGCACGGGCGTGCGGGCCGAGGCCGGCATCCTGCGCGGGCCCGGGTCGTCGGTGAGCTACGCCGTCACGGTGACGTTCGACGACGACTCGCTGCAGCGGCGGCTGGCGGTCATCGACGCCCTGCGGACGATGGGCACCGAGGTGCTCGAGACGGTGCACGAGCCCGCGGCCCGCTGAGCGTACCCTCACGCTCGTGACCGAGTACCTGATCTCCTTCGACGAGGGCACGATGGTGTTCCCCGTGGCCGATCTCCAGGCCGTCTCCGACGCGACGCACCCGGTGCTGCGCGACGCGAAGGCCGCCGGCGTGTGGGTGTTCGGCGGGGGACTCCTCCCACCCGACACCGGCGCCCTGGTCGACACCGACGGCACCGTGCACGACCCGGCCGTCCGCCCCGGCAAGGACACCTTCATCGGGGGTTTCTGCATCCTCGACGTCCCGACGCGCGACGACGCCCTGGTGTGGGCTGCCCGGTTCGCAGCGGCCTGCCGGTGCGCGCAGGAGGTCCGCGCGTTCATGGACGACCCCGAGTCCTGAGCGACTCCGGTCAGCGGAGCAGGACGAACGAGCGGAGCGGTGCCGACGCGACGTCGTGCACCTCGACGAAGCCCCGCGACTCGTAGAACGCCCGCTGCCCCGGTTCGGCATCGGTCGTCAGCACGGTCTGGCGCACGTGTGCGTACCGCTCGAGGAGGCCGTCGAGCAGGGCCCCGCCGATGCCTGCCCGGTGGTGCTCGGGTGCGACGAGGACGTCCTGCACGTACACGATCGTCACGCCGTCGGACACGGTCCGGACCAGCCCGACGAGCGAGCCCGTCGCGTCCCGGGCGGTCAGCACGAGGTGCGACCCGAGGACCGCGGCGACGAGGGTCTCCGGGTCCCGCGTGTACGCCGTCCACCCGACGTCGCGGTACAGCGCCAGGAGTTCGTCCCCGGCCGGTCGTTCCTCCGCGATCACCACCACGGTCCCATCGTGGCAGACGTCAGTCGGCGGCCTGCCCCGCGGGGACGAAGGCCTGCACGTCGAGCTCCGTCACGTCCTCCGACCGGCACGCGGCGAACGCGGTGTACGGGACGAACAGGGACTCCTTCGACCCGGGCGGGTACACCCGGAAGCCGTCGGGCGACGTGGGGTCGCACGTCGACTCCGGGTAGTTCTCCGAGTTCGTGACCTTGAGCGGCGCCACTGCCTCCTGCCCGGACGCCAGCGTGACGGTCGGGTGGGGTGCCGCCCGGTCGAGCGTCGCCGCGTTGCCGATCTGCGTGCCGTTCGTGTCGCCGACGAACGACACCCCCGGCCAGCCCTGCAGCGTGCAGGTCGACGACCCGGTGTTCCGCAGGACGAGGTGGACGTACGTGCTCCCGGCAGCGCCACCGCTGCCGGCCTCGATGCTCCCGGCGAGCGAGGACGTCGCGCACGCCGAGGACCCAGCGCCCGAGGACCCTGCACCCGAGGAACCACCGGACGATCCGCCCGACGCGCTCGGCGACGACGCCGAGCCGGACGACGCGGACGACGGCGTCGGTGCCGACGTCGGTGTCGCCGTGACGGTCTCCGTCGTCGTGGCCGACGGGGTCGTGGCGCCGCCCGACGAGCAGCCGGCGAGCAGACCGACGGCGACGATGCCGACGGCGACGAGCAGTGGGGAACCAGCGCGACGTTGCATGAGCCAACGCAACCACCGCCCCGGGGTACACGACTCGGGTGGCGCCCAGCCGCCCCGAGGACACTCCAGGGCACGCGCCAGCGCACGAGCAACGGAGGTCGACATGGCAGGCAAGCACGAACAGGCACGCGGCGACGAGGGCAGGTCGGACGGCGTCGAGCCCCGTGCCGGCTCCTTCACGGACAGCGAGATCCCGGGCGAGCTCCCCGTGGCGTCGAACGAGCCCGCGGGCGAGTTCGTCTCGAGCGACATCCCCGGCGAGACCCGTCCCGAGGGCGGCGACGGCGAGGGCGAGTACGTCGAGTCGGACATCCCCGGCGAGGCCGAGCCCACCCCGGACGGCGAGGTCGGGCACTACACCGACCGCGACCAGGTCTGACCTAGTCGACCAGCTCCGCCGCCACGAGGCGGCGGAGCGTCTCGACGCCCGCCGGCGGGCACCGATCCGCGTCCGCGGAGGTGACCCACTCGACCTCGTCCACCTCTGCCGAGGCGACCGGCGTGGCGGAGTCGAGCGCGCCTCCTGGACGGACCAGGAACAGCGCCATCGCGACCATCGTGCCCGGGGCCTGCCCGTGTGCCGGCTCGGTGACGGTGCCGAACGGCTCGACGTCGTCGGCGGTCAGCCGCAGGCCGGTCTCCTCGAAGGCTTCGCGGACGACGGCCTCGACGTCGCTCTCGTGCGGCTCCGCCTTGCCCCCGGGGAGGTACAGGACGTCGCGCATCCGCGCGCGCACCATGAGCACGCGGCGGTCGCGCACCAGCAGCAGCGCACTGACGCGCAGGGTCGCGGGGTGGCCCTGGAGGCTCAGCTCGCGTCCGCCTCGTCGGTGCGGTCGCGGTCGATCCGCTCGGGCGCGGTGCGCTCCGCGAGCGGCACCACCGGCGACGGCAGCTCCGCCTCGGGCTCGGGGCGGACACCGAAGAGGGCGTCGAGCGCCCCGACGAACTCCTCGCCGCGACCGGCGCGACCGAGTTCGCGAGCGCGCACCGAGGGACGGTGGAGCAGGACGCCGACGAGGTGCCGCAGGGCACGCTCGGTCTGCTCGGCCGAGGCGTCGTCGCCGTCCGCCCGACGCTTCGCGCGGTCGATCTCGTCGTCGAGGATGTCGAAGACGTGCTTGCGGAAGGCCACGAGCGCGGGCGTCGTCGACTGCTCGAGGGCCTGGGCGCGGAAGCGGGACACGGCGTCCTCGACCATCGCGCGGGCCTCGGACTCGGCGTTCAGCTCGGCGATCGGGGCGTGGATGCTGATGGTCTCGAGGTCGAGCAGTTCGACGCCGTCGACGTCGGCCGCGTCGGGGTCCACGTTGCGGGGGAGTCCGAGGTCGATGACGATGCGCCGGACGCCGTCGTCGAGGTCGGCTGGTTCGACGACCGGGACCTCGCTCGAGGTGCAGGTGATCACCACGTCGCTCGAACCGATGGCCTGGCGGAGGTCGTGCGCGGCGACGAGGTCGTGCTTGGCGGCGAACCACGGCGCCCGGCCGGAGGGTGAGAAGACCTGGATGGTGTCGGCGCCGCGGTCGCGCAGGGCGGCGATGGTCGTCGCGGCGTAGCTGCCGGTGCCGATCAGGAGCACCCGGGTCCGGCCCCAGTCGGTCACGCGGGAGGACGCGAGCTCGAGGCCGAGCCGCACGAGCGACCGGCCGGCGGCGCCGATGCGGGTGCGGGTCTTGACGCCGCGGGAGGTGTGCGCGGCTTCCTGGAAGAGCCGCTCGAGGTCCGAGGTGGTGGTGCCGTTCGAGCGGGCGTCCTCGAGCGAGCGGCGGACCTGCCCGGAGATCTCGGTCTCGCCGACGACGACGGACTCGAGGCCGCTCGAGACGGCGAAGAGGTGCTGCACGACGTCCTTGCCGCCGAGCACGTTGACGGACCGGAGGACCTCGGCGGGGTCGAGGTCGCTCGCGGTGGCGACGGCGTCGACGGTGGCCGAGACGGCGGAGTCGCGGTCGTCGCCGGCGATGTCGAGGTAGGCCTCGAAGCGGTTGCACGTGGCGAGGACGACGGCCCCGTCCAGCACGTCGGAGTCCGTCACGAGACGGCTCGCGGCGGTCGGTGCGCCGATGCTCAGTCGCTCCAGGAGATCGAAGCTGGCGTTGCGATGCGACGCCGTGAGACAGATGAGCACGTCTTCCATGGTAACTCGCGTTGCGCCCGGCTCCCGTTCCCATCGTGCGTGCTCGGGATACGTTCCGTTCGCCGATGGGAGAATCGTGCGGTGACCGACGCATCCACGACCGCCCTCCCCGCCTCGCACCCGCTCGTCTCCGGGCGGACGTCGGGCTCGCCCCTCGTCCGGGCACTCCGCGGCGACCGGCCGGAGACCCTGCCGGTGTGGTTCATGCGTCAGGCCGGCCGGTCCCTGCCGGAGTACCGCGAACTGCGCGTCGGCACGGCCATGCTCGACGCCTGCCTCGACCCGGCGATGGCGTCGGAGATCACGCTGCAGCCGGTCCGCAGGCACGGGGTCGACGCCGGCATCTTCTTCAGCGACATCGTCGTGCCGATCAAGCTCGCGGGCGTCGACGTCGAGATCGTCCCCGGGCGCGGTCCGGTGCTGGCGTCCCCGATCCGCACCCCGGCCGACGTCGACGCGCTGGGCCAGCTCGACGCGACTGCCCTCGCCCCGATCACCGACGCCGTGGCGCGCACGGTCGAGCAGCTCGGCGACACCCCGCTCATCGGGTTCGCCGGGGCGCCCTTCACGCTCGCGGCCTACCTGGTCGAGGGCGGACCGTCGAAGGACCACATCCGCGCCCGGACGCTCATGCACTCGGACCCGGAGACCTGGTCGCGCCTGCTCGCCTGGGCCGCCGGGGTGTCGGGGGCGTTCCTCCGGGCCCAGGTGCTCGCCGGGGCCTCCGCCGCACAGCTGTTCGACTCGTGGGTGGGCTCGCTCTCCCGCGAGGACTACGTCACCCGCGTCGCACCGCACTCGGCCGACGCCCTGGCCCACGTCGCTGACCTCGGCGTCCCGCGCATCCACTTCGGCGTCGGCAGCGGCGAGGTCCTGCGCGACATGACGACCTTCGGCACGGACCGGTTCGGCGTGGACGCGGTCGGCGTCGACTGGCGGCTGCCGCTCGACGAGGCCGTGCGCCGGGTCGGCACCGGGGTCACCGTGCAGGGCAACATCGACCCGGCGATGCTCTCCGCCCCGTGGGAGGTGCTCGAGGCCCACGTGCGCGACGTCGTCCGCCGCGGTGGTGCGGCCCGGGCGCACGTCGTCAACCTCGGGCACGGTGTGCCGCCGGAGACCGACCCGACCGTGCTCACCCGCATCGTGTCCCTCGTCCACGAGCTCGGGGACGGGACGGCCGCGGCGACCGGAGCGCACGCGTGACCGACGTCGTCGTGGTCGGCGGCGGGGTCGCCGGACTCGTCGCGGCGCGGGACCTGGCGAAGGGCGGCGCGCACGTCGTCCTCGTCGAGGGCTCCGGCGTGCTCGGCGGCATGGTCCGTCGGCACACCGTCGCGGGACTCGACCTCGACATGGCGGCGGACTCGTTCGCGACCCGCAACGACGCCGTCGGCCGGCTGGCGATCGAACTCGGCCTCGGCAACGAGGTCACCACGCCGGACCCGCGTGGTGCGTGGTTGATGACCCGCGACGGCCGGACGTCCCCGATCCCGCAGACCGGACTGCTCGGGATCCCGGGGAGCCCGATGGCGGCCGACGTCCTCGCGGTGGTCGGGCAGAAGGCGGCGCTCCGCGCGCAGATGGACTCCCTGCTGCCGTCCCTCGTCGGGTCGAAGGCGCCGTCGCTCGGCGAGCTGGTCCGGAAGCGCATGGGCGAGCAGGTCCTCGACGACCTGGTGGTGCCGATCGTCGCCGGCGTGCACTCGACGCACCCGGACGACCTCGACCCGGACCGGGTGGCTCCCGGGCTCCGGGCGGCGCTGCTGCGCGAGGGCTCCCTCGCCCGCGCGGTCCTCGCACTCCGGGCCCGTGCGACGGCCGGGTCCGCCGTGCAGGGCATCCGCGGCGGCACCGTGCGGCTCGTCGACGAGCTCGTGGCCGACATGGAGACCTACCGGGTCGACGTCCGCCTGCACACCCGGGCCACCGCGATCGAGGAGCACGCCGTCGAGGTCCGCACCGACGACGGCGAGACCGAGCGACTGGTGGCCGAGCACGTCCTCGCGTCGACGGCGGACCCCGCCCGCGCGGCCGGCCCCGTGCGCACGGGCATCGAGCTCGTGACGCTCGTGGTCGACCAGCACGAGCTCGACGCGGCGCCGCGCGGGACCGGGATGCTCGTGCACCCGGACGCTCCCGGGGTCCGGGCGAAGGCGATCACGCACGCGACGGTGAAGTGGCCGTGGCTGGCCGAGGCGGCCGGGGGCCGGCACGTCCTGCGGCTGAGCTACGCGACGACGGATACGGGGGTCGCGGCGACCACCCCTGGAGCCGCCGTCGACGCGGTCGAGACCGGGAGGAGCCTCCAGGTCGACCCGTACGACGCGATCGGTACCCGCGCCGCTCAGGACGCCTCCGCCCTGCTCGGCGTGCCGATCGCGCCGTCCGCCGTGGTCGGTGCCGCACGTGTCCGGTGGCACGGTCCGGACACGACCGCCGCGGGGCTCGCCGACGGGGTCGTCGGGATCGGCGAGGCGTCGACGGGCCGAGGGCTGGCCGGCATCGTCGCGGCCGCACGGACCGCCGCTGAGCACATCCTGGATTCCTGAGCGGACCGCACACTGGGAGAGGGCTACTGTTGCAGGAACGCCGGACGTATTCCGATCGGCGCATGACCACGCACACTGACCCAACGGAGGAATCGCACATGCGAGGCAAGCTCCTGTTCGTCGCCGGCGCCGCTCTCGGGTACGTCCTGGGATCGCGAGCCGGACGGGCGCGGTACGAGCAGATCAAGACCGTCAGCGGCAAGATCTGGAACAGCAACGGCGTCCAGAAGGGCGTCCACGTCGCCGAGGAATTCATCGCCGACAAGACCCCCGACGTCGCCGAGTTCGTCGGTGAGCAGACGAAGAAGGTCGTCCGCAAGGTCGGGCAGAAGAAGGACAGCCAGGCCTCATGACAGACACCCGCGACCGCAAGCCGCGTTCGCTGTTCGGCCTGGTCGGCGACGTCCCCAAGCTCGTCAAGGAGCTGGTGACGGGCGAGCTGAACCTGCTCAAGGCCGAGATGCTGACGAAGGCGAAGATCTTCGGCCTCGCCGCGGGTCTGCTCGTGGGCGCGCTCGTCATCGTCCTCTACGCGATCGGCGTGCTGCTGACCGCCGCCGTCATGGGTCTCGCGACCGTGATGCCCGCATGGCTCGCAGCGCTCGTGATCGCCGTCGTGATGCTCATCGTCGCCGGCATCCTCGGCCTGCTCGGCTGGAAGCGCTTGAAGAAGGGGCTCCCGATCACGCCGAAGCGCACCATCGACAGCGTGAAGAACGACGTCAACGCGGTGAAGGGCCTCGGCAAGAAGCCGACCCCGCCGACCCAGTACGGCACCCGCAAGCCCGACGTCGGCGGCCGCTTCTAGCGACGACCGTCCCGTCCACCACCCCACACCCCGGAGGACCCACGTGACCGATCAGCACGACGACCTGGCCGACCGCGTCGCGTCGACCCGCGCCCAGCTGTTCGACACCCTCGACGCGATCGAGGACAAGCTCAACGTCCCGAAGCAGATCGGCATCGCCGCGTCGAAGGTCAAGCGCGGGATCGACGAGAAGCCGGTGCCGTACCTGGCCGGGCTCGCAGCGGGCGTGGCAGTGGTCGGGGGTATCGTCGTAGCGGTGCTCCGACGGCGGTAGCGCTCGCCGTCGAAAGGGGAGCGGCGTCACCTTTGTGACCGATAGGACAATGGACACATGAGTTCCACCGTGCCCACGCACGACGCACACGAGACCTCCCCCGACGGCATCGACCCCAACATGCTGACGGCCTACGCCCTGTGGGCCGTCTTCCGCCGTCCGCTCGGCCCGATCCACACCGTCGGCGACGACGCGGTGGCCGAGCTCGACGCCGTCATCGCCGCCGCTGCCGAGCGCGGCGTGACGATCCGCGGCTTCTACGACGTGTCCGGCTTCCGCGCCGACGCCGACGTGATGGTCTGGCTGCACGGCGACGACGCGCAGGCGATCCAGGTGGTGCTCCGCGAGATCCGCCGCACGGCACTCTTCCAGGACGCCGAGCCGGTGTGGCACGCCATGGCGATGCACCGCGAAGCCGAGTTCAACAAGCGGCACACGCCCGCCTTCCTGCGCGGCAAGGAGCCAGAGGCCTGGATCACGGTCTACCCGTTCGTCCGGTCCTACGAGTGGTACCTCCTGCCGGAAGAGGAGCGCTCGAAGATGCTCCGCGACCACGGCATCGCCGGGGCGAAGTACCGCCGCGTGCTGACGAACACGATCGCCACCTTCGCGCTGAGCGACTACGAGTGGATCCTGCCGCTCGAGAGCCCGGACCTCGTCGACCTCGTCGACCTCATGCGCGACCTGCGCTACACCGAAGCCCGCATGCACGTGCGGGAAGAGGTGCCCTTCTTCACCGGTCGTCGTGTGACGACCACCGAGCTGCCGGAGGTGCTCTCGTGACCGACACCAGCATGATCACGAACGGTCAGGCCGTCCTCGCCGCGACCCCCGCGGCCGCCGACGGTCCCGAGCACGTCGAGGTCCCGGTCGCGTACGACGCGATCCTGCTCGCCGGCTTCGGCGGACCCGAGGGCCAGGACGACGTCATCCCGTTCCTGCGCAACGTGACCCGGGGCCGCGGCATCCCGGACGAACGCCTCGAAGAGGTCGCCCACCACTACCGGCACTTCGGCGGCGTCAGCCCGATCAACGCGCAGAACCGTGCGCTCAAGGCCGCGCTCGAGGCCGAGCTGGCCTCGCGCGGCATCGACATGCCGGTCCTCTGGGGCAACCGCAACTGGGAGCCCTACCTCGAAGAGGCCTTCACCGAGGCGGCCGACAAGGGCTACAACAAGCTCATCGCGATCGCCACGAGCGCCTACTCGTCGTTCTCGAGCTGCCGCCAGTACCGCGAGGACTACGCCCGCGTGCTGTCCGAGACCGGTCTGATCGACACCATCCAGATCGACAAGGTCCGGCAGTTCTTCGACCACCCGGGCTTCGTCCGCCCGTTCGTGGACGGCGTCCGTGACGGCATGGCGCGTGCGATCGCCGAGAACGACGGCCTCGACGTCGCGACCGAGCTGCACGTGCTGTTCTCGACGCACTCGATCCCGTCGACCGACGCCGCCAAGTCCGGCCCGGACTACCGGGGCTTCGACGAGCACGGCGCGTACGAGGCCCAGCACCTCGCCGTCGCGCAGGTCGTCCTCGACCAGGCGTGGGCGGAGCTGCTCGAGCAGCCCGAGCACGCGTCGCTCCGCGGCACCAGCACGCCGCCGTGGAAGCTCGTCTACCAGTCGCGCTCGGGCCCCCCGACGCAGCCGTGGCTCGAGCCCGACATCAACGACTACATGAACGAGGAGCTCAAGGGCGGCCCGACCCGTGCCGTGCTCATCGTCCCGCTCGGCTTCGTGAGCGACCACATGGAGGTCATGTGGGACCTCGACGAAGAGGCCACCGAGACCGCTCAGGAGCTCGGCTTCTGGTCGGTGCGCACGCAGACCCCGGGTGTCGACCCGGCCTACGTCTCCGGTCTGGTGGACCTCGTCCTCGAGCGTGTCAACGGCACCCCGACGAGCGAGCGCCCGCACCTGACCGACCTCGGTCCCTGGTACGACGTCTGCCGTCCGGGGTGCTGCGAGAACGTGCGCGCCGGGTTCAAGCCCGCCGCGGCCGGACTCGCCCCGTGACCGACGCGTCCGCGCCGACCGGCAGCCCCGACGGCCCGGCCCCGATCCGGCTCGGCACCCGTGCCAGCCGGCTCGCGGTCGCCCAGTCGCAGGACGTCGCCGACCGCTTGGCGACGGCATCCGGTCGACCGGTCGAGCTCGTCACGGTCACGAGCGAGGGCGACACGAACCGCGCCTCCCTCGCGAGCCTCGGCGGCACGGGTGTGTTCGCCAGCGCGCTCCGCGAAGCACTCGTCGCGGGCGAGGTCGACGTCCTCGTGCACTCCCTCAAGGACCTCCCGACCGCGCCGTACCCGGGGCTGACGATCGCCGCGGTGCCGAAGCGCGCCGACGCCCGAGACGTCCTCGTCGCCCGGAACGCCGCGACCATCGAGACCCTGCCCGAGGGCGCGAAGGTCGGCACGGGTTCGCCCCGCCGCGTCGCGCAGCTCAGGGCCAAGCGTCCCGACCTCGACGTGGTGGACATCCGCGGCAACATCGACACCCGCCTCGGACGCGTGGACGACGACCTCGACGCGGTGGTCCTCGCGGCCGCCGGCCTGACGCGCATCGACCGGCTCGACGCGGCGACCGAACTGCTCGACCTCGGCTTCTGGCCGAGTGCCCCCGGGCAGGGAGCGCTCGCGATCGAGACCCGCGCCGACGAGACGGACCGGAACCTCCTCGCCGCCCTGCGGAAGATCGAGCACGCGCCGACTCGCCTGACCGTGTCCGCCGAGCGCGAGGTCCTCGCGAAGCTCGAGGCCGGGTGCTCCGCCCCGATCGGTGCCACCGCGATCGTCGACGCCGAGATGCTCCTCGTCTCCGCGACGGTCTACCGGCCCGACGGCTCCGAGTACCGCACCGCATCACACGCCGCCGTGCTCGACGGCTCCGCACAGGACCGCCTGACCGAGGCGCTCGAGCTCGGTGGCCGGGTCGCCGCCGAACTGCTCGAGAACGGTGCGGCCGACCTGGCGGACCTCGCGACCTCGGCGGAGTAGGCGGTCGCCACGCACCCCGACGTCAGCACCGCGGACGCGGCACGACAGCCGGTCGTCCTGGTCCCGCGCGGCGGGGCGTGGGGTGACCGGGTCGCCGCGGCCGCTCGCGAGCGCGGGCTCGACCCGCTCGTCGTCCCGCTGATCGCGGACGCGGCACCCACGGATCGGTCCGCCCTCGAGGCTGCGGTCGACCGGTTGATCGCGTCCGGCGGGTCCAGGAGGCACGACGCACCACCGCCGGCCGGGTCCGGTCCGCCGCCGGCGAGTGGGCAGGACGCGCCGTCGGCGAGTGGGCAGGACGCGCCGGCGGCGAGCGGGCAGGACGCGACGTCGGCCGGTCGGCGAGCGGGCGGAACCGCCCGCCCGGCCGCGTCGACCGGGCCGGATCGTGCCCACTCGGGACCCGCGACCGACGGCACCGCCCGCACCGACGGCGCCGGCGAGATCGACGGCGCCGGGTACGCGTGGATGGTGGTGACCAGTGCGACGGCCGTGCGCGTGGTCGCGGAACGGGTGGCGCGCCTCCCGTCCGACCTGCGGGTGGCGGCGGTCGGCGAGCCGACCGCCCGTGCCGCGCGTGCTGCGGGCTGGGGCGTCGACCTGGTGCCGTCCGAGTCCTCGGGCGCCGCGCTCGCGCACGCGCTGCCGGACACCTCCGGCACCGTCCTCTTCCCACGCTCGGACCTCGCTGCGCCGACCGTCGTCGACACCCTGCGCGCCCGCGGGATCGACGTGGACGACGTGGTCGCGTACCGTACCGTGGGGACCGGCGACGAGCCGGTCGTCCTCGACTCCCCGCCCGCCGCCGTGCTCGTGACGAGCGGCAGCATCGCTCGCGAGATCGCCCGGCGGATGACCCCGCTCGACCCCCGCACCGTGGTCGCGTGCATCGGACCCGGGACCGCTGCCGAAGCCCGCGCTGCCGGCCTGCCCGTCCACGTGGTCGCCCGGACGCGATCCGCAGAAACCCTGCTCGACGCCGTCGTCGAGTCCCTGAACCCCACCGCCCCGAAGAGGAAGGCACCGAAGTGACCGGCCGTTTCCCCCAGGTCCGCCCCCGACGACTCCGCGCGACCGGCGCGATGCGTCGACTCGTCGCCGAGACCCGGCTCCACTCCGCCGAGCTCGTGCTGCCGATGTTCATCCGCGAGGGGGCGACCGAGGCGATCGACATCACGAGCATGCCCGGGGTCCAGCAGCACTCGCTCGACTCGTTCCGCCGTGCCCTGCACGAGGCGGCCTCGGTCGGGATCGGCGGCGTGAACCTGTTCGGCGTCCCGACGTCGAAGGACGCGCTGGGATCCGGCGCGACCGACCCGGACGGCATCCTCAACGTCGCGATCCGCGTCGCCCGTGAAGAGGTCGGTGACGCTCTCGTCGTGCAGTCCGACCTGTGCCTCGACGAGTTCACCGACCACGGGCACTGCGGCGTCCTGGCCGCGGACGGCTCGGTCGACAACGACGCCACGCTCGAGCGGTACCGCGACATGGCGGTCGTGCAGGCCGAGGCCGGTGCCGAGCTCGTCTGCATGAGCGGCATGATGGACGGCCAGATCGCCGCCGCACGGGACGCGCTGGACGCGGTCGGGCACAGCGGCACGGCGCTGCTGGCGTACGCGGCCAAGTACGCGAGCGCGTTCTACGGTCCCTTCCGCGAGGCCGTCGACTCCTCGCTCGTGGGCGACCGTCGCACGTACCAGATCGACGCCGCGAACGGTCGGCAGGGCCTCCGCGAGGTCGAGCAGGACATCGCCGAGGGTGCCGACATCGTCATGGTGAAGCCGGCGATGAGCTACCTCGACGTGCTGGCCGAGACCGCACGCACCTCGCCGGTGCCGGTCTGGGCGTACCAGATCTCCGGCGAGTACGCGATGATCACCGCAGCCGCGCAGAACGGCTGGATCGACCGCGACGCCGCGGCGATGGAGGCGCTCGTCGGCATCAAGCGCGCCGGCGCCGACGCGATCCTGACCTACTTCGCGGTCGACATCGCTCGCAAGCTCAACGAGGAGGCGGGACTCCGCACCTCCGGCAGCACCAGTGCCGTGGACGGCATCGCCTCGACCGGGAAGGCCCCAGAATGACCACGAACGACCAGCTCTTCGGCCGTGCGAAGAACAGCATCCCCGGCGGGGTCAACTCGCCGGTCCGGGCGTACGGCTCCGTCGGCGGGACGCCCCGCTTCCTGACGAGCGCGAAGGGTGCCTACGTCACCGACGCCGAGGGGCGCGAGTACGTCGACCTCGTCGCCTCGTGGGGGCCCGCGATCCTCGGGCACGCCCACCCCGCGACGGTCGAGGCCGTGCAGCAGGCGGCGGCGCACGGGCTGAGCTTCGGGGCGTCGACCCCGGGCGAGACCGAGCTCGCCGAGCTCGTGAAGCAGCGGGTGTCGGTGGGCGGCGACGGCCCGATCGAGAAGCTCCGCATGGTGTCCACGGGCACCGAGGCGACGATGACCGCGATCCGGCTCGCCCGCGGGTACACCGGTCGCGACCTGCTCGTGAAGTTCGCCGGGCACTACCACGGCCACTCGGACTCCCTGCTGGCCGAGGCCGGTTCGGGTGTGGCCACGCTCGCGCTCCCCGGCAGTGCCGGCATCACCGCCGAGACCGCCGCGCAGACCCTGGTGCTGCCCTACAACGACCTCGACGCCGTCCGCCGCGCGTTCGACGAGCACTCCGAGCGCATCGCGGGCGTGATCGTCGAGGCTGCGGCCGCGAACATGGGCGTCCTCGCCCCCGAGCGTGGGTTCAACCGGGCCCTGGCGCAGATCGTGCAGGCGCACGGCGCGCTGCTCATCGTCGACGAGGTCCTGACCGGCTTCCGGGTGGGCTCCGCCGGGTGGTGGGGCCTCGAGGCGTCGAAGGTCGTGCCGGACGGCGCCGGGTGGAAGCCCGACCTCGTCACGTTCGGCAAGGTCATCGGCGGCGGCATGCCCCTCGCAGCACTCGGTGGTCGGCGCGAGGTCATGGACTACCTCGCCCCGCTCGGCCCCGTGTACCAGGCGGGCACGCTCTCGGGGAACCCGCTCGCCGTCGCCGCGGGCATCGCCACGCTCCGGGCCGCGACGCCCGAGGTCTACGCGCACCTCGACCGGACCGCGGCGACCATCGCGACGGCGACGAGCGACGCGCTGTCCGCCGAGGGCGTCGCCCACACCGTCCAGCACGCCGGCAACCTCTTCTCGTTCGCCTTCACCGAGACCGCCCCGCGGAACTACGACGACGTCCGAGCGCAGGAGGCGTTCCGGTACGCGCCGTTCTTCCACGCCATGCTCGACGCGGGGGTGACCCTGCCCCCGAGCGTCTTCGAGGCGTGGTTCGTCACGGCGGCGCACGACGACCGGGCCGTCGGACGGGTGCTCGACGCACTGCCGGCCGCGGCGAAGGCGGCCGCGCGCGCCACGGCGTGACGCCACCACCTGCCTGACGCCAGGCGCGGGTCGGGCCCGACCCGCGCCTCCCGTCCGCCGCCCCCGGGGACGTGCGGCGCGACGTGCACAGCGCAGCGACGAGTGCTCGTGGTGCAGCGCGCGCAGTCGTCGTCGGGCTGCGCGGTTGCGGCTCGGGCGCCGCGGCTCAGGACGCGCGGCGGGCGGCCCAGCGCCCCTCGGCCCGGAGGATCGCGAGCGGGAAGTCGAAGGCGTGCGAGACCGCCGACGACGTGATGACCTCGTCCGAGGTGCCTTGGGCTACCGCGACCCCGTCGCGCAGCAGCATCGCGTGCGAGGTCGACGCGGGCAGGTCCTCGAGGTGGTGCGTCACCATCACGCTCCCGAGCTCGGGGTGCCGGTGGCGCAGGGCGTCGACGGTCTCGAGCAGGTGTTCGCGCGCGGCGACGTCGAGCCCGGTCGCCGGTTCGTCGAGCAGGAGCAGCTGCGGCTCGGACATGAGCGCCCGGGCGATGAGCGTCCGTCCGCGTTCGCCCTGCGACAGGACCGGCCAGCGGGCGTCCCGACGCGCCGTCAGCCCGACGTCGGCGATGTGCTGCTCGGCGGTGGCCACCTGCGCGGGCGTCGGCTCCCACCGCATCATGAGGTCGGTCGTGCCGGTGAGCCCGGTGAGCACGGTCTCGAGGACGGTCAACGGCGAGAGCATCCGGTGGCGGGGGTCGACGTGGCCGATGTGCTCGCGGAGCTCCTGGACGTCGACGCGTCCGAGTCGTCGGCCGAGCAGTTCGACCGTGCCGGCCGTCGGGTGACCGGTGGCGCCGAGGACCGCGAGCAGCGTCGACTTCCCGGCACCGTTCGGCCCGAGGAGCGCCCAGTGCTCCCCGCGCCGGACGGTCAGGTCGATGTCGTGCAGGAGGTCCCGGCCGGACCGGGTCACCCGGACCCCGGCCGCTCGGATGAGGACGTCGTCGTTGCTGCTCACGGGTCCATCGTGGCCCAGGCGGCCGGGGATCGCTGGACGGGTCAGCCGGCGGCGGCGGTCCCGGCGGCGCGGAGCTCGTCCGCCTGCTGCTCGGCGGTCGCGGTCAGCGCACGGATCGCGGCCGCGGCGGCGTCACCGTCACGCTTCGCGATGGCCGCACGCAGCGGGTCGACCGAGTGCTTGTAGTCCCAGAACTGCCACGCACCCTGGGCGAGCGAGAGGAACCGTGCGCGGGGCAGGAGCGACTCGGCGAACTTGTCGAGCAGCTCGTTGTCGGCGGCGTCGACGAGCAGCGAGATGACCGTCTCGAGCTCGGCGTCCATGCGCTTGTCCTGCTGCTCGGAGTACGAGCGCACGGCTTCGAGGTGCTCGGTCAGCGCCTTGGCGGCGGAGGCGTCGAGCTTCGGCACGCCCCAGCGCGCAGCGAGTTCGACGAACCCGCCGAGGACCTGGGTGGTGTCGGCGGCCTGCTTGCCGGTCGGGGTGGCGACGCGGGTGTACCGGTTCGCCTCCATCTCGACCAGGCCGTAGTCGACGAGCTTGGCGATCGCCTCACGGATGGGGGTGCGACTGACCCCGAGCCACTGCACGAGCTCGTCGTCGTTGAGGCGCTCGCCCGCCTGGAGCGTGCCGTCCTGGATCGCGGCGAGCATCTTCTCGAGCACGACGTCGCGCAGGAGCTTCCGCGGCGAGTTCTCGACGGTGGACTTGGGTACCGGCATGCCGGACTCCTCACAGGCTCAGGTGTTCTGTACTCAAATCCTAACGTGTCAATATGCAAACGCTTGTGAAATCTTAGTATTCAGCGATCGACCGCGACGACCGTGCGCCCGTGCACGTTGCCGGCGACGACCTCGGGTCCGACGGCGATGGCCTCCTCGAGCCCGGCGACCCGCGTCACGCCCGCCAGGAGCGCCGGGTCGAGATCGGTCGCGAGCCGCTGCCACGCCTGCTGACGAAGGGGCAGCGGGGCGTCGACGGAGTTGATGCCGAGCAGCGACACCGCCCGCAGGATGAAGGGCATCACCGAGGTCGGGAGCGCGGAGTCCTGCGCCAGGCCGCACGCCGTCACGGCCCCGCCCCACCGGGTCGCCGCGAGGACGTTCGCGAGGGTCGCACCCCCGACGCTGTCCACAGCGCCCGCCCAGTGCGCCCGCTGCATCGGCCGGCCGAGCTCGGACAGGGTCGCGCGGTCGATGACGTCGGTCGCGCCGAGTGCCCGGAGCGAGGCCTCGTTCGCGGCGCGTCCGGTCGAGGCAGTGACCTCGTACCCACGGGCGGCGAGCAGGGCGATCGCGACCGTGCCGACGCCGCCGGACGCACCCGTCACGAGGACGGGACCGCTGCCCGGTTCGACGAACCGTTCGAGAGCGAGCACGCTGAGCATCGCGGTGAACCCCGCGGTCCCGATCGCGGCCGCGAAGGAGTCGTCGATCGAACCGGGCAGCACGACGAGCGACCCCGACGGCACCACCGCGTGCTCCGCCCAGCCGCCGTGCCGGGTCTCGCCGAGCCCGACGCCGTTCACGACGACCCGGTCGCCGATCGCGACGTCGTGCACGCCCGGTCCGAGGGCCGAGACGGTGCCGACGACGTCGATGCCGGGCACGAGCGGGTCGACCCGCGCGACGCCGGGGTTCCGGGCGAGCGCCAGGCCGTCCTTGTAGTTGACGCTCGAGTACGTGACGTCGACGAGCACCTCGCCCTCGGTCGGGTCGGCGACGTCGACCTCGGTGACGGTGGGCGGGGCGGAACTGGAGACGAGGACTGCGCGGGTCACGCGTCGGACGCTACCCGCGCCTCCAGGACCACGACCGGCCGACCTGCGGACGCGTGTCAGCCGAACATGATGGCGGCCTCGTCGTACCGGGCCTGCGGCACGGTCTTCAGCTCGCCGAGCGCCTCCTCGAACGAGACGTGCTCGATGTCGGTGCCCCGGAGCGCCACCATGCGGCCCCAGCGCTCCTCGACCACCGAGTCGATGGCCGCCAGGCCGAGCCGCGTCGAGAGGACCCGGTCGTACGCCGTCGGGGTGCCGCCGCGCTGGATGTGGCCGAGCGTGGTGGCACGCGTCTCGATGCCCGTCATCTCCTCGATGAGCGGTGCGAGTCGCTCGCCGATCCCGCCGAGCCGCGGACGCCCGAACGCGTCGAGGCCGCGCTCGGTGTGCGCGTTGTCCTCGTGGTCGGGCACGAACCCCTCGGCGACGACGACCAGCGGCGCCCGACCACGGTCGTAGGCCGCCCGGACCCACGCGGCGATCTGCTCCATGCTCGTCTTCTGCTCCGGGATGAGGATCGCGTGGGCACCCGCGGCCATGCCGGAGTGCAGGGCGATCCAGCCGACGTGCCGGCCCATGACCTCGGCGACCATGCAGCGCGAGTGGGACTCGCCCGTGGTGCGCAGGCGGTCCATCGCCTCGGTCGCGATCGCGACGGCGGTGTCGAAGCCGAACGTGTAGTCGGTCGCGCCGAGGTCGTTGTCGACGGTCTTCGGGACACCGACGATCTTCAGTCCGGCGTCCGTGAGGCGCTTCGCGGCGGCCAGCGTGCCCTCGCCGCCGATCGCGACGATGGCGTCGATGCCGTGCCGCTCGAGAGTGCGCTCGATGTTCTCGACCCCGCCGTTCGGGCCCTCGAAGGGGTTCGTCCGGCTCGTGCCGAGGATGGTGCCGCCCTGCTTCGCGATGCCCTGGATGTCCTTGCGGCCGAGCGGGACGATGTCGCCGTCGACCACGCCGCGCCACCCGTCGCGGAAGCCGACGAAGTCGTGTCCGTAGATCGCGATGCCCTTCAGCACGATGGCGCGGATGACCGCGTTCAGGCCGGGGCAGTCGCCTCCGGAGGTGAGGATGCCGATGCGCATGGGGAACTCCGTCGTCGGGGTGCAGTGGGACACGCCCATCATGACTGACGGTGGTTCCGCATTACCATCCTGCGTGTGTCCCTCGCCGTTCCGTCCTCTGCCGCTGGTGGCGTCGAGGGCGCCGCGGCGCGGGCCGGTGGGTCTGCGGCGCGGGTCGACGAGGCCGCGCGGGTCGGCGAGGCCGTGGCGCGGGTCGGCGAGGCCGTGCCGCGGGTCGGCGAGGCCCTGTCGCGTGTCGACACCGTCTACCGGCCAGGAGGCGCGGTGGACGTCCGCGCGACGCTCCGGCCCCTGCAGCGCGGCTCCGGCGACCCCGCCTTCCGCGTGGTCGGCTCCGACACGTGGCTCGCGCTCCGCACACCGGACGGCCCGGCCTCGGTGCTCGTGCGCCGTGCCGGTCCCGACGCGATCGCGGTCTCGGCGTGGGGCGACGGTGCCGAGTGGGCGGTGTCGCACGCTCCCGAACTGCTCGGCCGGGGTGACGACTGGTCGGACCTGGACGTGTCCCGGCACCCGTTCCTCGTCGACGCCCGGCACCGGCAACCGGGCCTCCGCCTGCTCCGAACCAACACCGTGATGGCGGCCCTGGTGCCCGCGATCATGGAGCAGAAGGTCACCTCCCGCCAGGCCTGGCGCGCCTGGCGGTACCTGCTGCGGCGGTACGGCACACCGGCGCCCGGACCAGCCCCGTCGGACATGTTCGTCCCGCCGACCGCTGCCGGGTGGGGTGCGGTCCCGAGCTGGGAGTGGCACCGCGCCGGCATCGAGCCCGGTCGTTCGGCGACGGTGATGCGGGCGGTCCGGGTGGCTCCGGCGCTCGAACGGACGCTGACGCTCGGCCGAGGCGGGGCCCTCGTTTCTGCACGGCTGCAGTCGGTCCCCGGCATCGGGAAGTGGACGGCGGCGGAGACCGCGCAGCGCGCCCACGGCGATCCGGACTCCCCGAGCGTGGGGGACTTCCACGTGCCGGCGCTCGTCGGGTGGGCGTTGACCGGGGGACCGGTGGACGACGACGGGATGCTCGAGCTGTTGGAGCCGTGGCGGGGGCACCGGGAGCGGGTCGTGCGGCTCATCGGCGGATCGGGCTTCCGGAAGCCGTCGTTCGGGCCGCGCCTGACGATCCAGGACCACCGGTACCACTGAGCCGCGGAGGCGCGGCGGCCGCCGCCGCGGCCGTGCTCCGGCGGGCCGCCGCGCGCTGGCGCGCCGCTGCGCGGCTGGCGCCGTGCCGCGCGCCGCTGGGCCGCTGGCGCCGGAGGCGTTCGCACAACCAAAGTGCGCCCGAGCCGTGCATCCGCGTGGTGCAACGTGCCTTTGGTTGTGCGGAGCGCCGCGCCGCGCCGGCGCCCGGCCGCTCCGCGGGTCAGGCCACCGCCGAGAACGGTCCGCCGAACCACAGCGCGATCGGCGCGACCCCCGACAGCACAGCGCTCGTGACGACCACGGCGGTCGACCCGCGGGTCTCCGCACGCCGGCGCGCGACGACACCGAGCACCAGCGCCACGACGACCCCGCCCCACGGGAGGAGCGACGACGCCAGCACGAGGGGCCACAGGAAGAGCGACGCCCCCGTCCCCGTGACGAGCACCGGCACCCACATGACCGACCAGAGCAACGCCAACGCCGTCCCGGACATGGACAGGATCGCCACGGCGACGACGAGCGTGGGGGTGGCGTGGGGCCGGACGGCGAGTTCGTGCACGTCCGGATCGTACCGAGCGCGGCGGCTCAGGGATGCCGGGTGCCGACGCCGGCGAGGACGGCGCGGTAGCCCTCGCGGAACGTCGGGTACCGCGGTGCCCAGCCCGTCGAGCGGAGCAGGGCGTTCGACAGGCGCTTGTCACCGGCACCCTGCCGGCCGGCGGCGCCGGCGCCGGCCTCGGTCCTCGGCGGCACCGCGACCCCGAGCTCGGCGGCGAGGAACGCGTACACGTCGTCGAGCCGAGCCGGTTCGTCGTCGGTCACGAGGTACGTCGGTGCGGGGTCGTCCAGCGTCGCGAGGTGGACCAGGGCCGCGGCCGCGTCGTCCCGGTGGATCCGGTTCGTGTGCGGGGACGACCCGTCGGCCGGAGCCGACCGAGCCCCTCCGCCCCGGACCTGGTCGATGAGGCGCTCCCGCCCGGGACCGTACACACCGGACAGCCGAGCGAGCACCGCCCCCGGGGCTCGCTCGCGGAGCAGCGCCTCGGCCTCCAGCAGGACGTCCGCGGTGGGGGAACCGCCGTCCGCGGGGGTGTCCTCGGTGACCGTGCCGCCGTCGTCGACGTCGTAGACCGCGGTCGAGGACACGACGACCAGGCGCGGGCTCGCTCCGGACGCGTCGATGCCGTCCAGGACGTTCCGCAGCCCGTCGACGTACGTCGCGCGGTACTCGTCCACCTCGCGGCTCCCCGCGGCGACGGCCACGACCACCACCGCCGTGCTCGCAGGGATCTCCGGGGCCGACCGGCGCAGGTCGACGCTCCGCCCGGTGAGCGGGGCCGGGACCAGCTCGCCCCGCCGCCGGAGTCCGACCACGCGGTGCCCGGCGGCGGCGAAGCGCAGGCCGGTCTCGATCCCGAGGTCGCCGCAGCCGGCGATGACGATGTCCACCGTCCCATCATGCCGAACGCCGGTGAACGATCCGGCCCGCTGTCTCGTCGTCAGGGCATGGGACTCCGCACACGCACCAAGGTCATCATCGGCATCGCCTCCGGCGTCGTGGTCGTCGGCGCGGCCGCAGCCATCGCCGGACCGACCATCTACGCGAACACCGTCAACGGGCAGGCTGCCGCGGCCCCTTCCGTCAGCGCCGCGCCGTCCGGCGGCTCCGGCACCCTCACCGCCGCCGAGGCCGACGGCAGCTGGACCAGCACCGGCGACTCGTTCGCGGGCTACCGCGTGCACGAGAAGCTCCAGGGGCAGGATGTGAACGTGGTCGGACGCACGAAGGACGTCGAGGGCAGCGCCGAGGTCAGCGGCGGCTCCCTCACGAAGGCGACGGTCACGGTCGAGGTCGCGAAGATCACCACGCCCGAGTCCGCCCGTGACGCCTACTTCCGCGACACCGCGCTCCAGACGGACCAGCACCCCACGGCGACGTTCACGCTGACGAAGCCCGTCGACGTGTCCGGGGCGCTCGACGGCTCGACGCAGGACGTCACGCTCACCGGCACGATGGACCTGCACGGCGTCGAGCAGCCCGTCACCGCCGACGCCCAGGTCGCCGTCGCGAAGGACGGCACCGTGCAGGTCGCCGGCAGCATCCCGATCACCTTCGAGGACTACGGCGTCGAAGCACCGTCCCTCGGCTTCGTCACGGTGGATCCGAAGGGGTCCGTCGAGTTCTCCCTCGACCTGGCGAAGTGATGGCCACGGGCCGATCCGCCGACGAGCTGCTCGCGACGCTCTACCGGGAGCACGGCGACGCACTCACCCGGTACGTCCGGCACCTGACGCGGGACGGCCACACGGTCGAGGACGTCGTGCAGGAGACGATGGTCCGCGCGTGGCAGCGGCCGGCCGTGCTCGAACGCGCTCCGGACAGCGCTCGAGCGTGGCTCTTCACCGTCGCCCGGAACCTCGTCGTCGACGATGCCCGGTCCGCGCGGAACCGCCGTGAGCACGGCACCGAGTCCCCCGTCGACCGGGTCGAGGCGGACCGCACCGATGCCGTCCTCGACCGCATCGTCGTCGCGGACGCCCTCGCCTCCCTCAGCCCCGACCACCGTCGGGTGGTGGTGGACGCCTACTGGCTCGGGCACACGGTCCCCGAGATCGCCCGACGACACGACATCCCCGAGGGCACCGCGAAGTCGCGGCTGCACTACGGGCTGCGGGCCCTCCGGCTCGCACTGCAGGAACGAGGAGTGACGCGATGAGCGACGACCGCTACGCCGAGTGGGACGCCGCCTACGTGCTCGGTTCCCTGCCGCCGCACGAGCGGCTCGAGTACGAGCGGCACCTCGAGACGTGCGACCGCTGTGCGGCAGCCGTCGCCGAGCTGGTCGGTCTCCCGGGCCTGCTGTCCAAGCTCCCGGCCGACCAGGCGGTCGAGATCGCGGACCCGGACGGGAGGCGCGACACCGGCTCCGAGAGCACCCTCGCCTCCGTCGCGCACCGCGTTCGACACCGCCGTCGTCGCCGCCGGATCTGGGTCGCGGCCACGGCCGCCGCCGCGGTGGTCGCCGCGGTCCTCGGCGGACTCGCGGTCGGCACCGCACGGGTGGACCCGTCCGTCCAGGCCGGCCCGGCCACGGCGTCGGCCGACCGGTACGCGCTCGTGGGGGAGCGCGGCCTCGACGTCGACCTGTCCGTCAGCGGCGAGCCGTGGGGCACCCGCTTCGACTGGGGCTGCTCCTACGGCGGGAAGTCCTGGGCCGCCGACGGGTCCGTGATGTACGACCTCGTGGTCGTGCGCGACGACGGGTCCGTGCAGACCGTGGCGTCGTGGTCGGCCGCGGGCGAGGACGCCCGGGGGCTGTCCGCCTCGACCGACGTGCAGCGCGACGACATCGCCAGCGTGCAGGTGCGGCTCCGCGGCGACGATCGGGTGCTCGCGGACGTCGATCTCTGACGGATCCCGATCCGGACCAATCCGGCTGGGCGAGGGTGCCGAATCACTGACATCGACCGGGGAACACCCCGGAGGCGCTCACCAGCCGCAGATCGCTGGTTCTCCACCCTGCACCAGGGTGTGTTCGGCGCGCACACAGCAGCCCGCGCCGAGCGCGACTACAGCAAAGGAACGATCACCATGCGCAAGTCCCTGAAGACCTCCATCACGCTCGCCACGACGGGTGCGCTCGTGCTGGGTGGTGCCGCGTTCGGCATCACCTCGGCGCAGGCCTCGACCCCGTCGGTGCACACCGTGTCGTCGTCCTCGTCGAAGATCCCCGGCCCCGTCGCATCGGTGCCCGAGGTCCTCGGTGGCGACACCGCCGTGAAGCTCGACTCCGGCTTCACCGACGCCCTCACCGCGCTCAAGCTCACCCCGGGTGTCTCCGGTGACGCCAAGCTCGCCGACGGGTCCGTGTCGTTCCCGATCACGTCCGGTTCGGTGACGTACTGGTCGCCGGACGGTGACTACCGTCCGTACGTGCAGGGTCTGCTGAACCACGACGACTCGGGCCTGACCCTGACCGCCGGTTCGACGACGGTGACGCTGGAGAACTTCGTCGTGAACCCGGGCTCGTCCAAGCTCTACGGTGACGTGCTGGTCAACGGCAAGGTCGCGGTGAACAACGCGTACCTGTTCTCGCTGCACGGTGGCACGCTCAAGCCCCTCCAGCTCGAGGGTGACAACGCGATCCTGACCGGCACCACGGTGCACGTCTCGGGTGACGCCGCGAAGCTGCTCAACAGCACCTTCAAGACCGACGCCGTGAAGTCCGGCCTCCTCGTCGGCACCGCCACCATCACCGCCAAGATCAAGTAACACCCCCCGCACGTCGCACCCCCGTCCCGGCCGTCCCGGGGCGGGGGTGTCGTCGTCTCGGTGCTCGTCGTCTCAGTGCTCGTCGTCTCAGTCGGCGCTGTCCGAATCCGGTTCGTCGGGGCCGATCGCGGCCTCGACGCGAGCACTGACGGACCGCAGCGTGTCCGCGTCGGTCCCCACGGGCCTCCAGAACAGGTCCTCGAGCGCACCGGTGTGCGCACGGATGCCGGCGAGCACCGCGCGGCGACCGTCCGGGGTCATCTCCACCCAGCTGCCCCGTCCGTCGGTGGGGCAGTCCGCACGCTCGACGAGGCCGCGCGCCACCATGCGCGTGACCTGGTGGCTGACGCGTGACTTCTCCCAGCCGATGCCGGCCGCGATGTCGCGGACCCGCAACCGGTGGTCCGGTTCGCGGTGCAGTCCGATGAGGATCTCGAACTCGGGGATCGAGATGCCTGCGCCGTGCTGGACGGCATGGTCGAGCGCGCGGTCGAGGCGTCGCCAGACGTCGTGGTAGGCGTCCCACGTCGCCCAGTCGTGGCCCTCGGCGCCCTCGTTCGACATGGCGTCAGCGTATCGACCTCCGGACGCTTCGACGGCATGATCATCCGCTCGGATGACTCGCCGGTGGCGCACGGCTCGCTCCGAGGTGCGGTCGGTGGCGCAGCATACGATCGGTGCATGCCGAGCGCCCGACTGCAGGACTGCACCGACGACGCCGTCGCCCTCGTGCGGCGGTGGCTGGCGGCGTCCGCGGGGACGAAGCCCGACGCGGGGGCGGTCCGCCTCGCCGAGGCCCTGCGGGACGACCGGGGGCTGGACTTCACGCGCGGTCTCGTCGACAAGGTGATCCGCCCCGAGGACCCACGCGTCGTGGCCCGCAACCTCGAGCAGGTCAGCCGCGACGTCCCGGACTTCCTGTCCTGGTCCCTGCGCGGCGCGGTGACGCTCGGCGGCGGGTTCGCGACGATGGCTCCGTGGGCCGTGGTGCCCACGGCGCGGAAGATCCTGCGGCGGATGACCGGGCACCTGGTGGTCGACGCCACCGACGCGAAGCTCGGGCCCGCGCTCGCGAAGGTCGGCGGCCCGGGTGTGGTCGTCGACGTGGACCTGCTCGGCGAAGCCGTGCTCGGCAGCGCGGAGAGCGACCGACGGCTGCAGGCGACGATGGACCTGCTGGCGCGTGACGACGTCGACCACGTGTCGATCGGCGTGCGGTCGGTCGTGCCGCAGATGTCCGCGTGGGCGTTCGACCAGACCGTCGAACGGGTGGTGGACCGGCTCGTCCCCCTGTACCGGCTCGCCGCGTCGTCCCCGACCCCGAAGTCCGTCACGCTCGACGCCGGGGACCACCGCGACCTCGACGTCACGCTCGCTGCGTTCCGGACGCTCCTCGACCGCGACGAGTTCCTCGGGCTGGACGCCGGTGTGGTGCTGCAGGCGTACCTGCCCGACGCCGCCGGCGCACTCGATTCCCTGACCGCCTGGGCGCAGCAGCGGCGTGCCCGTGGCGGCGCGCCGATCACCGTCCGACTCGTCAAGGGCGCCTCGCTCGCGACGGAACGGGTCGACGCGATCCTGCACGGGTGGCCCCTCGCCACGTGGGGGTCGAAGCAGGAGACCGACACCGCCCACCTCCGGCTGCTCGACGCCGCCCTCACGCCGGAGCGCATCGACGCGGTCCGGATCGGGGTCGCGAGCCACAACCTCTTCACCCTCGCGACGGCGTGGACCCTCGCCCAGCGCCGCGGCGTCACCGACGGCGTGCACGTCGCGGTGCTGCTCGGGATGGCGTCCGCGTCCGCCGACGCCGTCCGTGCCGACGTCGGACGGGTGGTCGTCTCCACCCCGGTCGTGCACCCCGACCAGTTCGACGCCGCGATCCCGTACCTCGCCCGGCGGCTGCAGGAGAGCGCCAGTCCGGACGGCTTCGTCGCCGCGGCGGGCGACATCGGTCAGGACGAGAGCGTCTTCGAGCGTGAACGCGGCCGGTGGCTCGCGGCGGTCGCGGCCCTCGACGCTCCCGGTCGGGTGCCGGCCACGAACCGGACGCAGGACCGCCGTGCCCCGATCGGCGACCCCGTGCACCGCGACGCCTTCACGAACGCACCCGACACCGACCCGTCGACCGCCGCGAACCGCGAGTGGGCGCTCGACGTGCTCCGGCGGGTGCCGCGCTCGCAGCTCGGTGCGCAGACGATCCGCGGGTCGAAGGTCGCCGACCGGTCGAAGCTCGAGCGAATCGTCGCCCGGACGGCGCAGGCCGGGGTGAACTGGGGACGGCAGGACCCGTCCGACCGTGCCGAGCTCCTCGACCTCATCGCGCACGAGCTCGAGACGCGGCGTGCCGACCTCATCGAGGTGTCGGCGGCGGAGACGGGCACGACCTTCAGCGAGGCCGACTCCGACGTGAGCGCCGCGATCGACTCCGCCCACCACGCCGCCGACAGCGCCCGGCGGTTGGCCGTGCTCGACGGCGACGGTGCCCGGTACGTGCCGCCGCGCCTCACGATCGTGGCGCCGACGTGGACGTCGCCCGTCGCGAACCCGGCCGAGGGCGTTTTCGCCGCCCTCGCCGCGGGCAGCGGGGTAGTCCTGAAGCCCGCGCCCCAGGCGAAGCGCTCCGGGGCGGTGCTCGCCGACGTGCTCTGGGACGCCGGGGTCCCGCACTCCCTGCTCCAGCTCGTCGACCTCGACGAGGACCAGCTCGGCCGCGACCTCATCGCGCACCCCGCGGTCGACCGGATCGTCCTCACGGGCTCGGCCGACACCGCACGTTCCTTCCGCTGGTGGCGTGCAGGTCTGCCGCTCACCGGTGCGACGAGCGGCAAGAACGCGATCGTCGTCACTCCCAGCGCGGACCTCGACCTCGCCGTGCAGGACATCGTCCGGTCGGCGTTCGGTCGCGCCGGGCAGCAGTGCTCCGCGGCCTCGCTGGTGATCCTCGTGGGGGCGGTCGGCGAGAGCGAGCGCTTCCGCCGACAGCTCGTCGACGCCACCCGCACCCTGCGTGTCGCCTGGCCGGACGACCCGACGGCGCAGGTGGGGCCGCTGATCGCCGAGCCCGAGGGCACGGTGCGCGCCGGGCTCACCGAGCTCGGCCCGGGGGAGTCCTGGCTGGTGCAGCCGGTCCCGCTCGACGACTCCGGCCGGCTGTGGTCGCCGGGGATCCGCGACGGTGTCCGGCCCGGCAGCGACTTCCACCAGACCGAGTACCTCGCCCCGGTCCTCGGGATCATGCGCGCCGACACCCTCGACCAGGCGATCGCGATCCAGAACGGCACCGACCACGGTCTCGCCGCCGGCCTCCACTCTCTCGACACCGACGAGGTCGCCGACTGGATCGCCGGGGTCCGCGCGGGCAACCTGTCCGTCAACCGCGGCACCACGGGCGCGATCGTCCACCGGCAGCCGTTCGGCGGGTGGAAGCGCTCGTCGGTCGGCACCGGGACGAAGCCCGGCGGCTCGATGTCCGTCGCGACGCTCGGTCGGTGGGAGCCCACGCCCCGGACCGTGCACAAGAGCATCCAGCTGCACGGCCTGCCGCCGCGGGTCACCGCCGTGATCGAGGCGGCCCGCAGCGGCCTGTCGTTCGAGGAGTTCGACCAGGTGCGCGCCGGTGCACTGAGCGACGTCCGCGCACGCGAGTCCGAGTTCGGCGTGGCGCACGACCCGGCCGGGCTCGTCGTCGAGCGGAACGTGCTGCGCTGGCGGCCGCAGTCCGTCATCGTCCGGCAGGCCGAGGGCGCCTCGTCCGGCGACCTCGTGCGCGTGCTCGCCGCCGCGACCGCCGCCCGGGCCGACCTGCTCGTGAGCACGGCTCGGCCGCTCCCCGGACCGCTCACGCAGCTGCTCGCGTCGAGCCGATCGCCGCTGCACGTCGTCGACCACCTGGTCGAGTCGGACGACGAGTTCCTCCGCCGTGCCGCCTCCGGTGACCTGTTCCGGCCGGACTGGTCCTCCGGCGACGAGGTCGAGCAGGACGCGCTCGACGCCGTGCTCGCCCAGGGGCAGGACCGCCCGGCGCACACAGCGTTCGGCGGACCCGGCGCCCGGATCCGGCTCGTGGGCGGTGACCCCCTCGCGCTCGAGGAAGCCCTGGGCGCCAGCGTCGACGTCGCCATCCACGACGCCCCCGTGGTCGAGGCCGGGATCATCGAGATGCTCCCGTTCCTGCGCGAACAGACCGTGTCGATCACGGCGCACCGTTTCGGTGACCTCGACCCCGACCTCGCGGAGCTGCATGTCTGACGTCGACCGCACCCTGCACGCCGAGGGGCTCTTCAACGCCCGCGACCTGGGCGGGCTCCCGCTGCGGGACGGCGGGGCGACCCCGTCCGGGCAGGTCTTCCGGTCCGAGAACGTCGACCGCGTGAGCCCCGCCGGCTGGCAGGCGCTGCGCGACGCGGGGGTTCGCACGGTGGTCGACCTGCGCGCGCCGTGGGAGACCGAGAAGGACACCGGTACCCGTCCGGACTGGGTGACGACCGTCGTGATCGACCACGACGGACTCGACGCGGCTCCCGCGTTCTGGCAGGCGTACTGGGAGACCGGGCTCGTCGGTACACCCCTGTACTACGGCCCGCACCTCGCCGAGTTGCCGGAGCGCACCGGCTCCGTCCTGCGTGCGATCGCCCGAGCCGAACCGGGCGGTGTCCTCTTCCACTGCGCGGGCGGACGCGACCGCACCGGGATCATCGCGCTCGTCCTGCTGTCCCTCGCCGGCGTCGAACCCGAGGCGATCGTCGCCGACCACCTCGTCACGGTCGACAACGCCCCGGCGCTGCTCGCCTCGATCGGCGTCCCCTCGAACGAGGCGAAGATTGAGGCGCTGTGCGCCGAGCACGGCACCACGGTCGAAGGGGCGTTCCGCGCGGCCCTCGCCGCGTTCGACGTCGACCGGTTCGTCGAGCGTGCCGGTCTCGACGCGGACGACCTGGAGGCGCTGCGCACCTTCCGCGCGGACGTCGCCTGACCGACGGGGACCGTCCGCGGACGCGCGCGGTGGCGTCCGGCGGGGCTCAGTCCTCGGTGTCTCCGGCTTCCTCGTCCACGACGCCGGTCTCGTCCATCCGGTCACGGAGGTGGTCGGCCATCGCTCCGGCGCCCTCGCCGGCGTGGTCGTGGTCGACCTGCTCGATGAGGCCGTGCAGCTTCTCGTGGTTCGTCGCCTCGGTGGCGCCGTCCATGACGGGCTCGGTCTGTTCGTTGTCGCTCATGGCACGGACGCTACGCCGCGGCTGGTGGGCGTCAGGCGTCGGTGCGCGCATCCTGGCCGACGGAGTGCGGGTCCGTGTCACCGGCCGCCGGTGTCGACCGGTAGTGCAGTTCGACCGCGCCGCCCACGAACGGCGTCGTGCCGACCAGTTCGTACACCGGCGTGGGCGCGGCCACCGGCAGCAGGGGCGCACCGGCGCCGAGCGCGATCGGCATCACCGTGACCCGGAGCTCGTCGAGCAGCCCGGCCTGCTGGTACTGCGCCGCGAGGAGGCCGCCGCCGACGACCCACACGTCGCGTTCGCCCGCCGCCCGCTCGAGGACCGACTGGTGGTCCGCGACCGATCCCGAGACGAAGTGCACCTCGGCGCCGTCCGGCACGGGCAGCTCGCGCGTGGTGAACACCCAGGTCGGCAGGTCCGGGTACGCCCAGGTGTCGTCGTGGGCGAGCAGCCACTCGTACGTGGTCGAACCCATCACGAGGGCACCGACGCCCGCGAAGAAGCGGTCGTGGTGTTCCTGGAACGGCTCGAAGCCGAACTGCAGCAGCCAGTCGAGGTCGTCGCCGGGCGCGGCGACGAACCCGTCCAGCGAGGACGCGACGGAGTAGGTCGTGCTCATGCCCGGGACGCTACCGAGCACCTCCGACAGCACGTCGTCTGCTGCCGACGGCCGCACACTCGGCGATCACCAACACCAGGGAGATCCCGAGCTGGCCGAGGGCGAACCGGCGCCGCCGCCGGTCCGCGACGGCCAGCGGCACCATCGTCAGGCCGTGGAGGGTGTCCACGACCGCGCTGAGCGTGTGTGCGTCGGGAGTCCGGGCGCGACCGACCAGCCCCGCCTGGGCGAGCTGCCGCGCCGCGAGCACGACGTCCAGCACCGGCTGCCCACCGCCCCGTGCGGCCCGGACCGCGTGCCCGATCCCCACGGCGGCCCGGACGGCCTCGACACCGGAGCCCGACGTCATCGTCGTCGTCCCGCCGCCAGCGCCACGGCTCCCGCCGCACCGGCCAGCACCGCGCCGACGAGCCCGTTCCCGAGCCGGCGGTGTTCCACCCACCAGGTCTGCGGCGACCAGGCGTGCGCGGTGTCGTCGAACACCCCGTGCGCCCCGTGGTCCCCTGGAACCGGTTCGTAGAGGTTCACGCCGATCGCCGACCCGTCCTTCTCGGGGTCCTGCTGCCCGGACACCAGCGTCTTCGCGGCGTACCAGTCGGCGAACCGCCCGCTGATCCGGTTGCCGAGGATCGTGTAGACCGTCGACTCCCCGACCCAGGTGCGGCGACGGGGCCGCTCGGCCACGGCGGCGATCGCCCGTGCGCCGACCTCCGGCTGGTAGATCGGTGCGACCGGCTGGGGCTGGTGCGGCAGCTTCGACTTCACCCACTGGAACTGGATGGTGTTGAGCGCGGGCATGTCGACGCGGGAGACCTGCACCTTGCTGCCCTGCTCGAGGAGCTCGGAGACGACCGACTCGGTGAACCCGACGATCGCGTGCTTCGCCCCGCAGTACGCGGCCTGCAGCGGGATGCCCCGGAAGCCGAGGGCCGAACCGACCTGGACGACCTGCCCGCGGTCGCGCGGGACCATCCGGGACAGCGCTGCCCGGGTGCCGTTCACGAAGCCGAGGTAGGTCACGTGCAGTGCGCGCTCGAAGTCCTCGGGTGCGGTGTCCATGAACCGTCCGAACACGCCGACCATCACGCCGTTGACCCAGAGGTCGATCGGCCCGAGCTCCTGTTCGACACGGTCGGCGGCTGCCTCGACGGCCTCCCGGTCGGACACGTCCGCGACCAGCGCCAGCCCTCGTCGTCCGGCCGCCTCGACCTCGGCGACCGCGGCCTCGACCCCGTCCCGCCCCCGCGCGAGCACGGCGACGTCCCACCCCCGTGCGGCGAGCTCCCGCACCGTCGCCCGTCCCAGTCCTGCGGAACCACCGGTCACCACTGCCACTCGAGTCATGCGCCCAGTTGTACGCAGGCGCTCGAGCCGCTCACCCAGCAGTTGTCCCCCGACGGGCCGTCGCGAGGTGCGAGCCGACCCGCAGCACCGAGGGGCGTTCGTCCGGGGCCTGGGGGATCGCTCCGAGTGCGAACGCCTCGACGACGTCCGGGCCGAACAACACGCACACCGAGGACCCGCCGAACTGGAAGTACCCGAGTTCGTCGCCCTTGCCCACGTGCGTGCCGGTGGTGATGCCGTCCCCGATGACGCACGAGGACACGTCGGACATGCCCACGAAGACGACGGCCACCTGGCCGATCGCCGGATCGTCGGCGTCGATGACGACCACGGCACGCGTGGCGACGTGCGCCAGGTACCCCTGCGAGACCGTCGGCTCCCAGGCCTCGGTCCCCTGCGAGTCGGCCTCCGAGTAGTAGGTCCCGGGCTGCACCCAGGCGCGAGCGATCGTCCCGGCCACCGGGCTGTGCCAGCGGTGGTACTCCAGGGCGCTCAGGAAGGCCTGGAACACAGTGCCGTCCACGAATCCGTCGACCGACTCGTCCCCGGCGAGGAGCTCGTCGAGCGAGTACGGCTCGGCCTTCACCCAGAAGTCGTCGCGGCGTCGCACACCCCGGGCGATCCGGTACGGCGTGGCCTCGCACGGGCTGGCGACCACCGCGTCGTCGTCCGGGGACGCGACCGGCCGCTCGCCCTCCCGGAAGCGTCTTGTGAAGAAGTCGTTCCACGAGGTGAAGCCCCAGTGCTCGTCGTCCGGGTCGTGCTCGAACTGGTCCATGCCCACCGCACGTCGAGCTGCATCGCTCCGCCAGCCGCCCGGCTCGTCGACGATCACCTCGAGGGACTGCTCGGCCGACAGGAACGTGCACCAGGCGTCGAGGACGTCGCGCAGTGCGGCGTTGACCCGCGGGTCCCGGTAGAACGAGAACCCCGCCGGGGTTGCCTTCGTCCAGTCGAGGATCCCGTCGAGCGGGGTCATCACCATCTGCTCGCCGTACTCGGGCGCACTGCGGACGACCTCGTCCATGAGCAGGAGCAGCTCGTCGAAGCTCTCGAGGTGGCGTTCGGCGTAGTCCCGCGACGACGGGACTTGCGCGATCATCTCGTGCGCCTCGAGCCGGAGCACGGGGTCGCCCTCGACGACGTCCCGGAACGCGGCGACCGACGGGTGCAGCACCTGGTCGGGATCGCGCTGGTCGAGGCGCTCGCGGCGGCCCCGCAACCAGGACTCGAGGTGGGCCTGGTCGGCGGGGAGCCAGCCGGCACGGCGGCGGACGTCACGAGGTGCAGCAGTCACGAAGCGCACCGTACCGACCCGGTCACCCGGTCCTCCCAGCCAGCACTGTCGCCGAGGACCGAGCATGATGGGCGGGTGGACACCCGAGTCGACCCCGCGGAGCCCGGGCCGGACGCGAAGCCGGAGCAGGAGCCGGAGCCGCGCTGGGTCCGACGGACGCCGATCCTCCCTGAACAGTGGTGGGGTCCTCCGGCGGCACAGGTGGCCGGTGTGCTGGTCGTCCTGGCGATCGGCATCTGGCTGCAGCGCGCGGCGCTGCCCGTGGCGATCCTCGTCAGCGTGGTCGTGCTGGCCGGCGCGGTGGTGCTCGCAGCCGTCGGACGGCGGGCGTACTGGTACCCGAGTCGTGCAGCCGCGTGGCGCCTGCACCGCACGCGCGTCACCGTGTGGGGCGCCGCCGGGGTCTGCCTGGCGGCGTTCGCGCTCGCGGTGGGGGCGCAGGCCCTCCTGTTCGCGCTGGGGGCCGTCGAGATCGGCCTCCGGTCCGCACGACAGTCCGAGCCGACGCGGTTTGAGCTGCGGGGCCGTTCCGTGGCGGTCGCCGGTGTCGCGGTGGCCTCGACCGTGTTCGCGGTCGTGGTGTTGACGGTCCCGGCCGTCGACGAGACGTACTCGTCGCGGTGGGTCGGGTGGAGCGTCGTGATCGTCCCGCTCACCGTCATCCTCGCGGTGCTGCACTGGCGCGCTGCATCGAAGGCCACCGACGCCGACCTCGACGGCACGGAGCCGGACGTCCGCGGTCAGGAACCGCCGAGCGACGACCCGCTCAGCGCCCGAGACCGAACCGCGTCGTGACGCCGGGCGAGTAGAGCACCGAGTCCGGCTCGAGCTCGGCCAGTGCGAACGGCAGCCCCGCGGCACCGATCAGGTCGTCCCGGAGCGACACGACCGAGGCCCGGTGGAGCGGCCACGGCTCGTGCTCGTTCGGCCAGAACCGGGTCCGGCCGGCTCGGTGCACGTGCATGCCCCACCGCGCGGTCAGGAAGGTCTCGAGGGCCGTCGGCTCGGTCACCTCCGCACCGACCCGCACTTCGACGAGGGACCGCAGGTGCGTCCCGTGTCGTCGCATGGCGTAGCCGACGCGGCCGTCGCCGTTCCGCGTCTCGGCATCGGCCCACCAGTACGGCAGACCGGTCGCGACGCGCGCGCCGATCGTCGGCAGGAGCTTGCCGGCGTCGAGCGACAGGAACACCACACCGTGCCGCCCTTCGTCGTCGATCGTGTAGACGCGGACGTTCACCTCGACGAAGTCCCCGATCCTCCCCGTCGAGATCGGCGGGAACCGGGTGTCCTCGAACCGGAACGCGATGAGGCCGACCCACGTGGTCGCCCCGTCGTCGGTGCCGTCCGCAGTGAGGGTGTCCGGCCGGGTGCCTGCGGGGAGCAGCGGCGCAACCGCCGAGACGTCGACGCGCCAGTGCACGAAGACGACGTCGAGCCAGTCCTGCGAGATCCAGGGGCGTCCGGTCAGTCCGGGGGCGACGGCCTGGAGGCGCGGGTCGCCCCCGGCGGGCACGGCCGCGGTCACGAGGTGGTCGCCTCCGGGCCGATGTGCCCCGCCACGGGCGCGTCGTCCCACCCCTGCTGCGGGGTGTCGCAGGTCCCCCGGAAGACGTACTGCGACGGCCGCTTCCGCTCGCTCGACGTCCAGTCGATCGCGGGACGCCGGCGCTCGGGCGGCAGGTAGCCGATCCGGTAGACGGCCATCAGCTCGAGCGACTCGGCGACGTGGAGCAGTCCCTCGATCTCCTCCCACGCCCCGGGGGTCTCCATCGGGAAGGACACGAACTGGATGCCGAGTCCGAGTTCGGTCGTGGCGAGCCAGATGTTCTCCATCGCCGCACCCATGCTGAACACCGAGTAGAAGCCGGAGAGCTCCTCCTTCCGGTACTCGTGCCGGTCGAGCAGCACGCCGAGCAGCAGCGGCGACCCGGCGACGAGCTTCCGGTTCTCCTCACCGAGGGTGTGCGGCACCCGCAGTGTGTTCATGAGCAGCTGACCGCGCTTCGTGAACACCTGCTTCGTGAAGGGCTTGAGCGGGCCGGGGAGCTTGTCGAACAGCATGCCGTCGCGCCGCTCGTCCATCTCGGCCTGGGAGAACCGGAAGTACGGCTTGTACCGCTCGAAGAACGTCCCCTCGGCCATGGTCCGGGTCATCGACGAGCCGCTGATCTCGGCGACGCGGTCGATCGTGTCGCGCTCCTCGACGAGGACGAACCGCCACGGCTGGCTGTTGAGCTGCGACGGTGCCCGGCCGGCCAGCTCCATGAGCAGCCGCTGGTGCTCGGGCGACACGGGGTCGGGGAGGAACGGTCCGTTGGTGGTCCGCCGGCGTCTGATCGCCTCGAAGAGCTCCACTGCTTACCTCTCTGCTCGGCGGCCCGCGAGCAACGCCCCCAGGTAGGACGGCGCCGCGGCGACCGCGACTTGCCAGTGTGCTCCGGAGCGCGGGTTCGTGCGTGGTGCGACCGCGAGCGGCACGAGCGCCGGGAGCAGGAAGAGCGCCGATCGGCTTCGCGTCCAGACCGGGGTGGTCGCCGCGACACCGGTCAGCGTGGCGGTCACGACGAACAGGCCGTGGTGGACGACGCGCAGCTTCCTCGTCCGGATGAGCCGCACGGCGACGGCGGTGCCCCACGCGCAGTTCGCGACGTAGGCGACGCTCGCAGCGGTGACCAGACGGCGGGCCGTGCGCGAACCCGTGGGAGGTGATCCGTGCCTCCTGGCCGCCATCAGTCCCATGTGCGGGACGTTACGCGGTCTCGCGACTGACCAGCTTGGAGAGCACGATCGCGGACCGCGTGTGGTCCACCTGGGGTGCGAGGCGGACCTTGTCGAGGGCTTCCTCGAGCGCGGAGAGGTCCTTCGAGCGCATGTGCACGACGGCGTCGGCGCTGCCCGTGACGGTGCCGGCGTCGATGACCTCCGGCACGCTGTCGAGCAGGGTGCGGAGCTCGTCGGGGGAGACCGTGCCGCGGCAGTAGAGCTCCACCCAGGCCTCGGTGCCGCGGTCCTCGACGGCGGGGTCGACCTTGATCGTGAAGCCCTGGATCACGCCGTCGCCCACCAGCCGGTCGACGCGACGCTTCACGGCGGAGGCCGAGAGTCCGACCACCGACCCGATGTCGCCGTAGCCGGCGCGGGCGTTCTCCCGGAGTTGATCCAGGATGCGGTGGTCGAGCGAATCCATTGCACCCATGGTACGCGGACTTCTTGCACGTCCGGTGGGTTCGGCGCACGAAACGTGCGTCACCCGAACGGGTGTCACTGACCCGCAGTGTGGGGGACTGCACGTGCTGGACGGTGTGTGCGAGGATCGACGCGGCGTCGACCTGGTCCGCTGCGGTGAGTGAGCCTGCATCTCACCGGAGCTCTTCTTCAGTGGTGGTTCCTGGCAGGCTCGGGCCCCGGTCCCTCCAGGAGGACTGATGTCGAACACCGCACCCTCGACCACCGATGCACCGGCCCGTACCGCCACAAAGCGGACGATCCTGATGTGCAAGCCGACGCACTACACGGTCAGCTACCGGATCAACCCGTGGATGCACCCCGAGGACCCGACCGACACGTCGAAGGCCGTCGAGCAGTGGCAGTCCCTCGTGGACGTCTACGAGCAGCTCGGCTTCGACATCTCGTACATCGAGCCGATCGAGGGCCTGCCGGACATGGTCTACGCGGCCAACGGCGGGTTCGTGCTCGACGGCGTCGCGTACGGCGCGAAGTTCCAGTACCCCGAGCGTCAGCCCGAGGGTCCGGCGTACATGGACTGGTTCCGCAGCGCGGGCCTGACCGTCGCCGAGCCCGAGGAGACGAACGAGGGCGAGGGCGACTTCCTGCTCATCGGGAACACCATCTTCGCCGGCACCGGCTTCCGCTCGGACAGCACCTCGCACGAGGAGCTCGCGCGGATCTACGGCCGCGAGGTCGTCACCCTGAAGCTCATCAACCCGAACTTCTACCACCTCGACACGGCGATCGCGGTCCTCGACCCGGAGCCCGCCGCGGACGGCACGTCGAACATCGCGTACCTCGAGAGCGCCTTCGACGAGCCGTCGCTGGCGATCCTGCGCGAGCGCTTCCCGGACGCGATCATCGCCACCGAGGAGGACGCCGCGATCCTCGGCCTGAACTCCTACTCCGACGGGTACAACGTCGTGATCGCCTCGCGCGCCACCACGTTCGCGTCGCAGCTCCGCGAGAAGGGCTACAACCCGATCGGCGTCGACCTGTCCGAGCTGCTGCTCGGCGGCGGCGGCGTGAAGTGCTGCACGCTCGACCTGCACCCGGTCGGCACCGGCACCTCGGTCGCGCGATGACGGCCTCGTCGCTCGGTTCGCGGACCGCTGCGGCGCTCGCCGTCGAGGAACGCTCCCTCGCCCACAACTACAGCCCGCTGCCCGTCGTCATCGCATCGGGCGACGGCGCGTGGGTCACGGACGTCGACGGCAAGCGCTACCTGGACGGCCTCGCCGCCTACTCCGCCGTGAACTTCGGTCACGGCAACCCCCGGCTGCTCGACGCCGCGCGGGCGCAGCTCGACCGGGTCACGCTGACCTCGCGCGCGTTCGTGAACGACCAGCTCGGACCGTTCGCCTCGGCGCTCGCCGCGTTGACCGAGACCGACATGGTCCTGCCGATGAACACCGGTGCCGAGGCGGTGGAGTCCGCGATCAAGGTCTCCCGTGCCTGGGGCTACCGCGTCAAGGGCGTCCCCGCTGAGCGCGCCACGATCATCGTCGCCTCGGGGAACTTCCACGGCCGCACCACGACGATCATCTCGTTCTCGGACGACCCGTCGGCGCACGACGACTTCGGGCCGTTCACGCCCGGTTTCCGCACCGTGCCGTACGGCGATGCCGATGCCCTGCGCGAGGCGATGGACGAGACCGTCGTCGCCGTGCTGCTCGAGCCGATCCAGGGCGAGGGCGGGGTCGTCATCCCGCCTCCGTCCTACCTGCCGGCGGTCCGAGAGGTCTGCGACGAGTTCGGCGCCCTGTTCGTCGCCGACGAGATCCAGTCCGGGCTCGGTCGCACCGGCCACACCCTCGCCGTGCAGCGCGTCGGGATCCGCCCGGACCTCATCACGCTCGGCAAGGCGCTCGGCGGCGGGATCGTCCCCGTGTCCGCCGTGGTCGGTCGGCGTGACGTCCTGGGCGTCCTGCGTCCGGGCGAGCACGGGTCGACCTTCGGCGGGAACCCACTCGCGGCGGCCGTCGGCTCCGAGGTCGTGGCGATGCTCGGCGAGGGCACGTTCCAGCAACGGGCGCTCGAGGGCGAACCGCTGCTGCGCGGGCTGCTCGACGACCTGGTCGGCTCCGGAGTCGTCTCGCACCGGGTCGCCGGACTCTGGGCGGGCATCGACATCGACCCGGCGCTCGGCACGGGCAAGCAGATCGCGCAGGACCTCGCCGACCGCGGGGTGCTCGTGAAGGACACCCACGGGTCGACGATCCGCTTCGCGCCGCCGCTCGTCGTGACCGACGACGAGGTGCGCCTGGCGATCGGCGCCCTCGCCGAGGTCCTGGCCGCGCGCGCCTGACACGACGACCAACAGGAGGCGCGGTGCGGGTCGGACCCGCGCCGCGCCTCCCGACTCGTGCCCGGCCGACCCGGTTCAGGACGCTGTCGCACAACCGAACGCACCCGGAACCACGCGATCACGTGGTTCCGGGTGCGTTGTGTTGTGCCGCGCGTCGCGCCGGCCCCGTCAGGCCGCGCGCCGCGCCCGCGACCGCGCGCCGCGCCCGCGACCGCGCGCCGCGCCCGCGCCCGCGCCCGCGCGCGCGTCACACCGCCCAGCGCGCCGCCAGCTCGTCCATCAGGGCGTCGAGCCGCTCGTCGACGACCTGCGCGTCGGGGTTCGCCTCGTACCAGGCGATGACCTCGCGCACGCCCTGCCGGTAGGGCGTCCGGGGCCGGTACCACGGTACGAGCGACCGCACCTTGCTGTTGTCGAAGACCGAACTGTTCGCCTTGTCGCCGAGGAGCGCCGCACCCCACTCCGGGTCCACGGCGTTGATCGCATCCGCCGGCACGTGCACGATCTTCAGGTCTTCGACGCCTGCTGCCGCTGCGATCTCGTGCGCGATCTGGTTCCAGGTCGGCGCCTCGTCGCTCGTGATCGTGAACGCCTCGCCGATCGCCTCGGCCCGGTCCAGCAGCCCCGTGAACCCGACTGCGAAGTCCCGGCTGTGCGTGATCGTCCACAGCGAGCTGCCGTCGCCCGTGATGATGATCGGTTTGCCGGCACGCATCCGTGCGACAGCGGTCCAGCCGCCCGTCAACGGGAGCTTCGTCTCGTCGTAGGTGTGCGACGGCCGGATGATCGTCACCGGGAAGTCCTGCTCCCGGTACGCCGCCATGAGCAGCTCCTCGCACGCGATCTTGTCCCGCGAGTACTGCCAGTACGGGTTCTTCAGGGGCGTCGACTCCGTGATCGGCAGGTGCGTCGCCGGGGTCTGGTACGCCGAGGCCGAACTGATGAACACGTACTGCCTGGTCCGCCCGGCGAAGAAGTCGACGTCGGCCTGCACCTGGTCCGGCGTGAAGGCGATCCAGTTCACGACGACGTCCCAGTGGCGGTCGCCGACCACCTCCGCCAGGGCGCTCCGGTCCGACACGTCGGCCTGGAGGCGCGTCACACCCTCCGGGATCGGCCTGCCCCCGGTGGTCCCCCGGTTGAGCACGGTGACGTCGAACCCCTGCTCGACGGCTTCGCGGACACAGGAAGCACTGATCACCCCGCTGCCGCCGATGAACAGCACGCTGGCTCCCGACATGGACGCTCCTTCGCTCCCGGCGGTGCACCACTGCACCGCAACCCTTCCGATCCTGCACCTCCAGGTCCGTGTGCCGCCTCGGGACTACCGTCGCCGACGGAGCCGCACCGACGCGGCCACGACAGGAGTGACACGCACATGGAGTACCGCTACCTCGGCAACTCGGGCCTCAAGGTCTCCGAGATCACCTACGGCAACTGGCTTACCCACGCCTCCCAGGTCGAGAACGACGCGGCGATCGCCTGCGTCCGGGCAGCGCTCGACGTCGGCATCTCGACGTTCGACACCGCCGACGTCTACGCCAACACCGGTGCCGAGACCGTCCTCGGCGAGGCATTGAAGGGGGAGCGACGCCAGTCCCTCGAGATCGCCACGAAGGTGTTCGGGCCGACCGGACCCAAGGGGCACAACGACACCGGCCTGAGCCGCAAGCACATCCTCGAGTCGATCAACGGTTCGCTCGAGCGACTGCAGACCGACTACGTCGACCTCTACCAGGCACACCGGTTCGACTACGAGACCCCGCTCGAGGAGACGATGATGGCGTTCGCCGACGTCGTCCGGCAGGGCAAGGCGCTCTACATCGGCGTGAGCGAGTGGACGGCGGAGCAGCTCCGCGCGGGACACGAGATCGCCGACGACCTCGGCGTCCAGCTCATCTCGAACCAGCCGCAGTACTCGGCGCTCTGGCGGGTCATCGAGGGCGAGGTCGTCCCGACGTCCGAGGAGCTCGGCATCTCGCAGATCGTCTGGTCCCCGATCGCGCAGGGTGTGCTGACGGGGAAGTACCAGCCCGGTCAGCCGCTGCCGGAGGGCTCCCGCGCCACCGACGACAAGGGCGGCGCGAAGATGATCGAGCGGTTCATGCGCGACGAGGTGCTGTCCGCCGTGCAGGAGCTCAAGCCGATCGCCGACGAGCTGGACCTGTCGATGGCGCAGCTCGCGGTCGCCTGGGTGCTGCAGAACCAGAACGTGGCGTCCGCGATCATCGGCGCCTCGCGTCCGGAGCAGGTGCACGACAACGCCGGCGCTGCCGGGGTGACGATCCCCGCGGAGCTGCTGTCCCGCATCGACGACGCTCTCGGCTCGGTGGTCGAACGCGACCCGGCGAAGACCGAGGAGAGCAGCCCGAAGACGCGCGAGGCGTAGGTGCCCAGCTCGGGAGGCGCGGTGCGGGTCCGACCCGCACCGCGCCTCCTGGACGTGGTCGCGTCACGACCAACGCAAAAAGGCCCCCTACCGGAGTAGGGGGCCTTTCACCGTGGCTGGACACGGCATCGATCCGTGGACCTTTCGATTTTCAGTCGAACGCTCTACCAACTGAGCTATCCAGCCGTGGCGACCCTGACGGGACTTGAACCCGCGACCTCCGCCGTGACAGGGCGGCACGCTAACCAACTGCGCTACAGGGCCATGTTGTGTTGTGTTGTTCGGTAGTGCTCTGCTTGCTTGCTCACTCTGCGAGGAGTGACCCCAACGGGATTCGAACCCGTGCTGCCGCCGTGAAAGGGCGGTGTCCTAGGCCACTAAACGATAGGGCCGCAAGCGGTGCTTCGCGCTACCGATGGACAAGCATACGGATGCCCCGCAGGATTCACAAATCGAGCGGCTCCGCGGCGGAATCCCCGGCGTGTCGCGGTGTCGCCGCCCGGGCGCGGGGCTTCACTCACCGTGGGGCACCAGGCCCCGATTCGTGCTGTCGATGTTCCGATGCGACCATCGTCGTCGGTCCCGTGCCCCTCGTGCGAGGGGGTGTGCGGGTGCGACACCTGTTGTTACTGTTGCGCTTGTTAACAGTGTTACGTGCGTGAGCCTTGCCGCGCTGTTACGAAATCGAGATGTATGTCGACCTCACCATCGCTCTCACTCCGCCCCCGTCCCCGCCGCCGCTTCATCGCCGCCGCGGTCGCCGTCGCGCTCACCGCCGGCACCCTCGCGGCCCTCGCCCCGGTGACCTCGGCCAGTGCGGCGTCGTACCCGAGCTGGTCGGACGTCGAGAAGGCCAAGGCGTCGAAGTCGGCCCAACAGGCGAAGGTGACCCAGATCAAGGGGCTCATCGCCGACCTCACGGCGAAGGCCTCCGCGGCGCAGAAGTCCGCCGAGGCCGCCGGGACGGCGTACCAGACCGCGCAGACGAAGTACGACGACGCGACGCTGACCCAGAAGAAGCTGCAGTCCCAGGCGGACGACGCCGAGAAGACCGCGACCGCGTCCGAGGCGCAGGCCGGTCAGCTCGCGGCACAGCTCGGGCGGGCGAGCGCGAACGACGTCACGACCGACATCCTCACGCACCCCACGAAGTCGGGTGACCTGCTGTACGAGCTCGGTGCGATGTCCAAGCTCAGCGAACAGGCGGACGGCATCTACGCGCAGGCGTCGCAGGACCGCGGTGTGGCCCAGGGCCTCGCCGACAAGGCGGACCGCGCCAAGGAGGCCCTCGGCGACCTCGCAGACCAGGCACAGCAGAAGATGCAGGCCGCACAGACCGCCGCCGACCAGGCGCAGTCCTCCGTGGACGCCCAGGCGGACAACAAGGAGCGACTCGAGGCGCAGCTCACCCTGCTGACCACGAGCGAGCAGAACGTCGAGGCGCGCTACAACAAGGGCGTCCAGGTGGAGAAGGCCCGGCTGGCCCGCATCGCGGCAGCGGCAGCGAAGGCCGCGGCGACGAGCCAGGGCGGGACCGGTGGCGGTTCGCCGAACTCGTCCGGCTGGGTCCGCCCGACCGGCGGGTACCAGACGAGCCCGTTCGGCTACCGACTCGACCCGTACACGAAGAACTACGCCCTGCACGCCGGCGTCGACCTCGCTCCCGCCTGCTACGCCCCGATCTACGCGGCGGCGTCCGGCACGGTGACGTTCGCGGCGAACGGCGGCGGCTACGGCAACGAGGTCGTGCTCGACAACGGCGGCGGCATCTCGACCGCGTACGGGCACATCGTCGACGGCGGCACGCTCGTGTCGGTCGGCCAGCACGTCACCGCCGGGCAGCAGATCGCCAAGGTCGGTTCGACCGGGTGGTCGACGGGTTGCCACCTCCACTTCGAGACCCGGGTGAACGGTTCCGCCGTCGACCCGGTCCCCTTCATGGCAGCGCGGGGGATCTCGGTATGACCGTGTGCGCGCCCGAAAGGCCCTGAACGCCGTGAAGCACTCCGCTCGCACCCTGTCCTGTGGGATCGCGGTGGTGGCCGTCCTCGGGATCGGTCTCTCCATCGTGGTCGCCGGCCCGGCCCAGGCGGCACCGTCCGCCCCGAGCTGGGACGACGTGCGAGCGGCGAAGGCGGACACCGCCGAAGCCCAGTCCACCGTCGACGAGCTGAGCACCCGGCTGCAGACCCTGCAGGACGCTGCCGACAGCGCACAGGTCGCCGAGCTCCAGGCCGGTCAGACGTACGCCCTCGCGGCGTCGCAGCAGCAGGACGCGCAGGCGACCCTGGACGACCTCAGCGCGCAGTCCAAGCGGGCGGAACGGACGGCGGACGCCTCCGCGCAGCAGGTCGCCGGCCTCGTGGTCGAGCTGTCGCGCACCGGCGGCGGGGACCTGTCCGCGGCGATGCTCATCGACTCGCGGGACTCCAAGGACCTGCTCTACCGGGTCGGCACGATGTCGCACCTGTCCGAGCGCTCCGCGACCGTCCTCGCCCAGGCCCAGGCGGACCAGAACACCGTCGACGCGATCGCCGCGCAGCAGTCCGCCGCGACGAAGGCCCTCGCGAAGGCGACGGACACGACGAAGGCCGCCCTCGCCGAGGCGAACGACACCGCGGCGTCGGCGCAGGCCCGCGTGCAGCGTGAGCAGGACCAGCAGGACGAGGTGCTGCAGCAGCTCGCGTACCTCAAGGGCACGAGCGTCGCCACCGAGGCCGCCTACTGGACGGCGAAGCAGGCGAAGCGGGCGGAGGCGCAGCTCGCGTCGACCACCGGTGGCTCCGGGGCGACCGCGGCCGCGGGCACCGGCACCGGCTCGGGTGGGGGCGCCGCGAGCAGCACGCCGAGCACGGGCGGCGGCACGAGCACCCAGCCGGGCACCGGCGGCGGCAGCACCGGCGGCGGCACGAGCACCCAGCCGAGCACCGGCGGCGGCACCACCGGCGGCAGCAGCTCCGGCGGCACCAAGCCCAGCACCCCGACCACACCGTCGAAGCCGAGCACCCCGACCACTCCGACCACCCCGTCGAAGCCGAGCACGCCCACCACCCCGACGACCCCGACCGCACCGAGCACGCCCTCGAAGGCAGCCGGCGCGATCGCCTACGCCCGCGCACAGATCGGCGACGCGTACCAGTTCGGCGGTGCGGGCCCGAACACGTGGGACTGCTCCGGCCTCGTGATGATGGCCTACAGCTCGCAGGGCATCGCCACCGGCGGCCACAACGTCGTCTGGCAGTACAACTACTTCAAGTCAATCGGGCGCCTCGTGCCGATGTCACAGCGGCAGCCCGGCGACATCCTCTTCTACTCGTACAACGGCACCGTCAACGAGGCGTACCACGACTCGATCTACACCGGCAACGGCATGATGGTCGAGGCGGCGAACCCGCAGCGCGGCGTGCTCGAGCGGGCGATCTGGACCCCGGGCCAGCTGCTGCCCTACGTCGCACGGCCGAGCGGTTCGCTCTAGCCGCACGCAAGAACGACGAGTGCGCACGAGGGATCGTGCGCACTCGTCGTCAGGCGGTGCAGTCCCGGTCGAGCCGGAACGGGACCGGGAGCGTCAGTGACCGGCGGGCACGTACGCGGCCTGGCCGGCCGTGACGATCGCCTCGGCCTCGGCGGCGTCGCCCCAACCCTCGGCCTTGACCCACTTGTTCGGCTCGAGGTCCTTGTAGCGCTCGAAGAAGTGCGCGATCTCGGCCTTCGTCTGCTCGTCGACGTCCGAGATGTCCTGGATGTGCGCCCAGCGCGGGTCCTTCGCGGGGACCACGAGGACCTTCGCGTCGTTGCCGGCCTCGTCGCTCATCTTGAAGACGCCCACCGGGCGGACCTTGACGCCCACACCGGGGAACGTCGGGTACTCGAGGAGCAGCAGCGCGTCCACGGGGTCACCGTCGTCGGCCAGGGTCTTCTCGAAGAACCCGTAGTCGGTCGGGTACACGAACGAGGTGAACAGCACGCGGTCGAGGTACACGCGACCGGTCTCGTGGTCCACCTCGTACTTGTTGCGGCTGCCCTTGGGGATCTCGACGACGACGTCGTACGCGGCCATGTTGCGCTCCTGGTCTGATGTGCGGGAAGAAAGCGCGGCTAACGTTACCGGGTGAACACTCCGCGTCCCCGGCTCGACCCTGCGGTCGCCGACACCCGTCGCGCGGTGCGCTCCCTGCTCGCGCAGGCGCTCGACGAGGGCACGGTGCGCCCCGGAGACCTCGTGCTCGTCGCGCTGAGCGGCGGACCGGACTCGCTCGCGCTCGCCGCGGCCACCGCGTTCGAGGCGCCCAAGCAGGACCTGCGAGCAGGGGCAGTGGTCGTCGACCACGCACTCCAGGCGGGGTCCGAGGCGGTGGCGAGCCGCGCCTCCAGGCAGGCGTCCGAGCTGGGACTCGCACCGGTGACCGTCCGTCGTGTCGCCGTCGGTTCCACGGGCGGTCCCGAAGCGGCGGCTCGGGAGGCGCGGCACGCGTCGATCGCGCTCGTCGCGTCCGACGTCGGGTCACCCCTCGTGCTGTTCGGACACACGCTGGACGACCAGGCCGAGTCCGTGCTGCTCGGCCTCGCCCGCGGAAGCGGGCCGGACTCGCTGTCCGGCATGGCGCCGTTGACGCGGCGCCATGCGGGGCCGGCCTACGGGCGGCCGCTCCTCGGCGTCCGCCGACACACGACGCGGCAGGCGTGCGCTGCCGCCGGACTCGCCCCGTGGGACGACCCGCAGAACGCGGACCCCGCCTTCGCGCGCGTCCGCGTCCGGAACGTGCTCCTGCCCGCGCTCGAACGCGAACTCGGCGCCGGTGTGCCCGAGGCCCTCGCCCGCACCGCCGACCAGCTCCGCGAGGACTCGGCCGCGCTCGACCACTTCGCCGAGGAGATGGCCGAGGACCTCGCCGAGCACTCCGAGGCCGGTATCTCGCTGTCCGTGCGGGAGCTCGCGGTGAACCCGCCGGCCCTCCGGCAGCGGCTCGTGCGGCTGGCGGTGGAGAGCGAGTTCGGCGTGACGCTGTCCCGCGTGCAGACGCTCGAGGTGTGCCGGCTCGTCACCGACTGGAGCGGGCAGGGGCCGATCGACCTGCCGGGCGTGCAGGCGTCGCGATCGGGCGACCGGCTGGCCTTCACCGCCGGTTAGGCTGGGGTGGTGGAACTCTCCGACGTCCAGGCAGACCTGTCCGAAGTCCTCTTCACCCCCGAGCAGATCGACGACAAGCTCGCCGAGCTCGCCGCGGTGGTCGACGCCGACTACGCGGGGCGCGACCCACTGCTCGTCGGTGTCCTCAAGGGTGCCGTCATGGTGATGGCGGACTTCTCGCGCCACCTCAAGATGCAGGCGCGCATGGACTGGATGGCGGTGTCGTCGTACGGCTCCGGCACGAAGTCGTCCGGCGTGGTCCGCATCCTCAAGGACCTCGACACCGACCTGCACGGGCGGGACGTCCTCATCGTCGAGGACATCATCGACTCCGGTCTGACGCTGTCATGGCTCAAGCAGAACCTCGAGTCCCGCGGGGCCGCGAGCGTCGAGATCGTCGCACTGCTGCGCAAGCCCGAGGCCGCCAAGGTCGAGGTCGACGTGAAGTACGTCGGTTTCGACATCCCGGACGCGTTCGTGGTCGGCTACGGGCTGGACTACGACGAGCGCTACCGCAACCTGCGCGGGGTCGGGGTGCTCGCACCGCACGTCTACAGCTGATCCTGGCGGCGGGTGGAGTTCGCCCGCAGAGGACACCCATTCTCGCCACAGAATCGCAGCCGTATGCTGATCAGCACGCAACTTCGGCAGAGAAAGGTGTCGGGCGCTCTGCCCGGATCACATGGACTTCAAGCGCATCCTTCGCGGGCCGTACATCTACGTGCTGATCGCGATCGTGGGGATCTGGATCGGATGGGCTGTCATCAGCCAGTCCGGCACGCAGCAGATCGACACGCAGAAGGGCCTCCAGCAGCTCTCCGACGGCAAGGTCTCCTCCGTGGTGGTGAACTCCACCGAGCAGCGCGTCGACCTCACCCTGAAGGACGGCAACGTGCACGAGCAGTTCTACTACTCGACGCCGCGCGGTGAAGAGGTCATCCAGGCCGTCAACGAGGCGAACCTGCCGAAGGGCTACAACGACACCGTCCAGCAGTCGAACTGGTTCCTCTCGCTGCTCGGCATCCTCCTGCCGTTCCTCATCATCGGCGCCCTGTTCTGGTTCCTCCTCGCCAACGCCCAGGGCGGCGGCTCGAAGGTCATGCAGTTCGGCAAGTCCCGGGCGAAGATGAACAACAAGGAGAACCCGCAGGTCAGCTTCGCCGACGTCGCGGGCGCCGACGAGGCGATCGAGGAGCTCCAGGAGATCAAGGAGTTCCTCAAGGAGCCGGCGAAGTTCCAGGCCGTCGGCGCCAAGATCCCGAAGGGCGTGCTGCTGTACGGCCCTCCCGGTACCGGCAAGACGCTGCTCGCCCGAGCCGTCGCCGGTGAGGCGGGCGTGCCGTTCTACTCGATCTCCGGTTCGGACTTCGTCGAGATGTTCGTCGGTGTCGGTGCGAGCCGTGTCCGCGACCTCTTCGAGCAGGCGAAGCAGAACTCGCCCGCCATCGTCTTCATCGACGAGATCGACGCCGTGGGTCGTCACCGTGGCGCCGGCATCGGCGGCGGCAACGACGAGCGCGAGCAGACGCTGAACCAGCTCCTCGTCGAGATGGACGGCTTCGACGGCAAGACCAACGTGATCCTCATCGCGGCGACGAACCGTCCCGACGTCCTCGACCCGGCGCTCCTCCGCCCCGGTCGCTTCGACCGCCAGATCGGCGTCGACGCCCCGGGCCTCGCCGGCCGCCAGCAGATCCTCGAGGTGCACGCGAAGGGCAAGCCGCTCGCCGCGAGCGTCGACCTCGAGCTGCTCGCCCGCAAGACGCCGGGCTTCACCGGCGCCGACCTGGCGAACGTCCTGAACGAGGCCGCGCTCCTGACGGCCCGCTCGAACGCGCAGCTCATCGACAACCGCGCCCTCGACGAAGCCGTCGACCGCGTCATGGCCGGACCGCAGCGCCGCACGCGCATCATGTCCGACCAGGAACGCCTCATCACGGCCTACCACGAGGGCGGTCACGCCCTCGCGGCCGCTGCCATGCGCCACACCGACCCGGTGACGAAGATCACGATCCTCCCGCGCGGCCGTGCCCTCGGCTACACGATGGTGCTCCCGCTCGAGGACAAGTACTCCGTCACCCGCAACGAACTGCTCGACCAGCTCACCTACGCCATGGGTGGTCGCGTCGCCGAGGAGATCGTCTTCCACGACCCGACCACGGGTGCGTCGAACGACATCGAGAAGGCCACCGGTACCGCGCGCAAGATGGTCACCGAGTACGGCATGAGCCGTGCCGTCGGGTCCGTCAAGCTCGGCTCCGGGTCGAGCGAGCCGTTCGTCGGCCGCGACATGAGCGGCGGGACCAGCCGCGACTACTCGGAGAACATCGCCGAGACGGTCGACGCCGAGACCCGTGCCCTGCTCGAGGCCGCGCACGACGAGGCCTACCAGGTGCTCAACGACAACCGCGACATCCTCGACCGTCTGGCCGGCGAGCTCCTCGAGAAGGAGACCCTCGATGCCCCGGAGCTGGTGGAGATCTTCAAGGACGTCCGCAAGCTGCCGGAGCGCCCGCAGTGGCTGTCCAGTGACAAGCGTCCGGTGAGCAACCTGCCCGCCATCGAGGTGCCGGGCAAGGCCGCCTCGACCGCGTCCGAGCAGTCCGACCACGAGTCGTCGAAGCCCCGTCGCCGTCCCTTCGGCAACCCGGGTATCGCCCCCGCGTAGGCCGGCATGACGGACCTGCCGACGAGGCGCTCGCGTCGGCTCGCCGAGGTGAGCCAGGCGCGGGCCGCAGCAGCCGAGCCGCCGACGGTCGCGATCGACCTCCGGGCACCAGCACCGGTGCCGGAGATCGTGACCGGTCGGCGGCGCGACCGCGATCGCGGTGCGCCGACCGACGACCGGACCCGAGTGATGGGGATCCTCAACGTCACGCCGGACTCCTTCAGCGACGGCGGGCTGCACCAGGCGTACGACGCCGCGGTGCAGCACGCCCGGGAACTCGTCGCCGCCGGGGCCGACATCGTCGACGTCGGCGGGGAGTCGACCCGGCCGGGGTCGGAGCGCGTCCCCGTCGAGGTTGAGCAGCAGCGGGTGCTCCCGGTCGTGCAGCAGCTCGTGGCCGAGGGCATCACGGTGAGCGTCGACACGATGAACGCCTCGACCGCCGAGCGTTCGGTGGACCTCGGCGCCGCCATCGTGAACGACGTCTCCGGGGGGCTGGCCGACGACGACATGGCGCGCGTCGTCCGTGACACGGGTGCCGGGTTCGTCGTCATGCACTGGCGTGGGCACAGCGACCGGATGTACCGCAACGCCGAGTACGTGCACGCCGTCGACGAGGTCCGGCGCGAGGTCGAACTCCGCGTCGCCGAGCTCATCGTCCTCGGGGTGCGCCAGGAACAGGTCGTCATCGACCCGGGCCTCGGCTTCGCCAAGCAGGGCGTGCAGAACTGGGAGATCCTGGCGGGCTACGAGCGGTTCGCATCGATCGGCCTGCCGGTGCTCGTCGCCGCCTCGCGCAAGCGCTTCCTCGACGGGGTCGGCAGCGCTGCCGGTGCCGCCCCGAAGGAGCGCGACCTCGCCACCGCCGCCATCAGCCTGCTCTCCGCCGAACGCGGGGCGTGGGGTGTGCGCGTGCACGACCCGGCACCGACCCGTGCCGTGCTCGACGTCTGGGACGCCTGGAGGGCAGCTCGATCGTGAGGGACACCATCCGACTGACCGGGGTCCGCGCACGCGGCCACCACGGGGTCTTCGACCACGAGCGCGCCGACGGCCAGGACTTCGTGGTCGACGTCGCCGTCGAGGTCGACGCCCGCGCCGCGTCCGGCTCCGACGACCTCGACGAGACCGTGCACTACGGCGTGCTCGCCGAGCAGGTCGTCGCGGAGATCGAGCGCGACCCGGTCGACCTCATCGAGACCCTCGCCGAGCGCATCGCCACCGCCGTGCTGACGCACCGTGCGGCCCTGGCGACCGAGGTCACGGTGCACAAGCCGCAGGCGCCCATCACGGTGCCGTTCACCGACGTGTCGATCACGATCCGCCGGACCCGTGGCGGCGTCCGTGCCGCCGGGTCCGACGTCGAGGAAGAAGAGTGAGCCGGGCGGTCGTCGCCCTCGGCGCCAACCTCGGCGACCGGGGGAGCACCCTGCGCGCCGCCGCCGCCGCGATCGTCGCCCTCCCGGGGGTGCGTCCGGTGGCCTCCAGCCGCGAGGTCGAGTCGGTCGCCGTCACGCTCGACGGCCCGGACCCGACGAAGCCCCGGTACCGGAACGCCGTCGTGGTCGTCGACACCGACCTCGAGCCGCAGGAACTCCTCGACGCCCTGCACGGCATCGAGGACACCCACGGCCGCACGCGCGAGGTCCGCTGGGGCGACCGGACGCTCGACCTCGACCTCGTGGCGTACGACGACCTGTCCCTCGACACCGTGACCCTGACGGTGCCGCACCCGCGTGCCGGCGAGCGGGCGTTCGTGCTCGCGCCGTGGCACGACGCCGACCCGGACGCCGTCCTGCCGGGTGTCGGGCCGGTGGCCGACCTGCTCGAGCGGGTGGGGGACGACACGGAGCGCGTCGACGAGCCGCGCCTCTTCGACGAGCCGACCCGCGCCTCCAGGCCAGAGACGAGCGATTCGTGAAGCCCACCCGCGCCTCCACCCTGCTCAGCGTCGCCGTCGTCGCGGCGGTCGCCGGCTTCGCCCTCGACGCCGTCCTGGCGTCGCGGCAGGCGCCGACGCTGTTCCTCGCGACACCCCTCGGCGTCACCCTCGCCTTCATCGGCATCGCCGTCGTCCTGATGGCCCGGCCGGTCCGTCGGCACGCTCGCGACGGCGCGTCCCGGTCGCACCCCGTCGACCCGCTCTACGCGATCCGCGTCGTGGTGCTCGCGAAGGCGTCGAGCATCGCGGGCTCACTGTTCGGCGGGTTCGGCGCGGGCCTGCTCGTGTACCTCCTGACCCGCTCGGCCTTCCCTTCGCTAGGCTCGGTCCTGCCGAACGCCGTGGCGGTCGGGGGTGGACTCGTGTTGACGGTGTGCGCACTCGTCGCCGAACGCATGTGCATCGCTCCTCCTGGGGACGATGACGACGACGACCTCCCCCGGGGCGGCACGACGCAGGCGCACTGACACCGGGGCGGCACGACGCTGGCGCACCGACACCGGGGCGGCACGACGCCGGCGCACCGACACCGGAGCGGCACGACGCACGCGCACCGACCCGGTGCACCCAGCACGACCCGACCGCAGGAGGCCCGCGATGCCGCGTGAACGACTCGACGAGCCCGGTCTGGGACTGACCGGCACCACCTGGACCCGGGTGTCGCCCAAGCTCGTCTGGACCGAGCTCGTCACGACGATCGTGATCGGGCTCGTGGTGACAGCCGGCTGCGTCATCATCGGCGTCGTCAGCGGCGGGTTCTCCGGCACGGCCGGCACCGTCTGGACGCTGATCGGCATCGCGGTCGCGATCGTCACCCTCGTGACGGCGATCCTGACGCCGCGACGCGTGCGGGCGATCGGGTACGCCCTCCGTGACGACGACCTCGTCCTCCGGCGCGGCCTGATGTGGCAGCGGTTCACCGCCGTCCCGTACGGCCGCATGCAGCTCGTCGACGTCAACCGCGGGCCACTCGACCGGGTGCTCGGCATGAGCGAGCTGAAGTTCGTCACGGCGGCCGCGTCGACCAACGTCCGGATCCCCGGCATCCCCTTCGCCGACGCCGACGAGCTGCGCGACCGGCTCGTCGAGCTCGCCGAGTCCCGCCGCGCCGGGCTCTAGGGGGGCCGCATGACCTTCCGACCCGGCCCGCCGCCGCCCGCTCCGCCGCACCGGGGCAACGCCGCCGCTGCCGCACCGCTGACCGACGGCGAGTGGCACCGCATGCACCCGCTGACGCCGCTGCTCAAGGGCGGCATCTTCCTCATCGTGATCCTCGGCTACGTGCTGAACAGCCTGCGGGACCAGCTCGTCGAGTTCTTCATCCCCGGCGGTGGCCCGCAGGACGACGGCGACCCCGTGCGGTACGTCTACGAGCACGGCGTCGTCGGCTGGGTGCTGCTCGGCGTGGCTGTGCTGTTGCTGGTACTCCTTGCGTTGTTCACCCTCTCCTGGCGCATGCACGAGTTCCGGGTGACCGGCGAGATCGTCGAGGTCCGTTCGGGCGTGCTCTTCCGGACGAACCGCAAGGCCCGGCTGGACCGCATCCAGGGCATCAACATCTCGCGGCCGCTCATCCCGCGGATCTTCGGCACCGCCAAGCTCGAGATCGCCCAGGCCGGCAACGACGCGAACGTGCAGCTCGCCTACCTCGGGGTCACGGCTGCGGACGACCTGCGGCAGCGCATCCTCGTGCTCGCCTCCGGGGCGAAGGACGACGAGCGGCAGCACGACCCGGCCCGCGCGTCGAACGGCGTGCTGCAGGACCGAGTCGACGAGATCTTCTCGCCGGAACTCGACCCCGCCGCGGTCCGCGCGACGCGCATCGTGAAGGTGCACCCCGGCCGGCTCATCGCGTCGATGCTGCTCTCCGGCACGACGGTGTTCATCCTCGCCGCGGTCGCCGCGATGATCGTCAGCGTGGCGCTCACCGGCGAGTACGGGATCCTCTTCGGCCTGTTCCCCGCGGTGATCGGCGCCGGCGGGTACTACGTCCGGAAGTTCTCCCGCTCGCTGCAGTACACGATCGCCGAGACCCGCGACGGCATCCGGATCGGCTTCGGGCTCGTGTCCACCTCGAACGAGACCCTGCCGCCCGGCCGCATCCACGCCGTGAGCGTGGCGCAGCCGCTGCTCTGGCGGCCGTTCGGCTGGTGGGACGTCCGGATCAACCGTGCGACGAACGCCGGCAACGGGGCCTCGAACAACCAGCAGGTCTCGTCGATCGTCCTGCCGGTCGGCACCGCGCGCGACGTCCGCGAGGTCCTCGACATCATCCTCCCCGGCCTCGTCGGCACCGCCGTCGCCGGCCCCGCCGCCTCGCAGGAGCAGCTCCGCGAGGGCTCGGCCGAAGCCGTCGACGTCGTCGACGACAGCCTCACCACCACGGGCGACCGCGGCGGGTTCGTGCACTCCCCGCGCCGGGGCGCCTGGCTCCGCCCGTTCGCGTTCCGCCGCAACGGCTACCGCTTCGTCCCGGGCGCCGTCCTGCTCCGGCTCGGTGCCGTCTGGCGCTCGCTGGTCATCGTGCCGCTGCCGCGCGTGCAGAGCGTCAAGGTCTCGCAGGGGCCGCTCGAGCGTGCGCTGCGGCTCGCGTCGGTGCACGTGCAGACCGTGCAGGGCCCGGTCTCCGCGAGCATCGGTGCGCTGGACGCGCGGGACGCGCAGCAGCTGTGGTCGGACACCTCGGCCCGCGCGGTCGAGGCGGCTGCGGCCGACACCTCCCACCGGTGGCGCGAACGGGAGGCGCGGCTCGCCCCCGTCGCGCCGGCCGCGGCCCCGGAGTGGTCACCGTCGCCAGAGCGCGCAGCCGGCGGCGCCGAGCCGGTGCGGCCGACCGGCACCGTGCCTCCTGGATCGCCCTGGGGCGACACCCCGCCGCCGGGAGCCGCGCTGTGAGGGCGGGGCGGCTGGGAGTCGGCGTCCTCGGTGCCGGACGGGTCGGACCCGTCCTCGGAGCAGCGCTCGCGAACGCCGAGCACGCCGTCGTCGGTGTGACGGCCGTGTCCGAGGCCGGACGCGACCGCGCCGAGGCGATGCTCCCCGGCGCACCCGTCCTCGAGACCCCGGACCTCGTCGAGCGCAGCGAACTCGTGCTCCTCGCCGTGCCGGACGACCAGCTGGCCGACCTCGTGCAGGGACTCGCGGACGCAGGGATCTGGCAGCCGGGGCAGCTCGTCGTGCACACCAGCCCGGACCACGGCGTGGGCATCCTCGCACCGGCGATGGCCGCGGGGGCGATCCCGCTCGCGATCCACCCGGCGATGGCGTTCACGGGCACCAGCGTCGACCTCGTTCGGCTCCGTGACGCGTACTGCGCCGTGACCGCACCGTCGCCCGTGCTCCCCATCGCCCAGGCGCTCGTCGTCGAGATGGGTGCGGAGCCGTTCGTCGTCACCGAGCGGGACCGCCCCGCCTACGCCGACGCCGTCCGCGCCGCGGTGAGCTTCTCGACCGCGATCGTCGACCAGTCCGCCGGCACGCTGTCCGGCATCGGGGTCGAGTACCCGGGCCGGGTCCTCGGCGCACTGGTCCGCACGGCCGTCGACAACGCGCTCGCGGCGGCCGACGGGCAGGCGACGCTCTAGTCCGGCCGCGCTGTACGATTTCGGGGACCCCCACGACCATCGGAGCCGCACCAGCATGACCGACGAGACCGCACCCGCCACCGAGCCCTCCGCCGCCGAGATCGCCGCGGCGGAGACCAGCGAGCAGCGACAGGTCCGGCTCGACAAGCGGGCGAAGCTCCTCGAGTCGGGGATCGAGGCGTACCCGGCCGGCCTGCCGGTCACCACCACCATCCCCGCGGTCCGTGCGCAGTACGCGCACCTCGAGACCGGCGAGGAGACCCAGGACGTCGTCGGGATCGCCGGCCGCATCGTGTTCTCGCGCAACACCGGCAAGCTCTGCTTCGCGTCCCTGCAGTCCGGCGACGGCTCCCGCATCCAGGCGATGGTGTCCCTCGCCGAGGTGGGCGAGGAGTCGCTCGCGCGCTGGAAGGAGTTCGTCGACCTCGGCGACCACGTGTTCGTGCACGGCCGGGTGATCTCCTCGCGGCGGGGCGAGCTGTCGATCATGGTCGACGACTGGCAGATCGCGGCCAAGGCGATCCTGCCGCTGCCGAACCTCCACAACGAACTCAACGAGGAGACGCGGGTCCGCCAGCGCTACCTCGACCTCATCGTGCGCGAGGAGGCCCGGGCCACCGTCCGCGCCCGTGCCGCGGTGATGTCGTCGCTCCGGCAGACCTTCGCTGGTCACGACTACCTCGAGGTCGAGACCCCGATGCTGCAGACCCAGCACGGCGGTGCCTCGGCGCGCCCCTTCGTCACGCACTCGAACGCGTTCGACACCGAGCTGTACCTCCGCATCGCGCCGGAGCTCTTCCTCAAGCGCGCCGTCGTCGGCGGCATCGACCGGGTGTTCGAGGTGAACCGGAACTTCCGCAACGAGGGCGCCGACTCGACGCACTCGCCCGAGTTCGCGATGCTCGAGGCCTACCAGGCGTACGGCGACTACGAGCAGATGGCCGACCTGACCCAGGAGCTCGTGCAGAACGCCGCGCGTGCGGTGACCGGCGGCTCGCTCGAGGTCACCTGGGCGGACGGCACGACGTACGACCTCGGCGGCGAGTGGCCGCGCATCGACATGTACGGGTCGCTGTCCGAGGCGGCCGGGCGCGAGATCACCCCGGAGACGCCGTTGTCCGAGCTACGGGCGCTCGCCGATGCCGAGGGCGTCGAGGTCGCGCACGCCACGCACGGCAAGTACGTCGAAGAGCTCTGGGAGCACTTCGTCATCGACTCGCTCGACCGTCCGACGTTCGTGATGAACTTCCCGGTCGACACCTCGCCGCTGACCCGCGAGCACCGCAGCCGCCCGGGCATCGTCGAGAAGTGGGACCTCTACGTCCGTGGCTTCGAGCTGGCGACGGCGTACTCCGAGCTCGTCGACCCGGTCGTGCAGCGGGAGCGGTTCGTCGAGCAGGCGAAGCTCGCTGCGGGCGGCGACCTCGAGGCCATGCGCGTCGACGAGGAGTTCCTGCGGGCACTCGAGCACGCGATGCCGCCGTCGGGCGGCATGGGCATGGGCATCGACCGGCTCCTCATGGCCATCACGGGCCTGGGCATCCGCGAGACGATCCTGTTCCCGTTGGTGAAGTAGGACCCAGCTGGCGGCGCCGTGCCGGGGGTTAGGATGCTCGGGTGCCGCATGGAGTCGTGACCGGGATCATCTTCGCCCTGACGCCGACCGTCGTGGTCGGCCTCATCTTCTGGTTCGTGATGCGTGCCATCATGCGGGCCGACCGCACCGAGCGTGCCGCGTACGCCAAGGTCGAGGCCGAGGAGCGTGCCCGCTTCGAGCGTGAGCACGGCGTGCCGGCACCGGCGCCTGCCTCTGCGGAGTAACCCGCTCCCGATCAACAGGCCGCCCGCGGCCGACGTCACCAGGTGTTCACCGCGCGGTGCGACCCTGGCGTGCATGCGCGCGACCCCGGACGGCAGGGACTTCGAGCCCGAGCCCGACCCCGACCTCGCCGACCTCGATCCCGATGACGCCTTCGGGCACCCGGCGGTCGCGGATCCCGCTCGCGACGACACCGTGTGGCCCGACGGTGAGGGCGACGACGACGACATCGACGTCTGAGCGTCCGGACACCGTCACCGGCCGTTCACCCCGACGTCGTCTGCCGGGGTGAGCATCGTCCGCATGTCCATCACGCAGATCATCTCCGGTGGTGTCCTCGCGAACCGCGGGGGCGTCTTCACCGGCCGCAGCCTCGTCGGCGACATCGAGAGCGAGTACGACGAGTTCGACCGAGACGCCGACCTCGAGGTCTCGAAGCGTCGCGAGGGGTGGCTCGAGCCCTCCTGGTGACCCCCGCCCGTTCGGTTTTCGGGGTACGACGACCGGATCGCCACGATCCGGACCGCCGTACCCCTTTTTTGTGTCCACTGGACGCGGCGGCCCGGGGTACAGGATCGGAAACGAGCAAGAAACATCGATGCAACGCCGGAAACACGGCGAAATCCCCTTGATTCTCGACCATGCGGGGGACCAGACTGACGACAGGCTGTACCCCTCGGGGGACGGTATCCATGGTGAAGCACGGAGAAGCCTGAGAATCGATCCGATCGGTTTGTGGGGTACACCTCCGGAACGCTTTACTCGTGACACCCCCAACGAGGTCATCACCCGTCGAACGCAGGGAGTCATCATGACGATCGCAACCGCAGCACCCAAGACGACGACCACCGGCACCACCGCACGTCGCACCAAGAAGACGACCGCAGCGAAGGCTCCGGTCACCGCGGTCGAGACCACCACGCTCGACACCGAGGTCGAGGCCGACGAGCAGCTCGCGGGTGTCCGCGGCGCCTCGGTCGACCAGGTGGGTGACTACCTCCGCCACATCGGCCGCCTCTCGCTCCTCACCGCCGAGGAAGAAGCCGAGATCGCCCGCCGCATCGAGGTCGGCCTCTTCGCCGGGGAGAAGCTCGCCACCGAGAAGGGCCTCGCGAAGACCCTGCAGCGTGAACTGCGCTGGCTCGTCCGTGACGGTGAGCGCGCCAAGGAGCGCATGATCACCTCGAACCTCCGCCTCGTCGTGAGCATCGCCAAGCGCTACTCGCAGCGCGGCCTGCCCTTCATGGACGTCATCCAGGAAGGCAACCTCGGCCTGGTCCGCGCGGTCGAGAAGTTCGACTTCACGCAGGGCTACAAGTTCTCGACGTACGCCACCTGGTGGATCCGTCAGGCAATCTCCCGCGGTCTCGCCGACAAGGCCCGCACGATCCGCATCCCGGTCCACACGGTCGAGCTGATCAACAAGATCTCCCGCACCGAGCGCGACCTCACCGTCGACCTCGGCCGCGCGCCGATGCCGGACGAGGTCGCGGCCGAGCTGAGCATGAGCGTCGACGAGCTCGTCGACCTCAAGGGCCGCTCGCACGAGCCGGTGTCGATCCACACGGTCGTCGGCGACTCGGACGACAGCGAGCTCGGCGACTTCATCGAGGACGAGGACGCCGCGTCCCCGAACGAGCTGACCGAGACGACGCTGCTCCACCGCGACATCCGCTCGATCGTCGCCGAACTGCCGAGCGACGAGGCGAACGTGATCCGCATGCGCTACGGCCTCGACGACGACAAGCCGATGACGCTCGACGAGATCTCGAAGATCGTCCACACGACCCGCCAGGCGGTCAGCCGTGTGGAGTCCCGTGCCAAGCTGCGGCTCTTCGCCAAGGCGGTCTCGCAGGACATGCAGCTGTACCTGACCGACTAGGTCAGTGGACTTCGGCCGGCGCGTGAGTGTCGGCACGGGGAACCGGGTCGTTCTGTGGGAAGACGATCCGGTGGGGTGATGGGACGGCCCGCTCGCGCTTCGGCGTGAGCGGGCCATTCACGTTCCCGGAACCGAGCGGTGCGCCGGGCGCAGGGCGCGGTCCGCTACTCCTCGACCTCGCGCCCGAGCTTCTGGCGGAGGTCCTGGGGGATGAGCTCGATGAGCTGGTCCGGTCGCACGGGCAGGTCGAGCAGGCTGAGCTTCACGCGTCCGGTCCGCCCGTGGCGCTCGGCGTCGAGGCGGACCACGCTGCCGGCGTCCTTCCGCAGCCGCACGTCGATCTGCGCACCGGTGGCGACCTCGCCGACCACGAGTCCGTCGACCTCGAGCGCTGCGCTGCGGGTGCCCTCGGCGATGTCGAACCGGTAGCGCTCGCGAGCGGCGAGGACCACGGCACGGTCGATCCCGGCCATCGGTGCGACCGGGGTCACGACGGAGCCGGACAGCGCGGGGGAGAGGACGGGGCCGCCGGCGGCGTAGTTGTAGGCGGTGGACCCGGCCGGGGTCGCGGCGACGATGGCGTCCGCCCGGTAGTACCCGTACCCGAGCCCGCCGACGCTGAGGTCCGCGGACACCTGCCCGGCGCCCGGTCGTCGCACGATCGTGAGGTCGTTGAACGCGAGGTAGTCGGTGCGGGCTCCGCTCCAGAACAGCCGGGCCTCGAGGGCGTGGTGCGGTTCGAGCTGGTAGTCGCCGGCGGACAGTCGCTCGAGCGCGACCTCGAGCTCGGGCGGCTCGATCTCGACGAGGAAGCCCACGTTGCCGTAGTTGACCCCGAGCACCGGCACCGGACGCTTCGCCACGAGCCGCATGGCCCCGAGCATCGTGCCGTCCCCGCCGAGTGCGACGACGAGGTCGACCTCCTCCGTGAAGTCCTCGTCCCCGATCACGTCGACCCCGCCGCCGATGCGCTGGACGTCGGCACGGCGGGCGACGAGGCGTCCGCGGCCGGAGGCGTTCCAGCGCTGCAGGGTCGCGACGGACTCCTGCACGTTCTTGGTCGGGTGGACGACGAGTCCGACGACGGGCTGCTCCATGGTCGCGATCGTACCGACCGCGCCCGGGATCTCCTCTGGTGAACCGATCACACATGAGATATTCTGCATGTATGCAGATCGCCACGCTCTCCGTCGCCCTGCCCACACTCCGGCGCGGACGCGAGATCGTGCTCCTCGCGGAACAGGAGTCATTGGAGACCGGGTTCGGCTTCCTCGACGCCGAGCACCTCCTCGTCGCCGCGGTCACGCTCTGCAGCGGGATGCCCCGCTTCCTCGACGTCCTCGACGCGCACGGCGTCACGCCGGACCGCGTCCGCACCGCCAGCAGTGCCTTCGTCGGAGCCGGGGCACCCGGGCCGGTCTCGCCCGACCGTGTCACGTGCACATCGGCCGCGGCGCGGGTGCTGGCCCGTGCCGCACAGCTCGCCGGCCCGGCGGAACGCGTTCGACCGCACCACGTGCTGCTCGCGGTGCTCGACGGCATCGACGATCCGTTCACGGGGGCCGCGCACGACGTCCTCGACGGTCTCGGTGTCGACCCGCGCCGCTTCCGCCGCGCCCTGCGTCGGGCCGCACGACGCGCCTGACGCGCCCCGCGCCCGCCCCGCGCCCCGCGCCCGCCCGGCGCTGACCCGCGGCCCGCGCCGACCCGACACCCGGCGCGACCCGCCGCGCGACCCCCGTGAGCACCACCGGGCGCAGGCTCCGGGGCGGACCCGCGCCGCGCCTCCCGACCGTCCCCTGTTCACCGGACGCAACGAGGTCACGCCCACGGCGAACAGGGGCAGACCACCCGGGGTGCGCTGGTTACTCTCGATGTACGTCACCGGACTTCCACGAGCCCGGCAAGGGAGAGCACATGTTCGAGAGATTCACCGACCGAGCCCGTCGTGTTGTCGTCCTCGCTCAAGAAGAAGCGAAGATGCTCAACCACAACTACATCGGCACCGAGCACATCCTCCTCGGCCTCATCCACGAGGGCGAGGGCGTCGCCGCCAAGGCGCTGGAGTCGCTCGGCATCTCGCTCGATGCCGTCCGCGAGCAGGTCCAGGACATCATCGGGCAGGGCCAGCAGCAGCCGACCGGGCACATCCCGTTCACGCCGCGCGCCAAGAAGGTGCTCGAGCTGTCCCTGCGCGAGGCGCTGCAGCTCGGCCACAACTACATCGGCACCGAGCACATCCTCCTCGGCCTCATCCGCGAGGGCGAGGGCGTCGCCGCCCAGGTGCTCGTCAAGCTCGGCGCGGACCTCAACCGCGTCCGTCAGCAGGTCATCCAGCTCCTGTCCGGCTACCAGGGCAAGGAAGCGGTCGCCGTCGGCGGCGAGCAGCAGCAGAACGCCCAGCAGGGTTCGCAGGTCCTCGACCAGTTCGGTCGGAACCTCACCCAGGCGGCGCGCGACGGCAAGCTCGACCCGGTCATCGGCCGCGAGAAGGAGATGGAGCGGGTCATGCAGATCCTCTCCCGCCGCTCCAAGAACAACCCCGTCCTGATCGGTGAGCCCGGCGTCGGCAAGACCGCCGTCGTCGAGGGCCTCGCCCAGGCGATCGTCAAGGGCGACGTGCCCGAGACGCTGAAGGACAAGCAGCTCTACTCGCTCGACCTCGGGTCGCTCATCGCCGGGTCCCGCTACCGCGGTGACTTCGAGGAGCGCCTCAAGAAGGTCACGAAGGAGATCCGCACCCGCGGCGACATCATCGTCTTCATCGACGAGATCCACACCCTCGTGGGTGCCGGCGCTGCCGAGGGCGCGATCGACGCCGCTTCCATCCTCAAGCCGCTGCTCGCGCGCGGTGAGCTCCAGACCATCGGTGCCACCACGCTCGACGAGTACCGCAAGCACTTCGAGAAGGACGCCGCACTCGAGCGTCGCTTCCAGCCGGTGCAGGTCAACGAGCCGTCGCTGCCCCACGCGATCAACATCCTCAAGGGCCTCCGCGACAAGTACGAGGCGTTCCACAAGGTGTCCATCACCGACGGCGCGATCGTCGCCGCGGCGAACCTCGCGGACCGCTACGTGCAGGACCGCTTCCTGCCGGACAAGGCGATCGACCTGATCGACGAGGCCGGTGCACGTCTCCGCCTGTCGATCCTGTCGGCGCCGCCGGAGCTCCGCGAGTTCGACGAGAAGATCTCGGCGGTCCGCGGGCAGAAGGAAGCCGCGATCGAGGAGCAGGACTTCGAGAAGGCCGCTTCGCTCCGTGACGAGGAGAAGAAGCTCCTCGGCGAGCGTCTCCGCCTCGAGAAGCAGTGGCGTGCGGGTGACGTCGCCGCGTCCGGCACCGTCGACGAGGGCATCATCGCCGAGGTCCTGGCGCAGGCCACGGGCATCCCGGTGTTCAAGCTCACCGAAGAGGAGACCTCGCGGCTCGTCTTCATGGAGAAGGCACTGCACGAGCGCGTCATCGGTCAGGAAGAGGCCATCTCGGCCCTCTCCAAGACCATCCGCCGCACCCGCGCCGGCCTGAAGGACCCGAACCGTCCCTCCGGCTCGTTCATCTTCGCCGGCCCCACGGGCGTCGGGAAGACCGAGCTCGCCAAGGCGCTCGCCGAGTTCCTCTTCGACGACGAGGGTGCGCTGATCTCCCTCGACATGTCGGAGTTCGGCGAGAAGCACACCGTCTCGCGACTCTTCGGTGCCCCTCCCGGGTTCGTCGGGTTCGAGGAGGGCGGCCAGCTCACCGAGAAGGTGCGCCGCAAGCCGTTCTCCGTGGTCCTCTTCGACGAGATCGAGAAGGCCCACCCGGACATCTTCAACTCGCTGCTGCAGGTCCTCGAAGAGGGTCGTCTGACCGATGGTCAGGGCCGCGTGGTCGACTTCAAGAACACCGTCATCATCATGACCACGAACCTCGGTTCGCAGGGCATCGCCGGTGGCCCGGTGGGCTTCCAGGTCGAGGGTGACTCCGGTGTCGGCTACGACCGCATGCGCTCGAAGGTGAACGAGGAGCTCAAGAAGCACTTCAAGCCCGAGTTCCTCAACCGTGTCGACGACACGATCGTGTTCCCGCAGCTCTCGCAGCCCGAGCTGCTGCAGATCGTGGACCTCTTCGTGAAGCGCCTGGCGGACCGTCTGCTCGACCGCGACATGACGGTGGAACTCACGCTCGCCGCCAAGGAGCAGCTCATCAAGGTCGGGTTCGACCCGGCACTCGGTGCCCGCCCGCTCCGCCGCGCGATGCAGCACGAGGTCGAGGACCAGCTGTCCGAGCACATCCTGCAGGGTGAGCTCACGGCCGGCGACCACGTGAAGGTCGACTTCACCGGTGGCGAGTTCCAGTTCGAGACCGGGCGTCAGCCCGGTCGCGAGGAAGTCCTCGCCGGGGCGGCCGCCGTCGAGGCGACGGACACGCCGCAGGGCGAGATCGAGTCCTAGGACCCGGTCACGGACATGACGGGAGGCGCGGTGCCAGCTGGCACCGCGCCTCCCGTCACGTCGTGGGTGCGGTCACCCCTGGTGGTCGCGCCCGCGGTGCTTCTCGCGCTTCTCGTGTCGCTCGTGCACGCCGGGCTGCTCGCTCTCGGCCGTGCCGTCCGAGTCGCCGCTCAGTCCGTCCGCCAGGCCGTTGGTCTGGTCGAAGGGACGTCCGAGTGACTCGTCGTTGAGATCTGCCACGGAGCGGTGACGCTCGTGGGGTTCGGGTTGATCGTCCATGCGCCGGACGCTCCGCGCGGCGCGATGTCGCCCGACCCAGACCCGGGACGGTTCGCGCGTCGCGGTACCACGGGCCCCCGTCCGGGGGTACGGTGGTGATTGCGCGCGAGGGGTTCCCCCCAACACCTCGCACGCAGCGCTCGACCGGTTCCCCCCAACAGGTCGAGACGCGCCGGCCCCGGTCTGTTCGCAGACCGGGGCCGTTGCACGTCGCCGGGGCGCTCGGCCCGCGTCTCGCGTCGCGCGTCTCGCCTCTCGCGTCTCGCGTCTCGCGGCTCGCGTCAGAGGGTGGCCGCGAAGTCCCCGACGGCCTGCTCCCAGCGTTCCGGGTCCTCGTTCCACTCGAGCGTGTGCGGCGCGGTCCGGAACGCGACCGCCCGGGTCCCCGGACGCGCGGTCTGCGCGGCGACGTCGGCCTCGGCGACGAGGGCGTCGGCCGCCGAGTGCACGAGCAGGGTCGGGGTCACCGACGCCTGCCACGCGGTCGTCCGGACGGGAGCAGCGGCGCCGGCCAGCCGTGACAGCACGGCGGTGGTCGCGATCCGTGCCGCGACCGTGCCGACGAACGCGGGGAGGTGGGCGCCGGACACCGCACCGCGGAGCGCCGAGGGCACGCTGAGCAGCGGCGAGATCCCGACGAGGCCGTCGACCTCGACCCGGGAGGCGGCGACCGAGCACGCGAGCGCCCCCGCCGACCAGCCCTGCAGCACGACCCGGGTGGCCCCTCGGCCCCGGGCTGCCCGGACCGCCGTCACGATGCGGTCGACCGCGCCGGGGGCGAGCGAGCGGAGCGGGAGGTCGGTCGTGTCGACGAGCTCGGACGTCGCGCCGAGGGCACGCCAGACCGGGATGCCCCGGAGGACCTGCCGCGGCCCGAGCGACTGCCCGTGCACGTGGACGACGTGCGTGGGCTCGTCACCGGGGACGTCGGTCGGCTCGTCGCCGAGGACGTCGGTCGGTTCGTCGCCGGGGACGTCCGCGAGGTCGTCGTACAGCAGCGCGTCCCAGCCCCACTCGCCGACGGCTGCCGTGCCGTCCGTGCGCCGCCGGACCGTGTCCGCGTCGACGTCGAGCACGTCCCGCACGCGGACGTCCTGGCCGTCGCGGGTGATTCGGTACGTCCCGGGCAGGCGGGTGTCGCGGGTGGCCACGAACTCGGCCTCGGTCGGGGTGGCGGCGCGCACGGTGGCGGTCGCCGAGTACGGCGTGGGGAAGAGCAGCCGGCGTGCGACGAACGCGCTCAGCCCGAGCGTCCCGACCGCACCCGCCGCGGTCCCGAGTGCGGCGATGCGTCCACCGGTCATGTGGTCTCCTCCAGTCGTGCGGTGGTGAGTGGCGCGGCGGCCGGGACGTCCTGCCCGGCCTCGCGCGCGCGGTCCTCGACCTCGACGGACAGCCGGTGCAGTCGGCTCCGCCACTGGCGACGCTGCCAGGCGATCGTGAAGTACAGCCCTCGGTTGCCGGACGCGCCCTCGAGTCGCCGCAGCTCGGGCTCCAGCGTCCGGAAGCGGACCCGGGCGGCCCGCCAGTCGCGGAACTCGCGGGCGGCGTCGGGCAGCACCCCGCCGGCGGCACCCACGGCGAGCAGGACCATCGAGGTGAGGAAGACCGGGGCGTAGACGGTCCCGAGCACCCGGACCGCAGCGTCCAGGCCGAGCACGTGCACCGCGTCGAGCGCGACCGCGATGGCCGCGAGCAGGACCATCGCCGCGGCGCCGACGACGAACAGCCAGTACATGCGCCCGAGGCCGTCGCCCTCGCGGAAGCCGCGGAGGACGGCCAGTGCGGACCGGGTGATCACGACGGCGATGTACGTCATCTCGACCGCTGAGTAGAGCGCCGTGGGCAGCTGGGCGCCGTACTCGACCATGAACTGCGAGGTGGGCACGGGGGCGTCGATCAGCACGAACAGCACGACGAGGGCGACGAGCACCAGTGCGACCCCGACGAGCCGACTCGGTCGGAGCAGTCGCGCGGACCGGGCGGCGGCCTCGACCGACTGCGCGAGGGCGAACAGGCCGCACACCATCAGGCAGCGGCCGAGCAGGTCGGCGACGTTCGGTGTGCGGGTCAGCCCGCCGAGGAACGTCACGACGTCGGGCTGGTTGATGCTCAGCCCGACGGCGACGAACGCGCAGCAGACCATGAGCCAGGTGACGCTCGCCGACTGGGTCCGGACGAGCCAGAGCCGGACGACGAGGACGGCCAGGATCAGCCAGACCGGGAGGGATCCCCAGACGTGCAGCGTCACCGGAAGATCCCGCGCGGCGCGGTGTCGGGGTCGAGCAGCCCGATCCGCAGGGCGAGCTGGTCGGCCACGAGCTCGACCGCCTGCTCGTGCGGGGTGTCGAGCGACCGGGTGAACGCCGTCCGTCCGGTGAGCAGCCCCGTGTACGCCTCGTGGTCGCAGCCGGGGTCGGCGAGGAACACGTGCGCGAGCTCGTGCAGCACGCAGGCCATCCGGGAGCGCTCGGACAGGTCGGGGCGCGTCTCGAGCAGGGCGTGGTCGGCGCGCTGGATGAGCCGGGCGGAGAGGTCACCGGGCAGTGCGGTCGTGCGGAGCCGGATCGGCTTGCCGAGGGCGGACTCGGCGCGGACGAGCAGCTCCGGCAGCGTCAGTCGCCGGGGGAGTCCGAGTCGCTGCACGCTGCGCCGGGCCTCGGCCTGCTGGCGGCGGGCACCGATCCGGTCGGCGAACGCGCTCACGGCGTCGACCCGGAGTCGTCGAGCCGCCGGACGTGCTCGGTGAAGTCGCGGATCTCGGCCGCGGAGGCGAACTCCCCGAGCCGCCGGGTGGCGAACGCCACGACCTCGCGCTTGCGGAGTTCGAGGACGAGTTCGAGCTGGGCCTGCACCCGCTCCGGGACGTCCGTGTTGCCCGCGGCGTCGGTGAGGTACTCGGACGGCACACCGAAGTAGCCGGCAAGCGCGACGAGCAGACGCTGGTCACGGACGGCCGGTCCGTTGCCCCCGAGCATGTAGCCCCACCGCGGTCGGCTCATCGAGGCGCCCTGCGCCTCGATCTCCGCCGCGATCTCCTTGTAGGAGGGGCGCTGCCCGGAATTGGCCTCGACGACGTCCATCAGGAGCTGCAGCTTGCGTGAGAGCTCGCGTCGGTGTGCGTCGTCGTCGGTGTACTCGATCATGTCTCCCCGCCCTGTACATCTGTCTCAGACATGGTAAAACTGAACCAGCGCGTCGGCCAGCGACACCCACTCTGCCAGGCGCGTGCCCGTTCGTCAGGTCGGCATTTCGTGGGGGGATGCCGAACAGGCGGGTTGCGCCGTGCGGTGGTCGCGAGCCGACGACGGACGGGGGGCGCGGTGCCAGCTGGCACTGCGCCTCCCGTCCCGACCGTGGTCGCGTCTCGTGCGTCGGCCTGATCAGGCCTGCACGTCGCCCCGCCACCCGGTGTCGGTGGGCGCCGACTCGACGCGCTCCTTGTAGTTCTGCAGGTCCTTCTTGATGGCGTGACCGCCGACGCCGACCGCTGCGCCGAGCTTCTCGAGGAAGCCGGAGGGCTCCCAGTCGATCTGCGCGGTGACGCGGGTCTCGTCGTCGGACAGCTTGTGGAAGGTGACGACGCCGGCGTGGTCGGTCTCGCCGTCCTTGACCGTCCACGCGACCCGCTCGTCGGGGTGCTGCTCGGTGATCAGGGCACGGAACTCGCGCTCCTGGCCGGCGACCTTCACGGTCCAGTCGGTGGTCTTGTCGTCGACCTGGACGATCTTCTCGACCTCGTCGAGGAACTCGGGGAACTCCTCGAAGCGGGTCCACTGGCCGTAGGCAGCTGCGACGGGGACGTTCACGTCGACGGTTTCGATGATCTGAGGCATGACCCGGACGGTAGGCGGCCACGGCTGGGCGCCGTACAGGGGCGTGTCCCCCGGGGCGCACTAGTGTGAGGGAGATGACTGAGCACGGGAAGCACGCGTTCCACGAACGGGACGAGCACGGCATCCTGGTGCGCCCGGCCCTGGCGTCGGACGTCCCGCACATCCAGCGGCTCATCTCGCCCTACGTCGACCGGCGGATCCTGCTCGGCAAGGAGAACGTCGCGCTCTACGGTTCGATCCAGCAGTTCCGGATCGCCGAAGGCCCCGACGGCGTCCCGATCGGGTGCGGCGCGCTCGCCGTGTTCTGGGACGACATCGCCGAGGTGCGCACGCTCGCCCTCGACGCCGACTGGATCCACAAGCGCGTCGGCCACCGCATGCTCGAGGCGCTCGAGCACGACGCCCGCGAACTCGGCGTCGCCCGCATCTTCTGCCTGACGTTCGAGGTGGACTTCTTCACGAAGCACGGGTACCTCGAGATCGGCGAGAGCGTCGTCTCGCCCGAGGTGTACGCCGAACTCGTCCGCTCGTCGGACGAAGGGGTCGCGGAGTTCCTCGACCTCGCACGGGTGAAGCCGAACACGCTCGGCAACACCCGCATGCTGAAGATCCTCTGACGCTTTCGCCTGCCCTCCGGCGGGGTTCCCTCGTCGGGCTCGCGCCGTTGTCTACCCTGTGCGCATGTCGTCGTTCCGTCACCCCGTCGGGCCCGAGAAGCCGGGCGTCTACTGGCGCCGTCGTGCGATGGTCATCGGGGTGCTGCTGCTGATCGTGGTCGTCGTCGTGCTGATCGTGGTCGGGCGTGGTGGGGCGTCTGCTGACCCGGGTTCTTCTCCCTCTTCCGCCTCCGCATCGTCTGCCGGGCCGTCGTCGTCGCCGCGTGCCACGCCCTCTGCAGCCGCTTCGCCCTCAGGGTCGGCCTTGTCGTCGGCCTCGTCTTCGGCGTCGGCGTCGGCGTCGGCCAAGGACGGGTCGACGTGTGCGAAGGAACAGATCGAGCTCACGCCCGTCGTCGACAAGACCTCGTACGGCCCCACCGAGGACCCGAAGATCGCCATGTCGATCAAGAACACCGGGTCGAACTCGTGCCACATGGACCTCGGGTCGTCCCAGCAGGTCCTCACGATCTCGTCCGGCGAGGAGCAGTACTGGTCGTCGAAGGACTGCCAGACCGGTGGGACCAACCAGGACGTCACGATCAAGGCCGGGCAGACCCTGACCACGCCGGCGATCGCCTGGGACCGGACGCGATCGTCGACGTCGACGTGCGACTCGTCACGGCCGTCGGTCACCGGTGGGGGTGCGAGCTACCACCTGGAGGTGGCGGTGGGGAACATCGAGTCGAAGGCGTCGGTGCAGTTCATCCTCGGGTAGTCCGGTGGTGCTCACCCTGCTACGGTGAAGGCAAGTGGATTGGGAATGCCCGATCGGCGTCACACCCCCGGATCTCCGGGGGTTTTCGCTTGTCCGGGGGAGACCTCGAGGCCACGGTCCTCGGTGCTGTAACCGTGTCGTGGAACGGGAACGGGCCCGTCGTCACGAGGACGACGGGCCCGTTCGGGCTGGAGGAGATCAGCCGATGACGGAGATGTTCTCCGCCTGCGGGCCCTTGCGACCCTCGGTGATGTCGAACTCCACCTTCTGGTTCTCCTCGAGCGACTTGTAGCCGTTGCCAGCGATCGCGGAGAAGTGAGCGAAGACGTCAGCGGAGCCGTCGTCCGGGGCGATGAAGCCGAAGCCCTTTTCGTTGTTGAACCACTTGACGGTGCCGGTCGATGCCATGATGGCGTTCCTTACTTTCTTGCCAGTCGACATCTGCAGTCGACTGCCTTGCGATGCGGTATTCGCTACCGCCGATCCACCGACGGATGTCGTCAGATCGATGCGTCCTGCGGGCATGGGGCCGGTAGAACGGGTTCGGGGCCAGGCGGCCGGGGAAGGCCAGTGACCGATGGCGCTCGAGGTGCTGTGCACCGGAAGAACGATGGACTCCCGCCGAAGCGGTTGGTACCAATCTACAGTCTTGTGGCCACAAGGGAAGAGCCGAAGTCGCCGAACGTCGATGAATCTGGTGGACTGGGTCCCGATGGCAGACAAGGAACAGCGTTTCCGGAGCGAACAGCTCGAGGCGGCGCTCGAGAAGCAGGACGTCGCGGCGGTGGCCTTCGCGCTCCGTAACGACATCGTGATCGTCCCCCGGCTCGTCACCGGCAAGAAGGACATGCAGGTGCGGGTGTTCGGGCGTGAGGGCTCGGACAAGCGCATCCTGCTGCTGTTCTCGTCGGCGGACGCGTACACGGCGATGGTGCCGGACGAGAAGGTCCGGCAGGTGATGGTCTACGACGGGCCGCGGCTCGAGGAGTTCATCGCCGCGCACCTGGACTCGCTCGAGGGCGTCTTCTTCGACATCGCGGGCCCGCACACGATGCAGGCGACGCCCGAGGACCTGCTGGCGGCGCTCCGGGCCTGACTCGCGCTTACGTGTGCGTCGTTCGGCGGCGTGTCGCACCGCGGGCTCTGCCGTGATCGGTGCTGCCGTGATCGGTCAGAACGCTCGATCGAGTTCGCGCTCCCGCTCGTTCGCGGCCAGGGAGAACGCGACCCGCAGTGCTTCGCGGAGGTGCTGAGCGTCCGCGCCGAGCACGGTCGTGAAGCCAAGGCGTGCGGCTTCGCTCGCGCGCTGCTTCGTTCCGGTTGTCGGACGGATCTCGCCCGCGAGGCTGATCTCGCCGACGGCCGCCAACGTGTGCGGGTACGGGCGGTCGCGGGCGGCACTCGCGAGGGCCAGTGCGATGGCGAGGTCCGCGCCGGGCTCGGTGAGCTTCATGCCGCCCACCGTGGAGACGTAGACGTCGGCATCCGACAGCTTCAGGCCGGCGCGACGTTCGAGCACCGCGAGCAGCATCGCCACGCGGGAGGAGTCGACGCCGTTCACGACCCGGCGCGGCTGCGGCGCCGAGCTCGGGACGACGAGCGCCTGCACCTCGACCGGGAGTGCTCGGCGACCCTCGAGCGCGACGGTCACGCACGTACCGGACACCGGCGCGCCGTTCTTCGACATGAAGAGGCCACTGGGGTCGGGGACCTCGTGGATGCCGTCGCCGGCCATGTCGAAGCAGCCGACCTCGTCCGTGGGGCCGAAGCGGTTCTTGAGCGCGCGGACGAACCGGAGTGCAGTCTGACGGTCGCCCTCGAAGTGGCACACGACGTCGACGAGGTGTTCGAGCAGGCGGGGTCCGGCGATCGTGCCGTCCTTCGTCACGTGCCCGACGATGAGGACCGGGAGCGCCCGGTCCTTCGCGACGCGGATCAGCGTGGAGGCGACCTCGCGCACCTGCGACGTGCCACCGGCGATGCCGTCGATCGAGCTCGACGAGATGGTCTGCACCGAGTCGGCGATGAGGAGATCCGGCTTGACCTGGTCGATCTGGCCGAGGATGACGCCGAGGTCGACCTCGCTTGCCAGGTAGAGGTCGTCGTGCATCGCCCCGGTGCGTTCGGCGCGGAGCCGGACCTGGTCGACGGATTCCTCGGCACTGACGTAGAGCACGCGCTTGCCGGTCGCTGCCGCTCGTGAAGCGACCTCGAGCAGGAGCGTGGACTTGCCGACGCCGGGCTCGCCGGACAGCAGGACCGCCGCACCCGGGACCACTCCGCCGCCGAGGACGCGGTCGAACTCGCCGATGCCGGTCTGCCAGCGCTGGGCCGTCGTTCCGCGGGATTCGGTGATGGGCCGTGCCACGCGGTTGCCCGTGACCGCCACCGAGCTGGTGCCACGGACGCTGGCGGTGGCCGCGGTGGAGTCCTCGACCGTGCCCCAGGACTGGCACTCACCGCAGCGGCCGACCCACTTGATGCTGGTCCAGCCGCACTCGGTGCAGCGGTAGAGGGACTGAGCGCGCGCCATGATCGCCAGGCTAGGCGGTGCCGCCGACATCACCCGCGCGGTCGTCCGGACCGTCGGCGCGCGTGTCGGGTCCGGCGTCGGGCAGGGTGACCGATCCGGTCATGCGCTGCCGAAGGCGGTCGATGCGACCGGGACGTTCGGCGTGGTCGAGAGCCTCGGCACCCTCGGTGTCCTGCTCGGCCCGGGCGGTCGCCACCGCTCCGGCTCCGGCACCGAGGTCCTCGGCTTCGCGGGCGGACAGGTAGTGCCGGATCGCGGCGACGACGTCGACCCGAGCATCGACCGCGGGTTCGAACGCGCTCGCCCAGATCTCGTACCCGCGGTCGTTCGGGTGGAACAGGTCGCCGTAGCTGTTGAAGAACGTCCGGCGCAGACCGACCCGCTTGGTGATGGTGTGCAGCGGCGCGACCGTGAGCCCGAGCTCCTCGGCCACGCGGTGCACGATCTCGTTCGCCACGGCGACCTTGCGCTCACGGTCGGGGACGAACATGCACGGCAGCTCGGCGACGATCGCGTGCGACGGCACTGCGCCGTAGATGTCGCGGATGTTCCGCTCGAACTTGTCGGGGTGGAAGTCGGCGATGTCGTTCGCGCCGATCGACACGGTGCAGATGTCGGGCGTGTAGTTGCGGAGCTTCGGCAGTTGGTCCTTCCGTGCGCCCCAGGTCGTCGAGCCGGACACGCTGAGGTTCACGACGCGGACCGACGACCGGGAGCGGTGTCGGATCCGGCGGGCGAGCAGTCCTACGTACCCGCGGTGGGGTTCGCTCGCACCGACCCCCTGCGCTGCCGAGTCACCGATCGCGAGGTACGTGATCTGTCCTTCGTGCTGCAAACGCTCCCGCCACCAGTCGGCGTGCACAGGCAGCAGCTCTCCGACTCGACGGGCGGCGGCGCGCTGGCCGCGGACGCCGGCCCGTGCGCCGAAGGCAGCGCCGCCCAGGACGGTGAGGCCACCGACGACCGACGACAGCAGTGCGATGAGCGTGCGAGATCTCATGCGGTGGACGTTACGCGGACTTCTTCGGGACGCGATCCGTCCGGACCGAGTCGTGGACGGGCGTCCGGGACCGGCCACCTGTGGAGGGGGAGTCGACGCGCGGTGGTGCGTGGCGCCTCCTGGATCGTGTAAACTCTTTCCCGGTACCGTGTCCGAGCGGCCGAAGGATCATGTCTCGAAAACATGTGTGGGGGCAACTCCACCGTGGGTTCAAATCCCACCGGTACCGCCACAGGGTCGATTGCGTATCTGAATCCAACGAAGGAGCCCCCGGCGCGAGCCGGGGGGCTCCTTCGTTGGAGGCGCTGACACCCACGAACGACGACGACCTCCCCTTGCCCATAGGGCGCGGGGAGGTCGTCGTCGTTGGTAGTAGTCGGAGTCCTAGTCTTCGAACGTCTTGACGTACGTCTCGCGGCGAATGTAGTTCCGCTTGTACGTCGACAGGCCTTCGCGGTCGCGTCGCCGGATGACCTTCTTCGGGATTGCTGCAGGTTCGGTTGACTCCTGAGAGCTACGGGCGTTGGCTCCTGCTGGAAGGATGTGCGCCGTGGTGAAGGCGTATCTGGAAGAGTTCCGCCGTGATGTGATCGCGGTCGCCCGGAAGGGTGAGACGTCGGTGCGGCAGGTCGCGAAAGGACTTCGGTGTCCGATTCCTGTCTCGCTCGCTGGTCGCGGCTCGCGGACCGCAACGACGGCATCAATGTTGTAGCTGCGCCGTCGGCGAAAGCGGTCGAGCAGGCTTAGCTGCGGGACGCGCAGAGAGGGATCCGGCTGCTCGAGCAGGAGAATGAGATCCTCCGCCGGGCAGCGGCCCACTTCACCCAGTCTCAGCTCCCAAAGTGATCTACCCGCTGGTCCTCGAACTCGCCGCAGACCGGATCCCGGTTGCGGTGGCCTGCCGGGTGTTGGGGTTCCCGATGCAGGCGTTCTATCGATGGCGTGCCAGTCCCGTGTCGAGCCGTGTTCGGGATGACGCTCATCTGACCAACGCCGCTGTCGACGCCCATCGCGACGGCCCGACATTTGGGTACGGATTCAGCGCTGACGACCTGAGAGCTGCAGGCGATCGCGCACCGGAACGGCGGGTGTGGCGGTTGTGCTCGCAGCAGCGGCTCTGGTCACTGCATGTGAAGAAGCGCGGCCTGAATCGCAAGGCCGGCCCTCCTATGCACGACGACCGGGTCCCACGGGCGTTCACGGCACCTGATCTCGACAAGTTATGGCTGACTGACATCACGAGCATCCGACCGGCGAAGGCAAGCTCTACCTCTGCGCCGTGAGAGACGCGTGCTCGCGCCGCATCGTCGGCTATTCGATCAGCAACCGGATTCGATCCTGCAAATGGCGGTGCGGCGCCGGAACCCAGTCGGGACGGTCGTGCACTCAGAACGGGGCAGCCCGGTCCGGTCGAAGAACTTCGTCCGCGCGCTGAGCGCCGCGGGCCTGGTCGGATCGATGGGCCGCGTCGGCGCATGCGCGGACAACGCGGCGATGGAATCGTCCTTCGCCCTGCTGTAGAAGAGCGTCCTGAACCGGAAACGCTGGGCGAGTCGGGAAGAGCTCCGACTGGCGATCGTCACCTGGATCGAGGGCACCTACCACCGGAAACGGCGCCAGCGCGGTCTCGGCAAGTTGACCCCGATTGAGTACGAGACGATCATCAACCCACAGGTCGCACTCGCGGCCTAAACGAACGAGCCAACCGAGCCTGCAGCAGTCCCGCCCGACTTGCCTGACAGTGCGGTCGCCCTCTGGCGACCGCACTGCATCAGCGATAGGCGGACGGCGCGGACGCGGTGTTTCCGGCACGTCTGCACGGCCGCGGCCTCACCGAACGACGATGGTTAGCTGGTGCGCGCGGTTCCTATCGCTCGTCCCAATGGCGGCGGAGACGGTCTTCCATATCGTTTTTGAGAGTCCGCATGAGACTGAGGAGGCGCTGTCCTTCCGCGTCCAGGGTCCCGTCGCGGAGCCGCTGATCCAGCGGTTCCGTTCGCGCCTGAACTGCTTCAACACAGAGGCTCCCGGCGATGTCGAAGCCGTTCGCGAATACTTGTTTGTCGCGGCGCGCGACGACCTCGTCCCGAACTTCTCGAAGGTGGTCCGTAAAACGGGCCATGGGAACTCCTCGTCCAATGGGCATGAACACTACGAGCATTAGCTTATGGGTCCCAGTGGGCGCCGTGTCACTCGTTCGATGCGCGGTGAGCGCGGCAAAACCGGTGGACCGCCCGGTGCAGGTGACGTGTTGTGACGCCGTCGCGGCGTGAGCGGTAAGCGGCGCCGTGCTGATTAGTCGCTGCCACACCCCCTTCTGCCCACATTCGCCGCATGGTGCATGACGTCTTCGAGGATCGCGCCGGACCGCGGGGGAGCGTCGACCGAGGCAACGTTCGGCGCACAGGGCGAGCAAATCCGGCACGTACCCATCGCCGTCCTCCGTCGAGGGCTGCAGGCGAGGGCGCGGCGGCCAATAGACTGCGGTGACGTCGCGGCGCGAGCGATGGGCGGCAAACAATGCTGCTGGTGTTGGGAGGAAACAGCCGAGGACACTCCGTGCACACCATGCTGCTCGCGGTTGAGCTTCGACGTTACCGACAGCGCCGGTTGCTCCTCATTCGTGACTACTACGCCCTGAGGAGTCACCGCCGAACGACGCAAAGCCAGGGGCTCAACTGAGACAAGGTGGCAACGCGCCGCTCACGTCAGGACCACCTTGCGACGCAGACGGCTGGAACGCCGAAGCCAGTGTCGTTGGCTCGGCACCGGCCCGGCTCCGGCATCGGGTTATCTGTCCGGTGGGCTGCCGCCGGGGAACGGGATACATTGCACCGTCAACCAGGCGCGTCGTCCGGCTTTGTCGGAACACCCGCACATCCCGACAGCTGACGACCGCCGCACTACTCACTCACAGCAGGGTTGCAGTTCAACCGCTCCGAGAGTGTGTCCTCGACCGTCAGCGGCGCCCGGCCTCCGCGCACGGCCAGCTACCCTCGACCGCGTGAGCATTCGGGACCTGCACAAAACGGCCGGGATCACGTCGGACCGCACCATCTCAGAGGTTGCCCCGCCATCGCTTCGGACGTTCCTTCGCAACACGGCCAAAGAGCGGCACGGACTGAAGGGCGGCTACCGCTGGGTGTGTGATGCGTTGGGGGTGGAACCGCGTGACGACTGGACACCGTCGTACATCGAGGACTCCCTTCGAGAAGAAGTCCAGTCTGCAACCTGGGTGCAGGTGTTCGACCTGCTGGAGAAGCTGACGCCTTCCGGCCGTCACGACGCAGAACAGTACGGTCGGAGGCTTGAGGAACTGCTCAGCCGCGAACGCCTGGCGTACACATTCGTCGGTGGCGAGTTCGAGGCATACGACCCAGCACTTGCCGAGCTCGGCCTCGACCAGGTTGCATCGGAAACGCTTGGCGTCCTGAGCGGCGCCCTTGCGCCAGCGGGGGAACAGTACGGGCGGGCGCTGCAGGCCCTCCATGGGCTACCAGCTGACCGTCCCGGCGCGGTCCGGGAATCGGTGAACGCCCTCGAAGCCGCAATGAAGATCCTCGCTCAGACCCCGTCCGCGTCCTTTAGTGGTGCGCTGGATGAACTGTTCCGCGACCGGAACGCCCCGCACGAGAAGGCGCTACGAAGCGGCCTGAAGAGCCTCTACGGCTACGCGAGCACGCTGCCTGGAGCCAGACACGGCCAACATGAGAACGTGCGCATCAGCCATGCTGAAGCGGCACTCATCGTGAACCTCATGGGTAGCACGCTCGCCTTCGTCGTCAGCGAGTTCCAGCCGGCGCCTCCTCCGCCGCCAGCACAAAACACAACCTGGTCCTGGTGACCTGAAGTGGGGACGACCGTCTCACTCGTCCGACGGGTTGATCGAGCTTGCTCGAAGGAGCAGCGAGGGCGAGCGCTTCGCTTCTGCGGTGGCCTCGGGGCGGCATTCGATGACAGTGTGGAGCATCTGGTTGTGCTCCGGATCTTGCTCGCCGGGTAGCGGATGAGCAATGCTGTAATCTTCAGGGCACAAGTTTCTGATTGTGAGTCTTGAGAGAAAGACCCGAAGGGCGGGGAAGATGCCGAGGATCAGTTTCGCCGACATGGCTCGGCAATTCAGCGAAGATGACACCTTCGATTTCGAGAGAGACTCGCTGCTTGACATTGAGATCCATCCCACGGCCTCCCCGTTCAATTACTTCTATAACGCCGAGCGGAGAACTCTGATCAAGCAGTTTCTCCTAGCTGAATCTCCGCGCGTTCGCTTATACGTTACCGTGACGCTGATAACCAGCGGCGATCGCTTCACTCCACGATTTAGGTTTTGGAAGCGCGACACGCAAGCCGGCAAGATTCTTAGTGCGACTGAGACCGAGGCGGTTGCGCATATCATCAAAGCGTCGGTCGACACCACTGATGGCCACGAGAATCTCATGAAACTGATGAACTATCTGATCAGTTTGGAGGCCATCGATTCGGGCCCTGAAGTTGTGCGAGCTGCCTCTCAAACCGATGCGTCTATCCTTGAATCGCTACAATCCCGGGATAGGCCAGAGGTGTTGGCGCTTGTGGGGCAAGCGCTAGAGTCGGCGTTGTCAGATCGGGATATCGCCCTTATAACCGGTCGCAAGCTCGAAGTCGAGCGATTTGGGCGCCTGCTCGAGGATAAGGCGTACTTCGAAAGCGAGAGGGTTCGGCTGGGCAAGGCCCCTGAAGCGCTTTGGCAGGATTTCTTCGAGCGCGCAACGTGGATCTTCGGCTACGGTCTCAGTCTCATTTCCCACAACTCCATCGGGGACGGGGGTCTCGAAACGGTCACGACGGGGGCAAACCTTTTCAGTGGCGCAGGCAAGCGAGTCGACGCCCTGATGCGCTCCCGCGCGCTCGTAAGTACCCTCTTATTCTGCGAAATCAAGCGTCATGACACTGACCTCCTTGCAGCGAATCAGTATCGAAAGCCTGACGTTTGGGTGGCGGACAGGGAACTTGTCGGTGGCGTGGCGCAGCTGCAGAAGACCGTTCGGAAGGTCATTCGAAGCCTGAAAGATCAGATTGAAACCTTAACGTTACCCGATGGATCGCCGACGGGTCTGGATTTCTCAACGACCCACCCTCGCCAGGTGCTGATCATTGGTCATTTGAAACAATTTGTGACGGACCATGGCCCGAATGGCGAAAAGATGGAGTCTTTCGAGCTGTTCCGGCGAGCGCACAACGATGTCGAGATCGTGACCTTCGACGAGCTGTACGAGCGCGCTCGATTCATCGTCGAAGGGTAGGCGGAGCCGCTCCATATGCGCAGCTCGCGGAGCAGACTAGCCCGATCGAATGGATGGTGTCGACCTAACGGCGGCGGCAAAAGCTCGCTCGCAAGAAGATGGTCTGATAACGCGGGTAATGTAGGATCGCGTCAACTCGGACTACTCATCCTAGAATCGTATTGACGCTGATCAACTCGGCGACGTGCCGAACAGCCCGACTCGAAGGCCAGGGAGCTGCGTGGCGAAGCCGTGTACCGCTTCGTCGTGGCAGTTTCTTGTGGTGTCATGGTCGCGGGCGGTGGTTCGGGCGTCTATTGTCGGACAGGTTCTTCATTCGCCGCGTACGTGACGGACGTACCGTCGTCCAGTCGCAGGAGCAACATGCCAGCCGCACCCGCCTCGTCAGCACGACGCCTCGCGTCCGTGTTCAGCACGCGTGTGTTCCGGGCGCTCGCGGCGGAGCAACCTGAGGGCGTCGCGGCTCGGCTCGCCCCACTAGCAACCGTCGACGTGCCCGGCACTGCGACGCTGGGGGAGCGGTTCGAGGCGGCGCACCGTTCGCTGGTTGCGTCGTACCGATCCGAGTATGTGTTCAAGAACACGCTCGTGTCGAGGATCGTGTTTGGCAAGCACCGACCTGCCACTGCGGCAGCGATCATGGAGATGCCGATGGGTGACTCCGAAGCGGACCTCCTGGTCCTCAACGGCACGTCCACCGTGTACGAGATCAAGACGGACCTCGATCAATTCAGCCGCCTGAGCGGCCAGCTCCGCGACTACTGCACTCGCGCAGACCGGGTCTACGTGGTCACATCGGACGGAAGGGCCGCTACTGCGGAAGCTCTCGTCCCCAACCACGTGGGCATCCTCGCACTCAGGCGGTCCGGCGCATTGTCCACTGTCCGCCCCGCAACGTCGAACCTCGACCAGATCCGCCACGAGCACCTGTTCCGCATGCTCCGCAGAAATGAAGCGCAAGCAATCTTGCGCGACCATATTGGCTACACACCCGACGTCCCCACTGGGCAGCTGTCCGAACGTATGGGGGCACTCTTCGGTGAACTCGACGTCGCAGACGCGCACCGGCTCGTTGTCACGCAGCTTCGACAGCGGGGGCGAGCTGCAGCCAGTTTGACCAGAGCGGTCGGCTTCCCCAGGAGCCTTCGCGCCCTCGCCTACGGGACGGAACTCTCCGGAGTCGGCCGCGAGCGTCTTCTCCGGCGGTTGCATCAGCCGATGGCCCTCATGTTGGGGGCTTGAAGCCACTCAGCTCAAACGCGAGAGTTGCTCTGAACCGGATCGGAGCTTCTCCTTGTACGTCCCTTATCTCTACGGTCGGCAAGAGGAGGCTCTCGCCCTCGCCGAACTTGCACCTAGCCTCGCTGCTAGCGGGCACGTTGTCCCGCTCATCGAACCCGCCGCGACGACCGTGCAACTTCACAACAAGGTCAGCATCCTTCGTGCAGCAGGCGCGTCGGCGATGATCGTTGCCAACCCAACGAGAGGCAAGCTGACTACACCGACGGCCCAAGCGACAGCACTCGGTCACCTTGCAGCAGACCTCGCCGACGCTGCCCACATTCGCCCAGTTTTCCGCGAGTCGGACGGTCAAGGGATTGCGGAGCTGAAGGCCTTCCTCGTGAGGTATCCCGCACGCCCGGTCGCCGTGGTTCTGACGACCCAGCTGATCCGGCCCAGTGATCTCGCGGCCGCTTTGAAAGGCCGCGACTACCTCGTGTTGTTCGACATCGGTGTCAGCGCGATGTCCTACCTGCCGGACATCCCGGCGGGGCGGAGCATCGACATCGGCCACCGATTCCCTGGACGCGACCGCAACGTCGACTACACGAACCCCAACGACGAGTTCTTCAGCAATGACCTTCTGACGTGGAAGGCAGCGGGCCGCGCCGGCTTCTCCGACTTCACAGTCCTGCCCGCGACGTACACCACCGGTGGCGGGTCCGCTGTCGCGATCGCTGTGCACCTCACCTACATGACCGTCGATGGGCTCAGAGTCCGTCACTACGTCTCCGACGACAGTGTGCGAGGCGACTACCCTCCGAAGTGGCGGGCACTTCTAGGTGACCTGACCGCTGACACCGCCGCCGATCCCAATCTCTTCGAGGCGACCGATGGTCTCGGTTCGTTCCTCGCTCAAGCACGCAGTACCGACTACACGAGTCTCGGAGCAAGTAAGCGCCAGCAGATCGTGCACCACGTCCAAACCGTTGACCGGCGCATGGCGACCTGATCTGCTCAGCCGCTCCCGGCCGGAACTTCGTGCTCGGGGCGCGAGATGCGAAGAGTGCCGAACTCGTAGAGTCAAACGAAACCTCATCCGTCACCCGCACCGGCTAGGCGGAGATCTGGAACCGGACCGGGGATGTCGAGTTCTACGTGGACACGGTCCGCCCGGACTGAAGACGGGGCGCGCCTGCCTCCAGCAAGTAGCGCAGCTAGGCAGCTCACAAGTGCGCATCCCGCAGTCGAAGGGTGTTCCAGGTGCCCGCAGATCTCGTCTGTTCCCCGCCGCGCGTCCGGCGAAGGCTGCGGAGCGCGTGGACGCGGGCCGCGCAGGCCGGCCCCGGCACCCAGAGGAAGACCTCCTTGCCTCCGACCCCGTCGAGGCATCGCTCGCGACCCCAGCCCTGGCCGGGGAAAGTGCGCGGAGGGGAAAACCGAGGAACCCGCAAGGGAACACCAGATTTCCGAAGGCGGTGAAACGGCAGAAACACGCCCATCTTCAACGTACGCAATTGACCGCCACAAAAACCCCGTTCACGCGGGGTTTTTCTTACGTCGAGCAGTGCCTCTGGCGCACATCAGATGCACGCTCCTCAGCCGACGCTCCGTCCCGTGGCCGTCTGCTCCACGGCGGGCTCGTCGGCCAATCTCTGTGCGACGCACCGCCGGTGCAATCTCCGCCGCCAGAACTTCTTCAGGGTGAGGACGACCTCGTCGAGTCGGAGGCGCGAGCGCGCTTCGCGTGAGCTTCAGATTCGACTGGCTCCCCGCGCCGTTGGGCCCGCCGCGTCGCGATCGTCTCCAGCAGTCGTGACCAGGACCCGATCAGACCGGCCCACGAAGCGGATTCCGCCTCCCGATGTCGCGTCCACGGATCCAGCGACCGGCTTCCTTTCTCGGCCAACGCCACCATCGGAAGATCTCCCAACGCTCGTACGCGCCGTCCTGCTCTACCTGGGCGCGCGCGGCTCCCGCGAAGGAGCCGTAGCGGCGAGGCACGACCCACTCCACGCCGACCCACACCGACGGCAGGAGGTCTCGAGGAACGCGAAACTCGAGCGTCTCCGGGTCGGAGCGGACATCGAGCACCGGGGGCATCTCGGGGATGTCGATGTGGTCCATGCCCCACACGCGCCAGCGCGGCTCGTAGAGCACGTGCTCGCCCATCGGCCGAGCTGTCACAGCGACGTCGAGCCAGTCGTTCGATCGGTCCCGGATCCAGCCTCGGTCGCGCGTGACGCGGAACGACATGGCGCGAGGAGGCTCGCGATTTGCTCGGATCATGAAGTCCGCGACCGCGATCGAGATCGCGAGCGCGCCCAGGATGGATGTGACGCCCTGTACTCCGGCCCACCACGGAGCCTCCCACCAGTTCATGCCGCGACGCTACGACCAGAGACCGTTCGACTGTGGTCAGCCCCCGGCTGGTCGGTCGATGAACGTCGCCGCCTTCGTCAGGGTCGCGACGAAGTGCTCCTTCGCACCGGCCTGCGCGAACGACTGACCAGCCGGGTGGACCGTGCGCAGCACGCGGTAGCGATCGCCAAGCGTGAGGTCGAGATGCTCGTCCCAACCGGCCTGAGCCTTTTGACCAGACAGGATGACGCAGCGGAGGTCTGGCAGGAGCGCGAGGAGGCCACGCAGCTCGACGGCGCCTTGCGCGAGATCCACCGGGGTCGGCTTCACGGACGCGCGTCCGAGCACCCAAGGCACGATGTTCCAGGCGAGGACGCCGCGGTGCAGGCCGACTTCGTCGCGCGTACGCCAGACGTTCTGGGCGGTCGGATCGTTGTTGTCGACCGAGATGAAACCCGAGCCTCCCCATTCGGGGACGGTCTTCGGCCCCGGTGCCTCGAGCAGCAGCAGCACTTGCGAGCGGATTCCGGTCTCCGCCGGGTCGAAGTGTGGCAGGACGATCTCCGGTTGCTGTCTGCGCCGGCGGTCCTCGACGTCGCGGGCCCATGCCTCGAGAGGCAATGTGTCCTTGGCGGTCCTCAGCATGTCACCACGCTCGAGGATGCGAGCAGGGTCGCGGAACCCACGAGGCGTATCGAGGAACATGGGCCGAGCGTAGCGAGCCGCGGAAGGTGAGCATGGGGGGAGCAGAATCCGGTGGCCGCGGACGGCCACCCGCAGATCAGCTCGACGCACGAGAATGGCGACCGGATGTTCGGCATCACCGGGCTCTTCGAGGTGCTCGCCGGGCGCGGGGCGCTGAAGCTGTCGAGCCTCCGACAGTCGACGGTCAGCGAGCAGATCCGATCCGTTCGTGTCGGAGAGGATCGCAGACGGGGCCGGTCAGTCGCGATCGCGGCCGCGGCCGTCGGGCCTCAGGCCGGCCGGAACCGCCGCTCCACCGCTGCCGCGACCGCAGCCACGTCGACCTCCCCGTCGAGCGCAGCGAGCCGCTTCGCGATCTTCCCCGGCCAGCAGACCTCGACACCGCGGACGATGAACGACCCGCCGACGAGCGGCCAGTCCGCGCCGACGAAGCAAAGCGCGCCGTGCATGGGCACCGGGTCGACGAGCTCCCGGACGAGCGCCACCTGGCGGAGGACACCGTCCACCAGCTTCGTCCGGTCGCCACCGACGACGAGCTTCTCCACGCGCGGACGGAACAGTCCGCCCTCGACCACCAGCCGCGGTCGCTTGCCTCGGTAGTGCTTGGCGTCGACGACCCAGACACCGGCCCGGGTGACGACGATGTGGTCGATGTTCGCGCGGGAGCCGGGGATGCGCCGGTCGTGGAGCACCACGACGTGCTCGGACGCGATGGCGTCGAGTCTCCGTCCGACCTCAGCCTCACCGACGGCGCCCGACCTCCACGCCGCGGTGCTCTGCCGCTCGCTCGAGAGTGCGACGGCGATCGTGCCGATCCGCCCCACGCCCCACGTCGAGCGGATCGTCGCGTCGTCGCGCGCCCTGCGGCGGTCGTACTCGCGCTGCGCGGACGCGCCGGCGCCGGTCGTGTGGTCGGTCCCCATGGACCCATCCACGCAGACGACGAGCCCCGTCTGCGAGCCCCAGTGCGAGGCGCGCGAAGGACGAGACGCGACGGTCGGACCACCGGACAGGAGGCGCGGCACCGGACGCCAGCCGCGCCTCCAGTCCGACAAGCGGTCACGCTGGTCCGCGCGCGCCGCCGGGGCGCAGAGTGGAGCGATGCCGACATCCGCACCCGACCCCGCCCCAGCACCGCAGGCCGTGCGCCTCCTCGGCGCCCCCTGGGGCGACACGTCCCGCCGTGGGCGCCCCTACGCGAAGGACCCGTCCGTCATCCGGTTCGGCGGCCGGTACCTGCTGTACTGCTCCCTCCCGTCGGCGAGCGACGACGAGCCGGAGGGCTGGTCGGTCGGCATCGCCGAGAGCGACGACCTCGTCACGTGGCGTACCGTGGCCGTGCTGCCGTCGTTCGGGGAGTACGACCGCAGCGGTGCGGCAGCGCCCGGCGCCGTGGTGATCGACGGACGCGTCCACCTCTTCTTCCAGACCTACGGCCGCGGCCGCGAGGACTCGATCTGCCACGCGGTCAGCGACGACGGCCTGACCTTCACGCCGAACCCGGAGAACCCGGTGTTCCGCCCGACGGGGGAGTGGACCTGCGGTCGAGCGATCGACGCGGACCTGGTGGTCGCGGGGGACTGGCTGCTGCTCGGGTGGGTGACGCGTGACCCGACGATGACGACGCAGCTGCTCGGGACGGCACGAGCGCCGCTGGGGAGCGCGTACGGACGCGACGACTGGGAGCAGCTGTCCGTCGACGGGCCGGCGCTGGCCCCGGAGCTGCCCTGGGAGCAGGACTGCATCGAGGCGCCGGCGCTGCGGTGGGACGGCGAGACGTTCACGGTGTTCTACGCGGGCGCGTACAACAACCAGCCGCAGCAGATCGGGTGGGCGACGAGCCCGGACGGCCGGACGTGGACGCGCGGCTCCGACGAGCCGCTCGTGCCGGCGGGGCCGGAGGGGGCGTGGAACCGCTCCGAGTCCGGCCACCCGGGCTTCTTCCGCGACGAGGACGGGCGCGAGTACCTGTTCTTCCAGGGCAACCCGGACGACGGACACACGTGGTGCATCGCGGCGACGGAACTGACGTTCGTCGACGGTGTGCCCCGGGTGCCGTGGGAGTCTCCGAGCTGACGGACACGGCGGCGCCGGCGGCGCCGGCGCCCGCGCGCCCGCGCGCCCGCGCGCCTACAGCCCGACGCTGCCCTGGGAGATCCCGCCGTCGATCGTGACGGTGGTGCTCGTCATGTACGCGGCCTTGCCGGACGCCAGGAACACGACGACCTCGGCGATCTCGTGCGGCTTCGCCGGGCGGCCGAGCGGGATGGCGTCGTCGAGCTGCTTGAGCTTCTCCGGATCGGAGGTGGTCGCGGTGTTGATGGGGGTGTCGACGGCCCCGGGGGCGATGTTCACGATGCGGACGCCGTGCGGGCCGAGTTCGACCCCGCCGCTCCGCGCGAGCATCCGCATGCCGCCCTTGGACACGCAGTACGCCAGGTTGCCGGGCATCGGCCAGTCCTCGTGCACGCTCGAGATGTTCAGGACGAGTCCGCCGTGGCCCTGCGAGATGAACTGCTTCGCGGCGGCCTGGGTGCCGAAGAACGCGCTCTTCATGTTGACCGCCATCACTTTGTCGTAGCCCTCCTCGGTCTCCTCGAGCAGCGACTTCCGGTCCTCCATGCCGGCGTTATTCACCAGGACGTCGAGCGAGCCGAACGAGTCGACCGCCTTCTGCACCATCCGGTGCAGGTCGTCCGCCTTGGTGATGTCGGCGTCGACGCCGACCGCGTGGCCGCCGGCTTGCTCGATGCGGTCGATCAGCGACTCGGTCTCCTCGGGGTGAGCGACGTAGTCGATGACGATGTTCGCGCCCTCGGCGGCCGCGGCGAGGCAGATCTGTTCGCCGATCCCGCTGTTCCCGCCGGTGACGACGATGGTCTTGCCTTCGAGCAGCATGCTTCCTCCTGGTGGGTCCTGTGTCCGCCACGATCCTCCGGGGGACAGGGTCGCGTCCGCCCAGCTGGCTGAAGCAACGCGCAGGCATGGCAGGCTGGGGTGTCCCCGACGCCCCCAACCAGGAAGGCCCCGGATGCTCGAGCTCCCGGCCGTGTTCGAAGTCGGCTCCCTGATCGCCATCGTCGCGATCCTGCTGGCCGACCTCCTCGTCGTCGCGCGGCGTCCGCACGTGCCGACACTCAAGGAGTCCGGCCTGTGGGTGGGCCTCTACGTCGGCCTCGCGCTGCTGTTCGCCGTCGCGATGTTCGTCTTCGCAGGCGGGGAGCCGGCCGGGCAGTTCCTCGCGGGCTGGCTGACCGAGTACAGCCTGAGCATCGACAACCTCTTCGTGTTCGTGATCCTCATGGCGCGGTTCTCCGTGCCGAAGGCGATCCAGCAGGAGGTGCTCATGCTCGGCATCATCATCGCGCTGGTCCTGCGTGGCGTCTTCATCCTGCTCGGCGCCCGCCTGATCGAGGACTTCTCGTGGATCTTCTACCTCTTCGGGGCGTGGCTGGTGTGGACGGCGATCCAGCAGCTCCGTGGCGAGGACGACGACGATGACAAGGACAGCCTCATCGTGCGGCTGCTCCGGCGTCGGATCCGCATCACCGACACCTACGACGGCATGAAGTTCCGCATCGTGCAGGACGGCGCACGGCACTTCACGCCGCTGCTGGTGGTCCTCATCGCGATCGGGACGACCGACCTGCTGTTCGCGCTCGACTCGATCCCGGCGATCTTCGGCATCACCGAGAGCGCGTTCATCGTGTTCACCGCGAACGTCTTCGCCCTGATGGGCCTCCGGCAGCTGTACTTCCTGCTCGGCGGGTTGCTCGAGCGGTTGGTCTACCTCAAGTACGGGATCGCGGCGATCCTCGCCTTCATCGGCGTGAAGCTCGTGCTGCACGCACTGCACGGCAACGAACTGCCGTTCATCAACGGTGGGGAGCACGTCGAGTGGGCGCCGGAGATCGGCACCGGGGTCTCGTTGCTGGTCATCGTCGTGGCGATGGGTGTGGCGACCGGGGCGAGCCTGCTGCGGATGCGGCGCGAGGACGAGTCGCACGACGAGGTCTCCCGCGACGCCGGCACGGCGTAGCGGTCCTGCACCGCGCCCGTCGCGCGCGTCCGGCGGTGGACGCACCACGAGACGGACTGGAGGCGCGGGTCGGGCCCGCACCGTCCCTCCAGGCACGGCCGTCACCCCGCTGGCGCGGTGCGCCGCAACCGGCTGGTGGGGTCCGCTAGCGTCGACTCCGGACCCCGCCACCCCTCACGAACCGGATCGAGCAACGATGCCTGACGTCCACCGCCCCGCCGACGACCGCTACGAGCGACTCCCGTACCAGCGCGTCGGGAGGAGCGGCCTGCTCCTGCCCCGCATCTCCCTCGGGCTGTGGAACAACTTCGGCGCCGACCGAGCGCTCACGACGCAGCGCGACATCGTGCTGCACGCGTTCGACCGCGGGATCACCCACTTCGACCTCGCGAACAACTACGGCCCGCCGCCCGGAGCCGCCGAGGAGCAGTTCGGTCGCATCCTCGAGTCGGACCTCCGGCCGTTCCGCGACGAGATCGTGGTGTCGACGAAGGCCGGCTACGACATGTGGCCCGGTCCGTACGGCAACTGGGGCTCGCGCAAGTCCATGCTCGCCTCGCTCGACCAGTCGCTCGGACGCCTCGGGCTCGAGTACGTCGACGCCTTCTACTCGCACCGGCCGGACCCCGAGACCCCGATCGAGGAGACCGTCAGCGCCCTCGTGACCGCGGTCCGCTCGGGCAAGGCGCTCTACGCCGGCATCTCGAACTACGACCCGGCGCAGACGGCCGCCGCGGCCGAGGCGCTCGCCGCCGAGAACATCCACCTGCTCATCCACCAGCCGCGCTACAACATGTTCGACCGGGTCCCCGAGGACGGGCTCTTCGACGAGCTGCTCCGTCTGGAGACCGGCGCGATCGTGTTCTCGCCGCTGGCCGGTGGGCTGCTGACGGACCGCTACCTCGACGGCTCGGTGCCGGTCGGGTCGCGGGCGGCGGAGGGGCGCTGGTTCGGCGCGGACCGGATCGACGACGAGTACCTGACGACCGCGCGCGCCCTGAACGACATCGCCGTGTCCCGTGGGCAGACGCTCGCGCAGCTCGCCATCACGTGGGTACTCCGGCAGCCGGCGGTCACGTCCGCGCTCGTCGGGGCGTCGAGCGTCCGGCAGCTCGACGGGACGCTCGACGCCCTCGAGGGTGCGCCGCTGACCGGCGAGGAGCTCGCGGCCATCGACGCGCTGGTGCCGCGCGGCTGAGTCCGGGCGGCGCGCTGGCCGCGGGGCTGCGTCCGGGCGGCGCGCTGGCCGCGGGGCTGCGTCCGGGCCAGGATGGTCCCATGACGGACCACGCCGAGATGATCCACCCCGACGTCGCACCGAGCGGACCCGGATGCGTCGAGTGCGACGCCACCGGGTCCTGGTGGGTGCACCTGCGCCGGTGCGCCGCGTGCGGCCACGTCGGCTGCTGCGACGACTCGCTGGACACCCACGCCACCCGGCACTGGGAGGAGACCGGGCACGCGGTCATCCAGAGCTACGAGCCCGGCGAGACGTGGTCGTACGACTACCGCGACCACTCGACGTTCGAGGGCGTGGAGCTCGCGGCGCCGACGAGTCACCCCGTGGAACAGGCAGTCCCCGGGCCGGCGGATCGCCTGCCCGGGGACTGGTTGGAACTGCTCGGCGGGTCCCGCTGACCCGCCGGGTCCGATCAGGACGCGCTAGCTCGCGCTGACGGCCTCGTCGCGGCGCGGGAGCGTCCAGCCCGGGCGCACGAAGTGGCACGTGTAACCGTGCGGGTGCTTCTCGAGGTAGTCCTGGTGCTCCTCCTCGGCCTCCCAGAAGTCGCCAGCGGGCTCGACCTCGGTGACGACCTTGCCCGGCCAGATGCCGGACGCGTCGACGTCGGCGATCGTGTCGAGGGCGACCTCGCGCTGCTCGTCGTTCGTGTAGAACACCGCGGAGCGGTAGCTGCGGCCGACGTCGTTGCCCTGGCGGTCCTTCGTCGACGGGTCGTGGATCTGGAAGAAGAACTCGAGCAGGTCGCGGTAGGAGATCTGCGACGGGTCGAAGACGATCTCGACCGACTCGGCGTGGTCGCCGTGGTTCCGGTAGGTGGCGTTCGGGGTGTCGCCGCCGGAGTACCCGACGCGCGTGCTGATCACACCGGGACGGCGACGGAGGAGCTGCTGCGCTCCCCAGAAACACCCGCCGGCGAGGATGGCGGTTTCGGTGGTGGTCATGGTGGCCTCCTGAGGTCGTCGTTGCCGCTGGCTGCGGCATCACCCGATGCAACCGACAAGACCCGCCGACTGTTCCCGTGCTCAGTCCATCGTGCCCCTGGTGGCGCGGCGGCGGAGGGCGGCCGTCCAGCCGAGCGAGGTGACCCCCGCTCCGACCAGGGCCTTCGCGAGACCGCCGACGACGAAGGGGTACAGCCCGTACTCGAGCGTGTGCTGCAGGTCGAGCCCGAGCGACACGGCGAGCCAGGCCATCCCTGCCGCGAACGTGACGACCGTGCCGAGCACGAAGGAGAGCAACGCCGCGGTGAACCGGCGGTCGCCGAACCGCTCCGCGACCCACCCGACGAGGGCCGCGGCGGCGACGAACCCGACGACGTAGCCGCCCGTCGGGCCGACCAGGACGCTGGCTCCGCCGGTCCCGTCGGCGAAGACCGGAAGCCCCACGACGCCGAGCAGCGCGTAGACGAGCATCGACAGGGCTCCGCGGCGAGCACCGAGCGCGCTGCCGACGAGCAGGACGGCCAGCGTCTGTCCCGTGATCGGCACCGGCCAGAGCGGTACGGACACCTGGGCGGCACCGGCGGTCAGCAGTGCGCCGCCGACGACGAGGGCGGTGCTGACCAGGGCGGTGCGGGGGAGCACGACGTCGGCGAGCGGGCGGAGGGCGGTGGTCGGCACGGGCGCGTGGGCGTGGTCGGTCATGGGGTGTCCTGTCGTGTCGTGGTGGGTCGCGTCAGACGGCCGCTGCGGCGAGCAGGGCGTCGGCTTCGCGTCGGGCGGCGGCGACGGCGTCGGGGCCGAGCCCGCACGCGCGGAGGCAGGTGCCGGTGATCGCCTCGCGGTCGTGGTCGTCCACCTCGCCGGTGCGGCGCAGCTGGATGACGGTCTCGGCGAGCTGGATGAGGATGCCGCCCAGGAGTTCGGGCGCGACCGTGCCCCGGACATCCTCGGTCGCGGCCAGGGCCCCGAGTCGGCCGTAGGTGTCCTGCAACTCCTGCCGGTCGGTCCGGAAGCCCTCGTACCGCTCGCCCTGTACCTCCGGCAGGAGGTAGAGCGTGCCGATGTTGTGCGGCGTCCGCGCGAGGGTGTCGATGTCGATGAGGACCAGGGCCGCGAGTGCGCCCGCGGCGGAGACGGATCCGGGGACGCGTTCCTCGAGGCCGCGCACCACGTCGAGACTCGGGCGGACCGAGGTCGTGAGCAGCTCCACGAGCACCTCGTCCTTGCCGGCGAAGTGGTAGTACAGCGAGGCCTGCCGGATGCCGACCCGTTCGGCGATCGCCCGGGTCGAGGTGGCGCTGAAGCCGTTCTCGACGAACAGGGCCGCCGCGGCGTCGAGGATCTGGTCGCGGGGGCTCAGCCCGGACGCGGTGTCCGGGACGACCCGCGGTCTGCCGAGTCGGGCGGGCCGGTCGTCGGAGGACATGGCCCCATCCTCGCAGCCGGCCGTCACACGCGCTCCCGGGCCGCGTGCTCCCGGTACGTCCGCCAGCCGCCGTGGTGCGTGATGTCCTCGGCGCCATCGACGGCGACGGCCTCGACCGTGAACCCGGTGACGTCCGTGCCGTCGTCGAGCGTCACGGTGCCGATCGCCATCGGTGCGGGCAGCGCGGCGACGAAGGTCCCGAAGCCCGCCGCCGGGAGCCGCCAGACCTCGCCGGCGATCCCGGCGCCGTCCGGCGCCGCCGCTCCGGCGGAGGGGGCGACCGAGCGCGTCCGGACCAGTCCGGGCTTGGGCGGCACGGTGTCGAGGGCGTACAGCCGGTAGTCGGAGGCGGTGCGCGCCTCCCGGACGAACGTCCCGCCCGCGGCGACGAGCTGCCCGTTCAGCGGCTGGTCCCGCAGGTGTGCGCCGACGACCACGAGGTCAACCGTCGGTGCGGCGAAGGCCGCAGCGAGTGCCGCGAGGCGGCGGTCGGTGAACGCGGGGCCGGTCAGCATGACGCCGAACGGCAGCCCGTCCACGAAGCCGGCAGGGACCGCGAGCGACGCCATGTCGAGCAGGTTCGCGAAGTTCGTGTACCGCCCCATCCGGCTGTTCGCGCCGACCGGGTCCGCGGCGACCTCGGCGAGGGTCGGGTGCCAGGTCGTGGTGGGGGTGAGCAGCGCGGTGGTGCCGTCGAGGGCGGCTCGACCGGCGGCGCCGAACGCGTCGAGTCGCTCCTGGTCGGCGAAGAGTTCCGCGGCGGTGGGGGTCGCGCCGCCGAGCACGATCCCGGCGACCGTCGGGTCGAGGTCGTCGCCGATCCGGTCGCGGTTCGCCTCGATGTGGGCGCCGACCGCTGCGTACCGCTCGGCCACGAACGCGCCCTCGTAGAGCAGCGCAGCGGCGTCGAGCAGCGGTGCGATGTCGACCTCGACGACCTCGTGCCCGAGGGAACGGAACCGGTCGACGGCCCGGCCGAACGCATCCGCCCAGCCGGGTGCGAGCCCCTCGAGCTGCGACGGCAGCGGGACGGCGATCCGCGGGACGGCGGGGAGGACGACGAGCGACCCGTCCACGAGCGCTGCGTCCGGTCGGGCGAGCGGGTCGATGCCGTCCGGGCCGGCCATGAGCTCGGTGGCGGTCCGGGCGGTGTCGAGCGACCGGGCGAAGACGGTGACGCAGTCCTGCGACCGGCAGGCCGGGACGACGCCGGTGTTCGGGACGAGACCCTTCGTGGGCTTCACGCCGACGAGGTGGTTCAGGGCTGCCGGCACCCGGCCGGAGCCCGCGGTGTCGGTACCGAGCGCGAAGTCGACGATGCCGAGGGCGACGGCGGTCGCGCTGCCGCTCGAGGAGCCTCCGGAGATCCGGGTGGGGTCCCAGGCGTTCCGGACGGCACCGAAGGGTGACCGGGTGCCGACCAGCCCGGTGGCGAACTGGTCGAGGTTCGTCTTGCCGACGACGACAGCGCCCGCGGCCCGGAGACGAGCGACCGCGGTGGCGTCGGCCGTCGGCGTGTACGCGTAGGAGCGGGACGCGGCCGTGGTCGGGAGTCCGGCGACGTCGATGTTGTCCTTGACGGCGACGAGCATCCCGGCGAGCGGCAGGGCCGGGTCGACGGCCTGGGCTTCGGCCACGACGGCGGCTCGGTCGCGCAGGGTGATCCAGACCTCGGGACGGTCGACGGCGTCGATCCGGTCGAAGGCTGCGTGCACACGGTCCGCCGCGGTGCTGCCCCCGCTCACGCCGGTGCTCCGATCGCTGCCAGGACCTGCCCCGGGGCGACCTGGTCGCCCGGCTTGATGTAGACCTCCAACACGTGTCCTTCCACGGGTGCGTGCACCATCGACTCCATCTTCATCGCCTCCACGGCCAGCAGCCGCTGACCCTCGTCCACACGGTCGCCCGGTCGGACGTCCACCTGCCACACGGTCGAGGTGAACGGTGCGGTCACCGCCGTGGCACCGGCGGGCAGGACCACCTCGTCCGGCAGCACCACGGCCGGTTCGTCGCGGACGTCGAACTCACCCGAGGCCCGCCACCGTTCCTTCTCCTCGTCGAACGCCCGGGCCTGCTGCGCGCGGAAGTCCGCGATCGAGGTGGCGTTCTCGCCGAGGAACCGCTTGTACGAGGCGATCGAGAACTCGCCGTCCACGGTCTCGAAGTCCCCGCGGCCGGCGTCGGTCTCGGCGCGCAGCTCGAGCAGCTCCTCCGCCCCGACCGGGTACCACTCGATGCGGTCGAAGAAGCGCAGCGCCCACGGGTCCTCCTGGAACAGGCCGCCGCGGCGGAACCGGTTCCAGATCTGCACGGTGCGGCCGACGAACTGGTAGCCGCCGGGCCCCTCCATGCCGTAGATGCAGAGGTACGCGCCGCCGATGCCGACGGAGTTCTCCGCCGTCCAGGTGCGGGCGGGGTTGTACTTCGTCGTGACGAGCCGGTGCCGGGGGTCGAGCGGGGTGGCGACCGGCGCACCGAGGTACACGTCGCCCAGCCCGAGCACGAGGTAGCTCGCGTCGAAGACCGTGCGGAACACGTCGTCCACGCTGTCGAGCCCGTTGATCCGCCGGATGAACTCGATGTTCCACGGCGTCCACGGGGCGTCGTTCCGCACGCCGGCCATGTACCGCTCGATCGCGAGCCGGGTGGCCGGGTCGTCCCACGACAGCGGCAGCTTGACGGTGCGCGACGGCACGACGAGCTGGTCCGTCGGCGGGATCTCGTCCTCGAGCTCGCGCAGGAGGCCCGCCATCGTGCTCGCCTTCAGCACGCTCGCGTCGGTGTGCACCTGCAGCGAGCGGATACCGGGGGTGATGTCGAGGATGCCGCGTGGCGCCTCCTCCTGCAGCTTCGTCATGAGGGCGTGCACGCGCATCCGCAGCGCGATGTCGAGGGTCATGTCGCCGTACTCGACGAGGACGTTGTCGTCGCCGTCGCGTCGGTACGCGACACCCGGTCGGGCGTCGGTCGCGTCCAGGTGCGCGATCACCCCGTCGTCGCCGTCGCCGCCGGTGCGGGGGACGGTCCGGGAGGCGCGGTTCGCCTCGAGCGCGGCGGCGTCGGCTTCGCGGACGGGCACGAACCGGACCGTGTCGCCCGGTCGGAGCTGGCCCAGCTTCCACAGGTCGCCGCTGGCGACCACCGCGGGGCAGACGAAGCCGCCGAGGGAGGGGCCGTCCGGTCCGAGGATGATCGGGGTGTCGCCGGTGAAGTCGATCGCCCCGACCGCGTACGGGGTGTCGTGGATGTTCGACGGGTGCAGGCCCGCCTCGCCGCCGTCGGTCCGTGCCCAGCCCGGTCGGGGGCCGATGAGCCGGACGCCGGTGCGTGCGGAGTTGTGGTGCACGGCGTAGTCGGTGGCGTAGAAGACGTCGAGGTCGGCGCGCGTGAAGAAGTCCGGCGCCGCGTGCGGTCCCTCGGTGACGGCGATCTCCCACGCGTCGGTGAGCGCGGTGCGTCGCTCGGCCGGGGTCGGGCCGCCGACCAGACCGAGCCGGGTGCCGACGGGGAAGGCCGGGTGCGGCGCGTCCGAGTCCGGGGACCCGGGACGGAGCACGTCCCCGGCGAGCAGGGCCCGACCGGCGTGGCCGCCGAACCCGCCGAGCGTGAACGTCGCGGCGGAACCGAGGTAGGTCGGGACGTCGAAGCCGCCGCGGACGGCCAGGTAGCTCCGGAGCCCTGGGCCGGGAGCAGCACCGATCGCGAGGGTCTGTCCGGCACCGATCTCGACGGGCTCCCAGAGCGGCACCGGCTCCCCGTCCAGGGCCACCGGCACCGGGGCGCCCGTGAGGGCCACGACGGCCGCGGTGGAGAACCGCAGCGTCGGACCGGTCGCGGTGATCTCCAGGGCGGGGGCGCCGTCCGGGTTGCCCACCGCACGGTTGGCCTCGGCGAAGGAGACACCGTCGAACGGACCACTCGGCGGCACACCGACCTGCCAGTACCCGACCCGACCGGGCAGGTCCTGGATCATCGTCATCGTGCCGGGCACGACGACGTCGATCCGCGGGTCCGGGTCGTCGGTCTCGTCGAGCGTCGACGTGGAGTGCGTGGCGGTGCGGAGCTCGAGGTCGTCGGTCAGGGAACGGAGCAGCCCGGCGTTCGTGACGATGCCGTCGACACGGGCGTCGGCGAGGGCGTCCCGGAGCAGGTCGAGGGCGTCGTCACGGGTCTCCCCGGTGGCTATGACCTTCGCGAGCATCGGGTCGTAGAACGCGGAGACCTCGGAGCCGGTCTCGACCCAGCCGTCGACGCGGACGCCGTCGCGCTCGGGGAACACCGCCTGGGTGACGAGGCCGCTCGACGGGAGCGATCCCTTGGCCGGGTCCTCGGCGTAGACGCGGGCCTCGACGGCGTGGCTGTTCGGGGTCCACGCGCGGGTGAACACCTCGGGGTCGATGCCGGCAGCGCCGTCGCGGGCCAGGCGGAGCATGAGCTCGACGAGGTCGACGCCGAAGACCTCCTCGGTTACCGGGTGCTCCACCTGGAGCCGGGTGTTCACCTCGAGGAACGATGCCTCCTCGCGGACCGGGTCGTAGACGAACTCGACCGTGCCGGCGCTGCGGTACCCGACGCTCTCGGCGAGCCGACGGGCGGACGCGTGCAGCGCCTCCCGGACCTGCTGGGGGAGCGCCGGGGCCGGAGCCTCCTCGATGACCTTCTGGTTGCGGCGCTGGAGCGAGCAGTCGCGATCGCCGATCACGGCGACGCGGCCCTCGCCGTCGCCGAAGAGCTGGACCTCGACGTGCCGCGCCGGCCGGACCAGCCGCTCGAGGAAGATGCCGGCGGACCCGAACGCGGCGGAAGCGGTGCGCTCGACGCTCGCGTACGCCCGTCGGACCTCGTCGAGGGTCGCGCACGCCTGCATGCCGATCCCGCCACCACCGCCGGTGGCCTTGAGCATGACCGGCAGGCCGATGCGATCCGCCTCGGCGACGGCCTCGTCGACGTCGGCGAGGAGACCGGTGCCCGCGAGCATCGGCACGCCGGCGGCAGCGGCGAGCTCGCGCGCCGTGTGCTTCGCGCCGAACTGCACGATCTGCTCGGCCGTCGGGCCGACGAAGCGGATCCCGGCGGCCTCGCACGTCGCGGCGAACGCGGTGTTCTCGGACAGGAACCCGTACCCGGGGTGCACGAGGCCGGCGCCGGAGTCGATCGCCGCGCGCACCACGGCGTCGATGTCGAGGTAGGACTCGCGGGCCGGTGCCGGGCCGAGCCGGACGGCGACGTCGGCCTCGCGGACGTGCGGGGCGGCGCGGTCGGCGTCCGAGTACACGGCGACGGTGCGCATCCCGAGCGCCTTCGCGGAGCGGATCACGCGGCGGGCGATCTCACCGCGGTTGGCGACGAGGACGGTGTCGGTGGAGAGCGCGGCGTTCACGGCTGGACCACGATCATCCGGAGAGGCGTGCAGGAGAAGTCGTTGCAGGGGTTGTTCATCTGCGGGCAGTTGGAGACGATCACGAGGACGTCCCGCTCGGCCCGGATCGCGACGCGCTTGCCGGGGGCGCTCATGCCGTCGACGATGCCGAGCGCGCCGTCCTCCTCGACGGGGACGTTCATGAACCAGTTGAGGTTCGACACGATGTCCCGAGCCCCCAGTCCGTGTCGGCCGGCCTCGGCGAGGAAGTTCTCGCGGCAGCCGTGCTGGTACTGCGTGTGGTGGCCGTAACGGAGCGTGTTGGACTCCTTCGAGCACGCGCCGCCGATGGTGTCCTGCCGGTCGATCTCGTTCGCGACGACCGTCATCAGGGGACGACCCTCGTTCGACATGAGCACGGTGCCGGTCCGGACGTAGGCGTTGCCCTGTGCCGCCAGGGTGTCCGGCACGCTGTAGCGCTCGTCGGGGTCGGACGCGTCGTACACCAGGCAGTCGGCGCTCTGGTTGCCGCCGACGTCGACGATCGTGAGCACCTCGCCGGCGCGCACGACGGTGGACCACGGCGCGAGCGGCGCGACACGGTCGTCGCGGACGACGGTCCCGGGGACGAGGGACTCGCTCCAGTCGAGCGGGACGTCTGGGTCGTGGACGGCGCCCACCGGCACGGTCGTGGTCAGGGTTCCGGTCATCACAGGCCTCGCGCTTCCGCGTAGTCGATCGAGTTCAGGTGCGCCCGGTACAGCTCCGGGGTCGCGGTCGCCCGCGGGTCGGTGTGGGCGGTCGGCGTGCCGCGCCAGGCGTGCACGCGCAGGGGGCCGACCGTGTACTCGGGGCGGGGGTCGACCGGGTGGGCGACGTTCGCCACGAGGACGAGGAGGGGCAGCTCGGCGACCAGCGTGACGTGGTGACCGGGCCCCGCACTGCCCGTCGGCGTCAGCGAGCCGTCGGCCTCGACGTGGACGCCCTGGAAGAACGAGATGCTCGGGGGCAGGTCCCGCTTCGACAGCCCGTGCTTCGCCGCAGCCTTCGCGAGGAGCGACCGCCCGCTCGGCGTCGGTCCCTCGGGTGCCGCTCCGCCGTACTTGCGCTCGTTCCACGCGTCGGTGGAGGTGCCGCAGAAGGCGTCGTGGTGGCCGGAGGTGTCCTCGACCACGGTCGCCAGTGCCCGGCCGTCGCCGCTGAGCAGGGGCGAGCCCTGGCCGAGGTACGCCTGCCACGGGATCTTCTGGGTGTCGGCCACGTTCAGGCGCTCCCACGGCTCCAGGGCGTTGAACACCAGCAGGTTCGCGCACGCGTCGCCGGTCGGGTCGTCGAACCGGAGCCGGGACCCGCGGGCGAGCACCTTGTGGGTGTACCCGCCCGGGGCGACCGTCTCGGCCCAGACGAGGTCGGCCGGGTCCACGCCCTCTGGTGCGAACGGGGACGACGAGGCGGGGAGGTACGGCATCCAGTGGGACGTCGTGCCGCCCTGGGCGCGGGCGTCCGAGCGTGAGGCGGTCACGCTGTCGGTCTGGTGCAGGTCACGCACGGTGGTTCCTTTCGGTGGTGCGGGCGGTGCGGGTGCTGGTGTGCGGGAGCGGGCCGGTCCCGGCCGGCCCGACCCCTCGCTCAGGCGTCGACGGGGGTGGGTGCGGTGTGCGGCACCTCGGCCAACGTGATCGGCCCGTGTGCGCGGTGCCGCCACGACGACCACGCCCAGCCGACGAGCAGCACGGCGCCGATGAACAGCAGCGCGCTGTACTGCAGCCACCACGAGTCACCGGTGAGGTCGTAGATCTCCGGGCGGGGCCAGATCAGGTTGACCGCCATGCCGATCTGGAACGCGACGGCGAGGGCGTTCAGCGGGATCCCCCACCGACCGAGCGTGAAGAGGGGCGCCCCGGCCTCGTCGACGCCGCCGGGCAGCCCGGTGCGTCGGAGCCGGATGCGCTGGACGAGCAGCGGGCCCGTGACCCCGAGGTACGCCAGGTAGAGCATCGCGATGCAGAGGCTGGAGAGGGCGGTGAAGATCGCGGACTGGCCGATGTTGACGGCGAGGGCGAGTCCCGCACCGACACCGACGACGACCGAGGCCGCGATCGGGGTGCCCGTGCGGGGCGAGACGCGGGCGAGCGTGCGGTGGAAGGGCAGCGCCTTCTCGCGGGCCATCGAGTAGACCATGCGGGCACCGGCCGTCTGCACCGCGAGCGTGCAGGCGAACACCGCGACCGCGACCGTGCAGAGGAGGAGCCGGCCGAAGACGTCGCCGAGGGTGGACGTGATCACCCAGGCGAGCCCCTGCGTCGCGAGCTTGCCGTCGGTCAGGCTCGGTGCGGCGATGAGCGCGCCGATGATGAGCAGCCCGCCGCCGAGTCCGGACACGGTGAGCGCGCGGACGATCGTCTTCGGGGTCGTCCGCCGCGGGTTGTGCGTCTCCTCGGCGAGTTCGCCCGCCGAGTCGAAGCCGACCATCACGTAGGCGGCCATGAGCGACGAGGCGAGGAACGCCCACACGTACGGCTCGGTGCTCGTCGACCCCTCGGTCGAGAACACCACCGCGGGGCTCCGGTGCGGCAGGAGGAACAGGGCCGCGATCAGGACGACGACACCGACGATCTCCACGAGCACGCCGAAGCTCGTCACGCGGGCCATGAACCGGACGCTCACGATGTTGACGACCGTGGTCACGGTGAGCATCACGAGCCCGAGGACCACCGCGTTGGCCGCACCCGTCGCCGAGGCGACGGACGGATCAGCACCGGGGCCGCCGACGACCTGGAAGCCGTCCCAGATCGCCGGCAGGACCGCCTGGACGGCGATCGCCGCGACGGCGACGGTGAGGATCTGGCCGATGATCATCGTCCAGCCGGTGAACCAGCCGAACCGGGGACCGGCGAGCCGGCTCGACCACTGGAAGATCGCGCCGGAGATCGGCCAGCGGGCGGCGAGCTGGGCGAAGTTCAGCGCGACGAGCAGCTGGCCACCGAACACCAGCGGCCACGCCCAGAAGAAGGCGGCGCCGCCGAGACCGAACCCGAGCCCGAAGAGCTGGAAGACCGTGGTGAGGATGGAGACGAACGAGAAGCCGGCGGCGAAGGAGGAGAACGAGCCGACTCCGCGGTGGAGCTCCTGCTCGTAGCCGAGCCGGGCGAGGCCCTGGGCGTCGGCACTGGACGTGGCGCGGGGCGTGTGGAGCGGTGCTTCGGGAGAGCGCATGGCTGCAGGCCTTTCGCGGAGTACCTGTCGGGTGACAGGTAGTGCGACCAGTGTCGTGCCGGGCTGTGTCGTCGCCGTTGCCCGGCTGTTTCGGGCACGTGTCGGAAGTCGCCCGCGTGTAAACGTTCGGGGTCGTCGGGTGGGATCGGCGGCACCCATGAACAAGAGGGATCCAAACCGATGTAGATTGGATCCGTCAAGTCCACCACGGTGAAAGGCACGTCGTGATCCAGACCGTCCTCGGGCCCGTCGAGTCGTCCGGGACGGGCCCGGTGTCGATGCACGAGCACCTGCTCACCGACGCGAGCGCGCTGCAGCGGCCGGGGATCGAGCAGCTCGAACCGAGCCTCGCCGTCACGGCGGACCTCGCCGCGGCCCTGCGGTGGAGTCAGCTGGCGCTGGCCGACAACCTGCGCCTCGACGACATCGACCTGCTCGCCGACGAGCTGCGGATCGCGGGTGCCGCCGGGCTCGGACTCGCGGTCGACCTCAGCTCGCTCGGCTTCGGGCCGGACCATGTCCGGCTACCCGAACTCGCGCTGGCGAGCGGCGTCGACGTCGTCGCGGGCTACGGCGCCTACCTGCCGCGCCTGGTGCCGGACTGGTTCACCGATCTCGACACCGACGGGCGACAGGGGCTGTTCGAGCGCGCGCTCACCGACGCCGTCCCGGGAACCCACTACCGCGCCGGCATCCTCGGACTGATGGGCACCACGTCGGCGTTCGCCACCGCCGAGGGCACCGAGGAACGCCGGAGCCTGACGGCAGCTGCTCGGGCCGCCGTGACCACCGGCGCAGCCGTCGTCGTCCGGCTGGCGGCCGACGCCCGGAACGGGCTCGAGGTGCTCGCACACGTGGTCGCCGAGGGTGTCGACCCGAGCCGCGTCGTCTTCTCGACGGTCGACGAGTTCCTCGACCTGCCGTACCTGCGGGACCTCGGGCAGGCCGGCGCCGTCCTCGAGCTCTGCTTCGGCAACGAGGGATCGCACGTCGGCCGGATCCGGAACGCCAGCGACCCCCAGCGCCTGGACGCCTTCCTGGCCCTGCGCGGATCGGCGCCGGAGACCCGGTGGGTGTTCGGTCACGCGACCTGGACCAAGGGGCAGCTCCGCCGTCACGGGGGACACGGCCTCGACCACCTCACCGCCCGCGTCGTCCCGGGGCTCCGCGCGCTCGGGGTGCCGGACGACGTCCTCACCCGCATCACGGTGGACGAGCCAGCCCGGTTGCTCGACCGCCCCTGAACCCACCACCGTTAGGACCCACCATGCGAGACACGCTCGCTCCCCTGGCCCCGCTCGAGCCGTTCCTCGTCGACGGGACCTGGACCGCACCGGACGGCGCCGAGCTGCTCGACGTCCTCGACCCGGCGACGGAGGCCCTGCTCACCCGGGTGCCGCAGGCCGGCCCCGTCGAGATCGACGCCGCCGTCGCCGCCGCCCGCCGGGCGCACGAGGACCGTCGGTGGAGCGGCATGAGCCCGCACGACCGCAGCCGGATCCTGGGTCGCGTCGCCGACCTCATCGAGGAACGGCTCGAGGAGCTCGCCGTGCTCGAGACCCGCGACAACGGCAAGCCGATCGAGCGGTCCCGTGCGGACACCGCGACCTCGGCCCGGGTCTTCCGCTACTACGCGGGTGCGCCGTCGCGCCTGACCGGCACCGTCGTCCCGGTCGACGGCGGGCAGCACCACGTCTACACGACCCTCGAGCCCGTCGGCGTCGCGGCGCTCATCCTGCCCTGGAACTTCCCGATCATGACCGGGGCGTTCAAGCTCGCACCCGCGCTCGCCGCCGGGTGCACGGTCGTCGTGAAGCCCGCCGAGCAGACGCCGCTCACGATGCTCCGCGTCGCGGCGATCTGCGAGGAAGCCGGTGTCCCCGCCGGTGTCGTCAACGTCCTGACCGGTGACGGCCGCGTCGGCGCGGCGCTCACCGCGCACCCGGGCGTCGACAAGGTCTCGTTCACCGGCAGCACCGAGGTCGGTCGCAAGGTGATGACCGCGGCGAGCGCGGACTTCAAGCGGCTGACGCTCGAGCTCGGCGGCAAGAGCCCGAACATCGTCTTCGAGGACGCCGACCTCGACGCGGTCGTCGTCACCGCGATGCGTGCGTCGTTCGGTCACTCCGGCCAGATGTGCACCGCCGGCAGCCGGCTGCTCGTCCAGCGATCGGTGCTCGACGCGGTCACCGAGCGTCTCGTCGCCGCCGTCCGGAAGGTCCCGGTCGGCGACGGCCTCGACGGCGGGATCACCGTCGGACCGCTCGTGTCCGAGGAACAGCGGCAGCAGGTCCTCGGGTACATCGAGCAGGGCAAGGCCGAAGGCGCGACGGTCGCGGTCGGCGGCGGCGTCCCCGAGCGCCCCGGGTACTACGTCGAACCGACGCTCTTCACCGGTGTCTCGAACACGATGACCATCGCGCGCGAGGAGATCTTCGGACCCGTCGTCGGGGTCATCCCGTTCGACGACGAGGACGAGGCGATCGCCATCGCGAACGACCAGACGTACGGACTCGCGGCCGGCGTCTGGACCCGCGACCTCGCCCGGGCGCACCGGATGGGCCAGCGCCTGCACGCCGGGACGGTGTGGGTGAACACCTACAACTTGTTCGACCCGGCGCTGTCCTTCGGCGGCGTCGGCGAGTCGGGTCTCGGCCGGGACCTCGGCGAGGAGGCGCTGCGGGCGTTCTGCGAGTCGAAGAGCATCGTCATCGCCCTCTGAGCCCAGGCCCGGGGTCGCGACCCCGGGCCGCGGCCACCGTCGTGCCGGCCGAGCGCGGGCACGGCGGTGAGCTGCACCAGGGCGAGCACCACCAGGTCCCAGCCGGAACCCACGGCGGACACCAGGACCCCGCCCGCGAGCGACCCCAGGGCGTAGCCGGCGCTCGTGACCGCCGAGAACACGCCCACACCGGTCGCACGGCTCCGGCCGTCGAGTGCGCGGGTGGCCAGGATCGTGAGCGTCGGGAACAGCGGCGAGTAGCCGGCGCCGACCAGCACGGCCCCGGCGGCGGCCGTCGGGAAGTCGCGCGCGAGGGCGAGGACGACGAGTCCGGCGGCGAGGACGACCAGGGCGCCCCTCGCCGTGCGGACGGGTCCGATCCGGTCCGGCAGGCCGCCGAGGAGCAGTCGCACGCCGACGACGCTCGCCGCGAAGACGGTGAAGACGTTCGCGGTGCCGGTCAGCCCCTGCGCGCCGACGCCCTGTCCGACGAGGTGCTGGATGAGGAACGCGATCATGAAGCCCTCGGCGGCCCATGCGACGAGTCCGGCGGCGCCGGGGCGCACCACCGCGCGCAGCACCGGTGCGAGGCCGCTCCCCGTCGGCCGGGTCGAGCTGCGGTGCGCCGGCGAGTGGACCGGCGCCGACCCGCCGCGGGCGAGCAGCGCCACGGCGAGCCCGCCGAGCTGTGCGCCGATCGCGACGATCCACACGGTGCGGCGCCCCGCGGACTGGTACAGGTTCTCGCCGACGACCGGCCCCAGCGCGAGGCCGATCCAGACGGCGAGCCCGAACAGGCCGAGTGCGCGGCTCCGCTGCGTCACGGGGATCTCGGCGACGACCCACGCGGTCAGGGCTGTGGCGGTCGCGGCGTTGCCCGCACCGAACACGACGCGGCTGACCGCGAGCGCCGGGAGGCTCAGTGCGACGAGCACGACCCCGAGCCCGACCGCCGCCAGCAGTCCGGCGCCGAGGAGCACACGACGTGCTCCGAGCCGGTCGCTCAGGACGCCGGCCACGGGCATGGCCCCGATCGCGACGAAGCCCGCGAGCGAGACGAGGAGTCCGCCGAGTGCCGGGTCGGCGCCGAGCTGGTCCGTCGCCAGGCGCGGGACGACCGGGGTGCTCGCGCCGTTCACGACGTACCCGGCGGTCGAGGCCAGGACGAGGAGCCAGAAGGCCGTTCCCCGGACGCCGGTCTCGACGAGTGGTCTCACGCCCCGGCTCGGCGCGGGCGGCACTCCAGGCTGAGCCAGAGCTCGAAGCAGGCGCTCCGCGACAGGGCCGTCGCGCCGATGGACGCCCGGCCCATCCGACCGACGTCCGGCCCGAACACGTCGAAGAGCAGGTCGCTCGCCGCGTTCGACACCTGGTTCAGCTGTTCGAAGCCGGGCGGGCAGAGGACGAAGCACAGCCCTCGGGAGAGTGCGGCGACCTCGTCCAGCGAGCCGAGTGCGTACCGGATCATGCCGAGGGCGTTCACCGCCGTGTACCGGGCGGCCTCCTGCGCTTGCTCGAGCGTGATGTCGACGCCAACGGCGCCCGGGTGCAGCATCGTGCCGTCTCGCGACTCCGGCGTCATGCCGCTCAGTTCCAGCAGGTCACCGGTGCGGTGGAACGCGCGGAGCGAACTGCCGTAGCGGCCACCGTAGGGCGGGTTCGCGTAGTCCGGGATGACGAGTCCGAGTTCCTGGGCGCGGGCTTCAGCGGAGTGCTCCATGCGGCAACAGTATCCGGCGGTGGCGTGAATGGATACAACCTGTTTATAATGGGATCCATTCAGCGTCCGGGGGTGACGCGCACGAGGGAGGACCCGCCACATGACGATCGGTCTGGAGGACGGCACACGCGCCGACCCGGCAACGGCGGTGATCGACGTGGCCGCCGAGCGGTCACGCACGGCCGGCACCGCGGGACGCCACTACTTCAACGCGGCCGGCGCCGGCCTGGTCAGCGACGGTGTCCTGGAGGCCGTGGTCGCCCACCTGCGTCGCGAACAGCGGGTCGGTGGGTACGAAGCAGCCAACGAGGTCGCCGACGACGTCGCGGCGGTGTACACGTCGGCCGCCGCGCTGCTCGGCGCCGAGGCGGACGAGATCGCCCTGTTCGACAGCGCGACGAGCGGCCTCCGCGGCGTCTTCGACGCGCTCCGGCTCGGTGCCGGCGACACCGTCGTCGCGCCACGGTCGAGCTACGTGAGCCAGGCGCTCCGGCTGCTCGCCATGCAGCGGCACGACGACGTCCGGCTGGTGGTCGTGCCGAGCGACGCCAGCGGTGCGATGGACCTCGAGGCGCTCGAGGGCGCCGTCGCCGGGGCCACCGGTCGGGTCGTGGTGAGCGCCGTGCACGTCCCGACGTCGTCCGGGCTCGTCGAACCGGTCGCCGAGATCGCGGCCGTCGCCCGTCGGCACGGGGCCCTCACGGTCGTCGACGCCACGCAGTCCGTGGGCCAGATCGACATCGACGTCCGGGCCGTCGACTGCGACGCACTCGTCACGACCGGCCGGAAGTTCCTCCGTGGTCCGCGCGGGACGGGCATGGCGTACCTGCGTCGCGGCACGCTCGAGGGCGTCGGTGCGTGGGCGCCGGATGTCCGCGGTGCGGTCTGGACGGGCGAAGATGAGTGGACGATGGACGGGACCGCCAGGCAGCTCGAGACGTGGGAGTGCTCCGTCGCCGCGCGGCTCGGCCTCGGGGTAGCGCTGCGCGAGGCGCTCGAGCGTGGACCCGCGGCGACCGAGGCGCACCTCGTCGGCCTCGGCTCCCGGATCCGGGACGCCCTCGACGGTCTCGACGGCGTGCGCGTCGCCGACCCGGTCGCGTCACCCTCCGCGATCGTCACCTTCACGGTCGACGGGGTCGCCTCGAAGGAGGTCTCCGCGCGACTGCGCCACCGCCGGATCGACTCGATCTCGGTTCCAGCCAGCCACGCGCAGTGGGACCTCGGAGCCCGCGGACTGCCCAGTGTCGTCCGGGTGTCGCCGCACGTGTACAACGACGACGAGGACGTCCGGGTCCTGCTCGACGGCATCGCCGACGTCGTGGCCGAGGCCCGGGCATGACCGCGGTGCACGACGTCGTCGTCCTCGGTCTCGGGATCCACGGGTCCGCGGCTACACACGAACTCGCCCGCCGTGGCCTCGACGTCGTCGCGGTGGAGCGGTTCGCCCCGGGGCACACCAGGGGCTCGTCGCACGGCGCGACGCGGATGATCCGCCGCGCCTACCCGAGCCCGGTCTGGAACGACCTGGTCGACCGTGCGTACCGCGGGTGGGAACGGTGGGGGACCGCAGCCGGTGCGCCCTTCCTGCACCCGACCGGCGGACTGTACGCCCACCGGGGCGAGCCGACGATGCAGGGCGGGGCGAGCCTCCCGGTCGATCGCGAGGCGTGGCGGACGCTCGCGCCCTCACTGCGTCCCCCCGAGACGTACGGGGCGGTCCACGACCCCGACGCCGGCGTCCTCGAGGCCGCACGTGCGCTCGCCTTCGCGCAGTCGGCGGCCGCTGCGGCCGGAGCCGACCTGCGCTTCGGTGAGGCCGTGCTCGACCGGCGGGTCGACGACGGCGTCGTCACGGTCCGCACCGACCGGGGCAGCATCCGCGCTCGCCGCCTCGTCCTGGCCGGCGGCGCCTGGGCGGCACAGCTCGTGCCGGAGGCGGCCGCGTTCTTCGAGGTCTGGCGCATCGTCACCCTCACCGTCCCGACCGGTCAGGCGATCGCGCAACCGCCCGCACTCGGGTGCTTCTCCGTCGACCTGCCGGAGGGACTCGTCTTCGGCCTGCCCGAGGCCGCCGGGTCGGGCGCCAAGATCGGGATCGACGCCGGCCCGGTCTGGGACCCCGACGTGCCCGTCGCACCGCCGACCGAGGACGAGGCCGCCCACCTGGCCGGACTCTTCGAGCGGTTCGTCCCCGGGATCGACACCGCGGGCGGCGAGGCGGTCGCCTGCCTGTACACGATGACGCCGGACAAGCGCTTCGTCGTCGGCGCGCTGCCGAACGAGCCCGAGGTCCTCGTGGCCGCTGCCTGCTCCGGGCACGGGTTCAAGTTCGGGCCGGCGATCGGCGAGGCCGTCGCCGACCTGGTCCAGGGCGTCGACCGTCCTGATCTCGACTTCCTCAGCCCAGCACGGATGGTGACCACCGCATGACCGAGCCCACCGCACCCGGGTCCCGCCGGGTCGCCGTCGCCGCACCGCACCCCGCCGCGCTCGACGCCGCGGCCGAAGCGGTCGCGGCGGGCGGCGACGCGATCGACGCCGCGCTCGCAGCCGCCGCAGCGCTGACCGTCGTGTACCCGCACCAGTGCAGCATCGGCGGTGACCTCGTGGCCCTCGTCCGTCGGCCCGGACACGGCGTGACCGCCGTGGTCTCCGCCGGCGCCGCTCCGAGCGGGATCGACGTCGCCGCGCTCGCGCAGCAGGAGCGGATGCCGCGGCAGGGCGCGCAGACCGTCACGGTGCCCGGTGTCGTCGCCGGGTGGCAGGCGATCGACGCGCTCGGCGGCCGGCTGGGCCTCCGTCCGGCGCTCCTCCGAGCCGCCGGGCTCGCGGCCGAGGGGGCACCGGTCTCCGCCGGCCTCGCTCGTGCCGTCGCGCTCCGCGAGCACGAGATCCTCGCCGACGCCGGCATGACCGACGTCTTCGGCGACGGTGCCGGCGGGCTGCTCGGCACGGGCGACCGGCTCGTGCAGCCCGCGCTCGCCGCGACGCTCACCGAACTGGCTGCGGACCCCGGGGCGATGTACCGCGGTCGGATCGCCGCGTCGATCACGGCACAGCTCCGGGAACTGGGCGGCGCGCACACCGAGGCAGACTTCGCCGCGCACGAGGCCGAGCTCGCCGAGCCGGAGCAGGCCGCCGTCACCGGCGTCCGATGGTGGGTGGCGCCGCCGCCCACGCAGGGCGTCGTGCTCCTCGGCATCCTGCCGGAGGCGCTCGCCGACGGGGCAGGAGCTGCTGACCGCACGGCCGAGTTCGTCGACGCCGTGCACCGCGCCGCGCTCGTCCGGCAGGCCGAGCTGGGCGACCCCCGTGGCGGTCCGATCGACGTCGCCGCGATGACGGATCCGCGCGACACCGGCCGCGCGGGCGCCCTGCCCCGGGCCGGACGTGCGCTCGGCGACACGGTCGCGGTGACCGCGGCGGACACCGACGGCACCGTGGTCACCCTCATCCAGAGCGTCTACCAGCTGTTCGGGTCGGGCATCCTCGACCCCGGTACCGGGGTCGTCCTGCACAACCGCGGCTCCGCCTTCAGCACGGACCCCGCGCACCCGGGCCACGTCGGTCCCGGGCTGCGCCCGCCGCACACACTGCTGCCGGTCATCGCCGAGACCGACGGTCTCGTCGTCGCCCTCGGGTGCCAGGGCGGCAGCGCCCAGCCGTGGATCCTCGCCCAGGTCGCCAGCGACCTCGTCGACGCCGACAGCGACCCCGTGGCCGTGCTCGGCCGCCCGCGCTTCGTGGTCGGTGCGCGCGATCTCGGCCACGAGGAGATGACGCTCGTCGCCGAACCGGGGACCGACGACGCGATCGCCGCCGCGGGAGTGCTCGGCCTGCCCGTCGCACGGACCGCCGGCCCGGTCGACGAGGCCGGGCACGTCCAGACCGTCCGACTGCACGCCGACGGCCACCTCGACGCCGCGAGCGATCCCCGCGCGGACGGTCGCGCCGTCGTCCTGCACGCCAACTGATCCCCGATCCACCCGAGAAGGAAGCCCATGAGCAGCACCGCCCACGTCCTCGATCCGCTCACCTCCGCCGAGATCGCCTCCTTCGTCGCCGCGGTCCGCGGTTCCGGTCGGATCGGTGCACGACCGCGCTTCTGGGGGATCGCCCTCGACGAGGAGAAGGCCCGGGGGACCGTGGCCGGCGGTGCCCGCCCGGTCCGCATGGTCGTGATGGACCCGGACGCCCACGCCGCCTGGGAGGTGCGCGGCTGGACCGCGGGCCCGGACTCGCCGGCGATCGTCGAGCTGTGGACCGACGTCGACCACCGCCGCCCGGGTGTCTCGAGCGACGAGGCCCGGCTCATCGCGCAGGCCGCTCGGAAGTCGCCGCTCATCATCGAGGCGCTGGCCAAGCGCGGCATCACCGACACCTCGCTCGTCTGGGTCGACCCGGAGTCGATCACCGGCTTCGTCCCGGAGGACCTCGCCGACCGCCGTCTCAGCTGGGGCACGGTCTGGTACCGCGAGTTCCCCGAGGACAACGGCTACGCCCGGCCGGTCGCGGGGCTGGTCCCGATCCTCGACCTGGACACGCTCGAGGTCATCCGCATCGAGGACCACGGCGTCGTCCCGATGGCGAGCGAGACCGGCGTCTACACCTCCGGTACCTGGGGGCCCGACCGCGAGGTGTCGGCGCTCGACATCGTCCAGCCGGACGGTCCCGGCTTCACGATCGACGGACACGAGGTCCGCTGGCAGAACTGGACGTTCCGTGTCGGCTTCTCGCACCGCGAGGGGCTCGTGCTGCACGACCTGTCCTACCGCGACGGCGACGTCGAGCGACCGGTGCTGCACCGCGCGGCCGTCAACGAGATGTACGTGCCGTACCTGGACAGCGACCCGACCGCGTACCGGAAGAACTTCTTCGACTGGGGCGAGTACGGCGCCGGCCCGCTCACGGCGAGCTTGGAGCTCGGCTGCGACTGCCTCGGGGAGATCCGGTACTTCGACGTCGACTTCCTGGACGGCCACGGCGAGCCGCAGACCATCGTCAACGGCATCTGCCTGCACGAGGAGGACGACTCGATCCTCTGGAAGCACGTCAACACCCGCACCGGCAGTGCCGAGGTCCGGCGCAGCCGTCGACTCGTGGTCTCGAGCTTCGCGACCGTGGCGAACTACGACTACGGCTTCTACTGGTCCCTCTACCAGGACGGCTCGATCGAGCTCGAGGTGAAGCTCACCGGGATCATGTCGGTGTCCGGCATCGCCGACGGGGAGACGCCGCGGTACGGCCGGATGGTGGCGCCGAACGTCCAGGCACCGACCCACCAGCACTACTTCGCCGTCCGCCTCGACACCGCCGTCGACGGGCCGTTGAACCGGTTGGTCGAAGTGCACGCCGAGCCCGAGCCCGACGAGGCCCTGAACCCCTACGGCAACGCCTGCATCGCGGTCGAGACGGCGATCGCCTCCGAGGCCGACGGCGCCCGGATGACCGACCCGGCGCGCGCGCTGCACTGGCGCATCGAGAGCGAGTCGGCGCAGAACCGGTACGGCGAGAGCACGGCCTACCGACTGGCCGTCCAGAACACGGCGCAGCTGCACGTCCGGCCTGGCAGCATCGTGGAGCGCAAGGCGCCGTTCGTCGCGAAGCACCTGTGGGCGAGCGCGTTCGACCCCGAGGAGCGCTTCATCGCCGGCGAGTACCCGAACCAGGGCGAGCTCGGTGACGACGGGGTGCACGTCTGGCAGCAGGCGGACCGGTCGCTCGAGAACGAGCGGCTCGTGCTGTGGCCCGTCCTCGGCGTGCACCACTTCCCGCGGCCCGAGCAGTGGCCGATCATGCCCGTCGACCGGATCGGCTTCCGGCTCGAACCGGACGGCTTCTTCGACCGGAACCCCTCGCTCGACGTCCCGCCGTCGGCGACCGACCACTGCGCGCCGGGGGCCGGCCACGACCACGACCACGCGGCGCACGACCACCACACCGACGCCGCACACGACGGGCACGTCCACGCCGAGCAGCAGCACGACCACGAGGGCGGCCGCTGATGCCCGCGCCCGAGCACACCCCGGAGCACCTCGCCGACTGGTCCGCCGTCCGCCTGGCCGACGCCGTCGCCATCCGCGAGGTGTCGGCGGTGGAGGTGATGCGCGCCCACCTGGACCGGATCGAGGAGCGCAACCCGCGCCTCCGGGCAGTCGTCTCCCAGCAGCCCGACTCGGTCTCGCTCGCCGCCGCGGAGGCCGCCGACCGCCGCACCGCCGAGGCCCGCGCCGCCGGCGAACCCCTCCCGCTCCTGCACGGTCTGCCCACCGCGGTGAAGGACCTGATGGACGTCGCCGGCCTGCCGACCACGAACGGTTCGGCGGCCTTCGCCGACGCGCGTCCGGCCGAGCACGACAGCGTCCTCGCGACGCTCCTGCGCGATGCCGGCGCGATCATCATCGGGAAGACGAACACGCCGGAGATGGGGCAGGGCGTCCTCACCTTCAACCCGGTGTTCGGCACGACCGTGAACCCCTGGGACACCTCGCGGCACGCCGGTGGATCGAGCGGTGGGGCCGCGGCGGCCCTGGCCGGACGGATGCTGCCGATCGCCGACGGCTCCGACAGCGGCGGGAGCCTGCGCTACCCGGCCGCGTTCTGCAACGTCGTCGGTGTCCGGCCGAGCCCCGGTCGTGTGCCGAGCGGCCGGACCGGCAACGCCTGGACGCCGCACGGGGTCACCGGGCCGATGGCGCGCGACTCGGCGGACGCAGCGCGATTCATGGACGCCCTGGCGGTCGAGCAGTCGGTCTGGCCGATGTCCGCGATGACCCGGCACCCGGTGCGTCCGGTCGAGGTCGACGGGCTCCGGGTCGCGTGGAGCGACGACGCCGGCGGCCTGCCGATCGACCCGTCGGTCCGAGCCGTGCACCGTGCGTTCGCCGAGCAGCTCACGGGCCTCGGCGCGGTGGTCGAGGCGTCCGAACCCGACTTCGCCGGCGCGGACGAGGCCTGGGAGACCATCGAGACGTTCGAGTTCTTCCTCGGCGGTCGGCACGCCGTCGACGCCGGAGCGACGGGGTTCCGACCGGACTACGTCCGCAACGTCGAACAGGGGCGCGCCACGACCGCGACGCAGCTGGCCGACGCGTACGAGCGGCGGACGCGCCTGTACCGGGACACGGCCGCGGTCCTCGACCGGTACGACGTGCTGGTCCTGCCGGCGACACCGGTCGTCGCGCCGCCCGCCGACGTCGAGTGGGTCGACGAGGTCGACGGGCACCGCTTCGAGCGCTACTTCACGTGGCAGATGCTCGCGAACCGGCTCACGCTGACCGCGCACCCCGTCGTGGTGACCTCCGCCGGGTTCACGCCGGAGGGGCTGCCGGTGGGCGTGCAGGTCGTCGGGCGGTACGGCCGCGAGGCGCAGCTGCTCGCGGTGACGCGCGCGATCGAGGAGGCCACCGGCTGGATCCGGCGGGCTCCGACCCGGTAGACGAGGCGGGAATCCGGGAGGCGCGGGTCGACCCCGCCTCTCGGGCTCGGCCGGGTGCTCGACTCAGCCGGTGAAGACGGTGGACGAGCGGCGCTCGTACCAGTGCGCCAGGTGCTCGCCGGCCCGGAGCACGTGGTCGCGCATGAGCCCGGCCGCACGCTCGTGGTCACCGGCGACGAAGGCCTCGATGAGTTCCTCGTGCTCGCGGAAGTTCTCCTCGCGGTGCCGGGAGTTCTCGCGCAGCACGAGTGCCGAGACGTTGCGCGGGAACGCGTCGTTGATCTCGACGAGCATGCGGGTCAGTCGGGTGTTGCCGGACGCCTGGTAGATGAGCCCGTGGAACTGGTCGTTGTCGACGCCCTCGCGCTGCTTCGGCTGCTCCCCCTCGGCCGCGGCGAGCGAGCGCTCGTACATCGCCTGGTTCACCGACCGCAGCTGCGTGATGGTGGCGTCGTCGAGGCGGTCGACGGCGCGACGGGCGGCGAGGGACTCGAGCTCGGCGCGGACCTCGTAGGCCTCGCGGACCTCCCACGGCACGGGCACGCGCACGACGGCGCCGCGGTTCGGCACGACCTCGATGAGCCCGCCGGTCTGCAGCTGCCGCAGGGCCTCGCGCACCGGGGTGCGGCTGATCCCGAACTGTGCCGCGAGGTCGGCCTGGCGCAGCGGGGCGCCGATCGGGATCTCGCCGGACATGATCTTCGCGCGGATCCGGGCGGCGAGGTCGTCGACGAGTGCGTTGCCGTCGGTGGTGGTCACGGAAGTGGTCTCCTCGGTGCGTCATCGCAGCGAGCCCCCGCTGCGGATCCAATCCTGCCAGGTGTTGGATCCCGTTGCCGGATCCGACTCACCCATGATTGGATCCAATCATGACCGTGCTGATCGCCGTGACCCTCAGTGGGTCGCTCGTGGCCCTCATGCTGGGCGCCGCCGGGCACCGGCGCGTGGGGTGGTCGGCGCTCGTCGGCGAGGTCGTGATGCTCGCCGCGATGGCGGACGTCCACCTGCCGGCCCTGGGCCTCGTGCCGGCGCCGTTCTGGGCGGTCGTGCTCGGCGGCTGCGCGATGGTGACCGCGCTGGTCGACCGCGTCCGCCGCCCGAGCCGCCCGCAGGGAGACCACCTGCACGCGCTCGGCATGCTGCTCGGCGCGGTGTTCGTGCTCCTGGGCACCGTGCACGCCGATGACGCCGGCGGCCACCACCACGGTGGGGCACTGCTGCTGCCGATCGCGGTCGCGGTCGCGGTGCACGTCGGCGCCGTCGCGTGGGGCGTCGGACGGCGCCGCGCCGCTCGCGTGGATTCGGTGCGCCGGATCGCGTCGCTCGTCGGGGTGCTCGCGATGGGGGCGATGGCCGCCGTCCACTGAGCCACCCGGTCCCGTGACGGACGCGGACAAGGCGGGCCGCGCCTCCTGGACCGACCAGGCGCTACCAAATTGGATCCAATTCTGGCAGTATCGGATGACATGTGGGGCGGATCGTCCCCGCGAGCAGCCGACGAGGAGACGCCCACGATGATCATCGACGCCTACAACACCACGCAGGACCGCCGTGGCCGCAGCGACTACCTCAGTGGCGTCCGACCGGGCGAGGAGCCGCCCGCGTACACGCCGTTCGACGCGAACCGGATCCTCGACCGCATGGACGCAGCCGGTGTCGACCGCGCGATGGTGTGCTCGCTCGCCCAGGGGATCGAGAACGACTTCCTGATGGACCTCGTCGCCGCGCACCCGGACCGGCTGTTCGGCTTCGGGCAGGTGATGCCGCAGTGGGAGAACGCGACCGACGAGATCCGTCGCTTCGCCGACGGCGGACTGGTCGGCCTGAAGCTGCACCCGAGTCTGCACGGGTACCACGTTGCGGACCACGGCCTGCTCGACCCGCTGTTCGAGGTGTGTGCTGAGCTGGGACTGCCCGTGCTCATCAACGCCCTCGACGACGCGTTCTGTGCGCCGTTCGCGATCGAGGAGATCGCAAAGGGCTTCCCGACGGTGCCGACGATCATCGCCCACATGGGCGCGGTGTGGAACGTGCCCGAGGCGATCATCGTCGCCGAGCGGAACCCGCACGTCTACCTCGAGACCTCGGCGACGCTGATGTCCGACGTCAAGCGCGCCTACGCCCGGCTGGGCGCGGAGAAGATCCTGCTCGGGTCCGAGTGGCCGGGCAGCGACTTCGACCTCGAACGCATGAAGATCGCGAAGGCGATCCCGGACGAGGCCGACCGGGCGCTCGTCGAGGGCGGCAACATGGCGCGGATCCTGGGCTGGTCGTGAGCGACGGGCGCGCACCGGCGTCGTCGGACCGTCCGGTCCTGGACGGGCCGCCTCCCGGCATGGACGCGGCCGACCGTTCGCTGCTCGCCGTCGCGACCGACGTGCTCGAGCGCCGGTACCGCGCCGGCGTCCACGAGGTCGCCGCGGCACTCCGCCTGGTGGACGGCACCGTCGTCACGGGTCTGCACGTCGAGGCGTCGGCGGGCAGGGCCTCCGTGTGCGCGGAGTCCGCGGCCCTGAGCGCAGCGGTCGTCGCCGGCGCCGCGGTCGAGTCCGTCGTCGGCGTCCTGCGTCGACCGAGCGGGACGCTGCACCTCATCGAGCCGTGCGGGGTCTGCGCCGAGCTGCTCGGCGACCACGCCCCGGACGCGCGGGTGTGGGTCGCGGTCGGCGACGGGTTCGGCCCGGTCGGCGTGGCCGAGCTGCTGCCGTTCCGACGGCGCCGAGCGGCGCGGAGCGTGTCGGACTCCGCGAGCGGCGTCGAACTCCGCGACACCTGAGGTTTAACGCCGCTGTAACACCCATGACCCGTGCCGTGTCGGAAGCCGTCGGAGACTGGCGGCGACGGCGCGCACCGGTCCCCACCCGAGTGCACGATCCGTCGTGGAAGGAACCACCGCATGCTCGCCGTCTCCGGCAACCCCGTCCTGATCGTCGTCGACATCCAGGGCGGCGCCGCTTCGACGATGCCCACACCGGGCATCCCCGTGATGAGCGGTCGCGCGGAACGCGCGCCCCGCGTCAGCGACCTCATCGAGCACTGCCGGTCCGCCGGGGTGCCGGTCGTCTTCATCCAGGAGGTCCACAAGCCGGACCTCGTCGACATCGGCCGCGAACTCGACGGGGCCGAGGGGCCGCACTGCATCGAGGGTGACGAGCAGACCGAGCTCGCCTCGTGGATCGACCCCCGACCGGAGGAGTTCGTCATCCGCAAGCGTCGGTACTCGGCGTTCTTCGGGACGGAGCTCGAGATCGTGCTCAAGGCCTACCGCGCCGGCACCGTGCTGCTCGTCGGTGGTCTCACCGACGTGTGCATCCACTACACCGCGGCCGACGCCCACCAGCACGACTACGCGGTGCGGGTGCTCACCGACTGCGTCGCCGGGTCGAGCGAGCGTGCGCACGACGCGGCGCTCGAGGCGATCGCGTACCTGCAACGTGACGCGCTCGTGACCGCGGACGACGTGCGGTCGTGGCTCGACGAGCGGGACCCCGCGCGTGCCTGATCGGCACGGCACACCGTCCGGCACCGCCCGGGTCGTCGTCGGGCACATCCGGACCATGGACCCCGCCGTGCCGACGGCCGAGGCGATGCTCGTCGACGGCGAGCGGATCCGTGCGGTCGGGACCCTGGCCGAGGTGCTGGCGGCTGCCGCGGCGGCGATCGGCGCCGTCGCGGAGGACCACGTCGAGGGCACGGTGCTGCCGGGGTTCACCGACGCGCACGCCCACGCGCAACGGGCCGGTCTCAAGGCGCTGCAGCTGCTCGACGACGAGGCGGACGCCGAGGCGTTCTCGGCCGTGATGCTCGCCGACGGCGATGCGGACCCGGACGCCCCGGACTGGCTCGGTGACGCTCCACCCACGATCCAGGACCGGCTCGCCGCGATCCGTCGGGTCCAACCGCTCCTCCACGCCATGGGGTTCACCGGGGTCGTCGACCCCGCGGTCACGCTCCCCGAGCTCGCCGGGTACCGCGAGGCGCACCGTCGTGGGCTGCTCACCATGCGCGTCGTCGCGATGCCCTACCCGGAACTCGGAACGCCCGCCGTTCCCGACGTCGACGCGGCGCTCGCCGTCCTCGGCTCGATCGACGGCGTCACCGGGGACGGCGACGACATGCTGCGGCTCGGCCCGATCAAGGTCTACTACGACGGCGAGGGCATGAAGGGTCAGGCCCTGCTCGAGCGTCCGTGGGCGGGGGGCGACCACGGCGTGCAGCGCATCTCGGCCGAGGAATTCGCTCGGCTCGCCACCTGGTGCGTCGAAGCGGGGTGGGGGCTCGGCGTCCACGCGGTCGGCAGTCGAGCGGTCGCCGAGGTCCTCGACGGCCTCGAGACGGCCGAGGGGCGCACCGGCCGGCCCGTCGCACCCCTGCGGTGCCAGCTCATCCACGCCTACCTCGAACCGAGCCCGGCGAGCGCGGCACGGGCAGCTCGCCTGGGCGTGGTCGCGTCGCTGCAGCCCTCGATCGCCTGGAAGAACGCGGCCGGCCTCCGCCGACGGCTCGGTGACCGGGTGGACGAGGTGAACCCGATGCGCACGTGGCTCGACGCCGGGGCGGTCGTCGCGATGGGCTCGGACGCACCGTACTTCCCGTTCGACCCGCGCGAGGTCGTCCCGGTGGCCGCTGCCCGTCGGATGCGCGGGATCGACGAGCCCCTCGGCCCGCACCAGGCCACCTCGGTGCTCGAAGCTGTCGCGGCCTACACCCGAGGTGCGGCGCACGCCGCCTTCGCCGACGACCGGCGCGGTGTCCTGCGCACCGGAGCCCTGGCCGACTGGGTGCTCCTCGACGTCGACCCGGGCGACTGCACCGCCGACGTGTTCGCCCGAGCACGCGTGCAACGGACGGTCGTGGGAGGGCGGACCGTCTTCAGCGCGGATCAGATGTAATCCACACGAAACATAGTTGGATGCGGATTGTCCTAGATTGGATCCAAGTTGGACCCGACCCTGGGACTGACTCCCTGGCATCACCCCGAATCCCATTGGAGGACAGCACCATGGTGAGGAAGCGCATCCTCGTCGGCGTCGCGGTGGCGACCGCCGTCGGCCTCTCCCTGAGCGCGTGCAGCACGTCCGGCTCCGCCGACGGCGGCAGCAGCGGCTCGACGACCAGCACGATCAACGCGGAGCTCTGGTACGCCCCGGCGACGTTCGACCCGGCGAAGGCCTCGGCCAGCTCGGACGTCGAGGTCGCCCGACTCGGCTTCGACACCCTGCTCCGACAGGGCGAGGGCGACGACGGCGGGTACATCGGTGGCCTCGCGACCAAGTGGGACGCCGAGTCGGCCTCGAAGTACGAGTTCACCATCCGGGACGGGGCGACGTGCTCCGACGGCACCGAGATCACACCGAGCGTCGTCGCGAAGTCCTTCGAGTACCTCGTGGGCCTCGACGACTCCGGTGCGCAGACGTGGAAGAACCAGGCCTTCGGCTCCGGTGAACCGACCTTCACGCCCGACGACTCCGCCGGCACGCTCACGATCTCCCTCAGTTCGCCGTACTCGCAGTTGCTCGGCGGGCTCACCCGTCCGGGGACCGGCGTCATCTGCCCGGCCGGCATCGCCGACCCGAAGGGACTCGCCGCCGGAACCGTGAAGGGCGCGTGGTCGGGGCCGTACACCCTGACCAAGTCCTCCGCGGGCAAGAGCGTGCAGTACTCCCTCCGTTCGGACTACGACGCCTGGCCGGACTGGAAGACCGTCACCGGCAAGCCCGCCAAGACGATCAACATGACCGTGCAGGGCGACTCGAACACGAGCGCGAACCTGCTGCAGTCCGGTGGCGTCGACGTCGCGCGCTTCTACGACTCGAACGCCGAGCGCTTCACCGGCGGCGACTACTCGACCGTGAAGTTCGCCAGCTCGGCGTACAACCTCGTCTTCAACGAGGCCGAGGGCTCCGGCTCGGTGTTCGCCGGCGACCAGGCACTGCGTGCGGCGGTCGCCCAGGCGATCGACACCAAGGGCTTCAACAACGCCGGTCTCGACGGGCTCGGGGTCGCCCAGACCACCGTCAACGCCGCGAGCTACCGGTGCGCCGTCGACGGCTCCTCCATGGTGCAGTCGTACGACCCGAAGGCCGCGACGAAGGAGCTCAAGGGCAAGACCATCCGCATGCTCATCATGTCGAACTGGGACCCCGCGGCGGACTTCCTCGCGGAGTCGCTGCGGAACGCCGGGGCGACCGTGAAGGTCTCCGCGCCGGACCCCGCCGACTGGACGACGCAGATGCGCACGAAGCCGGACACCTGGGACGTCGCGGTCGCGGCCGAGGACGCCCAGGTCGGCCTGATCAACCTCTCCATCGCCCGGTACCTCGGCCCGACCTACCCCGAGGGGGGCACCAACGTGTCCTCGAGCGACAACCCCGATGGCCTCAAGGCCTACGAGGCCGCGATGGCGACGACCGATGAAGACCAGCAGTGCGCGGACTTCGCCACGGCGCAGAAGTCGATCCTCGAGCGGGTCGACATGACCCCGCTCATCACCGACACGCACCGCTACGTCGCCCGCAAGGGCTTCGAGACGCACGTCTTCTCGGGCTACTGGGACCCGTCCGCCATGCGGATCGTCTCGTGACCGACTGACGCGACACCACCCAGCACCACCCCACCACCGCCCGGACCGGAGCACTTGGAGGACCCGCGATGAGCACCACCACCGTCGACCATCCCCCCGTGCCCGGTCCGGGCAACCCGGACGCGCAAGGCGCCCCCGCCGCCACGGCTCCCCGAGCCGCCGGCCTCGGGAGCGCCTGGCGCCGGTTCCTGCTCCGCCGCGCGGTCGGCCTCGTCGTCAACCTCGCGCTGCTCGTCCTCGTGACGTTCCTCATCGTGCAGCTCATCCCCGGCGACCCGGCCACGGCCATCGCCGGCCCCACGGCGTCGCTCGCGCAGGTCGAGCTCGTCCGGCACCAGCTCGGCCTCGACCAGCCGCTCCCGGTCCAGCTCTGGCACTACGTCGCCGGGGTCGTGCAGGGCGACTTCGGGGACTCGTACAAGTACCGCGCACCCGCCATGGACATCGTCATGACCGCGGTGCCGTACACGCTCACCATCACGATCGTGGCCGTCCTGCTCCTGCTCGTCCTCGGGCTCGCGCTCGGGATGACCGTCGGCGTGCTGACCCGCGGCGACCGCCACCGCTGGCTCGACGTGACGTTCACCGCGGTCACCGGACTCATCTCCTCGATCCCGACCTACGTGCTCGCCACCGGCTTCGTCGTCGTCTTCGCGGTCCTGCTGCACGTGCTCCCGCCGGCGTACTCGCCGGCGTACGACTTCGGGGCCGCCGCCGTGCTGCCCATCGCCTCGCTCACCGTCGGCGGCACCTGCTCCGTCGCCCGCATCGTCCGTCGGGAGACCGCGGTCATCCTCGAACAGGACTACATGCGCACCGCGCGCGGCTGGCGGCTGCCGGCGTTGTCGATCTACGCGAAGCACATGCTGCCGAACCTGCTCACCACGGCTCTGACGCTCTCCGGCATCATCCTGACCGCCCTGCTCGGCTCCGCGCTCATCACCGAGGCGGTGTTCGCCTGGCCCGGGCTCGGCGGCGTGATCGTCCAGGCGATCGCGGTCGACAAGGACTACCCGGTGATCCGCGCCGCGGTCTTCGTGATCGGCCTGATCTCCCTCGTGATCACCCTCGTCATCGACATCATCCTGGGTCTCATCGACCCGCGCACCCTCGGAGAGAAGCGTGGCTGACACCATCACCGCAGTCCGAGCCGCCACCGTCGATCGGCCCGCGCGACCCCGTGCCTTCGCCTGGAACGCGGGCCTCGTCGTCGGACTCGCGATGTTCGCCCTGATCCTCGTCGTCGCCGTCGTCGCTCCGTTCGTGCTCGGTGCGCAGGCGACGGGGATCGGCGGCACCGCCGGACTCGGGTCGACCGCCGCGCACCCGCTCGGCACCGACACCCTCGGCCGCGACATGCTCGCCCGCACGCTCGTCGCCACCCGTGCGACCGTGCTCATGGCGCTCGCGGCCACCGCGCTGTCGGCCGTCGTCGGCATCGCGCTCGGCATCGGCGTGTGGCTCGCGCCGCGTCGGCTCCGCGAGTTCGGCCTCCGTGCCATCGAGTTCGCCGTCAGCTACCCGACGATGCTCGTCGCGATCATCGTGGCCGCGATCCTCGGGCAGGGCATGGTCCAGGTGGTGGTCGCCATCGCCGTCGCGAACATCGCCGGGTTCGCCCGACTGACCGCGAACCTCGCCGCGAAGATCTCCACCAGCGAGTACGTCACGACGGCCCGGCTGATGGGCGTCCCCGCGCACCGGGTCGCCGTCCGGCACGTGCTGCCGAACATGGCCGAACCGACGCTCATCCTCATCGCCGGCGCGTTCTCCGGTGCACTCGTCGAGATCTCCGGCCTGTCCTTCATCGGCCTCGGCGCGCAGACCCCCGCGTTCGACTGGGGCACCCTGCTCAACGACGGCCTCGACCGCATCGTGGTGAACCCCGTCGTCATCGTCGGCCCCGCGGTCGCCCTGACCTTCGCGTCGCTCGCAGCGCTGCTCGTCGGCGACGGCCTCGCCGCGGCCGCGAACCCCCGCTCGAACACGACCCGCGCCCGGACGACCCGTGCGTCAGGGGCCCCGACCCTCGCCGTCGAGGAGGACGCGGTCCTGGTCGCCGACGGCATCACCGTGCTGCACGGCGCGAGCGGACGCCCCCTCGTGGACGACGTCTCGTTCACGATCCGTCGCGGCGAGGTGCTCGGGATCGTCGGCGAGTCCGGTTCGGGCAAGTCCCTCACCGCCTCCGTCGTCGCCAAGCTCCTCGGCGAGGGGCTCGAGGCGTCCGCCCGCCGGCTCGAGCTCGGCGGGACCGACCTACTCGGCCGCGTGCCGGACCGCGAACTCGCGTCGCGGATCGGCCTGGTCTACCAGGACCCCGGTACCGCCCTGAACCCGGCGATGGTCCTCGGCATCCAGCTCTCCGACGTGCTCCGGATGCGCCTGCGCCACAGCCGCCGCGATGCGATGCGCCTGCTCACCCAGGGGTTCCGGGCCGTCAAGCTGACCGACCCCGAAGGCCGCCTGCGGCAGTACCCGCACCAGCTGTCCGGCGGGATGAAGCAGCGCGCGATGATCGCGTCCGCGATGAGCACGAAGCCGGACCTGCTCATCGCCGACGAGCCGACCACGGCACTCGACGTGACCGTGCAGCGCGAGGTGCTCACCGTGCTGAAGCGCATGAACGAGGAGTCCGGCACCGCCGTGCTCTTCATCTCGCACGACCTCGGCGTCGTCCGCGCGCTGTGCGACCGCGTGCTCGTGATGCGGAACGGCACGATCGTCGAACGCATCGACGACGTGGCCGGCCTGTCCCCGGACACGGTCGAGCACCCCTACACGAAGCAGCTGCTCGCGGCCACGCCGGTCGTGACGGTCCCCTCGGAGCAGACGGAGGCGCACGCGTGACCGACACCGACCCGATGATCGATGTCCGCGCGCTCGACGTGGCGTTCGGTTCGACGACCGTCCTGCACGGGGTCGACCTCCGTCTCGAGCGCGGCCGCACCGTGGGCATCGTCGGCGAGTCCGGTTCCGGCAAGTCCACGCTCGCCAAGGTGCTCGTGGGCACGGTGAAGCCGGCGGCCGGGAGCGTGACGGTCGACGGCGTCGACCTCGGCTCGGCACACCGGTCCGCCCTGCACGCCGCCCGGCGCCGCATCCAGATGATCCCGCAGGACCCGTACTCGTCGCTGTCCCCGCGACGCACCGTGGCGCAGACACTCGCCGAGGCGATCGACCCGATCCGCCCGCGCGTGGCGACCCACGAGGAGCGCATCGGCGGCTGGCTCGAGCGCGTCGGCCTCTCACCGGACATGATGCACCGGTACCCGCACGAGTTCTCCGGTGGGCAGCGGCAGCGGATCGCGATCGCCCGTGGGCTCGTCATCGACCCGCACCTCGTCATCGCCGACGAGATCACCTCGGCGCTCGACGTGTCGGTGCAGGCCCAGATCCTCGAGCTGCTCGCCGACATCAAGGAGTCGCTCGGCCTGACGATGGTGTTCATCTCGCACAACCTCGCCGTCGTGCAGCGCGTCAGCGACGAGGTCGTGGTCCTCTACCAGGGCGAGGTGGTCGAGTCCGGCCCCGTGGAGCAGATCTACGCCGACCCGCAGCACTGGTACACGCGCCGGCTGCTCGACGCGGACCCCGGCTCCGCCCGCTTCAGCCTGACCGGCTGACCGACACGGAAGGGCCCGTCAGTGGCGGCACGACTCCCGACGACCCCGCACGCCCCCGGTGTGCTCCGACTGGTCGGAGCGACCCTCGTCGACGGCACCGGCGCACCGCCGCGCGCCGACGCCGAGGTCGAGCTGCGCGACGGCGTCGTCACGTACGCCGGCCCACGACGTCCCCCGGCAGCCGGGATCCCCGTCGCCGACCTCACGGGCACCTGGCTGCTGCCCGGCTTCGTCGACACGCACGTGCACCTCAGCATGGTGCCGACCGCCCCGGAGGAGCAGCGGGGCCGGTTCCCCGAGGAGGACGTGCTCGAGGTCGCCGAGGTGCTCCGCTCCACGCTGGACGCGGGCGTCACCACGGCGCGCGACCTCGACGGCCTCACCCCCGGCTACCGGAACGCCGTCGCGCGCGGCACCGTGACCGGTCCGCGGCTGCACCTCGCGATCGCGATGCTCTCGCCCACCGGCGGGCACGCCGATCCCGTCCGACCGAACGGCTCGCTCCCGGCGTGGGCGGTCCGGTCGGGGATGCCCGAGCCCGGGGTGGTCGACACCGACGACGACATCGTCCGCACCGTCCGCGCGCTGCTCCGCACGGGTGCCGACGCGATCAAGGTCTCCACCTCCGGCGGGGTCGGGTCACCCACCGACGACCCCGACGACGTCGGCATCACCGAGGAGCAGGTCCGTCTGGTCGTCCGGCTCGTCCGCGGACGCGGCGGACGCCCGGTCACGGCGCACGCCCTGACCGACGCCGCGGCCCGCGCGGCCGTGCTCGGTGGGGCGTCGAGCATCGAGCACGGGTACGCCCTGAGCGACGAGACCATCGCCCTCATGGTCGAGCGTGGGACGGTGCTGGTCCCCACCCTCAGCACGCTGCTCCGCGAACTCGACCCGGCCACCGCCTCCGAGGAGCGACTCCGCCACCGCGCCGCGCTCCACGAGCGCGGGCTCGACAGTGTCCGCCGCGCCCTCGCGGCCGGGGTCCCCGTCGCGCTCGGTACCGACGCCGGTGTCCACCCGCACGGCCGGAACCTCGCGGAGCTCGCACGGCTCGTGCAGGTCGGACTCTCCCCGCTCGCCGCCGTCACGGCCGGCACCCTCCAGGGGGCGCGCCTCCTCGGACTGGAGGCGCGGCTCGGCTCCGTCGAGCCCGGCAAGGAGGGCGATCTGGTCGTCACGCGCGTCGACCCGCTGACCGACGTCGGTGCGCTCGCCGACGCTGCCAGCGTGCGCGCGGTCCTGCAGTCCGGACGCGTGGTGAAGGACCTCGACGGCCTGGTGACCACGGCCTCCTGACCGTGGCCACCACGCGCCGTTCAGGCGACCGCGGCGAGGGCGCGCTCGATGACCGCGACGACCCGCTCCGGAGCCGCGTGGGCCACGGCGTGGCTGGTGTCGACCTCGTCGGCGTCGGCGCCCATGCGCGTGACGAAGTCGCGCTGGATCTCCGGCAACAGGTGCCGGTCGCTCGTCGCCACCAGGTACCAGCTCGGCCGGGTCGCCCACGCGGGCTCGCCGGTCGGCTGCTGGAACGCGGCGTCCGCGGTCACGCGGCGCTCGTACCGCGCGGCGCGCAGGACGTCGTCGGGCACGTCCCAGGCGAGCGCCGCGCGGGACTCCTCGTCGTCCCGGGTGATCCACTCGCCGCCCGGGCACCGGTGCGTGTAGCGCGACACGAGTGCGGGCTCGTACCGTTCGACGATCGCGGAGACCGACTCACCGGTGTCGGGGGCGAACGCCGCGACGTAGACGAGACCGACGACCCGCTCGTGCGTGCCGGCGTTCGTGATGACCGCGCCGCCGTACGAGTGCCCGACGAGCAGCACCGGACCGTCGACAGCGTCGACCAGCGCACGCACCGACGCCTCGTCGTCCCGGAGCGACGTCATCGGGTTGTCGGCGAGCGTGTGGGCGATCCCGCGGGCGCGCAGGAGCGGTGCGACGGAGGACCACGCCGACGGCGACCCGCCGGCACCGTGGACCAGGACGACGTGCACCGCCGGGGCACTCACGAGCCGACCGCCGCGACGAGGGGGAGCAGGACGGTCGGGGCCGGTGCGGCCTCGCGTCCGGCGAACGGCACCGGCTGGCAGACCATGAGGTAGTCGCCCGGCTCGACGGCGGACAGGTCGGCGTTCTCGAGGATCACGACGCCCGCCCCGCACAGCGCGACGTGCGTCGGCCACGCCTCCGTGTGGGCCGGTGCCTCCATCGTCATGTAGTCGATGCCCGCGAACCGCACCCCGTGCTCGACGAGCCACGCGGCTCCGGTGGGTCCGAGGCCGACCCACGTCTCGGAGCGCACGTTCCGTGTCAACGCGTCGGTGGAGTTCCGTGTGCGGAAGAGCACGCGTTCGGCTCCGGTGGCTCCGGCGGCGGCCAGGTCCTCGGCCGTGATCTCCTCGGCGACGTGGCGCAGATCGAGGACGCGGACCGGCCCGACCACACTGTCCATCGCGATCTCGTCGACCGTGGTCGCCCCCGGGACGAAGTGGGACGGGGCATCGACGTGCGTGCCGGTGTGGGCGCCGATCAGCCACCGGGAGACGTCCGAGGGGTACCCGTCCGCGATCTCCTCGACCATCTCGAAGGTCGGCCGACGCCCCCAGTGCAGCATCTCGGTGTGGATCGGGATGTTGATGTCGATCGCGTCGGTCATGGGTTCCTCCCGGAACTACGGAACAATGGATTCGGTTTATACTGAATTGTATCCAATGTGAGGCGAGGAGCAAGCATGGTCCGATCGGTCCGCGACCTGGAGCCGGACGAGATCGCGATCTCGGGGCGTCCGCGTCGGCTCGTCCCCCTCGTGCTCGGGTGGGAGCCCATCCCCGAGTCGATCTCGTTGCGCGGGGGCGACCCGGCCCGGTTCCTCCTCGAGCCGGTGACGGCCGTCGCGGTGGCGTTCGACGAGGGCTGGGTGCTCGTCGACGGCGGCTTCGACCTCGGCCGCGTCCGGGATCCCGAGCAGCGCGCCGCCCACTACGACCACGAGAGCTACACCGCCGTCGTGCCACCGGGTGACGCACTGGACGAGGGCGTCGCCGTCGCCGGACTCGCGTGGGAGACGCTGGCGGCGTGCGTCATCTCGCACGTGCACCTCGACCACACCGGTGGTCTCCGGCTCGTCGCACCGGGGACACCCGTCGTACTGCAGCGCCGCGAGTGGGACTGGCTGCGGAGTGGGATCGGGCGGCGGGAGACCGTCGTGGTCGACGACGTGCTCGCCGCCGACGTCGCCGTGCTGCTGGTCGACGGGGATGCCGACCTTGCCCCGGGGCTCACCGTGCTCGACACCCGCGGGCACACCCCGGGCCACCAGTCGGTCCGGATCGACCTACCGGACCGCTCGGTGGTGCTCGCGTGCGACGCGGCAGACCTCGAGCGGAACCTGACCGAGCGGACGCCGTGCGGGTGGGTCGGTGTGGCCGGTGACGAACCCGACGCCCAGCGGTCCGTCGACCGGCTGGCCGACCTCACCGGGCTGCCCGGCGTCGAGGTCTGGCCCGGTCACGACCCGGGGTGGGGGCCCTGGGTTCGCTGATGCCTCAGGCGGTGGTGTCCTCGAGCGCGTCGAGCGTCGCGACGTCCTCGGCCGACAGCACGAAGTCCACGTCGGCGTTCGCGGCGATGCGCGACGGCGTGGTCGACTTCGGCAGCGGCAGGACGTCCTTCTCGAGCAGGTAGCGGATCGCGACCTGGGCGACGCTCTTGTCGTACTTCGCCGCAATCTCGGCGATCTGCTCGTTGTCGAGGAGCCCACCGGTGGCGAGCGGGGAGTACCCTTCGGTGAGGATGTCGTGCTCGCGGTCGAAGGTCGTCGTCTCGTCCTGCGTGTTGCCGATGAACCAGCGGATCTGGTTGGCGTGCGGGACGACGTCGGTGCGGCCGAGCAGGTCCTCGAGGTCGGCGACGGCGAAGTTCGAGACACCGATGCTCTTCGTCCGGCCGGCGTCGTAGACCTCCTCGAGGACCTTCCACACCTCGACGTTGCCGTCCCGGTGGTCCGACCCCATGTCGCTCCAGGGCCACGGGGCGTGCACGAGGTACAGGTCCACGTGACCGAGGTCGAGGTTGCGGCTGGACTCGTCGAAGGCCTCGCGCGCGCCGGACGCGGTCTTGACCTCGGCCGGGAGCTTCGTGGTGATGAAGAGCTCGTCGCGCGGGATGCCGCTGTCACGGACCGCCTCGCCGACGCTGGCCTCGTTGCCGTACGCCAGGGCGGTGTCGATGTGGCGGTAGCCGGCGTCGAGCGCGGCCTTGGTGGCGTCGTAGGCGTCGGCGCCGGGCGGGATCTGCCAGGTTCCGAACCCGATCTTCGGGATGTGCAGGCCGTTGGACGTGGTGAACGTGTCGATGAGAGCGGGCATGCACCGGACAGTACGCCGCGCGGACGTCGGTCGGGTCGTCTACCATTCGAACACACGTTCGAACGAGGAGGGCGAGATGATGCTCACGCAGGAAGTCGCCACGCTGTGGTGGGACCGCGGTGTGCCGGTCCGGATGGTCTGGCGCGAACGGCGGTGGCGGGTCTCCGACACCCCGACGCGGCTGACGGCGACGGCGGAGTACCTGCCGTCGGCGGTGACGCACGCGCCGGAGCACACGGTGGGCTGGCGGTTCCAGGTGAGTGCCGACGACGGCGACGACGTTGTGGTCGTCGACGTCGCGCCGGACGGCACGGGGTGGGTCGTGGCGCGGACCTGGCGCTGAGCGCCGCGGGCGTCCGGGCATGCCGGGGATCGCCGGGTGATCAGCCCAGCACGTCTCCGGCTCGCTGGTAGAGCCCGGTCGCCAGGTCCGCGAGCACGCCGAGCAGTGCTCCGCCGTGCGTCCGGTCGACCTCGGCGAGCACCTCGGCGTACCGCTGGCGGTGTTCCCGCACGACCCGCTCGCCCTCCGGCAGGAGCCGCAGAAGCGATCCGCGCCGGTCGTTGGGGTTCGGAGCGCGCTCGAGCAGGTCGGCGGCCGTCATGCGGTCGATCATGTTCGTCACGGCGCCCGAGGTCAGCCCGAGGTACCCGGCCACCTCGGTGGGGGTGGAGTAGCCGGTGTCGCTCACGAGCACCAGGGCGCGCAGGGCGTTCTCGTGCACGCCGGCCCGCGCGCTGAGCTGTCCGACGAGGCTCGCGTTCGCGCGCACGACCGCGTCGAACGCCGCGATGAGGTCGGCCGCGTCGGTCGGGTCGGTCGGCGGCGCAGGGGTCACGGGTTCCTCGCTTCGGGTCGGGTGCGGTGGCGTCCCTCGCACTGGGGTCAGTATACGAGTGGTCAATTTGATGAATGACTGACTATCTTGATGATCGAAGCAAACGAGCCCGAGCCGATTGCTCCTCCACTTCCCTGAACGCCCGACCGAAGAGGTTCCCGTGTCCGACAAGCTCCGCACCTCCGCCCTGAAGCGGATCCGATTCGCCCCCGTCGCACTCCTCGCGGGCATCTTCGCCGCCGTGCTGCTCTCCCTCTCGCTCACCGGCACCCTCTCCGGGTTCGCCGCGAGCATCACCAACAGCAGCAACACCGCAGCCAGCGGCACGCTCACGATGCAGGAGCAGAACGCCGGCGGCACCGTCACCTGCACGAGCACCGACGGCGGCTCGGTCTCGACGAACTCCGCCACGTGCTCGACGATCAACAAGTTCGGTGGCAGCACCACGATGACGCCCGGCAACACCGTCACGACCGCGATCTCGATCAAGAACACCGGCACCGCGAACGCCTCGACGTTCACCCTGACCCCGGGTGCCACGTGCACCCAGTCGGCCAACGGGTCGGTGAACGGCACCGCGACCGACCTCTGCGCGAAGATGAACCTCGTCATCTCCTCCGGCTCGACCACGGTGTTCAGCGGCACGCTCGCCAGCTTCAAGGGCGCGGCCGCCTCAGCGTTCACGATGCCCGCCGCACCGGCCGCCGGTGCCTCCGTGCCGTTCACCTTCGCCGTCACGCTCGACTCCTCGGCCGGCAACACCTACCAGGGCCTCGCCGCCTCCGTGCCGATGACCTGGACCTTCACGGCCTAGCCACCCCGACCGGCGACGCTCGACCGACCCCCCCTCCGGTCGAGCGTTGCCACCCATCACCCCACCCCGTCCCACCCCCGCCCCTCCCAGCCGCACACGACCGGAGCAGCAGATGAGCCAGACCGCCGCCATCCCGCTCAGCGGCACGCTCGACCGTCCGCTCCTCGGCGGCCACACCGCCACCCGCTTCGAGACGGTCCTCGCCTGGACGGTCGCCGCGGTCGCCGCCGTCCTCCTCACCGCCGCCCTGCTGTTCCTGTCCGCCGGCGGGCGGTGGTTCGTCGTCGAGACGCCGTCGATGGGCGAGGCCGCGCCGGTCGGCACGCTTGTCCTCGACCTGCCCGTGGACGTCGCCACCCTGCGCGTCGGCGACATCGTCTCCTTCGAGACCGCGGCCAACCCGGGCGTCGTCTACACCCACCGCATCATCGACGTCGACGCCGCCGGACTGCACACCCGCGGTGACATCAACGGCGCGACGGACCCGTGGACGCTCACTCAGGAGAACGTCATCGGGTCCCCGGTGCTCCTCGTCCCGGACCTCGGGTGGCTGTTCCGGGCGGCGCCGCTCCTGCTCATCGGCACGCTGGTGATCTGGACGCTCACGAGCGTGTTCACCGACCGGGTCACCCGCACCTGCCTCCGCATCGCCGGCGGTGCACTCACGCTGTCGTACGCGGCCTTCATCCTCAAGCCGTTCGTCAACGTCACGACCATCACGAACTCAGCCACCCACGGAGGCGTCGAGGCCACCATCGTGTCCTCCGGCATGTTCCCGGTCCGGGTCGAGGCCCGTGGCGCCGAGAGCGTCCACCTCGTCGACGGGCAGGTCGGGCACATGGTCATCCGCGAGCTCACGAGGAACGGGCACTACCAGCTCACCTCGACCATCGACCTCGGGCCGGTCGGGTGGGGACTCCTCGTCGTCGCCTGCCTCGTCCCGCTCGTGCTCTGCCTGGCCGTCGGTCGGGTCGAGGCGGTGCGTCCCTCGTGAGACTCCGCCGCCTCCGTGACGGTCGCGTCGTCGCCCTCGTCCTGGTCCTCGCCGTCGCCGTCGTCGGCCTCGCCAACGCGTTCGCACCGACGCGGTCCGCCTTCAGCGCCGTGGTCGCGAACACCGGCAACAGCGCCGCGACCGCGCCCTACTTCACCTGCGCCGCAGCGGTCGGTGCCGACACCTCGACCGCCCTCTTCGCCTACCGTCTCGGCGAGGCCTCCGGTTCGACGACCGCCACGGACTGGTCGGGCAAGGGCCTGAACGGCACCTACCAGGGCTCGATGACGGCGACCACGCCGAGCCCGAACGCCTGCCCGCGTGACGCCGGGAGCTCGTACGCGCTGAACGGTTCGACGAGCTTCGTCTCGACGCCCCGGTCGTACGCGAACCCGACCACCTTCAGCGAGGAGGTCTGGTTCCGCACGACGGTCGCCGGCGGCATGCTCGTCGGGTTCGGCAGCAACCAGGTCGCCGCATCCGGGCAGCACGACCGCCAGGTCTACCTCAACACCGCCGGGCAGCTCGTCTTCGGCACCTACAACGGGACGACCCAGGTGGTGACGTCACCGAAGGCGTACACGGACGGCGCGTGGCACCACGTCGTGGCGACGATGTCCGCGAGCACCGGGATGCGCCTCTACGCGGACGGCACCCTCGTCGCGTCGAACGCGGCCTTCACGACGCCGGAGAACTTCACCGGGTACTTCCGGGTCGGGTACGACACCGTGTCCGGGTGGCCCGGGCAGCCGTCGAACTTCGCCTTCACGGGGTCGATGCGGTACGCGGCGGTCTACGGCTCCGTCCTGTCGGCGACCCAGGTCGCGAACCACGCGGCGGCCGGTCGCTGAGACGACGACGGACGGGAGGCGCGGTGCCAGCCGGCACCGCGCCTCCCGTCCGCCTGTCCGTCCGTCGGGTCCGCGTCGTTACGCGATCGCCATCTCGTTGGGCACGCCGGGCAGCACGTCGCTCGAGGCGATGGTCTCGCCGGTCGTGAGGTCGACCGCGTGGACCCGCCGCTCGGTCGGGTCGGTGACGTAGGCGACGTCGCCGGCGACCTTCAGCGCCGGGTGGGCGTCCTGCCACTCGGCCGGTCCCTCCCACGGGTCGATCACCGGGAAGGAGTCGAGCAGCTCGCCGGACGTCGTGTCGAAGGTGTGCAGCGCGCCGTCGTCCCCGAGCACGACGGCCTCGTCCTCGGGACCACGGGCGAGGTCCCGGAACGTGTAGCCGACGCCGTCCGGCACGTCGGCGACCCGGTAGGAACCGGATGCCGCGTCGATCAGGGCGATCTGGTGGAGGAGGTACCCCTCGCTGTCCGGGTCGTCGTTGTAGTCGCCGAGCGCGATCGAGGACGTGTCGGTCGTGAACAGGTTGCCGGTCCGGCCGTACTCGGTGGGGGCGTCGAGCTTCGTGAACGCGCCGTCGTCGTACACGAGTGCCCCGTCGGTGCACCCGAAGACCGCGACGTCGCCCTGGACCGCGCCTTCGCCGTGCACGTTCGGGCACTCCTCGGAGCGGGTGGTCTCCTTCCCGTCCGCATCCAGCGCACGGACCCCGCTGCGGGACTCCTCGTCACCGATGGTGGTGAGCAGCGTGCCGTCCTCCAGCACGATCGCGACGCCGTGGTGCGCGGCCTCGGACTCGGTCGTCTCGGTGTCGGGCAGTTCGGCGCCGTCGAGTTCGGTGTTGTCGAACGTCGTCACCTGGCCGGTGCCGTCCGCGAAGAGCGCCGTCCGGTCGCCGTGGACGACCGCGTGGCCCCCGGTGTCGGCGGGGAAGACCGCGTCGGTGAGGGCCGGATCGGCCGCGGTGTCGAGCACCCGGAAGCCGCTCGGCACCGTGACGAGCACGTGCCGTCCGTCACCTGCCGGGTTGACGCGGGTGAACCCGTCGACGGCGTCGTCGGTCAGGACGCGCAGGTCGTCGTCGAGCACGAGGAGGCCGCCGTCGTACGTGAGCGTGATCCGGGTGCCGTCGGCGCGCTCGGTCGCGGTGCTCGTCGGCTCGGAGGGGGAGGGGTCGGCGGCGCAGCCGGTGAGGGCAAGGGCGGCCGCGCTGAGCAGGGCGGCCGGCAGGGTCGCGGTGCGCAGGGACTTGGTCGTCGTCATGCAGATCACTGTACTGATTCTCATTCTCAATTACGAACCGACAGTCCGTCGACGATCGCCTCGGTGTTCGACCGCATCATCCCGAGGTAGGTGGACGCGGGTCCGTCGGCCGTGAGCGACTCAGTGGCCAGTGGGCGGATCTCGACGTGCACGTCGACCTCGTCCGCGAGGACCTGGGCCAACCGGGCCGGCTGCGAGGCATCCGCGAAGACGGTCGGCACGCCAGCGTCCGCGATCGCGTCGGCGAGGTCCCGCAGATCCGCCGCGCTCGGGGAGGCGAGCGTCGTCCCGCTCGGGATGACCGCTCCGACGACCCGGAACCCGTACCGGTCGGCGAGGTACCCGAAGACGTGGTGGTTCGTCACGAGGGCCCGCTGCCCGGGGCTGAGCGCGCCGAAGGCCTGCTCCATCTCCCCGTCGAGCGCGTGGAGGGCGTCGAGGTAGTCCGCGGTGCCCGTCGCCCGGACGCCCACGTCGCGGAGGTCGTCGTCGAGCGCCTCGACGACGTCGACCATCCGTGCGGGGTCGGTCCAGAGGTGCGGGTCCGGGCCGCTGTCGTCCTCGGTCGTCCACTCCAGGGCGTCGACCGCGTCGCCGGCCGTGAAGACCGGGACGCCGTCGTCGGCCGCGGCCCGGACGTGCCGGGACACGCCCTCCTCGAGGCCCAGCCCGTTCTCCACCACGAGGTCGGCGGTGCGGAGTCGCGCGGCCTCCTGCGCGGAGACCTCGAACGAGTGCGGGTCCGCTCCGGCGGGCATGAGCACCATCACCTCGGCCGCGTCGCCGACGACCTCCGAGACGACGTCGCCGAGGATGTTCGTGGTGACGGCGACGAGTGGCCGGTCCTGCCCGGGAGCGGCGGTGCACCCGCTCGCGCCGAACGCGACACCCACCACGGCGAGGACCGTGACGACGACGGCCCGAGTGCGTGCCCGCGTCACAGTCCGACCTCCGCGAACGCGGCCGGGGCCACGCCGAGGTCGATGGTCCGGGCGACCCGCGCGCCGTCGGCGAAGTCGATCTCGTGCACGGTCCCCGTCCCGCGGTCGGCCAGGTAGGCGCGGTTCGCGTCGACCTGCAGCAGGGGCGGGGCACCGTCGGCGACGAGCGGGTCGGTCGCGACGATCGCTCCGGTGACGAGCGTGTGCACCACCACCCGCCCGGTGTCGTCGACGCCGACCACGTGCTCGTCGGCGTCGTCGACCGCGGCGACGGCGCGGAGCGGGCGCTCGGTCGGCACCAGGCGCCACGAGTGTTCGCGGCTGTCGAGCAGCCAGAAGCCGGCGTCACCGGCCAGGCCCGCGACCGTCGGTCGTCCGGCGCGGGCGGCGAACGCGGTCGGCCGTTCGGCGCCGTCGGGCAACGGCACCGCCGTCGCGCCGTCGTCGTCCACGACCACCGCGCCGTCGGAACAGCCGACGACCGAGCCGGCCCGGGTGACGATGCCTCCGGCCGGGTCGGTGCACGCCGCCTCGGTGCCGGTCGGCGAGCCGTCGGCGTCGAGCACCCGGACGACGTCGTCGGTCGCGGCGACGAGGCGGTCTCCGTCGGGGAGCAGGACCCGTGCGTCGATCCGGGTCCGTTCCTCGACGGTCCCCTGGCCGAGCGCGGCCCGGTCGAGGACGACCGCCTCGTCCCGCTCCGGCCAGGTGATCGTCGTGGTCGTCTCGGAGGAGTGCACCTCGACCGGACCGCCCCCCGCCATCGTGCCGACGACCCGCGGCTCCGCCGCGTAGTAGTGGGTGTGGTCGCCGTGGTCGACCGTCCAGGCGCCGCCGTCCACGATCGTGGTGCGGCTGTCGGAGCTCGTCACGAGGAACCGGCCGTCGGTGGCGGAGTGCGTGGGCACGTCGACGTCGTCGAGCGCGGTCGTCTCGCTGCTGAGCAGGTCGTGCAGCGCGGTCTCGCCCGTCCCGGAGACGGCCAGGAGGCGCAGCTGCGGTTCCCGGGATTCGCTCGCCCCCTCGACGAAGCCGTGTGGCCGGGCGGTCGCGCTGGGGTCGCCGGGGGCCGTGCCCGACGAGCAGCCCGCCGTCGCGACGGTGAGTCCGACGACGAGGCTCGTGGTGAGCAGGGTGCGCGTGGGAGCGCGCCGGGTGGAGTGGGTCATGCTGCCTCTCGAGGTGCTGGTACTGCTGTCGGTTGTTCTGTCCCGGGGGTCCGGTCGCGGACCCGGGTGCTGAGCGACGCGGCCGTGCGCGAGAGGCCGACCCCGGCGACGGCGACGGCGGCGATGCTCGCTCCCGCGGCGGTGCCGAGGTGCCACGAGACGAGCAGCCCGACGAGGACGGCCGCGATGCCGATCCCGGCGGCGAGCACCATCGTCGAGCCGACGTGCCGGGTCCACGCACGGGCGGCGGCTGCCGGGGCGAGGAGCAGTCCGACGACGAGCAGCGTGCCCACCGCCCGGTACGAGGCGACGACCGCGAGCGTGACGAGCCCGACCAGCACGATCTCGGCGGCCCGTGGGCGGAGGCCGAGGGTCGCGGCCTTCCGGACGTCGAACGCCGCTGCCGTGAACGGACGGTGGAAGAACACCGCGGTCCCGAGCGCCACCGCGACGGCGATCGTCAGGCCGGTGAGGTCCGCACGGGTGACGGCGAGGACGTCACCGAACAGGATCGCGGTGACGTCGGTCGCGAAGGACCTCGAGGAGGAGACGATGATCACCCCGAGAGCGAGCATGCCGACGAACAGGAGCCCGATCGACGTGTCGTACGAGAGCCGGGCCCGACGGCGGAGTGCGCCGACCCCGAGCACCATCACCGCGGCGCTGGCGGCGGCGCCCAGCGCGACGGGGAACCCGGTCAGCGAGGCGATCGCGACGCCGGGGAGCATGCCGTGCGACAGCGCTTCGCCGAGGAAGGCCATGCCGCGGACGAGGACCCACGTGCCGACGACCGCGCAGAGCACCGCCGCCAGTCCGCCGCCCACGAGGGCACGGACCATGAAGTCGACGGAGAGGGGATCGGTCAGCCAGGTCACGGTCGGAGACGCTACATGAAAATGACTATCGATACTGATAGTGTCCTCAGGTGCTCACGACGACCGACGCCGCCACCCTCCACGTCGCCGGACTCGTCGTCCGACGCGGCGACCGGACCGTCCTCGACGGGGTCGATGCGACCTTCCCCGCCGGTGCGGTCACCGCGCTGACCGGGCCGAACGGCTCCGGCAAGTCGACGCTGCTCGACGCGCTCGCCGGGGTCGTGATGCCGGATACCGGGGCGGTGACGCGCCGCACCTCCGTCGGCGTCGCCTACGTGACCCAGTCGGTCCCGCCGAGCGCGCTCCCGCTCACCGTCCGTGCCACGGTCCGCATGGGCCGGTGGTCCGGCCGTCCGTGGTGGCGACCGCTCGTGCGTGCCGACCGCGACGTGGTCGACGAGCAGCTCGACCGGATGGGGATCGCGTCCCTGGCGGACCGGCCGCTCGACGAGCTGTCCGGTGGGCAGCGTCAGCGGACCCTCGTCGCGCTCGGACTCGCGCAGCGGGCGGGGGTGCTCCTCGTCGACGAGCCCACGGCCGGGGTGGACGCCGAGTCGGGTCGGCTCGTGGTCCGCGCGCTCGCCGACGAGGCAGCGTCCGGGGTCGTGGTCGTGCACGCCACGCACGACCCGACGGTCATCGCCGGAGCGGACCGGGTCGTCCGGCTCGGCTGACCTTGGCGGCGCCGTCCGTCGGGACCGTCAGGGGCAGGCGACGGCGACGGAACCGGTCGCGGTCGTCTCCGCCGGAGCGGCGGCACCTGCCGGATCGGGGACCGCGGGAGCGGCGACCTGCGCCGGGGCAGCACTCGAGCGGCGCGCACCCAGCGTCACGAGCACAATCGCCCCGACGACCGCGACCCCGCCGGCGAGCCAGAAGTCGACGGCCAACCCGAACGACGACACCGCGGCGCCGCCGAGCACCGACCCGGCCGCGATCGCCAGCTGGATCGTCGTCACGAACAGTGCGAGCCCGGTCTCCGACCCCGCGGGCGACGACGTGGACATCCAGGTCTGCATGCCGAGCGGCAGTGCTCCCCACACGAGGCCCCACACGACCAGCAGGACGAACACCCCGACGACCGAGTGTGCGAGGAGCGGGAGCAGGACGACCGCGCCGGCGAGGACGAACTTCGCGGAGCCGATCGTGCCGAGGACGCTCCGGCCGAGCGTGAACCCGGCGACGAAGTTCCCGACGATGCCCGCGATGCCGAAGACCAGCAGCGCGATCGTCACGGTGTCCGCGCCGACCCCGACGAGGTCCTGCAGGTACGGCGCGATGTAGGTGTAGGCGGCGAACTGCGCGGTGAAGAGGAACGCGGCACCGATCAGGCCGACCCGGGCCCTGCGCACACCGAGCAGCGACCCGAGCGTGCCGAACCGGACGCGCTGCTGGGCGGGGATCCGCGGGAGCATCGCGAGCTGCAGGCCGAGCGCGACGAGCCCGAGCACGCCGCCGATCACGAACGCCAGCCGCCACGTTGCGAGGGACGACACGAGTGCGCCGAGGGGCAGGCTGACGACGGTCGCGACCGAGACGCCCGCGGTGATGAGGGACGTGGCGCGGATCACGGACTCGGGGCGCACGAGGCGTCCGGCGATCCCGGCGCCGATCGCCCAGAAGCCGCCGATGCCGACGCCGAGGAGCATCCGGGCCACGAGCAGCACCCAGAACGAGGGCGCCACCGCTGCGAGGGCGTCCGCGACGACGAGCAGCACCGTCAGGCCGACCAGGACGACCCGGCGGTCGAGCGCGGACGTCCACACCGTGACGACCGGCGCGGCGACCGCTCCGACGAGGCCGGTCGCGACGACCATGAGCCCCGCGGTGCCGACACCGACGTCGAGGTCGGCGGCGATGGCCGGCAGCAGGCCGATCGGGAGGAACTCGGACAGGACGAGGACGAACGATCCGAGTGCGACGGATGCGACGCTGAGCCACCCACGGCGCGTTGCTGACGAGGTCATGCGGGCGTCAAGCACGCGCCCGCGCGGTCCATTCCCGCGTGACGGGTCGGGTCAGGCGTCGAGGGCCCGGCGCGCGGCGCCGACCACCTCGGCGTCGGTGACGAAGTGCGCCGAACCGTCGTCGGCGCCGCCCATCGGCACACCCGCGTGGGCGCTGTCGGCGGCGGGTCGCTTCGCCGAGAGGTGCACGGCGGCGGCCCCCGTCGCGACCAGGGCGGGGACGTCGGCCGGGGTGACACCGGCGCCCGCCATGACCTGCACGGGCCCGGCGGCGTCGACCATGCGCGTGATGGTCGCGGCACCGGCCACCGCGGTGGGTGCTGCACCCGAGGTCAGCACCCGGGTGAACCCGAGGTCGGCGAGGGTGGCCGCGGCGGCGACGGGGTCGGCCGCGTGGTCGATCGCCCGGTGCAGGGTGACCTCGGCGGTCGCGCTGACCGAGCGTGCGGCGTCGACGAAGCGCCGGAGGGCGTCCTCGTCGAGCGTGCCGTCCGGACGCAGGGCACCGACCACGACGCCCGCCGCCCCGGAGCGCAGGACCGTGCGGACCTCGCGCACCATGAGCTCGACCTCGTCGGGGGTGTGCACGAAGCCGCCGGGACGGCAGCGGACGAGGGCATGCGCGGGGATGCCGGTCTCGTGGGTCGTCTCGACGAGCGCCTGGGACGGCGTGAGACCACCGAGCTCGAGCCCGACGCAGAGCTCGACACGGTCGGCGCCGCCGTCCCGTGCGACGATCGCGCCGGCGGGTGCGGTGACGGCGATCTCGAGGGCGACGGGGGCGGCGGTGGTCACGCGATGGCTCCGAGCGGTTCGTTCGACGGCGGGATGATCCGGGCGCCGAGGTCCGGCGCCGACGGGAACACTCGATCGTAGGGGAACATCGGCCGGACGATCCTGTGGTGTCCGAGCCGCTCGAGGTCCTGGTCGACCCCGCCGGGCGTCAGCGCGAGCATCCAGTCGGCAGCCATGTCGAAGAGCTCCGGCTCGAGGTACCCGATCTTCACGATCACCACGTCGGCGTCCCGCGGGGCGAGGTCGAGGTCGGTGAAGTCGTGCTCGTGGTGGTAGGGCTTGCGGAGCTTCGTCAGGATCGCGAACACACTGCCGACCTGCACCACCACCTCGGTCTCGGCGTCACGGTCGCCGTGCTTGATCGCGTGCACGCGGCCGGTCATCGTGATCGGCCCGGCGTGGACCGCGTCGACCGACGCCCCCGCCGTCACGGTGACCGTCGCACCGACGCCGGCCTCCACCGCCGCCGCGACGGCCGCGGGGCCGGGAACGCTCGCGTAGATCACCGTCGGGCCGTCGGGCTCCGCGAATGCCGGGTTCGCCAGCACCTGCGTGAGCCCCCACGTCATGTCGCCCGAGCCGCCGGCGGTCGGGTTGTCGCCGGAGTCGGACACGAAGAACGGCTTCGCGGCGCCCGGTGCGAGCGCAACGGCGAGGCACTCGTCGAACGTGCCGGTCGGTGCGACGAACACGAAGTCCTCACGCACGTCCCAGAAGGCCCGCGCGAGTCGTTCGGCACCCGCGGCGACGGCGTCGGCGTCCCAGCCCGTGACCACGGTGACCGCGCGGTCGCGGGGCTGGTCCGCCCAGGCGTAGCCGACCCAGATCGCCGCGTCGAGCACGCCCTCGGTCTGCTCGACGAGCGGCACCTGCGCGTACAGCGACGCCGCGGGCTCGAGGCGCGTCGAGGTCTGCTCGCCGGGCAGGAGCACGGGGATCGGCACCCAGGCCTTCAGCGGGCGTTGCTGCCCGACCGGTCGGGTGGTCAGCACGTCGACCAGGTTCCGGACGGCGCGCTCCTTCGTCTCGAGGGCGTCCTCGTGCGGGGCCATCCGGTAGCAGGTGACGAGGTCCACCTGGTGCGCGAGCTCCGCCGTGACGTTGCCGTGCAGGTCCATCGACGCCGACACGATGACGTCGGGACCGATCACCGTGCGGATGCGGCCGAGCAGGTCGGACTCGGCGTCGTCCAGGCCCTCGACCACCATCGCGCCGTGGATGTCGTACCAGAGCCCGTCGACGTGCTCGGCCTCGACGATCGCCGCCAGCCGCGAGACGATCTCCGCCGCGAGCGACTCGTACGAGTCACGGTCCACGATCCCGCCCGGCAACGCGTGCCCGATGAGCGCCCCGCGGAAGTCGGCGTGCGCCGACAGCGGCCCGAGGAAGTCGTAGCGGGCCACGACCTCGTCCCCGCGGTCCGGGTGGAACGCCGGTGCGTGGGTGCGCGTCGGGGTGAACGTCGAGGTCTCGATGGCGAGACCGGCGATCGCGATGACCGGGCGGTGGGTGGCGGGTGCGGTGGACACGGGCTCAGACACGGACGTTCCTGTTCCTGGTGGTGGACTGGGGGATGGGCGCGGACAGTTCCTCGAGCGACGCGGCGAGCCCGCGCTGCAGGGCGAACTGACCCGCCCCGACGAGCCCTGCGTCCGCGCCGAGCGAGACCGGCTCGATGACGAGGTGCTGCGTCATGAGCGGGTGGCAGCTCTCGTACAGCTGGCTCCGCACGGCGGCGATGAACGGGTCGAGGGTGGAGAGGATGCCGCCGAGGTACACGGCGTCCGGGTTGAAGAAGTTGACGTTCGCGGCGAGCACCTCGCCGAGGTACCGGCCAGCGAGCCGCACGGCCCGGGTCGCCTCGGGGTGGGCGTCCGAGGCCAAGCGGACGACGTCGGCGGTCGAGGAGACGTCGACCCCGGCGTCCGACAGGATCCGCACCAGGGCGGCTCCGGACGCGACGGTCTCGAGGCACCCGGTGTTCCCGCACGAGCACGGGGTGTCCCCGGCGGCGTCGATCCGGACATGCGTGATGTCCCCGGCCGAGCCCGTCGCCCCGCGGTACAGCCGACCGTCGATGACGATCCCGGCCCCGATCGCCGAACCGGCCTTGATCGTGATGGTCTGCCGCCGGCCCGGGTCCTGCACGGTCTGCTCGCCCGCCGCCATGCAGTTCGCGTCGTTGTCGACGACCGCCGGCAACCCGAACCGCTCGGTCAGCCACGACGCCACCGGGAACCCGTTCCACCCCGGCATCCGGCTCGGCAGGTCGACCACGCCGGCCTCGACGTCGACCGGGCCCGGGAGGCTGAGGCCGACGCCCCGCAGCCCGTCGCGACCGCGCTCGTCGGCGAGCCGCTCGAGCAGGGCGGCCAGCCGCTGGAGTCCCGCGGTCGGGCCGTCGGAGAGCGCGAACGGGACGTTCGCGACCGACTCGAGCGCGCCTCCTGGCAGGACGATGCCGATGCGCGCGTGCCCGCCGCCGACGTCCGCGGCGACCGCGTACTCGTCGACGCCGCCGATGCGGAGCACCTTGCGGGGGCGGCCGCCGGTCGAGACGTCGGTGCCCTCCTCGGCGAGCAGCCCGTGCGACAGGAGCTGCGCGACCACGTGGGACACGGTCGAGGGGGCGGCGCCGAGCAGCGCGGCGATCTCCGTCCGACTGGAGGCCTGCCCGGACGCGACGAGCTCCAGGACGCGGGCGCTGAGGTCCGGCACGACTTTCTCCAATCCGGGCGGAACACGGCGGGTGACCACCGACTGCCGCGAGCCTAACCGGCAGATCGACCGGTCCACCCTTTCGCCCGAACGGCAGAAACGAACTATTTACACGGAGATGTTTGTTTTTCCAACGGCTTTGGACATTGACTGTCCCCGTGCCGCTCGGCACGCGTGCTCCACACCCCGAACCTCCCACGCACCAGGAGACACACATGACCAAGCCCCGTCGCTGGGCGCTCCTCACCGGAGCCGCGATCGCCGTGAGCGCGTTGCTCGCCGGCTGCTCCGGGGGCGGCAACGCCTCGTCCAGCAGCAGCTCCGACACGATCAACTACGCACTGCCGGCCAACTTCACGCCGAACTGGATCCTCCCGATCGGTACCGCAGCGCACCTCAACACGAACAACGGCTCGATCGCGCAGTCGCTGTACGAGCCGCTCGTCGCCTACGACGGCTCGACCGGCAAGATCGCGTGGAACAAGGCCGGTTCGGTCGCGACGGACGCGACGTTCGCGAGCGACTCGAAGAGCGTCACGGTCACCCTCGGCGACCGGCACTGGTCCGACGGCAAGCCGATCACGAGCCGGGACGTCGAGTTCTGGTTCAACCTGATCAAGGCGAACAAGGACGAGTGGGGCTCCTACTCGAAGGGCAAGGCGCCGGACAACTGGACCTCCTTCACAGCCGACGACGACACGCACTTCACGATCACGTTCGACAAGGCGTACAACCCGGACTGGATGCTCGCCAACCAGCTGAGCCACATCATCCCGCTGCCGCAGCACGCCTGGGACAAGACGAGTGCGAGCGCGAAGGTCTCCGACGCGGACGAGACCACGTCCGGTGCGAAGCAGGTGTGGAAGTACCTCAACACCGCCGCCGGCAAGATCTCCGACTACGCCAGCGACGACCTGTGGAAGACCATCTCCGGGCCCTACGGCGTGAAGACGTTCACCACCGCCGGCAAGGTCACCCTGACGGCGAACACGAAGTACGACGGCGGCGAGAAGCCCTCGATCACGACGGTCAACCTGCTGCCGTTCACCACGACGGACGCCGAGGTGAACGCGGTCCGCTCGGGCGAGGTCGACTACGGCTACATCAACGCCACCGACATGGACCAGAAGTCGTCCTTCACGTCGAAGGGCTACGACGTGCAGCCCTGGACCGGCTGGGCGATCACGTACATGCCGTACAACTTCAACAACCCGGACATGGGCGCCGTCTTCAAGCAGCTGTACGCCCGCCAGGCCGTGCAGATGTCGATCGACCAGACCTCGCTGTCCAAGGTCGTCTTCAACGGCACCGCCACCTCGACCTACGGACCGATCCCGCAGGCGCAGGAGTCCGACTACGTGTCGAGCACGCAGAAGGACAACCCGTACCCGTTCAGCACGAAGAAGGCCAAGGCGCTGCTCGAGTCCCACGGGTGGGCGGAGCAGGGCGGCACGATGGTCTGCACCGACCCCGGTACGTCCGAGAGCCAGTGCGGCGAGGGCGTGGAGCAGGGCACGAAGTTCACCATGAACGTCCTCTCGCAGTCCGGCTCGACCGTCACCGACAACATGATGAGCGCGATCCAGTCCTCGCTCGCGAAGACCGGCATCGGCTTCACGATCAAGACCGCGCCGGTGTCGAGCGTCCTGTCGCAGACCCCGACCTGCACGAGCGACGAGGCCAGCTGCGACTGGGACCTCTCCTTCTTCGGCACCGCGGGCAGCTGGTACTTCCCGGCCTACCCGACCGGTGAGTCGCTCTTCCAGACCGGCGGTTCGGCGAACTTCGGCTCGTACTCCAACGCCGACGTGGACAAGCTCATCGACGCGACGACCACGTCGCCCGACGCCACCGCCGTGCAGGACTACAGCGCCGCGGTCGCGAAGGACCTGCCGGTGATCTGGCTGCCGAGCCCGGACTACCAGATCTCGGTCGTCAAGCAGGGGCTGACCGGGTTCGACCAGGACTCGCTCGCCAACTTCCACCCGGCCCAGTGGAAGTGGTCGAAGTAACCACCTGACACCCCCTGGAGGCGCGGCGCGGGTCCGACCCGCACCGCGCCTCCCGGGGCCCACCGCACCAATCCAGACGACGGAAGCCGCATGACCACAGCTCTCTACCTCACCAGGCGCGTCCTGCAGGCGCTCGCGGTGATCCTCATCGTCACGATCGTCGTGTTCTGCCTGCTGCACGCCCTGCCGGGCGGGCCCGCCCGCGGCGTGCTCGGCGTCTCCGCGACGCCCGCGCAGATCGCCGCGTTCAACACGGCGCAGGGGCTCGACCAGCCACTGCCCGTGCAGTACCTCCGGTTCCTCGGCCGCCTCCTCACCGGCGACCTCGGCACGTCGTACACACTCAACGAGCCGGTCTCGCAGCTCATCACGGAGCGGCTGCCGAAGACCCTCGTCCTCACCGGGATGTCCGCGGTGCTCGGCATCGTGCTCGCGATCCCGGTCGGCATGTGGCAGGCGGTCCGGCGCAACGGCGCGGTCGACTACGCGGCCACCGCGCTGGCGTTCGTCTTCTACTCGACGCCCGCGTTCTTCCTCGGGCTCGTCCTGATCATCGTCTTCAGCCAGCAGCTGCCCTGGCTGCCGTCCCAGGCACCGAGCGGGAACACCCTCGCCGAGGTCTTCCAGGACCCGGCCGGGCTCGTGCTCCCCGTCGTCACCGGTGCCCTCGCCATGATCGCCGTCTTCAGCCGGTACATGCGGGCCTCGACGCTCGAGAACCTGCAGGAGGACTACGTCCGCACCGCCCGCGCCGGCGGTGCCTCGACCGCGGCGATCCTGCGCCGACACGTGTTCCGGAACTCGCTCACCCCGGTGGTGGCGATGCTCGGGTACTACCTGCCGGTGCTGTTCGGCGGGGCGCTCGTCACGGAGCAGCTGTTCAACTACCCCGGCATGGGGCTCCTCTTCTGGAACGCCGCGCAGACCTCGGACTACCCGACGCTGCTCGGTTGCGTCCTCGTCATCTCGATCGCGACCGTGGTGGGCACGCTGCTCGCCGACGTCGCGCAGTCCTTGATCGACCCCCGAGTGAAGGCAGGTCGCGCATGACCGCACAGCTGGCACCCGAAGCCCCCGGAGCGGCGTCGCTCGTGCAGCCCGTCGCCGCCACCGGCTGGCGCCTCGCCGTCCGCCGCTTCCGCCACAACACCCTCGCGGTGATCGGCCTCGTCGTCATCGTCGTCATCGTGCTGTTCTGCTTCGTCGGCCCGTTCCTGTACCCGACCGACCAGACGCACACCCAGCTCTCCCAGGCGAACCTCGCCCCCGGCGCCGCGCACCTGCTCGGCACCGACGCCGTCGGGCACGACGTGCTCGGCCGACTGATGTTCGGCGGCAAGGTGTCGCTCATGGTGGGCATCGCCGCCGGCGTCCTCGCCACCGTCGTCGGCACCCTCTGGGGCTCGATCGCCGGGTACGTCGGCGGCTGGGTCGACGCGGTGATGATGCGCGTGGTCGACGCCGGCATCGCGATCCCGGCGCTCTTCATCCTGCTCGTCATCTCGGCGATCACGACGCCCGGTGTGTGGGGACTCATCGTGATCCTCGGCTTCGTGTCCTGGCTCGTGCCCTCCCGGCTCATCCGCGCCGAGACGCTGACGCTGAAGAACCGCGACTACGTGCTGACCCTCCGCGCGATCGGCGGGTCGCACGCCCGCGCGATCGGCCGCCACCTGCTGCCGAACTCGGTGTCCACGATCGTCGTCGCCGCCACGTTCCAGGTCGCCGACGCGATCCTCCTCGTCGCCTACGTCTCCTACCTCGGGCTGGGCGTGCAGGCACCCGCGACGGACTGGGGTGGCATGCTCTCGGCAGGACTCACCGCCGCCTACTCGGGGCGGTGGTGGCTCATCGTGCCACCGGGTCTCGCCGTGATCCTGGTCGTCTGCGCGTTCAACGCCGTGGGCGACGGGCTCCGGGACGCCTTCGACGTGAGGGGCCGTTGATGTCCATCCTGACCACCACCGACCTCGGGGTCTCCTTCAGCACGGAGTCCGGCACGGTCGACGCCGTCCGCGGGGTCTCCCTGCACGTCGAACCCGGTGAGACGCTCGCGCTCGTCGGGGAGTCCGGTTCCGGCAAGTCCACCGTCGCCCTCGCCGCGATGGGGCTGCTGTCCGGCAACGCCGCCGCCACCGGCAGCGCGGTCGTCGACGGCCACGAGATCGTCGGCGCCGCCGAGCCCGCCCTGCGGTCGCTCCGCGGCAGCACCGTCTCGATGGTCTTCCAGGAGCCCGCGACCGCCCTCGACCCGCTCACCCGCGTCGGGGCGCAGATCGCCGAGGTCATCCGGAACCACGGCGACGTCTCGGCAGCGGACGCCGCGGCACGGGCCGTCGACCTGCTCGACCGCGTCGGCATCCCCTCGCCCGCGCAGCGCGCCAGGGCGTTCCCGTTCCAGCTCTCCGGCGGACAGCGGCAGCGCGTGGTCATCGCGATGGCGATCGCGAACTCGCCGAAGCTCCTCATCGCCGACGAGCCGACGACGGCCCTCGACGTCACCGTGCAGGCGGAGATCCTCGAACTGCTGCGTCGCCTGGCGGCGGACACCGGCACGGGAGTCCTGCTCGTCACCCACAACATGGGCGTCGTCGCGGACTTCGCGGACCGGGTCGCGGTCATGTTGCAGGGGTCGATCGTCGAGACGGGCTCCGTCGAGGACGTCCTGCTCCGGCCGCAGCACGAGTACACGAAGCGGTTGCTCGCGGCGGTGCCGCGGCTGGCCGTGGCCGAGGCCGGTGCGGCCGTCACGTCCGGCGTGGCCGTCACGTCCGGCGTGGCCGTCGCGTCGGGTGCCTCCGGTGCATCCGGCGTCGCCGTCGCGTCCGGTGCGTCCGTCGCGGACGGTTCGGACGGGAGGCGCGGCGCGGCTCCGGTGGTCGACCTGCGGGACGTCTCGGTGACGTTCGGGCGCGGGGCGCGCGCCGTCCACGCGCTCCAGGGCATCGACATCGCCGTGCACGCCGGCGAGACCGTCGGCCTGGTCGGGGAGTCCGGTTCCGGCAAGTCCACCGCGGCCCGGGTCGCGCTCGGCCTCGTCAAGCCGACGTCGGGCAGCGTGCACCTGTTCGGCTCCGACCTGCGCACGGCGCGTGGTCGCGACCGCCGAGCGCTCCGGTCGGGCATCGGCGTCGTGCTGCAGGACCCGGTGGCGTCGCTCGACGCCCGGATGTCCGTCGCCGAGTGCATCGCCGAACCGCTCGCCGTGCACCGTCGCGGGATGTCCTCCGCCGACCGTCGGAAGCGCATCGACGAGGTCCTCGACGCCGTCCGGCTGCCCCGGACCCTGGCGTCGCGTGCACCCCGGGAGCTCTCGGGCGGGCAGCGGCAGCGCGTGTCCCTCGCCCGGGCGCTCGTGCTCTCGCCGCGGTTGCTCGTCGCCGACGAACCGACCAGTGCGCTCGACGTCAGCGTGCAGGAGACGGTGCTCGAGGTCCTCCGCGAGCTGCAGGACGACCTCGGGTTCGCGTGCCTGTTCGTCTCGCACGACCTCGCCGTCGTGCAGCAGTTCGCCGAGCGGGTCGTCGTGATGCGCCAGGGCGTCGTCGAGGAGCAGGGCACGACGGGTGCCACCCTCATGCACCCGACCACCGACTACACCCGACGGCTGCTCGCCGCCGTGCCCGTCCCCGACCCGGTGGTGCAGCGGCAACGCCGGGTCGAGCGACTCGCCACCCTCGGGGCGGTGACCGCGTGAGCGAGGTCGTCGCCGGCGTCGACGTCGGCGGGACGAACACGAAGGTGATCCTCGCGACCCCGGCGCTCGAGGTGATCGACCGCATCGACCTGCCGACGCCCGCCCACGCGGGTGGCGCCGCGATCGTGACGGCCGCCCTCGGTGCCGTGACGGACCTGCTCGACCGGCACCGCGCCTCCGTGACCGGTGTCGGGGTGGGCGCTGCCGGCGTCGTCGACGCGAGCACGGGGACGGTGCTCGTGACGGGCAACTCGTTCACCGGCTGGGCTGGTTACGGCGTGACGGACGCGGTCACGTCGGCCCTCGGCGTCCCCGCGACGCTCGACAACGACGTGAACGCGTTCCTGCTCGGCGAGGTCGCCGCCGGTGCCGTGGCGGGGGAGCCGGACGTGCTCGGCATGACGCTCGGGACCGGGGTCGGCGGCGCGCTCGTGCTCGGCGGCTCGCTGTTCGCCGGGCCCCGAGGCGCGGCGGGCGAGATCGGCCACGTCCCGGGCTTCGGCGACGCGGTGTGCACCTGCGGGCAGGTCGGCCACCTCGAGACCATCGCCGGGGCGCGCGGCATCGCCGACCGCTACGCCGAACGGACCGGGCGCCGGGTCACCGTCCGCGAGGTCGCCGACGCCGCACGCGCCGGGGACCCCGCCGCCGCCGCGGTGTTCGAGACCGCCGGCTGGGGGCTGGCGCGTGCTGCCCTGCTGACGGCGGGGATCCTCGACGTGACGACCATCGTCATCGGCGGCGGGATCGCGCGGTCGTGGGACCTGCTCGAGCCGGCCATCAGCGCTGCCATCGCCCTGGAGCCCCCGGTGAGCGGGGCGCCGATCCGGTTGGCCCTGTCGTCGCTGGGGTCCGACGCCGTGGCGCTCGGTGCCGCTGCGCAGGTACGGGACCTGGTGCTCGGGAGCGCGCCCGCGCGCTGAGGCGACCGCTTCCCGGAACGACGAGGAGCCGGCCTGGACCACCTGATCGCGTGGCCCAGACCGGCTCCGGTCGTGGGTGCTGTCGCCGGGAGGACCGCCGACGGTCGGGTCAGACCCGACGGGCGCCGACGCGGGGGAGCAGCAGGCCGAGCACGATCATCGCGACGGCGAGCACCAGGTGCAGCACGTTGTCGGCGCTGTTGAGCGGCACGAAGTTCGCCGGGTCGGCCATGCCGGCGGTGAACAGTCCGTAGACGAACAGGACCGCGTAGACGATCCCGCCGACGAGCAGGTAGAGCCGGGCGCCGCGAGCGCTGCGGGCCGCGAGGAGCCCGACGACGCCGAACAGCAGGTGGACGATGTTGTGGAGCACGGACACCTGGAACGTGCCGAGCAGGAGTGCCATCGAGCCGTGGCCGGCCACCGACATCGTGCCCATGTCCATCGTGAGTCCGGGGATGAACCCGGCGATGCCGACGATGAGGAAGACGATCCCGAAGACCAGGGCGCCCTTCTGCGTCCAGGTGGAGCCGTTGGCGGTGCGGTTCGTTGCTGCGTTGCTGGTCATGATGCGACCTCTCTCTCAACGAGGGCCGGAACGCCGGTGCGCCGGTCCGGGCGCTCATGACGCCCACAGTGCATTCGGAGCACGTGCCCGGTCGGTTTGCAGGTACTTCGCGACCGACACATCCGCGCGCTGGCCGTGCCTGGGGCCTGAGCCGTCGCGGAGGGGACGCCGGGCATCGTGGAGCGCATGAGCCAGTACGACAAGCGCGATCCGAAGACCCTCTACCCCGCCCCGCCGTACCCGGAGCAGGAGCAGTCGCTCCCCGGGGCCGCGTGGAAGATGGACCCGAAGCCCGACCACGGCGAGGAGAGCTACGTCGGGCTCGGTCGCCTGAAGGGCTTCCGGGGCATCGTCACCGGTGCCGACTCGGGCATCGGCCGCGCCGCCGCCATCGCACTCTCCCGCGAGGGCGCCGACCTCGTCCTCTCCTACCTGCCCGACGAGCAGGAGGACGCCGAACAGGTGCGCGACCTGCTCGAGGGCGAAGGGCGTCGTGCGGTGCTCTTCCCCGGCGACATCTCCGACGAGCAGTACTGCACCGAGCTCGTCCAGAAGGCCGTCGACGAGTTCGGTGGCCTCGACACCCTCGTCATGGTCGCCGGGCGGATGGACAGCAACGACGACATCCTCACGCTCACGACCGAGCACTTCGACTCGACCTTCAAGACGAACATCTACTCGCTCTTCTGGCTCACCAAGGCCGCCGTTCCGCACCTCGAGCCGGGATCCACGATCGTCACCACCGGGTCGATCCAGGCGAGCACGCCGTCGCCGGACAAGATCGACTACGCGGTGTCCAAGGGCGCGATCAAGCTCTTCACCGAGGCCGTCGCCCAGCAGCTCGCACCGAAGGGCATCCGCGTGAACTCGGTCGCTCCGGGACCGGTGTGGACGCCCCTCCAGCCCGGGTCCGACGACGCCGAGACCGTGGCGCACTTCGGCGAGCAGTCGCCGTTCGGCCGCCCCGGTCAGCCCGCCGAACTCGCTGCCGCGTACGTGCACCTCGTCAGCCCCGAATCCAGCTACCAGTCCGGGTCGACGATCACCATCGCCGGCGGCACCCCGGCCTTCTAGGAGGACACGATGAGCGGGACGACACACGTGGTCCTCGTCGCCTGGGACGGCGAGGCGGCCGACCGGTCGGTGCAGGCCGATGCCATCGTGCGCGAGCACCTGCCGCGGATCGACGGGGTCGAGTCCGTGCGGTCAGGCGAGAGCATCAGCACCGAGGGGCTCGAGGGCGGTTTCGACTGGATGCTCGTCGTCCGGTTCCGGGACCGCGCGGCGCTCGCCGGGTACCTACCGCACGAGGAGCATCAGCCCGTCGCCGCGTACATCCAGGGCGCGAGCGAACGCGTCGTGGTCTTCGACGTCGAGGACTGACGTCGGGGTGGTCGTCGGGCGTGCCGATCAGCGCGACCCGACGACCGCCGTCCGCCGGGCCATGGCGTTGCCCGATGCGCGCACGAGCACGGCGATCACGAGGAAGCCGACGAGCAGCGCCGCGCAGTACAGCGCGACCCCGCCGTACCCGCCCACGCGGGCCGGGTTGAAGAACGGGTAGGGGTAGAACCCGACGAGCGCGCCGCGGATGAGCGTGTACGCGGTGTAGACGGCGGGCACGATCGCGGCCGCCCAGACCATGGTGAACGGCTGCCGGTGGCGCGGACGGTCCACGAACCAGTCGACCACGACGGCCGCCGGGATCACCATGTGGTGCACGACGTTCACCCACGGCAGGAGCTCGCCGAGGTCGGCACCGGCCAACAGCGTGTTGAAGACGATGCCGACGAACGCCAGGTAGACGACCGCGGCGCCGCGCGCGACCTCCCACCCGCGCGACGACGGGACATCCCGCAGGAGCCGGACGGCGCCGATCACGAACACGGTGCTGGCGTAGAGGTTGCCGAGGATCGTGAAGTAGCTGAAGACGCTCACGAGGCTGAAGTCCACCCGCACGCTCAGCACGACCTGGGTGACGACCCCGGCGACGGACGCGGCCGCGAGCGCGAGGCGGACGGCAACCAGGACGGTCGTCTTCATGGCGCCACCCTACCGATCGCCGGTACTCCCGGACGGATCGGTCACCCGACGAGCGACTGCGTCCCGAGCACGACCGCCAGCGCCAGCCGCTCGGCATCGGCACTGCCCGGCTCCGCGGTGTACGCGAGCACCGTCAGGTCATCGGTCGCGATCCGCAGGGTGTCGCAGTCGAGGGCGATCCGGCCCACCGCCGGGTGCTCCACGACCTTGCGCCGGCCGGAGCTCTGCGGCGGTGCGGTGTCGCCGGCGTCCCACAGCTCGACGAACCGCTCGCTCGCGGCACGGAGGTCCCGCACGAGCTGCCGCAGCCCGCGGTCGAGCGGGTACCGGGCGACCGTGAGCCGGAGCTCGGCGACGACCGAGGCCTCGAACGCCCGCTGCTCGGCGTCCGAGTGCACCGCCCGGCTGCCCGGACCGACGAGGTGGCGCCACGCGGTGTTCCGCTCGTGCCCACGGAGCGCACCGACCGGCCCCATCAGCGCGTCGTACGGCCCGTTCGCGGTGAGGATGGTGCCGGCGGCGTCGAGCACCGCGACCGGGGTGTCCGACAGCCGGTCGAGCAGCCGCTGCACGCTCGGCGGGATCCGCGAGGGCACGACGTCGGCGCCCGGGGCGGCGTGCCCGGCGAGCCGGAACAGCAGCTCGCGCTCCGCGTCCGCGACCCGGAGCGAGCGGGCCAGCGCCTCGACCACCTGGGCGGACGGCGAGGTCGCCCGTCCCTGTTCGAGCCGGGTGAGGTAGTCGGCCGAGATCCCGGCGAGGGCGGCGAGCTCCTCGCGACGGAGGCCGGCCGCGCGCCGGCGGTTCCCCGCGACGACGCCGACCGTGTCCGGCGCGACGTGGTCGCGCAGCCGACGGAGGGTACGGCCGAACTCGGTGTGTTCCACGGCTCCAGTCTGCGACCCGTCGCGCCCGCTGTCCTGGGTCCAGCAGTCCTACGACAGCGGGACGGCTCCCCGAGGGCGCTCGCCGGAGCGACGCTGGGGCCATGACAACGACATTCGTCACCGGGGCCACACGCGGCCTCGGCAAGGAGACCGCCCGCCAGCTCGCCGCCGCCGGCCACACCGTGTGGATCGGCGCCCGCGACCTCGACACCGGCCACGCGGTGGCCCACGAGATCAGCACGGGACCGAACGCGGTCCGTGCCGTGCAGCTCGACGTCACGGACGACGCCTCGGTCGCCGCGGCGTTCGCGACCATCGGCGCTGCCGGCGGGCTCGACGTGCTGGTGAACAACGCCGGCATCGGCAAGCTCGGGCTGGACGGACCGGAGGCACTCGAGGTGTTCGACACGAACGCCGTGAGCGTCGTGCGGACCACCGAGGCGGCGCTGCCGCTGCTGCGGTCCTCGGCAGCCCCGATCGTCGTGAACATCTCGAGCGCGCTCGGTTCGTTCGCGGCCAACCACGACCCGGAGAAGCCGGCGTCGCAGTACCAGGCGATCGTCTACGGCGCGAGCAAGGCGGCGGTGTCGATGCTCACCGTGCAGTACGCCCGTGCCGTGCCGGAGGTCCACTTCGTCGCGGTCGAGCCCGGGTACACCGCGACCGAGTTCGGGGGTGTTCCGAACCCGCACGGCCGTCCGGTCGAGGTCAGTGCGGCGACGGTCGCCGCGGCGGCCGCCGCGGGCCCGGACGGTCCGACAGGTGTCTTCCTGGAGGACGGTGCGCCGCTCGGATGGTGACCATCCGACGAACGGGAGGTGGGCCCCACCCGCCGGTCCCGGCGCACCGCGCCAGCGGGGTGACGGCCGTGACGGGAGGGACGGGTCGGGCCCGCACCGCGCCTCCCGGCCCGCAGGTCCCTACGATGAGGACGTGGCTGACGCGACCGAACCGACCGTCCTGCTGACCGCCTTCGAACCGTTCGGCGGCGACGCCGTGAACCCCTCGTGGGAAGCCGCGCAGCGGCTCGCGGCCACGTGGGACGGGCCGGCGACGCTCGTCGTCGAGCAGCTGCCGGTGGTCTTCGCCGAGGAACGGTCGCGGCTCGCGGCGGCGATCGCGAAGCACCGTCCCGCCGTCGTCATCGCGACCGGGCTCGCTGCCGGACGGGCCGCGGTGACACCGGAGCGCGTCGCGATCAACGTCATGGACGCCCGGATCCCGGACAACGCGGGCGCGCAGCCGGTGGACGAGCCGATCGACCCGTTCGGCGCCCCGGCGGCGTTCAGCGGACTGCCGATCAAGCGGATCGTCCGGGACGTCCGGGCGGCCGGGGTCCCCGCTGCGGTGTCCAACACGGCGGGGACGTTCACCTGCAACCAGGTGTTCTACGAGCTCATGTCGTTCGCCGACCGCGAGGGCTTCCGCGCCGGCTTCGTGCACGTCCCGGCCACCCCGGAAATCGCCGGGGACGGCCCCGCGCTCGACCTCGACCGGATCGTCACCGCGCTCGACGCCGTGGTCCGCGCCTCGCTCGACCCGGCGCCGGACATCGTCGCCGAGGGCGGCGCGGAGTCCTGATCCGCGCCGCCCTCGTCGTCGATCAGATGAACTGGCGGAAGTTCGTCGACGCGAGGTCGAGCAGCTCGTCGCCGCGGCCGGACAGCACGGTGCGGATCGCGTAGAGCGTGAAGCCCTTCGCCTGCTCGAGGGTCACCGCCGGCGGCATCGAGAGCTCCTGACGGTCGGCCTTCACCGACACGAGCGCGGGGCCGTCGTGCGCGAGGGCGGCGGCGAGCGCGTCCTCGAGCTGGTCGGACTCGTCGACCCGGAAGCCCGCGATGCCGATCGCCTCGGCGACCTTCGCGAAGTCGGGGTTCTGCAGCTCGGTGCCGTAGGTGACGAACCCGGCCGCCTTCATCTCGAGCTCGACGAAGTTCAGAGACGAGTTGTCGAACACGACGATCTTCACGGGCAGCTTGTTCTGCACGATCGTGATGAGCTCGCCGAGCAGCATCGCGAGGCCGCCGTCGCCGGCCATGGCGATGACCTGCCGGTCGGGGAACGCCGCCTGCGCACCGATCGCCTGCGGCACCGCGTTCGCCATCGTGCCGTGCACGAACGACCCGATCAGCCGCCGGTCGCCGTTCATGGTGAGGTACCGCGACGCCCACACGACGGGGGAGCCGACGTCGGGGATGAACACGGCGTCCTGGTCGGCGAGCCGGTCGAGCGCGCGCGCGACGTACTGCGGGTGCAGCGGCTTGTGCTTGCCGGCCGGCACGGCCAGGTCGTCGAGCTTCGCACGGGTCTTCCGGTAGTGCTGCAGTGCGTCCTGCAGGTGCTTCGTGGGCTTGGAGCCGTCGAGCAGCGGGATGAGGGCGAGCGCCGTGTCCTTGACGGTGCCCACCAGGCCGATGTCGACCGGGTGCCGCTTGCCGAGTTGTTCGCCGCGGATGTCGACCTGCACGTGCTTCGCCTTCGCGGGGAAGAACTGCTGGTACGGGAAGTCGGTGCCGAGCATGAGGACCACGTCGGCGTCCTCCATCGCGCGGTACCCGGAGGCGAAGCCGAGGAGCCCGGTCATGCCGACGTCGTACGGGTTGTCCCACTCGATGTGCTCCTTGCCGCGCAGGGCGTGCACGATCGGGGCCTGCAGGCGTTCGGCGAGGGCGATGACCTCGTCGTGGGCGCCCGCGACGCCGGCGCCGGCGAGGATGGTGACCTTGTCGGCGCCGTTGAGCAGCTGCGCGGTGCGCTCCAGCTCGGCCTGTGCGGGGATGATCCGCGGCTCGGCGCGTTCGATGGTCGTGACGCGGGGCGCGACGGCCTCGGCGAGGAGCACGTCGCCCGGGATGACGAGCACGGCGACACCGCGCTTCTCGACCGCGGCGCGCATCGCGATCTCGAGCAGGCGCGGCATCTGGGATGGGTCGGCGACGTACTCGACGTAGACCGAGCACTCGCGGAAGAGCTCCTGCGGATGGGTCTCCTGGAAGTAGCCGGATCCGATCTCCGCCGTGGGGATGTGCGCCGCGATCGCGAGGACCGGCACGCGGGAGCGGTTCGCGTCGTAGAGGCCGTTGATCAGGTGCAGGTTGCCGGGACCGCAGCTGCCCGCGCACACGGCGAGGTTCCCGGTCAGCTCGGCCTCGGCGGAGGCGGCGAACGCGGCCGCCTCCTCGTGGCGGACGTGCTCCCACCGGATCGTGCCGTCCTTGCGCAGCGCGTCGGTGAAGCCGTTGAGGGAGTCCCCGGGGAGACCGTAGACCCGTTCGACGTCGTTCTGACGGAGGGTGGCGACGATGTTCTCGGCAACGGTTGTCATGCATTCGTGTCTAGTCCTGGCGGCTGATCCTCGCCGTTCGCTGAGCGACCTCTGATCGTCCGACACCGAACTCGGGGCCGCCCGGACGCCGCACCTGCGACGATGGGCGGATGTCCGACCACGATCTCCGCCCCCGCCGACGAGCGTCCGACGAGTACGGGATCCTCGACCGGAGCCGCTACCCGCTCGCGTCGGTGGCGATCGCCGTCGCCGCCGTCGTCCTCATCACGATCGTCGGGTTCACCCTCGGCACGGTCGACCTCGGGCTCTCGAAGGCGCTCAACGGGCTGCACACCGGCGCCCTCGGGGCGTTCACGACGGCGGTCTACCACGTCATCAGTCCCGCGCCGGCGATCGGGATCACGGTCGTGGTCGTCGCGGTGATCTGGTGGCGGACCCGCGACCTCCGCCCGGCGCTGGCGTTCGGGGGCACGATCGCGATCACGTGGGTGCCGTCCGCCGTCGTCAAGGAGATCGTGCACCGGGCCCGTCCGGACGTCGCCGTGCTGCCGCACCCGTTCCCGGTGCAGCCGGACCCCGGCTACCCGAGCGGGCACACGGTCTACATCACCGCGTTCGTCATCGCGCTCATCTGGCTGCTCCGCGACACGAGGTGGCACCGCCTGGCGCTGGGGCTCGGGGTCGTGGCGATCGTCGTCGTGTTCTTCGCGGTGTCGATCGACGCCGTGCACTACCCGACGGACGCCGCCGCGTCGATCCTGTGGGCGCTCGCCGTCGCGCCGGGCGTGCGGGTGGTCTGGGTCGACTGGCTCATGCCGAAGATCCCGTTCCTGCGACCCCGGGGCCCTGCGGCGCAGCGCGAGATCACGCGCTGACGCCGCGCCGACCGCGCGCGGCCAGCAGCGCCACCACGGCGACCACCGCGGCCGCGAGCATCACGACCGCGAGCGGCGCCGCCGTCCCCTCGCCGCCGATGCTCACGAGCGGCGACACGAGCGCCGCGAGCCCGAACTGCAGGGCACCCAGCACCGCCGAGGCGCTCCCGGCAGCCTGCGGCACCGCCCCGAGTGCGAGTGCGGTCGCGTTGCCGAGCACGAGGCCGAGCGACCCCACGGCGGTGAACAGCGGGACGGCGAGCCAGAACACCGGTGCGGACGTGACGACGAGCAGCGCGAACGCGACGGTCGAGGCCAGCACGAGGACGATGCCGAGCGCGAGCACCCCGGTGACCGAGCGCGTCGCCGTGAGCTTCGCCGAGAGGATGCTCACGCCCATCAGTGCGAGGGCGTTGCAGCCGAACGCGAGACCGTAGCCCACCGTGCCGAGCCCGAGCATGTCCTGGTACAGGAACGGCGACGCGGAGATGTACGCCATCATCACGGCGAACGCGAAGCCGAACACCGCGGTGTACCCGACGAACGTCCGGGAGCGGAGTGCCCGCAGCGGCGAGCCCGTCGTGCCGGACGCCCGTCGCTCGGCACGCAGGGCATCGCGGCGCGAACGCAGGTGCGTCTCGCGGACCACGGCGAGCACCGCCACGAGCATGAGGACCGACAGGCCGAGCACGATGGTGAGGAGCCCGCGCCAGCCGATCGGTCCCGTCAGGAGCCCACCGAGCAGGGGCGCGACCACCGGGGCGACCCCGCCGACGATCATCATGAGCGAGAACGCCCGCGCCGCCGGCTTGCCCGTCGCGAGGTCGGAGATCACCGCGCGACCGATCACCATGCCGGCCGCACCCCCGAGGCCCTGCAGCAGCCGGGCGACGACGAGCACGCCGACGTTCGGTGCGAGCACGGCCGCGGCGCTCGCGAGCACGCACAGCGCGGCACCGGCGAGGAGCGGCGGCACCCGGCCGAACCGGTCGGACAGCGGCCCGAAGACGAGCTGGCCCGCGGTCACGCCGACGAGGAACGCGGTGAGGGTGAGCTGCACGGTCGTCGCCGACGCCTGCAGTTCGGTGGTCATCTGCGGGAAGGCCGGCAGGTAGAGGTCGGTCGCGAAGGGTGCGACGGCGCTCAGCAGGCCGAGCACGAGCAGCAGGCCGGTGGTGATGCCCTGCTGTCGGGTCGTGGGTGTCGCGGTGTGCGCGCGGATGGAGCCGGTGTCCGTGGTCATGATTATGAAAGCATAACTGATGCGCGACGTCGGTAGGGTGACGGCATGGGATCCGCGCCGTCCGACGACCTCCTCGCCGAGCTCGCCGACGTCGTGCTCCGGATCTCGCGCGAGATCGACCCGCACGGTGCGAGGTCGCTCGACATCGTGCCGCTCACCGGCACCGAGGCGCTCGTGATGCGCTGGGTCGACCGCAACCCCGGGTCGACGCCGAGCGCGGTGGCCGAGGCGACGGCCCTCAAGCGCAGCAACCTCAGCGTCGCGGTCGGGTCGCTCGTGGCGAAGGGGATGGTCGAGCGTCGGCCCGACCCGGACGACGCCCGGACCGTGCAGCTGTACTCGACCGAGCTCGCCGCGGGCAGCATCGAACGGCTGCACGCGCACTGGGCCGGCATGCTCCGGCAGGCGCTCGGGGGCGACGACGAGGGTGTGGCGACGACGTTCGCGACGCTCACGCGCATCGACGGCCACCTGCGCGACGCGACGCGCTGACCGCGACGCGACCGGTCGACGGCCTGGAGGCGCGGGTCGGGCCCGCACCGTCCCTCCTGACCGTCAGACGGTCCGGTCCGGCACCTCGTCTTCGATCGGCAGCAACCGCCGGGCTCCGTGCCCCTCGGCACCGAGCTCGTCGCCCGGGTTCATCACGAGGCAGGCGTTCAGCGACACGCAGCCGCAGCCGATGCACTGCGTCATCTCCTCCTGCAGGCGCTCCAGTTCGAGCTGCCGGGCGCGGAGTCGTGCCCGCCACCGCTCGTTCAGGCGGTTCCAGTCCCGCAGCGACGGCATGCGGTCGGACGGCAGCGTCTCGAACTGCTCCGCGACCTCGCTGAGCGGGATCCCGAGCCGCTTGGCGACCTGGATGATCGCGATGCGCCGCTCGACGTGTCGTGGGTAGAGGCGGGTGCCGCCGGCGGTGCGCTCGGGGTGGATGAGGCCCTTGCGCTCGTAGAAGTGCAGGGCCGACGCCGCGACCCCGGTCCGGGCGACGACCTCGCCGATCGTGAGGAGGTCGGTGGGGCTCGGACGCGAGATCTCCACCATGGTCGAGATCCTACGACGCGGGAGTCGTCGAGACCGCGTGGCATAGCAGTTGACATGAGAACTGTTGTCCAATATGTTGTGTACCACGAGCCGCGAGGGGCGGCTCCCGACCCGGAGGTCCGACCATGACCGCGATCCTGCAGCCCCGCACCGCCCGCACCACGACCGCCCGTCCGGTCGCTCCCGCACGGACCACCGACGCCGCCGACGCGACCGGCGTCACCGGCGCCACCCGCCAGCCGCTCGCCCTCGACGGCGTGCTCGGCCGGCTCGAGCGCGCCGCCGCTCGGCTCCCGCACGCACTGGCGCTGCCGGTCATGATCGCGCACGCCGCGGTCAGCACGGTCGCGTACCGCTGATCGCCCTCCCGCTGACGGGGTCCTCGCGTCAGTGGGTGAGGACGCGTCCGCGGAGCCGCTCCCGGCTGAGCCCGGGCAGCTCCACCCCCGTGTCGCGTTCCAGCACGTGCGTCCCCGGCGGCACGACCCGGTCGATGGCGTCGAGCACCTCGTCGTCGAGCACCACCTCGGCCGCCTGCGCGTACGCGTCGACGTGCGAGACCGTCCGCGGACCGATCACCACGCTCGACACGTCCGGGTGGGTCAGCGCGAACCCCACCGCGAGCTCGAGCAGGGTGAGCCCGGACTCGTCCGCGAGGTGCCCCAGGCGGTCGGCGACATCGAGCTTCCGCCGGTTCGCCGGGGCGCCGATGTCGTACGCGTGCGGCTGCTCCACCACCCGTGGCGACCGGGGCTGCACGGTGCCGTTCCGGTACGCACCCGCGAGCCAGCCACCCGCGAGGGGCGCGGCCGCGAGCACACCGAGCCCGAACCGTCGGGCGACCGGGAAGGTCGTCCGCTCCGCCGTCCGGGTGAGGATCGAGTACGGGGCGTGCGTCGCACTGGCGCTCTTCCCGCCCGACCGGAGCCACTGCGCCTCGACGAGCTCCTCGGCCGGGAAGCCCGGGATCCCGAAGGCGCGGATCTTGCCCTGCGTGACGAGGTCGGCGAGCGCGTCGAGGGTCTCGTCGAGCGAGGTCGCCGGGTCCGGGTGCGCCGGCTGGTAGAGGTCGATGACGTCGGTGCCGAGCCGTTCGAGACTCCGTTCGACCGCGCGGAACATCCACCGCCGTCCGTTGCCGTGGTGCGACGGGTCCCGGTCGACCGGGTCCCCGAACCGCACCGCCAGGAACACGTCGTCGCGGCGGTCGCCCAGTGCGGCACCGAGGACGGTCTCGGCGAGACCCGCCCCGTCGGCGTCGGACACGTCCACCGCGGTGACCCCGCGCCCGAGCGCCTCGTGGACGAGTCGGACGGCGTCGTCCACGTCCCGTTCGGCGACCGTCGACACGGCACGGCTCCCCAGGGTCAGCGCGCTGACGGGAGCCCCCGTCCGCCCCATGCGTCGCTGTTCCATGGCGGCCACGATAGGAGGACGCCCGTGGCACCGGTCCCCGGGTGACGAACCGTTACCGCTGGTACCCTGGGGCCGCTCCACCAACACGCAGTGTGTATCTACCGGCCGTCGGCACCCCGACGGACAACGGCGGCACCCGATGGGTCCGCCCCAGGAGATCCCCGGCCGGGCCGAGAAGGCACACCTCCATGCTCCACACCAGTTCCACAGCGCCCGCGCCCGCGGCCACCGACGACCGCTCGCTCGTCGCCCACGCCGGACGCTGGTACTTCCCCGTCGCGTTCGTCGCCCGGCTCCCCTTCGCGATGATGGTCGTCGGCGTGCTGACGCTCGTCGTCTCGGCGCGCGACTCCGTGGCGCTCGGCGGCGTCAACTCCGCGTCGGTCGGCATCGGCGCCGCGGTCTTCGGCCCGCTGGTCGGTGCCGCCGCGGACCGCTTCGGCCAGCGGAACGTGCTCGTGCCCGTCGGCCTGGTGAACGCCGTGCTGCTCGGGGTGTTCCCGTTCGTGGTGGACGGCACCGCACCGGACGTCGCCGTGCTCGCACTCGCGTTCTGCATCGGCGCCTCGGCGCCCCAGGTCGCCCCGATGTCCCGGACCCGGCTCGTCGCGATCATCGGGCAGCGGATGGCACCGGCACGTCGCGGCAAGGTCCTCAGCGGCACGATGGCGTACGAGTCCGCGGCCGACGAGACCGTGTTCATCATCGGCCCGTTCCTCGTCGGGATCCTGGCGAGTGCGATCGCCCCGTGGGTCGCCGTCGCCGGTGCCTCCGCGCTGACGTTCGTCTTCGTCACGGCGTTCGCGCTGCACCCGACCGGCAAGCTCGTCGTCGGCCGGCACGAAGAGCTCGAGCAGGCACCGGCCCGTCAGCTCCTGCGGCCCCGGCTCGTGGTGGTGGTCCTCGGGATCCTCGGCGTCGGCCTGTTCTTCGGCTCGACGCTCACCGCGCTGACCGCCTTCATGGAGACCCACGGCGAGCCCTCGCAGGCGGGATTGCTCTACGGCCTGATGGGCATCGGCTCCGCGGGGTTCGCCCTCGGCTCGGCGGCGTTCCCGCGCCGGTTCGCCCTCGGGTGGCGGTGGCTCGTGTTCGGTGTGGTGCTGCTCGGCGGTGCCGTCTGGTTCTCGCAGGCCGGTTCCGTCATCGCCGTGGGCGTCGTGCTCGCGGTGATGGGGATCGGGATCGGTCCGACCCTGGTCGCGCAGTACAGCCTCGGTTCCGACCGCTCACCCGTCGGGCGCTCGGCCACCACCATGACGATCCTCGGTTCCGCCGTGATCGTGGGGCAGTCCATCGCGTCGGCGATCACGGGCGACGTCGCCCAGCAGCACGGGGCCGACGCCGCGATGCTGCTGCCGGCCGCGTCCGCGGCGGTCGTCGTGCTCGCCGCGGCGGCGAACCTCGTGCTGTCGCGTCGCGCACACGCGTGACCGCCTGACGGCCTGGAGGGACGGTGCGGGCCCGCACCGCGCCTCCAGTCCGTCACCTGGTCACGACTCCGTGTCGTCGACCAGCAGGTCCTCGTGGCGGTAGTCGTCCGCCCGCAGCCCCGCGCGGGCGATCATGTGCGTCGACACCGGCACGAGGAACAGCTGGAACACCATGATCGGCAGGACGACCCACAGCGCCGTCCACGTCCACACGGCGACGACGATCGCGGCGAGGGCGAACGCCAACCCGAGCACCTGCGGCTTCGCCATCGCGTGCAGCCGGACGAGCGGGTCGGGGAACCGGACGATCCCGACGCCGGCGCCGAGCGACAGCACCGCCCCGACGAGCAGCAGCCCGACGGCGATCCACGCGCGGACCCCGGCGCCGTCGATGAACCCCTGGATGATGTCGATCACTGGGGACGCTCCTGGTCGTCGGCGTGCTCGGGCGTGGTCACGGTCAGCCCCTCGTCGGACGGATCGGAGGACGGGGTGACCGCACGGGCGACGGCGATCGTGGCGAAGACGCTCGTCGCGGCGATCACCACGAGGACGGGCACGGCGGTCAGGTCACGCCGGATCACCATCGCGGCACCGATCACCACGAGCGCGGTCGTCAGCACCATGTCCGAGCCGATCATCCGGTCGAGGATGGTCGGGCCCCGCACGATGCGGAGGACGGCGAGCACGAGGGTGGCCCCGAGCAGCGCGAGCACCAGGGCGATCGCGATCCCCATGACGACGACTGCGGCGCTCATCGCGTGACCTCCGGCAGGGGTTCGGACAGTTCGGAGAGGTCCTGCTTCGACCCGAGCGCCCGGATGACGAGCGTCTCGATGCCGAGGGCCTCGCGTCGGGCCGCGTCGACCTGTTCGACCCGCTCGGTGTCGAGGACGTGCAGGAGCAGCCGGCGGCGTCGCAGGTCGACGTCGGCGACGTAGGACCCCGGCACGAGGGAGATCGCGAGCGTCGCCAGGGTGAACGTCATCTCGGATGTCGTGTGGAGCTGGACGAGCGTGATCGAGCTCCGCCGGACCCCGCGTGGGCGGAGAGCGACCCAGGCCACCCGGAACGAGGCGAGCACCACGAGCCCGGACCACACCAGCAGGAACCAGGCGGCGTGCGGGATCGAGAACCTGGCCGAGAGCGGCACCGGTGGCAGCGGGAGCAGCTGCGTCACGAGCAGCGCGACGACGATCCCGCACAGCAGGGTCAGCGGCGTCCACGACCCCCAGAGCAGCGCCCAGAGCACGGTCAGCCCGGCGACGAGCGGGACGTCGTAGCGCCACGCGACGGCGATGCGCCGCGCGTTGGTGATCCGCCGGGTGCTGTCCGCGGTCATCGCGTTCCCCCGAGCACGGCCTGGACGTAGCGGTCCGGGGATTCGAGCGACTCCGCCGCGCGAGTCGCGTAGCCGTACAGCGGGCCGGCCACGACGGTCAGGGCGACCGACCCGAGGACGGCGACGGTCGTCACGCCGACCAGCATGCGCGGCAGCTTCACGCGCGTGGGGGCCTCACCGACGCCGTCCTGCGTGGCCGTGGGTGCGGTCTCCGGACTGGAGGCGCGACTCGCGTGGGGTGCGTCGGTGACCGTCACCGAGCCTCCTGGGTGGAACGCCTTGCCCGTGTCCTCGGACACGGTCAGCGGCGCCGGTTCCGGCGACCGCAGGTGGGCGTGCGGCTCTGCGGTGCTCGCGTGCGGGGCAGCTGCCTCGGCCGCGGGCTTCGGACGCCAGAACGCGGCGTCCCAGACGCGCATGAGCGCGTACAGGGTCAGGAGGCTCGTCACGACACCGGCGGCGATCGTCGCGTAGGCGAGGGGCGAGCCGTCGATCGCCGCGGCACGGAAGAGGCCGAGCTTGCCGATGAAGCCGGAGAACGGCGGGATGCCACCGAGGTTGAACGCCGGCACGAGGTAGAGCGCGGCGAGCAGCGGGGCGGCCTTGAGCAGCCCGCCGAGCGATCGGGTCGAGGTCGTCCCGCCGACGCGTTCCATCAGCCCGGAGACCAGGAAGAGCGTCGTCTGCACGACGATGTGGTGGACCGTGTAGAACACCGCGGCGGCCGTCCCCGCGACCGAACCGAGGCCGACGCCCATCACCATGAACCCGATGTGGCTGATGAGCGTGAAGGACAGCAGTCGTTTCACGTCGGTCTGCGACACCGCACCGAGCACACCCACCACCATCGTCAGGATCGCCACGACGAGGAGCACGGTGTTGAGTTGCGGCCTCGGGAAGATGATCGTCTCGAGCCGGATGATCGCGTAGATGCCGACCTTCGTCAGCAGGCCCGCGAACACCGCCGTCACCGGAGCCGGCGCGGTCGGGTAGGAGTCCGGCAGCCAGAACGCCAGCGGGAAGACGGCGGCCTTGATGCCGAACCCGATGAGCAGCATCGTGTGGAGGAGCAGCTGCACGTGCTCGGGCAGGGCGGCCATCCGCTCGCTGATCTGGGCGATGTTGACCGTGCCGGTGGCGCCGTACACGAGGCCGATCGCCGCGAGGAAGATCGCCGACGCGATGAGGCTCGTCACGATGTACGTGGTGCCCGCCCGCACGCGCTGTTCGCTGCCACCGAGGGTGATGAGCACGTAGCTCGCCACCAGCAGCATCTCGAACGCGACGTACAGGTTGAAGAGGTCCCCGGCGATGAAAGAGTCGAGCACACCGGCGGCGAGCACGAGGTACGTCGGGTAGAAGATCGTGACCGGAGCCTCGCCGTCGTCGGCCGCGAGGCCCTGGCCGATCGAGAAGAGCAGGACGACGAGGAGCACGCTCGCGCTCACGGTGAGGAGCAGCGCGCTCAGCCGGTCGACCACGAGCGAGATGCCGTACGGCGCGTCCCACCCGCCGACCTGCACCACGATCGTGCCGTGCTGGTCGACGAGCACCATGAGGGTCGCGGCGACGGCCAGGGCGACGACGAGCACCACGACGGTGATCGCGCGCTGCAGCTTCTGGTGGTTGAGGAGTCCGAGCGCGACCGCGGCGCCGAGCAGCGGGACGAGGACGAGGAGCGGGACGAGCCAGGTCATCGGGTCGCCTCCTGTTCTGCGTCGGTGGTGGTCTCGGGGTCTTCGTCCGCGGGTTCGTCGCGTTCCCGACCGATCGCGACGTCGGCCTCGTCGACCTCGACCTCGTCGGCGCGGGAGAGCTTCCACGAGCGGTGGATGAGGGCCAACAGGAACGCGCTCACGGCGAAGGTGATGACGATCGCGGTCAGGGCGAACGCCTGGGGGAGCGGGTCCGTGATGCCCTCGGAGCTCTTGCCGATCGGCGGGTTGCCGGCAGCACCCGACATCACGAGGAGCAGCAGGTTGAGGGCGTTGCCGAGCAGGAGGAAGCCGAGCAGCATCCGGGTCAGCGAGCGTTCGAGGAGCAGGTAGACCCCGCAGGAGAACAGCACCGCCATCGCGATGACGAGCACGAGGGTGACGGTCACGTGGCGCTCCCTTCCGGGGTGGGGGCTTCGGTCATGTCCTGCACGGGCGTCGAGGCGTCCTCGAGCCGCTGCCGGTCGACCTCGGCGCCGAGGCTTCGGAGGACGTCGAGCACGAGGCCGACGACCACGAGGTACACGCCGATGTCGAAGAACGTGGCGGTGACGAACTCGACGTGGCCGAGCACGGGGACGGTGGCCTCGAAGAACTCGGAGTACAGGGCTTCCCTGCCGAAGAACATCGGCACGAGGGCGGTGATCGCGGCCGTGGCGACGCCGAGCCCGAGCAGACGACCGGCCCGGACCGGGGCCGCGGCGCCGAGCTCGGCCGGGCCACCCGCGAGGTATCGGGCCGCCAGGGCGATGCCCGCGACGAGACCACCGGCGAACCCGCCGCCCGCCGCGTTGTGCCCGGCGAAGAGCAGGTAGACCGACAGGACGATCAGGCCGTGGAACAGCAGGCGGACGACGACGTCGAGCAGCGCCGAGCGGCCGGTCGGGATCGCGGCGCTCGTCGGCAGCCAGGCGCGGGGCTCGCCGTCCGTGCGCTCGTCGCGGTCGGCGGTCAGCCGGGCCGGCAGGTCTCGGAGGCGGGGGAGCGTGTCCTCGCGGGAGTTCACGAAGATCAGGCTCGCGACGCCCGTCGCGGCGGCGACCACGACGGTCAGCTCGCCGAGGGTGTCCCAGCCTCGGAGGTCGACGAGGGCCACGTTCACGACGTTCAGGCCGTGCCCGAACGAGCTCGTCAACGCCGGCAGGTCCGGCCAGAGCGGCTCGGCCGTCCGTGCCGATGCGGCGACGACGACCACGATCGCGAGGGTCAGCCCGGCGAGGCCCGCGAAGAGCGCCCGCACGACCCGGAAGCGTGATGGGTTCGCGGTGGCGATCCGCGGGGGGAGCCGGCGCAGCACGAGCACGAACGCGATGAGTGTCACCGTCTCGACCACGAGCTGGGTCAGGGCGAGGTCGACCGCCCCGTGCAGCACGAACAGGACGGACATGCCGTACCCGGTCACACCGACCAGCACCGCTGCGGCGAACCGGGTCTTGGCGGTGAGGACGGCGATCGCGGCGATCGACATGACGAGGACGACGGGGATCTGTCCCCACGAGTCGGCGAACCGGACGTGGAACGCCCACGGTCCGCCGATGACCAGGTTGACGAGCGCCCCGGCGACGAACACCGACAGGATGACGGTCAGGTAGTAGGGGAGCGAACCGCGCTGGACCCCGGCGGTGAGGCCCGTGGCCACCCGGTCGAGCCCGCGCATGAGGTGGCGGTAGATGCTCGACGCGCTGGGGGAACCCGCGAGGCGGTGCTGGAGCGCCTCGACCGGGCGGCGCAGGGCGAACAGCGCGAGACCGCCGACGAGCGTCACCGCGGAGAGGCCGAGCGCCGGCTCGAGACCGTGCCAGAGCGCGAGGTGCGGGACCTCGCCGGGGAGGGCGGCGACGTGCGCGGCGGGCTCGATGCCGTGCGCCACGAGGGGCGTCGCGAGGCCGAGCGCGAGACCCGTGAGCGCGAGGACGGACGGGACGACGCCGAGGCCGTGCAGGCCGTGCGGTTCGGTGTCGGGCACGCCGGGCTTCCGGGCGAAGGCGCCCCACAGGAACCGCAGCGAGTAGGCCACGGTGAGCACCGAGCCGATCGTCACGCCGACGAGCGCGAACCACGCCCACCCGGCGTCGGGACCGTGCAGCGAGTCGATGAAGCCGGTGAGCACGGCCTCCTTCGCGACGAAGCCGATCGTCGGCGGGATGCCCGCCATCGACAGCAGTGCGAGGACGGCCACGACCGTCAGCCAGGGCATCCGGCGTCCGAGGCCGCTCAGGCGGGCGAGGTCGCGGGTGCCCGTGACGTGGTCGATCGCCCCGACGACGAGGAACAGGGTCGACTTGAACGCCGCGTGGGCCACCAGCAGCGCCACCCCGCCGAGGGCGGCCTCGGGCGCACCCCACCCGGCCGCGAGCACGAGGAACCCGAGCTGCGCGACCGTGCCGTAGGCGAGCAGGAGCTTGATGTCGGTCTGCCGGAGCGCACGGTACCCACCGATGAGCATGCCGAGCACCCCGAGCACGGTGATGGTCTCGCGCCACCCGCCGAGGAGCGCGAACGCGGGGGCGAGCCGGGCGACGAGGTAGATGCCGGCCTTGACCATCGCCGCGGCGTGCAGGTACGCGCTGACCGGGGTCGGGGCGGCCATCGCGGCGGGGAGCCAGAAGTGGAACGGCACGATGGCGGACTTCGTCAGCGCGCCGAGCAGGACGAGCACGACGGACACCGAGACGATCGTCCCCGACGGAGGGTCCTGGACGATCCCGGAGAGCGACGTCGTCCCGGCGGTCACCGACAGCACCACGAGACCGGCGAGCATCGCCAGACCACCGGCGGTGGTGACCACGAGCGCCTGCATCGCCGCCGCGCGACTGGCACGCTTCACCGAGTCGTGGCCGATCAGCAGGTAGGAGAAGACCGTCGTCGCTTCCCAGAGGACGAACAGCACGATGACGTCGTCGGCGACCACGAGCCCGTACATCGACCCGGCGAAGGCCGTGAGGACCCCGGCGAACCGACCGAGTCCGGGTTCGTCCGGCCCGAAGTACGTCGCGCAGTACACGAGCACGAGGGCACCGACCACGCTCACCACGAGGGCGAGGACCCACGAGAGGGCGTCCATCCGCAGGGCGATCGCGAGGTCGAGCTGCGGCACCCACTGGAACCGCTCCGTGACCGCGCCGTGCAACGCCGGACCGGTCTGCGCGACGGTCAGGACCGCGGCTGCTGCCGGTGCGAGGGCCGCCACGTAGAACACGCGGCGGCCGAGGACGGGGGTCAGGGCGGGGACGATCAGGGCGACGATCGCGAACGCGACGAGGACGATGACCATCGGGCACCTCCTCGGGGTCGGGCTGCAGTCCGGCTCACTGGGCCCTCACAGCCTACGGAGAAGGGGATGTGGAGTTCCTGAGTGGGCGGACAGGGAGGCCGATCGAGGATCAGGCTTCCAGCACCACTCTGCCCGTCGACCCACCGACCTGTCCGGCCCAGGCCGCCTCGACCTCCGCCATGCGCACCGCCGTCGCGTCCACCCGGATCGTGCCGTCGGCGATCGCCGCCACGATCCCCGGGAGCTCCGCGACGAACGCCGCCCGCCCGACGGAACCTTGGCCGCTCCCGACGATGGTCAGGCCGGACGCACGGAGCGCTGCGGAGGGGATCCGCGCCTCCTGGCCCGCCGTCGAGCCGATCGCCACCCAGTCGAGCCGGCGTCCGCGCTCCTGCCGTGCCGTGACGAGTGCGCGCATGACGTCCGCGGCGGGCTGGCCCCACACGTAGTCGATCACGACGTCGACGTCCGCGGCTGCCGCACCGACGGCGTCGACGTCGTCGAGCGGGACCACGACGTCCGCGCCGAGTGCCGGCAGCGCTCCGAGTCGTGCCGCGTCCCGTCCGCTCGCGACGACGTGCTCGGCGCCGAGGTGCTTCGCGACCTGCACCGCTGCGGAGCCGGAGGCGCCCGTCGCGCCGAGTACGAGGACGCGGCTGCCGGCGGCGAAGTCGATGCGGCGTCGGAGCGCGACCCACGAGGACATGACCGGGTTCGCGCCGGCGGCGACCGCCACCGGGTCGGCGCCCTCGGGCAGGACGACGCTCGCCCGCGGGTCCACGGCGACCCGCTCGGCCATCGTGCCGCGGGTGTCGCTCGCGACGGCGAAGTAGCGGAGCGTCCCGTCGGGGAACCGCCCGACCGCGTCGACGCCCGGGATGAGCGGGAGCGCCCCCTCGCTCGTGTAGTGCGAGCCGTCGGCCTGGGACCGCACTCGTGGGTGGAGACCGGCGGCGACGACGTCGACGACCACCTCGTCGGCGGTGGGGACGGGGTCGGTGAACTCCTGCCAGACCGGGGTCCGGCCGAACTCGGTGACGACGGCTGCGTGCATGATTGCCTCCTGAAAGATTCGTGTTACGAACAAAGTAGTTCGTAACACGAAGTGAGTCAAGTAGGCTGATGGCATGCAGGCGATGACGGAGGACGAGCGGCTCGTCGACGCCCTCGGCGAGAGCGCGTTCCGGACGATGGGTGCCCTGACCGGCATCGCGGCGGACGCCGGGCTGTCGCTGACGCAGCTGCGGGTGCTCGCGATCCTGCGGGACCGGCGGATGCGGATCGGCGACCTGGCGCAGTACCTCGGCCTCGAGAAGTCGACGATGACCGGGCTGGTGGCGCGCGCGTCGGCCAAGGGGCTGCTCGGGCGGGTGCCGAACGCCGAGGACGCCCGGGCGGTGGACGTCGTCATCACCGATGCCGGGCTCGACGTCGCCCGATCGCTCGAGGCGGCGATCCGGGAGTCGCTGCTGCCCCTGACCACCCGGTTGTCCGTGGGGGAGCGGGGGGAGTTGCGGGTGTTGCTGGAGCGGATGCTGCGCTGACCGCCCCGGGTGACGCTGGACTCAGCGCCCGTGCGCCCGCGCCGGGATCTGGGTCGCCAACTTGCCGCCGGACACGTCCAGCAGCGTCCCCGTGACGTACCCGGCGGCGTCGCTCGCCACGAACACGAGCAGGTCGGCCACGTCGTCGGCCGTCTCCCACCGACGGAGCGACAGGGTGTCGAGCAGGCGGTCCTGGGCCTCGGCGGGCATCGTCGCGAAGCCGTTCATCGCCGTCGGCACCATCCCCGGGGCGTACGCGTTCACGGTGATGTCCCACGGGCCGAGCTCCGACGCGAGCACGCGGGTGAACGCCACGACGGCCGACTTCGACGCCGCGTAGGCAGCGCTCCCGACACTCGGCACGATCGCCGCGAACGACGCCGCGTTGATGATCCGGCCGCGCCCGGCGGCCTGCATCACGGGCGCCACGGCCTGGCTCATCAGGAAGGTCCCGCCGAGGTTCACGTCCATGCAGCGGCGCCAGTCGTCCCACTGCAGGTCGGCGACGACTCCCTCGACGTTGATGCCGGCGTTGTTCACGAGCACGTCGATCGTGCCGTGCCGAGCGACGACCTCGTCCACGGCGGCGCGGACGGAGTCGGGGTCGGCGACGTTGCAGCGCACGCGGTCGACCGGCAGCGCGGCGCCGGCGGCGGCCTCGCCCCCGGCGGCGGCGCTGTCCCCGGGGGAGGGCGCGTCCGCGGCAGCGGGTTCGTCGAACGCCAGGTCGAGCGCGACGACCCGGCACCCCTCCGCGTGGAACCGTGCGGCGATCGTGGCGCCGATGCCGCGCGCGGCTCCGGTCACGACGACCACGCGGTCGGTCAGGTCGAGGTGCATCGTCGCTCCCGTCGTCGGTGCGGCCGTGGTCCGGTCGCAGCAATAGGCATACTATTCCCCCATGAACGACGCACGCGTGCTCTGGATCACCGGCGGCGGCAGCGGCATGGGAGCGGCGAGCGCTCGTGCGGCCGCCCGCGACGGCTGGACGGTGGTGCTCAGCGGACGCCGGGCGGACCGGCTCGCCGCGGTCGCGACCGCGATCCGCGACGACGGCGGGACGGCGGACGTGCTGCCCCTCGACGCGAACGACCCGGAGGCCGTCGCCGCGGCCCGCGACACCCTGCTCGCGCAGTACGGGCGGCTCGACGGACTCGTCCTCGCCGCCGGGCTCAACAGGCCGGCGCGTCGGTGGGACGACCAGTCGCTGCCGGACTTCCGCGCCATCGTCGACACCAACCTCACCGCCGTCGTCACGGTCGTCGACGCGGCGCTGCCCGCGCTGCGCGAGTCCGGCGGGATCGTCGTGGTCGTGTCCTCGTACGCGGGCTGGTCGTTCCAACCCGCGGCCGGGGTCGCCTACTCGGCGTCGAAGACCGCGCTCGGCTCCGTCGTCCGGACGCTCAACCAGCAGGAGGCAGGGCACGGCGTCCGAGCGACCCACCTGTGCCCCGGCGACGTCGCCACCGACTTCCTCGACCAGCGCCCCTCGGTGCCGGACGCGGCCGCACGCGCGGTCATGCTCCAGCCGGAGGACATCGCCCGCTCGGTCTCGTTCGTGCTCGAGGCCCCGTCGCACATGCGCGTCGACGAGCTCGTGGTCAGCCCGGTCGCACAGCGGTGATCTTCGACCGGGTGCTCGACGGGCTCGGCGCCGCGATCGTCGACGGATCGCTGCCGACGGCGCACCGCGACAGCATCGACGGGTTCGTCACCCGCACGGGCTCGAGCCGCAGCATCGTCCGCGAGGCCGTCCGCGTCCTCGTCGGCCTCGGCCTCCTCAGCGCCGGTCGTCGCGTCGGGCTCCGGGTCCTGCCCGCGTCGGAGTGGGACGTCCTCGACCCGCGCGTCATCGGCTGGCGGCTCGCCGGTCCGGAGCGTGGGGGCGTCCTCGGGGAGTTGCGCGCGCTGCGCCGCGCGGTCGAGCCGGTGGCCGCCGCGGCAGCCGCCGGGCGCGCGTCCGACGCGTCGCACCGTGCCGACCTGGAGGCGCTGCTCGCCGCCGCCGACCGTCTCGCCGCCGCCACGGGTCCGGACGACGCGGCCACGTTCCTCCAGGCAGACCGCGAGGTCCACCGACTGGTGCTGGAGCTGTCCGGGAACGTGATGTACGCGCGGCTGCACCGCGTGGTCGCGCGCGCACTCGACGACCGGGCCGGGATCCGCCCGGGGCTCCACGACGTCGGACTGCACGTCCGACTCGCCCGCGCCGTGGCCGACGGAGACGCGGACGGAGCCGCCGGGGCGATGACCGAGATCATCGACCGCACGGGCGAATAGGGTCGAGGTGTTCGAAGGAGAGCACATGTCGTTCACCGATCTCGTCCCCGACCCCGGCGCCGTCGAGCGCATCGCGACGGGCAGCACCTGGGCCGAGGGGCCGTGTTGGATCCCCGCGAGCCGGACCCTGCGGTGGTCGGACATCCCGGGCGACCGCATCCTGCAGTGGCACGCCGACTCCGGCGAGACGTCGGTGTACGCCGTGGGGGTCGAGTTCACGAACGGCCGCACCCTCGACCGTGACGGCAGCGTCGTGCAGTGCTCGCACGGGAACCGACGGGTCGAGCGCGACCGGGACGGGGTCGTCACGCCGATCGTCGACGCGTGGGGCGGCGGCCGCTTGAACTCCCCGAACGACGTCGTCGTCGCGCGGGACGGCAGCGTGTGGTTCACCGACCCGGCGTACGGCATCACCCAGCCGCGCGAGGGGCACCCGGGCGAGCGGGAGTACGGCGACCACTGGGTGTTCCGCTGCGGCCCGGACGGTGCGGACCTGCGGCCGGTCGCCACCGACCTCGACGAACCGAACGGGTTGGCGTTCGACCCGGCCGAGCAGGTGCTCTACGTCGCGAGCTCGTCCGGCGACGACCCGGTCATCCGGGCGTACGACCGGCGGGGCGACCGGGGTGACCTGCTCAAGAACGGGCGGGTGTTCGCGCGGTTGGAGCCCGGCGAGGGCGCCCCGGACGGCATCCGCGTCGACGTGCACGGCAACGTGTGGTCCTCGTCGCACCGGGGCGTGGTCGTGTTCGACCCGGACGGGACCCGGCTCGGCGAGATCGCGGTCCCCGAGGTCACCGCGAACCTGTGCTTCGGCGGCGACGACGGCAGGACGCTGTTCCTCGCCGCGACGACGTCGATCTACCGGATCGCGACCACGACCCGGGACGCCGCTGCCGAGTAACCTGCTCTTCCGTCACCCGGAACTGCAATGTAGAATATCATTGCAGTCACCAGGTGAACGAGGGAGCGGGTATGTCCAAGCGTGTGGCGATCATCGGGACGCGCGGGTACCCGTCCTACTACGGCGGGTTCGAGACGGCCGTGCGGCACATCGCACCGCACCTGGCCGACGCCGGCTGGGACGTCACGGTCTACGGCCGTCCCGGACAGGAACGGGTGGACGATCCGTCGCTCGACCACCGGGTGACCCGACGCACGACCCGTGGCCTCGAGTCGCGGTCGCTCTCGACCCTCACGTACGGCCTGACCGCCGTCCTCGACACGATCCGACGACGGCCGGACGTCGCGCTCGTGATGAACTGCGCGAACGGGTACTGGCTCCCGCTCCTTCGGCTCGCCGGCATCCCCACCGTGGTCAACGTCGACGGCATCGAGTGGGAGCGCGCGAAGTGGGGGCGGCTCGCCAAGGCGGTGTTCAAGACCGGCGCCCGGGCCACCGCACGGTTCGCCGACCGGCTCGTCTTCGACGCCGACGCCATCGGGGACTACTGGCGTCGCGAGTTCGGCCGCTCCGGCGTGATGATCCCCTACGGCGGCACGGAGTCCGACGTCCTGCCGCTGCACCCGGACGACGCGCACCTCGCCGGGCGACCGTTCGCCCTCGTGGTGGCGCGGTTCGTGCCGGAGAACACGGTGGCCGAGTTCCTCGTCGCCGCGGAGCGCATCGCCGAGCGCCACCCGGTCGTCATCGTCGGGTCGACGGGCTACGGCGGGGAGCTCGACACGGCCGCGCAGGACCTCGCCGACCGGAACCCGGGTGTGACCTGGCTCGGCCACGTGTCCGACGACGACCGGCTCTTCGCGCTGTGGCAGCACGCCGGTGCGTACTTCCACGGGCACAGCGTCGGCGGGACGAACCCGGCCCTCGTGCAGGCGATGCACTGCGGGGCGCCCACCGTGGCCCGCGACACCGTCTACAACCGCGAGGTCCTCGCCGGCACCGGCGTCCGGTTCGTCCAGCCCGACTCCGGCGCGATCGCCGATGCCGTCCTCGACTTGCTCGCCGACCCCGTCGAGCAGGAGCTGCTCCGGGGCGGCGTGCGTGACCGGGCCCGCTCGGCGTACACGTGGTCGGGGGTCTGCGGCGCGTACGAGCACGCCCTCGCCGAGCAGGCCGGCGTCGCGACCCGCCAGGCGGTGGCGGCGTGAGCGCATCGGTGGGGAGCATGCGGATCGTCCCCGAATTGCGGGCCGCCCACATCGAGCGCCACCTGCGCGGCACACCCGCAGAGCTCCTCTACCTCGACGTGAACTACGACCTCGCCGGGACGGACCTCGCTCCCGGCATCCAGCGCGTGACCATGACGGGAGCGCTCCGCCGGTTCCTGACCACCACGGCCACCACGCTCGAGGTCCCGGAACCGCTGTGGATGCGGTTCTGGCCGAAGCACGTGCTGCTCGCGGCCGGGTTCCGCGCTGCGGGGGTGCTCCGGCGTCGTCGGCACCGGGTGGTCACGTACGCGATGGAGAACAACGACCTCGCGACCCTCGTGGGCGGGCGTCGCCGGGTGCCGGGCGTCGTCGTCCGGCTCGTGGGTCTGCTCGTCGGCGCCGTTGCGCGACTGACCATCGACCGCATCGCGTTCGCGAGCGACGATGCACGTGCCACCTACGCGTCCCTCCCGTTCACCGCGGCGATCGAACAGTCGTCGACACTCGAACTGCCCCGCCCCGACGATGCCCCGGTCGATCCGACCCCGCTGACATGCGTGTTCGTCGGGGCGATGGAGCAGCGCAAGGGCGTGCAGGAGCTGATGGATGCCTGGCCCGCCGTCGAACGCACCGTTCCCGGCGCGACGATCGTGCTGATCGGGCCAGGGCCACTCGAGCCACTGGCAGCCGAGTGGGCCGCCTCGTCCCCGTCGACGCGGCGAGTGACGGGACGACTCCCGCACGCCGCCGCTGCCGCCGTGGTCCGCTTGTCTGCGGTCCTCGTCGCTCCCTCGGTCGCCGACGGACGCTGGCGGGAGCAGATCGGTCTGCCGATCAAGGAAGCCCTCGCCGCTGGCCTGACGATCGTGACCACCGACCAGACCGGGCTCGCCGGCTGGCTGCGCGACCACGGTCACGGCGTCGTCCCGCCGACGACCCCGGCGTTCACCCGGCGACTCGCGCGAGCGATCACGAGCGCCCTGCGGGCCCCGCTGGACCGAGAGCAGGTGCGAGCTGCGCTGCCCGAGCGGGACGGCCGACTCGCTGCCGACGCCTGGTTGCACGGTCAGCAGGCACGACTCGTCGCCGACGTGCCGACCCGTCCGATCGGAGTCGTCGCATGAGTGCACGCGACGTCATCGTGGTGAACACCCTCGGCGGTGCGCTGCACCACTACGCCCACGGACTGGCTGCGACACTCCGCGCCTCCGGAGCACGGGTGTCGGTCACCGACGTGCACGAGCCGAGCGTCGCAGGAGGCTCGGGTGTCGACTGGGTACGGCGGTACCTCCTCGCATTGTGGGCCGCTCGCCGGGATGGCCGTCGTGGTGGGGCCCGGGTCATCGTGACGTGGCCGGTCCTCGGCCACCTGGATCGCGTGATCATGCGCGTCGTCCTCGGCCGACGGGCCGAGGCGGCCCTCGTCGTGCACGATCCCCACCCGCTGGTGCGAGCCCGCGGGTACGGCGTCGTCGCGCGTCGGATCGGTTCGCTCGCGCGTGGTGTCCGCCTGATCGTGCACAGCAGGACCGCCGCGACCGCCCTGCGAGACGACTGTCCGGGCACCGGGCCCGAGCTGCTGCCGCACCCTGTCGCCCCGCGCCCGGTCCCCGTCACGGTGTCCACCCCTGGCGACCGTCCGGTGGTCCGGGTCCTCGGGCAGTTCAAGCCCGACCGCGACCTTGCGTTGCTCGCCGGGATCGGTCAGGAGATCGGACACTCGCACCGCCTCGAGATCGTCGGGCGACGGTGGCCCGAGGTCGACGGGTGGTCCGTGACGGACGCCTTCGTCGACGAGGACCGGCTCGACGAGCTCCTGGCCACCGCGGACGCCGTCGTCGTGCCCTACAAGCGGTTCTTCCAGTCCGGCATCGCGATCCGCTCGCTCGAGGTCGGGACGCCCGCGGTCGGTCCCGCTGGTTCGAGCATCGCCGACCTCTACCCGGACGACCGCTACCTCGGCGACGGTTCGGTGTCGTCCTGGTGCGACGCGATCTCGTCGGCCTCCGCCGCGGAGCGCGACGAGACGCGTGCCGTGGCGTCGCGAGCCGACCGCGTCTGCCGTGCGGCCTGGGCGGAGTGGCTGACGCGCTGACCGCGACCGGCGGCCGCTGCCGTATCCTGACTCGGCCATGCAGTGCGACTACTTCGACCGCGGGGTGTGCCGCTCGTGCACGCTCATGGGGCAGCCGTACGCCGAGCAGGTCCTCGACAAGGAACTCCGCACGCGCGAACTCCTGCACGACGCGGTCGAGGCCGCCGGGGGTCCGGGCTCGGTCGAGTGGCTGCCCGCGATCACCAGCCCCGAGTCCGCGTACCGCAACAAGGCGAAGATGGTGGTCGGCGGGACCGTCCAGCACCCGACGGTCGGCATCCTCGACCACCGGCAGCGCGGGGTGGACCTGCGGCACTGCGGCATCTGCACGCCCGGGATCCAGCACGCGCTCCCGATCCTCGCCGGGTTCATCGCGGACGCCGGGCTCATCCCCTACGACGTCGCCACCCGCCGGGGCGAGCTGAAGTTCGTGCTCGTGACGGAGTCGCCGGACGGGGAGCTCATGGTGCGGTTCGTCCTGCGCTCCGAGGGACAGCTGGCGCGGCTCCGGCAGCACCTCGACGCGCTCCACCGGGTGCTGCCGAACGCCGTCGTCGTCACGGTGAACCTGCTCCCGGAGCACAAGGCCGTCACCGAGGGGGAGCGGGAGATCGTGCTCACCGAGCGGGAGACGCTCTCGATGCGACTCGGTGACGTCACGATGCACCTCCGGCCGCAGAGCTTCTTCCAGACGAACACGCACGTGGCCACCGAGCTGTACGCCCAGGCCTCGGCGTGGATCGACGAGGTGGCGCCGGCGTCGATGTGGGACCTCTACTGCGGCGTCGGCGGCTTCGCCCTGCACGCCGCCCGCCCCGGTCGCGCGGTGACGGGCATCGAGACCAGCCGCGAGGCCGTCCGGTCGGCGGGACAGTCGGCGCGCGAGGCCAGCCTCGAGGGCGTCCGCTTCGCCGCGGACGACGCGACCGAGCACGCGCTCCGTGCCCGACCCGACACGGTCCCCGAGCTCGTCGTCGTCAACCCGCCGCGGCGCGGGATCGGCGAGACGCTGTCGACCTGGCTCGAGGAGTCGGACGTCCGGCACGTCGTCTACTCGAGCTGCAACCCGGTGACCCTGGCGAAGGACCTCGCGCGGATGCCGTCGCTGCGCCTGCGGCGCGCGCGGGTGCTCGACATGTTCCCGCAGACGGGCCACCTGGAAGCGGTGACGCTGCTGTCCCGAGGGTGACCGACCGGCGGACGGGAGGCGCGGGTCGGCGCCGCCACGTGCCTCCTGGCCGTCATTGCCAGGGAATTGCCAAGGTGACGTACCCGGGTCCGCCGCGATGACCATGCCCATGGGGATCCACGCGTACAGGTTCCGTCCCCGAAGACATAGCACCAACGGGTAGAACCGTTTGTCTCGGTTTGATAACGGTGAAGAGTTTCCTATGGTGGCCGACCGAGGCGCCACCGGCACGAGACCACTGCCCCCGGCGGCGCACCCCACGACACGACCGCGATCGGTCGGGACGGGCAGTGGCGATCGGCTCTCGATCCGTGGTCCCGGTGGAGCAATCAACCATGAAGAAGCTTTCTCGTACCCGCACCATCGTCGGTGGCCTCGCCTTCGCAGGCATCGCCGCGACGGGTGTCGGCCTCGCGGCGGCGCCCGCGAACGCAGCATCCGGCTCGACCTGGGACGCCCTCGCGCAGTGCGAGTCCGGCGGCAACTGGGCGATCAACACCGGCAACGGCTACTACGGCGGCCTCCAGTTCAACCTCGGCACCTGGCAGGCGAACGGCGGCACGGGCAACCCGGCCTCCGCGAGCCGTGCGACCCAGATCGCCGTCGCCGAGCGCGTCCTCGCCTCGCAGGGCTGGGGCGCATGGCCGGCCTGCTCCGCCCAGCTCGGGCTGAGCGGCACGACCGGCGCCGCCCCGCAGGCCGCCGCTCCGGCTCCCGCCGCCCCGACCCAGCAGGCTGCCCCGCAGCAGCAGGCGCCGGTGCAGCAGGCCGCCCCGCAGCAGGCCGCGCCGTCGACCCCGGCCCCCGCGACCGAGGCGGCCCCGGCTGCCCCGAGCAAGCCCGCGGCCGTCAAGACGAGCGGCAAGACCTACACGGTCGTGTCGGGCGAGACCCTCGACAGCATCGCGACGAAGCTGCACATCAACGGCGGCTGGAACAAGCTCTGGGCCGCGAACACGTCGACCATCGACGACGCGAACCTGATCTACGCCGGCCAGGAGCTCCAGCTCCCCGCCTGATCGTTCCTCCGATCGACAGGACGCCCGGTGACCGAGTGGTCACCGGGCGTCCTGCTGTGTCCGGCTACTGCGGGTTGTCGGCCAGCCACCCGGCGACGTCGTTCGACCGGAGCGCCTGGGACAGCGACTGCACGGCGATGGTGTTCACCGCGACGTAGGACTGTCCGTCCGCCGAGGTCCCGCCGCCCGCGGTCGGCATCGTGAACGTCCGCAGGTCCGACGGCCGGACGTCACGCAGGGACCAGCCGAGGTCGACCATCGTGCGGACGGTCAGGCCGGCGTCCACCGACAGGTACTCGCTCGTCGCCCGGACGAAGTCCTGCACGCGCCCGGGGTTCGTGAGGGTGTCGCGCGAGAGGAGTCCGTCGACGATCCCGCGCATGAACGCCTGCTGGTTCCGGATGCGGGTGTGGTCGGCGTCGGCGAAGGCGTACCGCTCGCGGACGAACGCCAGGGCCGCGTCGCCGTCGAGGTGGTTCGCGCCGGCGGTGAACTCGTGCCCGCGGGCCGAGAACGCCGTCCGCGACTGCACCGTCACCCCGCCGAGCGCGTCGGTCATGCCCGAGAAGCCGGCGAAGTCGATCTCGGCGACGTGGTCGATGCGCACGTCGAGCAGGCGTTCGACCGTCTGCACCGTCAGCGGGACCCCGCCCCAGGAGTACGCCGCGTTGATCTTCGCGGTGCCGTGGCCGGGGACCTCGACCCACGAGTCGCGCATGATCGACATGAGGTACACGGCCCGCTTGTCGGCCGGGACGTGGGCGAGCATCAGGGTGTCCGAGCGACCACCGGCAGCGCGGTCGCCGTCGGGATCTGCGCCCTGGCGGGAGTCCGATCCGATGAGCAGGATGTTCTGCGCGCCCTCGGTCGGAGCGGGGCGCGCGCCGGTCGGGAACGGGTCGGCGAGGACGTCGGCGTCGTAGCTGCGGACGAGGCCCGCGATGAAGAGGCCGGCGACGACCGCGAGCACCGTGGCGACGGCGACGAGCGAGCCGGCGGTGCCGAGGACGGCGACGAGGAACGGGCGCTTCCGGCGACGTCGGCGCCGCTTCCGGCCGTTGCTGCCCCGGCTTCCGCTCCCGCTGCGGGCGCTCGATCCGCTCCGGGGTGCCCGCGGTGCGGGGGCGTCGGCGCCGGCGTCGGCGGCAGCGATCGATGCTGCCTGCGCTGCCGCCTCGGCCAGTTCGGCCGCATCGGCTGCTTCGGCTCGTTCGGCGGCCTGACGGGCTGCTCGGCGCTCGGACATCGGGTCTCCTGCGGGTCGGGTCGGTCGTGCTACCGACTCCGCGAGTCTACCGTATGTGGTATATCAACCGCTAGGTCATCAGTGGGGACGGTGCTTCTCGAGCAACACCGTGAGCGCCCCGCGCAGAGCCGGGTCGTCCGGCAGGAGGTCACGCTCGATGTGTCGGGCGGTCTCCCACGCCTCGCGCCCGTGCTCCGTCACGGTGACGATCCGACGTCGACGGTCATCCGGGTGCGGCGAGCGTTCGACGAGGCCGTCGCGCTCCATCCGCTCGAGCGTGCGGGACATCGTCTGTGGCTGCACGCGTGCCGTCCGTGCCAGGGTGTCCGCGCCGGTCGGGCCGGTCCGCACGAGGATGTCGATCGCGATGAGCGCCGCGTGCGGGAGGCCGATCGCACGCAGACGCTCGTCCCAGTCCCGTTCGATCGCCCGGGCAGCGGCGGAGAGGAGACGCCCCAGCGGCCATGCGTCGGGGGTGTCGTCCATGCTCCGAGTCTACGGATCCCGTTCCTTCGACTTCTCTAGTAATCAGCATGCTGACGATTGGAGTACGCTCACGGACGTGTCCCGCTACCTCCGCATCGTCCTCCCCGCGCTCGTCATCGTGGTCTGGCTCGCGATCGCCTCCGTCGGCGGTCCCTTCTTCGGCAAGATCTCCGAGGTGTCCACGAACGACCAGACGTCGTTCCTGCCGGCATCGGCGGACGCCACCAAGGTGCAGGAACGCGCGTCCGAGTTCCGGCAGGCGTCGGGCGCCCCGGCGATCATCGTGCTCGAGCGCGACGGCGGCCTGACGGCTGCGGACCAGCGTGCCGCGACCACCCTGGCCCAGCGGCTCGGGGACCGCGACGACGTGCAGGGCGTCAGCCCGGTGATCCCGAGCGAGGACGGCGACGCGGTCGAGATCGTCGCCACGCTGACCCAGAGCGCGGACACCGGTGACGCCGTCGAGGCCGTCCGCGCCGACGTCGAGGACGCGCTGCCGTCGGGGGTGCAGGGCTACGTCACGGGTCCGGCGGGCTTCACCGCCGACCTCACCGAGGCCTTCGCGGGCATCGACGGGCTGCTGCTCGGTGTGGCGCTCGCCGCGGTCTTCGTGATCCTCATCATCGTCTACCGCTCGCCGCTCCTGCCGATCCTCGTGCTCGGTACGGCGACGTTCGCCCTGTGCGCGTCGATCCTCGTCGTGTGGTGGCTCGCCAAGGCCGACATCGTGACCGTGAACGGCCAGGTGCAGGGGATCCTGTCGATCCTCGTCATCGGCGCCGCGACCGACTACGCGCTCCTCTACACCGCACGCTTCCGCGAGGCACTGCGCGACCACCGCACCGGGTGGGACGCGACGAAGGCCGCCCTGCGGGGGAGCCTCGAGCCGATCCTCGCCTCGGGCGGGACCGTTATCGTCGGCGTGCTCTGCCTGCTGCTCTCCGACCTCAACTCGAACAAGGCACTCGGTCCCGTCGCGGCCATCGGCATCGCGTTCAGCCTCCTCGCCGCGCTCACCCTGCTGCCCGCGCTCCTGCTGGCGTTCCGGCGCGCGGCGTTCTGGCCGCTCCGCCCGAAGTACGGCAGCGCGCACCCCGTCCTCACCGGGCCCGACGCCCGCGGGCTCTGGGCACGGGTGGGCCGGCTCGTGGCGCGCCGCTCCCGGGTCGTCTGGATCGTGTGCACCGTCGGGCTCCTCGCGATGGGCACCGGCCTCGTCGGACTCAAGGCGGACGGGGTCCCGCAGAGCGACCTGGTCATCGGGAGCTCGCAGGCGCGCGACGGTCAGGACGTGCTCGCCGACCACTTCCCGGGCGGGTCCGGCAGCCCGGCACAGGTCATCGGCGCCGCGTCGAGGACCGACGAACTCGCCGCTGCGATCACGGGCGTGGACGGTGTGGACAGCGTCGTGGCGGCCGCGAAGGACGCGCCGTCCGGCACCGTCCCCGTGACGACGAGCGGCAACCCGGGTAGCACCGCCGGTGCGACCCCGACCGTCTCCCGCGGCGACGTCCTCCTCGAGGCCACCCTGTCCGACCCGGCCGACTCCGACGCCGCCGAGCAGACCGTGCGTGCCCTCCGCACGGCGGTCGAGCGGGTGGACCCCGGCGCGATCGTCGGTGGCGCGACCGCGACCGCCGTCGACACGAACGACACCGGCATCCGGGACCGCACGCTGATCATCCCCGTGGTGCTCGCGGTCATCCTGCTCATCCTGATGCTGCTGCTCCGGAGCATCGTGGCGCCGCTCGTGCTCATCGGCAGCGTCATCGTGTCCTTCGCCGCGGCGCTCGGCGTCGGTGCCCTCGTGTTCGACCACGTCTTCCACTTCCCCGGGGCCGACCCGAGCGTTCCGCTGTACTCGTTCGTGTTCCTCGTGGCGCTCGGCGTGGACTACAACATCTTCCTCATGACCCGGGTGCGCGAGGAAGCCCTGCAGCACGGTCCGCACGAGGGCGTCCTGCGCGGGCTCGGGGTCACGGGCGGCGTGATCACCTCGGCCGGGGTCGTCCTCGCGGCGACGTTCGCGGCGCTCGGCGTGATCCCGATCCTGTTCCTCGTGCAGATCGCGTTCGTGGTCGCCTTCGGTGTGCTGCTCGACACGATCGTCGTCCGGTCGCTGCTCGTCCCCGCCCTGGCGTACGACCTCGGGCGCCGGGCCTGGTGGCCGTCGCGCCTATCGCGTCCGGCCCATCACATGTGACACGCTGGACGCATGCCAGTTCCTTCGACGCAGCCCGCCGCCGAGCGGAAGCTCCTCCGTGACACCGTGCAGGACAAGATCCGGGACGCGATCATGGACGGCACCCTCGAGCCGGGCGAACGGCTCAACGACGACGACCTCATCGCCTGGCTCGGTGTCTCCCGCACCCCCATCCGTGAAGCCCTCGCCGAGCTCGCCCGAGCCGGACTCATCGAGATGGCGCCGAACCGGTACACCCGCGTCGCCGCCCCGACGAAGGACGAGCTCCTCGACGCCTACCGCACGCTCGGCGTGATCTACGGCGGTGTCGCCCGCCTCGCGACGCCGCGCTTCACGGACGCGCAGCGCAAGAAGGTCGTGAAGACCCTCGACGACGTCACGGCGCAGGTCGAGGCCCGGCACCAGGGTGAGGTCGCCCAGCACGGCGCGGACATCTACGCGATGTGGGCGGACCACTGCGGCAACCCGTCGCTCGAGCAGCTCTGCAAGGCGACGACGGACGGGCTCGCGTTCAAGCTGCGGGTGCCGGAGCTCGCCGAGCTGATCCCCGCCGACGTCGTGCTGCCCGAGCTCGAGAAGCTCAAGGCCGCCGTCGTCGCGAAGGACCCGATCGCCGCCGAGCTCGCCATGGAGGCGATCCACCTGCTGCCGTCGCGCGACTGACGCGACGAGCGCGACCGGCGCGACGAGCGCGACCGGCGCGACCACCTGACGGCCAGGAGGGACGGTGCGGGCCCGCACCGTCCCTCCTGGCCGTCAGTCAGTGCGTCAGTGCGCGACCGCGCTGATCATGCCGAGGCCGACGCTGATGCGGTCGGCCACCTCGATGAGGTCCTCGGCGAGCGACGCGGTGTCGCGGTCCCGCAGCTGCGTCACCCGCCCGGAGATCGACAGCGCCGCGACGATGCGCCCCGACGCGTTCCGGATCGGTGCCGCGATGCAGAACCGGCCGAGCGCGACCTCTTGGTTCTCGACGCACCAGCCGCGCTTTGCCGAGGCCTCGAGGTCCGCCGTCAGCGCGTCGTGCGACGTGATCGTGTGGTCCGTGTAGCGCGCGAGGTCCGCGCCGAGCAGCGCCTCATGCTCGGCCTGAGACAGGTCGAGCATGAGCGCCTTGCCGAGCGCCGAGGCGTGCAGCGGCTGCCGCATGCCGATCATGGTGTGCGACTTCGGGGCGAGTGAGCCCTCGAAGTGGCAGAGGTAGATGCAGGCCGCGTCGTCCTGCACCCCGACGTTCGCGGTGAGGCCGATGCGGTGCGCGAGCTCTTGCGCGGCGGCCCGGCTCTCGCGGTGGACGGGGTTGTGGTTGAGCCCCTGGCTGGCGAGCTCGAGGACGGCCCGCCCGACGGAGTACCCCTGCGACTCGGGGTCGCGTCGCACGTACTCGAGCGACTCGAGCGTGGCGAGGAGCCGCCCGGTCGTCGACGTGCCGAGGCCGATCGCCCGTGCGATGTCGGAGGCGCGCATCGCCCCGTCGGCGGCACCGAGCGCGCCGAGGACCGCCGCGGCGCGCTCGATGCTCTGGTTCGGAGGGGTGGTGGCCATCCGCCCATTCTGTCCCGTGGAGTCGATCAGGACACCGTGACACCGCTGACGAACTGGTTCGTCCGCACCTGTGCCGTGGTGAGGGGTGCGCCGCCGAGCACGACGTCCTCGAGGGCGACGTCCGACACCCCGTGCGTCGCGTCCCACCCGGACAGCGTCACCAAGTCGGCCGTGACGTCGGTGAAGTCGCGGATCGTGATGCCCGTGATCCTGCCCCGCTCGTCGCGGTACCCGGTGTCGTTCGAGTACTGGCCCTTGAGCACCTGCAGCACGATGGCCTGCCCGCCGACCGGCTGCGACTCCACGTGGAAGCCGTCCACGGTGACGTCGGAGACCGTCGCCCAGTCCTGGACGTCGAACTTCAGGGCGACCTCCTTCGCGCGGAGCACGTACGACTGCGTGATGGAGACGTCGGTGAAGACCTCGGTCTCCATGGACGAGCCGAACCGGACGGGGTTGCCGCCGGTGACGTTCCAGAACGTGGTGTCGGTCGCGTGCAGCCCACGGGTCTCCGGCTCGCCGTTCGTGGCCGCGTCGAGGGCGTGCCAGCCGAACCCGTCGTCACCGCTCATCACGAAGTTGTGCTCGACGGTCATGTCCTGCACGCCGTCGGTGTCGATGCCGTCGTTGTTGATGAGCGTGCCCATCAGGTTCAGCCAGGACACGTGGATGCCCGAGGAGCGGATGTACAGCGTCTGCCACCACTGGGCGTTGCGGACGCCGATGCCGGACACCGTGACGTCCGAGCTGTCGTGGAAGCGGATCGCCATCGTCTTGTTGGTCCGCGACGTGTCCGAGCCTGCGTCGAGGATCCCGCGCCCGAGCACGTGCACGCCGGTGACGCCGTCGCCGTCGATGCGACCGTGCACGAGGGCACCCGGCGCGAGGTAGACCGTCTGGCCCGACACCGGGCGGATCACGCCGGCGTCGTGCTCGCCGGGCCCGAAGTACAGCACGTCGGGGTCCGACGCGGACGGCACCGTGGTCTCCGACGGCGTGACGAAGAGGAACAGTGCGCGGACGCCGGGAGTCTCGATGACGAGCGGGTGCGCGTCGCGGATCGTGAAGGTCACGGTGTCGCCGGCCCGGGTCGTGGCGATCCCGAGCGTCCGGGGCGTGACGACCGGGGTGGCCGACGCGGCGAGGCCGGGCATCGTGACGCTGATCGTCGCGGTACCCGTCCCCTTCGCGAACATCGCGACGTCGTGCGAGGTGCCGCTCACGGACTCGGCCTTGACCGGCACGGCCGTCCCGTTGACCGACACCGTGTGCGCGGTGGCGGTGGGCGACGTCGGGTTCCCCGGGTTCGCCTGGATGCTCGCGGTGCCGGCGGCGACCGCGGTGCCGGACGCGACGGCCGGCGGCCCGACGACCCCGACGGTGGTGAGCGACAGTGCGACGGCCGTCGCGATGGTCAGTGCGCGCAGGCGCATGGCGATCTCCCTTGATCGTGGTGGTGCTGCGGGTGGTGCGGTGGGTCAGTAGACCTTCACGGCGCTCGCCGACGCGAACGGTGAACCGTTCGTGGCGGTCACGACGACGCGGAGCGAGGCGGTCCGCGTCGGCGCGACGTCGTGCACGCGGTGCCGGTGCCGGTTGTCGGTGACGGTCGCGAGTCCCTGCCACGATCCGTCGACGCACGCCTCGATCCGGTAGTCGCGGGCCAGGGTCGGGACCGCGTCCCACGGCGTGCGGTGGTGGTGCAGGTTGATGAGGTCGGCGTCGACGTCGTCGTTCCAGACGATGCGGACCTCGCGGACGTCGACGGGCTCCGCCCAGTCGAGGGTGAGGGTCGCCGCGCCGTCGTCCGGGTCCGACGACCACAGGTGCGGTCCGCCGAAGGGGCGCTGGTAGCCGTCGGTGACCCGGGAGGCGCGCCACGCGTCCGACGCGTCGGCTGCGGTGAACGCGAAGGAGCGTCCGCGCAGGGCCCGCGCCTCCCAGTCGGTGACCGGCTGGTCGGCCTCCTCGGGGATGTGGTCGTCGAACTGCTCGTCGTCGGCCGTGCGGGCGCGGAGCGCGAGGACGCCGTACGGGTGCCCGTCGGTGAGGACCAGGCGCACGCCGGGGGTCCGGCGGACCACGACCACGGCGTTGCACGGCTCGTCCGGCCGGAACCCGAGGTCGACGACCGCCTCGCCCGCCCCGGCGGGGACGCTCGCGGTGTGCGTCGACACGTGCGCGATCGGGGCGTAGTTCTGCGGCCGGCCCGTGGTCCAGAGCTCGATCGTGACGTCGGTGTCGTGGTCGGCGACGGTCCGGAACGCGACGGAACCGAGCACGGGGTCGACCGGCACGACCAGCGCCGCGTCGCGGTCGAGCGCGAAGGTGTCCGCGGTCGCCCACTGGGTGGTGTCGAGCCGGACGAGTTCGCTGCTCGCGCTGATCCGGGCGCGCTGGGCGAGGTCCGCCCCGTCGTGGGCCCGGACGCCGATGAGCGGCGCGTCCTCGCGGAGGAGCGTCTGCTGCAGCATCGCGACGTGGTCGGTGCCCAGCTCGCGCGGCGTGAAGCCGTGGCGGGCGGCGAGGTGCGCGGCGGTCCCGGCGGCCTGGCCCTGGGTGGCGCAGGTGGCCATCACGCGGGTCGACCCGAACGCGACGTGCGACGCGGAGATGTTCCGGCCGGCGAAGAGCAGGTTGGCGACGTCCGCCGAGTAGAGGGAGCGGAACGGGATGTCGTACGTGCCGTCGGTGTACCGCTGCTGCGCCCCGGCGGTCTCGGCGTAGACGCCCTCGACCGGGTGCAGGTCGATCGACCACCCGCCGAACGCGACCGTGTCCGGGAAGGTCCGCTGCGAGAGGAGGTCCTGCTGGGTGAGGGTGTGGTCGCCCACGAACCGTCGGTACTCCCGCTTGCCCGGGATCGCGCCGACCCAGTCCAGGGTGAGCGAGTCGGCGTCGAACGCGCCGGAGTTCTTGATGTGGTCCCAGATGCCGTAGACGACGCCCCACAGCTCGTCGCGGATCCGTTCGTTCTCGGTGACGGTGTCGAGCTCGCCGCCCCACTCGATCCACCAGTAGTTGCAGCCGTTGTCCCCGGTCTTGATCGCGCGGTTCGCCAGGATCGGCGTCGTGCTGAGGTCCTTCGCGATCGACGGCGGCACGAACTTCTCCGGGCGGCCGGTGTCGTGCGTGGAGAAGAAGATCGAGCTGCCGAGCAGTTCGTCGTCCGGCTGTTCGGGCGCCCACTCCTCGCCGTGTTCGTCGCGGCCCTCGCGCCCGATCCGGTACGACGCCCCGGCCAGGGCGCCGACGAGCCCGTCTCCCGTGCAGTCGAGGAACACCGGGGCGGTGAACGTCGTCTCGACCTCGGAGCCCATCGTCCAGCCGGTGACGGACGCGATGCGCGGTGCGCCGGCCTCGTCGTCCACCGTCGTCACGGTCCGCACGTCGGTGTTGAGGTGCAGGTGGACGTTCGGCTCGGCGCGCACGAGGTCGAGCACGACCTGGTCCCAGTAGATCGCGTTGCCCTGCGGGTTCCGGTACTGGTTCTCGAGGAACAGCTCGCCCATGATCCCGGTCTCGCGGGCGAACCGCTGCGTGCCGTGGGCGGTGGCGCCGACGACCCACACGCGGATCTCGCTCGAGGAGTTCCCGCCGAGGACCGGGCGGTTGGTGACGAGGGCGACGCTGGAGCCGAGGCGGGCGGCGGCGACGGCGGCGCTCACACCGGCGAGGCCACCTCCGACGACCACGACATCGTGGTGCTGTTCACGGGACTGCATGGCGGCGACGGTATCACTTGCTGGCGACACTTTCCCACTGTGTGGCAAAGTATGCCCGGCGAGTGCTATCGTCAACCAACTCTCGACAACGAAGTGTGAGGTCTCCCCATGAGCGACGGAACCCAGACGCGCACCAGCGCCGACGCCGCCAACGCCCCCGTCCCGGACGTGTTCGGCGACGACGCCCGCCGCCGGAGCATGCGGAAGGTGATCGTGGCGGCCGGCGTCGGCCACTTCGTGGAGTGGTTCGACTTCGGTCTCTACGGCACCCTGGCGACGGTCATCTCGCTGTACTTCTTCAAGCAGGGGGACCCGCAGGTCGCGCTGCTCTCGGCCTTCGCCGTGTTCGGCGCCGGGTTCGTGATGCGTCCGCTCGGTGGACTCTTCTGGGGCTCGCTCGGCGACCGGGTGGGCCGGAAGACGACCCTGGCGACGGTCATCCTCATCACGAGCGGCGCGACCGCGGTGATGGGCATCCTGCCGACGTACCAGAGCGTCGGGCTGCTGGCGCCGATCCTCCTCGTCGTGGTGCGGCTCGTGCAGGGCTTCGCCGCCGGCGGTGAGGGAGCGGGGGCGACCACGCTCCTCGCCGAGTCCGCGCCCTCGAACCGACGCGGCTTCGTCACGAGCTTCATCGACGTCTTCGGCTTCGCGGCGTTCATCGTGGGTGGCGGACTGGTCTTCCTGTTCACGGCGATCGCGGGCGACGGCGCCCTCGAGTCGTGGGGCTGGCGCGTGCTGTTCCTCATCGCGCTGCCGCTCGGGCTCGTCGGGCTCTACCTCCGCTCGAAGCTCGAGGACACCCCGGAGTTCCGCGCCCTCAAGGCGAAGGGCGACCTCGCGAAGAACCCCCTCCGGCGGTCGCTCCGCACCGGGTGGAAGGCACTGCTCTTCTGCGTCGGGTTCGTCGTCCTCAAGGCCGTCGGGCACTGGATCCTGCAGACGTTCATGCCGTCGTACCTGCAGGCCGACCTCGGCTACTCGCCGCTCGTGTCGTACGGCGTGGTCGTCATCGGGTTCATCGTGATCGCCGGACTCGTGCCGTTCTTCGGCCTGCTCTCGGACAAGATCGGCCGGAAGCCCGTGATGCTCGCCGGCTGCGGCGGCTTCCTCGTGCTCACCTACCCGACGCTCATGCTCATGAACGCCGGCAACTTCTGGGCCGCCGCCGGCGCGATGGTGCTCCTCGGGCTGTTCATGGCGGCCTTCGACGGTGCCGTGAGCGCTGCGATGGCCGAGCTCTTCCCGACGGCGATCCGCTACGGGTCGATGGGCATCGCGTACAACATCAGCGTCGCGCTCTTCGGCGGGATCACGCCGTACTTCGCCACCTGGCTGATCACGGCGACGGGCAACACGTTCGCGCCGGCGTTCTACGTGATGGCGGCCGCGGCGATCACCGGGATCACGGTGCTGCGGGCACGGGAGACCAACAAGGGCAAGCTCGCGTCCTGAGACGCGACCGAACACGGACGGGAGGCGCGGTGCCGGCTGGCACCGCGCCTCCCGTCCGCCGGTCGGTCACGGCGGGATCGCGGCGACCTGCCAGGACGGTTTGATGTTGTCGGCACACACGCCCGTTATGGTTTCCGGGTGACGAACGAGCCCGAGCAGACGACCGGTCGTGGCCGCCGCGGCTTCACGCCACCGCGGCACGGCCGCCAGAAGCGACGTGGCGGGGTGGTCCTCCCCGCCGTCGCGGGCGTGCTCACCATGGCCCTCCTGCTCGGCGGCGGCTACGCCGCGTACGCCTACGGAACGCTGTCGAACGGCATCACGAAGATCGATGCGATCTCGGGAAAGACTGCGACGAAGGACGACGTCGACGGCCAGGCGCAGAACATCCTGCTGGTCGGTGACGACCACCGCCCGGACAACGCGACGCCGGAGCAACTCGCAGAGCTGGGCACCGAATCGGACGGTGGCTCGAAGAACACCGACACGATGATCGTCCTGCACATCAACGAGGACGGATCGCAGGCGACGATGATCTCGTTCCCGCGTGACTCGTACGTCGACATCCCGGGTGTCGGCAAGGGCAAGCTCAACAGTGCGTTCTACTTCGGCTCGCTGAACGGCGGCGGGGACACCGGCGGCGCGAAGCTGCTCATCAAGACGATCCAGAACCTCAGCGGCCTGACGATCGACCACTACGTGCGCGTCTCGCTGCTCGGCTTCTACCAGATCGTCAAGGAGCTCGGGCCGGTCGAGGTCTGCCTCAACAACGCCGTCGACGACCACTGGTCGAACCTCAAGCTCCCTGCCGGTACCTCCGAACTCACACCGAGCCAGGCGCTGTCCTTCGTCCGACAGCGGCACGGGCTGCCCAACGGGGACCTCGACCGCAACGTCCGGCAGCAGTACTTCCTCTCGCAGGAGGCCCGCAAGGTGCTCTCCGCGGGGACGCTGCTCAATCCGATCAAGATGGGCAACATCCTCAAGGCGGTCGGCGGCTCGATCCAGACCGACACCGACCTGGTCAACCTGGCGACCCAGATGCGGAACCTACGACCCGGCAACATCCAGTCGGCGACGATCCCCACGCTCGGTACCCCGACGATCACCGTCAACGGCTCGCCGCTGTCGATCGTCGAGGTCGACACCGTCGGGCTGCCGGCCTTCGTGCAGGGTCTCGTCGGTGAGCCCGCGGAGTACAGCAAGGCCGGGCGCGCCCAGCCGGCGAGCACCTCGGTCACCGTGCTGAACGGCAGCGGCGTGACCGGTGCGGCGGGCGCCGCCGGGACCGTCCTCACCGCGCGCGGCTTCCAGGTCGGTGCGCCCGGGTCCTCCGACCTGACGAAGACGACCCAGGTGCAGTACCCGGCCGGCATGGAGAAGCAGGCGAAGGCGGTCGCGGCCGTCGTGCCCGGTGCCGTCGCGGTGCGGACGAACGCGGTCACGGGCGTGACGCTGGTGCTCGGGTCGGACGGCAAGACGGTGACCCCGGTCGCCGCTGCCGGTGGGACCGCCTCGAGCCCCGCTGCCGGCTCCGGTTCGTCCGATGCCGGTTCGACCGGCTCGGGCGCTGCGGCGTCGAAGCCCGCAGCCTCGAAGCCCGCCGCGCCCGAGCCGAAGCCGTCGTCGACCGACGTGAAGAGCTACGGCAAGGCAGGCGTCTGCATCAACTGACGCCGGAGCCGGTCGCGTGCCGGCGGATGCTCGTGATCGCGGTGTCGAGCCCGATCGCGAGGGGGCGGACGTCCCGCTGGACCTGCGCCAGGAGCAGCCCGCCCTGCAGCGCCACCATCACGGTCGTCGCCAGCGCGGCGGGGTCGGCGTCCGGGCCGAGCAGCCCGCGTTCGCGCATCGTGCGGATGCCGTCGTGGAACCCCTGCTCCCAGCGGGCGAAGCCGGCGGCGACGAGGTCGCGGGTGTCGGCGTCGCGCTCGGCGACCTCGGTCCCGAGGGACCCGAGCGGACAGCCGCCCACGCAGCCGCCGGCCTCGGCGTCGGCGACCGTCCGGTCCCGCCACCGCTGCCAGGCGTCCCACGTGGTGAGGTCGCCGTAGTCCGGCCCCTGGTGTGCGATGATCGCGTCGGTCTGCTGCCGGACGACGTCGCGCACGAGCTCCTGCTTGTCGGCGAAGTAGTGGTACATCTGCGACCGTCCGACCGTGGCGGCGGCGCCGATGTCGTCGAGCGTCGTCCCCGAGATGCCGCGCGTGAGCATCAGGTCGGCGGCCGTGACCACGATCCGGTTCCGGGTCGCCAGTCCCTTCGCGGTCGTGCGTCGGGAAGTCCGTGAGGCGTGGTCGGAGCGCATGGTAAGAGTGTACTTGCAAGTACATTTTCGGTATGTGACATTCTTCTGGTGGACGACGGACTCCTCGCGAAGCGCGACGAAGAACGCGCACTGTTGCTCGCCGTGGCTGCCGGTGACCGGCATGCCTTCACCCGACTGCACGATCGGTTCCGACCGCTCGTCGAGCGGTACGTCCGCCACCAGCTCGTCGATGCGTGGCAGGCGGAAGAGGTCGTGCAGGACGTGTTCCTCGAGATCTGGCAGATCGCCGACCGGTTCGACCCGGCACACTCGGCGATCGCGTGGATCCGCACGATCGCGCAGCGCCGGGCGATCGACCGGGTCCGGAAGAGCCGGGCCGACCGTGACCGCGACCTGCGGATCGGCACCAGGGACGCCGACCTCGTGGACCACTCGAGCATGGAGCGGGCCGAGAGCGTCCTCGACCGAGCCGAGCTCCGCCGCGCCGTCGCCGCGCTCCCCGGGCGCCAGCGCGACGCCGTCGTCCTCCGGCACCTGGTAGGTATGACCGGGCCCGAGGTCGCCGCGCGGCTCGGGGTCCCGGTCGGCACCGCCAAGACCCGGGCGCGCGACGGGGTCATCGCACTGCGGCGGGTCATGGTGCCCTGAGCGCGCCCGTCGGCCGCGAGGGGGACGCGTGCTTAGTTCGTTCCCTTCGAGCAGGTCTGCTGCGCGGCGTTCTGCCCCGTGATCGACGACGGGAGAGCAGTCGGAGCGTTGACGCCGCGCGAACTCGACGTTGCCGAAGACCCGCCCGACGGATGACTGTTGCCGGTAGAAGAATTCGACGCCGAAGAATCGCTCCGTGGGGCTCGTGGCGTCGCCGTTGAGTCCACAGCGCCGCGGCCGATGGCACCATCGGCGATTTGCGTGCGTTCATCGTTCTGGAGCGCCACGTTGAGACTGTGGGCGGCGTCCTGACTAACGACAAGACGGTTGGCGTTGTCCGGGTCTGCGATCGTCGGGTACTGCACGAGCAACATGTTCGACGTGTTCGTGCTGCGCACGGCCGCCGCAAGTGACACCAGTGTCCCCGTGCTGTTCAAGCCCTCGGAGAGCGTCATGTTGGAAGTCGCGGCCTTGGCGAACTTGTACAACGTGATCGGGTTGTCGAGAGCTCCCTCACCGGTCAGCTGACGGAGCATCGCCGACAGGAACACCTGCTGGTTGCTGATGCGTGCGACGTCGCTCCCGTCATCAACGCCGTGCCGGGTCCGGAGGAACGCGAGGGCCTCGTCTCCCTTGAGTGGAACCTTCCCGGCGGGCAGATTCAAGAACGTTCCGTCGTGTATGGGTTTGGCGAGACAGACCGTGACCCCGCCCAGGGCATTGCTCATCGCGATCACACCATCGAACGTGATCAATCCGGCATAGGGAATCGACAGGCCCGTGAGGTTCTCGACCGTCTTCGCGACGCACGCAACGCCGCCCTTCGGACCCCCCTCGCCGAGAGCAGTATTGAACATCGCCTTGCTTTGCGGGTAGCTGGACTCTCCGGTGTCCGGATCGGTGCAGGACGGTATCGGGACCATCGTGTCTCGAGGGAACGAGACGACCGTGACTTGAGAGTGGTCCTCGCTGATGTGCACCAGCATGGTGACGTCGTTACGTGCGCCCTCGGCATCCTCCCGCTCGGCGGTCTGCCCTACACGTGTATCCGAACCGATCAGCAGGATGTTTGCCCCGCCCTTGATGGCGTTGATGTCCTGAGTTCTCGCCTTTCCCTCGTCAGACGGGCTGAGCTTGATCGTTTTGATGTCATCCCTGACGTCGTTCGCGGCGATCGCGGCGATGCTGCCAGCACTGACGAGTGCAACGACCGCAGCTGTTCCGATGAACCCGAACAGCGTTGACAATGGCCGACTCCGCTTCAGTCGCCCATGCCGCACGATCCCGGGCTCCTGCGTTTGCGAGCGCGCTCGTCGTTCAGTCGGTGCCACGGCCTCTCCCCCTCGAAGTCACCACGACCGTAGCGTACGAGGTTTCGCGGATCGGCAAACCGGTGGGTGCTCGGGATCTCCCGTCGGCCCTTCGTACCGGGTTCAAACCATATGTGTCCATCAGATAACGAATGCGTCTCAGGTGTAGCGGACAGAGCGGTCTACCCGATAGCTCTTAGACAGCTCATGGGGGGTCCATGGGCAGTGTTAAAGGAGCACACATGCGTAAGGCAAGCATCTGGGGAGCAGCAGCCGCTCTCGTCATGATCGGGGCTTCGGCCCTCGTCGGTGGCACGGCAGCGAACGCAGCGACGGCTACTCCGCAGACCAAGGGGGAAAGCTACGTGTTCAGTGCTCAGGCGCAGGCTGCGCTGACGCACTGCAATGACTACTACAACGCCGTCACGAAGGGCAGCGTTAGCGGGTACGCGCAGATCCCGGCGTACGAGACGAGCTCGACGCTCACCTACGACTGCATCCTCGAAACCGGCAACAAGAACACCGGCGTCTCGAAGCTGCAGACCAATCTCAACGCCTGTTACGGCAAGGGTCTCGCGGTCGACGGCGTCTTCGGCAGCGGGACGTACAACGCGCTTCTGCAGGTCCAGCGCTCGGTCGGCGCTACCGTCGACGGTGTCTACGGGCCGAACACCCGCAACAAGATGAAGTGGACGTCGAACGGCAAGGCTTCGGGCTGCAAGACCATCAGCTCCTACCAGGGCTTCTGATGGGGCGCAGCACGCAGCTCGTTGGCCTTGCGGCCGTGCTGCTGACCGCCTGTGTCACGTTCATCGCCGCACCTGCTTCCGCTGACGAGATGACGACGAGTTCGGCTTCCACGTCAGCCGTGGCTGCGACGCCGAGTTTCGAGATCTTCTACGGTCCAGGATGCAGTTCCGCGTCGCGTGTCTACACGGGGACCAACCGTGGCGAGGCGTGGGTCAACGACACCTTCAACCGCACGACGCACGGGATCGCCGGCTCCGGACAGAAGATCCGGAACAATGCGGCGTCGATCATCACCCACAACGTGCAGTCCGTGAACATCCGAGGCAATGACGGGGTGTACATCGCTTTCTCTACCCAAGGGAAGTGCGTATCGCTTGACTCCCCGTTCGGTAACCGCCGGAACAACAACACCGGATGGCAGACCGTGCCACTCGGCGGCTTCTGAGTTCCGAATAGTATTCAGGCAAGCGACGTGGCGCAGTCTCTCGGACTGCGCCACTTCGCTGTCTTCTACGCCGCACGCCAGCGGTCGGACTCGCGATCTCGGGAAGACTTTGCGTCCCTGTTCCCGGTCGCCCAGGCGCGACGTGGGAAGTCAGAGCAGCAGGCTTGCTCTGACGTTCCATCTGGCGCAGGACTCTCGGCGACTGGTTGTTCGGGAACAGCGGCGTGGTGACGGCTGGCGGGGCAGCCTCTCGCAGATTGCCACTGATGCCCAGCGTCGGAGCGCCTCGAGTCCGGAGAAGCCCGGTAATTCTCGGCTGCGCGGGTCGGGCGCCTTCGCAGTCCCTTCGGAGCCTCCGGGCGAACAACGTGGGCGTCGCACCTACTACGTCGTCCGCGGCTAGGCCCGAGGTCGCCGCGCGGCTCGGGGTCCCGGTCGGTACCGCCAAGACCCGGGCGCGCGACGGGGTCATCGCACTGCGGCGGGTCATGGTGCCCTGAGCGTGCCCGTCGGTAGGTTCGACGGGTGAGCAACGCAGCGCGTCCGATCACCCTGATGACCTACAACGTCAAGAACCCGGATCCGGCCCACGACTGGCCCGCCCGGTTGCCGGTCCTGCTCGACGTGGTCCGGCGGCACGACCCCGACCTCGTGTGCGTCCAGGAGGCCTTCGCGCACCAGTTGGACGACCTTCGTGCCGGTCTGCCCGACCACGGCGACGTCGGCCAGGGTCGCGAGGGCGGCACCGCCGGTGAGCACGCGGCCGTCTTCTTCCGTCGCAGCCGACTCCGGCCGATCGACGAGGGCGCCTTCTGGCTCTCGGACACCCCGGACGAGCCCGTGTCGAACACCTGGGGGAGCCTGTTCCCCCGAGTGGCGAACCACGCCCGGTTCCTCGACGCCGAGGGCGAGGCGTTCACGCTCCTGACGACGCACCTCGACCACGAGGTCGGACCGCACGGGGACGACGTCCGGGCGCGGAGCGCGGCGCTCATCGTCGAACGCCTCAGCACGGCGGACGGCCCGGTCATCGTGGCGGGGGACTGCAACGAGCCGGCCGGAGCGGGGCCTGCGTCGCGGGTGCTCGTCGAGGCCGGGTTCGAGGACGCCTGGCTGGTCGGTGGCGACCCGGCGGACCGGACGGCCACCTTCAACGACTGGGAGCCGCCGGTCGACTCCGGGGAGCGCATCGACTGGGTGTTCACCCGGGGGATCGCCGGCGTCGACCGCGTCGTCATCGACCACGACGGCCCGGAGACGTGGTTCGCGAGCGACCACTTCCCGGTGGTGGCGACGCTGCGGGTCTGACCGGGGTCGGTCAGCAGGTGCGTTTGGCGTGCACCGGCATCGGCGACCCGAGCACCGTGACCGTTGTGTCGTCGGTCAGGGCGGAGACGCCGTTCGTCCCGAGGTCGGCGGCAGCGGATTCCGTGTCCGTGTCCGTGTCCGTGTCGGACGGCGTGCTCGTGTCCGTCTCGGTGCCCGTGCCGCGGCTGTCGGGCGGGCTCGCGGTGTCGTGCTGCGGGGCCCACCCGGGCTCGAGCAGGAGCTGGAACGCACGGGCGTCCGCGGAGCCGAACGACATCCGGTCGGACTTCGGGGCGTCCTGGATCGCCGTGCGGATGTCGTCGCCCACCTGGACGCCGTCGGGTCCGGTCAGTTCGACGTCGCCGCCGAAGCGGGACCGCACCGTCTCGCGCAGGACACGGATCTCGACCGCGTTGCCGGCAGCGGCCGGGGACGTCAGGGCAGCCACGCGGACCGCCCCGCCCCACGTGTAGGTCGTGCCGGCGGGGAAGCACGCGCCGCCGTCACCCTCGGCCGTCTGCGTGCGCGACGCTGTGCCGAGCAGACGGTTCAGCAGGCTGACCGTCGTGCGGGAGTCGCGCATCGACGCCTCGGTCACGGTCTTGCCGCCGCGCCGGAACACGAGCGATTCGGCGTCGAGCTCGATCGAGTCGACCCGCTTGAGCTTCGCGTTCGTGACCCGGACGGGCTCGCGGTGCACCGGGTCCGGTCCGAGCTCGGCTGCGCTCGCCGGGGTCGCTGCGACCCCGATCCCGACCGTGCCGTCGACGGCGACCGTGCCGGCCGAGAAGGCGAGCACGGCGGCGCTCAACGCCAGCACGGTCCGGAAGGTCACCACTCGACGGTACGACGCCCGACCCGTCTGGACGACGGGTGTTACCGAATCGGGGCCTGGTCGTCACCGGACCGTGACATTCGTCGGTGACGCGTCACGAGCCCTCGGCAGGCCCGCCGACGGGGGCCTGTCGGCGGAACGGGGGACAGCCTCCTGGACGGCGCGGGGGTGCCGCGTGCGTACCGTCGAGGGCATGACGGACCAGCAGATCGACCAGTACAGCATGCAGGACCCGACGAAGATGTACGCCGACAAGAAGCCCGACGAGCAGTACCTCGAGGGCGCCGGCACCGACGCCGAGATGGCGGAGAACGTCCCGGCCGACCACGGTGAGGACACCTACCGCGGGTCCGGGCGGCTCACCGGCCGCAAGGCGCTCATCACCGGCGGCGACTCCGGGATCGGCGCGGCAGTCGCGATCGCCTACGCCCGTGAGGGTGCCGACGTCGCGATCTCCTACCTCCCCGAAGAGCAGGAGGACGCCGACCGCATCGTCGCGCTCATCGAGGCCGCCGGTCGCAAGGCCGTCGCTCTGCCCGGCGACATCACCTCGCTCGCAGTGTGCGAGCAGATCGTCGCCGACACCGTCGCACAGCTCGGCGGCATCGACATCCTGGTGAACAACGCGGGCAAGCAGCAGAACGTCGACGACATCACGAAGATCTCCGACGACGAGTTCGACGAGACCTTCAAGACCAACGCCTACGCGACCTTCCGGATCACGAAGGCGGCCGTGCCCCACCTGCAGCCGGGGTCGACCATCATCAACACGACGTCGATCCAGGCGTACGCGCCGTCGCCGCACCTGGTGCACTACGCGGCCACGAAGGCGACGGTCAACAACCTCGCGAAGGGACTCGCCGCGCAGCTCGCCCCGAAGGGCATCCGCGTGAACGCCGTCGCACCGGGGCCGATCTGGACCCCGCTCCAGCCCGCCGGTGGCCAGCCGCCGGAGGCCCTGCCGTCCGCCGGTGAGCAGACCTACCTCGGCCGCTGGGGGCAGCCGGCCGAGCTCGCGCCCGCGTACGTGTTCCTGGCGAGCGGCGAGTCGTCGTACGTCGTGGGTGAGACGCTCCACGTCGACGGGGGCATGCCGACGCCGTAGTCGCGACCCGGCGACGGACGGGAGGGACGGTGCCAGCTGGCACCGTCCCTCCCGTCCTTCCGTCAGTCCGTCAGTCGGTCGTCAACAGGGCGCGGTGCAGGTGCGCGCCAGGCGCTCGAGCAGTTCGCGGGCGGACAGCGCCGCGGCCAGCTCGACCTCGACCGGGTTGATGCCGACGGCCCGTTCGAACGCGCGGCGCCGGGCCTGGTCGGCGATCGGGACCTCGGGGCGCTGCGGGAGCGCGGCGATCGCCCGGGCTGCGGCGTCGAACGCGCCGGTCGGCCGCCCGAGTTGCTCCCACATGGTCCGGACGTCGTGGGCGACCTGATCCGGGTCGCCGCCGAACTCGAAGCCGGCCGAGGCCATGGTCGCCAGTCCCTGCGCGGTGGGGTCGTTCGGGGTCATGACGGCATCGTCACACGGATGACCGCGAACGCGCTGCGAACCGCATCGCTTGTCCCCCGACATGCCGACACCCGGACCGGGGATTCTGGTGTCCCCCGATCTCCGTTTGGATGGACCTGCCCCCAGGGGCGACGCGGACAGGACGTCCGGGGACCGACGGAGGGCACGATGCTCGAACACACCAGCGCGGACACGCAGGCGGCAGCCGCCGCGGCCGCGACCCTGCACCTGCGGATCACGATCGTGGGGGCGACCGTCGACCTGCTGCGGGACGTGCCCTTCCACGAGGCCGACGCGGGACTCGTCGCCCAGCGACTGGGGATCACCGTCGAGGAGCTCCGGCAGCACTTCCCCTCGTGGGACGGACTCGTGCTCGCCGCGGTCGACCGGTGGAACGGCGGTCGCATGGACGAGGTCGCGCGCGAGGTCGGGGACGGCTCGACCGTGCAGCTCCTGCGCGGGATCGTCGCGTCGAACGCCGAGGACCCGGCGCTCATGCGGCTCCTCGTCGCGCTGCTCTCGGTCGCGGGCAACCCGCAGCACCCCATGGCGACGTACCTCCGGTCGCGCTACCAGCTCTTCTACGCGCAGATCAAGCGTGGCCTCGAGCACGACATCGCGGTCGGTCGGGCACCGCACACGATGGACCCGCGCCGAGGGGCCGAGCAGCTCATCGCGCTGTACGAGGGACTCCAGTTGCAGGCGTTGCTGCGGTCGGACCTCGACCTCGTGCCGGCGTTCGACCGGGCCGTCGCGCGGCTCGAGCGGGGCTGGATGGAGCGGTACGAGCCGCAGGCGGCCCGGCGGCTCTCGACGTGGAGCGACGGCGGCTGGGAGCTCTGACGCCGCGCGTCAGCGTCCGTCAGCGCGGGCGCGGCCCCCGCGGCACCGAGCCGTTGCCGGGGTCGTAGCCCGAGTCGCGGATGACCTTGATCGCCGTCGTGTCGTTGTGCACCGAGTGCACGACCACCCGCCGGGACCGCCGGAGCGCCCGCCGTGCCCCCGGCGTCGCCACGAGGCCGCCGAGGACCAGCCCCGCCCCGATCGCCAGCGCGACCGAGACCGCCGCGACGAAGTCCAGCGCGGCACTCGACGACCCGGACATGAAGTTGAGCAGCGCGTTCGACACCGCGACACCGGGCAGCAGGGCGCCGCAGAACGCCGGCACGGAGATCGCCGCCACCGCCGTCCGCATCCGCGCGGCCGCGATCGTCGCGAGGACGCCCAGCAGCACGGCGGCGAGGAACGTCGCACCGAGCAACGGGATGCCGAGCTCCCGGAGGCCCCGCAGCGCGGCACCGGCGGCGACCGAGAAGACCACCGCGACCGGGATCACCCGCGCGCTGGCCTGCTGCACGAAGCAGTTCGCCGCGGCCGACACCACGGTGAGCAGCAGTGACGCCCACAGCGGCAGCGTCTGCGTGACGATGCCGGACGGGTCGACCTCGATCCGGAGCCACCTCGTCACGGCGATGCCCGCGGGCACCCCCACCACGATCGCGGCGATGACGAGTCCGATGTAGAACGCCCGGGCCACCGCCATCGCACGGAACCCCGAGATCGCGTCCTGCGCCCAGGTGACGAGCGACGGGTGGGGGAGCAGGAGGACCACGAGCGCGGCCACCATCGTCGCCGCCTGCCCCGGGTGCAGCACACCCGCCCAGATCGCGAGGGTGCCGATCGCCGACGCCACCGCACCCTGCGCGCCGGACACGAAGAACTGGGGGAAGCCCCGACCGGTCAGCCACCGGCCCGAGACGATGATCCCGAGCATGAGCACGAAGGCGCCGAGTCCGGCACGCCAGCCGCCGCCGGCCTGCATCGCGATCGAGATGCCGAGGATCGACAGCCCCACGTCGGCCGTCCACCGCGGCCAGCGCGGCGGGAGCCGGAGCACCGCGACCAGGGCGCTCACGGCGGAGGTCATGTCCCGCTCGTCGTGCACGAGGTCGTCGACGATCTGGTTCGCCCGCGCCAGGCGGTCGAGGTCGGATCCGTCCGACTGCACCGTGCGGACCTTCACGAGCGGCGGGTGGTCGGCCGGTGCGTACTGGATCGTCACCGAGCTGCCGGAGAAGTCGAGGTCGAGCGGCGCCAGGTTCCACTTCGTCGACACCGCGACGACGGCCGTCTCGACGCTGCGGGTGTCCGCACCGGACGCGAGCATCACCTCGGCGAGGTCGAGGCAGAAGTCCACGATCTGCACCGGCGAGTACTGCTCGAGCGGTCGGGTGTCGGGGACGACCTCTTCGTAGATGGTGCCGCGGAGGCGTGCCCGGGCGTCGCGGATGTCGTGCTGCGCGAGGCTCCGGACGCGTGGCCGTGGTGGACGCCCGGGTCTGGCTCCGGGGAGGGACTGCTCGGCCATCACGCCATCGTGCCAGGCGCGCTCCGCCGAGTCCGGACGCGCGCTGAACGCCTCAGCGCGGGCGACGGACGCTCAGGCGGCCGGCGGCGAACGCGGAGACCACGGCGCCCACGACGACGAGCAGCTGCCCGACGACCCCCTGCCACGAGTTGGTCCCCGCGACGAAGGCGTAGTCCGACAGCGGGGCGTACGCGAACCACCCGAACGCGGCCGGCGGCGCGGAGGCCGCGACCACGAGTCCCGCGACCACGGCGACGAGCCCCGCCCAGAACGCGATGCCGGTCGGGGTGGCGAAGAGACGTCGGATCACGTCGGCCAGCGTACGGGGAGACGGACGGGAGGCGCGGTGCCAGCTGGCACTCCTCCCTCGCAGGCTCGGTCGGCGCGCCCCGCGCAACGCTTCGCGTTGCCGCTGAGCGGGGCGCGCTCCCGTCCGTCATCAGGTGACGGCTCCTGCGTCGCTCGCCTACTGCTCGAACGTCGCGTGCAGCGTGATGTCGACGCCGGTGAGCGCCTTGCTGACGGGGCAGGTGGCCTTGGCGTCCTCGGCGGCCTTGAGGAAGGCCGCCTCGTCGATGCCGGAGACCTCGCCGTTCACGGTGAGGACGATGCCGGTGAGCTTGAACCCGCCCGCGCTGTCCGGGCCGAGCGAGACGTCGGCCTTGACGTCGAGGGCCTCGACCGTGCCGCCGGCCTCACCGAGGACGGCGGAGAACTGCATGGCGTAGCACGCGGAGTGTGCGGCGGCGATGAGCTCCTCGGGGCTGGTGGTGCCGTCGGCGTCCTCGGCGGCGCGCTTCGGGAACGAGACGTCGTACGTGCCGACCTTCGAACTGGAGAGCTCGACCTGGCCGGTGCCGTCCTCGAGGCCGCCGTTCCAAGCAGTGCGTGCGGTGCGCGTAGGCATGGCCGCTCCTTTCGTGTGGGGGATCGGTCCCGATCGGGACCGCCGACGCCGAGTCAATCAGAGAACGACCGTTCTCGCATCGGCTCTCGGGGAAGACGCAGGTCTGCCCTACGATCGGGCGCATGGGGGACAGTGTGACCGCGAGCTTCCGTGACCGCGTGCTCGAGCAGGGGCCGGTCGACGTGACGAACCCCGTCGTGGCGTGGGTGCGGTTCTGGACGCAGGGCTGGCGGTTCCACGGGCGGGCGAGTCGGACGGAGTTCTGGTGGGTCGTCGCCCTCGAACTGGCGCTGACCGCGGTCGCCCTGTGGATCGTCGGCGTGCACGGCACTGGTGGACGGTGGGAGCTGTACGCCGACCCGTTCGGAGCCGTCGCGTCGCCGCGCGTTTCCTTCGTCCTCGTCGACCAGGGGCACGGCGGCTGGTTCGGCTAGGGCACGGGCGCCCGGTCCGTCCGGCCGGACGCATGGGACCTGGCGCTGCTCGTCCCGGTGATCATCACCCTCGTGCCGCGCTGGTCGCTGCTCGTCCGGCGCCTGCACGACCGTGACCACACCGGCGCGTGGATCCTGCTCCTGGTCCTCACGGGGCCGATCGGGTGGCTCGTGGTGACGGGCATGGTGGTCAGCCGATCGCGTCCGGGCGGTGCCCGCTTCGACCGCGGGCTCTTCGCCGGTCGTGCGGCGGTCCGGCTGGATGCGCAACACGTGTCGCCCTGAACGACGGGTGTAATCTGGAGGGCGTTCAAAGGAGACCCACCATGCGCGCCGTCGTGTTCGAACAGTTCCAGACGTTCCCGTCCCTCACGGACGTCCCGAAGCCCACCCCGGGTCCGGGGGAGGTGCTCCTCAAGGTCGCCGGTGCCGGTGCCTGCCACTCGGACGTCGCCGTCTACCGCGAGTTCCAGGCGGGGCAGCCGGGCGCGCAGCGGCCCCCGTTCGTCCTCGGGCACGAGAACTCCGGCTGGGTCGAGGAACTCGGCGACGGCGTCTCCGGCTTCACTGTGGGCGACGCCTACCTCGTCTACGGCCCGGTCGGCTGCGGGCACTGCTCGTACTGCTCGAAGGGGCAGGACACCTACTGCGAGAACGCCGCCACGAACCCGTACATGGGCATCGGCCTCGGGCGCGACGGCGGCATGGCGGAGTACGTCACCGTGCCGGCGCGCAACCTCGTGCCGCTCGGCGACGCCGACCCGGTCGCCGCCGCACCGCTCAGCGACGCGGCCCTCACGCCGTACCACGCGATCAAGAACTCCCTGCCGAACCTGGCGGGCGGCGGCAAGTACGCCCTCGTCGTCGGACTCGGCGGCCTCGGGCAGATCGCCGTGCAGATCCTCACGGCGCTCACCGGTGCGACCGTCATCGCGACGGACATGAAGCAGGACGCCATGGACCGCGCTGCTGCTCGTGGGGCGATCACCGTGCCGGGCGGCCCGGACCAGGCCGCTGCGATCCGCGAGATCACCGGCGGCCGCGGGGTGGACGCCGCGTTCGACTTCGTCGGGGCGACGCCGACGATCACGGTCGCCCAGGCGTCGATGGCCGTCGGCGGCCGGTTCACCGTCGTCGGGATCGCCGGTGGCACCACCGAGTGGAACTTCTTCCGGACGCCGTACGAGTCGACCATCACGAACACGTACTGGGGCACCATCGAGGACCTGCACGAGGTCGTCGCGATGTACCGGGCGGGGCAGATCGTCCCCGACGTCGAGCGCTACGCCCTGTCCGACGCGCTCGAGGCGTACCGGAAGCTCGAGGCCGGCGAGCTCTCGGGCCGCGCGGTGGTCGTCCCGACGCTCTGACCCACTCGCCTCGGGGCGGTCAGCGTCCGGCGGCGTAGCCCTGCGCGCCCCGCGAGTTCGCCGCAGCGCCGAGCACGCCGGTCGCGGGGTCCCGCGTCACGCAGGACAGCCGCCCGAGCGCCCAGTCGCCCGCCCGGGTGACGACGTGCCCGCGCGCCTCGAGGCCGGCGATCACGTCGTCCCCGAGGCGGTCCTCGACCACGAGCCCCGCCGGCTCCCACGTGCGCGGCCAGAAGGACCCCGGGAACGACGTCGTGTGCAGCGCGGGGGCGTCGATCGCCTGCTGCGGGGAGTACCCGCCGACGATCCACCGCAGCAGGAACAGCAGCTGCCACTGGTCCTGCTGGTCGCCGCCGGGTGAGCCGAGCGCGGCGACCGGTTCGCCGTCGCGGAGCACCAGCGTCGGGGTGAGTGTGGTGCGCGGGCGCTCACCGGGGCGCAGCGTCGACGCCGTGCCCGGTTCGAGCCAGGTCATCTGCAGCCGAGTGCCGAGGCAGAAGCCGAGCTCGGGGATCGTCGGGGACGACTGCAGCCAGCCACCGGACGGGGTCGCGCTGACGATGTTGCCCCACCGGTCGACGACGTCGATGTGGCAGGTGTCGCCGCGGGTCTCGCCGTCCGGGGCGACGAACGGCTCACCGCGGTCCTCGACGGGAGCGGCGGGTGCAGCAGGCACGGCCGGTGCGGCAGCCGCGCCGGGTGCGCGCTCCCGAGCGACCTGCACGGTCGGTTCGCCGAGCCCCGCCGCGGCACCGGTCGCGTACGACGTCCGGACCGGCGGCATGGCGTGCACGACCCCGTCGACCGTCCCCGGACGCAGTTCCGCCGACGCACGCTCGCCGATCAGTGCCCGGCGCGCGTCGGTGTAGGCGTCCGAGAGCAGCACGTCGAGGGGGACGTCGCCGTCGCCGTAGAACGCCTCGCGGTCGGCCAGCGCGAGCTTCAGGGCCTCGGCGATCGTGTGCGCGCCGAGCTCGGTCGACGGGTCGAGCCGGGCGTCGTCGAGCGGTTCGAGCAGCCGGAGGGTCTGCAGGAGCGCCGGACCCTGACCCCACGGGCCGGTCTTCGCGATCGTGCAGCCGCGGAACTCCGCCGTCGTCGCGGGTTCGTAGGACGCCCGGAACGCGGCGAGGTCCGACGCCCGGATCACCCCGGCGTGGTCGGTCCCGGACGCGTGCCGGTGCGGGTCGCGGACGAACCGGTCGATCGCCTCGGCGACGAAGCCCTCCGCCCACTCGCCGCGGGCGGCGTCGATGCGGGCGGTCCGGGTGTCGGCGCCGGCACCGGCGGCGACGAGCCGCTCGAACACCGAGGCGAGCGCCTCGTTGCGCACCAGTTCCCCGGGGACGGGAACCGCGCCTCCTGGCATCCACTGCGCTGCGGAGGTGGGCCAGTGCTGCCGGAACAGGTCCTGCACGGCGGTGATCGTCCGGACCACCGCGGGTGTGACGGGGTGGCCGTCGCGTGCGTAGCCGACCGCCGGTGCGAGCACGTCCGCGAGCTCCCACGTGCCGTGGTCGCGGAGCAGCAGGAGCCAGGCGTCGACGGCGCCGGGGACGGTGGCGGCGAGGGCACCGGAACCGGGGACGAGGTCGAGGCCCTCGGCGCGGTAGCGCTCCGGCGTCGCGCCGGCCGGGGCCGGACCCTGCCCGACGAGCACCGTCGGCGTCGGGTCCGTGGCGGTGGCGAACACCGCGGTGAGATCGCCTCCGGGGCCGTTCAAGTGCGGTTCGACGACCTGCAGGACGAACGCCCCCGCGACCGCTGCGTCGAAGGCGTTCCCGCCGCGCTCGAGGACGGACTGTGCCGTGGCGGTCGCGATCCAGTGCGTGGCCGCCGCCGTGCCGAACGTGCCGCGGATGTCCGGGCGGGTGGGGTGTGCGGTGGGCGGCGTGAACGCGGGGTTCGGCATGCGTCCATCTTCCCCTTGCGTCGATGTGGGCGTGCGTCCATGCTGAACCCAGCGGTTAATTAACCGCAACGTTCACCGAGGAGGCGACGATGGAGACCGACCGCACCGACGCCGTCTTGTCGGCGCTCGCCGACCCCATCCGCCGCCGCATCGTCGAACGCCTCGGCAGGGGCGAAGCCACCGTCACCGACCTCTCGGCACCGTTCGACGTCAGTGCGCCGGCGATCTCCCGGCACCTCGGCATCCTCGAACGCGCCGGCCTCATCACCCGCGAACGACACGGCACCTGGCGCACGTGCCGCCTCCGGCAGGAGGCCGTCGACGAGCTCGGCACCTGGGTGGGCCGGTTGCGGCCCGACTGGGACCGCCGGTTCGACAGCCTGGAGGCGCTGCTCGCCTCCCAGCGACCGCCCGCCCCGGTGGGTGGCGCGTCCACCGCACCGACCGTCACGTCCGTCGACCACCAGGAGCAGTCATGACCGAACAGTTCACCGCCCACGCCACGCACCGGTTCGCGTACCCCGTCGCGGACGTCTACCGCGCCTTCGTCGACCCCACCCTGCTCGCGCTGTGGTTCGGGCCGCTCGGCTTCCACGTCCCGGCAGCCACCGTCGAGGTCGACGCCCGGGCCGGCGGGGCGTGGAACCTGACGATGGTGAGCAACGACAACCCCGAGTGGACGTCGCCGGTGACCTCGGTGCTCGAGCAGATCGAGGAGAACCGGATCATCGTCGGCACATCGACCGCCCAGGGGATCCCCGGGATCGAGGACGGGACGCCGCTGTCCCTCACGCTCGAGTTCGCCGAGGATGGCGACGGCACGATCGTCACCCTCACCCAGGGCCCCTTCCCCGAGGTCATGCGCGACATGAACATCGCCGGTTGGACGCAGTCGTTCCACAAGCTCGAGGCGCTGCTGGGGTCGCCGAAGGAGTTCCTCCAGGCCCCGTGACGACGGCCGTTGCCCCCGGAACTGGGGTTGTCCGGTCCGGGCAACGGGGTTGTGGACTCGTCACGAAAAGGTGACCATCGTTCGGCGGCGTGTCGAGAGCACGTCGCCGAACGGCCGCGCAGGGGCTCGGCCGGTTCCAGATCAGGGGTTCCATGACCAGCACACCGTCCTCCGTCGCGCACGCACGCCGACTCCCTCGACTCGCCGCCGCGGTCGTGGCCATCGCCGTCGTCGCCGGCGGTGTCGTCGGGATCGCCGAACCGGCGTCCGCCGCCGTCGTCCACAAGGGCTCCGTGCCGGCCGGCACGACGCTGCAGCCCGGGGACTCGGTGACCTCGCCGAACGGGCAGTTCCGGCTGATCCTGCAGGGCGACGGCAACCTCGTCGAGTACGGCGTCGGGAACCAGGTGCTCTGGGCCTCGAACACCTCGAACCAGCCCGGCGCGATCGTGACGATCGGCCGCAACCGAGCCGTCGACCTGCTGCGGGGCGGGAAGCGGATCGTCCGCTGGGCCTCGGCCGGCACCGCGCAGTCCACGTCGTTCGCCGTCCGCGCCGACGGCACGATGGGGCTCTACTCCGGTAAGACCGCGATCGTGAACTGGACGAGCCAGCAGGGCACCGTCCCCGCCGGCAACTCGATCTACTCCGGCACCGTGCTCAGCTCCGACACCAGCGGTGCCCGTCGCCTCTCCATGCAGGCCGACGGCAACCTCGTGCAGACGGTGAACCGCAAGGTCGTCTGGCAGTCCGGCACCGCCGGCCACAAGGGCGCGTGGGCCGAGCTCCGCAAGGACGGCAACTTCGCCGTCGTCGGCCGCGACGCCGCCCAGAAGAAGGTCACGCTCTGGAACTCGCGGACCGGAACGGCCGGCGCTGGCACGCTCATGGTGCAGGTGGACGGCAACGTCGTGCTCTACGGCGGCAAGGACACCCGGGTGTGGTCGACGAAGCCCGTCACCGGCATGATGTGGCCGGTCGCGAGCACGAAGATCTCCGGGCGCTACGGCGACGACCGCGGGGCCGGACACGTCCCGCGCTACCACCAGGGCGCCGACGCTCCGGTCGCAGTGGGCACGCCCGTGTACGCCTCCGGGACCGGCACCGTGACGAGCACCGTCGCGAACAACGCCTCGTACGGCAACTACATCGTCGTGACCTACGGCAACGTCACCGTGCTCACGGCGCACCTCAGCAAGATCGAGGTCAAGCAGGGGCAGATCGTGTCCGTGCGCAGCGAGATCGGGCGGTCCGGGAACACCGGTCAGTCGACGGGGCCGCACGTGCACGTGGAGACGCGGCGGGCGGGGTCGCTCTTCGATCCGTTGACGCTGCTGCACTTCCGCTGACGCCGGGGAACGGCCCGCACTGGACCGGTGCGGGCCGTTCGTCCTCGTTCGCCCCCGGGGGCGACGAAATCCACAGCCTGATCGACTCCCGCACATCACATGTCACGATCGTCATGTGACGGGAGCCAAGCGCGCAGGGATCTACATCGACGGGTTCAACCTCTACCGCCGCGCGCTCGAACAGCGGCCCGAACGCCGGTGGCTCGACGTCCGACGGCTCTGCGAACTCTTGCTCCCGGACTTCGAGGTGGTCCACGTCCGGTACTTCACCGCGTACGTGAAGTTCGTCGAAGGCGAAGACCCGGCTTCCCCTGCCCGACAGCGCGCCTACCTCCGCGCACTCGCAACCGTTCCGGGGGTCTCCCTGCACTTCGGGACCTTTCGGTCGGATCGTCGGTGGATGGCCGTCAGCCCGCTCGAGCTCCAGGCCGACGGATCTCCTCGAACCGTGCGGGTGCGCAAGATCGAGGAGAAGGGGTCGGACGTCAGCCTGGCCGCGCACCTCGTCTGCGACGCGATGAGCGGGAGCGTGGACGCGGTGTTCGTCCTGTCGAACGACTCGGACTTCGTCGATGCGCTGCGGCTGGCACGGGAGCGCGCCGATGTCGAGATCGGGTTGATCAGCCCGACGGCGGCCCCCGCTCGGAGCTTGCTCGCTCTCGCTCCCGATCACGTGCGGCACGTCCGTGCGGCGTCGATGTTGGCGGCGCAGTTGCCCGAGCGGATCGTGGATGACCACGGCACGGTCACCCGGCCGAAGCGCTGGGTGGTCAGAAGTACAGAAGCCCCGCCAGAGGCGGGGCTTCGCGCCCGGTAGTCGAGACATCCGGGGGTGTGGCACACACGCTATCCGAGAGGCCGGCCACGAGCAAGCGCGGGACCTTGCCGCCGTCTCGTCTGCGCCGCTCGCTCGACTCGTGGCAGACGCGCGACACCAGCACGGACTGCTTTGCTCCAGTCGACAGTCCCGGACCTCGGCGACGCCCCTCCAGTCGGAACGGCCCGCACTCGTGCCGAGTGCGGGCCGCCGTCTCAGTCCCGCCGCCAGACGTCGAGCAGGAGCCTGGTGACGGCCACGAGCAAGCTCGCGACCGGCAGCCAGGACATCCGACGCCTGGGCTCGGACCCGTTGTCCTTCGACATCGAGACCACCTCCGGTGTGTCAGCGCCGGCGGACACGAGGAGCGGGGTGCCGAGGGGTGCGTCCGTGACCGGGGTCACGTATGCTGGTTCCGAGCGAAACGCTCGGGACGTCGCGTGTCCCTCTGGCACTCCACTCGGAGAGCAACTCGAAGCCCATCACCGTTGCAGCGGTGGTGGGCTTCAACCTTGCCCGGGACGATCGTCCGGCGACCGCCGCCCCATACAGCAGCCTACGGTGATGATGTGTGATGTTCCACCTGCAGTAGCTTGGTCACTGCCCGCGAATTGGGGGCGCGAGCGATCGCATTGGTGACAGGTCTTCAACTAACGTTGGATCGACCCAGGGGAGGAACGATGGAGTTCGAAGAACGCCTTGCTGCACTGGCCACGAAGGTGCAGAACCAGCGCGAGGCCATCCAGACCGAAGAAGCGACGAAGAACGCGTTCGTCATGCCGTTCATCTCGACGATCCTCGGCTACGACGTGTTCAACCCGCTCGAGGTCGTGCCGGAGTTCACCGCCGACGTCGGTGTGAAGCGCGGCGAGAAGGTCGACTACGCGATCATGCGCGATGGCGAGGTGCAGATCCTCATCGAGTGCAAGAAATCCACCGAGCCGCTGAAGATCGAGCACGCGTCCCAGCTGTTCCGCTATTTCTCCGTCACCAATGCCCGCATCGCGGTGCTCACGAACGGCGAGGTCTACAACTTCTACACGGACCTCGACGCGCCGAACAAGATGGACGACCGGCCGTTCCTGGTGCTGGACCTCGCTGACATCGACGAGACGCTCCTCCCGGAGTTGAGCAAGCTCACGAAGGACGTCTTCGACCTCGACTCGGTCATCAGCGCGGCGGAAGAGCTCAAGTACGTCGGCTCGATTAAGCGAGCGATCGCCGCGCAGTTCCGCGAGCCGGAGGAAGACTTCGTCCGACTCTTCGCCTCTCGTGTCTACGACGGCCGTTTCACCCAGGAGGCACGGACTCAGTTCACGACGCTCGTCGCGAAGGCGTCGAAGCAGTTCCTGAACGAGCAGGTCAACGATCGCCTCAAGACGGCTCTCGGCGCCTCCTACACGTCCCCGGTCGGAGCGGAAGCACCTGCGGAGGCCATGACGAGCGCGGCAGTCGCGGAGGACGATCTCGACCGGGACACCGAGATCGAGACCACGCTCGAGGAACTCGAGGGCTACCAGATCGTCAAGGCGATCGCCTGCAGTGAGGTGAAGCCGGACCGCATCGCGCACCGCGACCAGAAGTCGTACTTCGCCGTCCTACTCGACGACAACAACCGCAAGCCGATCGCTCGTCTGTGGTTCAACGGCAAGAAGCAGAAGTACCTCGGGCTGTTCGACGAGAACAAGGTCGAGACCAAGCACCCGATCGAGGCGCTCGACGACATCTACCTCCACGCTCAATTGATCCGCGGGGCGGTTGGTCGCTACCGCGAGGCCGAATGAGATGAAGCTCACAATACAACTCCTGCGAGCCGACGTGAAGCTTCGGGACGATATCTTTCGGTCGACAGCAGACCCAATAGAGCTGAAATCAGTGGGCTCAGGCCTGCCTGATACCCGCGCGATCCTGGTCAAGAGCAGGGAAAAGCGTCCAGGTTGGGCCAGTGATGTACAGGACGTCTTTGATGTTCTCCCACTTGTCACGGATCAACACTCGGCAGGTGTCGTCATTCTTATCGAGCGGAAGGCGAGAGTCTTCGCGGTTACGTTTGGAATCGGATTCCAAGTCATTGAGTCCGTCTATATCGAGCAAGGCTTCGGGCTTCGTGTGGCGGCCAACGTTATCGCTTCCGGCAAAATACGCGGCGCTCAAACTCGCGGAATCGCTACCAATTCGCGGGATCAGCGAACTGTTTTGCCAAACGACGGAGACTTCGGCGATCTCGACATCGAGGTGGACGATGACTGGATGCGGCAGATCAATGGTAAAGCTGAAGACGGCGGATTTGCATCTACGCTTGCCGGAGGAGACTCCCTCCGTCTAAATGTTCCCAACTTCGGCCTTCGCGCGCTACCCGGCAAGATTGACGAAGTATTCCAGGCATACGAGCGCGACTCTTTCAAGGTAAAATTCCCATTCCTCGATCAGATGCGACCACTCGGAAGTGGGGATTCTCGTCTGCCTGGGCTTCTTGTAAATCTGAGGCAACTAGTTGCCGATGGCGCAGTGGCGTACGCGGCGCCGGACCCATTCACTAAAGATGAGGACAGCTTCCATCACTACGAACTTGTCATCCGACGTTCGCGTTGGATCTTGGCTGATCTCGACGCAGCTGAGATTCTGACGCTCCTTGAGAGCGAGGCGGCAACACTGGACTGGCTACAGGACGTGAAGGTTCTCGCGGTGGATGCAGATGGCGACCTTGTTGATCGAATCCGCCCTCTCTTCGCTTACGTAGTGGCAGAAGTTGAGATGGGTGCGGAGCGCTTTTTCGTTACTGCAGCGAATTGGTTTATAATTAGTGCCGACTTCGTAGCGCAAGTCGAGCGCGCGGTGGCACGCATACCGGATGTTAGTGACGAGCTTGTCCTTCCCGCTTGGGACGTGGCCGACTTGCAGTCCCGTTCGGTCGGTAATCACCGAGAGGAAGTTTATAACCGCGACCTGGCTGATTCCCGCTCGTGGGCGTTGCTCGACAAGAAACTTGCCTATTACGGGGTGAACAATAAAATCGAGGTGGCGGACGTACTGACGGACGACGGAAGGTTGCTCTGTATCAAGACTGCAAGCAACTCGCCTGGTTTGTCTCATCTTGTTGCGCAGGCGACCGTGTCCGCAGGGCTTTGGGGGAGCGCGCCGCATGTTGCGATGCTACGAGCGGCGTGGAGCCAGATTCACGGGGAGAAGGAGCCCTTGCTGCGACGAGATCAGGCCGAATATGTTCTTGCGATCGCAACTGAACGACCGGGTGCCCTGCATGACACGCTCTACTTTTTCACGAAAGTGTTACTTGCTAACGCTCTAAGATCGATAACCAGCGCGGGCCTGAGGGTTGCAATTGCTCGCATCGATATGAAAGTCCCTCCGCTGGAAAAAAAGATTCGCACGCGCAACACCAAAGCCACCAATGGAGTGCACTTCGAATAGGGGCTAGAGTCTGCACGATGGAGAAGCGCGGCGGCCGGGTGCTCGTGTTGGTGGCGATCGGGGTGGTCGCGGGGGTGCTCTCCGGCCTGTTCGGCGTCGGCGGCGGGGTAATCGTCGTGCCGGCGCTGATGGCGTTCATCCACCTCGACCAGCGTCGGGCCTCGGCGACGTCCCTCGTGGCGATCGCCCCCGCGGCCGTCGTCGGTGCGATCACCTACGCCGTGCAGGGCGAGGTGCACTGGCTCGCGGCCCTGACCCTGGCGGTCGGCAGCGTCGTCGGCGCCCCGATCGGTGCGCGGCTCCTCCGTGCGCTCCCGCTGCGGGTCCTGCCGTGGATCTTCGTCGGGTTCATCGCGGTCGTGCTCGTCTCCCTGTTCACGACGGTGCCGACGCGTGGCGGCGACGTGCACTTCGGGGTCGTCGAGGCGATCGTGCTCCTGCTGCTCGGGCTGCTCTCGGGCGTGCTGTCGGGGCTCGTCGGGGTCGGCGGCGGGGTCGTCATCGTGCCGGGGCTCGAGGTCGTCCTCGGCGCGGGCGACCTGCTGGCGAAGGGCACCTCGCTGCTCACGATGGTGCCGACGTCGGTCTCCGGCACGGTGGCGAACCTCCGGCGCCGTGCGGTGGAGCTGCGGGTCGGCCTCACGATCGGCATCACGGCAGCGATCTGCTCTCCAGGAGGCGCGTGGATCGCCCGCCTCGTCGATCCGCAGGTGGGCACCTGGCTCTTCGCCGCGTTCCTCGTGGTGGTCGCGGTGATCGTCCTGCGCCGTGGTCGCCGGGCCGTGCCGCGGAACGAGGCGACGGACGGGGAGGTCGCGTGACGCGCCTCCAGGCCGGTGGTGGACGGAACCCAGCGGATGCGGAGGCCGTGCTCGCGGCGTTCGCACGGACGAGCGGTGACGTGCCGGCGGCGCGACGCGTCGCGCGGCAGTTCGCCGACCTCGACGAGGGCGAGCGGTCCGCGCTGCTCTGGAGCGAGGACGCGGGGGCACGGCTCGTCGCAGTGCTCCTGATGGTGCAGGCGATGCGGGAGCACCCGGACCCGGAGCTGACCGACGAGTACCTGTCGGCGGCGAAGGCGGAGCGTTTCGACGACACGGTGCTGGTCGACCTCGGGGCGGAGGAGCTCGTGGGCGCCCCGCTCGTCGGCGGCTCGACCGGACCGCTGTTCGCGCTCGTGAAGTCCGACGTTGCGATGGTCCGGCGGATCGCTCTGGTCGCGACCCTGGCGTTCGTGAAGCAGGGCGACGCAGAGGTGCCGCTCGCCATCGCGGGGCGACTCGTGCGGGAGCGGAGCGACACCGTGCAGTCGGCACTCGGGTGGGTGCTGCGCGAGACCGGCAAGCGGGCGTCGGAGGACGCGCTCGTGGCGTTCCTCGAGCGGCAGGCGCGGTTCCTGGGCCCGGCGGCACGGGCGACGGCGACCGAGCACCTGCCGGCTGCCGAACGCGACCGGTTGCGCGGCTGACGCGACCGCCGGCCGTCACGTCGGACGCGGCGAGTGTCCTCAGTCGGACTCGGTGGGCTCCGCGAAGAACGTCGTGAGCGACACGACGACACCGTCGCGGACCTCGACGACGTCGATCCCGCGCACGGCGGGCGCCCCGACCGGGCCGAAGCCCCACGCGAGTGCGCCGTGCGTCTCCGAGACGTAGCGACGCCCCTCCTCGACGAACTGGAAGGCGCCGGGCACGGTCTCGAGGAGTTCGGCGGCCTTCTGCTCGAGGGCGTCCCAGCCGACGGCGGTGCCCTCCGGGTCGGTGAAGGTCACGTCGGGGGAGTACGTCCGCTCGATCGCGGCACGGCGGGAGGCAGCGTCGCGGTTCCCGAAGACGTCGTGGAGGTTCGCGGTCAGCAGCTCGGACACGGTGGCCATGCCCGGAGCCTAGCCTGGGGGCATGCACACCGAGGTGCCCCGACCCCGCATCGATCCCGCACTCGTGGAACGGCTCGTGGCCGCGCAGTTCCCGCAGTGGTCCGGGCTGCCCGTGCGCGAGGTCGATCCGCAGGGGTGGGACAACCGCACCTACCGGCTCGGCGGCGAGCTCGCGGTCCGGCTGCCGAGCGCCGCTGGGTACGTGGCGGCGGTCGAGAAGGAGCAGCGGGTGCTGCCGTACCTCGCGTCTCGGCTCGACGTCCCGGTGCCGGAGCCCGTCGGCCTGGGCGTCCCCGCCGACGGGTACCCGTTCCCGTGGTCGGTCCGGCGCTGGATCGACGGCACGGTCGCGCTCCGCGCGACGGACCTCGACCGACGGGTCTTCGCCGCCGACGTCGGCGCGGTGCTCCGGAAGCTCCGGGCCGTGCCGGCCGGGGACGGGCCGGTCGCCGGGGCGCACTCGTTCCACCGGGGAGCGCACCCGTCGCACTGCGCGGCCGAGGTGGTGGCGGCGCTCGACGCGCTCGGGGACGCCGTCGACCGCCGTGCCTGCGATGCGGTCTGGGACGCTGCGACGGCCTCGGTCTGGGACGGGCCCGCCGTGTGGTTCCACGGTGACGTCGCCCCGGGCAACCTGCTCGTCGGCGCGGACGGTCGGCTCTCCGCGGTGATCGACTTCGGCACGTGCGGCGTCGGCGACCCGGCGTGCGACCTCGTCCTCGCGTGGACGTTCCTCGACGGCGATGCCCGCCGGGAGTTCCGCGACGCGGTGGGTCTCGACGGGGACACGTGGGCGCGTGCTCGGGGCTGGGTGCTCTGGAAGGCGCTCATCATGCTCGCGGGGAGCTCCGGGCCGGGGGACCGGGGCGAGCACGAGGCGGTGCTGCGGGCGGTCCTCGCCGATCCGGTCGCGGTCTGAGCTGCGCGTCACGCAGCCGGGCCGCCCCGCGCAGCCCGGCCTACCCGAGGAGTCGGACCGCCCGTCGGGGCCGGGGTCGGCGGGACTACGGCGTCAACACCGAGTCCAGCACGAGGTCGAGCGCCGCGAGCTGTCGCTCGGGCGTCCACCGCTCCGGGTCGCCCGCGGCCAACGCGGTGATCCCCTCGACGGTCGCGGCCATTGCAGCCGCGCGGTCGGCACACACCGCACCCGCGAGGCCGGTCGCGAGCGCGAGCAGTCGAGCGAGTCGCTCGGCGAAGGCGCGGCTGTTCGTCACGTGCCGATCACGCAGCACCGGGTCACCGAGCGCAGCGGCGAGGAACGCGACCCACGCCCGGGCCTCGGCGAGGCGTCCGGCATCGACCGCGAGTGCGCCGCCGGCCACGGCTCGCACTGCCGACGCCGCATCCGGGGCGTCCGCCTCGAGCGCGTCGGCACGGACCCTCGTGCGGTCGTGCAGGACGTCCCGGGCGTGCAGGAGGAGGGCGCGCTTGTCGGGGAACGTGTGGAGGACGAGCCCCGTCGTGCACCCGGCGCGTTCGGCGACCGCACGGAGCGTCAGGCCCGTCGGACCGAGGTCGGCGAGGGTGGTGAAGACGGCCTCGGACAGCCGGGTCCGCTGGGCGGCGTCGTCTCGGGTCCGGGGCACACCGGAAGCGTAACAGGTGTTACCGTAACGGTCGTTACCGAAAGGATCGCCATGCGCTGGACCATCACGACCGTCCCGTTCGACCACCCGGACGCCGACCGGCTCCGCCGAGCGCAGCGGCAGGAGCTCGACGAGCGGTACGGAACGAGCGACCACGAGCCCGGCGTCCCGCCGACCGCGGCCGACGTTCCGGTGTTCGTCCTGGCCTGTGACGAGCACGGCTCCGCGATCGCCTGCGGCGGACTCCGGCCGCTCCCGGACCACGTCCTCGGTGCCGGGGTCGTGGAGATCAAGCGGATGTACACGGCGCCGTCCGCTCGGGGGACCGGTGTGGCGACGGCGGTGCTCCGGCGGCTCGAGCGGGAAGCGGTGCGGGCGGGCGCTGGCTCGGTGGTCCTCGAGACCGGCACGGCGCAGCCCGACGCGATCCGGTTCTACGAGCGCGAGGGGTACACGGCGATCCCGCTCTTCGGCGCCTACGCCGGGTCGACGAACTCGGTGTGCTTCGGTCGGCGACTCGACGTGGTCCCCGCGGTCAGCGCCGCGGACTGATGGGTGTCTCGGCCAGGACGACGTCCGGGTCCATCGGGATGCCTCCGAGGACCCGGGGTGTGCCCTCGTGCCAGGCGACCTCCACGCCGCCGGCCCGGAGTCCGGCGACGCTCAGGTCGATCCGGAGCAGTGGGATGGACAGGTCGGCGTAGCGCTCGGCCACGATCGCATCGACCTCCGCAGGGGTGGTCACACGGACGTGGTCGCCGGGTTCGAGCGGCACGTTCCGGGTCGCGACCTCGTACACGCCGAACCCGCGGCTCATCTCCCAGTCGTCGGCGATCGCCACGTGGCAGATCACGTCGTCCATTGCGCATCCTCTCGTAATGAAACGCCAACGTATCATTACCGGTACACTCGGACCATGGGCAAGCGAGGACGACCGACCGCGGGGGAGCGTGCTGCACGCGACGAACGGGTGCTCGACGTCGCGACCGACCTCTTCCTGGCGCACGGCTTCGCGGACGTCTCGCTCGACCGCGTCGCCGCAGCGGCCGAGGTCACGAAGCGGACGATCTACACGGCCTTCGGCGACAAGGCGGCACTGCTCCGGGCGGTCGTCCAGCGGCACCACGGGTACAGCGACGACGCGCACCCCGACCTCGAGTCGACCGCGACCGCCGTGGTCGAGGCGTTGCTCTCGGACCGCGCGGTTGCGCTGCACCGGCTGGTCATCGCCACGGCCGTCAGCTCGCCCGAACTCGCACGGGGCTTCCACGAGGCCGGCCCGCTCACGGCGCAGGCCGCGCTCGTCCGCGCCGGTGCGGACCCGGGCGAGGCGGAAGCGCTCTTCACGCTGCTCCTCGGGGAGCGACACCGTCGGCGACTGCTGGGGCTCGAACCCGCCCCGACCGCTGCCGAGGCCCGCGCCGCCGCCCGTCGCGCGCTGGCACGCACCGAAGCAGGACCCGGGGTCACGGCCACCCGGCACGACCCCGCCGACCCCGCCGATCCCGGCGACCCCGGCCCCGGTCCCGCGCGGGGTCCGCGGTCAGCGTGAGAACACGTCGTCCAACGTGTACGTCCCGAGCCGACGCTGCCGGACGAGCGCGCCCAGCCGGGGGAGCGCGTCGATCGTCCCCGGGAAGTTCGCGTGCCCGATCACGATCCGGCCCGGCGTGAACCACTGGTCCGCGAACCCGACGATCTGCCCGGCACCGATGTCGCCGGAGTCCGCGAGGGTGCCGTACCAGAGCAACGGCGTGGTGTAGCCGACGCGTGCGGCCACCGCGTCGACCCGGGCGTCGTGGTACCCGAACGGCGGCCGGAAGTACGGGCGCGCGTCGACGCCGAACGTGCGCTCGATGAACTCGTGGTTGCGCGTCAGCTCGTCCTCGATGGCCTGGTCGCCGAGCTTCGTCAGTGCCGGGTGGTCCCAGGTGTGGTTGCCGATCTGCACCTGCCCCGACTCGACGAGGGGCCGGAGCGCGTCGGCGTGCTCCGTCCAGGAGGGCCGCGCCCCGTTCACGAAGAAGGTCAACCGGGTGCCGGTCGCGGCGGCGAAGCGGGCGTAGGCACCGACGACGTCGGAGGATGCTCCGTCGTCGACGGTCCACGCGATCCCGGGCGTCCCCGCCGGCAGTCCGGTCACGGTGCCCGCCGGGAGCGGCGTCCTCGAGATCGTCGGCTGCACCCACGTCGGTGTCGGTGCCGGCGTGGGAGTGGGCGTCGGGGAACGCGTCGGGGTCGGCGGGTGCGTCGCGACGACCTCCCGTCGTGGTCCGGTCGGCGAGCAGGCGGAGAGCGCCCCGGCGGCGAGCAGGGCGCCCGCTCCGGCGAGCAGGGAGCGGCGGGTGGTGCGGTGGTCCATCGGCACCAGCTTCGGTCGACCGGCCGGTCGGGCGCATCGGCTGGCGGGACGATCCGGTTGGCCGGTCGGCCACCGGGCGCGAGCACGGGACTGCGCAGGGCGACGACGAGTGCGCACGGTGCACGGCGCGCAGACGTCGTTCCGATGCGCACCTCCGGCAGGCGGCTGACGCGGGACCCGGGGTCGCCGCGGGCGGGCCAGGAGGCGCGGCTCGCGTCCGCCACCGAACGCGCTGACCGGACGGGGCTGGGAACGCACCACGGGGCGGGCGGGTACCGACGTGGGGAGACGAGCCGCGCCTCCTGGCCGGCCCGAAGCGACCACGAGAGGAACGCGACGTGCGCGCACTGACCTGGCAGGGCACCGAGAAGGTGTCCGTCGAGACCGTCCCCGACCCGACCATCCAGGAGCCGACCGACGCGATCGTGCGGATCACCTCGACCGCGATCTGCGGCTCCGACCTGCACCTCTACCGGGTGCTGGGCGCCTACATCGACAAGGGCGACGTCCTCGGCCACGAGCCGATGGGCATCGTCGAGGAGGTCGGCTCCGCCGTCACGAACCTCAAGGTGGGCGACCGCGTCGTCGTCCCGTTCAACATCTCCTGCGGCCACTGCTGGATGTGCCGCAACGGCCTGCAGTCGCAGTGCGAGACCACCCAGACCGCCGAGTACGGGACGGGCGCCTCGCTGTTCGGCTACACGAAGATGTACGGCCAGGTCCCCGGCGGACAGGCCGAGTACCTCCGCGTGCCGCACGCCGACTACGGGCCCATCGTCATCCCGGACGACGGCACGCCCGACGACCGCTGGCTGTTCCTCAGCGACATCCTGCCGACCGCCTGGCAGGCCGTGCAGTACGCCGACGTGCCCGAGGGTGGGACGCTCGCGGTGCTCGGCCTCGGTCCGGTCGGACAGTTCGCGGCCCGGATCGGCGCGCACCTCGGCTACCGGGTGCTCGCCGTCGATCCCGAGCAGGTCCGCCGCGACCTGGGGGCGAAGCACGGTGCCGAGGTGTTCGACCTGACGAAGGACGTCGTGCCGCAGCTGGTCGACCTGACCGACGGTCGCGGTCCCGACGGGGTCGTCGACGCGGTCGGCATGGAGGCGCACGGCAACCCGGTCGCCGGGTTCGCGCAGCGCGCCGCCGGACTCCTGCCCGACGCGATCGCGCAGAAGGCCATCGAGGTCGCCGGTGTCGACCGGCTCGCCGCCGTGCACGCGGCGATCGACCTGGTCCGCCGTGGCGGCACGGTCTCGCTGAGCGGTGTCTACGGCGGTCGAGCGGACCCGATGCCGATGTTCACGCTGTTCGACAAGCAGATCACCGTCCGCGAGGGACAGTGCAACGTGAAGCGCTGGATCGACGACATCATGCCGCTCGTGCAGGACCCGTCGGACCCGCTCGGGACGCTCGACCTGACGACCCACCGGGTCTCGCTCGAGGACGCCCCGCACATGTACGAGGTGTTCCAGAAGAAGGAGGACGGCTGCGTGAAGGTCGTGCTCGACCCCGCACTGGCCGCCGCCTGATGCGGATCGTCGTCGTCGGCGCGACCGGCAACCTGGGGACCGCCGTGCTGCGGCGGCTGGCAGCGGTCCGTGCCGAGGGCACCTCCGTCGAGGTCGTCGGGATCGCTCGGCGGCTGCCGGACCTCCGTGCCGAGCCGTACGGGACGGCCGTCTGGCACGCCGTCGACATCGGTGCCCCGGACGCGGTCGACCAGTTGGCCGCGGTGTTCCGGAGTGCCGACGCGGTGGTCCACCTCGGCTGGGCCCTGCAACCGACGCACGACATCCCGACGCAGTACCGGACGAACGTGACCGGGACCGCCAACGTCCTCGAGGCCGTGGCGCGCGTCGGCGTCCCCCAGGTCGTCGTCGCGTCGTCCGTGGGGGCGTACCGCGGGGTCGACGTGGACGGCAAGCGGACGCCCGTCGACGAGGAGTTCCCCGTCACCGGCATCCCGACCGCCACGTACTCGATCCACAAGGCCGAGAACGAGGCGGCGATGGACGCCTTCGCCGCTCGCCACCCGGACGTCGTCGTGACCCGGCTCCGCCCCGGACTGGTCTTCCAGCGCAGCGCCGCCGCCGAGCTCCGCGGACTGTTCCTCGGACGACTCGTGCCGATGTCGATCGTCCGGTGGATCCGCTGGGCGGTCCTGCCGTTGCCGCTGCCGTTCGTGTTCCAGGCCGTGCACGCCGACGACGTCGCCGACGCCTTCTGGCGCGCGATCGACCGACGTGCCGGCGGAGCGTTCAACATCGCTGCCACACCCGTGCTCAACCCGCCGAGGATGGCGCGGGCGTTCGGCATGCTCGGGGCGATCCGGGCGCCGATGTGGCTGATCCGCGGGCTCGTCACGCTCACGTGGCGGCTGCGGTTGCAGCCGACGGACGCCGGGTGGGTGGACATCGCGGCCCAGGTGCCGATCATGCGGACCGACCGGGCGCGGTCGGTGCTCGGATGGGAGGCGCGGCACACTTCCGAGGAGGCCTTGCGCGAGCTCGTGGCCGGGTTCGCGGACGGAGCGCGGGTGCCGGGGTCGGGGCCGTTGAGCGGGTGAGGGTGGCCCCTTCGTGGGGCAGCGTGCGGTGACCCGCGCGGGCTACGATCGCACCACCAGTCCACGAGGGGGCCCGATGATGTTCGCGATGCTGTCCAGCCCGATGGCCTCCGGCGAGTTCGAGGGGCCGGACGTCTCGCAGTTCGGCGCGGAGACCCACAACCCGCTGGTCCCGCCCGTCTACGACCTCGTGTGGAGCGTCGTGACGGTGCTCGTCGTGGTGGCGGTCGTCGTCACGGTCGTGCTCGTCGTCCGACGTGCTCGACGTGCGCCGGGACGCCCGCTCGAGCAGCGGCTCGCCGAGCTCGACGACCTGCTCGCCCGCGGCGTCATCTCCGACGAGGAGCACCGCACCGCCCGCACCGAGGCCCTCCGCGGCTAGCCTGGGCGGGTGCTGCAGCCCATCGACCTGCTCGGGGAGTGGACCCTGCGCCGCACGGTCCACGACCGGCGTGCCGGGGTCGCCGGCCTCGTGACCGGGACGACCACGCTGACGCGTGCGGCCCCGGACGAGGTCCGCTGGGACGAGGCCGGCACGATGGCCTTCGACGGGCGGACCGTCCCCGTGGCACGGACGCTCCGGGTGCGCCGGGGCCCGGACGACCGCTGGACCGTGCACTTCGCCGACGGCCGGGTGTTCCACGACTGGGTCTGGGGATCGGCGGTGTCGCACGCGTGCGCGCCCGACGACTACTCCGGGGTGCTCGCCGGGGACGCCGAACGGTGGACGGTCCGGTGGGAGGCGCACGGTCCCGCGAAGGACTACGTCCTCGACAGCACGCTGCGACGTCGGTCCCACGCGGCAGACTGAGTGCATGCCCCGCAGCTCCGGTACCGACGCCCCGCGCATCACCCTGACCGAACCGACGGACCTCGACGACTGGACGCCCGGTCCCGGCGACGTCCTCACGGGCGACCGGATCGAGGGGAAGCGCATCGACGTGTTCGACCTCGCGGGGGAGCGGCTGCCGGACCTCGAGATCGAGGAGTCGGTGATCGGCACCCTCCGGGTCGACGGCGCCGACCTCCGGGGACTGCGGGTGCGTGACTCGGTCGTCGAGACGCTCGACGCGCCGGTGCTCCGGGCGTCGAGCAGCTCCTGGCGCGAGGTCCGGATCGCCGGCGGCCGCATCGGTTCCGCCGAGCTGTACGACGCGGGGCTGAACGGCGTCGAGTTCGTCGGGATGAAGCTCGGGTTCGTGAACCTCCGCGGCTCGACACTCACAGACGTGGTGTTCCGCGACTGCGTCGTCGACGAGCTGGACATCGCCGACGCCCGACTGCTGCGGGTGTCGTTCGAGGGGACGAGGATCCGCGCGGCCGAGGGCTCGAACACCCGGATCGAGCACGTCGACCTCCGGGGCGCCGACCTCGACCGGGTGGAGCGGCTCGAGGGGTTCCGCGGCGCGACGATCGCCGCCGACCAGCTGTACACGCTCGCGCCGCTCCTCGCTGCCCAGGCGGGCTACCGCGTCGACTGACCCGCCGGCGCGGACGCGGTCGCCGGCGCGCGCGCCAGGTCAGCCTGCACGAGGTCGCCGTGCACCGCCGCACCCGCCTGCGTCCCGGCCGCCGCCGACGCGATGACGGTCGCCATCGGCGCCGCCACGTTCCCGGCCGCGTACACGCCCCGCACGCTCGTCTGTCCGGCGGCGTCCACCGTCAGGGCACTCGCGTACCGGTGGTCTCCCATGAACTGGTCGGTGGCCTCGAGCCCGAGTCCCTCGAGGAACCCGGTGCGCGCCTCCGCCGTGCTCGCCGCGGCCAGGGCGTCGAGCGCCACGAACTCGCCGGACGCCACCACGACACCGGTGAGACGATCACCGTCGGACACCACGTCGCGCACCGGTCCCGTCACGACCCGGACACCGCGGGCGGCAAAACCGGTCAGGGTGGTGTCGTCGACGAGCGCCGGGTCCGTGACGAAGGCCGTCACGTCCTCGCTCAGCGCGCGGAACATGAGCACCTGGTGCGCCCCGATCGGCGACGTCACGAGCACGCCGATGCGCTGGTCGCGGATCTCCCACCCGTGGCAGAACGGGCAGTGCACCACACCGCGCCCCCACTGCTCGGCGAGGCCCGGGACCTCCGGCAGGACGTCCACGACGCCGGAGGCGACGACCAGCCTGCGTGTCGCGACGACCGCGCCCGACTCCAGCGTGACCGAGAAGCCGACCGGGTCGACACCGTCACCGTCCGTGGCGGACGCGGCCACGATCCTCCCGGTCGTCACCTCGACGCCGTAGGCGGCCACCTCGTCGCGGCCGACCGAGCCGAGTTCCGCTGGCGAGGCGCCCTCGCGCCCGAGGTAGTTGTGGACCCCCTCGGCGCGGGCGTTCCGCGGCTCGCCGGAGTCGACGACGAGCACGGACCGTCGCGAACGGCCGAGGACGAGTGCTGCTGACAGGCCAGCGGCTGCTCCGCCGACCACGATGACGTCGTAGTGATCACGCATGCCTGCATCCTGCGGATCCACGCGCCCAGACAGCAGACTTCCTTGCCGGTCTGGCAACATGGCCGGCATGGCCACGGATCGGGAGGAACGGATCACCCCGCGCACGACGGCTGAGGTCGTCGACGGGGTCGGCCCACGACTGCGCGCGCTGCGGACGCGCCGTGCCGTCACGCTCGCGGCGCTCGCCGCCGAGACCGGGATCTCGGTGTCGACGCTGTCGCGGCTCGAGTCGGGCCAGCGGAAGCCCACGCTCGAGCTCCTGCTGCCGCTCGCGCGGGCGTACCAGGTGCCCCTCGACGACCTGGTCGGGGCGCCGAGGACCGGGGATCCGCGGGTGCACCTCGCGCCGGAGCGGCACGGCGGCCGGATGGTGGTGCCGCTCACCCGACGGACCGGCGGCGTGCGCTCCTTCAAGCAGCTGATCCCGCCAGAGCCCGCGAACACCGATCGATCCCTCCGGACGCACGAGGGCTACGAGTGGCTGTACGTGCTGTCCGGACGGCTCCGGCTGCTCCTCGGCGACCGTGACTTCGACCTCGGGCCGGGCGAGGTCGTCGAGTTCGACACGCACACGCCGCACTGGGTCGGGAACACCACGGACGAGGTGACCGAGGTGCTGTGCCTGTACGGGCCGCAGGGCGAGCGGGCGCACATCCGGTCGCGGCCCGCCGACCGCTAGAAGACGTGTGCGATGACGTCGTCGAGGAGACCCGACGTCGGCGTGTTCGACTGCTGGACGTGGATGCCGACGTCGCCGCGCGTGTAGTACGTGTCGCCGTCGGTGACTGGGTACTGGCTGTTCTGCGTGATCTTCTGGCAGCGGTACCCGTAGCCGTCGAGGGAGCAGTCGTACCCGGACAGTGCCGACTTCAGGTGCGGGTACGCCTTGGTCGAGTCGACGGTCGCGACCCGGATCGACAGGAACGAGATGTCCGCCCGCGGGTCCTTCCAGACGCAGGAGAGCTGCTTGCCGTCCGGCTGGAGCACCGGGGTGAGGTCGTCCTTCGACACCACCACCGGGTTCCCGACGACGGTCGGGTCGTTCAGCGGGGACCCCGCGAACGAGGAGTCCCACTTGCCCGCCGTGATGAGCGCCGTGCACGAGTCCGGGATCCGGCCGGCGTCGTCGTCGACCCCGGGCACCGGGGTGATCGTCGAGGTCGGACGCGGGGTCGAGCCCGGCGTGGTCGGGGAGGCGCTCGGAGTGGACGTCGTACTCGAAGCCCCCGGCGACGTCGTCCCGGTCGGGGCGGAACCGGTGCCGGTCGTGCCCTGGGCGCAGCCGGTGAGCGCCAGCCCGGTGAGCGCGATCGCGATGGCCGTGGTCCCCGTGGTCCTGTTCCGTCGCATGTGATCCCCCTGGTGCAGCCGTCTCGGGCCGGTCAGCGGCCCACTGCCGACGGTAGTCGTGCAGGTCTCCGGTCGATCCCGATCGTCATCGGATCGTGTCCTCGGCGGTTCCGGCGGGCGATGGGAGGATGACCGGGTGACCACGCCCACCGTCCCGCTCTTCCTCGACTGCGACACCGGCGTCGACGACGCCCTCGCCCTCACCTACCTGCTCGACGTCCCGCACGTCGACCTCGTCGGCATCGGTACGGTCTCCGGCAACACCGACGCGGCGACGGCGGCCGTCAACACGGCGGCGCTGCTGGCCCTGTGCGGCCGGACCGTGCCCGTCGCGGTCGGCGCGCACGACCCGATCGGCGGCTCGTACGGCGGCGGCGCACCGCACGTGCACGGGGCGAACGGCATCGGCGGGGTCGACCTCCCGCCGGGTGTCGCGGCCGCGGAGGACCCCGCCGCCGAGCTCCTCGTCCGGCTGGCCCGTGACCACGCAGCCGGTGACCGGAAGCTCGACGTCCTGGCCATCGGCCCGCTGACGAACCTCGCCGTCGCGCTCGAGGCCGAGCCGCGTCTGCCGGAGCTCGTCGGCACGGTGACGATCATGGGCGGTGCCGTGTGGGACGCGGGCAACGTGTCGCCCACCGCCGAGGCGAACGTCCACAACGATGCCGAGGCCGCCAGGCGGGTCCTCCGCGCCGGCTTCGACCTCGTGCTCGTGCCGCTCGACGTCACCCGGCAGCACCGCTTCGACGACGCCGATGCCGACCGGTTCACGGCGGCCGGCGATCCGCTCCGGGTCGCGCTCGGCACGATGTTGCGCAGCTACATCGACTTCTACGAGTCGGTCGACCACGTCCGTCGCGCACCGCTCCACGACCCGCTGGCGGCGGCCATCGCGGCGGGCGAGGTCGAGCCCTCCGTCCGGACCACGCCGCTCGACGTGGTGGTCGGTGGGGTCGAGCACGGTCAGACGGTCCCCGCTGCGGACGGGCCGGCGGTCCGTGTCGTGGTGTCGGCCGACGAGCGTGCGGCGGACGTCATCCGCGAGCGCATCCTCCACGTCGGCGGGGTGTCGAGCGAGTCGGTCGGGCGCGACGGCGTCGCTCGGTAGCGCAGGGGCACGCCGTGGTCGCGCTGTCTCAGCTCCGCCAGACCACCCGCGGAGCCAGCAGGCGGTGTCCGGTCGACGCGGGCAGGACGGTCCGACCGGTGCCCATGAGCAGCTCGATCGCGGCCGCGGCGACCTCGACCAGGGGCTGCTCCACGCTGGAGATGCCCACCGCCTCGGCCACCGGGGTGTCGTCGTAGCCCACCACCGGCACCGCCGCCCCGAGCGCGAACCGGGCTCCGAGGGCGAGGGTGTCCGACGCACAGACGAGCGCGTCGAACCCGGCGCCGTCCTCGACCGCCGCCGCGACCGTGCCCGTGGCCGCGGTGACGTCGTCCTCGCACGTGAGCCCGGGGTCGTCGGGCAGCCCGGCCGCGCGCATCGCGTCCCGCCAGCCCCGTCGGCGCTCGTCACCCTGTCCGGACGGGCTCGGCCAGCCCAGGAACCCGATCCGGCGGTGCCCCTGCGCCACCAGGTGCTCGGTCGCGACGTGCACGCCCGCGTACCCGTCGACGTCGACCCAGGGGTGCGGCGCGGCGTCCATGTCCGGCAGACCCCACGGCCGGCCGAAGGTCACGAAGGGGATGTCCCGGGCGCCGAGCCACGCCGCGCGGGGATCGCCGTGGAACGTCGAGGTGAGGACGAACCCGTCGACGTCCGAGCCCTCGACGAGGCGTTCGATGTGTGCGAGTTCGTCGTCGACGTCGGTGGCGGTGAAGAGCAGGATGCGCATCCCGCGCAGGTCGGCACACTCGACGAGCGCGTGCAGGAAGCGGTCGAGCACGGCGCCGGAGATGCCGTGCACCGGTTCAAGCCGGACGCCGAGCGTGGAGCTCTGGCGGGTGCGGAGCCGACGGGCGGATGCGTGCGGCCGGTACCCGAGGTCGTCGATGGCGGCCCGGACCCTGGTGAGCGTCGCGGGGCGGACGACCTCGGGCCGGTTCAACGCGTTCGACACCGTCTGCCGTGAGACGCCCGCGGCGAGGGCGACGTCGGCGACGGTGGCGGGATGCGACATGGGGTTCACCGTAGCGCCTCGCAGGTGTATGGTCGACTCGTTTGATCGATCAAATTTGAACGATCGAAGTATTGCACTCGACGAGGAGTCCCCCTGATGCAACGACGCACAGCACGCATGCTGACCGCGGGAGCGATGGCGCTCACCGCAGCTCTGACCCTCTCCGCCTGTGGCTCCGGCTTCTCGAGCTCGGGCGGCAACGGTTCCGGCGGTGGCGCCGCGAAGCTCACCTCGAGCGACGACCCCCTCACCGTCCTCATCGGCTCGTCGGGCGACGCCGAGACCGCCGCCGTGAAGAGCGCCGCCGCCGCGTGGTCGAAGTCCTCGGGCACCGGCGCGACGGTGCAGCCAGCGAACAACCTCGACCAGCAGCTCGCCCAGGGCTTCGCGGCCGGCAAGCCCGCCGACGTGTTCTACGTCAGCACGTCGTCCCTCGCCGGGTACGCCGCGAACGGCTCGCTGTTGGCCTACGGCGACCAGCTCGAGGACACGAGCGACTTCTACCCGACGCTCACGAAGTCGTTCACCGTGGACGACCAGCTCTACTGCGCGCCGAAGGACTTCTCCACCCTCGCGCTGTTCATCAACACGAAGGACTGGAAGGCCGCCGGGCTGACCGACAGCGACGTCCCGACCACCTGGGACCAGTTGCGGACGGTCTCCGAGAAGCTCACCCGCGACGGACGGGTCGGACTCACGACCAGCCCGCAGATCGAGCGTCTCGGGGCGTTCATGACCCAAGCCGGCGGTGCCCTGACGAACAGCGCCCAGACGAAGGCGACCGTCGACTCGGCCGCGAACGTCGAGGCCCTCGACTACGTGAAGGGCCTGCTCGACGACGGCTCGATGAAGTTCTCGAGCGACCTCGGCGAGAGCTGGGGAGGTGACGCGTTCGGCAAGGACAAGGCCGCGATGACCATCGAGGGCAACTGGCTCACCGGGGCGATGTCGTCGAGCTACCCGAGCGTTGACTACAAGGTCGTCGCCCTGCCGAAGGGCCCGAAGGGTGCCGGCACGCTGCAGTTCACGAACTGCTGGGGCATCGCGAAGGACTCCCCGAACCAGAAGGCAGCGCTGTCCTTCGTCGAGAAGATGACGAGCACCGACCAGCAGCTCGCGTTCGCGAAGGCGTTCGGTGTGATGCCCTCGGTCGAGTCGGCCGCCGGCACCTGGAAGCAGGAGTACCCGCAGTACGCCGCGTTCCTCGACCAGGCGGACGCCGCCCAGGGCCTGCCGAACGCGTCCGGGACCGCCGACGTGATCGCCGACTTCGACTCGAAGCTCGGCAGCCTCAGGACGACCGACACCAAGACCCTGCTCGAGGGCGTCCAGAAGAACATGGCCGCCGCGCTGAAGGGCTGACGGACGTGTCCCGGAAGAACCGTGCCGAAGCCGTCTCGGGCTGGCTGTTCACCGCGCCGACGATCATCGTCCTCGGCCTGTTCCTCGCCGTGCCGGTGGTCATGGCGGCCTGGGTCAGCGTGTCCGACTGGCGGGGTGTCGGCAGCCCGTTCTCGTCCGACGTCTCCGTCGTCGGCGGGCAGAACTACGCCAAGATCCTCGGTGGCGGGGGCCTCGACGAGCAGAACTTCGGCACCGCGCTGCGGAACAACCTCTGGTACGTCGTGTTCGTCGTCCCGCTGCAGACCGCCGTGGCGCTCGGGCTCGCCCTGCTCGTCAGCGGTCGGGCACTGCGCGGGCGCGGGTTCTTCCGGACCGCGTTCTACTTCCCCTCGGTGACGAGCTCGGTCGCCATCACCGTCCTCTGGCTGTTCCTGTTCTCGTCGACGGGAGCCGTCAACAAGATCATCAGCTGGGCGGGGATCAACGGACCGAACTGGTTCAACGAGCCCACCGGCCTGTTCCACCTCGGCGCAGGCACACCACCGGCCTTCCTCGCCGACCACACGATGCTCGGCATCTCGTGGTGGGAGTGGCTCGCGGGTCCGTCGGTCGCGATGACCGCGTTCATCCTGCTCGCGGTGTTCACGACGAGCGGCACCTTCATGCTGCTGTTCATCGCGGCGCTGCAGAACCTCTCGCCGGAGGTCGACGAGGCGGCGATGATCGACGGCGCCGGGTCCTGGACGCGGTTCTGGCGGGTCACCCTGCCGCAGCTGCGCCCGACGCTCTTCACGGTGCTGACGCTCGGGCTGATCGGGACGTGGCAGGTCTTCGACCAGATCTACACGGGCACGAAGGGCGCCCCGGCGAACACGACGCTCACGCCGGCGTTCCTGTCGTACACGTCCGCGTTCCAGAGCCAGCAGTGGGGCGTCGGCGCAGCCATCGCCTTCATCCTGTTCGGCATCATCGTCGTCTTCACGCTGCTGCAGCGGTGGGCGCTGCGCGACCGCCCGGTGTCCCGCCGTCGGATGCGGTGGATCGAGAAGGGGAGCACACGATGACCAGCGCACCCACCCCGGCGACCGCAGGCGGCGGGACCGAGCCGACCCGCGCCTCCAGGGCGGCAGTGCCAGGAGGCGCGGTGCCGGACCTCGGCGCCACCACCGTCACGCAGGCACCCGGCCCGGGCCGGCGGCCACGTCGGCTCACGCCGCGGAGCGTGGTCCTGCTGGTGTTCGGCGTCCTGATCGCCGTCGTCTACCTGCTGCCGTTCTACGTCGCGATCGTGAACGCGTTCAAGACCGACCAGGACGCCTCCCTGCACCCGCTGGCGCTCCCCGTCACCTGGACCGGCGCGGCGTTCCAGACCCTCTTCGAGAACTCCGACTTCGGGATCTGGGCGATGAACTCGATCATCGTCGCGGTCTTCGTCACGCTCGGCCGGATCTTCTTCGACTCCCTCGCCGGGTACGCGTTGGCGCGACTGCGGTTCCCGGGGCGCCAGACCGTCTTCGCCCTGCTCATCGCCGTCATGGCGGTGCCGGGCGTGGTCCTGCTCATCCCGAAGTTCCTCGTGATCAACCAGCTCGGCATGTACGACTCGTACTCGGGCATGATCGTGCCGTTGCTCGTGGACGCCGCCGGGGTGTTCATCATGAAGAACTTCTTCGAATCGATCCCGGTGAGCGTCGAGGAGCAGGCGAAGATCGACGGTGCCGGCACGTTCCGGACCTTCTGGTCGGTCGTGCTCCCGATGGCGCGTCCGGCCGTCGTGACGATCACCATCCTGTCGTTCCAGGGATCGTGGAACGAGCTCGCGCACTTCATCGTGTCGACCTCGTCGCCCGACCTCACCACGCTCACGAAGGGCGTCGCATCACTGGCGTCGGGCGCGCTGAGCGCCGGGAACCAGTTCCCGGTCAAGCTCGCGGCGGCCTTCGTCATGACCATCCCCGTGGCGGTCGCGTTCTTCGTGTTCCAGAAGCGCATCATGAACGGCAGCGACGGGGCGGTCAAGGAATGAGCACCCCGACGTGACCGCCACCGAACCCACGATCCTGGCCACCTGCGGCGGTCTGGTCGGCGGCGAGTGGGACGACTCGGCGTACGGTCCGCTCCTGTTCGAGGCCGTCCGGCTCGCCCGCGTCCCCGCCGGTCGGCCGCCACGCGTGTTGCACGTGAACACCGCCGGCGGCGACCAGCGGACCGTCGAGGGGGCAGAGCTCGCCGCGGCCCGTACGGCCGGTGTCGAGGCGTCGCACCTGCGGTTCTTCCCGAGACGGAACGTGCCGTCCCTGCGCGACGCCGTCCTCGGTGCGGACGTCGTCTGGGTCTCGGGCGGCTCCGTGGTCAACCTCCTCGCCGTGTGGCGTGCCCACGGTCTCGACGAGGTCCTGCGTGAGGCCTGGGGAGCCGGCGTGGTGCTCGCCGGTGGATCGGCCGGCGCGCTCTGCTGGCACACCGGCGGCGTCACGCAGAGCCACGGCCCCCAGCCGTCGGTCCTCGCCGACGGACTCGGCTTCGTGTCCGGCTCGCTCGGCGTCCACACCGACTCGGACCCGGACCGGTCGCCGGTCTTCCGCGCGGCCGTCGCGGCGGGGGACCTCCCGGCGGGCATCGAGCTCCACGAGGGCGTCGGCGTCGTCCACCGTGGGCGCTCGGCCACGTTCGTCGAAGCCGTCACCGACCACGACGGAGGCGGCGCGGTGCGCATCGCCCGTGCCCCCGGCGACCCGACCGGCATCCGTGCCGAGCCCCTGCCCGTGCGTCGTCTGCCGGACGCACCCCGATCCGTACCGAGCTGGACACCCAGCGCCTGGACCCCGTCCCCCGAACCCGTCGACGAGGAAGCCCCATGACCTCCACCACCACGAACACCACCACCGCCGCTGCCACGACCGCCACGCTGCAGCCCCTGCTCCACGACGAGGTCGCCGTCATCGCGGCACCGACGCAGGCATGGTCCGGTCGGGACGGTGCCATCGGCGCGAACCCCGTGCACGGCTACTGGACCGGCGACCAGCGGTTCGTCTCCGCCGTGCGCGTCAGCGTCGAGCACTCCGCGGTGGAACCGATCGCCGTCGTGCCCGCCGGTGCCCGCGAGGTCGTCTTCACCGGACTCCTGCGCGGCCTCGACGGTACCGGGGCCGATCCGGACGTCCGCCTCGACCGTCGTCGGACGGTGCGCATCGACGGGGTGGCGGAACGCCTGCGCATCACCGATCGGCTCCAGGGGCCCGGCGCGAGCACCGCGGAGCTCGTCGTGACCGTCAGGCTGACCCCGGACGCCGCCGGGATGGACGCGGTGAAGGCCGGTCACGGCCCCCAGCCGGTCCCCGCCGACGCCTCGGAGCAGACCGTGTCGTGGACCTCGGGCTCCGTACGGGTCCGGCTCGACGCCCCCGGAGCATCCGTCCGCGTCGAGGACGGTGACGTCGTGCTGCGCTGGCGGACGGAGCGCGCGCACCAGGTCGACCTCGCGTGGGACTGCGCCGTGGAGACGCCCGACGCCGTCGTCACCGGCGTGACGACCCCGCGCCCGTTCGACGTCCCGGCCGGCGTGCAGGACGACCGGCTCCGGCGCTGGCTGGAGCGTGCCACCGACGATCTCGACGCACTCCGGCTGGCGCGGCCCGAGGGCGAGTTCATCGCCGCCGGCGCCCCCTGGTTCTTCACCCTGTTCGGCCGCGACGCGATCTGGGCCGCCCGCTTCCTGCTGCCCGTCGACACCAGCACCGCCGGGGGCACCCTCCGGGTCCTCGCCGCGCTGCAGGGCACCGCGGACGACCCCGCGACCGCCGAGCAGCCCGGCAAGATCATGCACGAGCTGCGCCAGGCGTCCCTGCCGGTCGACAACGACGAGATCTCCCTGCCACCGCTCTACTACGGGACCGTCGACGCGACGGCGCTCTGGGCGTGCCTGCTCCACGACGCCTGGCGTGCGGGGCTCCCCGACGCCGAGGTCGAGGCGCTCCTGCCGACGCTCGAACGCGCCCTGGCGTGGATGCGCGACCACGGCGACGCCGACGGCGACGGGCTGCTCGAGTACGTCGACGAGTCCGGCCGAGGGCTGGCGAACCAGGGCTGGAAGGACTCCGGGGACAGCGTGCAGTGGCGGGACGGCACCCTCGCCGACGGCCCGATCGCGCTGTGCGAAGTGCAGGGCTACGCGCACGAGGCCGCGGTGCACGGTGCCGACCTGCTCGATGCGTTCGGCCGTCCCGGCGGCGACGCGTGGCGTGCCTGGGCCGCGCGCCTGGCCGATCGCTTCCGCGACGCCTTCTGGGTGGCCGACGACATCGGTCGGTACCCTGCGATCGCCCTCGACGCCCGCAAGCGCCCCGTCGACTCCGCCACGAGCAACATCGGCCACCTGCTCGGCACCGGCCTGCTCACCCCTGACGAGGAAGCCGTCGTCGCAGCACGCGTCGTGAGCCCGGACCTGGCGAGCGGCTTCGGCCTCAGGACGCTCTCCACGACCGCCGCCGGGTACTGGCCGCTCAGCTACCACGGGGGCACCGTCTGGGCGCACGACACCGCCGTGGTGATCACGGGCCTCGCCCGGTCGGGACACCACGACGAGGCCCGTGTCCTGTCCGAGCAGCTGCTCGCCGCGGCGGTGGCGTTCGACTTCCGGATGCCCGAGCTGCACGCCGGCGACGACGCGTCCGCCGTCACACGTCCGGCCCCGTACCCGGCCGCCTGCCGCCCGCAGGCCTGGAGTGCCGCCGCCGCCTTCCCCGTCTGGGTGGCGCTCCGGTAGGCCGCCGTCGCAGGGATCCGGCGGTACGGTCGAGGGCATGACGACGACCCCGGACGACCTCGCCGAGGAGCTCCGCGAGTCGATCGGCCGGATCGTGCGGGCCACCCGGGCACTCACCGACGAGCTGCCGCAGGCGCAGAGCGCGAGCCTGGGCCTGCTCGACCGGCAGGGGCCGCAGACCATCGCCGAGCTCGCGCGGGCCCGCGGCGTGAAGCACCAGGGACAGTCGCGGACCGTCGCGGAGCTCGAGGTGCGCGGCTACGTGGAGCGAGGCGTGTCCGACGGGGACCGGCGGGTCTCGGTGATCCGGCTGACGGACTCGGGCCGCACGGTCATGCTCCGGGAACGGAGCGCCCGAGCCGGGGCGTTCGCCTCGGTGATCGGCTCCGAGCTGTCCGAGGCCGAGCGTGCGGCACTCGCCAGGGTGCCGGAACTGTTCGACCGCATCGCGGCGAGACTCGAACGGTGAACGCCCTCTCATCCGGATCGACCACGGCGATGTACAACACTGTTGTAGACTCGTCGACATGGAGCTGACGAAGTACAACCACGCCACCGTCGTCCTCGAGCAGGACGGCGCCACCCTCGTCATCGACCCGGGCACGTTCACGCCGGAGGGCGCCGACCTCGCGACGGCCGCCGTCGCCGTCCTCGTCACCCACGAGCACTTCGACCACTTCGACGTCGACGCCGTCCGTACCGCCCTCGAGGCGAACGACGCCCTCGTGGTCCGTGGGCCCGCTGCGATCGTCGACCAGCTCGGCGCGCACGACGGCCGCGTCGCCGCGGTCTCGGCCGGTGACGCGTTCGAGGTCGGCCCGTTCTCGGTGCAGGTCTTCGGCGAGGAGCACGCCGTCATCCACGGCGACATCCCGACGATCGCGAACGTCGGCTACCTCGTGGACGGCGCCGTGTTCCACCCCGGCGACGCCTACCTCGTGCCCGGCGTCCCGGTGCGGACCCTGCTGCTGCCGACCAGCGGCCCGTGGACGAGCACCGCCGAGGCCGTCGACTACGTCCGCGCGGTCTCACCGGAGCACGCCGTGCAGATCCACGAGGCCATGCTCAGCGAACTCGGGCAGCAGTCCGCCGCGCGGTTCCTCGGCCCGGACGGTCTCGGACCGGTGCCGGTGCAGATCCTGCCCGCCGGCGAGTCGATCACCGTCTGACGGACGTGACGCGCCCCTGAGAGGTGATCCGCGCCTCCAGAGCAAGGTGGAGGGATGCCCGACGCACCCTCCACTGCCGTCCTCTTCGACATCGACGGGACCCTCGTCGACTCGAACTACCCGCACATCGACGCCTGGTGGCGGGCGTGCACGGCAGCGGGCGAGTCCGTCGACGCTTGGCGGATCCACCGCGCGATCGGCATGGACTCGGCGAAGCTGCTCGAGGAGCTGCTGCCGGACGCCACCGACAAGCAGCGCGACACCGTCAAGCAGTTCCACACCGCGTACTACGCCGAGCAGATGCCGCGGTTGCGACTCCTCCCGGGTGCCCGTGAGCTGCTCCGGTCCGTCGCCGAGGCCGGTCACGCCGTCGTGCTGGCCACGAGCGCGCCCGAGGACGAACTCGTGCGACTGCGCGAACTGCTCGACGCCGAGGCGTGGATCACCGCCGTCACGAGCTCGGAGGACGTCGAACAGGCCAAGCCGGACCCGGGGATCATCGAGGTCGCACTCCGGAAGGTCGGCGTGTCCGCCGATGCTGCGGTGATGGTCGGCGACGCGATGTGGGACGTCGAGTCCGCCGGACGGGTCGGTGTGCCCTGCGTCGCCGTGATGACGGGCGGGATCGGCGGCGACGAGCTGCGCCGGGCCGGGGCGGCGGAGGTGTACGACGACGCGGCAGCGGTCCTCGCCGACCTGCGGGCCGGCCGGGGCCCCATCGCGGACCTGGCGAGTCGCGCCGGGGGAGCCGCCGGCAGCGGGGCGGTCGCGTGAGCGTCCGCGGCGTCGACCACATCGGACTGACCGTCCCCGACGTCGACGCGGCCAGCGCGTTCCTGGTCGACGCGTTCGGTGCCGAGGTGCTCTACGACACGCTCCCGGCCGACCAGCCTCCGAAGGGCGGTACGGCGACGACGTCGCGCCTCGGTGTCCCCGGAGACGCCCGTGAGGTGCGGATCCGGATGCTCGCGTTGCCCGACGGCCCCGGCATCGAGCTGTTCGCCTTCGACCACGTCGAGCAGGACACCCCGGCGGTGCCGTCCGACCTCGGATGGCAGCACCTCGCGCTGTACGTCGACGATCTCGACGCCACGCTCGACCGGGTCGTCGTCGCCGGGGCGACCGCGCTCGGCGCACCCCGCCCGCTCCCCGGGCCCGAAGCCGGCGAACGGAATCGGTTCGTGTACGTCCGGACGCCGTGGGGCAGCACCGTCGAGCTCCTGACCTACCCCGATCCCCAGTCCTACGAGGAGCACACGTCGCGCCGACGCTGGCATCCGTGACAGGATCGTCGGTCGTGATCACGATCGAACGCGTTCGGTGGGACGACCCCCGTGGTGTGGCGCTCCGCGCCCGCATGGACGAGGAGATGCACGAGCGCTACGGCGCCGCGAACGGCGACGAGGACCCGGCGGTGACGGCCGAGCGTGGCCGGGCGCTCGCCGTGGACCCGGCGACGATCATCACCTCGATCCTCGCGATCGACGAGGACGGCGAGGCCCTCGGGCACATCGCCGTCCGGCGTCTCGGTGACGAGGTCGAACTGAAGCGCCTCATCGTCCTCGCCGCTGCCCGCGGGAAAGGTGCGGCCACCGCGCTGCTCACCGAGGGGGAGCGCGTCGGGCGTGATGAGGGCGCCGCGCGGCTCATCCTGCAGACCGGCGACAAGCAGCCCGAGGCCGTGGCGCTCTACGAGAAGACCGGTTGGACCCCGATCCCGGTGTACGAGCCGTACGCCGCGACGATGCCGTGGTCGTTCTGCTTCGAGAAGGCGCTCTAGCGGTACCCCACTTCCACATTGCACTCTCAGTCCTATAGTGCAATTCTTGTCCGGTGAGCACCACCGAACGCACCCGCGCGCTGCGCCGACGCATGATCGTCGAGGCACGTCGGGCGACCATCGAGCACGGGCTGCACGGCTTCACGATCGAGCAGCTCTGCGAGACGGTCGGGGTGTCCCGGCGGACGTTCTTCAACCACTTCGCGTCGAAGGACGACGCCGTGCTCGGCATCGAGATCAACGCGGACGTCGAAGCCATCGACGCGTACGCCGCCGGCGGTGTCGTCGCGGCCGACCTCGAGCCGCTGGACTCCATCGTCGCGCTGGCGATCGACCAGTTCCACCGGGCCGGCATCGACCGCGCCGACGAGGTCCTCGTCCGCGGGGTCTTCGAACGGGAGCCGGCGCTCGTCGCCCGGTTCCTCTCGGCCACCGACGTGCAGCTCGGCCGCATCACCGACGCCGTACGAGCGCGGTTCGGTTGGGGCGACGCCACCGACCGCCGTGCGCGGCTCGTCACCGAGGCCGCCGCAGGGCTGCTCAAGGTGACGGCGGAGACCTACTTCGACGACGCGTTCGACGAAGCCACGGGCCCCGCGTTCGACGAGCTGCTCACCCAGAACCTCCGCCTGATGAGGGCGGCCATCACGACCGGACAGGACACCACCGAATGAGCGCCACCGCGCCGGGCACGACCAAGCGTGCCCGCCCAGGCTCCGACGGACCGCTGCTCCTCACGCAGCGTCGGATCTGGATCATCTTCTCCGCGCTCATCGCGGGGATGCTGCTCTCCAGCCTCGACCAGACCATCGTCTCCACGGCGATGCCCACCATCGTCGGCGAGCTCGGCGGCGTCGCGCACCAGGCGTGGCTGACGACCGGGTACCTGCTCGCCTCCACCATCGTGATGCCCGTCTACGGCAAGTTCGGTGACGTCCTCGGTCGCCGCAACCTGTTCCTCATCGCGATCGCACTGTTCACCATCGCGTCGGCCGGTTGTGCGTTCGCCGGTGACTTCACCCAGCTCGTGGTCTTCCGCGCCATGCAGGGCCTCGGCGGCGGCGGCCTGATGATCCTGTCGCAGGCGATCATCGCGGACATCGTGCCGGCGTCCCAGCGCGGCAAGTACCTCGGCCCGCTCGGTGCGATCTTCGGCCTCTCGGCGATCGGCGGCCCGCTGCTCGGCGGGTTCTTCGTCGACCACCTCACCTGGAACTGGGCGTTCTACATCAACATCCCGGTCGGCATCGCCGCGTTCTTCGTGGCGTGGTTCGCGCTGACCCTGCCGAGCAAGAAGGCGACGAAGCGCATCGACGTCCTCGGCGTGCTCTTCATGTCCGCCGCGACGACGTGCCTGGTGTTCTTCTCGGAGTTCGGCGGCAGCAAGGACCACGGTTGGGACGCCCCGGAGACGTGGGCCTGGTTCGCCGGTCTCGTCGTGTCGGCAGCGCTTCTCGTGCTCGTCGAGTCGCGTGCGGCGGACCCCGTCCTGCCGCTGTCGTTCTTCCGGAACCGCACCTTCCTGCTCGCGACCGGTATCGGCCTCGTGCTCGGCATCGGCATGTTCGCGGCGATCGGCTTCGTCCCGACGTTCCTGCAGATGGCGTCCGGCACCTCGGCGGCGGTCTCGGGTCTCCTGATGTTGCCGATGATGGTCGGTCTGATCGGGACCTCGATCGCGTCCGGCAACCTGATCACCAAGACCGGTCGCTACCGGATGTTCCCGATCATCGGGACGATCCTGGTCGCCCTGGCGATGCTCGCGATGACCCAGCTCGCGGCGGACACCCCGATCTGGCTCATCTGCGCGTACCTGTTCGTCTTCGGCGCGGGCCTCGGCCTCATCATGCAGGTGGTCGTCCTCGTGGCGCAGAACGCGGTGCCCGCCGAGCAGGTCGGTACCGCCACGTCGACGAACAACTACTTCCGTGAGGTCGGCGCCTCGCTCGGCACCGCCGTCTTCGGTGCGCTCTTCACGGCGCGGCTCACGACGTCGCTCACCGACGTGTTCCGTGGCGCCGGCGGATCGGCGACCGACGCTGCGTCGTCGGCGGGCAGCATCGACCCCGCGACCGTGGCGAAGCTGCCGGAGGCGGTGCAGGACGGCATCGTGAACGCGTACGCCGACTCCCTGGCGCCCGTGTTCTGGTACCTGCTGCCGTTCATCGCGGTGGCGTTCCTGCTCGCGCTGTTCCTCCCGCAGATCAAGCTTTCCGACACGGCCGGCATGGTCGCCCGCGGCGAGGCGGTCGGCGGCGCCGAGGCCGACGAGCTCGAGCGGGCGCAGCGCGCGGGGCACACGGCCGGCGCCGCCGAGCCTGAGCCGGCCGATGCCGGTCCGGACCGTTCGGAGCGCTGACCGCCAGCACACGAGGACGGGAGGCGCGGTGCCAGCTCGCACCGCGCCTCCCGTCCGCTCTGTGGTGACGACTTCACGCGCGCACCGACACCTCACGCCACGAACGGCGCGTGAGGTGTCGGTGAGCGCGTGAGATCCTTTCGGCGCGCGGCGCCGACGGCGCGCTACGCGCCCGTGCTCGCGCGGCGCACCAGGCGCGTGGGGAGCGCCGCGGCCTCGGGCGCGGTGCCGTCGAGCGTCGCGAGCAACCGCAGCGCCGCGGCCCGGCCGAGGTCCGCGCCGGGGAGTGCGACGCTCGTCAGGGCCGGCGCCGTGACCGAGGACGACGGCAGGTCGTCGAACCCCGCGACGGCGAGTTCGCCGGGGACCGCGATGCCGAGCTGCCCGGCGACCCGGAGCACCCCGTACGCGAGGGTGTCGGCAGCCGCGACGACCGCCGTGACGTCGTCGTCCTGCCAGGCCTCGAGGACGTGCTCGGTCGCCGAGGCCGCGGCGTCCACCGTGAGGTCGGCGCGGGCGGTGACCTCGGAGACCTCGATGCCGACGGCCGCGCACTCCTGTTCGAAGAGCTCCCGACGGACGCCGAACGTCGCAGCCCGCGAGGTCCCGTCGAGGTACCCCACCCGCCGGTGCCCGCGCTCGTGCAGGTGGGCGACGAGCTCGTGGACACCGGGGGAGAGGTCGTAGTTCACGGCCTCGGGTCCGCCGGGAGCGTCGAGCAGCACCACGGGGACGGTGGCGGTCATCGTCTCGTCGGCGGCGGGCGCGTCCACCAGGATCCCGGCCGGGCGGAGCCGCTCAAACCGTCGGACGTCGGCGGCCACGGGCTGGGCCCCGCGCTCCGTGACGGAGAGCACGAGCTGGAAGCGGTCGCCGACAGTGTCGCGCACGCCGCGTATCACCTCGGCGAAGAAGGGGTTCGACAGGTCGGGGGCGATCAGGACGACGAGGTCGCCACTGCCCCGCGCGAGGGAACTGGCAGCGTGGTCGACGACGTAGCCGAGTTCGTCGACGGCGTCGCGCACCCTCGTGGCGATCGGCACGGAGACCCGGCCGCGGTCCTTGCCGTTCACGACGAGCGACACCGTGGCGATGCTCGTCCCCGCGCGCTCGGCCACCATCGCAGCGGTCACACGACGGCCGGGGGCGGCGGAGGATGGCACGCGTCGATGCTACCGAGCGCGGACCGCGCAGTTCGGGTCCGCCGCCGATGACTTGACGTCAAACGCTTGACGTGTTTCCATGTCAAACGCTTGACGTGCCGCGGGAGCTGATCCTCGCCGCGGATCCCCACCTCGTCGAGCCTCGACCTCCTGATCCCCGAAGAAGTGGAGCGCCCCGCGTGCCCGAGAAGATCATCCTCGACTGCGACCCCGGCCACGACGACGCCGTCGCGATCCTGCTGGCCCACGGCAACCCGGACATCGAGCTCCTCGCCGTGACGACCGTCGTCGGCAACCAGACGCTCCCGAAGGTCACCCGCAACGCCCTCGCCGTCGCCCGCATCGCCGGGATCACCGGGGTCCCGTTCGCCGCCGGTGCCGACCGTCCGCTGCTCCGCGAGATCGAGGTCGCCGGCGACATCCACGGCGAGAGCGGTCTCGACGGGCCGATGCTCCCCTCGCCGTCGTTCGAGCTGGACGAGCGGCACGCGGTCGACCTCATCATCGAGACCGTCATGGCGCACGAGCCCGGCACGGTCACCCTGGTGCCGACCGGCGGCCTGACGAACATCGCCCTCGCGGCCCGCAAGGAGCCCCGCATCGTCGAGCGTGTCAAGCAGGTCGTCCTGATGGGCGGCGGGGTGCACGCCGGCAACTGGAGCCCGGTCGCCGAGTTCAACATCGTCATCGACCCCGAGGCCGCCTCGATCGTCTTCGACGCGGGCTGGGACCTCGTCATGGTCGGCCTCGACCTGACGCACCAGGCGCTCGCGACGCCCGAGGTCGCCGAGCGCATCGCCGCCGTCGGCACCGCCCCCGCCGCGTTCGTCGGCGAGCTGCTCGACTTCTTCGGCCAGACGTACAAGGACGCCCAGGGCTTCGACGCGCCGCCCGTGCACGACCCCTGCGCCGTCGCGTACGTCATCGACCCGACCGTCGTCCGTGCGGTGAAGGTCCCGATCCACGTCGAGACGCAGGGCACCCTGACCCTCGGCATGACCGTCGCCGACTTCCGCGCGCCCGCGCCGGAGGACTGCCGCACGAGCGCCGCGATGGAGCTCGACCACGGACGGTTCTGGGACCTCGTCGTCGATGCCCTCGAGCGCATCGGCGAGACCCCGGACACCGGCTGGACGCCCCGGACCGCAGCCACCACGACCACCACGGAGCACTGACCCCCATGACCACCACATCGACGAAGAAGTCGATCGGCGCCCTCACCGCCGCGCTCCTCGCAGCCTGCATCGCGTTCCAGCTGAACGCGAGCATGCTCAGCCCCGCCCTGGTCACGATGGCCCGCGAGCTGCACACCGACGACGCCACGATCGGCCTGTCGCAGACGCTGTTCTTCACCCTGGCGGCGCTGTTCTCGCTGTTCCTGCCGCGCCTGTCCGACATCGTCGGCCGCAAGCGCGTCCTGCTCGGCATGCTCGCGGTGATGCTCGTCGGCAGCATCGTGGCGGCGCTCGCGGTCAACGTCCCGATGCTGTTCGTCGGTCGCATGATCCAGGGCGTCACCGGCCCGGTCGTCCCGATCGGCCTGCTCATCCTCCGCAACGAGATCGCCGACCCGAAGCGCTACGGCGCCGCCCTCGGCCTGCTCACCGCTGTGAACGGCGGCATCGCGGGCGTCGACGCGCTCGCCGGTGGGTGGATCGCGACGCACTTCGGGTTCCGCGGGATCTTCTGGGTCATCGCGATCGTCACCGTCGTCGCGGCGCTGATGGTCGCTGCGTGGGGCGTCGAGTCGAAGCCGTCGGCCGGCACCCGCATGGACTGGTGGGGTGTCCTGCCGCTCGTCGTCAGCGTCGGCGCACTGCTCACCGCGTTCAACGAGGCGGGCAAGCTCGCAGCCGCCGACTGGGGGCTCGTGGTCGGTGGCATCGTCCTCGCCCTCGTGGCCTTCGGCGTCTTCTGGGCGGTCGAGTCGCGGGTGCGCGAGCCCCTCGTCGAGACACGGTTCCTCAAGCGCCGTGCGACCTGGGCGCTGCTCGTCACGACCCTGCTCACCATGACGGGCGTGTTCGCGGTCGTGAACGGCCTCGTCACGAGCCTCGCGCAGAACCCGGACGCGGGCTTCGGCATGGAGGCCGACCTCGCCTCGCTCGCGTTCCTCACCCCGTACGCGCTGGTCGGCTGGATCGTCGGACCCTTCGCCGGCCGGCTCGCGCCGACCCTCGGCTACCGCGCCGTGCTGCGCGTCGGCCTGGTCGGGAGCATCGTCGCGACGCTCGTCATGGCGTTCGTCGGCGTGCACTCGCTGCCGGTGCTCATCGCCGCGACCGTGCTGATCGGCATCACGTACGCCGGCATCGCGAACATCATCCTGAACGGGCTCGGCATCGTGCTCTCGCCGGAGTCCAACCCCGGCTTCCTGCCCGGCCTCAACGCCGGTGCGTTCAACCTCGGTGCCGGCATCAGCTTCGCCGTCCTGCCCGCCCTGCAGATCGCGCTCGGGACCGGCGGGTCCGCGGGTACCGCCGGGTACTCCGGTGGCATGCTGCTCGGTGCCGTGATCACCTGCGCGGCACTCGCCACGTCCTTCCTCATCCCGCGCCCGGCCTCGGCCGAGACAGGAGCCGCCGCATGACCGGCATCGTCGTCGTGGGGAGCCTCAACGCGGACCTGGTGGTCCGCACGGAGCGCTTCCCGAAGCCCGGTGAGACCCTCCAGGGGTCCGACCTCGCGATCCTGCCAGGCGGCAAGTCCGCCAACCAGGCGGTGGCTGCCGGGAGGCTCGGGGGTGCCGTGCGCATGATCGGCGCGGTCGGCGACGACGGGAACGGTCGACTGCTGCGCGACTCCGTCGCGGCGGCGGGTGTCGACACGACGCACGTCGCCGTCCGGGAGGGCGTGGCCACCGGCACCGCCGTCATCACGGTCGACCGCGCAGGGGAGAACACCATCGTGATCTCCGCCGGCGCGAACGGCACGCTGACCCCGGACGACGTCCCCGCCGATGCCCTCGACGGTGCCGGCGTGCTCGGTCTCTGCCTCGAGGTCTCGATCGACGTCGTCCTGGCCGCCGCCCGCGCAGCGCACGCCGCGGGCGTCACGGTGCTCACGAACCTGTCCCCGTTCGGTGCCGTCCCGGCGGAGCTCCTCGAGCTGACCGACGTCCTGCTCGTCAACGAGCACGAGGCCGCCGAGCTCGGGGAGCACGGCGTCCGACGGTCGATCGTGACCCGGGGCGGCTCGGGGTGCGTCGTGCACGACGGTGACGCCGAGCCGGTGTCGATCGACGCCGTCCGGGTCGAGCCGGTGGACACCACGGGCTGCGGCGACGCGTTCATGGGTGCGGTGGCGCTCCGCCTCGCCGCCGGGAACCCGCTGGTCGAGGCCGCGCGGTTCGCGGTCGGTGTCGGGGCGTACGCCGCGACGAAGGCGGGCGCGCAGGCGTCGTACCCGACCACCGCGGAACTGGAGTCGTTCCTGCGGGGATGAACCGCGCCTCCTGGGCCGTGCCCGTCCGACGGGGCCACTAGCGTTGTGGCATGCGCGTGGGAGTCCTCGACATCGGGTCCAACACCGGCCACCTGCTCGTGGTGGACGCCCACGGCGGTGCCGCCCCGCTGCCGGCGTCGTCGTTCAAGCAACCGCTGCGTCTCGCCGAGCACCTCGACGACGCCGGCGCGGTGACGGAGGCGGGCGTCGACGCCCTGACCTCGTTCGTCGCCGACGCCGTCCGCGTCGCCGAGGACCGCGGGTGCGAGGACATGCTCGCGTTCGCGACCTCGGCCGTCCGCGACGCCGTGAACTCCGACGCGGTGCTCGCCCACGTCGAACGGGCGACCGGGGTCGAGCTCGCCGTGCTGTCCGGCGGGGACGAGGCGCGCTTGACGTTCCTCGCCGTGCGGCGGTGGTTCGGGTGGTCCGCTGGTCGCCTGGCCGTGTTCGACATCGGCGGTGGGTCGCTCGAGATCGCCGGCGGAGCGGACGAAGCGCCGGACGTCGCGTGGTCGATGCCGATCGGCGCCGCCCGGCTCGCCCGGTCGTACTTCGCGGCTGGGACCCCGACCGAGGACGACGTGCGCCGGATCCGCCACGAGATCCGAGTGGAGATCGCCCGCGACGCCGGGCTGCTGCTGCGCGCCGGGCGGCCGGACCGTGCCGTGGCGACCTCGAAGACGTTCCGGTCGATCGCACGGATCTGCGGCGCGGCGCCCTCGGGTGCGGGGCCGCTCGTGCCGCGCGCGCTCGACGGCGACGTGCTCCGCGCGAAGCTGCCGGCGCTCCTGACGATGTCGGTCGCCGAGCTGGCCGAGCTCCCCGGGGTGTCGCCGAGCCGGGCGCACCAGGTGGTGCCGGGAGCACTGGTTGCAGAGGCCTGCCTGGACATCTTCGACCTGCCGGCGCTCGAGATCTGCCCGTGGGCGCTCCGCGAGGGCGTGATCCTCGAGCGGCTCGACCAGCTGTCGGTGCTCGGCTAGCCGTTCCTCGGCGGCGCGAGGAGCCACGGGCGGATCATCCGGGTGACGAACGGCAGCACCCAGAACGTCATGATCGGCGTGAGCACGAGCGTCGTGACGAGCACGCGCGGCAGCACGGGGAGTGCGCCGAACGCGGGGACCAGCCAGCCGACGAGGTACGTGAACGCCAGGTTGACCGGGAAGAACCCGAGCCAGATGCTCACGGCCTGCTTCCACCGCGGCGGTGCGCTCGACGCCGGGGCATCGGCCGGTGCGTCGAACCACCCCTCGATCCCGGTGCGCTTCTCGACGCGGGACTCCACCACGAGGTCACGCCCGAGGTCGAGCCACCGCAGCCGGTCGTCGGAGTTCTCCCACGTGGCGAGGGAGTCGTGGTCGGCGAACCGGTAGAGCATGTGCCACTCGCGGCTCGTCGCGTGCGAGCGGACCCAGCCCGAGCCGAGGAAGCCCGGGTAGCGGTTGGCGAGGTTCACGCCGGACTGCACCCAGCGGGTGACGTCGGGGATCCGTTCTGGTTCGACGAGTCGGGTGATGGAGACGGTGACGGGCGGGCCATCGGTCGCGGGTGGCGACGACAAGGCCCCAGGCTCTTCTGGAGTCATGCGTCAAGTCTGGCCGACGCGTGTTTCCTGCTCGTGACACGGTCTGTTGCGCCCGCGCCGCTCGGGCGTCGGCGAGGCTAGGTTCGTGGTGTGAGCGAGACCGAGCGTGGTCGGCACGAGACGTCGACGGAACGGTGGGACCGGAACTGGAACGACATCGAGCAGGAGCTGCGCATCGTGCAGACCGGCACTCAGATCCTCGCCGGGTTCCTGCTCACCCTGCCCTTCCAACAACGGTTCACGGCGTTGAGCGATGGCCAGGAGACGATCTACCTCGTCCTCGTCGTGCTGGCCGTGCTGGTCACGGTGGTCGCCCTCTCGGCGGTGGCGTCGCACCGGCTCGTCTTCCGGCAGCGTCAGAAGCACGACCTCGTCCGGGTCGGGAACGTCGTCCTCATCGCGGCGCTGGCAGCCAGCGCCCTGCTCTTCTCGGGCACGGTGCTGTTCGTGTTCGACGTGGTGGTCGGTGACGTCGGCGGGCTCGTCGGCGGGATCGTCGTGTTCCTCGGGACCGCCCTGCTCTGGGTCTCGATCCCGCTCGGGCTCCGGCGGACCCGCAAGGACGGCTAGCTGGCCTGCTTCTTCGCGGCCGGCTTCTTGGCGGGGGCCTTCTTCGCCGGGGTCTTCTTCGCGGGGGGCTTCTTCGCCGGGGTCTTCCTCGCGGGTGTCTTCTCGGCCGGGGCCTTCTCCGGTGACTCGTCGGCCGTGGAGTCCTGCTTCGTGGAACGGGACCCGCTCCGGGAACGCGACCCCGTGCCTCCCGACCCGGACCGCTTCTTGTCCACCGACGCGCGCAGGGCGGCCATCAGGTCGATGACGTCGCCACCCTCGTCATCGTCGTCGTCCTCAGAGCGCTCACCGAAGGTCTTCTCGGTGTCGATGTCGTCGCCGGACTCCAGCTTCGCGTCGATGAGCTGCTGCAGCTCCACCTGGTAGGCGTCGGTGTAGCGGTCGGGGTCGAAGTCCGTGGACATGCTGTCGACGAGTGACGACGACATCTTCAGCTCGTTCGCGCTGACCTTCACCGCTGCGTCCAGCCCCTTGAAGTCGGCGGCGCGGACCTCGTCGCCCCAGAGCAGCCCCTGCAGCAGGATCACGTCGTCGTTCACCCGCAGGACGCCGAGCCGGGTCTTCTGCCGGAGCGTGAACTGCACGATCGCCAGCCGGTCGGTCTTCGCGAGGGTCTCGCGCAGGAGCACGTAGGCCTTGGGGGAGCGGGAGTCGGGCTCGAGGTAGTAGGACTTCTCGAACATCATCGGGTCGACCTGATCGACGGGGACGAACTCGAGGACCTCGATCTCGTGCGACTGCTCCTCGGGGAGCTGCTTGAAGTCGTCGGCGGTGAGCACCACCGTCTTGTCGCCGTCGTCGTAGGCGCGCTGGATGTCGGCGTACTCGACCTCGTGGCCGAACTCGCAGACGCGCTTGTACCGGATGCGGCCCTTGTCCTCGTCGTGGACCTGGTGCAGCGACACGTCGTGCGTCTCGGTCGCCGCGTAGACCTTGATCGGCACGTTGACGAGCCCGAACGCGATGGAGCCCTTCCAGATCGACCTCATGGGCACATGATGCCCGTCTCTCCACAGGAGCGCCCGCAGCGGACGGGTTCTCCACAGATCCCGCTTCGCTGAACCGCCGTGGCCGCGGCGCGAGCACCATGGGCCCATGAGCCAGCTCGACAAGCAGGACCCGCGCGACCAGTTCCCCCGTCCGCCCTTCCCGGCCCAGACGCAGCAGGGATCCGGACTGGCGAGCGCGATGGACCCGGCACCGGACCACGGCGAGACGAGCTACCTCGGCACGGGCCGCATGCCCGGCTACCGCGTGCTCGTCACCGGGGCCGACTCGGGCATCGGGCGGGCAGCGGCGATCGCGATGGCGAAGGAGGGCGCGGACGTCGCCCTGAACGCCCTGCCCGAGGAACGCGACGACCTCGAAGCCGTGCGGGACATCGTGGGCGACCTCGGGCGGAAGGCCGTGCTGCTCCCCGGTGACCTGACCGACGAGGGGTTCTGCGACACACTCGTGCGGGACGCGGTCAGCGAGCTCGGCGGACTCGACGCCCTGGTCCTCGTCGCCGGCCACCAGAAGGTGCACGACGACGTGACGGCGCAGTCGACCGAGGACTTCGACCGCACGATGAAGGTCAACCTGTACTCGCTGTTCTGGCTGGTGCGCGCGGCGGTGCCGCACATGGCGCCCGGCAGTGCGATCGTCACGACGAGCTCGGTGTCCGCCTACCAACCGCAGGACCGGATGATCGACTACGCGGCGACGAAGGCCGCCATCATCACGTACACGAACGGGCTGGCGCGGCAGCTCGCGGCGAAGGGGATCCGGGCGAACACCGTCGTCCCGGGCCCCGTGTGGACGCCGCTGCAGCCGATCAGCTACCCGGGCGACGAGATCGCCGCCTACGGGCAGGACACGCCCTTCGGTCGACCTGCGCAGCCGGTCGAGCTCGGCAGCGCGTACGTGTACCTGGCCGGCCCCGAGTCGTCGTACACGTCGGGGACGACCCTCACGGTGGCGGGGGCGACCGGGGTGGCGCTGTGAGTCCGACCGCGCGCAAGACCGTGGTCCTGGTGGGGGACCGCCGCATCGCCCTGACGAACACCGACAAGGTGCTCTACCCGGAGACCGGCACCACCAAGGGGCGCGTGATCGAGTACTACGAGCGGGTCGCGCCGTGGATGATCCCGCACGTGAAGGACCGCCCCGTGACCCGGAAGCGGTGGGCGAACGGCGTCGACGGCAAGGTGTTCTTCGAGAAGAACCTGCCGGACTCCGCGCCCGACTGGGTCCGGCACCACACCATCCACCACGCCGAGCACGACAACGAGTACCCGATCGTCGACGACCTGCCGACCCTCGTGTGGATGGCGCAGCAGGCCGCGCTGGAGCTGCACGTGCCGCAGTGGCGGTTCGGCCCCCGCGGCGGGCAGCAGAACCCGGACCGGCTCGTCCTCGACCTCGACCCCGGCGACGGCGTCGGGCTGCCCGAGTGCGTCGAGGTCGCCCTCGCAGCGCGCGAGATCCTGCACGGCATGGGGCTCGACCCGTACCCGGTCACGTCCGGGTCGAAGGGCATCCACCTCTACGCCGCGCTCGACGGCACGGCCTCCACCTCACACGTCTCCGAGGTGGCGCACGAACTCGCGAAGGCGCTCGAGCAGGATCTGCCGGACCTCGTGCTCTCGTCGATGAGCCGGGCGGAGCGGACGGGCAAGGTGTTCGTCGACTGGTCGCAGAACAACGGCAACAAGACGACGATCGCGCCGTACTCTCTTCGCGGCCGTGACCGGCCGACGGTCGCCGCGCCCCGCACCTGGAAGGAACTCACCGAACGCGGGCTCGCGCAGCTCACCCTGGACGAGGTCCTCGAACGCCTGGAGGAACGGGGCGACCACCTGCACCCGGTCGCCTCCGCCTCGTTGGCGGTCGGACGGGACGACCACGGTCACTGGGACAGCGACCGGACCCAGCAGACGAACGACGCGGAGCAGCCCGCGCGCGACCGGCTCGCCGCGTACCGCGCCAAGCGCGACGCGTCGAAGACCCCTGAACCCGTGCCCGAGGACGCGCCGACGGTGCGGAAGGACGGCACCCCGACGTTCGTCATCCAGGAACACCACGCCACACGCGACCACTACGACTTCCGGCTCGAGCACGACGGGGTCCTGGTCAGCTGGGCGCTGCCGAAGGGTGAACCCACTGACCCGGGGAAGAACCACCTGGCAGTGCAGACCGAGGACCACCCGCTCGAGTACGGCGCGTTCGAGGGCACGATCCCGAAGGACGAGTACGGCGGCGGGACGGTCACGATCTGGGACGACGGCACGTACGAGCTCGAGAAGTGGCGCGAGGGCGAAGAGGTCATCGTCACCCTGCACGGCCGGACCGGGGGCGCTCGCCGACTGGCGCTGCTGCACACCCGCGGGCGGGGTCGTGGGCGCGACGGCGACGAGAAGAACTGGCTCATCCACCGCACGAAGGACCAGCCGGACCGCCTGGCGGACGGCGGGGACGGGGCGGGGACGGGCCGCGCCTCCCGACCCGCACCCGCCGGCGGCGACCCGACCGCGCGCATCGACCGGACGGCCGCGTCGGACACCGCTCCGGCTGATCGCCGCACGATGCAGGCGACCCTCGCGAAGGGCGAGCCGACGCTGGACGCGTCCGACTGGGCGTTCGAGATGAAGTGGGACGGCATCCGCGCGCTCGCGACCGTCAGCAACGGTTCGGTGACGCTCCGCAGCCGCAACGACAACGACCTGACGGTGCAGTACCCCGAGCTCCAAGAGCTCGGCGACCGCGCCGGGGTGGACGGCGTGTTCGACGGCGAGATCGTGGCCCTCGACGATCGGGGGCGGCCCTCGTTCCAGCTGCTGCAGAACCGGATGGGACTGACGAGGTCGCGCGAGGTCGAGGCGGCGCGACGTGAGACACCGGTCCGGCTGCTGCTCTTCGACGTCCTCGAGGCGGACGGGCACGAGCTCACCCGCCTCGGGTACGACGCGCGTCGCCAGGCGCTCGAGACGGTGGTCGAACCGGGTGGCGCGATCGACGTCCCGTCCGCGTACCAGGGCGACCTCGCCCGGGCGATGGCGGACTCGGCGGAGCAGGGACTCGAAGGGGTCGTCGCGAAGAAGCGGACGTCGAAGTACGCCGAGGGTCGGCGATCCGAGGCGTGGCTCAAGCTGAAGCACCACGCCACGCAGGAGGTCGTGGTCGGTGGGTGGAAACCGGGGAGTGGTCGGCGTGCGGGTGGGGTCGGCTCGCTGCTCCTCGGCGTCCCCGGGCCGGACGGGCTCGAGTACATCGGGAAGGTCGGCACCGGCTTCCGCGATCGCGACCTCGACGAGATCGGTGCGACACTCGGCGCGCTCGAGCGGAAGACCTCGCCGTTCGTCGACGTCCCTCGGCCCGATGCCCGCGACGCGCACTGGGTGACGCCGAAGCGCGTGGGCGAGGTCGAGTTCGCCGAGTGGACGTCGGACGGCCGGTTGCGACAGCCCTCGTGGCGCGGGTGGCGGGTGGACAAGGACCCCGGGGACGTCGTCCGGGAATCGTGAGCATGCATCCGCATGGGGTCAGCCCGGGGCGAACTTCCGTCCCCCGTTCCACCCTCGACCGGGGGACGAATCGGGGGCGATCCGCCGGGATTCCGGTGCGGGCTGTTACGTTCGCCGGGACGAAAGGGCGCGAGCATGAGCGCGAGCAAGTACCTGCCCCCGTTCACCGCGGAGGAACGAGTCACGATCGCAGGGGACCGGTCGGCGCGCACACCCGTGGACCCGGGGGTCGCGGTGACGGAGTCCGAGGTGACCTACGCGGACTTCCTCGGTGACGAGGTCGACGAGTAGCACCCGGAGAACGACGACACCCCGGGGCATCGACGGGTGAAGACGGCCCGTGCGCCGGATCAGGGGGCGCCCGGGCCGCCGTCGGGGCGCCGTGACCGGTCGTTCAGGGATGACCGGTCACGACGCGCTTCGCACCAGGCACGCACCGCGCTCCTGGTAGACCCGTACGTAAGACGTGACGACGACCGCGATCGTCACGCGAGAACCGAAGAAAATCGACGAGGAGCCGACCCTGAGCGACGCTGACGCCCTGGCGTCCCTGTCGGACGCCTCCCTCGTCGCGCGCAGCGCCGACGGCGACACGGTCGCGTTCGGGGTGCTGATCCGCCGCTACGGCCCGCACATGCGCGCCTACGCCGCTCGGATCCTCGGACACGGCGACGGCGAGGCCGAGGACGCCGTGCAGGAGGCGGCGCTCCAGGCCTGGCAGCGCATCGACCGGGTGGACGACCCCGACCGTGTGCGGAACTGGCTGTTCCGGATCGCGGCGAACAAGGCGCTCGACCGCCTCCGTCGTCGGCATCCACACCTGGACCTCGAAGCGGTGGTCGACTCGGCCGACGACCGCCCCGTCGACGAGGTCGTCAGCACGCGGCTGCAGGTCCAGGAACTCGCGCGTATCGTGCAGGCACTCCCGGACGCGCACCGTGCCGTCTGGGTGATGCGGGAGATCGGTGGGGCGTCGTACGCCGAGATCGCCGAGGCGACGGGGATGCCGCAGGCGACGGTGCGCGGGGTGCTGGCGCGGGCACGACGTCGTGTCCTCGAGCAGATGGAGGGGTGGCGATGACCGACGACGAACGGTTCGGCGCGTTCACCCTCGAGGAACTCTCCGACTACCTGGACACCGACCGCACCCCGGCGCGGCCGGAGATCGACGGCGACCCCGAGGCGGCCGCTGCGTTGGTGCGGCTCGAGTCGCTGCGCACGGCCTCGCGGGACCTGCTCGACGCCGAGGCCGCGGAGGCCGCCGGGGCCGACGTCGGCTGGATCGCCAGCGTCCTCGCGTCGGTGCGGACGACGGCGCACGCGGGGCGGGACATCCCCGTCCCGGACGACGACCCCGCGTCGACGCTCGTCGTGACCGAAGGCGCACTCCGCGGACTCGTGCGGGCGCTCGGCGACGAGGTACCCGGCGTGGTCGTCCGACGGACCCGGTTCACGGGCGACGTCGGCACGGCCGGCGGATCGGTCGACGTCGAGGTGTCGATCGCCGCGAGCGCCGACGGGCCGGTGCACCTCCGCGCCGAGGCACTCCGGTCGATCATCGAGGACGCGCTCGCGGCGCACGCACCCTTCGTGGTGCGGTCGCTCGTGGTGCGGGTGGCGGACCTCATCGAGGGAGGACGACCGTGACCGACGACGTGCGCAGTGTCTCGCGCGGACTGACCGCGGTCGTGCTCGGGGTCCCCGGGGTCCGCTCGGTGCTGCCGCCGGGGCCGAACCTCGCCACGCTCGTCCGCGACGTCCGTTCGGTGCTCGACCTGCCCCGAGATGGTGGCGCGGTCCTCGTGCAGGACCGACGCGAGGGCGCCCGGATCCGCGTGGTCGTGACGACCGACCGGCGGGTCCCGACGCTCGGGCTCGTCCGGAGCGTCCGCGACGCGGTGGTCGCCGAGGGGACGGCGTTGCTGGGACGTCGACCGTCGGACGTCACCGTGCGGGTCGTCGAGATCGACTGAGCGCCGGAGACCACCGGCCGGGGGAACTCAGGGAGCGGGCGCGGGACCGTCGGCGGGCTCGGCGTCGTCGGCGACCGGGAGGTCCTCGTCGATGAGGTCGTCCTCGTCCGGTTCGACCACCTCGGCCGCAGCCGCCTTCGCCTCGTCGATGGACTCCTGGGAGCGGCGGAGCAGGTCGTCGTCGTGTGCTGGCTGGTCGGTCATGCCGATGACGCTACGCCGGAGCTCCTGAGTCGGCATCGCGGCGACGGTCGCTCGACGGGGGAGCAGCCGGCGGCTCGAAGTCCACCGCCGAGGTCGGCGCCGGGGTCGTCGGCATCGCGGGGACGGCGGGCGTCCCGAAGGCGTCGGCGGCGTCGAGCACCGCCCGTGTCGCCGCGGCAGCGGTCCGGAGGGCGTCTCCGATCGGCATCGCCCGGTGTGCTGCCGTCCGGACCTCGACACCCCACGGCTCGTCGAACCCGAGGTCGCGCACGGTGCGGACGAACCCCGGGACGTCCCAGGCACCGGCTCCGGGCAGGTGGCGAGCTTCGCGGGCCTCCTCGGCGAGGGTCATGCCCGCCGGCGTGTGGAGCAGACCGTCGCTCAGCTCGACCGCGGCGAGCGACGCCGGCGCGACGCCCTCGCGGATGGAGGCGAGCGTGGACCCGCCGCGCAGTGCGTGCATCACGTCGACCAGGAGCCCGCCGTTCGGGTGACCGGCGGCGGTGACGAACCGGGACGCGCGCTCCACCGTCGGCAGGTTCGACCACGGCTCGGGCTCGAGGACGAGCTGCGCACCGACCTTCGCGGCCTGCCCGGCCAGTTCGTTCCAGTCGTCGACCATGGCGGACGGCGAGCCGCCGGGCAGCGTGACGTCCGCACGCGCGACGACCTGCCAGGCGCTCAGGGTCGCGGCGGCCTCGAGCACCACACCGCGGTCGGCGTCCTGGTCGGTGGTGTGGCTCGAGCAGGTCCACCAGTGTTCGAGCGGCCCCACCTGGACCCAGACGATCCCCGCACCGTCGAGCATGCGGCGGAGGGCGGCGAACCCGATCGTCGCCCGTACCTCGTGCAGGTCACCGAGCGACAGCGAGAGTCCGGCGAAGCCGGCAGCACCGACGGCGTCGATGCGCTCGCCGATCGGTTCGGTCCCGGCCCATGTCCAGGACGTCGCGAGCAGGTCGTGTTCCTGCACGGCGGCACCTCCGTTCTCCGGACACGCCGCCCCGCCCCGTTGCGGTCGGGTGTCCCCAGTGTGGCGACACCGCGCACCCCGCAGCGGCGTCGAGACATTGCTACTCGGTGGTGCTGCGAGCCCTCCCAGGCCGCCGACACACGGGAGAAACGCGTGGGATCACACGATCACGGTCCGGACCGAGCCCACGCCGGCGATCGTGCCCTCGACGAGGTCCCCCCGGGCGAGGACTCCGACACCGTCCGGGGTGCCGGTGAACAGGAGGTCGCCCGGCGCGAGGGACACGAACCGCGAGAGCTCCGCGATGGTCTCGGCGACGGACCAGATCTGGTCGGCGAGGTCCCCGGACTGTCGGAGCTCGCCACCCACCCGCAGTTCGATCGTGCCCGAGGTCGGGTCGACGTCGGCTGCGGGGACGACCGCGCCGACCGGGGCCGAGGCGTCGAAGCCCTTGGCGGTGTCCCAGGGGCGGCCGAGCCGCTTCGCCTCGGCCTGCAGGTCGCGCCGCGTGAGGTCGATCCCGACGGCGTAGCCCCAGACGTGGTCGAGGGCCGTGTCGACCGGGATGTCCGTTCCGCCGCGACCGATCGCCACGACGAGCTCGACCTCGTGCTCGAGGCGCTCGGTGACGGACGGGTACGGGGTGTCCGCGTCGTCGGTCACCACCGCGCCCGCCGGCTTCGTGAAGAAGAACGGCGGCTCGCGGTCCGGGTCGTGGCCCATCTCGCGAGCGTGCGCGGCGTAGTTGCGGCCCACGCAGAACACCCGCCGGACGGGGAAGCGTCCGCCGGTGGTGGTGGGGACGGTCGGGAGGGTCGGGGCCGGGATGACGAGGTCGCTCACCCGTCCAGCGTGCCACCGGCGGCGCGGTGCTCGGTCAGCCCTCGCTGATCGAGGCCTCCCACCGGAGCTTCCGTGCTCGTGCCCGTTCCTGTCGTTCGCGCCACTCGATGCGCATCTCCTCGAGTCGTTCGACACGGCCTTCCTGGACCATGAGCGGCCCGTAGTGTGGATGCGCCATCAGTCGGGGAACTCTGCGTTCCATCCGATCGAGGCGCTGCTTGAAACGCAGGTCGTCTTCATCCGTGATCACGTTCCGGTCCTTCCTCGTCGATCCGCCGCTCCCGTGTGGCGTTCTCCTCGTGTTGTTCGAGCGCTTCTTCCACCAGGCGTCGTCGTCCGTCGCCCATGCACGAGTCATGAGTGCATGGGTCATCAGAGCGGCCGCGTCACGGCGCCGCTCGTCGGCCGACAACGCCCGCTCGACCACCCACGACCAACGCTGCCACCAGTGGTCCCGATGCCCCAAGAACTCTGTATTCCGCACCCTGACGCGACAGGACCGGCCACGCGCCGAGCGTGACCGGTCCTGTGGAACGTGATCCGCGCCTCCTGGATGTGGAGGAGCCCGCGGACGCGCGTCAGCTGCCGGGCGCGGCCCCCTCGGTCTCCCCTTCGCCCGGGTCGCCACCCGTGCCCTCCGATGCCGCCTCGTCCTGCGGCCACCCCGAGAACCGCCACGCACCGACGCTCGGGTGGTCCTCGCCCTTCGTGTACGCGTACTCGCGGGCCGCCGTGCGGGCCTCGGACAGCCGCGTGCGCAGCGCGTCGTGCGCCGACGCGTCCACCCGGGTCAGGGCGTCGTGCGCGAGCGCGAACCGGTCCATCTCGTTGCGCATGAGCATGTCGAACGGGGTCGTCGTCGTCCCCTGCTCGAGGAACCCGTGCACGTGCAGGTCGTCGTGCCCGTTCCGGCGGTAGGTCAGTTGGTGCACGAGGGACGGGTACCCGTGGAACGCGAAGACGGTCGGGGTGCCGGGCAGGAACAGTTCGTCGTAGCGCTCGTCGGGGACCGGGTGCTCGTGCTTCCGGGGGTCGCCGATGGACAGCAGGTCGACGACGTTCACGACACGGACGCCGACCTCGGGAGCGTGCTGGCGGATGATGTCCGCGGCGGCCACGGCCTCGACGGTGGGGACGTCACCGGCGCAGGCGAGCACGACGTCGACGCGGCCGACGGTCTCCTCGGTGCCGGCCCAGTCCCAGACGCCGAGCCCCGCGGCGACGTGCTCGACCGCGTCGGGCAGCGACAGGAACACCGGCTCGGGGTGCTTGCCGGCGACGATCACCTCGATGCGGTCGGTCGTCTCCAGTGCGTGCGCGGCGACGGCGAGCAGGGTGTTCGCGTCGGCCGGCAGCTTGATGCGGACGAGGTCCTGCTGCTTCGACGCGACGACGTCGAGGAACCCCGGGTCCTGGTGCGAGAAGCCGTTGTGGTCCTGGCGCCAGACGTGCGACGACAGCAGGATCGACAGGTTCGAGACGGGTGCCCGCCAGTCGATGTCCGTCGAGGACTCGAGCCACTTCGCGTACTGGCCGACCATCGAGTCGATGATGTGCGCGAACGCCTCGTAGGTGTTGAGGACGCCGTGGCGGCCGCTCAGCACGTAGCCCTCGAGCATCCCCTCGAGCAGGTGCTCGGACAGCACTTCGGTGACCCGGCCGTGTGCGCCGAGGTGCTCGTCCCCGACGCCACGCTGGGCACGCCAGACGCGCGACGTCACGTCGAAGACCGCGTCGAGCTTGTTCGACACCGTCTCGTCCGGGCCGAAGAGCCGGAAGGACGAGGGGTTCCGCTGGATGAGTGCAGCGAGCCAGGGGCCGAGCGTGCCGGTGGCGCTCGCGTCCTCGCCGACGGGGACGCCGAACTCCTCGAGCCCGGGGCGGTCGAGGGCGGTGCGGAGCCGACCGCCGTTCGCGTGCGGGGTCGCACTCATCCGCAGGTCGCCGGTGGGCCGGATGGTGGTGAGGATCCCGATCGGCTGGCCGTCGTCGTCGAACAGCTCCTCGGGGCGGTAGGACCGCATCCACTCCTCGAGCTGCTGGCGGTGGTCGTCGTCCTCGCGGACGGCGGGCAGGGGGACCTGGTGGGCGCGGAAGGTCCCCTCGACCTGCTGGCCGTCGACGACCTTCGGGCCGGTCCAGCCCTTGGGCGTGCGGAGGATGATCATCGGCCAGCGTGGTCGGAGGTCCGCAGCACCGGCCGGCTGCCCGGCGGCCGCTCGCTGCGCCTGGGCGCGGGCCGCGGCCTGGATGTCGTCGATCGTCGCGAGTGCACGCCGGAGCGCACCGTCGAACAGGGCGTGCACGGCGAACGGGTCGTCGTCGACGCGGGCGGAGTCGACGACGATCGGCTCGTACCCGAGCCCGCGGAAGTAGGCGTGCAGGTCGTCGTGCGGGATGCGTGCGAGGACCGTCGGGTTCGCGATCTTCCACCCGTTCAGGTTGAGGATCGGCAGCACGGCGCCGTCCGACACCGGGTCGAGGAACGTGTGCGCCTGCCAGGACCCGGCGAGCGGCCCGGTCTCGGCCTCGCCGTCGCCGACGACGCACGCGACGACGAGGTCCGGGTTGTCGAGTGCCGCTCCGTACGCGTGGGCGAGGGAGTAGCCGAGCTCGCCGCCCTCGTTGATCGACCCCGGGGTCTCGGGCGCCGCGTGCGAGGGGATCCCACCGGGGAAGGAGAACTGCCGGAAGAACTGTCGCAGCCCGTCCGGGTCCGGCGTGATGTCCGGGTAGAGCTCGCCCCACGTGCCGTCGAGCAGCGCGTTCGCGTTCATCGCGGGACCGCCGTGACCGGGCCCGCAGATGTACAGGAGCTGCCGGTCCGTCTCGGCGATGAGCGCGTTGCAGTGTGCGTAGACGAGGTTGAGCGCCGGCGAGGTGCCCCAGTGTCCGAGCAGCCGGGGCTTCACGTCGTCCGGCGTGATCGAGCGGTCGAGCAGCGGGTTGTCGAGCAGGTAGATCTGCCCGACGGTGAGGTAGTTCGCGGCGCGCCACCAGGCGTCGATCGCGCGGATCCGGTCGGTGCTCGAGGGGGATGCGGGGGCCATGCCCCCACGGTACGGAGGCGGTCGCGGGGGAATCCCAGAAAAAGTTCCAAACCGTTCGGCAGGGGGTGCCGAATGCATGTCACAAGGGCAAACGCCCAGGGCGCTCTCCGGTCACGAACGGCCGGGCCACAGCAAGCACACAGCACGGCGCGTGCACAGGAGCACGTCGCCACCGGCCGGAGCCCCCGAGACAGCAAAGGACCCAACCCATGCGCAAGTCCCTGAAGACCTCCATCACGCTCGCCACGACGGGTGCGCTCGTGCTGGGTGGTGCCGCGTTCGGCATCACCTCGGCGCAGGCCTCGACCCCGTCGGTGCACACCGTGTCGTCGTCCTCGTCGAAGATCCCCGGCCCCGTCGCATCGGTGCCCGAGGTCCTCGGTGGCGACACCGCCGTGAAGCTCGACTCCGGCTTCACCGACGCCCTCACCGCGCTCAAGCTCACCCCGGGTGTCTCCGGTGACGCCAAGCTCGCCGACGGGTCCGTGTCGTTCCCGATCACGTCCGGTTCGGTCACGTACTGGTCGCCGGACGGTGACTACCGTCCGTACGTGCAGGGTCTGCTGAACCACGACGACTCGGGCCTGACCCTGACCGCCGGTTCGACGACGGTGACGCTGGAGAACTTCGTCGTGAACCCGGGCTCGTCCAAGCTCTACGGTGACGTGCTGGTCAACGGCAAGGTCGCGGTGAACAACGCGTACCTGTTCTCGCTGCACGGTGGCACGCTCAAGCCCCTCCAGCTCGAGGGTGACAACGCGATCCTGACCGGCACCACGGTGCACGTCTCGGGTGACGCGGCGAAGCTGCTCAACAGCACCTTCAAGACCGACGCCGTGAAGTCCGGCCTCCTCGTCGGCACCGCCACCATCACCGCCAAGATCAAGTAACACCCCCACGCCAGGGACGACCGCAGCACCGCGCGCGGGGCGCGGTGCTGCGGTCGTTCCCGTGTCCGGGGGTGGTCCAGGAGGCGCGGATCACCTCACCGACGTCGGCGCCACCACCGCCGGGGTCGGTCCGCCTCGGCAGCGGCCCGGTTCGCGGCCGCCTGCGCCTCGGCCGCCAGTCGCTCCTGCCGACGCGCTCGCCAGCCGGCGACCTCGGTCTCGACGTCACGGAGCGGGGTCACCACCGGCGGCCCACCGAGGAGCTGCCGGCGGGCCTCCTTCACGCGGGCGTTGAAGTCGTCGAGCACGTCACGGACGTCGGGCTCGGAGGAGAGGGCGTCGAGGTGCTCGTCGAGCTCGGCGTCCTCCTTCCGCAGCGCCAGGGCGGGCGGGGCGATGCCGGTGATCTCCTCGCGCTCGATCTTCGCCTTGATCCACCAGTCGGGGTCGTGGCGTCCGTCGTTCCCCGGGAGCCGCTTGCCGTGGTACGGGTTGCCCTCGAAGACACCCCGCCGCTCGGCCTCCTCGATCTGGGCGCGAGCGTGCGCCGCGACGTCGGCGGCCTTCAGGAGCCGACGCTCCTCACGCACCTCGTCGGGGTCGAGGGAGCCGCGTTCGATCTCGCTGTCCACGAGCTGCTGGTACCGGTAGCGGGCGGCCCGTCGCAACCGGTCCATGCGTGCATCGACGTCGTTCATGACCCCTCCATGATCACTCCCCGGAGCGCTCCTCGCCAGCGACCTCCTCGATCGTGAGCGCTGCCTGGATGAGCGCCAGGTGCGACAGCCCCTGCGGGATGTTGCCCATGAACGTGCCGTCCTCGCTGATCATCTCGCTGAACATGCCGACGTCGTTCGCCTGCTCCACCATCTCGTCCATGAGGTCGCGGGCGTCGTCGACCCGACCGACGCAGGCCATCGCGGCCGCGAGCCAGAACGAGCACGCCACGAACGGCGACTCCTCGGACTCCATGCCCGAGTACCGGTACACGAGCGGGCCGTGCTGCAACTGCTCCTCGATCGCCCGGATGGTCGACTCCATGCGGGGACCCCGGTCGAAGGCGCTCATCGCGTGCAGCAGGATCGACGTGTCGAGCTTGTCGGAACCCGGGTACATCACGTAGTACCCGCGTTCCTCGTCCCACCCGTGCTCGGCGACCCACTGCTCGATGAGCTCGCGGTTCTCGATCCACTTGTCGCGCGGCCCGTCGATCATCCCGGCTTCGTGCAGCTCGGCCGCGGCGTCGAGCGCCTGCCAGCAGCCGATCTTGCTCGAGACGTAGTGCTGCGTGTCCTGGAGCTCCCACATGCCCGAGTCCGGCTCCTCCCACCGGTGGCAGGCGTCGTCGGCGAGCTCCTGCAGGACGGCCGCGGTCTTCCGGTCGAGGACGTTGCCGGCGCGAACGTACTGGCGCAGGATCTCGAAGACGTCGCCCCACACCCCGAGCTGCAGCTGGTCGCCGGCGCGGTTCCCGACGGTGACGGGGCCGATGCCGTTCCAGCCCGGGACGTCGCGCTCCTCGACGCCGTCGCTCTTCGAGCCGTCGAGCTCGTAGAAGATCGGCATGTCCTCGTCGTGCTCGGCGATCGTGCGCATCACCCAGGACACCGCGGCGTGGGTCTCCTCGCGCAGCCCGAAGCGGGTCAGCGCGTGCACCGTGTACGACAGGTCGCGTACCCAGGCGAACCGGTAGTCCCAGTTCTTGCCGCCGGTGCGGTCCTCGGGCAGGCTCGTCGTCGGCGCCGCTGCGATCGCGCCGGTCGGCGAGAAGATGAGCAGCTTGAGGGCGAGGGCGCTCCGCTGCACCGGCTCGGCCCACGGCCCGTCGTACGAGAACTCCTCCGACCAGGTCGCCCAGTTGTCGATCGTCCGGTCCATCGCCTGGAGCGCGCTCTCCGGCCGGGGCATGAAGATCGGCTCGTCGTGGGTCCCGACGATGGTCAGGATGTGTTTCGAGCCCTCGGCGGTGGTGAAGCGGCCGGAGAACCGGGGCCCGTCGTCGTGCACGGGCTCGAAACCCTGCTCGACGATGGCGATCGTGATGCCGTCGATGCCGATCACGGCGCCGTTCGCGGTGTCGAGGCGTCGCGGTTCGGCCGTGTTGAGCAGGGTCCCCGGCACCACCGCCCACTCCATCTCGACCGTGCCGTCGACGCCCTGCACGCACCGGGCGACCTCGGCCCAGGGCAGGCGTCCCGCGACGCCGGTCACCATCGCGTCGGTCACGGTCACGGAGCCCGACCGCGTGGTCCAGGTGGTGACGAGCACGTTCGTGCCCGGCAGGTACTCGCGCGAGACCCCGGCGTCGGCGTCGACCGGCCGGAGGGCGATGTGTCCGCCGTGCTCGGCGTCGAGGATGCTCGCGAAGACCGGTGGCGAGTCCATCGAGGGGATGGGCAGCCAGTCGATCCGGCCGTCCCGTGCGACGAGCGCCACCGTCCGACCGTCGCCGATCGCGCCGTAGGACCGGAGCGGTGCGTAGCCGTCGGTGCGCTCCTCGTGGTCGATCACGTCAGGGGTGTCTCGGGTCCGCTCGGTCATGGTCCCAGCCTGCCCGCGCCCTGGGCCCGACCATCAGGCGGGCGTACCCCGCTGTGGAGGACGCCCGCCGTTCCTCCAGGCTGTGGAGGAGCCGTCAGCGGGCGCCGCCCGTCGAGGCGACCAGGTGGTCGAGCAACGTCCGTCGCCACGGGACGGACGACCAGCCGTGGTCGGCGCCCTCCACCGCAGTGAACGTCGCCCCGGGGAGCACCTCGCCGTAGCGCTGCCCGTACCGGACGGGGACGATCTGGTCCGCGGTGCCGTGCAGGACCTCGGCGGGACCGGTGTAGCGGTCGATCGTCGCGTACACGTCGAGGCCGGCCGTCACCTCGTCGATGAACGCCGTGCCGAGGGCCATGCCGCCGAAGTCGAACCAGCCCTGTTCCCGTGCCCGGGCGAGCGGCTGGCCCTGGATCCGGTCGTGCCGTGCGATGTCGTCCACGACGACACCGGCCGGTGACCACAGGGTCAGCGTCGCGACGAGTTCCGGCACGCGTGCGGCCGCCATGGCGGACTCCACCGCCCCGAGGCTGTGCGCCACGACGTGCACGGGCCCGGCCGCGTCCGCCGCGAGCGTGCGGATCATCGCGACGACCTGGTCGACCTCGTCGCCGATGGTGATGTCGGCGAAGTCGCCGTCGCTCGTCCCGTGCCCGAGCCGGCTGTACGACCGGACCGTGGAGCCGTGCTCGGCCAGGGTGCGCGCGGTCTGCACGAACAGCTGCTGTCCGCCGGTGTCCGTGCTGCCGAAGCCGTGCACGAGCAGGGCCGCGGAGCCGTTCCGCGCGACGGTGCCGAGCTGCCAGCCGCGGAGGGTGCGACCGCCGTGCCCGAGCGTCACCGGGGCGAACGCGCGCATCAGTTGGACCGGTCGGCGAAGCCTGCGGGCAGGTCGCCGGGCGCGGTGTCGACGACAGTCTCGTCGTCCTCGCCGACGTGCTCGAACAGGGTGATGTGCGCGAACTCGGGCACGACGTAGATCGGGTAGGTGGGCCCCTGGTCGCGGTACTCGCGCATGCGGTCGAGGTGGTCGTTCTGGAACAGCACCGTCTTGCTGCCGTCCTCCTCGACCCAGTGCGGGAAGAAGATCGTGCCGTGCAGGACCCGCTCACCGGGGACGACCGTGACGACGACGCTGGTGCCGGTCGGTTCGTTCCAGGACACCTTGTAGACGCCCGCGGTGAGTGCGACGAGGTCGACCTGCTGGTCCTTCACCCATCGTCCGCCGACCATGCCGGAGTGGATGCGGTAGTCGATCGTCGTCGCGTTCTTGACGTACATCTCGTACTGCCACCCGTTGGCGTACGTGTAGATGAAACGGTGCCCGACGATGCCGGAGAGGTCCTGTTCGGGGACGGGGTGTTCGACGCTGGTGGTGATGTCCATGGTTCGAGTTTGCTCCCGAACAGCGTTTGTTGCAAGCGCATTTCCGATGACTACCCTGGGAGTGTGGACGAGCAACCGGACGACCCCGACCTGCCCCGGGTGGCGCGGCGGTTGAGCGCGGAGATCGGCCCGTTCCGTCGGACACTGCTCGCCACGGCCCGCCGCTCGGTGGCCCTGCCCGACATCCCCGACGCGCAGATCGAGGTGCTCCGGCGTCTGGGGGAGGACGGGTGGTCGAGTCCCACCGCGCTGGGCCGGTCGCTCGGGCTCGCGCGCTCGACGGTGAGCAACCTCGTCCAGGCGATGGAGCGGGACGGTCTGGTCGAGCGTCGTCTCGCGCGTGGTGACGGGCGGAGTACCGAGGTCGGGTTGACCGGCCTCGCCGAACGCCGCCTCGCGGACTACGACGCATCCGCCGAGCGGGTCCTCGTCGACGCGATGGACGCGCTCTCCGAGGGCGACCGGCGAGCGCTCGTGGCGGCCGTGCCGGCACTCGAGCGCCTGCGAGCACGACTCGACGAGCGCGGGGGCGCCTGACCCCCCCCGACCACCGGGTCCAGCGCATCCCGGGCGTGTCGCGCTTGTGCACCCCGGGCGTGTCGCACTACTGTCGTCCTCCTGCCCATCGGCAGGACCGCCCGTCCCGGGCACCACCGGAAGGACCGCGCGTGCGCACCGTGCAGCACCACGAACAGCGAGTCGAGCTCCAGCTCGACACGCTCGCCGTGCTGCCCGAACAGCGCAACCAGCAGCAGTCCGACCGCTATCCCGCGTAGGCACGCGACGTCACCCGACGCCCCGTGCCCACCCGGCCCGGGGCGTCCTCTCCACGACGCTGCCCTCCGAACGCCACGCCTCGTGGTGCCGGACGGCAGCAGGACCCCGCTCCGGACCGTCACCGAAGACCGTCACGAAAGCGAGACGAAGCAATGGAGAAGATCACCGACCGGCTGCTGAGCTGGGCCTCGATGCTCGAGGAGAACACCGAGCAGCAGGCCCGCACGACCGCTCGCATGCCGTTCGTGTTCCCGCACCTGGCCCTCATGCCGGACGCCCACCTGGGCCTCGGCGCCACCGTCGGGTCGGTCATCCCGACCCTCGGCGCGGTCATGCCGGCAGCCGTCGGCGTGGACATCGGCTGCGGCATGATCGCGGTCCGGACCCAGTTCACCGAGGCCGACCTGCCCGACGACCTGCAGGAGCTGCGCGAGCAGATCGAGCGGGCGATCCCGCTGTCGGCCGGTGCGTCGAACCGGAAGATCGTCGCCACGGCCGAGCCCCGGATCGCGGAGCTCGAGACCATGGCCGAGGCAGCCGGGTTCGACCCCGCGGGAGCGCACGGCGGCTGGCGCAACCAGCTCGGCACGCTCGGGTCCGGCAACCACTTCATCGAGGTGTCCCTCGACGAGGCGGACCGCGTCTGGCTGTTCCTGCACTCCGGGTCGCGGGGTGTCGGCAACAAGATCGCCCAGCGACACATCGCGGTCGCCAAGAAGGCCATGCAGCGCTGGTGGATCGAGCTGCCCGACCCCGACCTGGCGTACCTGGTCGAGGGGACCCCGGAGTTCGACCGGTACATCGCCGAGCTGCGGTGGGCCCAGCACTTCGCGCTCCTCAACCGCGAGGAGATGATGGACCGCGTCGTGCGGCAGCTGTCCGAGGCCGTCGGCACGCCCGTCGACGAGCAGGAGCGGATCAACTGCCACCACAACTTCACGCAGCGCGAGACGCACTGGGGGAAGTCGGTGTGGGTCTCCCGCAAGGGCGCGATCCAGGCGCGGGCCGGGCAGCCCGGGCTCATCCCCGGGTCGATGGGCACCGCGTCGTACGTCGTCGAGGGGCTCGGCAACAAGCCGTCGCTCGAGTCGTCGCCGCACGGTGCCGGTCGGCTGTTCTCGCGGAGCGCCGCCCGGCGGACGTTCACGCACGACCAGCTGCGCGAGGCGATGGTCGGCATCGAGTACCGCGACACGGACGCGTTCCTCGACGAGATCCCGGCGGCGTACAAGCCGATCGACCAGGTCATGGCCGACGCCTCGGAGCTCGTGTCGATCCGGCACACGCTGCGGCAGGTCGTCAACGTGAAGGGCGACTGACGTCGCCGCCACGCAGGGTCGGGAGGCGCGGTGCGGGCCCGCACCGCGCCTCCCGTCTGCCAGATGGCCGGGTGTCACCGCCCGTGCCGGACACGGCCCGTTCCGTCGGGCACGCTCGATGGCGTGAGTGAACAGGCGGAACAGGCGGCCCGGAAGACCGGTCGTGGAGCGAAGCGCGTGGCCGACAGCCGGTGGTTCGAGCTGACGGCACGCGCCGGGTTCGTCGGCAGCGGCATCGTGCACCTGCTGATCGGCTACCTGGCGATCCTGCTCGGCGTCGGCAACGCGTCGTCGGGCAGCGAGACCGACCAGTCGGGTGCGCTGCAGCAGCTCGCCGCGGTCCCCGGCGGGGTCGTCCTGCTCTGGGTCATGGCCGTCGGTTGTGCTGCGCTGACGATCCGGCTGGTGCTCGAAGCCGTGGTCGGTGGGAGGACGGACAGCGCCCGCGCCTGGGGCAACCGCTTGAAGAACGTCGGGAAGGCCGTGGTCTACGGGGTCATCGCGTACTCCGCGGCGTCCTACGCGGTCGGAGCCGGCACGAGTTCGAGCGGGTCCTCGCGGAGTGCTGCCGCGAAGGCGCTCGCGACGCCCGGCGGCGTGTTCCTCCTGCTGCTCGTCGCCGCGGTGGCCGTCGCGATCGGCGTCGGCCTCGTGGTGATCGGCTGCCGCCGCTCGTTCTGGAAGCAGCTCGTGCGCCCGCGCCAGCCGCTCGAACGCGTCGTCACCGTGCTCGGCGTCGTGGGGTACGTGCTGAAGGGGATCGCCGTGGTGGTCGTCGGCGTGCTCATCGCGGTCGCTGCCTTCCGGAGCGACCCCGACCAGGCGACCGGACTGGACGGGGCGTTCGACGCCCTCCGCTCGATGCCGGGCGGGGCGGTCGTGCTCGTCGCCGTCGGCATCGGGTTCGTGGCCTTCGGCGTCTACAGCTTCTTCCGCGCCCGCTACGCTCGCCTCTGACACGGACACGGTGGACGCGCACGGAGGCGGCACCGGTAGACCGGTGTCATGAGCAGCAGCGCGACGACCGGACCCGTGACCGTCTTCTCCGACGCCGGAGCCGTCCTCGCGGAGAGCATCGTGTAGGACCCCGGGACGAACGAGCTGCGGTGGGTCGACATCACCCTCGGCACCCTCACCACCGCGGACGCCCACGGCACGGTCACGTCCACCGTGCAGCTGCCGCCCCCGCTCGCGAGCTTCCAGCCCCGCGCGGGCGGTGGCTTCGTCGCGGCCCTCGGCGACTCCGTCGTCGTGACGGACGCTCAGGGCGTCGTCGAGCGTGAGATCGCCCGGGTCGAGCACGCCACGGCCGGCCTCCGGTTCAACGAGGGCAAGTGCGACCCGTTCGGCCGGTTCCTCGTCGGCAGCATGAACCTCACCACGGGGGAGCCGGACGGTGCCCTGTACTCGATCGAGCCGGACGGCACCACGAGACTCCTCCGCGGCGGCTTCGGCGTGACGAACGGCATCGAGTGGTCGGAGGACGGCACGGTCATGTACGTCACGGACACGAGCGCGTCGACGATCTACCGCGGGTCGTACGGCCCCGACGGGGAGCTCGGCGAGCTCGAGCCGTTCGTCGTCGGGTCCGCGCACGACGGGCTGGTCCGCGACGACGAGGGCTGCTCGTGGAGCGCGGTCTACGGCGGCGGTCGGGTCGAGCGGTACGGTCCGGACGGATCGCACCTCGAGACCGTCGAGCTCCCGGTGTCGAACGTGACGTCGGTGGCGTTCGGCGGCCCGGACATGTCGACGCTGTTCGTCGCCTCGGCGCGGGAGAACCTCACCGAGGAGCAGCTCGTCGCGCACCCGCACTCCGGTGCCGTCCTCGCGGTGCCGACGCGGGTGCACGGGTTCCCCGCGAACACCTTCAGCGGCTGACGGGGCGCCGACGGCGGGATCGGGGGCACCGCGGGTATCCTGGGCGATCGCCCGAACCGAGGAGCGACGCCCGACCCGAGGAGACCGAAGTGGACGACGAGCACACGGACGCGACACCGGACCCCGCGAAGCGACTGGACGAGGCCGAGAACGCCGACGTCACGGTCGAGGTCGACCGGGTCGCGGTCGACGGCACGTACGTGCGCGTCAGCTCCGTCGGCGAACCCGGCGACCGCGCCTTCCTGCTCGTCGCGGGGCTCGGCATCGCCGCCACGTACTACGAGCGGCTCGCCCCGCACCTCAACGAGAACGGCCCCGTGCACGCCCTCGACCTGCCCGGCTTCGCCGGTGTCCCGCGCTTCCGCGGGAAGGTCTCGATCGAGCGGTACGCCGACGCGGTCGAGAAGGTCATCGACGACCTCCGACTCGTCGACCCGGTGCTCGTCGGCCACTCGATGGGCACCCAGGTCGTGACCGAGGTGGCAGCGCGTCGTCCGGAGATCTCCGACCTGGTGCTCATCAGCCCGGTGGTCGACTCGCACGCGCGCACGGTCCGGCAGTCGGCGTTCCGGTTCCTCCGGTCCACGTTGCACGAGCCGGCAGCCGTCCGCTGGCACGGCATCACGGCGTACGCCCTGTGCGGCTGGCACTGGTTCTCGAAGGTGTTGCCGCGGATGATCGCCTTCCCGATCGAGGAGCGCGCCGCCCACGTGCAGGCACGGACGCTCATCGTGCGCGGCGAGCACGACGCGATGGTCCCGCGGGACTGGGTGCGCCGGCTCGCCCGCGTGTTCCCGTACGCGGTGCTGCGCGAGGTCGTCGACGGCGCGCACTCGGTGATGCACGCGCAGGCGGACGCGGTCGCCCAGCTCGCCGTGGACCACGTGGCCGGACGGCTCCCCGACCGCGGGGTGTCCTCGCTCCAGCGCGTCCGCGACGACTCGACGGCGTCGGACCTGTCCCGGCTCGGCCCCCGCGAGGCCTGGCTGCTCGTCAAGTCGCGCTTCGTCGAACTGCTCGGCATGGCGAAGAACGACGACGAGACGCTCGAGGCGGCGAAGTCGGCGCACGCGGTCGCGATGGCGGACGGCGACGACCTGCCGGTCGACCCGGCGGATCGCCGCGAGATCGTCGACGAGGTGGCTCCGGAGACCCGCAAGGCGGGCTGATCCCGCGGACCGGCCCGCGGACGGACGCGACCGACCGGAGGCGCGGTGCCGGTCTCGTGGACCGGCACCGCGCCTCCAGGGTGGACGCGACGCTACGGCGTGATGCGCCCGATCAGCATGTCCGGCGTGAGCGCGTGGGCATCGGCGAGGACCTTGCGGGCCTCGTCGGTCTTGTCCCAGACGTTCCAGAGCAGGACGCCGCGCACGAGGTCGTCGTCGTCGAGGTAGTAGACGACACCTGTGACGGTCGGTTCCTGCCAGTCCTCGACCGTGCGCAGCTTCGTGGTGACCTGCCCGACCGCCTCGTACCCCATGTCGAAGACGTCGGAGTAGAACATCGGCGTGTGGTCGTACGTCTCGTCGGCGTCGGCGAGGTTGCGCCCCGCCTGCCGGCCCTGCTGCTGGGCGTTGTCGACGTGCTCGACCCGGCGCGTGCCGAGGATCCGGTCGGGGTACTCGGCGACGTCGCCGGCGGCGAACACCGAGTCGTCGTCGGTGAGGAGCGTCGAGGACACGACGATGCCGTCCCGCACGGTGAGTCCGGCGTCCGCGGCGAGGCGGGTGGCCGGTTCGATGCCGAGTCCGACCACGACCGCGTCGGCGGACACCTCGGACCCGTCGTCGAGGGTCAGCGTGACGCCACCCTCGTGCTCGGTCCCGTGGTCGACGCGGCGCCCGAGCCGGAGCTCCACGCCGTGGTCGACGAAGCGCTGCTGGAACGCCCGGGCGAGGTCCTCCGGGAACATCCGGCCGCCGACGACCTCGTCCGGGTCGACGAGCGTCACCCGGGCGCCGTTCTGCACGACGCCGGCCGCGATCTCGGTGCCGATGTACCCGCCACCGACGACGGCCACGTGGGCCCCGGCGTCGGCGAGCTCACGGAGGCGTCGGTAGTCGGTGGCGCTCCGGTAGTCGAGCACCCGGTCGGACGGCGACAGCCCGGGGAGCCCACGGGGCGTGCCGCCGGTCGCGAGGAGCAGCCGCTCGTAGCCGTGGGTCTGCCCGTCCGAGGTCGTGACGGTCTTCGCCGCGCGGTCGATCGCCGTCACCGCGGTGCCGAGCACGAACGTCGCGCCGGTCTCCTCGGTGTGCAGGTCGACCTTCTCGTCCCAGCTGAAGTCCGGGTCGGTCCACAGCTTCTTCGAGAGCGCCGGCCGGGCGTACGGCCGGTCGACGTCCTCGCTGATGATGCCGATCGAGCCGTCGGCATCGAGTTCGCGGACACCGCGGGCAGCGGCGTCGGCGACCATCCCGCCGCCGACGACGAGGTAGCGGAAGTCGGTCATGGCGTCTCCTAGATCGTTGCGACCGAGCCGGAGTCGACCCGGTAGTTCGAGCCGTTCACGAAGCTGGCGAGGTCGGAGCAGAGGAACGCGATGACGTTCGCGACCTCCTCCGGCTCGCCGCGACGCTGCAGCTCCATGTACGGGCGCTCGTCGTCGAGGAACGACGCGATCGCCTCGTCGAAGGTCTGGCCGGTCTCCTCGGCGCGCTTCTTCATCATCGCGTCGGTCATCGGCGTGTGGATGAACGCCGGCGACACGGTGTTCACGAGCAGGCCCTCCTTCGCGTAGGTGCGGGAGAGGCCCTTCGCGAAGGACAGCACCCCGGCCTTGGCCGCGCAGTAGGGGAGCTCGTCGTCGTACGGCTGCGACGCGTCCTCGGACACGAGGTAGACGATGCGACCCCAGCCGCCCTGGCGCAGGTCGCCGATGAACTCACGCGTGATCCGCACCGGCCCCATCAGGTCGACGTCGATGGTGTCGAGCCATCCCTGTTCGTCGATCTCGTGGAACAGGCCCTGGGCGCCCGTGACGCCGGAGGACTGCACGAGGATGTCGATCTCGCCGACGGCGTCGCGCACCCTGGTGTGCAGGTCGGCCAGGCTCGCGGCACTCGTGACGTCCGCGGCGAAGGCGTGCAGCCTGCCGTACGGCGCCTCGAGCTGATCGGCGCTGTTGTCGAGCTGCGACTGGTCGAGGTCCGACACGACCACGGTCGCACCCTCCGCGAGGAGGATGCGAGCCGTGTTCCAGCCGATGCCGGAGTCCGCGCCGAAGACCAGGGCGGTCTTGCCCTGGATCCCGAGGTCCACCTGGTGGCCGCTACGCGTGCGCCGAGGCGTCCGCGACCGCGGGCGTGGTGGCCGAGGCGAGCGGGGTGCTCGGTGCGCGGTTCTCGGCCGAGACCATCCACGCGAGCTGCTCGAGGCGCTCGATGAAGCCGTGCAGCAGGTCGGCCGTCGTCGGGTCTTCCTCGTCGACCTCGTCGTGGACGTCGCGCATGGTGCCGGTCGCCTGGTAGAGGCGGAGCGTCACCTGGTCGATGGCGTCGTGCGTGGTGATCTCGCCCTCGGGGAACTGGTCGAGGTGGCTCGACGCCGCGACGGTGCTCGAGCGGCCGTCCGGGACCGCGTACAGGGCGCGCATGCGCTCGGCGGTGTCGTCGGCGAACTCACGGGCGGCGTCGACGATCTCGTCGAGCTGGAGGTGGAGGTCCCGGAAGTTGGTCCCGAGGATGTTCCAGTGGGCCTGCTTGCCCTGGACGTGCAGGTCGATGAGGTCCACGAGGACCGCCTGGAGGTTCTTGGCGAGCTTGTCCGATGCGTGCATGATCGGTTCCTTCCGCGTTGGTGGCCGGTACCACACCGGTCTACGCGGTGCGGCAGGACGTCCGCTCAGAGGACGCGTCCCCCGTGGTCCGATCAGTGCGTGACGGCGGGGTCGACCTGGTCGACGGCGGAGCGCATCTGCTCGAGGAACACGGCGACGACGCGGGCGTCCTCGGGGGAGAGTCCCTCGGCGATGCCCATCATCCGGCGGTGCATGATGCCGAGGGTCGCGCGGACCTCTTCGTCGGTCTCGGTGGTCGGGGTGATCACGAGGGCGCGGCGGTCGGTCGGGTGCGGGTCGCGGCGGACGTGGTTCGACTTGACGAGGCGATCGATGAGGATCGTGGTCGAGGCGGACGAGATCTTGAGGTACGCCGCCAGGTCCTTCGGCTTCACGGTGCGCCCGGCGCGCTGCGCCTGCAACAGGAAGCGCACCGCGAGCAGGTCGGTCTCGCCCATGCCCATCGAGTCGCGGGTGCGTCGACGCATCGCGGTCTCGGCGGCGCGGTACCGGCGGAGGGCGTTCAGGACGGTGACGCCCCGCTGGGTCGCGTCGTCATCGGGGAACCAGTACCCGGACGCTTCCGTGATCTCCTGCGTGGACATGGCGTTCAGGGTAGCCCGTCTCGTTGCTAGAGCGTCTAGGGATCTCACGGGATGCGGTCTCCCGCACCCGTGGACGGATGGGAGGCGCGGTGCGGGCCCGCACCGCGCCTCCCGTCCGTCGTCACGTGCGTGACGTCGTCAGGCTGCGGCCTGCTCCTCGGTCGCCTCGGCGAGCGCGGTGAGGGCGCCCTGGACGAGCGTGGTGACCTCGGCGTCCTCGCGCGGGTGGGCCTCGGCGAACCGGACCACCGACTGCGGGATGGCGACCTTGACGTCCTCGAGGACCTTCGCGCCGGCGATCCCGGCGACCTTGCGGGCGTCGTCGTGGGCCCAGACGCCGCCGAACTGGCCGAAGGCCGAGCCGATGACGGCGAGCGGCTTGCCGGACAGCGGCGAGGCGCCGAACGGACGCGAACCCCAGTCCAGCGCGTTCTTCAGGACGGCCGGGATGGTGCCGTTGTACTCGGGGGTGACGAGCAGGACGGCGTCGGCGGCGGCCACCGCGTCGCGGAAGGCGACGGCCGAGGCGGGCGGGGTGTCGCCGTCGATGTCCTCGTTGTAGAAGGGCAGGTCGACGATGCCGTCGAAGGTCGTCAGCTCGATGCCCTCCGGGGCGTGGTGCGCAGCCGCCTCGGCGAGCTTGCGGTTGATGGACTCGGCGCGGAGGCTGCCGACGAGGGCGAGGACGTTCGTCATCGGGGATCCTTACTGGTTCTGTGACGGAAAGGTGTCATCGACAACCAATGCGTGCGCGTGGACCCCTATTCCCGGTCCGGTGGATCGTCGGTACGTTGGCGACGTGAGCACGCTTCGGACGCCGGCCAGCACGCCCCGCACGACCGACCCGGACTGGTGGCGGAACGCCGTCGTCTACCAGGTCTACCCACGGAGCTTCGCGGACACGGACGCCGATGGCCTCGGCGACCTCGCGGGCGTGACGAGCCGCGTGCCCTACCTGGCGTCGCTCGGCGTCGACGCGGTCTGGCTGTCGCCGTTCTTCCCCTCCCCGCTGGCGGACGGCGGCTACGACGTCGCCGACTACCGGGACGTCGACGACCGCCTGGGCACACTCGACGACTTCGACGCACTGGTCCGTGCGCTCCACGAGCACGACATCCGGCTGATCGCGGACATCGTCCCGAACCACACCTCGGACGAGCACGCGTGGTTCCGTGCCGCGCTCGCCGCGGCCCCGGGTTCGCCGGAACGCGCTCGGTACGTGTTCCGGGACGGTGCCGGTGCCGACGGGTCGCTCCCGCCGAGCGACTGGGTGTCGAACTTCGGCGGCAGCGCCTGGACCCGCCTGCCCGACGGCCAGTGGTACCTGCACCTGTTCGCCCCCGAGCAGCCGGACCTCGACTGGTCGAACCCGGAGGTCCGTGCCGACTTCGAGGACACGCTGCGCTTCTGGTCCGACCGCGGGGTCGACGGCTTCCGGGTGGACGTCGCGCACGGCCTGGCGAAGGACCTGTCGACCCCGTACCGTCCGTCCGACGAGCACCACCTGCCGCTCGACGGCTCCGATCCGCTCTACGACCGCGACGAGGTGCACGAGATCTTCGCGGCGTGGCGCCGGGTGCTCGACGAGTACGACCCACCACGAGCCGCCGTGGCGGAGGCCTGGGCGCCCGCGCCGCGCCGCGTGCTCTACGCCCGGCCGACCGAGCTCGGGCAGGCGTTCAACTTCGACCTGCTCGAGGCGCCGTTCGACGCCGCGGCGTTCCGGGGCATCATCGAGCGGAACCTGTCGGCGTCGGCGCAGTCCGGGGCGTCGAGCACGTGGGTGCTGTCGAACCACGACGTCGTCCGGCACGCGACCCGCTACGGCCTGCCGGACGGCACGGACACCGACGCGTGGCTCCTGACCGACGGCACGACACCGTCGCTCGATCGTGCGCGGGGGCTCCGGCGGGCGCGGGCGGCGACGCTGCTGATGCTGGCGCTGCCCGGTTCGTCGTACGTCTACCAGGGCGAGGAGCTCGGGCTGCAGGAGGCAGCGGCGATCCCGCACGAGGCGCTGCAGGACCCGAAGTGGATCCGCACCGGGCACACCGTCAAGGGGCGGGACGGGTGTCGCGTGCCGATCCCCTGGACGACGTCCGGGCCGTCGTTCGGGTTCGGGGCGGTCGCACCGCACCTGCCGCAACCGGCCGACTTCGGGGCGTCCTCGGTCGAGGCGGAGGACGGCGACCCCGCGTCGACCCTCTCCCTCTACCGCGCGGCGACCGCCGCCCGACGGGACCTGCAGCGGGGCGAGGACCTCGCGTGGATCGAGGCGCCGGACGGGATCGTGGCGTTCGCGCGGCACGACGGGTGGCGTTCCGTCACGAACTTCGGGACCGAGCCGGTGCGGCTGCCCGCCGGCGAGGTCGTCGTGTCGTCCGGTCCGCTCGGCGACGGGGTGCTCCCCGGGGAGACCACCGTCTGGCTGCGCTGAGCCGGACTCTTCCTCCACAGCCAGGAGGCGCGGGGACGCGTTCCACAGATCGGCCGACGCCCGCCTGACGGGGACCCTCCGGTCGCGACGATCGGGGCATGACAGCTCCCAACACCCCGCCGGGCGGTCGACCGCCCGCCAGGTCACGCCGGCTCCGCCGCGTCGCGGCCGTCGCGTCCGTCCTGACCGTGCTCGGTGTCCTCGCGGCACCCGGCCTCGTGCCGTCCGCCTCCTCGGCCGACGAGCTCGCCTTCCCCTACGAGAACCAGTTCGCCACCGCTGCCGGCGGCGCCCTGCACGGCGACGCGGCGATCGTCGACGGTCGGCTCCGGCTGACCGACGACGTCAAGGACCAGGCGGGGGCGTGGTCGATGCACGACACGTTCCCGTCCGACCTCGGGCTCGAGATCGAGTTCAGCTACGCGATGTACCGCGACGTCGACGACCCGGGTGCCGACGGCCTGCTGCTCTTCCTCGCGGACGGCGCGGCCGAGCAGGGCGTCGGGTCGTTCGGCGCCGGGCTCGGCTACGCGTGCCGGCGCGAGGCGTCCCAGGGCGGTGGCCTGTCCTGCGACCTGCCCGGGGTCCCCGGCGGCTTCGCCGGCATCGCGGTGGACCACTACGGCAACTTCTCGACGCCGATCAACTACTCCGGACCCGGGGCGCGGCCGGACACCGTGTCGATCCGCGGCTCCGGCGACGGGGTGCTCGGCTACCGCTGGGTCGGCGCGGCCCCCGCTCCCGGTGGCACGGAGACCGCCGGGGCGACGCTCCGGAAGGTCCGCGTGACCCTGCTCCCCGGGGACGCCGGGGAACTCGCGGTCACCGTCCGGCTGCAGGACGGGGACCGGATGCGGACCGTGCTCGACCGGGTCCCCCTGCACGGCGACGGCCAGGCACCGCTGCCGAGCACGCTCCGCCTCGGGTTCGCGGGGGCGACGGGCAGCCACGTCAACGTGCACGAAGTCGACGCCCTGCGCGTCTGGACGCCGACGGACGTCACCGTCACACACGACCTCGCGCCGAGCGTCCCGGCGGGTGCCGACGTCGAGTACACGGTGACCGCTCGGAACGCCGGCGTGAACGCGTCGGACCCGAGCGCGCTCGAGGTCGACGTGCCCGACGCCCTGCGCGACGTCACGTGGACCTGCGCGGCGGCCGCTGGGTCGTCGTGCGGGACCGAGTCGGGCGCCGGCGACGTCGCCACCGATCTCGGCCTGCCGCGCAACGGGACGGCCACGGTGACGATCAGCGGCCGCACCGCCGACGACGCGGAGGGCACGCTCGAGAGCGTCGCCACGATCCGACCGGCGCCCCGGACCGCCGACACGAACGAGGACGACAACACCTCGGCGGCGAGCACCACGGTCGCCGCCCGGGTGGACGCGCACGTCGAGACGGACAAGTCCGTGTCCCCCTCGACGGCGGTCGAGCCCGGTGACGAGGTCGAGTACACGATCACCGCCCGCAACCGGGGCCCGGGTACCGCCGAGGACGTCGGGGCGGTCGACGAACTGCCGAGCGCGATGCGGTTCGTCGGGTCGCCGGACGACTGCACGGCCGAGGGGCAGGACGTGACCTGTCGCTCCGGTGCCGCGCTCGCCGCGGGGGAGACCGTGTCGTTCCGAGTCCGGGCGCAGCTCGACCCGGCGTACTCCGGGGACGGGTCGGACGTGGTGAACGTTGCGACCGCGACGTCGCCGAGCGATCCGGACGGCGGCGACCCCTCGCCGGGCGTCGGGATCGTGGTGGTCCCCGGCGGCGGCGGTGGTGACGGCGGCGACGGCGGCTCCGACGGGCCGGGTGACGGCGGGGACGCTGACCCGGGCCCGCGCGACCGGACGCCCGACGGCCGCGGGGCCCGTCCCGCCGGGGACGGTGGAGACGGCGGGGACGCCGGGCCGGCTCGGACCGGAGCGCTCGCCTACACCGGCACGGAGGACCTCGGCGTGGTCGCGGCGGTGGCCGCCGTCGGTGTTGCGGCCGGGGCGACGTGCTGGTGGCTCGCGCGGCGGCGTGCGCGCCGACGTTCGGCGGAAGACGAGGTCGGGTCGACGCCCCGCTGACGCCTGCTGGTTCGAGCATCCTCAGCGGCCGATCGCCCCGCGCGGTCGGCCGCTGCACCGTGCGGCGGTAGGATCGAACCACGATCCGCATGCCCGAAAGAGGTCTCGTGTCCGACTCCGTGGACGACTCCGGCCAGCGCGCGCGGTACTGGCCGATCCCCGTCCTCCGGGCCGTGCCAGCCGCGATCGTGGCCATCGTCATCACCTTCTCGTCCAACCACGCGGCGGGCTACGGCCTGCTGCTGTTCGGTGGGTTCGCGGCGGTGGACGGACTCGTGCTGCTGCTCGCGGGGACGACGCGGCTCCCGGCGGACGGACGGTCGCGCCGGACGACCCTCCTGCAGGCGGTGATCACCCTCGTCGCCGCGGTCGCCGCGTTCGCGTGCAACGGCCTCGGCCTGCCGGCGTTCATCGCGGTCGTCGTCGCCTTCGCCGTCCTCACCGGGGCGTTCGAGCTCACGCAGGGGCTCCGCGCCCGTGGGCGTTCGCCGTTCGCGCGCGACTGGACGACCGTCGGCGGCCTGACGCTGCTGCTCGCCATCGCCTTCCTGGTGACGCCGCCCGACTACTCGCAGGAGCTCGGCGGTGTCGAGCGGGTCACCGGCACGCTGGACGCCTCGATCGTCCTCGTCGGCCTGCTCGGCGCCTACCTCGCCATCACCGCGGTCTTCCACGTGATCGCCGGCCTCTCGCACAAGTGGGGAACGGCGGCCCCGGCCGCAACCCCGGACGGAGCACCACACGCATGACCACCCCCAGCCGTCGCGACCGCCTGCGCCCGGTCGAGCTCCTCGGGATCTCCGCGATCGTTGCGGTCTTCACCGGGCTCGTCGTGCTGCTCGCCACGCGTGAGCTCCAGCTCGCCGCGATCTTCCTCGGCATCGCGTTCATCGTCGTCGTGGTCGTCCTCGCGATGCTGCAGCTCGCGTCGACGAGCGACCAGGACGACAACGACATGCTCGGTGGTCACAAGGCCCCGGGTGAAGGAGACGGCAACGACTTCCACTGAGTCGGAGGCCGCCCCCGCGGTGCCGTCACGGCGGCCGTTCCAGGGCGACCCGGGCCTGCCGCACCGGTACCGGCACCGGTACCTCATCCTCGCGGTCTGTTGCATGAGCCTGTTCATCGTCTCGATGGACGCCACCGTGGTGAACGTCGCCCTGCCCTCGATCGGGCGTGAACTCGGCAGCTCGATCTCCGGGCTGCAGTGGACGATCGACGCCTACACGCTCGTCCTCGCCAGCCTGCTGCTGCTCTCCGGCTCCACCGCCGACCGCATCGGCCGCCGCACCACCTTCCAGATCGGGCTCGCGCTCTTCACGGTCGGGTCGCTGCTCTGCTCGCTCGCGCCCGGCGTGGGCTGGCTCGTCGTCTTCCGCATGGTCCAGGCGGTGGGCGGTTCGATGATGAACCCGGTCGCGATGTCGATCATCACCGCCACCTTCGACGACGCGAAGGAGCGTGCCCGTGCCGTCGGCGTCTGGGGTGCCGTCGTCGGTGTGTCGATGGGGCTCGGTCCGCTGGTCGGCGGCGCGCTGACCGACACCGTCGGCTGGCGCGCGATCTTCTGGATCAACGTGCCGATCGGCATCGCGGCGATCGTGCTGACGTTCCTGTTCGTCCCCGAGTCGAAGTCGCCGGAGCCCCGACGGCTCGACCCCGTCGGCCAGGTGCTCGTCATCGTGCTCCTGGCGACGCTCGTCGGCGGGCTCATCGAGGGGCCGCGGCTCGGCTGGACGTCACCGGCCGCCCTCGGGCTGTTCGTCCTCGCCGCGGCGTCCCTCGTCGTGCTCGTCGCCGTCGAGCGCCGTCGCCGCGAACCGCTCATCGACGTCCGGTTCTTCCGGAGCATCCCGTTCTCGGCCGCGGTCGTCACCGCGATCGGCGCGTTCGGCGCCAACGGGGCGTTCCTCTTCCTCAACGCGCTCTACCTGCAGGAGGTCCGGGGCATGTCGCCGTTCCAGGCCGGCCTGTGGACGCTGCCCGCCGCGGTCGCCACGATGCTCGTCTCGCCGCTCTCCGGGCGTCTCGTCGGCTCGATCGGCACCCGGGTCCCGCTCGTCCTCGCCGGCATCGGCGTCGGCGGCGCCGGGGCGATCCTCACGACGATCGACGCCACGACACCGATGTGGGTGCTCGTCGTCGCCTTCGTGCTGTTCGGGTTCGGGTTCGGCATGGTGAACGCGCCGATCACGAACACGGCCGTCTCGGGCATGCCCCGCGCGCAGTCCGGGTCCGCCGCGGCCGTCGCGTCCACGAGCCGGCAGACGGGGGTGTCGCTCGGGGTCGCACTCGCCGGCACCGTGACCGGCGCGAGTGCGGTCGCGACCGTCGGCGCCGAGTTCGCCGTGGCCACGCACGCGATGTGGTGGATCGTCGTCGGCGTCGGTGTGGGGATCGTCCTCGTCGGGTACCTGTCGACCTCGGCTGCGGCGAAGCGCTCGGTCGCCGGCATCGCGCACCTGCTCGACGCCTGAACCGCTCGGGCGACCGACACGCCCGGGATCACGTTTTCGCCACGGTCCTGTCACGATCGCGCGTGCAGCCGACACCTCTGGAGTGAAGGAGGTGGGATGTGGACGTGACGACCGGCACCGACACGGACGAGGCGATCGTCCGTGCGATGGCACGGGGCGACAAGAGTGCGCTCGCCCGGGCGTTCGACCGGTACGCCGCGACCCTCACCCGCTACGCCTGGGCACTCGTCGACGACCGCCAGGACGTCGAGGAGATCGTGCAGGACGCCTTCTTGACGCTCTGGCAGCGTGCCGAGACCCTCGAGCTGCCCGCGGACACGATGCTCCCGTGGCTGCTCGTCGTGTGCCGGAACCACGCGTTCAACACCGGCCGGAAGCAGGCCCGCCGTCGCGCCGACGAGCTCCCCGAGCAGCTCGCCGCACCCGACGACCACGCCGAGGCCCGTGAGCGCCTCCGCTGGGTCCGCGACGAGATCGCCGCGCTGCCCGAGACCGACCGACGCATCTGCGAACTGTGCCTCCTCGAGGGGCACTCCTACGCCGAGGCCGCCGAGATGCTGGGCCTCAGCGTCGGTGCGGTCACCCAGCGGGTCTCCCGATCCCGACGCCGACTCAAGAAGGTGGTGATGCACGATGAACACTGAGCCCCCCGAGGGAGACGACCTGCAGCGCATGCTCGTCTCGATGAAGCAGAACGTCCTCGAACGTGCCACCCCGCGTCCGAAGCGGCGTCGGTTCCGTCCGGGCATCGCGCTCGGCGTCATCGGCCTGCTGGCGATCGGCACCGCAACGGGCGCCGTGGCCCTGTCGCTGTCGCAGCAGGAGTCGCCCGTCGCCGCACCCACCCGGACGCAGCAGCCGGAGCCGTCGCCCTCCGCGACGACCCCGACGTCCGCGCCGATCACCCAGCGCCCGACACCGCGTCCGACCCCGAAGCCGGTCAACACGACGGCGACGATCCCGACCGACTGCCGTGCGCTCGTCCCGGCGTCCGACTACGACCGGTTCTTCGGCGACGTCCCATTGCAGCGGGTGCTCCCGGTCGCGGAAGGGCTGCCCGCTGAAGCGACGCCTCCGCCGGTGGCGGGTAACGGTTCGGGACTGCCGGAGACCGACCTGTACTGCCTGTGGCGTGATCCGGCTGCGGACATCACCGGGCTCGCCGTGACGATGGGGCACGGCACGCCGGAGGAGCTCGCGAACGGAGAGCGCAGCTACTACCAGGGGTGGTCGCCGACGTGCGAGGAGTCCGACGGCATCCGGATCTGCCGGCAGACCAGGCTCGATCCGCAGTACGGCACGGACTGGAGCAGAACCCGCTACGTCCGCGGCGACACCTGGTTGGAGATCGGCCAGACCAACTTCCCGACCGACAACCTGCTGGGTGCGATCGTCGGGGAGATCTGGGGGGACTGACGGCCTGGAGGCGCGTGGCGGGGACGACCCGCGCCTCCAGTCCGTCGGTGGGGTACGACCGGAATCCGGCCGCTCAGCCCGGCTGCGTAGCGACGTCGACGCGCGCCGCCACGATGTCGCGCGCCAGCGTGCGCACCGCGCGGTTCGGCTCCGGACTCGTCCGCATCGCGAGCCCGATGCGCAGGGGATCGACCTCGTCCTCGAGCTCGAGCACCGCACCGTCGTGGCGCACCCCGGAGTCCGGGACGACGCCGACACCGAGGCCGGCCGACGCGAACCGGATCACCGCGGGCATGTCGTTCATCTCCGCGACGATCCGCCGCCGGATCCCGAGCCGCTCCAGCGCGGTGTCGAGGATGATCCGGTTGCCGAAGCCGTGCGCCGTGTCGATGAACGGCTCGTCGGCGAGCTCCGCGAGCGAGACCGAGCGACGACCGGCGAACCGGTGGTCGGCGGCGGTGAAGACCCGGAACGGCATCTCTCGGAGCGGCGCCACCTCGACCCCGGCCGGGACCGCCGGGAGGCCCGTGTAGGCGATGTCCAGCCGCCCGGCGACCAGGTCCTGCACGAGCCCGGTCGTCCCGGAGGGCGAGGTCATGAGCTCCACCGCGACCAGCGGGTGCCGCTGCCGGAACCGTCGCAGCACGCCCGTGAGGTCGACGATGTCCATGCTCGTGAAGATGCCGAGCCGGACCCGTCCCCGCAGGTCGGCGTCGTCGACGGTCGCGAGGTCGTGCATCCGGTCGAGGGACTCCAGCACGGCGCGGGCGTGGGGGAGCAGGTCCTCACCAGCGGTCGTCAGCACGAGGTGCCGTCCGGTGCGGTCGAACAGCCGGACCCCGAAGCTCCGCTCGAGTGACGCGATCCCCGCGGACACCGTGGACTGCGCCGCCCAGAGCCGTTCGGCGGCGCGGGTGACGCTGCCCTCGGCGGCGACGGTGACGAACTGTTCGAGCAGGCGGGTCTCCACCGGCTCAGTATCGATCAGGTCGATGGACGTCATCAAGAGGATCCGTTGGACTCGATGGGTGTTCGGCGGGACGATCGGAGCATGTCAACCGCCACCGCATCCGCTCCCACGTCGTCGACCGCCGCCACCGCGAGCGAGCGCGTCGCCGCCCCGCGCGGACGACGAGCGCACACGCGCCGTCGGCACGGCGTCGGGTTCTGGGCCGTGGCGTTCGCGTTCCTCGCGGTGATGGCGTTCGCGACCGTGCCCGCACCGCTCTACGTCATCTACCAGGCACGCGACGGCTTCCCGACCTTCACGACGACCGTGGTCTTCGCGGCGTACGGCGTGGGTGTCGTCGGCTCCCTGTACCTCGCCGGACACCTCAGCGACGTGCACGGACGGCGCCCGCTCATCCTCGTGTCGGTGGCGCTCGAGCTCGTCGCAGCGGTGCTCTTCCTGCTCTGGAACGACGTCAGCGGCCTCATCGTCGCCCGGCTCGTGACCGGCCTCGGGGTCGGGCTCCTGACGGCGACGGCGACCGCGCACCTCGGCGAGCTGCGGGTCCGGGCGACGGGCTCGCAGTCGTCGGCCGGTGGGGCGGGCGTGGTCGCGGGGGTCGTGAACCTCGGCGGGCTGTCGCTCGGCGCCCTCGTCGGTGGAGCGCTCGCGGAGTTCGTCGGGCAGCCGCTCATGGTGCCCTACGTCGTGTTCGTCGTGGCGTTGGCCGTCGCGTTCGTGGTGGTGCTCGCCGCCCCGGAGACCGTCGACCGTCCCACGTCGCCCGTGCCCTACCGCCCGCAGCGACTGCAGGCACCGGAGGGGCAGGCCGGCGCGTTCTGGACCGCCGGCACCGCCGCGTTCGCCGCGCTCGCGGTGCAGGGACTCTTCACCTCGGTCGCGCCGACGTTCCTCGGGACGACCTTCCACGTGACCGACCGCCTCGCCGCCGGAGCCACCACGTTCGGGGTGTTCGCCGCGAGCGCGGTGTCGCAGATCGTCTTCGCCCGGCTGTCGCAGCGGGCGCAGATCCGTCTCGGGATGGTCCTGCTCGTCGGTGGCCTGGTCGTCCTGGCCGGTGCCGCGGTGGTGCTGCAGGTCGCCGGGTTCATCGGTGGCGGGGTCGTCGCGGGAGCCGGCGTCGGGCTGCTGTTCCGCGCGTCGATCGGCAGCGCGGGCGCCCTCGTCGGCCCGGAACGTCGCGGCGGTGTCCTCGCCGCGACCTTCCTCATCGCCTACGCCGGGCTGACCGTGCCGGTGGTGGCGGTCGGCGCCGCGCTCCTCGTGCTGCCGACGCTGCCCGTGCTGCTCGGGTACGTCGTGTTCGTGGTCGTACTGGCCGTCGTCGCCGGCACCCGCCTGGCGGCGCGGGCCTGAGCGCTGGTCCGCGTCCCGCGCGTCGGCCGCGTTGCGCGTTCGGCCACGTCGAACCACGTTTCCGACATCGCACCACCGCTGGGGCGCGGTGCGATGTCGGGAACGTGGTTCGACTGCGTCCCGCGGCCGGTCCAGGAGGCGCGACACCCGTCCGGCATACTGGGCGCGTGTCCCAGAAGCGCAACCGTTCCGTCATCACCGGCGTCGCCGCCGTGCTGGCCGCCGGCCTCGTGGCCGGTGGCGTCGCACTGACGGCGCAGCGCGGTGCGGACGACCCGGTGCTCGGGGGCACGGCGGCCAGCGTCGTCCCGAGCGCGACCGCCGGCGGGGACGCGACGAAGGACGGCACGGTGACGATCACCCGCACCGGCCCGGACCTGCCCGGCGACGCCGTCCTCGCCCGCTGCGACACGAGCACCCGCGAGACCGTGGCCCGGTACGACACCGAGGCGCTCGGCACGGTCGTGCTGCAGTGCGGGAACTCCGGCCAGGGCTACGAGCACATCCGCGTCCGCCACACCGCGGACTGGGAGGACGTCGTGACCGGCCACGGCTCCCGGGACTGGGACGACGCCATGCTCACCGCGGTGCAGTCCGCCCTCGAGGCACCGGCGACCGGGTACCCGCAGGACGCCGGCGACGGCAAGGTCTGCTTCGCCGCTCCCGTGCGGTTCGACGACGGGTCCCGCCCCGCGGCCGAGCCGTTCGTCCGCGTGATCGTGTCGGCCACCACCGACCGCGTGATCACGGCGTTCCCCACGAGCGACGGCGGCTGCTGACCTCGTCCCCGGCGACGGTGGCGCGCCGGGCACCGCCTAGGCGTGCACCTCGTGCTCGTGCCGCCGGTGCGACGCCGGCTCCAGCTGGAACGTCGAGTGCTCCACGGGGAGGTCGAAGTGCTCCGCCACGCACTGCTGCAGCTCGTCGAGGATCCGCGGGGCGTGCGCCGTCGAGAAGCACTCGTCGTCCACCACCACGTGCGCGGTCAGGTTCGGCACCCCGGTCGCCACGAGGGTCGCGTGCAGGTCGTGCACGGCGATGACGTGGTCGAGCTCGAGGATGTGCCCCCGGACGTCGTCGAGGTCGAGCCCCGGGGGCGTCGACTCGAGCAGGACGTTGGCGGTCTCGCGCAGCAGCCGGATGGCCCGCGGCAGGATGAGCAGCCCGATCAGGATCGCCGCGACCGAGTCGGCACGCTCCCACCCGGTCAGCATGAGGACGACCGCGGCGGCGATGACCGCGACGGAGCCGAGGGTGTCGTTGAGGACCTCGAGCCGGGCGGCCCGCGAGGTGAACCCCTCGCCGGAGGCCCGCAGCAGCACGGCGTACGCCACGAGGTTGCCGACGAGGCCGATGATCCCGAACACGAGCAGCGGACCGGAGTGGATCTCGGCCGGCACGAACAGCCGCTGGATCGCCGAGATGATCACGTAGACGCCGACGGCGAGCAGGATCGCCGCCTGCGCCGTGGCCCCGAGCACCTCGGCACGCTGGAAGCCCCACGTGCGCTGCGCGGTCGGCGAGCGTCGTGCGAGCCGCGTCGCCACGAGGCCGATGCCGAGCCCGCCGGTGTCGACGACCATGTGCCCGGCGTCGACGAGCAGGGCGAGCGATCCGGTCACGACGGCACCGACGACCTCCGCCAGCAGGATCGTCGCCGAGATGCAGAACGCGATGAGCAGTGCGCGCTCGGACGCGTGCCCGTGCGAGTGCCCTGCTCCGTGGTCGTGTCCCATGCGCATCATCGTAGGGATCCGTACCGACGACATGCCAGGATCGGGACGTGACCCGGTCGCCCTACGAGCTGTCCACACCGCCCGACGTGCTGGCCCGGTTGCACCCGCGACTGTCGACGTACTTCGGTGCGGTCCCGCCCGGACACGTCGGCCGTGGCGAGGGCGTCTTCGACGTCGTCGGCACACCCCGCCGCTGGCTCTGGCCGGTGCTCGCGTGGTTCGCCCGCGACGCCGTCATGTTCCCGGTCTGGGAACGGGACGTCCCCTTCACGGTCGAGAACCGCCCGGCTCGCGTCGGTCGCGGGCCGGCGGTCCAGGAGGGTCGGGTCGCCGTCCGCGCGCACCGCACCTTCCGCTTCCGTTCCGGCACCCGAACGATGGTCGACGCCATCACCGCCGGACCCGACGGGCTCGTCGACCACCTCGGTCGCCGTGGGCGCGTCAGCGCCCTGCTCCGGGCCGAGGTCGACGCGCACGGCCCGGACGCGGGCGCCCTGCGCCTGGTCTCCACCCGTGTGTCGTTCCGTGCGCTGGGACGCGAGGTGCGCCTCCCGAGCCGCATCGCACCGCGTGTGACGCTCGTGGAACGATTCGATGACGATGCCGACCAGCAGCGCGTGTCCCTGGTGCTCTCGGCCCCGCTGGTCGGCACGCTGTACCGGTACGAGGGGGCGTTCCGGTACGAGATCGCGCCGGACACAGGACGGGGATGAGATGAGCGACCACAAGGGCCGCGCCGTGATCGCGGGGGCGAGCGGTTTCGTCGGGCAGTACCTGCAGGACGCCTTCCGCGACGAGGGCTACGAGGTCGTCACGATCGGCCGCACCGGGGACGCCGTGTGGGGCAACACCATGCGGATCCGGGAGCTCGTGGACGGGGCCGCACTCGTCGTGAACATGGCCGGCAAGAGCGTCAACTGCCGGTACGGGCGCCGGAACCGGGCGGAGATCATCCGCTCCCGGGTCGACACCACGCTCGAACTGGCCGAGGCGATCCGCACGAGCGAGCACCCGCCGCCGCTGTGGGTGAACGCCTCGACGGCGACGATCTACCGGCACGCCGACGACCGCCCTCAGGACGAGGCGACCGGGGAACTCGGCGAGGGGTTCTCGGTGTCCGTGGCGACCGCGTGGGAGGACGCCCTGTCCGCGATCGACCTGCCCGGCACCCGCCGCGTGGCGCTCCGGATGGCGATCGTGTTCGGCGACGGCAGCGCCCTCGTGCCGTTGCTCCGGCTGGCGCAGGCGGGACTCGGCGGGCCGCAGTACGACGGCCCGTGGTTCCCGACGCGCTCCCGGCTCCGTGCCGGCACCTACCACGTGAACCGGCACACCCGGGGCCGGCAGCGGTTCAGCTGGGTGCACATCGCGGACGTCCTCGGGGCGATCCGCTTCGTCCGCGACCACGAGGACATCGACGGCGCGGTCAACGTGTCCAGCCCGAACCCGTCGGACAACCGCACCGTGATGGCCACCATCCGGGACGCCGTCGGGCGACGCTTCGGGATCCCGACGTGGCGGTGGATGCTCGAGCTCGGGTCGTTCGCGATCCGGACCGAGACCGAGCTCGTGCTGAAGAGCCGGTGGGTGGTGCCGACGCGCCTGGTCGAGGCCGGGTACGAGTTCCGCTACCCGCACCTGCGCGGCGCACTCGCCGGGATCATCGCGGAGCGTCGGCAGCACCGGGGCTGAGCGCCGGCGTCCGCGTCGGCGTTGGCGGGGGCGGGGGCGGGTCGCCGAGGTCGCTCGAACTGCCGCCCAGCCCGTCGGCGGGCGGCACGTCGTGCGACCTCGGCGGAGCGTCCGCGGCGTGTGGTGCGACCTCGACCGGTGACGACGCCGGGCGGGACCGCGCGGGACGGACCCGTGCCGGCCGGTCCCGTGCCGGGCGGGACGACCACAGCACGGCGGCCACGACGACGACCCCGGCCGCGATCTCCACCACGTCCGGCACCTCCCCGAACGCCACCCACGAGGCGAACACCCCGACCACGGGCACGAGCATCGAGAACGGCGCGACGGTGCTCGACGGGTACGCCGCCATCAGCCGCGACCAGATGCCGTAGCCGACGAGGGTCGCCACCAGCACGATGTAGAGCAGCCCGAGGTCCGCCGGCAGCGCCTCCGCGGTGAACGCCGTCCCGAGCGCGTTCCCGATGCGCGACGGCCCCTCGACCACGAACGACAGGACGGCCATCGGCACCGGCGGCACGATCGACCACCACAGCGTCAGGTGCAGCGGGTTGGCCGCCCCGGCCCGACGGGTCGCGACGTTGCCGATCGCCCACCCGAGCGCCCCGCACAGCGCGAGCACGACGGGCAGCAGCGCCGCCGCCTGCGCCCGGTGCACGGCGATCGCCGCCAGCGCCGCTACCGCAATCGTGACCCCGATCACCTGCCGGCCGGTGAGCCGCTCGCGCAGGAACACCCCGGCGAGCACCACCGTGAACGGCGCCGACGCCTGCAGGACGAGCGACGCCAGCCCGGACGGAAGCCCCGCGGCCATGCCGAGGTACAGGAACGCGAACTGCAGGACCCCGAGCCCGAAGCCGACGAGCAGGAGCCGGCCGAACGGGATCCTCGGGCGCGGGACGAGCAGCACGGTCGGGACCGCGAGCAGCGTGAACCGCAGCGCGGCGAGCAGGAACGGCGGGAAGTGCTCGAGGGCGAGGGCCGTCGCGGGGAAGTTGAGCCCCCACACGACGGCGACGACCACGGCGAGGAGACGGTCACGGGTGCGCACGGGTCGATCGTGACCCAGCCGCACCGTTCAGCACCAGCGAAGAGTTCCGTACCGACGTTGTAGGCTCCCTGAATGGTCGGCTTCGACGTGCAGCTCCTCACCGTCCTCCGCGAACTCGCCGAGCGGGGGAGCGTCACCGCCGTCGCCGAGGCCACCCACCGCACGCCCAGCGCCGTCTCGCAGCAGCTCCAGACCCTGCAGCGCCAGGTCGGCGTCCCCCTCGTCGAACGGGTCGGCCGCGGGGTCCGGCTCACCGAGCACGGCCGGGTGCTCGCCGGGCTGGCGAGCGGCGTCGCGACGGCGATCGCCACGGTGGACGCAGCGTGGCAGGAGCACCTCGGCGGCGCGACCGGGCGGGTGGACCTCGCCGTGTTCCCGTCGGCCGCGGAACTCCTGCTGCCCGGCCTCCTCACCCGGATGCGCGAGCACCCCGGCATCGACCTGGTGCTCGTCGACGTCGACGTCAGCGAGGACGCGTTCGGCCCCCTCGCCGCCGACCACGACGTCGTCATCGGGCACCGGCCGGACGGCGCCCCACCGGCCGGCCGGGAGGCGCTCGAGACCGTCCCGCTCCTCCGCGAGCCGCTCGACGTCGCGCTCCCACTCGACCACCGGCTGGCCGCCCGTGAGCGCGTCCGCATCGACGACGTCGTCGGAGAGTCCTGGATCGGGGTGCCGGAGGGCTACCCGATCGACCGGGTGCTCACGGCCATGGCGGCGGCGACGGACACGCCGCCGAGCGTCGGCTTCCGGACGATCCACCTGCCCGTCATCGAGAACCTCGTCGCCGCCGGACACGGGGTGGCGCTCGTGCCGCGGTACACCTCGGGGACCCGGGCGCCCGGTCGCTTCCACCTCGCCGAGCTCGCCGACGTCCGCGCGGGGCGGCGGATCGAGGCGCTCGTCCGGCCGGACCGTGCGGTCCGCCCCGTGGTCCGGACGGTCCTGGAGGCGCTGGTCGCCGAGGCCCTGGACGTCACCACCTGAGGCGGTGACGCCGCCGGCGGGGCCGACCCGCGCCTCCAGGCCGACGCTTGAATGGCCGGGTCCCTGCTCGGGACCCGACCATGTCTGCTCACGAAGCGAGCGCCGCGCGGCGCGTTACACGTCGAGGTGGTCGACGAGCTCGTCGGCGAGGCCCGTGTAGGTCGCCGGGGTGAGGTTCGTCAGCCGGGCCTTCGCGCCGGACGAGATGTCCAGGCCGTTCACGAACGCGACGAGCTCCGCCTGCCCGATGCGCTTCCCGCGCGTGAGCTCCTTGAGCATCGCGTAGGGGTCCTCGATGTTCGACTGTCCGGCGGTGACCTCGGCGCGGATGACCGTCTGGATGGCCTCGGCGAGCACCTCCCAGTTGCGGTCGAGGTCCTCGGCGAGACGCACCTCGTTCACGGCGATCTCACCCAGGCCACGGCGCAGGTTGTCGAGCGCGAGCAGCGAGTGCCCGAACGCGACGCCGATGTTCCGCTGCGTGGTCGAGTCGGTGAGGTCACGCTGGAGCCGCGACGTCACGAGCGTCTCGGACAGCGTGGAGAACAGCGCCGACGAGATCTCGAGGTTCGCCTCGGCGTTCTCGAACCGGATCGGGTTGATCTTGTGCGGCATCGTCGACGAGCCCGTGGCACCCGCCACCGGGATCTGCGTGAAGTACCCCATCGAGATGTAGGTCCACACGTCGGTCGCGAGGTTGTGCAGGATCCGGTTCGCGTGGCGCACCCGGTCGTACAGCTCGGCCTGCCAGTCGTGCGACTCGATCTGCGTCGTGAGGGGGTTCCAGGTGAGCCCGAGACCCTCGACGAACTCGCGGGAGAGTGCCGGCCAGTCGGCCTCGGGGTCGGCCGCGAGGTGCGCCGAGAACGTGCCGGTCGCGCCGGAGAACTTGCCGAGGTACTCGCCGCCCTCGATCTGGGACAGCACGCGCTCGAGGCGGTACACGACCACGGCGAGCTCCTTGCCGAGCGTCGTCGGCGTCGCCGGCTGCCCGTGCGTGTGCGAGAGCATCGGGACGCTCTTCAGCTCGTCGGCGAGCTCGCGGAGCCTCGCCACGACAGCGCGGTACGCCGGCAGCCACACCTGGTCGACGGTGTCGCGGACGGTCAGCGCGTACGAGAGGTTGTTGACGTCCTCGCTCGTCGCGGCGAAGTGCGTGAGCTCGGCGATCGCGTCGAGCCCGAGCTCGGACAGACGACGACGGACGAAGTACTCGACCGCCTTGACGTCGTGCCGCGTCGTGGCCTCGATCTCGGCGAGTTCGGCGATCTGCTCCTGGCCGAAGGTCTCCACGACCCGGCGGAGCGCGGCCTTGTCGTCGACGCTGAGCGGCGACGTGGTGAACATCGCGTGGTCGGTCAGGAAGATGAGCCACTCGACCTCGACCACGATGCGCGCGCGGTTGAGCCCCGCCTCGGAGAGGTGCTCGCCCACCGTGTGCACGATCGGGTAGTAGCGCCCGTCGAGCGGGCTGATCGGCTGCGGGGGAAGGGGGGTCATGGGGCTCCCTGACGGACTGCCGGCTCGAGTTGGCGGAAGAGCGCCCGGCAGGCCCGTTCGACGGTCGAGAGCACTCGGTCGAACTCGTGCCGGTCCGCGTAGTACGGATCCGGTACGTCGGTCTGCTGGGGCCAGGCGTCGTCGTACCGCAACAGGAGCGTCACCTTCGCGGCGTCGTCCATGGTCGGTGCCCACGAGCGCAGGATGCGTTCGTGGGAGCGGTCGAGTGCGACCACCAGATCGAGGTCCGGGAACCGGTCCGGATCGAACTGACGGGCGCGATGCCTGCTGCCATCGTATCCGCGCGCTGCGAGTGCTGCGATCGTGCGCTCGTCGGCGGGCTCGCCGACGTGCCAGTCGCCGGTGCCGGCGGACTCGACCTGGAACCGGTCGGCCATGCCGGCGTCCGCCGCGAGCTGGGCGAAGACGATGCCGGCCATGGGGGAGCGGCAGATGTTGCCGCTGCAGACGAACGAGACCCGGAAGGGGGCGTCGGCGTCCGGGGTCATGGGGACATCATGGCGCAGGGAGCGTCCGTCCGCGACGCTGCTGCTGTCGGGAGGCGCGGTGCCGGTCCGGTCGTCGGCCCACCCCGACGGGGTGCTCGCCGACGGGTCGTCGGCCAGCGTCACGCGCGCGGGCGGTTCAGCACCGGCCGCACGAACAGCCCGATCAGCCACGCGAACACCGCGAGCACGAAGGCGCCGACGATGCCCCAGCCGAACGACTCGACCTGCAGCCCGAAGCCGAAGGCGTCCGAGATCCCGGCGACGATGAGCAGCAGGATCGCGTTCACGACGAACGAGATGAGCCCGAGCGTGAGGATGTAGATCGGGAAGGCCACGATCCGGATCAGCGTGCCGATGACCGCGTTCACGAGGCCGAACACGAACGCCACGAGCAGGTAGGTGAGCACGGTGGCCGTGGTGCCGCCGTCGCCGAAGGGCGTGACGGAGACGCCGCTGACGATCAGCGTGGTGAGCCAGAGGGCGACGGCGTTGACGACGAGGCGGACGAGGAATCGCATGCGTCCATGATGCCCTCCGGCACCCGGATGGGCACCGCATCGCCGTTCTCCCGGCCGGGTAGCCTGATCCCGTGACTGACGAGCGCGTGCACATCCGGCCCGAGATCGCCGTTCTCCCCGCCTACAAGCAGGGGCGCCAGGCCGCGGCCGACGCCTTCAAGCTGTCGAGCAACGAGAACCCGTTCCCGCCGCTGCCCGGCGTCGTCGAGGCCGTGCAGGCGCAGACCGCGTTCAACCGCTACCCCGACGCCACCGCCCTCGCCGTCCGGGCCGTGCTCGCGAACCGCTTCGGCACCACCGTCGACGAGGTCCACGTCGCCCCCGGCAGCGTCGCGATCCTCCACGAACTCGCCAGGGCCACCTCCGGCCCCGGCGACGAGATCGTCTACGCGTGGCGTTCCTTCGAGGCCTACCCGGGCGTCGTCACGGTCGCCGGCGCCACGAGCGTGCAGGTGCAGAACCGACCCGACGGCGGTCACGACCTCGATGCGATGGCCGCCGCGGTCACGGAGCGCACCCGCCTCGTGATCGTCTGCACGCCGAACAACCCGACCGGCCCGATCGTGACCGGCACGGAGTTCGAGGCGTTCATGGCGCAGGTGCCCGCCACCGTGCTCGTGGTCCTCGACGAGGCCTACGCCGAGTTCGTCACCGAGCCGACCGCCGTCCGTGGTGCACCACTGCTCGAGCGGTACCCGAACCTCGTCGTGCTCCGCACCTTCTCGAAGGCCTACGGGCTGGCCGGACTCCGTGTCGGGTACGCCCTCGGCCCGGCGTACGTGCTCGATGCCGTACGCGCCTGCGCCATCCCGCTCTCGGTCACGGCGCAGGGCCAGGCGGCGGCGCTCGCGAGCCTCGAGCGCGAGTCCGAACTGCTCGAGCGCGTGTCCGAGATCGCTGTCCTGCGGGACCACGTCGTCACGTCGCTCCGCGAGCAGGGCTGGGACGTACCCGACGCCCAGGGCAACTTCGTGTGGCTGCCGACCGGCGAGCTGACGGCGCACGCGACGGAGCGCTTCGAGCAGGCCAGCATCATCGTCCGGGCCTTCGGGAACGAGGGCATCCGCATCTCGATCGGGGAGCACGAGGCTGTGGGAACGCTCCTCGAAACGGCACGGTCGCTTGTGGGGGACCTCCAGGCAGCCGAGTAGTCGCTGCCGCTACGCTGGCCCGCATGTCATTCCGCGCCGCGGCCCCCGCGACGACCACCGTCCGGCTCCTCGACCCCGAGGGCCGGTTCGTGGAGACCGACGAGAACGCCGAGTTCGCCGCCGCCGCGCGGGCGATCCCGGACGAGACCCTGCTGGCGATGCACCGCCGGATGGTCCTCACCCGTCGGTTCGACCACGCCGGTCACAACCTCCAGCGCACCGGTCAGCTCGGCCTCTGGGTGCCGAGCCACGGGCAGGAAGCCGCACAGACCGGTTCCGCCTTCGCCCTCCGTGCGCAGGACCACGTCTTCCCGTCCTACCGCGAGCACGCGGTCACGATGCACCGCGGCGTCGAGCCGATGGAGATCATCGCGATGTACCGCGGCCAGACGCACGGCGGGTGGGACCCGGACGAGCGCGGCAACACCCACATCTCCACCCTGGTGATCGGCTCGCAGACCCTGCACGCCACCGGGTACGCGCTCGGGCAGAAGCTCGACGGCGACGTCGGCACGGGTGACCCCGACCGCGACGCGTGCTCGATCGTCTACTTCGGCGACGGCGCGACGAGCCAGGGCGACGTGAACGAGGCGTACGTGTTCTCGGCCTCGACGAAGGCCCCCGTCGTCTTCTTCCTGCAGAACAACCACTGGGCGATCTCGGTACCGGTGTCGGTGCAGTCGCCGACCCCGCTCGTCGACCGTCCGCGCGGCTTCGGGATCCCGAGCGTCCTCATCGACGGCAACGACATCCTCGCCTCCTACACGGCCTCGGTCGTCGCCACCGACCACGCCCGCAGCGGCCAGGGCCCGGCGTTCATCGAGGCCGACACGTACCGCATCGGCGCGCACACGAGCTCCGACGACCCGAGCCGCTACCGCGCCGAGGGCGAGCTCGAGGACTGGGTCCGCCGCGACCCGATCGTCCGGTCCGAGGCGTACCTGCGCTCCAAGGGCGCGACCGACGAGCAGTTCGCCGCGTTCGACGAAGAGGGCGAGGACATCGCCGCCGACGTCCGCCGTCGCACCGTGGCCCTGACACCGCCGTCCGTCGACGTCATGTTCGACAACGTCTACCGCGAGCCGCACCCACTGATCGCCGAGCAGAAGGCCTGGCTCGAACAGTACGAGGCCGGCTTCGAAGGGGGCGCCCACGCATGAGCACCACCGAGCAGCTCTTCGACTACACCCTGCGCTCCCACCCGGGCGCCGGTGAGGTCCCGAGCGACCCCACCCCGACCCTGACGATGGCCAAGGCGCTCAACGCCGGGCTCGCCGCCGCGATGCAGGCGGACGACAAGGTCCTGCTGATGGGCGAGGACATCGGCGCACTCGGCGGTGTGTTCCGCATCACCGAGGGCCTGCAGGAGAAGTTCGGCCCCGAGCGCGTGCGGGACACCCCGCTCGCCGAGGCCGGCATCATCGGCACCGCGATCGGTCTGGCCCTGCGCGGCTACCGCCCGGTCGTCGAGATCCAGTTCGACGGCTTCGTCTGGCCGGGCTTCGACCAGATCACCTCGCAGCTCGCGAAGATGGCGAACCGGCTGCCGGCGCACATGTCGCTGCCCGTCGTCATCCGCATCCCCTACGGCGGCCACATCGGTGCCGTGGAGCACCACCAGGAGTCGCCCGAGGCGTACTTCGCGCACACCCCTGGTCTCCGTGTGGTCAGCCCGAGCACGCCGAACGACGCCTACTGGATGATCCAGGAAGCAGTGGCCTCGAAGGACCCCGTCGTCTTCCTCGAGCCGAAGTCGCGCTACTGGCCGAAGGGTCAGGTGGACCTCGTCGACGGGCACGTCCCGATGCACACCACGCGCGTCGCCCGCACCGGCACCGAGGTCACCCTCGTCGGCCACGGTGCGATGGTCGCCACGCTCATGCAGGCGGCGGAGATCGCCGAGGGCGAGGGCACGAGCTGCGAGGTCATCGACCTCCGCTCGATCTCGCCGATCGACTGGGAGCCGCTCCTGGCGTCGGTCCGGAAGACCGGTCGTCTCGTCATCGCGCAAGAGGCCTCCGGCTTCGTCAGCGTCGGCAGCGAGATCGCCGCGACCGTCGCCGAGAAGGCGTTCTACACGATGCAGGCACCGCCCCTCCGGGTCTCCGGGTTCGACGTCCCGTTCCCGGTGTCGAAGCTGGAGCACCTGCACCTGCCGGACGCCGACCGCGTCCTCGAGGCCGTCGACCGCGCCCTCGCCTACTGACCTCCCTGTCCGAGCTCGACCAGAACGCCGAAGGAGCCGTAGTGGCCGTCGCCGAATTCCCCCTGCCCGACGTGGGTGAAGGCCTCACCGAGGCCGAGATCGTGCAGTGGCGCGTCGCGATCGGGGACGAGATCGCCGTCGACCAGGTCCTCGTCGAGATCGAGACGGCGAAGTCCCTCGTCGAGCTCCCGTCGCCGTTCTCCGGCACCGTCACCGGCCTGCTCGTCTCCGAGGGCGACACCGTCGAGGTCGGCAAGCCGATCATCCGCGTGGAGTCCGACGCGCAGGTCGCGTCCGGTGCGGCGGTCGCCGGCCCAGGAGGCGCGGCACACGTCGCCCAGAGCGTCCCGACCTCGCCGGACGTCACCGCCACCCCGCCGGCACCGGCCGCGCCCGCCGCCCCGGTCGCGCAGACCCCCGCCGCACCCGCTCCGGTGAGTGCGCCGACCCCGCCGCGGGCCGCCACGGCGCCCGCCACCGCTCCCGCGCAGCCCGCAGCCGCACCCGCCCAGCCGGTCGCCGTCGACGCTTCCGTCGTCGGCACGGACGAGTCCTCCGGCGCCGTCCTCGTCGGCTACGGCTCCGCGACCTCGTCGCCGTCCCGCCGGAAGCCGGGCGCCCGCCGGGCCGCAGCGCTCGCGGCCGAGGCGAGCCGCGCCTCCAGTGCCGACGCCGCAGCTGCCGCCGAAGCCGCCACCGACCCCGGTGAGGAGACCACCGCCGAAGCCATCTCCGCGCAGGGCTCCGGCTCGGCGCGCAAGCTCGGTGTGGCGACCAACGTCCTGGCGAAGCCGCCGATCCGGAAGCTCGCCAAGGACCTCGGCGTCGAGCTGAGCGAGATTGTCGCGACCGGCCTCGCGGGCGAGGTCACCCGCGACGACGTCATCCGGCACGCGAAGCAGGCCAGCGTCTTCCGCAACATCGAGACGCCCGAGTGGGGCGACGTCCGCAGCGAGACGATCCCGGTCAAGGGCGTCCGCAAGGCCATCGCGACCGCGATGACCACGTCGGCGTTCACCGCACCGCACGTCTCGCTGTTCGTCGACGTGGACGCCACCCGCACGATGGAGTTCGTCAAGCGGCTGAAGTCCTCGCCGACGTTCGCGGGCGTGAAGGTGTCGCCGCTGCTCCTCGTGGCGAAGGCCGTGATCTGGGCGGTCCGCCGCAACCGTTCGGTGAACTCCACCTGGACCGACCGCGAGATCATCGTCCACCACTTCGTGAACCTCGGCATCGCCGCGGCCACCCCGCGCGGCCTCATCGTGCCGAACATCAAGGACGCGCAGGACATGTCCCTGCTCGAGCTCGCCCAGGCCCTCGAGCAGCTCACCCTGACCGCCCGCGACGGCAAGACCACGCCGGCGCAGATGGCGAACGGCACGGTGTCGATCACGAACATCGGCGTGTTCGGCATGGACACCGGTACCCCGATCCTCAACCCGGGTGAGGTCGCGATCGTGGCGATGGGCACGATCAAGCCGAAGCCGTGGGTCGTCGACGGCGAGGTCCGGTCGCGCATGGTGACGACGATCGGCGCGTCGTTCGACCACCGGGTCGTCGACGGCGACGTGGCGTCCCGCTTCGTGCACGACGTGGCCTCGGTGCTCGAGGAGCCGGCGCTGCTGCTCGACTGACCGCCACCGCCGTTGCGGACTCCCGCATTCGTCGCGTGGTGTTCACACGGATGTCGGTGGGCGGCGGGATGATCGAGGCATGGTCCACCAGCTCCTGATGCCCTCGCAGGAGATCCGAACGGATCGCCTCCTGCTCACCCCGCTCTCACCGGCGGACATCGACGACGTGCATGCGGTCTTCTCCGACGCCCGGACGTGGACCCACCTCCCCGCGGGACGGCACGCGGTGCGGGCCTCGACGGTCGACCTCGTCCAGCGCAAGATCGGCGGTCGGGCACGACACGGGCTCGGCTCGTGGGCGGTCCGCGCCGCGGTCGACCACGCGTTCCTCGGTGTCGGCGGCGTGGACATGACCGCGGCCGGGGTGTGGAACCTCGGCTACCGGTTGGCACCGGCGGCGTGGGGCAACGGCTACGCGACGGAGATAGCGCTCGCGGCGGTGGCTGCGGCGGCGGACGTCGCTCCCGACGTCGCGGTCACCGGGCGGGTGCTGACGAACAACCCCGCCTCGGCGGCCGTGCTCGACCGCGCGGGGCTGCAGCTGGTGTGGCAGGGCTCGACGTCGTCGACGCTGCCGGACGGTGTCGAGCGGCAGGTCTGGGCCGACCGGGCGCTGTCGCGGACGCAGCGGGCCTGGCTCGTCGCGAACGCCTGACCCGCACCGGCAAGGAGCCCGACGGCCCCGAGTGCACCGGTCAGGAGCCCAACGGCCCCGAGCCGTCGTCCCCGGTCGCGAGGGCAGCAGCACCCACGCAGAGCAGCAGGAGCACCGCGGCGAGCGGCGCCACCGCGACCGGCCCCACCGTCAGCAGCAGCACCGCGACGAGGGCGACCACCGCCAGCACGACGGGCCTCACCCGAGGGCCCCGAACAGGGCGTCGGCCTCGTGCGGCAGCTCCGTGCGCAGCGACCACTGCACGGTGTTCCAGTCGTGCCCGCTCCCCGGCGCGAACGCGACCACGGTGTCCGCGCCGGCCGCCCGGGCCGCACTGCCGAGTGCCCGGGCGTTCCGACTGAACTGATGGTCGGCGGACCCGGCCGTGAGCCAGAGCGCGTGCCCGCCGAGGCCGTTCGCCCGCATCTGCGCGATCGGGGCGGCGGCCTTCCAGCGGGCCACCGACCCACCGAACGCCTGGTCGGCGCTGTGCCGCGGGTTCTGGTCGATCGGCTGCAGTTCGCTGGAGATCGCCAGCGCGGCGCCGAACGACCCCGGGTCGGCGGTGACGAACTGCATCGCGCAGGTCGCCCCCTGCGAGAACCCGACGAGGCCCCAGGCGTGCCGGTCCGGCGTCGCCGGGAGGTGCGCTGCGATCCAGGCGGGCACGTCCTCGGTGACGTAGGTCGCGGACTTCCCGAGCGTCGAGTCGACGCACATCGGGTTCCGACCGGGAGCCGACAGCTGGTCGACGGACACGACGATCGGTGCCGATCCGTGATGCGCGGCCGCGTAGGCGTCGAGCACGGTCCCCATCTGCCCGGCGGTGAACATGTCGCTCGGCGCCCCGGGCTGCCCGGCGAACGCGAGGACGACCGGCAGGCGTGCCGGGTCCCGGACGAGCGCGGCCGGCGGCAGGTAGACGACGGCGGGGCGGGCCGGGAAGCCGGAGCGGGTCCCGGGGATGTCCACCGTCCGGACCTCGCCGTGCGCCGGGAGCGCCGCTGCCGGAGCCGCGTGCAGGTCGAGCGCCGGGTACGGGTCGCTCTGCACCACGGTGCCGAGGGTCGGGTACTTGGCGAACTCGACGTTCACCCCGAGTGCGGGGACGAGCAGCGCCGCCGGGACGAGCACGGCGGCGAGCACCCGGCGTCCGCGACCGCCCTGCACGATGCCGGTGACCGCCAGGGCGAGTGCGGCGGTGGCGATCGCGACCCACATCCGCGTGACCGGACTCAGGGCGACGCCGAACAGGTTCAGGACGTCGCTCAGGACCCAGCAGACGAGGAGCACGGCGACGGCGGCCCCGACGGCGACCACGGCGCGCAGCCGGACGGCACGCCAGGCGGACCCGGACCGGGTGTGCCGGAGAGCGGGCAGCAGCACCGCGACGGCGAGCACCGCGAACGCGATGTCCACCGGGACGAGCTTCGACGGCGCCTGCAGCTGGGTGGCGAGCAGCCACTCGGTCGGACTCACGAGCGCGCCGCACCCGCGGCACGGGCCTCGGCCACCGCTCGGGCGTCCGCCGCCGCACGGTGCGCCTGCCGGAGCGCCCACAGGTGCTTCGGGCGCAGGCCCGGCACGTACGCCGACGCCAGGGCCCGGGCGACCCGCGGCACGTGCAACGGCGTCGGGACGACCAACCACAGGGACTCGTGCCGCGCGCCGAACTTCTCCTTGAAGCGCTGCAGCGACCGGAACCCGTACACCGGCTCGAGCACGCGGGCGAGGAGCACCGACCCACGGACGACCAGCGACCGGGCCCCGGCGTGGGCGGCCAGCGGCGTGCCGGAGAGGCTGATCGTGGTGAGGCCGGCCTCGCGGGCACGGAGCGCCGTCCGGGCGATGAGGAACTCCATCACCCCGGGCATCCCGTCGTCACCGCGGCGCATGACGTCGAGCGTGTAGCCGGTCAGCGCTCCCCGCTCGTGGACGGGCAGCCAGCTCGTGACCGCGGTGACGTGCCCGTCGGCGTCGACGGCGAGCATGAGCCGGACGTCCGGGTCGTCGAGCTCGCGGAACCCACCGAGCGTGAAGCCCATCTCCGGCAGACGCCGATCGGCGGCCCACCGCGTGCAGATCGCCTCGACCTCGGCACGACGGCCGGCGTCGAGCGCGTCGAGGGTGGTCCACTCGTCGCGGAGGCCCTCGCGGTCGGCCCGGTTCGACGCGGTCCGGAGGTCCTGCCGCTTCTTGCCGCGCAGGTCGAACGTCGTCACGTCGAGCACGCACTCGACGCCCACCGGCAGCGCGGTCCACCCCTCGGCACCGAGGATCGCGCGGACGGGTTCGTGGACGCTCGTGAATGCGGGCACCCAGCCGTTGCGCTCGCAGAACGTGGTGAAGCCGGCGAGGACATCGGCGCGGTCGGCGGTGGCGCACGCCGGGTCCGAGACGGCGAGGGCGACCTCGCCGCGCACCCGGTAGGCCACGGCGCCGCGTCCGTCCGGGTGGGTCCAGGCTGCGTTCCCGCGCCAGGTGCCCATGTGCCCGAGGGTCCCGGCGTCGCCGTCGCGGAGCATCTCGACGAGGTCGTCACGGCGGGCACCGGCTGCCCGGAACCGCGCCCGGACGAGCCGCGGTCGGAGGAGGAGTACGGCGAGCATCACGGCGGCTGGGACGATCCACGCGCCGAGCAGGGTGACCTGCCACTCGATCGCGTCGAGCCCGAGCCCCTGCCACTGCACCGCGTCGTCCTTGACCGGCTCGATGAGGAAGACGTCGGCGAGCACGACCGTGAGCGTCAGGAGCACGCCGATCGCCAGGGCGATGCCCGTCCGGCGACCGCGGTGCACGAGCCAGGCGGCCAGGAGCAGCAGCACGCCGACGACGACCACGGAACGGTCCGGCATCGCGTCGGCGAACGGCGAGAGCACGCCGTCCGGGTCCGGCACGATCGGGGTCACCAGGGTGCCGGCACCGAGCGCGATGAGGGCGCTCACCACGACCGTCCGTGCGGTGACGCGGGTGGTGCGGCTCTGGGGCCTGGAGGCGCGGCGCACGATCCACGCGCCGGCTGCGGTCCCGAGCAGGGTCGCCAGTGCGCGGGCCAGGTCCGACCCGTGGCCCGCGAAGAGCACGAGGGTCAGCACCACGGTCCAGAGCGCGGCGCGCGTCCGCCAGCGGCGCTGCGCGGGCATCGCCGCCGACGCGGCCCCGAGCAACGCGGCGGCGACGACGGAGGGGGCGAAGAGCGGCTGTCCGACGGCGAACTCGGCGTGTGCCTCGCCCAGCGCCGATCCGATCGTGACGGTGAGGAGGGTCGCGAGGACCCCGAGCAGCGGCGCGCCGACCCCGATCACGAGGGTCCGGAGCGATCCGAGGGAGCGCTCGGCGAGGACGGTCGTCAGGACCACCGCCACGAGGGCGAGGCACGCGACGGGCGGGTGGTGCGGGAAGTCCGGCTCGGAGTGGGCCATCCGCGCGGTCACGACGAGCGCGACCGCGACCACCGCCACGGCGACGGAGACGGGGGATCGACGGAGTCGTCCGAGGAGCGCTGCTGGTGCCACGGTCCCATCCCAGCCGATCGCCCCCGCCGGGGCATCGCTCCACGGCGTGAACCGCGATGGCCGATCGGCCAGGACGGGCTGGCTCCGAGGATGACCGTCAGACCGCCCGGGCAGCCGGCACGTGCTCCACCGGCAGCCGCAGGTGCAGTGCGAACCCGTCGTCCGGCTGCGGGCCCGACTCCATGCTGCCGCCGAGGAGCGACGCCCGCTCCCCGAGTCCGATCAGGCCGAGCCCGGACCCCGGCAGTTCGAGGCGTTCGGAACGCGCCGGGCCGTTCACGACGTCGACGAGGACGTGCTCGCCGTGGATCCGGCCACTCACCCGGACGGTCGCGTCGGGGGCGTGCTTGCGGACGTTCGTCAGCCCCTCCTGCACGAACCGGTAGACCGCGCGCTGGAGCGGCTGGGCGAGGGTGTCCGGCAGGTCGACGGTCGTGCTCGTCTCGAGCCCGCTCTCCGCGATGAGCCGGGGGAGGTCGGTGAGCACCGGCTGGGGCGCGATCTCGCGGTCGGTGCCGCCGGAGGCGCGGAGCACCTGCACCATCTCGCGGAGCTCCTGCAGGGTGACCACGCACAGCTGCCGGATCGTCCGGGCGAACCCGCGCTCGGCCTCGTCGCGGCCGGCCATCTGCATCGCACCGGCCTGCACCGCGATGAGGGTCACCTGGTGCGAGACGACGTCGTGCATCTCCCGCGCGAGCAGCGCCCGCTCGCGGGACAGGGCGACGGCCGCGGCCTGCCGGCGTTCGTCCTCGCGGGCCCGGCGGGACTCGACGAGCTGGTCGGTCAGCCGCGCACGGGTCTGCACGAGCAGCCCGACGGCGAGCGGTCCGAGCGCGAAGATGAGCGCGTAGACGACGGAGACGACGATCTCGTCGAGGGTCTGCGGCGGCCCGACGAACCCGCTGAAGCCGACGAACTGCACCAGAGCGGCGAGGAGCATCAGCCACCGGCGGCTCGTGCGCTCCCCGAGGGTGAACAGCGCCACGCTCGCCGCCACCACCGCGGAACCGACGAACAACCCGGGCACCGTCAGGGCGAACGCGAGCACGGGGAAGCGACGACGGAGCAACAGGGCGGCGGCCGCGAGCAGCGACAACCACGTCTCGAGGGCGGTCGCCCCGGAGATGTCGAGCACGGCGTCCGCGACGGCGGCGGCGATGAACAGGGCGTCGACCAGCCACCACGGTGCACGGTGGGTGCGCGCCCACCGCAGGCCGACGTCGACGAGGCGGTCGAGCCTCCCGTCGGTCGCCGCGAGCACCCGCCGGACGCGCCCCGACCGCTGCGTGTCAGCCATCCAGGAGTCCCGCCTCGGCCGCGCGCAGCGCGAGCTGGACGCGCGTCGGGACGCCGAACGCGGCGAGCAGCGACCGGATGTCCTCCTTGACGGTCCCGGTGCTCACGCCGAGCCGTCGGCCGATGTCCGGGTTGCTGACGCCGTCCGCGACGAGCCGGAGCACCGCGTGCTCGCGCTCGCTGACGGACGGCGCGGGAGCCGCCGGACGTGCCGCGAACAGCCGGGTCCGATCGACGCCCGGTGCCAGCACGACCCCGCCGTGGGCGAGGACCCGGACGTACTCGGCCAGGCCCTCGGGGTCGGTGTCCTTGAGCAGGAAGCCGGCGGCGCCGAGCTCCATCGCCCGGCCGACGTACTCGTCGGTGTCGAAGGTCGTGAGCATCGCGACCGCCGGTGGTTCGGGGAAGGCCTGCAGCTCGCGGAGGACCTCGAGGCCGTTCACCCGCGGCATCCGCACGTCGAGGAGCACGACGTCGGGCGCGTGCGACCGGATGACCTGCACGGCGTCCACGTCCCCGGTGGTGGCGACGACGTCGATGTCCGGCGCGGCGCCGAGGATCAGCTCGAAGCCGTAGCGGACGAGCGTCTCGTCGTCGACGATCACCACGGTTGTCACGGGCGTCATCTTGTCATGCACGTTGGCGTTCCGAGGGGGACTCGCTACTGTGTCAGGCACTGGTCATGTCCGCGCATGACCACCCGCACGACCAGCGACGGAGCACGAGGACCGCATGACGAGCCGGATCACCGAGGGTGCCGAACCGAAGCACCAGCAGCTGCGGCGCATCCTCCTCGAGCTCGCCACGGTCCGGCTCGCACCCGGGGCGGCGATCCCGTCGGAACGCCAGCTCATCGCCGAGTACGGGGTGTCCCGGATCACCGTGCGCGAGGCCCTCGGTCAGCTCGTGAACGAGGGCTACCTCGAACGCGTGCGCGGCAAGGGCACCTTCGTGGCGCACCGCCCCGTGCAGTCGACGCTGCACCTGGCGTCCTTCACCGAGGAGATGCGGGCGATGGGGCACGTGCCGACGACCGTCGTGCTCGTGCGCGAGGAGCGGGTCCCGCCGTCCGACACCGCCGCGGCCCTGCGACTCGACCCCGACGTCGCGGCCTTCCACGTGAAGCGCCTGCGCATGGCCGACGGGGCGCCGGTGTCGATCGACGACGCCTGGCTCGTCGCGGACGCGTTCCCCGGGTTGCTCGAGCACGACCTATCGGGGTCGGTCTACTCGATCATCGCGACCGAGTACGGCACGCCGATCGACCGCGCGCAGCAGACCGTGGCGGCGAACCCGGCGGCGGACGACGTGGCGACGCTGCTCGGCACGAAGACCGGGGCGCCGCTGCTGGAGTTCGACCGGGTGTCGTACGCGGGGGAGCGCCCCGTCGAACACACGCGGAGCTGGTACCGCTCGGACCGCTACCGGGTCCAGATGGAGGTCACGGCGCACGCGGTCGCGTAGCCGACCGCCGAGACTCGGCCCGGCGGACACATCCGCGACCGATCGGGCCCGAAAGTGTCCGCGGAGCCGAGTCTCGCGGCAGGGTGTTGCGTGCTACGCCTCGAACAGGGTGTCGCCGTCGCGCACCGTGGTGCCGACCGCGTCCTGCGCGATCGAGTCCGGCGCGGAGCCGAGCACGACGACCGGGCAGATCGGCGAGTAGCCGGCGGCCGAGATCACCGAGGGGGTGAACCGGACGACCGGGTCGCCCGCGACGACCGTGTCACCCTCGGCCGCGATGAGCTCGAAGCCCTCGCCCGAGAGCTTCACGGTGTCGATGCCCACGTGCACGAGCACGTCGGTGCCCGCGGCACCCTGCAGCGCGAACGCGTGCGGGTGCAGCTTCACGATCGTGCCGTCGACCGGCGCGACCGCCGTGACGGCACCCTCGACCCCGGTCGGGTCCACCGCGACGCCGGCGCCGACGAGCTGCCCGGCGAACACCGGGTCCGGCACGTCGGCGAGCGAGACGACCGGGCCCTGGAACGGGGTCCGGACGGCGGTCACAGCTCGTCCTGGATGTCCTGCGCGAGGTTGTCGGCGATCGGGCCGACGATGACCTGCCAGCCCGTGCCGCCACCGACGACGGCCTGCGCGCCGGCGGCCTTCAGTGCGTCCTTGTCGACGAGGTCCCCGTCCTCGACCTCGACGCGCAGGCGCGTGATGCAGCCCTCGACCTCGTCGATGTTCTCGGCGCCACCCAGCGCGGCGATGATGTCAGCGGCCTTGATGTCAGCCATCGTTTCCTCCTCGTTACGAAAACGCGTGCCGGGTTGACAGGCGTGTGGTCGCGGTTCAGACTACGGAACTGGTCATGACCGGACAGGACCGGACCTGGCGACACCGCCGAGGTTACCTGCGCTGACTGTACGACTCAACTCACCCCGACAGCTCCACCCAACGACGAGAGGACCTCCGATGAGCACCACCACTGCCACGGATGTGCCGGAGAAGAAGACCCCGAAGAAGCAGTCGCGCGTCTTCGCCAACGCCCAGCGCCTCGGCCGGAGCCTGCTCCTGCCGATCGCGGTCATGCCGGCAGCGGGCATCCTGCTCCGCCTCGGCCAGGCCGACATGCTCGGAGCGATCCCCGGCTTCGAGAAGGGCGCGACGATCATCGCCGCCGCCGGCAACGGTGTCTTCACCTGGCTGCCGCTGCTCTTCGCCGTCGGCATCGCGATCGGCTGGGCGAAGAAGTCGGACGGCACCACGGCGCTCGCCGCGGTCGTCGGCTACATGGTCATGTACCAGGTGTTCGCGGCCATGTCCCCGATCGTGCTCGACGGCGTGAAGGACGCGAACGGCAACCAGGCCACGATCAACTTCGGTGTCCTCGGCGGCATCGTGATGGGGCTCGTGTCGGCGTTCCTGTGGGAGAAGTTCCACCGGACGAAGATGCCCGACTTCCTCGGCTTCTTCTCCGGGCGCCGCCTGGTGCCGATCCTCACCGCGGTCGCCGGTCTCCTCATCGCCGTCGTGATGTCGTTCTTCTACCGGTACTTCGACATCGCCCTGACCGCTGCCGGCCAGGCCGTGGCGGACAACGCCGTCATCGGCGGTGGCATCTTCGGGTTCGTCAACCGCATGCTCATCCCGATCGGGCTGCACCAGCTGCTGAACTTCTTCCCGTGGTTCCAGCTCGGCAGCTTCACCACCGGCGGCACGACCTACCACGGCGACATCGCCCGGTTCCTCGCCGGCGACCCGACCGCCGGCATCTTCCAGACCGGCTTCTTCCCGATCATGATGTTCGCCCTGCCGGCCGGTGCCCTGGCGATCTGGCGCAACGCCAAGCCGCAGAACCGCAAGCTTGTCGGCGGCATCATGCTCTCGGCCGCGCTCACCTCGTTCGTGACCGGCATCACCGAGCCCCTCGAGTACTCGTTCATGTTCGTCGCGTTCCCGCTCTACATCATCCACGCGGTGCTCACGGGTACCTCGCTGGCGCTGGTGAACGCGCTCGGGATCCACGACGGCTTCTCGTTCTCGGCCGGCGCGATCGACTTCGTGCTGAACTTCGGCAAGGCGGACGGAGCCATCTGGCTCATCCCGATCGGCCTCGGCTACGCGGTGATCTACTACTTCCTGTTCAGTTTCGTGATCAAGAAGTGGAACCTCCGCACGCCCGGGCGTGAGGACGACACGATCGCGGAGAACACGATCGAGGCGGCCACGAAGCCGTAGTCGTCACCACCTGACGGACTGGAGGCGCGGTGCCGGCTGGCACCGCGCCTCCCGTCCGTCATCCGGCTGATACTGGTTTTGACAACCGTTATCAACTAGCCCTACGCTCGTCGACATGCACAACCGTCTCCTCGCCCTGCCGCTCGTCGCCGGCGCCGCCGCGCTCGCCCTGACGGGCTGCGCGACGTCCTCCGCCTCCGGCGACGCCTCGGGCGACGGCACCGTCCGGGTCGTCGCCTCCACCAACGTCTACGGCTCGATCGTCGAGGCGATCGGCGGCGACCACGTCTCCGTCACGAGCATCCTGGACGACCCGTCGCAGGACCCCCACTCGTTCGAGTCGAGCGCCACGACACAGCTCGCGGTGTCCAAGGCCGACCTCCTCATCGAGAACGGCGGCGGGTACGACGACTTCATGACGACCCTCGCCGACGCGTCCAGCACGAAGGCGGACACGATCAACGTCGTCGAGCTCTCCGGTCTCGACAAGGGTGGCGACGCCGAGTTCAACGAGCACGTGTTCTACAGCTACCCGACGATGGTGAAGCTCGCCGACGACGTGGCGAAGCGCCTCGGCGACCTCGACCGGGCGGACGCGGACACCTTCACGAAGAACGCAGACGCGCTGACGACGAAGCTCGAGGGGCTCGAGGCGAAGACGGCCGAGCTCGAGAAGACGTACGGCGGCGAGAAGGTCGCGTACACCGAGCCGGTCCCGGGGTACCTCTTCGACGCGATCGGCCTCGACAACGTCACGCCGGACGCCTTCTCCGAGGCGATCGAGGAAGGCGACGACGTGCCGCCGGCGGCGCTCAACGACACGCTCAAGCTGTTCACGAACAAGACCGTGAAGCTCCTCGCCTACAACGACCAGACCTCCAGCCCGGAGACGGAGGAGGTCAAGAAGGCCGCCGACGAGAACGGCGTCCCGGTCGTCGGTGTCACGGAGACGCTCCCGAAGGGGGAGGATTACGTCTCGTGGCAGCAGGCGAACATCGACCAGGTGCAGGCGGCGCTCCAGAAGTGACGACCGTCTCCCACCCGACGACCGAGCGGACCGCCACTGCCCCGGGCAGTGGCGGTTCCGCCGTGCTCGAACTCCGCGACGCCGGGCTGTCGTACGGCTCCCGTGCACTCTGGTCGCACCTCGACCTCGACCTGGCGCCGGGCGAGTTCGTCGCGGTGCTCGGGCCGAACGGGGCGGGCAAGACCTCGCTCCTCCGCACGGTCCTCGGGCAGCAGCGGCTGACGAGCGGCACGATGTCGTTCCTCGGCCAGCCCGTCCGGCGCGGGCACCGCAAGATCGGGTACATCCCACAGCAGCGCCTGATGGACGCTGGCACCCCGCTCCGGGCGCGGGACATGATCGCGCAGGGCGTGACCGGCTCCCGGTGGGGCATCAAGCCCGCGAGCCGTGCCGAACGGTCCCGGGTCGATCGCATCCTCGACGAGGTCGGGGCCACCGCGTTCGCGGACGCTCCGGTCGCCGAGCTGTCCGGCGGCGAGCAGCAGCGCACCCGCGTCGGGCAGGCCATCGCCGCCGACCCCGCGCTGCTCCTCTGCGACGAGCCGCTCATCTCGCTCGACCTCCGGCACCAGCGCGGCGTCACCGAGCTCATCGACCGGCAGCGTCGGCAGCAGGACGCTGCCGTGCTGTTCGTCACCCACGACGTGAACCCGATCCTCGACGTCGTCGACCGGGTGCTCTACATCGCCGGCGGGCGGTTCCGGATCGGATCCCCCGACGAGGTCCTCCGCACGGACGTGCTCTCCGACCTGTACGGCACCCCCGTCGACGTCGTCCGCACGATGGGGCGGATCGTCATCGTGGGCGCGAACGACGCGCACGACCACCACTGCGACGCGGACCCGAACGCCGTGACGCCGGACGACGGGCGGATCTGATGGACATCTGGTCGCAGGTCTTCTCCTTCCAGGACTACGGCGAGCTCGTCGTGCTCGTGCAGAACTCGATCTGGGCCGGCGCGGTGCTCGGCATCGTCGGCGGGCTCATCGGGCCGTTCGTCGTCGCCCGGAACATGCCCTTCGCCGTGCACGGCATCTCGGAGCTCTCGTTCGCGGGCGCCTCGGCATCGCTGCTGCTCGGGGTGAACGTGGTGACCGGGTCGCTCGTCGGGTCGGTGATCGCGGCGCTGCTCATCGGGCTGCTCGGGTCGAGGGCGCGGGACCGCAACTCGATCATCGCCGTGCTCATGCCGTTCGGCCTCGGCCTCGGCATCCTCTGCCTCGCGCTCTACAAGGGCCGCGCCGCGAACAAGTTCGGCCTGCTCACCGGGCAGATCGTCTCGGTCGACAACCCACAGCTGACGTTCCTCGTCGTCGTCGCCGCGATCGTCGTCGTGACGCTGCTCGTGATCTGGCGCCCGCTGATGTTCTCGTCGGTCGACCCGGACGTGGCCGCCGCCGCCGGGGTGCCGGTCCGGACGCTGGCGCTCGTGTTCATGCTCGTGCTCGGACTCGCGACCGCGGTGTCGGTGCAGATCGTCGGCGCGCTGCTCGTGCTCTCGCTGCTCGTCACCCCCGCGGCCGCTGCCCTGCGCCTCAGCTCCCACCCGGTCGTCGTCCCGGTCCTGTCGACGGTGTTCGCCGTCGTCTCGGTCGTCGGCGGCATCCTGCTCGCCCTCGGCGGGGGGCTCCCCATCAGCCCGTACGTCACGACGATCTCGTTCGTGATCTGGGTGGTCTGCCGGATCGTCGGCGGACGCAAGGACAAGCGCGGACGCGACCGGATCGTGCGCCGTGACCAGCGTGACGGAGGCGCACCGCGCCTCCAGGCCGACGATGCGGACCACCGGTCCGCCGCCGGCCGGAAGGAAGGAGCGACCGCATGAACGCCGTGCAGAAGCCGAAGCGGAACACGTGGCAGCGCGAAGCGGTGCGCACCGCGTTGTCCAGCACCGAGGGGTTCGTCAGCGCGCAGGCGTTGCACCAGCACCTGCGGGACGACGGCTCCACGATCGGACTCGCGACCGTCTACCGGGCGCTCTCCGACCTGGCGACCGAGGGCGACGCCGACTCGCTGCAGCAGGACGGCGAGTCGCTGTACCGCGCGTGCACGACCGACGCGCACCACCACCACCTGATCTGCCGGAACTGCGGCCGCACGGTCGAGATCGAGGCGGACCCGGTGGAGCGATGGGCGCAGGAGGTCGCGGCGGCGAACGGGTTCACGAACGCCAGCCACGTGGTGGACATCTTCGGGGAGTGCGCGTCCTGCACGGCCGCACGCACCGGCGCGTAGTCTCCGCCTCATGCACGTGATCCTGGTGCCCGGCTTCTGGCTCGACGCGAGCGCCTGGGACGAGGTGGCCCCGGTGCTCCGAGCCTCGGGCCACTCGGTCGAGGCGATCACCCGCGACGGCGACACGCTCGACGAGCAGGTGGCCGCCCTGGTCGACAAGCTCGACGACGTCGCGACGCCGGACGAGCCCGTGGTGCTGGCGGGACACTCCGGCGCGGGGCCGATCGCGTACATGGCCGCCGACCAGCGGCCCTCGCTCGTCGCGCACCTGCTCTACGTCGACACCTTCCCGGGGCCCGAGGGCAGCTGCGTCAACGACGAGCTGCCCGTGGTGGACGGTGTCGTGCCGCTGCCCTCGTGGGACGTGTGGGAGCCGGCGACCGTGCGGGGGATGACACCGGCACTGCGGTCGGAGTTCGAGCACCGCGCGATCCCGGAGCCCGCTGCGGTGCCGTCCGACCGGTTCCACTACGCCGACGGCGCGCGGCACACGATCCCGGCGACGGTGATCACGTGCGAGATCCCGGCGGCGGACCTCGCGACGATGGTGGCCGACCACCAGGCCTGGGCAGCGGAGCTCGTGGCGACGGAGGAGCTCGCGATCCTCGGGCTCGAGACGGGGCACTGGCCGATGTTCACGGCGCCGCGGGAGCTCGGCGAGCTCATGGTGCAGGCGCTGGCGCCGAGGCCGGCCGAGGCGCCGTAGCGCGGGGCGCGCCTCCAGAGCGACCCACGCAGCTGCGGCAGTTTGCGACACGCCCGGTCGTCGCGTACGCTTGACCCTTGGTTCTCCGCGTCCGCGTGGCGAGCCCAGTTGTTCCAAGCCCTCCGACCGTCGCGTACGCCGCGGTCGCGCGGTGTCCACGGCCCCTTCGACAGGGATCGCGGGCCTGGGCGGTGCGCACAACCCCCTCGCTCCGTCGCTCGGCGACGCAGCGCGTGCGCGCCAGGCAAGTGACCTTGGGTGCGGCCGTCCGGTCGCACGGTACCTCAGGAGGAAACCATGGCAGCAGTGTGCCAGGTGACCGGAGCCACCCCCGGCTTCGGACACAACATCTCGCACTCGCACCGCCGGACGAAGCGTCGCTTCGACCCGAACGTGCAGAAGAAGACGTACTACGTGCCCTCGCTTCGTCGTAACGTCACGCTCACGCTCAGCGCGAAGGGCATCAAGGTGATCGACGCACGCGGCATCGAGTCCGTCGTCAAGGATCTCCTCGCCCGTGGGGAGAAGATCTGATGGCCAAGAAGGGTCAGGACGTTCGTCCGATCATCAAGCTCCGCTCCACGGCGGGCACCGGGTTCACCTACGTGACCAAGAAGAACCGTCGCAACAACCCGGACCGCCTCGTGCTCAAGAAGTACGACCCGGTGATCCGCAAGCACGTCGACTTCCGTGAGGAGCGCTAAGCATGGCGAAGAAGAGCAAGATCGCGAAGAACAACCAGCGCGCCGAGATCATCGCGCGCTACGCCGAGCGTCGTCTCGAGCTGAAGAAGGCCCTCGTGGACCCGAACGGCTCCGACGAGTCGCGTGAGGCCGCCCGCGTCGGCCTGCAGAAGCTCCCGCGCGACGCGTCGCCGGTCCGCTACCGCAACCGCGACGCCATCGACGGTCGCCCCCGTGGCCACCTCGGTGAGTTCGGCATCAGCCGTGTCCGCTTCCGCGACATGGCCCACCGTGGCGAGCTGCCGGGCATCACGAAGAGCTCCTGGTAAGCACCAGCTTCCGCGGACGCCCCGTCACCCCAGTGGTGGCGGGGCGTCCGCCGTTCCCGTGCCGTTTCGGGGGACATCTTCGTCACATCGGTCACTTCTGCCCCTCCAGTACCCCGACAACCCCGGAAATCCGGGCGAGTCGGCAGGTTTCGTCCCTGGTGGCTGGTACGTTCGACTCCGGTTCCGCAGGGTCTCGCGCCCACCGGCACCGTGGCACGGAGCACCCGCTCCGGGCGCCGGACGAGAAGTCGTCCGACCGATACTGCAAGAAGTCCGAGGAGGACATCCATGGCTGACAAGTCCCTGAACCGCACCGAGCTCGTCGCTGCCGTCGCCGCTGAGTCCGGCCAGAGCCAGGCCACCGTCAACGGCGTCGTCGACGCGCTCTTCTCCGTCGTCTCCGGCTCGGTCGCCGACGGCACCAAGGTCACGATCCCCGGTTGGATCGCCTTCGAGAAGACCCACCGTGCCGCCCGCACCGGCCGCAACCCGCAGACCGGCGAGGCCATCGAGATCGCCGCGAGCGACTCGGTCAAGGTCAGCGCCGGCTCGAAGCTCAAGGCTGCCGTCAAGTAAGACTGCTCCCGCGCCACGAAAGGGACGGCTTCGGCCGTCCCTTTCGTCGTTCCCGGCCTGCGATGGGTCCGTGGTCGGTCCTCCACATCCAGGAGGCGCGGATCGCCCTCCACAGGTCGCCCCGCTCGATTCCGTGGCCGGGTGGGGCAGCGCCTAGGCTTGACGGGTGAATCGGATCGCGCGCATCGCCGGCCCCGCCGTGCTGCTGCTCGTCGGGTTCGTGTCACTCCTCGTCGCCCTCGTCATCGGGGGCGGCGCGAACGCCGCGCTCATCGCCGACCCCGGCGCCGTCGTCCGGTTCGGCTTGCCGATCGCCCGACTGGTGGTCGACCTCTCCGCCGCGGCCGCGATCGGTGGTCTCGCGCTCGCGACCGTCGGGCTGTCCCGCACCGCGCCCGAGTGGAACCGCGCGATCGACGTGGCCGCCGGTGCGGCGGGTGTCTGGACCGTGTCGTCGGCCGTCACGACGTTCTTCACCTTCCTCAGCGTCGCCGGCTCGAGGATCAGCATCGACGAGCAGTTCGGGCAGTCGATGGGGGTGTTCCTCACGGGGACGGACCTCGGCCTCGCCTGGCTCGTCACCGTCCTCGTCGCCGCGGCCGTCACGGTGCTGTGCTTCGCCGTGCGCTCCCGCGGGATGGTCGCCCTGACCGCGGGCGTCGCCATGATCGGGCTCGTCCCGCTCGCCCAGCAGGGGCACGCCGCGGGCACGGCGAGCCACGACGCGGCCGTCACCGCACTCGGGCTGCACCTGGTCGGCGCCGCGCTCTGGGTCGGCGGACTCGTGATGCTCGTGCTGTTGCGCCCGGTGATCGACGGCGACCGCCTGCCCGTCGTCGTCGGGCGCTACTCGAGCATCGCGCTCGGGTGCTTCGTGCTCGTCGCCGTGTCCGGTGTGGCCTCGGCGCAGATCCGGGTCGGGGCGCTCTCGAACCTCTTCACCGCGTACGGGGTCCTGGTGCTCGTGAAGATCGCGGCCATCGTCGCGATGGGTGTGCTCGGGGTCGTGCAGCGTCGACGGGCGATCCGTGCGCTCGGCACCGCCCGCGAGCGCCGTCGTCCGTTCTGGTTCCTCGTCGTGGCGGAGCTCGCCGTGATGGGCGTCGCCAGCGGGTTCGCCGCGGCGCTCGGCCGCACCGCGACCCCCGTCGACCAGGTCGCGCTGAGCAAGACCACGAACCCGTCGCCGGCCGAGCTGCTGACCGACGACGCCCTGCCGCACGCGCCGGGTGCCTGGGGATGGCTGACGGCGTGGAACATCGACCTGTTCTGGCTGATGGCCGCTGTCCTGCTCGCAGCGACCTACACCGCCGGCATCGTCCGCCTGCGTCGCGCCGGTGTGCGCTGGCCCGTGCGTCGGACGGTCGCCGCCGGCATCGCGATCGTGTCGCTCGTCGTCGCGACCTCGGGCTCGCTGCACACCTACGACCGCTTCCTCGTGTCCGCCAACGTCGGGTCGCACGTGCTCCTCGGGCTCGTCGTGCCGGCGCTCGTCTGGGCGTCGGCACCCGTGCAGCTCATCCGTGCCGCCGTGCACCCCCGCCACGACGGCAGCACCGGTGTCCGCGAGTGGACGGGCGTCCTGGTCGACAACCCGGCGGTGCGGTACCTCGTGCAGCCGTTCCCGGCGTTCCTGTTCCTGGCGGCGGCGTGGTGGGCGTTCTTCGTGACCGACGCACTCCGGTGGTCGGTCAGCGACTCGACCGGCCGCACCGTCATCGACGTCGGGTTCCTGCTCGTCGGGCTCCTCGCCGTCCCCACCCTGCTCACGCCGATCGCGGTCGGCGCCCGGCGCGCTTCGATGCCCGCGGCGCTCGTCCGGATCGCCGGGGCGGTGGTCGTCGCGGCCGGCCTGGTGTCGATCGGCATCGCGATGCGCGGGCCGCTCGGGCTCCTGCAGGCGTCGTGGTTCGGTGCGATGGGCCGGACGTGGGGACCCGATCCGCTCGTCGACCAGGCCCGGGCGGGCGCGCTGCTCGTGGTCGCCGGTGTCGCCGTCGTCGTGACCGTCGTCGTGGTGGTGCTGGTCCGGGTGCGCCGTGCCGTGGCGGAGCCCGCCGTCGACGGACCGCGCAGCGACGACCGGGTGGCGACCCGATGAGCGTCGAGCTCAGTGCCGAGCAGCGGGCCGTCTTCGAGTACATCGAGCACACCCGCGACCACGTGTTCATCACCGGGCGTGCGGGCACGGGCAAGTCGACGCTCCTGAACCACCTGTCGTGGAACACCGAGAAGCAGGTCGTGATCTGCGCGCCGACCGGTGTCGCGGCGCTGAACGTCGGTGGGCAGACGATCCACTCGCTCTTCCGCCTGCCGATCGGGCTCATCGCCGACGCCGAACTCCGGCAGGGGCCCGACACCCGCAAGCTCCTCAACACGATCGACACCCTCGTGATCGACGAGGTCTCGATGGTGAACGCCGACCTCCTCGACGCCATGGACCGCTCGCTGCGCAAGGCCCGCGGGCGTCAGTTCGAGGCGTTCGGCGGCGTGCAGGTGGTCATGTTCGGCGACCCGTACCAGCTGCCGCCGGTGCCGGGCGACGGGGACGAGCGCGCGTACTTCACCGACCACTACCGCTCGATGTGGTTCTTCGACGCCAAGGTCTGGCTCGAGGCGGAGCTCAACATCGTCGAGCTCGCGACCGTCCACCGGCAGCGCGACGACGCCTTCGCCGCGATGCTGACGGCCGTGCGGCACGGGCGGGTGACGGCCGACGTCGCCGGGCAGCTCAACGCGGCGGGCGCCCGACCCGCTCCGGACGACGCGATCACCCTGGCGACCCGGAACGACACCGTGGCGCGCATCAACAAGGCCGCACTCGACCGGCTGCCCGGCAAGGTGCGGACCGCGCGGGCCGACGTCAACGGTGACTTCGGCGGACGGAACTTCCCGGCGGACGAAGCTCTCGAGTTGAAACCCGGCGCGCACGTGATGTTCCTGCGCAACGACCCCGACCAGCGCTGGGTGAACGGCACCCTCGGGGTCGTGCAGACGATCCGCGACACCGTGTGGGTGGACGTCGACGGGGAGTCGTTCGAGGTCCAGCCGTCGGTGTGGGAGAAGTTCAAGTACTCCTACGACGCCGACAAGAAGGAACTCAAGAAGGACACCGTCGGCGAGTTCCAGCAGTTCCCGCTCCGGCTCGCGTGGGCGGTGACGATCCACAAGTCGCAGGGCAGCACCTACGACCGGGCGGTGGTCGACCTCGGCAACCGGGTGTTCAGCGCCGGGCAGACGTACGTGGCGCTGTCACGGCTGACCTCGCTCGAGGGGCTGTACCTCACGCGTCCGCTGCGGCCGCAGGACATCATCGTGGACCTCGACGTCCGGCGGTTCATGTCCGAGGCGCCGCGGGTGGTGGCGACGGAGCTCGAGGCGGCTCCCGCTCCCGCCCCGGACGCCGACGGCGGCGACTGACCCGCCCCCGCGCGACGGCCTAGGCGCGCGACGGCCGGGACGTGCGACGGCGCGGGCGCGCGGCGGCGCGGGCGTGCGGCGGCCCGGGCGCGCGGCGGCCCGGGCGTGCGACGGCACGGACGCACGACGCCCCGCCGGCCACGAGGGGCGGGCGGGGCGTCGGGACGCGCTGGATCAGGCCCGGGCGGTGTCCGCACGCAGCGCGCGGAGGTTCTCCTTGTCGGCGCCGAACGCCGTGAGGAGCAGGATGACACCGACGATCGCGTGGAAGACGTTGTCGGTCGTGTTGAGCGCGAACACGTTCGCCGAGGTGTTCACGAACACGAAGCCGTAGACCGCCAGCACGACGAGGACGGCGCCCACGAGGACGTTCGCGTTCCGCGACCCGATCGTGTTGCCGAGCCCGACGATGAGCAGCACGGCCGCGAGCAGGACCCACAGCAGTGCCAGCGGCGGGTTGACGCCGAACGCGTTCCAGAGCATGCCGCCCTTGCGGCTGAAGAAGCCGGGGTCGCCGTCGGCGGCGAAGAAGAACCCGAGGATGCCCCAGATGAGGAGCAGCGCGCCCACGGTGAGCGCGAGACCGCGGTTCGGGGAAGCGGTGATGCTCGGTTCCTTGATGGCCACTTCGGTTTCCTCCTCGTACGCAGCCGACGCCGTGTACGTCGGTCCGGCGATGCGCGCCGGTGCGTTCGCCCGCGCGCGGCCGGTCGGTGCGTTGCCGGATCCGAAGGTCGCTGTCCCGCGGTTCCCAGGCTCCGACCGGCGTCCCAACGGTATCGTGTCGGACCCCGACCGTCCGAATCGCACGCGCGTGAACAGGCGTGCGACGACACCGACGACCAGCACCCCGAGGAGGACCAGCCCGGTGACCCGAACGCCCGAACGCAGCGCACCCGAGTCGCGTGGACCGAGCGTCTCACGGCGGTTGCGGTGGGGACTGTTGTCGGCTCTGGGGTTCGTGATCGTGCCTCTCGTCTACGCGGTGGCGGTGCTGACGCCGGTGGGGCAGCGGGTCGAGGACGCCGCACTCGGCGGAGTCCGGGAATCTGACCTGTTCTCGTCGGACACTGCCCTGAACGTCATCTCGGTACCGGTGATCCTGTTGCTCGTGGTCGTGATCGCCGCCGTCGCGCTCGCTCGGCGCCGGCTCGCAGTGGGGCTCGGAGCCGGTGTCGTCGTGCTCGCTTCGGCGGCCACCTCGACGCTCGTCAAGCGTATCGCCGAGCGCCCGGAGATCGCCCAGTCGACCACGCCGAACTCGTTCCCGTCCGGTCACGCCACGATCGCCCTCGCCGCCCTGTTCGCCGTGCTCATGGTCACGCCGCGTCGGTTCCGCCCGCTCGTCGTGATCGTCGGCGCCGCCTACGCGGTCTTCGTCGCGAACCAGACCGTGGTCTACGGCTGGCACCGGGTCAGCGACATCATCGGCGCGTGCGCGATCGCGCTCTTCTGGGTCGGGGCCGTGCGGGCGTTCGGACCACGGGTCGACCGTGGCGCGCGGGGCGACCGCGACGGCCACCGCGGTCCGCGTCGGTTGGTGACCTGGGTCCTCCTCGTCGCCACCGGGGTGACGTTCCTGGTCGGTGTCGCGGCGCTCGTGTACGGCATCTCGGGCGGGGCACACGACCACGGTGCGATCCTCGTCGCGGGCCGGATGGCGTCGAGCGCGAGCGTGCTGGCCGTCGTGACGATCGTGTGGATCGCCGACGGCATGCACCACGCGGCACGGACGGACTCCGAGGCGCTCCCGGGCCGGTAGCCATCGCATCCTCAAGGGTTACAGGCCTGTAACGCCTCCGGACCGGACGACCGTTGTCCGACTAGCGTCGTCCACACGCCGGCCTCGGGAGCCGGCGTGGACGGGGAACACATGCGGGTGGAGCACACCCCGACGCGGGCACGTCGGGTCCGTGGCACCGTGGCCGCTGCCCTCGGGGCGCTCCTCGTCGCCACCGGGGTGCTCGTCCCCGCGACCTCCGCATCCGCCATGGTCCAGGTCCCGAACGGGCCGGCCGACGAAGGAACACCCGGTGGTACCGCCACGGCGATCGTGCAGAACCAGTCCGCCAGCACCGGGACCTGGACGATCACCGCGCCGCCCAACACGACGATCACGGCTGCGCAGTCGGTCCCCGCACCCGGGCTCGGACAGTTCACCTGCGTGCCCACGAACGGCGGGACGCAGGCGGCGTGCGGCGCCAGCACGTGGGGCACCGGCAACCAGGTCGCCATCACGATGACGATCGATCCGGCTTCGCCGCTCGGGACCGTCGCCGGTTTGTCCGAGATCAGCCCGTTCGAGGCAGCCGCGCCCTACTCGATCACGGTCGTCGCGCCCCCGGCCCCCGCTGCCCCCACCATCACCGCCCCGCCCGCGGGCGACGAGTCGATCGCGACGCAGCCGACGATCACCGGCACGAAGGTGGCCGGTGCGGCGGACACGACGGGAACGACCCTCGCGGCCACGATCGACGGCGAGCCGCTGTGCACGGTCGACCCGGCGACGACCCCGGACTGGTCGTGCACGCCGACCGAGCCGCTCGCGGTCGGAGAGCACACCATCAGCGCGACGCAGACGGACCGCTTCGGGCAGGTCTCCCCGGCGGTGACGAGCACGTTCACCGTCCTGGCGCCGGCCGGCCTCAGCGTGACCCAGGCCGGTGCGACGCAGCTCTACGCGGGCTTCCCGGCGATCCGGACGGTCACACTGGCCAACACCGGCGAGGGCGAGGCGAGAGGCGTCCTCCTCACCGCCGACACCGGCGGCCTGCAGGTCCCCGTGTGCGAGCTCGACGACGCCACGATCGACTGCGCCGGCCTCGCCGCCGGGGTCGACCTCGGCACGATCGCTCCCGGCGACCGGCACGTCCTCCGGCTGACGGTCGCCGCCCGGTCCGGGACCGTCCCCGCGTCGGCGTTCACCATCACAGCCCGGGCGTCCTCCATCACCGCGGCCGTCTCGCCCGTCGAGTCCGGCAGCACCGTCCGCACGATCGCTCCCGGAGCGCCGGTGATCACCGCCCCGGGCAACCGCACGTCGACGACGGACCGCACACCCGAGGTCCGTGGCCGCGGCGTGATCCCGAACGCGGTGGTGACCGTCCGGCAGGGCGGGACCGTGGTCTGCACGGCCACCGCGACGCGGGCCACCTCCTTCGCCTGCACGCCGGAGCGCGCATTCGCCCTCGGTGCGGTCGCCCTGACGGCGACCCAGACGTACGGGGGCGTCGAGTCCGCGCGCGCGTCGACCGCCTTCACCGTGACGGTCGCGACACCGTCCCCTCCAGGAGGCGCGGGTGGCCTCCCCGGCACCGGCGGCGGTTCCACGGGCGGTCCCGGCGGCGCTGGTGGCGGGACCGCGCCGACCGCGCCGAGCACGCCCGGCAGCCCGAGTACGGGAGCCGGGAGCGGTTCCGGCACCGGCCAGGGGGTCGGGTCGGGAGACGTGGGCGGCAGCACCGGCCCGTCGTCGTCGCCTTCGACCACACCGCCCGCGCCGGGGGAGAGCGCCGGCAACGGCAACGGCAACGGCAGCGGGGGCGGCGGCGGCACCGGCGGTGCTGGCGTGGGCAGCGGCGGCACGGACGACGGTCCCCTCGCGATGGACCTCCGCTTCGGCACGCAGCGCATCGTGCCCGGCACCGCGGCCGACATGCGGGGCACGCTCGGCCCGAACGCCTCCGGGGCGACCGTCGCGATCACGTTCGAGGCCCGGATCACCCCCGGCATGGTCTACCGGAACGTGAACGTCGAGGTCGACGACTCCCTGCTCGACTGCACCGTCGCCACGAGCTCGTTCTCGTGCATGATCCCGCTCGACCCCGGGCAGCAGGCGGATGTTGACGTCCGGGTGTACGCCGACCCGGTGAACGCGCCGGACACCGCCGTCCAGCAGATCTCGCTCGCGTCGAACCGGGCGTCGCAGTCCAATGCGATGACGGTGACCACAGCCGTCGCGAAGGGCGAGACCGAGGCGTCGCAGCTGGCCGACCAGATCACGACCTTCAACGCCACGGAGTTCCCCGGCGCGATGGTGCCGCTCCTCGCGATGCTGCTCTTCGCGCTCGCCGCGACCGTCGTCGGCCGGCGGGCGACGAGCGGCCCCGCCGTAGCGGCGACCGCCTCGCCGACCGGGGCCGGTCCGTCGGACCCGAGCCGCGCCTCCAGTCCGACCGCCGCACCGAACGGTCCGACCGCCGCACCGAACGGCCCCGCCACCGACCCGAGCCGACCCGCCACCGACCCACCGTCCGGGAGCAACCGATGACCCACACGACCGACGCACCGCCCGACGCACCCGGCGCACCCGGCGCTCCGACCGCGAAGCGCACCCGCAGGAACCCCGCGCCGGTCATCCTGCTCGTGGCGGTGGTCGTCCTGGCCGTCTACTACGTCGTGATCGGCCTCTCCGGAGCGCTCAAGACGACGACCGCCGTCCCGGTGAGCGGGTCGAACAGCCAGTCCGGCGACTACATGACCCTGCGGATGAGCGTGCAGGACGTCGACCTCTCGAACCGGGTGATGCAGGCGAACGTCCTGCCGATCCCGCACGGCTCGTTCGAGGGCGAGAAGGCCGGTGAGATCTCGCAGCCGCTCCGCATCGAGGTCTCGAGCGGCGGGGTGACGACGAGCGTCGTGACGTTCCCGGGGCAGTCGGTGGTGGACGCGACCTCGTTGACGCTGACGCTCGACCGTGGCGACACCTCGTACCCGTTCGACCAGCCGTTCGCGAACTTCCAGCTGAGCGTGCAGGACGACGACTCCGGGGACGCCGTGCCGTTCGAGGTCGACATGTCGAACTCCGCCCGGCCGTGGGTGATGAACGCCGAGCGGAGCGCCGCCGAGGTGCAGAGCGACCGCACCCTCGTCCCGATGCAGATCGACGGGCACCGAGACACCCTGAGCGTCGTGATCGTGTCGTTCTACATCATGGCGATCCTCTTCACGACGCTGATGGCCGTCGTGACGATCGGCAGCGCGATCCTCCGGCGGAAGCTCGAGTTCGCGAACGTGATCTGGCTGAGCGCCACGCTGCTGTCGTTCCCGGCGCTCCGGTCGGCGATGCCCGGCGCCCCGCCGATCGGGACGACGCTCGACTTCGTCTTCCTCTTCCCCTGCCTGGCGCTGGTGGCGATCATGTTCGTGTGGACCGGCGCGTACATGCTGTGGCGGGAGTCGAAGGTGCTGCGGAACCGCGTGCTGGACGACGACGCCGCGTAGTCGCCGCTGGCGGGAATGCCTCGGCCTGCGCTACGTTGTACCGAGCAAGTCGATGCAAACGCATCGAAATCGCAGGCGGAGGGACTCCGCGGAAGGCGGCGCATCATGCAGTTCGGCATCTTCACGGTCAGTGACGTCACGACCGACCCGGTCACCGGCCGGACCCCCGACGACACCCAGCGGGTCCGCGACATCCTGACGATCGCCGAGCACGCCGACCAGGCCGGACTCGACGTCTTCGCCACCGGTGAGCACCACAACCCGCCGTTCGTCGCCTCGAGCCCGACGACGATGCTCGGCTACCTCGCCGGACGCACGAAGCACATCACACTCTCGACGTCGACGACCCTCATCACCACGAACGACCCGGTGCGCATCGCCGAGGAGTACGCGATGCTCCAGGTCATCTCCGACGGCCGCATGGACCTCATGATGGGCCGCGGCAACACCGGGCCGGTCTACCCGTGGTTCGGGCAGGACATCCGCCAGGGCGTCAACCTCGCGATCGAGAACTACGCGCTCGTCCGCCAGCTCTGGGAGAACGACGTCGTCAACTGGCAGGGCAAGTTCCGGACGCCGCTGCAGGGCTTCACCTCGACGCCGCGTCCGCTCGACGGTGTCGCGCCCTTCGTGTGGCACGGGTCGATCCGCACGCCGGAGATCGCGGAGCAGGCCGCCTACTACGGCGACGGATTCCTCCACAACAACATCTTCTGGCCGATCCAGCACACCGAGCAGATGGTGGGCCTGTACCGCCAGCGCTTCGAGCACTACGGGCACGGCCGCGCCGACCAGGCGATCGTGGGACTCGGTGGCCAGTTCTTCGCGCGGAAGAACTCGCAGGACGCCATCGACGAGTTCCGCCCGTACTTCGACAACGCCCCGGTCTACGGGCACGGCCCCTCGATGGAGGACTTCACCGAGCAGACCCCGCTCACGGTCGGTTCGCCGCAGCAGGTGATCGACCGGTACGCCGCCATGAAGGACCACGTCGGGCACTACCAGCGCCAGCTGTTCCTCGTCGACCACGCCGGGCTGCCGCTCAAGACGGTGCTCGAGCAGATCGACATCCTGGCCGAGGACATCGTCCCCGAGCTGCGGAAGATCAACGAGGAGGGCCGCCCGGAAGGCGTCCCCTCGAACCCGCCGTCGCACGCCGACCGCGTGGCCGCGGCGATGGCCGCCGGCACCCTGGGCAGCGACCACGTCGCCGCCGAGGACGAGTGGACGGGTGCGTCCGTCTGATCGCGTGACCGCTTGACGGACTGGAGGCGCGGTGCCAGCTGGCACCGCGCCTCGAGTCCGTCTCGGGTCGCCACCCACCTCGCCGTCGCGAGTCTCGGGCTACCGGACAGAACTCGCGCGTTCCTCGCGCGGAAGTGTCCGCGGGGCCGAGCCTCGCGGGTTGGTAGCGGCGCGCGCTGGGACGAGCTTCAGGCCGACCACGCAGCCGACGATCCCGGCGATGAGCAGCAGGCGGAGTGCGGTCACGGGCTCCGCGCCGGTGGCCATTCCCCAGAGGACCGTGAGGGCCGCTCCGGTCCCCGTCCACACCGCGTAGGCGGTGCTGATCGGGATGTGCTCGAGCACGTACCCGAAGGCCCCGAGGCTCACCACGATGGTGATCGCGAAGACGATCGTCGGACGGAGCTCGGTGAAGCCGTCGCTCGCACCGAGGGCGGTGGCCCACACGGTCTCGAGCGCGGCGCTGACGAACAGGACGATCCACGGCACCTCAGCTCACCACCTTCAGGCCGACGACGCAGGCGACGAGCCCGAGCACGAGGGCGATCCGGGCGATGGACGCGGCCTCCTGCCGGCGGAGGATCGCGACGATCACGGTGAGCGATGCGCCGATGCCGACCCAGACCGCGTAGGCGGTGCCGACCGGGATCTCCTTCATGGCGAACGCCAGCCCCACCATGCTGAGTGCCATGCCGACGACGAACACGACCGTCGGTACGACCTTCTTGAAGCCGTTCGATGCGCTCAGTGCAGTGGCCCACACTGCCTCGAGCACGCCCGACAGGACGAGGACTGTCCACGCCACGACGGTCTCCCTTCGATCTCGATCCGCAAGTCGCACGACTGTGCGACAGCGAACTCCACGGTAGCACGAACTCGTACGACTGTGCGAGTATTGGCCCGTGGCCAGGAGCATCGACATCGAGGAACGACGTCGCTCCGTGTCCGAGGCGGCGTGGCGGGTCCTCGCCCGTGACGGCCTCGGCGCGTTGAGCGTGCGGAACGTCGCGGCCGAGGCCGGGCTGCCGCCGAGCACCGTCCGCTACGTCTTCCCGACGCAGTCGAGCCTGCGCGAGCACACCATCACGCTCGTGTTCGACCGCACCCGGGAACGGATCGCCGCGATCCCCGACGGGCTGCCGACCCGCGAGCGCGCGCACCAGCTCCTGCTCGAGCTGCTGCCCCTCGACGACGAGCGGGTCATCGAGCTCGAGGTGTACCTGGCGCTCGCGAACGCGGCCCTCACGGACGCCGAACTGCGGCCGGCGCTCGACCTGGTCGTGGTCGAGATGCGGGAGTGGAGCGAGGAGGTGCTCGAGCTCGTGGGCGTCCCGGCGGCCGACCGCGAGTACGAGGCCCGCCGGCTGCACGCGCTGATCGACGGGCTCGCGATGCACCTCGTGCGGCTCGCCCCGGGGGAGTCCGGCGACTGGGCGATCGACGTGCTCGACCGGCACCTCGACGGGCTCGCGCGGCGCTGAGCGCGGGACGGCGCGCGCCCAGCGCCGCCGCGCCACCACCCCGGCGCACCGCGCGTCGCCTATCCTTGCCCGGTGACGACGACCACGCCGCCGCAGCAGCGCCCCACCGCCGCGTCCCGCTCCCGGAGCCTCACCGGCCCCGGGCTGGTGCTGCTCGCCGTCGCCGTGCTCCTCGGGATCCGCCTGCTCTCGCCGGCCGTCGGCACCGCGGGTCTGCCCGACGTCGTGCAGGACTTTCTCACGCTCGCGATCAGCGTCGTCGTCGAGTCCCTGCCGTTCGTGGTGCTCGGCATCCTGCTGTCCATCGTCGTCGAGGTGTGGGTCCCCGTCGGCGCGCTCGAGAAGGTCCTGCCGCAGCGCCCGATCCCGCGCCGGGCCGTGATCTCCCTGATCGGCATGCTCTTCCCGGTGTGCGAGTGCGGGAACGTGCCCCTCGCCCGCGGCCTCATGATGCGCGGCTTCACGCCCGCCGAGGCCGTCACCTTCCTCGTCGCCGCCCCGATCCTCAACCCGCTCGTGATCATCAGCACCGCCCAGGCGTTCGGGTGGTCCGGCTGGATCCTGCCCGTGCGCATCGTCGGCGGCTTCGTCATCGCGAACCTCGTCGGCTGGATCGTCGCCGCGCACCGTCGTCCGACCGAGCTGCTGCTGCCCGCGTTCGAGGCCCGCTGCCGAGCGGCTGTCGGCGCCCCTCGGTCCCGGAACCGCTGGCGGGACAGCGCTGCGCAGTTCGGCGGCGAGACCGCGACGATGATGCCCGCGCTGTTCGTCGGCGCCGGGCTCGCCGCAGCGATCCAGGTCGCCGTGCCCCGGTCCACGCTCGTGTCGATCGGCGCGAACCCGGTGCTCTCCGTTGTGGCGATGATGCTCCTCGCGATGACGGTCTCCCTGTGCTCGAACGTCGACGCCTTCTTCGCGCTGTCCTTCGCGTCGACGTTCCTCCCCGGGTCGATCACCGCGTTCCTCATCATCGGGCCGATCATCGACGTGAAGATGATCGCCCTGCTCCGGACGACGTTCCGTGCGCGCTTCCTGGTGCTGCTCGCCGTCGTCTGCGTCCTGTTCGCCGCGACCGTCGGGTTGGTGATGAATGTCCTCGTCTGAGTCCCGCCTGTCGTCGTCCCTCGGCCTCGGGTCCGTGCTCGCGGTGGCGCTGTGCACGCTGTGGCTCGCCCTCGCCGGACACCTCGACCTGTACATCAACCCGCGCTACTCGGTCTTCACGGTCGTGCTCGCGGCCGTCGCGGTGCCCGCGTCGATCGCCGGCCTGGTGGTGACCGCGCGCGGACACGGGCACGATCACGACGAGGGGCACGACCACCGCCCAGGAGGCGCGGCTCGGCGCACACGGATCGTCCTCAGCGGCGTGGCCGCCCTCGTCACCGTCGGGGTCACCGCCGCCATGCTGGTCCTGCCCCCGACGACGCTGTCCGCACGCACGGCACAGCAGCGGAGCGTCGACTCGGCGACCCTGTCGAACGCCACCGGGTCCCAGGCCGCGGTGTCCCTGCTCGGCAGCACCTCGGTCGACACCTCCGAGTACGGCGTCAAGGACTGGGCCGCCCTCATCCGGCAGACGACCGACACCACGTCGCTCGTCGGCAAGCGGGTCGACCTGACGGGCTTCGTCGTCCCGGGCGCGGACGGTTCCTTCACCCTCACCCGGTTCGTGATCAGCTGCTGCGCGGTGGACGCCCAACCCGTCGGGATCGGGGTCGACACCGACGGGACGGTCCCGGCCCAGGGTGCATGGGTCCGGGTCCGCGGAGCGCTCGCCGCCAACCCGGACCAGTCCGCCGACGCCCGCATCGTCATCCGCGCCGCCACGGTGCGGGGCGTCGAGCAGCCCGAGGACCCGTATGAGTACTGAGCTGCGAGAACGCCCCCGGAACCGCTTCCGCCGTCGACTCGTCGCGACCGTGCTGGTGTTCGTCGTCGTCGGCACCGCGGCCGCGGTCGTCGGGTCGCAGCAGGGCCCACGGCTGCGCGACGTGTCGTACGACGCCTCCGGCCTGGTGTCCCGACCGGCACAGCGCGTGATCCTCACCGCGAACCAGGCGATCGAGCGCGTGTCGGCGCAGGACGTCCGGGTCAGTCCGGCAGCGGCGCACACCGTGACGTCGAGCGGCAACACCATCGCGGTCGAGTTCACCGGACCCCTGGCCTACGACCGCTCGTACGAGATCTCGGTCGCGGGCGTCCGGGCGCCGGGGCAGCGCGCGACCGCCGACCTCCGCACCTCGATCCGCACGGGCACCACGGACGTGCTCGCGCTGGTCCCGGGTGGCGCCGGCGGGAAGGACCGCATCGTCCGCCGGTCCCTCGACGCCGGGGGAGCGACCACCGTGTACGAGGGCACCGGCATCTCGGAGTACGTCCGCCTCGGCCGGTCGCTCGTCGTGGTGAGCGGCACGGACGCCGGGTCGTCGGTCGACATCGTGCCGCTCGCCGGCGGGGTGCAGGACGAGGACCTCCCGGTCGAGCACCTGACGCTCCCGACCGCCGAGGGACGCGTCACGGCCCTGCACGCCGCCGACGACGGCGCCTCGTTCGGCTTCGAGTACGCCGACACGTCCACCGGTCAGTCGCGCAACGTCGGGCTCTACGTCGTCGACATGACCGGCACCCACCTGCCGACGGCGATCGACGCGAGCGGGAAGCCGAGGACGGGGGCGGTCCCGATGAGCGTCGGGCAGTGGGCCTACGTGCCCCGCACGGAGAGCGCCCTCGTCCGCACCGGCAGCGACGACCTCGTGCTCGTCGACATGAGCGGGCGGACCGACCCCGTCCGGCTGGGGAGCGCCACGTACCTGCACGGCTTCGTCGGCACCGGCACCACGGCGGTGGTCGAGACCGGCACGGGGATCGTCCGCCTCGACCTGACCGACGGGAAGCGCACCGAGCTGCGGGCACCGGCCGGCAGCACCGACGCGGCGTACCTCGGCCGGATCGCCCCGCTCACCGACGACGGCTACCTGCGCGTGGTGGGCGACGTGCGTGCCGACGGGACACTCGCGCAACGCATCGTGCGCGTGGAGGGGAGCCGCGCCTCCAGGCTGCCCGTCTCCGTCCCCGACGACGCGAGCGTCACGGCCGTCTGCCCGTCCCCGAACGGGCAGTTCGTCGCCGTGGCGACGAAGTCGGCCGGCGGTGTGCTCGTGAGCATCGTCGACGCGGCGTCCGGCGCACTCGAGGCGAGCGTCGTCGCCGGGTCCGTGGACTGGTGCACGGCGCTGCCGTCCGGCGACGAGGTCGGTTAGCGGCGGAGCGTCTGCTTCGGGTACTCCCCGAACCGACGCAGGTACTCGCCCGAGAAGCGGCCCATGTGCGTGAAACCCCACCGGGCGGCGACATCCGCGACGGAGACCTGACCGACGTGGGAGGCCACGAGGTCCTCGTGGGCGCGACGGAGGCGGACCTCTCGCAGGTACTGCATCGGCGACCGGTCCAGGGTGCGTTGGAACGCCTCCTGCAGCCCGCGGACGCTGAGGTCGGAAGCCCGTGCGAGGTCCGACACCGTCAACGGCTCGTGCGCGTGGGCGTGCAGGTACTCGACGGCCGCCCGGATGCGTGCGTTGCGGTGCTGTCCCCATCCCGCCGGGACCGCCTCGGCGCGGAAACGGTACAGGTCGAGGAGCGCCGACGCGACCCCGCGCTGCGCCTCGTGCCAGGCGAGCGACTCGTTCCCCGACGTGCGCAGTGCCTGCACGGACTGCGCGACCGCTCGGCGCCACTCGGCGATCGCCGCGGGCGTCGGCGGCGTCGTCCGGTCGAAGTCGACCGTGCGGTCGACGAGGTACCGCTCCGACGCGACGTCGAGCACGAGGTCACGGTCGAGGTGCACGAGCCGCTGGTCCCAGTCGCGGTAGTCCATGTCGAAGCGTCGCTCGATCGGGAACAGTGTCGGGACACCGTGCTGCAGGCGGATCTCGTCGCGGCCGACGTCGATGGACGCGGAGCCGCTGTCGATCCACTGGACGACGACCTCGCCCTCGACGGCGACGTCCCCGCGGAGCGATCCGTGCATCTGTGACCGTCGGATGCTCATCCGCTCGTCGCCGATCCCGACGTAGCGGTACCAGTAGTCGCCGTCGGTGCGGCCGGAGTGCCAAGCACGGCCGGCGTACATGCCGGCGAGGTCGGCGACAGCGGTGTCGGTGTCCGTCCCGGCGACGGACACGAGGGATGCGGGGCCCTCCTCCGCCGTGCTGCTCATGCATCGAGTCTGGCGTGAACGGCTGTCCCCGGCCCGTCAGCTGCGCCAGCCGGACGACCGGCTCGCGTTGTGGGGACAGACCGCTGGACGCACGGGAGGCGCGGTGCCAGCTGGCACCGCGCCTCCCGTCGCGTTGGTGGTCGCGTACTAGGCGAGCGTCGCCGCGTCGATCACGAAGCGGTAGCGGACGTCCGAGCTGAGGACGCGCTCGTAGGCCTCGTTGATCTGGTCGGCGCTGATGAGCTCGGTCTCCGGCAGGATGTCGTGCTCGGCGCAGAAGTCGAGCATTTCCTGGGTCTCACGGATGCCGCCGATCGCGGACCCGGCCCAGCTCAGCCGGCGGGGGATCAGGGCGAACGCCGGGACCTCGAGCGGCTCGGACGGTGCGCCGACGTTGACGAGGGTGCCGTCGACCTTGAGGAGGCCGAGGTAGGCGCCCATCGGGATCTTCGCGGAGACCGTGTTGATGATCAGCTCGAAGGAGCTCGCGAGCTTCTCGAACGTCTCCGGGTCCTTCGTCGCGTAGTGGGCCTTCGCGCCGAAGCGGAGCGAGTCCTCCTGCTTGGAGGTGGTCTGCGACAGGACGGTGACCTCGGCGCCGAGTGCGACGGCGATCTTCACGGCCATGTGGCCGAGCCCGCCCATGCCGATCACGGCGACCTTCGAGCCGGGGCCGACGCCCCAGTGGTGCAGCGGCGAGTAGGTGGTGATGCCGGCGCACAGCAGCGGTGCGACCTTCTCGATGTCGAGCGACTCGGGGACGCGGAGGACGAAGTCCTCGTTCACGACGACGGCCTGCGAGTAGCCGCCCTGGGTGATGCTGCCGTCGGCGGGGTCGACGCCGGCGTAGGTCTGGATGTTGCCCTTGAGGCAGTACTGCTCCTCGCCCTTGACGCAGTTCTCGCACTCGCCGCAGGAGTTCACCATGCAGCCGACGCCGACGCGGTCGCCGACCTGGTGCTTGGTGACGTTCTCCCCGACGGAGGTGACGTGGCCGACGATCTCATGGCCGACGACCTGCGGGTACTGGATCTCGCCCCACTCGCCGCGGACGGTGTGGATGTCCGAGTGGCAGATGCCGGCGTAGGCGATGTCGATCTCGACGTCGTTCGGGCCGACGTCGCGACGGGTGATGGTGGTCTTGACGAGCGGCTCGGTGGCCGACGGTGCGGCGTACGCGTTGACGGTGCGCATGGTCTCCTCGTGGGTGGTGCGTCCGGGCCGGTTCCGGCCCTCCACCAGTGTGGTGGAGCGCGCCATCGGGTGGGAGGTCCCGTTGGGGCACCCCTGCACGGAATGCGGGCGTGTCGCGCGCGGGCGCCGGGCTCGCCGGGCTCGCCGTGCGTCAGGCCAGGCGGGCGAGTCGCTGGCCGGCGATCCGGGCGAAGCGCAGCGGGTCGGCGAGGGCATCGTCCGGCTCGCCCGTCGTCTGCGTGGCCAGCACGGTGAGCGAGGCGGCAGCGTCGAAGTCGTCGAGCGCGGCTTCGATCGCCCCGGCCACGAGCATCGCCCGGGCACCCGGTGCGTGCGTCGACGCGAGGGTCCGCACCACGCTCGGCACCTTGCCGGCCGCGGACTGCCCGTCGTACCGGCCCTCGCCGGTGATCACGACGTCGGCGCCGTCGAGGAGCGCCGGCAGTCCGAGGACCTCGGCGACGGCGGCCGCTCCGCCCGCCAGCGTCGCACCCCAGGCGAGCAGTCCGAACCCGACTCCGCCGGCCGCTCCGGCGCCGGGGGTCGTCGGGTCGACGTCGGGGAAGCAGCGCGCCCAGTCGGCCAGCCGGGCGTCGAAGGCGGCGATCCGTTCCGGTGCGATGCCCTTCTGCGGGCCGAACACCGCCGCGGCGCCGGTCGGTCCGAGCAGGGGCGAGGTCACGTCGGTCAGCACGACGGCGCCGTGCTCCGGCAGCCGGCGCATCCACGTGGTGTCGACGCCGGTGACGTCGTCGAGCAGCTCGGCACCCTGACGCGGTCGCGGCGGGTGTTCGGGGACCGCGGGATCGATATGGATGAGTGCTCCCAGCCCGATCAGGGCGTCGGCACCGCCGTCGGTCGAGGCGCTGCCGCCGATGCCGAGCACGAGCCCGGTCGCGCCGTCGTCGAGGGCGGCGGCGATCGCCTCGCCGAAGCCCCGGCTCGTCGCGGTGTCGGGCAGCGGCTCGGACAGCAGGGGGAGCCCGCTCGTGGCGGCGAGCTCGACCACGGCGCGGCCGTCGGGCAGCTGCAGCCAGTGCGTGTCGACGGGGGTGCCGGCGGGGCCGGTGACGGTGATCGGCACCCGGACGGTCAGCGGGATCGCCGTCTCGAAGGCATCGAGCGTGCCCTCGCCGCCGTCCGCCATCGGTGCCAGGACGACCTCGTCGCCCGGACGTTCGGCGAGCCAGCCGTCGCGCACGGCCGCTGCGATCTCGGCCGCCGTCGCGGTCCCCTTGAACGAGTCCGGAGCCACCACGATGCGCACGGCACCACCGTAGCGGACGGCCCGCGCGCCGCACGGGGTCAGGGGGTGGTCAGCGAGGTGAGGAAGAGCGCCTCGGCCAGGGCCAGGTGCTCGATCTCGGACGGGTCGACGCTCTCGTCCGGGCCGTGCACGTTCGCCGCCGGCTCGGACACCCCGGCCAGGATCACCTCGACGTCCGGGATCGCCCGCTCGAGCGTCGCGCACAGCGGGATCGAGCCGCCGCCGCCGAGCGACCCGACCGGGGCCCCGTCGTACGCTTCCGAGAGCGCCGCGCGGAACGTCGCCGACGACGGACCGCCCTCGGCACGGAACCCGGCGCCCACCCCGGTGACCCGAGCCGTCACCTCGACGCCGGCCGGTGCGCGACGCAGCAGGTGCGCGACGAGCAGCTCGCCGGCCGCCGCGGGGTCGACACCCGGCGGCACGCGGAGGTTCAGCGCGGCACCGGCGGTCGCCTGCACGGACGGCGAGGACCCCGCGACCGCCGGGGCGTCGATGCCCACGACCGTGAGGGCCGGCCGTGCCCAGACCTGGGACGCCGGATCCGCCGAGCCGATCGGCACCGCGCCGTCGAGCAGCCCGGCGTCGGCGGCGAACCGGTCGGCGTCGTACGGCAGGCCGTCCCAGGTCTGCGAGGCGTCGAGGCCGTCCACCGTGGTGTCGCCGGCCTCGTCCCGGAGCGTGGCGAGGAGCGCGACCAGCACCGCGATCGCGTCCGGCGCCGCCCCGCCGAACATCCCGGAGTGCACGGTGCCCCGCAGCGCGCGGACCCGGAGCTCGACGAACGCCGTGCCCCGGAGCGTCGTCACGAGCGCCGGCACCCCGGCCGCGGCGTTCCCGGCGTCCATCACGACGGCGGTGTCCACGTGCCGGAAGTCGGCGGCGTGCGACGACACGTACTGCTCGAGGCCGTCGGTGCCCTGCTCCTCCGAGCCCTCGACGACCACGACGAGCCCGACCGGGAACGCCCCGTGCACGTCGAGCAGCGCCCGGAGTGCCACGAGGTGCGTGACGATCCCGCCCTTGCAGTCCGCCGCGCCGCGGCCGTACAGCCGCCCGTCCCGCGGTGTCAGGGTCCACGGATCGCTCGTCCAGGCCGCGAGGTCACCCGCGGGCTGCACGTCGTGGTGCGCGTAGAGCAGCACCGTCGGTGCCCCGGCCGGCGCGGGGTGGGTCGCGATGACCGCCTGCGAGCCGTCCGCGGTGGTGGCGAGTCGCGCCTCCAGGCCGAGGTCGCCGAACGCGACACGCACGGCCTCCGCGACCCGGTGACAGTCGTCGAGCGACTGCACGGCGGGGTCGTGGACCGACGGGATCGCGACGAGCGCGGCGAGGTCGTCGAGCCCGGCGGGCATGCGGGCGCGGACGGCGGCGCGCAGCGGGGAGCTGCTCACGAGCGCCCGATCTCCCAGATCCGGAACTCGCCGGACGCGTCGACCGACTTCGACAGCCCGGTCAGCGACCCCTGCCCGATGACGTTCTCCTGCCCGGCGAGCAGCGGGATGAGCGGCACCGACTCGGCGGTGTCCTGCTGGATCTGCTCGATCTGCTGCTTCCGCTGGGCCGCGTCCGGCTCGACGGCCTGCGACGCGACGAGGCCGTTCACCGTGGCGTCGTCGAAGTGGTTCGCGAGCAGGTTCACGTCGGTCGCGCCGTAGGCCGGGGTCAGGTACGACGAGGCGTCCGGGTAGTCCTGGAAGAAGCCGAGCTGGAACACGGGGTACTCGCCCTTGCCGACGTTCCCGACGTAGGTGTCCCAGCTGGCCGACTGCAGGTCGACCGTGAACAGGCCGGTGTCCTCGAGCTGCTGCTGGATGAGCGCGTACTCGTCGTCGGAGCCCGAGCCGTAGTGGTCGGTCGTGTACTCGATCGGCAGCCGCACCGGAGTGGTCACGCCGGCATCACGCAGGATCGACTTCGCGTCGGCGCCGTCGTACGCGTCCTCGAACGTCTCTGTGGCGCCCTGGAACCCGTTCGGCACGATCGAGTACGCCGGGGTGTAGGTGCCCTGGTAGACGTCCTTCGCGATCGCCTCGCGGTCGATCGTCGCCGCGACGGCCTGCCGGATCGCCTGCTTCTGCGCGGCGTCCTTCCCGGGCATCGTCTGCAGGTTGAACGCCAGGAACCGGACCTCGCCGGAGTCGCCGTGCACGGTCTGCAGCGAGTCGTCCGAGGACAGCGACGTCACCTCGGTCGGGGTGAGCTGGCGGTAGGCGACGTCGGCGTCGCCCTTCTGCACGGCGAGCTTGAGGTCCGCGGACTTCGTGTACTGCTTGATCGTCACGCTCTTCGTGGCCGGCGCGTCGCCGTCGTACCGGGTGTTCGCGGTGAGGGCGATCGTCGCACCGCCGTCCGCGGCGTCCTGCAGCGCGTAGGGCCCGGAGCCCACCACCCCGTCGTTCGCGTGCACCTTCGTCGCGGAGAACACCTTCGAGTCCACGATCGCCCCCGCCATGCTCGCGAGCACGTACGGGAACGTCTGGTCGTCCGCCTGCTTCAGGGTGAACGTCACGGTGCTGCCCGACGCCGACACGGACGCCATGTTGGCCAGCAGCGAGCCCGGGCCGTTCGTCGACCCGAGGGACACCTGGCGCTCGAACGAGAACACCACGTCCTTGGCGGTCAGGTCGTCGCCGTTCGAGAACGTGAGGCCGTCCCGGATCTCGCACACGTAGTGCGTGCCGTCGGTGAAGTCGCAGGACTTCGCGACCTCGGGGCTGGTCGTGGTCTTCCCGGCGGGGTAGGTGAGCAGGTGCTGGTAGAGCTGCGTCTGCACCGTGTAGCTCCCGCGGTCCCAGGCGCCGGCCGGGTCGAGGGACGTCACGACGTCGGTGGTGCCGACGACGAGCCCGTCGACGGCGTCCGTGCCGGACGAGCCGGTGGACGCGCAACCGGTGAGCACGGCGGCGGCGGTGGCGGTGAGCGCGATGGCGCTGAGGAGTCGGGTCGTCATGGTCCTGAGGGAGTGGGGTGGTGCTTCGAGAGGGAGAAGCGGGCCGGGGGTGGTGGCCCGTCGGTCGCGAGGTCGGCGATCATGTCGCCGAGCAACGGAGCGAACTTGAAGCCGTGGCCGGAGAACCCGGTCGCGACCGTGACCGGACCTCGACGGTCGATCACGAAGTCCTCGTCGGGGGAGTTGTCGTACAGGCAGCTGATGAACGTCGGCTTCGTCGCGTCGACCCCCGGCACGTACCGGGCGACGTACGCCTGCAGGCGCTCGGCCTCGGCGGGCACGGGGGTGAAGTCGCGGTGGTCGGGGTCGACCACGGGGCCGGTGCCGTGGAACCCGACCTTGACGCCCTCGCCCGGGGTGAGCAGCCCGTACACGTCGTCGCCGTCGGCCCAGTGCACGAAGCTCGGCCAGGCCTCGTCCGGCAGGTGGCTGGGGAAGTGGGCGGGCTGCTCCTGCGTGACACGGAGGGCCGGGAGGCGCGCCCCGCGTTCCGCGAGCAGGTCGCCCACCAGCGTGGGTGCCCACGACCCCACGGCCGCGATCACCGAGGACGTGCGGTGGGTGGACCCGTCGGACAGCGCCACCGTCACCTCGTCGCCGTGGTCCTCGAGCCCGGTGACCCGGGTGTCGAAGCGGAGGTCGGCGAGCCCCGTGCGGTCGGCCAGTGTGAGGAACACCTCGATCGCGCGGTCGGACCGGATCCGCCCCGCGGTCGCGTGCGTCAGGACGTGCCTCTCGAACGCGATGCCCGGCCAGCGCGCGGCGGCGGCGTCCGGGCTGAGGGTCTCGTGGGGGATGCCGGCGTCCGCGAGCGCCGTGGCGATGGCGTCGACGACCTCGGGCCGCCCGTGGTCGACGGCGCCCGTGCGGACGATCAGCTCCTCGCCCGCCGCGGCCTCGAGCGCCTCCCACAGGGCGAGCGCCCGGGTGGTCAGTGCGACGTACTCGGCATCGGCGTAGCCCTGCCGGAAGATCCGGGTGGCGCCGTGCGACGACCCCCGGTGGTGCCCCCGCTCGTGCTGCTCGACGAGCACGACGCGCTCGCCGCGGAGCGTGAGGGCGTACGCGGTGGCGGCACCGACGACCCCGCCGCCGATCACGACGTGCGTCGTCGCCCGGTTGCTCATGCCGTCGCTCCGGCTCGTCGGGCATCGGCCTCGCGTCGGGCCGGCATCATCGCGACGACGTCGGCCTCGCTCGGTGCACGGGCCGGGAAGCGTGCGGGGTCGTACCGGCTCGCGTCGCCGAGGGTGGTCGTCCCCGTGACGCTCAGCTCGGCGGCGATCCGGCCGAGACCGGGGCCGTGGGTGACGCCGGACTCGTTGTCCCCGCCGGCCACCACGAGCCCGGCGAGCTCGGGGACCGGGCCGACGATGAAGTTCCGGTCCACGGTCATCGACACCACGCCCTGCGTCGGGGTCTCGTCCGCTCCGAGCACGCTCGCCGCCGCTGGGAGGAGCCGCGCGACGATCGGGTGCACGGAGGTCCGCATGGCGTCGAGCAGGTCCGTCCGGACCGGGCGGCGCGCGGGATCGGTGCCCCGGTCCGCGCCACCGACGTGCAGCGCCTCGTACCCGCTCCCGGCGCCGTAGGTCAGGCCCCCGCGGTGCTCCCGGATCCAGAGCCCCTCGAGCTCGGGGAGCATCAGGGTCGGCAGCGTGCCCGGCAGGCCGAACGGCTTCGTGACGAGGCGACTCGCGACCACACGCACCGTCGGGAGCTCGCGACCGAGGGGCGCGAGCAGGGCGTTCGTCCAGCTGCCGGCGGCGAGGACGACCCGCGCGGCGTCGATGACCTCGCCACCCGCGGTCCGGACGCCCGTGACGGAGCCGTCCCGCGCCTCCAGGCCCGCGACCGCGGTGTGCTCACGGATCGCGACGCCCTTCGCACGCAGCTCACCGACCAGCGCGGCGGCCGTGTCGGGCGCGCTGATCTGGATGCCGTCCGGGTGCAGGAAGCCGGCCGTCACGGCCGACGGGTCGAGTCCGGGGACGAGGTCGGCCGCCTCGGCCGGGCTGAGCGTCCGCGCACCGGCGGGCCGCAGTGGGTGGTCCTCGAACGGCGGGATGTGGTCCGCGCGGCCCTGTTCGGTGACCGTCAACCAGACGTTCCCGTTGCGGCGGTAGCCCGTCGGACCGTGGCCGGACTCGGCCAGCCGCCGGTAGAAGTCGATGCCGTACTGCTCGACGTCGCGTTCGGACTCGTTCCAGTACCAGGCGTACCCGGCCGCCCACTGTCCCACGAACCCGGCGCCGGCGGTCGTCGTGCCACCGGCGGCGGGGCCGCTGTCGACGAGGACGACGCGCTGCCCGAGGTCGGCGAGGTGCCACGCGGTGCTCAGACCGATGATGCCGGCGCCGACGACGACCGTGGGGGAGTCGGGGGAGGACATGACCAGATCGTAGTTGCCCGGTGTCCCCGACAGGTGTCGTGCATGACGCCGTGTGACGCCGGGCGGCCGTCAGCCGTCGAACGCGTCGAGCACCGCTGCGGCGGACCGAGCGACGAGGGCGTCGTCGTAGGCGGTGTCGGGGGCGTTGCGGGTCGTGAGGACGGCGATGACGATCGGGCCGCCGTCCGGCCGGGTCACGCGTGCGACGTCGTTCCGGATGCCGCCCGCGCCGCCGGACTTGTCGACCACCGTCCAGCCGTCGGGAGCGCCTGCACGGACGAGGGTGTCGCCGGTGGTGTTGCCGCTCATCCAGTGCTCGAGCAGCGCGGTGTCGGAGCGTCCGAGCGTCCGGCCGTCGAGCACCGTGGCGAGCGTCGCCGCGAACGCCGCCGGGGTCGTGGTGTCCTCGGTGCTGCCGGGCTCGATCGTGTTGAGGGCCGGTTCGTCGTGCACGACCTCGGTGGTGCGGTCCCCGAGCTCCGCCAGTGCTCGGTCCAGCCCAGCGGGGCCACCGATGCGGTCGAGGACGAGGTTCAGGGCCAGGTTGTCGCTCTGCCGGACCGCGGCCTCGGCGAGCTGGGCGAGCGTCAGGCCGTCGGCGACGTGCTCGCTCGTGACGGGGGAGTGGCCGGCGGCGGTGGCGTCCGCCGCACTCCAGCGCACCCGCTCGTCCCGGTCGGTGCCGTGCACCGCGCGGAGGAACTGCGCCGCCGCGAACGCCTTGAGGGTCGACGCGTAGCCGAAGCGGCGGTCGCCGTTGTACGCGACAGTCTCGCCGGTGGTGGTGTCGGTCGCGACGACGCCGACCGTGGCGTCGTACTCCCGCTCGAGGTCGGCGAGGGTGCGGGCGACGGCAGCCCGGTCGGCGGCGGCGATGGTCGGGGTCGGCGAGGGCATCGGCGTCGGTGACGACGTGGGTGCGCGCGTCGGTGACGGTGCCGTCGCGGTGGTGCCCGGGCTCCCGCCGCTGCAGCCGGTCAGGGCGAGTGCGGCGACGATGCCGGCGACGAGTCGGGCGGTGGCGCGCATGGCAGCACTCTCGCGTGCGGTCCTGGACGGTGCCCGCACGCTCCGGGGCCACACGCAGAAGGGCCGCCCGGTCGGGCGGCCCTTCGTGTCGGAGCGAGTGACGGGAATCGAACCCGCGCTACCAGCTTGGGAAGCTGGAGTTCTACCATTGAACTACACTCGCGCACCCCGCTCAGCGGGACGTCGCAAGCCTAGCGGATTCTGCGCTGGACGCCAGCCGAGTGTCCGCCGAGCCAGGTGCTGCCGACCCGCACCGCGCCTCCTGGCCGGACCCGTGTCTCCGCTGTGAGCCGGTCCGTCTGACGGACAGGTGTCGCCCCCGTGTGTACCGTCCAGGTGGATCGAGCGACAGCGAACCCGAGGAGGACCCGGATGGTCAGACATCCCCTCATCGACGACGTGGTCGGCCCCGCGATCGTGGTCGACTCGGCCTCGCCGGTGGTGTGGCTGACCGAGGCGCTCGCCTCCCTGCTCCGTCGGGCATCCGAGTCCGGACGCTTCGTCGTCCTCCGCACCGGGCCCGGCTCCGCGCTCACACCGGCGCTCCGGCACGCCCTCGGCGCGTACGGGGCCGCGTGGGCCGTCACCGATCCCGACGGCACGCTCCGCGACGGACGGACCGGCGTCGCAGCCTCCCGCATCGAGGACTTCGTGCACCGCGGCCCCGAGCTCGTCGGCACGCCCTCGCCGGAGCACCCCGTCGCGCGCGACTCGGTGCGGCAGATCAGCATCGACCTCACGCTGCGCCACCACGCCGAACGCGCGATCGACATCGGGTCCGCGATCGAGGCCCTGTGCAAGACGGTCGGCACCTGCCCGACGCGCTGGGGCACCGCCGAACCGCTCACCGTGCCGTGGGACCGCTGGGTCGTCACGCAGTACGCCAAGCACGAGGCCCCGGCGGTGTCGACGTCGTACGCCGTGGGCGAGGGCTTCTCGGCGACGATGACCGCGCACCTGCTCGACGGCGTGGTCGTCGAGACGATGTCCGCCGTGCTCACGATCCCCGAGGACGGCGCCGACCAGACGCTCGCGCCGCGGCTCCTCGACGCCGTGCACCGCGTCGCCGAGGACGTCGAACCCGTCTTCGGTGTGGTGATGCAGCGTCGTGGCGATGCCGACCACCTCGTCCGTGCCGTCTCGCACGGCGAACCCGCTCCGCTGGCGGTCGTGGTCGGGCCCGAGGCGACCGAGTTCCTCGACCGGGACGGCGTGTGGCCCCCGCCGCGCACGACCACCTCGACGTTCGGTGGCGGCGGTCTCGTCGTGCGATTCGACGACGGCTGGGAAGCGCTCGAAGCGTTCCTCGATCGCATCGACGAGGACCGGTTCCTGCAGCTCGTCGGTGGTGCCCCGCTCGACCCGGCGCACGACGAGGGCACGCTGGACGGCCACGTCGGGGACGGTTCGCACGTGTTCGGCGGTCACCGTGCCCCGTGACGTCACCCTGCTCTGCCGCGGGCCGGTGGAGACGCGCGACGTCGCCGAGGCGCTGCTCCTGCACGACGAGTCCTGGGGTGTCCGGGCGCTCGACGACGGCCCGATGATGCAGGTCTGCCGGGACGCCACGCACCCCGTGATCACGGTGCTCGCGGTGCGGCGCGTGGACGCCCTCGACGAGGTCGAGCGGATCCTGCCGGACGCCCCGACGCTGTCGACGCCGCTGTGGTGGGTGGACACCGTGACGCCCGAGGGGGCGGACGGCGAGTCCGGGATCTCCGCCGCGCTCGAGGCCGCGATGGACCTCGACGCGGTCTGCATCGTCCACGGCGACTGAGCGGGCGCCGCGCGGCGCCGCGTCGCGCCGCGCCGCGTCAGTCGCGGTCGTGCATCGCGGCGAGGCGCTCGTTGTACGCCTTGAGGTCTGCGTCCCCGTCTCGCTCCGCCTTGCGGTCGAGGCGCTTCGCGTCCCGGGTGTCCGACTTCACCCAGTTGCGCACGACGAGCAGCGCGACGAACACCATCGGCAGCTCGGACGCACCCCACGCGATCCCGCCGCCGGTGTGCTGGTCGGCCAGGAGCGCGGCGTCGTTCGTCTGTCCGAGCGCGTGGAACCAGTCGATCGCGAAGACCGACTCCGACGTCATCACGGCGACGCCGAAGAACGCGTGGAACGCCAGGGTCGCGAGCAGGGCGATGATGAGGATCGGGTACTGCGGCCGCTTCGGGCCCGGGTCGACGCCGATGAACACCCAGAAGAACAGGTACCCGCTGAAGACGAAGTGCACGACCATCGCCACGTGCCACTCGTGCGACTGCATGGCGTACTGGTACGCGGGCGTGAAGTAGAACACCACGAGGGACCCGGCGAAGATCACCCCGGCGACGGCCGGCTTCGCGAGGAACTGCATGTACCGCGAGTGCGTGAAGAGCATGAGCCACTCACGGGCACCGCGCGAGCCGTCGTTCCGCACCGGCAGGGTCCGCAGCGCGAGGAGCACGGGGCCACCGAGCACGAGCGGCAGCGGCACGAACATCATCAGCAGCATGTGCTGGATCATGTGCGACGAGAAGTGGATCATGCCGTAGACCGCCGGGCCCGCCGAGGTCGTCCAGATGAACAGCGCGCACCCGAGCAGCCACGCGATCGTGCGTCCGACGGGCCACTTGTCCCCGCGCTTCCGGAGCTTCCGGACGGCGAGCAGGTACCAGCCGGCCCCGACGACCGCGAGCGCCAGCCACACCCAGTCGATGTGCCACTGGGTCAGGTAGGTCTGCACGGTCTGCGCGGGCGGGTACGGGAACCCGATGAGTCCGGAGCGGGTGTCGTCCCCGGTCTCCGGCGTCTGCGGGATCGGCGGCTGCGAGCGGGAGACGGCGACGGAGACCCCGATGGCGATCGCCATGAACACGATCTCGGCGAGGGCGAATCGCACGAACACGCGGCGGTCGAGCGGCGCGCGGAGGAGCCCCGGCACGAGCCGCCGGCGCTGGACGACCCCGGCGAGCCCGAGCAGCACGAGGATCATGGCCTTGACCGTGATGAGCCACCCGTAGGTCGTCGTGAACAGGTCGAGCGGGCCGGTCAGTCGGAGCGACGCGTTCACGATGCCCGAGAACGCGACCGCGGCGAACGCCCACCCCGCGAGCGTCGAGTACCGCGACACGACCCGCCCGGTGGCGCCCTTCGTCCGGGTGCGCAGGACGAGCACGGCGACGAGGCCACCGGCCCAGACGCACACGGCGACGAGGTGGACCGCGAGCGAGTTCACCGCGTTCGCGTGCTCGAGCGACCCGGCCGCGTGCCCGGACAGGGCGAGCGGCAGCAGCGCGAACAGCCCGGCGACCGTCGCCACCGCGAGCGTCGTCACCCGGGTGGCGAACGCGGCGACCACGGTCGCGACGAGGATCGCCACGGCCGACACCACGAGCGCCTGCCCGATCTCGACCTGGAACGCGAAGAGGGTGAAGTTCCGCGCGAACACCGGGTTCGTCAGTGGGACGCCGAGGGTGTTCGCGCCCGTCAGCACGATGCTCACCACGGCCGCGAGGAACCACACCGAACCCGTCGCGGCAGCCCAGCGCGCGGCGCGGTGCTGCACGCTCGACATCGCCCGGTGGTCCTTCTTCTGCGCCGGGAGTGCGAACGCCGCGACGACGAGCAGGCCGATCGTCAGTGCCGCCATGGTGTCGTGCACGACGCGCGCGACGGGCAGTCCGTACTCGACGAGGTCGCCGGCGGACACCAGTTGCTGGTTCGCGGTGAAGGCGCCGGTGAGCGTCATCCCGAGGATCGAGCACGCCACCGCGAGCGGGACGGCGACGACGAGGACCGTCGCGACGGTGGACGTGCGCGCGGTGACGGGCGCCGATTCCGGCGCCGCGCCTCCTGGCTGGGTTTCGGGTGACGTGACGGTCATGACCGTCCAATCGTAGGCGTGTGGGCCTGGAGGCGCGGCGTGCGTCGCGCGCACCGGCTGCGGCCCGCCTCAGGTCGCGTCGTCAGACGCGGCGCTCCCAGATGCCCTCGCTCCTGACGCCCACGAACCCGACGGCCTCGTTGACGTCGAGCATCGGGCGGTTCTCCTCGGCGTTGAACGTGATGATCGAGGGTCGCCCCGGGAAGTCCTGCTCGACGCGTTCGATCCCGGCCACCTTGAGCAGCCATCCGAGCCGGTGCCCGCGGTGCTCCCGGAGCACGAGGGTGTCGCCCTGCATGACCGGCTGGTGCACCGCGTCCGGCACTGCCAGCTGCGTGAAACCGGCCAAGGTGGTCGTCGGGAGGTGTTCGACCGCGACCGTGACCATCGTGCGCGGCGAGCGTTGCAGCTGCGCCTCGTGCTCCTGCAGGCGCTCGCGCGTCCAGACGTCCTCCGGCTCCTCCATGTCGCCCTCGGGGGCGTCGGTGCTCATCCGGGTCTCGAGCAGCGCGATGCCGTCGAGCCACTGCTCCGGCGTCGGCCCGGCCCACGCGTGCACCCGGTAGTCGGGCCCGGCGGCGGCCGCTGCCCGGTCGTGGAGCTCGCGCACCACGGAGTGGTCGGCCGGCAGTGCCAGGCGACTGATCCGGTTGACCTGCCCGAAGCGCCAGCCGCGCCCGCTGAGGAACCGTGCGCCGGCTTCGTCCTCGGGCACGGCGCCGTGGCCGGTGGGCGGGACGAGGTACCCCGGTCCGGACGCAGGCCCGACCTGCCGTGACACCGCGTACGTCTTCCACTGGGTGCGACCGTCGTCGCGGGCGATGCCCTCGAGGTGCTCGGCCAGCAGCGTGCCGATGCCCCGCCGCTGGTGGTCCGGCGCGACGGCGACCGCGATCCAGCAGTTCGGGGTCCCCGGTGCCTGCTTGGTGTCGTAGGAGCCGGCGGCCACCACCTCGCCGTCGGGATCGCGCACGACGAAGAGGCGACTCGGTGCCTCGGGGTCGAGCAGGTACGGCAGCTGTTCCTCGGGCGTCCAGAGGATCTCGGGCAACCGGGTGACGGCGACCTCGGCGGCGTTCTGCACGCGGACCCAGTCGCGGAAGGCCTGCACCGTCACGGCGTCGTCGTCCATGGTGGCGGGCACGTCGAGTTCGTGCACGGTGTACGCGGTCATGTCGGTTCCTCCTGGCCGTGTGACGCCGCCCGACGCTGGGCAGCCTCGCAGCTTACCGGTGCCGTTCCGCTGCCGCTAGGCTCGTCGCGTGCTGCTCTCCGACCGCGACATCACCGCCCAGCTGGCCGAGGGCCGGATCGGCCTCGACCCGTACGACGCCTCGCTCGTCCAGCCGTCGAGCATCGACGTCCGGCTCGACAAGTTCTTCCGGTTGTTCGACAACCACAAGTACCCGCACATCGATCCGGCGGTCGACCAGCCCGACCTGACCCGGCTGGTCGAGACCGACCCGGACGAGGCGTTCGTCCTGCACCCGGGGGAATTCGTGCTCGGGTCGACGTACGAGGTCGTCACGCTGCCCGACGACATCGCGGCACGGCTCGAGGGCAAGAGCTCGCTCGGGCGCCTCGGCCTCCTGACCCACTCCACGGCCGGCTTCATCGACCCGGGCTTCTCCGGGCACGTCACCCTCGAGCTCTCGAACGTGGCGACCCTGCCGATCAAGCTCTGGCCGGGCATGAAGATCGGCCAGCTCTGCTTCTTCCAGCTGTCGAGCCCGGCCGACAAGCCGTACGGCTCCGCCGAGTACCAGTCGCGGTACCAGGGGCAGCGCGGTCCGACGCCGTCGCGCTCGGCGCAGAACTTCCTTCGGACGGACGTCTCCCGCCGCTCCTGACCGGCACCCGGGTGGACGTCGGACGTCAGACCACCGCGACGTACTCCCGGATCAGCGCAACGAAGCGTGGCCCGGCGATCCCGGAGTCCGCGAATCGTGCATCGGCCGGCCTGATGCTCCGGAGGGTTCGTGCGGTGTCCAGCCGGCGCCCGCTCACCGGTTCGGTGTCGAGGGCCCACCCGCCGACGGCGGCGGCACCGTGTGCATGACGGATCTCCAGCAGGTGCCCGAGGTCTGCGAGGTCCTTCGTGGAGCGGCGCGAAGCCCAGGCGTACGTCTTGAGGATCGTCGCCATCTCGACGGTCGGGACCCGGGCCACGAAGCGCTCTTCGCGACCGTGGGTGTCGACCACGGTCGTGTCGACCTCGATCGGGTCCTGTGCGAGGACAACGTCGAGGCCGGGACTCGCGTCGAAGTGCCGCCCGCCGAGGTGCCGTGGGCGAAAGCGTCCGTCGAGCGACTCCACGAGCAGGTCGATCGTTCGGCCGTCCCGCTCGAACCGGTTTCCGGCGGTTGCCCGGTACCCGTCGGCGAGCAGCCTGTCGACCACGTCACCGCGGGCCGCGATCTCAGTGCTCACGCCCGCGTCAGCGTCGACGGTCCGCCGCGCCGCGAGGCCGTCGACCGGGAACGCTGTCAGGAGCAGTCCGACCATGTGGCCTCCGACGATGCGCGCGGCGCTGCGATCGGCGATCGCGCGTACTGCGTCACCGAGCGAGGCGAAAGCGAGTTCGTCGGCGACCGAGGTGCACGGGACCACCACGCTCACACGGATCACCGTTCGTCCCGCCCGTCGAGCGTGACGCGGCGCAGTGCCAAGACCGCGTCGTCGCGGTCGGGACCCCGGGAGTTGGCGACCTCCCATGCCGTGACCAGCGGATCCGTGAGCGTCGGTGCGCCGTGCGGGTCCCAGGCTCGAGCGGTCGCGAAGACGGTGGGATCTGCGGGGACGACCACCGCGAGCGTCTCGTCACCGGGTGGTGCCGTGGTGAAGCGTGCCGCGAGGTCGAGGTCGGCCTCGCTGTAGAGGACCGCGACGACCGGGCGACGAACCGGCGCGAGGGTGTCGGCGGCCGAGTCGCCGGAGACGAGCACCGAACGTGACTCGGAGCGCGCTGCCTCGACTGCCCGCTGCCGCTGGAGGTCGAGCGCGGCCACGCTCGTCCAGCGTCGGCGTACCCCCGACGGGCCCGGGTACGCCGACAGGAACTCGTCCCACAGTGCTGAGGCATCACGACCGACCCATCCTCCGGCCGTTCGCTCCACGCCGAGGCTGTGCAACGCGGGCAGGGCGAGCGCGATCGCCTGCTGGGTGACGCCCGTCTCGCTCGCGAGTTCGGACTGTGTTCGCGGAGCGCCGGTGCGCACGAGCGCTCGCATCAGCGCGAACCGTCCCCAGGGCGTGCGGCCGCGTGAGCCACGCACCGGGGCCGGAACGGGCGTCCGCGACCACTCGGTGCCGTCGATCAGTACGGCACCTTGGTCGACGGCCGCGACGATCACCCGCGAGTCAGCGAGCGCGATCGCGCGGAGGGAGGCGGTCGATCGTGGAACGACGTACAGCAGCGCTTCAGCCGCCATCGCGCCTCGGCCGAGAGTGCCCAGCTCACGCATCACGCGCGCCGGGGTCGGAGGGGTGTCGAGCGCCCGGATGAGCACGTGGCGGAGCCCCTGCCGAGACGTCAGACTGGCGGTCCGTGACGAGGTCGCACGGACGGAGAGGTCCAGGTCGGGCGCAACTGTCTCGAGCAGCTCGAGGCCTCGCACGACGTCCATGGCGTGATCGTACAAGCAAAGCGGACGTCGAGAGGAAAAACTTGTATTCGGCGTAACGCGGCCCGCGATATCGCCCGACGCAATCTCCTGGACGCGGCACTCCGAATCGCAGGATGTGCGTAAAGAAATGTCGCATTCTGTGTATCGTGGCCGCATGTCCGCAGTACTCCCACGACCCGCGCCGCCAGTGTCGGCAGCCGGGCTCATCCGGGACGCCCGCCTCCGCGCCGAACTCACCCAGGTGCAGCTCGCCGACCGCGCCGGCGTCACGCAGAGCGTCATCAGCACCTACGAGAACGGACGCCGCGAGCCGTCCCTCGCCGCACTGCAGCGGCTCCTGCTCGCAGCGGGGTTCACGGCCGCGATCGACCTGCACCCCGTCGAGGAACCGCCGCCCCTCCGCGAACGGGTGATGGCCGCACGGCGGGAACTCGTCGCGATCGTGCAGCGCCTCGGTGGCCGCAACCCCCGGCTCTTCGGCAGCGTGGCCCGGGGCGAGGACGGCCCGGCGAGCGACGTCGACCTGATGGTGGACCTCGACCCCGGGCTCGGCATCTTCGCGCTCATGCGGATCCAGGACGAGGCGGAACAGCTCCTCGGCGTGCGGGTGGACGTGGTGGACGCCGCCGGCATGGGCGCCGACGCCGTCCGGGACGCGGTGCCGCTGTGAGCCGCGACGTCGGGGACCGGCTCGACGACGTGATCCGTGCCTGCGGGGTGATCCGTGCCTACGTCGACGACGACGCACTGCCGGAGGGCCTCGTGTACGACGCGGTCCGGATGCGACTGGTCGAGATCGGCGAGGCGGTCCGGATGCTCCCGAGCGCGGTGACGTCGACCGAGCCGAGCATCCCGTGGTCGCGGGTGTCGCTCCTCGGCGAACGCCTCACCCGGCGGTACTTCGACACGACGCCGGCCGTCGTGTTCGGGACGGCCCGGGTGGACGTGCCGTCGCTCTGCGAGGCGGTCCACCGCCTGCGCGCCGCGCACGCAGCGCGCGGTGACCGTCGGGGCGCGGCAAGGGCAGTGGACTTGACGCAGTGACGGACGGGAGGCGCGGGTCGGCCCCGGACCGCGCCTCCCGTCCGACCGTGGCCCCGCCGCGAACGCGGGACGGCCCCGTCTCGCCGGAGCGAGACGGGGCCGTCGTCGTGTGATCGGGGAGATCAGCCCTTCTTGGCGAGTGCCTCGAGGGTGTCGTTGCCCTTGTAGGCCTCGACGGCGTTCTCCTTGGTCACGAGGATCGGGGTGAGCTCGATCGCCGGGACCGTCTTGACGCCGTTGTAGTTGTTCGTCTTGTCGATCTTGGTGTCGGGCTTGTTGCCCTTCGAGAGGTCGGACACCAGGTCGATGGCGGCCTGGGCCTCCTCGGTGGTGTTCTTGTAGATCGTCGAGTACTGCGTGCCCTGCATGATGAGCGGGATCGACGCGGTCTCCGAGTCCTGGCCGGTGACGACCGGGTTCGGCTTGCCGGCGGCCTTCGTCGCGGTCAGGATCGCACGGGCGAGGGTGTCGTTCGGCGACAGGACGCCGTCGAGCTTGGTGTCACCCGAGTAGTACTGCGACAGCAGGTCGGTCATGCGGGACTGGGCGTTCTGCGCGAGCCAACCCTTGGTCTGGACCTTCTGGAAGGTCTCCTGGCCGGACGTGACCTTGACGGTGCCGTCCTTGATCTTCGGCTCGAGGACGTTCATCGCACCGTTGAAGAACACGGTGGCGTTCGCGTCGTCCGCCGAACCGGCGAACAGCTCGATGTTGTAGGGGCCGTCACCCTTCTCGGCCTTGAGGCCGTCGAGGAGTGCCTGCGCCTGCAGCTGGCCGACCTTGTAGTTGTTGAACGCCACGTAGTAGTCGACGTTCTTGGTGTTCAGGATGTTGCGGTCCCAGGCGATGACGGTGACGCCCTTCGCCTTGGCGGCCTTGACCTGCGAGCCGAGCTGCGAACCGTCGGCGGCACCGATGATGACGACCTTGGCGCCCTTGGTGACCATGCCCGAGATCTGCGACTGCTGGTCCGGGACGGGGTTGCCGGCGTTGGCGTACTGGATGTCGGCCTTGAAGCCGGCGTCCTCGATCGACTTCTCGAACGCGGCGCCCGCGAGCACCCAGTTCTGCGACGTCTTGGCCGGCAGGGCGACGCCGATGAGGTCGCCCTTCTTGATCTCGGTGCTCGAGCCCGAGTCCGAGCCGGAGGTGCCGCGAGCCGAGCAGCCGCTGAGGGCGAGGCCCGCGACGAGCGCCAGGCCGATGCCGGCGATGAGCTTCTTGCGCATGTGAGTGCTTTCTCTTCGTTGAGGGGTGGTGCTGTGGTGAGGGGTTCGTGCGCCCCGGTCGCCCGGGGCGCCACGTCTTTACTGGGTGTTGACCTTCTCCGGCTGGTCCTGGATGGACTGCGGTTGCTGGGCCGCCACCGTGTTCTGCTCGGTGTCCTTCTTCTGGAACTGCCGCATCATGCCGCCGATGAGCGACGGGCGGCCCTGGGACTTCGAGTAGACGTCGAAGGCGACCGCGACGAGGAGGACGAGACCACGGATGATCTGCACCTTGTTCGACTCGATGCCCATGAGCTGGAGGCCGTTGGACAGGAGCGCCATCACGAGGCCACCGATGATCGACCCGGAGATCGTGCCGATGCCACCCGCGACCGCGGCGCCACCGACGAACACGGCGGCGATCGCGTCGAGCTCCCAGCCGGTGCCGTCAGCCGGACCCGAGGCGTTCGAGTAGCCGACGAACACCATGCCGGCGACCGCGGCGAGCACGGACATGTTCGCCATGACGAAGAAGTTGACCTTGCGGGCGCTGACACCGGAGAGCACCGCGGCGCTCGCGTTGCCACCGACCGCGTAGACCTGGCGACCGAAGATCGTGTTCTTCGTGATGAAGCCGTAGATGATCGTGAGGACACCGAGGATGATCGCGACGATCGGGATCGACGTACCGACGGGGCCGGCGCCGAACAGGTAGGTCGCGACGAGCGTGACGGCGACGAGGACGCCCGTGCGGACGATCGACACCCACAGCGGCGGGACCTCGGCCTGCATCTTCTTGCGGCGGGAGCGGCCGCGGGCCTCGATGACGATCAGGGCGATGATCGTGGCCAGACCGATGAGCAGCGTGCCGTTGGAGTACCCGAAGTCCGGGCCGAAGTCACCGAGGTAGCCGGCGCCGATGGCGTTGTACGAGTCCGGGGTCGGCACCGAGGTCGACTGACCGATGATCTGGTTCGCACCGCGGAAGATGAGCTGACCGGCGAGCGTCACGATGAACGCGGGGACCCGGACGAACGCCACCCAGAAGCCCTGCCAGGCACCGACGAGGGCACCGACGGCCAGGCCGAGGATGATCGCGGCCCACGCCGGCCAGTGCCACACGGACATCGACTGCGCGACGATGATGCCGACGAACGCCGCGACCGAACCGACCGACAGGTCGATGTGGCCGGCGATGATCACCATCACCATCCCCAGCGCGAGGATGAGGATGTAGGAGTACTGCAGGAACAGGTTGATGACGTTCGTCGGCTCGAGGATCAGGCCCTTGGTCGTGATCGAGAAGAAGATCACGATCGCGATCAACGCGATGATCATGCCGTACTGGCCGATGCTGTTGCCCTTGCCGAACAGCAGTTTCAGGTTCTTCATGAGACGAGAGCGCCCTTCCGCGCGGAGGTCATGCTGCGCATGAGCGTTTCTGGATCGGCCTGTTCCGAGGGGATGTCGGCCGTGATCTGGCCCTCGAAGATCGTGTAGATCCGGTCGGAGAGGCCGAGGAGTTCGGGGAGCTCGGAGGAGATGAGGATGATGCCCTTCCCCGCGGCTGCGAGCTGCTGGATGATGCCGTAGATCTCGAACTTGGCGCCCACGTCGATGCCGCGAGTCGGTTCGTCGAGGATGAGGATGTCCGGGTCGGTGAACATCCACTTCGACAGGACGACCTTCTGCTGGTTGCCGCCGGAGAGCTTGCCGACGTTCTCCTCGACGGTCGGCACCTTCGTGCGGAGCAGCTTCCGGTACTTCTCGGCGACGTTGTACTCCTCGAGGGAGTCCACGACGCCGGCCTTCGAGATCTTCTGGAGGTCGGCGGCGACGGTCGACCGCTTGACGGTGTCGAGCAGGTTGAGGCCGAGCGCCTTGCGGTCCTCGGAGACGTAGCCGATGCCGTGCTCGATCGCCTGCTGGACGTTGGTGACCTTGATCTCCTCGCCGTCCTTGATGATCTGGCCGCCGAGCCAGGTGCCGTAGGAGCGGCCGAAGATGCTCATCGCGAGCTCGGTGCGGCCGGCGCCCATCAGACCCGCGAAGCCGACGATCTCGCCGCGCTTCACGTGGAAGTTCGAGCCCTTGCAGACCAGGCGCGAGGAGTCGAGCGGGTGCTGGACGGTCCAGTCGCGGACCTCGAAGAACGTCTCACCGATCTTCGGGGTGCGGTCCGGGAAGCGGCTCTCGAGCGACCGGCCGACCATGCCGCGGATGATGCGGTCCTCGTTGACGCCGTCGCCCTTGACGTTCAGCGTCTCGATGGTCTTGCCGTCGCGGATGATCGTGATCTCGTCGGCGATCTGCTCGATCTCGTTCAGCTTGTGGCTGATGATGATGCTCGAGATGCCCTTGGCCTTCAGCCCGACGATGAGGTCGAGGAGGTGCTGCGAGTCGTTCTCGTTGAGCGCCGCGGTCGGCTCGTCGAGGATGAGGAGCTTGACGTCCTTGTGCAGGGCCTTGGCGATCTCGACGAGCTGCTGCTTGCCGACGCCGATGTTCTTGATCTGCGTGTCCGGGTCGTCGGCGAGGCCGACGCGGGCGAGCAGGTCCTGTGCACGGAGCTGGGCGCTCGTCCAGTCGATGACGCCGAACTTGCCCGGCTCGTTGCCGAGGAACAGGTTCTCGGTGATCGAGAGCTCCGGGATCAGCGCGAGCTCCTGGTGGATGATCACGATGCCGGACTGCTCGGACTGCTTGATGTCCTTGAACCGGACCTCTTCGCCCTCGAAGACGATCTCGCCGTCGTAGGTGCCGTACGGGTAGACGCCGGACAGGACCTTCATGAGGGTCGACTTGCCGGCGCCGTTCTCGCCGCAGATCGCGTGGATCTCGCCGGCACGGACGCTGAGCGAGACGTCGGACAGCGCCTTGACACCAGGGAACTCCTTGGTGATCGAGCGCATCTCGAGGATCGTCTCGGGTGCGGTGATCGACCGGGTCTCGAGGCCGGTGTCGATCGGGGTTGACGCCACGGTGCATCTCCTTCTGCCGCTGCGATGCGGCAGTCCTTCGGGTGGTTCTGCGAGCGGCAGCGAAGGCACAGGAGGTCTGTGTGGACTTCGTTGTCGCGTCCGGAGATCCGCGTCGTGACGGTCATGTGACCGTTCACATCGGCGGAACGGAGGTAATACTACGCACGCGATCGGCGCGCCTGTCAATTCGGTTTGGTCGCGTTTGTGTAACGGGCCGCGTGATCTGGCGGAACCGGGCACCGCACGTCCCCCGCGTTGGGGTACCCGGGTGGGTCGATGACGGCCTGGAGGCGCGGGGCGGCGCCGCCCCGCGCCTCCCGTCCGCGCACGGGCGCGCCCACCCCGCGCGGCCGGGCGGCGCTGCGCTCAGCGCTTGCGCGGGGCGCCCGTGGAACCGCGCACCACGAGCTGGGGCACGATGTCGATCGGCCGCAGGACGGCGTCGTCGTCGCCGGGCAGGAGCAGGTCCACGCACCGTCGGCCGAGTTCGGCGAAGTCCACCTGCACGGTCGTGAGCGGCGGCCAGAAGTGCTTCGCCTCGGGGATGTCGTCGTAGCCGACCACCGACAGGTCCCCGGGCACGTCGAGGCCGTACGAGCGCGCGGCGTGCACCACCCCGAGCGCCATCGCGTCGTTCGAGCAGAAGATCGCGGTGCAGTCCCGCCAGCGCAGGAGCTCCCGGCCGGCGTGGTACCCGAAGTCGGCGGACCAGTCGCCCAGGATCGGCGGGACGACGGGCATGTCGCGGTCGGACATCTCGCGCAGGAAGCCCTGCATCCGGGCGTCCGCCTCGATCCAGTCCTGGGGTCCGGCGATGTGCCGGACGTACTCGTGCCCGAGGTCGAGCAGGTGCGCCGTCGCGAGCCGGGCGCCCTCCATCTGGTCGACCCAGAGTGCGGTCGGGTCCTCGCCGACGCTCGAGCGCATCGTGACGTACGGCGTCCGGATCCCGAGCTCCTCGATGAGGTCGAACACCCGCTGCTGCGGCGCGATGACCACGATCCCCTCGACGTCCTGGTCGAGCAGGTGCCCGAGGCCGTCGCGGACGGCGGTGTCGGTCGGCTCGGCGATGTTCGCCGTCGTCACGGAGTACCCGCGGCTGACCGCGGCGTCCTCGATCGCCTGCATCGTCACGGCCGGCCCGTAGTGCGAGCGCTGCGCGGTGAGCACACCGATCGTCCGCGTCCGGCTGGTGACCAGTGCCCGTGCGGCACGGTTCGGCCGGTACTGCAGCTGCTCCATCGCCGCGAGGACACGGTCGCGGGTCTCGGCCCGGATCGCGTCCGAGTTGTTGAGCACCCGAGACACCGTCTGGTGGGACACACCGGCAACCCGCGCGACGTCGCGGATGCTGGGCGACCGCGGTTGCTGTGCCCGCGTCGACGCCATTGCTACTCGTTTCCTGCCCGGGGCCGTGGCACGCCCATGTGCACGTTCACATTCCGAGCCAGATCATTATGCACGCCTCGAGCGTCCACGCCAGCTGAGCCGTCGCTGCCTGGCCGGGTACAGGACGTGCCTAGAGCCAGTTGCGCTTGCGGAAGATCGCCCAGAGCACGCCCATCAGGGCGAGCATCCCGAGGATCGCGACCGGGTAGCCGTACCGCCAGTGGAGCTCGGGCATGTGGTCGAAGTTCATCCCGTAGACCCCCGCGATGAGTCCCGGGGCGAAGAGGATCGCGGCCCACGAGGAGATCTTCTTGACCTCCTCGCCCTGCCGGTGTGCGGCGCGTGCGAGCTGGCGGCTCTCCTCGCCCTGCGCGAGGCTGGCGCTCGTCATGCGGCGCATCGCCTCGTTCTGCTCCTGCGACACCAGGGTCGCGTGCAGCGTCAGGGCGTTCTCGAGCAGGGCCCGGAACGAGTCCACCCGCTCGGTGACCCGCAGTGCGTGGTCGAGCACGTTCCGCAGGCGGTGCTGGACCTCGTCGTCGACGCCGTACTTGTCGGCGCCGCGGAGCAGCCCCTTCACCATCGCGGGCACCGGCTTCGTGGCGCGCTGGAAGGCCAGGACCTCGCTGAGGAGCTGGTAGATCCGCTTCGAGACGCCGGGGTCGACCTGCCCGGCGAACAGCTGGTCCTCGATGGCGTCGACGTGGTCCTGCAGGATCTCGACCACGGGGGCGTAGCCGTCGACGACCTCGTCGAGCACGGCGGCGGTGACGGCTTCGGAGCCCCGGGCGAGGAACTCCGGGTCGGCCTCGACCCGGGCACGGAGCGCCGCCAGGTCGGGACGCTCGGCGTGCCGGACGCTCACCACGAACCGGTCGCCGACGAACAGGTGCACCTCGCCGAACTCGACGGTCTCGGCCGTGGTGTCGAACCACGCGGGCCGGAGCACGAGGAAGAGCGTGTCGCCGTACCGCTCGAGCTTCGCGCGCTGGTGTCCCTTGCGGGCGTCCTCGACCGCGTTCTCGTGCAGGTCGAACTCGGTCGCGACGGCCTCGAGCTCGGTGTCGTCGGGGCGGAAGAGCCCGATCCAGGCGAGGTCGCCCCCGGTGGCGAGCGACAGGGTCGACGGCGACCCGACGCGACGTCCCTCGACGTAGATCGCGTTGTCGATCAGTGCCATGTGCGTGCTCCTCTCGGGAGCAGGCAGGCGCGAAGTGACCCCGGAGTGTTCCGGGGGAGGGGTTGCTCAGCGAACGGGCTCGGCGACGACCGTCAGGGGCGGCCGGCCCGATCGAGGATGGTCACCCGACATCGCGCCTCACCTGCCCTTCTGCTGGTCCGTCGGCCGCGGTGCGCAGCCTCGTGGCCACACCCGTGACCGACGCTCGACCCTACTCCGTCGGGTCGGCGGAGCCAAGTGAACGAACGCTCACACACCGCTGCCTCGGCGGCCCGCGGTGGGGGTCAGCGGGTGATGTGCAGACCGGCCGTCGCGAGCTCGGTGAGCTGCCACCCGAGCCACGGGCTCCACGCGAACGGGGCACCGGCGACCGACTCCCGCAACGCGGCCTCGGAGACCCAGGCGTACTCGGCGACCTCGTCGTCGGCCGGAGCCGGCACGTCGTCCGTGACCGCGCGGAAGACCGGGCAGACCTCGTTCTCGACGATCCCGGAGGCGTCCACCGCGCGGTACCGGAAGTCGGGCAGCACGAGCTCGACGTCACGGACGGTGATGCCGAGTTCACGCGCGGCCCGTCGGGCGATCGCGTCCTCGAACGACTCGTCCGGTCCGGGGTGGCCGCAGAAGGTGTTCGTCCACACCCCGGGCCACGTCTTCTTGGACAGCGCGCGACGGGTCACCAGGACGTCGCCGTCGGTGTTCCGCACGTGGCACGAGAAGGCCAGGTGGAGGGGCGTGTGGTCGGTGTGCACCGTGAACTTGTCCGCCGTGCCGATCGGGGTACGGTCATCGGCCAGGAGCACCACGGATTCAGGGAAAGTCGTCATCTGCATCGATAGGTTAGGCCAATGAGCGAGGAAGCGGCCACCGTGGCGCACATCGACCTCGCGCTCGTCGACGACTGCCTCGAGCGCTTCTTCGCCGTGTCGTCGGCTCGCGCCGAGCGGTACGGACGACCATCGGGGGAACTCTGGCGAGTGCTCCGCAAGGCGAGCATGGGCGGGAAGCGGTTCCGCCCGCGCATGGTCCTCACCGCGTACACGGGTCTCGGCGGCACCGACCTGCACGCGGCAGCGCACGTCGGCGCAGCGTACGAGCTGCTGCACACCGCGCTCGTCGTGCACGACGACGTCATCGACCGCGACTGGTCGCGCCGCGGGCAGCCGAACGTCGCCGGGTCCTTCCGCGACACCGGGACGACGGGCGGTCTGCCGCTGCCCACCGCGGAGCACCGCGGCATGAGCGCCGCGGTCATCGCGGGTGACCTCGCCCTCGCCGGAGCGCCCCGGTTCATCGAGTCCGCCGGCGTGACGGGCGACCGCCGGGCACGCCTGCTCGAGCTCCTCGACGAGGCCGTGTTCGCCAGCGCTGCCGGCGAGATGACCGACGTCGACCTCGCGCTCGGCGTGATGCCGACCGTGGACGAGGTCCTGCAGATGGAGCGTGCGAAGACGAGCGTCTACTCGTTCGAGGCGCCGCTGCAGTCCGGCGCGGTCCTGGCCGGTGCTGCCGAACCGATCGTCGAGGCGCTCGGCGCCTTCGGTCGCGAGATCGGGATCGCCTACCAGATCGTCGACGACCTGCTGGGGGTCTTCGGGGACGAGGGCACGACGGGCAAGACCGTGCTCGGGGACCTGCGCGAGGGCAAGCGCACCATGCTGATCGCCCACGCCGCGACCACCGATTGCTGGCCGGACATCGCGCCGTACCTGGGCGACCCGGACCTCAGCGAGGAGCGCGCGGCCGAACTCCGTGCGACCCTGGTCACCTGCGGTGCTCGAGCCGCCGCCGAAGCGCGGATCGCCGAGCACACCGCTCTCGCCCGTGCCGAGCTCGCCGGACTGCCGTACGACCTCGCCGACCGCCTGGAGACCCTCGTGACCGAACTCGTGGAGCGCGCCCGGTGAGCCACAGCCGAACGGAGCCGCGTCCCTCGACCCGGCTCCCGCTGTACGACGCCACGGCCGAGGCCGCCTCGGGCGTCGTCATCGACCGGTACTCGACGTCCTTCGGGCTCGCGAGCCGGCTGCTCACGAAGGACACGCGCGAGCACATCCGCAACGTGTACGCCCTCGTCCGGGTCGCCGACGAGGTCGTCGACGGACCCGCGACCGAGGCCGGACTCGACCAGGACCTCGCCCGGACCGTCCTCGACGAGCTCGAGGCCGACACCGAGCGGGCGATCGCGCTCGGCTTCTCCGTCAACCCGGTGGTGCACGCGTTCGCCCGGACCGCCCGCGTCACCGGGTTCGGCCCGGAGCTCACGCGGCCGTTCTTCGCCTCGATGCGGATGGACCTCGAGCGGACCGAGCACGACCAGGAGTCCTTCGACCGCTACGTCTACGGTTCGGCCGAGGTCGTGGGCCTGATGTGCCTGCGCGCGTTCGTCCACCGCGCCGGTCGGCCGACGTTCGACGGCACCGTGCTCGTCGACGGCGCCCGGGCGCTCGGTGCCGCGTTCCAGAAGGTGAACTTCCTGCGCGACCTGCACGCCGACTTCGAGGTGCTGGGCCGCTCCTACTTCCCGGGGGTCGACATCCGCAGCTTCGACGAGGCGACGAAGGAACGACTGGTCGCCGACGTCCAGTCGGACCTCGACCTGGCCGCCCGCACCGTCCGGCTGCTGCCGGCCGACGCGCGGAACGCCGTCGGTCTCGCGCACGCGCTCTTCCAGGAGCTCAACGACCGCATCGCCGCCACGCCGGCCGACCGTCTGGTCACCACCCGGGTGCGCGTGCCGAACCCGGTGAAGGCGCGCCTCGCCGCGCAGGTGCTCGCCGGACGTGCGCCGCTGCGGTCGCGCGCGACCCACCACCGGACGGGAGGCACGGCGTGACCCCGCCCCGCGCCTCCGGTCAGCAGGCCCCCGTCTCCAAGCGGAAGGTGCCCGCCCGACGCGCCGTCGTCATCGGCGGCGGCATCAGCGGACTCGCGTCCGCCGCGCTGCTCGCGCGGGACGGCTTCGCGGTGACCGTGCTCGAGCAGCGCGGGCAGCTCGGCGGCCGCGCCGGGTCGTGGGAGCAGGACGGCTTCCGGTTCGACACCGGTCCGTCCTGGTACCTCATGCCCGAGGTGTTCGACCACTTCTTCCAGCTGCTCGGCACCTCGGCGGACGCCGAACTCGACCTCGAGAAGCTCGACCCCGGGTACCGCGTGTACAGCGAGGGACACGACGACCCGATCGACCTCCGGGCCGACAGGGAAGCGAACATCGCCCTGTTCGAGTCCGTCGAACCGGGCGCCGGCCGGCGGATGCGGAAGTACCTGGCCTCGTCCGAGGACACCTACGCGATGGCGATCCGCCGGTTCCTCTACACGACCTTCCAGGACCTCACGAAGCTCGCGGCCCCGGACGTCCTCCGACGGCTGCCGAAGCTCGCGCGCCTCCTCATCGAGCCGCTCTCCACCTTCGCCGAGTCCGCGGTCAAGGACCGCCGCCTGTGGCAGGTCCTCGGCTACCCGGCGGTCTTCCTCGGCACGAGCCCGTACGCGGCGCCGAGCATGTACCACCTCATGAGCCACCTCGACCTCGCCGACGGGGTGCTCTACCCGAAGGGCGGCATCACCGAGGTCATCTCCGCCGTCGAACGCGTCGCCCGCCGTGAGGGCGCGAAGATCATCGCCGGCGCCAAGGTCGAGCGGATCGTCGTCGAGGACGGCCACGTCACCGGTGTCGTCCACCGCGACCGCGCGGGTGCGCAGCACACGGCGCCCGCCGACCTCGTGGTGAGCGCCGCCGACCTCCGGCACACCGAGCTGCAGCTGCTCGACGCGGAGCACCGCACGTACCCCGCAGCACACTGGGCGAAGCGCGACCCGGGGCCGAGCGCCGTGCTCGTCTACCTCGGCGTCGACGGGCCCGTGCCGGGGCTGCTGCACCACACGCTGGTGTTCACCGAGGACTGGAAGGCGAACTTCGGTGCGATCTTCGGCGCCGACCGGCACGTCCCCGACCCGGCGTCGATCTACGTCTGCGCTCCGTCGGAGACCGACGCCTCGGTCGCCCCGCGGGGATCGAGCAACCTGTTCATCCTCGTGCCGCTGCCCGCCGACCTGTCGATCGGCAAGGGCGGCATCGACGGTGCCGGGGACTACGAGGTCGAGCGGATCGCCGACCGCGCCATCGACGTCGTCGCGGAGCGTGCCGGGGTGCCGGACCTCCGCGACCGGATCCGGGTCCGCCGGACGATCGGTCCCCGGGACTTCGCCGACGACTACAACGCCTGGAGCGGCTCGATGCTCGGGCCGGCGCACACCCTGAAGCAGAGCGCGTTCTTCCGCGAGAAGAACGCCTCGGCCAAGGTCGACGGGCTCTACTACGCCGGTGCCTCGACGATCCCGGGCATCGGGTTGCCGATGTGCCTGATCAGCGCCGAGGTGCTCCTCAAGCGCATCCACGGGGACACCAGCACCGAACCGCTCCCGGCACCGCTCCGGCGGCCCGGCGCCACTGACTGATGCCCGGGCTCTACCTCGCCGGGCTGCTGGTGTCGCTCGTCGGCATGACCGTCCTCGACGCCCGGCTGCACCTGTTCTTCTGGCGGGCGCCGTGGCGGGCGGCGGCCGTGATGGTCGTCGGCGTCGCGTTCTTCATGCTGTGGGACGTGCTCGGGGTCGCCCTCGGCATCTTCTTCATCGGGCCGCAGACCCTGCTGACGGGGGTCCTCCTCGCGCCGGACGTCCCGCTCGAGGAGCTCTTCTTCCTCCTGCTGCTCTGCTACACGACCATGAACCTGGTCGGCTTCGTGCAGCCCCTCGTCGCGCGGGGCCTGCGGCGGGACGAGCGGAGCCGATCGTGACCGGCTCCGGCGCGTACGCCCTGCTCGCACTGCCGTTCTTCGCCGCGGTCGCGGTGGTCGCCGTCGCCGCCGGGATCGTCGCCGCACGACGTGCTCGTGCCCGGGGCCGCCGCGCACCGACCGGCCGACGCATCGCCCTCGTGACCGGGCTCGTCGCCGGCATCGCGCTGCTCGTCATGACGATCGTGTTCGACAACGTCATCGTGACGCTGCGGATCGTGGCGTACGACCCGGCGCTCATCAGTGGTGCGAAGATCGGGGCGATCCCGGTCGAGGACCTCGCGTACTCGATCGCCGCGATCGTGCTGCTCCCCAGCCTGTGGGTCCTGTTCGACCGACCCACCCGGCCATCCCACGAAGAGGAACCGACCCGATGAACGCGAGCACCGCCTCCAGGCCGTCGACCCTGCGCGCCCTGTTCGTGTCGTCCCGGCCGATCAGCTGGGTGAACACCGCCTACCCGTTCGGCGCCGCGTACCTGCTCGGCAGCGGGGTCGGCGTCGAGGGCGGCGGCGGGTTCTCGCTCGTCGCGTTCCTCGTCGGCGTCGTGTACTTCCTCGTGCCCTACAACCTGGCGATGTACGGCATCAACGACGTCTTCGACTACGAGTCCGACCTGCGGAACCCGCGCAAGGGCGGGGTCGAGGGTGCCCTGCTCGACAAGAGCGTGCACCGCACCACGCTGTGGGCCGTCGTCGTCACGAACGTGCCGTTCCTGGTCGCGCTCGTCGTGCTCGGCGCGGTGTCCGGCAACGGGCCGTGGTCGTGGCTCGTCCTCGCGATCAGCGTGTTCGCCGTCATCGCCTACTCGGCACCGGGGCTGCGCTTCAAGGAGAAGCCGTTCCTCGACTCGCTCACGTCGAGCACCCACTTCGTGTCGCCGGCGATCTACGGCCTGGCGCTCGCCGGCCCGCACTGGACCGGGCAGCTCGTCGCCGTGTGCGTGGCGTTCTTCCTGTGGGGCGTGGCGTCGCACGCGTTCGGTGCCGTGCAGGACGTCCTCGCCGACCGGGCCGGTGGGATCGGCTCCGTGGCGACCGTCATCGGTGCCCGCGCCACCGTGCGCCTGGCGTTCGTGGCGTACCTCGTCGCCGGTGTCGCACTGCTGTTCTCGGCGTTCCCTGGTCCGATCGCCGCGATCGTCGTCGTGCCGTACGCCCTCAACGTGCTGCCGTGGTGGAACGTCACCGACGCGGGCGCCGAGTCCGCGAACGCCGGGTGGAAGCGGTTCCTCTGGATCAACTACCTCGCCGGGTTCATCGTGACGATGGCACTCATCGCGTACGCGTTCACGCACTGACCCGTGCCCTGACAGACTGGACGCACGCGCCGCGGGAGTCGTGGGGCGTCAGCCACGAAGGAGTGCACGCATGACGGTCCGGATCATCCACGTCGGTCTCGGAGGGTGGGGCGGCAACTGGGCCCGCACCGCCATCCCGGAGGTCACCGAAGTGGAGGTGGTCGGGATCGTCGACCCGGTCCCGGCGACACTGGACGCCGTGCGGTCGGACCTCGGCCTGCCGGAGTCGGCGGCGTTCGCGTCCCTCACCGAGGCGCTCGCCGGGGTCGAAGCCGATGCCGTCGTGATCACCGCCCCCGCCGTGACGCACGTGCCGCTCGCCCTCGAGGCGCTCGAGGCCGGCAAGCACGTCCTCGTCGAGAAGCCCTTCGCCAACACCACGGACGAGGCCGTCACCGCAGTCCGTCGAGCCGAGGAGCTCGGGCTCGTGCTGCAGGTCAGCCAGAACTACCGCTGGTACCCGGCGCCCCGGGTCGTGCAGGACCTGCTCGCCGCGAGCACCGTCGGCGAGCTCTCGGCGATCAACGTCGACTTCCGGCAGTGGGACAACGACCTCGCGTTCGAGGAGCACCCGCACTACCGGTTCCCGCACGCGATGATCAACGACATGGCGATCCACCACTTCGACCTCCTCCGGATGATCACCGGTCGCGAGGCCGTCCGCGTGTTCGCGAAGTCGTCGTACCCGTCGTACAGCAAGTACCAGGACGAAGCCGTCGCCTCGATGATCATCGAGCTCGACGACGGCCTCGTGGTCAGCTACCGCGGCAGCTGGCTCTCGCGCGGCCCCCGGACGGCCTGGGCGGGCGAGTGGAGCATCCAGGGCGAGGACGGCGAACTGTGGTTCACGAGCCGCTCGGGGGAGCCGAACGCGGTGGCCGGGGACCGCGTGACGGTCCGCCGGACGCAGGACGACGAGGCCGAGGCGGTCGAGCTGCCGACGATGGCGCACACCGACCGGCAGGGCGGGCTGCAGGCGTTCGCGCGCTCAGTGTCCGGTGGTCCCGCGCCGGCGACGAGCGGTCGCGACAACCTGCGGAGCCTCGCGTTGATGGAGGCGGCGGGCCGCTCCGCGGCGTCCGGCCTGCCCGAGGACGTCGTCGTCCCGTCCTGACGCCCGGCGGTCCGGCCACGGGTCGGTCGCTCCGGCGGCACGGACTGGAGGCGCGGTGCGGGCCCGACCCGCGCCTCCAGGCCGCCGTCCGGTCGCGCCCACCGCACGCCGCCGGCCGCGTCCACCGTGCGCGGGACACGCCCGGGGCTGGACACGACCCCGGCCCGAGCGTGTACGAAATGGGGAATGGCCAAGGACAGTCTCCCCGAGCTCGAACTCGCGAACGTCCGCACACGTGAGGGCATCACGGACACCGTGACCGAGATCCGTCGTCGTGCGGACATCCCGGCGCGCACCCGCCTGGCGATCGCGAAGACCAAGCAGCGCTGGCACCGCGACCCCACCCCGCTCGTGGCGATGGGCGTGACCGCTGCAGCGGGTGTCGCGGCGATCGTCGTCGGCATCGCGATCCGCAACAACCCCGCCGGGCACCTCGCCGAGCCGCCCGCGTCGTCGGCCTTCACCGCGCTGCTGCCGTTCGGGGCCCGTGGTGGCGACGGCCCGGGCGCCGCCGAGCAGAGCCAGCCCGGACGCAAGGGGCGGAAGGCCCGCGCGAAGGCCGCCGAGGAGTCGCTCGAACGCGACCCGCAGCACCGCGCACGCGTCAAGCAGCGTGCCGGCATCGCCGCGGTCCAGCGCCGGGCGACGAAGAACCGCAAGCAGGCCGCCAAGCGTTCGAAGCAGGCGCTGAAGGCGAGGGGGTAGTCCCGTGGCACGCGAGCAGCACAAGCCCGACGCCGACGACCCGCGCAAGCCCGACAGCCCGGCGGACCTCACCAAGCCCACGCTGGTCTACACGCTGAAGAAGACGCTCCGCGAGTTCTCCAGCGACCAGTGCACCGACCTCGCCGCGAGCCTGACGTACTACACCGTGCTCGCGCTGTTCCCCGGTCTGCTGGCCGTCGTGTCGATCCTCGGGCTCGTGTCCGACCCGAAGAAGACGATCGACACGCTGCTCGACCTCGTGAACAACATCGGGGGCGAACAGGTCGTCAGCCTGCTCCGGGACCCCATCGAGGGACTCGTCCGCTCGCCCGCTGCGCCGATCACGTTCATCGTCGGTGTCGTCGGTGCGCTCTGGTCGGCCTCCGGGTACGTCGGCGCGTTCGGCCGCGCGATGAACCGGATCTACAACGTCCGCGAGGGGCGTCCGATCTGGAAGCTCCGCCCGACCATGCTCGGCGTCACGCTCTTCACCGTCGTCCTGCTCGTCCTCGGGCTGCTCGCGCTCGTGTCCGGCCCGCTCGCCCGCAGCTTCGGCGACGTGATCGGCCTCGGCGACGCCGCCGCGACCGTCCTGAGCATCGTGCAGTGGCCGATCCTGCTCGTCATCGCGATCATCGTCGTCGCAGTGCTCTACTACTGGGCGCCGAACGTCAAGCAGCCGAAGTTCCGGTGGGTCAGCGGTGGATCGATCCTCGCCATCCTGATCCTCATCGTCGCCAGCGTCGGGTTCGGCTTCTACGTCGGGAACTTCTCGAACTACAACGCCACGTACGGATCCCTCGGTGGGGTGATCGTCTTCCTGCTGTGGGTGTGGATCACGAACAACGCGCTGCTCTTCGGCGCGGAGTTCGACGCCGAGCTCGAGCGTGGACGGCAGCTGCAGGCCGGTATCCGCGCCGAGGAGGACATCCAGCTCCCCGAACGCGACACCCGGCAGATCGAGAAGCAGGACGAGAAGCGCGCGCAGGACGTCCTGGACGGCATCAAGATCCGCGAGGACGCCGACCGCCGCTGACGGGACATTCCCGGTCGGGGTCGCTACGGTTCGCCCGTGCCGTCCTTCCTCGAGGGGCTCCCGTTCTGGTGGCTGGTCCTCGCGCTCTTCGTCGTGGTGCTCTGCCGCGCGCAGGCGACCTACTGGCTGGCACGGCTCGCGGTCACCGGCGCGGCGCGGTCCCGCTGGGGCCGCTGGCTCGACTCTGCGGCGGTCCGTCGGGGTTCGGCGCTGCTCGACCGCTGGGGGCTTCCCGTCGTCGCGGTCAGCTTCCTCACCGTGGGGCTGCAGACGATCATGAACGCGGCCGCCGGCATCGCCCGGGTGCCGTGGTGGCGGTACACGATCGCGATGGTCCCGGGCTGCGTGGCGTGGGCGTTCGTGTACGCGACGGTGGGGATCGCGCTGTTCTGGGCGGTGCTCGCGGCGTTCGCGGGGTCGCCGTGGGGCGTGATCGTGCTCGTCGTGCTGGCGGCGGCCGCCTCGGTCGCCGTGTGGACGGTCCGGCGTCGTCGCCGGCTCGCCGCGGACACGTCCCGGGTCTGACGGCCAGGAGGCGCGGTGTCGGCCCGCCCCGCGGCCGTCGTCCGGTTCTCCACAGTCCAGGAGGCGCGGTGCCAGCTCGCCCCGCGGCTTCCGTAGGGTGGTGCGCATGACCGACACCGCGCCTCCCGTCCGTCCGACCGCACTCGTCACGGGCGCGACCCGTGGGATCGGCCGGGCCATCGCGCTCGACCTGGGACGCACGCACCACGTGCTCGTCGGCGGCCGGACCGCCGCCGCCGTGGACGCGCTCGTCGCCGAGCTGCCCAGCGCGTCGCCGTTCGTGGGCGACCTCGGCGCGGGCGAGTTCCCGCCGCTGCCGGAGCGCCTCGACGTCCTCGTGCACTCCGCCGGGGTCGAGCAGGGCACGACCGTCGCGGACACCCCGCGCGAGGTGTGGGAGCAGGTCTTCGCCACGAACGTGTTCGCGGTCGCCGAGCTGACGCGGCTCGCCCTCCCGGCCCTCCGCGCGGCGCGGGGCATCGTCGTGCCGATCAACAGCGGGTCTGGGTTCCACTCCGGCCCGGGCGGCGGGGTGTACGCGGCGTCGAAGTTCGCGCTGCGGGCGTTCGCCGACGCCCTGCGGGAAGAGGAACGGGCGAACGGCGTCCGGGTGTCGAGCGTGCACCCGGGCCGGACGGACTCGGACATGCAGCGGGCGCTGACCGAGAAGCTCGGCGAGGACTACGACACCGACTACTACCTCGCGCCCTCGGACGTGGCCGACGCCGTCCGGACCGTGGTCGACCTGCCGGAGCGGGGCACGATCGAGTCGCTGGCGATCCGGCCGACGCGGCGGCGCTGACCCGCTGCGGCCAGGGGGCGGGTCAGCGCAGCTCGATCCTCGTGGTGAGGTCGAGGCGGTCGAGGAACGTCTCGTCGTGACTGACCAGGACGAGGGCTCCCCGGTAGGCCCGAAGCGCGTCCACGAGCTGGTCGACACTCGTCAGGTCGAGGTCGTTCGTCGGCTCGTCGAGCACCAGCAGCTGCGGCGGCGGATCCGCGAGCACGAGGCTCGCCAGCGCCACCCGGAACCGCTCCCCGCCCGAGAGCGCGCCAGCCGGGCGGTCGACGGTGTCCCCGCGGACCAGGAACTTCGCCAGCCGGTTCCGCACCTCGGCCGGCGGGACGTGCGGGGCATCCCGCCGGACGTTCTCGAGCACCGACAGCGCGTCGTCGAGTGAGTCCTTCCGCTGCGGCAGGTAGCCGATGCGGTCGACGTGCGGGACCGCAGTCGTGTCGGGCAACGGGTGCGCCCGCGCGCCGGGGACCCCGACGAGCTGCTCGAGCAGCGTCGTCTTGCCGACGCCGTTGTCCCCGGCGATCGCGATGCGCTCCGGACCCTGCACGATCGTCGCCCGCCCGCGCAGCGTGATGGTCGCGATCTGCCGCGACGCCGGCACGTCCGGGTCGGGGAGCGTCACGTGGATGGACTCGTCCGCGCGCAGCCGTCCCTCGGCCTCGCGCTTGGTGGCGAGCGCGGCGGCCTCGTCCTCGGCGTACCCGGTACGGAGCCGCCCGGCGGTCTGTTCGCCGCGCTTCCGCATCTCGTTCGCGAAGATCTTCGGCATCCCCTCGGCGGCCTTCACCCCGGACCGGGCCCGACGGGCGATCTTCGTCTCGGCCTCGATGCGCTGCCGCTTCTCGGTGCGGTGTCGCTGCTCGGCGACCCGGACCTCGCGTTCGACGGCGGCCTGCTGCACCGCGAGGTGCTCCTCGAAGGCGCTGAAGGTCCCGCCGAACACGGTCATGCCGCCCGCGCGGAGCTCGGCGACCTCGTCGACGTGTTCCAGGAGCTCGCGATCGTGGCTGACGACGACGAGGGTGCCCGGCCAGTCGTCGACCATGTCGAGCAACATGCTTCGCGCACGGCGGTCGAGGTTGTTCGTCGGCTCGTCGAGGAACGCGATCGGGAGCCCCCGCAGCCGGATGCCGGCGACCGCCACGAGGACGGCCTGGCCTCCGGACAGGGTGCTCACCGGACGCTCGAGGTCGGCGCCGAGGCCGATGCCGTCGAGCGCCGCAGCCGTACGTTCCTCGAGGTCCCAGTCGTCGCCCACGGCGTCGAAGTGCTCCGGAGCGGCGTCACCGCCGAGGATCGCGCGGAGGGCCGTCAGGGTCGGACGGATGCGCAGGAGGTCGGCGACCGCGTCGTCGTTCTGCGGTTGCAGGCGTTGCGGCAGGTGGTCGACGGGGCCGGATGTCGTGATGGTGCCCGACGTGGGGTGGAGCCGACCCGTGACCAGCCGGACGAGGGTCGACTTGCCGGCACCGTTCCTCCCGACCAGGCCGGTCCGGCCACGGCCGAAGGCGGTGGTGAGGTGGCTCAGCGCGACGGTGCCGTCGGGCCAGGCGAAACTGAGGTCGTTCAGGACGACGGACGGATTGATGGGCATACGGGTGCCTCCCCGGTGGTCGATGCTGGGCGCACGACACCGGACCCGCCACGGGAGGGCGGAGCGCCCGACGGGGCGCGACGACCACGGTGTCAGCGCGAGGGCTGAGCAGATCCGGTGATCGACAGCAATTCGTCCACTTCCGTCGGGGAGCCCTGCGTGACCGCCACCCGCACCGCCGGTCGGTCGTCCCGCACCGGTGGCCTCGCGATGACGACGAGGACCCGCCCACGGTACGCCGGGAGTCTCGCGCCGCGCAAGGCCCTCGAGCCGTGACAGGCTGGGGGCATGCCGGAGAACCTGCTGCCGAACCCGACCGCGAACCCCGAGACGCTCTTGCCCGCCGAGCCGGAGGTGACCGCCGCCCTCGCCGCCGACGCCCCCGTCGCGAGCGTCGTCGTGTCGCACCCGGCGTCGAGCCTGGCGTGGGCACTACTCGCCGACGAGGCGTGGGAGCGTGGGGCGACCCTCGAGTCCTACGCCTACGCGCGGGTGGGGTACCACCGTGGGCTCGATGCGCTGCGGAAGGCGGGCTGGCGCGGCGCCGGGCCGGTGCCGTGGTCGCACGAGCCGAACCGGGGCGTGCTGCGGGCGCTGTTCGCGTTGCGGCGGGCGGCTTCGGCGATCGAGGAGCCGGGCGAGCCCGAGCGGCTGACGGAGTTCCTCGATGCGTCCGACCCGGCCGCGATCCCGGCGCTGAGCGCGTAGGGCGCCCCGCGCCCCGCGCCCCGCGGCCCGCGCGCTCGCGCGCTCGCGCTGGCGCGCCCGGCCGTCGCACAACGAAAGTCATCTCGAACCACGCTTCCGCCTGGTTCGAGGTGACTTCCGTTGTGCGAGCCGCGCCGCCTCGCGGCGAGCCGCCGGCGGCTAGCGCGCGACCGCGGCCGCGGCTAGCGCGCGACCGCGGTCGCGCCGCGCCGCCGCGCGAGCAGCACCCACGCACCCGCGGCGAGCAGCAGTGCCGCCACGGCCCCGGTGACGAGGACGGCCGGCCCGGACACGCCCGTGTACGCCAGCACGCCCCGCGCGCTCGCCCGCTCGGCCACGGCGTCGGACGCTCCGCGGCCACCAGCGCCTGAGGCACCGCCCGGCCCCGCGCCCGAGCCGGCCCCCGGTCCCGCGCCGCCGCCCGGGCCCGTGCCCGGGCCCGGCGTCGGCGGTACGACCACCGACTCGACCGGCTCCACGACGACCCGGACGACCGCCAGCACGGTCTGCCCCGCGTGCGTCGTCACCTGGTACCGCACTGCCGTCGCCGGTCCGGAGAACGACGACTCCGGGGTGAACGTCACCTGCACGCCCTCGACCGTCCAGACGCCCTCGCCGGGGACGCGGAGCCGCTTGCCGTCCGCCGAGAGCTCCGCCCCCTCGATCCCGTCGCCGCTCAAGCGCAGGGAGTCCGGGTCCGCCGAGCTCCCGTCGAGCGGGTCGTTCCCGAGGACGTCGATCGTCACCGGCTCGCCCTGCTTCGTCGTGCCCTCGTCGTCGACCGCGACGGCCTCGGGCAGGACGACCTCGAACGCGGTCCGGTCGGCGTTGTTCGACAGCTCGACGTCGGTCACCGAACCGTCGAGCGCGATCGCGGGGCGGGCTGCGTCGAGACGGTCGGTCGTGAAGTCCGTGACGCTCTCGACGGGCATCGTGTGGAGGCCGGAGCGGGTCGTCACCGGCACCGTCCCCCGCACCGCGATCGTGACCGCACCACCGGGCGGGCCCGACCAGTCGGCGGCGACCGCACCCTGTCCCGCAGCGGCGCCGCACGTCGCTCCGGCCTCCGCACGGCACGTCCACCGCACGTCCGTCAGCGGCAGTCCCTCGGTCACCGCCACCGTGCGCGCGACGGCGTCGACCGCTCCGCCGATCGTCGCCGGCCCGTCGTTCACCGACCGCAGCTCGAACGTGACGTCCTCGCCGGGGGTGACCGGCGCGTTCGTCAGCGTGTGGGCGGTCGTGACGACGTCGGTCGGCTGCGTCGCCCGCAGGTTGCGGATCTCGTGGAACTGCGTCCGGCCCCCGGTCGATGCGCTGAAGCCGAACCGCACCTGTTCCGGCAGCGCCGTGGCGGGGAGGTCGGCGCTGACGACCTCGCGCAGCTCGCCCGCGTCGGCGCCGGGGGCGGTCGGCTCGGACATCGCGACGAGCACCCGTATCCCGCCGGCGTCGGTCGGCAGCAGATCGATCTGCACGTGGCGGTGCGTGGCCGCCTCGGCCGTGGTCTCGCGGTCTTCGAGGAACCCGTCGCCGAGGTCCCCGGTGGTCGCGAGGACGGGGTAGCACTCGCGCTCCGGACCCCGGACGGTGATCGCGTTCGGGACGACGTCGGGACGCGCGAAGTTGCCGAACCGGTCGAACCCGATCCCGACCACCCCGCCGTCGAGGCCTTCCTCGCAGGGACGGGTGCCGTCGTGGTAGCCGAGGCCGGCACCGGCCGGACCGATCGCGTCGAGCGAGACGGCGGCGTCCTGCAGGAAGAACCCGATCCCGTCCGCGTACCCGGTGTCCGTCGTGCTCCACATCCGCTGATCGAACTCGACCGTCAGGCCGTGGCTCGAGTCGTAGGGCGACTCGTTGTACACGGCGGAACTCACCCGTTTCGTGTCGTCGATCAGCCGCAGCCACCGTCCGGCGGCGCCGTGGTCGACGATCGCCGCCTGTCCGTCGTCCGTCGCGATCCGGGTCCAGCCGGCCGGCATCGTCGTGCCGACCGGCAGTCCGACGAAGGGGTCGGTGACCGGGAACGGCGCGACCGCGTGCGCGGGGGACGTCGTGGCGACCGCGGTCGCGAAGCCGCCGCCGACCACCACGAAGGCGGTCAGGGCGGCACTCGCGACGGCGCGCCTGGGAGTGATGTGCATGGGGTCCTCTCTGCTGGTGGAGAAGACCCTTCCGGACGCCCGACGAAGGCACAAGGAATATGTATCAGATATACGACTTCCGGGCTGCGCTCAGCCGAGCACGACGCTCCACGAGAACGCCTGCGGCCAGAGCTGGTGCTCCGGCAGCACGTCGAGGCCGCACGCACGCGACCCCAGGCCGTGCTGCGCGGCGTCGAGGTACAGGTACAGGTGCTCCGACACCGGCAGCTCGTAGGGGTGCATCGCGCGACCGATCTGCTGCGCGGTCCACGGCGACAGGGTGAACCCCGCACGGTGCGAGCCGACGGTCGACACGGTGAACGGCCCGACCGACAGCTCGCGCAGCGACGGCCGGTGCCCGGTCTCCTGCGGCATCGAGTACTCGACGCCGAGCGACCGCACCGGTGCCGAGAAGCGTCCGACGCGGGCGGCGTGCGACGAGTCGGCGTACGACTCGAGCGGCCCCGTGCCGAACCACGACGCGTCCGAGTCGGCCAGGGACGCTGGCAGGTCGAACCGCACCCCGATCCGTGGCCACGTGACGTCCCACGCGCCGAACGGCACCGCGTCGGTCTGCAGCAGCAGCCCGGCGTCGGTCAGGGCCCAGCGGTGCGTGACGTCGACGCCCCAGCCGCTGTTCGCCGCCGCGACGCGGACCCGCTGCTCGAGCCCGGAGTCCGTCCGCGACACCGACACGAGCCGGTGCGTGAGCCGGTCCAAACCGCGTTCGCGCCAGCGTGTGGCCGACGGGGGAGCGTCCGGGTCGCCCACGCCGTGCGTCAGCACCGGGTCGGCCGTCTCGTACCCGCCCTGCGACGCGAGACTGTCGTTGTCGGTCGGTGCCCGCCACAGCTCGAGCCGCGGCCCGGCCACCTCGTGCCCCTTCCAGGACACCAGGTCACCGCGGGCCGAGAACGTCCCGTCCCCGAGTCGGTCGCCGTCCCACCCCTGACCGGAGGCCCGTGGCACGTCCGCCTCGCGCGATGCGACGAGCGTCTGGGTGCGTGCCAGGACGTGGCCGGTGTCCGCCCACGCGGTCGGCCCCGCCAGTTCCGCCGTGACGTCGAACCACAGCTCGTCACCGGGGGCGAGCGCCGCGGTCGCGGCCTCGAGCACCTCGTCGGGCACCGGCACCGTGGCGGACGACCGCGCCGCGACGACACCGGGCGTGAACCGGCCCTCGTGCTCCACGACGCCGTTCCGGGACAGCGTCCAGTGGAACCGGAGTCCCGCGGTCGAGGCCGAGTGGTACCGGTTCTCGATGAGCACGGTGGTGTCCGACGCGGACAGCCGGATCGGTGCCACGACGGCCGCGAACTCGGCCAGCCCCGGCGTCGGGGTGTCGTCCGGCAGCACCAGGCCGTCCATCACGAAGTTGCCGTCGTGGACGACCTCGTGGAAGTCGCCGCCGTACGCGTGGTAGGGCCGTCCGTCCGGGGTGTGGGCGAGCAGCCCGTGGTCCCGCCACTCCCACACGAACCCACCGTGCAGGCGCGGGTACTTGTCCACGAGGGCCTCGTACTCGGCGATCTGGCCGGGTCCGTTGCCCATCGCGTGCACGTACTCGCAGTGGATGAACGGCTTCGACCGCTGGCGAGCCGCCTCGGCCGGGCCGCAGCCGAGCAGGGGCGTTGCCGGACCGCCGCCGATCGACTCGGTCTCCTGCAGCGACGGGTACATGCGGGAGTACACGTCGGTGTAGGCGCCGGTGTAGTCGCCCTCGTAGTGGACCGGACGTTCGTCGTCGCGGTCATGTACCCACTGCGACATCGCGGCGAGGTTGCGGCCGGTCCCGGACTCGTTGCCGAGCGACCACATCACGATCGACGCGTGGTTCTTGTCGCGCTCGACGGTCCGCGCGATGCGGTCGAGGTACGCCTCGCGCCAGGCCGGGTCGTCCGACGGGTTGCCGACCCAGCTGGTGAAGATGAACCCGTGCGTCTCGAGGTCGCACTCCAGGATCACCCAGAAGCCCAGCTCGTCGGCGAGGTCGAGCACGCGGGGGTGGGGCGGGTAGTGCGACGTCCGGATGGCGTTGACGTTGTTCCGCTTCATGAGCGCCATGTCGGCGCGTGCGTGCTCCTCGTCGAACACCCGACCGCGCACGGGGTGGGTCTCGTGCCGGTTCACGCCGTGGAACACCACGCGCTCGCCGTTCACCAGGAACCGATCGCCCTCGATCGACACGGTGCGGAAGCCGAGCCGCAGCGACACGGTCTCACCACCGGCGCTCCCACCGGCTGCGGTCCCGGTGGACAGCGTCGCGTCGTACAGCGTCGGGAGCTCGGCGCTCCACGGCTCGACTCCCTCGACGGTGATCGGTCCGACCTCGTCGGCGGACGCCCACGAGACGTCGACGCCGAGCGCGGGCACCGTGAAGCGCACCGGGAACGCAGCATCGACGGTCGGGAACGAGATCGTCCCCGTGCCGGTCGACGGTCGGCCGGACGCTGCCGTGCCCGCGGTCGCGGCGGATCCGAGCGTCGAGGTCCACCCGGCGCGGACGAACACGTCGTCGATCGGGGCGGTCGGCCGCGCCAGCAGCGTGACGTCGCGGAAGATCCCGGGCAGCCACCACTGGTCCTGGTCCTCGAGGTACGAGGCCGCCGACCACTGGTGCACGCGGACGCGGACCTCGTTCGACCCCTGTCGCAGTACGGACGTGACGTCGAACTCCGTCGCGAGCCGCGACCCGGTCGACCATCCGATGAGGACGCCGTTCACCCACACCCGGAAGTGCGACTCCACCCCGTCGAACCGGAGCAGCACCCGGGCCGCGGCGTCGAAGGACATCGGGACGTCGAAGGTGCGGCGGTAGTCGCCGGTCGGGTTCTCCTCCGGCGGGTGCGGCGGGTCGATCGGGAAGGGGTACTGCAGGTTCGTGTAGCTCGGCGCGCCGTGCCCGTGCAGCACCCAGTGCGCCGGCACCGGGATCGTGCCCCACTCGTCCTCCGGCCCCGGTTCGGGGACGTCCGCGACGGGCGACCACCGGAAGTCCCACTCCCCGCTCAACGACAGGGCGGGGGCGTCCGTGTGCAGCCAGGCCCGCGGGGCCAGCCGGGTGTCCGAACCGGGGGTGGTGGAGGAGAGTGCGGCGATGGTCAACCCTTGACCGATCCTTCCGTGAGGCCCCCGCGCCAGAAGCGCTGCAGGACGATGATGGCGATGACGAGCGGGATGACCGAGACGAGCACCCCGCCGGTGGTGAGCTGGTAGAACTCCGGCAGCCGGTCCACCTGCGAGCGCCAGTTGTTGAGTCCCAGTGTGATCGGGTAGAGCTTCTGGTCGGCCAGCATGATGAGCGGCAGGAAGAAGTTGTTCCAGATGCCGACGACCTGGAACAGGAACACGGTGACGAGTGCCGGCGTCATCTGCCGGAGCACGATCGTGTGGAAGATCCGGAGCTCGCCGGCCCCGTCGATGCGTGCCTGCTCGAGGAGTGCCGTGTCCACCGACGCCGCGGCGTACACCCGGCAGAGGAACAGGCCGAACGGCGAGACGAGGCTCGGGATGAGCACGCTCCAGTACGTGTCGGTCAGGCCCAGCGTCGAGAACAGCAGGAACAGCGGCAGGGCCGTCGCCGTCCCCGGCACGAGCACGCCGCCGAGGATCGTGCCGAACACGAGCTGCCGACCCCGGAACTCGTACTTCGCGAGTGCGTAGCCACCCGCCGCGGCGAAGTACGTCGCGAGGACGGCGCCGACGCCCGAGTACAGGATGCTGTTCGCGATCCAGCGGACGAAGATGCCGCCGTCGTACGTGAACACCTGCTGGAGGTTGCTGAACAGCGCGAAGTCGCCGCCGAACCAGAACCCGTTCGTGGCGAACAGTGCGCCGGTGGTCTTCGTCGCGGCGATGATCACCCAGTACAGCGGGACGAGGAAGTAGATCGCGACGATCACGAGGATGCCCGTCACCACGATCTGCGACTTGCCGGATCGGTCGAGCTTGCGGCGCTGGTGCGCCGAGATCGACGTGGTGTCCACCGGGACCGCGGTCTTCGCGGTGGCCGGCGCTTCGATGGCTTCGCTGCTCATGCGTCCGCCCCCTTCGTGACGGTGGTGCCGTGGTCCGGACCGGATCGGCCCTGGAGGCGCGGTGCGGCCTGGGTGGTGACCGTCCCGGCCGACGCGACGCGCGTCTGGAGCGCGACCCGCGCCTCCTGGCCGTCCCGCTTCGCCCGCTTGCGGCGATCCCGCTCGTCCTTCGGCGGACGGTTCGTCAACGCGAGGAACGCGAACGACAGGATGAACGCGGCCAGGGCGATGATGACCGCCTGCGCACTCGCGACGCCGTACTCGTTGAACGCGAACGCGTTCGTGTAGGCGGCGTAGTTCGGCGTGTACTCGGTGTCGATCGCGGGGGCGACCGTGGACAGGATCTGCGGCTCCGCGAAGAGCTGCAGCGTGCCGATGATCGAGAACACCGTCGTGAGCACGAGTGCCGGCGCGATGAGCGGGATCTGGATCCGCCACGCGACCTGGAACGCGTTCGCGCCGTCGACCTTGGCGGCCTCGTAGACCTCGCCGGGGATGGACTTCAGCTGCGCCACGATGATGAGCATGTTGTAGCCGGTGTACGTCCACGTGACGATGTTCGCGATCGACCAGAGCACGCTGTTCGCGCCGAGGAAGTCCGGCTGGAGCCCGATCCCCTGCAGCAGCGACACGATCGGCGACAGGCCCGGCACGTACAGGAACGACCACAGGATCGTCGCGATGACGCCGGGGACGCCGTACGGCATGAAGTAGATCGCACGGAAGAAGCCCGGCCAGCGGGCGCTCGCCGACTCGAGCAGCAGCGCGAGGATCGTGCACGCGATGATCATCACCGGGACCTGCACGATGCCGAACAGCAGCATGCGGCCGATCGAGGCGACGAAGCCGGCGTCCTGCAGGGCGATCGCGTAGTTGTCGAACCCGGCGAACCTGCCGACGACGCCGTCCTCGCCGAAGAGCCCCTCGCGGTCGACGGTCGTGAACGACTGGAACAGCGCGCTGATGATCGGGATGATGAACGTCAGCACGAACAGGGCGAGGAAGGGTGCGAGCAGGATCCACGGGGCGCGCTTCTGGGCGACCGTGGCCTTCGTGCTCGTGCGGAAGCCGTTCTTCGGCTGCGTCGTGGTCATCGTGCCGTCCTCACGCTGAGGCCCTTGTCCTTGAAGGACTGGACGATCTCCTTCTGGGCGAGCTCCACCGCGTCGGTGAGCTTCAGCCCACTCGTGAGCTTGCGGCGGAACTGGTTCTGCAGACTCGTGAACGCCGACTGCGTCACGGGCGACCAGGACCACTCGACGTTCTGCTCCTTGGCGGCGGGGACGAAGACGTCCTCGTTGTAGTTCTGCCCGGAGAACCACTTGCTCGGCTGCTCGCGCTGTGCCCCGATGTAGTCCTTCGCGGGCGACCACCCGATGCCGCAGTACTTGATCATCGCGTCGATGCCCTCCTTGGAGGTGGTCATCCACGTGATGAACTCGAGCGCTTCCTTCGGGTGCTTCGCGTTGGCGAGCACCGCGGCCGTCGAACCGCCGATCGCGCTCGACCCGAACCCGGTGTCGCCCCACTTCTGCATGGGTGCGACCTTCCACTTGCCCTCGCCGCCCTGGACGGACTCGATGAGGGCGTCGCCCCAGCTCGCGCTCGTGACGGCCGCGATCTTGCCGCTCGCGGCCGAGGCGTACCAGCCGGGGGAGTACGCGCCGGCGCTCGTGTCGACGAGCTTGTCGTCGATGACGCCGTCGAAGAACTCGGCGACCATCAGGGTCTTCTCGTCGGTCATGTCGACGACCCACTCGTCGCCGTCGACCTTGAACCACCGGGCGCCGGCCTGCTGTGCGTACGCGGCGAAGGGGGAGGCGTCCGAGACCGGGAAGACCTCGAGGTAGTTCTGCGCCCCGGTCTTCCGGACCTTCTCGGCGAGGTCGCGCCACTCGTCCCACGTCGTCGGGGGTTCGCCGCCGGCCTGCTCGAGGAGCGCCGTCTGGTAGTAGAAGCCCATGGGGCCGGTGTCCTGGGGGATGCCGTAGATGCCGTCCACGAACGAGACCTGCGCCCAGGCGGCGTCGTCGTACTTCGACTCGAAGTCCTTCGCGCCGTAGCGGGCGAGGTCGACCAGGCCGTTGGCGAGCATGAACTCGGGGATCTGCCGGAGCTCGACCTGCCCGATGTCCGGGCCACCACCGGCCGCGAGCGCGGAGTACATCTTCTGGTACCCGCCGCTGTTGCCGCCCGGGATCCAGTTCGCGGTCACCTGGATGTCCGGGTGCGTCTTGTTCCAGACGTCGCAGACCTTCTGCAGGTCCTTGAGCCAGGCCCAGTAGGTCAGTTCGACCTTCTGCCCGCTCGCGGCGGCGGGGATGAGCGCCGCCTTGTTCACGTTCGTCGAGCCCGGCACCGCGCAGCCGGCGAGCAGTCCGGTCGCGGCCGCGCCGAGGCCGAAGCCCAGCAGTTGTCGTCGGGAGATGGGCCGTCGGTTCGGTGGAGGCGTCATTGCCGGGACTCCGGTTCGTCGTCGAGCGGGATGCCTCCAACCCAACCACAAAACCGAGCGCAGCTGTACTTTCACGAAGACTCTGGACGTTCCCTCCGGACGTGGAACACCGTGCCCCGCCGGGGTGGAGTGTGGGCCAACACGAAACGTCGGGGTCCGTGACAGCCCCGGCATCCGTCCGAGAGGAGCTGCCATGACGTCGACCAACGCGACGAGCGAACTGCACGGGATCCTGGGACAGCGGCTGGAGGGCGGTGGGACCTGGGCCTGGGCGTACGCCGACGTCTCCGGCAACGTGGAGGACCCCCGACGGCAGGCGGCGCTGAAGCTGCGTGCGGTCGAGGAGGCCCTCCGTGCGCAGGGTGCGACCGACGACGTGGTCGACCTCGTCGCCGGCGAGTTCGAGCAGGAACCCGGCGTCCCCTCGCCCGTCACCCGGTACGTGCTGGTCCACGACGGCGCGCTCGTGCTGAGCGAGGTCCTGCCCGGGCACCTGCACGGCGCGGAGTCGGTCGGCGTCGGTGCCGTCCCCGACCTCGTGCCGCTCGTCGCCCACCGGCCCGTCGACTTGCCGTTCCTGGTGGTGCACGCCGGCAAGGAGGGCGGAGCCTTCCGTGCCTACCGACTCGGGCACGCGCCGCTCGACGCAACCGGCGGTGAGCAGCAGGTCCAGGGGCGCAACGACACCCTGCACTACGCCAAGGCCGGGACCGGGTGGAAGCAGCCGCACTGGCAGCAGCACACCGAGGAGATCTGGAAGCAGAACTCGTCGGAGACCGCCGCCGCCGTGGACGAGGCCGTCCGGACACTCCGACCCGGACTCGTCGTGGTCGCCGGGGACGTCACCGCGCGGGAGCTCCTCGTGAAGGCGCTGTCGTCGGAGACCCGTGCGCTGACCTCCGTCTTCCCGGGCGACCCACGCGCCGACGCCTCGTCGAAGCAGGCGTTCGTCGAGCACTTCGAGACCGCGCTGGCCCGGGTCGTCGCCACACGACGCCACGACCTCGAGGACCTGCTCCGCACCCACGTCGGTCGGGGCGACAACCTCGCGGTGACCGGGCTCGGAGCAGTCGTCGGGGCGCTGCAACAGGCGCAGGGATCGGTCGTCGCGCTCGACGCCGTGGCGGTCGGGGAGCGGACGCTCCTCGCGCTCGCCGGTGCCCCGTGGGTGGCGACGGCGCCGGAACAGGCTGCCGGGACGCCCGTCATCGGAGCGGTGCCGGCGGTGTGCGCGCTCGTGCGTGCGGCGGTGCTGACGGACGCGGAGCTCGTGCTCGTCAACGCGGCGTCGCTGCCGGGCGGGGTCGCGGCGGCGGCGTTGCTGCGGTGGCCGGTGGGGCCGGCCGTGCCCGCCTGATGCGGTGACCACCTGACGGACGGGAGACGCGGTGCCGGCTGGCACCGCGCCTCCCGTCCGTCCCGCGGTCAGTCGTGGGAACGATCGCGCCGGGGCACCAGCGGCAGCGCCAGGAGCGGCAGCACCCCCACGATCGAGAACGACGCCGCGAACCCGAGTGCCCCGACGAGCGCGCCGACCCCGGGGCCCACGGCGCTCGCCGCGATGAACTGCCCGGTGTTCTGCGCCCCGAGCGCCCGCCCGGACCAGAACGGCCCCGCGGCCTCGGCCACCGACGTGTACGCGAGCCCGTTGTCCGCGACGGTGACGCTCGTGGCGACGACGAGGAACACCGCGGCGGCGGCGAGGTGCGTGGCGTCCACCAGCGCCAGCAGCCCCATCACCACGGCGGCGCTCACCGCGACGATCCGCAGCGGGCCGACGCGCGAGGCGGCGCGGTCGCTCCAGGCACCGACGAGGATCCTCCCGACAGCGCCGACGAACTGTGACGCCCCGACGAGCAGTCCCGCGGCCGGGGTCGACCAGCCGAGGCCGACGAGCCACACCAGGCCGTACGTGGACAGTGTGAACTGCGGCACGACGAGCAGGATCGACACCGCATGGATCCGCCACAGGAACCCGTTCGCCCGGTACGGGTTCGCGACGTGCTCCACCGGGGCGTCCGCTCGGGCGGGTCGGGGCGGGTTCGCGATGCCGGTCGCGCACAGCACGGCGAGCACGGCGCACAGGACGACGGGCAGGACGAGGGCCGCGCGGATGCCGTCCGCCTCGGCGAGCTGCGGGACCGTGACGGCCGCGAGCGTCACCCCGAGCGGCTGCGACATCTGCCGGATGCCCATCGCGAGGCCGCGCCGCTCCTTCGGGAACCACCCCACCACGACCCGTCCGCTCGCGGCGTTCGTCGAGGCGCTCGTCATGCCGGCGGCGAGGAACGCCAGGCCGAGCAGCACTGGGTCACCCGCTGCCAGCCAGGCCCCGACGACCGCGAGGGTCGTGAGGACGAGCCCGCCCGCGATGACGACGCGCTCGCCGACGCGGTCGGTGATCGCGCCCCAGGCGATGAGCGTCAGGACCATGCCGAACGTCGGCGCGGCGGCCAGGAGTCCGGCGAGGGTCAGCGTCGTGCCGTGGGCGTGCAGGTACGGGATGAGCAGCGCGGGGGCGGACACCACGAGGGTGCCGGCGGCCTGGGCGGCGACGCCGAGGCCGAGCATCGTCCAGGCGCGGGAGGTGGTGGTCACGAGATCGTTTCAGTGTGGAACGGATTGGTATACCATTACGGTATACCATCCGGTCCGGATCGCCGCTAGGCTGGATCGCCGTGACCGAGACGACCGATGCAGCGCCCGTGTCGCAGACGAGCCAGCTCTACGACAACCTCCGAGCCGCGATCCTCACGCTCGAGATCGCCCCGGGGGAGCGCATCTCCGAGCGGGGGCTCGAGGCGCGGTTCCATGCCTCACGGACCCCCGTGCGCGCAGCCCTGTCGCGGCTCGAGCGCGAAGGGCTCATCCTGCACGAAGGCCGCTCGTGGACGGTCACCCCGATCGACCTCGACGAGATCGCCTCGCTCGCGGAACTCCGCGGTGTCCTCGAACCCGCCGCCGCCCGGCTCGCGGTGGCACGCGCGTCCGAGGAGCAGCTCGCCGAGGTCCGCGGCCACCTCGACACCCTCCGGCCGACGCCCGACCAGCAGGCCGGCATCCGGATGGGCTCGACGTTCCACCTCGACCTCGCCGCGCTCGGCGGCAACCGGTTCATCACCGACGCCATCGCCGACGCACTCACCCGTCTGGAGCGCACGCGCTGGATCGAGGTGCGGACGCCCGAGGCCCGCGACGCCGCGTGGGAGGAGCACAGCGCCATCATCGACGCCGTGCGCTCCGGGGACGCGGACCGCGCGGCCGAGCTGCTCGCGGCGCACGTCGCCGGCACGAACGACCGGCTCCTGGCGTGGATCGCGCAGGAGCGCCGGCGTCTGCGGGGCGCCGGCATGGCGATCGTGGGCAGCACCGAGCGCTGACGCGATGGCCGTGCCGTGGACGCGCCCACCTGCGGAGGGCGCGGTGCGGGGCGGACCCGCACCGCGCCTCCGGGAAGGCCGCTACGGTTTCGTCGCCGCGTCCTCGGCCGCGTCGATCTGGTCGAAGATCCAGGCGTTGCCGCCGTCGGAGTGGTCGAGCAGTGCGTCGCGCACCTCGGCCTCGTCGGTGGTCAGCCGGATCGCGCTCTTGCTGCCGGACCGTGTCGATTGGGACATCGCGTCTTCTCCTGTGTGTGTGGGCACCGTCGTTGGTGCGCTTCCTCACGGGACGTGCTGAGGTCGTGACAGTGTTGCGCGCGCTGTCCGGATCGCGCAAGGGGTTTCCGTCACATGTGGGAAAGTCCCGGTCGGCACCATGCCTAGGATGGTCCGGCCGCGCGGCTCGCGGCACGACACCAGCGGACGTCGGACAGGAGGGACGGGCTTGGCCGAGCAGCGCACCGCACCTCCCACGGTCTACGACGTGGCCTCCGCGGCGGGTGTCTCCATCGCCACCGTCTCCCGTGTGCTCCGCACGCCGGACGCCGTCCGCGAGGGCACGCGCGACCGGGTCCAGGCGGCGATCCGGACGCTCGGGTACGTGCCCTCCGGGAACGCACGGGCCCTCGCGGGCAAGCGCACCGGCGTGGTCGGACTGCTGCTGCCCGGGTTCGACGTCGTGCCGGACGAACGCCCCGACCTCGTCACGGACGGCGGCGTGCGGGTCGTCGACGACCGGCGGCACGTGACGCAGCCGTTCTCGTCCAACCTGTACTTCGACGAGGTCCTGCGCGGCGCCGAGACCGAGGCGTGGCAGCGGGGTCTGGCGCTGATGGTGGCCGCGGGGCGGGGGTCCTCGCGGGACGTGATCGTGAACGACGTCGCCGGCCGGGTCGACGGTCTCGCGGTGCTCGCCCAGACGGTGCCGGACGACCTGCTCGAACACGTCGCCCGACGGATCCCGGTCGTGGTGCTCGCCGACGACCGGCGCTCGCACGGGTTCGACTCGGTGAGCGTGGACAACGCCGCGGGCATGCGGACACTCGGCGCGCACGTGATCGGGCGCCTCGGCATCCGGTCGTCGCTCGTGTACCTGGCAGGGCCGATCGACTCGCCGGACGACATCGAACGCTCCGCGGGGTTCCGCCAGGCGCTCGAGGACCACGGGGTGCCGGCGTCGTCGGTGCGTGTCGTGCACGGCGACTTCGGGCGTGCGCGGGCCCGGGAGCTCGCGGCCCAGCTGCTCGACGGGGACGCCGTCCCGCGGGCGATCGTCTGCTCGAACGACCAGTCGGCGCTCGGGGTGCTCGACGCCGCGGGGGCGCGGGGTGTGCGGGTGCCGGAGGACCTCGTCGTGACGGGCTTCGACGGCATCGACGCGGGTCGGTTCTCGTCGCCGCGCCTGACCACCGTGCACCAGCCGATGGGGGAGCTCGGGCGCGCGGCGGTGCGGGCGATCGTGGACCGGCTGGAGCGCCGCGAGGGGCCGCCGCGGGCGATGCGCCTGCCGGTCGAGGTGCTCCTGCGCGAGAGCTGCCCGCCGGCGCTGTAGGCGGCGGCTGCGCCGCGCCCACACGTGCCACCCCGCGAAACAACCCACCCGGTTGCGCGACGCGATGTAAGCGCATACATTGTCTCCGTACCGACTCGACACGGAGGTCGACCGAGCAATGACGCTTCCCCCACAGCGCGTCCCAGCGCGCACCCCGGGCACCCGCCGGGGACGGAGAGGCCGCCTCATCGCGGCCATCGCCGGCATCGCGGTCGTGGCCCTCGCGGCCACCGGCTGCAGCATCCAGGTCCGGTCCCAGCCGGACCCGAGCATCGGCAAGGACACGATGCTCATCAACGCGGACCACGGCAACCCGCTGTTCGACCGCAACTTCAACCCGTACATCGCGAACGCCCGCACGGCGAGCAAGTGGATGTACGAGCCGCTCATCGAGATCAACCCCCTCGACGGCAAGGGCACCCCGTGGCTCGCGAGCAGCTGGGACCAGCCGGACGCGCGCACGATCGACATGACGATCCGCAAGGGTGTCGAGTGGTCGGACGGCTCGCCGTTCAGCGCGAAGGACGTCGTCTTCACGTTCGACCTGCTCAAGAAGTTCCCGGCGATGGACGTCAAGGGCGCCTGGCAGCACATCGACAGCATCGAGAGCAAGGACGGCCACGTCGTCTTCCACCTCAAGGGCGACGACGTGCCGAGCCTGAACATCATCGGCGCGACGTACATCCTCGGTGAGAAGCACTACGGCGGTGTGAAGGACCCGACGACGTGGCGTGACCCGAACCCCGTGGGGACCGGTCCGTTCGTGCTCGGCAACTACACCGACCAGCAGTACTCGATGAACAAGAACCCGAAGTACTGGCAGGCCGACAAGATCGCCATCAAGCACCTGATCCTCCCGGCGACGAACACGCAGCTCGACACCGTCACGCGCGGCTACGACTGGGCGTACTCCTTCATCTCCGACGTGAAGGGCACCTGGGGAGCGGCGTCGAAGACGAACACGTGGTGGTTCCCGGCGGGCGGCGTCATCGGTCTCATCCCGAACCTGACGAAGGCGCCGTACAACGACGTCAACGTCCGGAAGGGCATCTCCCTCGCCCTGGACCGCGACGACATCGCCGAGACCGCGTCCGAGGGCAACCTGGCGGCGGCGGGCCAGACCGGCCTGATCCTGCCGAACCAGGAGAAGTACCTCAACCCGGACATCCCCGACCAGGGCATGATCGCGCAGGACGTCGACGCCGCGAAGCAGGCGTTCGCGAAGTCCGGCTGGACCGAGCAGGACGGCAAGATCATGAAGGACGGCAAGCAGCTGTCCATCACGATCATGACCGCGAACGGCTACTCGGACTGGCTCCGCGCCGCGCAGACCGTGCAGCGCAACCTCACGGCCATCGGCATCAAGGTGTCGATCCAGGCGCCGCAGCCCGCCGGTTACCAGTCGAACATCAACAACGGACAGTTCGACATGGCGATGGGCGGCATGGGCAACGGTGACGTCTACCAGGCGCTCAACTCCTTGCTCAGCAGCGACTTCTACCAGCCGGTCGGCAAGTCGACGGTGAACAACTTCGAGCGGTACCAGAACGCCGACACACAGAAGCTCCTCGACGAGTACAAGGCGACGACGGACACCGCGAAGCAGCAGGAGATCCTGAACCAGCTGCAGGAGATCGTGTACGACGACCTGCCGGTGATCGGCATGTACTACGGCGGACTCTGGGGCCTGTTCAACACCGGCAAGTTCGTCGGCTGGCCCAGCGCCGAGGACCCCTACATGGCGCCGCAGAACTACGACTCGGCACCGCTGCTCATCTTCTCGAAGCTGCGGCTCCGCGACAGCGCAGCCGGCCGGGCGATCATCAAGGCCGAAGAGGACCAGAAGTGAAGTACATCCTCCAGAAACTCGTCCTCTTCGTCCTGACCCTCTGGGCCGCGGTCACGCTGAACTTCGTGCTCCCGCGACTCATGCCCGGCAGCCCGACCGACGCCGCCCTCGCGAAGCTCAGCCAGAACGGCCCGGTCACCGACGCCACCAAGAAGGCCATCGAGGCCCAGCTCGGCGTCCCGAGCGGCAACCTCTGGGACCAGTACGTCAGCTACCTGCACCAGGTCATCACCCTCGACTTCGGCACGAGCTACACGTTCTACCCGCAGCCCGTCGGCGACCTCGTGGCCCAGGCCCTGCCGTACACGCTGATCCTCGTCGGCGTCGTGACGATCCTCGCGTTCGTGCTCGGCACCCTGATCGGTGTCGGCGCGGCCTGGAAGCGCGGCACCTGGCTGGACTCGCTGCCGACCCTGTCGGGCTCGTTCATGTCGACGTTCCCGTACTTCTGGACGGCGCTCCTGCTGCTGTTCTTCCTCGGCTACGTCCTGCACTGGTTCCCGACCACGGGCGCCTACTCCGCGACGACGACCCCGGGCCTGAACGGTGCGTTCCTCGGGGACGCCCTGCAGCACGCGGTCCTGCCGGCGATCACGATCCTCGTGACGAGCCTCGGCGGCTGGATCATCGGCATGCGCAACGCCATGATCAACACCCTCGGTGACGACTACGTGACCTTCGCCGAGGCGAACGGTCTCCGCGGTCGCACCGTGGCGATCCGGTACGCGGCCCGCAACGCGATCCTGCCGAACCTGACCGGCTTCGGTCTGGCCCTCGGTGGTGTGGTCGGCGGTTCGGTCCTGGTCGAGCAGGTGTTCGGCTACCCGGGCATCGGCTACCTGCTGTTCAACGCCGTGATCGGGCAGGACTACCCGCTCATGCAGGCCCTCTTCCTGATGATCACCGTGTCGGTGCTCATCGCCAACTTCATCGTGGACGTCCTCTACGGCGTCCTGGACCCGAGGACGCGCCGATGACCACGATCGCAGTTCGCACGCAAGCAGAAGAACCCACCGCCCCGAGCAAACTCCGAGCCGCCGCCCGCCAGTTCGGCGTCGTCTGGAGCAACACCAAGGCCCGGATCGGCATCATCATCCTCGCCGTCTTAGTGATTGTGGCGATCTTCGCCCCGCTCCTCGCCCCGTACGGCGCGAGCCAGAACGGGTTCGCCCGGAGCGCCGACGCCACCGGCGCGCACTGGATGGGCACGACCGCCGCCGGCGAGGACGTCCTGTCGCAGATCATCTACGGCGCCCGGATCTCCGTGCTCGTGGGTGCCGTCGCGGGGCTGCTGTCCACGCTGGTCGCCGTCGCGATCGGCCTGAGCTGGGGCTACGTCCGCGGCTGGATCGCCGAGGTCATCGGGTTCATCGTGAACCTCTTCCTCGTCATCCCCGGTCTGCCGCTCATGATCGTCATCGCCGCGTACCTGCAGAACGGCGGCATCGCGGTCATCATCGCGGTGATCGTGGTCACCGGCTGGGCCTGGGGCGCGCGCGTCCTGCGCAGCCAGACGCAGTCCCTCCGCGGTCGTGACTTCGTGACGGCGGCCCAGTTCTCCGGCGACGGTGCGACGCGCATCGTGTTCCGCGAGATCCTGCCGAACATGACGAGCCTCATCGTCGGCTCGTTCTTCGGTGCGGCCACGAGCGCGATCCTCGCCGAGGCGGGCCTCGAGTTCCTCGGACTCGGTGACTCGTCCATCGTGAGCTGGGGCACGATCCTCTACTGGGCGCAGAACTCGAACGCCCTGCTGACCGGTCAGTGGATCCTGCTGTTCGCCCCGGGTCTCTGCATCGCGCTCCTCGCGATGAGCCTGACCCTGATCAACTTCGGCGTCGACGCCGTGTCCAACCCGCGACTGCGCGAAGGCGCGCGTCGCAAGCGCAAGGAGGCCACCGCATGAGCGGCTCGCGTTCCGAACCGATCGACGGCCTGGAGGCGCGGGACGGCGCCGCCACGCGCCTCCCGTCCGACGCCACGAGCGCCACGCAGGACGTGCTGCTCGACGTCCGCGACCTGTCGGTCGTGTACGAATCGGCCGGCCAGGAGGCCGTCCAGGCGGTCGACCACGTGTCCTTCCAGCTGCGGAAGGGCGAGTTCGTCGGCCTGGTGGGGGAGTCGGGTTCCGGCAAGTCGACCCTCGGCTACGCGCTGACCCGGCTGCAGAAGCCGCCGGCTCGGACCAACGGCGGCAACATCTTCTTCGGCGGCCACGACATCCGCGACCTCGACGAGGAAGCCCTCCGGCAGCAGCGCCAGGGCGGGTTCGCGATGGTGCTGCAGTCCGGTATGAACGCGCTCAACCCGGTGCGGACCATCCGCAACCACTTCATCGACATCTTCAGGGCCCACGGCCACGTGTCGCGTGATCGCTGGGACGCCCGGATGAAGGAGCTCATCGAGAAGGTGAAGCTCCCCACCGCCATGCTGGCCCGGTACCCGGGAGAGCTGTCCGGCGGCATGCGGCAGCGCGTGTCGATCGCCCTGGCGCTCTCGCTCGAGCCGCAGCTCATGGTGTTCGACGAGCCGACCACCGCGCTCGACGTCCTCGTGCAGCACGCCGTGATGGACACCATCATCGAGCTGCAGCAGTCCGAGGGGTTCACGGCCATCCTGATCAGCCACGACCTCGGCATCGTCCTCGAGGCGACTGAGCGCGTGCTCGTCATGCACGAGGGCCGCATCGTCGAGGACGGTGGCTCGAAGGAGATCCTCCGCGACCCGCAGGACGAGTACACGCAGATGCTGCTGTCGCACTACGCCGACCCGCGGGCGTCGGTCGTGTCGCTGCCGGGGTTCCCGGACCGGGCGGTCCGTGCTGCTTCAGGCGAGAAGCGGCAGGAGACGACCTCGTCGTTCAGCACGGTCGGCTCCCGCGAGCGCAGCGCCGCCCGCAACCCGATCGTGGTCGAGCACCTCGTCAAGACCTACCCGGCACCCCGTCGCGGCGAGCAGCCGGTGCAGGCGGTGCGCGACGTGTCGTTCACCCTCGAACCCGGGCAGTCGCTCGCCCTCGTCGGCCAGTCCGGTTCGGGCAAGTCGACGATCGCGAAGATGCTGACCGGCGTCGAGAAGCCGACGACCGGCACGGTCCGGTTCGGCGACACGGACGTGGCGAAGCTCGGGAGACGGGGGTTGAAGGACCTCCGCTCCGAGGTGCAGATGGTGTTCCAGGATCCCTACGCCGCGCTCAACCCGCTGCACACGGTCGAGTACACGCTGTCCCGCCCCGTCGCGAACTACACGAACCTGCGCGGGCGCGATGCCCGGAAGCGCGTGCTCGAGCTGCTCGAGACCGTGGGCCTGACCCCGGTGGAACAGTTCGCGCAGAAGCTCCCGCACCAGCTCTCGGGTGGCCAGCGCCAGCGCGTGGTCATCGCCCGGGCGCTCGCGTCCGACCCGCAGGTGATCATCGCCGACGAGCCGGTCTCGATGCTCGACGTGACGCTCCGTGCCGGGGTGCTCGCCCTGCTCGAGGACCTCCGCGAGCAGTGGGGCGTCTCGCTCCTCTACATCACCCACGACCTGCTCAGTGCGCGGCTCATCACGGACGACATCATGGTGCTGCACGACGGCGCCGTGGTCGAACGGGGCCGCACGGCCGAGGTGCTGCAGCACCCGCAGGACGACTACACGGTGGCGCTGCTCGACGCGGTGCCGAACCCACGACGGGCGCTGCTGGCATGAGCACGCTCCGCGACTTCCCGTCCGTCCCGCCGTTCGGACACCTGCCCACCCCCGAGGGGGTCGACGTCGTCGGCATCGACCTCCCCGTCGGCCGGCTCACCGCATACCGCGTCGTGCCTCCCGGGCCGTCGAAGGGCACCGTCCTCGTCGTCCCCGGGTACACCGGTTCGAAGGAGGACTGGCGCACGTTCATGCCGCTCCTCCGGGACGCCGGCTGGACCGCGGTGGCGATCAGCCGCCGCGGCCAGGCCGACTCGGCGCGCGCATCGGGGCCGTCCGGCTACACGCTGGCGGAAGAGGCCGCCGATGTCGTCCGGGTCGCACGGCTGCTCGACGACGGCGCTCCCGTGCACCTCATCGGCCACTCGCTCGGCGGCGTGATCGTCCGCGAGGCGGCCATCGCCGACCCGAGCGCCTTCCGCGACGTGGTGCAGTTCTGCTCCGGACCGTACGGCTGGCCATACCGCAAGGTCGCCGAGTTGACGATCCTGCACGACACCGGCGGCAACCTCCGCCAGCTGTTCGACTCCACCAACCCGCTCTGGGCGTACCGGCCGGACGAGGAACTCCCCGACGACCCACGGTTCGTCCGTGACCGCTTCGACGCGCACGACCCCGCGAGCGTCGTCGCCGGCGGGCACATCCTCGAGGACCACACCGACTCCTCCGCCGCACTCCGCGCCACCGGGCTCCCGGTGCTCGTGACCCACGGCGAGTGGGACGGCGCCTGGCCGATCCCCTGGCAGCGGCAGATGGCGGAGGACACCGGAGCCGCCTACGAGGTGATCCCCGAGAGCTACCACGGCCCGCAGGTCGAGAACCCGTCGGCGACGCTCCACACCTTCGACCGCTTCCTGTCACAGCACTGAAAGGCACGATCATCACCACGCTGCAGTTCCCGAAGGGCTTCCTCTGGGGTGCCGCCACCGCCGCGCACCAGATCGAGGGCAACAACGTCAACAGCAACTGGTGGGTGCACGAGCACGAGCCCGACACCACCATCGTCGAGCCCTCGGGTGACGCCGCCGACAGCTACCACCGGTACCGGGAGGACATCCGCATCGCGGCCGACCTCGGGCTGAACTCCTACCGGTTCAGCATCGAGTGGGCACGGATCGAACCCGAGCGCGGGTTCGTCAGCAGGGCCGAGATCGACCACTACCGCCGCATGGTCGAGACCTGCCACGAGTTCGGCATCGAACCGATCGTCACGCTCATGCACTTCACCGTGCCGCGCTGGTTCGAACGCGACGGCTTCTGGCGCGCTCCCGACGCCGCCGACCTCTTCGCCCGCTACACCGAGGCCGCGCTCCCCGTCGTGCAGGACGGCGTCCGCTACGTCTGCACGATCAACGAGCCGAACATCGCGGCGATGCTCGCCGGCGGTGAGGACGCGGCGAACCTGGTCGCCTACGGCCTGCCGAACCCGGACCTCGGGGTCGCCGACGCCCTGCTCGCCTCGCACAAGCGGTCCCGCGAGGTCCTGTCGCAGGTGTCCGGCCTGCAGTCCGGCTGGACCATCGCGACGCAGGCGTTCCGGTCGAACGGGGAGCCCGGTGCCGACGAGATGCTCCGCGAGTACGGGTACCCGCGCGACGACTGGTACCTCGAGAACGCCGCCGGTGACGACTTCCTGGGCGTGCAGGCCTACACCCGCACCTTCATCGGACCGTCGGGCCCCCTCCCGGTGGCCGACGACGTCGAGACGACCCTGACCGGGTGGGAGTTCTACCCCGAGGCCTCGGCCGACGGGCTCCGCAGCGCGTGGGAGCTCTCCGGGCACGTGCCGATGATGATCACCGAGAACGGGATCGCCACCGCCGACGACTCCCGCCGGGTGGCCTACACGCAGGGTGCCCTCGAGGGGATCCACGCCTGCATCGAGGACGGCATCGAGGTCCTCGGCTACCAGCACTGGTCGCTGCTCGACAACTACGAGTGGGCGTCGGGCTTCCGCCCGACGTTCGGGCTCGTGTCGTGGGACCCGGTGACGTTCGCCCGGACGCCGAAGGACTCGGCGCGGTGGTACGGGCGGGTCGCCGCCGCCAACGCGCTCACGGTCTGAGACCCAGCCGGAGGGCGGACGGGAGGCGCGGTGCCAGCTGGCACCGCGCCTCCCGTCCGTCGTCAGTCGCCTTGGGGCGGCTCGTGCGCCGGCCGGTCGAACCAGGCCAGGAGGATCTCCTCCGCCCGGCGAGAGCCGCGCTCGTGGGCGATGTCCATCGCGGTGCGCCCCTCGGCGTCCTCGACCCGGACGTCCGCACCGCGTTCGAGCAGTGCCTCGGTCGTGCCGCGGTTGTCGAACCAGACGGCCGCGTGCAGCGGCGCGAAGCCCCACCGCGGGTCGACCTCGTCGATGCCAGCGGGGTCCTGACCGATGCCGTCGAGCGCCAGCGAGAGGCCGCCGACGTCTCCGTGCGCCGCAGCCCGCACCGCCGGGGTCGCCCACTCGACCCAGCCGTCCGGGACCGGGCCGTGCCAGCCGTGGGCAGGGCGTGACTCGAGCGCTGCCCAGTCCTCTTCGTCGACCGGCCGCACCTCGATCACGACGTCGCGGAAGTGGATCGCGAGCTCGCCGGTGGGGGAGACGAGCAGGCGCAGTTCCCAGACGTCGGCGTCCACGTGTGCGATCTCGCCGCGGGAGACGTGGACGTCACCGGCGAGCAGGTCGAGCGCCTCCGTGTCGGACGGATCGAGCACGGCGCGGTCGAAGCGGAGGGACACCCGCGCGTGGTTCCACCGGCGCCAGAGGCCGTCCGGAGTGTCGAGCACCTCGTCGTTGCGGACGACGAACACGGCGTTGACGGTGTGGGTCGGTGTGGCGTCGACGCCAGCGTCGCCGTGGCGGCCGGCCTCCTCGATGCGCCAGCTCTGGATGCGGGACTCGCTCCACGTGACGGACGCGAGGGCGGCCACGGACGGCGGGGCGTCGGTCACCAGGCGCGCGAGGTGCTCGGGGTAGCCGTCGACGTCCTCGAGGGAGACGTACCCGACGGCGGGCCAGCCCACTCGACTCCATCGCACGGTGACGACCTTAGCGGCAACCTGATTCGACCCTGTGTATATGACATGCAGAAAGCTCGGATCGGCCGATCTGATCATCCAGGCTGGAGTCATGCGCCGACTTCCTCGCGACCCGATCCGCCTCCTCTCCTCGTACCTCCGCATGGGCTCGGCGGCGATCCGGGTCCGCTTCGGTCGCCGGTCGCTGGTCGCTCCCGGGGGGCCGGTGGTGTCACTCACGACCTTCGGCGTGCGGGCGAGATCGGTCCATCTCACGCTCGCCTCGATCGGACGCGGCTCGGTTCGACCTTCGCGGCTCATCGTCTGGATAGACGATGCGGAGGTCGTCCGTTCACCGCCTCGGGGTCTGTCCAGGCTTCGCCGTCGCGGGGTCGAGGTGCGGCTCTGCGACGACCTCGGGCCGCACAAGAAGTACTTCCCGTACGTGTCGAGCATCGCTCGGCATCGCGTGGCGATGGTCACCGCCGACGACGACGTGCTCTACCCGCCGCGGTGGTTGGAGACGCTCGTCGCGGACCACCGTCGGCACCCGGACGCGATCGTTGCGCACCGGGTGAACCGCATCGTGGTGGACGGGGCCGCCGTGGCGCCGTACGAGCGCTGGGGGCGGGCGACCTCGGAGCGACGAACGCCGCGCAACTACGCAGTGGGGGTCAAGGGGATCCTCTACCCGCCGCAGTTCCTCGACGTGCTGCGCGAGCGGGGTGACGGGTTCACGGAAGTCGCTCCGGGATCCTCGGACACGTGGCTCCACCACTGCTCCCTCCGCGCAGGCGTCCCCGTGCTCCCGGTCGTGGCGCTCGGCGGCGCGGGGTTCTGGCCGGTCCGAGGACTGCGCCGCTCGCCCGCGTTGCTCGAACAGAACGTCCGGGCGGGTCGGAACGACCGCGTCCGCGCGGCATTGTGGTCGTCCGCCGACCTGCAGATCGTGCTTCAAGATCACTGGGATAGCTGTTGATATAACACATTTCATGTTGTAATGAAGAGTACAGACGGGAAGGTGACCGAATGCTCTTCATCGCGCAACTCGTGCTGTCGCTCGTCGTCGGGGTCGTCGGACTCCGGCGCCCCACGTGGGCGATCGGTGCCGTACTCGTCGCCGCGTCGGTCCTGCCGTTCGAGGTTGTTCGAACCTCCGTCGGAACGAGCTGGCAGCCAGCCACGACGTTCACGCTCGCCATCGTCATCGTCGAGTGCATCCGTGACCCGCGTGGGATCGCACGGGTCGTCGCGCAGCACTTGGTCGTCTGCGTGATGCTCGGGACGTTCCTCGTCATCGCGTTCGCCACGTCGTGGTTCACCGGACGCGCCGGCGACCTCGGCACACTGGTGCTCCAGATCCTCGGGCCAGCACTGCTCTTCCTGTGGATCCGGAGCCGCGGCATGGACGACGCCGAGTTCCCCCGCCGCGCTGCACGGCTGCTGGTCCTGATCGGGAGTGCCCAAGCCGCGCTCGTCCTGACCGTCTGGGCCGGCGCTGTTCCCCAGCCGTGGCTCACCACGCTCGAAGGCCTCCGGTGGTGGAAGACCGATCCCGGACGCATGGTGGGGACCTTCGACCACCCCCTCGTCGCCGCACTCTGGATGTCCGCTGCGGTCCCGCTCAGTGCCGCACTCCGCTCAGGGTGGCTGCGCCTGGCTGCGCCGGTCCTGCTCATCGTGGGGATCGCCCTCACCGGATCCCGGTTCGCGCTGCTCGCCGCGATCGTCGCGGTAGCGGTGATGATCCTGCGGGCCCGTGTCGGTGTCCTGGCGAAGGCAGGGGGTACCGCGCTCGCGTCGATCGGAGCTGTCGGGTTCCTGGCGAGCGAAGCGAGCATGACCGTCACGGAGCGATTCGCCGACGACGGGGGATCGTCGTCGGCCAGGCTCAAGACCGTCGGCCTCGCGGTGGAGCGCTGGGCCGACACGATGATCGTCGGCCAGGGCTTCGGTGCGAGCGAGCAGGTCACCCGCAACGCGCTCATCGGCACGACCTTCGAGAACCCGTTCCTGATGTTCTCGATCGACTTCGGACTCTTCGCGACCCTGCTGTTCTTCGGGGCCCTGGTCACCCTCGCGCTCAGCGGTGCGCGGGGTGACACCAATGGTGCGCGGGGGGCTCGGCTCGGCTCCCTCGTCGTCCTGACATCGATCCTGGGCTTCAACTCCCTCAGCGCGAACGCTCCGACCGGCGTCCTCGTCTTGGTCCTGCTCGCACTCGTGCCGACACCCAACGGGCATTCGGCGCGTGTGGGCCCCTCCCTCAACGGCCTCGTTCGGCCCACGCGACCTGCCACGGTGCCCCTGTGAGTGCTGGCGGACGCAATCGGGTCGGCAACATCGTCGCCGCACTGATCGGCAACGTGTTCCCCCCGATCGCTTCGATAGCCACAGCGCCGATCCTCGCGCAGACCCTCGGAGTCGACGGGCGAGGAGCGGTCGCAGCGGTGACGGCACCACTCTTCCTCGCCACGGCGGTCGCGACGTTCGGCGTCCCGGCCGCCGTCACCCGGACGATCGCACGGCACCCGTCGTCGCACGGCGGATTCGTGCGGCGTGCCGTCGCGGTCCTGGGCGGCGCAGGCGTGGTCGTCACCGTGCTCCTGATCGCCGCCGCGCCGTTCTCCGCCGCCGGAGACCGAGACCTGGTCCGCCTCGTCACCCTCGCATCGGTCATGTTGGTGCCGACGCTGATGGTGGCGTTGCTCCAGGCCGTCGCCGCGGGCATGCACCGGTGGCGGTTGGTGACCGTGGAACGAGCCATCACGGCCGGAGTGCGGCTCATCGCGCTCGGGTCGTTCGCCGCAGCCGGATCCCTCGACGTCGCCCACGCGGTCGGGGTGCTCGCCGTGGCGCCGATCATCGGAGCCGTCGCGTACGTCGGACTGCGACGCGGAACAGGAGCGGCGTGTCCCGAAGGCGCCGAGACGCCGAGCACCCGTGCTCTGATGTCGTTCGGGGCTAGGGTCTGGCTCGGATCCATTGCTGGAGTGCTCCTGACCCGCCTCGACCAGGCGTTGATCGCGCCGTTGTCCGACGCCGCGGAACTCGGCTTGTACGTCGTCGCGGTGAACGTCGCCGACCTGCCGCTCGTCATCAGCGACGCCGTCCGGGACGTCTCCTTCGCCGCTGACGCCGCCGAGCAGGACGACGCCCGGATGCTCGCCGCCTCACGGATCTCCTCGGCACTGACCATCGTGGCGGCCGGTGCCCTCGCCGCGAGCGCCTGGTGGTGGGTCCCGCTCGTCTTCGGTGCCGAGTTCGTCGACGCCATGCCGGCCTGCTTGGTGCTGCTGCTCGCGACGGCGGTCGGCGGACAGGGTGCCCTCGCAGGAGTCACGCTCAGCGCGAGAGGCGCTCCAGGCCGCCGCAGCGCGTCGCTCGTCGTCGCTGCGCTCGTCAACACGGCGCTCCTCGTCGCTCTGGTGCCGTCCCTCGGGGCCCTCGGGGCAGCCATCGGAACCCTGGCCGGTTGCTTCGTCTCGAGCTCGCTCAACGTGCTGCAGGTGTGGCACCGCCACGGGATCCACCCGAAGTCGTTCTACGGCGTTCGACGCAGTGACATCCGGTCGTTTCTCCGAGCGATCCGTCGACTTTCGCGGCGCAACACGATGTGACATACCGGAAGCTGGTGTCGAAGAACGCGGAGCGAATAGTTTCCCCTCGGCGTCGCCACCGGAGCGGCGCGGAGAGGCACAGATGGAACACCGACCAATCCCCCGAGCGACCGTCCTGAGCCGGAGGACCCTGCTGACCGGGGCCGCAATCGGAAGCGCCTCGGTCGGTCTGAGCCTGTTGACTCGGCCGGCGAGAGCCGCGGCTTCGACGACCTACTACGTCGACCCCGCTGCTGGCGATGATGCGGACGACGGGACGGCTGCCAAGCGACCGTGGGCCTCCTTGGCGCGGGTCAACGCAGCACTCGCGGCGTCGGCCATCCCGCCGGGCAGCACGGTGCGGCTCCGGCGCGGGCGACGGCACCCGGGAGTCATCCGCCCGGGCGCGGTCGGCGCGCTGCGGTTCGCGTCGTGGGGAGATGAGCCGGAGCCGCCCGTCGTCACGGCGTACAAGTACGTTCAGAGCGCTGCATGCTGGACGAGGGCGGGGGACGATCTCTGGTCGGTCGACATCAGTGCGGCGAACGTCGGACGGACGCACCACGGCTACGTGAGCCCGTGGACGACCGAGGTCGGATTCCTCAAAGTCGATTCGACCTTCCACGGTGATCGCAAGACCGATCTGGCCGCGCTCGAACGGGATTGGCAGTTCCGGTCGAGGGGCTCCCTCGTCACCGTGCGCTGCGCCACGAACCCGAGCGCCGGTGGGCGTCGTGTGTGGCTCGCCGTCGCCGATCCCATCGTGGAAGTCCGGTCTCGGCTCGTCATCCAGGACCTCGCGGTCATCGGAACGGGGCGGAACGCGGTCCAGACGACGTCGGCCAGCCGGACCGAGGGGGCGGTCGTCCGGGACTGCGTCATCGGGGAGGCCGGTGGTGCCCTGGCGTCGGACGGGGTGTCGCGGATGGGCAACGGAGTCCAGGTCTGGTCCGGCGCGTCCGGCGTGCTCGTCAGCGGGAACACCATCGTCGACTGCTGGGACAGCGCGATGACGATCCAGGGTCCGGGCGTCTCGAAAGGTGTGTCGTGGTCGGACGTCGAGTTCACCGGCAACACCGTCGAACGGACGATGCAGACCTTCGAGTACTGGTCGACCGGCGGAGCCGAGAGTCCCGGGTCCTCGACGTGCAGCGTGCGGGGGAACCGGGCGTACGACGCAGGCTCGAGCTGGAGCGCTGCCGTCCGGCCGGACAAGGCTGGAAAGGGGAGCCACCTGCTGTTCTACGTGGACGGCGTGCGGCCGACCCTCACGGTGCGTGGGAACGTCTTCTCCGGTGCCGCTCACGCGTACCTGTACGCGCACGACGGCGTTCCCGCTGGGCTGAACAGTAACGAGAACACGATCGCGCTTGCCGACTCCGTCCGGCTGCAGTGGCAGCGGGCTGAACGCCTGCCCGAGTACCGGGCATGGAGCGCGGCCACCGGTCTGGAGCATCGATCGACCTTCATGTCGCTCCCGTGAAACCCAGACGAGCGAACGCCCGCGCCGACCCTCGTCTGAGGATGTCGACGCGGGCGCTCGCCTCTGATCAGGGAGTCGTTCCGCGCTGTGGACGTGCGGGCGTCGCCGGTGCGACAGGGAAGGTCGCGGAGTCTTCGTCGCGCAGCCGGCGACCGCGCTTCGGCGTGGCAGCTGAGAGGTCGACCGTCTCCTGACCGCCGTAGTAGGTGCCGTACGCGCTGCTGTACGCACCGCCGTACCGCTGGCGTCGACGGAACGCGGCCATGCTGACCACGACGCCGAGCACCGTTGCCCCGACCCGCTCGAGCCGGTCGACGGCAGCACGGAGCTGCGGCGTCCTGCTGCTCCGAGCGGACGTCACCACGACCGCGCCGGAGGTCATCGTGGCGAGCACAGCGGCGTCCGTGACCGGCAGGATCGGTGGAGCGTCGAGCAGGACGTGGTCGTACTGGGCGGTCAAGAGCTCGAGCAGCGCCTGCATCGCCGTCGAACCGAGCAGCTCGCTCGGATTCGGCGGGACCAGTCCCGCGGGCAGGACGTCGAGCTTGGTGTGTCCCCAGGGCTGCACCACGTCGTCGAGTTCGGCACGGCCGATGAGCAGGTCGGTGAGGCCGGCGGAGTTCTCCAGCCCCATCACCTCGGCGACACGGGGGCGCCGGAGGTCGGCGTCGATGAGGACGACGCGCGCGCCGGTCTCGGCGAGAGCGATCGCGAGATTCGCGGTCGACGTGGTCTTGCCCTCGCTCGGCATCGCCGACGTGACGACGAAGCTGCCGTTGCCGGCGCCGAGGTCGACGAACTGCAGGTTGGTCCGGAGGAGGCGGTACGCCTCGGCGAGAGGGCTGCGCCCCTTCGTGGACACGACGAGGGGCTGACGCTTGGCCTCGGAGTCGAAGCCGAGTGTCGCCAGCAGTGGGGCGTCCGTGGCCGCGGCGACGTCGCGGGGACCGTGGATGCGCGTGTCGACGAGTCCCCGGAGCAGCGCCGCAGCGAACCCCAGGAAGGCCCCGGCCGCGAGTCCGACGACCATGTTCAGCGTCCTGTTCGGAGATGACGGAGCTGATGGCACGACCGCGCTCTGGACGGTCGACGCGCGCACGAGGCTCGCGGAGTCCGCGCTCGGCTTCTCCAACCGCTCCACCACCCGGACGAAGCTGCGGCCGATGCTGTTCGCGATCTGTGCTGACCGGGCCGCCGACTCGTCGCTGACCGCGATGGAGATGACGACGGTGTTGGTGTTGATGGTGGGCTGCACCCGTCGAGCGAGTCTGGCCGGCGTGGTGTCCAGCGCGAGTTCCTCGATGACGGGTTGCAGGATGCTCTCCGTCAGGACGACGTCTGCGTAGGAGCGCACCTTCTGCTGGGCCGCGGAGTTGCCCTGCGAGACGTCGGTCGCTGACGCCGCGTCCGAGGTTCGCACGGAGACGAACAGTTTGGTCGTCGCTGAGTACTCCGGCGTTGCCAGCACCGCGGCGGCGAACCCTCCACCCGCGCCGAGGAGTGCGCCGATGAGGATGAGCAGCCAGCCCTTGCGGAAGGCCTTGAGCAGGTTCGTGGTCTCCACGGTGCCTCCGATCGATGTCGAGCGGCCCTGACGCCGCTCGTTAAATATATCACATGGTAGTATTACGGTGACCACGAGATCGGAGCAGCCATGACACGCACCTCCCCGACGTTCCGCCCGGACATCCAGGGCCTCCGGGCCATCGCGGTGGCGCTCGTGCTCCTCGAGCACGCGCACCTCGGTGTCACCGGCGGCTTCGTCGGGGTGGACGTCTTCTTCGTGATCTCCGGGTTCCTCATCACCGGGCACCTGATCCGTGAGCTGAGCACTCGCGGACGCATCGATCTCCTCGGGTTCTGGGCTCGACGGGTTCGCCGGATCCTCCCGTCGGCGCTCCTCGTTGCACTCGTGACCCTCGCCGGTGCGGCAGTCCTGATGCCTCCACTCGTGCGACAGCAGCTCGTCGAGGCCGGGATCGCAGCACTGCTCTCGATCCCGAACCTCTACTTCGCCGCCGAGGGCACCGACTACCTCACCGGCGGCGCACCGTCGCCGTTCCAGCACTTCTGGTCCCTCGGGGTCGAAGAGCAGTTCTACCTGCTCTGGCCGATGATGCTCGCCAGCGTCTGGTGGCTCGCCCGTCGGTTGCCCGTCCGGCAACGCTTCGCGGTCATCACGACCACGCTCGCGGTCGCGGTCGTGGTCTCCCTGACACTCGGGATCGTCCTGACTTCGTACGCCCAACCGTGGGCGTTCTTCTCATTGCCGTCTCGCGCGTGGGAGCTCGGGCTGGGTGGTGTCGTCGCCATCGCGGTGCACCGCGGCGCCGTTCTCCGAGGACGCTGGACGCCGATCGTCGGGTGGCTCGGGCTCGCGGGGATCCTGACCGCGGCGCTCGGGTTCGATGCGCGCACGTCCTACCCAGGGGCCGCCATCCTGCTGCCGGTCCTCGCCACGGCTGCGCTCGTGTGGGCCGGGGCGTCGCGACACGTCGCCGGTCCCGGATGCCTCCTCGGCCTGCGCCCGCTGCAGTACGTCGGCGGCGTCTCCTTCTCGCTCTACCTCTGGCACTGGCCGCTCCTGGTGATCCCGCAGGCCGCGATCGGGCTCGCGACGCCCCTGCCGCTCTGGGCACGCTGTGCCGCACTGGCGGTCGCGGTCGTGCTCGCACACGTCACGACGCGCTTCGTCGAGCACCCGTTCCGGGCAGCTGGGCGCACGGACGGACGGGCCGTGCTCGCGGGGGTGGCTTCGACCGTGACCGCGATCGCCGTGGTCCTCGCCGGGAACGCGGTCATCCCGCAGCCCGTCCTCACGAGCCAGCGGACCGCCGCGCAGACCGTCCCGGTACCGGAGCCGCTCTTCACACCGTTCGTCCCCGAGAACGTGCGCCCGCGACTCGACGCCGCGACCGGGGCGGACTCCGCACCGCGCAGCGTCCGGTGTCACAACGTGGGTGCCCGTGACACGTCGGTGAACACGTGCGTGTTGGGTGATCCGTCCGGCTCGATGACGGTCGCGATCGTCGGGGATTCGCACGCAGCACACTGGGTGCCCGCCGTCGAGGCGCTCGCAGCCAGGACGGCCGGGATGCGTGTCCTCGCATTCACCAAGAACGCCTGCACGATGGTCGACGTGCCCGTGCGAGCGATGGGCCGGCACTCCGTCGAGTGCGACACCTGGCGGGGCAAGGTCCTGGACCGGTTGCGAGCGGAGCAGCCCGATGTCGTCCTCGTCACCGGATCGGCCCACCTCGACCTCGTGCACGCCGAGGACCGGGCTACGCAGTGGCGCGAGGGGCTCGCCCGGACGCTCGCAGCGCTTCCTCGCGACTCGCGGGTGAGTGTCCTCCGTGACACGCCCGAGTTCGCCGAGTCCGTACCGCGATGTCTCTCGGCGAACCTCGAGAACGCCGACGCCTGCGCGATCGACCGATCTGAGGGCCTCGACGACGCATGGGCTGCCATGGAGCGCGAGACCGCCGAATCGGCGGGCCACACCTACGCCGACCTGAACGACTGGTTCTGCTCAGCGTCACGGTGCGGTGTCATCTCGGGGGACACGCTGATGTACCGGGATCACGGCCACCTCACGCGGGAGTGGGCGCGTGCGATGGTGACACCGATCGGCGAGGTGGTCCAGGCCGCACGGTGAGGACGGTCACGCTCGCCGCGACGCCGTCACCGTGAACTTCGGCGTCCGCACCACCTGCCGCGTCTCCCCCACGAACCGCTCCAGCACCGGCCGGTACCGCAGGTGGGAGTTCCAGACGCACCAGAGCTCCCCGCCGGACTGGAGGATCGTGGCCGCGTTCCGGAACATCGCCTCGGCCGCGTCCGTGGTCACGGTCGTGTCCGCGTGGAACGGCGGGTTGCAGAGGACGAGCTGCGCGGAGCCCTCGTCGAGTTCGTCGCCGGCGTCGCTCCGGACGACGAGCACCCGGTCCGCCACGCCGTTGGCCTCGGCCGTGGCGATCGTCGATGCCACGGCGATCTGCGACACGTCCGTGGCGATCACCCGGATGCCCGGTCGACGCCGCGCGAGTGCGGTGGCGATCACCCCGTTCCCGCAGCCGAGGTCGACGGCGGTCCGAGCGCCGGGCACCGCATCGTCCATCGCGTCGAGCAGCACCCGGGTGCCCTGGTCGAGCGAGGTCCCGGCGAACACCCCGCCGTGGGCCACGAGCGTCATCCCGAGGTCGTCGACGTGCACCGACCGCGGCCACGGGTTCGTCGCGTCCGCCCGGGTCGCCTGGGCGCGGAGCGGGTCCTGCGCGATCAGCAGCCGCGACTTCCCACGGCCGCGGGACGCCGTCACCTCGCCGAAGTACCGGCGCAGGACGTCGTTCTGCGAGAGGTTCATGTGCTTCGACACCCCGCCGCACAGCAGCACGACGTCGGGCGCGGCGAACCGGGCGACGGCGCGGGCGAGCTCGTCGAGCCGGTCGTTCGACTTCGACAGCCGGAGCAGCACGAGCCGGACGTCGCGGAACGCCTGCTCGAGCGACGAGGGGTGGTGGAAGCCCCGGCGTCCGAAGGTGCCTGCATTGGCCTCGAGCGCACGCACCCCGACGAGGGAGTCCTGCACGACCCGGACGTCCGACGCACCGTGCACCGTGATCGCCCCGAGGGTCAGCACGCCGTACCGGTCGTCGACGACGGCGACCTCGCCGGGCTGCCGGAGCGCGTCGCCGTGCACGTGCGGAGCCTCGTCGAGGATGAAGCGGTCCGTGCCGTCGATCGCGATGAGGTCCGGCGCGTCGTCGTCGCGGCGGCGGAAGAAGTCGGCGAAGTCCGGTGGCACGGCGCCAGCGTACCGATGGTCCCGGTGCGGACGGGTCAGCGAGGCCCGCGGTAGAGCACGATCTGCGTGTTCCGCTGCGGCCGCATGCCGGCACGGAGCGGCACCGCTCCGCCGGTGGTGGTCGCCGCGAACACGCGGGCGCCCGGCCGGTTGATGAGCTGGTCGGCGAGGGCCGTCTCCAGCTCGCTGACGCGCTCGCGCAGGGCGCGGTTCTCGTTCTCGAGCTCGAGGACACGGCGGATACCCTCGAGCGAGACACCCTCGGACCCGAGGCGCGCGATCTCGCGCAGCTGCGCGACGTCACGCATCGAGTACCGGCGCGACCCGCCGCGCGTACGGCCGGGCACGACCAGGCCGAGCCGGTCGTACTGTCGCAGCGTCTGCGGGTGCATCTCGGCGAGCTCCGCCGCCATCGCGATCGCGAAGACGGGCGAGTTCTCGTCCATGTCGGTCATGGCGTGTTCCTTTCCGTCGTTCGCATGGTCCGGAAACCAGACTGGAGGCACGGCGCGCGTTCCTGACGGAGCCGCGCCGCGCCTCCAGGCCGGGTCTACTGCTGGTGTTGCGCGCCGCTAGCTGCGCGCCTTGGCGAGGAGGTCCGCACGGGGGTCCTCGTCGGGCAGGACCTCGGCGAGGGCCTCGACCGCTTCCCGCTGCTTGTCCGTCAGATGCGACGGCACCGCGACCTGGACGGTCGCGAGCAGGTCGCCCGTCCCGTTCTTGGTGGCGACGCCGCGGCCCTTGACGCGCAGGACGCGACCCGACGGCGTGCCGGGCGCGACCTTCAGTTTGACGGTGGAGCCGCCGAGCGTCGGGACCTCGATCGTCGCGCCGAGTGCCGCCTCGACGAACGTCACGGGGACGTCCAGCCGCAGGTTCTGCCCGTCGCGCTCGAACACCGGGTGCTTGCGGACGGTGACGGTGACCACGAGGTCACCGGCCTCCCCGCCGTCGGGCGAGGATTCGCCGCGCCCACGGAGCCGGATCTTCTGCCCGTCCGCGACCCCCGCGGGGATCCGGACGTTCACCGGACGGCCGTTGCCCTGCGAGAGCTTGACGGTGTCGCCGGCGATCGCGGTGGTGAAGTCGAGGGTCGTCGTCGCGGTGACGTCGCGGCCCTTCGTCGGCCCACCGAAGCCGCGGTAGCCGCCGGTGGTCTGGCCGAAGCCGCCGCCACCGCCGAACATCCCGCCGAGGATGTCCTCGAAGCCACCGGCGCCACCTGCTCCGCCCTGGCCGAAGCGGACACGCTGTCCGCCCCCGCCCTGACCGAACATGCCGCCGAAGACGTCCTCGAAGCCGCCGCCCTGGCCCGGGCCACCCGCGGTGAAGCGGGCGCCGGAGCCCATGGCGCGGACCTGGTCGTACTCCTGGCGCTGCTCCTTGTCGGAGAGCACCGAGTACGCCTCGCTGATCTCCTTGAAGCGGTTCTCGGCGGCGGCGTCACCCGGGTTGGAGTCCGGGTGGTACTGCCGCGCGAGCTTCCGGTAGGTCTTCTTCAGCTCAGCGTCACTCGCCGTCTTGTCGACGCCGAGGACCTTGTAGAAGTCCTTGTCGAACCAGTCCTGACTGGCCATGAATCCCTACCTCCTCCCCGCGCTCAGGCCGGGACCGCCACCGCGACCTTGGCCGCACGGAGGACGCGCTCACCGAGCTTGTAGCCCGGCTCGACGACGTCCGCCACGGTCTGGCCGGTGGCGCCCGGTGTCGGGAGCTGCACGATCGCCTCGTGGATGTTCGGGTCGAAGGACTCACCCTTCTCGCCGATCTGCACGAGCTTGAACTTCTCGAAGCCGCCGCGGATCTTCTGCCCGATGACCTGCATGGGGCCCTCGGCGAGGTCACCGTGCGCCTCGGCGCGGGTGAGGTCGTCGAGCGCCGGCAGGAGTGCCCGGACGACCTCGGCGATGGCGACCTCGCGGTTGGCCTCGCGGTCGCGCTCGACGCGCTTCCGGAAGTTCACCAGCTCGGCCTGCGCACGGAGCATGTCCGCACGCATCTCGGCGACCAGGTCGCGGTCCTCCGTGCTGAGCTTGTCCTCCGCGATGCCACGGGCGGCGTCGGCGAGGAGTGCCTCGTCCTCGGGGGAGAGGTCGTTCGCCGCCGGGCCCCCGGCGGCGGGGCCGTCGGTCGGTACTTCGACGTCGGGCCCCTCCGCCTCGATGAGGTCCTCGGGCTCGGCCGCGTTCGTGGCGTCGCCCTCGACCTGGGGCTCGTCCTCGTTCGGCACGTTGTCCTTGGGATCCGTCATCGTTATTTCTTGTCCTTGTCGTCCTCGTCGTCCACGACCTCGGCGTCGACGATGTCCTCGTCCTGTGCCGCCTGGTCGGCGGTGGGCTGCTCACCGGCCGGGGCGCCTGCGTCCTGCTGGGCGTAGATGGCCTGGCCGAGCTTGCCCTGCGACTCGTTGAGCTTGTCGAAGGCGGTCTTCACGGCCTCGTCGTCCTCGCCGGCGAGCGCGGACTTGAGGGCGTCGACGTCGGCCTGCACCTCGGACTTGACGTCCGCGGGGAGCTTCTCGTCGTTCTCCTTGATGAGCTTCTCGATCGAGTAGACGAGCTGCTCGGCCTGGTTGCGACGCTCGTTGGCCTCACGGCGGGCCTTGTCCTCGGCCGCGTGCTCCTCGGCTTCGCGGACCATGCGCTCGATGTCCTCCTTCGGCAGCGACGACCCGCCGGAGATGACCATCGACTGCTCCTTGCCGGTGCCCTTGTCCTTCGCGGACACGTGCACGATGCCGTTCGCGTCGATGTCGAAGGTGACCTCGACCTGCGGGACGCCACGGGGAGCCGGCGCGATGCCGGTGAGCTCGAAGGTGCCGAGCGGCTTGTTGTCGCGGGTGAACTCGCGCTCGCCCTGGAAGACCTGGATCGCGACCGACGGCTGGTTGTCGTCAGCGGTCGTGAAGGTCTCGCTGCGCTTCGTCGGGATCGCGGTGTTGCGGTCGATGAGCTTCGTCATCAGGCCGCCCTTGGTCTCGATGCCGAGCGACAGCGGCGTGACGTCGATGAGGAGGACGTCCTTGCGCTCGCCCTTCAGGACACCGGCCTGCAACGCGGCGCCGACGGCCACGACCTCGTCCGGGTTGACGCCCTGGTTCGGGGACTTGCCGCCGGTCAGCGACTTGACGACCTCGGCCACGGCGGGCATGCGGGTCGAGCCACCGACGAGCACCACGTGCGCGATGTCGTTGACGGAGACACCGGCTTCCTTGATGACGTCGTTGAACGGCTTCTTCGTGCGGTCGAGCAGGTCGGAGGTCATCTGCTCGAACTGGGCGCGCGAGATGGTCTCGTCGAGGTTGAGCGGACCGTCGGCCGTCAGCGTCAGGTACGGGAGCTGGATGCTCGCCGACATCTGCGACGACAGTTCCTTCTTCGCCTGCTCGGCGGCTTCCTTGAGGCGCTGCTTGGCGATCTTGTCCGTCGAGAGGTCGACGCCGTGCTCGTCCTTGAACTTCTTCACGAGGTAGTCGACGATGCGCTGGTCCCAGTCGTCACCACCGAGGCGGTTGTCACCGGAGGTCGCACGGACCTGGATCGTGGAGAAGTCGTCGTCCTTGCCCACCTCGAGCAGGGAGACGTCGAACGTGCCGCCACCGAGGTCGAAGACCAGGATGAGCTCGTCTTCCTTGCCCTTGTCGAGGCCGTACGCCAGAGCAGCGGCGGTCGGCTCGTTGATGATGCGGAGGACGTTGAGACCGGCGATCTCACCGGCGTCCTTCGTGGCCTGGCGCTCGGCGTCGTTGAAGTACGCCGGCACGGTGATGACCGCGTCGGTGACGTCTTCACCGAGGTACTGCTCGGCGTCGCGCTTGAGCTTGCCCAGGATGCGGGCCGAGATCTCCTGCGGGGTGTACTTCTTGCCGTCGATGTCCGTCGTCCAGTCGGTGCCGATGTGGCGCTTGACACTCGCGATCGTCCGGTCCACGTTCGTCACGGCCTGGCGCTTGGCGGTCTCGCCGACCAGTACCTCGCCGTCCTTGGTGAAGGCGACGATCGACGGCGTGGTGCGCATGCCCTCGGCGTTGGCGATGACCGTGGGCTCACCGCCCTCGAGCACGCTGACGACCGAGTTGGTGGTTCCGAGGTCGATGCCTACTGCACGTCCCATGTGTGGGTGCTCCTTCTGTTGGTGCGGGTACTGCTGAAGTCGTTGGACTTGCGTCCGATGGACTCAACTCTACTCAGGACTGGAGGCGCGTCAACTCTGGGAGCTGGACGTTGCGTCCGAATGACTCAAGTTGTTGCCATGATGAGTGTTGTATTTCACGCCGGTGTTTGATATTGTGGTATGGCAGCGGGGTGTCCCGCGACCACGATGACCGCAGATCGCGGGCGACCCGATCGTTCCGAGCGAGAGCACGCGGCCTGATCCCCTCGAAAGGGACCTTCACCATGTCAAGCAAGAAGAAGCGGTTCGCGAAGGGTCTGGGTGCTTCGGTGCTCACCGTCGCGACCCTCGCCTCCGGCCTGTCCTTCGGGGCAGCACCTGCCTCCGCCCTTACACGGACTCCTGGCATCGATCCGGACAAGCCCGCCCATTCGTCTTCCTACGGTGCGCTGTACGGAAAGTACGGTGGTACGTACGTCGCATACATCATGTCGGGTGGCGACTTGTCCTACAGGCACTTCAGCACCGCTGATGAGGCTCGAGATGCGGCGGTGCGGGTCAGTGTCCCCGCCGGGTCGTTCGCGCAACAGCTCCGAGTGGAGGCAACGGATCTCTGCCTCAGCCTCACTGCCACGTATTTTGTGTCCTGCGATCCCTCTGATGCCGCGCAGCGGTTCTTCGTGGAGGATGCGTCGGGCCCCCGGCCACTCGACCGCCCGAACAGCTGGCTCGTACCCTGGAACACGTCCTGGGCGGAGTTCACGGAGTCAGGCCAGAAGACAGAGTTCGCTGCCCCCTTCTCCGGCTTTTACGGGGCGGTCGACTCGATCGACGTTCCGGCGCGCGAGGCACTTGTCAGCGGAATCGCCGCCCCTGCTGCGGATGTGGTGTTGCAGTGGGGCGATGGCGAGTTCGAGGACCAGACACGTGTGAACGATGACGGCGTGTGGGACTTCCGTCTCGACGAGTTGGAGCTGGGGTCGAACCCGGTGAAGCTGCTGCAGTACGAGAACCAGGAAATCACCGCGGAATACGACCTTCATGTCGAGCTGAGGATCGCGGACCTGGTCGTGGACCACGCGTTCGGCACGGATCGTGATGACCTCGTCACGCTTTCCGGGACCGCGCACCCTGGCGCGGTCGTACAGGTGTTCAACGAGGACGACCAGATGGTCGTTGCCTCGGAGCCGGCGAACGCGATCTCGGGTGCGTGGTCGGTTGAACTGCCTGCCCCGAACAAGGGTGGCAAGTACGACCTCAATGTGTACCAGTCGCTCCAGGGCGAGCGGGCCAGCAAGACTGCCGTGTCGGTCGATTACGGGAGGCAGCTTCTCATCGAGCGTCCCGAGGACGGGTTCTTGCACCCGGGCGGGCAGGTCGATGTGCGCGGCAAGGGTGAGCCTGGCGCTGTCGTCGAGGTGCGAGAAGGGGACCGGCTCGTGGGTGGGCCCGCAACGGTCCGTGACACTCAGAACTGGAGCTTGAAGACCGCGGACCTCAACGAGAACGAGCATGAGCTGAAGGTCACGCAGAAGTCGAAGGGCGGCAACGTCCAGACCGAGACCATCGTGGTCAACCCGGGCGAGGGCACGGTCGAGCTCACTGCCGACGGTCGTTTCGACGCGGCCGATCCGACGAAGCCGGCGACGGCGTTCGGCGCCGCCCCGACCGGATCGAGCGTCGTGCTGCGCAACTCGATCGAACAGGAGATCGGCCGGACGGTCGCGAAGGGCGACGGGTACGAGATCCCGATCGACCCCGACAAGGCGACCTCCGGCGCGAACTCGTTCAGTGTCGTCATCGAGGGTGCGCCGGAGGACGTGAAGTCGTTCACCCTGAATTACGGCGCGCCCGCTGCGCCGGTGGTCGTGACGACGCCGGCGAAGGACGGCACGGTCGCTCCGGGGGCGGTCGCATTCGCGGGGGACCGGGCAGGCCGGCTCGAAGGTCGTGGTCCGAGGCTCGACGCGCGAGGTCGCGTCCGCGAAGGTGAACGGGGAAGGCGCCTGGTCGGCGAACTCCACGATGGAGCTGGGGACGGGCGACTACGACCTGTACTTCGACCAAATCGGCAAGGGCGGGCTGACGTCCACGATCCGTCACCGGTTCACGATCGGTGCGGTGACCCCGATCGTGACGCCGCACACGGTCACCAGCCCGGGCGAAGGGGAGGTCCTCGACACCCTCGCACCGGTGTTCCGGGGTACCGGGCACGAGGGCGCGACGATCTCGGTGCGTGGGTCCTCGCGTGAGGTCGCCTCGGGCACGGTGGTGGACGGTCAGTGGGTCGCGAAGACCGATCCGAACAAGCCGCTGGCGCCGGGGGAGTACAACCTCTACGTCGACCAGTCGATCCGCGGCACGCTCGTCGGCACGATCCGCGTGCACTTCATCGTCTCGAACGAGTCCTTCCGGCAGTTGACGCTCTCGGCGCCGGCCCAGGACGAGCAGGTGATGGTGCTGCGTCCCACGTTCGTCGGGACCGCCACTCCGGGGGCGGAGATCCGGGTCGCCTCGTCGCGGACCGAAGTCGCCACGACCACGGTCGGGCAGGACGGCACCTGGCGTGCCACCGCTGACTTCGACCTCAAGCGGGGCGGCGAGTACAGGGGTCTCGAGGTGAAGCAGACCACCGCGTCGGGCAAGACCTCGACCGTGTCGGCCAACTTCACGGTCGACCGCAACGCCCAGTAACACCACACCGCAGCCCATGCGCTGCACCGGGAGGGCCCGACGACCGGTCGGGCCCTCCCACCCCATCACTTCCGACAGAGCCCCATCCCGAACGAAAGGCGCCGTCATGCGCACGTCCCGAATCCTTGCTCCCACTCTTGCCGCCGTCGCGCTCGTGGTCGTGCTCGCCGGCTGCTCCGCCACGGACGAGCGGAAGTCGTCGTCAGCGGCCGGATCCGAGTCCTCGGCGTCGGCCTCCGCGAAGACCTCGGTGCTCCGCGACGCCGAGGTGCGCGTGCCGGAGACGAAGAAGACCGTCACGTGCGCCGAGGGAGCTGCCGTCGTGGACCAGTCCGGGGCGGAGGTCACCGTGGACGGCGCCTGCGCCAAGGTGACGGTGTCGGGCAACGACTCGATCGTGCACCTCGGCGATGTCGAGGAACTGATCGTCGAGAGCGCGATCTCCCGGATCACCGTCGGGACCGCCGACAGGGTCGTGCTGTCGGGCAACGCCAACGACGTCCTCTACTCCGGTGCGGCGCCGTCGAAGGTCGACGACCGCGGCGCCCAGAACATCATCGAGAAGCAGGGCGAGTAGCTCGGCACACACGCAGAAGGCCCCCGCTAACGCGGGGGCCTTCTGCGTGTCCGGATCAGGCCGGGACGTAGTCGAACGTGTCCGGGTCCGGACCGGTGCGGTGCCCCTTGTCGAGCGACGAGATCGCCGTCATGTCCTCGTCGGAGAGCTCGAAGTCGAAGATCGTGAAGTTCTCCTCGACGCGGGCGCGGGTGACCGACTTCGGGAAGACGATGTCACCGCGCTGGATGTGCCAGCGGAGGACGACCTGCGCCGCGGACTTGCCGACGTTGCCGGCGATGCGGGTGATCGTCTCGTCGTCGAGCACGAGGCCCTGCGCGATGGGCGACCAGGCCTCGGTCGCGATGCCGTGCTCGCGGTCGTAGGCGCGGAGCTCGTCCTGCGTGAGGTACGGGTGCACCTCGATCTGGTTCACGGCCGGGGTGATCGTGGTCTCGGCGGCGAGGCGGTTGAGGTGGTGGGCCTGGAAGTTGCTCACGCCGATCGAGCGGGCGGTGCCGCCGCGGTAGAGCTCCTCCATCGCCTTCCACGTCGGCACGAAGTCCGACACGGTGGGCAGCGGCCAGTGGATGAGGAAGAGGTCGGTGTAGCCGCCGAGCAGGTCGGCCGACTTCTTGCCGTTCTCCAGCGCTGCCTCGGGGTCGTGGAAGCCGTTGTTGAGCTTCGACGTGACGAAGATCTCCTCGCGCGGGATGCCCGAGGCCTCGATGGCCTCGCCGACCTCCTTCTCGTTGCCGTACATCTCAGCGGTGTCGATGTGGCGGTAGCCGACCTCGAGCGCCGCGAGCGTCGCTTCCTTCGTCTCGGAGGGGTCGATCTGGAAGACGCCGAAGCCGAGCTGCGGGATGGTCTTGCCGTCGTTCAGGGTGATGTTCGGAACGGTCATGGTCCGAGTCAACCAAAGGGCACCCAGCAGGCATTCCGGCAACGTTCAGCCCGGGCGAGCCGTCGCCGCCCGACGTACCCCGCTACGCCAGCGCCGCCGTGATGTACGCCTGCAGCGCCAGCCCGTACGCCTCTGCCGCGTCGTCGGACGTGAACGAACGATCAGCGCCGTCGACCGTCGCCACCACCGTGGACCCCGCCGACAGGGACACGAACGCCGGCCCGAGCAGTTCACGCAGCTGGTCCTCGCGCGGGAGCCAGAGGGACTCCGCGGCGTCGACCGAGTCGAGCGCCCACTCGGTCGTCCCGTTGAAGCCGAGCACCGTCCCCGAGGGGTAGTCGTGCCGCTCCACGGTCATCTCGGACACCGTGTAGACGTCGTCGTCGACACCCGGCTTGTCGATCACGAACCGGTCACCGGTCGTCGGGTGCCACCGCAGGCCGGCGTCGCGCAGGGCGGTGGCGAGTGCAACACTGATCACGTCTTCCAGCCTGCCACTCGCAGTCCTGCAAGGTCGCCGTACTAGCATCGCCGAGCACCCCGACGCGCGACCGCACCAGCGTTCCGCGCGCGCGACGCGACGACGCCCGGGCAACCGGTGCCGCGCCTCCCGGCCGAGAACCCGGCCACGAGGCGGGCCCCCGGCCGGCGTCCCGACCGCAGCGGACACCAACCCGTCCGCCGAAGAGAAGGACCCGCATGACCCTCGAACGCGAGGAACTCCGCGACGGCTGGACCGTGACCATGGCGGGTGAGGCGCCGCCAGCAGGCGCGCCGGCCGACGTCGTGGGCCGGACCATCGGCGCCACCGTGCCGGGGCAGGTCCACACCGACCTCGAGCGCGAGGGGCTGCTGGCGGACCCCACGTTCGACCGCAACGAGGACGGCGCCAAGTGGGTCGGCCGGGCCGACTGGTCCTACCAGCGCACCGTCGACGTCGACCCGCGGGGCTTCGAGCGCGTGGACCTCGTGTGCGACGGGCTCGACACCGTCGCCGAGCTCAGCCTCGACGGCGTGGTGGTGGGGACGACGCGGAACATGCACCGCCGCTACCGGTTCGACGCCCGGGACAGCACCGGCGGCGTCGGCCGCGGGGAGAAGACGCTCGAGCTCCTGTTCGAGTCGCCCTACCGCGAGGCCGGACGCGTCGCGGCGAAGGCCGGCAGCATGCCCGGTCCGTACGACGAACCGTTCCCGTACATCCGCAAGATGGCATCGAACTTCGGGTGGGACTGGGGGCTGACGGCGGTCACGAGCGGCCCGTGGCGACCGGTCGCGATCGAGCGCTGGTCGACCGCCAGGCTGCGCGACGTCCGGCCACTGGTCGACGTCGAGGCGGGCGAGGGCGTGCTGGACGCGCACATCACCGTCGAGCGCTCCGGGCTGAACGACCTCGACCAGGACGGCGAGGACGACGACCTCGTGCTCGTCGTGACGGTCAGCGGAGCGACGGCCGAGGGCGGCACCACCCGCCAGCGCTCCCGCGCGCAGCTGACCCCGCGCGACGACGAGACCGTCGTCACCGTGCGGGTGCCGGAGGTCCAGCGGTGGTGGCCGCGTGGCTACGGCGCGCAGGACCTGTACGACGTCGTGGTCGAGCTGCAGACGGTCGACGGCGAGGTCCTCGACCGCTCGACGTTCCGCACCGGTTTCCGCTCGACGCGCATCGAGACGACGTCCGACAGCATCGGCAAGCCGTTCAACGTGCACGTCAACGGCACGCTCATCGACGTCCGCGGCGTGAACTGGATCCCGGACGACGTCATCGTCTCGCGGGTGTCGCGCGACCGGGTCGAGGACCGTCTGCGCGCGGCAGCCGACCTCAACGTCAACCTCGTGCGCGTCTGGGGCGGCGGGGTCTACGAGTCGAACGACTTCTACGAGGTCTGCGACGAGCTCGGACTGCTCGTCTGGCAGGACTTCCCGTTCGCCTGCTCGGCCTACCCCGAGGGCGAGCCGATCCGCAGCGAGGTCATCGCCGAGGCCCGGGACAACGTCGCCCGGCTCGCACGGCACCCCTCGCTCGTGCTCTGGAACGGCAACAACGAGAACATCTGGCTGCACGAGGTCGACGGCTGGGAGGCCTCGCTCGAGGGCCGCGGCTGGGGTCTGGACTACTACCTCGACCTCCTGCCGACGATCGTCGACGCGGTCGACCCCTCGCGCTTCTACACGGTCGCCTCGCCGTGGTCGGGCTCCGAGTCGCTCCCCGCGAACGACGTCGACCACGAGACGCACCACTCGTGGGACGTCTGGAACCGGCTCCCGGACACCGCCTACCGCGACTCGGTGCCGCGGTTCGTCTCGGAATTCGGCTGGCAGGCGCCGCCCGCGTGGCGCACGCTGCGCGACGCGGTGCGGGACTCGCCGCTCGCGGTGGACTCGCCCGGGGTCGTCCACCACCAGAAGGCCGCGGACGGCATGGGGAAGCTCGCGCGGGGCCTCGCGCCGCGGTTCGGCTCCGTGGCGCCGGCCGAGTTCGACCGGTGGCACTACCTGACGCAGCTGCAGCAGGCGCGCGCCATCGCGACGGGCGTCGAGCACTGGCGGACGCACTGGCCTCGGAACACCGGCGTCGTCGTGTGGCAGCTGAACGACCTCTGGCCGGTCTCGTCGTGGTCGGCGATCGACTCGGCCGGGCGGCTGAAGCCGCTGGCGCACGAGCTGCGGCGGCTCTACGACGACGTGCTGCTGACGATCCGTCCGGTGTCCTCGGTCGCGGCTGCGGTCGCGTCCGGTCCGGCGGGCGGGTCCGGTCCGGCGGGCGGGTCCGGTCCGGCAGGCGCGTCCGGTTCTGCGGGCGAGCCGTCGGGGCAGCCAGGAGGCGCGGATCGCCCGACCACGTCGGCCTCCGTCGGTGAGACGGCCGATCTGGGCGATCTGGCGGACACGCTCTCGCTCGGGGTGTCGCCCGGGGCGTTCGGCAACGCGCCCATCGAGGTCGCCGTCCGCTCGACCCGCACGGGGCACGACAGCGTCGTCCGCGTGCGGCGGGTCACCCTCGCGGGGACGGTCCTCGCCGAGGCGTCGCTGCCCGTCCGCCTCTCCGCCGCCGGTGTCGCCGTGGTGGCACTGCCGGAGTCGGTCGGCGTGGTGGACGACCCGACGAACGAGCTCGTCGTCGCGGACATGGACTGGCGTCGGGCGGTGTGGACTCCCGGGCCCGACACGGACATGCGCTGGGAGCCGGCACAGTACCGGACCACGTTCACTCCCGCCTCCGACGGCGACGGCCTCGACCTCGTCGTCGAGGCGGAGGGTCTCGTGCGTGACCTCCTCTTCCAGCCAGACCGGGTCGCGCCCGGAGGCACCGTCGACCGCGGGTTCATGACCCTGCTGCCGGGGGAGCGGGTCGCCTACCGACTGCGCGGCGTGACCGAGGCGGACATCCCGGCGCTCACCGCGGCTCCCGTCGTGTGGACCCTCGCGGACGTGCTCGGCCATTGATATGCATAACTCCAGCGTGATATTCTGATTGGAGTGCCGTTCCGTCGTCCCGGATGACGGCGGCACCCGGTCGGTCCTTCCCCGGCCGGTGGCCGACAGGAGGGCTCCCGATGTCACTCGCGATGCGACCGCTGAGCGCGGTGTCCCGTTCCGTCGAGGTCGTCGGGCGTCCGACCCGTAGCCGGACCCGTCGCAGTCGTGCGACGGGCTTCGGCCTGGCCGGGCTCGACCTGGGGTTGTTGCTCGTCGCGTTCGCCGTCGCCCACGTGGTCCGGTTCCCTGGTGAGCTCCCGGCGGGTTCGAGCGCTGCCGGGTGGACCGAGTTCGTGGTCGCCCCCGTGATGATCGTGGCCTGGATGGTCCTGCTCACGGTGTCCCGCAGCCGCGACCCACGCATCGTCGGTGTCGGCGGCGACGAGTTCCGGCGACTCATCACCGCGAGTCTGGTCACCGTCGCGACGGTGGCCGGGGTCGCGTACGCCGTCCAGGTCGACCTCGCCCGTGGCTACGTCGCCATCGCGTTCCCGCTCGGGCTGCTCCTCCTCGCGATCGGTCGGAAGGCCGTCCGGACCGTGCTCGCTCGACGTCGCTGCCGGGGCGAGGGGCTGCAGGACGTCCTACTCGTCGGCGACCTCGACGACGTGACCTACGTCGGGCGGCGCATCGCGGCCACCCCCGCGGCGGGGTACCGCGTCCGGGCGGTCATCTCCGACTGCGTCCGCGCCGGGTCCCGGGTGCCGCTCGGGGACACGAGCGTCCCGGTGATCGACGGGGTCGACGCCGTCCTCGACCGGGCCCAGAGCGAACCGGTGGCCGCCGTGGTGGTCGCCGGCGCGATCCGGGGCGGGCACGAGCGACTCCGGCGGCTCGGGTGGCAACTGGAAGCGCACGGCGTCGAACTCGTGGTGTCCTCGCCGCTGGCGGACATCGCCGCCGGCCGGGTGCACGAGCGACCCGTCGACGGCCTGCCGCTCATGCACGTCGAGACGCCCGACTACCGGCGGCGGATCGGCAAGCGGACGCTCGACGTCCTCGGTGCCGGCATCGGTCTGCTGCTCCTCGCGCCGGTGTTCGCCGTCATCGCCCTGGTCATCCGCGCGGATGACCGAGGCCCCGTGTTCTTCCGCCAGACCCGCGTGGGGCGCGACGGGCGGGAGTTCCCGATCCTCAAGTTCCGGACGATGTGTGTCGACGCCGAAGCCCGGATGGCCGCGCTCGAGCAGGAGAACGAGGGCGCGGGGCCGCTCTTCAAGATGAAGCACGACCCGCGCATCACCCGGGTCGGTGCGTTCCTGCGTCGGACGTCCCTCGACGAGCTGCCGCAGCTGTGGAACGTCCTGACCGGTTCGATGAGCCTGGTGGGCCCCCGACCCGCCCTCCCGCGCGAGGTCGCCCTGTACGAGGACTTCGCTGACCGCCGGCTGCTCGTGACCCCGGGCATCACCGGGCTCTGGCAGGTGAGCGGCCGCTCGGACCTCGACTGGGCCGACGGTGTCCGGCTCGACCTGCACTACGTCGAGAACTGGTCCTTCGTCCACGACGTCGTCATCCTCGCCCGGACCATCCCGTCCGTGCTGCGCTCCCGAGGCGCCTACTGACCCGGTCGCGCCTGACCCGCGACCGGCACGCGCACCCCCCGGCTGCAACGGCAGTCCGGGGGTGCTGCCTGTGCGAACGGTGTCCGTTCGGGTGCCCGGCCTGGGTTTCCCGACCGGTGCGAGTTACGATGGGTGCACGACGGACTTCCGCCGCACGCGTCGACGGTGACTCGGAGACGGCGACCAGATCCAGATTCAAGGAGTCATGATGCTCGGAAACCTCGGTGGCGTACACCTGCTGATCATTCTCGGAATCGTCATCCTGCTGTTCGGTGCGACCAAGCTCCCGGCACTCGCCAAGGGCCTCGGGCAGTCGATCAACATCTTCAAGAAGGAGATGGGCGAGGATGACAAGAAGAAGCCGGGTACCGACGCTGGCGTGCAGACCACGACGGTGACGAACACCGCGGCCGAGCCGACTCCGCAGCCGGTCGTCAACCCCGGCCCGTCGGTCCAGCCGAACTCGGACTCCAGGAACTAGGACCCCAGCCCCGTCCTGTCGGCAGCCCCCGCGACCCCATCGGTCGCGGGGGCTTCGTCGTGTCCGGCGAGTTGTCCACAGGTGCTCCCCGGGGCAGGCGGGACCGCGCGCGGTGGCGGAGGATGGGCACATGACGACCCCAGCCCCGGCGGCCACGGCCCCGCTCCGTGACGACCGCCGTGTCGTGCTCGTCGTCGCGATCCTGTCGTCCTTTGTCGTGGGACTCGACTCGAGCGTCGTGAACGTGGCGCTCCCCGCCATCCGCGACGAACTCGGCGGGGGGCTGGTCGTACAGCAGTGGACGGTGGACGCGTACCTCGTGACGCTCGGTTCGCTCATCCTCGTGGCCGGCAGTCTGTCCGACCTGTTCGGCCGCGTCCGCATCATCACGTGGGGCCTCGTGGTCTTCGGGATCGCCTCGATCGTGTGCGCGATCGCCCCCACGGGCGAGGTCCTCATCGTCGCCCGGGCGCTGCAGGGCGTCGGTGGTGCGCTCGTGACCCCGAGTGCCCTCGCGCTCATCGTGGCGGCGTTCCGCGGTGCGGCCCAGGCGAAGGCGATCGGCACGTGGACGGCGTGGTCGAGCGCGGCGACGATCCTCGGTCCGGTCGTCGGCGGCCTCGTCGTGGACGGCGTCGGCTGGCGGTGGATCTTCGTGCTGACGGCCGTGCCGATCGCGGTGACGATCCCGCTCGTGTCGCGGATCTCGGCGGACGTCCGGGTGGGGCCGCGGGCGCACGTGGACGTGGTCGGCGCCGTGCTGGCGGTCGTGGGCGTCGGTGGTGTCGTCCTCGGCTTGATCGAGCAGGAGCGTCTCGGGTGGGGCGCGCCGGTCGTCCTCGCCGCGCTGGTGCTCGGCGGGGCCGCGCTCGTGGCGTTCGTGCCGTGGGAGCTCCGCGTCACCCGCAGGCACGGTGCACCCCTGGTCCCGCTCGAGCTCTTCCGTGCGCGGAACTTCACCGTCGGCAACCTCGCGACGCTGTCGATCTACGGGGCCCTCGGGATGGTGTTCTTCGTCGTGACGCTGTTCCTGCAAGAGGTCTGGCGGTTCCCGGCCTGGCTCGCCGGCCTCGCGACGCTGCCCCCGACCGTGATGCTCCTGCTCCTCTCCACCACGGTCGGGTCGCTGGCCGACCGCTGGGGTCCGCGGTGGTTCATGGCCGCCGGTCCTGCGATCGCCGCGGTCGGGGCGCTCCTGCTGCTCTTCGCCGGTGACGAGCCGATCGGATACTGGTGGTCGGTGCTCCCCGGTCTGGTGCTCGTCGGAGCGGGGATCGCGTTGATGGTGACGCCGCTGACGAGTGCGGTCCTCGGGTCGGTCCCGCAGTCGGAGGCGGGTGCGGGCTCGGCCGTCAACAACGCGATCGCGCGGATCGCCGGGCTCGTCATGGTCGCGCTCGCCGGGATCGTCCTCGGCGGTGCCGTGAGCGTCGAGGGACTGCACCGCGCGATGGTCGTGATGGCGCTGCTGCTCCTCGCCGGCGCACTCGTGAGTGCCGTCGGCATCCGGAACCCGCGGCGGGAATCTCCCGCTGCGAACGCAAGTTGAGTGGAGTAGACTCAACTACAGGACCACCGCAACGAAAGGACGGAACGCATGGCGAACCTCCAGGGCGCTCCTGACTCGCAAGAGCGACAGAAGACCGCCCTCGAGCAGTACGGCGTCGACCTCACGGCGATCGCCCGCAACGGCAAGCTCGACCCGGTGATCGGGCGGGACGCCGAGATCCGACGCGTCTCCCAGGTGCTGACGCGTCGCACCAAGAACAACCCCGTGCTCATCGGGGAACCCGGCGTCGGCAAGACGGCCGTCGTCGAAGGACTCGCCCAGCGGATCGTCGCGGGTGACGTCGCCGACTCCCTCAAGGACAAGCGGCTCGTGTCGCTCGACATGTCCGCCCTCATCGCCGGCGCGAAGTACCGCGGCGAGTTCGAGGAGCGGCTCAAGGCCGTGCTCAAGGAGATCAACGACTCCGACGGGCAGGTCATCACGTTCATCGACGAGCTGCACACGCTCATGGGCGCCGGTGGGGGCGAAGGCTCCGTGGCCGCGTCGAACATGCTCAAGCCGATGCTCGCGCGCGGAGAGCTCCGACTCATCGGCGCGACGACGCTCGACGAGTACCGCGAGTACATCGAGAAGGACGCCGCCCTCGAACGGCGCTTCCAGCAGGTCTTCGTGGGGGAGCCCAGCGTCGAGGACACCGTGGCGATCCTCCGCGGCCTGAAGGAGCGCTACGAGGCGCACCACAAGGTCACGATCAACGACTCAGCGCTCGTGGCCGCGTCGAGCCTGTCGAACCGGTACATCTCCGGTCGGCAGCTGCCCGACAAGGCGATCGACCTCATCGACGAAGCCGCGAGCCGGCTCCGGATGGAGATCGACTCGAGCCCGGTCGAGATCGACGAGCTCAAGCGCACCGTGGACCGGTTGCGCGTCGAGGAGTTCGCGCTGAAGCAGGAGAAGGACGACGCGTCGAAGGCCCGGCTGGAGACGCTGCGGGCCGAGCTCGCGAGCCGCGAGACCCTGCTCGGCGAACTCGAGCAGCGGTGGCAGGCCGAACGCGCCAGCCTCAACCGCATCGGTGAACTCAAGCAGCAGCTCGACGACCTCAACATGCGCTCCCAGCGGGCACAGCGCGAGGCCGACTACGAACTCGTGTCGCGCATCGAGTACAGCGAGAAGCCCCGGATCGAGGCCGAGCTCGCCGCCGCCGAACAAGCCGAGCAGGCCGACCGGATGGTGAACGACAGCGTCACCGACGAGGACATCGCCGCCGTGATCGCGCAGTGGACGGGCATCCCCCTCGGGCGCCTGCTGCAGGGCGAGACCGAGAAGCTCCTGCACCTCGAGAACGAACTCGGCCGTCGGATCATCGGGCAGCGCTCCGCCGTCTCGACCGTGTCGGAAGCGGTCCGTCGCACCCGCGCGGGCATCTCCGACCCGGACCGTCCGACGGGCTCGTTCCTGTTCCTCGGCCCCACCGGCGTCGGCAAGACCGAGCTGGCCAAGGCGCTCGCCGAGTTCCTGTTCGACGACGAGAAGGCACTCGTCCGGATCGACATGAGCGAGTACGGCGAGAAGCACTCGGTCGCGCGGCTCATCGGCGCCCCGCCCGGGTACGTCGGCTACGAGGCCGGCGGGCAGCTCACCGAGACCGTCCGGCGTCGCCCGTACTCCGTGGTGCTGCTCGACGAGATCGAGAAGGCCCACCCCGAGGTCTTCGACGTGCTCCTGCAGGTCCTCGACGACGGCCGCCTGACCGACGGTCAGGGCCGGACGGTGGACTTCCGGAACACGATCCTCATCCTGACGTCGAACCTCGGGTCGCAGTTCATGACCGACCAGTCGATCACCGACGTGCAGCGCGAGGAGGCTGTCCGCGAGCTCGTCCAGCAGGCCTTCCGGCCCGAGTTCATCAACCGACTCGACGACATCGTCGTGTTCCAGGCGCTCACGCAAGAGGACCTCGGCCAGATCGTGTCGCTCTACGTCGACCGGCTCGCACGCCGGCTGACCGACCGCCGACTGGAGCTGGCCGTCACCCCGGACGCCCGTGCCTGGCTCGCCGAGCGCGGGTACGACCCGGTGTACGGAGCGCGTCCGCTCCGCCGGCTCATGCAGCGGCAGATCGACGACCGGTTGGCGCGGGCGATCCTCGCCGGTGACGTGCGTGACGGGGACACCGTCCGCGTCGACGTCGCCGCAGGCGGCGACGAGCTGACGGTGGAGCCGTTCGAACTCGCGGAGATCGTCGAGGAGTAGGCGGCGCACTGGACGTGACGACCTGGAGGGGCGGTGCCGGTTCCTGGGACCGGCACCGCGCCTCCAGGCCTACGGTCCAGGGCATGCCTGAGATCCGAGCGTTCCGTCGCCTCACCGACGCCGTCGAGCACGCGAGCGTGCTCGACAAGGCCGTCGACATCGATCGTTCCGTGGTGAACGCCCTCGCGAAGCCGAAGGCACTGCGCCAGCTGCTCCACGGCGTGCCGTTCGGGCACCCGCTGCACCCGCTCATGGTGCAGGTGCCGCTCGGTGCGTGGATCTCGGCGGCGGTGCTCGACCTGATCGGCGGGAAGGGGAACGCGCGGGCGGCGAAGACCCTCGTCGGTGTGGGGCTGGTGTCGTCGGGCAGCGCCTCGGTGGCCGGCTACGTCGACTGGTCGGAGCTCGATCGTGCGCAACTCCGCACCGGTTGGGTGCACCAGGCCGTGAACTGGGTGGGCATCTCGCTGTACGGGCTGTCGTGGATGCAACGGAAGTCCGGGAACCACGGGGCAGGCAAGCTCCTCGGGTTCGCGGGGCTCGCGGTCGTCGGCGTCGGCGGGTACCTCGGTGGGCACCTGGCCTACCGGCAGCGTGCGGGTGTGAGCCAGCACGGCGAGGTGCCGTTCGACGCCTGAGCGTGGGTGCTGATCATGCCTGGTCATGACCAGTTCGTCAAGCGCCGTCGATCATCCGTTCCACATCCGTGATCCCCCGGAAACATGCGGATCGCGATTGTCCACAGCCTGCCGATTCGTGGTTGACATCCCCGCGTGATGGGTCTTTACTCACCATTACGCAACGTCCTTTCATAAAGGTCGGACCAAGGGAGTCAACGTGACACGCACGCGTTTCGCCGCACTCGGTGCGCTCGCCCTCGCAGGCGCGCTCGCCCTCACCGGGTGCTCCGCCGGAAGCAACGGAGCTTCCGACGGCGGCACGAAGTCCATCGGCACACCCGATGGCAAGGGCAAGACCCTCACCGTCTGGATCATGAACGGCGACCTCAGCCCGAAGATCCTCGACGTCGCCGAGAAGCAGTTCACCAAGGCCACCGGTGCCAAGGTGAAGCTGCAGCTCCAGCAGTGGGACGGCATCACCACGAAGCTCACCACGGCCCTCGCGCAGAAGGACGCGCCGGACGTGGTCGACCTCGGCAACACGCAGGTGCCGGTGTACGCGGCGACGGGTGGCCTGATGGACCTCTCGCCGTACAAGGACGAGCTGGCCGACGGGCAGACGTGGCTCTCCGGGCTCGAGGGCCCGGCGACCGTGGACGGCAAGCTGTACGGCGCCCCGCTCTTCGCCGGCAACCGCGCGGTGATCTACAACAAGAAGATGTGGGCGGACGCCGGGGTGACCGACGTCCCGAAGTCCTACGACGGGCTCACGGCCGACCTCGACAAGGTCAAGGCGAAGAACCCGCAGGCGGACTTCTCGGCGTTCTACATGCCGGGGCAGTACTGGTACGGCGGGCTGCAGTGGGTGTGGGACGCCGGTGGGCAGATCGCCACCGAGAAGGACGGCAAGTGGAAGGGCGCGATCGACTCCGCCGACGCCGTGAAGGGCCTCACCGCGTGGAAGGACTTCCAGAACTCGTACTCGGCGAAGTCCACGCAGGACATCAACACCGACAAGCCGGCCGAGTCCGACGTCTTCGCGCAGGGCAACACCTCGGCGATCCTCGGGTCCGCGTGGGAGATCGGTTCGATCACCACGGCGAAGCCCGAGCTCAAGGACCAGATCGGCACGTTCGCGATGCCGTCGAGCACGGCGGGCAAGACGCAGCCGGTGTTCCTCGGTGGCTCGGACCTCGGCATCCCGTCGAAGTCCGCCAACCAGGACCTCGCGCTGTACTACACGAAGATCCTGACCTCGAAGAAGTTCCAGCAGGACCAGGTGTTCGGGGTCGACGGCTGGGAGCCGAACTCCACGCAGCTGCTCGACGCGGTCGCCGGTGACGTGGACGAGCTCCACAAGCCGTACTTCGAGGCGGCTTCCACGAGCCGTCCGACGCCGGCGACCCCGGGCTGGGCGACGATCGAGGGCGACTCGACGTTCCAGACGATGTTCGCGGACGTCGCCACCGGTCGGAAGACGCCGAAGCAGGCAGCCGAGGGCTTCTCGGAGCACCTCACGACCGCGCTCAACGCGCAGCAGTAGTTCGATGACCTCCACTGCGGAGCGGGTCCCCGGTTCGGCGCAGGCCGAGCCGGGGACCCGGCGTGGGTCGACGGGGCGTCGCGGTCCCACCGGGCCGGGCGGTCGCGCAGGGCGTCGATCGCTCACCTCGTCACGAGCGCCGCTGGTCCTGCTCGCACCGGCTGCGCTGCTGCTCCTCGCGCTCGTCGTCTACCCGCTCGTCCGCCTGGTGGCCATCTCCTTCCAGGACTACGGGCTGCGGGCGATCTTCACCGGGCAGGCCGGGTTCGCCGGCTTCACGAACTACACGAACGTCCTCACCGACGCCAGCTTCTGGCCGGTCATGCTGCGCACCGTGCTCGTCACCGGCGCGATGGTGATCGGGACCATCGGCATCGGCATGGCGGTGTCCCAGCTGTTGACCCGGCTCGGTGTCGTCATGCGCACGGTCGTGAGCGTCGTGCTCGTGCTGGCGTGGGCGATGCCGAACGTCGCGTCGAGCCTGGTCTGGCAGTGGCTCTTCCAGCCCTTCTACGGCGTGCTCAACTGGCTCATCACCCAGCTCGGGGTGTTCGGCGACCACACGCAGGACAACTGGGCGTCGAGTCCCGGGCAGGCACTGACGATCGTGCTCTCGCTCGTGATCTGGCAGGCGGTGCCGTTCGTCGCGCTGACGCTGTACGCCGCGCAGTCCCAGATCGCGCCCGAGTACTACGAGGCCGGGGCGCTCGACGGGGCATCCGCGTGGGCGATGTACCGCTCGATCACCCTGCCGGCGCTCGTGCCGACGCTGCTGCTCGTGACGATCCTCTCGGTGATCTGGGACTTCAACGTCTTCAACCAGATCTGGCTGCTCACCAAGGGCGGGCCCGAGGACACCACGCTCACCCTCGGCATCTGGACGTTCGTGAAGTCCTTCGTGTCGAACGCGTACGGGCAGGGCGCGGCGATCGCCGTCATCTCGACGCTGATCCTCGGGGCGCTCACCAGCTACTACATCCGCCGGCTGGTCCGGAGCGGGGAGGAAGACCTGTGACGACGACGACCACCCCCGGTGTCACCGGGGCGACCGCTTCCGAGGCGCAACCCGACGTGACGGGGGCAGGCCGCGCCTCCCGGCCCGGTCCGATCGCGCCGGTGCGTGCGCGCCGACGCAAGCCACGGGTCGTGGCGAACACGATCGCGGTGGTCTTCTGCCTGGTCTGGGTGTTCCCGATCTACTGGATGGTGAACACGGCGTTCAAGCCGTCGGACGAGGTGACGACCCTCACGCCGATCTGGCTGCCGTTGCGGCCGACGCTCGAGAACTTCACGCGGGCGCTGACGCAGGACGGGTTCCTCGTGTACCTGCGGAACTCGGCGATCGTGGTCGTGGCGGCCGTGCTGCTGTCCATCGTCGTCGGGTTCCTGGCGTCGGCGGCGCTGTCGCGCTTCCGGTTCCGTGGGCGGCGGGCGATCCTCGTGGCGATCCTCTTCGTGCAGATGATCCCGTCGGGTGCTCTGCTCATCCCGCTGTTCCTGTCGTTCCAGTCGCTCGGGCTGCTCAACAGCTACATCGGGCTGATCCTCGCCTACGTCGCGAGCGTGCTGCCGTTCTCGATCTGGGTCATGCGCGGGTTCTTCGTCGCGGTGCCGGTCGAGATCGAGGAAGCCGCGAAGGTCGACGGTGCGGGGACGTTCCGGATCCTGTGGAGCGTGCTGTTCCCGCTGGTGATGCCGGGGGTCATCGCCACGAGTGTGTTCGCGTTCATCGCTGCGTGGAACGACTACCTGACGGCCTACGTGATGCTCAAGGACCAGGGGATGTACACGCTGCCGGTGTGGCTCGCGGGGTTCTCGACGAACAAGGGGACGGACTTCGGCGGGCTCATGGCGGCGAGTGTGCTGTTCTCGATCCCGGTGGTGGTGTTCTTCCTCATCGTGCAGCGGCGGCTCGTGAGCGGGATGACCGCGGGGGCCGTCAAGGGCTGACGCGCTCCGACTTCCGGGACGACCGTGCCCCGACCTGCTCCGGCGGGTCGGGGCGTCGTCGTGTCCGGGGTGTGTGTCGGGCGCGCGGGTGGGGCGATGCCGAGGTCGCACGACCTGCCGTCTGCGTTCTGCCGAGGTCGCACGACGTGCCGTTCGGGGGCGTGCGGGCGGCAGTTCGTGCGACCTCGGCCGTGGGTGGGACCGGCCTGGGCGGGCTGCGGGACCGGGCGGGCGGGACCGGGCGGACCGGGCGGAGGTGGGCCCGCCGACCTGCGGCCGTGTTGGTTCCGGCACGGAACGGTTGCGTTTGTGTGGCATCCGGACGTACTCTTCTCGAAACCCACGGGAACGAAGGAGTTCGGGCATGTACGCAACCGAGCGGCACGACGCGATCGCAGCAGCGTTGCAGGACGCCGGCCGCGTGTCCGTGGCCGACCTCGCCGAGCACTTCGACGTCACGACCGAGACCGTCCGCCGTGACCTCGACGCCCTCGAGTCCGCCGGCCTCCTGCGCCGCGTGCACGGGGGAGCGGTCCCGGTCGGACGATCGAGCGTCGTCGAGCTCACCGTCGCCGAGCGCGAGGGGCAGCACAACTCCGCCAAGTCCGCCATCGCCCGGGCCGCGATGCGACTGGTCCCGCCGACCTTCACCGGCTCGATCGCCCTCGACGCCGGCACCACCTGCGCCGCGGTCGCCGCCGAGCTCGCCCGGTGGGAACCCGCGACGGCCGGGGCGACCCTCACGGTCATCACGAACTCGGTCCCGATCGCCGCGACCCTGCAGCACAGCGAGCACGTCGAACTGCACCTGCTCGGCGGCCGCGTCCGCGGGGTGACGAGCGCCGCCGTCGGGACGGCCACGGTCGAGCAGATCGGCGCGCTGCGTCCGGACATCGCCTTCGTGGGGACGAACGGCCTGTCCGCGGGCTTCGGCCTGAGCACACCGGACGAGTACGAGGCGGCGGTGAAGGGGGCGTACGTGCTCGCGGCCCGGCGCAGCGTGGTGCTCGCGGACGCGGCGAAGCACGGGGTCGAGGCGCTCATGCGGTTCGCCCGGCTCGACGAGATCGACACGATCGTCACCGACGAGGAGCCGCCGGCCGACCTCGCCGGAGCGCTCGCCGAAGCCGACGTCGAGGTGGTCGTCGCATGACCACGAACACGAACACGACACGCAGCACCACGAGCACCCGCATCGTCACCGTCACCCCGAACCCGAGCCTCGACCGCACGATCGAGCTCGCCGGCGAACTCCAGCGCGGCGCCGTCCAGCGCGCCACCCGCTCCACGGCCGAGCCCGGCGGCAAGGGCGTCAACGTCTCCCGGGTCGTCGTCGCGAGCGGCGGCGACACCGTGGCGGTGCTGCCCGGCGACGAGCTCGACCCGGTGCTGCTCGGCCTCGCGACGCGCGGGATCCCGACCGCGGCACTCCCGATCGGTGCGCCGCTCCGCTCGAACGTCACGGTGACCGAGCCGACCGGCACGACGACGAAGCTCAACGAGCCCGGTCCGTCGCTCGCGGGTCGCCTCGAGGACCTCGCGGCCCTCGTCGCCGACACCGCCGGTGCCACCGCGACCGGACCCGTCGCACGCTGGGTGGTCCTCGCCGGCTCCCTGCCCCCGGGGTTGCCGGACGACGCCCTCGCGGTCCTCGTCCGAGCCGTCCGGCAGCGCCACGGCGACGACGTCCGGATCGCGGTCGACTCCTCGGGCGTCCCCTTCACCGCGCTGCTGCAGTCGGGCGAGCGGATCGACCTCGTGAAGCCGAACGCCGAGGAGCTCGCCGAGGTCGTTGGCGGCGACCCGGACGAGTTCGAGCGGGACGTCGACGCGGCAGCGATCGCGGCGCAGCGCCTCCGCGACAAGAACGTCGGCACCGTGCTCCTGACGCTCGGCAGCGCCGGAGCCGTCCTCGTGACGGAGGACGGGAGCTACGCGGCCGCAGCACCCCGGATCGTGGCGCGCTCGACCGTCGGCGCGGGGGACTCCTCCCTCGCCGGCTACCTGCTCGCCGAGGTCGCCGGGCAGTCGCCCGAGCAGCGCCTCGCCCAGGCCGTCGCCACCGGAGCGGCAGCCGCTGCCCTCCCCGGCAGCGACGTCCCCGCCCTCGACCACACCGACCCGTCGGGCATCGAGGTCCGAGCGCTCGAGCGAGCGCCCGAACCCGCCTGACCCACCCCCGCACACACACTCAACCCCGCAGCACCCGCGCCCCCAGCGCCATTGCAAAGGAGCAACCCATGTCCGTCAACACGAGTCCACGCCTCATCAGCGTCCAGCTCGTCGGTCTCGACGAGGACCTCGGCGCCACCTCGAGCGACGTCATCCGCGTCCTCGCCGACCGCGTCGCCGCCACCGGCCGCGCGGCGGACGGGGCGTCCCTCGCCGCTGACGCGATCAAGCGCGAGGCCAGCGTCGGCACCGGCGTCCCCGGTGGCATCGCGATCCCGCACGCCCGGTCCGCGTCGGTCTCCGAGCCGACCCTGGCGATGAGCCGCCTCGCCCGGACGGTGTCGTTCGGCGCCCCGGACGGCGACGCCGACATCGTCTTCATGATCGCCGTGCCCGAGGGGGCCGACAAGGACCACCTCACGGTCCTCTCGACCCTGGCCCGTGCGCTCATCCGCGAGGACTTCACCGCCGCCCTCCGCGCCGCCGCCACCCCGCAGGAGATCGTGGACCTCGTCGACCGCGAGGTGAGCGGCGAGGTCGCGCAGGCCGGCGTCGGCACCGCGAGCAGCGCCTCCAGTGCGACCGCCACCGGCCAGGAGGCGCGACCCGCCGCCGCCACGCACGCCGCGGACGGCGACGCGGCCGGGTCCACCGCCGGAGCACGCAAGGTGCTCGTCGGCGTCACCGCGTGCCCGACCGGCATCGCGCACACCTACATGGCAGCCGACGCCCTCGTCGCCGCGGCCCAGCGCGCGGGTGCCGAGATGCACATCGAGACGCAGGGGTCCTCGCAGGTCGAGCCGCTCGACCCGGCCCTCATCGCCCGCGCCGACGCCGTCGTCTTCGCGGTCGACGTGGACGTCCGCGACCGCGGCCGCTTCGCCGGCAAGCCCCTCGTGGCCGGCCCGGTCAAGCGCGGTGTCGACGAGCCGGACAAGATGATCGCCGAGGCCCTCCGAGCCGCCGACGACCCCAACGCCGCACGCGTGCACGGCAACACCGCCGAGGCCGGCTCGAGCACCGCCAAGGACGAGCACTTCGGGCAGGCGCTCAAGCGCTGGCTGCTCACGGGTGTGAGCTACATGATCCCGTTCGTCGCGGGCGGCGGGCTCCTCATCGCGCTCGGCTTCCTGCTCGCCGGCTACGGCATCGCGCTGACCCACGGTGACTCGGGGCAGAACAACGCGGTCTACACGCTGACGAACTACACGCTCCTGAACCTGCCGCCGGAGGGTCTGGCGTACTACCTCGGTGCCGCCGCGTTCCAGATCGGTGGCGTGTCGCTCGGGTTCCTGGTGGCGGCGCTCGCCGGGTACATCGCCTACGCCATGGCCGACCGACCCGGCATCGCGCCCGGCTTCGTCGCCGGTTCCATCGCCGTCTTCATGAACGCCGGGTTCCTCGGTGGTCTGATCGGTGGCCTCATCGCCGGCGCCGCCGCCTACTGGATCGGCCGCATCCCGACCTGGCGGTGGCTGCGTGGTCTGATGCCCGTCGTCATCATCCCGCTGTTCGCGTCGATCATCGCCTCGGGGCTCATGCTGCTCGTGCTCGGCGGTCCCATCGCCTGGCTGATGACCCAGCTGACCGAGTTCCTCAACTCGCTGTCCGGTGCCTCGGCGATCCTGCTCGGCATCATCCTCGGCCTGATGATGGCGTTCGACCTCGGTGGCCCGGTCAACAAGGTGGCGTACGCGTTCGCGGTCGCCGGCCTCGGCGCCGGATCCGCGACGAACGTCGTCCCGTTCGAGATCATGGCGGCCGTGATGGCCGCGGGCATGGTCCCGCCGCTGGCCCTGGCGCTCGCCTCGACCGTGCTCTACCGCAAGGGGTTCACGAAGCCCGAGCGCGAGAACGGCAAGGCCGCCTGGCTGCTCGGAGCGTCCTTCATCTCCGAGGGCGCGATCCCGTTCGCCGCCGCCGACCCGCTGCGCGTCATCCCGGCGTCGATGGTCGGGGCCGCGGTGACGGGTGCGATCTCGATGGCGGCCGGTGTGACCTCGCGGGCGCCGCACGGTGGGATCTTCGTGTTCTTCGCCATCGGCGACGTCGCGATGTTCATCGTCGCGATCCTCGCGGGCACCGTGGTGTCGGCGCTCGTGCTCGTCGGGCTGAAGAAGTGGGTGCGGCGTCGTCCGGTCGACGAGGCCGCCGCGGGCAGCGAGGCCGCGGTCGCGGCCGAGACCGTCGGTCAGCGCGCGCCGGTCGCCGCGTAGCCGACGTCACGACGGACGGGAGGCACGGTGCCAGCTGGCACCGTGCCTCCCGTCCGTCACGGCCCAGTACGCTGGTCGGCGCCCCAGAGACGAACGGATCCGATGCGAGCAGCAGCCGCCCCTGACGCGCCGCCGCGCGACGGTGGCTCCCGTGCCGGTGGTCGCCCGGAGCGGGTCGGCGCCGTCGGGGTGTTCGTCCTCGCGGTGGTCCTCGCCTGGTCGCGGATGCCGGCAGCGGTGCGCGACGTGCTGTGGGCCGAGGACGGTCGGACGTTCCTCGGCGAGGGCGTGCAGTACGGCACGCTCGGGACGCTCACCCGCAGCTACGCGGGGTACCTGCACCAGTACCCGCGGATCGTGGCGGGCATCGTGCAGCACGTGCTGCCGGTCGAGGGCTGGGCGACCGGCATCGCGTTCGGTGCCGTGGTCGGGACGGGCCTCGTCGCGACGGTGGTCTTCGTCTGCACCCGGGACCTGACCGCGCGACTGACGCCGGCCGCCGCGCTCGCCGCCCGGGTGGGGATCGCGCTCGCGGTGGTGCTCGTCCCGATCGCGACGAACGAGGTCCTCGGCAACCTGGCGAACGTGCACGCGTACTTCCTCTGGATGATGCCGTTCGTGCTCCTGTACCGGCCGCGCAGCTGGTGGTCGAGTGTCGCGTTGGCCGCCATGACCCTGCTCGGCGCCCTGACCGAGACCCAGGCGATCGTGTTCGCGCCGCTGCTCGTCCTCGGGCTGCGGGCTCGTCGGACCTGGCCCGTCACGGCCGCCTTCCTCGTCGGAGCCGGTCTGCAGCTCGCCGTCTGGCTCGGCTCGGACCGGCACCGCGGACAGGTGGGGCGCGCGACGATCGACCTCGCGTCGCTCGTGGACGGGTTCGGGCTGAACGCCGGGATGTCGACCTTCCTCTCGCGGGCCGCGTCTGGCGAGGTCCTCGCGACCGTCGGACCCTAGGCGGGGCTGCTCTTCGTGGTGCCCTTCGTCGTCGCGTTCGTCTGGGTGCTCGTCCGCGGCGACCGCCCGCAGCGGACCCTCGCCGTCGTCCTCGCGCTGTCCGCCGTCGTGCTCTGGTGCGCCGCGGTCGTGCTCAACCCGAAGCCCGCCTACGCCTACGCCGGCATGTCGCCGGAGTTCCTCCGGTACGCGTGGGTGAGTCGGTACGGGATGTTCCCCGCCGCTGCCGGACTCGTGCTCGTCGTCCTGGCGCTCGTGACACCCCGGCGCCGGAGCCGCACGTCGGTCGACGCCGGGGCGGCGGAGCGGGTGTCCACCGATCCGTCGCGACGGTCGCTGCGTCCCCGGCCCACCGCGCGCCGTCCCACACTCGGCGTGGCCCTGCGGTCGACCGTGGCCGTGGCCCTGCTCGTGCTCGTGCTCGTGCAGTTCCGGCCGTGGGGGCCGGTCCTGCGCACCGACGGCCCGCGCTACACCGCCGCCGTGGCAGCCGCCCGCGAGGCCTGCCGGACGCTGCCGGCCGACCGCGCGATCCGGATCCGGAGCGCGCCGCAGACGCAGCAGGACACCCCGGGGCCACCGACGCGGCAGGAGCCCACCTCGTTCTGGAGCCTGTCGATGAGCTGCGCGGTCGTCACCGGGGCGAGGACCTCGGACGTCGGGCACGAGGTCGTGCAGGACCGTCCGGTGCCCACCTTCGGCTGAGCGACCACGCGGAAGGACGACGGACCGCCCCCGCGCGCCTGCTCGGCTACTCGGCGATGTTGGCCGTGACCGCGTCGATGTAGGCCGCACGCTCCTCGCGCGAGTGCGGCCGCCCCGGCACCCCCGGCCGCTGCTCCCAGGGGAACGGCCCGGCGTCGTGCCGGTACTCGATCCCCATCGCCTCGAGCCGAGCGAGGTGCTCGGCGAGCCGCCCCCGGAACTCGGCGACGTCGCGCGGCCCGGCGACGTCGGCCGACCAGAGCGCCTCGGCGAGGGCGGCGACCCGCGGGAAGAGCTGGTAGTCGAGCTTGCGGGCGGTGTCCACGTGCTCGGTCCACATGTTGCCCTGGCCACCGATCACGTGGGCGCGCTCGGCGTCGGTGAGGTCCGCCGGCACCGGGTCGAAGGCGAACACGTCGTCGACGGACAGGACGATCGACACCGGGATGGGCTCGGTCTCGAGGTCGCTCTGCCGGTAGTCGAGGTACACCTGGTCGTCCGGGGCGGAGATCACGTCGTGGCCCCGCTTCGCCGCGGTCCGGGCGCCGGTGAGCCCACGCCACGAGAGCACGGTCGCGGACTTCGAGAGCGTGCCGCCCTCGAGGATCTCGTCCCACCCGAACGCCCGCCGCCCGTGCGACTCGACGTGGGAGGCGAGCCGGCCGATGATCCACGCCTGGAGCTGCTCCTCGTCGTCGAGGCCGAGCTCGCGGATGCGTTCCTGCGTGCGGGGGTCGTCCTCCCACTGGACCTTGGGGCACTCGTCGCCGCCGACGCCGATGTACTCGGAGGGGAACAGTGCGATGACCTCGTCGAGGACGTCCTGGAAGAAGGCGATCGTGGACTCCTCGGCGTTGAGGACGTCCTCGGCGATGCCCCACTCCGTCCACACGTCGATCGGCTCGCCCGAGACGCCGAGCGACGGGTAGGCGGCGAGGGCGGCGCGGACGTGCCCGGGCGTCTCGATCTCGGGGACGACGGTGACGAACCGGTCGGCCGCGTAGGCGACGATCTCGCGGATGTCGTCCTGCGTGTAGTAGCCGCCGTGCGGACGGCCGTCGAACGCCGCCGGGTGCAGCACCCCGTCGGCGTCCGGCACGTGCGCCCCGACCTGCGACTCCTTCCGCCACGAGCCGACCTCGGTCAGGCGCGGGTACTTCCGGATCTCGATGCGCCACCCCTGGTCCTCGGTGAGGTGGAAGTGCAGTCGGTTGAGCCGGTGCGCGGCGAGCTGGTCGATCACCCGCATGACCTCGTGCTTGGTGCGGAAGTGCCGGGCGACGTCGAGCATGACGCCGCGCCAGGCGAACGCCGGGGCGTCCTCGACGGTGACCGCCGGGACCGTCCACGGACAGGTGCCGACCCGGCCCTTGCGGTAGACGTCGGCCGGTAGCGACTGCAGGAGCGCCTGGACGCCGTAGAAGACGCCCGCCGGACCCCCGCCGGTGATCTCGACCCGGTCGGCCGTGACCCGCAGTCGGAACGACTCGGAGCGGTCACCGGCCGGTCCGGCGGGGAGCGTGTCGTCGTCGGCGACACGGAGTGCGATCACGCCCGAGTGCGCGGTGTCGATCCCGGCCGCGTCGTCGGCGTCGCGCACCGGCAGCCCGGTCGACCCCCGCAGGGTCTGCTGCAGGTACAGTCGGACCGACTCGCTCGCGGCGTCTGCGGCGATGCGGGTCGACGGGGTGATCGCGAAGGCGCCGGCACCCGGTTCGGTGCGGCGCGGCCGTGGGATGAGCATGTCGGAGTCCACCATTCCTCAATGATCTTTCGTAATATGGAGGCTATGGCCGTGGACGAGACCGTGTCAACGCTTCCGAACGGTGTCGTCGGCAGCACACCGGGGATGCTCCGACTCATCAACTCGCGTGCGCTCCTCGCGGAGCTCTTCCGTGACGACGGCTCGCACACCGTCACCGAGCTCGGGCAGACCGTGGGCCTGTCGCGCCCCACGGTCGAGGCAGCGCTGGCCGACCTCGTCGACGAGGGGTGGGTCACCGAGGCCGAGGCGATCGCCACGCCGAACAAGGCGGGTCGCCGCGCGAAGCGTTTCCGCGCGGACGCCGGCGCCGGGTCGGTGCTCGGGGTCGACCTCGGGCTGCACGGCATCGTGGGGCTCCGCTCGGACCTCCGCGGTCGGCAGCTCGCCCGGGTCGAGGAGGTCTACACCGACCTCGCCTCCGCCGAGCAGGCGTGGGAGAGCGTCCAGGACGTCGTCCGTCGTCTGGTCGAGAGCACCGACCCGTCGCGGCTCCTCGCCGCCACCTTCGGGGTCCCGGCCGTCGTGGACCGTTCCGGTGAGATCGACTACACGGTCGCGGTCCCGCAGTGGGTCGAGCGACGGGTCCCCGGCCGGATCGGCGACCTGTTCCCCACGGCCACCACGTTCTTCGACAACGACGCCAAGCTCGCCGCCACCGCCGAGGCGATGTGGGGACGCTTCCGCGGCGTGCAGGACGGCCTGTACCTGGTGATGGGTCGCCAGATCGGCGCGGCCTACCTGGTCGACGGGTCCCTCGCACGCGGTGCGCGCGGGGCGGCCGGCGAGATGGGCGGCCTGGCGTCGACCGGCTGGCCCGGCGCACCCGCCCGACTGGAGGCGCGGATCGCCCCCGGTACGGACGTCGAGTCCGTCATGGCGTCGGCCGGGCAAGGCGACCCGGACGCCGCCGCGGCCGTGCGGGCGCTCGCCGCGGACGTCGCGCCCGGGGTCGTGCAGCTCATCGCGACGATCGACCCCGAGGTGGTCGTCGTCGGGGGCGAGGTCCTGCCGGCGGCCCCGGTGTTCTGCGAGGCACTGACCGAGATCGTCGCGCCGCAGCTCCGGCACCCCGTCGAGATCGTTCCCTCGACGGTCGGCCGCGACGCCGTGGCCCGCGGCGCCCTCGCCCGTTCCCTGACCCACGTCCGGACGACGCACATGGGACTCGGCTGACGTCCAGGCTGCGTGCCGGGTCCTGACAGGGCACTCAGGCACCATCGGGGGATGACGACTGCCGTGGCTGCGCCTGCCCACACCATGACCGTCGCCGCCGGCGACTCCGCCGCGGACCCCGAGATGGGCGGGTTGTCCGGCCTCGTGCTGCAGCTCATCGACGCCCTGGGGGAGTGGGGCGTCGCGCTGATGCTCTTCGTCGAGACGGTCTTCCCGCCGATCCCGTCCGAGGTGATCCTACCGCTGGCCGGGTTCCTGGCGGGTGCCGGCCGGATGAACCTCGTGTTGGTCCTCCTGCTCGCGACGCTCGGCTCCTACCTCGGCGCACTGGTGCTGTACTGGCTCGGCGCCGTCATCGGCTTCGAACGGACGACGCGCTGGCTCGGCAAGCTGCCCCTCGTCGACGAGGACGACTTCCGCACGGCGGCGGACTGGTTCCACCGGCACGGCAAGAGCGCGGTCTTCTTCGGCCGGTTCGTGCCGATCGTCCGCAGCCTCATCTCGCTGCCGGCCGGAGCGGACCGGATGCACCTCGGGACGTTCTCGGTGTTCACGATCATCGCGAGCGGGATCTGGAACAGCGCCCTGGTGCTGCTCGGAGCGGCCTTCGGGACCCAGTACGACAAGGTCGAGCAGTACACCGAGTGGATCGACCGGGTGCTCTACGTGGCGATCGCCGTCGTCGTGGTGACGTTCGTCGTCCGACGGGTCCGACGCATCCGGGCCGAGCGGAACCAGCGCGCCGAGCACGGCGCAGTGGCCGCCCGAGGCCGTCGTCGCGCCGAGCCCGCCGGCGACTGAGCGCTCACGCCTTCGTCAGCGCCGACTCCTTGTGGGCGGCGCGCTTGCCGGACTTCTCCGACTCGACGATCCAGTACGGGTCGTCGTCGGCCGGCTTGAACGACTGGCCGTCGAACTCGAAGTCCGAGACCCGCTTCTGCACGAGCGTGCCGGTCGTCTTCCCCTGCGACGTGTTCCAGTGCACGGTGTCGCCCTTCGTCAGCGCCATGGTGTCCTCCTTGCGTGATCGCTCACCTGTTCGGACGTCGGACTGTACCCCGATGCATCCGCATGAACACAGGGAAGTAGGCCGATCACGATGTCATAACGTCCGCGCGGATCACTACTCGGACGCGTACCGTAGTGGATGAGCCACCACGTCGGCAACTGCCGCGGAACACCGGGCTCTGAACGGAACGACATCAGCCATGACCCTGCTGAACGACACACGGTCGGACACGGTCCTCTCGGGCCGCTACCGACTCGTGAAGCTCATCGGCACGGGCGGCATGGGATCCGTCTACGAAGCACGTGACGAGCACACCTACCGTGCCGTCGCCGTGAAGCTCTTCGCCACGCCCGAGTCGATGACCACGGCCGACCGGGTCCGCCAAGAGCGCGAGATCCGGCTGCTCAGCATGCTGTCGCACCCGGGGCTCATCCCGCTGTACGACGCCGGCACCCATGACTTCGAGGACGGTCCGCACCGGTACATCGTGATGGAGCTCATCGCGGACACGACGCTCCTGCGCCGGCTCGCCGGGGGCGCCCTGCACAACTACGAGGTGGCCGATCTCGGCGCCCAGCTGGCCGACGCGCTGGCGTACGTGCACTCGCGCGGCATCGTCCACCGCGACGTCAAGCCGGCGAACATCCTCATCAGCGACGAGGGCTCGTCGGGCTTCGCGCGCACCGTGAAGCTCACCGACTTCGGCGTCGCCCACTTCGTCGACGGCTCGCGCCTGACGAACGACGGCACGATCATCGGCACGGCCGCGTACCTCAGCCCCGAGCAGGTCGCCGGGGAGCCGATCGGCTTCGCCACCGACGTCTACTCGCTCGGACTGGTGCTGCTCGAGGCACTGACCGGCAAGCAGGAGTACTCCGGCACCCTCATCGAGGCGGCACTCGCACGGCTCCGCCACGACCCCGAGATCCCGGACGGCATCGCGCCGGAGTGGCGGGACCTCCTCGCGAAGATGACCGCGCGCGACCCCGACCGCCGCCCGACCGCGGTGGCGATCGCGAACGCCCTGCGCGGTGGTTCGGCCCAGATAACCGGCCCGGTGCCGCTGGGGCCGCAGCGCGTGAAGCACAAGCGCGACCACCGCCTGCACCGCGCCGCGCACCGGCACGCCCGGCGCGGGACGTTCGTCACCGTGCGGCGCTGGCGCCGGCGGAACGTGCTCGTCGGGTCGTTCGCGGCCTTCGGCGTCCTGGTCGCCTGCGCGGCGTCGTACATCGCCGGCACCCTGCACTAGCCCGCTCGCACGGCCGCTGCGCACCCCGTACCGGCGGCCGCTCCGCACCTCCGGGGTCCCTGGCAGGATGGACGGCATGACCGACCAGCGATGGATCAAGATCTGCGGCCTGTCGACCCCTGCGACCGTGGACGCCGCCATCGACGCCGGTGCGGACGCGGTCGGGTTCGTCTTCGCCGCCGGCAGCCCGCGCACCGTGACAGCGGACCTCGCGAAGGAGCTCGTCGAGCGGGTGCCGGATGGCATCGACGCGGTCGGGGTCTTCCGTGACCAGGAGATCGACGAGGTCGTGGGCATCGCGTCGGCAGTGGGGCTCACCACGTTGCAGCTGCACGGCGGCGAGTCGGCCACGGACTTCGCGCGCGCCCGTGACGCCGGGTTCTTCACGATCCGGGCGGTCGCGGCCGAGGACTACCTGGCCGAGACGCCGGAACAGCGCGCGTCGTACGACCACGACCTGCTCCTGCTCGACGCCGCGGTGCCGGGCAGCGGGCGGCTCATCGACCCCGCCTCGATCACGGGGAAGGTCGACGAGGCGTGGATCCTCGCGGGCGGGCTGACGCCGGCCAACGTGGTCGCGGCGATCGAGTCGCTCGACCCGGACGGCGTGGACGTGTCGAGCGGTGTCGAGTCCGAACGCGGCGTGAAGGACGAGGCGAAGATCCGGGCGTTCGTCGAGGCGGTCCGCAGCATCCCCTGAGTCGTTCGCCGTGCCTCCCGTCCGTCGGCGCGTCAGCGCCCGTACCGCCGGCGCTCGTTCCGTCAGCGCAGGGTGGGGATCAGCTCCGTGAGGAACGCATCGGTGTCCTCCCAGCCCTCGACCGCGTGGCAGGGGACGCCGAGGGCCTTCACCGGGTAGTCGTTGCCCTCGGGGTCGAGGCGGTCGCCGACGAACAGCATGTCGTCGAGCGCGACGCTCGTGATCTCGGCCAGGCGCTGCATGCCGTACGCCTTGTCGATGCCCTTGCGGGTGATGTCGACGCTCGTCGAGCCACCGGAACGGACCTCGAGGTCGGGCAGCTCGGCCTGGACGCGCCGACGGAGCTCGTCCTTCTTCGCGCCCGTCGGGTCCCACTGCTTCTTCACGTCCACCGGAGCGGACTGGCCGAGCGCGGAGAACGTGATCTGGGACCCGCGGTCCTCGAGGATGGGGCCCCACGTCTCGGACTCCCAGAACCCGGCGGCCTTTGCCTCGGCCTCGACCGCGGCCAGGGCGCGCGCCTTCTGCTCGTCGGTGAGGTCCTCGGCGTACTGGAGCGCCCAGTCGTCGCCGGTCCACCGGTAGTAGGCGGTGCCGCAGGTCGGCAGGAGGTGCAGGTCGTCGAGCACGAGCCCGTCGCGACGCCGCAGGGGTGCGACCAGCTGCTGCTCGAACTGTTGGAAGTTGCCGCCGGAGATCACCGCGACCGGCACGACCTCGAGCAGGGACGCGAAGGTCTCGAGCATCCGGGGGTCCAGCGCGGACTTCGAGGGGGCGAGGGTGTCGTCCAGGTCGAAGGCGACGAGGCGGGGCGTGGTCATGCCCCGATCCTGCCAGAGGCCCCCGATCACATGCCGGGTGCGATGCCCTGCCCGGACGGCGCTGCGCGATGTCTGCGGTGTCACGCGCGGTGCGTGGCGGGCACCCGGTCGCGGTCGTACGTGATGTCGGTGTAGCCGTGCGGCGCCGGGGAGCCGTCCTCGTCGAGGTTCACGAACACGACCTCGTCGATGGTGAGGATGCTGCGGTGCGTGAAGAGGTTCCGTGCCTCGGCCCGCATCGTCAGCGAGGTGCGGCCGAAGCGGGTGGCGACGAGACCGATCTCGACGATGTCGCCCTCGCGCGCGGACGACACGAACACGATCTCGGACATGTACTTCGTGACGACCTTGCCGTTGCCGAGCTGGATGATCGCGTAGACGGCGGCTTCCTCGTCGATCCAGCGGAGGAGGCTGCCGCCGAACAGGGTGCCGTTGGCGTTGAGGTCCTCCGGACGGACCCACTTGCGGGTGTAGAAGTTCATCTCGGGGCCGGGGGTGTTCGCGTCGTGCTGCATGTCAGTACATGCTACGCCCCGCCGCACACGGCAGCGGCCGCACCCCGGTGGGGATGCGGCCGCGTGCGGTGGTGCAGGACTACTCCTTGACGAGCACGACCTCGTCGAGGGGGAGACGGGTGCGCGGGGCGACCTCGCGCTCGGCGGCCTTGTCGTCGAGCTGCGACGGGTCCGCCACGGTGCCGATCGCGGTGACCGTGTACGGCAGGAACCGCTCCGGCAGGTCGAACGCGGCACGGAGGCCCTCGGCGTCGATGCCCGCCATCTGGTGCACGTGCAGGCCCTCGGCGTGCGCCTGGACGGTCAGGGCCGCGAGGGACTGGCCGAGGTCGTACTGGGCGAAGGGGCGTTCGTCGCCGTCCTCGGTGACGGTCTCGAGCACGCCGACGACCAGGGCGCTGGCGCGGAAGGCCCAGGCGGCGTTGAACCCGAGCAGGTTCTCGTTGATCTTCCGGAACGTCTCGGTGCCACGGCGGCCGGCGATGAAGCGGCGCGGCTGGAAGTTCATGGCCGACGGGGCCCAGCGAGCGGCTTCGAGGACCGCGTCGTACGCCGCGTCGTCGATCGTCGCGGTCTCGTCGTAGGAACGGGGGCTCCACCGCTCCTCGAGCAACGGGACGAGGGGCTGGCTGGAGTCGGTCGAACGCGTGAGCGTGCTGGAGTTCGTCGAGGTCATGGTGGGCACAACGGTATTCCATGCGTTCGCATTTCCGGCCTGAGCAACGTCACATGGTGCAAGGATGGAGCCGATGGGTGGCGTGTTGACCGGGTTCGCGATCATCGGCGCGATCATCGCCGCCGGGTACGTCGTCGGACGCATCGGACTGCTCGGCCAGCACGCCCAGTTCGTGATGAGCCGGCTCGCGTTCTTCGTGCTCATGCCCTGCCTGCTCTTCCACACGATCGCCACGGCGGACATCCACGTCCTGCTGTCGCCCATGCTGTGGGTGTCCCTGCTCAGCGCGGTCGTGGTGGCCATCGGCGCCGGCGTGGTCTTCCGGGTCGTCCTGCGCCGGCCGCTCGCGACCACGACGGTCGGGGCGCTCGCCGCGAGCTACGTCAACGCGAACAACATCGGGTTGCCGGTCGCCGTGTACGTCCTCGGGCAGGCCACCGCGGTCGTGCCGGTCATCCTGCTGCAGCTCATCGTGCTCGCGCCGATCGCGCTGACGATCCTGGACACCGCGACCTCGGCGGGCGGGAGCTGGTGGCGCCGGGTCTCGGGGCCGTTCCGGAACCCGATCATCATCGCCTCGCTCGTGGGCCTGGTCTTCTCGGCGACGGGCATCGACCTCCCGACGCCCGTGCTCGAGCCGTTCTCGCTCGTCGGGGCGGCCGCCGTGCCCGTGGTCCTGCTGTCGTTCGGGATGAGCCTGCACGGGGCGACCCCGCTCCGCGACCCGGCGATCCGGACGGACGTCATCGTGGCGTCGGCGATCAAGCTCGTCGTGATGCCGGCCGTGGCGTTCGTGTTCGCCCGGTTCGTGTTCGGGCTGGGGGACCAGGACGTCTTCGTGCTCACGACCCTCGGGGCGCTGCCGGCAGCGCAGAACGTGTTCAACTACGCGCAGCGGTACGGGGCGGCGGTGCCGGTCGCGCGGGACGTGGTGCTCATCTCGACGATCGGTTCCGTGCCGGTGCTGGTCGCGGTCGCCGCGCTCCTGCACCCGTAGCCGCGTCACGCATCGGGGCGGCGCGTACCGTGGGCGCCACCGAACGGAAGAGGAGGTCCCCGATGGACACCATGGCGATGATGAAGACCATGTCCACGAGCGAGATGCCCGTGGCGATGGACGCTGAGCTCATGCAGGACACGATGATGGCGATGAACGCCGCGTCGATGGCCGCGACGATGTGCTCCGCGAGCGACATGCAGATGGGTGCCGACATGGCCACCTGTGCCGCGATGTGCTCGAACACGGCGATGATGGCCGACACCGGCATGCGGATGATGATGCGTCCGATGGGCATGGACGTCGACAGCATGCGCGCGATGCTCACGGCCTGCGTCGCGATGGGCACGGCGTGTGCCGCGGAGTGCCGCAGCCACGCGGACATGGACGAGTCGTGCCGCTACTGCGCCATGGCGTGCGACGAGATGGTCGCGAAGTGCGAGGCGATGATGGCCTCGATGACCGCCTGACGCGTCACGCGGTGCGCGCGGTGGTCTTCCGACCGCCGGCGCTGAGGATCTCCGCGGCCGGGTGGTGGGCGACCGGGTCGCCGACCGACACGAGCGTGTCGGCGTCCGCCACCCGCAGCTGCGTCACGCCGCCGTCGAGGAACGCGACCACCACGTCGGCGGGGCGTGTCTCGACGACGATGCCGTCCCTCCAGGCACGGGGCGTGGCGTCGGCCATGACGCGCTGGATCGGAAGGATCGTCGACGGGGTCGTGCGGGACATGGCTTCACCTGCTCTCGAAGGGGTTCGGTGCAGGCAACGTACGTCGCTGGGTCCGCCCCGCTCAACGAGGGCGGACGCGGGGAGTAACAGAAGGCGTCAGAAGATCATCGGCCGGTCGTCGTCGAGCGAGGTCTCGAGGTCGAGGTCGACCGACACCGGGACGTGGTCGCTCGGCGCGTCGCCCTTGCGCTCGTCGCGGTGGATGCGGGCGTCCGTCACGACGTCCGAGAACGCCTGCGAGCCCATGATGAAGTCGATGCGCATGCCCTCGTTGCGGGGGAAGCGCAGCTGCTTGTAGTCCCAGTAGGTGTAGCCGTCCGGCACGATCGGGCGGACGACGTCCTGCAGGCCACGCGCCTCGAACTCCCGGAAGGCCGCGCGCTCGGGTTCGGTGACGTGCGTGTGCCCCTCGAAGACCGAGACGTCCCACACGTCGGAGTCGAGCGGCGCCACGTTCCAGTCGCCCATCAGCGCGAGCGGCTGCTCGGGGTGCGCGGTGAGCCACTCCGAGGTGCGGTCGGCCAACTGCCCGAGCCAGTCGAGCTTGTACGTGTAGTGCGGGTCGCCGACCTCGCGCCCGTTCGGCACGTAGAGGCTCCACAGGCGGACACCGTCGACCGTGACACCGAGGGCGCGGGCCTCCACCGGGAGGTCGGGGCCCTCGTGCCCCTTGAGGAACCCGGGCTGGCCGGGGAAGTCGCGGGTGACGTCCTCGAGCGGGAGGCGGCTGGCGAAGGCCACCCCGTTCCACTGGTTCAGGCCGTGCGCCTCGACCTGGTACCCGGCGGCCTCGAACGCCTCGACCGGGAACTGCTCCGGCTTGCACTTGATCTCCTGCATGCCGAGGACGTCGACGTCCTCGCGCACCAGCCAGTCGACGATCCGACCCACTCGGGTGCGGACGGAGTTCACGTTCCAGGTCGCCACGCGCATGGGTCCGAACCTACCGTGCGCCGGCCCGGCGGGGCTCCGCGTGCCGGGCCCTGCTCCCGGGCGGTGCACGGCACGATGGTGTTCGCTGGACCACAGGACGAGACTGCATCGGAGGCACTCATGGCATCGACGACGAACCGCGTCGACGGGACCGCGACGACCGGCACCACGACGACGCAGGTCACCACCAAGGGCCGGACGATCATCGACGACACGGTCGTCGCGAAGGTCGCCGGCATCGCCGCCCGGGACGTCCCCGGCGTCTTCGCGCTCGGCGGCAACGCGGCCCGGGCGTTCGGCGCGATCCGTGACGCGATCGGCTCGAGCGCGCTCGGCCAGGGCGTCCGCGTCGAGGTCGGCGAGACACAGGTCGCGGTCGACCTGACGATCGTCGTGGACTACCCGACGCCGATGATGGACGTCGCCACCGCGGTGCGCGCGGCCGTCACGGCCGCGGTCACCGAGCTCGTCGGGCTCGAGGTCACCGAGGTCAACATCGCCATCAACGACGTGAACATCCCCGCCCTCAACGGTGTCGCCGACGACGCCGAGGGCCGCGTCCGGTGAACGCCACCGTCGTCGGCATGGGTGTCGGCGCACTGCTCGCGATCGTCGCCGTGACGCTCGGTGCCTGGGCGTTCGTCGTGGTCGCCGTCTGCATGCTCGTGGGCGGGATCGTCGCCCGCATCGTCACCGGCGACGTCGACGTGCGCCGACTCCTCGACGTGCTGCGCGGACGCCGGAGCTCGTCGTGAGCACGCCCGCCGTCGCCGGTCCCGGCAGCGGCGGACGGGTCCCCGGCTCCGACCGGATCGGTTCGGCAGCCCTCGTGCACACTGCGCAGGCGGTCGCTGCGGAAGCGCTCCGGGTGCCGTTCCAGGAGGCGCGTGCCCGGGTCGCCGACGACGGCCGCGGTGGGCTGGCGGTCGAGATCACCGCACCGCTCGCCGTCCCCGTGCTGGGGAGCCACGCGGTCCCCGACGAACCCGTCACCACCTCGGCGCACCGCGCCCGCGGCACGATCGCCGAGCGGCTCCGCGCCATCACCGGCCGACAGGTCGAACGGGTGACCGTGACGTTCTCGTCGTCCGTCGTCGACACCCCGAGGAGGGTCCGGTGACCGAGCGTTCCCTGCCGGCCGGCCCGACCCACGACCGGGTGTACCGCCGGATCGTCCGCCGCGAGACGAACGCCTCGCGGTCCGGAGCGGTCGTCGTCGCGATGCTCGTCACCCTCCTGCTCGCCGCGGCCGCCGTGTTCGCCGCCGCACTCGTGTTCCTCGACCAGCGTGCGCTCGGTGTCGACCCCCGTGCGGTCGTGGACGCCGCCGCCCGGGCGCCCCGCGGGCTCGACGCGACCGTCGTGGTCGGCATCGCGGCGATCGTCGCGCTGGTCGGACTCGTGTTCCTCGCGCAGGGCCTCCTGCCGCAGCGTCGCCCCCGGCACGCGATGTCGTCGTCGCGGCTCGCTGTGGTCGTCGACGACGAGGTGCTCGCATCGGCCGCCGCGCGGGCCGCTCGGTCGGCCACCCGGCTCGGTCAGGACGCGGCCATCGGTACCGTCGGCCGTCGGACCGTCGACGTCGTGCTCCGCCCGCCTGCGGGGGCCGACGTCCCCGCGGTCGCCGCGACCGAGGCCGTGACCGCGGAGTTCGCCGCGATCGACGCGCAGCCCGGCGTCACCGCGCGGGTCCGCGTGCAGCCGACCGGACGGGTGGACGGATGAACGCGACGAACCGCGTCGTCGGACGGACGGCGCTCGTGCTGGTCGGACTCGCGCTGCTCGTGCTCGGCGTCGGGGCGATCCTCGTCCAGACGCTGCCGTGGGCGGCCACGGCGTGGCACGAGCGTGCCGGCGTGCTCGACGCCCTCGGCGCGGATGCCCCGCGCGAGACCTCGGTGACGGCGTGGACCTGGGTCCTCGGCGGCGCGGTGGTGCTCGGGGTCCTGGCGATCGTGGTGCTGTCGACGCTCGGTGGCGGTCGGGTCGGCACCGTGGTCGAGGACGACGGGTCCGCCGGCGGGGTCGCCGGTTCGGTCCGGATCGACGCCGCCGCGGTGCAGCACGCGCTGTCGTCGGCGATCGGTGCCATGCCGCAGGTGGGCTCGCTCGCGGTCGACGTGTTCCGGGTCCGGGGCGGCCGGGCGATCCGGATCCGCGTCCGACCCCGTCGCGGAGCCTCGCCGCGCGACATCACGACCGGGGTGGAGGACATCGTCGCCGACCTGGACGCCCTGCTCGGGGACCGTCTGCCGGTCCTGCTCGAGATCGCCCGGGGTGGCGCGGGCTCCGGCCGCACGGACCGGGTGCACTGAGGTCGGCATGCCGCGCTCGATCGACGGACTGTCCCGTGCGCGGGGTGGCGTCGCGGTGCCCGCGGTCGTCCGTCGCGTCGCACGGGGTCGTCCGGTGCAGGCTGTGTGGGTCAACGAGATCGGTGGCCGGACGTTCCGCATCGGTGCGGACGGCCTGGCCGAGGAGTACGTCAAGGTGCTCCCGCACGCCTATGCGCCCTGGATCGTCGGCGAGGCCGCACGCTTGACCTGGGCCTCCCGGTACGCGCGCGTCCCGGAACTCCTCGACCACGGGGTCGACGACGAGGGGGCCTGGGTCCGCACCCGCGCGCTGCCGGGGTGGAGCGCGGTCGACCCGCGGTGGCACGACGAACCGCGCACGGCCGTGATCGCGGCCGGCGAGGGACTGCGGACGCTGCACGACACCCTGCCCGTGCTCGACTGCCCGTTCGAGTGGTCCACCGTGCAGCGGGCCGGACGGGCCCGCGCTGCCGGCGCCGACCCCGAGGCGCTCGGTCCGGAGCCGCCCGTGGACCGCGTGGTGGTGTGCCACGGCGACCCGTGCACGCCGAACACCCTGATCGGCGCGGACGGTCGGTTCGCCGGGCACGTCGACCTCGACGCCCTCGGCATCGCCGACCGCTGGGCGGACCTGGGCGTGGCGACGATGGCGCTCGGGTGGAACTACGGCCCCGGGTGGGACGGACTCTTCCACGAGGCGTACGGGCTGCCCGTCGACGAGGAGCGGACGGCCTGGTACCGGGCGCTGTGGAACCTGGACGACGACGGCATCGAGACCGCGTCCGGCATCGAGACCGCGTCCGGCACGGAGATCGCGTCCGGCACGGAGACCGCCGACGGGACGAGCGCCGGACCGGATGCCCGACGGGACGGCTAGAAGGCCACGCCCCGCGCCTGCATGAACGGCACCGGGTCGACCGTGGCGCCGTTCACGTGGACCTCGAAGTGCGTGTGGCAGCCGGTCGAGTTGCCGGTGGAGCCGACGAGCGCGATCAGCTGCCCGGCCGACACCTGCTGGCCGGGGCTCACCCGGAACCCGCCGTTCACGATGTGCCCGTAGGCCGTCTGGACCCCGCCGCCGTGGCTGATCCGGACGTAGTTGCCGTACCCGCCGTACCAGCCGGCGTAGTCGACCGTGCCGGCGGCCGCCGCGACGATGGGCGTCGAGCACCCGCTCGCGAGGTCGGCGCCGTCGTGCTTGATCACGGTGCCGTAGATCGGGTGCACGCGGTACCCGTAGGGGCTGATCACGTACCCGCTGGCCGGACGGACCCACCCGGTCCCCGAGCCGGACCCCGGCGAACCGCTGGAACCCGAGCCGCTGCTGCCGGTACCGCCACCCCCGCCGCCGCTGCCGGCGTTGGCCGCGTTCGCGGCGTTCTGGGCGGCGATGGCCCGGAGGTAGGCCTCGCGCGCGGCCTTCTCCTCCGCCGCCTTGCGCACGGCCTCGCCCTTGGCGAACTCGGCCTCGGTCCGGACCCGGCCGGAGGTCAGCGTCGCGAGCTGGGCGTCGAGCCGTGCCTTGTTGGTCTGCTGCTCGTCGTAGGCGGCCTGCACCTTGTCCGCCGCGGCCTGGGAGGCCTGCATGCGGCGCTCGGCCTCGGCAGCGAGGTCGTCGAGCGCCTCGGACGCACGGTCGGCCTGGGCGGTGAGGGACCGGGCGACGGCGGCGTCGGCGGTGGCGGCGGCCTCGACGCGTTCGGCCTGCTCGGAGAGCTTGCTGAGCGCACCGAGGTTGTAGAGGAGGTCGCTGGCGTCCTGGCCGCCGGAGATCACGGACGCGGTGACGTCGGCGCCGCCGGACCGGGCCATCTGGGCGGCGAACTGGCCCGCCTGGGCGGCGCTCTGCTCGGCGACCTCGGCGTGGTCGTCGGCGTCGGCGCGGAGCCGCTGTTCCTTCTCGGCGGCGTCCTGCGCCTTGCTCTGCGCATCGAAGAACTCGGTGCCGAGGCGCTCGGCCTCGGCCTCGGCCGCTTTCACCTTGCTCGACAGCCCGGAGATGATGCCGCGGATCTCGGTGATCTGGTCCTGCTTGTCGGACTCCTGCCCGCGCGCGGCCATGACCTCGTCCCACGAGGGGTAGGTCGCCGCGCTCGCCACCGGCGCGTCGAACACCACCGTGCCGACGAGGCCCGCGAGCGCGAGGCCGGTGGCGGCGAGACGGAGTCGGACGGTGGCACGGGGACGGGAGTGGCTGGTGGGACGAGTCACGGGCACGAGCCTATACATCCGTTCAGGCACGATCGGCCGTCGCCGCGCGGCTGTGGACAACTTCGCAGGGCGGGCGTTCAGAAGCCGCGTTCCCGCCGGATGGCATCGGCACTGTCGACGACGTCCCGCTGCAGGACGGCGGCGCCCGACGTGCCGGCGTAGTCGTACACGTCGAACCCGGTGCAGTGCGTGATCGTCGCGGGCGGCCCGAGGGAGTCCTCGACGGCGGTCGTCCAGACGTCGCCGGACCCGATCACCACGAAGGTCGGTGTGGCGTCGCGGTAGGCCCCCAGGTCGACGAGCCACGGGTAGGTCTGGAACGTGTCCCGCACCTGCAGCAGCTGCACGTTCGTGGACGCGTACGCGGCGAGCGGGCGGACCGTCCAGAACTGCCCGACCCCGACGACGTCCCGCCCGTCGGCCCAGCGGTCGAGGCAGGCCGCCGGGTCGTAGCGCGCCTGTGCGACCGCGCGGGCGGTGCTCGGTGCGGTGGCGATCCCGGCGAGCAGCACCCCGGCGGCCGCGAGGGCGAGCACGGCCCGGATGCCGCGTCGCGGCCGGTGCACCTGGGTCCGGCGGACGGCGGTGCGGGCGAGCTCGGCGACCGCGACCAGGGCGAGCAGCGGCGCCGTGACGATCGGCTCGAGGTACCGCGGGGTCTCCGATCCCGCGACGACGACCCCGACCGACACCGCCACGACGGTGACGAGCGGGAGCGCTGCGGCGACGAGGACGGTCCGCGAGGTCCGGACCCGCCACGCCCAGACGGTCCCGCCGACCGACAGGAGCACCCCCACGAGCAGCAGGAGCAGCCCCGCGTCGCCCGCCGCCGACCCCGCGCGGTCGTCGGTGAGCGCGGCGAAGAACCCGAGCGTCTCGCCGGCCCGCGACGGCTGGACGTAGGTCGACGGGTCGAGGGACACGAACGGCCGCAGCGGGATCCGCAGCAGGTACCCGACGACGGACCCGAGGGTGAGCGTCCCGGCGAGCAGCCCGACCGGACGCCACGGGAGCCGGCGGGTGAGTGCCAGGAGCACGAGGGTCACGACGACCGGGGCGGCCGACCACGGGACGTACAGCGGGTTCGACGCCGTCGTGCACGCGGCGACGAGGCCGAGCACGACGAGGACCGTGACGGACGCCCGCCCGAGCCGCACCGCACGGAGCACGAGCACCGCGGTGCCGAGCATCGCCAGCACCGCGCCGTAGTAGTACGTCGTCGTGAGGAGCAGGGAGGCGAGCTCCAACGAGGTCGCGGTGGCCGACGACTCGGTGAGCACCAGGAGCGTCACGGACCCGAGGGCGACCGCGGACACCGCGATCCGGGCCGACCGCCGGGCCGCCGGCATGAGCTCGTTCGCCGCGGCCCGGACGAGCGCGTACACGGCGAGCAGCACGAGGACGCCGTTCAGCGCGAGCGCCTGCTGCGGCGTGGCCGTCACGAGGGAGCACAGGAGGTAGACCGGCAGCTCCGGGAAGAAGAACAGCGCCGGGGACATCGCCCACTCGAACGGCTGCCCGAGCTGCATCGACCGTTCGACGAGCGGCAGCAGCACCGAGTCCCCGTCGTACCAGAGCAGGGCGACCCTGGAGGTCGCGACGACGTGGCGCAGGGCGATGACGGCCAGGGCCAGCGCGACCAGGGCGCCCAGGGCCTCCTGGCCGACCGCGAGCCGTCGCGCGCGCCACCGCGAGCCGCCCGTCGGACGCACGACCTCGCTGACCGGGCGCGCGTCGGAGGACATGACCGGAGCGTACCGAGCGTGGCTCGCAGCGCACCCCACCCACACGGGGCAGCGCGCTGCGGGGACGACCGGCTACCCTTGTGGGCTGTGACCGACGCGCGCGACCAGCTCATCCAGTTCATCACGGACGAAGCGGTGTTCCACGGAGACTTCACCCTCACCAGCGGGAAGAAGGCGACGTACTACATCGACCTCCGCAAGGTGAGCCTGGACCACCGTGTCGCCCCCCTCATCGGTCAGGTGATGACCGACCTCATCGGCCAGGTGCCGGACGTCGCCGCCGTCGGCGGGCTGACCATGGGCGCCGACCCCATCGCGAGCGCCGTGCTGCACCAGGCCGCCGCCCGCGGACTCGCCTACGACGCGTTCGTCGTGCGCAAGGAGCCGAAGGACCACGGCCGAGGCAAGCAGGTCGAGGGGCCGGACCTCGCCGGCAAGCGCGTGATCGTGCTCGAGGACACCTCGACGACGGGCGGCTCGCCGCTCAAGGCCGCCGAGGCACTGGAGCGCGAGGGCGCGATCATCGCCGCCGTGGCCGTCGTCGTCGACCGCGACACCGGCGCGAAGGAGAAGATCGAGGCTGCCGGGTACCCGTACTTCGCGGCGATCGGGCTGGCTGATCTGGGGCTGAGCGCGTGACCGAGGAGCGTCCGGACGACGCGCACGAGCCCGACCAGACCGCCGGTCCCGCAGACGGGGACGACGGACTGGAGGCACGGCGCGACTCCGCCCCGGACGCTCCGTTCCACGGTCTCCGCAGTGCCGCCGACATCTTCGGTGCGCCGCGGGGTGCGGACGACTGGCCCTCGCGCCGTGAGCGGCGCGAGGCGGAGAAGACCGCGCGCGAGACCGGCGCACCCCTGCCGGACCCGTTCGAGCCGGTGGTGTCCGACGAGCCCGTGACCCCCGCGTCGTCCGCATCGCCCGCGTCGTCCGCGTCGTCCGCCGAGGACGACTCCACGCAGGCGATCTCGATGCCCGAGCAGCTCGAGGCACCGTCCGAGAACCCCCAGGCCGATGCCGAGGCCGAGCGGGCCACCCTCTCCGACCGGATCCCCGCAGCGGCCCCGGTCCCGCCGTCGTCGACCGCACCGCACCCGTCGTCGATCAGCCTGCCGACCGCCCAGTCCCACCGCGACCAGCGTGCGGCCGAGAACCGCGCGATCGACGAGGAGCGGCGCCGCACCGACCCGTTCGGCGCCGGGCGCGAGGACGTCGACTGGCTCGGTCGGGCCACGGGCTCGCAGCCGGCCGACGCACCCGCTGCCCCCGCATTCCCCGTCGTGCCGCAGCCGGTCGGCGTGGAGAACGTCCTGCCGGCCACCGACGAACCGCCGAGCTTCACGGAGCTGCTCCGCATCGCCGACGGCGAGGGCGAGGGCACCGGTGGGCAGGAGCGCCCGTTCGACTGGGCGATCCGCGACGACGAGGCCGGCGAGGTCCCGGCGACCCTGACCACGAACGCGTTCGACACGACGGCGCTGGCCGGTGGCTCGTGGAGCCTGGCGGACGACTCGGACGACTCGGACGACCCGGACGACGACGTCGTCGCGGGTGCGCTGCCGACCCCGGTCGGCGGGACGCCCGTCGTCGAGCCGACCGCGGCGGTGGAGCCCGGGCGCCCCGCCGACGCGACGGCGGCGCCGGAGGACGAGCCGCGCCTCCAGGCCGACGAACCGACCACGGCGCTGCCCGTCGCCGGCGGCCCGTGGTGGGCCGAGCCGGACGGCACCGTGCCGCCCACGGCTGCCCCGCCGCTGGTCGAACCGGCCGCGTCCGAGGCTGAGCCGAGCGCGTACCCCGCGCACCTGCCTCCGGCGGTCGGGCAGGACCTCGACGCCGTGATGGGCATCCGCGGTCACGAGCCGGCGCCGCAGCGCGACGAGCCGGCACCGCTCCCGGCCGCCGCGCCGGACGACCTCGACCAGTCCGAGTGGGACGGTCGCGAGACCAGCGACACGAGTGCGATCAAGGACCTCTTCGGGACCGAGGCGGTCGGGCAGCTCGGTGGGACCGGGTACGACCCGCACGACACCGGAACGCGCATGATGCCGGCCGTCGGTGCCACGCCGGCGCACGCACCCGCGCCCGAGCGCACGCCCGAGCCACCCGTGGCGCCGGTGCCGTCGGCCTCCGCGGGCGGTGGCGACCGCGACAACTTCATCAACGAGGGCTTCGCCAAGCTCCGGAACGAGGGACAGCGCGGGAAGCGGCTGCTCATCTGGGGCTCGGTGGCGCTCATCGTCGTGCTGCTCGTCGCCGTGTTCGCGCTGACGCGGTGGATCCTCGGCAACTCGATCGAGGAGCGCACGCCGGCGCCGACCTCGACGTCAGCGGCCTCGGCGGCGGCGACCCCGAAGGAGACGCCGTCCGCCGCGGCGTCGCAGCCCTCGTCGGCATCGACCTCGCTCGAGACGCTGCAGTTCGCGACGACGCCGGCGACCCCCGGCGAGCACGCGTGGACCGACCTCGCCGGCGGGGAGTGCCTGTCGCCGTTCACGAACGCGTGGGCGCAGACCTACACGGTCGTCGACTGCCAGACGCCGCACGTCGCCCAGCTCACCGCGCGGCTGCCCGTCTCGGCGAACCAGTGGCCCGGGCCGGACGCGCTCGCGGCCCAGGCGGCCGAGCAGTGCCAGACCTCGGCGGCGTTGAACGCCTCGGCCGCGGCGGCGTACGGCGACGTGCAGGTCCAAGGCTCCTACGCGCCCGACCAGGCGACGTGGGACCAGGGGGACACGTTCATCTCGTGCTTCGTCACCCGGTCGTCGGGCGAAACCATGACGGGGTCGGTCGCGCCGAGCGCGTGAGGGGTCGGGCCGGGCGGACCCGGAACGACATCACCGAGGTCGTACGACATCGATGATGTCGTCCCGGGTCGACCGCGCCGGTGTCAGGCCGCGGCCGATACCTTCCCCGACACGTCGGAGAGGGTCCGCAGCTCGTCGGCGCTGAGCTCCAGCTCCGCCGACGCCAGCAGTGCCGGCAGCTGCTCGGTGTTGCGTGCGCTGGCGATCGGCGCGACGACGTCCGGCTGCGCCTGCAGCCACGCGAGGGCGACCGTCGCGACCTCGGTACCGCGGTCCTGGGCGATCGTGGCGAGGGCGTCGACCACCGCGAGCCCCGCCTCGTTGAAGTAGCCGGAGACCTGGCCCTCGCGGTCCTTGCCGGCGAAGTCCTCCTTCGTGCGGTACTTGCCGGTGAGGAAGCCCGCCGCGAGCGAGAAGTAGGGCACGACCCCGAGGTGCTCGGTGGCGGCCAGGGGAGCGATGTCCGACTCGTACGGCTCGCGGGTGACGAGGTTGTAGTGCGGCTGGATCGCGACGGGCAGGGCGAGGTCGTTCTCCCGCGCGACGCGGATCCACTCCGCCGCCCGCTCCTTCGAGTAGTTCGAGATGGCCGTGTACCGGACGAGACCGTCGCGCACGAGCTGGTCGAACGCGCGCACGGTCTCCTCGAGCGGGGTCGACTCGTCGTCGAAGTGCGCGTAGTACAGGTCGATCCGGTCGGTGCCGAGCCGCTCGAGGCTCGCGCGTGCGGCCGCGGCGACGTTCGCAGCGGAGAGGCCCTGGAACTGCGGGTGCTGGGAGACCTTCGTGGCGATGACGACGTCGTCGCGCTTGCCGGACTTCGCGAACCACGAGCCGATGACCTGCTCGGACTCGCCGCCGGAGTTCCCGGGTGCCCAGGCGGAGTAGACGTCCGCGGTGTCGACGAAGTCACCGCCGGCCGCGGTGTAGGCGTCGAGCACCTGGTGGGAGGTCTGCTCGTCGGCCGTCCAACCGAAGACGTTGCCGCCGAGGGCGAGGGGGAACACCGTGAGGTCACTGGTACCGATGCGGGGCATGGGGATCCTTTCGTGGTCGTGTCGAACGAACCCGCCCACGCTATGCCTCGACCCTTGGCGGGCGGTCTCCGGACGTCACGCAGGACGGTGCGCTTGCATGGGACCATGTCCGCGCTCACCACCGCACTCGCCGACCCGCGCTCGTCCGTCCGCCTCCGCGCCGTCATGGCAGCGGGGACGCACCCGGACCCGGCGGACCTCGACGTGCTGGTGGAGCAGTGCGCCGTCGAGCCGGACTTCTTCGTCCGCGACATGCTCACGTGGGCGCTCATCCGGCTCCCCGCCGACGCGGTCGTCCGTCGGGTGCTGCCCGAGCTCGACCGACCGCTGCCGCAGGCCCGGAGCCAGGCGCTGCACACCCTCTCGAAGATCGGCGACCCCGCGGTCTGGCCGTCGGTGCGGCCCCTGCTGCGGGACTCCGACGTCGGGGTCCTCCGAGCAGCGTGGCGCACCGCTGCCGCACTCGTCCCGGACGCCGAGCGGGACGCTCTCGCCCGGACGCTCGCGGAGCACCTCGGCCGTGGCGACCAGGAGACCCGGCTCAGTCTGTCCCGCGCCCTGGTCGCACTCGGCGAGGACGCCGTGCGACCGATCCTCGGCGACGCCTCGGCGCGCGGTGCGGACGACGTCCGTGCGCACGTGGCCGAGGTCGACCGCCTGCTCCGCGACCCGGACGCCGCGAGTGCCCTCGCCGTCGAGCGCGCCCGCCGCGAGGTCGCCCTCGGCCGCACCCGCTCCGCGAAGGGGTAGCGCGCGCGGCGCCGCGCGTCCCGCGCCGCGCGTCCCGCGCGGCGCGTCCCGCGCGGGGTCGTTCGGTGAGCAGGAACGGTCGAGTCGGCGGGGGTGACCCGACCGTTTCTGCGCACGAAACGCGGTGGGCGCGACCCGATGACGGACGGGAGGCGCGGTGCGGCGCCGCCACGCGCCTCCAGGCCGTTCCGGGGCGGGTCGGGGAACACCCGGATTCGGGACGCCGAACAGGCCGGATCGGCTTGCGCACGCGGATCGGAGCGCGCCAAGGTGGGTGGCGAAGGGGAGTAGCTCCCAGCGCGTGCATCGACACACTGGCCATCACGACGATCGGCCCGGTGCACGTGGCCCTCGAGGCGAGCGAGACCTTCGGCCGTTCCGCCATGGCCGAAGCCGCTCGAGTGTGTGCAGCGTCATGGCTCGACCACGAGGACCACCATGACCGACACCCTGTCTCCCGCTCCGACGCCCGGCGTCGTGGCATCCCGGATGGGCGCCAGCGCCTGGGGCCGCATCGCGATCTGCATCGCCATCGCCCTGCCCGCCGTCGTCTTCCGGATCGGCGGGTTCGCGCCGAACCCCGTCGTCGACCTGCTCGTCTTCGGCGGTGCCGTCGTCGCCGCCTCGTTCCTGCTCGCCTGGGCCGCCGAGGCCGCGCAGAAGGACATAGCCGGCGCCCTCGCGATCGCGATCCTCGCCCTGATCGCCGTGCTGCCCGAGTACGCGGTCGACCTGTACTACGCGTTCCGCTCCGGGTACGACCCCTCGTACGAGCAGTTCGCCGCGGCCAACATGACCGGCTCGAACCGGCTGCTGCTCGGGTTCGGGTGGCCCCTCGTCGTGATCATCTCGCTGCTCGTGGCGCGCCGGTTCGTCCGGACCGGGTCGCTCCCCGCCTCGGCCACCCGGGTGTTGGAGCTCGAACGGTCCTCGCGACTCGACATCGGGTTCCTCGCGCTCCTGGCCCTCGTCGCGTTCCTCATCCCGCTGATGGGCTCGATCCCGATGTGGTTCGGGTTCGTGCTGCTCGCCGCGTTCGTCTGGTACCTCTGGCGGGCGTCGAAGGTCGAGGACGGCGACGACGACGAGGAGGAGATGGTCGGCATGGCGGGCAACATCGCCTCGATGCCGCAGCGTGGGCGTCGCTGGACGATCGTGGCGCTGTTCGTCGTCGCCGCGGCCGTGATCCTGTCCTCGGCGGAGCCGTTCGCGGACGCGCTCGTGCAGTCCGGCAGCGCGCTCGGGATCGACAGCTACTTCCTCGTGCAGTGGCTCGCGCCGCTCGCCACGGAGGCGCCGGAGTTCATCGTCGCCGCGCTCTTCGCGCTGCGGGGGATGGGCGGGGCGGCGATCGGCACGCTCATCGCGTCGAAGGTCAACCAGTGGTCGCTGCTCGTCGGGTCGCTGCCGATCGCGCACGTGCTCGGCGGTGGCACCTCGGGCGGGCTGCCGCTCGACGGTCGGCAGGTCGAGGAGTTCATGCTGACCGCGTCGCAGACCGTGCTCGGCGTGGCGATCATCATCGCGCTGCGGTTCCACCGGTGGTCGGCGATCGGGCTCGCGGCGCTGTTCGCGGTGCAGTTCTTCGTGACGGACACGAACGGGCGGTGGGTGCTCAGCATCGTGCACCTCGTGGCGGCGGTCGTGGTGTTCTGGATCAACCGGCGGGAGATCCTGCCGACGGTGACGGCGCCGTTCCGCCGGGCGTCGTCCCCCGTGCTGCGCGGCTGACGCGCGGGCGCGAGGCGCCGAGGTCGCGTTTTCTGCCGGATGGCGGGCGTGCGGGCGGCGCTTCGTGCGATCTCGGCGGACGTGAGCGGCATGTCGTGCGACCGCGGTGCGCGGCCGACGGGAGGCGCGGTGCGGGCTGGCACCGCGCCTCCCGTCCGTCCCGTGGGCGCGTTCCGGACCTCGTGAGGTCGCGTGTTCTGCCGGATGGCGGGCGGCCGGGCGGCGCTTCGTGCGATCTCGGCGGACGTGAGCGGCATGTCGTGCGACCGCGGTGCGCGGCGCGACGGGCGCGCGGGCGTCAGTCGGCGTCGGGGGCGAGCCAGATCGCGGACGCCGCCGCCGCGGGCAGGTCCACGAGGGACTCCGACCCGTCCGACGACCGCCGGGACACCGCGATGACGCCCGCGTAGTCACGCACCTGCTCCACGCGCAGGTGCGTCCCGAGCCCGACCCCGAGCTCGTCGAAGTACCGCAGCAGCGAGGGGTCGTCGTCGGACACCCGGTCGACGGTGCCGCACGCCCCGGGCTCGACGGCCCCGAGCAGGGTCCCGGGGGAGTCCGGCACGGTGCCGTCCGCGCGGGGGATCGGGTCGCCGTGCGGGTCGTGCGTCGGGTGCCCGAGGTCGGCGTCGACCCGGTCGAGGAAGGTCTCCGACACCGCGTGCTCGAGCGCCTCGGCCTCGGTGTGGACCTCGTCCCACGAGTACCCCAGCCGCTGCACGAGGAACGTCTCGATCAGCCGGTGCCGCCGGACCATCGCCACGGCGACCTGCTGGCCGAGCGGGGTGAGCACGACGCCGTAGTACGGGGTGTGCTCGATGAGGCCGTCGCGGTCGAGCTTCCGGAGGTTGCCCGAGACCGTCGACGCGGACACCTTGAGCGCCGCGGCGATGTCGCGGGTGGCCAGGCCCGTCCCGCCGCGCTCACTCGCCTTCCAGACGAGCTTCACGTAGTCCTCCGCCATCGTGGACAGGGAGGGCAAGCGCATGCCCCAATGGTACAAACGGCAGGTGACCGCCGCCGACCCCTCCCGCCGCCGCCGCTGGCCCGTTCCGCCGTCGCTGCTCGTCGGCCTCGCGCCGCTCGTGGTGTTCGCGGCCGTCAGCGCCTGGCGGGCCCGGCCGAGCGACGACTACCCGACCCTCGGACAGACGGTGGACAGCGTCGTCCGGTCGCTCGTCGTCCCGGAGGGCATCGCCGCCGTCGCACTCTGCGTCGTCGTGACCGGGCTCGGCTGGTGGCGCATCGCGACCGTCGACCCGACGCGCACGCGCCTGCGGTGGACGATGGTGGCGCCGATCCTCATCGCGGTCGTGTGCATCGTGCGGCTGCCGCTCGTGGACTGGTCGGCGCTGCCGGTCCGCTACTTCCTGCTGCTCGCCGTGGGGGTGCTGCTCGTCGGGGTCTTCGAGGAGCTGATGACCCGCGGCGTCCTGCTCGTCGGGCTCCGGCGGCGCCTGCCCGAGTTCGGGGTGTGGATCGCGTCGTGCGCGCTGTTCGGGGTGCTGCACCTGCTCAACGCCCTCGCCGGGGCCGGTCTCGGAGTGACGCTCGTGCAGGTCGTGTTCGCGGCGTCGTTCGGTTCGACGCTCTACGTCACGCGTCGGCTGACCGGGAACCTGCTCCTGCCGGTGCTGCTGCACGCGTTCTGGGACTTCGGGTCGATCGGCCTCTCGGCGACGACGGACGTGCAGGACCCGTCGAAGCTCGTCGTCGTCGGCGTGATCGGGCTGCTGTCCTTCGCTGTCCTCGCGTTCGGGGTCGTCGCCGGCGGGGTGATCGCGTGGCGGGACGACCGGCCGCGCCGCCTGCGGCGCCGGTGGCGGAACGTGCCGCCCATGGGGGCGTACGCGGTGCTGGGCGACGAGCCCCGCCTCTCCCCACTCGGCACGGCCTGACCGCCGCTGACGCGTCGTTCAGGGACCGGCGAGCGTGGGCCCAGTCCGCCGTGTGGTGACGACGGACGGACGGGAGGCGCGGTGCTGCGAGTGCGCACAGGCTGCGGTCCGGTTCACCTCGGCTTGGTGCACCGTTCCCCGCTCGGCAACCACCCGTCCTTAGCGTTCGGCGCATGCACAGATCAGCACTCCGCGGGGTGACCGTCGCCGCCGTCGCGACCGCCCTCGTCGTCGGCTCGCCCCTCGTCGCCACCGCGGCGGGGTACCCGAGCGACACCGCCAAGCCCGACCTCGTCTCCCTGCTGAGCGGGTACGACCAGTACTGGAAGTCGAGCGGGACGAACGACCTGCACGGCACCGTGCTCGATGCCGGGACGCTGGCGGAGAACGACCGGCTGACCTCGTGGATCAACCAGCACGCCACGAAGGCGCAGCAGCTGAAGGCGCTGCAGGACTCCGAGTACCAGAACGCCACGAACACCGCCTACGACCAGTCGATGACGGTGTCGCAGGGCCTCGGTCCGGCACTCGAGAAGATCTACGTCGAGGGTCGGAACGCCGGGAAGCTGCCGCTGACCTCGGCGGTGGTGAACTCCTCGAACGGCACGAGCGGCGCGTACGTCAGCACGGGTGACGCGAAGGCGCACTACAGCTACCCGCGGCCGTACCTGCCGGCGAGCAGCACCGCGACGCTGCCCGCGACCGACGACCAGACCGGCTGCGCCCCGGCGAAGGTGAACGCGTCGTCGCTCGCCGCGAATCGCGCCGGCAAGGCCTGGGCGTCGGCGGACGGGACGCTCGACATCACGCGGGTGCCGGTCGCCACGGACACGTCGCACGAGTTCTCGCCGAACGACGTCGTGCTCGACCCCGGGTACGGCACCGCCGGCATCTGCACGGGCGGCTCGTACCCGAGCGGTCACACCACCACGGCGTACCAGGCAGGCATCACCCTCGCCACCCTCGTGCCGGAGCTGGCACCCGAGCTGCTCGCCCGCGCTTCCGAGGCCGGCAACGACCGCATCGTGCTCGGCGTCCACTACCCACTCGACATCATGGGCGGGCGCATCGACGGCGAAGCGGCACTCGCGGCCCGCTGGTCGGACACCCAGTACCGCACCGAGGTCCTCGAGCCGGCGCGGAAGGAACTCGTCTCGTACCTCGAGCAGCAGTGCGGCGACACGCTCGCGAACTGCATCGCCCACTCGACGGCGTACTCGGACGACCCGTACGGCGGGGCCGCGATCCCCGGTGGCACCGCCCAGGTGGTCACCGACCGCGCCTCGGCCGCGGCGGTCTACCGCGAGCGGATGACCTACGGCTTCGCGGCGACCGGCACCACCGGGCTCGCCCCCTCGGTGCCGACCGGTGCGTCGAACCTGCTCCTCACCGCGTTCCCGACCCTGACCGACGCGCAGCGCACCGCCGTGCTCGCCCAGACCGAGATCGCGTCGGGCTACCCGCTCGACCAGTCCGGTTCGGCCGCGGGCTCGTGGGAGCGTCTCGACCTCGCCGCCGCCACGAGCGCCACGGTCGCGGTGTCGGCCGACGGCACCGCCAAGGTCCTCTCGACCGGCGGCACCGCTCGCGTCGTGACCGGCGTCCTCACGGCGCCGAAGGGCACCTCGGTCGCTGCCGGAGGGTCGCTCGCGCTGGCCGGCACCGGGTTCACCCCGGGGGCCTCGGTCCGGGTCGTCCTGCACTCCACCCCGGTCACGGTGGGCACGCTCACCGTCGCGGCGGACGGCACGGTGTCCGGCAGTGTCACCATCCCGGCCGGCACGGCCACGGGAGCGCACACCATCGACGTGGTCGACGCCTCCGGCGCCTCGGCGCTCGTCGCACCGCTCGCGATCACGGTGACCCCGGCCGCTGCCGGTTCGGGCACGGGCACGGGAACCGGGAGCGGCGGCACCGGCACCGTCGTCGACCCGGGCACGGGCATCCACCTGCCGGTCGTCTCCGGCTGACCGCGGGCCGGCCGGCGTCCGTCCCGTGCGACGGCGCCGGCCGCCTTCCCGTTCCCGTCACCCCTGGAGCACCCCCCCATGCGCACACGCACCCTCTGGACCGCGACCGGCATCGCTGCCGCGGTCGTCCTCGCCGGGGCGGTCGCCGTCCCGTTGCTCGGGTCCACCCCGGTCGCCTCGGAGCCCGTTCCGTCGGCGTCGGCGACGCGGTCCCACGTCGCCCCGGCCGTCCCGCACGTCGGGGCCGCCGCGCTCGCCGCACTGCCGGAGGCGCAGTACTCGGCGGTCATCGGCGGGCTCATGCCGTTCGACCGGACGATCACCTCGGACACCGTGTTCCGGCTCCGGGCCGACGCACCCCTGTTCGGCGCGGCGCGGACCACACCGGTCGCACGGTTCGCCGCCTCCGACTTCCTCCGGCAGCCCACCACGGTCGTCGGGGTCGAGCGCGACGGGGACTGGGAGCGTGTCCTCACCCCGGCGCGCCAGCAGCTGCCCTCGGCCGCCGGGGGATCGGCGGCGGCGCAGACCTCGGCGTGGGTACCGGTGGCGTCGCTCCGGGAGGTGTCGACCCCGACCTCCCGCGTCGTCATCTCGACGACGGACCAGTCCGTGTCGATCGTCTCGTCGGACGGCGGGGCCGTGCAGCGGTTCCGCGCCGGCGTCGGCACGGCGGACACCCCGACGCCGACCGGGGTCACCGGCTACCTCGAGCAGCGGTACGTCGACCCCGCGCAGGGGACCGGCGACCACCCGATCCAGCTGACCTCGCTGCACTCGAGCGCGGCGGACGAGCCGTACGGCGGGCACGACGGCGGGCTGATCGGGCTGCACTGGAACGCGACGACCTCGGGCACGGTGTCGCACGGATGCGTGCGGCTCGACGCCGAGGCGGTGGCGGCGGTGGACGCCCTGCCGCTCGGCACCCTCGTCACGGTCGAGTAGGGCGCCGAGCGGCGGCGATCAGGGCTTGCGGCCGACGGCGAAGACCCGCCGGAACGGGTACACCGTGCCGTGCGCCCCCGCCGGGTACGCCGACCGCAGCGCCGCCGCGTACTCCGCCTCGTACGCCCCGGTCAGGGCGCCGGACGGGTCCGCGGCGTCCAGCGCCTGCAGCGCCGGCCGGAGCCCGGTCCCGCGCACCCAGTCGAGCACCGGATCGACGCCCGGCAGGAGCTGGGTGTAGGTGGTCTCCCACGCGCGGGCCTCGAACCCGGCGTCGAGCATGATGCCGAGGTAGCCCGCCGGGTCGAGCACCGGGTCCTCGCGGAGGACACCGGCCAACGCCGGCGCCCACGGCCCGGAGGCGGCGACGGACCGCATGAGCGCGTGCGACGTCGACCCGAAGTTGCCCGGCACCTGCATCGCGAACCACGACCCGGACGGCATCGCGTCGAGCCACCGCGGCAACAGCGACACGTGCGACGGCACCCACTGGAGCGCCGCGTTCGTCACGACGACGTCGTCCGTGGGACCTGGCGTCCAGTCCTCGATCGAGCCCAGCTCGAACGACAACCCGGGGCCGGTCGGCGCCGACGCCAGCATCTGCGCCGAGCTGTCGATCCCGACCACCGACGCGGAAGGCCACCGCGCTGCCAACGTGGCGGTGAGGGTCCCGGGGCCGCAGCCGAGGTCGACGACGCGACGTGGCGCCTCCTGGCCCGCACCCGCCGGCCACGCGATCTGCGCGACGAGGTCGTGGAAGGGCCGCGCGCGGTCGTCCGCGAAGGCGGCGTAGCGCGACGGATCCCAGCGCATCGCTACAGCTCCACCTCGAAGGGTTCGGTGCGGACGAGCTCGTGGACGCCGGAGATGACCTCGCTCGGGCGGAAGGGGTAGCGGTCGATCTCGGCCTGGTCGCTGATGCCGGTCATGACGAGGACGGTGTGGAGTCCTGCTTCGATGCCGGCCTGCACGTCGGTGTCCATCCGGTCGCCGATCATGCCGGTGTTCTCGGAGTGGGCGCCGATCCGGTTCATCGCCGAGCGGAACATCATCGGGTTCGGCTTGCCGACCACGTACGGCTGCTTGCCGGTGGCCTTCTCGATCATCGCGGCGATGGCGCCGGTCGCCGGGAGGACCCCCTCGGCCGACGGGCCCGTCGCGTCGGGGTTCGTGACGATGAAGCGGGCGCCGTCGCGGATGAGGCGCACGGCCTTGGTGATCGCCTCGAACGAGTAGTTGCGGGTCTCACCGACGACGACGTAGTCGGGGGCGGTCTCGGTCATGATGAAGCCGGCCTCGTGCAGGGCCGTGGTCATGCCGGCCTCGCCGATGACGAACGCGGAGCCACCGGGCATCTGGGACTTGCAGAAGTCGGCGGTGGCGAGGGCGCTCGTCCAGATGCGCTCCTCGGGGACGTGGATGCCGGACCAGCGGAGCCGGGCGCTGAGGTCGCGCGGGGTGAAGATCGAGTTGTTCGTCAGGACGAGGAACTCCGTGCCCTCGTCGAGCCACTGCTGGATCAGCTCCGGCGCCCCGGGGAGCGCCTGGTTCTCGTGCACGAGCACGCCGTCCATGTCGGTCAGCCAGCACTCGACCTCGTCGCGGGTTGCCATGCCCCTCACCCTAGTGCGCGCCCGTGACGGCCCGGCTCGGCGTCGGCTCGGAGAAGGCCGGGAGGCACGGATCGGCTCTTGCGCGCCGGTCGCGGACCCGAGATGGTCGAGACACCGAACGCCGGTCGGCTTTGCCCTAGGCTTTTCGGGACACGTATTGGAAGAAGGAGGACGCCCCGTGCTCGTCGAACCCGGAACCCCGCCCGTCGCACCCCGGCCCGTCACGGCGCCGGAGCAGGCCGAGGCGACCCCGCGACGACGCCGTGGCCGCCCCAACGTCCTCAGCCGCGAGCAGGTGATCGACGCCGCGACGGCCATCGCGAACGAGGACGGCCTCGACCGGCTGTCCTTCCGCGCGCTCGGCGTCCGGCTCGGCGTCGCACCTATGACCGTGCACCGGACGATCGGCGGCCTCGACGACCTGCACGCCGAGCTCGTCCGCCGCACGGTCGACGAGTTCACCGCGACGTTCGTCTGGCCGGACGAGTGGCACGCGGTCGTCCGGACGTTCGCCACGACCTTCCGCGACCTCATGCTGACCCACCCCCTCGTGCTCGAGTCGCACAGTCGCCGCGGGGCCCTGGTGTCGACGGAGTCCGACGCCGTCGTGGCGAAGGTCGTCGGTGCGCTCCGGTCGGCCGGCCTGCCCGACGCCGAGGCGATGTACGCGTTCTTTGTCGTGTACGACTTCGTGGTCGGGCACACCGGCGTGCAGGTCGGCCGAGGCTCGGCCGCGGCCGGTCGTCCGGAGCGGCACCAGCTCGTGGCGGAGATCCTCGGTTCGCACTCGTACCAGGACCGGTTCGCGCTGGGGCTCGACGTCCTCATCGCGGGGATCGAGTCCCGGATCCGGTGACCGGCGACCCCGCCGTACGCTTGGGGGCGTGACCGCAGTCCCCGAACCGTCCCACGAGCGGACGACGAACGGGGTCGGGCCGCACCCCGAGCCCTGGCCGGACGATCCGCGGCTCGACCCGGAGCTCCTGGCGACCGGGGACACCCGCAACGTCGTCGACGGGTTCCGCTACTGGTCGATGGACGCCATCGTCGCCGAGCTCGACACGCACCGCCACGCGTTCGACGTGGCGATCGAGAACTGGCAGCACGACCTCAACATCGGATCGATCGTGCGGAGCGCCAACGCGTTCCTCGCCGGCACCGTGCACATCGTCGGGCGCCGTCGGTGGAACAAGCGCGGCGCGATGGTCACCGACCGGTACCAGCACGTGCGGTACCACCCCGACGTCGCCGCCTTCCTCGAGGCCATGCGCGACGAGGGGCGCCCGGTGATCGCGATCGACAACACCCCCGGGGCCTCCCGCATCGAGACGGCGCCGATCCCGGAACGGTGCGTGTTCCTGTTCGGCCAGGAGGGCCCCGGGCTGACCGACGAGGCCGTCGCCGGGGCGGACGGACACCTCGAGATCACGCAGTTCGGGTCGACGCGGAGCATCAACGCCTCGGCGGCCGCGGCGATCGTCATGCACAGCTGGGTCGTCCAGCACGCGGAGATCGACCGCACCAGCCGGGCCGACGGCACCGCGCGCTGAACCCTGCACCTGTCGGCCGCAGCCGGCGGGGCGGGGGTGAGCCGCGCCTCCAGTCCGCTGCCGCGTCGGCGTCAGCGCGCCGCGGTGGTGCGCCGCGCGACCAACCGGGGCTCGACCAGGACCTCGGTCGCCGCCGACGTCGGGTCGGCGATCCGCGCGAGGAGCCGCTCGCCGGCGCCGCGCCCGATCTCGACACTGCGGTCGTCGATGCTCGTGAGCCCCACGTACCGCGTCGCCGCGAGCGGGGTGTCGTCGTAGCCCATGACCGACACGTCCTCGGGGACGCGCAGCCCACGCTCGGCGAGCTCGGACAGGGCGCCGAGCGCCATCACGTCGTTCGCGGCGAAGACGGCCGTCACCTCGGGGTGCGCGTCGAGGAGTTGCGCCAGGGCGCGCGACCCGGCCTCCTCGGTGGGCTCGCCCGGGAGCACGACCGTCGTGACCTCGGCGCGGCCGTCGACACCGGCGCTGAACCCCGTGCGTCGTTCGTCGGACGCGGCCGACGAGGCGCCGACGAACCCGAGGCGCGTGTGGCCGAGGGCGAGCAGGTGCTCCGCGGCCATCGCCCCGCCCGCGCGGTCGTCGTTCGCCACGGTGTCCGCGCGGGGGATCGCGACGCGGCCGCCGGCGATGACGAGCGGGGTCGAGGCGGGGATCGCGAGGTCGGTGTCGGGCTCGCCGGCGATCACGATCCCCTCGACGCGCATGGACAGGAAGCCCTCGACCGGCGAGGCGTCGAGTCCGGTGTTGAGGAAGCGGTCCGCGACGACGAGTCGGTGGCCCTGGTCCTGCAGTGCCTCGCGCAGCCCGGTCAGCAGGTCGACGAACCACTGGTTCCGGAAGTCGTCGAGGACGACGCCGATCGTCCGGGAGCGCGTACCCGCGAGCGACACCGCGGCCGTCGAGGGGCGGTAGTCGAGCTCCTGGATCGCCTTGAGCACCGCGTCACGCCGCTGCTGGCTCACCCGCGGGGAGCGCTGCAGGACGAGCGACACGAGGGACTTCGAGACCCCGGCGCGCGCGGCGACGTCGTAGATGGTCGCGGGTTTGCCGGCTCCCATGATCTGCATCGACCTCCGTGGCTCTCCCGTCGATGGTAGCGGGGGCGGCGCGCGGGCGGCGCGCCGGGGGTAGCGTCCGGGCAATGGCGACGCTGCTCATCACCGGGGCCGCAGGACGGATCGGCGCTGCACTCCGGCCCCGACTCCTCGCGGCCGGTCACGACCTCGTGCTGCTCGACGAGCGGACCCCGGACGACCCACCGACCGGTGGTGAGCGCTTCGTGCCCGGGTCGGTGCACGATGCCGATGCCCTCGACGACGCGCTGATCGGCGTCGACACCGTCGTCCACCTGGCGGGCATCCCGACCGAGGCCGCGTGGGACGACCTCGTCGCGGCGAACCTCACCGGGACGAAGAACGTGCTCGAGCGAGCGGCCGCGGCCGGGGTCCTCCGGATCGTCCAGGCGAGCTCGATCCACGCCGTCGGCCGAGTGCCCGAGCCGCTCGACGAACCGGGGAGCGTGCCCGGGGACCGGCTGCCCCGTCCGGACACGTACTACGGCGTGACGAAAGCCGGGATGGAGCTCCTCGGCAGTCTCTTCGCCGACCGGTTCGGGATGTCGATCGTCTCGGCACGCATCGGGGCGTTCGGCGAGCAGCCGTCGTCCGGTCGTGCGCTCCTGATGTGGAGCTCGCCGGACGACCTGGTGCGGTTGGTGCTGGCGACGGTCGCGCTCCGGGACCCGGGGCACCACGTCGTGTGGGCGCTGTCCCGGAACACCGGGTCCCCGGCCGACCTCACCGCGGGGGAGCGGATCGGCTTCGTGCCGGTCGACGACGCCTCGGGCGTGCTGGACCCCGACGCCCGTGCGGCCCTGCCCGCCGAGGACCTCCGCTACCTCGGCGGCGACATGGTCGAGCTGCCGCTCGGCCGGAGCCGTCCCTGAGCAGCCTCCGCGCTACCCGATCAGGCTCGGGCGCAGGTCGCGCAGTGTCCGCGACCGCGTCTGCCGCGCCGTCACGACGAACGACACCAGGAGCGCCCCGAGCAGCCAGCACGCGAGCACGCCCGCGTCCGACCACGCCGCACCGAGGTCCCCGCCGTACATCGTCTGCCGGATCGCGTCGACCGAGTACGTCATCGGCAGCGCGAAGTGCAGCGCCGCCAACGGCCCCGGCAGCGTCTGCCACGGGAACGTCCCGCCGGCGGTGACGAGCTGCACGAGCATGAGCACCAGGCCGAGGAACTGCCCCACCGAGCCGAGCAGCACGTTCAGCGCCATGATGATCGCCGCGAACGTGGCCGATGCCAGCACCATGACCCCGATCGTCGCCCCGGCGTGCACGACGTTCAGGTCGAGGGCGAACCGGACGATGAAGAAGAGCGCCACCATCTGCACGAGTCCGAGCAGCGCCGGCGTCAGCCATCCGCCGAACACCACCGCGAGGGGCTTCCGCACCGCGGTGATCGCCCGCTTCGAGATCGGCTTGAGGATGAGGAACAGCGCGTACATGCCGATCCAGGCCGCGAGGGAGATGAAGAACGGCGCGAGACCGGCCCCGTAGTTGTCCGCCGCCGCGACGTTGTCGTCCCCGACCTTGACCGGGTCCGAGATCACCGACGCCTGGTCCTCACGCTGCGAGGCGTTCGACGCCGGGATCTTCGTGCGGCCCTCGTCGAGCTTCGAGGCGAGCTCGGACGAGCCGCTCTGCAGCTTCGTCAGCCCGGACGCCAACGACTTCGCGCCGTCGTCGGCCGAGGCCGCTCCGGACGCCAACGAAGCCGCACCGGACGACAGCGTGGGCGCTGCCGACGCGAGCTGCGAGGTGCCAGAGGCCACCTGCGACGAGCCCGACGCCAACTGCGCAGCACCGTCCGCAGCGGAGGAGACCCCGCCGGCCAGGGTGGGGGCCGCCGTCGCCAGGGCGGAGGTGCCGGCCGCGACCTGGGCGGACCCGTCGCGCAGCTGGTCGACGCCCTCGAGCGCGGCCTTGGCCTTCGCGAGGTCGGCCTTCGTCTTGTCGTCACCGAGCTGCGCCTCGACGGTGGAGGTGATGACCGCCTGCACCTCCGGCGTCAGTTCCACCCCACGGTCCGCGGCGGCCTTCGTGATCGCCGCCGTCACGGTGTCGGGGGAGAGGCCGTTCAGCGCGTCGAGCGCCGGATCGGTCTGGTCGGCAAGTGCCTTGTTGCCGGCCGCGACCTGCTGTGCACCGTCGTTCAGCTGCGCGGTCTGCGCCGGCAGCGACGCGGTCTGCTGCTTGGCCGTCTGCAGCCCCGAGGACAGCGTCGCCGCCCCGGAGGCGACCTGCTGGGCGCCCTGGTCGAGCGCAGCGGTCTGCGACGGCAACGCGGCGGTCCCGTCCGCAAGCGTCGCCGCGCCGGAAGCGAGCTTGCCGGTTCCGTCCGCGAGCGTGGCCGCGCCCGACGCAGCGGACTTCGCACCGGAGGCGAGCTGCCCCGCGCCGTCGACCGCGTCGCCCAGGCTGTCGCGCACGTCGGCGAGGCCCACGAGCAGGGTCTTCGCCGCCTGCTTCCCGACCCGCTCGGCGACGGCGGTGCGCATCGTCTTGCCCGCCTGCTCCGCGATGGTCGAGGCGAGGTACGAGTTCGTGTCCGCCGTCGTCATCACGAGCTCGGCACGCTTCGGGTCGTCGGACTGTGCGGAGACGAGGGACTCAGAGAAGTCGTGCGGGATCGTCACGACGAAGTCGTACGTGCCGTTCCGGACGCCGGAGCGCGCGTCGGCCGCGGTCGTCTTCGTCCACCTGAAGTCGGCGCCGTCGATGGCCTCCTTCGTGACGTCCTTGCCGTAGTCGACGTGGTCGCCGTCGAGCGTCGCCCCGGCGTCCTGGTCGACGATGGCGGCGGGGACCTGGTCGAGCTTCGCGTACGGGTCGCGGTTCGCCCAGAGGTAGGCGCCGCCGTACAGCAGCGGCACGACCATGAGCGCGATGAACGCGAGTCGTGCGAGCGGGGTCGCGGTGAGTCGCGCCAGTTCGGCGCGGACGAGCGAGGTGGTGGTCACGCGGTCGCCTCCGTGGGCAGGTGGTCGGTGTCGGACTGGAGGCGCGGGTCGTCTCCGTCAGGTCGGGCCACGTCCTCGGGGTCCTCGGTCTGGATGGTGTCGAGCAGGTGTTCGACGGTCGCGGCTGCGGCCTTGGATGTCACGAGCACGACGGTCACGCCGCGGCGGGCGACGTCGCGGACGACCGCGAACCACCCCTCCACGGCGCCGCCGTGCCGTTCGGGCGAGGTGACGACGAGCCCGGTCACCCCGTCCCGCAGCAGGGCGAGTTCGACGAGGAGCCGGACCCGCACGTCGGTCGGGACCCGCTGCACGTGCGTGTCGGCGTAGTCCCGCAGCCCGAGCTCGTCGAGCACGGTGTCGACGTGCTCACGGGAGGGCCGCTGTCCGGCGAAGGCGAGCTCCTCGCGCACGATGCGCTTGAGGCTCATCACGGGGAAGGGCTCGGCGATGCCCGGCGTGTCCACGAGGGCGAACGTCCTCCGGACCGCCGCGGCGTCGTCGTGCCCGTCGAGCAGCACGCGACCGGTCTCGGGCCGCATGCGCCCGCCGGCGACGAGCGAGGCGAGCACGGGTGCCTGCTCCGTCTCGACGGCGACGACACCCGGGCGGCCGGGGGCGGCGACGGCGGAGACGACGGGCAGCGCGGCACCGGGCTCGTCGCCGATGCCGACGTGGTCGAGTTCGAGCGTCATGCGCGGTCCTTCTCTGTGGAGGCCTTCGTGGTGGTGGTGGTGGAGGCGGCCGGCTCGGAGAGCGAAGCGGTGCGCCAGTCGATGCCGGCCATCCCCAGCGCCGAGAGGACGACCATGCGGCGTCCGTCGTCGTCGGAGGTGCCGGAGCGCGTGGCCTCGTCGAGCACGGCGATGCAGGCGCCCTCGACGAGCCGGCCGAGCGTCGCGGGGTCGACGTCGTCGCGCATGGTGCCGTCGGCGATCCCGAGGGCGCACGCGTCGCGGACCTGGGCGCGCAGGGGTGCGAACACCGCGGCCACGGACTCGCTGAACGGGCTGCGGATCGCGACCCTGGCCATCGATCGGACGTGGGACACCTCGGACCACAGCGTCACCGCGATGGCGGCGAGCCGAGCGGCCGGTGGGAGTGCACCGAGGTCGGCCGCGGTCGGCATCGCACCGGCGACACGGGCGGCCCCGGCGGTGACGACCTCGCGCACGAGGTCGTCACGGGAGGGGAAGTGTCCGTAGACCGCACGCCGGGAGAGTCCCGCGGCGGACGCGATCGTCTCGAGCGAGACGTCCGGGTCTGCCTGCAGTGCGGTCTTCGCCGCCTCGATCAGGGCGGCCCGGTTCTCCGTCGCGTCCCGGCGGGGAGCGCGTGCGGGCTGGTCAGGAGTGGTCACGCACCCCATCGTAATAACGTGCACACACGTGTGCAAGTTATCAGTTCCAACACCCCCGTCAGGGGGTGGTCCCCCAAAGTGCCGACTGCGCTCCCTGAGAGCAAGCGCATAACTTCACAGCAATTCCATGAAGAACACGGACGGAGCCAGGAGTGCGCCTTTTGAACCGTGCAACACCGAACGACAACCCGAACCCGAACCCGCATCGCATCGCACGCGTCCTGACCGCCGGCATCGCCGCCGCGGCCCTCGCGTGCGGTGGGCTCGCCGTCGGTGGGGCGGCCTCCGCGGCACCGTCCGGCCTCTCGCCCGCCGACCTGAAGATCGCGCAGCCGCTGCGTGACGCGAAGCCCCAGAAGACGATCGCGGCGTTCGTGCGCACGACCGGCCAGGGCGCCCTCGAGGTCGACGCGAAGGCCAAGGGCGGCGACCTGACGAAGTCGAAGACGCAGTCCTCGGCCGCGAAGCAGCGCGTCAAGGCGATCGGCTCGACCGTCGACGCGGTCCGCGCTGCCGTCAAGCAGTCCGACGCGGACGCCACCGAGCTCTACTCGACCGAGTACACCGTCCCGGGCATCGCCGTCGTCGCCGACGTCGAGGCGCTTCGGAAGGTCGCGGCGCGCTCCGACGTCGCGAGCATCATCCCGCTCACGCCGAAGAAGGTCGTCGAGCCGACGGTCAACGAGGACGCTTCGGCGGCCCCGTCCGGCGTCGACCCGAGCCTCGCGAAGCCGGGAGCGGACGGCGTCAGCCCGAAGAACGCGGCGAGCGACGTGTACACGCGGGCGCTCAACGCGTGGCAGCAGACCGGCCACACCGGCAAGGGCGTCAACGTCGCCGTGCTGGACACCGGCCTCGACTACACCCAGGCGGACTTCGGCGGCCCCGGCACCACGGCCGCCTACGACGCTGCCCTCGCCTCGACGAGTGCACCTGCCGAGGGCTCGTACGACCCGCAGAAGTTCCTCGGCGGGTACGACTTCGCCGGGCCGACCTACAACGCGGACCCGACCGACCCCGACACCTACCAGCCGGTGCCCGCGCCGGACGACAACCCGATCGACGGCAAGGGCGGCGACCACGGCACGCACGTGTCCGGCACGATCGCCGGCTACGGCCTCGACGCCGACAAGCAGACCTTCGACGGCGACTACACCAAGCTCACCACGCAGCAGGTGCAGGACATGTGGATCGGTCCGGGCACCGCGCCCGAGGCCGGCCTCTACGCCCTCAAGGTGTTCGGTGACAACGGCGGCTCGACCGACCTCACCGGCGCCGCACTCGACTGGGTCGGCCAGTCGCTGACCGAGGGCAAGGACATCAACGTCCTCAACCTGTCGCTCGGCTCCGACTACGGCGCGCCGGACGACCCCGACAACGCGAAGATCGACGCGCTCACCGCCCGCGGTGTCCTGCCCGTGATCGCCTCGGGCAACGCTGACGACTTCACCGACATCGGTGGCTCGCCCGGGAACGCCGAGGGTGCCCTGACGGTCGCCGCCAGCGCCACCGGCCAGTCGCTCTACGACGGTGTCCAGGTGACCGCCCCGTCCGCCGTCGCGAAGAACTACCGCGCGCAGTACTCCCAGAACTTCCAGGGCACGCTGCCGGTCGAGGGCGACGTCGTCGTCCCGACCACGAACGTCGACGGCTGCACGCCCTTCACGGGTGCGGACGCCGCTGCCGTCGCGGGCAAGGTCGTCTGGCTCAAGTGGACCGACGCCGCGCTCGAGTGCGGGTCCGGGGTCCGGTTCGGCAACGTCCAGGCAGCCGGCGGCGTCGGCGTGCTCCTCGCGGGCACGATCAACACCTTCAGCTCGGGCATCGCGGGGAACGCGACCATCCCGGGTGCCGAGCTGACCAAGGACAGCGTGACGAGCCTCCTGGCCTCTGCCAAGGCCGGGACCCTGCACGTGAAGTTCGCCGACGAGCTCAAGGGCTTCGAACTCGCCACCGACCCCGAGGCCGTGAACACGCTGGCGTCGTTCACCAGCCGCGGTGTCCACGGTTCGTTCGGTGACATCGTCAAGCCGGACATCGCCGGCCCCGGGGTCAACGTGATCTCCGCGGCCAACGGCACCGGTGACGACCGCATGTCGATGAGCGGCACGTCGATGGCGACGCCGGACGTGGCGGGCATCGCCGCGCTGACGTTCGAGTCGCACCCGACCTGGTCGGCCCCGGACGTCAAGGCCGCGCTCATGAACACGGCCACGCACGACGTCAAGGACGGCTCCGGCACGGCGACCCTGCTGCGCCAGGGCACCGGTCGCGTCGACGCCCTGCAGGCCGTCACCGCCGACACCACCGTGAAGAGCGTGGAGAACGGTCAGCTCGTGACCGCCTCGTTCGGTGTCGTCGAGGTCGCGGGCAAGACCAGCGAGACCCGGTCGCTCCTCATCGAGAACACCGACTCCACGGCCCACACCTACGACGTGGCCTACCAGCCGCAGGTGTCCCAGCCGGGTGTCGCGTTCTCGCTCAGCACGAAGCGCGTCACCGTCGGCCCCGGTCGCGGTGCCGTCGTGGACCTGACCTTCACGGTCGCCGACCCGACGCAGCTCCGCCGCGTCATCGACCCCACCCAGGAGTCGGTGCAGCAGGGCTACCAGCGGGAGTTCGTCACCGCCGCGACCGGTCTCGTGACCTTCACCCCGACCGACAAGACGCTCGACCCGCTGCGCCTCGGCACGTACGTCGCGCCGAAGCCGGTCAGCGCCGTGCGCGGTTCGGGTGTGTCGTTCACCGGGTCCCAGAAGACCGCGAACCTCGCGCTGAGCGGCCGCACGGTCGACCAGGGCGGCCTGACCTCGGGCTACCACGCCGCGGTCGCGCCGTTCGTGCTCGGCGGGACGGACGGCGTGGAGTCGTTCCCGACCGGTTCGGCGTCGCAGTCGCTCAAGGCCGCCGACGTCCGTGCCTACGGCGTCAGCTACGACAAGGCGTCGGACACCCTCGCGTTCGGTGTGCAGACGGCCGGCCCCGACGCCAACCCGGGCGCCGTGACCAACGTCGAGGTGTTCATCGACACGAACGGCGACGGCAAGGACGACTACCTCGTCTACGACGCGAAGTCGTCCGTGGTCGACGCGACGCTCGTCACGACGATCGACCTCAACGCGACGTCCGACGACGACGCCGTGGTCGACGCCTTCCCGCTCAACGGCGGTGCCCCCGGCCAGGACGTCAACACGTTCGACAGTGCCGTCAAGGTGCTGCCGGTGACGGCCTCGGCGATCGGTGCCGCGGGCAAGACCATCTCGTACCGGGTGGAGACCGAGTCGGCGTACGCGCCGGGCGCGGCCACCAGCGGGTCCTCGGTGGTCGACGTGACCTCGACGGCGAAGTTCAACCTCGCCAAGCCGACGCTCACGTTCGCCCAGGGCGGTCAGGGCGGCACGCTGTTCGCCGACAAGGGTTCGCTCCAGGTGACCCGCGGCGCCGGTGTGGCCAGCGCCCGGATCCTGCTGCTGCACCTCGGCAACGCGGTCGGCAGCCAGGCCCAGAGCGCCGCGGCGACCTGGGTGGCCCCGGCACTGACGCTCGTCAAGGGCAGTGCGGTCTCCATCAGCGGCAAGCCGACGGTCGGCACGAAGCTCAAGGCGAACCACGGCACGTGGAACGGCTCGGGCGTCACGTACTCGTACCAGTGGCTCCGTGACGGCAAGGCGGTGAAGAGCGCGACGAGCTCGTCCTACAAGCTCGGCACGCCCGACGCCGGCCACACCTTCTCGGTGAAGGTCGTCGCGACGGCGAAGGGCTACCAGGACGGCACGTCGACCTCGAAGTCGACCGCCAAGGTCGCTCGCCGCTAGGCACCGACACCACCACTCGGGCCCCGTCGCACCCCAGCGGCGGGGCCCGCAGTGCGTCAAAAGGACATGTAGTTAGACAAACTAGTTATCCGGTGGGAGGGTTGCAGCATGCAGACGCAGACCACCCTGAAGCAGCTCCGGGCCAACCCGATGGAGTGGCGTCGCCGTGGGCTCACCCCGCCGGACGTCATCCAGTCGATGATCGAGGAGCGCCTCGCCGAGCCCGGCCACTCGGCCCCGGTGGGCGACCCGTCGTACCAGGACTTCTTCCGCAGCTGAGCGCGCGAGCGCGACCCGCTCGGGGACTGGAGGCGCGGTGCCGGCTGGCACCGCGCCTCCAGTCCGTCCCGGGGTGGCGTCCGGACCGCACCTCCGGCATCATCGGGTGATGGGGTGGACGGTCGCGAGGGCGTGTGTCGTCGTGGTGTGCGCACTCGCAGCCCTCTGGCTCACCGAGGGAGCAGCCGTCGCGTGCCCGGCGGTGTACCCGGCCCCGGCGTCCTGTTCCGGCGACGCCCGGACGGCGGTCGCCACCGGGGGCACCTGGGCCGTGTCGGGGCTCTTCGCCGCCGTCGTCGCCGCGATCGCCCTGCGGGTGCACCGGGCGGCGCGGGCACTGCTCGCGGCGGTCTGGCTGGGCGTCTGTCTCGTCGTCCCGGTGTGGGCGCTCCTCGCCTCGGGCTTCGGCGCGGACGCCCGGGTCCTGCTCGTCGCACTGCTCCTGCTCGCCGTCCTGGCGGTGGGGTGGCCGCTCGTCGCCGGTGTGCGCGAGCGCTCCGACCGGGCGACCGGCAGGTAGCGTGCCGGTGGCCGTCCGATAGACTCGGGTGGACCACCGGCCCGACTGGTCGTGTGAGGTCCTCCGCCAACGTGAGGAGAACCAGATGCCCGCTGCAGTGATCATCGGAGCCCAGTGGGGCGACGAGGGCAAGGGGAAGGCCACCGACCTCCTCGGGTCCCGCATCGACTACGTCGTGAAGTTCAACGGCGGCAACAACGCCGGGCACACGGTCGTCGTCGGCGGCGAGAAGTACGCCCTGCACCTGCTGCCCTCCGGCATCCTCACGCCCGGCGTCACGCCCGTCATCGGCAACGGCGTGGTCGTCGACCTCGAGGTCCTCTTCCAGGAGCTCGACGCGCTGAAGGCCCGCGGCGTCGACACCTCGAAGCTGCTCGTGTCGGCGAACGCCCACGTCATCACGCACTACCACCGCACCATCGACAAGGTGACCGAGCGGTTCCTCGGCAAGCGCCAGATCGGCACCACCGGCCGCGGCATCGGCCCGACCTACGCCGATAAGATCAACCGCGTCGGGATCCGCATCCAGGACATCTTCGACGAGAACATCCTGCGCCAGAAGGTCGAAGCGGCCCTCGACCAGAAGAACCACCTGCTGGTGAAGGTCTTCAACCGGCGCGCGATCGACGCCGACGAGGTCGTCGAGTCGCTGCTGTCCTTCGCGGACCGCCTGCGTCCGATGGTCGCCGACACCGGGCTCGAGATCCACCGTGCGCTCGAGCGCGGGGAGACCGTCCTGTTCGAGGCCGGCCAGGCCACCATGCTCGACGTCGACCACGGCACCTACCCGTTCGTGACGTCCTCGTCGGCGACGGCGGGTGGCGCGGCGACCGGTTCGGGCATCGGCCCGGGCAAGCTCGAGCGCATCATCGGCATCGTCAAGGCGTACACGACCCGCGTCGGCGCCGGTCCGTTCCCGACCGAGCTGTTCGACGAGTCGGGGGAGTTCCTCCGGGCCAACGGCTTCGAGTTCGGCACCACCACGGGTCGCCCGCGCCGCTGCGGCTGGTACGACGCCCCGATCGCCCGCTACACGGCGCGCGTCAACGGCGTGACGGACTTCGTGCTGACGAAGCTCGACGTCCTCACGGGGCTGTCGACGATCCCCGTCTGCGTTGCCTACGAGGTCGACGGCGTCCGCGTGGACGAGGTCCCGGTGAACCAGTCGGACTTCCACCACGCGAAGCCCGTCTACGAGGAGTTCCCCGGCTGGACCGAGGACATCACGGGTGCCCGCTCGTTCGAGGACCTGCCGAAGAACGCGCAGGACTACGTGCTCGCGGTCGAGGCGATGTCCGGGGCGCGGATCTCCGCGATCGGTGTCGGCCCCGGGCGTGATGCCATCGTCGTGCGGCACGACCTGCTCGGCGACACCGCAGCCTGACGATGCGCGTCCTGTTCGTCTGCAGCGGCAACATCTGCCGTTCGCCGCTCGGCGCACAGGTCCTCACGGCGCGACTCGGCCCGGACGCACCCGCGTTCGTGGTCGAGTCCGCCGGCACCATCGCGCAGGACGGCGCATCGATGGACGATGCCGCCGCAGCGCAGTCCGTGCGGCTCGGCGGGTCGCCCGACGGGCACCGTGCGCGGTACCTCACCGCGGTGATCGCGGGGTCGGCGGACCTCGTCCTCACCGCCGAGCGCTCGCACCGTGCGGCCGTGGTCTCGCTCGCACCCCGGACGGCGAAGCGCGCGTTCACGGTCAAGCAGTTCGCCCGGGTGCTCGACGGGCTCGAGCCGGCCGAGCTCGCCGGCGTGTCCACGCCCGAGGAGCTCGTCGCACTCGTCGCCCGACTGCGGGGGACGGTGCCGCCGCTCGCGGACCCGGCGGACGACGACGTCGACGACCCGTACCGCCGGTCGACGGCGACGCACGAGCGGGTGGCGGACGAGATCGCCGCGGCGCTCGTGGTGGTCGCGGACGCGCTGCGCGCCGTGCGCTGACGCGCGGGCACTGGCGCTGGCGCGCGGCGCGCTGACGCGCCGCGCCCTGCGCCAGCAATGTGCGAGGTTCCGGCCAGCGTGCGGGGATCGCGCGCTCCCACCGTGCGCGGAACCTCGCACACTGCAGCGCTGTGCGGCATCGACGCATCCCGAGGCCTCCAGCGGAATGGCCGGAGAACGAGTACCCCGATCTGTCCCCTGTACCCCGGAAGTGCGACGCCTGACCCCGGAAACCCGGGCTTCGCCGATGGGGCGCATTGACGGAACCCGTGAATCGGCGGGCGTCGCTGGCGGGTGGAGGGGTCGGTCTCGTAGCGTTCTCATGTCAGCCGATGTACCCCGGATCGCGAAGGAGAGCGACATGAGCACCACCGTCAGCACCGACACCCGAGCCGAGGTCACGCTCGACACCGAGACCGTCGACACGATCGCCATCCTCGAAGCCCAGGCCGAACCGCACGCCCGCCCGGCCCGCGCCAAGCTCACCTGGACGCAGGAGGACGACGGCGAGTGGGTCGCCAACTACGGCGGGTACTTCGGCGGATCGGTGGACAAGCGCGACGACCGCTACGTCGCCTCGGACACGTTCGGCCTCGTCGTCGGCGACTTCGCGTCGCTCGAGCAGGCACAGGCGAAGCTCGCGGACCAGCTGCACGTGATGCTGCCGTCCGTGATCCGCCCGGTCGACTAGCACGTCGCTCCCCGGAGCACCGCACCACCCGCACCACGGAACGCCGCACCACAGCAGCACGCACCAAGAGGAGCACGACCATGAGCACGCCCGTCGACCACCACCAGCACACCGAGGTGACCGTCGACACCGCCACCATGGTCGCGATCACCGGCATGGACGCCCACGTCGACCTCGTCGTCGACACCGACGTCGACGAGCCGGTCCACCCGCGCATCCTCTGGTCGCGGCCGGACACGGGGCTCTGGGCGGCGAACTACGGCGGCTACTACGGCGGGACCGTCGACCGCCAGGGTGCGCACTACTTCGTGTCCGACACCTTCGGGCAGTACGTCGGCGACTTCCGGTCGCTCGAGGAAGCCCAGCTGCGGCTCGCCGAGCGGCTCCACGTGCTCCTGCCGGACGTGCGTCGCGACGGCGCCTGACGCTCTGGACTGCGGGCCCGGACCACGTCAGCCGATCGGCTGACGTGATCCGGGCCTCCTGTCTGTCATGCTCTCGACGTGGGCCGACGCTCGGCCCGGACCGGGGGGACCATGACATCGGACGAGCACGCGACCATCCCGCACCGAGCGGGCCCGTCTGCACGCGCGGTGCTGGCGACGTGCGTCGTCGCGGCACTCGTCCTGCTCGCCGGGCTCGTCGTCGTCACCTCGTCGCCCGCGCCGCTGCGCGCGCTGGGCGCGAGCGGCGTCTGCGGCGGGTGGTCGGACGACGAGGCCGGACGTGACGAGACCCGGATGTCCGCCGGGTTCGTCCTGCGGAACCCGTCCGACCGGCCCGTGACGCTCCGGGGCGTCCGCGCGACGTGGGACTCCGGGCTCCGCTCGGTGCGCGTCGTCCTCGCGGAGAAGGTCCGGGGATCCGGCACGGGCGCACTGATGGGCGACACCGCGAGCGTCGTCGACGGCGCGCAGGTCCTCGACGCCGACGGCACGGTGATCGCGCCGCACCACGACGTCCGGGTCGTCGCCGAGATGCGCTCGAGGAGCCTGGCGCACGGCGGACACCTGACCGGGCTCCGGGTGACGACGACCGGGCCGCTGGGGACCCTGCGGACCCAGGACCTGTCGGACGTGACCGTGGGGATGACCACGCCGGGGTCCGACGACTGCTGAGCGGGGTGGCTAGGCGACCCGCTCGACGAGCTGCGGCCCGTCGTTCCTGACGCTGTTCACCGCACGCGAGACCTCGTACTGCTCGAGGCCCGCCGCGACCGTCAGCGACTCGTGGTCGAGCAGGGCGAGCAGGTCGTCCTGTCCGAGGCCGCCCTGCTCGGTGTCCAACCAGGCGTCGTAGCCGTCCGGGGTGAGGAACGCCGGCATGCGATCGTGCACCTCGCCCGGGGCCACGTGGGCGTCCCGCGTGATGATCGCCAGGGACAGCCGCCACTTGTCCGGGTCGCCGTCGGGCTTCGTGGGGTCGGGCCACGCGCTCACGACGCCGGCCATCGCGAGGGCACCGCCGGGTTCGTGGACGAAGTGCGGTTCCTTGCCGTCCTCGCGCACGACCCACTCGTAGTAGCCCTGGGCGGGGATGATGCAGCGGTTCGTCGCGAACGCCCGCTTGAACATGCCGCTCGTCGCGACGGTCTCGATGCGGGCGTTGATCGGCTTCGGACGCTGCTTCTGGAAGTCCTTCGCCCAGCTCGGCACGAACCCCCAGCTGATCTGCGGGAGTTCGCGCTGCCCGTGCCGCTGCCGGACCGCGAAGACCGGGTCGGTCGGTGCGACGTTCCAGCTCGGGACCAGGCCGGTGCCGACCACGCCGGTGTCCTCGTCGACGTGCTCGGTCCGGTCGGCGAGCTCACCGATCAGTTCCGGCAGCAGATCGGCCGTGGTGTCGGAGACGACGAACCTTCCACACATGCGCCCAGTGTGCCCGGTGCTACCGACACGCGCTCACGCGCTCATGCGCTCACTCGCCCGGGAGCGCCAGCTTGCTGCCGCTCGGGCTGTCGGGGCGTCCTCGGCGCGGCGCGGACGGGACGGGCGGCAACGCCTCGGCCTCGACGCGGAGTTGCTCCTGGCGCCCGAGTGTGCGGATGCCGACGATGCCGGTCCCTGTCGTGAACAGGATGGAGAACAGCCAGACGCCCGGGAACAGGATCACGGTGTCGCTGTCCACGCGTGCGGTCAGGTCGTACACGAGGGTGCCGAGGACGATGCCGGTCCAGCCGCCCACGACGAACAGCGAGCGGTAGATCGTGCGGACCAGCAGGTCACGGGTCGCCGGCATGCCCTGCAGGACGGCGTCGCGGTGCTCCGGCGCGACCGGCGGCGGGTTGCGCCGGTGGTACCGGGCGATCGCCTCCTGGGTGCGCCACCCGATGCCGGACACGGGCGCGAGTGCCCATCCCCGGGGGCCGATCGGCACGAGGGCGGCACCGACGCACCCGATGCCGCCGGAGACCAGGAGCGCCACGATGATTCCGGCCGGGCCGGGGACGGAACCGTCGAGGCGCTCGACGAACCACCCCAGGGCCAGCAGTCCGGCGAACGCGACGACCGCGACGACGATCCCGACGCGGAGGGCACGGCGGTGGTGGCGCTGGTCGACGAGCTCGGGGAGTCGCTCGCGGTACACCTGCCACCCGGAGCGGAAGACGGTCCGGGGTTCCTGCTCGCGGGCCTCAGTCACCGGGGAGCCGCACCTTCGAGCCGTCGACCCCGTGCTTCCCCGTATCGGCGTCTCCGGCCGGCGGATCGACCGCGAGGGCTGCGAGCCGCGCGCGCTCCGAGCGGCCGAGCCGCACCACGAGGTCGGGCAGCGTGCAGACGTACACCGCTGCCCACAGCAGCCCGATCGGCCGCACGTCGCTGCTCGCGGAGGCGGCGATCCCGAGCAGTGCGACCCCGCCGAGGAGCGGGGCGAGCCGCGTCAGCCGCCGGACCAGCCCGCGCTGCAGGAGTCCGACGTCGGTCAGCACCGCCGCACGGTCCTCGGGGGTCACCGGGAGCTGCCGTCTCGCCAGGTAGGGCTGCACCGACCACCGCACACTCATCTGCCAGTCCGGCCGGACCTGTCGCCCGTTGATGGTCGCTGCCGGGTCGAGCGGACGGTCGGTCCGGAAGGCGGAGAACACGATCGAGCCGAGCCCGAGGGACACGAGTGCGATGACCACGACCGGACGGACGGCCCCCGTGCCGGCCCAGCCGAACGCGAGCTGCAGCGCGACGGCGCCGACCAGCACGACCACGGAGCACGCGGCGGCGATCCACACGGCGCGACGGGCGCGTGCGGGATCGACCACCGTGGGGATCCGCTCCCGCAGCACCTGCCACCCGAGTCTGAACACGAGGTTCCGTCTACTCCGCGAAGCTGACAGCGGCGGGGCCGGACACGCCCGACGTGTCCTCATCGACCGATCGCCGCCGCCCGCCGTTGCGCCCCGCTCCAGCGGTCGTCCAGGAACGCACGATGCGCTCGTGCCATGAGTCTCGACATCGTCTACACCGCCGCCGCCCACGCCACCGGAGGCGGCCGCGACGGACACGTGCGCAGCGAGGACGACCGCCTCGACCTCGACACCCGTCCGCCGAAGGAGATGGGCGGCAGCGGCGAGGGCACGAACCCCGAGCAGCTCTTCGCCGCCGGGTGCGCCGCGTGCTTCCTCGGGGCGCTCCACGCCGCGGGCCGGGAGCTCGACGTCGACACGACCGGCGCCGAGGTCTCGGCCGAGGTCGGCATCGGCGGCACCGGCAACGGGGGCTTCGGCCTCGCGGTCGAGCTCGACGTGTACGCGCCGGCCGCCCGACCCGAGCAGCGCCAGCGTCTCGCCGAGCGCGCGCACGAGATCTGCCCCTACTCGAACGCCACCCGCGGCAACATCACCGTCGCGCTGTCCATCGTCGACTAGCGTGCCGCCCGTGGTCACCGACGAGTCGCGCTGCCCCTGCTTGAGCGGCAACCCCTACGGCGAGTGCTGCGGCCCGCTGCACGCGGGCGCCGCGGCCCCGACCGCCGAGCGGCTCATGCGGTCGCGGTTCAGCGCGTTCGCCCTCGGCCTGCCCGAGTACCTGCTGCAGACGTGGCACCCGCGCACCCGCCCGGCGAGCCTCGAGCTCGACCCGGCCCAGCGCTGGACGCGGTTGGACGTCCTGTCGACGGAGTCCGGCGGCCCGTTCGACTCCCGCGGCACCGTCGCCTTCCGCGCGTGGTGGCGCACCGACGACGAGCGGGGCACACTCGAGGAGACGAGCGACTTCGTGCGCGAGCACGGCCGGTGGTCCTACGTGGACGGCACGGTGTCCTGAGCGCCTCCGTCCCCAGACAGGAGCACACCGTGCCGGACCGTGACCTCGCCGCCTTCGGAGCCCACACCACCGCCGCCGAGGTCGTGGCGGGGCTCGACCTCCGGGGACGGACCGCCGTCGTGACCGGTGCCGCCTCCGGAATCGGCGTCGAGACGGCCCGAGCGCTCGCCGGGGCCGGCGCGACCGTGACCCTGGCGGTCCGCGACGTCGAGGCCGGACAGCGGGTCGCGGCGGACATCGCCCGCACCACCGGACGCACCGCGCCCGACGTCGCCGAGCTCCACCTCGACCGCCCGGCCTCCGTGGAAGCGTTCGCGGCGTCGTGGTCCGGGCCCCTCGACGTCCTGGTCGCCAACGCCGGGCTGATGGACAGCCCGGAGTCGTACACCTCGGCCGGGTGGGAGACGCAGTTCGCCACGAACCACCTCGGGCACTTCGCGCTGACCCTCGGGCTGCACGAGGCGCTCGCCGCGGCGACCGGTGCGCGGATCGTCTCGCTGTCGTCGAGCGGGCACGGCAGCTCGCCGGTCGTGTTCGAGGACCTGTTCTTCCGGCGTCGCCCGTACGAGCCCGGGCTCGCCTACGCCCAGTCCAAGACCGCCAACGTCCTCTTCGCCGTCGAGGTCGGACGACGATGGGCCGCCGACGGGATCACGGCGAACGCATGCATGCCCGGAGGGATCTGGACGGGGCTGCAGAAGCACTGGGACCCGGAGGTGCTCGCGGCGACGAAGGTCTCCGCGGCGGACGTCGTCAAGTCCCCGGAGCAGGGCGCGGCGACGTCGGTGCTCCTCGCCACCGCTCCCGAGCTCGACGGCGTGAGCGGCCGGTACTTCGAGGACTGCCACGAGGCCGCCGTCGTCGACCGCATCACCGACGGGCTGCACGGCGTGCTCCCGTGGGCGCTCGACCCGGCCGCCGCCGAGCGGCTCTGGGACGTCTCGGTCGCGTTGCTCGACGCCGAGGCACGAGCTCGACGCTGACCGAGGCTCAGGCCCCGATGGTCTCCGGCAGGCCCACGGAGGCGCGCATCGCCCTCCGCACGTCGGCCTCGGCCGGCAGGAGCTCGTCCTGGTCACCGCTCAGGAAGAACCGGATCTGCCCGAGGGCCTGCTCGGCGAGCATGTCGAGCCCGTTCAGCACGCGTCCGCCGGCACTCGCCCACCGGGTCGCGACGGCGGTCGGCCAGGGCTCGTAGGCCACGTCGAAGAGCACCGCGTCCGGCCCCGACGGCACGAGGTCGAGCGTGTCCGCCGCACCCCCGGGCAGCGTCGAGACGACGAACCCGTGACGGGTCCCCGGCAGCTCGGTCAGCGGGAGCACCTCGAGCGAGACCCCGAGCCGCACGGCCAGGTCGACGAGGTGTCCGGCCTTCGCGGTGTCGCGGAGGAACACCCGCACGAGCGACGCCCCGAGCCGCACAGCCGCGGTGAGGGCGCTCGCCGCGGTCGCACCGCCGCCGAGGACGGTCGCCTCGCCGGGGAGGTGTCCGAGCGCCTCGACCGGGCGCACGATCCCCTCGACGTCGGTGTTCGCGCCGGACCGCAGGACGGTGTCGCCGACCGTGCGGAACGCGATGGTGTTGGCGACCCCGAGCTCGTCGACGAGCGGGGTCGTCCGGTCGAGCATCGGCAGGACCTCGCGCTTGAGCGGCATGGTGAGGCTCAGGCCGCGCCAGTCGGGACCCAGCCCCGCGACGAACGCGTCCAGTCCGCCGGACGCGACCTCGTGCCTCCCGTACGTGAACGGCACCCCGAGCACGTCGTAGGCCGCTGCGTGCAGCGTGGGGGAGAGGGAGTGGGCGATGGGGGAGCCGAGCACCGCGAGGCGGGTCCGGGAGGGGTCGGAGTACATGTCCCCGTCAGCCTATCCAGGCGTGTTCCGCGCCGAGCGCTTAGGTTAGGCTTACCTTCGTGATCCGAACTCCCTCCCGCTTCCGCCGAGCGCTCGCCGCTGCCGGCACCGTCGTCGCAGCGTCCCTCGTCCTCGCCGGGTGCGCCTCCGGCTCCGGTTCGTCGTCCGACGACGCCGCGACCACGTCCGCCGACGGCCAGTTCCCGGTGTCCATCACCACCGCCCTCGGCACCACGAAGATCGACTCGCAGCCGAAGCGCGTCGTCGCCCTCGGCTGGGGCGACGCCGAGACCGCGCTCGAACTCGGCGTGCAGCCCGTCGGCGCGAGCGACTGGCTCGCGTTCGGTGGCGACGGCGTCGGGCCGTGGCTCAAGGGCGCGTACACGAAGTCGCCGAAGATCATCCAGACGCTCGAGCCGAGCTACGAGGACATCCTCAAGCTCAAGCCCGACGTGATCCTCGACGTGAAGTCGTCGGGTGACAAGGACCGTTACGCGAAGCTCTCCGCGATCGCACCGACCGTGGCGATCCCGGAGGGCGGCGAGAACTACCTCGCGTCGACCGAGCAGCAGACCACGATGATCGCGAAGGCGCTCGGCAAGGAGGCTGCGGGCAAGAAGCTCCTCGCCGGCCTCGACGACGCCTACGCCGCCGCCCGCAAGGCGCACCCGGACTTCGAGGGCAAGTCGGCGGTCGTCGGTGCCTACACGTCCGAGGGCTTCGGGGCCTACGCCTCGACGGACAGCCGCTCGACGTTCATGCGGAACCTCGGCTTCACGATCCCGAAGGCGATCGACGAGCAGGCCGGCAAGGCGTTCTCGGTGCACCTGTCGGACGAGAACCTCGACCTGCTGGACGCCGATCTCACGCTGATCCTGCCGATCTACGTCGAGGCGTCCAAGGCCGAGTCCGACCCGCTCTTCCAGAAGGTGCCGTCGGTCGAGGCCGGGCACGCCATCGTGTTCGACGACCCGGACGTGTCGTCGGCGTTCTCGATGGGGACCACCGCCGCGATCGAGTGGGCGCTCGAGAAGCTGCCGGACGAGTTCCAGGCGAAGCTCGGCTGACGCCGGGCGGGACGCGCCTGCGAGACGCTGACGCGGAACGACGGGAGGCGCGGTGCCAGCTGGCACCGCGCCTCCCGTCGTTCTGTGGTCGCGTCCCGAGCCGGCGTCCGGCCCGTCGCGACGCTGCGGTCAGGCGCCGAACGTCGAACCGAGGAACGCGAAGAGCAGGGCGATCAGCGGGAACGACCCCTGCACGAACGCGGAGTTGAGGTACCGGCGACCCGTCCCGAGCAGGACCACGGCGGCACCGAGCATCGACGCCGTCGAGAACACTACGAGCGTCCACCCGGTGGCCCCGTTGCCCGTGACGGCGAGCACCACACCGAGGATCGCGCCGATCGCGAGGAACAGGTTGTAGAAGCCCTGGTTGAACGCCATCGAGCGGGTGGCCTGGACCTCGGTCTCGGACGACAGGCCGAAGATCTTCCGCACGCGGGGACTCGTCCACGCGACGGACTCGAGGAAGAAGATGTACACGTGCACGAGGCCCGCGAGGACCGCGAACACGCACGAGATCACGAGCAGGACCGACATGGTCTCCATTCTCGCAGTTCCGAAGGCGTGCTCAGGTCCCGCTCAGGTTCCGGTCGCCGGCCACCGTCGTAACCGACACCTGCCGAGCGGTCGCGGCCGTTAGGCTCGGGGCATGAGCGACGACGACACCACGCCCCAGTACGACCCGGCGGCCGTCGCCGAACTGGCCAGCATCCGCCAGAGCATCGACAACATCGACGCCGCGGTCATCCACATGCTCGCCGAGCGCTTCAAGTACACCCAGCGGGTCGGTTACCTCAAGGCAGCTGCGGGGATGCCGGCGGCCGACCCGGGGCGCGAGCAGATCCAGGTCGCACGACTCCGCTCCCTCGCCGCCGAGTCGCACCTCGACCCCGCCTTCGCGGAGAAGTTCCTGAACTTCATCGTCGCCGAGGTCATCCACCACCACGAGCAGATCGCCGGCGGCGACGAGTGAGCGACGCGCTCCCGACGCTGCTCGTCGGCTCCTACACGGCCACCGGCGGCGGGAACGCGACGGGCATCTCGATCGTGCCCGGCGGACCGGTCGGGGGTGCGGACAGCGGCGCGCCGACCGCTCGCACCGTCGCGGTCATCGACGACCCGTCGTTCCTGGCCGTCTCCGGCGACCGGGTCTACGCCGTGTCCGAGACGGCCGACGGCGGTGTCTCGGCCTTCCGCCTGGGCGGCTCGTCGCTCGAGCACCTCTGGGACGCTCCGGCCGGCGGCGACGCCCCGTGCCACGTGCGCGTCGACCCGTCCGGTGCACTCGTCGTCACCAACTACGTCTCCGGTACCGTCACGGCGGTCTCGCTCGCCGCAGCGGAGTCGCACGCCGCGTCGGTGCTCGGCAGCGACGGGCTGATCGGCGCGCACGGCAGCGACGACCAGGTGACGGTGCCCGCGTCGGCGCTCGTCACCGAGGTCCTCCCCGACGCCACCGGCCCCGTCGAGGACCGGCAAGAGGGCCCGCACGCCCACCAGTCGACCGCGACGCCGGACGGCACCGTGCTCGTGGCGGACCTCGGCGGCGACGCCCTGCACGAGTTCCGGATCACGGACGCCCCGAGCATCGAGCAGGTCCGCGTCCACCACGTCACCCCGGGTGTCGGACCGCGGCACCTCGCCTGGTACGAGGGCGACCTCATCGTGGCCGGTGAGCTCGACGGCCGGGTCCACCGCCTCCGCCGCGACGGCTCGGGGTCGTTCGTGTCGGTGGCCTCCGCGGCGACCTTCACCGGCGAGGTCGGCGGGTCGCTCCTCAGCCACATCGAGGTCGACGACGCCGGGCGCGTGTACGTCGCGGTGCGCGGGCGCGACCTCGTGGTGGTGCTCGACGCATCCGACGGCGGGCTGTCGCTCGTGGGCTCGGCGTCCTCCGGTGGGGTGTGGCCCCGGCACTTCGCCCGGGTGCCCGGCTTCCTCCTCGTGGCGAACCAGATGTCCGACGCGATCGCGGTCCTGCCCCTCGGCGAGGACGGTGTACCGGGCGAGGCCGTCGCGCAGATCGCGGTCGGCACGCCGGCGTGCGTCGTCCCGGTCGTCGTGCCGGCCTGAGACTGACCCCACGGACGCGTCCTACACCCTCGTCCCCGGCCCGCCTCCCCTCGACGACTACCTCCGGCTGCGCCGTGACTCCGGCCTGACGCCGAAGAACGCCGACCAGGGCGCCGGAGCGATCGCCGGCAGCTGGTCCGCCTGCCACGTCCTCGATCCCGACGGGCGGCCCGTCGCGATGGGCCGGACGATCGGCGACGGCGGCTGGTACTTCCACATCGCCGACATCGCGACCGACCCGGCGCACCAACGCCGGGGGATCGGTCGTGCGGTGGTCGCCTGGCTCGTCGCGGACATCCGCTCCCGGGCACCCCGTGGCGCGTACGTCACCCTCGTCGGCGACCCGCCCGGGCAGCGGCTCTACCGATCGCTCGGCTTCGACGATGTGGCACCGAGCCTCGGGATGGCGCTGCTGACCGAATGACCGGCCGGGTGGTCAGGACTCGATGACGTTCTCGAACGGTCGGCCCTCGGCCAGCGCGGCCACCTGGCGGCGCATCAGCTCGATCGACCGCGGCACACTGAGGTCCGTGTTGCCGCCGACGTGCGGCGTCAGGACCGTGTTCGGCGTCGTCCAGAGCGGGTGCCCGTCGGGCAGGGGTTCGGGATCGGTGACGTCGAGCGCTGCCGAGAGCCGTCCGGACCGCAGCTCGGCGACGAGGGCATCGGTGTCGACGACCTTGCCGCGGGCGACGTTCACCACGAGGGCGCCGTCGGGCAGCGCGGCGAGCAGGTCGGCGTCCACCAGCCGTTCGGTCTCGTCGGTCAGCGGGGCGATGAGCACCAGGACGTCGGTGGTCGCGGCGAGCTCCGGGAGCTCGCCGAACGCGTGGACCTGCCGACCGTCCTGCTCACGCGCGGTCCGCGCCACCACGGTGACCTCGGTGCGGAACGCCTCGAAGCGGGTCGCGATGGCGGACCCGATCGCGCCGTAGCCGACCACGGTCACGCGACGGTCGGCGAGGGACCGGGTGGTCCGGGCGTCCCAGACGCCGTTCGCACGGTCGGCCTGGAACGCCCCGAGCTCGCGCAGTGACGTGAGCGCGAGCCCCACCGCGAGTTCGGCGGTCTCGTCGTCGTGGATGCCGCGGCCGTTCGCGAGCTGCGCGTGGCCGGGGACGTGCGGGACCGCGTGCTCGTACCCGGCGCTCGGCAGCTGCAGGAGCCGCAGGTTCGGCAGGTCGTGCACGTACTGCCACCGGTGCCGGCCACCGAAGTAGAACGGCAGGAACGCGATGGCGACGTCGTCGGTGCGTCCGTACGGTGCCTCGACGTCCCACACGTCGAGCTCGATGCCCTCCGGCACGGGGCCGAAGCGATCGACGAGTTCGCGGAACGGCAGGGTGACGACGGGCATCAGTCGGTGCCCTTCGTCGTGGCGCTCCGGTCCGGCCCGTTCAGGAGTCGGTCCGCGGCGAGAACGAGCCGTGGTCGTCGAGCGGACCCCGACCGACGTAGCCCTCCGTCACGTCCTCGACGATGACGTCCCCGAAGCGGCTCGGGAGCGTGGCGCCGTGGGTGCCGCGCAGCTCGTCGAGCGTCGCCTCGAACGCACCCTGGACCTCGAGCGACCCGCTCGTGGCGTCCGTGACACCGATGCGGAGCACCGGGAAGCCGCGGCCGTCGCAGAGGCCCTGGAAGCGGACGTCGTCCTCGCGCCGGACGGTCACGATGACGCGGCCGGTCGACTCGGAGAACAGCGCGGTGGCGGTGTCGACGCCGTCGCGGGCCTCGAGCTCGTCGAGCACGACGCGGGCGCCGAGCCCGAACCGGAGCACCGACTCGGCGAGGGTCTGGCCGAGGCCGCCGTCCGCCAGGTCGTGGGCGCTCGTGAGCAGCTGCTCGTTCGCCGCGGCGTGCAGGAGGTCCGCGAGGGCCTTCTCACGCTCGAGGTCGACCGCCGGCGGACGGCCACCGAGGTGTCCGTGCACGGTGCCGGCCCAGGCCGACCCGTCGAGCTCGAGCGACGTGGTGCCGAGCAGGTAGATGTTGTGGCCGTCGTCCTGCCAGCCGGAGGGCACGCGCAGCGCGACGTCCTCGATCACGCCGAGGACACCGACGACCGGGGTCGGGTGGATCGGGGTGGTGCCGGTCTGGTTGTAGAACGACACGTTGCCGCCCGTGACCGGGATCCCGAGCTCCATGCAGCCGTCGGCGAGCCCCTCGACCGCTTCGGAGAACTGCCACATGACCTCGGGGTTCTCGGGGGAGCCGAAGTTCAGGCAGTCGGTCACGGCGGCCGGGACGGCACCGGTGACGGCGACGTTCCGGTACGCCTCGGCGAGGGCGAGCCGGGCGCCCTGCTTCGGGTCGAGCTGGCAGTAGCGGCCGTTCGCGTCGGTGGCGATCGTGACGCCGAGCCCGGTCTCCTCGTCGACGCGGATCATGCCGCCGTCGTCGGGGAAGGAGAGCGCCGTGTTGCCGAGCACGTAGGTGTCGTACTGGTTCGTCACCCAGTTCTTCGACGCCAGGTTCGGGGAGCCGAGCAGCTGCAGGAACTGCGCCTTGAGGGCGGGGCCGTCGGCCGGGCGGTCGAGCGATGCGGCCGAGTCGGCCTGCAGTGCGTCGATCCAGGCCGGGTAGGCCACGGGGCGGTCGTAGACCGGGCCGTCGACGGCGACCGTGCGCGGGTCGACGTTCACGATCTCCTGGCCCTGCCAGTCGATGACGAGCCGGCCGGTGCCGGTGACCTCGCCGAGGACGCTGGTCTCGACCTCCCACTTGCCGACGACGCTGAGGAACTCGTCGAGCTTCTCGGGGCGGACGACCGCCATCATGCGCTCCTGGCTCTCCGACATGAGGATCTCCTCGGCGGTGAGCGTGGGGTCGCGCAGCAGGACGTCGTCGAGCGAGATGTGCATGCCGCCGTCGCCGTTCGACGCGAGCTCGCTCGTGGCGCACGAGATGCCGGCGGCACCGAGGTCCTGGATGCCCTCGACGAGTTCCTTCTGGAACAGCTCGAGGCAGCACTCGATGAGGACCTTCTCGGCGAAGGGGTCGCCGACCTGGACGGCGGGACGCTTGGTCGGGCCGCCCTCGGTGAAGGTGTCGGAGGCCAGGATCGACGCGCCGCCGATGCCGTCCCCACCGGTGCGGGCACCGAAGAGCACGACCTTGTTGCCGGCACCCGAGGCGTTCGCGAGGTGCAGGTCCTCGTGGCGGAGGACCCCGACCGCGAGGGCGTTCACCAGCGGGTTGCCCTGGTACACCGGGTCGAAGTAGGTCTCGCCGCCGATGTTCGGCAGGCCGAGGCAGTTGCCGTAGAACGAGATGCCGCCGACCACACCGTGGACGACGCGCTGCGTGTCCTCGTGGTCGATCGCGCCGAAGCGGAGCTGGTCCATCACGGCGACCGGGCGGGCGCCCATCGAGATGATGTCGCGGACGATGCCGCCGACACCGGTCGCGGCGCCCTGGTACGGCTCGACGTAGGACGGGTGGTTGTGCGACTCGACCTTGAAGGTCACCGCCCAGCCGTTGCCGACGTCGATGACACCGGCGTTCTCGCCCATGCCCACCATGAGGTTCTTCGTCATCTCCGGCGTGACCTTCTTGCCGAACTGCCGGAGGTAGTTCTTCGAGGACTTGTACGAGCAGTGCTCGGACCACATCACGGAGTACATCGCCAGCTCGCCCGAGGTGGGGCGGCGGCCGAGGATCTCGCGGATCTTCGCGTACTCGTCGGCCTTCAGCCCGAGCGCCTCGTACGGCTGCTCCTTGTCGGGCGTGGCTGCGGCGTCCTGGACGGTGTCGGGCTTCGGGCGGACGTGTGTCGTCACGGTGGTGTCGTTCCCTGTCACTGGAGTCGTGTTCGTCGGCGTGGTCGTCACTTGACGAGCGTCGACTCGATCACGGAGGTGAAGAAGGTGAGGCCGTCCGTGCCGGAGGCCATCGCCGCGGGGGTGTCCGGGCCGAACCCGGGCTCCGTCGCGTGCTCGGGGTGCGGCATCAGGCCGACGACGTTGCCGCGCTCGTTGGAGACGCCCGCGATGTCGTCGATCGACCCGTTCGGGTTCACGCCGACGTAGCGGAACACGACCTGGCCGTTGTCCTCGATGCGCTTGATCTCGTCGGCGTCCGCGACGAAGCGGCCGTCGGCGTTCTTCAGCGGGATGGTGATCTCCTGCTGGGCCGTGAAGCCGCTCGTCCACGCCGTGGCGGTGGTCTCGACGCGGAGCTTCTGGTCGCGCCGGATGAACTGCTGGTGCGCGTTGCGGGTGTGCGCGCCCGGGACGAGTCGCGCTTCGGCGAGCATCTGGAAGCCGTTGCAGATGCCGAGCACGGGCATCCCCTTGCCCGCGGCGTCGATGACCTCGGCCATGATCGGGGCCTTCGCCGCGATCGCACCGGCGCGCAGGTAGTCGCCGTAGGAGAACCCGCCGGGCAGCACGATCGCGTCGACGCCCTGCAGGTCGTGGTCGCCGTGCCAGAGCGCGACGGGGTCGGCGCCGGCGAGACGGACCGCGCGCTGGGCGTCGCGGTCGTCGAGCGAGCCCGGGAACGTGATGACGCCGATGCGCACCGGTGTCACTCGCCTTCGACCGTCACGGACACGACGTCCTCGATGACGGCGTTGGAGAAGACGTCGGCGGCGATCTCGCGGACCTCGGCCAGCTTCTGGTCGTCGACCGGGCCGTCGACGGCCACCTCGAAGCGCTTGCCGATGCGGACGTTGGTCAGGTCTGCCTTGCCGAGACGGGCGAGGGCGTTGCCCACCGCCTTGCCCTGGGGGTCGAGGATCTCGGCCTTCGGCATGACCTCGACGACGATCGTTGGCACGTGTTCACTCCAGCACTTCGGGGATGGGTGGGACGCGAACAGTCTACGGGGCGCGCGCGGCGCGTCGGACGCGCTTGCGCTCGGTTGTTCGAAGGCGTACATTCCACTTGGAATAATCGGTACGGACCAGTCCAGGAGGCACGGATGGCGTCGCTCACGCCCCTCGCGTTCGCCGCGCTCGGGCTCCTCGCGGAGTCACCCATGCACCCCTACGAGATGTTCCAGACGATGCTGCAGCGTCGCGAGGACCAGAACGTCAAGGTCCGACCGGGCACGCTCTACCACCAGATCGGTCGCCTGGTGGACCTCGGCTACGCCGAGGCGCTCGGCACCGCGCGGGAGGGCAACCGACCGGAACGCACCACCTACGCGATCACCGACCACGGGCGCTCCGCGCTCGAGGACGGCCTCCGCCGGATGATCGCCGAGCCCGCCGACGAGTACCCGGAGTTCCAGCTCGCGGTCTCGCACGTCGACAACCTGAGCGCCGAGGACGCGGCGACCGCCCTGCGCGCCCGCGCCCGCGCACTCCGGACGGAACGCGAGCAGTACGACGAAGCCGCCACGGGCCTCCAGGCCAAGCGTCTCGCGGACCGCTTCTGGCTGGACGTGTCGTACGTCCGTGCCATGCTCACCGCGCAGATCGAGTGGCTCGACGCCGCGGCCGACCGGATCGCGAGCGGCGACATCCCCTGGGACGGCCCGGCCGTCCCCACCGACACAGGCACCACCACGAACAGCAAGGAACCCACTCGATGACCTCCGTCTCGACCATCACCGAGAAGAAGCCGTGGCCGGCCCTCTGGGCCCTCGTCGTCGGCTTCTTCATGATCCTCGTCGACTCGACGATCGTGTCCGTCGCGACGCCGACCATCGCCGCGAAGCTCGACGCCGACATCAACTCCGTCATCTGGGTGACGAGCGCTTACCTGCTCGCGTACGCCGTCCCGCTCCTCATCACCGGCCGCCTCGGTGACCGCTTCGGCCCGAAGGTCATGTACCAGACCGGGCTCGTGGTGTTCACGCTCTCGAGCCTCTGGTGCGGGCTCGCCGGCTCGATCGAGGTGCTCATCGTGGCGCGCGTGGTCCAGGGGCTCGGCGCGGCGATGATGACGCCGCAGACGATGGCCGTGATCACGCGCATCTTCCCGCCGCAGAACCGCGGCGCGGCGATGGGCCTCTGGGGTGCCGTCGCCGGTGTCGCCTCGCTCGTCGGTCCGATCGTCGGCGGCCTGCTCGTCGACGGCTTCGGCTGGGAGTGGATCTTCTTCGTCAACGTCCCGGTCGGTGTGGTCGCGTTCGTGCTCGCGCAGCGCTTCGTCCCGTCGTTCGACCGGCACGGGCACCGCTTCGACACCCTCGGCATCGTCCTGAGTGCCGTCGGCATGTTCCTGCTCGTGTTCGGCATCCAGGAGGGCGAGACCTACGACTGGGGCACCATCACCGGTCCGATCTCGGTGTGGTCGCTGATCATCGCGGGCCTCGTCGTGCTCGCCGCCTTCGTGGTGTGGCAGGGCGTGCAGAAGGGTGAGCCGCTGCTGCCGCTCGGCCTCTTCAAGGACCGCAACTTCACGCTCGCGAACATCGCCATCACCGCGGTCGGCGTCGCCATCTCGTCGTTCGCCCTGCCGATCATGCTCTGGGCCCAGGACGTGCTGACGTTCAGCCCGACCCAGGCGGCGCTGCTCCTCGTCCCGCAGGCCGTGCTCTCAGCGGGTCTCGCGCCGCTCGTCGGCAAGAACCTCAACCGGTGGAGCCTCCGCTGGGTCGCGGCGTTCGGGCTCGCGTGCTTCTCCGGCGCGCTGTTCTGGTTCGGGTCGCTCCTGGCCTCCGGCGCCGACTGGGGCTGGGTGCTCCTGCCGTCGACGCTCCTCGGCCTCGCGAACGCGTGCATGTGGGGGCCGCTCTCGGTCTCTGCCACGCGCAACCTGCCGCCGAAGCTCGCCGGCGCCGGCTCGGGCGTCTACAACACCACGCGGCAGATCGGTGCCGTCCTCGGCTCGGCCGGCATCGCGGCGCTGATCGAGGCGCGGATCACGGCGAACTTCCCGGCGTCCTCCGGCGGATCGAGCGCCGGCGGTGCGGAGCAGCAGGTCGGGAAGCTCCCGGAGTTCCTGCAGCAGCCGTTCGCCACCGCGATGGGACAGTCGCTCGTGCTGCCGGCCGTGGTGCTCGGCATCGGGATCGTCGCCGCGCTGTTCCTGGCGAAGCCGAAGCAGACCGTGGCGTGGCAGCAGACCGGCGGCACGTCCGACGGGTCGCCCGCGTCTGCGTCCGACGGCAGCGTGGTGGGGTCCGAGCAGCGTCACGGTGTCCATGCCGCGGCGCCCGCGCCGGAGACCGCCGAGGCCGAGCTCGCCGCGACCGACCACCACGGGCGGCACGCCGACGCCTAGCCCGAGCCAGCCCGGAGCCCCGGAGCCCCGTGTCGCACTCGTGCGGCGCGGGGCTCCGTCGCGTGCGGGGCGACTTCGCGACAAGACACGTCGTGATCGACTCGTGGAACGTCGTTCTCTGCGCGTGCATCCACTGCGTGTGCATCGGTCGACAAGACACCCGTCGATCGACCGGCACGATGTCGATGTCGCGGCGTCACGACCGACACCGACACCGCACCGCGTCACCCGCGGCGCTGCAGGTGCGCCCGGGTGAGCTCCGCCATCTCCTCGTCGGTGAGGGCGTCGACGGTGCGGGCTTCGCGGCGGTCGGACCGCTGCCACCGGATGAACAGCGAGATGAGCACCGGCACGTCCGCGACCTCGGCGATGAACCACAGCAGGTCCCCGGCGAGGTGCTGGTCGCGCAGGGGCGACGGGAACCACGGCTGCCCGACCGCCGCCGTGACCGACCCGTCGAGCACGTGGTTCGTGATCCGGAGCACGATGCCCGGGATCGCGTCCGCCATGAGCTCGACGAACGCGAGCAGGAACTCCATCGTGACGAACGTCGACGAGCGGAGGATCCCCGGCTCGGACAGCGGGGTCAGCAGGGCGAACCCGAGCATCGGCACGAACACCGTGATCGCCGTCGCCCAGACCGGGGACTCGCGGATCGTCGCCGAGAACGGGGTGAGCAGCACGCAGAACAGCGCGAGGGCGATCAGCGGCGAGACGACCGCGTTGCCGAGGACCCGTGCCGGACGCGATGCGAGCGCTGCGGAGGCTGCGTGCGCGAGGCGAGCCGGGCCTCCCGAGCGGAGCAACGAGACGGGCGCGGCGAACGCGGCGAAGGTGGGGACCGCGAAGAAGAGCAGGGCCAACCGCAGCACGAACGCCCACCGGAGGTCCTGGTCGTGGATGCCGACGATCCCGAACTGCAGGATGCCGAACAGGACGAGCGCCCCGACGAAGGCGAGCGTCCGCCACCACGGCCACCGGGTGCCCCGCCTGGCGGCACCGACGACCCACCAGCCGTAGGTGATCGCGGCCACGGCGATGAGGACGGCCGCGAGCGGGTCGAGGTGCCACGTGCTCCAGAACTCGGGTGTCGACGGCGTGGGGTGCCTCCTCGAGGATCGTGCGGCCGACCACAATCCTCCGCCCGGCACGCGCCCCGGAGCAGCCCCTGCCGGTGAGAACCGGTTCAGATCCGGGCGGTGCTCCGGGTCGGCACGGTCCTCGTCAGGAGCCGGACCCCGAGCGGCACGGCCAGTGCACCGAGCAGGGCGACCCCGAACGACAGGTGCAGCTGCATCACCGCGAAGGCGGGCCCGATCGTGCAGAGCGCCGCGACGGCGAGTACGGGCCAGGCCGGGCGATCGGTGCCGGGGACCAGCCGGGGGAGCGGCCGGTCGAACCGGCGCAGCGCCCGGGCGGTGCCGAGGGCGACCGCGAGGAGGACGACGAGGGCCACCCCACGGGTCGCCCACCACGTCGGCGACCCCGGCGCCGGGAACGGCACGCCGACGAGCAGGGCGACCCCGTTCAGCGCGATGAACAGCGGCAGGTGCCAGAGGTAGATCGTCATCCCGTCCCGGCCGAGCAGGAAGACGGCGCCCTGGGCCGCGCGGGTGCGCATCAGCCGGGTGAGCGGGGCGTGCACGACCTGCACGAGGCAGGCCTGGGCGATGGCCAGTACGGCGAGCGGGAGCATCGGCGGGTTGAGGTCCTGCAGCATGTCCGGAGCCCAGAGCCCGATCGACGTCAGGGGCACGAGCACCCCGTACCCGGCCGCGGCGACGGCGACGAGCAGCACCCGCGATCGTCGGGCGAACCAGCCGTCGGCCCAGAGGAAGCCGATCTGCTGCGCGAAGAGCCACACCGGGCCGAGGTTGAGGAGACCGACCGCTGCCGTCCCGGTGGCGAACCGCACGCCGTCGACGGCCGCGGCGAGCACGAGCAGTGCGCCGAGCGTGCGCCACGGAGCGCGTTCGTGGAGTCGCATCATGACCGGCACGCAGCACTGGGTGATCCCGTACGCGGCGAGGAACCAGAGCGGGGAGCCGATGCCGAACGCGACCTCGGCGAGGAGCCCCGGCGGCGTGCCGAGCAGCGTGGCGACGCCCAGGCCGAGCGCGAGCACCGCGAAGAGCGGGATCGCCGGCCGGAAGAGCCGCACGAGCCGCGTCGCCACGAAGTCCCGCGCGCCGCCGCCCCGCGCGACCGTGGAACGCCACCCCACGGCGCTGGCGAAGCCGGCGACCACGAAGAAGAGCGGCATCACCTGGCCGATCCAGGTCGCGGCGACGTACCAGGGGAGTTCCTGGAGCGGACTCGTCACCGCGATGCCGTCCGCCCCCGCGGCGACACCGACCATCGTGACGTGCACGAAGACGACGAGGACGACGCAGGCCGTCCGGATGAGGTCGACGACCAGGTCCCGCTGCGCGATGATCCCCCGGACGTCCTGAGCGCTGTGCGCCTGCTGCGGCAGGCCCTGCTGCGTGGACATGTCGGGACGGTAGCGCGGGTTCCCGCCCTCCCAGCGTCGTTCCAGCCGATCGCGACCGGATCGTGACACATCGTATTCCGCCACGGGCATGCGTCCGGCAGCGTCCGGCCCGTCGCGCCGGTGCGGACGAGCTCCGGGAGGCGCGGGTCGAGCCGGTCGCCCGGCCCGCCCGCGCCCCGGGTCGGCTCAGGCCCGCGGTGCGTCGGGCTCGACCGTCGCGTCGTCCGCGCGTGACGTCCGCCCGATCCGACCGATCCGACCGATCGCACCCGCGACGACGGCGCCGAGCACGGGGAAGACCAGGAACACCCACCACTGCGCGAGCCAGTCCGGCCCCGCGAAGACCGCGGTGGCGAACGACCGCGCCGGGTTCAGCGACGCGTTCGAGATCGGGATGAGCGTCAGCAGCAGGATCGTGAGGGTCGCGCCGATGACCACGGGCGCCGGGACCGCGCTCCCGCGGGCTCCGGTCACGCGGAGGATCACCGTCACGAGGACGGCCGTCGCGATCGTCTCGGCGAGGGCGACGCCGAGCAGGGTGGAACCGCCGGGACTCTGCGCGTCGAAGCCGTTCGAGGCGAAGCCGCCGTCGAGCGTGCTCTGCAGGGCGGTGGCCGGTCCGAGTCCGGCGAACAGCACGAGGACGGCAGCCCCGGCCGTGCCGCCGACGAACTGGGCGACGACCTACGGGCCGACGTCCGCCCACCGGTGCCGGCCGGCGACCGCGAGGCCGATCGTCACCGCGGGGTTGAAGTGCCCCCCGCTGACGGGGCCGAACGCACTCGCGCCGATCATCACCACGAGGCCGAGGGTGAGCGCGACCCCGAGCAGCCCGATCCCGAGGGTGTTGTGCTCGTCGGGGAACACGGCGGTGGAGGTCGCGGCGCCGACGAGGGCGAACACGAGCAGGAAGGTCCCCGCGGCCTCGGCGACGAGGCGGGCGGGGAGTGCAGCGGGGACGGGGGTGACTGGTGGTGCATCTGTCATGACCCACCGTTCGCGCTCGACCATCGGATCGCCTGGTGTACAGTGGCGGTGTTGTCTTGATCTCTGCAAAAGAAAGGCTCAGCATGGACGTCGACGCCGACCTGCTCCGCGCCTCCGGTCTCCGGGTCACGACACCACGCCTGGCGGTCCTCCGCGCGACGGAGACCATGCCGCACGCGACCGCAGACGACATCGTCACCGCGCTCGCCGCCGAGCTGCCGACCACGAGTCACCAGGCGGTCTACGGCGTCCTCGCGGCACTGACCGGCGTCGGACTGGTCCGGCGCATCGAGCCCGCGGGCAGCCCCGCCCGGTACGAGCGACGGACCGGCGACAACCACCACCACGTCGTCTGCACGATGTGCGGCGCGATCGAGGACGTCGACTGCGCCGTCGGCCACGCGCCCTGCCTCACCCCGTCCGAGACGCACGGCTTCGCCGTCACCACGGCCGAGGTCACCTACTGGGGCATCTGCGAACAGTGTGCCGCCGCCGAACGCGACGACACCGTGGCCGTCCCGGCCTGACCGCCGACACCCCGACCCGGGGACGACCGCAGTCGTTCCCGCTCCCGGCACCGAACCGGGACCACGAGCAACCCGAGCACCCCTGACCGAACCAACCGTTCCACCCAAGGAGGAACCGTGTCCGACCAGAACACGACGCCCGGCCAGCCGGCCGGCACCCCCACCACGACCACCAACTCCGGCGCGCCGGTGTCGAGCGACCAGCACTCCATGGGAGTCGGCGCCGACGGCCCCCTCGCGCTGCACGACCACTACCTGGTCGAGAAGCTCGCCCAGTTCAACCGTGAGCGCGTCCCGGAGCGGGTCGTCCACGCCAAGGGAGGCGGTGCCTTCGGTACCTTCACCGTCACGCAGGACATCAGCAGGTACACCCGTGCCGCGTTCCTGCAGCCGGGCAAGCAGACCGAGATGCTCGCCCGCTTCTCGTCCGTCGCCGGCGAGCAGGGCTCCCCGGACACCTGGCGCGACCCGCGCGGCTTCGCGCTGAAGTTCTACACCGAGGACGGCAACTACGACCTCGTCGGCAACAACACCCCCGTGTTCTTCATCCGCGACGGCATCAAGTTCCCGGACTTCATCCGCTCGCAGAAGCGCCTGCCGGGTTCGCACCTGCGCGACCACGACATGCAGTGGGACTTCTGGACCCTGTCGCCCGAGTCGGCCCACCAGGTCACGTGGCTGATGGGCGACCGCGGTCTGCCGGCGTCGTGGCGCGAGATGGACGGCTTCGGCTCGCACACCTACCAGTGGATCAACGCCGAGGGCGAGCGCTTCTGGGTCAAGTACCACTTCCTCACCGAGCAGGGCCACAAGACCCTGACGCAGGAGGACGCCGACCGCATCGCCGGCGAGGACGCGGACTTCCACATCCGTGACCTGCACGCGGCCATCGAGCGCGGCGACAACCCGCGCTGGACCCTCAAGGTGCAGGTCATGCCCTACGCCGACGCCGAGGGCTACCGCTTCAACCCGTTCGACCTGACGAAGGTGTGGCCGCACGCGGACTACCCGCTCATCGAGGTCGGCACGATGGAGCTCAACCGCAACCCGGAGAACTACTTCGCGCAGATCGAGCAGGCGACCTTCGCCCCCTCGAACTTCGTCCCCGGCATCGCGGCGAGCCCCGACAAGATGCTCCTCGCGCGCATCTTCAGCTACGCGGACGCGCACCGCTACCGCGTCGGCACGAACCACGCGCAGCTGCCCGTGAACGCCCCGAAGAACGAGGTGCACTCGTACTCGAAGGACGGCGCGATGCGCTTCGACTTCCAGAAGTCCGAGGTCCCGGTCTACGCGCCGAACTCGCTCGGCGGTGCGCACGCCGACCCGGCCGCGACCGACGAGACCCCCGGCTGGGAGTCCGACGGCGCGCTGCAGCGCTCCGCCGCGACCCTCCACCCCGAGGACGACGACTTCGGTCAGGCCGGCACCCTGGTGCGCGAGGTCCTCGACGACGCCGCCCGTGAGCGCCTGGTCGGCAACATCGCCGGGCACGTCTCGAAGGTGACGCGCGACGACCTGCGCGAGCGGGTGTTCGCCTACTGGACGAACGTCGACGCCGACCTCGGCGCGCGCGTGCGCGCAGCGGTCGCGCCGAGCGCGCCCGGTTCGAACGAGGACCCGGAGAAGGTCGCGGTCGAGGCGTAAGCCCCGCTCTCACCAGACGGGAGGCGCGGTGCGGGTCGAACCCGCACCGCGCCTCCCGTCTGTGCGCGGTCCCACGACGACTGCGCACGGTCCACCGCGTGCAGTCGTCGTCCTGCTGCGCAGGTCCGGTGCGATCCCTAGACCTGCTGGCCGTTCAGCCAGATCGGGCCGGCCGGCCAGTCCTCGAGCCGCTCCGCCACGGGGAGCACCATCCAGCCGCCCTGGTCGGTCATCGGCAGCCCGGCGCCCTCGGCCGTGAACGCCGTGTAGTCCGCCACGACGTCGTCGAACACGTGCCAGCCGAGGTTCGCGTAGAACGGCACCCGGTTCTCACCGGCGCCGAGGAACCCGTACGGCACCGCCAGCCCCTCGAGCACGGCGTGCGCACGCTCCATCAGGTCGCGGCCCTTGCCGGTGCCCTGCAGTCGTGGCGACACCGCGACGAGGCCGGTGTCGCCGACGAGCACGTCCCGGCCGCCGACGGTGATGAACATCCGGCGGATCCCGACGTGGGCGAGGACGACGTCGTCGGCGTCACGGGCGAGCACGCGCCGCTCGGGCTGCATGCCCGCCCAGCTGCGACCGCCCACGTACCAGTGCGACCAGTCGGGGAACGCCTGCCCCAGGAGCGCTGCGATCGCCTCGTGGTCGGGGAGCGACAGCGTGCTCTCCTCGACCACCTCCCACCGGATGTCCTCAGTCACGGGTCCATCCTGCCGGAGACCGTCCGTCCCGGTGCGGTGGGGTCAGCCGCGACCCGGCGCCGTGACCTCGATCCGGTTCGCCCACGGGTCCTCGAAGGCGACCGTCCGACCGTCGTCCGCCGACCGCACCCCGGAGTCGTGCATCCGCTCGACCAGGGCGCCGAGGTCGTCCGCGCCGGGGACCTCGATCCGGACGAGACCGAGTCCGAGCGCGAGCTGGCGGCGTCCGGCACCGCGCGAGTTCCACGTGTTCATCGCCATGTGGTGGTGGTAGCCGCCGGCGCTGACGAACAGCGCTTCACCCCAACCGGCCGTGGTCGCGAAGCCGAGACGGTCGACGTAGAACTCCTTGGCGGTGGCGACGTCCCCGACCGACAGGTGCACGTGGCCGACACGTCCGGGGCGTGCTGCTGCGCCGTCGAGGGCGTCCTGCGTGAGGTGCTCCTGCAGGAAGGCGTTCGGGTCGACGGAGATGGTGGCCATGTCGACCATGCCGTGCGTCCACGACCACTCGGTGCGGTCGCGGTCCCAGTAGAGCTCGACGCCGTTGCCCTCGGGGTCGGTGAAGTAGAAGGCGTTGCTGACGAGGTGGTCGGCGCTGCCCGTGAAGGTCTGCGGGTACCGGGTCGCGACGGAGTAGAGCGCGGCGGCCAGGTCGGCCTTCGTGTCGAACAGGATCGCGGTGTGGAACAGGCCGGCGTCGTGCGGCCCGGCGTGCTGCATCGACGGCGCGTGCTCGAGGATGACGATCGGGGTCGTGCCCCGCCCGAGCACCGCCACACCACCCTCGTTCGACAGGAGGGACAGCCGCACGCCGTCGCGGTAGTAGGCGATCATGCGGTCGAGGTCGGCGACCCGGAGCGTCACGGCGCCCATCGAGGTGTCGTCGGCGAGGAGGTCCTGCGTGGTCATGCGACCAGTGTGCGCCCATTTGGTTGACGCGTCAACCAAATGGGCGTGACGTCTGCCATCGCACGCGTGGCGTGTGCCATCGCGAACACGGCGTGTGCCATCGCACTCGGTGTCCTGTCGGCTGCGCGGCCCCGGGCCGGGCCAAGATGGAGGGATGCCACGCACACGACGACTGCCGGACCGAGCGGACGGCCGCGGTGGTGGCCGTCCGGACCGCCGCGACCTGCCGATCGAGCAGATGCGCGACCGGATGTCGTCGTACGTCTACGGCAACATCACCGTGCTCGCCGCCGCGATCGCCGTGGACCCCGCCGCGATCCACCACGGCTCGGCGGTGTGGGCGGTCCTCGGCACCGCGGTGCTCACGTACCTCGCGCACGTGCTGTCGCACCTGGTCGCGCACGGGCTCGGGGACGACGACGCGTCCGACGACGTCCGTCGCGAGTCCGTGGTCACCATCGTCCGCAACGCGAACCCGATCGCCACGTCCGGCCTCATCCCCGCGGTGCTGTACGCCGTCGCGTGGATCGGCTGGCTGCCCGCGTCGTGGGCGCAGACGGCCGCGCTCGTGATCCTCGTGGTCCGCATCGGCATGGTCGGTGTGTTCATGCAGCGGTTCAGCGGCAAGCGGCCGACGTTCCTCGGGCTCTGGGGTGGCATCGTGCTCGCCGCCGTCGCGTTCGTCATCGGTGTCGTCAAGGTGGTGCTGACGCATTGAGCGACGAAGCCGTCCCCGAGCCCCGCAGGCGTGCCCGCTGGAAGTTCCTCCGTGACCTCGCGATCATCGTGGTCGTCGCGCTCCTGGCGTCCTTCCTGGTGAAGTCGTACCTCGTCCGGTCGTTCTTCATCCCCTCGCTGTCGATGGCGAACACGCTCCTGGTCGGTGACCGGGTGCTCGTCAACGAACTCGTCCCCGGATTGGTGCCGCTCCGACGCGGCGACGTCGTCGTCTTCGAGGACCCGGGCGGCTGGCTCGGGCCCGGGCAGGGGAACGACCTCATCAAGCGGGTGATCGGCCTGCCCGGCGACACCGTGTCGTGCTGCGACGCGCAGGGACGCCTGTCGGTGAACGGTCACGCGGTCGACGAGTCGTACGTCGTGCTGCAGCCCGGCTCCGACCGGGTCGCGCTGACCGACTTCTCGGTGACCGTGCCGAAGGGCCGGCTGTGGGTGATGGGCGACAACCGGTACGACTCCGCCGACTCCCGAGCGCACGGGACCGTCCCGGTGTCGGACGTCGTCGGTCGGGCGTTCGTCACGACCTGGCCGGTGTCGCGGTGGACGGTGCTGTCCCGGCACGGCGACGTCTGGGACGCGGTCCCGGACCCGTGATCGACGGCGAACGGCCGACCCGTTGCGCGACGCGGACGGGGGTCTCGCGTGCGCCGGACGGTCACGGTAGCGTTCGGTGGCCCGCCGGACCCGGCGCGCGGATCGTCGAACGGAGGCTCTCGTGACGTCCTCCGACCAGCCGTTCGACTACCGCTCCGGCGGCGACGAGCACGTCTCCCTCCGGAAGATCCGCACCGGTGGGCCGCAGGCCGGCACGATCGGCCCCCGCCCCGACCACGTCGTCTTCGTGCTCGCCAACGGCCGGGCGACGCTGACCGCCGACGACGGCAGCGAGTGGGACGTCGGGCCCGGACGACCGATGATGCTGTCGGCACCCGTGGCGTACGCGTTCGACACCGACGCGACCGCGATGACGCTCCTGCACGTCGCGCCCGCGATGCTCGGCGACGCCGAGGAGCCGTCGGAGTTCGTGCAACCGGACGCCGCCGACCCCGGCGTCGAGCCCCTGCTGACCCTGTTGCGCGAGGTGACCGACCGCATCCTCGACCCCGACCTCGACGCCACCGAGCGGGCAGCGCTGAACCGGCGGGTGGCCACGGTCGTGCTGTCGACGTTCACCCGCTCACGCTCCGACGTCGAGCACCGGCTGCGTCGCGCCATCCGCTTCGTGCACGACCACGCGGGCGAGGACCTCGAGGTCGCGGACATCGCCGCCGGCGCGGAGCTCAGCGAACGGGGTCTGCAGGACCTGTTCCGCCGTCGCCTCGCCGTGACGCCGATGCGCTACCTCCGCGAGGTCCGCCTCGACCGCGTGCACCTCGAACTCACGTCCCGCCGGGGTGGGGTCGTGACGGTCCGCGACATCGCGCGGCGCTGGCGCTTCGCGCACCTCGGCCGGTTCGCGGCCTCGTACCGGCAGCGGTTCGGCGAGAGTCCGCACCAGACGCTCCGGCGGTCGGGCCGTTCCGAGGGCTGACCAGCTGGACCCCGTCCAGGAGGCGCGGTGCGGGTCCGGCCCGCACCGCGCCTCCTGTGCGTCAGCAGCCCGTCGTCGTCAGCGTGACCGTCGCGACCTCGCCGATCGACACGGTCGCCTCCTGCGGGCAGAGCTCGTTCGCCCGCACGGTCACCTTGCCCAGCGGTACGCCGGCGAAGTCCGCGGTGCCGCCCGGGAACACCCGCTGGTGCTCGGAGAGCTTCCCGGTCTCGGCGGTGAAGACCTTCACCTCGTAGGGGTGGTCCGCGGCGTTGGCCGACACGGTCACGGACAGCTGCCCGGTGGAGTCGTGCGCACCGCAGCCGGTGAGCGTCAGGACCGCGGCGACGCCGAGGACGAACACGGGGGCGACACGTCGGAGCACGTCGGCAAGGCTACGCCGTCCCGAGCAGCCAGCCGTTGTCCGCCGCGACCCGGAGCGCCTCGGTCGCGTTGCGCGCGGCGGTCTTCCCGATCGCGGACGACAGGTGGTTGCGGACCGTGCCCTCCGACAGGTGCAGCGACCCGGCGACCCCGGCCACGGTCGGCGCCGTGCGGAAGGCGATGAGCACGTCGGTCTCCCGCGGGGTGAGCGGGGACGGGCCGGCGGCCAGGGACTCCGCGGCGAGCACGGGGTCGACGACCCGGAACCCGCCCGCGACACGTCGGACGGCGTCGGCGAGCTGCTCGGCGGGGGTGTCCTTCACGACGAAGCCCGCGGCCCCGGCCTCCAGTGCGCGCCGGAGGTACCCGGGCCGGCCGAACGTCGTCACGATGAGCGATCGGCACGTGGGCAGCGAGCGGGCGAGGGCAGCGGCGGCGGTGAGCCCGTCGGCGCCGGGCATCTCGACGTCGAGCAGGGCGACGGTGGCGCCGGACGACCGTGCTGCTTCGAGCACCTCGTCGCCGCGGGCCACCTGGGCGACGACCTCGATGTCCCGCTCGAGCGACAGCAGGGACGCGAGCGCACCGCGGACGAGCGCCTGGTCGTCGGCGAGGAGCACACGGATGGTCTCGGTCATCGTCGGTTCCTCTCGACCCGCAGCCGGAAGCCGCCCAGGTCGCTCGTGCCGGTGGTCAGGGTCGCCCCGACGGCGTCGGCGCGCTCGCGGAGCCCGCGCAGCCCGTTGCCCGGGGTGGTGGAGGCGGCGTCCGGGTCGAGCAGGCCTGTGCCGTCGTCCTCGATCGTCAGGGCGGACCGGGTGAGCGTGACCCGGACCCGACTGGCGGCCGCGTGGCGGATGACGTTCGTGACGCCCTCGCGCAGGACCCACGCGAACAGGCTCCGGACGTCGTCGGCCGCCGCGTCGCCGTCGCGGGGGAGCACCGCGTCGATCGCCGCGGCCTCGAGTGCCGCCCGTGCCGACACGAGTTCGGCGTCGAGGTCGGCCTCGCGGTAGCCGCTCACCGCGCGCCGGAGACCCTGCAGCGCCTCGCGGGAGAGTCGCTCGACGTCCTGCATCTCGGTCTTCGCTCGTGCCGGGTCGACGTCCACCAACCGTGCGGCGAGCTCGGACTTCATCGCCACGACCGTGAGCGAGTGGCCGAGGACGTCGTGCAGGTCGCGGGAGAACCGTGCGCGCTCCTCGACGACGGCGAGCCGGGTGATCTCGTCCTGCGCGACGCCGAGCCGCTGTTCCGCTTCGCGCTGCCGGCCGAAGAAGAGCATCGACGCTCCGACGGACACGGTGATGACCGGGGCGAACAGGATGCCGCTGTTCACCGCCGTGTCCCAGCCGGTGCTCGCGGCGACGAGGAACTGTGCGCCGAGGATCGCGAGCACGACCACGCCGGCGACCCAGAACCGTTCCGCGACGAACCCGGACAGTGCGGCGACGAGCAGCCAGGTCCAGACGGCGAGCGGCCCGACCACGAACAGCAGCAGCCCCGCGAGCAGGGCGACCCCGGCGAGGACCACGACTCGTCCGCGCAGGCTCCGCCGCCACATCAGCTCCGGTGCGAACAGGTACGCCGCGTAGACGACGGCGAGGGCCACGGTGGAGAGGACGTGCGCCCGGAGGGTCCGGCCGTCGCTCCAGACGGCGATGATCTCGAGCACCTGCCAGAGGAGCGCGAACACCGCGCCGGTGTACCAGCGGCGCCGCCCGATGCGGATGTCGTCGTCGCTCGCGCCCGGTGGGACGGCCCACGGGAACGATCGGGGTGACGGGCGGGACGACCTGGAGGCGCGGGGTGCGTGCTCCGCACCACGCGCCTCGGTCGTGCTGGTCGCCTCGGACATCGGTGCCAGCGTAGGACCGTCGGTCACTGTCGTGCGGCGTCGCGGCGGTAGCGCCACACGATCACCGCGGCGAGGACGATCGCCCAGCCCGCCAGGACCATCGCCGGCTCGGTCATGCCCGAGGACCCGGTCGCCCCGGCGCCCATCTGCCCGATCCGGTTCAGCCAGTACGAGGGCAGCAGGTGCGCGACGCTCCCCATCCAGCCCGGCATCACCGACAGCGGGACCCAGAGGCCGCCGAGGATCGCCAGGCCCATGAACACCACCATGAAGAGCGGCTGCGCGAACGACGGCTTCGCGAACTGCCCGATGAGGATCGCGATGAGGGCGAACGGGATCACCCCGCACCAGATGCCGAACCCGGCGGCGAACCAGTGCAGCGGGTCGAGCGAGGCGTGCAGGACCACGGTCGCGACGAGCACCGTGATGACGATCGACACCGCGGAGAAGGCCATCGCGGCGATCACCTTCGAGACCATGAACCCCCACCCGGACAGCGGCGTCACGCGGAGCTGCCGGTTCCAGCCGATCGACCGTTCGTTGACGATCGCGAACGCCTGGCTGAGCGCGGCCATCATCGCGCCGTACGAGGCCATCTGCAGCGTCGTGACGGTGAGGTACTGCAGGTGCGTCGTCGGGTCGGTCTGGGAACCGAACGCCGAGCCGAACACGAGCAGCATGATCACCGGGACGGCGAAGGTGAAGACCATCGCGCGGACGTTGCGGAGCTGTCGCTTCGTCTCGAGGTACACGTAGCGGATCGGCAGGCGGCCGGAGGCGGTGGCGGTGGTCATGCGAGGACTCCTTCGGGAGCGGTGTCGGTGGGAGCTGCGGCGGGGTCGGCGGTGAGCGCGAGGAAGGCGTCGTCCATGGTCGAGGCGACCACCTGGATGTCGTGTGCCTGGGGGAACGTGGCGAGCAGGGCCCTGAGGGTGTCGTCGCTGCGGTCCGAGCGGAGCGTGACGGAGTCGTGCCGCGCCTCCAGGGAGACGACTCCCGGCAGACCGCGCAACGCGACGTGCGCGTCGGTGCCGAGCCCGGAGAACCGGACCGCGCGCGTGGCGGTGATCGCCTTGATCTCGGCGGGCGTGCCGTCCGCGACGATCCGGCCGGCGCGCATGATGACGATGCGGTCGGCGAAGGTGTCGGCCTCGTCGAGGTAGTGCGTCGCGAACACGACCGTGCGCCCCGCGTCGGTGAACTCGCGCATCGACGACCAGAACGTGTGCCGGGCCTCGACGTCCATCGCCGCGGTCGGCTCGTCGAGCACCAGCAGGTCCGGGTCCGAGACCACGGCCACGGCGAACCGTGCGCGCTGCAGCTGTCCGCCGGAGAGCTTGTTGACCCGGCGTCCGGCGATCTCGGTGCACCGCGCTCGCCGGAGGGCCTCGTCGACCGGCATCGGACGCCGGTGTGCCGCGGCGACGAGCGCGACCGCGTCCCGGACCGTCGTGTCCGGCAGGAGTGCGCCGCCCTGGAGCATCGCGCCGACCCGGCCGGCGACGACCGCGGCGCGGGGCTCCTCGCCGAAGAGCAGGGCCTGGCCGGTCGTCGGCGTGGACAGCCCGAGCGCCAGGTCGACTGTCGTGGTCTTGCCGGCGCCGTTCGGGCCGAGGAGGGCGACGACCTCGCCCGGACGGATCGTCAGGTCGACGCCGTCGACCGCGGCCACGGCGCCGAAGCGCTTGCGGAGGTCGCGGAGCTGGATGACCGGTGTGTCGTTCATGGTCCACAGCCTGACGCTGCGTGCGGACGTGCCCCTCTGCCGTGCGTCACGGATCGGGCATGACATCTGTCACGGCCGACCCCGGCGTCCTCCGTACTGGGGACGGCCACTGTCCGGTAGGCGCGTTAGCGTGGGTGTATGCACCACGAGCCCGTCGTCACCGACCGACCCGCCACGGACGCCGTCCGGCGGGCAGCGCTCCTCGCCGCGCTGGACGTGGTCGAGGGCGGGCCCGAGGAACGCTTCGAACGGATCACGCGGATCGCGCGCGAGGCGTTCGGCGTCACCGGCTCGTTCCTCAACCTCGCGGGGGAGTCCGAGGTCTTCATCAAGTCGCAGCAGAGCGACACGGTGTTCGGCCCGACCATCCCGCTGCACGACACGTTCTGCGGCCGGACCCTCGCGGTCGACGGCCCCGTCGTGGTCCCCGACGCCCGCGCCGACGTCCGGTACTCGGACATGCCGATGGTCGTCGACGACCCGAACGTGCGGTTCTACGCCGGGGTGCCCCTGCGGGTGGGCGACGACGACGTCAAGGTCGGTACGCTCTGCCTCATCGACCCGGCACCGCGCACGCTCGACGACGACGACCTCGCGCTGCTGCAGGAGCTCGGCGTGTGGGCGGAGCGCGAGCTCGCCGCCGGCGCCGACGAGGACCGGCTCCGCTCGGTGCTCGCCGGACTCGAACCGGCCGGTGTCGACCTGCCCGGGTACCGCGTCGGCGGCATGTCCAAGCCGCACGGCGTCGTGTCCGGTGACTTCCACGACTGGCACGTCGACGGGGCGTCGCTCTCGGTGACCGTCGCCGACGTCATGGGCAAGGGGATGTCCGCCGGGCTCCTCGCCGCGACCATCCGTGGTGCGCTGCTCGCCCGGGGAACGTCGTCGTCCCGTGATGCCGTGGCGGCGCTCGAGGCCCAGGTCGCCCCGGACCTCGGTCGTGCCGAGTCCTTCACGACGCTGTTCCACGGCCGCCTGACGACCTCGACCGGGCGGATGGAGTTCACCGACGCGGGGCACGGTCTCGTGCTGCACCTGCACGCGGACGGCACCGAGACCGTGCTGCGCTCGTACGACCTGCCGATCGGGCTGCACCCGGTCGGTGCCGCGCGGGTCACCGGGACGCTCGAGCTGGAGCGCGGGGACGTCCTCATCGTCGTGAGCGACGGGGCGCTCGAGCTGTGGGATTCCACGCTCGCGTCCCTCGGTGCGCTCGGGGCGATGTGGCGGGACGCGCCGGACCTCGACGTGTTCTTCGGGCGGGTGCGGGCGCGTGCGGCGACGCACGACCCGGGGGACGACCTGACGGTCGTCGTCGTCGCGCGCGACTGACGGGCGCGGGCGGGCGGGGCGCCGAGAGCGCAAAATCTGTCGCGCTCGGCGCCGCGGGGCGGCACTTCATGCCCCCTCGGCGGACGTGAGCGGCGTGTTGCGCGCACTCGCGGCGGCGTCCGGCGCCCGTGCGGCCTGGAGGCGCGGGTCGGCCTCACGCCGCGCCTCCCGTCCGGCGCGCGCGCGGGTCAGGCGCCGAGAGGGCACGTTCTGTCGCGCTCGGCGCCGCGGGGCGGCACTTCGTGCGCCCTCGGCGGACGTGAGCGGCGTCTTGTGCCCGCTCGCGGGAGCGTCCGGCGTGCGTGCGGCCTGGAGGCGCGGGTCGGCCTGGCGCCGTGCCTCCCGTCCGGCGGTCGTGCGGGTCAGGCGCCGAGAGGGCAAGATCTGTCGCGCTCGGCGCCGGCGGGCGGCACTTCGTGCGCCCTCGGCGGACGTGAGCGGCGTGTCGTGCCCGCTCGCGGCGCCGCGCGCGGCCGCCCGCGCCCGCGGCCGCCCCGCGCGGGCGCTACGCGCCCAGGCGCTCGATGAGCTCGCGGTAGCGCTCGGCCGTCCGCGCCACGATCGCCTCGGGCAGCACCGGCGGCGTCCCCTGCCGATCCCAGTTCGCGCTGAGCCAGTCCCGCACGATCTGCTTGTCGAACGACTCCGTGCGGTTCCCCGACCGGGCGTCCCAGTAGCGGCTGGAGTCGCTCGTCAGGACCTCGTCGGCGATCCGGATCTGCCCCGACGCATCGCGCCCGAACTCGAACTTCGTGTCCGCGATGACCACCCCGCGGTCGAGCGCGATCGCCGCCGCCTCGGAGTAGACGCGGAGCGAGAGGTCCCGCAGCTGCGTCGCGACGTCGGACCCGACGAGGTCGACCGTCTGCTCGAAGGAGATGTTCTCGTCGTGCTCACCCTGCGGCGCCTTGTACGCCGGCGTGTAGATCGGTTCGGGCAGCTGGTCGCCGTTCGACAGGCCAGCGGGGAGGGGCACGCCGCAGACACTGCCGGACTGCTGGTACTCGGCCCACCCGCTGCCGACGAGGTACCCGCGGACGACGCACTCGACCGGGAACATCTCGAGCGGCATGACGTGCATGGAGCGCGATGCCACCGACGACGGCACCGGGGTCCCGCCGGCGGACGGCGCGATGAGGTGGTTCGGCACGTCGGCGAGCTGGGTGAACCAGAAGCGGGACAGCCGGGTGAGGAGCTCGCCCTTGCCCGGGATCGGCGGCTCGAGCGCGAAGTCGTAGGCGCTCACCCGGTCGGACGCGACGAGGAGCAGCTCGGTGGCGCTCGCGACGTCCGCGGTGCCGGTGGGGACGTAGAGCTCGCGGACCTTGCCGGAGGAGACGTGCTGCCATCCGTCGAGGACGGGCGCCGGGCTCATCGGGCGACCTTCGCGGCGATGTCGGTGCGGAACTGCGCTCCCTCGAGCGTGATGTCACCCAGGCCGGCGTACGCGCGGTCGCGGGCCTCGGCGAAGGAGGACCCGGTGGCGACGACGCTCAGCACCCGCCCGCCGGTCGCGACGAGCTGGTCGTCGAGGACCCCGGTGGCGGCGTGCGCGACGGAGACCCCCTCGCGCGCGTTCGCGGCGTCGATCCCGGTGATCGGCCGACCGGTCTGCGGGTTCTCCGGGTAGCCCTCGCTCGCGAGCACGACCGTCACGGCGGCCTCGTCGCGGAACGACGGCGCCGGGGTGCCCCCGAGCTGCCCGGTGGCCGCGGCGAGCATCAGCCCGCTCAGCGGGGTCGCCAGGCGGGGGAGGACGACCTGGGTCTCCGGGTCGCCGAAGCGCGCGTTGAACTCGATGACCCGGACGCCCTGCTCGGTGACGATGAGCCCGCAGTAGAGGAGGCCGACGAACGGCGTGCCCTCGTGCTCGAGCCGACGGACGGTGGGGAGCGCGACCAGGTCGGTGACCTCGTCCACGAAGGCCTGCTCGGACGCCCAGCGGTCGGCGAGCCAGGGCAGCGGCGAGTACGCGCCCATGCCGCCGGTGTTCGGCCCGACGTCACCGTCGCCCAGTCGCTTGTAGTCCTGTGCGGGGCTGAGCGGTCGGACGTCGTGCCCGTCGCTCAGGAAGAACAGGGAGACCTCTTCGCCGTCGAGGAACTCCTCGACCACGACGTGGCCGTGCTGCAGCCAGTAGGTGGCGTGGTCGATCGCTGCCTGGCGGTCCTCGGTCACGAGGACGCCCTTGCCGGCGGCGAGCCCGTCCGCCTTCACGACGTAGGGGGCGCCGAGCTCGTCGATCGCGGCGACGGCTTCGTCGACGGTGCCGGCGTACACCGGGCGCCCGGTGGGCACCGCCGCCTCGGACATGATCCGCTTCGCGAAGGCCTTGGAGCCCTCGAGCTGCGCGGCGGCCTTGCTCGGACCGAACACCGGGATGCCCCGCGTGCGAACCGGATCGGCGACACCGGCGATGAGCGGCGCCTCGGGACCGACGACGACGAGTTCGACACCGTGCTCGAGCGCGTACTCGGCGACGAGGGCACCGTTCGTCGGGTCGATCGAGACGGTCTCGACGTCGGCCGCGATGCCGGCGTTGCCCGGCGCTGCGGTGATGACGTGACCGGCCTGCTCCGCGAGGAGGGCCGTGATGATCGCGTGCTCGCGGGCACCGGAACCGAGGACGAGGATTCGCACCCGATCACCCTACCGATCCCGACTCGCCCGTTGCGATGCGACGGCTAGCCTGTGGACATGCCACCCAGGAGGATCGAGGACGCGGAGGGCCGCGCCGCGCTCACCGCCGTGCAACAGGGGGCCACCGCTCGGCCGACCCTGGCGACCGCGGTGCGGTGGTCGTTGCAGCGCCTCGCGGAGGACGTGCCCGGCAACAGCGTCGAGGTGCGGGTCCCGCCGTTCGCGGCGGTCCAGGCCGTCCCCGGTCCCCGGCACACCCGTGGGACGCCGCCGAACGTGGTCGAGACGGACGCGGCCACGTGGCTCGCGCTCGCCACCGGCGAGCTGCGCTGGGACGAGGCCGTCGCGCAGTCGCGCGTCAGCGCGTCCGGGTCACGTGCGGACCTGACGGACTTCCTGCCGGTGCGTCTGGCCGTCTGAGACGGCCGCCGACACGGGACAGCAGACGGCCCCGAATCGGGACAGCAGACGGCCCCGAATCGGGACAGCAGACGGTCGCGGAGCAGCCAGCAGACGGTCGCGTGTGCCGGACGGGAGGAACGGTGCCAGCCCGCCCCGCGCCTCCTGGTCCATACGGACGCAAGTACTTAGACGGCCTCACCGAATTAGGTAGTACCTACTGATGTGACGTCGCCGACCCGGCGAATACCGTAGAAGTCGCCGGGATTCGGACCCGACCCGAACGGGTCCGAACCCGGCGACAGGGTCAAAGGTACGCGACATTCCGTACATCCTGTCAACCGTTCCGGCGAGTCGTGCTGCATTCCGCAACGAACCTGCGGCTTCCGGAGGCGCGGTTGCGCCCGGACGACTCGCCGATCAGAGCAGCTCGGCGAGCTCCGTGCGCGCGTGCAGGTCCCACTTCGTGAACACCCGTGACAGATGGGCGTCGATCGTGCGCACGCTGAGGCCGAGCACCTCGGCGATGCGGCGGTTGCTCATGCCCTGCGCGGCGAGCTCGGCGACCTCGTACTCGCGGTTGGTGAGCGGTGGCTTCACCCGTCCGGCCGACACCGCCATCCCGTGCGACGCGAGCACGCCCTGGGCCGCGATGATCCGGGTCCGTTCGTCGGCGCGGATCGCCTCGGCGTACTCGACGATGGCTCCCGCGAGCGGTCCGTCGACCCGGGTGGCGGCGTCGCGCATCCGTTCGAGGGACGCGGCGGAGTCCCGCCCGTTCAGCATGTCGTTCGTGTAGTGCAGCGTCTGCGCGTACATGACGTGCGTCCAGGACCCGCTCGCCGTCCCGCGCTCGATGATGTCGTCCGCGTGCCGCAGGCCCGCCGGGTTGCCGAGCACGGCCTCGGTCCACGCGATCGTCACCGCGATCTGCTCGCCGATGATCCGCATCGCCCGGAGCGGCGTCGACCGGGCGCGTTCGAGCGCTGCTGAGGCTTCCTCGGCGCGACCGGCGTAGGCGTACGACATCGCGAGCCGTGCCCACGGGTAGGCCGCGAACCCGCCGTGGTCCGCCACGTCGTACCGCTCGCAGGCGGCGGAGAACGCGGCGATGGCGTCGTCCCAGCGCCGCTGGCCGAGCGCGAGGTTGCCCTCGCCGATGAGCTCGAGCGTGAAGTCGTACTTCAGGTAGGGGCTGGACCGGCGGACCGGGACCTCGGTGATGAGGTCGGCGATGTCGCCCCGCCAGACCTGCAGCTGGTGCAGCACGGAGACGATCTCGCCGACGCTCCAGGGGGCGTCCTCGAGGTGCTCGACCGCGGTCGCCAGGCAGGCCCGGCCGAACGCCGCCGCCTCGTCCAGCCGGCCCCCGGTCGCGAGGGCCATCACCGCGCACGGCGCCAGGCAGAGGAAGGCGAACGGCACCGTCGCCGCGTGCACGATGCCCGAGCGCTCGAGTTCGGCGCGGACCTCGTCGAAGCTGCCGCCCCAGCCGAGGTGGGCGAGCCGCAGCAGCCGGAGCCGTTCGACGGCGTCGCCGGAGACGAACCGTGCGGCGACGTCGGTCAGGGCCACCGCGGCGAGGACGTCGTCGTCGTGGAACTGTCGGATGTTCGCGAGGGTCTCGCACGCCTCGATCACGGCGTGGTCGTCGACCTCGGTCGGAGCCGAGCACACCACGGCCCAGGCGGCCTCGGCATCGGCGCGACCGGCCTCGCGACCGGTGCTGTACGAGTGCGCGAGCGACCGCAGGCAGTGCGCGGCGACCCTTTCACTCGGGCTGAGCGTGGTGCGCAGGGCCGCCGAGGCGAGGGCGATGCCGCTCTCGTGCTCCTGCAGCCGGACGGCGACCTGGGCGGCGTCGAGCAGCTGGTCGACCGGGGGCAGCACGCCGCACTCCAGCGACCACAGCGCGGCACGGAGCCGGGCGGCCGGCGGGGCACCCTCGGGGCGGTCGGTGCGGAACGCGTTGGCGCGGGCGAACAGCGCCGTCCGCCGGGCGACCGGGACGAGTGCCCGGACGACCTCGCCGACGAGCGGGTGCGACGGACGGACGACCGCGGCGCCGTCGTCGAGCGAGTCGATGCGGACGAGGCCGAGCGCCACCACCCGGTCGACGTCCCCGCCGCTGACGAGCCCGATCAGCCGCGCGAGGGGGATCGGGTCCGCGAGGGCGACGATGTCGACCACGTCGCGGAGGTCCTCCGGCAGCGAGCCGAGCTCGGTCCGGTACATGTCGGCGAGGCTGTTCGACGCCGTCACCCGGCCCCGCCAGTACCAGCCCGTCGCGGTCTGGTCGAGGGCACCGGAGGCGAGTGCGGACCGGACGACCTCGCGGATGTAGAGCGGGTTGCCGGCGGTGGCGCGGTGCACCCGCTCCGCCGACGCCGTCTCGAGCTGGGCACCGAGCGCCTCGGCGATGAGGGACGAGGTCTCGTGCAGGTCGAGCGGTTCGAGGTCGATGCGCTCCAGCAGGTCGTCCTGCCACAGGGCGCGCAGGGGTTCGGGGAGCGCGGTGAAGTCGCGGCACGTCAGCACGAGACGGGCGCCCTGCTCGCGGACGAGCCATGCCACGTACCGCGCCGAGATCGCGTCGAGGTGGTCGGCGTCGTCGACGCGCAGGAGGACGTCGCGGTCGGTGAGCTCCTCGCTCTCGCGCAGGCGCTGCTCGGCACCGCCGGCACCGACGAGCTCGGCGAGCGACCCGGGGAGCTCCCCGAAGCGCTCGGCCACCGCGCCGAACGGCATCGAGCGGCTGGCGGCGACGGCAGTGATCGGCACGACGAGGGTCCGGCCGGAGGTGTCACGCCCGGAGACCCGGTCGGTGACCCGCACCGCGGCCGAGCTCTTGCCGAGACCGGGAGCACCGACGAGCGCGACGCTCCACCGGTGCTCGGCCACGACCGAGACGGCTCGGTCCTCCTCGCGACGCTGGAGGATCGGCCAGCCGATCCGCGCCGGGATCCGGGAACCACGAGTGGTCCGTTCGCGCATCTGCCGTACCTCCTCCCCGTGGATACCGATCGGTAGGGACCATCCTCTCCCGGATCGACCTGGCCGCACAGACCGGAGCACGTCCCACAGTGGGGGACAATGGGACCGTGAGCAACACCGATCGACCCGACGAACGACCGGCTCCGGCGCCGAACGCCGTCTCCTCCTCCGACGAGGTGACGATCCGTCGCGCCCCGAAGTTCGGCGTCTTCATCGTGGGCGGTGCGGTGCTCGGCTTCATCGCGACGCTCATCGTGGTGTCGCTCACCATGGACATCGACCGCGGGGACACGCAGGAGACCGCGAGCTTCGGCAGCCTGGTGGGGTACTTCAGCCTGTGGGGCGTCACGATCGGCGCCTTCGTCGGCGCGGTCGTCGCCGTCGTCCTGGACCGCGTGTTCTCGCGCCGTGCGGCTCGCCTCACGGCGGAGCGCGTCGAGGTCGAGCTGCCGCCCGAGACGGTGGACGGCGAGATCGAGGACCACGGCGACCAGGCGCGGTAGACGCGACCGGTCGGACGGGAGGCGCGGTGCCAGCTGGCACCGTCCCTCCAGGCACGGCCGTCACCCCGCTGGCGCGGTGCGCCGGAACCGGCTGGTGGGGCCCACCTCCCGTCAGTCAGGCCGTCGCGTTCGCGACCCGCGCTCAGCTGAGTTGGTTGGCCTCGACCCAGGACAGGTACTCCGGGCTGACCGTGCCCGTGACGTACTCACCCGTGAAGCAGCTCATCTCGAGGTCCGTGACGTCGGAGCCCTCGATGATCGCGTCGCGCATGTCGCCGATCTCCTGGTAGATCAGGTGGTCGCTGCCGAGCACCTTGTTGATCTCCGGGATCTTCCGGTCGTGGGCGATGAGCTCCGCGCGGGTCGGCATGTTGATGCCGTACACGTGCGGGTACCGGACAGGCGGCGCGGCGCTCGTGAACGTGACCTCGTTCGCACCGGCGGCGCGGGCCATCTCGACGATCTCGCGGCTCGTCGTGCCGCGCACGATCGAGTCGTCGACGATGAGGATGTTCTTGCCCTTGAACTCGGACGACATCGCGTTGAGCTTCTGGCGCACGGACCGCTTGCGCTCCGCCTGCCCCGGCATGATGAACGTGCGGCCGACGTAGCGGTTCTTGTAGAAGCCCTCGCGGTACTCGATGCCGAGCTTCTGCGCGACCTGCATCGCGGCCGGGCGGCTCGAGTCCGGGATCGGCATGACCACGTCGATGTCACCGGTGGGGGCGTACTGCGCGATCGTGTCCGCCAGGCGGTTGCCCAGCCGGAGGCGGGCGTCGTACACCGAGATGCCGTTCATGACGGAGTCGGGACGGGCGAGGTAGACGTACTCGAACGAGCACGGCACCAGGCGCGGGTTCTTCGCGCACTGACGGGCGTGCATCTGGCCGTTCATCTCGATGAAGATCGCTTCACCGGGGGCGACGTCGCGGACGATCTCGTAGCCGCCGGACTCGAGCACGAGGGACTCGGAGGCGACGACCCACTCCGGCTTGCCGGCCGCGTCGAACTTGTGCCCGAGGATCAGCGGGCGGATGCCGAACGGGTCGCGGAACGCCAGCAGCCCGTGCCCGGCGATGGTCGCGATGGCGGCGTAGGAACCCTCGACCCGCTCGTGCACGCGCTCGACGGCGTCGAAGACCTGCCCGGGGTCGAGGTCCTTGCCGCGCACCTGGCCCTGGAGCTCGTGCGCGAGCACGTTCACCAGCAGCTCGGTGTCGGAACTCGTGTTGAGGTGCCGCCGGTCGATGTCGAACAGTTCACGGGTGAGTTCCCGCGTGTTCGTCAGGTTGCCGTTGTGCACGAGGACGATGCCGTAGGGCGCGTTCACGTAGAACGGCTGGGCCTCTTCCTCGTTGCTGGCGGCACCCTTGGTGGCGTACCGGACGTGCCCGAGGCCCATGGTGCCCAGCAGGGCGCGCATGTCCCGGGTGCGGAAGGACTCCCGCACGTGACCGCGGGTCTTGTGCATGTGGTGGATGTGACCCTCGACCGTGGCGATGCCCGTCGAGTCCTGTCCCCGGTGTTGCAGGAGGAGCAGTGCGTCGTAGATGGATTGGTTGGCGGGGCCCTGTGCAACGAGGCCGACGATGCCGCACATTCGCGGGTGTGCTCCAGACCGTAGAATCGGGGGGTACCGAACAAGTCTGCCATGTCACCGCGAAGGACTCAGCATGCCCAACCCGTACGCCGAAGCCGGAGTGGACACCGCCGCCGGTGACCTGGCCGTCGAACTCATGAAGTCCGCAGTCGCGGCCACCCACACCCCGTCGGTCCTGGGTGGCGTCGGTGGCTTCGCCGGGCTCTACGACGTCTCGTTCCTGAAGGACTTCTCACGGCCGCTGCTCGCGACCTCCACCGACGGCGTCGGGACGAAGGTCGCCATCGCGCAGGCGATCGACAAGCACGACACGATCGGGCAGGACCTCGTCGGCATGGTCGTCGACGACATCGTCGTGGTCGGCGCGAAGCCGCTCTTCATGACGGACTACATCGCCTGCGGCCGGGTCGTCCCCGGGCGCATCGCGGACATCGTCGCCGGCATCGCCCGCGGCTGCTCGGAGACCGGCACCGCGCTGGTCGGGGGCGAGACGGCGGAGCACCCCGGGCTGCTCGGGCCGGACGACTACGACGTGGCCGGTGCCGCGGTCGGCGCGGTCGAGGCCGGGTCGCAGCTCGGCGCGCACCTCGTGCAGGACGGCGACGTCGTCGTGGCGATCGAGTCCTCCGGGCTGCACTCCAACGGGTACTCGCTCGTGCGGCACATCCTGTCGTCGCGCGGTGTCGGGTACACCGACTCGTTGCCGGAGCTCGGCGGCCTCGTCGGGGAAGCCCTGCTCGAGCCGACGCGCCTCTACACGACGCCGCTGCTGTCGCTCATCGAGCAGCACCCGGGCGCCGTGCACTCGCTGTCGCACGTCACGGGCGGTGGCATCGCGGCGAACCTGGCGCGCGTGCTGCCCGTCGGGTCCTGGGCCGAGGTCGATCGCTCCACGTGGGAGCCGCTCCCCGTCTTCCGTGTGCTCGCGTCGATGGCGGGCACTCCCATCGAGGACACCGAGGGCACCTGGAACCTCGGCATCGGCATGTTCGCGGTCGTGTCGGCCGCTGCGGCGTCGGACGTCATCGCGTCGCTCGGGGCCGCCGGGCTGCCGTCGTGGGCGGTCGGGACGATCTCGACCTCGGCGCGTGACCTCGACGGGTTCGAGCAGGGCGCGAAGGGCGTCGACGGCGGCGCGGTGCGGCTCGTGGGGGCGTACGCGGGCTGAGCGCGGGCGCGCGGGCCGCGCGGGCGCGCCGCGCGGGCCGCGGGGGCGCCGCGCGAGCGCCGCGCGGGCGCCGCGGGCTCGAGGTCGCACGAACTGCCGTCCGGACTCCTTCCGGGCGGCAGTTCGTGCGACCGGGGTGGAACGGGCGCGGCAGGTCGTGCGACCTCGGCTTGGTCGTTCGTCGCGCACGAGGGTCGTTGCGGACGCGCGGGTGCGACATCGTCGCTGTCGTGCGACGTCGGATTCGTCGTTCGTTGCGCGCGCCGGTCGTTGCGGGCGCGCGGGTGCGACATCGTCGCTGTCGTGCGACGTCGAGGATGTCGTTCCGAGTCCGCGGGGCCCCGGCCGACGTCAGACGCGGGCAGCACCGGGCGGCAGGCACGACGAAACGCCGCGCTGCCCCGGAGGGTGCGCGGCGTCGTCATCGAGCCTGGGTCAGGCGGACTTGTTCTGGTCCTGCTGCGGTTCGAACTCGTCGTCTTCTTCGAGCTGGTCATCACCGTATTGGTCTGCCCAGCGGTCGACGTAGGAGTTCTCGTCCGAGTGTTGCCCGGCGGAGAGCTCTCGTTCGAGCGCACCGTAGTTCGTCTCCGGGCTGAAGTACTTCAGTTCCCGGGCGACCTTGGTGTGCTTCGCCTTCTGACGGCCGCGCCCCATGCGTGACCCCCTCGTGATCGGCTCTGGTCCGGTCCTGGCGGGAGAGGAGTCACCCGGGGAACCGAACGGTTTCGTGGTTTGAAATCTGCCGATCACTCTACCATGTACCCCGATCTGGACGTCGCCGCGACGGCCCCGCCCACAGCAGAATCGAAGTGATGACAGACGACGCGCAGGCCCCGGCCGACCAGCACGCCCGGGTCGTGGTGATCGGCGCGGGTCAGGCCGGCCTCTCGGTGGGATACCACCTCCGCCGGCTCGGCCTGACGCCGGGGAGCGATCTGGTGCTGCTCGACCGGGCGCCGAGCACGGGTGGAGCCTGGCAGTTCCGGTGGGAGGCCCTCCGCCTCGGAGCCGCGCACCGCGTGCACGACCTGCCCGGGATGAACGCTATGGGCCTCCGGTTCGACGACGCCGACCGGTCGCGACCGGCGCGGGACGTCGTCGGCGAGTACTACCGGCGCTTCGAGCAGCACTACGACCTGCGGGTCCGCCGTCCGGTCTCGGTGTCGTCCGTGTCGCGCATCGGGGACAGCCCCGGAGCGTCCGGAGGCCTGTGCGTCACCGTCCGGACCGCCGACGGGCGCACGAGCCGGATCGGCGCCGAGGTCGTCGTGAACGCCTCCGGGACGTGGGGCACGCCGTTCGTCCCGTGGTACCCAGGTCGGGATGCCTTCGGCGGTCGGCAGCTGGACACGACGGAGTACCGGAGCGCGGCGGAGTTCGCCGGTCAGGACGTGGTGGTCGTCGGCGGTGGCACCAGCGCGATCGGGTTCCTGCTCGAGCTCGACGGCGTCGCCGAGCGGACCCGGTGGTTCACCCGGCGGCCCATGGTGTGGTCGGAGTCGGCGGCGCTCGACCTCGAGTCCGCGGTGGCGGCGGTCGACGAGCAGGACCGGGCCGCCCGGGCGGGGGAGACCCTGCCGAGCATCGTCTCCGGCACCGGTGTCCCCGTGTCGCGACGGATCCGTGCCGGACTCGAGCGGGGTGTGCTGCAGGACTCGCCGATGTTCACCCGGCTCGACGAGACCGGCGTGGTCACGGCCGAGGGCGAGCACGTGCACGCCGACGCCGTGATCTGGGCGACCGGGTTCCGTGCGGACCTGCGGCACCTCGCGCCGCTGCACCTGCGGACCGCGGCCGGGGGCATCGTGGTCGAGGACGGTCGGTCGGTGGATGAGCCGCGGTTGTTCCTCCCGGGGTACGGGCCGCAGGCGTCGACCATCGGGGCGAACCGTGCCGGGCGGCGGATCGCCCGGCAGGTGATGGACGTGCTCGCGGATGACGATGCGGGCTCGGCGCCGGCGGCCCGGTCCGACTGACCTCGCACGGTGCGACGTCGCCGACGCACTGTGCGAGGTTCCGCGCCCGGTGCGGGGCGAACACCGTCCCACCGAGCGCGGAACCTCGCACACTGGCGCGGGCGTCAGGCGGGCAGGGGCTCCTCGACGCCACGACGCCGGCGGGAGGCCAGCAGGAACACCGCGTCGAGCGAGAACCGCCCCGGCCCGGTCAGCGCCACCGCGACGGACGCCACCGCGAGCACGAGGACGTACTCGAACCCGCCGTCCTGCGAGTAGAACCCCGCGGACGCGTGCGCGAGCAGGCCTGCCACGACCATGTCGACCGCGAGCAGCACGCCCACGATCCGGGTCGCGACGCCGAGCACGAGGAACGCCCCGCCGACGAGTTCGAGCCCGGCGACGAGGGGTGCCGCGACCTCGGCGAGGGGGACGCCCATGCCGGAGAAGCCCTGGGACACGGAGCCGATCCCCTGCGCGAACTTCTGGGCGCCGTGGGCGATGAACACCACGCCGAGGACGATGCGGAGCGCGGTCAGGCCGATGGAGGTCGATGTCGTTCGCATGCCGTCGAAGCTAACCGGTGACGCGTCATCATCCACCCCCGTCCGGGGGACTTCCCGGACATCACCAGAACATGCCCAGGCACGGGTCCGCAGAAGCGCGGACCCGCGTTCAGGAATCGGCGCCGCGCCCGGTCTGCTGCTGCAGGCGGTCGATGTGCTCCGAGGCCTCGGCCTTGGTGAGGTCGGCGGGGAGTTCCTCGCCTGCCTCGCGGGCGAGGGTGTCGAGGTAGCTGCGCTGCGGCCCGGTCATGGGCTCGTCACCGGTGACCCACTGCTCGGGGTCCTTGCTGGCGTCGGTGCTGGGGTCGGGGCGGGCTCCGCCGAGGGTCTCGGGCTGGCCGGTGCGGTCGTCGATCGGGTCTGCGTCACTCATGGCGTGGACGCTACGCCGCACCCCCGACCGGAACGCCCACCGTGGCGTCCCCCGGACACACGGCGCCCCCGCCCGTGGCAGCGCCCCCGCCCGTGGCAGCACCCACGCCCGCGGCAGCGCCCACGCCCCGCGGCAGCGCCCGCGGTCAGTCCGCGACCGCGGTGTACTGCACCAGGTCCGGGCCGACCGAGCTCACCGCGATCGGGACCGACCGGTCGTCGCGGCGGATCCAGATCGTCGCGGCACGCTCGTCGATCCGCTCGACCTCGTGCAGGGTGCCGTCGATCAGGACGGCAGCGCGGACCAGGACGTGCCCGGTGCCCGAGCGCGGCGGCAGCCCCACGACGTCGTCGCCGAAGGCCGGGTACCGACCGGGCGACAGGAACGGCGACACCGGGGTGGTCACGATCTCGAGGCCCTCGTCGACCGCGCGCACCGCCACGAGCCGCACCGCCTGGTCGGTGGGGAGCGGCACGTCGACGACCGGGGCGTCCGCGGAACCCGCCAGTGCGCGGAAGGCGGGCCGACCGTCGGGGGCAAGCCGCGCCTCCAGGCCGTCGATCCGGACCCGACCGCGACCGCGTGAATCCGCGTACGTGCCGGGCTCGATCCCGGACCGACGCGCCTCGATCCGGGAGACCACCACACGGTCCGGGCGGTACCAGTCGCGGAGCGTTGCCGGGTCGACCCAGCCGATGCGGTGCGTCGAGTCCTCGGCCGCCTGCTCGTCGAGCGCACCGAGGGGGTGCGGGCCGCGGACGGCGACGAGTCCCTCGTGCGGGCCGCCGGGCGTCGGCTCGTGGTCGAGCACCTCGACGCGCTTCGAGACCTTGCCGCCGTGCCCGTCGAACGTGGCGAACGTGCGCAGGTCGGAGATCGTCATGACGACAGATGCTACGACGAGCGACCGTCGCCGCGTGGAGGCGACGGGACGAGGACGTGCATCTCGCCGGTGCACTGGGTCGGGTCGACGCCCTCGGCGGGACCGGCCGGACGGGTCGCGCGGCGCGGCTGCAGGCTGTTCCGCTGGGCCGATCGGAGCAGGCGGTCGTCCTCGGCGTCGTGCTGGACGATGCCGTGCGGGGAGCGACGGAGTGCGGGGCGGATCGGCTCGCCGCGACGCTCCTGGCCGGGGAGCGGGCGGGATCGCCGGCCGTACAGGAGCTCGGAGGAGTCGAGCAGCCAGGGCACGAGCGCGACGGTCACGCCGTGCACGAGCAGCAGCTTCTTCCGGATGCGGCGACCGCGGTGGTTGTGGAGGAAGGTCTCCCACCAGTGCCCGACGATGAAGACCGGCGTGTAGACGGTCACGACCTCGGAGCCGTGCTCCATCCGGTGCGCCTTGATGTACTTGATGAGCGGCATCGAGATGTCGCGGTAGGGGCTCGGCACGATGGTCAGGGGGACCTCGATGCCGTACTCCTCCCACTGTGCCCTGAGCCGGGCCGCATCGGCGTCGTCGATCGCGACGTGCAGGGCCTCGAAGCTCGCGTGCTTCGCGGCGATCGCGTAGTCGAGGGCCTTGAGCACGGGCTTCTGCAGCTTGTTCACCAGGACGATCGCGTGGTCGCCGGTCGCGCCGAACCGGGTCTCCTCGTCGGCCTCGATCTCGTGCGAGACATCGCGGTAGTACCGGTTCACGCCGAGCATGAGCACGAACAGGATCGGCATGATCAGGAACACGAGCCAGGCGCCGTGCGTGAACTTCGTGATCGTGACGATGACGAGGACGACGAACGTGAAGGTGGCGCCGGTGGCGTTGATGGCACGGGAGCGCATGACCTGCCCACGGTTGACCGGACCAGCCGCGGTGCCCGCCCGGTCCGCCCGCAGCAACCGCGTCCAGTGCACGATCATCCCGGTCTGTCCGAGCGTGAACGACACGAACACACCGATGATGTAGAGCTGGATGAGGCTCGTGACGTTCGCCCGGTACACGATCAGCAGCGCCGCCGCGACGAGGGCGAGCACGATCACGCCGTTCGAGTAGATGAGCCGGTCGCCGCGGGTCGACAGGGCCTTCGGGGCGTACGAGTCGCGCGCGAGGATCGACCCGAGCAGCGGGAAGCCGTTGAACGCCGTGTTGGCGGCGAGCAGCAGCACCGCCGCGGTGGTCGCCTGGATCACGAAGAAGAGGACCGTGTTGTCGCCGAACGTCGCGGCCGCGATCTGCGCGATCAGGGAACGCTGCGGCGTCGTGGCGCACTGCGCGAAGCCCTGCAGGTCGCACGCGCTCTCGGCGTAGTGCACGCGGGAGATGAGGGCGAGCGTGATGAGACCGACGAACAGCACGATCGCGATCGACCCCATGAACACGAGGGTCATCTGCGCGTTCTTGATCTTCGGGCGGCGGAACGCCTGCACGCCGTTCGCGATCGCCTCGACACCGGTCAGCGCCGAGCAGCCGGATGCGAACGCGCGGAGGAGCAGCAGGATGAACGCCGCCTGCGTCGTGTGCTCGACGTTCTGCACCGTGTACGCGGCAGACTCGGCGACCGGGGCGTTGCCCAGTGCTGCCCGGGCGAGCCCGACGACGACCATCACGAACACGCTCGCCACGAACAGGTAGGTCGGCACGGCGAAGGCCTTGCTCGACTCGCGGACGCCCCGGAGGTTCGCGGCGGCGAGGAGCACGACGAACACCAGGGCCAGTTCGACCCGGAACTCGTTGAGGAACGGGAGCGCGGAGATGATGTTGTCCACGCCGGACGCGACCGAGACCGCCACCGTCATGACGTAGTCGACGAGCAGTGCGGAGGCCACGACGAGCCCCGCCTTCTCGCCGAGGTTCCGGTGCGCCACCTCGTAGTCGCCGCCGCCGGACGGGTACGCCTTGATGAGCTGTCGGTAGGACGCGACGACCACGACGAGCAGCAGCACGACGAGGGCGGCGACCCACGGGGCGAACGTCAGGAACGCCATCCCGCCGAGCAGCAGGATCATGAGGAGTTCCTGCGGCGCGTACGCCACGGAGGACAGCGGGTCACTCGCGAAGATCGGCAGTGCCAGGTGCTTCGGGAGGAGCTGTCCCTCGAGCTTCTCGGAGGGGAGGGGATCCCCGATCAGTCGCGCTTTCAACGACCGGATCTCGTTCGTCACGAGCGGCAAACCTACTCATTTCCGGGCGCGAGTCAACACGGCCGACCCCGGTGGTATTCCCCGTCCGTGCCGGTTCGGGTCGGGCGCACCCCGGAAACCCCTTGCAGTTGACGCAGCGTCAACCTCTACCGTGGCCTGCATGAGGGATTCGACAGACACGGCAGCCGCAGCTGCGAAAGCACCGCACGGCATCGCCGACGTGGCGCGTTCCGCCGGTGTGTCGAGCCGCACGCTCCGGCACTACGACGCGATCGGCCTGCTGCCGGCGACCGCGGTCGGCGAGGGCGGGCTCCGACGCTACGACGACCGCGCGCTGGTCCGGCTGCAACGGATCCTCCTGCTGCGCGGGCTCGGACTCGGGCTGGCCGACGTCGGCCGGGTCCTCGACGGCGAGCAGGACGACGTCGCGGCCCTCACGGCGCACGTCGCGTGGCTCGAACGCGAGCGCGACCGGCTCGCGCGGCAGCTCGCGGCCGTGCGGACCACCATCACGAGGCTCGAGGAAGGACAGGACATGAACGCCACCGACACGTTCGACGGGTTCGACCAGACGCGCTTCCGGCAGGAGGTCGAGGAGCGCTGGGGGCCCGCGGCCTGGGACCGAGGCGCACGCTGGTGGGAGTCGAAGGACGCCGCCGCGAAGGAGGCCTTCCAGGCGGAACAGCGGGCGATCGCGCAGGACGCCGCAGCGCTCGCCGCGTCGGGCGCGGGTCCGGCGTCGGAGGCCGGCACGGCACTCGCGCGGCGTCAGTTCGCCTGGCTCGCCGAGGCGACGCCCCCGGCCGAGCTCACCGCCGTCCGGTTCCGCACGCTCGGTGACATGTACGTGCAGGACGAGCGGTTCACGCACGCCTACGAGTGGGCGGGCGCGGGTGCCGCGCGCGCCCTGCGGGACGCGATGCACGCCCTGGCCGACCGCGGCCTGTGACGGACGACCCGCGCCTCCTGGCGGACTGCCTGGAGGCGCGGGTCGTCACCGTCTGTCGGCCGCCGGTCGTCAGAGGGACTTGCGCAGCGCCTCCAGGCCGTCGCGCAGACGCGTGACCGTGTCCGCACCGAGCGTGCCGCGGGTCGCCCGACGGCGGAGGTCCGCGCGGACCTGCTGCCGGAACGACGACAGGACCATCTCGACCTCGCGCAGGGCGCGGGCGCCCTCGGACGGGACGTCCACGGGTTCGTCGGCGGTCCGGCCGCGCGGTGCCTGCGCGCTCGCCGCGAGGTCGGCACGGAGGGACCGCATCGCCTCGCCCACTGAGGCGCGGACGCCGTCGGCCAGGGACTTCACCGAGTCGTTGACGCCGTTCTCGACCGCGGCGATCTCGTCGGCACGGGCGTCGAGCTCGGCACGGCCCGCGTCGGTGATCGCGTAGACGGTCTTCCGGCCGTCCGGGGACTTCGTGACGAGCCCCTCTTCCTCGAGCTTGGCGAGCCGCGGGTACACGGTGCCGGCGCTCGGGACGTAGGTGCCGCCGAAGCGGTCGCCGAGGGCCTGGATGACCTCGTACCCGTGCATCGGGTGGTCGGCCAGCAGCACGAGCAGGTAGAGGCGCAGGTGGCCGTGCGCGAAGACGGGGCTCATTCGGGCACCTCGCCGTCGTTCACCGGGGCCGCGGGCGTGGTCGGTGCAGCCGGCGCGGTCGGTTCCGTCGGCTCCGCGACCGGTGGTGCGTGCAGCACCGCGATGTCGCCGGACACCGAGTTCACCTTGAGGTCGAGCCACTGCCCGGACAGCTCGCCGCCCTGCTTGACGTAGGACCCCCGCACGCCGCGGATCTCCGAGTCGTCGAACTGCAGCTTGCCCGAGGCGGTGCTGACGGTGCACTGGTAGGGCACGCCGTCCTCGAGTCGGACGCTCACCGCACCGGACACCGTGTTGACGCGGGCCTGGTCGGGGGTGCCGTGCAGGTCGAGCACCACGTCGGCGCTCACCCCGTCGGCCGAGAACCGCGGGATCGCCCCGGTCGCCACGACGTCGCCGGAGACGGTGTGCACCGTCAGGGCGCCGTCGAGCTCGCGGATGGTCGTCGTGCCGGACACCGCGTTCACGGTGACGTCACCCGCGACGTCGTCGACGACGAGGTCGCCGGACACCGTGTTGAGCGTGGCGCCGCGGTTCGTGCCGGACAGCAGGGCGCCGGCCGAGACGACGCCGAGGGTGACGACGGCGTCGCGGGGCACGAGGACGCTGACGTCGGCGTGGGCCTTGCCGCGGAACGACTTCAGGAAGCCGATCGGGTCGTCCCACCGGACCTGCGGGTGGTCGATCGTGAGCGTGTCGCCGTCGAGCTCGATCTTCATCGGCTTGCCGGACACGCTGTGCACCTCGACGCGGGCGGTCGGCTCGTCGTGCGCGACGACGTCCACCTGTCCTCCGGCGAGGCCCACGCGCAAGCGGCGGACGATCCCGGTGTCGATCACCTTCGGCTCCTCGACGAGCCACTTCTCCTGGGCCATGTTGCCTCCTCGAACTCGCGATGTATCGCGTCTGTAGCAGACACGTTATATCGCGACCTGGGCGCACGCAAGGGCTCTAGGCGACCTCCGAGGCGGCGGCGACCCGCGCCTCCTGGACCGGTGTGGCGGCACGCGTCCGTTCCGGGGCTCCACGGGAACCGGCGGAAGACCGGCATGAGCGGCTGCACCATCGGACCGATCGCGAACGCCGCGACCACGGTGCCGGCTCCGACGTCGCCGCCGAGGAACCAGCCGACGATCACGACCGAGACCTCGATGACGGTCCGCGCCACCCACACCGGCCAGCCGAGGCGCTCGTGCAGGCCGACCATCAGGCCGTCGCGAGCGCCCGTGCCGAAGCCGGCGCCGATGTAGAACGCGGTGGCGACCGCCAGGAGCACCAGCCCGGCGACGAACAGGAGGACCCGGCCGACGAGTTCCGACGGCGTCGGGACGAGCCAGAGCACGAGGTCGGCGCTCGGTCCGATCGCCAGGGCGTTGAGCAGCGTCCCGATGCCCGGCTTCTGGCGGAGCGGGATCCAGAACAGCAGGATGACGCCGCTCGACACCACGGTGATGACGCCGAAGGACCACGGCACCACGTTCTCGAGCCCCTCCGTGAGGACCGTCCACGACGAGACCCCGACGACCGCACGCACCTGCAGCGCCGTCGAGGCGCCGTAGAGGAACAGGCCCACGAAGAGCTGGACGAAGCGGAGCGTGAGGGCGGTGGAGCGGGTCATGGCTTGATCGTCGTGGAGATTGGACTGCGGGTCGAGAGCCAATTCCGCTACCGTGGATCCATGACCCCGGTCCTGCTCAGTGCCCGATCCGCAGCACTCCTCCTCACCGACTGGCGCGCCGGTACCGACGCCCCCGCGTACGAGGCGCTGTCCGACGCGCTGCGCGTGCTCGTCATCGACGGCCGGATCCCGCAGGGCGTGCGGCTGCCCGCCGAGCGGGGGCTCGCCACCGCGCTGGGCGTCTCGCGCACCACGGTCGCGAACGCGTACTCGAGGCTCCGGTCCGACGGGTTCGTGGTGTCGCTCCGGGGGTCCGGCAGCGTGGTCCGGCTCCCGGCCGGGCTGATCGGCCGACCGGACCCGGAACGGCTCGGCGGCGTCGTCGACGACGACCTGCTCGACCTCCGCAAGGCCGCACTGCACGCGGCTCCCGGGATCGCCGAGGCGGTCGAGCGCGCGGTGCGGCACGTGCCCGCGGCGCTCGCCGGCATCGGGTACGACACCGTCGGGGACCCCGGGCTGCGCGCGGCGATCGCCGAGCGGTACACCGAACGCGGCCTGCCCACCGACCCGTCCCAGGTCGTCGTGACGATCGGGGCGCAGCACGCGATCGCCCTGCTCGCCCGGGTGCTCGTCCGCCGGGGCGACGCCGTCCTCGTCGAGTCCCCGACCTACCCGCACGCGCACGAGGCCTTCCGCGAGGTCGGCGGTCGACTCGTCGGCGTGCCCGTCGACGCGCGGACCGGGTGGGACGCCACGGCGCTCGAGACCACGATGCGCCGCACGGCGCCGGCGGTCGCGTACGTCATGCCCGAGCTGCACAACCCGACCGGAGCGACGATGTCCGCGTCCACCCGGGAACTCCTGCTGTCCGTCGCTGCGTCGACCGGGACGACGGTCATCGCGGACGAGACCATGGGCGAGCTGCGGATCGAGGGCTCGCCGTCCCTGCCGCTGGCAGCGGCCGACCCGTCCGGGGCATCGGTCGTGATGATCGGGTCGGCCGACAAGGTGTTCTGGGGCGGCCTGCGGATCGGTTGGATCCGCGCCGCACCGGCGCTCCTGCAACGGCTGCTCCTCGCCCGTCCGACGGGCGACCTCGGCACGCCCGTGCTCGACCAGTTGGTCGCGCGGGAGCTCGTCCCGCGGACGGCGGCGGTCCTGGAGGCGCGGCGCGAGTACCTGCGCCAGGGTCGCGACGACGTCGTGGGTGCGTTGCGCGCGCGGCTCCCGGAGTGGGACGTGCCGTCGCCGGCGGGCGGGTTGACGACGTGGGTCGGGCTCGGGCGCCCGGTGTCGAGCGCGCTGGTGCTCGCCGCACGCGCCGAGGGCGTCGTGCTCGCGTCCGGCGGGGTCTTCGGCCCGGACGGTGGGTTCGAGCGGTTCCTGCGGGTGCCGTTCACGATGTCCCCGGCCGACCGGGTGCGGCTCGTCGACGTGCTCGAACGGTCGTGGGCGCGGATCGGCGGAGACGCCGCCGGCGTGCGGGGGTCGCTCGCCGCGGTGGTGTGACGCGCCCTCCTCGCTCGGCAGTGTCATCCTCCGGGGTGACGCTCCTCGTGCGATCTGGCTCTGCGGAGTGATGCGTGCGACGCCCGGCCACCGGGATCCTGGTCCCATGGAGACGACCATGCACGCCGGCACGACGGCCCGTCCGGCGCCCGCTCCGACCCACGCGGTGCCCGCCGCCGCCCGGGTCTCGATGGCGCTCACGGGGGCACTGCTCGCCGGGGTGCTCACCTCGTTCGGGCAGGCGGTGCCCGGACTCTCCTCCGTCGCGAACTCCGCCGGACCCTGGTTCGTCGTCGCGGCTGCGCTGTGCCTGCTCGCCGGTGTGCGGTCGGGGCGCTGGGCGTCGCCGGTCGCGATGGTGCTCGGCGTCGTGCTCCTCGAGCTCATGCACGTGGGGTACTGGGCGACGACGAACCTGCGCGGCTACCCGGACGTGCTGTCGATCACGAACTTCTGGGTCCTGATGGGCATCCCCGCCGGGATGCTCGCGGGTGCGGTCGCGGTGGCACTCCGGTCACGGGACGTCGGGTGGCGCGGGGCAGCGCTCGGGGCGACCGCCGCCGTGCTGGTCGGCGAGGGCGTCCGGGCCCTGCTGCAGGTGGCGGACACCACGGGGCCGGTGACCTGCGTGGTCGAGATCGTCGTCGGCCTGGCGGTCGTCGTCGTGGCGGTCGTGACGGCTCGGACCCCGCTCGGCCGGATCGTGGCGCTCGCGACCGGCGTGCTCGGGACCGTGGGCGTGCTCGGCGCGTACCTCCTGCTCGACGGCTGAGTGCGTCGTGGTGCACCCTGCAAGGATCGGGGTGTGCACCTCCTCTCGGTCTTCAGCCTCCGCAACCGGGCGCTCATCGCGCTCGTCACCGTCGTCGTCGCGGTGTTCGGCGGCATCGCGCTGACGAGCCTCAAGCAGGAGCTCATCCCGAGCGTCCAGTTCCCACAGGTCGCCATCGTCAGCGCGTACCCCGGTGCCACGCCCGAGGTCGTGTCGAACGACGTGTCGACGAAGATCGAGCAGGCGATCCAGGTCGTGCCGAACCTCGAGTCGACCACCGCGACGTCGTCGACCGGGCAGAGCGTCGTCTCGGCGTCGTTCGACTACGGATCGAACCTCGCCAGCGCCGAGGACAAGATCCAGACCGCGGTGAACGCCCTGTCGCTCCCGGACACCGTGCAGACGCAGATCGTCACCGGCTCCTTCGACGACCTGCCCGTGCTGCAGCTCGCCGTCACGGGGAAGGGCGACCAGGAACAGCTGGTCGACCGGCTGAACGCCACGGCGATCCCCGACATCGAGAAGCTCGACGGCGTCCGGCAGGCCGACGTCTTCGGCAACCCGGGGCGCCGCGTCGTGATCACCCCGGACACCGACGAGCTGGCGTCGCGGGGCCTGAGCACCCAGTCCATCGCGGACGCACTCGACGACAACGGGACGCTCGTCCCCGGTGGCACGATCACCCAGGACGGCACGACGCTGTCGGTGCAGACGGGGGAGCGGATCGCCTCGATCAAGGACATCGAGGGGCTGCCGTTGACCGCGTCGTCGAGCGGCGGGTCGTCGTCCGGGGCGGGATCCTCCGGCAGCTCCTCGTCCGGCGGTGCGGCGGACGCCGGGGCAGGCGCGACCGGCGGGGCGGGCGCGACCGGCGGGGCGGGCGGGGTTGGCTCGTCGGGCGGGGCGGGCTCGACCGGGGCCGTGGACGCGACCAGCGGGACGGCGGCGAGCAGTGCGGCGGGGGCGGACAGCACCTCCAGTGCGACCGCCGGTGGATCGACCGCCGGGACCGCCGCGACGACGCCGACCACCATCGGCGACGTGGCGAAGGTCGCGATCGAGGAGTCACCGCGCACCTCGATCAGCCGCGTGAACGGCGAGACGGCACTGACCATCGCGATCACCAAGACGCAGGAAGCGAACACCGTCGACGTCTCGAAGACGGTCCGCGACGCTCTCCCCGGCATCGAGGCGAAGGTCGCCGGCGACCCCCGGTTCACCGTCGTGTTCGACCAGGCGCCCTACATCCAGCAGTCCATCGACTCCCTCGCCGAAGAGGGGCTCCTCGGCCTCGGGTTCGCCGTCGTCGTGATCCTGCTGTTCCTGCTGTCGGTGCGGTCGACGATCGTCACCGCGATCTCGATCCCGACCTCGGTGCTCCTCGCCGCGATCGGCATGCGGGCGACCGGGTACACGCTGAACGTCATCACGCTCGCCGCGCTCACCATCGCGATCGGGCGCGTGGTGGACGACTCGATCGTGGTCATCGAGAACATCAAGCGGCACCTGCAACCCGGGGTGGACCGGACCCGGGCGGTGCTCGACGCCGTCCGCGAGGTGGCCGGCGCCGTCACCGCGTCGACCCTCACCACCGTCGCCGTCTTCCTGCCGGTCGCGTTCGTCGCGGAGCTCGTCGGCGAGCTGTTCCGGCCGTTCGCCCTGACCGTCACGATGGCGCTCGTGGCGTCGCTGCTGGTGTCGCTGACGATCGTCCCGGTGCTCGCGTACTGGTTCCTCCGGACGCCCGCCGCCGGTGGCGCCGTCGCTGGTGGTGCCGCCGCCGGTGGAGCCGGTGGCGCTGCTGCCGGCGGTGCTGCTGCCGGTGGGGCGGCTGCCGACGGGTCCGCTGCGACCGCCGCGCTGTCGTCCGCCGAGGACCTGCACGACGCCGGCACGTCCGACCGGCTCCGGCGCGGGTACCAGCCCGTGCTCCGCTGGGCCATCGGTCGGCCGGCGCTCGTGGTGGTCCTGGCGGTGCTCGTGCTCGGCGGTACCGCGGCCGCCGTGCCGTTCGTCAAGACGAACTACCTCGGCGACTCCGGGCAGAACACCTTCACCGTCACGCAGGACCTCGAGCCGGGGACGAGCCTCGACGAGCAGTCCGACGCGGCGAAGGAGGTGGAGCGCGTGCTCCGTGGCGTCGCGGGTGTGCAGACCGTGCAGACCACCATCGGGACGAGCGGGCAGTCGATCCAGGCGGCCTTCGGGGGCGGGGCGTCGGCCTCCGTGCAGTACAACGTCACGACGGACGCCGGCGACGACCAGACCACCATCCAGTCCACCGCGCGCGACCGAATCGACCGCATCGACGGCGTCGGCGAGGTCAGCCTCTCGTCGGCCGGTGGCGGCTTCGGCGGTTCGAGCGACATCGAGGTCGACGTCACCGCGCCGACCCAGGCAGAGCTCCGGACCGCGGCGGCGTCGGTGCTGCGCGAGATGCGGAAGGTCGACGGCACGACCGGCGCGACGAGCAACCTGTCGGCGTCCGAGCCGTACCTCGCCGTCCGGGTCGACCGGCAGGCCGCCGCCGAGCGCGGGCTGACCGAGACGCAGGTCGGCGGGATCGTCGCCGCGGCGGTCTCGCCCCGCGACACCGGCACGATCGAGATCGACGACGCGACGCTCGACGTGTACATCGCCGACCCCGAGCCCCCGACGACCGTCGCCGCACTGCGGTCGCTGTCCGTCTCCACCTCGACCGGGTCGGTGCCGCTGTCCGACCTGGCGACCGTCGAGCAGTCCGAGGGGCCGACGTCCATCACGACGTCGAACGCCGTCCGGACGGCCACGATCACGGTGACCCCGGACTCGACGAACCTCGGCGCCGCCGTGCAGAACGTGACGGCGGCCGTCGACGCGCTCGACCTGCCGCGTGGCGCATCCGCCGAGATCGGCGGTGTCGCCTCGAGCCAGTCGTCGGCGTTCAGCCAGCTCCTGTTGGCCATGCTCGTTGCGGTCCTGATCGTCTACGTGATCATGGTCGCCACGTTCCGGAGCCTGCGGCAGCCGCTGCTGCTGCTCGTGTCGGTGCCGTTCGCGGTCACCGGCGCGCTGCTCCTGCAGATCGTGACGGGGATCCCGCTCGGTGTGGCGTCGCTGATCGGCCTGCTCATGCTCGTCGGCATCGTGGTGACGAACGCGATCGTCCTCATCGACCTCGTCAACCAGTACCGGCGCCGGGGGCTCCGCGTGCACGATGCCCTGATCGAGGGTGCGACCAGACGACTCCGGCCGATCCTGATGACCGCCCTGGCGACGATCTTCGCGCTGCTCCCGATGGCCGTCGGGCTGACCGGCCGGTCCGGGTTCATCTCGCAGCCGCTCGCGCTCGTGGTCATCGGCGGGTTGGTGTCGTCGACGCTGCTCACCCTCGTGGTGCTGCCGTCGCTGTACGCCCTCGTCGAGGGGCTCTTCGAGCGGCGGGCCGACCGGCGGGCGGCGCGTGAGGCCGCGGCGGGGGAGGCCACTGCGCGTGAGACCACTGCGCATGAGACCACTGCGGGGGATGCCGCGGCGCGTGGGGCCGCGGCGGGGGAGGACTAGCGGCGGTACTCCGCGTCGATCGCCGAGATCGGGTCGACGACGGAGGCAGCCGGCGCCGCCGCGGGTGCCTCCTCGCGCTCGACGGCACGGAACCACGACACGAGGACGCACGTCAGCGTCACGAGGAACACCACGCCGGCGGCCTGCGACAGCACGGTCATCCGTCCCGTCACGGCCGCGTACCCGCCGAAGGCCACCGCGGCGGTGAACGACAGACCGAGCAGGAGCTCGGCGAACGTCTGCAGCGAGGAGTGCCGCTCCCAGCGGGAGGCAGTCGCGTGTGCAGGGCGCATCGAGGTGTCGGTCACCCCCGAAGTCTGCGGTGCGCGGTCGGCGAGCGGCAGTCCCGACTCCGGGTGCCACCCGGCCGGGGCACGTGGCGGCCGGTGCCGGTTCCGGTGCCCGAGTCTCGGCCCCGCGGACACTTTCGCGTCCGCACCGTCCGAGGAACGTCCGCCGAACCGAGACTCGGGGCCGCGGCGGGCACCAGCCACGCGCGGAGGCCCCGGCCGCGCGTCAGCCCAGGTGCTCCCGCAGGAAGCTCGCCACGCGCTTGCTCATCGCCTCGTCGAGCTGCGCGATGGAGTGCGCCGACCCCTCGACCGCGACGAACGTCACCGGCACGTCGTGTCGTCGGAGCGTCGCCGCGAACTCCTGCGACTCCCACAGCGGGATGAACTCGTCGGTGGAGTGGCCGATGAAGAACGGCGCCGTGTCCGAGGTCACGTGGTACTCCGGCGATGCGCGGGTCGCGGCCGGACAGTCCGAGTATGTCCGGCAGCCGAGGTACAGCAACTGCTTCCGCTGGAACGCGGCGGAGACGCCGTCGGCCTCGGTCGACCGGGTCGTCAGGTTCGTGGGGCCGCTCAGGTCGACGACGGCCCGGATCCGGTCGCCCTCGGCGTAGGCGGTCGAGTCGTGGTCCGTCACGGCGAGCATCGCCGCGAGGTTCCCACCGGCGCTGCCCCCGAACACCCCGACCCGCTTGCTGTCGACGTCGTAGGTGGACAGCGTCGTCGGACGGAACACCCAGTCGAGTGCCCGTCGGACGTCGTCCAGCCCGGCCGGGAACGGGTCCGTCGGGGCGAGCCGGTAGTCGACGTTGAAGGTGACGAAGCCCTCGGAGGCCAGGTACTTGCACACCGATCGGTACGCGGCGGTGGCCTTGTCGCCGTGGGACCAGCTCCCACCGTGGATCATCAGGACGGCGGGACGCGTGCCGCTGGCCGCCTCGGCGACGGCAGCGTCGCCAGCACCAGACCCGTCCTCGGCTGCCCCGGCCCCGGCCCCGGCAGCGGCGACGCCGGCCGCGGCAGTCCCGGCACCACTCGCACTCCCGCCCCCGGCGGCGTCGGCCCCGACATCGTCCGGCGTCGCGGAAGCCGTCCCGCCCGGCGTCGACGTCGGGGTCCTCGTGGTGTCCGGCGCACTGTCCGCCGGCAGGCACACGTCGAGCCGCTGCAGCGCGTCCGACCCGTACGGCACGTCGGCGACGACGTCGATGCCGTGGTACCGGAGCGACAGCGGGTAGATGACGGGTCCGGCGGTCACCGTGCGGTTCTCGTCACCGACCGGGTCCGTGCTGCACGACGCGACCGCGCCGAGCGCCACGACCGCGGCGACGAGCGCGAGCAGCGTGCGACGGCCTGACCTCATCGGATCAACGGTAACCCGGTCCCCGCACGCCGTCGTCCACCCACGGGAGGAACCGACCGTCCCCTCCTCCGCCCCGAGGACCACCGCCGGACGAACCCGTCCGGCGGTGCCAGGATGGTGACGACCCCGCAGGAGGACCCGTGAGCCGTCGCAAGGCCTGGAACGCCGACCCCGAACCACTGCTCCGCGTCGAGGAGGGGTTCCGCCTCGACCGGGTCGACCCCGACGGCACCCCCGGCTTCCCGGGGCGGAAGATCGACGGGCTCGAGGCGCTCGCCGCCGGGGCCTCCCGACTGTCCGCGCTGCAGGAGCGCCTCTGGGCCGCCTCGACCGCCGGTGACCAGCGCCGTGTGCTCCTCGTGCTCCAGGCGATGGACACCGCGGGCAAGGGCGGGATCGTCTCGCACGTCGTCGGCGCGGTGGACCCGAACGGCGTGCACTACGCCGGGTTCAAGGCGCCGAACGCCGAGGAACGCGAGCACGACTTCCTCTGGCGCATCGAGCGACAGCTGCCGGGCGCCGGCCAGCTCGGCGTCTTCGACCGCTCCCACTACGAGGACGTCCTCATCCAGAAGGTCCGCGCGTTCGCCCCGCCGGAGGAGATCGAGCGCCGCTACGGAGCCATCGTCGACTTCGAGGACGAGCTCGCCGCGTCGGGCACGAGCCTCGTCAAGGTCATGCTCCACATCTCGAAGGACGAGCAGCGCGAACGACTCGGTGAGCGCCTCGACCGACCCGACAAGCACTGGAAGTTCAACCCCGGCGACATCGACGAGCGCCTGCTCTGGGACGACTACCAGGACGCGTACCAGACGGTGTTCGACCGCACCTCGACCGCGACGAACCCCTGGTACGTCATCCCGGCGAACCGCAAGTGGTACGCCCGGCTCGCCGTGCAGCAGCTCCTGCTCCGCACGCTCGAGGACATGCAGCTCACCTGGCCCGCAGCGGACTTCGACGTGGCCGAGCAGCGGCAGCGGCTCGCCGAGTCCTGACCCGCGAACGGTCCAGGAGGCACGGATCGCCCCCGCCCCGCAGCCCCGGCCCGGCGGTGGGCTGGCCAGCGACGGTCCGATCGCGTAGACTCACTCGGTCGGCCTTCGACGCCGTGACATTGCGATCACGGAGTTTTCGTTTGGGTGTGTGTTGCTCGAGGGCTGGATTCACGTCGATCCGCGACGGGAAGAACCCCCTCTCCGCACGCAAGCCCCCGCCGATGTCGCTGCCGGGCGCTGCGGTACGTTGCGCACCCCGAGAAAGTAGCCATGGCCCCGTACAACAAGGGCGGCGCGGACAACCGCGCCTCCGACCGTGTCCGCCACCCGAACGGCACCCCCGCCGCTCGCAGCAGCAAGCACCGCGGTTTCCGCGCCGCCGACCCGTCCGCTCCGCGGCAGAAGCAGCGGTGGGACGCCGAGGAGCGTCGCGGCCGCGCGGCGCAGGGCGAGCGCCCGAGCCGTCCGAACTGGGAGCCGCGCGACGGTGGCCAGGGCCGCCCGCAGCGTGACGACCGTGGTGGCCGTCGCTTCGACCGCGATGACCGCGCTCCGCGTCGCTTCGACCGCGACGACCGTGCGCCCCGTCGTGACAACGACGACCGTCCGCGTCGCTCGTTCGACCGTGACGACCGCGCTCCGCGTCGCTTCGACCGCGACGATCGTGCCCCGCGTCGCTTCGATCGTGACGACCGTGCTCCCCGTCGTGACGACGACCGCGCCCCGCGCCGGTTCGACCGCGACGACCGCGCGCCCCGCCGTGACGCCGACGACCGTCCGCGCCGGAACTTCGACCGCGACGACCGCGCTCCCCGCCGGTTCGACCGCGACGACCGCGCTCCCCGTCGTGACGACGACCGCGCCCCGCGCCGGTTCGACCGCGACGATCGCGCCCCGCGCCGGTTCGACCGTGACGACCGTGCGCCCCGCCGGTTCGACCGTGACGACCGCGCTCCCCGTCGCTTCGACCGCGACGATCGTGCGCCCCGCCGTGACGCCGACGACCGTCCGCGCCGGAACTTCGACCGTGACGACCGCGCCCCGCGCCGCTTCGACCGCGACGACACCGAGCGCAAGCCCTTCGTCCCTGCCGACGACGTCAAGCTCGAGAAGCTCCAGGCCGAGGCGACCCTCGCGGCCGACGTCGAGGGCGTGACCTTCGCCGACCTCGGCATCGGCGGCAACATCTCCCGCGCCCTGGCCGAACTCGGCGCCACGAGCCCGTTCCCGATCCAGGCAGCGACGATCCCCGACGTGATCGCGGGCAAGGACGTGCTCGGCCGTGGCCGCACGGGCTCCGGCAAGACCATCGCCTTCGGCGCCCCGCTCGTCGAGAAGCTCATGGAGAACGGCGGCGGCACGAAGCGCAAGATGGGCCGCGCCCCGCGTGCGCTCATCCTCGCGCCGACCCGCGAGCTCGCCCTGCAGATCGACCGCACCGTGCAGCCGATCGCCCGCTCGGTGGGCCTCTTCACGACGCAGATCTACGGCGGTGTCCCGTACGGCCGCCAGGTCGGTGCGCTCGAGCGTGGCGTCGACATCATCGTCGGCACCCCGGGGCGCGTGCAGGACCTCATGAACAAGGGGACGCTCGACCTCAGTGAGGTCGTCATCTCCGTGCTCGACGAGGCCGACCACATGTGCGACCTCGGGTTCCTCGAGCCGGTGCAGGAGATCCTCTCCGCCACGGCCGAGGTCACCCCCGAGGGCAACCGCGCCCAGAAGCTCCTGTTCAGCGCGACGCTCGACGCCCAGGTCGCGTCGCTCGTCGAGCAGTTCCTGCACGAGCCGTCCGTCCACGAGGTCGCCGGTGAGGACCAGGCCTCGTCGACGATCGACCACCGCGTGCTCGTGGTCGAGCAGCGCCAGAAGGACCAGCTCCTCGAGGAGCTCGTCGCCGGCGCCGGCAAGACCATCGTGTTCGCCCGCACCCGCGCCTACGCCGAGCGGCTCGCCGACCAGTTCGAGGACGCCGGCATCCGCGCGACCTCGCTCCACGGCGACCTGAACCAGTCGCGCCGGCAGCGGAACCTGCAGCTCCTCACGAGCGGCCGCGTCAACGTGCTCGTCGCGACCGACGTCGCCGCCCGTGGCATCCACGTGGACGACGTGTCGCTCGTCGTGCAGGCCGACGCGCCCGACGACTACAAGGCGTACATGCACCGCTCGGGCCGCACAGGTCGTGCCGGCAAGGAGGGCACCGTCGTCACGATCGTCCCGCGCAGCCGTCGCCGCAAGATCGAGGGCATCCTCGAGCACGCGGAGATCGAGGCGGACCTCGTCGACGCCGCCCCCGGTGACGGGATCGTCGCCGAGCTCGCCGCGCGGTAGTCGCGAGCAGACGCAGGACGGGAGGCGCGGTGCCAGCTGGCACCGTCCTCCCTCGCAGGCTCGGTCGGCGCGCCCCGCGCAACGCTTCGCGTCGCCGCTGAGCGGGGCGCGCCCGTCCGTCACGACCGCGTCAGCGGGTGAAGAAGAGCAACCCGCGCACGTACCCGGCCTGCCCGGCGTGCTGCGTGCAGTCGTCGAGGATGCTGACGAGCCGAGCGCCCCGCGTGACGGGCGGGTCCCACTCGTCGTCGACCACCGGGTCGAAGTCCGCCGGCTCGAGCGTGCCGACGTAGGCGACCGTGCGGTCGTGCACCGCGCGGAGGTAGCCGACCAGCAGGTCCGCCGAGGCACGGACGCGTCCGACGTCGTCCCGCGACATGCCGTAGCCGAGCGCCTCGGCGGGGAACGGCAGTCCGAACCGCTCCACCCAGCCGTCCGCCGTCCACACCTGCTCGGTGCCCGCGAGGTCCGCGATCTGGGCGTCCTGCCCGCGCGCGATGTGCCACGCGAGCCAGGCGAGGGTGTTCGCACCGGCGGCCGGACGTGCGGCCAGCTGGTCCTCCGACAGCCCGCTGACGGCGCGCTCGACCGTGGCGGGGACGCGGGAGAACGCTTCGATGAGGAGTTCTGAGGGGGTCATGCCGGCAACGCTACGCGCGGTGTCCGACACCGTTCGTCACGGCTGCAGGCCGGCGATCGTCCCCGCGACGGAGACCGATCGCGAGTGGCGTTCGAGCGCAGCGCCGAGCCGGTCGAAGGCGTCGGCGAGGCCGGCGCGGTCGCCGGGGGCGATGACCTCGCGGAACGCCGACGAGTAGACGGCGCCGATCTCGCGCGCCACCTCGGACCCGGACGGGGTGAGGTGGAGGAGGATGCTGCGGCGGTCGTCGGGGTTCGGACGACGCTCGATGTGGTCGCGCTTCTCGAGCCGGTCGATCAGGCTCGTCATGGCACCCGTGGACAGCTCGAGGTACTCGCCGGCCTGCTTCGGGGTGATGCCCTCGCCGTCGGCGGACGCGAGGAAGAACACGAACCGGGCGTCCGTGGCGTTCAGTCCGCGGGTGGAGCTCTCGTGGTGCAGGACGCGCGCGTGCTGCATCTGCAGGACGCGGAACGCCGTCATCAGCTTCGCGACGTCGCCGTCCGGGTCGACCTCGGGGATGCCGACGGTCGGCGACACGGGGGCAGGGGGGAGCTGCGCGGCGTCGAGGGGTCGCGCGAGCGGGGTGGTGGTGTCCGTCATCGGGCGGCTCTTCTCGGGAGGGTGATCGCCAGCGCGATCGGTGGGACGGCACGGGCATGCCGCCGTGCTGCTCATTGAACAAGTATCTCACCGATTGAAGTACCCCCAACTGTGGGGGTGTAGCTTCCCTTGTGAGCCACACGGCGCTCAAGTAGCTTGATCGTCGTAGCAACCACGGCGCCGTCGCGACTAACCACCGCGGAACCCCGGCGCCCCTTTGGATCAGGAGCTCCGTCATGTCCCGTGTCACCCCGCGCGCTGCGCGTCTCGCCGCCTGGATCGCCATCCCCGCCGCTCTCGTGGCCTCGGGTGTCGTCGTCTCGACCGCGTCCTACTCGGCCTTCTCGGCCACCACGGTCAACCCGACCAGCAACTGGTCGGCCGGCAGCGTCGCCCTCACCGACGACGACAACAACACCGCGCTGTTCAACGCGACCGGCCTCAAGCCCGGCTCGACCGGTGCGAACTGCATCACGGTCACCTCGACCGGCACGCTGCCCTCGACCGTGAAGCTCTACGGCACGAACGCGGCGACGACCAACGCCCTCGCGTCGAACATCAACCTCACCGTCGAGCAGGGCACGGGCGGCGGCTTCGGCTCCTGCACCGGCTTCACCCCGGCGTCGACGAGCGGCACGCTCTACAGCGGCACCGTCGCGGGCTTCGGCTCGGCCTCGACCAACTTCGCCACGGGTGTCGGCACCTGGGCGCCGACCGGCAGCGGCTCGGAGTCGCGCGTCTACCGCTTCACCTACACCGTCTCGAGCACCGCACCGAACACCGTGCAGGGCGGCACCGCGGCCCTCGGCTTCACCTGGGAGGCCCAGAACAGCTGAGCCGGCGGCGCCGGAGCGTGATCGACGCTCCCGCACCCACCGCGTGACGTCCGGGACCGAGCCCGACCCGGGCCCGTCCGTCACCGTCCGACAACGCGCCCCCGGTCGAAGGCAGTCATGGTCAGCATCGAAGTGCACGGCGGTCCCACGCCGCACGACGTGCTCCGTGACGCCCTCGACTGGGGGCGCGTCGTCGTCGCCACGCTCGCCCGCGGCGTCGTCGCGACCCTGCTCGGGCTCGCGCTCTGGGCAGCTGCTCCCGCCGTCATCGGCTGGCAGCCGACGACGGTGATGACCGGATCGATGGAGCCGCGGCTCACCCCCGGCGACGTCGTGGTCTCCCGCCCGGTGTCGGCCGGGGACGTCCGGATGGGCAAGGTCCTGCTCGTCGACGACCCGGACCAGCCCGGGCACCTCCGCATGCACCGCTACGTCGAGGACGGTCCGCGCGGCACGATCGTCACGAAGGGCGATGCGAACCCCCGGCAGGACTCCACGCCCGTCGAACCCTCGGCCGTCCACGGAGTCGCGTTCCTGCGGGTCCCGTTCGTCGGTGCGCCGATCGTCTGGCTCCGGGCGGGGGAGTGGGGCAAGGTCGGGATGCTGGCACTCGGTCTGGTCGCGGTGCTCGCGCTCTGCACGATCGACGGATCGCTGCGGCGGTTGGTCGGTCCGGCGGGGCGCTCGTCGGACGAGAATGCGTCGCGCGACGGGGGTGGCGGGCCGGACGGTGGCGCTGGCACTGTCAGGGTCGGTGGCGCCGTCGATGTCGGTGACAGCGTCGCCGTCGGTGCCGGTGACGGCCAGGAGGCGCGGGTCGACCCCGCCCCGCGCGTCGCCCCGGCCCCGACCACCGCCCCCACCGCCGTCGTGAGCCGCCGTACCCTCCGTCGTGCGGACCGCCGAGCGCGTCGGTTCCGCCGTCTCGGCGGCGCGGCCGCCGTCCTCGTGCTCGCGGGCGGCGCCGGGTTCCTCCTGCCGGCGGAGGCCGTCGCCGGACCGTGGTCGCGGACCACCGTCACGTCCACCTCGTTCGACGCTCTCACCGTCCCGCAGGCCACCGCGCTCGCCTGCACGCCGAACGGCGACGGCTCCGTGAACATCGGCTTCACCTACGGCGGCCCGGCCGCGACCTCGTTCTCGGTGATGAACGGGACGACGGCACTCGCCACCGGGTCGGCCTCACCCGTGCGTGTCACGGGCTCCGGACTCCTCAACCTCGGCCAGGTGTACACCGTCACCGTCCGCGTGAACTACCTCGGGAACTGGACATCGACGAGTACCGCGACCGCCCGGATCCAGACCGCGCTCGTCGGCACCAACCTCAGCTGCGCCTGAGTTCTCCACAGGTCGCCGCGGGGCACCCGGCGATGTCCCCGGCCGGCGCTACCGTGACCGCATGCGCATCCTGCACACCGGCGACTGGCACCTCGGCCGCACACTGCTGGGTGCCGACCTGCTCGAGCACCAGGCGGCCTTCCTCGACTGGCTCGTCGACCAGGCCCGGGTGCGTGCGGTCGACCTGGTCGTCGTCGCCGGGGACGTCTACGACCGTGCCATCCCGCCGGTCGACGCCGTCCGGATGCTGTCCAGGGTGCTCGAACGGCTGGCCGAGACGGCCACGGTCGTCATCACCCCGGGCAACCACGACTCCGCCGCACGACTCGGCTTCGGTGCCGGCGTGATGGACCCGCGGGTGCGGATCCTCGCCGAGCCCGCAGGCATCGCCACGCCGGTCCTCGTCGACGACGCCGACGGGCCCGTCGCGGTGTACGGCATCCCGTACCTGCACCCCGACCTCACCCGGTACGCCCTCGCGGCGGTGCCCGACGAGCCGCTCGCCCGCTCGCACCAGGCCGTCGTCGGTGCCGCGATGGACCGCGTCCGCGCCGATCTCGCCCAGCGGCCCGGTACGCGCAGCGTCGTCGTGTCCCACGCGTTCGTCGGCGGGACCGAACCGAGCGACAGCGAGCAGGACATCCGCGTCGGCGGGGTCGACCGGGTGGCGCGTGCCGTGTTCGACGGCATCGACTACGTCGCGCTCGGGCACCTGCACGGGCCGCAGCGGGTGGGGGACGGCGACCGCGTGCGGTACGCGGGCTCGCCGCTCGCGTTCTCGTTCGGCGAGCGGCGCCAGCAGAAGTCTGTCACCGTCGTCGACCTCGACGACTCCGGGCAGGTGACGGCCGAGCTCGTGCCGACGCCCGTGCCGCGGCGGCTCGTCGACGTCCGGGCCACGATCGACGAGATCGAGTCCGGGGCGCACCGGTCGGCGGCGGACGCCTGGGTCCGCGTCGCCGTGACGGACACCGTCCACCCGGAACGGATGTACGCCCGGGTGAAGGACCACTTCCCCCACGCCCTCGCCATCACGCACGAGCCGGCCGACCGCGCCGAGCGTGCCGCAGCCCGCGCGGTCACGGCGACGTCCGACCCGGTCGAGGTGGCAGCCGACTTCGTGTCGTTCGCCACCGGCACCGCGCCGGACGACGACGACCGCGCGATCCTGACCGAGGCGTACGAAGCGGCCGCCCTGGCCCTCCAGCGTGAGGGGGACCGCTGATGTACCTGCACCGGCTCGAACTCCGCGCGATCGGCCCCTACCCGGACCTCGTGTCGATCGACTTCGCCGCGCTCGCCGCCTCCGGGGTGTTCCTGCTCGAAGGGCCGACGGGTTCCGGCAAGTCGACGATCATCGACGCCGTGGTGTTCGCCCTCTACGGCGGACTGGCCGGTGCCGACGCGAGCGACGACCGGTTGCACAGCCAGCACGCCGACCCCGCGGTCGAGCCCTTCGTCGAGCTCGTGTTCGAGACCGGTGCCGGTGTGTACCGCGTCCGACGCACGCCGCAGTACCAGCGCCCGAAGCAGCGGGGGACCGGCACCGTGAAGCAGCAGGCCTCCGCGCAGCTGTTCCGCCTCGCCGGGCCGGCCGACGTGGCCGGTGAGCCGATGTCCTCGCGCATCCCCGAGGTCGCGGTCGAGATCGCCCGGATCATCGGCCTCGACAAGGCGCAGTTCCTGCAGACCGTCGTCCTGCCCCAGGGCGAGTTCGCCCGGTTCCTGCGGTCTCCCGGCGAAGACCGCCGCAAGCTGCTGCAGTCGTTGTTCGGCACGCAGGTCTACGACCGGACGGCCGACGAACTCGCTGTCCGCCGTCGCGCCGTCCTGGCCGAGGTCGAGGGCGCCGACGCCCGGGTCCGCGACGCCCTGAACCGGTTCGCCCAGGCCGCGGGTGTCGACGAGCCGGACGAGTCCGACGTCCCCGCGACCGTCGCGGCACTCCGAGCGACCGCCGACGCTGCCGAGTCCGCTCGCGCCACCGCGTCGCGCGCGGCCGCTGCTGCGGCGGCGCACGAGCAGTCGGTCACTGCTCGTGCAGCCGCACTGGACCGCCGCGCCGTCCTCGTCGCACGTCGTGCGGAACTCGACGCGGGTGCCGACGGGGTCGCCGCGGCCCGCGTGCGCCTGGCGTCGGGCGAACGCGCTGCCCGCGTCGCAGTCGTCGCCGACGGGCTCGACGCCGCACGCGCCCGATCCGACCACGCCACCGCGGCGGCGGACGCCCTCCGCGCAGAGCACGGCGTGACGACCGACCGAGACGCCCTCGCCCACCAGCGGACCGCCGTGACCGAGTGCCTCGCCGCGGTGCGGCACCGCATCGACCTCGAACGGGCGCTCCCCGGCAGGCGTCGGGCGATCACCGACGCCGTCGCTCGCGGAACCCTGCTCACCGAACGCCTCGCCGACCTCGACACCGCGCTCGATGCCCGCCCCGCCGAACGCGCCCGCATCGTCGAGGACGCCCGGGCCGCCGCCGCGCTGGCCGCCGGGTCCGAGGCCGCGCGGCTCGAGGTCGAGCGTGTCCGTGCACTCCGGGCCGACCTCGTCGCCCGGGCCGCGTCCGAACGGCGCGTGCAGGGTGCCGAGCAGACCGTCGTCGCGGCCCGCGCCACCGCCCACGAGCTCGTCCGGGTCGAGCAGCAGTTGCGGGAGCGCCGCATCGCCGGTCTCGCCGGAGAGCTCGGCGCCGCACTCCTGCCGGGCGACCCGTGCCCGGTGTGCGGGGCGACGGAGCACCCGGTCGTCGCGACACCGCAGGACGACCACCCCACGACCGAGGCGATCGAGGCCGCGGCCGAACGTGCCCGGGGTGCCGAGCGCGCCCTCGGCGACGCCGCGACGGCCCTCGCACTCGAACGGGCCGAACTCGCCCGGCTCGTGCAGGTCCTCGGTGACGTCGACGACGACACCGTCGACGCCCTCGCGGCTGCGGCCGACGCAGCCGTCACGGCGGCGCACGACGCGGCCGTCCGCGTGCGCGACCTCGAACAGCAGCGGGCCGCACACGACGAGGGAACGCGCACCCTCGAACGGCAGCGGAACGAGGTCGACGCCGAACGCGCCGTCCTCGCCGGCGCAGCGGCAGCCGATGCCGAGCGCCTCGAGCAGGACGAGTCGGCGGTGTCGGCCGCGATCGAACGCGTGGCCGAACACCTCGACGGTGCGCCGGAGACCCTGCGCCAGGGGGTCGAGTCGCTCGACGCGCTCGTCGGTCGACTCGACGCGGTGCTCCAGGCCGACAGCCGCGCGGACTCGGCAGCAGCGGACGTCCGCGAACGTGCGGCCGAGGTGGACCGGGTCCTCACCGAGCAGGGGTTCGACGACGTCGTCTCCGCCCGCGCCGGGGTCCTCGACCGAGCGGACGCCGAAGCACTCCGGGCCGAGGTCGCCCGTGCCGACCAGGCGCGCGCGGTCGTCGACGCGGGACTCGCCGAACCGGCGGTCGTCGCTGCGGCCGACGACGACCCGGCAGCACTCGACCTCGACGGAGCCCGCGCAGCACGGGACGCCACCGCAGCCGCGGCCGAGGCAGCCGTCCGCGCGGCCACGTCGGCGGTCGACCAGGCCGTCGCGTCCGAACGGTGCGCAGCCGAGCTGGACGCCGCGGTCCGTGCTCGCGACGACACCTCTGCGCGCAGCCGGGCCGTGGTGCGGCTCGCCGACGTCGCGGCAGGGGTCGCAGCAGCCAACCCCACCGGGATCACCCTCGGCACCTACGTGCTCATGCGCCGGTTCGAGGACGTCGTCGCCGCGGCGAACGACCGGTTGCGGGCGATGCTCGCGGGCCGGTTCACGCTGGAGACCTCCGACGAGCGGGAGTCCGGCTCACGTGCACGGCGCACGGGCCTCGCACTCGCCGTGCACGACCAGACGACCGACACCGTGCGCGACCCCCGCAGCCTGTCCGGCGGCGAGACCTTCACGGTGTCGCTGTGCCTCGCGCTCGGTCTGGCCGACGTCGTCCAGGCCGAGGCGGGCGGGGTCTCCCTCGGCACGCTGTTCGTCGACGAGGGGTTCGGCACGCTCGACCCCGAGACGCTCGACGACGTGATCGGGCAGTTGTCGCGCCTGACCGCGGGCGGCCGTCAGGTCGGGATCGTCAGCCACGTCGAGGAGCTCAAGCAGCGGATCCCGGAGCGCATCGCCGTGCGGCGCACGTCCGACGGTGGATCCCGGGTGACGACCACGGTCTGACGCGCCCGCGCCCGCGCCCGCCCCCGCGCCCGCGCCCGCCCCCGCGCTCGCGCCCGCGCACGCACCCGCCCCGCCCCCGCCGCGCCATCGTGCGAGGTCCCGCGCTCGGTGCGAGGCGCCCGACGTCCCACCGTCAGCGGAACCTCGCACGGTGCGAATTCAGGACGCTGCGCAACCCCACGCGTCAGGGCGACGGCGACACGTCCACCGTGCCGTCCGGCGGCGGCAGGATGTCCGCAGCGACCCACGGGAACACGAACGTGAACAGGACCCACACGATCGCCGCGAGGAGCACGAGCAACTCGATCACCTTGAGCGCCGCGGGGCCGGGCAGGATGCGCCAGACGAACGGGAAGATCACTTCGACGTCTCCGAGAGTTCCTTCGGGGTGCCCTCCGACGCGGGCATCCAGTAGTCGAGCTTGGCGTGCGTGACGTACCGCTCCTTCGCCGACCACATCGGGTGGCACGCGGTCAGGGTGAGCCAGCGGTCGTCGGCCGTCGGCTCGACCCCGGGCTTGTTCGGCACCGGGGCGATGGTCTCGACGTGGTCGGGCGTGACGATCTGCGAGTCGGTGACCTTGTAGACGTACCAGACGTCGAACTTCGTCTTCGCGTCGGTCACCCGCACCACGACGTCGTCGCCGGTCTTGAGCTCGGCGATCTGGTTGAGCGGCTTGCCGTAGGTCACGCGGTGCCCGGCGACGGCGAAGTTGCCCTCGGCGCCCGGCATCGCGGTGTCCTGGTAGTGGCCGAGGCCGATCGTGTTGAGGACCTTCTCGCGGTCGGTGCCCTCGCCGATCGGGCGCTCGTAGTCCTTGCCGAACCGGGGGATCTGCATCGTGCCGAAGACGTCGGTGACGTTCGGCGGCTCGGCGAGCACGGGAGCGGGCCCGCGGTGCTCGGTGCCGGTCCCCGAGACGTCCTTCTGCCCGAGGCCGTCGACGAGCTTCGTCTGCTCGTTGACCGCGACGACGTCCGTCCACCACGCCGTCCACACCACGTACAGCCCGGTGCCGGCGCCCGCGATGATGAGCAGCTCGGCGATGAGCGAGACGATGGCGCCACCCACGGTCTGGCGGCGACGCGGTGCCCGTCGCGCAGCACCGGCCGCACCGTCGCGGCGATCTCGGCGCGACGGGAGTGTCTCGTGTGCGGTCACGGGGCTCCTGATCCGGATGGGGTGGTCGGACAGGTCTATCAGATCACGACGACGACCCCGTGACGAGGTTGTCCACAGCACCGTTACGGTGAAGTGATGCAGCACGTCCTCCGCCGGTTCGACCCGGCCGACACCGAAGCCGTCGTCGCCCTGTGGCAGGCCTGCGGTCTCGTCCGTCCTTGGAACGACCCCCGTCGCGACATCGCCCGCAAGCTGACCATGCAGCCGGAGCTGTTCCTGGTCGCCGAGGACGCCGAGGACCCCGCCCGTCCGGTCGTCGGAGCGGGCATGGCCGGGTTCGACGGGCACCGCGGCTGGGTGAACTACCTGGCGGTGCAGCCGGACCTGCAGGGCTCGGGGCTCGGGCGTGCGTTCATGGCGGAGTTCGAGCGACTGCTGACGGACCTCGGCTGCCCGAAGCTCAACCTGCAGGTCCGGGCCGGCAACGAGCAGGTCATCGGCTTCTACGAGGTACTCGGCTACACCGACGACCGCACGGTCTCCCTCGGCAAGCGGCTCATCCCCGACGCCTGACGCCCGGCCCGCTCCGGCCGCCCCGAATCTCGGCTCCGCGGACAGTTTCGCGGCCCTGCGACCACGAAACTGTCCGCCCAGGCGAGACTCGCCCGATGCGGCGCCGCGCCCGGCCTACGCGAGCGCCAGCCCCACCGCGGCGCCGAACGCCAGCACGATCCCGGCCCACTGCACGGCAGTCAGCCGCTCCCGGAGCACGATCCCGGCGAGCACGACCGTCCCGATCGGGTACAGCGCGTTGAGCACGCTGACCACGGGCAGGGTCGCTGGGTCCTCACTCGAGTGCAGCCCCGCTTGGATGAAGACGTTCGCCGCGGCGTCGAGGACGCCGCAGGCGACCACCGTCCACACCAGGCGGGCCGGCCAGCGTCCGCCACCACGGATGCCGGGAGGCGCGGCAGACCCCGGAGCGTCGGCCGACCTCGCGGGGTCTGCCGCGCCTCCAGGGCCCCGCCCCGTGACCGCCGCCCGCCGCGTCACCACGACCGCCGCCGTCCCGAGCAGCACCGCCTGCAGCACCCGCGACACGACCAACGGCACCACCCCCGAGTCCGACGGCGTCATGTCGTACGCGAGCACGATCCCGCCGAAGCCGCACCCCGCGACCGCCGCCGTCACGAGCCCCACCGCGGTCACCCGCGCACCCGACGTGTCCCGCACCGCCGCCACCAGGACCACCGCGACCACCGCGACGACCAGCGCGACGACCGCGAGGCCGGACAGCGCCGTCCCGCGCAGCACCGCCACCAGGACGGGCACGACGGCGGCGAAGACGGCGGTCAGCGGCGAGAGCACGCTCATCGGGCCGATCGCCAGCGCGCGGTAGAGGAGGAGGACGCCGACGCCTCCGGACGCCCCCGCGACCGCGCCCCACAGGACGGAGTCCGCACCGAACGCACCCCCGACCACGACGAGCCCGACCAGCAGGGGCACGATCCCGACCGCCGCGGCGACGGCGGCCACCGTCACCGCACGGACTCGACGTGACGCGAGGCCGCCGAGGAAGTCGGCGAACCCGTAGACGAGCGCGCCGGACAGGCCGAGGACGACGGTGAGCACGGCTCCCATCCTGCCCGGCCCGGTAGCCTGCGTGGCGTGAGCGTTCCATACCACCGCCTGCCCCGCGTCGACGCACGCTGGAGGTGGTGGCGCCCGCTCGTGGCGCTGGCGTTCCTCGCCGGCTGGTACTTCGTCTCGCAGGTGATCATCGCCGTCGCGTACTTCGTGCCGATCGGCGCGACCCAGGGGCCACAGGCGCTCATCGACCTGCAGAACGACCTCGCGAGCGGGGCGCTCGACCCCACCGACCCGGTGGTGCTGTCTCTGTCGCTCGTGTCCCTCGTGGTCCTGCTGCCGGGCATCCTGCTCGCGGTGAAGATCGCGCGCGTCGGTCCCGCCGGGATCCTGTCGTCCACGCGGTTCCGGGTGCGCTGGGGCTGGACGGCCTGGTGCCTCATCCCGACGCTCGTCATCGCGGCGATCATGTTCTGCTTCCAGGGGCTCGGGATGCTCACCTTCGACGGCGGCCTGGGGTGGGACCACGCCGCGATCGGCCAGTCGACGGTGTCCCTCGGCACGCTGACCACGACGCTCGTGCTCGTCATCGTGCTCGTGCCGTTCCAGGGCGCCGCCGAGGAGTACATCTTCCGCGGCTTCCTCATGCAGACCATCGGCTCGTGGATCCCGGTCCGCATCGTGGGCACGGTCCTCGCCGTCGCGGTGTCGACCGTCGTGTTCGCCCTGCTGCACATCCCGAACGGCTACAACGTCTGGGGCATCCTCGACGTCGGGTCGTTCGGCCTCATCGCCGCGATCATCGTGCTGCGCACCGGCGGCCTCGAGGCGACCGTGTTGCAGCACGCCTTCAACAACATCATGATCTTCGTGCTGCAGGCGCCGGGTTGGTCGGGGATCGACCTCTCGTCGCAGGACGCCAACGGGACCGTCGGCGGCTGGCTCGTCACCCTCGGTACCTCGCTGCTCTACTGGGGCATGGTCGAGGTGCTCGCGCGGTGGCGCCACCTCGACCGCCGCTTCGCGGGCGCGGCCGCACCGCGGTTCCGTGGTCCGGCACCGGTCTGGGCGGGTGGCGGGCGCTGGTTCGGTCCAGGAGGCACGGGCTGGGCGAGCGCCCCGGCCCGCCTCGACGAGACGGCCGGCTCGGCCGACGGGGCGGACGCAGCGCCTGTGGACAACGCCGTGGGTGTCGTCGGTCGGCCGTAGGCTCGTGGCATGAGCACCACGCCCGCGCCCGCCGCCGTGTCTGCTTCCCGAGCCGCCGCGCTCGACGTCCTGCACCGCGTGTGGGGCTACGACGACTTCCGGGGCGAACAGGCCTCGATCATCGACCAGATCGTCACCGGGGGCGACGCGCTCGTCCTCATGCCGACCGGCGGTGGCAAGTCGCTCTGCTACCAGGTGCCGGCACTCGTGCGGGACGGCGTCGGCGTGGTCGTGTCGCCGCTCATCGCGCTCATGCAGGACCAGGTCGACGCCCTCGCGGCGAACGGCGTCAAGGCCGCGTTCCTCAACTCCACGCAGGGGCCGGACGAACGTGCCCGGGTCGAACGCGCCGTGGTCTCGGGCGAGGTCGACATGCTCTACCTCGCGCCCGAGCGGCTCCGGCTCGAGTCCACGCGCGCACTGCTCGACCGCGCGCAGATCGCCCTGTTCGCCATCGACGAGGCGCACTGCGTCGCCCAGTGGGGCCACGACTTCCGGCCGGACTACCTCGAGCTCAGCGTCCTGCACGAGCGCTGGCCGACCGTGCCGCGCATCGCCCTGACCGCCACCGCGACGCCGCAGACCCACCGCGAGATCTCCGCCCGCCTCGGCCTCGACGACGCCGCGCACTTCGTCGCCGACTTCGACCGGCCGAACATCCAGTACCGCATCGAATCGAAGACCGGGGCGCTGCAGCAGCTCCTCACCTTCATCCGCACCGAGCACAGCGGCGACGCGGGCATCGTGTACTGCCTCTCCCGCAACTCGGTCGAGCGCACCGCTGCCGCGCTGTCCGAGCAGGGGATCCCGGCGCTGCCCTACCACGCCGGTCTCGACGCCAAGGTGCGGGAACGGAACCAGTCCGCCTTCCTGCGCGAGGACGGCGTCGTGATGGTCGCCACCATCGCGTTCGGCATGGGGATCGACAAGCCGGACGTCCGGTTCGTGGCGCACCTCGACCTGCCGAAGTCGGTCGAGGGCTACTACCAGGAGACCGGTCGTGCCGGGCGTGACGGGCTCCCCTCGACCGCCTGGCTGGCGTACGGCCTGAACGACGTCGTGCAGCAGCGCCGGATGATCGACCAGTCCGAGGGCGACGCCGCGCACCGTCGGCAGCTCAGCGCGCACCTCGACGCGATGCTTGCCCTGTGCGAGACCATCGAGTGCCGGCGCGTCCGACTGCTCGCGTACTTCGGGCAGGAGAGCACGGCGTGCGGCAACTGCGACACGTGCATCGCCCCGCCCGAGTCGTGGGACGGCACGGTCCCGGCGCAGAAGTTCCTCTCCACCGTGGTCCGGCTCGACCGTGAACGCGGCCAGCGGTACGGCGTCTCGCACCTCGTGGACATCCTCGTCGGCAAGCAGTCGCCCCGGGTGCAGGAGCTCCGGCACGAGTCCCTCGCCACGTTCGGCATCGGCAGCGACCTGGGCGAGGCGGAGTGGCGCACCGTCGCCCGACAGCTCCTCGCGCAGGGCTACGCGGCGGTGTCCGGCGACGGGTTCGGCACGGTCGTCCTGAGCCCGACGAGCGCCGACGTCCTCGCCGGCCGCGTGCAGGTGCGCATGCGGCGCGACCCGGTGAAGGCACCCCGGGCCTCCCGCAACCGCCGGACCGTCGTGACGGACATGCCACAGGAAGCCCTCGGGCTGTTCGAGGCCCTGCGCGCCTGGCGTGCGGCCCAGGCCCGCGAACAGGGCGTCCCGGCGTACGTGGTCTTCAACGACGCGACGCTGCGGGGCATCGCGGCGGTGAAGCCGTCGGACGAAGACCAGCTCGCTGAGATCTCCGGCGTCGGCGGGGCGAAGCTCGAGCGCTACGGCCGTGCGGTGCTCGATGTCGTCGCCGCGGCCGAGTGATCGCGACACATTCCGTGGCGGGCATGCGATCGGGGTCGTGATCACTACACTCGGAGACTCCCGTCACGAGGAGGCCCGTGTGTCCGGATCGTCGAAGTACACCACGCTGAGCCGTGCCTTCGTGGCGCCGCTCGCTCGCATGATCTGGCGGCCGCGGATCATCGGTCGGAAGAACATCCCGAAGCGTGGACCGGTGATCCTCGCGAGCAACCACCGCTCGTTCATCGACTCCCCGACGATCGGCCTCCTCGCCCCGCGGAAGGTGTTCTTCCTCGCGAAGAAGGAGTACTTCACGGGAAAGGGTTTCCGGGGCTCGGTGACGCGGGGCTTCTTCGAGGGCATCGGCGCGATCGGTGTCGAGCGCGGTGCGGGTTCGGCCGCGCAGGAGGCCCTCGACCTCGGGCTCGAGCGACTCCGGGCCGGCGATGCGTTCGCGATCTACCCCGAGGGCACCCGGTCCCTCGACGGCCGCCTCTACCGGGGCCGCACCGGAGTGGCCTGGCTGGCCCTGACGAGTGGTGCACCCGTGGTGCCCGTCGCTCTCACCGGCACCCAGGACGTCCAGCCGGTGGGGTCGCGCGTCCCGAAGCTCGCGAAGGTCACGGTCGAGTTCGGTACGCCGCTCGACCTCTCCGGCTTCGGAGAGGCCTCGTCCGGCCGGGCTCGTCGTCACGCGACGGACGCCGTGATGGCGGCGATCCAGGAGCTCAGCGGACAGGAGCCCGCGAACGCCTACAACAACCCGCCGGCGACGATCGTCGAGCGGGTGCGGCAGGTCCTCCGACGCGACGACCCGACGGCCGCGGTCGAGCCCGACTGACGCGCTCATACACGAAAGGTGCTATTGCACATCTGAAATACTGGTGGTTCAATGGAGTCGTGCCAGGGGCACACTCCGCCCGCGTCCCGCCCGAGAACGGGACGCCCGACCACCTGATCGGAAGGCAAGCAGCATGTCCTCCACGCCGCTCTTCGACTCCATCGCCCGCCGTGCCGAACGGCCGACCCCCGCTCCGGCGGCACCGGCAGCTCCGAGCGCGCCGACCTCGCCGATGACCACCCCGGTCGAGCCGCAGGGCCCCGTGTTCGTCCCGGCGTCGCTCGTCGCTGCGATCGAGGCCGCCCCGACGCGCGTGGTCGCCGCGACGACCGCTCACGCGGTGGCTCCGGAGCAGCTCGTCCTGGTCGAGGCCGTCGCCGACGCGATCGCCCGCGCCGTGGTGGACGCCGTCGTGACCGAGCTCGACCGCATCGCCCGCGACGGCGTCGTCCGCGCCTGAGCCGGCCCTCGACGAAGCCGATGTCCACGACGACGGACCGCCTGCCGATGCGCCCGCGGGGCGCCGCTCGCCACGCGGCCAACGCCCCGGCCGGGGTCGAGCCGCTCCCCACCCGTCGTGCTCGCCGTGCGGCAGAGCGTGCGGCGGCGGACCTGACCACCGCGCCCGGCACCGGCACCCGCGCCGACGCCGGCACCGGCACCAGCACCGGCGCCATGCCGCTGCGCGCCGCCGCTCCGAGCATCGAGACGCCGGGCACCGACGTTCCGAGCATCGCCAGCCTCCGGCATCCCGGCGTCCCCGCGGCGTCCGTATCGCCGCCCGCGCCGACGTCATCGGCGTCCGAGCCGTCGACCCCATCGGCGTCCAGGCCGCCTGCCCCGTCGGCCTGCCGGGCTGCGTCGGCCCCGCCGGCCGTCCCGGTCGTGTCCCCGACCGTGACGACCGGAGCCGTCACCCACTCGACCACCGGGGCGGCGGTGTCCCCTCCCGCCGCCCCGGTCTCCACCAGCGCAGGGAACCCTCAACCCCTGCCGTCGCGACGGACGCTGCGCACCGAGACGCCCGCGATCCGCCCCACTGCCCTCGGGCATGCCGTCACCCAGGCGATCACGCTGCCGCTCCGCTCGATCGGCTCCGCCTTCGCGTCCGCCCGGGCCGTCCCGCTCACCGCGACCGCCGTCGCCGCGTGCCTGTTCGTCACCGTCGCCACACCGCAGACGGCGACGGCAGCGAGCGCCACGTCGGTGCTCCCCGCGCTCGACGTGCAGGAGTACACGACCTCGGCGACGTCGACCGCCCGCGCCGAGCGGGACGGCTTCGCGATCGGCCGGGCACCCGAGCGTCGTGCGGCAGCGGCTCCGACGTTCGAGGCGGCTCCCGGCGCCTCGGCGGCGAGGCCCGTCGCGGGGACGATCCCGGCAGCGGGCGGCTTCGGCTCGCGGTGGGTCAGCGGCTGCGGCGCCTGTTCGACGAACCACCAGGGGCTCGACTTCGCCGCGCGCGAGGGGACGGCCGTCGTCGCGGCGATGTCCGGACGCGTGGTGTCCGCCGGGGTCGTCGGCGGGTACGGCAACCAGGTCCTGCTGCAGCACGCCGACGGCTCTCAGACCCGGTACGGGCACCTCTCCCAGATCGGTGTTCGGGTGGGGCAGACCGTGACGGCGGGGCAGCGCATCGGTGCCGTGGGGAACACCGGCGTCTCGACCGGGTCGCACCTGCACTTCGAGGTCCTCCACGGTGGGGTGGCGGTCGATCCGGCGGTGTGGCTCCGGGACCGCGGACTGCTCTGACCGACGGCGCGTACCGTCGAACGGGCGACCGCACGGTGCGGCGCAGGGACGGAGACGCGCGTGCGGGTGACGGTACTGGGGACCGGGGCGATGGGTGCCGGGGTGGCTGGGTCGCTGCTCCGCGAGGGCCACATGGTGACCGTGTGGAACCGGAGCGCCGACAAGGCCGCTCCGCTGGGTGAGCAGGGTGCGACCGTGGCGGACGACCCCGGTGCAGCGGTGGCCGATGCCGAGGTCGTGCTGCTCACGCTCTTCGACACGGACGCGGTGGTGGACGTCCTCGAGGCTTCCGCGGGCGACGCCCCGACCGACGCCGTGTGGGTGCAGTGCTCCACGATCGGCGTCGCCGGCACCGAGACCGTCGTGCAGCTCGCCGCGAAGTACGGGATCACCCTCGTCGAGGCGATGATGCTCGGCACCAAGGCACCCGCTGAACAGGGCACCCTGACGATGCTCGCCGCCGGACCCGCGGACGTGCTCGACCGCATCGACCCGGTGCTCGACGCGATCGGCGCGAAGACCGTGCGTGCGGGGGACCAGGTCGGTGCCGGGACCGCGCTCAAGCTGGCGGCGAACGCCTGGATCGCGTCGATCACGGCCGCGACCGGGCAGTCGCTCGCGGTCGCGAAGTCGCTCGGGCTGGACCCGGCGCTCTTCCTCGAGGCGATCGACGGCAGCGCCAGCGACTCGGCCTACGCGCACACCAAGGGCGGGTCGATCATCGAGGGGTCGTTCCCGGCGCAGTTCGCGCTCGACGGTCTCCGGAAGGACATCGGCCTCATCACCGACGCCGCGCGCAGCACGGGGGTGTCGACGGTCCTGCTCGACGCACTGGGCCGGGTCTACGCCGACGCCAGCGCTGCTGGACACGGCGGCGACGACATCGCTGCCGTCGGCACGGCGTTCTAGCGCAGGTCGTCACGCCGGGCCGTGCGGCGCCCGTCCCGTCCGAGGAACCGTCGGAGCGCGTTCGTCAGGCGCCCCACGGTCTCGTCGTTCATCGTGTTGGCGAGGTCGAACGCCTCGCGCGCGGGATCGGCACCGGCCTGGATCCGACGGAGTGCGGCGTCCGCACGGGCCCGGGCGTCGAGTTCCGCCAGGGGCATGTCGTCCTCGGGGTCGTGCGGCGCGGGCGTCGCGGTGCCTTCGGAGCCCGTGTCTGCCATGCCAGCAGGCTACGCGGACCGGCTGACGCGGTGCCCACGACCGGCGACGTCGACGCCGTCCACGACGCGGGCCATCTCGTCGAGGAACGACACGATGACGGCCATGTCGTCGGTCGACAGGTGCTCGGTCGCCTCGACCGCGCGGGAGTCGAGCTGGTCGATCACCTGGAGCACCTGGCGCATCGAGCCACCGGACGCGGTGAGGATGACGCCGCGACGGTCGTTCGGGTCCGTGTGGCGTTCGACGTGCCCGCTCCGGACGAGCCGGTCGACGAGTGCCGACGTCGACGCCGGGGTGATGTCGAGGTGCTCGGCGAGGTCCTTCGCGTTGACCGTGCGGCCGGCCTCTTCCGCGTCGAGGAGTGCGCGGAGCGCGAGCAGGGCGTTCTCGCCGATGCCCAGTGCCTCACGCGCGCGTCGCTGTGCCGCGCTCTCGGCGCTCCGGTACCTGCGGAGTGCGTTCAGCACGTCCACCGCGTCGACCCGGGAATCCTCGCCGTACCAGAACCCCGCGGCGCTCGTCGTCACCTCGGTACTCATGGTCACAATGCTAGACGCTCTAGTTAGATTGTCTAGCGAGCGCGGGGAGTGGACCGGGGACGCACGCCGCACGTCCAGGATCGGACCCGGCACACGGGCGCACCAGCGGGGTCCGCGCCGAGCCGCAACACCCGTGACGCGGCGACGAAACACCCTCGCAATCCCCGGTCAGTAGGTTCACGGCATGCAGGAGCCGACGTGCTGAGCCGACTCGCGGGGAGCGTGTTCCACGTCGGGAGCGCCGTGGAACGGGCCGAGGTCGTCGCGCGCATGCTCGACGTGTACGTCGCCCGCGGTGAGCCCGCAGGGGTCGAGCACGACCGGGCGGTCGCCGCCGAGCTCCGGGCGGTCGCCGCCGAGCTCCGGGCGGTCGTGGGGGCCGCGGGACCGGCGAACGACCCGGACCGGGCCTCGACGATCGACTCCCTCGCCCTCGACCGGCACGAACCGGCGTCCATCGCATCGGCCGTCGCGGTCGCGCGGGACAACGCCCGGCGTGCCCGCGAGGTCGTCTCCACCGAACTGTGGGACTGCCTCAACGTCACCCGGTCGCGGATGCCCCGCAAGGTCGCACCCGATCGTGCTCACGAGTTCCTGGCGTGGGTGCGGGAGCGCAGCGCCCTGGCGATCGGGGTCGTCGAGGCCGATGCGAGCCACGACGAGGTCTGGGAGTTCTTCACGCTCGGCCGTGCGCTGCAGCGGTGTTCCGTCACGGCGCGACTGCTCGCGTCGGGGCTGCTCGACCCGGAGTCGGGTGCATCGTGGACGACGGCGCTCCGGGCGTGCGGCGCCGGCGAGGCGTTCCAGCGCGGCCGCGACCACCACACGCCCGGGCCGGAGGACGCCGCGGCGTTCCTGCTCCTGGACGAGCACAGTCCGCGGTCGCTGCGGTTCCTCGCGCGGCGGGCGGAGGAGTGCCTCGCCGACGTGGCGCCGTCGTGCATCGCCGACGAGGTGCGTGCGTTCGCGGACACCCGGGCGGGCCTCGAGTCGGTGTCCGACGACGGCGCGGTGCTGGCAGCCCGCGCCGCGGGGGAGCGGCTCGCGGCGGCGGCGGACCTGGTGGTGCAGGCCCTCGACGAACGCGTCTTCGCCGCGCCCGAACCCGCGCGCTGAGCCGCGCCCTGGACCGACGTGACGACGGACGGGAGGCGCGGTGCGGGGCCGACCCGAGCCTCCCGTCCGTCAGGCGGTCACGTCAGACCGCGCTGGACCGGTCCGCGACCGCCTCGTCCCGCTCCAGGTCCTGCCGCAGCGCCGCGCGCGACGCGCGGGTCCCCACGACCGGCACCGCGTGCGTGATCGCCAGGTGCAGCCGGGTGTCCGCGTCGTACCGCACCCGGAAGCGCTCGTACCGGATGAGCCACACGAGCGCGATCGCCAGGGCCACGAACCCCGATGCCGCGCCGACCGCGATGGCCCAACGCGGACCCCACGCGTCGGCGACGGCGCCGACGATCGGGGCGCCGATGGGGGTGCCGCCCGCGAAGATCGCCATGTAGAGGGCCATCACCCGTCCGCGCATCGCGGGCTTCGTGGTGGTCTGGACGAGGGCGTTCGCGGTCGTCATGAACGTCAGCGACGCGAGCCCGACGAACACCAGGACGATCGCGAACGACCAGTACGTCGGGGCGACGGCGGCCGCGACGCAGGCCAGGCCGAACCCGGCGGAGGCGATCACGAGCGTGCGCATCCGCGGGCGGTCGCGGCGTGCGGAGAGCAGGGCGCCGGCGACCGAGCCGATCGCCATGACCGAGTTGAGCAGGCCGAACTCGCCTGCGCCCTTGTGGAACTCGACGCGGGCCATGGTCGAGGTGAAGATCGGGAAGTTCACGCCGAAGGTCCCGACGACGAAGATCATGCAGAGCACGACGATGATGTCCGGTCGGGTCCGCACGTACTGGAAGCCCGCGAGGATCTGCCCCTTGCCGCGCTTCGGCCGGATCCGTTCGGCGAGCTGCGCCGGATCGACGAAGCGGAGCGCGACGAGCACGGCCAGGAACGAGGCGGCGTTGATGACGAACACCCAGCCGGAGCCGATCGCCGCGATGAGCACGCCGGCGACCGCGGGGCCGATCAGCCGGGCGGCGTTGAAGGAGGCCGAGTTGAGCGCCACGGCGTTGGCGACGTTCTCGCCCTGCACGACGTCGGAGACGAAGGCCTGGCGGATCGGGGTGTCGAACGCGGCGACGATGCCGAGCGCGAGGGCGAACCCGTAGAGCGACCAGATCGTGGCGGTGTCGGTCAGCACCATGATGCCGAGCCCCAGGCCGAGGGCACCCATCAGCCCCTGCGTCAGCATGAGCATCTTGCGCCGGTCGAACCGGTCGGCGGCGAGCCCGGTCAGGGGCAGGAGGAGCAGCTGCGGACCGAACTGCAGGGCCATCGTGATGCCGACCGCGATGGCGTCGTTGTCGGACAGCTTCGTCAGGACGATCCAGTCCTGGGCGGTGCGCTGCATCCAGGTGCCGACGTTGGACACCAGGGCGCCAGCGAACCAGATGCGGTAGTTGCGGCCGGACAGGGAGCGGAACATGGCGGTCACTGCTGGGCCAGCCTCCTCATGATCTCGGTGGCGTCCGCGAGGGTCCGCCGTTCTGCGTCGCTGAGCTCCGCCAGACGCGGGGTGAGCCAGCCGTCCCGACGACGACGGGTCTCCTCGACGAACGCGGCACCGGCGCCGGTCGCCCCGAGCAGGACCTTGCGGCGGTCGTCGCCGTGGTCGCCCTTCGAGACGAGGCCGCGCTCGACGAGGACGGCGATCGTCTTCGTCATCGACGGTGGGGTGACGCCGTCCTGCCGGCTGAGTTCGGCGAGGGTCATCGGGCCGTCGCGGTGCAGTCGGGCGAGTGCGGAGAACTGGGCATCGCTGACGGCGGTGTCGGCCTTCTGCGCGCGGAGCGTGCGGGAGAGGCGGTTCACCGCGGTGCGGAGGTCGGTGGCGTCGGTCACGGGTCATTAGCCTAGCAAATTAGTTTAGCGAACGAACTGGTTTTCGGGTGTATCGTTCTGTTGAACAACAGGTGTTGTCCAGAGAGAAGGAATCATGTCCGAGTTCGAGGGCAAGGTCGCCATCGTCACCGGTGGCGGCAGCGGCATCGGCGAGGCCGTCGCGAAGGAGCTCGCCGCTGCGGGCGCGACGGTCGTCGTCACCGACATCAAACTCGACGCCGCACAGCGGGTCGTGACGTCGATCGAGGAAGCCGGCGGGACGGCGAGTGCGTTCGAGGCCAACTCGGCCGTCGCCGCCGACAACGAGCGCATGGTGCAGTTCGCCGTGGACACCTACGGTGCCCTGCACCTCGCCGTGAACAACGCCGGCATCGGCGCCGCACCGCAGCCCATCGGCGAGTACGACGTCACCGCGTGGGACCGCGTGCGTGCGGTGGACCTCGACGGGGTGTTCTACGGCCTCCGCTACGAGATCCCCGCGATGGTCGCCGCCGGCGGTGGTGCGATCGTGAACATGTCGTCGGTGCTCGGCTCGGTCGGCATCGCGCAGAACGCCGCCTACGTGGCGTCGAAGCACGCGCTCGTCGGCCTGACGAAGGTCGCCGCCCTCGAGTACACGGCGCAGGGCGTCCGGACGAACGCGGTCGGCCCGGGCTTCATCGACACGCCGCTCGTGCGCGCGTCGCTCTCGCCCGAGGCGCTCACCGCGCTCGAGGCCGAGCACGCGGCGCAGCGACTCGGCACCGATGCCGAGGTCGCTGCCCTGGTGCTGTTCCTGCTCAGCGACAAGGCGTCCTTCATCAGCGGCAGCTACCACCTGGTCGACGGCGGCTACAGCGCCCACTGACCCCGGTGGTCGGACGGGAGGCGCGGCGCGCGTGAGCGGGTCCGCTCACGCACACCGCGCCTCCCGTCCGTCAGCGCGGTGCGTCCGACGACACGATCGCGTCGTGCGGGAGGAGGGCATGCACGCCCCACGTGCGGTTCGCGACCTGCGTCACCCGCATGCTCACGACGACGCTCGCCATGGCGAGCGCCTCGCCGCGACCGATCCCGTGCAGCCCCACGATCCAGTCGACCATCCTGTCGAGGGCGGTCGTGGTCGCGGCGTTGAGGTCCGCGTCGAAGCCGAACGTGATCCGGCCGGCGGGGGTGTCGGCGTGCACACCCGCCACCGGCGCCCGGTCGAGCAGCGACAGCGTCATCGTCGTCGTCATGCCGCACTCGATCGCCGTCCCGGAGACCTCGCCGTCCCCCTGCGCCGCGTGCCCGTCCCCGACGAAGAGCAGGGCCTCGGGCACGGTGACCGGCAGGAAGAGGGTCGAACCCGCGACGAGCTCTCGGCAGTCGACGTTCCCGCCACCGGCTTCGCGCGGCGGGATCGTGGAGTGCTCTCCTGTGGCCTCCGGCGGGAGCCCGACGACGCCGAGGAACGGGGCGGTGCGCACGCCCAGTCCGAGTTGGTTCGCCGCGGTGCCCGACGCCCGGTCGATGTCCCAGAGCAACGGACCGCGTGACGCGGCATCGGTCAGCCCGAGCGCACGGTTGACCGGGGTGTCGACCCCGCCGGAGCCGGTGTACCCCCAGTCGTCGGGGACGAGTTCGTCGAAGCGGACGGCGAGGACCGCGCCCGGCCGCGCGCCGCGGACGGCGATCGGACCGACCAGGCAGTGGCCGCGGCGCGGATCGATGCGGGTCGGCGCCTCGAGCCCCGGGCCCGGCTGCCGTTCCGTGTAGCCCGCAGCGCTCAGCGTGCGGACGGTCACGGTGCCGCCGGGAGCGACGGTCAGCACGGGGCTGCGCTCGGCGGTGAGGACGTCGACGGCCGAGTCGACCGTGGTGTCGATGTGGTGGTGCGCGGTGGCGGTCACCGCCCGATCATCCCAGGCGAGCGCGGTCGGAGGGGGTGCTCGTCAGTGGAACTGCGGGATCGTCATCCAGATGCCGAAGAGCACGGCAGCGATGCAGACCGCGAAGCACAGCCCGGCACCCGCCAGCGCGAGCGGGGGCGTGTGGCCGGACCGCGGGGTCTCCTGCGCGTACTGGGTGTGCTCGCCCCCGGCGTCGACCGGTTGGCCGGTGCCGAGCAACCGCAGCCCGAGCGTGTAGAGGAGCACCACGCCCACGGCGGCCACGAAGCCGACCCCCGCGACGGTGCCGATGCTGGTGAAGTCGATGTCCATCGTCGTCCCCTTCAGTTCCGGGCCGCGACGGGCTCGCGCTCGGCCTCGTCCGCGGTGATGTCCTCGTGCGAGACCGGGCGCCGCTTGGCGAGGGCGTAGAACGTGAGGCCCGCGGCCAGGGCGAGCACCGCGACCAGGACGAGCCCGATGGTGGACGTCGAGGCGACCCAGGTGGCGAGGGCGCCGACGACCGCGGCCGCGGGCAGCGTGATCACCCACGCGACGATGATGCGACCGACGACCGACCAGTGCACGTCGGCGAGCTTCTTGCCGAGGCCGGAGCCGATCACCGAGCCGCTCGTGACGTGGGTGGTCGAGAGCGCGAAGCCGAGGTGCGAGGACACGAGGATCGTCGCCGCCGAGCTGGTCTCGGCCGCGAAGCCCTGCGGGGACTGCACGTCGGAGATCTTCTTGCCGACGGTCTGCATGATCCGCCAGCCGCCCATGTAGGTGCCGAGGCCGATCGCGAGGCCGCACGCCAGGATCACCCAGAGCGCCGGTCCGGTGCCGGCGGACTGGTAGTTCGCGGCGATGAGGGTGAGCGTGATGACGCCCATCGTCTTCTGCGCGTCGTTCGTCCCGTGGGCGAGCGACACGAGCGACGCCGAGATCGTCTGGCCGTGCCGGAAGCCCGTGGCCGCACCGTGGGTGGTGGCGTTCTTCGTCAGCGTGTAGGCGATGTACGTCGCGACGAGGGCGATGACGCCCGCGATGACCGGGGAGAGCAAGGCCGGCAGGACGACCTTCGAGACGACCGTCGCCCAGTCGACCGAGTTCAGGCCCGCGCCGATGATCGACGCGCCGATGAGTCCACCGAAGAGCGCGTGCGTCGAGGACGACGGGAGGCCGAAGTACCAGGTGGCGAGGTTCCAGAGGACGGCGCCGACGAGTCCCGCGAAGATCACGGTCGGCGAGATGTGGATGCCGTCCTGCCCCTCGCGGATGATGCCCTGCGAGACGGTCTTCGCGACCTCGGTGGACAGGAACGCGCCGACCACGTTGAGGACGGCGGAGATGAGCACGGCGGTGCGGGGCTTGAGGGCACCCGTGGCGACCGAGGTGGCCATGGCGTTCGCGGTGTCGTGGAAGCCGTTCGTGAAGTCGAACACGAGGGCCACCACGATCACCAGCACGACGGTGACGAGGACGTCCATGCGCGAGACGCTAGGCCTGCTCCGAACCCGCTGCGTGAACGCCGGGTGAACACCGGCGGCCACCTGGCTGCGTCCGACCCGTCTGCGAGGATGCTCACGTGCCCACCTTCTCCGCAGCGCGAGGCGACGCCTCGTTCACCGACGCGCACGGCGTCGAGATCGTCTACTCGACCTGGCGTGCGGCGCGTCCGAAGGGCATCGTGCAGATCGCGCACGGGGTCGGCGAGCACGGACTCCGGTACGAGCCGCTCGCGCAGGACCTCGTCCGCGCGGGCTGGACCGTGCACGCGAACGACCACCGCGGGCACGGTCGGACCGGCCTCGCGCAGTGGGACGGCGACCACGCCAAGCTCGGACGGCTCGGCCCCGGGGGCCTGCGGGCCGCGATCGCGGCCGTCGAGCAGATGAGCGCCGTCGCGCGCGAGGACACCCCCGGCGTCCCGCTCGTGCTGCTCGGCCACTCGTGGGGCTCGCTCATGGCCCAGCGGATCGTGAACACGTCGTCCGGCTCCTACGACGGGGTGGTCCTCTCCGCGAGCGCGTACCGGTTGCCGGGGTGGATGAACAGCGGTGACCTGAACGCCCGGCACGCGGGCTCGGGGCCGACGAAGTTCGAGTGGCTCACCCGGGACCGGGCGGTCATCGAGGCCGTCGCGGCCGATCCGCTCGCGGTCGAGGCGGACGTCATCGGCCTCTTCGGGCTGCGGGACGCCCTCCGGCTGCTCGGGGTCCCGCGTCGGGGCATCGCGCACGACCTGCCGATGCTGCTGCAGGTCGGCTCCGAGGACTCGCTCGGCGGCCCGCGGTCGGTCGAGCGCCTCGCGCAGGCGTACCGGCGGCGCGGGGGCCTCTCCGAAGTCACCGTGCGGGTGTACGAGGGGGCGCGGCACGAGGTCTACAACGAGACCAACCGCGACGAGGTCGTCGCGGACCTGGTCGCGTGGCTGGACCGGGCGGTCGCGCACACGTCCTGAGACGGTACCGGCTGACGGCCAGGAGGCGCGGGGCGGCGCCGCCCCGCGCCTCCCGTCCGACGCGGCGTAGGCTCGTGGTGTGCACGGTGAGTACAAGGTCCCGGGAGGCAAGCTGGTCGTCGTCGACCTCGAGGTCGACGACGGGGTGATCGACCAGTTCCGGCTCGCCGGGGACTTCTTCCTCGAACCGGACGACGCGCTGCCGCTCATCGACGCCGCCGTGAACGGGCTGCCGGCCACGACCGACGCCGCGGGCATCGCCGCCGCCGTCCGTGCCGCCCTGCCGGAGGACGCCGTCCTGCTCGGCTTCACACCCGAATCCGTCGGGGTCGCCGTCCGCCGTGCCCTGTCGCGCGCGTCGACCTGGCGTGAGTACGACTGGGAGATCATCCACGAGGGGCCGATCAGCCCGAACGAGCACCTCGCGCTCGACCAGGTCCTCACGGAAGAGGTCGGGGCCGGTCGCCGCGGCCCGACCCTCCGCATCTGGGAGTGGGACCAGCCGGCCGTCGTCATCGGGTCGTTCCAGTCCCTCAAGAACGAGGTCGACCCCGAGGGCGCCGCGAAGTACGGCGTCGAGGTCGTCCGTCGGATCTCCGGCGGCGGCGCGATGTTCATGGACGCCGGCGCGATCATCTCGTACTCGCTGTACGTGCCGACCGACCTCGTGCAGGGCATGACCTTCGCCGACTCGTACGCGTACCTCGACGAGTGGGTGATCGAGGCGCTGAAGTCCCTCGGCATCGAGGCCTACTACCAGCCGCTCAACGACATCTCGTCGACCAAGGGCAAGATCGGCGGGGCGGCACAGAAGCGGCTCGGCACCGGATCGCTGCTGCACCACGCCACCATGAGCTACGACATGGACGGCGAGAAGATGGTGCAGGTGCTCCGCATCGGTCGCGAGAAGATGAGCGACAAGGGGACGACCTCGGCTGCGAAGCGCGTCGATCCGCTGCGCTCGCAGACCGGCCTCACCCGTGCGGAGATCATCGACCGGCTCATCGCGACCTTCACGAAGCTGTACGGGGCGCACGAGGGGCACGTGACCGCGGACGAGCGGCGGCGTGCGCAGGAGCTCGTGGCGTCGAAGTTCGCGACGCGGGAGTGGCTCGAGCGCGTCCCCTGATCAGCGCTCCGCGGACAGGTCGTCGTCGTGGTCGTCTCCTGCTCCGTCGTCGTACTGGATGCCGGTCGCGATCGTCCGACCCACGCCGTCCGGGCTGAACGTGGTTCGCGCGAGCGGGGCGAAGGCCACCCACTCGCCTGCAGCTGCGTCGTCGTCGTCCTCCTCGTCGTCGGGCTCGTCGGTGTCGTCGGCGGAGCGGGTTCCGAGCAGCTTCCGGGTCAGGGCGCTCCGCTCGGTGAGCAGCGAGTCGAGCGCTGCACGCAGGTCGACGTCGGCGGGCTCGTCACCGCGCAGGGCCGCACCGAGGACGCTCCGACGCATGAGCTCCTTGGCGAAGGAGCCCGTCGTGCCCTCGGCACGCTCGGCCGCCTCGGCGAGGGCGGCCTCGGAGAAGGGCAGCGAACCGGCGTACCGGCGGAAGAGCCGGACGCGCTCGGGCAGGGCGGGGAGCGGGATCTCCACGGCGAGGTCGACCCGGCCGGGACGGTCCGCGAGGGCGCGTTCGAGCACGGACACCCGGTTCGTGGTCATCACGAAGGCGACGTCCGCGTCGCCGTCGAGCCCGTCGAGGGCGTCGAGCACCTCGAACAGCAGCGGCTGCGGGGAGCTGTGGCGTTCCATCGCGACGAGGTCGATGTCCTCCATCACGACGAGTGACGGCTGGAAGGTCCGGGCGATCTCGGCCGCGGCTCCGATCGCCGCGATGCTCGAGCCGGTGAGCAGGATCGCGGTGACCCCGGTCGTCCGGGTGAGGAGGTGCCGGATCGTGAGCGTCTTGCCCGTCCCGGGAGGGCCGTAGAGGAGCACACCGCGCTTGAGGTGCTGTCCGGCCGCGAGGAGCGCCGCACGCTGCTCGCCGATCCCCACGACGTGGTCGACCACCTCGTCGAGCACGCCCGCGCCGAGGACGACGTCGTCGGCGTCGACCTCGGGCCGGCGGAGGAACGTCGCCCCGGCATCGGACCCGTACTCGGACTGCACGAACGAGAGGACCTGCCCGCGCAGGACGCTCCGCTCGATCATCAGGGCACGGAGGCGGAGCAGGAACGCGGTGGCGGCGTCCTGGTCGGGGGAGAGGATCTCGAGGCTGGCGCGGCCACGGCCGTACTCCGGCTTGGCGGACCGCTGGACGACCGCGACGGGAGCGCCGTCGAAGGTGAGGAACCGGAGGCCGAACGACACGACCCGACGGGTGGTGTCGGCACCGGTGGCCCGGGTGGCGTAGCTCACGGGGCCAGGCGCCCATCGCATGTGGGGGTTCGCGATGAACTCGCTCACGGAGCTGTGGAACCGGCTGTCGTCGCCCGCGATACCGACGAGGGCGTCGGGGTCGGTGCCGGCGAGCTCCTCGAGGGCGATGTCGGCGTCGACGAGTCGGTGGTCGGGGAACTCCTCGGTGACCACCGGGACGGACTGCGGGTCGACGCCGAGGTGGGCGCCGATCCGTTCGCCGATCGGTGTGGTCACCGCCTGCTGTTCGGCGGCGGCGAGTTCGTTCGCCTTCTCGATGTAGCGGGCGAACGCCCGCATGAGGTCCCGGTCTGCGTCGTCGAGCACGTCGCCATCCTGGCACGCAGCGCTGGAACGCGTGCGGCCGCACGTGGTCGGCCGCCCGGGCGGTCGGGGGCACTGTGGGGTTCCGGGCCGCGCGTGGTCGGCCGCCCGGAGAGGGGGTTCCGGGCGGCCGCAGGACCAGTGTGGGTGTCGTCCTGAAGAACGAGCCATGTGGATCGTGAGAATCCTCCGCGCGGCGGATGTCCCCGTCCGATCGCCGACGTAGCGTCGTGTGCGTGAACTGGTTGATCCTCCTGGGGGCGGTGGCCGCCGCGGCCGTCGTGATGTGGATCGCCGATCGCGTGGGGTGGATCGACCTGTCGAACAAGGCCACGCGCAGCGGCGGATCCGGCGGTGTGGTCTCGATGATGGACGAGGTGTTCGCGCCGACCCGTCACGAGACGCAAGCGGAGTACGAACGGCAGTCGCGCCTCCCGAGGGAGGCACCGACGCCGGCGGACGACGACCACGACCTGCTCAGCGGGAGCGTGCTCATCAAGGTGCCGGCGGTGCGCAGCGCCGGACGGCACGCGGTGCGGGCCGGGACGCACGACCGGTCGTACTGACGACTCGTCCTGGCGGGAGCCGACAACGCGCGAGCCGCGTCAGCGGGTCATGAGCTCCTGGTAGTCCGGGTGCCGCTCGATCCAGGCCGCGACGTAGCTGCACTGCGGGACGACCCGGCGCGAGGACCCCGAGCGGACGTCGTCCAGCGCGTGCTCGACGAGGATCGAGGCGTGACCACCGCCGCGGTGCGCGGGGTCCACCTCGGTGTGGACGAAGCGGATCTCGTCGCCGTCGACCTCGTACGCCGCGAAGCCGATCACCTCACCGTCCTCGACGAGGGAGTACTGCTGCTTGTCGGTGTCGTTCCGGACCTCGGGTGTCGCCATGGAGCAGACGCTACGCCCCTCCCGAAGAAGGGCCTGTGTGCGCGCTGGACGCCGGGCTAGGGTCTGATCGTGCAGCACGAGACGCCCCCGCCGTTCCGCTTCCGGACGCCTCCCGGGTGGCCGACACCCTCCGCCGAGTGGGTGGAACTGCACCAGGCCGCCGAGCCCGCACCGGGGTGGTCGCCCGCACCGGGGATCCCGCCCGCACCCGAGGGCTGGCGCTTCTGGGCCCCGGTACCGCGGTCGTTCCGGGGCTTCGTGCCGGCCGCAGCCCGCCGCGTCCGCGTCGCGCAGTGGATCGGCCTCGTGGTGGCGATCCTCGCGCTCGCCGCGGTCATCGTCGTCGCGGCGCTCGGTGGTCTGGCCGTGGTCGGACTCCTGCCGCTCGTGGCCGGGATCGCGGTACTGGTGGTGTGCTCCGCGCGGGAGGGCGAGCTCGCTGACCGGACCGCGGCCTCGATCCGGGACGATGCAGCGGTGTGGCGGCGGACGGAGGTCCCGGCGCGGGCACGGGCGGCGTTCCCGGAGCTCGACCAGGACGCAGCCGTGGCTGCCTGGGAGGCGGCGGCGTGGGGGCTGCCCACCGTGCGGCCGTTCGCCGTGGCGGACACAGCACCGAAGCGTTCGCCGTTGCGCCACCGCACCCGCACGGTCGTCGCCGTGACGGCCGGTGCCGCCGCGCTCCTGCTCGTCGTCGGCGCGACGACGGCCGTCGACCCGGTCGTCCGTGCGCTGCAGAGCGACGGGCAGACGCTCGCGTACGGGCTCCAGGACACCGCACCCGACGGCAGCGTCCCGGACGACAGCGGCCCGGACGACGACGCACCGGACCAGGACGCACCGGACCCGGAGGACCAGGCGCCGTGGACCTCGGACGACGGCACGGTCACCGCGTCGTTCATCGGCGACGACGAGACGTGGCAGGCGACCTGCGGAGCGATCGACTTCGCGGACGGCTGCTGGTCGTGGCAGATCGACAGCGAGTGCGACGGGCCGGCCCAGGTCACGGTCGGGTTCTCCACCACCGAGGGCGGTGACGACGTGCGCACCGACACCCGCACGGTCGTGCTGACCTCGGGGCGACCGCTCGTCCTCACCGAGCAGGGGCCGGAGGAGTGGGGCGGCATCCGCGACGTCATCTGCTCCACCGCACCGGAGCACGCCGTGGCGCTGACCCGGAGCCCGCTCGACTCCGACGCCGAGGACGCCGACGGCTCCTGGCCGGACGGCTGCGTCGACTACGGCTGCGCCGGGTGGGAGGTCACACCCGAGGCATCCTGCGACTCGGCGACCGTGCAGTTCTCCGTCGACGAGGAGGTCGCGACGCTTGCCGGTCCGCACGACCTCGTGGTGGCGACGGCACTGCGCGCGGGCGAACCGGTGGACGTCTGGGCCGGCGGCGCGTGGCTGCCGGACGACGATGCGACGATCTCCCAGGTGACCTGCGGCTGAGCCGGACTGCGGGCTCCGCGGGGACCGGACGCCGCGTGGACCAGAATGGTGCACGTGCACAGCGGCGACGATCGAGGACCGGACCGGGTGGTCCTCGGCGACAACCTCGACGTCCTGCCGACCCTGGCGGACGGCTCGTTCACGCTCGTGTACCTCGACCCGCCGTTCAACACCGGCCGCTACCAGCGTCGGCACGCGAGCGCCGCGGTCCGCGAGCCGACGGTCGGCGACGAGGCCACAGCTGCCGATCGCCGACGCGAGCGGGTGACGGGCTTCCGGGGGAGCTCCTACGAGCGCGTCCGCGGCGACCTCATGCGCTTCGACGACCGGTTCGAGGACTACTGGTCGTTCCTCGAACCGCGGCTGCTCGAGGCGTGGCGGCTCCTCGCCGAGGACGGCACCCTCTACCTCCACCTCGACTACCGCGAGTCGCACTACGCCAAGGTCCTGCTCGACGCACTGTTCGGCCGGGAGTCCTTCCTCAACGAGATCGTCTGGGCGTACGACTTCGGTGCGAAGTCCCGGTCGCGGTGGCCGACGAAGCACGACACGATCCTCGTCTACGTCAAGGACCCGTCGCGGTACTGGTTCGACTCCGAGGCTGTCGATCGTGAGCCCTACATGGCGCCGGGACTCGTCACGCCCGAGAAGCGCGAGCGCGGCAAGCTCCCGACGGACGTGTGGTGGCACACGATCGTGTCGCCGACCGGCAAGGAGAAGACCGGCTACCCGACGCAGAAGCCCGAGGGGGTGCTGCGCCGCATCGTGCAAGCGTCATCGCGCGAGGGCGACTGGGTCCTCGACTTCTTCGCCGGCAGCGGGACGACGGGCGCGGTGGCCCGGGCACTCGGCCGGCGGTTCGTGCTCGTGGACGACAACCCGGTCGCCGTCGACGTGATGCGCCGACGGCTGCCGGGGGCCTCGTTCGACGTGGTCAGCCCGTCGGACGCGTCGGCGGGCTGACCACGTCGCTACTCGGCTGAGTGACGCCCGTGCGCGTGCTCGTCGGGCCTGGAGGCGCGGCTCGCCTCCGCAGCGTCGCCGCCGGTGGTGTCCGTGGTCGCATCCGTTGCGGCGTGCGCGGCTCGGGTGCGGATCGCGCCCGTGGTGGTGGGCGGCTCGTCGACCGGCGCGGCGGCGGAGTGTGCGCCGTGCGTGGTCGCGTCGGGCAGTGGTGCGCGGGTGCCGTCGAGGGAGACGGTGGAGGCACCGCCGGCTGCTCCGGCCGACCGGGTCGTCGACTGCCCGACACCGACACCGACCGCGGAACCGGCCGAGCGCGGCTGCGAGACCACGTCCGGCGAGGTGGGGACGACCGCCATCGAGCCGGTGTCCGGCGAGACCAGCGATCCCGTCCGGGCGGCTGCGTGCTGGGCGTCCACGGTCAGGCGGTCCGCGTCGGCGGTCGCCCGCTCGTTGTCCGCCCGCTCGGTGTTCGCCTGCTCCTGCAGTGCCGAGACCTTGCGGAGCGGCGGCACGCGGAAGAACCAGGTGAGCACGAAGGCGAGCAGGATCACGGCGAGGCCGACGTAGTAGACGACCACGGCGGAGTCGCTGAACCCGACGAGGAACGGCCGGGTGAGGCGCTTGTCCGCGCCGTTGAGGAACGACGTGTCGCTCGTCGACGAGCTGGTCGAGGAACTCGCGCTCGAGTCGCCACTCTTGAGCTGCTTGACGAGCGTCGGAGCGACCTCGTCGACGACGTTCCGGCGCTGGTCGGCGTTCGAGTAGTCCACCTGCAGCGTGCCGTCCACGACCTCGGCGTTCGCTTTCGACGCGGCGGTCTCGAGTGCCTGCTGCTCGGCGGCGGGCTTCTCGGCGGCGACCTGCTGGGCGATGACCGTGTCCGCCGAGGCCTCGGGGACCGTGCCCGCCGCGACCTGCTGCTGGACGGCCGCGGTGACCTGCTTCGTGACGGCGGCGTCCGCGGCCTCCTTGGCCTGGGCGGCGCCCTTGTCGAGACCGTCCTGGACGTTCTGCTGCACCGGGTCGACGATCTTGTTCCAGATCTGGTCCATCACGCCCTTGTTGTCCGACGCGTTCGCGACCGACGGGGTGAGTGCGGCGTTCAGGGCGCTCTTCAGGTCGCCCTCGTTCTGCATCGCCGTCGTGATGTTCGTCGGCATGAGCGTGAACAGGACGGACAGCAGCACAGCGGTGCCCATGGTGCCGCCGATCTGGCGGAAGAACGTGGCGGCGCTCGTCGCGACGCCGATGTCCCGCGGGCTGACGGAGTTCTGCGCCGCCAGGGTCAGGGTCTGCATGAGCTGCCCGAGCCCGAGGCCGATGCCGAACATGCCGAGCATCAGGAACCAGAGCGGGCGGTCGGCGGTGAGGAACGTCAGGACGGTGAACCCGATGGCCGTGAACGCCGTGCCGGTGATCGGGAAGACCTGGTAGTTGCCGGTCCGCGAGATGATCTGGCCCGAGGCGATCGACGAGATCATCAGACCGAGCACCATCGGGAGCATCGCGAACCCGGACTCGGTCGGGGTGACGCCCTTCACGATCTGCAGGTACAGCGGGATGGTGAGCATCGCGCCGAACATGCCGAAGCCGACGAGGACCGACAGGATCGCCGACATCGAGAACACCCGCGAGCCGAACAGCTTCAGCGGCAGGATCGCGTCGTCGCCCATCGCCCGTTCGACGAGGATGAACGCGATGAGCCCGAGCGCACCGATCGCGTAGCAGGCGAAGGCGCCGGGGGAGTCCCAGCCCCACTCGCGGCCCTGCTCGGCGATGAGGAGCAGCGGCACCAGGGTCACGATGACGAGCGTCGCGCCCCACCAGTCGATCCGGGGCTTGCCGCGGTCGCCGAACTTCGGCAGGTGCAGGAAGGTCAGCACCATGAAGAGCGCGATGATGCCGATCGGCACGTTGATCAGGAACACCCAGCGCCACCCGGCGATGAACAGCAGCTGGTCCGCCCCGGCGAAGACACCGCCGACGAGCGGGCCGATGACGCTCGAGATGCCGAAGACCGCCAGGAAGTAGCCCTGGTACTTGGCGCGCTCGCGCGGGGCGAGCATGTCGCCCATGATGGCGAGCGGCAGGGACATCAGACCGCCGGCACCGAGGCCCTGCAGCGCGCGGAAGCCGGCGAGCATGAGCATCGAGGTCGAGAACGACGCGGCGAACGATCCGACGATGAAGATGCCGATCGCGGTGAGGAACAGCGGACGCCGGCCGAAGATGTCGGACAGCTTGCCGTAGATCGGCGTCGTGATCGTCGACGCGATGAGGTAACCGGTCGTCACCCAGGCCTGCTGGTCGAGGCCGTGCAGGTCATCGCCGATCGTGCGGATCGCGGTGCCGACGATCGTCTGGTCGAGGGCGCCGAGGAACATCCCCGCCATCAGGCCGTAGATGACCAGCAGGATCTGCCGGTGGTTCATCACGGCGTTGGACGAGGTGGTGGGTGCCGCGGGTGCGGTCGCGGTCTGGGTCATGTGCAGGGTCTCCCGGAAACTTTGCGCTGGCTGCAAAGTTACATCTGCCGCAAGGTGAAGGGTCGCGCCGGAGTGGGTTCCTGAGTGGATCGGCAGCACCGGCACCGGTTTCGGTGGCGTCTGTCGGGAGGTCCTCGTGAGCGCTCCCGACGCCGTCACAGTACGCCCGAGCGTGACGTGCGGTGCGTCAGGACGCTGCGGCGGCCTGTTCGAGCGCTTCTTGGAACCGCTCGTTCACCTCGATGCGCATCGCGCCCGTCTCGTCGTCGAAGCCGGACACCGCGCTGACCCGGCCGTGGCGCGAGAAGTACAGCAGGGGGCTCAGCACCCCGCCGGGCAGGCCGTGCTCGCCGTCCGTGAGCACCTGCACGACCAGGCCGGCGAGCATCTGCACCGAGGTGATGCTCGACGCGTCACGGATCGGGGCGGCGAGCAGGAGGTGCCGGTGCGGGACCGCGAACACCGTGCCGAACCCGGCGGCACCGAAGAGCGCCGGGAGGTTGACCGCCTTCGACGCGACGAACAGGGACTCGCCCTCGACGATGAACACCCCGGGGGCGATCTCGGCGTGCTCGTCCACCGGTTCGTCGTCGGTGCCCAGCTGCCCGAAGGCGAAGAGCTCGTCGATGCCGAGGGCGAGCCGCGGCAGGGTCGGACCCGACAGCGTGCTCACCATCGTCGGGTAGTCGACGCACAGCCCGAGCACCAGCCCGGGAGCGAACGGTCGGGCGTAGTCGAGGTCGGTCGGATCGGACGTCCCGGCGCCGAGGCCCGTGCCGCCGTCCGCGCTGGGGTCCGGCAGGATGCGCAGTCGGATGCGCTGCCGCAGCTCGTCGGCGCCGAGCTCCTCGGGTGCCGGCTCGCTGTACGCCTGGATCATCCGGTCAAAGTGCTCGGCGACCATGTCGGCCTGCACGTCCGGGGTCTCGCCGTGCACCTGCGCCGCGAGGTTCTCGAGCAGGAAGACCCGGCCGTCGGTGCCGACCAGACGAGCCTGCTCACCGGCCGGCACCTCGACCGTGGTCTCCATGCCGCGCTCGGCGAGGGCCCGTTGGGCGAGCACCACGAGCGTCGGGGCTGGCTCGTCGTGCCGATCGTCCTGCTTCCGGCCGAACCACCCCATCCGCGCGGGACCTCAGGCCCCGAGTGCGGCGTCGACGATCTCCTTGGCTTCGCGCTGCACCTGTTCGAGCTGCTCCTGCCCGACGAAGCTCTCGGCGTAGATCTTGTAGACGTCCTCGGTGCCGGACGGGCGGGCCGCGAACCACGCCTTGTCGGTGACGACCTTCACGCCGCCGACGGCCGCGTCGTTGCCCGGAGCCTTCGACAGCTTCGCCGTGATCGGGTCGCCCGCGAGGGTCTCGGCGGTGATGGCGTCACCGTCGAGCTTCGACAGGCGGGCCTTCTGCTCCTTGCTCGCGGCGGCGTCGACACGCTGGTAGACCGGGGCGCCGAAGCGTTCGGTCAGCTCGTCGTAGAGCTGTGACGGGGTCTTGCCGGTGACCGCGATGATCTCCGACGCCAGGAGCGCCAGGATGATGCCGTCCTTGTCGGTGGTCCACGCGGTGCCGTCCTTGCGGAGGAACGACGCGCCCGCCGACTCCTCGCCGCCGAAGGCCACGGAGCCGTCGATCAGGCCCGGGACGAACCACTTGAAGCCGACCGGGACCTCCCACAGGCGGCGACCGAGGGACTCGGCCACGCGGTCGATGATGCTCGACGACACGAGGGTCTTGCCGATCGCGGCGTCGTCGCGCCAGGCCGGACGGTGCGCGTAGAGGTACTCGATCGCCACGGCGAGGTAGTGGTTCGGGTTCATCAGGCCGCCGTCGGGCGTGACGATGCCGTGCCGGTCGGAGTCGGCGTCGTTGCCGGTGAGGACGTCGTAGTCGTCCTTGCGCGCGACGACCGAGGCCATCGCGCTCGGGCTCGATGGGTCCATCCGGATCTTGCCGTCCCAGTCGAGCGTCATGAACGACCAAGTGGGGTCGACGTCGGGGTTGACCACCGTGAGGTCGAGCCCGTAGTGGTCGCGGATGCGGTTCCAGTAGGGGAGCGACGCACCACCGAGCGGGTCGGCGCCGATCTTCACGCCGGCGCGTTTGATCGCGTCGATGTCGATGATGTTCTCGAGGTCGGCGACGTAGGCGCCGAGGAAGTCGTAGCGGTCGGGCGAGGCGTGCTCGGTGCGCTGAACCTCGGCGTTGCCGCCGGCGATGATCGCGTTCGCGCGCTCGGCGATCCAGCTCGTCGCATCGCTGTCCGCCGGGCCACCGTGCGGCGGGTTGTACTTGAAGCCGCCGTCGCGGGGCGGGTTGTGGCTGGGCGTGATGACGATGCCGTCCGCCGTGTCCGCGTTGCCGGCACGGTTGTACGCGATGATCGCGTGGCTGAGCGCCGGGGTGGGGACGTAGCCGTTCTCGCTGTCGGCGAGGACGTGCACGCCGTTGGCGGCGAGGACCTCGAGCGCGGTGCGTTCGGCGGGGCCGGACAGCGCGTGCGTGTCACGGCCGATGAAGAGCGGGCCGTCGGTGCCCTGCGACGTGCGGTACTCGACGATCGCCTGCGTGATCGCGGCGATGTGGGTGTCGTTGAACGCGGAGTCCAGCGAGGAGCCGCGGTGGCCCGAGGTGCCGAAGACGACCTTCTGCTCGGGGACGGAGACGTCCGGGACGCGCTCGTGGTACGCGGCGATGAGGGCGTCGAGGTCGACGAGGTCGTCTGCAGTGGCAGGGGTGCCGGCGCGGTCGTTCATGCGTCCATCCTGGCATCGCACAGGTCGGCACGCCCAGGAACGTCGCGCCTGTGGACGACGAGCGCGCCTGTGGACGAGGAGCGAGCGGCCGTCCGCACCGGGGAGAAAGGGGGACACCCCGGGTGAACGACCGCTCGCGGTACGGGGACGGCGTCAGGCCGTGCGGAACGAGCCCGTCGCGGTCCGCAGCGAACCGGTGGCCGTGCGCGTCGAGGACGTCGCGGTACCAGGCCGAGGGGACTGCGTGTCGACGAAGCGGCCGAGCGCGCGACCGATCCCGGTTCCGGTGTAGGTGCCGATCGGTCGCCAGGCGGCGTCCACCGCGTAGGCGCCGAGCTCGTCACGGTTCTCGAGGCCGGTCACGTACGCGCCGCCCAGGGGGTTCTGACGGTTCTGCATGGATGCTCCTCGTCGTCGTGCCGAGGGTCGTCGGTCACCGGGCCGGCGACCGCGACGCCGTCGGCTTGATGACCACCACACTACCTCCTTCTTTTGCATGACACAAAAGAAGGATTGCTCAGGCGAGCAGCTCGCAGAAGGTCCGGCCCTCGGCGGTCCAGCTCTGCTTCGCCACCAGGCCGACCGTCTCGGCGTGGTCGAGCAGGGCGTCGACGCCCACCTCGGCCCACGGGAAGCCCGCGCTCTGGTGGCCGTCGGCGTCCACCACGCGGGCGGTGTACACCCGGTCGGCGGTGCGGTCGACGTGGGTCTCGACGACCACGCGGCCGCCGACGCGCACGATCTCGCGGCACCGGGCGAGCAGGGCCGCCGGGTCGCCGCCGATGCCGATGTTCCCGTCGATCACGAGCGCCGTGTCCCAGTGCCCCTCGTCGGGGACGGTGTCGAAGACCGAGCCCTGGATCGCCGTCCCGCCGGAGCGTCGGGCGATCGCCACGGCGTCGGCGGAGACGTCCACGCCGAGCGACGGGATGCCGAGGGTGCGCGCGGCGACGAGCATCCGCCCCGGCCCGCAGCCGATGTCGATCACCGGCCCGTCCGCACCGTCGAGGAGCGACCGGTCGATGCGGTCCGCCGCGGCGCTCCAGCGGCCGACGTCGAGCGTGACCGCCCGGTCCGGTCGGGAGGTGTCCGTCAGCCGGATGCGACCGTCGGTGCGGAGTGCACGCGCGTACGGTTCGCCACCGCCGGCCCCGAAGGAGACGGGTGCTTCCATGGTCATCGGAGTGCCCCCGTGGTCTCGGTCTGCAGTGCGGCGGCGAACGCGGAGCCTGGCACGAGATCGGCGACGCGCTCGGCATCCGGCACGGTGTCGACGTCGAGCAGGACCCCGAGGGTGCCCGCGTCGAGGCCGGCGTCGGTCAGACGTGCGAACTGGACCGCACCGGTGTCGTCCTGCGACATCGGCACGCCGCGGAGCAGGTCGCCGTCCGGGTCGCGCAGGTAGAGGGACCAGAAGCCGCCGTCCTCGGCCGGGCCGAACCAGGCGTCGCGCTGCGGCTCGTCGAACACCGGTGCGACGTCGGCCGGCCCGAACTGCGGCGTGTCCATGCCGACGAGCAGCGTCGGGCCGTCGACGGCGTCGAACAGTGCACCGAGCCGCTCGTCGAGGCCGCCCGTGGTCTGGTGGATGACGTCGAAGCCCTCGGCGCCGGTCGGCAGCACCGTGCCGTCGTAGAACAGCACCCGTCGGGCGGCGGGCAGCGCACGGACGGTCGCCAGCGTGTCCGCGAGGCTCGCGGCGGCGACCCGTGCGGCACCCTCGGGGCTGAGCGCCGGTGTCAGGCGGGTCTTGACCCGGCCGGGCAGGCACTCCTTCGCGACCACCGCGACGGTGATGTCGGTCGTCATGAGTGGACCTCCTCGGAGTGGGTGGGACCGGCCACGTGGCGGACCGGAGCGGGTGCGACGACGGTGGGTCGCGCCTCCCGTCGGTACTCGCGCAGCAGACGCGACATGTCCTTGACGGCGTTGACGGTGCCGCGGAGCGTGCCGGTGACCTTGCTGTCACCGATGCGCTGCGCGTACCCGATGTCGGACTCGTCGACGCGCCACCCGGCGGCGTGCGCCGCGAGGACCATCTCGAGCGGGTAGCCGCTGCGGCGGTCCCGCAGGTCGAGGGAGACCAGGTCCGCGCGGCGCATCACGCGCATCGGGCCGAGGTCGCGCAGCCGGTACCCGGTCGCGCGACGCATGAGGACCGCGAGCACGCGGTTGGCGAACCGGGCGTGCGGTGCCCAGGCGCCGGGCGTGGTCGGCACGCGGCGTCCGAGGGCGAGGTCGGCGTGTCCCGTGGCCACGCGGGCGACGAGCGGGACGAGCTCGGCCGGGTCCATCGAGGCGTCGGCGTCGCAGAAGGCGACGTACTCGGCCGTGGCGGCGGCGACCCCGGCGGCGCAGGCTGAGCCGAAGCCCTTCACCGGTTCGGTCACGACGAGGGCGCCGTGGGCCCGGGCGACGTCGGCGGAGCCGTCGGTCGAGCCGTTGTCGACGACGATCGCGCGGTAGCCGCGCGGGAGTCGGCCCAGGACCTCGGGGAGGGCATCGGCCTCGTCGAGACAGGGGAGGATGACGTCGACGTTCATGTCGCCCATTCGGTGCGGAGCGTCGGAACGACTGGTGTCGGCTCCCGCCGCGCGCGTCGGCGGGGCGGGGCGGTCGGTCTCGTGGGCCGGCTGTCGTTCCATGCCTACGACACAACACGTGATGAGCGGTCGGGGTACAGGATCGGCGTCCCCCGATGGACGTTCCGCGCACTCGCGGTGGCGGGTCACCCCTGATCGGGGGACACGCAGGTGGGGCGTCCGGCGGACGCGCTACGCGGTGGAGGTGCCGGCCTGGAGGCGCGGTGCCGGTCTTGCGGACCGGCACCGCGCCTCCAGGCGGTCGCGCTCCTGCCCGCTGGCCCGCGTGCCTGCCCGCGGCCGCGCCCGGTGCGGCCTACTGCACCGCGGCGCGCAGCGGCGCCGTCGCGAACTCCCGCATGCCGCGCTCGAATTCGACCTCGGCACGCCACCCGAGCTCGGCGGCGATCCGGTCCGACGACGCCGTCACGTGCCGGACGTCCCCGAGGCGGTACTCGCCCGTGACGACCGGTCGCGGCCCCTCGGGACCGGCGATCGCGGCCGCCATCTCGCCGATGGTGTGCACGACGCCGGAGCCGACGTTGTACGCACGGAAGGTCTCCGCCGGGAGCTCCGCCGTCGCGGCGATCGACGCCGCGTTCGCGCCGGCGACGTCGTCGACGTGCACGAAGTCGCGACGCTGGCGGCCGTCCTCGAAGACGCGGGGGGCCTCGCCGCGGGCGAGCGCCGAGCGGAACAGCGAGGCGACCCCGGCGTACGGCGTGTTCGCGGGCATGCCCGGCCCGTAGACGTTGTGGTACCGCAGGGCGATCGCGCGGCCTCCGGTGGCGCGCGCCCACGACGACGCGAGGTGCTCCTGCGCGACCTTCGTCTGCGCGTACACGTTGCGGGGGTCGAGCGCGGCGGACTCGTCGATCAGGCCGGGCAGGAGCGGCGTGCCGTCCGGCCCGATCGGGTCGAACTCACCGGCGTCGAGGTCGGCGCGGCGACGGGCGGGCGGGCGCACGGGCTCGCCGGCGGCGGTGGTGTACGCCCCCTCGCCGTAGACGACCATCGAGCTCGCGACCACGAGCCGGCCGATGCCGTGGCGGTCCATGCCGGCGAGGACGTGGGCCGTGCCCGCGTCGTTCGTCGAGACGTAGTCCGGGGCGTCCTGGAAGTCGACGCCGAGGCCGACCTTGGCGGCCTGGTGGCACACCACGTCCACGCCGTCGAGGGCTGCGTCGAGGGCGACCCGGTCGCGGACGTCGCCGTGCACGAACTCGATGCCCTGCTGCTGGTGGGCGGTGACGACCTCGGCGGGGTCGCCGTGCACGTCGTCGCGGAGGGAGTCGAGCACGCGCACCTCGTGGCCCTCGGCCCGGGCGCGGCGGACGATGGCGGAGCCGATGAAGCCGGCGCCGCCGGTGACGAGCAGGCGGGTCACGCGGTGGCTCCCGTGGTCGCTGCTGCGGGCCGTGCACTCGTCATGGCGCTCGCGCTCGCCTCGGCCGGGACGAGCTCGCGCGGGGTGTAGTCGTCCGGGATCGCCGCCACGATCGAGCCGATCGCGCGGACGATCACCTCGTTCGCGCGGGCCAGACGCTCCATCACCATGCCGTGCGTGACCGGGGCCTCGCCGGTTCCGGCGGCTGCCTGCGCTGCCGCCTCGGCCTCGGACGGGGCCAGGCCGGCGTCGGCGTCGGTCACGAACGAGAGGTTCACCGTCCCGATGCCGAGCTCGGCCGCGAGGGGCACCTCCGGCGTCATCGTCATGTTGATCGTGTGGCCGCCGGCCTCGCGCATCCAGATGGACTCCGCACGCGTCGAGAACCGCGGCCCCTGGATCACCACGCACGTGCCCGTCGGGCGGAACGGCACGTCGAGGCGCTCGATCGCACCGATCGCGACGCGTCGGAGCACCGGGTCGAACGGGTCCGCGAAGGAGAGGTGCTGCACGGCGTCCTCGAAGAACGTGTCCGCGCGGCCCCACGTGCGGTCGATGAGCTGGTCGGTCACGACGAAGGTCCCCGGGGCGTAGTCGGGGTGCAGCCCGCCGACGGCGCTCGACGACACCACGGCGCGGACCCCGAGCGACCGCAGCGCCCACAGGTTCGCGCGGTGGTTGATGCGGTGCGGGGCGACGGAGTGCGCGCGGCCGTGCCGGGTGAGGAACGCGACGCGCTTGCCGGCCATCGTGCCGATGCTGATCGGGCTCGACGTGGCGCCGAACGGGGTGTCGACGTCGACCTCGTCCGCGGTGCCGGGTTCGAACAGCTCGTAGAGGCCCGAACCGCCGATCACCCCGATGCGCGTCTCGTCCACAGCCCCGGTCGTGGTCACGTCGTTCTCCACAGGTCCTCCGAATGGTCCTCGGCGCGTTCTGCGCGCTCGTTACGCTACTGGGACCGCCCCCGGCCGGACCGGGAGCGGGCACACTTCTCACCTGTTCGGAGGCGCACGTGCGAACGATCGGTCAGCACCGCGACGAGATCGCGGCCCTGGTCGCGCCGGTCCTGTCCGCCAGGCGCTCCGCGGTCCCGGAGGCACGGGACATCGACGACCTCGCCACCGGTGCCGGCGGCGGACGGGGGCACCGCGTGCTCGCACGTGCCGTCGTCGCACCCGTGCCGCTCCCGCCGTTCGACAACAGCCAGATGGACGGCTTCGCCGTCCGTGCCGCCGACGCCGGTCGCGTGCTGCGGGTGGTCGCCCCGATCCCGGCGGGGACGATGCCACCGGCGCTGGACCCCGGGACCGCTGCGCCGATCATGACGGGGGCGCGCATCCCGTTCGGCGCCGACGCGGTGTTCCCGGTCGAGGCCACCGATCCCGGGGCGTTCCCCGCGGCGCTGGCCCTCTCCGAGATCAGGGTGCCGGACGACCTCGCCCCCGGGACCTTCGTCCGGGCGACGGGCACCGACCTGCCGAGCGGGGGCGAGCTGGCTCCTGCCGGTGCTGCCGTGACCCCCGCGGTGCTCGGGACGCTCACCGCGGCCGGGGTCTCGACGGTCGACGTCGTCCGGCAGCTCCGGGTCCTCGTCGTGTCCACCGGCTCCGAACTCCAGGGCGCCGGTGACGCCACGATCGGCGACGCCAACGGGATCGCACTGCGGGCGGCGCTCGCCGAGGTCGGGGTGGTCTCGCGGTCGGTGCGGGTGCCGGACGACGAGACGACGTTCGTCGCGGCCCTCGACGATGCGGTGGGGGACTGGGCCGACCTCGTGCTCACCACGGGTGGCATCAGCGCCGGGGCGTACGAGGTCGTGCGGCAGGCCCTCGAGCCGCGGGGTCTCGCCGTCACCCCCGTCGCGATGCAGCCCGGTGGCCCGCAGGCGTTCGGCACCGTCGAACTCGCCGGGCGTCCGGTCCCCGTGGTGTCCTTCCCCGGCAACCCCGTGTCGGCGCTCGTCTCGTTCGAGGTCTTCCTCCGCCCGCTCCTGGCGGCGGACGCCGGGATCCCCGACGACCGCGTCGCCGTGGTGCTGCCCGCTGCGGACACCGCGACCTCGCCGGAGGGCAAGCACCAGGTCCGGCGCGGCCGGGTCGAGGACGGCCGCGTGCACTTCGTCGGGGGCCCCAGCTCGCACCTGCTCGCGCACTACGCCACCGCCACGCACCTCGTCCACGTCCCGATCGGCACCGCCACGGTGGCGCCCGGTGACCCGCTGACCGTCTGGAGTCTCCGTTGACCGAACCAGTACCCGCCGCCGACGAACTCTCGCACGTCCGCGCCGACGGCACCGCCCACATGGTCGACGTCTCCGAGAAGGACGTCACCGCGCGGTCCGCCACCGCGACCGCGACCCTCGTCACCCGCCCCGACGTCGTCGCCCGCATCCTCGACGGCTCGCTGCCGAAGGGCGAGGTGATCGGCACCGCCCGCATCGCCGCGATCATGGCGGTGAAGAAGACCTCCGACCTCATCCCGCTCTGCCACCCGCTCCCGATCGCCGGGGTCGAGGTCGACATCACCGGCGACGACGACCGCGTCCTCGTCGAGGTGTCCGTGCGGACGACCTCACGGACCGGCGTCGAGATGGAAGCGCTGACCGGCGCGAGCGTCGCGGCCCTGACCGTGTACGACATGGTGAAGGCCGTCGACCGCACGGCCACGATCACGGACGTCCGGGTGCTCGAGAAGCACGGCGGACGCTCGGGGGACTGGAGCAACCGATGACCTCGCAGCCGACGAAGGGCCGGGCGGCCGTCGTGGTGGTGTCGACCCAGGCGTCCGTCGACCCCGCGCTCGACCGGACCGGTCCCGTCATCGCGGGCTGGCTCCGAGAGCGAGCCTTCACCGTGGCCGAGCCGGTCATCGTGCCCGACGGCGGCCCGATCGCCGAGACGGTCTCCGCCGAACTCCTGTCGGACGCCCGGGTCGTGATCACCACGGGCGGGACCGGCGTCACCCCGACCGACCGCACGCCCGAGGCGATCGCACCGCTCATCGACCTCGAGCTCCCCGGCATCACGGAGGAGATCCGGCGCCGCGGACTCGCCGGAGCAGGACCGACCGCGCTGCTCAGTCGTGGCATCGCGGGGATCGCCGGCGGCACCCTGATCGTCACGCTCCCCGGGTCCCGCGGTGGTGTCGCCGACGGACTCGCGGTCCTCGACGGCCTGCTCGACCATGTCCTCGCCCAGGTCTCGGGCGAGGGCCACGCCCAGCGGAGCGCCTCGTGACGGACGCTGCGACGGCCAGCGACCGGGTCGTGGTGGCCGACGTCGTGGACCGCTCGATCACCGTCGACGAGGTCTCGGCCGTCGTCGCCACCGACCAGGACGGCGCCGTCGTCACCTTCGCCGGGGTCGTCCGCGACCACGACGGCGGCAAGGGCGTGACCGCGCTCGAGTACGAACGGCACCCGAGCGCCGGCGAGGTCATCGCCGAGGTGGCCCGGACCATCGCCGACGCCCACCCCGAGGTCCGCATCGCCGTGCTGCACCGCGTGGGCGCGCTCGGCATCGGGGATATGGCGCTTGCCGCAGCCGTGTCGTCCCCGCACCGGGCCGAGGCGTTCGCTGCCTGCGGTGCGCTCGTCGACCTCGTGAAGGAGCGGGTGCCGATCTGGAAGCACCAGCGCTTCACCGACGGCTCCGACGAGTGGGTCGCCGCCCTCTGACACATCCTCAGTCGATCTGGTTGCATCGGGGGCGATGACCGACACCGCAGCACGGGCCGCGTCCCGGTGGGCGCTGGCCGAGGAACGCGCACGGCTCGTGCTCGATGCGCAGCCGCCGCGCCGCCTGCCCATCGCCACGCTGACCGTCGCGTTCGCAGCAGCGGTCCTCGCGCTGGTCGCCGCTGCACTCGTGTTCACACCGGACTCAGACGGACGCTGGGTGGCGGCGACCATCGGGGTCGGCGTCGGCTTCGCGGTCGTCATCCTCGACTCGAGCCGGACGTTCCGATCGAGCCGACACCCCGAGCGACTCCCCGTGACCCGGTCGTTGTCCGGCCGTGAGCGGCACGCCGTCGACCGGGCGATCCGGGGACGTGTGGACGCTCCCGACGAACGGCGGGACGTGGTGCGCGCGACCGCGGTGCAGTCGAGCAGCGGCCGCGCCCTGCTGTCCACCGGCGGCGGGCTCGTCCTCCTGACCTCGCTCGCGGTCTCGAACATTCTCTTCTGGCCGCTCTACCTCGCCGCCGCGATCGCCGCCGCCGTCGCGGTCGGGTTCGGGTTCCGCGACGTCGTCGTCGCGCGTCGGTACCTCGCCGGCGACCCTGTGGATCCCCGCAGCGGACCGTTGCCGGATCGCAACCGCGCCACGCGTTCGGGGCGTAGCGCCGGTTCCTAGCCGATCCATAGAATCCGAGACCATGAGCGTGCTGTTGTACGGGGCCGGCGTGGTCCTGCTGGTCTTCGCCCTGATCGACATCCTGACGAAGACCGACGACCAGATCCGTGGGCTCCCGAAGTTCGCCTGGGTGCTCCTCGTGGTCCTCGTCCCCGTCGTCGGCAGCATCGTCTGGTTCGCCGTCGGACACGACTGGGCGCCGGGCGAGCGGAACCACGGCCGGTACCTCGAGCCGGCTCGCCACGAAGACCGGTACGCCACGCTCGGCGATGCCCGCAACGCCCACGGCGACAAGCGGGTGAGCGGCACGGAGCAGGAGCTCGCCGAGCTCGAGCGCGAGATCGAGTACTGGGAGGCGCAGGCGCGCCTCAAGCGAGCGAAGGAAGCCGCAGGCGAGGGCGAGCCGACCACCGGGACCTGACCCGCGCCTCCCGACCCGCGCCGCACCCCTGACGTACGCCCCATGCGAGGTCCCGCCCGCCGTGCGACCCGCAGCCCGTCCCACGGAGCCAGGAACCTCGCACCTTGCGGAACGCCCCCCGCACCGACCACCCGGCCACGCCGCCTACCCTTGACGGGTGGCTCATCTCCTCGGCGCCGAGAACCTGCATCTCGAGTTCCCCACCAAGGTCGTCTTCGACAACGTCACCCTCGGCATCGACGAGGGCGACCGCATCGGCGTCGTCGGCCGGAACGGCGACGGCAAGTCGACCCTCCTCGCCCTGCTGTCCCAGCGCCTCGAACCGGACGGCGGCCGCGTCACGCACCGCCGCGGCCTGACCGTCGGGTACCTCGACCAGCGCGACATCCTGCCCGCGGGAGAGACGGTCGGCACCGTCGTCGTGGGCGACCTCGCCGAGCACGAGTGGGCCGGCGACCCGAAGATCCGCGACATCATCGGCGGCCTCGTGTCGGACATCCCGTGGGACGTGTCGGTGGACGAGCTGAGCGGTGGCCAGCGCCGCCGTGTCGCCCTCGCGCGCCTGCTCGTCGGCGACTGGGACGTCCTCTTCCTCGACGAGCCCACGAACCACCTCGACGTCGAGGGCATCCAGTGGCTCGCCGAGCACATCAACCGCCGGTGGTCCGCGAACCAGGGCGGAATGGTGGTCGTGACGCACGACCGGTGGTTCCTCGACGCGGTGTCGACCGACACGTGGGAGGTCCACGACGGCGTCGTCGACCCGTTCGAGGGCGGCTACGCGGCGTACATCCTCCAGCGCGTCGAGCGTGACCGGCAGGCCGCCGCGAGCGAGCAGCGTCGGCAGAACCTGGCCCGCAAGGAGCTCGCATGGCTCCGGCGCGGCGCCCCGGCCCGCACGAGCAAGCCGAAGTTCCGGATCGACGCGGCGAACGCCCTCATCGACGACGTGCCGCCGATCCGCGACACGGTCGCCCTCGCGAAGACCGCGACCGCGCGCCTCGGCAAGGACGTCGTCGACCTGCTCGACGTCAGCGTCTCGTTCGACGGCACCGAGATCCTCGACCGCATCGAGTGGCGGATCGCGCCGGGGGAACGCACCGGCATCCTCGGCCCGAACGGCGCCGGCAAGTCGACCCTGCTCAGCCTCGTGTCCGGGCGCCTGCAGCCCACGAGCGGCCGCGTCAAGACCGGCAAGACCGTGCAGGTCGCCGTCCTCGACCAGCAGCTCGCCGACCTCGCGCAGTTCGCCGACGACCGCGTCCGCGAGGTCGTCGCCCGCAAGAAGACGAGCTACGTCGCCGACGGCAAGGAGATGACGCCGTCCCAGCTGCTCGAGCGGCTGGGCTTCACCTCGGCGCAGCTCTCCACGCCGGTGAAGGACCTCAGCGGTGGCCAGAAGCGCCGCCTGCAGCTCATGCTCATCCTGCTCGACGAGCCGAACGTGCTGATCCTCGACGAGCCCACGAACGACCTCGACACCGACATGCTCGCCGCCATGGAGGACCTGCTCGACACCTGGCCCGGCACCCTCCTCGTCGTGAGCCACGACCGGTACCTGCTCGAGCGCGTGACCGACCAGCAGTACGCCGTGCTCGGCGGGCACCTGCGGCACCTGCCGGGCGGCGTCGACGAGTACATGCGGCTCCGTGCGGCCGGCACCGGTGGCGGGACCGCGTCAGCGGCTGCCGCCGCGTCTGCCGGGAGGCCCGACACGGCTGGCGGGACCGGCTCGGCCGGCGCCGTGGCCGGGTCCAGTGCACCGGCCGGTCCCGGCGCGTCGGCTGCGGCCGCCTCGGGCTTGTCGGGCGCGGAGCGTCGGACGGCCGAGAAGGAGATGTCGGCGCTCGACCGCAAGATCGCGAAGGTCGGTGCCGACCGGAAGCAGCTGCTCGACCAGTTCGCGACGCACGACCAGTCGGACTACGCGGGTCTCGGGGAGCTGCAGTCTCGCCTGGCCGCTCTGGAATCCGAGGTCGAGCAGCTCGAAGAGCGCTGGCTCGAGGTCGCGGAGCAGCTCGGGGTGTAGCGGGGTTCGGCCTGGGTCAGGTGTCGTCGCCGAACCGGGGCCCGCAGCCGATCGCCGCTCCGGCGTTCTCGTCGCCGACACCGATGGTGAACGACTGGTCGAGCGTGCGGGTGCTCGTCGTCCAGAGTGGGCCGGTCGTGGTGGCCGTGAACCTTCGGACGTGCCCGGCGCTCGCTCCGTCCCGCACGACCATGCGCCCGCCGAAGTCGAGAGTCCCGTGTGGCGGCACCGTGACACCGTCGCCGAGAGGGACCGTCTGGCCCCACTCGCGCGGCACCTCGGGATCGTCCGTGACGAAGAGTCCACTGCTGGCCGTACCGGGGTGCGGCACGACCGCGAGGTGCGACACTTTGGTGTCCTCGACGTCCGAGATCGTGACGTCACGGACACGGATGCTCCGGCCCGATTCGTTCGAGAACTCCACCATGAACCAGGCGGCGGCCGTCGGTGCGCCGTCGGGGTAGGACCCGCACGCGGCACCCCACCCGGGCTCGGACCGCAGGGTGTTCCCGGGTGCCGTGGCCACACCGAGCCCGACCGCGAGGACCACCGCCCCGATCGCACTCGCCCCGATGACCGCTCGCCCGATGTCCATGTCCTCACCGTAGGGGAGGTGGCGGTCCGGACGCGGCCCCCGTTCGTGGTAGGCGGTGCTGCGTTCGCACAGCAGAAGCCGTGCCGGACCGCGCCCGCTCGGAGCGCGATCACGCCGGTGTGGCGTCCTGAGGCGCGATGCCGCCGGGGTTCGCGACGACCTCCCACAGGTGCCCGTCGGGGTCCTGGAAGAAGCCGGACCACATGCCCCACGGCCGCGTGTACGGCGGCGCGAGCATCGTCGCACCGGCGGCCCGCGCGCGGTCGAGGAACGCCTCGGCGTCGGCCTGGCTGTCCACGAAGTGCCCGATCGTGCTGCTCGGCGCGGTGGCCAGGACGGTCCCGGAGTCCTCGGCCATGTCGTCGCGGCCGTACACGCTGACGATGAGTCCGTCGTCGAGCGTGAACATCGCCGTGGTGCCGCCCGCCTCGGTGTCGGTCGCGGGGTACTCGGTTCCGATCACCCCGCTGCCGTCGATCCCGAGCAGGGCGCGGTAGAACTCCGCCGAGCGTGCGACGTCGGCGACGGCCAGGGTGATCGCGTGCATGGGCCGGAGGCTACCCTCGCAGTGCCGGAGCGTATCCGCCGCACCGCCACAACGCCGCTGCCAGGGCGTCGATCTCCTTCCGGGCAACGGGGTCGCTCGTGCCCTCGGCGAAGACCGTGAACACGACGCGGTCCCCGCCGACCTCGTCGGTCACCCCGGTCAGGCCGTACATGTCGTCGAGCGTCCCGGTCTTGCCCCGGACGTGCCCGCGGGCGTCCACTGCGGCACCGGTGAAGCGGCCGTCGTCGCCGAGCGTTCCCGTCCGTCCCGCGACCGCGAGCCCGGCGTCGACCGGACCGAGGCCGTCCTGCTTCGAAGCGACGGCGCGCATCAGCGTGGTGAGCGCCGAAGCGGGTACCCGGTTGTCGGGGCTGAGGCCCGAGCCGTCGACGAGGCGCAGGCCTCCGGTCGGCACCCCGTAGCGCACCAGGGCCTTCGTGCTCCCGGCCTGCACGGCGTCGAAGGAGCGGCCGGCGCCCTCGGCGATGGCGACGTGGCGGGCGAGCACCTCGGCGAGGGTGTCGTCGGAGTCCGTGAGCAGCATCCCGACCAGTTCCGACACCGTCGCCGACTGCACGGTCCCGAGCACCTGCGCGCCGGACGGCGCCGGCACCGAGGTCGTGTCCACCCGGACGTCCGGCCCGAGGAGTGCCGCGAACGCCGTCGCAGCGCGCGCGACCGCCCCGGCGCTCCGCAGCGAGTACGACTCGGTCGGGTCGTCGCGGTCTCCGTCGACCATGAGCGACGTGATGTTCGAGACGCTGCCGCTGGTCCGGGCGCTCTCCGACCAGCTCGGGTGCCACGCCGGCCCGTCGAACAGGCTGGTGTCGGCCTGCACCGAGGTCACCGGCCGCCCTGCACGAGCCTCGAGCACCTGCCGCGCCAGGTCGTCGAGGTGCGGTGCGTGCGGGTAGACGCTGTCCTGACCGGACGGCAGTCGGCTCAGGGTCGGGTCACCGCCGCCGACCAGCACGACCGCGCCCGGATCGGTGCCCGCGACGACCCGGGTCGTGAACCGGTGGTCGGGTCCCAGCGCGGACACCGCCGCGGCTGCCGTGACGACCTTCATCGTGCTGCCGGTCTGCGTCGGCTCGTCACCCCGGTGCGTCAGGACCGTCTTCCCCGTCCGGGCAGATCGCGCGTCGAGGAACAGCGTACCGTGGTGCCAGCGGGCGGCGAGGTCGTCCGCGGTGCAGAGCTCGCCCGCCGCCTTCGCCTGGCGCTGCGCACCGATGGCCGAGGTCGTGGCCGTGATGCCCGCCGCCAGCAGCAGGAGCACCAGCACGAAGAGCAGGGTGGAGCGGCGGCGACGGATGAGGGCGCGGAGTCTGGGCACGTCGATCATCGTGGCCGGAGCCGGCTTCGTCGCACATCGACCCGACGACCGAAGCCCGGCCCGTGGACTCGGCCGAACGGATGAAGCCGCTCGGCGGTCGGATCAGTCGCCGAGCCCGAGGATGAGTCGTCGGAGCAACCCCGACAGCTGGTCCTGCTCGGTGTCGGACACCCCGGCGAGGATGGCCCGCTCGGCGGCCAGCAGGTCCGCGATCGCGGCGTCGACCGCTGCGCGCCCGTCGGCGGTCAACGACACGAGGATGCCCCGGCCGTCCTTCGGGTCGGTGCGACGCGCGACGAGCCCTCGGGCAGCCAGCCGGTCCACCCGGTTCGTCATCGTGCCGCTCGACACCAGCGTCTGCTGGAGGAGCGTCTTCGGGCTCAGCTCGTACGGCTCACCCGCCCGCCGCAGTGCCGACAGGACGTCGAACTCCCACGGCTCGACATCGCTCGCGTCGAACGCCGCCCGTCGTGCACGGTCGAGGTGTCGGGCGAGCCGGTCGACGCGGGACAGGACCTCGAGCGGGCCGAAGTCCAGGTCGGCGCGCTCGCGACCCCACGCCGCGACGATGCGGTCGACCTCGTCCTCCTGCGGCATCCCACCATCTTGGCGGAAGCAGGGGCTGCACGGCCAGCCGCCGCGGTCGTGGGAGGATGGACGGGCGCCTCCGTGCGCGTTCCGCCTTGGTGTAATGGCAGCACGACGGCCTTTGGTGCCGTTAGGTCCGGGTTCGAATCCTGGAGGCGGAGCCCGGCCGGCCTCGGTACGAGGCCGCGTTCCTCACGGCGACCCAGGGATCCCCAAGCCGGACCGGAGCTTCTCGATCTCCGCGAACAGCGCGAGCAGGCGGTGCTCGGTCGCGATCTCGTCGGCGACCGCGAGGTGGTGCCGGGCGTCGTCGAGCTCACCGGTCAGGTGCAGCGCGTTGGCGAGTTCGAGGTGTGCCCGGGAGACGCCGTCGGCGAACTGCGCCGCCGTCGCCTCCGCGATCACGCCGGGCATGACCTCCAGTGCGTACGCCGGCTGCCCGTCGCGGTTCAGGACCTTCGCGAGGAGGGTCCTCGTGTGCACGCCGGTCACGAGGACGAGGTTCGGCGGGAGCGAGCCGCTCCGGCGTTCGAGGAGGCTGAGGACCTGCTCGTAGTGCTCCGCCGCGCCGGCGAGGTCGCCGGCGTGCATCAGGAAGTTCGCCACCATCGCGAGGACCTGGGTGATGCCCTCCTGGTCGCCGGCGAGGGTGAGGTGCTCCATGGCGCGGCTCGCCTCGCGTAGCGCGGCGTCGTGGTCGAGGAGGCGTCCCAGCGTCCAGGCCAGGTAGAACGACGCCCATCCCCGTTCCCTGTCGTCCTGGGTCCGTTCGGCAGCGGCGACGGCGCTCCGAGCAGACCGCAGCGCGGTGTCGAACTCCCCCTGGGTGAGGTGGAGCCAGGTCGCGTAGCCGTGGTGCACCGCGATGTCCCGGTCCGTGCCGGAGCGTGTAGCAGCGTCGGCCGACGTGAGGAACAGGATCCGCCACAGGTCCCACGCGGGCCAGGTGTCGGAGAACCAGTGCAGGGCCTCGGCGACGTCGAGGACGAGCTGGTCCTCGCCGAGCGCGTACGCCTGCGTCACGGCGCTCGCCCACTGCGGACCCTCGATGCGCAGCCAAGCCCGTGCATCGTCGGCGGAGGCGAAGTGGCGTCCGGGAGCCTCGGGGTCCGGGGCCCGGTCCGGTTCGAACCAGAGCCCGGCGTTCTGCGCGGTGGTGAGCACCCAGTGGCGGAGCGCTCGTCGCTGCCGCTCGCTGGAGGACTCGTCGCGTCGCGAGAGTGCCGCGGCGAACAGTCGGACCAGGTCGTGCAGGTGGTAGCGGTTCCCGCCACGTGCCTCGACGAGCCCGAGGTCGGTGAGTTCGTCGAGGCGCTCGGCGGTCTCGTCGACGTCGGCACCCGCGGCGGCCGCGGCGAGGTGCGCGTCGAAGGTGGCGCCGTCGATGAGCGCGAGGCTGCGGAACAGCTGCTGTGAAGCGGCGTCGGTGTGGCCGTAGGAGAGGGTCAGGGCCGGTTCGACGGCGAGGTCCCCGGCGACGAGGGCACGGAGGGGATCCCGTCGGGCGGCCATCGTGTCCAAGAAGTCCCGCACGGTCGACCGGGGCTGCGCGGCGATGCGGTTGGCGGCGATCCGTAATGCCAGCGGGAGGTCGCCGCACGCGACCGCCAGGGCGTCGGCGTCGGCGTCGGTGCGTTGCGACGCGGGCACGATCCGCCCGATCAGCTGCACGCTCTCCGCCCGTTCGAGTGGTTCGAGCGTGATGCGTCGCACGTTGACGAGACCGGCGAGGCTCCTGCGGGAGGTGACGATGACCACGATGTTCGTCGCGGCGAGCACAGGGCGGACCTGGTCCTCGTTCGCGGCGTTGTCGAGGACGACGGCGACCCGCCGGCCGCCGGTGATCCGTCGCCACTCGGCGATCGCTTCGTCGAGGGTCGAGATGTCGCGGATCTCGGAGGTCTGGGCGATGAGCGACTGGAGCACGCCGAGCGGTGACAGCGGCAGGGAGTTCATGCCGTTCAGGTCGACGAAGGCGCGTGTGCCGTCGTCCCACTCGTGCCGGCTCAGGGCTTCGAGGGCGAGGGTCGTCTTGCCGACACCGGCGGGCCCGCAGATCACGAGGATGGGCGCAGCGAGGTCGGTGTCGGTGCGATCGAGGAACGCGGCGACGTCCCGCAGCACGTCGGGTCGGCCGGTGAAGTCCGTCACCAGGGCCGGCGCGAGCATCGCGGAGCGGGGCGAGCCCTCGGTCGCGATGCGGGGCAGGCGCGCCAGACGCAGCATCGCCTGCTGCTCGTGGTCGGGGAGGCCGAGGGCGTCGAGGAGCGCCGTCAGGGTCCGTCGTTGCGGTGCGACGCTGATGCCGCGCTCGATGTTGCTGATGGTCCGGTCGCTGATGCCGGACGCGTTCGCGAGCCCTTCCAACGTGAGGTCCGCCATGAGCCGGTGGCGGCGCAGCTGCACACCGAGCGGGTCACTCATCGAGCAGCTCGTTCCACACGTGGTTTCTTCATGCTTTCTTCCTGGTGTCGGGGCACCCGGTGGCCCTTGTATGAGGGGGAACTTCATGGTGCCTGACCGTCCGATCAGAAGCGATAGGACCGCACCATCGGGAAGGGGAGCAACGCATGCCAACGCCCACCATCATCCTCGTGCACGGCGCATTCGCCGACTCGGCCAGCTGGGCCCCGGTCACCCGGGAGCTCCTCGACCGCGGCCACACCGTGCTCGTCCCGCCGGTGTACAACCGCAGCCTCGCGGAGGACGCTGCGTCCGTCCGCGCCGTCGCCGAGGCGGTCGACGGCCCCGTCGTCCTCGCCGGGCACTCCTACGGCGGAGCGGTCGTCACCGTCGCCGGAGCCGCCGAGAACGTCGTCGGACTCGTCTTCGTCTCCGGCTACGTCCTCGAGGAAGGGGAGAGCCTCGGGCAGTTGCAGGGCGGCTTCCCGGACTCCGACCTCGCCGCGAACCTCGTGTACACGCCGTACCCGATCGCCGGCGCGGAGGACGGCACCGACGTGTCCGTCAAGATCGACGCGTTCCCCTCCGTCTTCGCGGAAGGGGTCGACCCGAAGACGGCAGCGGTCCTCGCCGTGTCGCAGCGTCCGCTGACCGGCGCCGCGTTCGGGGAACCGGCATCGGTGGCGTCGTGGAAGACCACGCCTGGCTGGGGCATCGTCTCGGCGGAGGACCACACCATCAACCCCGACGTCGAACGCTTCGGCTACGAGCGCGCGGGGCTGCGGGGCGTCGTCGAGCTGCCCGCTCCGCACCTGGTGATGCACACCCACCCGGGAGACGTCGCCGACGTCATCGAGACCGCCGTCCGCGAGACCGGCAGCGACCGCGACTGACCACCGACCGCAGACCACCACCACACCAGAACGACCACAGGGAGACCACCATGGGATACGTGACCACCGACGACGGTGCAGAGATCTACTTCAAGGACTGGGGGAGCCGCGACGCGCAGCCGATCGTGTTCCACCACGGCTGGCCGCTGTCCTCGGACGACTGGGACGCGCAGATGCTGTACTTCCTGGCCGAGGGCTACCGCGTCATCGCCAGCGACCGCCGCGGCCACGGACGCTCGTCGCAGATCGGCACCGGCCACGACATGGACCACTACGCGAGCGACGTCTCCGCCGTGGTCGAACACCTCGACCTGCACGACGCGATCCACATCGGCCACTCGACCGGCGGCGGCCAGGTCGCCCGGTACGTCGCGCAGTACGGCCAGCCGCAGGGCCGGGTCGCCAAGGCCGTCCTCGTCGCGGCGGTGCCGCCGCTCATGGTCAAGACCGAGGCGAACCCCGACGGCACCGACATCTCGGTCTTCGACGGGTTCCGCGAGGCGCTCGCCGCCAACCGTGCCGAGTTCTTCCAGGCCGTCGCCTCCGGCCCGTTCTACGGCTTCAACCGTGACGGTGCGACGCCGTCGGAGCCGGTCATCGCGAACTGGTGGCGTCAGGGCATGACGGGCAGCGCGCTCGCGCACTACGAGGGCATCAAGGCGTTCTCGGAGACCGACCAGACGGAGGACCTCAAGGCCATCACCGTCCCCGTCCTCGTCCTGCAGGGCGACGACGACCAGGTCGTGCCGTACCGGGACGCGTCGCTGAAGCAGGCGGAGCTCCTCAGCGACGCCACGCTCAAGATCTACGAGGGGTACCCGCACGGCATGCTGACGACCCACGCCGACGTCGTCAACCCGGACATCCTCGCGTTCCTCCGGAGCTGAGAGCACCGACGCTGCGGACGCAGCGTCCCGGACTGGAGGCGCGGTGCGGGTGAGCTGATCGGCTCACCCGCACCGCGCCTCCAGTCCGTGGCGGCTCCCGAGACACCGACACATGCACGAACTGCGAGCGCTCGCGAGGCGACGACCCATGAACTGGGGCAAGAGCGCTGGCGAAGTCAGCCCCTACGTTGTCGAACATGACTCACGATCCTGTTCTGAAGCGCCGCTCCGCACTGGCCGTCTTCTTCCTGCCGATCATCACCTTCGGCATCTACTCCATCGTCTGGTGTGCCAAGACCCGCGGGGAGGTCAACCAGGCCGGCGCCCGCGCGATGACGACCTGGTGGATCCTCTGCCCGTTCGGGGTGTTCTGGTACTACTGGTCGCTCGCGAAGGGCATCTCGCACGTCACGGGCCTCGGCACGGGCGGCAACTACGCGCTCCTGTTGCTGCTCGGCAACCTCGGCTCGGCCATCGTGCAGGCTCGCGTCAACGGGCAGGCGCGACAGGTGTTCGCTGCCCCGGCGGCAGCGGCTGTGGCCTGAATCCGTCTCGTTCGCATGAGCAGGAGCTGGGCCGCGGCGGCGGGTTGAGGCGCGCGGCTGACGGACTCACTGGAGGCGCGGTGCAAGCCAGCACCGCGCCTCCAGTCCGTCACCGGTCCGTCACCGGTCCGTCGCGGGGGCCGCGTCGTCGACGACCGCGAGGCCGTTCAGGGTGCGGGGGTACCCGATGAACGGCACCAGGACGGTGAGCACGTCGAGCAGGTCCCGGCGGTGGTTGTCGACGGCGAGGTTGCCGGCGACGTGCCCGCGGACCTGCGCGTCGGCGCCACCGAGCGCGACGAGCATCGCGAAGGTGACGAGCTCGCGGGTCCGGAGGTCCAGCCCGCCGCGGGCCACCGTGTCGCCGAAGCAGTTGCCGGAGAGGAACCGCTGGAAGTGCACCGTGTCGGGCGACGCGGCGTCGTACATGTGGTCGACCCGGTCGGTGCCGACGATCCGTCCCTGCACCTCGCGCCCGCGGGCCAGTCGCGTCTCGGGGTCGGTCGTGCGCTGATCAGGAAGGGGGAGCGCGACGCCGCGGGCGACGAGTGCGTCGTCGGTGATCGTGAGGAAGTCGACGGTGCGGGCGAAGCCGACGTAGGCGACGGCCTGGTACACGACCTCCTTCGCCTCGACGGGGGTGACCTCGTTCGCGAGCGCGGCTCCGAGGAGGACCGCGAACTCGGTGTGCGCACCGACGGCGATCGACGCGCCGAGCTGGACGAGGAGCCGGTCGTGCCGGGTGATCGCGACGTCGCGCAGGCTCTCGTCGAAGGCGAAGTCGGCGAAGGACGCCGCGAACCCCGGGTCCGTCTCGGCGAGGGTCGAGGTGTGGTCCGGGAAGAGCTGGGCGTGCTCGCGCTGGGCTGCTGGGTTCGCTGGCATTCCCTCGACGCTAGGTCGACGGCGGCCGCTGTGGGAGGGGACGCTGGGACACCCTCCGGCAGGGCACCCCTCCGCGCGCGCGAGCGGTCCGGATGGGCTCAGGACGACGGTCCGGCGACGACCCGGCGGTCCCGCACGGCCCAGGGCAGCAGGAGCCCGGCGAGCACCCCGCCCCCGAGGTCGGCGGCCAGGTCCCCGATGGTGTCCTCGTACCCGACGTAGATGGTCGGGTCGAGGAAGGTGTGCCCGAGGAACTCGAACACCTCCCAGACGGATCCGATCGCGAGCGACAGCACGCCGGCGACGACGACCGCCTGGACCCGACCGACGCGGTCGCCCGTGCGCAGCACCCCGGTGTCGCTCGCGATCACCCAGAGCACCGCGGTCAACGCGGCGAGCAGCACGAAGTGCACGACCTTGTCCCACAGGAACACCGAGGTGTACCAGCCGAGGACGCTGCTCCACCCGGCGACGAGTGCCAGTGCGCACACGGCGGTGTCGACGGCGGGTCGGAGTCCGAGCACGCGGGGGACGACGACCCCGAGCAGCGCGAGCAGGAGGACGGCGAACGCGATCCAGCCCCACCCGATCGTGGCGACCGGGAGACTCACCAGCGTCGCCGCGCGGACGGCATCGACGACGACCTCCGCGCCGCGGGGACGGCGGAGGAACGTCGCACCGAGCCGGTCGATCACGCGGTGGTCCGCGGTGGTCGTGGTCACGCTGCCTCCCACCGGAGCACGGCCTGCACGGCGGCGTGGTCGGACGGCCAGACCCCGCTCGGTCGGCGCGTCGACACGGCCGCCGCCGACACGGAGGCACGCACCCCGTCGGCACCGCGGGCCAGGATCCAGTCGATCCGGCGTCCGCCCCGCCGGGGAGTGCGGTACCCGAGGTGCGTGCCCCACTGCTCGGACGCGTGCGAGGCCGCCGCCGTCCAGGTGTCCGCGAACCCCGAGCCGGTGAGGACCCGGTGCGGAGCACTGTCGGCGGGGGCGTTCGCGTCGCCGAGCACGACGACCGGGAGCCCGGCCTCGTCCGCCCACCGGACGAGGAGCTCCGCCGACCGCCGGCGAGCCAGGGGCGATGCGACGTCGAGGTGCACGGACACGGCGAGGAAGCGCGTGCCGGCGACGCGGTCCTCGAGCTGGAGGCCGACGGCGATCCGGGGGAACAGGGTGCCCCACGACCGGCTCCCGATCCGCTCCGGCCGGCGGGACAGCGCCCGGACGTGCTCGCCGGTGATCCGCAGACGGTCGGTGTCGACCAGCATCCCGACGCGCTCCCCGTCGCCACGGCGCCCGCGACCCCGGAGCACCGCGGTCCACCGGGGCTGCAACCGATCCGTGAGCCAGCGCTCCTGGTCGGGCAGGACCTCCTGCAGGGCGGCGAGGTGCGGGGACTCGGACCCGAGCAGCTCGAGCACGGCACCGCGGCGGTGCGTCCAGGCGTCGGGGTGGTCGGTCCGACGGTGCGGGACGCGTCGGCGGACGTTGAGGGTCAGGACGTGCAGGTCCGGGGCGGACTGCGGCCCGACGAGCGGGGAGTCGCTCACGACGCCGGCACCTCCTCGAGTGGCTCCACGACGTCCGGCCCGAGGGCGCGCTCGACCACGGGACCGGGCACGGCACGGGGCGTCGCCCAGCAGCGCCGCACGGCCCGGACGACCGGCAGGATCCGGAACCCGCCGAGCGCCAGTGTCCGGAGCGCCTTCCGCGTGCGCACGACGAGGCCCGGCAGGTCGCGGACGGGCTCGCCCGACACGGACATCACGAGCGAACGGTCGAGCACCACCGGCCACGCGGGATCGAGCTGCACGGACAGGTCGACGTCGTCGTGGACGTCGGCGTCGTACCGGTGCACGCGGGACCGGACGGCCTCCCAGGCGCGGCGTCGGATGACCAGGTTCGAACCGAACAACGGCGGCCGCCACAGCGCCGCCGTCATCAGGGCGAAGTAGGCGCGCATGTACGCGACGTGCCAGAACGCCCGCTCCAGACGACCGAGCCCGCGGAACTCGCCCGGCCCGGTCACCGCCACGACGCGGTCGTCGTCGAAGTGCCGGAGCGCCCGCTCGAGCCAGTCCGGACCCGGGCAGGAGTCCGAGTCCAGCCGGGCGATCAGGGTGCCCGTCGCCGCGTCGTAGCCCCGGGACGCCGCCGCGGCGATCGCCCGGACGGGTTCGTGCAGCACGCGGGCACCGGCCTGGGAGGCGACGGCCGCGCTGTCGTCCGAACTGCCGTTGTCGACGACGACCACCTCGTCGGGCAGCCGCGTCTGGCGAGCCAACGCCGCGAGGCACCGGCGGAGCTGGTCCGCGTCGTCGAGGACCGGCACGACGACGGTGACGGTGTCGGGGCGGCGCATGCGACCACCCAACCAGGCCGTGCTCCGACCGCGCCCAGCGCTGCGGGCAGGCACCGCGCCTCCTGGCCGCCCCTACTCCACGTCGACGTCCCGCTTCCCGCGCCGGACGATGAGCGGATCGGGCCGGCCGATCACGTCCACCGCCTTGTCCGGGTAGTCGAACTGCGTCAGGAAGTACCGCATCGCGTTGAGGCGGGCGCGCTTCTTGTCGTTCGACCGGACGATCGTCCACGGTGCGTACCGCTTGCTCGTCCGCGCGAACATGGCGGTCTTCGCCTCGGTGTACTCGTCCCACCGGTCGAGCGAGAGCAGGTCGATGTCGGACAGCTTCCACCGCCGCACGGGGTCGAGCTGCCGGATCGCGAACCGGGTGCGCTGCTCGCGGCGGGTGACGGAGAACCAGAACTTCGTGAGGTGGATGCCGGAGTCGACGAGCATCCGCTCGAACTGTGGTACCTGCGTCATGAAGGACTCGTACTCGTCGTCGGAGCAGAACCCCATCACCCGCTCGACACCGGCGCGGTTGTACCAGGAGCGGTCGAACAGGACCATCTCGCCCGCAGACGGCAGGTACTGCACGTAGCGCTGGAAGTACCACTCGCCGCGCTCGCGTTCGCTCGGCTTGCTCAGCGCGACGACGCGGGAGGTCCGGGGGTTGAGGTGCTCCGTGAACCGCTTGATGGTGCCGCCCTTGCCCGCGGCGTCGCGACCCTCGAAGAGGACGACGGCCTTCTGCCCGGTGTCCTCGAGCCAGTACTGGCACTTCAGCAGCTCGATCTGCAGGTGGTACTTCTGGTACTCGTACTCCTCGCGGCCGAGGCGTTCGTCGTAGGGGTAGTCGTCGCGCCAGGTCAGGACCGGGTTGCCGTACGGGTCGATGAGGTCCGGGTCGGCGGTGTGCCCGTCGGCGACGCTGTAGCCCTCGGTCCGGAGCTGCTCGATGTACTCCCGGATGGGCTGCGAGTACTGGGCCTTGTCCACGGGTCCTCCTCGTCGGTGTGCTGCACCCCCATCCTGGCGTGCGTTTCCCGGCTGCGTCCGCAGGGACACCGGACAAACTTCCGTCAGGGCTGTACGTTCACGGTGAGGTCGCTGGACGCGATCGCGGCAGAAGGAGCAAGCATGTCAGGAACAACCCGGTCGGGACGTCCGACCACCGTCACCGTCTCGTTCGTGATCTGGCTGGTGGTCGTCCTCGCGAACATCATCCAGGGCATCATCGGTCTCGTCTCCGGCGGCGGCGCCTCGGCTGCGCAGGGCGTCGGCACGGCTCCGCTCATCGGCGGTGCGATCTTCGCCTTCATCCTCGCGATCATCGAGCTGATCATCGTCTTCAAGATGCGCGACGGCCGCAACTGGGCGCGCATCGTCCTGCTCGTGCTCGCGATCCTGCAGGTCATCGGCGTCGGCGTGGGTGCCGCCTCCGGTGGCAACGCCTTCGGCTGGATCGGTGGCATCGCGGTCATCGTCGCGACCATCCTCATGTTCGTCGGTGGCGCGAACGGCTACTTCCGCCGTCGCTGACGACCGGAGTGCGGGTCGCGACGCGACCCGATGACGGACGGGAGGCGCGGTGCCGGCTGGCACCGCGCCTCCCGTCCGTCTGCGGTCCCGTCCGTCTGCTGTCTCGTCCGCGAGAGGATTGCCGGGTGCGCACCGCGACCGACCTCCTCGACGCCCTCGTCCGTCACGTCGACGCCACCGGCTTCGCCGCCCACGGCCTCCACGTCCTCGTCGGGGACGACGCCGCCGAGCACCACTGGACGCCCGACGTCCGCCGCGAGGTCCACTCCGTCGCCAAGGGGATCGCGGTCCTCGCCACCGGGATCGCCGCCGACGACGGACTCGTCGACGTGGACGTCCCGGTGTCGGCCCTCCTGCCCGCCGTCCGCTTCGGGGCGGGCACGGACACGGTCACGCTCCGGCACCTGCTCACCATGACGAGCGGTGTCGACATGCCGTGGTCCGAGACGGAGCTCACCGACTGGCCGGACCTCGCGGCCGAGTTCCTCGGGCGCCCCTCGCGCGGCCGGGTGTTCCAGTACGCGAACGCGAGCACGTACACGGCGATGCGGGTCCTCGAGACCCGGGTCGGCGACGTCGGCGCGTTCGTCGCCCGGCGGTTGTTCGACCCGCTCGGCATCGAGGACGTGCCGTGGGCACGCTGCCCGAACGGGTACGTCGCCGGCGGCGAGGGCCTGGCGCTGCGCACCGGCGAACTCGCACGGATCGGCCGACTGGTGCGCGACCGCGGGGAGTCCGCGGGGCGACGCATCGTCAGCGCACGCTGGTGCGACGCGATGCACACCGACTGGATCGAGCGCGACGGCACGGGCCCCGGCTACGAGCGGTACGCGATGGCGGGGTGGGACGGCCCCGGCCGACTCTGGCGGCTGCACGGCGCGTACGGGCAGATGCTGCTCTTCGACGGCGACACGGTCGTCACCGTGGCGGCCGACGACCACTTCGGAGCGGACGCCTTCGCGGCGGTCGTCGCGACGGAGCTGGAGTCGGAGGAGCGAGCCGACCGGGCCTGAACGCCGCGGGTTGAGGGCCGGGGGTCGCGGGCCGAGGGCCGAGGGCCGGGCGTCAGTGGCGCCGTCGGCTCGAGATCAGTCCGCCGAAGACCAGCACCACCGCCACGCAGAAGACGATCAGTCCCGCGGGGTCGAAGCCGTCGAAGTTCATGGTTCCTCCTGGAGTCCTGCCCCGACGGTACGACCGCGTTCCTCGACGTGCGCGGTGTCCGGGGCACCCGGGCATTCCGGCCCGCACAGGTTCCCCCGCCGCAGGCGGGTTCGTCCGGGGAACGCACCCGATCCCTCAGGAGTGGGCATGTGCGCCCGCTGCGAGCGCTCCGGCCGAACGGGTGCGATGATGATCCGCGGCCGTCGCCCGGACGGCGAAGACGCCGTCGGACGGACGGCGAAGAGACGGAAGTGACGAGCGTGACCGAGACCCGCTCTCAGACCCCGACGGCCGAGACCTCCGACGACGCCGGCACCCACGGCCCCGCGAAGGGCATCGCCGCCCTCGCCCTGGCCGCCCTCGGCGTCGTCTTCGGCGACATCGGCACGAGCCCGCTGTACGCGCTGCGCACCGTGTTCACGATCGACGGCGGCATCGTGCAGGCCAACCAGGAGGACGTCTACGGCGTGATCTCGATGATGTTCTGGAGCATCACGATCATCGTCTCGATCAAGTACGTCCTCGTGCTCATGCGCGCCGACAACAACGGCGAGGGCGGGGTGATGGCGCTCGCCGCACTGGCCCGACGCCTCTACGCGAAGCGCCGCGGGGGAGCGACGATCTTCCTGGTCATCGGGATCGTCGGTGTCTCGCTGTTCTACGGCGACTCGGTCATCACCCCGGCGGTGTCCGTGCTCTCGGCCGTCGAGGGGCTGCAGACCGCCGCCCCGAGCGTCGGCCACCTCATCGTGCCGATCGCGGCGGTCATCCTCGTGGTGCTGTTCGCGGTGCAGCGGGTCGGCACGGGCAAGGTCGGCAACCTGTTCGGCCCCGTGATGCTGCTCTGGTTCGTCGTCATCGCCGCCGCCGGGGTGCCGCACATCCTGGCGCACCCGGGCGTCCTGCAGGGGCTCTCGCCCACGTGGGCCATCGCGTTCCTCATCGCGCACCCGTACATCACGTTCGTTGCGATGGGCGCGGTCGTGCTGGTCATCACCGGCGCCGAGGCGCTCTACGCCGACATGGGCCACTTCGGGCGGACGCCGATCCTCCGCGCCTGGTTCTTCGTCGTCTTCCCGGCCCTCGTGCTGAACTACCTCGGCCAGGCGTCGCTGGTGCTCAACCAGCCCGGGGCGGCGAAGGACCCCTTCTTCCTGCTCTTCCCGAGTGCGTTGCAGATCCCGGTCGTGATCCTCGCGACGATGGCCACCGTCATCGCGAGCCAGGCGGTCATCTCCGGGGCGTTCTCGCTGAGCCGCCAGGCCGTGCAGCTCGGCCTGCTCCCGCCGCTCACCATCCGGCAGACCTCCCGGCAGGAGGGCGGCCAGATCTACTTGCCGGCCGTCAACCTCCTGCTGTTCATCGGCGTGATGGCCGTCATGCTCGCGTTCCGTTCCTCGGCGAGCCTCGCCACCGCGTACGGGGTCTCCGTCACCGGTGCCCTCGTCGTCGACACGCTCCTGCTGCTGCTCGTGGTGAAGCCGCTGTGGCACTGGAAGACGTGGAAGCTCGTCGTCGCCGCGGTGGCGTTCGGCGGGCTCGAGTTGACGTTCCTCGCCGGCAACCTGTCGAAGATTCTGCACGGCGGATGGGTCCCGCTGATCATCGCGCTCGCGGTGATCACGCTCATGACGACGTGGCGTCGTGGCCGGCAGCTCGTGCAGGAGGAACGCAAGGAGCGCGAGGGGTCCCTCGCCGACTTCATCGAGAAGATCAACACGAAGGGCATCCCGCGCGTGCAGGGTGTCGCGATCTTCCCGCACCCCAACAAGGAGACGACGCCGCTGGCGCTCCGGGCGAACGTCGAGCACAACCACGTGGTGCACCGGACGGTCGTGATCGTGTCCGTCATCACCGCGAACGTGCCCCACGTGCCGCACGCCAAGGCCTTCTTCCGTGACGACCTCGGTTACGAGGACGACGGCATCGACCACATCACGATCAAGTTCGGCTTCTCGGACGACCAGGACCTGCCGAAGGCCCTGCACGCGGCCTGCCTGGCCGACGTGCTCGACGTCGACCCCGAGGAGATGGCGAACGCGTCGTACTTCATCTCGCGCGGCGCACTCCGTCCGGTGGCGGGGAACCGGGGCATGGTCGGCTGGCGCAAGAAGCTCTTCGTCGGGCTGGCGCACAACGCCGCCGACCCGGCCGCCCGCTTCGGGTTGCCGGCGCACCGCACCGTGACGATGGGCAGCGACGTCGAGATCTGACGGCCGTCGCCCGCGTCAGCAGCAGTCGCAGGCCTCGACCTCGCGCTCGCCGGTGAGCGCGGCGACGGGCTGCTTGCACGCGTCGCCCCGCCAGGCCTCGAGCCCTTCCCGGACCGCGAACACCACGACGACGAGCCCGGCCACCGGGTCCGCCCAGGTCCAGCCGAACAGGGTGTTCAGCAGCAGGCCGACCAGGACGGCGGCGGAGAGGTAGCTGCACACCAGGGTCTGCTTCGAGTCCGCGACGGCCGACGCCGAACCGAGCTCGCGGCCCGTGCGCCGTTCGAGCAGGCTGAGGAACGGCATCACGGCCAGGCTGACCGCGGCGAGCACGATGCCCACCGTGCTGTGCTCCGGCTCGCGCAGTCCGGTCAGCGTCAGCACCGCGTCGACCGAGACGTACAGCGCGAGCCCGAAGAACGAGACGGCGATCACGCGGAGCGCCGTCCGTTCGCGCCGCTCGGGGTCGGGCGCCGCGAACTGCCACGCGACCGCGGCCGCGGAGAGCACCTCGACGATCGAGTCCAGGCCGAAGCCGATCAGGGCGGTGGACGACGCGACCGAACCGGCGCTGATCGCGACGACGGCCTCGACGACGTTGTACGTGATGGTGGCGGCGACGATCCATCGGATCCGGCGGCGCAGCACCGCGCTCCGGACGGCCGTCGCACCGGGCCCGAGGGGCAGCGCGGCGCTCATGCGCCCGGCCCGCAGCAGAGCGGCACGGCACAGGCGTCGTCGGTGCACGGCGCGCCGTCGTCGACCGCCAGCACGACGTCGACGAGCGACTCGAGTGCACGGGCGAGGTGCGCGTCCGCGATCTCGTAGCGGGTCCGACGGCCTTCCGGGACGGCCACGACGATCCCGCACCCGCGGAGGCACGCCAGGTGGTTCGACACGTTCGCCCGGGTGGTCCCGAGGTCGTCGGCGAGCACGGCGGGGTAGCGGGGGGACTCGAGCAGGCGGAGGAGGATCCGCGCGCGGGTTGGATCGGCGAGGGCGCGGCCGAGGCGGTTCATCACCTCGAGGCGCGGAGCGACGAGCAGCATGCACCCACAGTACAGCGAGGGCTGTACCGATCGGGGGTAGACGGGTACGTCGGGTACAGCGAACCTGAACGCGGGGGGATCCAGGCCGGGAATCGACTAACCGACGAGCAGCGACGCCCGATACTCCATCGCACAAGCACCACGGCCATCGCAACACACGCACACCCCCACGCAGGAGGCAGTCAGCATGCGGTCCCCGTCCGTCCTCGTCGCCGCGCTCTCGATCGCACTCGTCGCCGCGACCAGCCTCGCTGCCGGCGCGCCCGCCGGAGCAGCGGCCCTCCCCGCCTCGTCGAAGGCGACCTCGACCGTGCCGGACGGCCGGACGATGCCGAAGACGAACGTCACGACGAACGGCCGGACCTGGAAGCAGACGTTCCGCGCCGGGTTCGACAGTGCCGCGCCGGTCGGCAAGTTCGCGGCGACGTACCCGCGGATCGGTCTCTACGACGGCTTCACGGACACGACCGGCAAGGGGAAGTACGCGCCCTCGAAGGTCCTGAGCGTGAAGGGCGGCGTGCTCGACTTCGCGCTGCACACCGAGAAGGGCCAGCCCCTCGTCGCGGCGATCATGCCCGACGGGTACGCCCCGCACAAGACGGGTCGGGTGTCGATCCGGTACAAGACGACGAAGACCCAGGGCTACAAGTTCTCGACGATCCTCTGGCCGTCGAGCGACGACTGGAACGAGGGCGAGATCGACTGGCCCGAGGCCGACCTCGGTGCCCGCCCCCGCCCGGCCTCGGCGGTCCCGGGCAGCTGGACGCCGCTCGGCATGCGGTTCGAACCGGGCAAGGAGACCTTCGCGCCCTCGGACAGCACCGGCTGGCACGTCGCGACGACCGAGTGGGACAAGGGCATCGTCCGGTTCTACTGGGACGGCAAGCTCGTCTCGTCGACCACAAAGGCGGTGCCGACGACGGCCTTCCGCGTGACCATGCAGGCAGAGACCACCACGAACGGCGGGGCGATCCCGGCGAGCGCGGTCGGGCACGTCAGCGTCGACTGGATCGCGATCTGGAACTGACCGGGCGCCGGCCCCGCTGACCGACGCGGGAGCCGGGGCGGCCGGGCCCGCTCAGTGGGTGCGGCCGCGCAACCGTCCGATGCCCAGCACGACGGCGACGACCACCAGGCCGAGCAGGAGCCCGACCACCGCCGACACCGCGGTGTCCACGATCCACGTGACGACCGGCCCGGTCGCCTCGATGCCGTGCTCGATCGCGTGCAGCAGGTCGTACGGGCCGTGCCAGAACGTCTCCGCCAGGTTCGCGATCACGAGGTGTCCGCCGACCCAGAGCATGGCGACCGTGCCGACGATGCCGATCACACGGAACACGGTCGGCATGGCGCGGACGATCCGCGCGCCCGTCCGCCTCGTGCGACGGACGCTGTTCTTCATCATCTGCAGCCCGATGTCGTCGATCTTCACGAGCAGGGCCACGGCGCCGTAGACCGCCCCGGTCATGACGAGCCCGATGACGATGAGAGCGCCGAGCGTCGGCCAGAGCCCGAGGTCGGGGTCGAGTCCGGCGAGGGCGATGAGCATGATCTCGGTGCTGAGGATGAGGTCCGTGCGGATCGCCCCGAACACGAGCTTCGGCTCGGCGACGGTCTCCTCGGACTCGCTGACGTGGTGCGCGCCGAACCACTCGGTGACCTTCTCGGCCCCCTCGAAGCACAGGTAGGTGCCGCCGAGCAGCAGCAGCCAGGGGAGCACCCACGGCGCGAACGCCGTGAGCAGCAGCGCGAGCGGGATGATGATGACGAACTTGTTGAAGAGGCTGCCGAGCGCGATCCGCCCCACGACCGGCAGCTCGCGCGCGGGCGAGAGCCCCTGCACGTACTGCGGGGTCACCGCGGCGTCGTCGATCACGACGCCAGCGGTCTTGGCGCTGGCCTTGAGGGCCGCGGAGAGCACGTCGTCGACGATGGCGAGCAGACCGACTGACATGCGCTCAGACTAGGGCCTCGGCGCGTCCCGTCGGCGCAGGGTCTGCGAGGGGGACTCCCCGTACACCTCGGCGTAGTACCCGGAGAACCGCCCGAGGTGGTTGAACCCCCACGACAGCGCGACCTCGGCGACCGTCACGCGCTTGGGGTCGCCCGCGAGCAGTTCGGCGCGGACCCCGTGCAGCCGGGCCTCGCGCAGGAACTGCATCGGCCGGACGCCGACGTTCCGCTGGAAGGCGGCCTGCAGCCCCCGCGCGCTCACCCCGGCCGCAGCGCTCACCTGGGCGACCGTGAGCGGCCGGCGGGCGTTCGCGACCATCCACTCCTTGGCGAACCGGATCGTCGACGACCCGACCGCCACCGTGGGCGCAGACGACGGCGTCGCGTCGAACGCCGCCGCCACGGCGTCCGCGATCGACTGGTTCCAGCGTGCGCGGACCGTCTCCGGCGCCGTCGGGTCCAGGAGGCGCGGTGCGGCCTCGCCGATCCGGCTGCGGAGCAGCCGCAGCGCGTCCACCCCCAGCGTGCGGCGGAACGCGAGCTGCCGCGGCTCGTCGTCGCCGCGGCGCGCAGCGGCGATCGACTCGAGGAACGCGCCAGCGAACCGGACCGAGTGCTGTCCGGAGGGGAGCCCCTCGAACGTGAAGTCGCGACCGACCGGGTACATCACCGGGATGCCGGGCAGCAGCTGCACCGGGTCGCGGGTCCCGGTGTCGATCGTCATGCCGGGGCCGGTCGCCCACGCCAGGACGTAGTCGTGACCGGGGACGATCGTGCCCCACCGTCGTGCCGCCACGTCCGAGGTGCCCACCACCACGTCCTGGTCGCCGACGGCCCGGAAGCGGAAGGCGAACCCGTCGCGGGCAGCATCGCCGATGTGGATGTCCCGGCTGTCGTACACCCGCTCGTACAGCGCCACGGCGTCGTCGAGGGAGGACCCCCGGCGATCGACGTGGATCGGCGCGACATCGTGGACCATGTCCGACCAGTGTCGCGCATGTCGTCGCCGATCGGTCACATCGCGACGCAGTTCGCGCACCCGACCACGGACGCGACTGCGTTCGGCGGCTGTTCCGTACGGGCTGCCAGACGCCGCCGAGGACGGTGAGGACAGCGGCGGATCCGTCGCTCGGACGGAGGACCACATGTACTTCCACGCACAGACCTGGATCAACGAGATCGCCGACGGCGAACCGGACCCCGCGGCCGCCAACGCCCTGCAGGAGGGACTCGGTGGGCAGTTCGGCGAGATGCGCACGATGATGCAGTACCTGTTCCAGGCGATGAACTTCCGGGGTCCGGCCGCGAAGCCGTTCCGCGACCTCATCCAGGGCGTCGGGACCGAGGAGATCAGCCACGTCGAGCTCATCGGCACGACGATCTCGCGGCTGCTCGACGGTGCTCCCGAGTACTCCGGCAAGCTCACCGACCCGCTCGACACCCCCGGGGCGAAGGGGGCGACCCCTCTGAACATCGCGCTCGACACGGGCAACATCCACCACTACCTCGTCGGTGCCCAAGGAGCCCTGCCGGTCGACGCCGCCGGGAACCCGTGGAGCGGCAGCTACGTGTACAACTCCGGCAACCTGCCGCTCGACCTGCTGTACAACCTCATGCTCGAGTCGACCGGCCGCCTGCAGAAGTGCCGGATCTACGAGATGACCGACAACCCCACCGCTCGCAGCACCATCGCGTACCTGATCGTGCGCGACCAGGCGCACGAGAACGCCTACGCGAAGGCGCTCGAGGCCCTCGGTGTGGACTGGGGGAAGCTCCTGCCGATCCCGAAGACCAACGCCGAGGCGTTCCCCGAGGTCAAGGCGCTCGTCGACCTGGGGCTGCAGAGCAAGCAGTACAGCTTCGACCTCGACGGTGCGTCCGAGGCCGCGAAGATCTTCCGCGGCGCCTCCCCGTCGAACGACGGCACCGATCTCGACGCGTCCGAGCAGGCACCCGCCGGGGTGCCGTCGTTCATCGCGCCGGAGCGGCTCGAGGAGTTCGCGCCGGGGCTCGACGCCGATCTGCTCGCACTCATCCAGCAGACGGCGGAGCTCGAGCTCGACCAGGCCGAGACGCCGGTGTACGGCCCCGTGGCCTGACCGGTCTCAGTCGAGGCAGAACTCGTTGCCCTCGACGTCCTGCATGACGATGCACGACTCGTTGACCGCGTCGGCGAGCATGCGGCGGAACTGCGTGGCGCCGAGGGCGACGAGCCGGTCGCTCTCGGCGTCGAGGGCGGCGAGCCGTTCGGCGCCGACGAGCCCGCTGCCGACCCGGACGTCGAGGTGCACGCGGTTCTTCACGACCTTGCCCTCCGGCACGCGCTGGAAGAACAACCGTGGGCCGACTCCGGTCGGGTCCACGCAGGCGAACGCCGAACCGCGGTGCTCCGGCGGCAGCGCTCGGTCGAAGGCGTCCCACGAGTCGAACCCCTCCGGTGGCGGCGGCACCACGTAGCCGAGGACCTCGCACCAGAAGCGCGCCACCCGCTCGGGGTCCGCGCAGTCGAACGTCACCTGCACCTGCCGCACCGTCGCCGTCATGGCGCCACCCTAGGCTGAACGCCGTCGTCGTGACGTCCGTATGCTCGCCGCATGGCTGACTTCACCGCTGAGCAGGCCGCCGTCGTGCGGATCGAACGTGCCGAGGAAGGGCGCTGGGACCTCACGGTGATCAGCGACTCGGGCGTCCGGATGGGACACGGCGAGTACCTCTTCGACGAGGCGGACGACGACGCGGCGGGGGAACGGGCAGCGGCCCTCGACTTCGTCCGCGGCTACGGCTTCCGCTTCGAACCGGACGCCGTGGTCGCCGACGGACCCGATGCGTACTGGGCACCGCTGCTGGCGCTCGACGAGCGGTAGCGTCGGGGTCCCTGCTCAGAGGGTAGCGATCAGCTGCTCGACCCGCGCGCGGACGGCGTCCCGGACGGGGCGGACGCGGTCGATCGGCTGCCCGGCCGGGTCGTCGAGCTCCCAGTCCTCGTAGCGCTTCCCGGGGAACACCGGGCACGCGTCGCCGCAGCCCATCGTGATGACGACGTCGGACTCCCGCACGGTGTCGGTGTCGAGCACGGCGGGGACGGAAGTCGCGATGTCGATGCCCTCCTCCGCCATTGCCTCGACCGCGACGGCGTTGACGCGGTCGGCCGGTTCGCTGCCGGCCGAGAACACCCGGACGCGGTCGCCCGCGAGGTGCTGCAGGTAGCCGGCGGCCATCTGGGACCGGCCGGCGTTGTGCACGCACACGAAGAGCACGGTGGGACGGCCGGTCACGCGAGTGCCGCCGCCTCGAAGCCGATCAGCCACGTGACGCCGAAGACGTCCCGCACGGTGCCGTCCCAGTCGCCCCACGGGCGTTCCTGCAGCGGGTCCACGACGGTGCCGTCCGAGGCGAGGTCGTCGAACCAGCCGCGGAGCACGTCGGGTTCGGCGGCGCCGAGCAGCGAGAAGAGCAGCCCGGTCGCCGAGAACGAGGTCTCGCCGGTCGGGGCGTCGGCGGCGAACAGCGTGATGCCGCCCCCGGTGAGCTGCCCGTGCGCGACCGCGTCGGCAGGGCCGTCGGTGCGCGAGAAGTCCGCGAAGGTGGCGATGCTGAGCTCGCCGCCGAAGACGTCCTGCCAGCGCCCGAGTGCCTGGAGCGCGGTGCCGTCGAACTGGAAGTAGGGCGAGGGCCCATTCACGTTCATGCCCCGGACCCTACCGCTCAGACCGCCGCGGCGAGTGTGTCGAACGTCCGGCGCAGCAGGGCCGGAGCGTCCTCGTCGGTGACGGACCAGGTGGCGATCGCGACGTCGAAGCACCCGAGCGCGGCCTGCACGAGGACAGCCGCACCGAGCTCGGCGCCGTCGGGGTCCCCGGCGCGCAGCCGCTCGGTCAGGATCGGCGTCAGGACGTCCGCCCAGGCGAGGTGCTTCTCGAGGTTGCGGGCGCGGAGCGAGGGCGTCGACATCATGACGCGGACCGACCGCCGACCGGACTCGGGGTCCTCGTCGGCGCGGACCATCATGCCGACGAACGCCTCGCGCAGCGCGGTCCAGGCCGGTTCGTCGTCCGGACGCTCCCGGAGCGCCTCCGCGAGCGCACCCCGGTGTCGCAGTGGATCGCCGATGACGGCGTCCTCCTTCGCCGGGAAGTACCGGTGGAAGCTCCGCGCCGAGATGCCGACCTCGGCCGCGATCTGCTCGACGGTGACGGCGTCGAACCCGTCGCGGTCGAACCGGGCGACGGCGACCGCCGCGATCCGCGCGCGCACGGCTTCGCGCGTGATGTCCCGCAGTCCGGTCCGCGCGCTCGTCTCACCCACGACGGCATCGTACCGAGGGAGGCGGAACATGACCAAGTTGTCAGAGACTGACAGAAAGGGCGTACAGTGTCATCCGCATCGCCAGACACGACGGAAGGACGGCACATGCAGCAGCGCACTCTCGGGACCCAGGGCCTCACGGTCGGATCCATCGGCTACGGCGCGATGGGGACGGTCTTCGCGTACGGGCCCGCCGACGACACCGAGTCCATCGCGGCGATCCGTCGCGCGCACGACCTCGGCGTCACCCACTTCGACACCGCCGAGATGTACGGGTGGGGTGCCGGGGAACGACTCCTCGGTGCGGCCTTGGCGCCCGTCCGCGACGAGGTCACCATCGCCACCAAGTTCGGCTTCACCGCGGACGACTGGGCGCCCGACTCCCGCCCCGAGCACATCCGCGAGGTCGTCGACCAGAGCCTGCGGAACCTCGGCACCGACTCGATCGACCTCCTCTACCAGCACGTCCACGATCCGGCGGTGCCGATCGAGGACGTCGTCGGCGTGATGGCGGAGTACGTGCAGGCCGGCAAGGTCAAGTACCTCGGGCTCTCGAACACCGACGGCGACCAGCTCCGCCGGGCCCACGCCGTGCACCCGATCTCGGCGTTCCAGACCGAGTACTCCGTGTTCGCCCGGGAGTCCGAGGAACTCTTCCCGCTCGTCGACGAGCTCGGCATCGGGCTCGTGGCCTACTCGCCGCTCGCGCGCGGCTTCCTGGGCGGGGCTGTCCAGCCGCGGTCTGCCTACCCCGAGGACGACATCCGGCACATGCTCGAGTGGTGGGCGCCGGAGCACTTCGACCAGAACGTCGCGGTCGTCCGGGCACTGACCGCGATCGCCGACGAGCACGGCGTCTCGCTCTCGCAGCTGTCCCTCGCGTGGATCCTGGCGCAGCGGGACGACGTCGTCCCGATCCCGGGGTCGAAGAACCCCGACCGGGTCGCGCAGAACGTCGCGGCGGCCGGTGTCGTCCTCACGGCCGACGACCTGGCGCGCATCGACGCACTCTCGCGCGACGTGCGTGGCAAGCGCATCGAGAGCCGGGTCTGACGGGCGTCGGTGGGCAGTGGGCGCGACCGGTGACGGACGGGAGGCGCGGTGCGGGCCCGCACCGTCCCTCCCGTCCGTCAGCCGAACAGCGCGAGGGCCTCGTCGACGACGTCCTCCGGGCGGCCCTCGCCGTGCGTCGCCCACCACGTGAGCGCCGTGCTCGCCGCCGCCGCGAGGGCGTGTGCGCGGACCCGCGTCGCGAGGTCGTCGACCGAGCCGCCGTCCCGCTCGGCCATGAATCGCTCGATCACCCCGGTCAGGGCCGTGGACGCGGCCTCCCCACCGCGCTCGAGGGAGGGGTTCGCGCGGATGACCCGCAGGCGGTGGCGGGTGATCTCGATCGTGTCGTCCGGGAACGTGGCACCGACCCGGTACGCGGCGCGGAGCGCGACCCACGCGGACTCGGACGCCGGTCGGAGGCGGAGCTCGTCGGTGAAGCGCACCGCGAACTCGTCGAGGCCGCCCCACACGAGCGAGGCCTTGCTCGGGAAGAGCCGGAACAACGAGCGGCGGCTGACCCCGGCGGCCGTCGCGACGTCGTCCATCGAGACGGCGTCGAAGCCCTGCTCGTCGAAGAGCCGCAGGGCCACGAGCGACACCGCGGCGGGGTCGATCGTCCGCGGGCGTCCGGTCGGCCGGTCGCTCGTCGAGCTCATGGATTCCTTTCGGCACTGAGTGCTACAACTGTGGTGGCGCAGCGAGCGCCTCTCAGTGAGGAGACGACATGACCGACACCACCGCCGGACGGTTCACCGGCAGGACCATCATCGTCACCGGAGCGGGTTCCGGCATCGGACGCGCCACGGCGACGCGCATCGCGAACGAGGGCGGGCGCGTGATCGCCACCGACGTCGTCGCCGAACGACTCGGTGCGTTGCACACCGAACTCGTGGACGCCGCCGGCCTCGACGTCGAGACCGTCGTCGGCGACGTCGCCGCGCCGGAGACGATCGACGCGCTCCTCGCCGCCGCGGGCGAGCGGGTCGACGGGCTCGCGAACGTCGCCGGCATCATGGACGCGTTCCTCCCGCCGAGCGAGGTCGACGACGCCACCTGGGACCGCGTCTTCAGCGTGAACGTCACCGGGCCGATGCGGCTCACCCGAGCGGTCCTGCCGCTGATGATCGCCGCCGGACGCGGTGCGGTCGTGAACGTGGCGTCCGAGGCGGCGCTCCGGGCGTCGGCCGCGGGTGCTGCGTACACGGCGTCGAAGCACGCGATCGCCGGGTTCACGAAGAGCGTCGCGTTCTTCCACGGGCCGCAGGGCATCCGCGCCAACGCCGTCGCGCCCGGTGCGGTGGCGACGAACATCGAGGCGCCGATGCGCAGCGAGTACGCGGCCGGACGGGTGGGGCCGATCATGCAGACGACGATCCCGCCGGTGGCGCAGCCGGAGCAGCTCGCGGCGGCGATCACGTGGTTGCTCAGCGACGACTCGGCGAACGTGAACGGCGCGGTGCTGCCGAGCGACGGCGGGTGGTCGGTGGTCTGAGCGGGGGAGTCGACCGCGAGGGGTGGTGCCTACGTCTCGCTGTCGCGGACGAACGCTGCGAACCCCGGGATCGTGAACTCGAGGGTGCCGCGGTCGGCGGGCTGGATGAGTCCCTTGTCGATCAGTCGTGCACGGGGCGTGGAGAGCTGGTTGCTGCCCGTGTTGAGCGATGCCGCGATCGCAGCGCGCGACACCGGCCCGTCCCCGTGTTCAGCGATGGCTGCGAGCATGCGTCGTTCCGACGGAGAGCACGCAGACCATCGTGCTCGGAACAAGGCATCGAGATCCGCCTGCATCGCGTCGCGTCCGTGCTCGACCGCGCTGAGCTCGATGGCGCTTCCCGGATCGGGCCGTCCTGCAGCCGTCCAGGCCGCATCCGCGATGAGTTGCACGAAGTAGGGGTATCCCTGCGCGATCGCGAGCGCACGGTCGACCGCGGGCTGCGTCCAGTGGACCCCGAGTGCGCGAGCGGGTCCGATGAGCGCGATCTCCTCGGCCTCGCGGTGGAGCGGCCCGAGCGGGCGGTACGCAAGCCGTTCGCTGAACGTGACGATCCCGGCGATGGTCTCGGGTGCGTTCGGGAGCCCTGCAGCGAACACGGCTGCCGGGACGTCCGCGCCTTCGGCTTGGAGATGCTGCCAGGCGTACACCAGTGTCCGGAGCCCCGAGGGATCTGCGGACTGGATCTCGTCGATCAGGATCACCAGTGGTCGCTCCGCGACGGCCGCCCGGATCACTGCCTCGAGAGCGCGCGCTCCGGACTGGTCCGGACGGTCACCGTCGGTCGGTGGTCGGAACGTGCTGGTCGCGGTCGCGATGCCGGGGACCCCGACCGAGAGCTGCAGTGTCTCGATCCGTTCCCGCAGCCCGGTCCTGACGTGCTCGGCCAAGCCGTCCGTGATGGTGTGGACACTCGCTGCGATCTGCGCGATGAGTCCTTGCTCCTCGCCCGCGGTCACCCACACCGTCGCCGCGCCGCGGGCCGACGCGCGCCGCTGGTACTCGCGGAGCAGCGACGTCTTCCCGAATCCTCGGGCGGCGTGGTCGACGCGGATCCGTCCGACGAGCCGCCCGAGGTCGATGAGGGTCGAGAGGCGTTCGTCGACCTCGGCGAGCTGCCGGGCGCGACCGGGCACGATCCGTGCGACTTCTCCGGGCGTGTACGGACTCGGCTGCATCAATCCTCGATCGTTTGTTATGAAACTGCTCTTTCATAACAGTGTATCGGCGCGGGTGACGCCGCCTACACTGCCGACATGACCGAGGTCCCCGACGCCCGCTCCGACTGGGGCCGGTTCGCCCCCGACTCCGTCGAGCGGCGGATGCTCGACGACACCGGGACCGCACTCGGGCTCGTCCTCCGTCCCCGCACCGTCGTGCTCGACCGTGCCCGGGTCGAGGTCGAGGGCATCGACGCCGATGACCGCGTGGTCGTGCAGCTCGTGGCGAACCAGGGCGCCTACAAGCCGGCCTGGCGCAACAAGGTGATGGCCGACCTGTTCAAGCTGCTGTGGCTGCGGCAGTCCGTCCCCGGGGCCGAGCGGGCCGTCCTCGTCGTCGCCGAACCGGCAGCGCGGGCGCTCGCCGGGTGGGTCTCGGTGGCCGCCGAGGACCTCGGGATCGAGGTGCTCGTCTGGGACGGGCGGACGGCGGCGCCCTCGCAGCGCTGACCCCGCGCAGTCGTTCACACGTTCGCAACACATGTGGCCCGACTCCGTAACACGAGCGTCCTAACCTCATCACCAGCAGCGGATTTCCGCGTCGCAGACGAACCCGAGCTCGCGACGCACGCTCTCCGCCATACGAGACCGAGCCTGCGGGCTCGCCGACGGTATGGAGGAACGGATGACCACAGCAGCGGTCCGGGTGGACGCGGTGCGCAAGGTGTACGGCAGCGGTCCGAGCGCCATGGTGGCCCTCGACGACGTCGAGCTGACGATCGAGCCCGGGAAGTTCGTGTCGCTCATCGGCCCGAGCGGCTGCGGGAAGTCGACGCTGCTGCGGCTCGTCGCCGGCCTCGAACCCGCCGACCGCGGCGACGTGCAGGTCCACGGCGTCACCCCGGCGCAGGCGTGCGCGGCGAAGCTCATCGGCCTCGTGCCCCAGACGCCGGCGCTGCTGCCCTGGCTCACCGTGCTGCAGAACGTCTCCCTCGCCGGACGGGTCAACCCCGGTGCCGGGCGTCGACGCGCCGCGATCGAGGACCTCGCGGAACGCGGTGCGGACAGCGGCCCGGACATGCGACAGCTGCTCCGGATGGCCGGGCTCGGCGAGGCGGAGGACAAGCTGCCCGCCCAGCTCTCCGGTGGCATGCAGCAGCGTGCGGCGATCGTCCGGGCGTTCGGCCTGCGGCCGGACGTGCTGCTCATGGACGAGCCGTTCTCGGCCCTCGACGAGTTCACCCGCGAGGCCCTGCAGGACCAGCTGCTCGACCTCTGGGACGAGCTGCGGACGACGGTGCTCTTCGTCACGCACTCGGTGTCCGAGGCGGTCCGGATGTCGGACACCGTGGTCGTGATGGCGCCGCGTCCCGGGCGCATCGTCGACGTCATCGACATCGACCTGCCGCGACCGCGGAACCAACGTCTGTTCGAGGAACGGCGCTTCCACGAGTACGAGGACCTCGTCCGCACGCGGTTGCACAGCGCGTGGCGTGCGACGGACGCGGCCTGAGGGAGACGACACGATGACGACCACCAGCACGACCTCCACCGCCTCCGCCACGACCACCACCGCCGAGTCCGAGGCCGCAGCGACCCGTCGACCACTCCCCGGTTGGATCCGCCCGACGGTCTGGGCGCCCCTCGTCGTGATGCTCGGCGTCCTCGCCGTGCTCTGGCAGATCGGCGCGACGACGATGCCGTACCTGCTGCCGCCGCTGCCCGCGGTGGGGGAGACCCTCGCCACGCAGCTGCCCTACTACCTGCAGAACGCCGGGATCACCCTCGTCGAGTCGCTCGTCGGCCTCGGCATCGGGTTCGTGGCCGCGTTCGTCCTCGCCGTGCTGACGAGCGAGCTGCCGATCGTCCGCCGCGCGGTGATGCCGATCGCGATCGTCCTCAACGTGACGCCGCTCGTCGCGATCGCCCCGGCCCTGGTGGTGGCGTTCGGGTTCGGCCCGCTGCCGAAGCTCGTGATCACGGCGCTCATCTGCTTCTTCCCGATCCTCATCAACACCGCGGCCGGGCTCCGGTCCGTCCCGCAGCCCGTGCTGCAGGTGTACCGGACGATCGACGCGTCCCGCCTCGAGATGCTCGTGCACCTGCGCATCCCGAACGCCCTGCCGTTCGTCTTCGCGGCGCTCCGCATCGTGTTCCCGCTGTCGATCATCGGCGCGGTCGTGGCGGAACTCTCCGCGTCGGGGTCGACGGGCGGGCTCGGCACGGTGATCAGCACGGCGTCGTCGATGAACCAGCTCGCCGTGGTGTACGCCGCGATCGCGATCCTCGCGGTGATGGGCGTGGTCCTGCTCGGACTCATCTCGCTCGTCGAGCGGCGGGTCCTCCGCTGGCACCGCACCGCGAACGACTGACGGCGACCGCCGCCCGACGCCCCGCCACCCGACCACCGCCCCGCCACCGCACCGCCCGGCCACCGCACCGCCCGGCCACCGCACCGCCCGGCCACCGCACCGCCGCCCCGCGGCCCAGCAGCACCACCCGTCGGCGCGAGCCTGCCCACGCGACGCCACCCGCGCCTCCAGGCCGACACCCGACGACCACCCCGACCCACACCCCGCCCCCGCCCCGCCCCCGCCCTGCACCACCCATCCCTTCCCACAGGAGTGACCATGCAGCACCGCACCCACCCGCACCGCACCCGCCCGCACCGCACCACGGCCGCGCTCGCGGCCCTCGCCGCCACCGCCGCCGTGGCCCTCGCCCTCACCGGCTGCAGCACCGGCTCGAGCGCGGGCACCGGCTCGTCCGAGGGCAGCGCCATCTCGGCCGAACGTTGCAAGGAGAACAAGGCCGCTGGCCCCATCACCTACCTGTCCGGCTACCAGTACCAGTCCTCGGCGTCGATCCTCGAGTACATCGCGGCCGACGAACTGGGCTACTTCAAGGACCTCTGCCTCGACGTCACCCTCAAGCCCGGGTCGGGCGACACCGCGCAGAACACCAAGCTCCTCGCGAGCGGCCAGGCGACCGTGTCGGCCGTCGCGGAGCAGGACCTCATCCAAGCCCGGGCAAACGGCATCGACATCACCGGCATCTCGTCCTACTCGAACGCCGGGCTCGACATCCTGATGACGAACAAGGACATCACGAAGCTCCCGCAGCTCGACGGGAAGGTCGTCGGCCACAAGGGCTACGTCCCCGCCTCCGTCCGGGCGATGATGGAGAAGGCCGGGGTGGACTGGGACTCGCTCACCCTGGTGAAGGAGGGCTACGACCCCTCGGTCCTGCCGCGCAAGCAGAACGGTCTCGAGGCCCTCACCGGCTTCGTGTCGAACGAGCCGAACCTGCTCAAGGCCGCGGGCGACGACGTCACCGTGTGGCAGCCCGTCGACTACGGGATCCCCTCGTCGATCGGCGCGATGGCCGTGAACCCCGCGTTCGCGAAGGCCCACCCGACCGCCGTCGAGGACGTCCTGCGCGCCGCCCTGCACGCGTACGACTTCTGCGCGTCGAGCGCCGCGAAGACCAAGCAGTGCGTCGGGTACGCCGCGAAGCTCTCCGGCGCGACCTACGACGAGGCGCAGAACGCGAAGATCTGGACGACCGAGACGAAGGTCATCGCGGACAACCCGACGCCGGGCCAGCCGCTCGGGGGGATCGACCCCGAGAACGTGTCGAAGCTCGTCGACATGCTGCACCAGTTCGACATCGTGAAGAGCTCGGTGACCGCGGACGACGCGAAGAGCTGGTTCACGAACGAGTACATCGACGCGATCACGAAGGACGGCGAGACCGTCTGGCCCGCGCCGTGACCACGGTGGGTCGCGCGGACGCGCGACCCACCCCGCACGACGTGACACGCACCGAGCAACGACCAGAGAGGCGGCGCACCATGCCCGCGAAGGAGTACGGGATCTTCCTCCCGATCGGCAACGGCGGATGGATGCTCTCCACCACCGCACCCCACCCCGAGGCGACCTACGCCTGGAACAAGCGCGCAGCCCTGCACGCCGAAGCGATCGGCCTCGACTTCGTGATGTCGATGGCGAAGTGGCGCGGCTTCGGCGGGAGCACCGACCACTGGGGACGCTCCCTCGAGTCGATGACGATGATGGCCGGGATCGCCGAGGCGACCGAGCGTGTGAAGATCTGGGCGACCATGCACGCGAACGTCCACAACCCGGCGGTCGCGGCGAAGATGTACACGACGCTGCAGGACCTCTCCGGGGGTCGGGCGGGCATGAACATCGTCAACGGGGCCTACGCGGCCGAGTTCGAGCAGTTCGGGATCTGGGACGCCGGCCTCAGCCACGCCGACCGCTACCGGATGACCGAGCTCTGGACCGAAGCGGTCACCCGCCTCTGGACCGAGGACAGCGTCACGATGCAAACGCCGTACTTCGACCTCGACGCCTGCGAGTCCCGCCCGCACCCGGCCAGCAGACCGACGATCATCAGCGCCGGCAAGTCCGAGGCCGCTCGCGCGTTCCAGGCGAAGTACGCCGACGGTGCGTTCCTCGCGGCGGACAGCCTCGACGAGATGCGCGACCTGTCCCGCGACGTCCACGACCGCGCGGCCGACGAGGGTCGGGTGTGCCGGACCTACTCGATGCTCACCGTCGTGCAGGACGAGACCGACGAGGCCGCGCAGCGGAAGGTGCGTGAGTGGGGTGCCGGCGTCGACCGCGAGGCACTGGCCTCGATGCGGGCGTCGTGGGGCGTCCCCGCCGAGCAGGCCCGTGCGTGGGCGGACGGTGCTGCGGGTGAGGACGCGTTCCAGACCGCGTACGTCGCCGGTTCCGCCGAGACCGTCACGGAGCACATCGAGTACATCGTCGACCGGGGCGAGCTCGACGGCCTCATGCTGATCTTCCCCGAGTACGACCAGGACATGGTGCGCTTCGGCGAGACCGTCCTGCCGGCACTCCGCCAGCACGACGCGGCGGTCGTCCGGTGACCGGCGGCAGCAGCGGGCTCGACCCGCGACTCGCCCGGTTGCTGGACGGACCCTCGTCGTCCGGTGCTGGTGGCCGCACGCCGGCGCTCGTCGTCGTCGACGTGCAGCGCGACTTCGGTGAACCCGCGCGCATCGCCGGCTACGGGCTCGACGACCGTGCGTTCGCCGCGGTGGACGCCGCGATCGTCCGGATCGGCGCCCTCGTCGACGAGGCGCGAGCCACCGGCGTCCCCGTCGTCTGGGTCGAGCTCGGCAGCGACCCGTCCGCCCCGTGGCACAGCAGCACGTGGCTGCGCGGCGGTGCGCTCGACGGACCGATGCCGGAGGACGAGCCCTGCCGCATCGGCACCGCCGGCGCCGAGTGGTACCGCACGGCGCCGGCGCCTGGTGAGACCCGCGTCGTCAAGCGCGGCTACAGCGGGTTCCTCGGCACGGACCTGGAGGCGCGGCTCACCACCGCCGGGATCGGCTGGCTGACCGTCGTGGGACTCACGTCCGAGTGCTGCGTCTTCGCGACGGCGCAGGACGCGATGCAGCTCGGCTGGCCCGTCGTGGTGCCGTCGGACGCCACCGCCGCCTACGACATCGACGTGCACGACGCCGCGCTCACGATGATCGAGCTCAACGTCGGTGTCGTCACGGACGCTGCCGAGACCACCGCGCTGTGGCAGGCGTGGGCGGCGTCGCCGGTGGCTGCCTCGTGAGCGGCATGCACATCGCCTACGACCTGTCCTTCACCCACACCGAGGGGCGCTGGGCGGCACCCGGCAGCTGGGTCGGCCAGGACTTCCCCGACGTCCGCATGTACATGGAGGTGGCCCGGACGGCCGAGCGCGCCGGCGTCGACATGCTGTTCTTCGGCGACGGCTCCGGCGTCCCGAGCACGTGGCGCGGCAGCATCGACCCGGCGGTCGAGTGGGGGATCCAGTGGCCCCGGCAGGACATGTCGCCGGTCATCGCGGCGATGTCGACGGTGACCGAGCACATCGGGTTCGGACTCACCTACTCGTCGACCTTCACGCACCCGTTCTCCACCGCGCGGCTGCTCAACTCGCTCGACCACGTCACGGGCGGCCGGATGGCGTTCAACGTCGTCGCGTCCTCGCGGGGTGCGGACGCCGCGAACTACGGCTCCGACCACCTGATCGACCACGACCTCCGGTACGAGCGGATGGAGGAGTTCATCGGCGTCTGCCGTGCGCTCTGGGACTCCGTCGCGCCGGACGCGATCGTCCGCGACCGGGCGACCGGGCGCTTCGCCGACCCGTCGCGCGTGCACCCCATCGACCACGACGGCCGGTTCTTCAAGGTGCGGGGGCCGCTCGCCAGCGTCCCGAGTCCGCAGCGCCACCCGGTCGTCGTGCAGGCCGGCAACTCGCCGCGGGGCATCGCCGCGAGTGCGTCGTTCGCCGACCTCGTGTTCGGGTTCGGGGCGAGCGTCGCCGGGCAGCTCCGACACCGGAACGCCCTCGACGCGGCACTGACGGACGCCGGACGGGACCCCGCCGGGGTCGGGATCCTCTGGGCGACCCAGGTGATCGTCGGCGCGACGGTCGCCGAAGCCCAGGCCCGACGGGACTCGCTCCTGTCGTTCTGGAACCGCGAGGCCGTCGGGACCTTCATCTCGCACAACGCCGGGTACGACTTCTCGACGCTGCCGGCCTCCTTCCGGCTCGGGGACCTGCGCGACGAGGTCGTCGCCGCCCAGGCGAGCCCGGCCGGACTCGTCGGCAGCCTGGTCGCCGAGTTCGGGGAGGACCACACGATGGACCGCGACGACTTCTTCGAGCACGGGTGGCGCGCGGCGACCGGCCTCGACCACATGCTCGTCGGCGACGCCGCGGGGGTGGCCGACGCGCTCCAGGAGAACTTCGCCGCCACCGGTGGGCGGGGCGGCTACATGCTGTCCAGTCCGCTCGGGATGCCGTCCGGGTTCGCCGACCTCAGCGAGCTGCTCGTGCCGGAGCTCCGCTGCCGCGGGGCCCTCGCGCCGCGGTACCCGGGGGCCACGCTCCGCGAGAACCTGGCGGTGTGAGGTGACCCCGGCCCGTCGGTGGCTCGCGCTCGGCGGGCTCTGCCTCGGCTTCTTCATGCTGCTGCTCGACAGCACGATCGTGTCCGTCGCCCTGCCCGACCTCGGGCGTGACCTCGGTGCCGACGCGTCGACGTCGGTGTGGGTGAACAGCGCCTACCTCTTCGCGTTCGCCGTCCCGCTGCTCGTGGCGGGCCGGCTCGGCGACCGGTTCGGACACCGGCGCGTGTACCTCGTCGGGCTCGCGGTCTTCACGATCGCCTCGGTCGGGTGCGCGGCCGCGCCCGGGATCGGCGCCCTCGTCGCCTGGCGTGCGGTCCAGGGCCTCGGCGCGGCGCTGCTCACCCCGCAGTGCCTGACCGTGATCCGGTCGCTGTTCGAACCGCCGAGGCTCGCCGTCGCGCTCGCCGTCTGGAGCGCCGGCGGCGGGGCGGCGACGGTCGCCGGGCCGATCGTCGGCGGGCTGCTCGTCGAGGCGTGGGGGTGGCCGTCGGTGTTCCTCGTGAACGTGCCCGTCGGGATCGTCACGGCGATCGCGGTCCTCCGCTTCGTGCCCGTCTCCCGGCGCATCGCGGTCCCGTTGCCCCTGTTCGCCGTCGTCGGCGTGACCGTCGGGGTCCTCGGCGTGGTCGTCGGCGTGCAGGGCACGGACACCGGGCTGCTCGCCGACCCGGCCGCCCGTGGCGGTGCGGTCCTGCTCGGCGCCGCGGTTGTGGCGGCCGTCCTCGTCCGGCAGCGGCGTGCCGGCGACCGCGCCCTCGTGCCGCTCGCCCTCTTCCGCGACCGCGGTTTCGTGACCGGGTCGTGGGGCGCCACGGCCGCGTCCTTCTGCGTCGGGTCCGCCCCGATCCCGCTCATGCTCGACCTGCAGCAGACCCGCGGGCTGAGTGCGGGATCGGCGGCCCTCGTGCTCGTGCCGATGGGGGTCGCGTGCCTCGCCTCGGCGCCGTTCGTGGGCCGCATGACGAACACCGCCGGCCCTCGGGCGACCGCGACGGTCGGAGCCGTCCTGCTCGTCGTGTCCGTGGCACTGACCGCGGTGCTCGTCGGTGCCGCGGCGCCCCTCTGGACGATCGCCGCGGCCTTCACCGGGTTCGGGATCGCGAACGCGTTCGTCTGGTCGCCGTTCTCCCTCGCCGCGGTCCTCGGCGCGGGGCCCGCGACGGTCGGGGCGGCATCGAGCGTCTTCAACACCGTGAAGCAGCTCGGCGCCGTGCTCGGCAGCACCGCGACGGCCGTGCTGCTCGCCACGGCGGGAGACGCGGTCGCGCTCGGTGCGCTCGCGCTCGTGGCCTGCGGTGCCGTGGTCGCCGCGCGTGCGCTGTCCGGCCGTCCGGGGGCCCCGGTCGTCCTGACCGGCGTGATCGTCCACGGTGCAGGGGTCGGGCACGACCTGGGGTTCCCCACCGCGAACCTGCGGCCCGAGGACGAGTCTGCTACTCCGGTCCCCGTCGACGGGGTCTACGTCGGATGGCTCGCGGCTCCCGTCGGCGCTCCGCCACGGCAGGCCCTCGTGTCGATCGGCAGCAACAGCACCTTCCCCGACCGACCGCGCACGGTCGAGATCCACGTGCTCGACTTCGACGGCGACCTGTACGGCTTGGTCGTCGATCTCACCGTCGGCCGGCGCATCCGACGCCAGCGCACGTTCCGCGGGCCGGACGCGCTCGTCACCGCGATGCGGTCCGACGAGCGTCGGGCCCGTGCGGTGCTCTCCCGCTCCTGACCGTTCGTCCCCGACCGCTCGTCCCCGACCACTCGTTCCCCGAGGAGGACCCCGTGCACGACCACTTCATCGAGGACCCGCTCGACATCCGTGAGGCCATCGCCGAGGTGCCCTCCGTCGTGGCCGCGATCGCCGCGTGCGTCGACGGTTCCCCCGTGGTCATGGTGGCGACGTCCTTCACCGTCGGCGTCTCCTACGACCCGCCGCTGGCGACGATCGCCGTGCAGCACTCGTCCACGACGTGGCCCGACCTCGCAGCAGCGCCGACGCTCGGCATCTCGGTGCTCGGCGACGGACACGGGCCGCACACGGCGCAGTTGGCGTCCCGGGACCGTGCGCGGCGCCTGCACGGCATCGAGTACGCCACCGCCGGGTCCGGTGCGGTCTTCCTCGACGGTGCCCACTCGTGGTTCGAGTGCTCGGTCGAGGGTGTCCACCGCGCGGGCGACCACGACATCGTGGTGCTCCGTGTCCTCCGGGTCGCGCGGGATGCCGCACGGTCGGCGCTCGTCTGGCACCGGCCGGCGCGCTCGGCCGATCACCCCCGGACGGGGGCGCGTGCCGGAGTGAGCACTCCTCCGTAAGATGAAACAATGTCAGCAGCGCCCGCAGGTTGGTACGACGACCGTGACCCAAGGTTCGTCCGCTACTGGGACGGGCAGGCCTGGACCGAGCACGTTCAGCTCAAGCGGTCAACGCAGGGGGACCCCGGTGCCCGTATTCCGGACGCTGACGATACGGCCGCGCCTCGGACCCGTCGGGACGCTCGAGCGGCCGATCGGTCGAGGCGAACAGAATCTCCCGGAGACGGGCCCAAACCGATCGACAAGCTGTCGAAACGTGAGGCGCGAGAGCGGTTGCGCGCCGCGGAGGAGCGAATCGAGGCTGGCGAAGCAGTCGTTGCACGCTACAAGATGCGCGCTTTCGACGATGTTGACGAATACCGGGCCGAGCAGGAACGCCAGATCACCACCCTTCGAGCCCAACTCGCGACTGAGCAAGCGGAAGCGCGCGACCTGTTGGCGAAGGAGCTTGCATCGGCTCGCGAGCGATTTGCGGCTGAAGAGGCGGTGGAGCGGCGCAAATCCGAAGAAGCGGTCACCAGCGCCGAGGACCGTGTCCGCGAGGCTGTTCGACAGGTTGCTGACGCCAAAGCTGCTCAGGAAAGGCTCAACGCGGACATCAGCGTTCGAAGAGCCGAACTCGTGGACCTCGACGCAGCAGTGGAACTACAAGAGGTCGGGCTCTTCGATTTCGACAACCCCGCCGCATCGTCGACGGAACTGGCAGCGAAGCTGGAGGCACTGCGCTACCGCATCAAGAACGCCGTCCGCGACAAGAGAGCGGTGACGACGGCGCCACGCTTCACGTTCAACAGCTCAGAAGCGCAGGGTCGAAAATTCATGACGGACATGGCGAAGGTGCTGCTGCGGGCGTACAACGCGGAAGCCGAAAACGCCGTGAAGGCGACTCGCGCAGGCAACCTGCACGTCGCCCAGACGCGACTGAGTAGGGCTGCGGAGCAGATCGCCAAGAGCGGCACGATGATCGACCTCCGCATCGAGCCGAGCTACCACCGGATGCGGCTTGAGGAAATTGCTCTTGCGAAGGAGCACCTCCGGACCGTGCAAGCAGAGAAAGAGCGTGAACGGGAGCGTCGAGCGGACCTCCGCGAGCAGCAACGAGCTGCTGCTGAGTTACAAGCCGAGCACGACCGCCTGGAGAAAGAACGTCAGCACTACTTGTCCACGCTCGCGGCCTTGCAAGCCAACGGTGACACTGAAGGTGCCGCTCGTGTTCGGGCCAGACTGGAGGATGTCGATCGCGCAATCACCGACGTGGACTACCGAGCAGCGAATGTGCGAGCCGGTTACGTCTACGTCATCTCCAACGTCGGCGCGTTCGGAGAACGCATGGTGAAGATCGGCATGACGAGAAGGTTGAAGCCGATGGATCGCGTCATCGAGCTCGGAGATGCATCGGTGCCGTTCCGCTTCGACGTGCACGCGTTGTTCTTCGCTGACGATGCGGTGGGGGTCGAGACGATGCTGCATCAGGCCTTCGCGAAGCAGCGGGTGAACAAGGTCAACCTGCGCCGTGAGTTCTTCTACGTCACGCCGTCGGAGGTTCTCGATGCTCTCAAGAGCCACTCGGTCGAGGTGGTTGAGTACACCGTTGAGCCCGCCGCGGAAGAGTTCCGTACGAGCGAACTTGCGGTGGACGCGTTCACGCCGGCGCTAGTGGAGAACGCGACGATGCGGAATGCAGCGTCAGTCGCTTCCACTGGAGACTGATGTTCGCATTGTGTTGAAGGGAAGTGCTCACCCGCCGATTCTCCCAGCCCCTGTGATGCCTCCGCGAGGTGCCATGAGGAGCTGGCAGGCGCGGGGCGTTGCGTGTCTTTCCGATGGTCCACGAATGAGAACGGAGCCGCATTGAACGCACTCCCACTCGTCCTCGGGCTCGTGCTGGTGGTCGGCGGATTGGCGTGCATCCCGTGGGTGGTGCAGCGGAATCGCAACCACCCGCCCTCCGACCGTGGACGGCTGATCGCAGTCGTGATCGCACTCGTCATGCTCGTCGCCGGCGCGCTGCTCCTCCGGTGAACGTCGTTGACTGACTCGCTGGCGCTCTGGGTCCTCGGCGGCGCCTTCGTGCTCCTCGGCTGCGCGACCGCGGTGTCGCCGGAGGCGATGCACGACTTCCTACAGCGGCAGATGCGCATCGTCCAGGGCAAGAAGGCAGCTGATCGTCACGCCCAGTTGCCCACGGCACTCTTCCGGGCCCTGGGCATCGCCATGCTCTGCGTCGGCATCGTGCTCGGCGTGTTCGCCGCGACGGGCGGCTGAGCGCCGCAGGACCCGCTCAGCCCCGCACGACCGCCGCCACCGTCGCCACGACGACCTCCCGCCGCCGCGCCGCCCCCACCTCGTCCGTCAGTCGGGCGTACTCCGGCGTCGCACCGCTCCACAGCGCAGCGGTGTGGATGACGATCCCGAGGAGCTCCGCCGCCGAGAACGTCGTCGGCAGCCGTCCGTCCCGCTGCGCGTCCTCGATCGCCCGGAGCTTGGCGGCGTTGCTCTGCACAACGGCGTCGATCGGGTGCGAGGTGTCGCCCCGCTCGAGCCGGTACCAGGTCGCCAGGCGCTGCACCCCGGGTCGGTGTGCGTAGGAGTCGTGCAGGCGTCCGGCGTACTCGGGCAGGTCGTCGGCGTCGATCGTGACCTCGTCGAGCGTCTCGGCGACCATCGCGTCGAAGACCGCGTCGAACAGGCCGTCCTTACTGCCGAAGTAGTGGTAGATCTGCGCCTTGTTGCTCGCGGCGGCGGCGGCGATCCGGTCCACGCGCGCGCCGGCGATCCCGACCGCGGCGAACTCGTCGCGGGCGGCGACGAGGAGTCGGGCGCGGGTGGCGTCGGCGTCGCGGGGCATCGGCATCCGCCCACGTTATCAACCGGGCGGTTGACAAGCGAGCGACGGAGGTATTCCATGGGGTGTATCTACCAACCAGTCAGTTAGGAACACCATGTCCGTCATCCTCGTCACCGGTGCCTCGCGAGGCCTCGGCCGCTCGATCGTCACCGCAGCCCTCGCCGCCGGTCACCAGGTGGTCGCCGGGGTCCGGGACCTCCACGCCCTCGACGACCTCACCAGCGCGGAGCTCGTCCCCGTCGCGCTCGACGTCACCGACCCCGACGCCGCCCGTGCAGCCGTCCGCACCGCGGTCGAGCGCTTCGGCCGGCTCGACGTGCTCGTGAACAACGCCGGGTACGCGAACCTCGCCAGCATCGAGGACGTCGACCCCGCCGACTTCCGCGCCCAGGTGGAGACCAACCTGTTCGGCGTGGTGACCCTCAGCCAGGAGGCCGTGCACGTCATGCGTGAGCAGGGCTCCGGGCACATCGTGCAGGTCTCGTCCGTCGGCGGGCGCATGTCGACGCCGGGGCTCGGCGCGTACCAGACCGCGAAGTGGGCCGTCGGCGGGTTCTCCTCGGTGCTCGCGAAGGAGGTCGGGCCCCTCGGCATCCGCGTCACCGTCCTCGAGCCGGGCGGCATGCGCACCGACTGGGCGGGGTCGTCCATGACGGTCGCGCCGGTCCGGCCGGAGTACGAGGCGACCGTCGGGGCCTCCGCACGGATGCACGGGGGCACGAGCATCGGTGCGAGCGACCCGGACCTGGTCGCCGAGCTCGTGCTGCAGGTCGTGGCGATGGACGAGCCGCCGCTCCGCCTGCTCGTCGGCCCGGACGCGTTCGAGCACGGGACGGCCGCCGGCCGCGCGCTCCTGGCCGAGGACGAGCGGCACGAGGCGCTCAGCCGGTCGACGCAGGCGGCCGATGCGACCCCGGAGCAGCTGGACCCGCTGGCACGCGCCTGAGACGCGACCACCTGACGGACGGGAGGCGCGGTGCGAGCCTGCACCGTCCCTCCCGTCCGACAAGCGGTACCGTCTCCACGCGCTGGGCGACAGTCCACGGGCCGGTGCGCGCGTGAACTGTCGATGAGCGCAAGAACACACCTGCGTGGTCGCTCCGCGACACGCGCCGTTGCGCGCCGCGGGGCGAGTGGCCGGCCGTCGGGTGCGGCCGGTGCGAGGAGCGTAGGCCGGCTTCGCACCCGGTGGGGGGAGTCCTGCGGGATGCCGAACCCGGCCTGCGGGTCCACGCAGGCAGACGTCCGGTCAGGCGGACGCGAGCGCACCCATCTCGCCGACCACGGCGCGCAGTCGGACCGCGAGCTCGTCCGGGCCGCCGACGGTCTCGCGGTGCGCCACCTCGGACAGCGCGGACATGACGAGGGCCACCGCGGTGCGGGCGGTCTGCTCGTCGGTCCGCGTACCGACCGTGGCGAGCAGGGACTGCCGGGACTCGGCCATCCACTGCATGACCATCGGGGCCATCTCCGGGCGGAGCACGAGCAGCTCCTTCATCCGGCGCCGGTCCTGCGAGAGCGGAACGGTCGCGGCGACGAGGCTGCACAGGTCGTCGATGAAGCGCCCCTCGGCGGTGGCGAACCAGGTCGCGGCGGCCGGCGGGACCTCGACGGTGTCGAGGCCGAGCGCCGCGTGTGCCTTCGAGGAGAAGTAGTTGAAGAAGGTCCGGGGGGAGACATCGGCGTCGGCGCAGATCTGCTCCACGGTCACCCCGTCGAGTCCGTGCGCCGACACGAGCGTCAAGGCGGCGTCGTGCAGCGCCGAGCGGGTCTGCTGCTTCTTCCGTTCACGCAGCGAGCACGGCTCCGTCGCCGTCGTCGTCGCGGGGGTGGTGGTCACGGTGGCTCCTGGTGCTGGTGGGGTGGGGCGCCCGTCCACGAAGGGGGACAGTGGACGGGCGCCCCGGTCGGTCATCGGCGCTGCGCGGGCTGCGTCGGGGTGGATCCGGTCATCGGGCCGGTGAAGGAGCCCGCCTCGGCGGCGGCCAGGCCGGCGGCCGTCTCGAGCTCGTCCTCCGCCGAGAGCCCGTCGTCGTCGGCGCGCTGCGCACCCGCGGCGTCCGCACGCTCCTGCAGCGCCGAACGCTGACGGAGCGGCGGCACCCGGAAGAACCAGGTGAGGACGAAGGCGAGCAGGATCACGCCGAGACCGACCCAGTAGATCGTCACGGACGAGGCGTTGAAGCCCGCCATGAACGGCCGGGTGAGCCGGCTGTCCGCACCGGTCAGGAACGAGGTGTCGTTCGTGCTCATGGTGCTCGACCCGGAGCCGCTGCCGTCGGAGACCTGCTTCGCCACGGCCGGGGTGAGCTCGCCCACCCAGTAGGACCGCTGCGCCGCGTCCGACCAGTCGACGACGAGCTTGCCGTCCTGCACCGATGCGTGGGCCTGGTCGGCTGCCGCGGCGAGGGCCTGGGCCTGCACGGCGGCCGGGGCGCTCGCGGTCGACTGCTGCACCTGGGCGGTGACGTCGTCGAGCGAGGCCTGCACGTTCTGCTCGATCGGGGTGACGATCGGCGTCCAGATCTCGTCCATGACGCCCCGGTTCGCGGGCGCGGTGGCCACGGTCGGGTTCGTCGCCGCCTCGAGGGCGGAGCGCAGGTCGGTGCGGTCCGCCGTGGCGTGCAGGATGTTCGACGGCATCACCGAGAACAGGATGGACAGGAGCACGGCCGTGCCGAGCGTCCCACCGATCTGGCGGAAGAACGTGGCGGACGACGTGGCGACGCCCATGTCCCGGGCCTCGACCGAGCCCTGCGACGCGAGGGTCAGCGACTGCATGACCGATCCGAGCCCGAGTCCGATGAGGAACATGCCGATCATCAGGAACCAGAGCGGCTTGTCGATGCTCATGAACGTCAGGACGACGTAGCCCGAGGACACCAGCGCCGTGCCGATCACCGGGAAGATCCGGTAGCGGCCGACCCGGGCGACGATCTGGCCGCTCGTGATCGACGCGATCATGAGCCCGCCGACGAGGGGGAGCGTCGCGAAGCCGGACTCGGTCGGGGTCAGGCCGACGACGATCTGCAGGTAGAGGGGGATGGTCAGCATGGCGCCGAACATCGCGAAGCCGACCAGGAACCCGATGACCGTCGCCATCGAGAACGTGCCGGAGCGGAAGAGCTTCAGCGGGATGATCGCGGCGTCGCCCATCTTCGACTCGATGAGCAGCAGCGCGACGAGGCCGACGACGCCGATGACGTAGCAGGCGATCGCGGCGGCCGAGCCCCAGCCCCAGGTGCGGCCCTGTTCGGCCACGAGCAGGAGCGGGACGAGCGTGACGATGACGGCGGTCGCGCCCCACCAGTCGACCTTCGGCTTCGCGGTGTCGCCACCGTGCACCTTCGGCAGGTGCAGGAAGACGAGCACCATGACGAGGGCCGCGATGCCGATCGGCACGTTGATGAGGAGCACCCAGCGCCAGCCGGTGATCCACAGGATCTCGGAGGAACCGGCGAGCAGGCCGCCGATGAGCGGGCCGATCACGGACGAGATGCCGAACACGGCGAGGAAGTAGCCCTGGTACTTGGCACGTTCGCGCGGAGCGAGGATGTCGCCCATGATCGCGAGCGGCAGCGACATGAGCGCACCGGCACCGATGCCCTGCACGGCGCGGAAGCCGGCGAGCATGAGCATCGAGGTCGACATCGACGAGAGCACGGCGCCGAGGATGAACACCACGATGCCGAAGATGTAGAGCGGCCGGCGCCCGAAGATGTCGGAGAGCTTGCCGTAGATCGGCGTCGCGATGGTCGAGGTGATGAGGTACGCGGTCGTCACCCAGGCCTGCTGGTCGAGCCCGTGCAGGTCGTCACCGATCGTCCGGATCGCCGTGCCGAACACCGTCTGGCCGAGCGAGGACAGGAACATGCCCGCCATCAGCCCGTAGATCACGAGGAGGATCTGGCGGTGGGTCATCAGCGGCTGCTGGCCGGGTGCGGCGGAGTCCGTGGGGACCCCGGCTGCGCGTCGGCCGTGCTGCACCGGGACGGGTGCGGTGGCGGTCATCGAGCTCCTTGCTTCGTGCTGTGTTTCCTGCTGTGAAAGTTTGCAGACCGCGCAACGATACATCCATTGCTTCCGACAAGCAACTAAATGTGGGCGCTACGCTGTCCGGCATGACCGAGGACCGGGACGACGCCGAGCGACTGCTGCGCGCGCAGCTCGACCGGCTGTGGGTCCGGCAGACCCTGCGGTCGTCGCTCATCGAGTCGCGCGGGGGACTGGACCCCACGGCGCGTGTGATCCTGCGGGCGGTCGACCACTTCGGAGCGGTCCGGTCGATGGCGATCGCGGACGCCACGGGGTTGTCGCGCCCGGTGATCAGCCGCCGCGTGGCGTCGCTCGTCGAGTCGGGGTACCTCGGCACCGAGCCGGACCCGGCCGACGGGCGCGCCAGCCTCGTCTCGATCGCCCCGGCCGGCCGGACGCTGCTCGACACGCTCGACGTCGCCGGCGCCGAGGTGTTCGACGACCTCACGGGGGCGTTCGCCACGGGGGAGCTGCACACCCTCGCCGGGCTCCTCGCCCGGCTCAACGACCGCGCCGACGCGGTCCTCGGGATCGGCGCCACGGACCGGCGCGACGCGTCCTGACCACGCGGCACGCGCCGAGACGTGACCGGGAGGCGGCCGGGAGGCGCGGTGCGGGCCCGCCCCGATCCTCCCGTTCGTCACTGCTCGCGCCGTATTCGAGATACCGTTTCCGCATGAGCACGGACACCGCCACCACCACTGAGACCCTCGACGACGGGCCAGTGGTGACCTTCGCCGACCTCGGCCTGAGCGATGCTGTGCTCAAGGCCGTCAAGGACATCGGCTACGAGACCCCCTCCGCCATCCAGGAGGCCACGATCCCGACCCTGCTCGAGGGGCGCGACGTCGTCGGCCTCGCGCAGACCGGAACCGGCAAGACCGCGGCGTTCGCGCTGCCGATCCTGTCCCGCATGGAGGCGGGCAGCAAGGTGCCGCAGGCGCTCGTGCTGTCGCCGACCCGCGAGCTCGCTCTGCAGGTGTGCGAGGCGTTCGAGCAGTTCGCCTCCCACATGAAGCACGTGCACGTCCTGCCCGTCTACGGCGGCCAGGCGTACGGCGTGCAGCTGTCCGCCCTGCGCCGCGGCGTGGACGTCGTCGTCGGCACGCCCGGTCGCATCATGGACCACATCGCCAAGGGCACGCTCGACCTGTCCGAGCTGAAGTACCTCGTGCTCGACGAGGCCGACGAGATGCTCAAGATGGGCTTCGCCGAGGACGTCGAGACGATCCTCGCCGAGACCCCGGACGACAAGCAGGTCGCGCTGTTCTCCGCGACGATGCCGGCCCAGATCCGCCGCATCTCGCAGCAGTACCTCACCGACCCGGCCGAGATCACGGTCAAGACGAAGACGAAGACCGCGGCGAACATCACGCAGCGGTACCTGATGGTGTCGTACCCGCAGAAGGTCGACGCGCTCACCCGCATCCTCGAGGTCGAGGACTTCGAGGGCATGATCATCTTCGTCCGCACGAAGAGCGAGACCGAGACCCTCGCCGAGAAGCTCCGCGCCCGCGGGTACGCCGCAGCGGCCATCAGCGGTGACGTCGCCCAGGCCCAGCGCGAGCGCACGGTGAACCAGCTGAAGTCCGGCAAGCTCGACATCCTCGTCGCCACCGACGTCGCCGCCCGCGGCCTCGACGTCGACCGCATCACGCACGTCGTGAACTACGACATCCCCGTCGACATCGAGTCCTACGTGCACCGCATCGGCCGCACGGGTCGCGCCGGCCGCTCGGGTGACTCGATCAGCTTCGTCACCCCGCGCGAGCGACGCCTGCTGTCCGCGATCGAGCGGCACACCAAGCAGCCGCTCACGCAGATGCAGCTGCCGACGATCGAGGACGTCAACGAGACGCGCCTCACCCGCTTCGACGACGCGATCACCGCGGCGCTCGAGCAGCAGGACCGCATCACCGCGTTCCGCGACATCATCGCCCACTACGTCGAGCACCACGACGTCCCGGCCGACGACGTCGCCGCCGCGCTGGCCGTCGTCGCGCAGGGTGAGGACCCGCTGCTGCTCGACCCGAAGGCCGACGAGCTGCGGAACCGCGTCGACCGCGACGGCCGGAGCAGCGACCGCCGCGACCGTGACGACGACCGCGGCGCCCGTGGCGACCGCGCCGACCGTGGCCCGCGCCGCTCGCAGCCGATGACGGCATACCGCATCGAGGTCGGGCGTCGGCACCGCGTCGAGCCGCGACAGATCGTCGGGGCCCTCGCGAACGAGGGTGGTCTGCGCCGTGACGACTTCGGGGCGATCCAGATCCGCCCGGACTTCTCGATCGTCGAGCTGCCCGCCGACATGGACGCCGGGGTGCTCGACCGGCTGACGGACACCCGGATCAGCGGGAAGCTCATCGAGATCAAGCCGGACCGCCGTGGTGGCGGCGGCGGGGCGCGCCGGTACGACCGCGACGACCGTGGGCCGCGTGCCGGTGGTCGGGACCGCGACGACCGCGGGCCGCGTCGGTACGACCGCGACGACCGTGCGGAGCGCAAGCCGCGTCACTGACGCGCGTTCTTTTCACGGGAGGCGCGGTGCCAGCTGGCACCGCGCCTCCCGTCGTTCCCGGGTTGCGGGATGACGCATGAGGGCCTGCACGGCCCGCACGATCCCGGCGCCGACGGGTCCGCGAGGTCCGACCGGTGCTCTGATGTCCGTAGTCGTGGCGCATGGACCACGGGACGAACAGGGGAACGCACGTGTTCAGAGCCGTACTGACCGCCGCAGCCGCGGTGGCGCTCGTCATCGGGGGAGCCGCGCCGGCGACGGCCGCACCCTCGTCGGTGCCCGGCGCACCGACCTCCGTCCGCGTCACCGGAGCCGCGGACAGCGCGACCGTGACCTGGGGGCTCCCGAAGTCCGGCGCGAAGGTCACCAGCTGGCGCGTCACCGTCTCGCCCGCGCAGCAGCAGCCGGACGCCGGCGTCGACCGGCTCCCGGCCAGCGCGCGGTCCGACCGGTTCGGCAACCTGACCGCGAGCACCGCGTACACGTTCTCGGTCCGTGCGGTCGGGACCCGGGGCACGGGCAAGGCCGTCTCGGTGCGGTACACCGCGCCCGGGTCGGTCCAGACCGTGCAGTCCCTGTTCGCCCTCGACGGCGCGGGCTCGGTCGTGCGGTTCCCGACCTCCGGCACGTCCGCCCCGACCACGATCGCGCCGAACGCCGCCGGCTTCACGGCGGACGACGTGGGCGACGTGTTCGTGCCGTCGGCGGACCGCACCTCGATCGTGATGTACCCGGCCGGCGGCGCCGCTGCCCGGACCGTGGCGACCGGCCTGCACCTCACGGCGGACCTCCGCTCGGACGTCGCCGGCAACCTGTACTGGGTCGACTCGGTCTCCGGTGCGATCACGAAGCTCCCGGTGTCCGGGGCAGCACCGACGGCGATCATCCCCTCGGCCGGCTCCGGCTGGGCGGTCGGACGCGACGGCACGGTCTCGGCCGTGACCTTCGGGACCCAGGGCGCCGCGACGAAGGTCGTCTCCGTGTCCCCGACGGGCGTCCGGACCACCCGGTCGATCCCCGAGACCGGCTACCGGATCTTCGCGGCGGTCATCGCGGACGGCGGCGGGAACCTCTACGTCAACTACCTCTCGACCGGCGCGTCCGGTGCGAGCGGCTGGGTGCTGCTGGCGAAGGGCTCGAGCGAGCTCGTGTCGGCCGAGTCCCGGATCGGCTTCACCTACGCGGCGACGAACGGCCGCGCGCTGGTGTCCGCCAAGTCCGCCGGGTGGTGCGCCGCGCCGAGCGAGGGCAGCCCCGGCGGCTGCACCGCCGACAAGACGATCACCTCGCTGTCCTCGCGGACGGCCGACGGGACGACCACCGAGCAGACCACGAGCGGCGTGACCGCCGAGGGCCGTGGCGTGTGGATCGGTGCGGCGGACGAGGCGGGCGACCTGTTCTTCGACGTGAGCGCCGGCCCGACGACCGGCCTCTGGCGGCTGGACGCCGCAGGCGGCGTGGCGCAGCGGCTGTCCGCCGGACAGTTCTCGCGGTTGCTGGTGATCTGAGGTCGGACCCGACCAGGTGACTGACGGGAGGCGCGGTGCGGGCTCGCACCGCGCCTCCCGTCATGCAGTGCGCAGCCGGTCAGGCGACGCCCTCGACGGTCCGTCGGCACACCTCGTCCCACGGGGTCGGCTCGATGCCGAAGTGGGCTCGGGCCGCCGAGTCGTCGACCACGTACGGGGCCGTCCACTGGTAGCTCATCTCGGCGATCTCGCGCATCATCGGTGAGAACAGGCCCATCGCGCGGAGCATGCCGGCGGGGAGACGCCGGACGGTCACAGGGGGCTTCCCCGCCGCGGCCAGCACCTCGGTGAGGGCCTGCACCTGCGACCGCGGGGCGTTGCTCGGCACCATCCAGGTGCGTCCGTGGGCGGTCTCGTCCGCCGCGGCCGCGACGAGCATCCGGGCGACGTCGAGCACGTCCGTGAAGGTGTGCGGCAGGTCGGTCCGGCCGATCATCGACACCGCCTTCCCCTGCAGCGCTGCCGGCAGGACGCGCGTGATGTGGCCGTTCTCGCCGATGCCGGCGCCGACGTAGTCCGAGGCGCGGACCTCGACGGCACGCACCCGGCCCGCTTCGTGCGCCGTGCGTGCGTCGGCCCAGAGCCGTGCCCGCAGGATGCCCTTGTGGTCCGTCGCGGCGTCCGGCAGGGTCTCGCGCATCGGTCCGTCGACGGGTCCGTAGGGGTAGAGGTTCCCGGTGATGGCGTACACCGCGCCGGTCCGCTCGGCGGCGGTGAGCAGCGCGGTCGCGAGCGGCGGCCAGGTCTGCTCCCACTGCGTGTAGTTGCCGGGGTTGGCGCAGTTGTAGAGGGCAGCGGCCCCCTCGGTCGCCCGGGTGAGCGCGTCGGCGTCCGAGGCGTCCAGGGCGAGGTGCTCGACGCCGGAGACACCCGTGTCCCGGCCGGATCGGGTGGCGACGGTGACCCGCTCGCCCCGTTCCGCGAGGAGTGCGGCGACGTGACGGCCCACCGGACCGGCACCGATGACGACGTGGTGCTGCGACATGGCTTCCTGCTTTCGTCTGTTTGCGAGAGCACCGCTCTCGGTTCTCAGCATGCACGAGCCGTCGCCGAATTGCAAGAGCAGTGCTCTCGATTGTGTGCAGTGCTCTCTCGTGTCATGGTGGAGGCATGACGGACAAGGCGCCCACCGCACGATCCCTCGCACGCGAGACCGTGCGGGCCGGCATCCTCGCCGCTGCCCGTGTCCGGCTCACCGAGGAGGGGCCGTCGCAACTGAGCCTCCGCGCCGTCGCCCGTGACGTCGGGATGGTGTCGTCTGCCGTCTACCGGTACTTCCCGAGCCGCGACGACCTGCTCACGGCGCTCCTCATCGCCGACTACGACGAGCTCGGCGGCGCGGTCGAGGCAGCCGAGGCGGCAGCGGGACCGGCACCCGGGGCTCGGTGGGTCGCGGTGTGCCGGGCGATCCGGACGTGGTCGATCGCGCACCCGGGGGACTTCGCGCTCCTGTTCGGCTCGCCGGTGCCCGGGTACGTCGCGCCGCGGTCGACCGTGGACCCGGCGTCGCGGACGACGCTCACGATCGTGCGGGTGGTCGCGGACGCGGTGGCGGACCCGGGGTACCGCGCACCGCTCCCGGCCGGATCGGGTCCGGGGCTCGTGGCTGCGGCGGTCGCGGACGGGGTGGCGTCCCTGCGGGCGTTCGGCACCGAGCTGCCGGAGGAGGTCCTCGTCCGCACGCTGATGGCCTGGACGACGGTGTTCGGCACGGTGTCGTTCGAGTTGTTCGGGCACTTCGTCGGTTCGGTGTCGGACGGTGCGGCGTACTTCGACGAGGTCGTCGCACGGCTGGCCGAGGGACTCGGGTTCGTCGCCGAGTTCGACTGACGGGGTCGCGCTGCGGGCTGCGTCGTCCGTCGGTCGCGGGTCGCGTCGTCCGTCGGCCGCGTCCTGTTGTCCCCAGAGCGGGGTGCCGGTCTGACAGAGGGCCCGTTCCTGCGGTAGACAGGTCGTGGGCCCCGGTCGTACCCGACGACTGAGCCCACGCTCGGGACGGCACACCTGGAGTCTCCCCGGACGGACCACCACCCTCGGGCGCGCGCCGCGGCCGGGGGCCGACGGATCAGGGAGGCTCGCTTGCGACGCAGCACGTTCGGCGACGCCGTCGTCGGGGGCACCCGGTGACCGCGCTCGACGTCAGCCGGCAGGACCGCCGCCGTCTCACGACCGGGACACCCCGGAAGCGCCTCGTCGCCGTCCGGACCGTCGCCCTGCTCGCCTCGATCGCCGGCGTGAACTACATCGTCTGGCGCTGGGCCGCCTCGGTGAACTGGCACTCGTGGTGGATCGCCGTCCCGCTGATCCTCGCCGAGACGTACAGCGTGATCGACTCGCTGCTCTTCGCGTTCGGGGCCTGGCGGCTCCGTGAACGCGGGGAACCGCCGGCCCCGCCGCAGGACCCCGTGACCGTCGACGTCTTCATCACGACGTACAACGAGCCCGTCGACCTCGTCGTCCGCACCGCGACGGCGGCGAAGGCGATCACTCACCCGCACACCACGTGGATCCTCGACGACGGCAACCGTCCGGAGATGCGCGCCGCCGCCGAGTCGCTCGGGATCGGCGTGATCACCCGGGGCGCCGACTGGATCGACCGGCCGCGGCACGCCAAGGCGGGGAACCTCAACAACGCCCTGCTCGCGACCCAGGGGGAGTTCCTCCTCATCCTCGACGCCGACCAGGTCCCGGAACCGTCGATCCTCGACCGCACGCTCGGGTACTTCAAGGACTCGCGGATGGCGCTCGTACAGACGCCGCAGTGGTTCGAGAACGTGCCCGAAGCCGACCTGCTCGGCAGCCAGGCGCCCCTGTTCTACGGGCCGATCCAGCAGTCGAAGGACGGGTGGAACGCCGCGTTCTTCTGCGGGTCGAACGCGATCCTCCGGCGCGAGGCGCTCATGCAGCTCGGGGTCACCCGGTACGTGCGCGAGGTCGAGGCGTCGGTCGCGCGGACGATCAAGACCTCCCGGAAGCTCCTCGCCCGTGCACGCGAGACGGAGACCGACCCGCGGGTGCTCGGGGCGCTCGACGAGGCCGAGGCCGTGGTCGACCGCGCCCGCGACCAGGTCCAGCGGGGCGAGCCGCTCGGCGACGTCACCTACGACTTCCAACGGGGCATCGACACGATCTCCTACCGGTTCGCCGCGTCCGACCTCGAATCGGTCCGCAACGACCTGCAGGAGCTCGCGGCGATGTCGACCGACGCGAACACCTTCGCGGGGCTCGACGACGCGGCGCTCGACGTCCTCGGCCGCCGCGATGCCTCACCCGTCGCCGCGATCGAGTCCATCGCCGTGCTCACCCGGGCGCTCGACGTCAACCGTGACGACGAAGCCCAGCCGATCATGCCCCTGGCGACGATCTCGGTGACCGAGGACATGGCGACCGCCATGCGCCTGCACGGCCTCGGCTGGAAGTCGGCCTACCACGACGAGATCCTGGCGAAGGGCCTCGCACCCGAGGACCTGCCGACCATGCTCGTGCAGCGGCTCCGCTGGGCGCAGGGCACCATGCAGGTCTTCTTCCGCGAGAACCCGCTCGTGCAGAAGGGCTTGTCGTGGGGGCAGCGGCTCATGTACTTCTCGACGATGTGGAGCTACCTGTCCGGCTTCGCCGCGATCGTCTACATCGCGGCCCCGGTGCTCTGCCTGTCCTTCGGTGTGGTGCCGGTCCAGGCGTACAGCGTCGACTTCTTCGCCCGGCTCATCCCGTTCCTCGTCCTCAACCAGCTGCTCTTCTGGGTGGTGGCGGCCGGCAGACCGACGTGGCGCGGGCAGCAGTACTCGCTGGCGTTGTTCCCGGTCTGGATCGAGTCCGTCACGAGTGCGTTCGAGAACGTGTTCCGGGGCAAGCCGCTGGGCTTCCGGGTCACCCCGAAGGTCCGTGACGAGTCCGAGCAGAAGCCGCGGTGGGACCTCGTGAAGCCCCAGCTCATCGCGATGGGGGCCCTGGTGGCGGCGCTGATCCTGATCGGCATCCGCTACCTGACCGGCCAGGCGTCCGGAATCGCGCCGCTCGTGAACACCGCGTGGGTCGTGTTCGACCTGTTCATCTTCAGCATCGTCATCCGGGCCGTGCTCTACCGAGGACCGGGCACGGCGCAGTCCGAGCACGAGTCGAGCACGGCCGGGGGACCCCTGTGAGCCCGGCGCGGGTCGAGTTCGACGTCCCGGCGGTGCCGGCGTCCCTCGACGAGGTGCAGGACCGCTTCGCCGCGTGGTGGGACACCCTCGGCATCGACGACGTCCGGCTCCGCTTCGGTCTCGAGACCGCCCTCGCCGAGATCGCCGCGAACATCGTCGAGCACACCCGACGCGCCGACCAGGAAGCCGGCCGGCGCTACACCGTGGAACTCGACGCGACCGACCACGAGCTCGTCGCCGTGCTCACCGACAACGGGCTGCCGGTCGACATCGACCTCGCTGCCGTGACGATGGTCGACGCCGACGAGGAGAGCGGTCGAGGCCTCGCGCTCGCGATCGCCGCGCTCGACCGGCTCGAGCACCGACACGAGGGCGGTCACAACGTCTGGACCCTGGTGTGCGCACGGTGAGCCGGACCGCTGCGCGGCTCGTCGCGTTCCTGGTGGTGCTCGCGACGTTCGCCCTGGGCGGCGCGCTGCCGGCGTCAGCGGTGCAGGCGGCCGCGACGAGCGGTGCGTCGATCGCGCCGTCCGACGGGAAGACGTGGTTCGGACCGGACATCGACTGGGGCGACGACGCTCCGGCCGGGTACGCGGGACGACTCGGCGCGACACCGTCGATGTACGGCGTGGAGATCCAGTACCCGCTCGACCGCAGCGCCCGCAAGGAGTTCCTCCGGGCCACCCGTGCTGCGGCGACGCAGGGCGCCGTCCTCGTGGTGAGCCTCGAGCCCGACCAGTCGCTCCGGTCCCTCACCGCGGCCGACGCCCGCGCGGCGAACGCCCTGCTGGAAGAGGTCCACCGCCAGTACGACACCCAGGTGCTCGTCCGGTTCGCCCCGCAGATGAACGGCACGTGGGTGCGGTGGGGGCAGCAGCCGACGCAGTTCGTCACGGCCTTCCGGGCGCTCGCGACCGCGGTCCACGGCGGCAGCTCGGACGCGCTCATGGTGTGGTCCCCGTCCTACGGTGCGGGCTACCCCTTCGGCGAGTCCGCCGGCCGGCTGCAGGACCTCTCCGCGACCGACGTCTCGAAGCTCGACACGAACGGCGACGGACAGCTCACCGCGGCCGACGACCCCTACGAGCCGTACTGGCCCGGGGACTCCTCGGTCGACTGGGTCGGGCTGTCGATGCTGTACTTCGGCAAGGGCAAGGCGACCGAGGCAGCCGGCCGGGACGTCCCGCTCACCCGGAACGACGTCCCCGAGGCCGGCGAGGTCACCGCTCGCTTCGACGAGACCTGGGGCTACGAGCAGCGACAGCAGGGGAGCTTCTACGAGCGCTTCGCCGTGGCCGACGACCGGCCGATGCTGCTCGACACCGGGGCGCTGTACGACCACTCGCTCCGGGGCGCCGACGAACTCCCGGTGAAGCAGGGCTGGTGGCGACAGGTGATCGCCGCCGTGCAGGACCGCCCGTTGATCCGTGGCGTGACGTTCCTCGAGACGAACCGCCGCGAACCCGAGGCCGGCAACCGCGTGGCCGACTGGCGCGACACCGCCGTGCCCGGCATCGCCGGCTCGTTCCGCACCGACCTCGAGCGCGCGGGCGACTTCGTGTTCGGACCGGTGACGGACGAGGTCACGCCACGGGACGGCGCCGCGGCGACCGACCAGCAGTACGACACCGGCGGCGACCAGATGGCCTGGATCGTCTGGTGTGCCGTCGGCCTCGCGGTCGTGTTCCTGCTGAGCGGCCTGTTCGGTCGGCTGCTGCCGAGCTGGCGCTACCCCGACGACGGCAAGCCCGGGCGCGACCTGCGGCTCGACCTGTTCCGCGGGTTCATCATCCTCGCCGTGGTGATCACCCACATCGAGATCGGCGGACCGTACTCGTACATCACGCTGCACGCCGTCGGCGCGATCACCGGCGCGGAGATGTTCGTGTTCCTGTCCGGCATGGTCCTCGGCATGACCTACCCGTTCGCCATCAAGAAGTTCGGCGAGTGGGCGGCCGCCATCGGGGCGTGGAAACGTGCGCGGAAGCAGTACCTCGTCACGCTCGGGGTGATCCTCGTCGTCTTCGCGCTGAGCTTCGTGCCCTTCCTGAACACCGACGCGATCACCACCTTCACCGACCGGGGGACCGGCACCGGGGGAGTCGGCGCCGAGGGGCGCGTCTACGACCTCTACCCGAACGCGATGCAGCTGCTGGCGTACCCGCCGCCCTGGTACGCGATCCGGCAGTTCCTGCTACTCGAGATGGGCCCGTGGCCGTTCAACATCATGGGCCTCTTCGTGGTGCTGAGCCTGTTCATCCCGGCGTTCATGTGGGTGATCCGCCGCGGGTTCTGGTGGGCCCTGCTCATCGTCAGCTGGGCGCTCTACGTCTACCAGGCGCTCAACCCGGAGTTCCGGCCGCTGAACTCCCAGTTCGAGGCCGTCTTCCCGCTCCTCACCTGGCAGGTCGTGTTCACCCACGGACTCGTGCTCGGGTACTACCGCCGGCAGATCATCGGCGCACTGACCGGTCGCCTCGGCAAGGTCCTCGTCGGGGTCGGCATCGGCGGGTACGCGCTGTTCCTGGTCTACGTCTGGGCGGGCGACCACTTCGGGTTCACTCCCGTGCCGTTCCCAGCGACGATGTACGACCAGCTGTACAACACCGCCTACCAGCGCGTCGACCTGCAGTGGGGGCGCCTGCTCGACATCGCCTTCTTCGCGATCGTGTCGTACGCGATCCTCACCGTGTTCTGGAAGCCGATCGCGAAGGCCATCGGATGGCTGTGGATCCCGATCGGGCAGGCGAGTCTCTACGTGTTCGTCTGGCAGGTGTTCTTCGCGCTGGCGATCGCGTCGATCCCGGGTGTCGACTGGGGCAACGGCTGGATCGGCTTCGCGACCCACACCCTGCTCATCCTGCTGGCCTGGTACATGGTGCGGAAGCGGTTCCTGTTCTCGGTGATCCCGCGCTGACGCGCTGCATGACGGACGGGAGGCGCGGTGCGGACCGGCACCGCGCCTCCCGTCCGTCAGCCGGTCGCGGTGCGCCCGTGTCTGGAAAGCTGGTCGTGTGGGGTTGATGAGACGGTGGCCGTGGTGGTTGGCTGCGCTGGCGCTCGCCGTCGCGTTCGGCGGCCTGTGGTTCCTGGTGACGATCGTCGTGATGCCGGAGCTCAACGTTGTCGAGCGAGCCGTGATCTCCGCCATCACGGGTTCCGCGTACGGCATCGTCATGGCGATCTTCCTCATCCGGCTGCGGCGCGGGTACGGCACCGTCCTGCAGGACGCGGGCTTCCGTCGCGCAGTCCGCCGCGGGGTCGTCCCGCCCGACGTCGACATCGAGGGATGGCGACGTGCGGTGCAGCAGCACCGGAACCAGTACCGCTCGCTGCGATGGGCGGCCCCGCTGCTGTACGTTCCGATGACCGGCCTCTCCGTCTGGCTCGCAGTGTCCGGACAACCGCTCTCCTGGATCTTCGTCGGCCTCTTCCTCGTCATGCTGGTCGCCTCCCTGATCGTTGCCCCTCGAGCGGTCCGCCGGACGGACGCGATGCTGACCGAACTCGACCGCCGTGCGCGGTCGATCCAGTGAGACGCGATGGGCGACCGCGACCCCCGCTAGCAGCGGGGGTGGTCCTGGTCGTGACCGTCCCACAGGTCGCCGCACTCGACGGGTTCCGCGCTCGACGACGCGAGCCACGGCCCGGCGCCGTGCGCGGGATCGTGGGACAGCGCGGCGACCAGCGCGGCGCGGTGCTCCGAGCCGACGACCACCGGGTGTCCCGGTACGCCGTGGTGGACCGCGCGGCGGAGCGCCGCCGGGTGGTCACCGTCGCCGATCACCCGCCGGACGGCCGACGCGGGGAGGCCGGGCAGGTCGACGAGGGAGACGCACGCCGTCGCCGGACCGGTGACGGCCGCGAGCCCGACGGCGAGCGACGCGCCCGGACCCGCTGCCCAGTCGTCCGCGACGACGACGGTGACCCCGTCCACGGCGGGCATGAGGACCCGCGCCCGGTTGGCGGCGGCGCCGAGGACGACGACGACCCGGTCGCAGCCGCCCACCAGGAGCGCGTCGACGCCGAGGTGCAGCCAGGGGGTGCCGTCCGGCTCGGCGACCAGCGCCTTCGGCCGCCCCATCCGCGTCCCCGCACCGGCGGCGAGCAGCACGCCCACCACGTCGGTCACACGAACGCCGGCACCGACGTCCACGCGGCCGGGGCCTCGGCGACGCCGTCGCGCACGACGGTGCCGGAGATGAGGCCGTAGGGCCGGTCGGCGGCGAAGAACACCTCGCCGGGGTTGTCCAGGCCGAACGGTGCGAGGTCGACCAGGAAGTGGTGCTTGTTCGGCATCGAGAACCGCACCTCGGCGATCTCCGGGAACGCCTCGATCGCCGAGCGGCCCATCGCGAACAGAGTCTGCTGCAGCGCCAGGGAGTGCAGCTCGGCGAAGGTCGCGAGCATCCGGTCGAGGACGCCCGCGTACACGGCGTCGTAGTCGATGCCCGCCGCCACCGCCTCGGGCGTGTAGCGCCAGCGGGCCGTCACCGAGGTCGCGAGGATCCGGTCGTCGGTCTCCGCGAGCGTCGTGTACCCGTCGCGCGGGAACCCGTGGAACTCGCTGCCCGTCGACTTCAGGACCGTCAGGTCGGTGACCCCGGCGAGCACGTGCACGTCGTCGCCGTCGACCTGCACCACAGCCGTGCGGGTCCCACGGCCGGCCCGGACGAACGAGTGGTCGTGCTCCCGGCCGTCGACGACGATCCGCTCCCACGTGTACTGCTCGGCGGACAGGGTGGAGCCGTCGTACCAGTCGAAGGCGGTGCTGAAGTGCCGGCCGAGTCGCAGGAGGAACTCCTCCGGCGTGCCCACCCCGTGCTCCTTCGCGAAGGCGTAGACCGTGTTCTTCTGCGTGTCCGTCGCGACGACCTTGGCGTTGTCGCCCTCGGTGTACGAGTCGGCGAGCGCCGCACCGCGCAACTGCGTCGTGACGGTCAGGTCCTCGATCTCGTGCCGGTCGGTGTCGCGCGTCACCCGGACGAGCCGGACCTCGGCCTTGCCGTACTGGTTCGCACCGAGGTGGACGGTCGTGGTGGTCGGGACTGGCTGGACGTCGGTGATCTCCATGGAGGCGACGATGACACCCGCGTGTTTCGGCGGTGGGTCGAACAGGTCACGAGCTCCGTCAGCGGCCACGGCCCGGTCGTGACGCAGCCGTCGAACGCCCGTAACCACACGGAAACACCCGTTCCATAGCGTTGCCGCCACGACGCACCCGATCGAGGAGGGCCCCGTGGCGCACACATCCGCACCCCGGCGGTCCTCGGCGTGGAACCGCGGGATGATCGCGCACGGACGACGGTCCGACGGCGCCACCGACACCCGTCCCACCATCCCGATCGGACCCTGCAATGGACCTCGTCACCGTCCGCACCGTGCGGACACCGTCGCACCGCGACGACCTCTCCTTCGGTCCCGGTGAGCATCCCCTCGCCGGTGGCACCTGGCTGTACTCGGAGGAGCAGCCGGGCCTGACCGGGCTCGTCGACCTCACTGCACTGGGGTGGCGCGACACCGAGCGCAGCGCCGGAGGGCTCCGGATCGCCGCGACGTGCACGATCGCGTCGCTGCTGCGCGTGGCGCCCGAGGACGACTGGCGTGCCTGGCCGCTCGTCGACCGGTGTGCCAACGCGTTGCTGGCGTCGTTCAAGGTGTGGAACCAGGCGACGGTCGGCGGCAACGTCGCGGTCGCCCTGCCGGCGGGGGCGATCACCGCGCTGCTCGTGACGCTCGACGCGATCGCGGAGGTCTGGACGCCGGACGGCGGGGAGCGCCGGGTCCCGGTGGCGGACCTGGTCACCGGGCCGCGGACGACCGACCTGGCGCCGGGTGAGGTCATCCGGGCGTTCGACGTGCCACGTGCGGCCCTCGTGGCGCGCACCGGGTTCCGCCGGGTGTCCCTCAGCCCGCACGGCCGGACCGGCGCACTCGTCACGACGCGGTGGTCGGCGTCGGGCTTCGTCCTCGTCGTGACCGGGGCGACCCCGCGGCCACTCGTGCTCCGTCACGCCGGGGTCCCGACCGCCGCGGAGGTCGACGCACGGCTCGAGGCACACGACGCCTGGTACGACGACCCGCACGGATCCCCGGACTGGCGGCGCGCGGTGAGCCGGCGGTTCGCGGCGGAGCTCGTCGCCGAGGCGCTCGGGACGACGGGCGGTGCGGCATGAGGTTCGAGGTCGACGGCGTGACGGTGGACGCCGAACCGCAGCCCGGTCAGGTCCTCCGCACCCTGCTCCGCGAGCACGGGGTGACGTCCGTGAAGAAGGGCTGCGACGCGGGCGACTGCGGTGCGTGCTCGGTGCTCGTCGACGGTGTGCCGGTCCACTCCTGCATCACGCCGGCGCACCGGATGGCGGGGCGTGCCGTCACCACGGCGGCCGGGCTCGGCACGCCGGAGGACCCGCACCCCGTGCAGCGCGCGTTCGCCGAGGCGCCGGGCTTCCAGTGCGGCTTCTGCACCGCCGGGTACGTCGTCACGGCCTCCACGCTCGACGAGGACGCGCTTGCTGACCGGCACCGCGCGTTGAAGGGCAACCTCTGCCGGTGCACCGGGTACCGGGCGATCGAGGACGCCCTGGACGGGGTCGCGAACACGGCGTGCGCGGCGGCCGGTCAGGCGATCGGCACGTCGGTCGCCGCCCCGGCCGCGATGGCGATCGTGACCGGACGCGAGGAGTACACGCTCGACGTGCGGCGGACCGAGGGTCTCCTGCACCTCGCGGTCCTCGGCAGCCCGCACCCGCACGCCCGCATCGTGTCGATCGACACGGCGGAGGCCGAAGCCCTCCCGGGTGTGCACGCCGTCCTCACCCACTACGACGACCCCGGCGTGCTGTTCTCCACCGGTCGGCACGAGTCCCGCCTGGACGACCCGGACGACACCCGGGTGCTCGACCGGGTGCTCCGTTTCCGTGGGCAGCGCGTGGCCGCCGTCGTCGCGGACAGCGTCCGGATCGCCGAGCAGGCCTGCGCCCTCGTGCGGGTGCGCTACGAGGTGCTGCCGAGCGTGCACGACCCGGACGCGGCCCGTGCCGCCGGTGCTCCGCTCCTGCACGCCGACAAGACGACCGAGGAGCACCGGATCGCCGAGCCGGGCCGCAACGTGGTCGCCGCCCTGCACGGCGAGACGGGCGACGTCGACGGAGCCCTGGCGACGGCCGCGGCCACCGTCGAGGGCACCTGGACGACGGGCCGAGTCTCGCACGCCGCGCTCGAGACCCACGCGACCCGCGGGTCCGTCGACCGGGACGGGCGGCTCGTGCTCCGGACCGCGACGCAGGTCCCGTTCCTGGTGCGGGACGAGATCGCGCAGGTGTTCGGCCTCGACCCGAGCCGAGTCCGTGTCATCGCGAAGCGCGTCGGCGGTGGGTTCGGCGGGAAGCAGGAGTTGCTGACCGAGGACCTGGTCACCCTCGCGGTGCTGCGGACCGGTCGCGCGGTGCAGTACGAGTTCAGTCGGCGAGACGAGTTCACGATCGCCCCGACCCGGCACCCGATGCGCGTGCGGGTCCGGCTCGGTGCCGACGCTGAGGGGCACCTGACGGCACTGCACGTCGACCAGACCATGGACACCGGCGCGTACGGCAACCACGGGATCGGTGTCATGTTCCACTCCGTCAGCGAGTCCGTCGCCGTCTACCGGTGCCCGTCGAAGCGTGTGGACGCGGAGTCCGTGTACACGAACAACCTGCCGTCCGGGGCGTTCCGCGGGTACGGGCTCGGCCAGGTCGTCTTCGCGATCGAGTCCGCCATGGACGAGCTCGCCCGGGAGCTCCGCATCGACCCGCTCGACCTGCGGCGGCGGAACGTCGTGGTCCCCGGAGACCCCCTGGTGGTCACGGACCCGGACGAGCAGGACGACCTGCGCTGGGAGGGCAGCTACGGACTCGACCAGTGCATCGACCTGGTGGAGGACGCCCTCCGCGCACCGGTGCCCGAGGTCCCCCGGATGGACGGTCCGCCGCTGGACGACTCGGGCGACTGGGCGTTCGGCACCGGGGTCGCCCTCGCGGCGATCGCCACGATGCCGCCGCGTGGGCACCACGCGCACGTGTCGGTCGAGGCCACGGCGGAGGGCCGGTACCGCATCGGCGTCGGCACGGCCGAGTTCGGCAACGGGACGACGACGGTGCACACGCAGCTCGTCGCCACCGCCCTCGGCACCACCACGGACCGGGTCGACGTGCACCAGTCGGACACCGACGCCGCCCGGCACGACACCGGGGCGTTCGGGTCCGCCGGGGTCGTCGTCGCCGGCAAGGCGCTGTACGCCGCGGCGCAGGCACTGCGGGAGGACATGACCGGGCGTGCCCTCGGGATCGTCGCCGCCCGGACGCCCCGGACCGCGTCGGGTCCGCTCGGGCCGGCGGTCTCGATCGGGCCGGACGGCGTCCGCGTCGGCGAGGAGCTCGTCGGGCACGCCGAGCTGCTCGCCGACGGCCCGCTCGTCGCGCACGGCAGCCACGACGGCACGCCACGGTCGCTCGCGTTCACCGTGCACGGCGCCCGGGTGGCGGTGCACCGGCCGACGGGTGAGGTCCGCGTGCTGCACAGCGTGCAGGCGGTGGACGCCGGCACCGTCCTGAACCCGGAACAGCTCCGCGGTCAGGTGGAGGGCGGCGCCGCGCAGGCGATCGGCTCGGCGCTGTACGAGGAGGTCGTGCTGGACGAGACCGGTCGGGTGACGACCGACGCGTTCCGGGCGTACCGGGTGCCGAAGATCTCCGACGTGCCCCGCACCGAGGTGCGCTTCGCCGACACGCACGACCCGCTCGGCCCCCTCGGCGCGAAGTCGATGAGCGAGGCGCCGTACAACCCGGTCGCGCCGGCCGTCGCGAACGCGGTGCGCGACGCCGTCGGCGTGCGCCCCCACCGGCTGCCGATGACGCGCGACCGGGTCTGGGCGATGCTCCAGGACGCGACCGACGACGGGGGTGCGTGATGTTCGAACTGGCACCGCGCCTCCTGGCCGCCCTCGACGCGGGGGACCCCGTGGTCGTCGCGACGGCCGTCGCGATGACGGGCAGCGCGCCGACCGGCGTCGGCTCGTCGATGGCCGTCCTGCCCGGCGGTCAGGTCGTCGGCACCATCTCCGGCGGGTGCGTCGAGGGGGCGCTGTTCGACACGGCGGAACAGGTCCTCGAGACCGGCGAGGCGGTGCTCGAACGCTTCGGGTTCGACGACGACCCGGACGACGTCGACGCGATGTGGGCACCCGCGCTCCGCTGCGGCGGTCGCGTCGAGGTCCTGGTCCGTCGCGTCAGTCCCGACGACGTCGACGTCGTGGACGCGCTCCGGCGCGCGGCGTCCGGGGTGCCGACGTCGCTCGGCCTCTCGCTCGACCCGGCGACGCTCGGCGCGGTCGTGCACGTCCCCGACGGCTGCGGCGGCCGGCTCTTCGTGGAGCGGGCCGACGTGCGGCCGCGGTGCATCGTGGTGGGCGCGGTGGAGTTCGCCGTGGCCCTGACGAACACGGCGGCGGTGCTCGGCTACGCCGTGACGGTCGTCGACCCGCGGCCGGTGTTCCTGACCGACGAGCGCTTCCCGGCCGCCGACGAACGCATCGTGGGCTGGCCGACGCGTGTGGTCGAGGCGTTGCCGGTGGACGCGACCACCGCCGTCGTGGTGCTCTCGCACGACGACCGGTTCGACGCCGCCGTGGTCGACTCGGCGCTCCGACGGGGTGCCGGGTACGTCGGGGCGATGGGCTCCCGCACGACGAACGCACGTCGGATGGCGGAGCTGCGGGCGCTCGGGACGCCGGACACCGACCGGCTGCGGTCCCCGATCGGGCTCGACATCGGTGCGACGACGCCGGCGGAGATGGCGGTCGCGATCATGGCCGAGGTGATCGCGGTCCGGACGGGCGCCGGCGGCGGTGCGCTCGTCGACGGCGCCGGTCCCATCCACCGCCGGGCGGTGTCCGCGAGCTGAGCCGGCGGCGCACGATCGGGTCAGGCGACGGCGGGTGTCCGGGCCAGTCGTTCGGCGAGCCGCGCGGCGATCTCCCGCTCGTCCGCCGCGACGAGCTCCCCGTCGCGCACCACCACGCGCCCACCCACGACGACGTGTCGGGGCCGCCGCCCGGGGGCGGCCCAGAGGAGTCCCGCGACGGGGTCGGCGACTCCCGCGTCCGCCACCCCGGAGACGTCCCACACGCACAGGTCGCCCGCGCTCCCGGCGCCGAGGTGCCCGAGCTCCGGGCGCCCGAGCCCCGCCGCGGAACCCTCCGTCGCCGCGCCGAGCACGTGTCGCGCCGGCAGCTGCGGCCCGACGAGCGCCGACACCTGCATGGCGAGCCGGGCGTCCGCGAGCAGGTGTCCGGCATCGTTGCTGCCGCCGCCGCTCGTGCCGAGGCCGACCGGGACCCCGGCCGCGGCGAGCCGTGCGACGGGAGCGATGCCCCAGCCCATCGGCACGTCGCACCCGGGTGCGTGCGTGGCGGTGACGCCCGCTGCCGCGAGCCGGGCGATCTCGTCGTCGGTGACGTCGCAGAGGTGCGCGATCGTGACGTCCGGCGCGAGCCACCCCCATTCCTCGAGCAGGTCGAGCGGACGACGGCCGTAGCGCTCGAGCGCGATCGCGGTGTCGACCTGTTCGTTGGCCTGGGTCCGCCGGCGGAGTCCGTGTCGCGCCGCCACCTCGCCGAGCGCGCGGAAGGTCGCCTCGCCGTCGGAGTGCACGCCGGCCGGACCGACAGCGACCTGGAGCCCGCCGTCCGGGTCCACGCCGCCGACGGCGTCGTCGTGCAGCAGTCGTGACGCGATCGCGTCCGCCGAGGCCGCCGCGCGGTCCGGGTCGTCCCGTGCCGAGCCGCGGACGAAGACGACCCGACCGCCGAGGCCGCGGACCGCGCCCACGGTGGCCGCGGCGAGCGCGACGGTGTCGTCCGTGGTCGCCTTCGCGGGCCAGTTCAGGTGGTGGTCGGCGATCGTCGTGACGCCGGACAGGAGGCCCTCCGCGGCTCCGGCGGACGCCGCCAGTGCGTACAGTTCGGGGTCGTGCCCCACCCGTCCGTACGCCGCGGCCATGGTCGCGAGCCAGTCCGCCATCGGCACGCCGCGGGTCCCGGGCAGGGTGCGGAACGCGGTCTGGAGGAGGTGGTGGTGCGCGTTGACGAGGCCGGCCGTGACGACGCACCCGGACGCGTCGAGGGTGGTGGCGAGGCCGCTGCCGTCGTCGACGACGACGTCGCCCTCCCGTTCGGTCCGGGGGTCGACGAGGACGCGGAGGGCACCGGTGACGGTCAGCATGGTGGTGTTTCTAGCAGTCCCCTGTTTCCGGTCCGTGACGGGGTGCGCTCGGACGGGGTGCGCACGGACGGCGTGGCTGCTCGGTCCCGGCGTTCCAGGACCCTCGGTCGGCATCGCGGGGTAACCGGGCGGAAACACCCGGGGAACACGCGGACCGTAGGTTCGCCCCATGACGCAGACCCTGATCCGCGCCGGATGGGTGCTCACCGCAGCACCCGACGGCGCTGCCACGCCCGCCGCGATCCGCGACGGAGCCGTGCTCCTCGACGGCGACCGGATCGCCGCGGTCGGCACGTACGCCGACCTCGCCGCGGCCCACCCGGACGCGCCGGTGCGCGGCGGTGCGTACGACATCGTCACGCCCGGCTTCGTGAACACCCACGGCCACTTCAGCGAGGGGCTCATCACCGGGATCGGTTCGCAGTACACGCTGTGGGAGTGGCTCACGGCGTTGATCGGGCGCGTCAACCCGGTGATGACCCGGGACAAGGCGTACGCGGGCACGGTGCTGCAGGGCATCCAGCTGCTCCGGAGCGGGGTGACGACGGCGAACGACATGTTCTGCGCCGACCCGGTGCCGGACGAACCGGCGACACCCGGCGTGGTGCAGGCGCTCGAGGACCTCGGGCTGCGCGGGGTCGTGTCGTTCGGCTCCGGCGACGTCGACCGCGACTTCGGCGCGACGCCCATCCTGGAGGAGTTCGAGGCCCTGCGCGAGGCCGCCGCCGCCAGCCGGTACAGCACGTTCCGGGTCGGCGTCTCGTCGATCGGGCGGTACACGGACGACACCTGGCAGGAGCACGTCGACTACGCGGTCGCCGGCGGCCACGGCGTGCACGTGCACTTCCACGAGGTGCGCGAGGAGGTCACCGCGGCCCGGCAGCGCACCGGACGGACGGCCATCGGGCACGCCGAGGCGACGGGCATGTTCCAGGTCCCGGTGATCGCCGCGCACAGCGTCTGGGTGGACCGCGAGGACCGGGAGCGGTACGCGGCCCACGGCGTCGGCGTGGCCCACAACCCGGTCGCGAACGGGATCCTCGCCAGCGGCATCGCCCCGATCGCGGAACTCCGTGCGCTCGGCGTCCCGGTGGGCATCGGGGTCGACGGCCCGGCGTCGAACGACTCCCAGGACTTCCTGCAGGCGATGAAGACGGCCGCGCTGCTCGCTCGGGTGCGGGACCTGCAGGCCACCGCGATGAGCGCCCGCGAGGCCTTCGAGATGGGGACGATCGGCGGCGCCCGTGCCCTGCGCATGGAGGACGAGATCGGCTCGCTGGAGCCGGGCAAGCGCGCGGACCTGGTCGTCCTCGACGGCGACTCCCCGACCCTCGCCAACGTCCACGACCCCTACCAGGCGGTGGTCTTCGTCGCCGGCAGCCGCGAGGTCCGCGACGTCTGGGTGGACGGCGAGCTGAGCGTCGCGGACGGCGACGTCACCCGGGTGGACGTACGTGAGGCGGTCGAACGGGCGCGCCCGCTCGCCCGGCAGCTCGTGGCCGAAGCGGGCCTGGAACGCCTGTCCGCGCTCACCGGCGGCCCGCTCGACGGCACCGAGCGTCCGTAGTCCGTCCGGTCAGAGTTCGAGGACCAGTCGCGGGCAGCCGCGCCGGGCGCGGGACACGCAGACCATCATGGTGCGGTCGTCGGCCTGCTCCTCGGGGCTGAGCACGGTGTCCCGGTGCTCGACCTCGCCCTCGAGCACGGGGGTCTCGCAGGTGCCGCACGTGCCCTCCCGGCAGGACGAGAGCACGAAGGCGCCGGCGTCCTCCGCGACCTCGAGCAGGGTCCGGTCGGCTGGCACCGTCACGGTGACGCCGGTGACCGTGAGCTCGACCTCGAAGGCCTCGCCGGGGGCGTCGACGTCCGCGGCGGGCTCGAAGCGCTCGACGCGGACGCTGCCCGCCGGCCAGTGCTCGGCGGCGGCCTCGACCGCGTCCATGAGCCCGCGCGGCCCGCAGCAGTACACGACCGCGTCGCGCGGTGCGGCGAGGAGCGCGTCGACGTCGAGCCGGACGCCCTCGTCGGCCGCCGCCACGACGACCCGGTCGGGGTGCGCGGCGACGAGCTCGTGCACGAACGCCATGCGGTCGCGGGACCGCCCCGCGTAGTGGAGCTCCCACGGGGTGCCGGCGCGTTCGGCGGCGGCGATCATCGACCGGATCGGCGTGATCCCGATGCCCCCGGCGACGAAGACCGCGGGGCGCGCCGGGTCGTGGCCGAAGTGGTTCCGCGGCCCGGCCACCACGACCTCGTCGCCGACCGCCAGGCCCTCGTGCACGGCGACCGATCCGCCGCGGCCGTCGGGCTCGCGGAGCACGGCGATGCGCCAGTGCCCGTCGGCCGTCGTCGTGACGAGCGAGTACTGCCGCTCGGTCCCGGGGGAGACCTCGAGGTCGACGTGCGCCCCGGGTTCCCAGTCCGGCAGCGCCGGGCCGTCGACCGGGGCCAGGTCGAGTGCGACGACGTCGGTGGCGACCTCGTGACGGGCGGCCACGCGCAGCCGCCGACGCTCCGGCACGGCGTTCACGCGATCGCTCCGGCGCGCGGGGTCTCCTTGACCACGATCATGTGGAAGCGGGTGCCGTCCGTGCTGCACCACCGGTGGCCGGTGCCGCCGCGGTAGTACGCCGAGTCGCCGGGCCCGAGGTCGAGCGGTTCCCGTCCGCGCAGGTCGAGGTGCACGCGGCCGGCGAGCACGGTGAGGAACTCGTCCTCGTGGTGCTCGAAGTACTCGCCGAGGTCCGTGTTGTCGCCGACCCACTCCAGCGGCTCGAACGCGTGCGGGCCGGCGTGCACGAGCAGCCGGGCCTCGCCGCTCGAGAACGGTCCGCGCGCGCCCTCGCCGGCACGGATCACCTCGGGCAGGCGGACTTCGTGCTCCGGTCGCTCGGGGGCACCGGCGGCGAGCAGTTCGACCTGGGTCGTGCCGAGCGCCGCGGCGATCTTCTCGAGGGACACCATGCTGGCGCGGGAGTGCCCGCGCTCGACCTGGCTGAGGAACGGGTGCGACAGCCCGGTCAGTTCGGCGACCTGCACGAGCGTCAGTCGTGCGGCGCGTCGGCGGGCACGGATGTGCTCACCGATCCGCTGGGTCTGGTCGTCGACGACGCGGTCGGTCTCGGTGGTGGTGCCGGTGCTCACGCGCACTCCTCTCGTCCTCGGTGGGGCCGTCCCGACCGGTTTGTCGGAACGCTCGTTCCCGCTCCCGGTCGCGTCGGGGCGGGCGTCACACACGGCAACCGCCTCGAAACGAGAGGGAAACACTGCCGCCCTAGCATCGGAGATGTTGATGCGATCAACATTCTCACACACGATCGAGAGGCTCCGGATGGACTCGTCAGTGCCCCGCCCGATCGCCCTCCTGCGCTCCGCGCTGCTGCCGGACGGCCGGTCGGTCGACGTCGCGATCGACGGCGAGACCGTCTCCACCGTGGCCCCGGCCGGCACCCTCGCGGCGCCGGCGGAGGAGACGATCGACCTCGGCGGCCGGCTGCTCCTGACCGCACCGGCAGAACCGCACGCCCACCTCGACAAGGCCCTCAGCGCCGACGTCATCCGGCCGCCGCTCGGCGACCTCGGTGCCGCGATCGCCTCGTGGACCGCGCACGCGACCACCATGACCGTCGAGGACATCGCCGACCGGGCCCGGACCGCCGCCCTCACCCTGCTCGCCGCCGGCACCACGGCCGTCCGGAGCCACGTCGACGTCCTCAGCGGCCGACACAGCGCGGCGGACCGGCCCGCCACCACGGAGCAGGCCCTGCGCGGCGCCCGAGCCCTCGTGCAGGTCCGCGACGAACTCGCCGACCTGATGGACATCGAGCTCGTCGCCCTCGCCGGCCCGCTCGCCCCCGACGAGCACGTCGAGGCGGTGCTCGACCTCGGCGTGGACCTGGTCGGCGGCGCCCCGCACCTCGCCGAGGACCCCCTCGCGGACGTCGACCGGCTCCTCGCCATCGCCCACCGACGGGGCCTCGGGGTCGACCTGCACGCCGACGAGAGCCTCGACGGTCCGGTGACCCTCGACCACTACGCCCGGGCGTCCCGCTCGCTGCGACGGGACCGGCAGTACTCCGCCGGGCACTGCGTCCGGCTCGGCACCCTGGGGCCGGAGCGGCTCGCCGAGGTGGTCGCCGACGTCGCCGCAGCCGACCTCGGGGTGATCACGCTCCCGATCACGAACCTGTACCTGCAGGGTTGGCAGTACCCGGTCGCCACGCCGCGGGGACTGACCGCGATCCAGGCGCTCCTCGACGCCGGCGTCCGCGTCGCCGCCGGCGCGGACAACGTCCGCGACCCCTTCAACCCGGTCGGCCGGAGCGACGCCTTCGAGACCGCATCGCTGCTCGTCTCCGCCGGCCACGTGACGCCGGACCAGGCGTACGCGATGGTGAGCGACACCGCCCGGAGCGTGATGGGCCTCCCGGCCGCCGGTCCCGTCCCCGGGCGTCGCGCCGACCTGCTCGCCGTGGCCGCGACGAGCGTCACCGACGCCGTCGCGAACGCCCCCGCCGACCGCATCGTCCTGTCCCGCGGGCGACTCGTCGCCCGCACCGAGGTGCGACGGACCGTCGCCGCGCCGTCCGCAGCAGCGGCCGCCGTCCCCGCCTGACCCCTCCGCCCGCCCGCACCGAGAACCCGAGGTGATCGTGACCACCACCGCCCCGCCACCCGTCGCCACGACGGACACGCTGCTCGACTTCCGCAACGTCGAGATGACCTTCCCGAACGGCACCATCGCCCTGCAGGGCGTCGACCTCACCGTGGACCGCGGCCAGTTCGTCTCGGTCGTCGGCCCGTCCGGCTGCGGCAAGTCCACGCTGCTCCGCATCGCCTCCGGCCTCGAGACCGCGTCGGACGGGTCGGCCGGTGTCGCGGCCGACCGCATCGGCTACGTCTTCCAGGACGCCACGCTCCTGCCCTGGCGCACCGTGCAGGGCAACGTCGAGCTGCTCGCCGAGCTCGGACACGTGCCGAAGGCCGAGCGAGCTGCCAAGGCCGCCCACGCCATCGAGCTCGTCGGCCTGAACGGCTTCGAGACGAACCTGCCGAAGCAGCTGTCCGGCGGCATGCGGATGCGGGTCTCGCTCGCCCGGTCGCTCACCCTCGACCCGGAGCTCTTCCTGTTCGACGAGCCGTTCGGTGCCCTCGACGAGATCACCCGCGAGCGCCTCAACGACGAGCTCCTCCGGCTCTTCGTCGAGCAGCAGTTCGCCGGGCTCTTCATCACGCACTCCGTGTCCGAGGCCGTGTACCTCTCCACCGAGGTGATCGTGATGTCCGGGCGCCCCGGCAGCATCGTCGGCCGGTTCGACGTGCCGTTCCCGATGCCCCGCGACCCCGACATCCGCTTCACACCCGAGTTCGCCGAACTGGTCGGCGAGGTCTCGCACGCGCTCCGGGAAGGACACCGCTGATGGTCACCCTGCAGGAGGCCGCCGAGACCCGCGCGGTCCGGGCCGCCGCCCGTCGCGCCGCTCCTCGGGCCCGCCGCGGCATCGCGTGGTGGCAGCCCGTCGTCGTCCTCGCCGTGCTCGTCGGCATCTGGTACGCCGCGGCCGCGTACTACGACCACGTCCGGGGCCTGGCCTTCCTCGTGCCGTACCCGCACCTCGTGGCGAAGGCGATCGTCGCGCCGACGATGCCGGACGGGTCGCCGTCCACGTTCGGCTCCGACCTCTGGTCCGCCCTCGGACGAACCACCGTCGTCTCGCTCACCGGCCTCGGCTTCGCGATCGTGATCGGTGTCGTCTGGGCGATGGCGATGGCGCAGGCGAAGTGGCTCGAGAACTCGCTGTACCCGTACGCGGTGGTGCTGCAGTGCGTGCCGATCCTCGCCCTCGTGCCGCTCATCGGCGCCCTGTTCGGCTACGAGTTCGTCAGCCGCGTGATCGTCACCGTGATGATCGCGCTGTTCCCGATGGTGTCGAACACGCTGTTCGGGCTGCAGTCCGCCGACCGCGCGCAGCGTGAGCTGTTCCAGCTGCAGCGTGCCGGCCGGTTCGCCCAGCTCGTCAAGCTGCAGTTCCCGGCCGCGCTGCCGTCGATCTTCGTCGGCCTGCGCACCTCCGCCGGGCTGAGCGTCATCGGGGCGATCGTCGGCGACCAGTTCTTCCAGCGCGGCAACCCCGGGCTCGGCGTCCTCATCCAGGTGACCGCATCGCGCCTGATGGGCCCCGAGCTGTACGCGACCATCCTGATCGCCTCGCTCTACGGCGTCGCCGTCTTCCTCGTGTTCGGCCTGATCGGCCGCCTGGCCGTCGGCCGCTGGCACGACTTCAGCTGACCCCCCCCGAACCCACACCCCTTCCCACCACAGCACCACGAGACCCGCACCACGAACGGAGCCTCCATGCGCACCACCTCCCGCCTCGGCGTCGCAACCGCCGCCCTCGCCGCCACCGCCATCGCCCTCACCGGCTGCGCGGCGGGGTCGTCCGGCAGCACCGGGACGACCGCCGCGACCTCGTCGACCGCCTCCGGGCCGAAGGTCGACCTCGCCGGCGCGTGCCCCGCGACCGTCGTCGTCCAGACCGACTGGAACCCCGAGGGCGAGCACGGCCACCTGTACCAGATGCTCGGCCCGAACCCGGTGATCGACTCCTCCGGCAAGACCGTCACCGGCGACCTCTACGCCAACGGCAAGAGCACCGGCGTCAAGCTCGAGATCCGTGCTGGCGGCCCGGCCATCGGCTACACCAAGGTCGCGTCGCAGATGTACCAGGACAAGGACATCACCCTCGGGTACATGTCCACGGACGAGCAGGTGCAGTTCTCCGGCAACCTGCCCACCACGGCGGTGTTCGCCGAGAACGACCAGTCCCCGATGTCGATCATGTGGGACCCGAAGACGTACCCGGAGGTCGACAGCATCAAGAGCCTCGGCAAGGCACTCGAGAAGGACGGCGGCGTCGTCCGCTACTTCAACGGTGCCGCGTACATGACCTACCTGGAGCAGTCCGGGATCCTGCCGAAGAAGGTCCTCGACGGCAGCTACGACGGCACCCCGTCGAAGTTCGTGTCCGCGGGCGGCAAGGACGCCCAGCAGGGCTTCGCGACCGCCGAGCCGTACATCTACCAGAACCAGGTCGCGGCCTGGGGCAAGAAGGTCGACTACGCGCTCGTCTCGAGCACGGGGTGGAACCCCTACCCCGAGGCGATGTCGGTCCGTACCGGTGACCTGAAGAAGCTCGAGCCGTGCCTGCAGAAGCTCGTGCCGGTCATGCAGCAGGCCGACGTGGACTACCTGAAGTCCCCGGGCGCCACGAACGACCTCATCACGAAGCTCGTGCAGCAGTACAACAACGGCTGGACCTACGACTCGAAGGTCGGCGCGTTCGCCGCGGCCCAGATGGTGAAGCTCGGCCTCGCGAAGGACACCGACGGCTACATCGGGTCGATGGACGAACAGCGGATGCAGGACTTCATCGCCAAGGCGACGCCCGTCTTCGCCGGCACCGGTGACGTCAAGAGCGGCCTGAAGCCCTCCGACCTGTACACGAACGAGTTCCTCGACAAGTCCATCGGTCTGGGTTCCTGACACCGGTCGGCTCCCGTCGAACGGGAGCCGACCAACAAGCGGACGGGAGGCGCGGTGCCACGCCCCGCGCGCCTCCCGCCCCTCGTCCCCGCACCACCCACCCACCAGGAGTGAGCATGACCACCGTCACCCCCACCTCCGTCGAGGCGCTGCGCGCCGAGCTCGTCGCACTGCTCGGTGAGCGCGGCGTGAGCGTCGACGAGCGCACGCGGGCCCGCGCCTCCGTCGACGAGGCCACCATGAGTCCCATCCTCAGCGAGCAGCTGCCCCTGGGCCTCGCCGACCTCGTCGCGTCGCCGGCCAGCGCCGACGACATCGCCGCCACCCTGCAGGCCGCGGTCCGGCACGGCGTCCCCGTCACCACCCGCGGGAAGGGCACCGGCAACTACGGCCAGGGCATCCCGCTGCACGGCGGCCTGGTCCTCGACACGTCGCGGGCACGCGCGGTCGTCGAGGTCGGCGACGGCTGGATCACCGCCGAGGCCGGTGCGTCCATGGTCGCCCTGGAGCAGGCGGCCGCCGCCACGGGCCAGCAGCTCTGGATGTACCCGTCCACCGCGCAGTCGACCATCGGCGGCTTCCTGTCCGGTGGTTCCGGCGGCACCGGGTCGATCGCGCACGGGTCGAACTGGCAGGGCTTCGTCACGGCGCTCGACGTCGCGCTCCCCGGCGCCGACGAGCTGCTGCACGTCGAGGGCGACGAGGCGCAGCCGTTCGTGCACACCTACGGCACCGCCGGCGTCATCGCCCGCGCCACCGTCCGGCTCGAGCCGCTGCAGGAGTGGCGAGCCGTCTACGCGGCGTTCCCCACCTTCGAGGACGCGCTCGTCGCCGTCCGCACGCTGCGCGGACTCGACCCGGTGCCGCGGCTGGTGAGCGCCGACCGCGCCGAGATCGCCGCGACGCTGCCGTCCGACCTGGCCGTCCCGGACGACCGGGCGAGCCTGCGAGCGATCATCGACGACGTCGTGCTCGACGAGGCGCGGGCACGCATCGAGGCCGCCGGCGGTGAGGTCCTCGACGTCCGCGAGGGCCTGCAGCAGACCACGAAGGTGTCGATGCTGTCGTACAACCACCCGATCTGGTGGCTGAAGCGGAACACGAGCGACACCGAGTACTTCCACGTCGAGGTCGGCGGTGAGGCGCTCATCGACCGGATCGCCGAGGTCGAGGCCGTCTACCCCGGCGGCATGCTCCACATCGAGGCCGCGCACGCCGGACCGATCGGGATGCTCACCGCGCCGTACACCGGGGCCGAGGACGTCTACGCCGGCTACCCGGTGCTCCGCGGACTCGGCGTCCGGGTGCACAGCCCGCACCAGTACTACGTCGACCACGGCGTCGAGGAGCTCGTGGCGCTGAAGCAGCGCACCGACCCCGCGGGGCTGCTCAACCCCGGGCACGTCATCGACCCGTCGCTCGTGGTCAGCGGTGGCTCCACCGCGTCCGCGCAGCCCGTCGTCCCCGGGTTCGGCAAGTGAGCGCCGGCATCGGCACGGTCCGCTCGCGTCGGCTCGCGGAACTGTCGGGTCCGGCCGTCGCGGCGGGCTTCGGACCGGACACGATCGTCGTGCAGCCCACCGGCGCCGTCGAGCACCACGGCCCGCACCTGCCGCTCCTGACCGACCACCTCCTCGCCGAGCACATCGGCGGGGCGGCGGTCGAGCAGGCGGCCGCCGAGGGGCTGGACGTCTGGCAGCTCCCGACGCTGTCGTTCACGAAGTCCGACGAGCACAGCTGGGCGCCCGGCACGGTGTGGCTCGACAGCGACACGATGTTCGACACCGCGGTCCAGATCGGCCGCGCGGTCGCCCTCACCGGTGCCGGCACCCTGGTGTTCGCCAACGGGCACGGCGGCAACGTCGCGCTGCTGCAGGTCGCCCTGCGTGAGATCCGGAAGCGCTACGGGTTGAAGACGTTCCTCATGCCGACCCTCGCCCGCGTCCCCGGCCCGGACGGCGAGGACGCGGACGAGCTCGGGCTGGGGATCCACGGCGGCGCCGCGGAGACGTCGATGATCCTGCACCTGCGTCCCGACCTGGTCGACATGTCGCTCGCGGAGCGATGGGTGCCGGAGCACATCGCCGGCTTCGAGAAGATCGCCTTCAACGGTGGCCCGGTGTCGTTCGGGTGGTTGTCCGACGACTTCGGGACACCCGGGGTCGTCGGCGACGCCAGCCGGGCCACGGCGTCGTACGGTGCCGTCCTGTGGGAGCACTCGGTCGCCGAGGCCGTGGCGTCGCTGCACGAGATCGCACGGTTCGACCCGGCGGTGAGTCGTCCGGCGGCGGCCCGCCCCGCCGACGCTTCGGTCTCGTGACCGTGCCGCGAGGGGTCGACGATGCGCCCGTGCCGACGGACCCGTTGGCCCTCGCGGCATCCTGGCTCCCTGCGGCGGCGGACGCCCCGGGTCCGACCATGACCCTCTCCACCGTCGGGCTCGACGGCTACCCCGACGCCCGGACGGTCCTGCTCTCCCTGTTCGACGGGGAGCGCCTGCACTTCCACACCGACTCGCGCAGCCGCAAGGCCGCCGAACTCGCGGCGGTGCCCCGTGCCGCGGTGACCCTGCACTGGCCGGAGGCCGCGCGCCAGCTCGTCGTGGTCGGTGACGTGGCGCCCGTCTCCGACCACGAGGCCCGCTCGGCCTACGCGGCCAGGACGCGGTACCTGCAGGTGCTCGCGTGGGTCAACGACCACGCGTCCGCTGCGGACACGCCGGCTCGGCGCCGGGAGGCCTGGGCGGCGTTCGGCCGCGAACGGGCCGGCACGGACCTCGAGCCGCCGAGCACGTGGGCGGGGTTCGCACTCACACCGGTGCGGATGGTGTTCTGGCGCGGGGCGACGGACGCGGCCAGCAACCGGCTCGCCTACCAGCGGCGCGCGGACGGGTCGTGGTCGCGGGAGTCCTGGCCGGGGTGACCACCCCTGTGTCGGGTGGAACCTTCCTAGCGAACGCTGGCGCTGGGCAGTGGAGACCACGCAGCGACGACGACGGCGGCCGCGAACACGACCGTCACGGCGAGCAGCGCGAAGCCGTCCCCGGTCAGGGTCACGAGGGCACCCCCGCCCACTGCTCCCACCGCCGCGAGCGTCCGATTCGCGCTGCGCATCGTGCCGTTCACCCGGCCGAGGAGGGCGTCCGGTGTGACGGTCTGGCGGAGGACCATCTCGTTCGCGTTCTCGCAGCCTGCTGCGGCACCGTGCAGGGCGAAGGCGACGAACAGGACCACGACCGTCGTCGGCCGTGCTGCACCGCCGGTACCGAGCGTCACGAGCGTGATGGCCGCCCAGGCGATCGGGTAGGCGGCTCGTGCGGCGATGATCGTCCGGCCGGCACCGAACCGGGTGCCGAGGCGTGTCGCAGCGGTCGCGCCGACGAGCATCGCGATCCCGCTGACGGCGATGACGGCTCCGTACAGCGCTGCGGGGAGCGCGAGCGTGCGGAGCGCGAGGGTCGCGAACACCGTCAGGCCGGCGGCGTTGGCGAGGAACCAGACGTGGGTGGACAGGGCCAGCGGCCTGAGCACTGCGTTGCCGTACGTCCAGCGCAGACCGTCCACGATGTCACTCCGGAGGCTCGTCCTGGCCGGCCGCGCCGGCTGGTGCTCGACGACGCGGACCCGGGCGATGAGGAACGCGTCGACGAAGTAGCTCACCGCGTCGAGCGCGATCGCGACCGGCGCCGTCACGATGCTGACCAGGACCCCGCCGAGCGCCGGGCCTGCCGTCTGCGCCGCCGCGTCGCTCTGGTCCACCCGCGCGTTCGCTGCCAGGAGGAGCGGGCGCGGCACGATCCTGGGGAGGAGCGACTGCGTTGCCGCGAACCCCACGACGGACAGGATGCCGAACACGAACAGCACCGCCGCAGTCGCCCACAGGTCCAGGATCCCGGTGGACCACAGCACCGGGATCGCACCGAGGCTCACGCCGCGACCGATGCTCGCCGAGATCAGCAGCGGCTTCCGCCGGAAGCGGTCGACGGAGGCGCCGACGACCAGACCGAACACGGCGTAGGGGAGGAACTGGGCAGCGTTCACGAGACCGAGCTCCAACGGACTGGCGTGCAGCACGGTCACCACGAGGACCGGCACGGCGACCGCGCTCACGACTGATCCGAACGACGAGACGGTCGCGGCCGACCAGTAGGGGAGGAAGCCCGGCACCCGACGGAGCGTGGTCACGTCGTCGCCCATGTCCCAACGCTGTCAGACCGTGACACCGCGAGCAAGGGCGTGGTCTCGTCTCCCCGCACCCGGATCCTCGTGGGCACGGAGCGAACGCGCGCATCTCACCCTCCCTGGGTGAGACCCGTGATGAGGTTGATGGCGACCGCGACCACGAACGTGCCGAAGAAGTAGGACAGCAGCGCATGGCCCATGGCGATGCGGCGGGAGGGAGTGGACGACTGGACGATGTTGCCCGGGCTGTAGGCCATCCCGATGGAGAACGCGGTGTACGCGAAGTCGCTGTAGGACGGGTCCTCGTCCTGGTCGAAGTCGAAACGGTGCCTGTCGTCGATGTAGTACATGCGCGCGTACTTGAACGCGTAGACGGTGTTCATGACCGCCCAGGCCGCCACGACTCCGACCACTGCGAGGATCGCGGCGGCCGAGCCGACCGCGTCGTGCTGCTGGCTCCGGAAGAGCGCGAAGACCACCAGGACCAGGCTGAGGAACGTCGCGACGATGATGAGCACGTCGACCATCCGTCGCGAGCGATCCTCGTGACGAGCGAGGGAACGGGTGCGTTCGGGGCCGGCCGGCCAGGCCGTCGACCACGCCCAGACGAGGAACACCAGCGCGGCGGTCGACCACCCGAGGAGCGCCGACAGGTCGGGGACACCGAGCAGCCCGGCGATCACCGCGACCGCGACGCCGACGACCACGGCGATGCAGGCCTTCACGGACAGGTGTGACATGACTCTTCCCTTCTGGACGGCGGCCGCTCGCGACGGTCCCGCTTGCGCTTCGGCTGCGCTGCGATCCGGTCAGCCGTGCCGTGATCCGGACAGGGGGACGTAGAGGCCGGCACGCTCGGCCCGGACGGCGGCGAGCGTGCGTGACGTGGCGTCGAGCTTGACCAGGATGTGCTCGAGGTGCGCGGCGACCGTGCGGGGAGCGATCCTCAGCGCCCGGGCGATCTCGACGTTGGAACACCCCTCGATCACGTGTCCGAGCACCTCGAGCTCCCGTGGCGTCAGCCCCCGCCGGTCCGGGGCCGACGACAGCAGCACCACACCGCGGACCACGGCGTGCGAATCGCTGCCGCAGCCCAGTACCGTCACCCGCTCGTAGCGGTCGGGCGACCGACGGCTCCCGAGCGGCCACAGGAACACCGCATGGTCCTGCCCGTCGTCGATCGCGTCCCTGGCCGCGTCGATCAGCGCCGAACCGGTGGTCAGGAGTCCGTCGTCCGACAAGCCCGGGAGGCGCATGACGCCGTGCCCGGGAAGGAGGACCGCCCCTGCTCGGGCCCCGTCGACGAAGGCCGCTGATGCTGCGAGCGTCCGCAGCGGGTCGAACCCCGCCGCGAGGACCGGGACGATGCGAGCGAGGCGTCGGCGGAGGGACCGTGCGGGCGGCTCCGGGCTCTGGAACAGCACGGTCATGAAGCCCACGTGTCGCCCCCGACGCTCGTACAGCGCGACGGACAGCGCCTCGTGGAACCCCGCGGACAGACAAGCGGCCCGACTCTGCAGGTCGCGGGACGACTCGGGAAGGTCCGACATGCTGGTGGGCGGCCGCTCACGATCGAGCCCGGCCATCTCGATGTCGCGTGCCATCTCGGGGCCGCTCATGTAGCGGACGCTCGACTCCGCGAGGTCGGTGCTCGCCACCGAGTTGTAGGCGGTACCGCCCTGTTCGGCCAGCGCCATCCACGCGCCGTCGAACGGGATCTGGGTGCGCACCTCGTCCAACATGGCCTGAGCCCGCTCGTGGACGGAGGACGGGCGCGCAGCGATGTCAGCGAGCTCGATCGCACCGGTGCGTGACACGGGACTCGACCACCTCAGGACCATCGCCAGCAGGAGTGAACGGAACTGTCCGAAAACGTCTTCCCTCGGTCTACCACCGTCGGTCGGTGGGGGTGCGTCCCGAGCCCGCCGGACGCATGGGCATGTCTGCCGATGGTGTGTCCTCGGTGCCAGGCGTGTCATGGCCCTGCCGAGCGGTCGACGGGACCGCGCGTGTTCGAGGCATCCGCACAGAGGAGACGATCATGAGGGCAGTTGTGTACGAGGGGCCGCGCAGCGTCGCGGTGCGAGACGTCCCGGATGCGCGCATCGAGCGCTCCACCGACGTGCTCGTACGGATCACGACGACGAACATCTGCGGGTCGGACCTCCACATGTTCGAGGGCCGCACCAGCTTCGAGACCGGACGGTGGTTCGGTCACGAGAACAGGGGTGAGGTGATCGAAGCCGGCGACGGCGTGGACAAGATACGGGTCGGTGACCACGTGGTCCTCCCCTTCAACGTGGCGTGCGGTCACTGCAAGAACTGCGAGCGCGAGTTGACGAACTACTGCCTCACCGCGCAACCCGTGCCGGAGTGGGCGGGAGCGGCGTACGGGTTCGCGGACATGGGACCGTGGGCGGGCGGACAGGCCGAGCTCCTTCGCGTCCCCTGGGCCGACTTCAACTGCCTCCGCCTGGGCGAGGACGCGGAGGAGAAGTCCGCCGACTACGTCATGCTCGCCGACATCTTCCCGACCGGTTACCACGCGACCGAGATGGCTGGGGTGGGGCCGGGGGACCAGACGGTCATCTACGGTGCCGGACCGGTCGGCTTGATGGCTGCTCTGTCCGCCACCATCCGCGGTGCGAGCAAGGTCATGGTGGTGGATCGGCATCCGGACCGCCTCCGCCTGGCTGAGTCGATCGGTGCGATCCCCATCGATGACTCGAAGGTCGATCCGGTGGAAGCCGTGCTGGAGCAGACGATGGGGCTCGGAGCGGACAACGGCTGCGAGTGTGTCGGGTACCAAGCGCACGACCCCGTCGGCGACGAGCAACCGAACCTCACGCTCAATCGACTGGTCCAGTCGGTGCGGTTCACCGGACGGATCGGCACCGTCGGCGTCTTCGTGCCGCAGGACCCGGGCGGACCCGACGAACTGGCGAAGCACGGGCGCATCGCGTTCGACATGGGACTGCACTGGTTCAAGGGCCAGACGATGGGGACCGGGCAGGCGCCCGTGAAGAAGTACAACCGTCAGCTCCGCGATCTCATCGCTGCTGGCAAGGCGAAGCCGTCGTTCATCGTGAGCCACGAGCTGCCGCTCGCTCAGGCGCCGGATGCCTACGAGCACTTCGACAACCGCGATGCCGGGTGGACGAAGGTCGTCCTCAAGCCCGGCGAGGCGGCGTGACCATGGCGGGTCGAACGGCCGCGGTCGTCGGTGTCGGCGTCGCGGGCATCGCGGCGGGCCTCGTCGCCCGGTCGCTCGTGAAGCGGGAACGGGAGTCGGACGGGGACGGAACACACCCGCAGGGGTGCAAGGCGGTCACCGTCCTGGGCTCGGCCGAGCGTTTCGAGAGCGGTGGCTACCCCGAGCCGTTGCAGCGCCTTGCTGGGCTGCTGGAGATCCGGATCGAGCCTGCGTCCGGAGGCAAGGGGTTCGAAGTGCACGCTCGCTTCCGGGACGGCGGCGAGGTCCCGGTGGACGGTGACCCGAACATGCTGTTGCGGGAGGCTCTGCGCGATGCCAAGCAGGTCTTCGAGACGGGCGAGGTGCTGCGTGCGACCCCACGGCCGCACGGACGTCGTCCGAGCACCCTGCTGGGGCGCGCGGTCGACACCGCGGAAGACGAGGCCAGGGGTGGGGGTGTGCTGTGAAGGCGCTGTGCTGGACCGGAGTGAACGAGCTCGCGGTGGAGGACGTGCAAGACCCTCAGATCCTCAACGCGCAGGACATCATCGTGAAGGTGACGCTGAGCACGACCTGCGGATCCGACCTCCACCTCCTCGGCGGATACGTCCCGACCATGCGGGCAGGCGACGTACTGGGGCACGAATTCCTCGGCGAGGTCGTCGAGATCGGGTCGGCGGTCAGGAAGCACGACGTCGGCGAACGTGTCGTGGTCTGCTCGTTCATCAGCTGCGGCAACTGCTGGTACTGCCGCCATGAGCTGTACTCGCTCTGCGACAACGGCAACCCCAACGCGGGCATACCCGAGATGCTCTGGGGCCAGGCACCCGGAGGCTGCTACGGGTACTCGCATGCACTGGGCGGGTGGGCGGGGAGTCATGCCGAGTACATCCGCGTGCCCTTCGCCGACCAGGGCGCGTTCACCGTGCCTGAAGGGGTGAGCGACGAGCGGGCGCTCTTCGCCTCTGATGCCGCTCCGACAGGATGGATGGGAGCGGAGCTCGGCGGCGTCCGTCCAGGAGACACAGTCGGGGTGTGGGGCGCGGGAGGCGTCGGACAGATGGCGGCACGCGCCTCGCTGCTGCTCGGCGCCGAACGCGTCATCGTGATCGACCGCTTCCCGGAGCGACTGGCGCAGGTGGAGCAGGTCATCGGCGCGGAGACCATGAACTACGAGACGAGCGAGGTGACAGCCGAACTCCGTGAGCTCACGGGCGGCCGCGGTCCCGACGTGTGCATCGAGGCGGTCGGGATGGAGGCACACCGCGACGGACCAGACTTCGCGTACGACCAGCTGAAGCAGCAACTGCGACTGCAGACCGACCGGCCCACAGCCGTGCGAGAGGCGATCTTCGCCGCACGCAAGGGCGGCAGCGTCTTCGTCCTGGGCGTGTTCGGGGGCTTCGTCGACAAGTTCCCCCTCGGGGCGGTGATGAACAAGGGCCTCACGCTCCGCTCCGCACAACAGCACGGGCACCGGTACATCCCCATGCTCCTCGAGCGGATGGCCCACGACGAGATCCTCACCGAGCACCTCGCCACCCACGTCATGCCCCTCGAGGAAGGACCGGGCGGCTACGCCATGTTCAAGGACAAGACGGACGGGTGTGTCAGGGCCGTGTTCCGTCCCTGACCGGCCGCGAGCCGCTCGAGGTTCCTCGCGCGTGGGCCAGACTGTCCGGTCCTAGGCTGGGGCTGTGTCGAAGGTGCTGATCACCGGGATGTCGGGAACCGGGAAGTCGTCCGCGCTGGTGGAGCTCGCGAAGTACGGCTACCGGGCCGTGGACACCGACGACCCGGGATGGCGTGAGTACCGCCCCTTGCCTGACCCACCCGACGAAGCGCACCAGGGCGAGTGGATGTGGGTCGAGGCGAAGATCTCCGGGCTCCTCGACGCGGCGGAAGACCGGTCGCTGTTCGTCCAGGGATGCGTGCGGAACCAGTCCGAGTTCTACGAGCGGTTCGATGCGATCGTGCTCTTGACTGCTCCGCTGGACGTGATGCTCGATCGGGTCACGCGCCGCACGACGAACCCCTACGGGAAGACCGCTCTCGAGCGTCGGATGATCGAGGCGGATCTCGTCGAAGTGCAGCCGCTGCTCCGCGCCGGATGCACGCACGAGCTCAACGCTGCTCGACCGCTGTCCGAGGTGGTGTCCGACTTGATCACCATCGTTTCATCCGCGGAGGGCGGCGGCGTCCGCCGCGCGTTCCGTGAGTCCGGGCCGCCATACTCGTGACATGACCCGTGCTCTCGTCCTCGTCGACATCCAGCTCGACTACTTCCCCGGTGGTGCGTTCCCACTCGTCGAGCCCGTTGCCGCGGCGACCGCTGCCCGAACCGTCCTCGACGCGTTCCGCAGGTCGGGCGAGCTCGTGATCCACGTCTTCCACGTCAGCACGGACCCCTCGGCCACCTTCTTCCGGCCCGGGACGCCGGGGCTGGAGTTCCACCCGTCCGTCCGACCCACCGCCGGCGAGGTCGTGCTCGAGAAGCACCATCCGAACAGTTTCACCGAGACCGGACTGCAGGGCATGCTTGACGATGCAGGGGTCACCGAGCTGGTGATCGTCGGGATGATGAGCAGCATGTGCATCGACTCGACCACGCGGGCCGCGCACGAGCTCGGCTACACGTGCACCGTCGTGTCCGACGCCTGTGCCGCTCCCGACCTGCGGCACGGGGACACCGTCGTTGCCGGTCCGGTCGTGCACGCCGCGTTCATGGCCGCCCTCGACGGCAGCTTCGCGACGGTGACCGACAGTGCCGTGATCGTCTGAGGGCGCTGGACGACGCGTGCCGATGATGCATGCGAGCAGGGTGGTCGCGAGGTCGTTCCTGGCGATGTCCGACGGGAGCCTGTCTGCGGCGTAGTGGGAGCCAGTCGGGCGCCCCAGCCCGGCCGTTGCTCGCGCCGCTGATGACCGTCCTCCGCCGGGACCCCACTCGGCCGGCATCGGTGACCGCCCGGACGAGACCGTTCCGGTGTGCCCGGTCCGTCCGTGGCCGCGCCCCCTTGACGCAGTCGCTCCGGCCTGCTTTGCTCTTTCAACAGGTGCAAACAAGTTGCATCAGATGAAATGACCCTCAACGGAGAGTGAGTCGCACATGGGTTTGGCCGTCTGGGCGTTGATCGCCTACATCGGCACGATCGTGGTCTGGAGCGTCGCGCTCCGCCGTGGGATCGGCGAGGGCATGGTCGTCGGTTTCCTCGTCGTCTGCGCGTTCGGCGGGACGCGGTTCCTCGAGCTGCTCGTGGTCGGGCTGCAGGACGCCTTCAACGAGGAGATCGTGTTCGCCGCGTTGGCCTTCACGTTCATCGGGTTCCTGCTGGCGTCGACCGGCGTGATCGACCGGCAGGTGGAGATCCTCAACTCGATGCTCGGCCGGCTCCCCGGCGGCGCCGGGTACGTCGCGACCGTCGGCTCGGCGCTGTTCGGATCGGTGGCGCACTCCGGATCCGCGAACGCGGCGACCCTCGGCACCGTCACCATCCCGTGGATGAAGCGCTCGCAGTGGCCCGCACCGGTCGCTGCCACCGTCGTGGCGGGGAACGCCGGCAACGGCACGGTGATCCCGCCAAGCGCCTCGTTCTTCATCCTCATCGGCACCGCGACCGTCGCGCCGCTCGTCACGGTCGGCGAACTCCTGCCCGCGATGTTCGTCGCTGCCGCATGGTGCGTGCTGTGGCGCCTCATCGTGATCGCGTACTTCGTCCGTCGGCACCGCATCCAGCGTGTCCCGGCTGCGGACATCCGCCCCTTCCGTCAGTCCTTCCGACACGGGTGGACGTCGCTGCTCGTGTTCCTCGGCATCCTCGTCCCGGTCTTCGTGACCCTCGGTCCGAGCGGTGCGTTCGTGACCGGTGCCCTCGGCGAGGAGGCGGCGGACACGATCAGCATCGTCGTCTGGATCCCCGTGCTCCTCGGGCTGCTGGCCCTGCTCCTCGGTCGGAAGAAGCTGCCGAAGGGTGCCCGCGGCTGGTACGACTTCGTTGCGAAGACCGCCCCGCGCTACCGCGACATCGGGGCGACGCTCGTCTTCGCCTTCGCCGGTGGAGCGGTGCTGACCGAACTCGGACTCGCGGACCAGCTCGCCGCCGTGCTCAACGGGCTGGACGCGTCCCCGGTGGTGATGAGCGTCATCGTCGCCGTCATGGTCGTGCTGGTCGCCGGGCCGCTCAGCTCGACCGCGACCATCGCCACGATCGGCGGGATCGGCTTCAGCGTCCTCGTCGTCGCCGGGGTCGACCCCGTGCTCGCCGCGTGCGTCGTGCTGGTGGCCGCATCGACCGAAGGTGCCTCACCGCCCGGGGCCTCGGCCATCTACATCGCGACCGGGATCGCGGGGGTGAACCCGGTGAAGACCTTCGTCCCGCTGGTCGTCCTGTACGTGATCCCGATCCTGCTCATCGCCGCGCTCATCGGGCCGGGCTGGCTGCCCGTCCCGCACTGAGCCCGGCCCCACCGATCGGAAGGACTGCACCTTGGCAGACTCCACGGGACCCGCGATGGGTCCGACCCGGCAGCGAATCGCCGCCGGCATGACGACGGTGTTCGTCGTCCTGCTCGTCTCGATGCTCGCGCTCGGCACCGTCATGGTGCTGCTGCAGCTCGTGGGCGTCCTGGTCCTGAACGCCGCGCTCGTCTCCGGCGTCGTCTCCGTCCTCGCTCCGTGGACGTTCGGTGTCGGCGGCGCCCTCGGGATCTGGACCCTGCTCCTCGCCTACGCACACGGATGGAAGTCGAACGAATGACCGAGCACACCCACCAGCCCGTGACCCCGGACGTCGTCCAGCGACTCGGCGCACTCCCGGTCGCGAACATCGGCGACGCCATGCAGCGCCTCGGGGTCGTCGAGGCCGAGATCGGAGCCGTCTGGCGCGGAGCGCGGACCGCCGGCACCGCCCGGACGGTCGAGGTCGCGGGTGGCGACAACGCCGGCGTCCACGAAGCGATCGAGACCCTCCGTCCCGGTGACGTGCTCGTGGTGAACGGCCACGGTGTCCGCGACCGAGCCCTGGTCGGCGAGCTCATCGCCGAGCGTCTCCGCGCACGGGGCTGCGTCGGACTCGTCATCGACGGCGCCGTCCGTGACGTCGGCGACCTCGAGGAACTCGGCTTCCCGGTGTTCGCCCGCGCTGTCACACCAGCCGGTCCCTACCGGAACGGACCCTTCCGCGTCGGGGTCCCGGTGGCGATCGGCGGTGTCGTCGTCCACCCCGGAGACGTCATCGTCGCCGACGGGGACGGTGTCGCGGTGGTGCCGGCAGCCGAAGCGGCCGCGGTCCTGGACCGCGCGGAGGCCAAGCACGCCGACGAGACCCGGATCCGGAACGAGATCGTCGCCTCGGCGAGGTCCGTGTGACGGTCCAGCAGGGCGGTCCGCCACAATGGCGTCATGGCAACCGACGGGCACACCACCCAGCCGACGGTCCGCAGCGTCGAACGCGCGCTCGACGTGCTCGAACTGCTGGAACGGAGCGACCGTCCGCTGCGTCTGGTCGACCTGAGCCGAGGCACCGGCTTGCACGCCGCGACCGCCCTGCGGATCGTCGGGGTGCTGCAGCGCCGCGGCCTCGTGCAGCAGGAGGGCGGGGAGTACCGGCTCGGAGCGGGGGCGCTCGGTCTGGCCCACGGCTACCTCGTCGGGGACCCACTGACGACCCGCGCACGCGCAGTGCTCCAGCAGCTCGCCGACTCGACACACCTGACCACGTCGCTCTACGTCCGGACCGGCCAGGAGCGCATCCTGACCGCGCGGGTGGACGGTCGGGATCCCCTCCGCTACCAGTTGCCGGTCGGTCGACGGCTGCCGCTGGTGGTCGGCGCCGGCAAGACGATCCTCGCGTTCACCTCGCCGGCGGAACGGGACGACATCCTCGCGCACCACGGCGACACGACGGACGGGAACGGACGCACGGTGAGCGCGGAGGAGCTGCGCTCGTCGCTCGACGAGATCCACCGGAACGGCTTCCACGTCTCCATCGCCGAGCGTGACGTCGCCGTCGCCGCGGTCAGCGCGCCGGTCTTCGACCAGCACGGAGCCGTGATCGGATCCGTGTCGGCGTCCGGACCGGCAGAACACAACGACAGAGCGGGACTGGAGGCACTGGTCCCGGAGATCCGTCGGGCCGCGCAGGCGGTCGGTCGGTAGGACGCGAGCCACGGCTCGCAGGAGAGGAACACCATGCGAGTCGGGTTCATCGGCCTCGGCGAGGCCGGAGCCATCTACGCGGCTGCTGTCGTCGCCGCCGGCCACCGCGTCCGCGGTTTCGATCCCGCTCCGACGCCGGCACCGAGCGGCGTCGACCGGCTCGCTTCGGTCGAGGAGGTCGTCGCCGCGAGCGAGGTGACGATCGTCCTGACCGGAGCCGCACTCAGCCGGTCGATCGCGGAGACCGCTGCGGGGGCGATCAGCCCCGGCGCGGTCTACGCGGACTTCACGACCGCCTCGCCGGAGGACATGCTCGCCGCCGAGGACGGCATCGTCGCAGCCGGAGGTCGCTTCGCGGACGTCGCGATCCTCGGACCGGTGCCGCTCAAGGGTGCCGCGACGGAGACGATCGTGTCGGGCGGCGCCGCGAACATCATCGGGGAGCTGCTCACCTCCCTGGGCTCCGAGGTCGAGTACGTCGACGGTCCGGCCGGCACCGCGACCTCCCGGAAGCTGCTCCGGAGCGTGCTCATGAAGAGCCTGGCGACCGTCGTCGTCGAGGCGCTCGAGGCCGGACGCGCCGCGGGGTGCGAGGAGTGGGTGCACGCCCAGATCGCGGCGCAGCTCTCCGGGGACGCGGACGCGAAGATCGAGCGGTACGAGTCGGGCAGCAGGAAGCACGCCGTGCGACGGGCGCACGAGATGCAGTCCGTGTCGGAGTACCTGGAGCGCCTCGGCGTCCGCCCCGAGATGTCCTCCGCCGCTCGCCGCGTGCTCGAGCGACTCGCCGCCGAGTAGCGGTCGCGGTGCACCCGTCGGTGCGCGAGCACTCAGCGCGACGCTGCCTCCGGCACCGTTCCACCCCACCCGTTGAACCCGCCGAACACGACCCTCACCGGGACGGCCTGCGCCCGGTCGGTCACGTACCGGTACACGCCTCCCGGACGGCCGAGCCACAGGACACGCGACGGCGTCGTGGTCGTCGCCGTCGTCCGGAGCTCGACCACGTACTGCCCGGAGGGGATCTGGAACTGGGCCGTCTGCTCGTCGTCGAGCAGCGTCGAGAACCGGGTCGAGAACGACGCCCCGCTCGTCGCCTCCGTCACCACGACGCTCGCGCCACTGAGCTGCGGCGACGGGGTGCGGGACGCCGTGTTGGCGAAGACGGCCAGGTCGTAGTCGCTGTGCGCGTAGTGCTGCGACAGCGTCACCTGCGATGCCGGGAGCGCCCCCCGCTGCTGGTACACCCGCGTCTTCCACACGGCGGGCGAAGCCGTGCCGCTGGCGTACGCCTCGATGCGGTACTGACCGGTGCTCAACCCGAGGAACCAGTACCGTCCCGCGCTGTCCGAGGTCGTCCGGAACACCTGCGAGGTGTCCTCGTTCCACGCGTACATCAGCCGTCCGGCAGCGGGACCCGAGGGGCCGACCACCCCACCCTGCACGGTGGCACCACGGACGAGCGGCACGGTCACCGCGACCGTCGTGCCACCGCGGACCGCGATGTCCGAACGGAGTCCGGGGGCGTAGGTCTCCGTCCCGCGCGGCGGAAGTTGCCGTGTGGTGACCGTCACGGTGTCCGGGGCGGGGATGCCGGCGAACGTCGCGGTGCCGTCGACGTCGGTGGTGGCGGTCCCGACGACGGCGTCGAAGCCGATCGCGGCGAGTTCGACGTCCGCCAACCGGATCGGGGTGCCGTCCGGCGTCGCGAGCTGCACGGCGATGGTGCCCGATCCGGCCGCGTTCGCCGGCGGCGCCACACCGATCAGTGCGGCCGCTGCCAGCGCCACGATGAGTGTCGTCCCGATGATCTGTCGCATCGCGTTCCCCGATCGCCCGCCAGCCCGGTGTTGCGTGGGACGGTACACGCACGGGAGGCGCGGTGCTGGTCCGACCCGCACCGCGCCTCCCGTGCCTCCCGCGCGCTCCGTCCGCGTCAGCGGACCGCGACCACCAGCGGCTGCGGGTCCACCGGGTCCGGCGGCACCGGCAGGGAGCCACGGACCTGGTTCTGCGCCTGGCACTGGCTCGTGCAGTTCGTCGCACCCTGTGAGAGCTCCACGGCGTCCTCGCCGAGCACCCCGCCCATGCGCCCGCCGGGCTGGACGGTCCACGTCGTCGTGGTCGCGGTCTGCGAGGTCTTCGTCGCGACCTGCGGGCTGTCCTTGCCGAGCAGCATCTGGTGCGCGCCGCTCCCGGAGGCCACCGCGGGGGTGCCGTCGCCGAAGTTGATCTTTCCCGTGTACGGGTTGGTGAAGTAGAAGAGCCCGGCGCCGAGCGTGTGCGTGAACGTCACCGGCTGGGCGAACTCGGTCTCCATCTGGAAGATGCCGCCTTGCGCGCCGTCCTTCGCCTGGACCTTGAGCTTGCCGGCACCGGTGGCGAAGATCGCGACGAGGGTGTCGTCCTTGACCTCGAGCGAGGACAGCTTCGTGCTGGCGAGCTGCGCTGCGGTCAGCGAGGGGACCTTCGACGCGAACACGACGGTGGGCTTCGTCACCATCCGCTGGGTGTCGGGCGCGCCGGTGAGCGTGTAGTCGTACACGCCGAGGTCGGCGATGCGGATGTCGAACCCGTTGTGCTTGCCGCGGACCGCGATGGTGCCCGAGACGGCGACGTCCTTGAGCTTGACGTCCTTCCCGACCGAGGGGTTGGTGGTGGTGCCGTTGACGGTGACGGCGTAGTCGCCGCCGGTCGAGGTCTTGCCGGATGCGTTCGCGGGGGCCACCCCGGCGAGTGCGACCGCTGCGACGACGCCGGCCGTGACCGCGGCGACGATGCCGATCCGCCGTCCGTGGCGCTGGTGCGTGCTGGACATGGTGTGCCTCCTGGTGTGCTGGGGTGCGTACCCCTCGACACCGATCGTCGCCGCCCGACCGGGACCGCACCATCGGACCTTGGTACTAGTACCCGTGGTCCCTGCCCCAGAGCGCCGCGCTCGTGCGGTCGGCCACCCCGATGCGCCGGAAGAGGCTGCCTGCGTGGACCTTCACGGTGCGTTCGGCGATCCCGAGTTCGGTGGCGATCTGCCGGTTCGACAGGCCCCGGGCGATCCGGACGAGGACGTCGCGTTCGCGTGGCGGCAGTCGGACGTCGGTGCTCGTGTCCGCCGTGCCCCCGGGGAGCAGGGCCCGGGCGACCCGGGGGTCGATCGGTGTCTCGTCGCGGGCTGCTGCGCGGACGGCGCGGACGACCTCGTCCGGGGCCGCGTCCTTGAGCAGGTACCCGGTCGCCCCGGCCGCGAGGGCAGCGCGGACCCGCCCGTCGTCGGCGAAGGTGGTGAGGACGAGCACCCGGACGTCGGGCATCGCCGACCGCAGCGCCGCCGTGGCCGCGACCCCGCCGGCACCGGGCATCGACAGGTCCATCACGACGACGTCCGGGTGGAGCTCCCGCGCGAGCGCGACGCCCTCCTCACCCGTGGCGGCCTCGCCGACGACCTCGCAGTCGTCCGTCGCCGCTAGCACGGCGCCCAGCCCGCTCCGGACGAGGGCGTGGTCGTCGACGACGAGGACCCTCACCGCAGTGCCTCGGTGTCGACCGGTACGGTCAGCCGCCAGGTGGTGCCGGCGCCGGGCTCGGTGTCGAGTTCGAGGGAGCCGCCGGTGTCCTGGGCGATCTCGCGCAGGAGCGTGGTGCCGAGGTGCCCCGGCCGGTCCTGGTCCGTCGCGCGCGTCGCATCGAACCCGACACCGTCGTCCGTCACGGTGACGACGAGCCCGCGGCCCGGAGCCGCGTCAGCGCTCGGGCCGGGCCCGGTGGTACCGACCTGCACGTCGACGACCGAGGCGTGTGCATGCGTCACGACGTTGGCGACCGCCTCGCGGACGAACCGCACGACGGCGAGTAGGGCTGCCGGCGATGCGTCGACCGACTCCGGCACGTGGACGCTCGTGGTGAGTCCGGCGGCGCGTGCCCGTGCGCACACGTCGTCGAGCGCCGCACCGAGGCCGTCCCGCTCGGGCGCCGCGGGCCGGATCGCGGACATCGAGCCGCGGAGCGAGGACACCGCCCGACGGAGCGCGGCCGCGGCGTCCGTCGTGGCGGGGTCCGCCCCGAGCGACAGGGCGAGGCCCGCGACGTCCTGCACCGGGCCGTCGTGCAGGTCGGCCGCCATCCGTCGGCGTTCGGCGGCCTCGGCGTCGAGCGCACGACCGAGCAGGCGCTCCCGAGCGCGCTGCCCGGACCGGATCCGGAGGAGGAGCCAGAGCAGCAGGGGCACGAGCAGCGCGAGCACGACGGCGACCGTCCCGAACGCGAGCGCGGCGAACGCTCCGCGGAGGTCGGCGGCCCGGGCGACCACGTCGTCGTACCGCTCGTACGCCTCGAACAACAGGGCCCGGCCGGACGGGGTGTGGACGGCCTGGTACGCCTCGAGCAGGGGACCGTGCCCGCGCTCGTAGCGGTTCTCGGGCTCGGTGAGGTCGGACACCTCGGCGTCGGACCGGTCGGTGTCGAGCGCCTGGAGGTCCTCGTCGCCCAGCGGGAACCGTTCGCCGACGAGCCGCGGTTCGTCGGACCACAGGACCGTCCCGTCCGCCGCCCAGAGCTTCATCCGGACCGCGGAGCCCGCCCGCAGCTCGCCGGCGACCGCGTCGGCCAGTCGTGCGCGCGCTGCGACCCGTTCGGACTCGGGAGCGTCGGGATCGGCGATCGCGTCCACCAGGGCCGGTTCGACGACGACCCGCGCCAGTGCGGCGGTGTCCGACGTCGCGTCACGGACGGCGAAGCCCTCCGCGATGCGCTGCGAGACGAGCGTGCCCGCCGTGGCGACCGCCGCGCCCCCGACGAGGGCGGCGATGACGACACCGACGAGGACCCGGCCCCACGGCGTCCGCCCGGTGCGACGGCGGGGGTCGGCCGCGACGAGCAGCAACGGGGTCCCCGCCGCTGGGGTGTCCGACGACCGTTGTCCACGCACACGGCCACCGTAACGGTGACGGGTCGCCCCCGGTGCGCACGGTGGACGGACGGGAGGCGCGGTGCGGGTCCGACCCGCACCGCGCCCGGCGCGACGGTCGCGTCGCGACCCGCACCGCGCCTCCTGGACCGCCTGCGTCGCTCAGCCGAGCGCGGCCGTGTCCGGCGACCCCGTCGCGAGCGCGCTGCGCACCGAACCCCACGACGCGAGCCGCTCCCGGATGGCTTCGTCCTGCTCGTCCTTGAGCGCCGTGGCGTGGGCCTGCTCGAGCACCTCGTCGATGACGATGCGCCGCCCCGTGCGGGCGGACGCGATCGCGGCGTCCACCATCGTGAGGCTCATCACGTTGCCGTGCACCTCGCCGTCGGGGCGCTCGCCGGAGCGGACAGCACGGACGAAGGACGCGAGGGCACCGGCGATCTCGTTGCCGACGCTCGGGGCCGCGTCCGGTGCGCCCGGCGTGCCGTCGAGGTCGCTCCACGGGTCGTGGTCGCCGTCCCACAGCGCCGTGCCCGCGGGTCCGGAGGCGCGCCAGTCGCCGTTCCACGAGGTCTCGGCACCCGGTGCGCACCACGAGCCGTCGTACACGTAGCGGACGTCGTCCTCGAACGTGAAGACCGCGGCGGCCGCGGCGTCGCCCCGGTACCAGGACCACGCCGGGTTCCACGACTCGCAGTACACCGACACCGGGTCCCGCTCGAGCACGTAGCGCGCGGAGTCGAACGCGTGGATCGCCATGTCGAGCAGGAGGACGTCGTCCATCTCCTCGCGGAAGCCGCCGAAGTGCGGGGCCTTGGCGAAGCGCGTGCTCAGCCCGCCGACGCCCCCGAGCCCACGGACGTGCTGCCGGAAGGCGACGAGGTGGTCGTTGTACCGCCGGGACTGCGACACCATGAACAGCTTGCCGGTGGCCTCGGCGGCGGCCGCGAGCGACAGCGCCTCGGCGACCGTCTGCGCCGCGGGCTTCTCGCCCAGGACGGGGAGTCCGGCGCGGAGGGCCTCGAGCGTGACGGGGTGGTGCGCGACCGGGACGGTGATGTCGAGGACGGCCTCGGCACCGGTCTCGGTGGCGAGGGCGGTGAGGTCGGTGCCGACGGGGATCGTCGGGTCGCCGGCGACCGCTGCTCCGGCCCGGGCGGCGTCGAGGTCGAGGTCGACGATGCCGACCAGCTCGACGTCCGGGTCGGCCGCGACGGTGGCGAGCCAGGCGCGGCCCATGCCGCCGGCGCCGACCTGCACGACGCGGAGGGTCATGCCTGTGCCCCTTCGTGCTCCTCGACCGGTGCGTCGTCGAACGGGCCGCGGTAGTGCTGGCCGTCGAAGTACTCGCCGAGGTCGTACCGGCGCAGTGTCGGGATCTCCCGCTCACGCTCCGGCCGCGCCCACTCGGTGGCGTTCGCGATCACGCGTCGGACGTCCTTGTGGTGGTACACGGGGAAGTCCTGGTCGCCGGGGGAGAAGTAGAAGATCTTCCCGAGACCGCGGCGGTAGGTCATGCCGCTCCGGAACACCTCGCCGCCGGTGAAGCCCGAGATGAACACGAGTTCGTCGGGGGTCGGGACGTCGAAGTACTCGCCGTACATCTCCTGCTCGGGGATGACGATCGGGTTCGGGACGCCGCGCGTGATGGGGTGCTGCGGGTTCACGGTCCAGACGAGCTCCTGGTCGTGCTCGCTGCGCCACCGGAGCGTGCAGGTCGTGCCCATCAGCTTCCCGAAGATCTTCGACCAGTGGCCGGAGTGCAGCACGACGAGGCCCATGCCGGACAGGACGTGCTTGTGCACGCGGTCGACGACGGCGTCGTCCACGTCCTGGTGTGCGGCGTGGCCCCACCAGGTGAGGACGTCGGTCTGGGCGAGGACCTCGTCGGTGAGGCCGTGCTCGGGCTCCTGCATCGTGGCGGTGCGGACGACGGCGTCCGGGAGGTTCTCGCGGATGCCGTCGGCGATGGCGCCGTGCATGCCGTCGGGGTACCGCTCGGCGACGTGCTGCTCGACCTGCTCGTGGACGTTCTCGCCCCAGACGGTGATGCGCAGCGGGGTGGTGGTCATGGTGTGCCTTTCTGGCTGGGGTTCGTGGTCGTCGCCGGCAGCCCGGCGTGGGCTGCCGTCACTTGACGGCGCCGCCGAGAGCGCCGGCGGAGATGTACCGCTGGGCGACGATGAGCAGCACGGCCGCCGGCAGCGACGCGAGGACCGACGTCGCCATGACGGGCCCCCAGTCGGTGACGTTCGAACCGATGTAGTTGTAGATGCCGAGCGTGATCGGCCGGACCGCGGTCGTCGACGTCAGGGTGAGCGCGATGAGGAAGTCACCCCAGGCGCCGAGGAACGTGAAGAGCGCCGCCGTGACGATGGCGTTCCGGCTGATGGGCAGGACGATCGAGATGAACGCCCGGAAGTCGTTCGCGCCGTCGACGAGCGCGGCCTCGACCAGGCTCGGCGGGATCGACTCCATGAACGCACGCATGAGCAGCACGGCGAACGGCACCTGGACGGCGCTGTCGGCCAGGATCAGCCCGATGTAGCTGTTCAGCAGCCCGACGTTGTTGAACAGCGTGTAGAGCGCGTTCGCGATGACGATCGCCGGGATCATCTGCGTGATGAGCAGCACGAGCAGGAACACCCGGGTGCCGCGCATCTTGAACCGAGCCAGCCCGTAGGCGGCCGGGGTCGCGATCGCCAGGGTCAGCACGACGGTGCCGAGGCCGATGATCATGCTCGACAGGAAGTTCTGCCCCTGCTGGGCGAACGCGGTCTCGTACCCGCGGAAGGTGGGGGAGAACGGGAACCAGGTCGCAGTGGCGGCCCCGGACGTGGCCTGCAGGCTCGTGTTCACCATCCAGTAGACGGGGAACACCATGATCGCGAGGAACACGCAGCCGAGGATCGTGAGCGGGATGCCCTTGACGCCGCGCTTCGGTCCGGGGACCCGTGCACTGCGCTTCGTGGTGATCGCCCGGGTGGCGGTGACGGTCTGGTTCGCGAGTCCGACGCTCATTCGTCGACCGCCTTCCTGGAGATCGCGATGTAGACCATCGCGAAGACGAACGAGACGACGATGAGCACGTTGCTCACGGCGGCTCCGATGCCGAACTGGAAGTTGATGAAGGACTGGTGGTAGGCGTTCGTGGCCAGGGTCTGCGTGGAGTTCGCCGGGCCGCCACCGGTGAGGCCGAGGATGATGTCCACGACCTTCAGCGTGTAGACGACCCCGAGCACGATCACGACGCTCACCACGCTCCGGATGCTCGGCCAGGTGATGTACCAGAACGCCTTGAAGCCCGTGGCGCCGTCGAGCGCGCCGGCCTCGTACAGCTCCGGCGGCACGGACTGCAGCCCGCTGTAGAGGATCGTCGTGTTGAAGGGGATGCCGAGCCAGACGTTCACGCCGATGACGGCGATGAGGGCGAGGCTCGGGCTGACCAGCCACGGCACCGGCGCGATGCCGACCACGCCGAGGAGCTGGTTGAGCGCGCCGCTGTCCTGGTCGAGGAGCCACTTCCAGACCGCGCTGGACGCGATCAGCGGGAGCAGCCACGGCAGGAGGAGCAGTCCGCGCAAGAACCCCGACAGCGGGAAGTGCCGCCGGAAGAACAGTGCGAGGGCGAGGCCGATCACGAACTGCAGGATGATCGAGCCGGCGGTGAACAGCGCGGTGTTCACGACGCTCGTCGCGAAGACCGAGCTCTGGAACACCTGGATGTAGTTGCCGAGCCCGACCCACGGGGCCTCGCCCGTGAAGAAGGTCTTGGTCGTGTAGTCCTGGAAGGACATGATGATGTTCTTCACGACCGGGTAGCCGAAGAACACGGCCACGAAGAGTGCGGCCGGGATGACGAAGAGCCATCGGGTGATCCCGATCCGCATGCGCGCGCGGCGCTGGCCGGGTCGTGGTGGTGGGACGGACGCCTGGGTCCGTGGTCGGGTCTGTGTCGTGGCGCTCATGCCGGAACCGCTCCTTCCGAGGGTGGGGAGGGAGCCGGCCGGGTGGCCGGCTCCCTCGTGCACTACTGGCTCTGGGACTGCGCCTGCTCGAGCGCTGCCTCGGGGTCGGCCTTGCCCGTCAGGGCGAGCTGGACGGCGGTGTAGATCTTCGTCGCGGCCTTGGGCCAGTCGGGTCCGAGCTCACCGGTGCGGGCACGGGCGGTCTTCACCGTCGTGACGAACGAGGCCACCTGCGGGTGGTCGGACGCCCATGCTGCGCCGGCCTCGAGGTTCGTCGGCACGTTGCCGCTCACCTCGGCGAGGGCCTTCTGCGTCTTCTGCGAGTGGAGGCAGCCGACGAACTTGGCGGCGAGCTGCATCTTGTCCTTGTCGCCGGTCTGCGGGACGGTGAACGCCTCGCCGCCGAGCGGTGCGACGGTCTCCGAGCCGGTGCGGGTCGGGATCGGGACGCTGTCGAACTCGAGGCCCTTCTTCGCGTTCAGGGCTGGCAGCTGCCACGGGCCGTTGATCATCATCGCGGCCTTGCCGGCGAGGAACTGGCTGTTCACGTCGGCCTGGGCCCAGTTGATCGAGCTCTTCGACATCGAGCCGTCGTTCTGCAGGTCCTCGACGAGCTGCAGGGCCTGCGCGGCCTCGGGCGTCGCGATGTCCTTCTCGTCACCGCCGTTCGACCAGAAGAACGGCAGGAACTGCCAGGTGCCCTCGTAGGTGTTGATGTTGCTCATCGCGAAGCCGTACGTGGACCCGGAGGTGAGCTTCTTCGCGGCGGCCTTCAGCTCGTCCCAGGTCTTGGGCGGCTGCACGCCGGCGTCCGCCAGCAGTTTCTTGTTGTAGTAGAGCGCGATGGAGTTCGTGTTCGACTGCAGGCCGTAGAGCTTGCCCTTGTAGGTGCTCGCCGCCTTCACGCCGGGGACGTCGCCCTCGGCGCTGAGGCCGTAGTCGCTGAGGTCGGAGAGTGCCCCGGAGGCCGCGATCTGCTGCACGTCGGGGTTGTCGAGCATGAGCACGTCGGGCAGGGTCCGCGAGGATGCCTGCTGCAGCACCTTCGAGATCAGACCGGCACCGGCGACGTGGTTGATCGTGACCGTCGCGTCGACGTCCTTCGCGCACTGCTTGTACACGGGGTTGTAGGTCGCGTCGTAGTAGTCCTCGATCGTCAGGGCCTTGCTCCCACCGGACGAGGCCGATCCGGAACCGGAGCACCCGGTGAGGACCAGGGGGATCGTGGCGAGCACGGCGACCGCGCCGACGAGGGCGCGGGTCCGGCGCGACGGGGAGGGGAATCTTTGCTTCATTGCAGAGCTCTTCTCTTGACGGATGCAGGGGGCAGGCGCGCAACCACGAATCCGCTGACGTCATCGTCGCTGTGTTCCTTGGGGCGAGAAGCTAACAGAAAAGCGCTTCACCTGTAAAGCGCTTTTTTCGCATCCCGGACGGTAGGCTGAGCGGCATGGCCACGATGCAGCAGGTCGCCGATCGGGCGGGTGTGTCGATCGCCACCGTGTCCTTCGTCGTGAACGGCACGAAGTACGTCACTCCCGCGACGACCGCCCGCGTGCAGGCGGCGATGCGCGAGCTGAAGTTCCGCGGCAACGTCGTCGCTCGGGCGCTCGCGAGCCGCCGCACCCGGATCATCGCGCTGCTGTTCCCGACCACCGGCAACCGCTTCAGCCCGACCACCTCGCAGTTCTTCATGAGCGCTGCCGAGCGGGCGTCCGAGCGCGGCTACCATCTCGTGCTCTGGCCGGTCGACCCCGCCGGCGACGATCTCGACGACCTCGTCTCCGGGGGACTCGTCGACGGTGTGATCCTCATGGAGGTGCGGATGGACGACCCCCGCGTCGCCGTCCTCACCGCGCTCGACGTGCCGTTCACGCTCATCGGCCGCACCCGGGACAGCAGTGGTCTGCCGTTCGTCGACATCGACTTCGAGACCACGATCGAGTCGAGCATCGACCACCTGCAGTCGCTCGGGCACCGGCGGTTCGCGCTCGTGCTCGAGGACCTCGAGGGCACGCCGATGGCCGGCTACGCGCCGCACCTCCGCGCCGAGGCCACCTTCCGGCAGGTGACGGCCGCGCGGGGGCTCGGCGGCACCGTGGTCACCGCGGGTCCGGGGAGCGACGGCGGGCGTGCCGCGGCGAGCGAGATGCTCGCCCTCGACCCCGGCGTGACGGCGGTGCTCGTGATGAAGGACGACTCCTCCGCCGGGCTGCTCGTCGGCCTGTACGCGGCCGGGCGCCGGGTACCGGAGGACGTCTCGGTGCTCAGCATCGCCTCGTCCGAGGCCAACGCCGACCAGCACTACCCGCGGCTGTCGACGATGGTGGCTCCGGGGCGCGAACTCGGGACCCGTGCGGCGGACGCGCTCATCGACCAGCTCGACGGGAAGTCCGACGAGCTGCCGCACTTCCTGCTGCCCTGCACCCTCCGCACGGCTGAGTCGACGGCACCCGCGCCCGCCTGACCGGCGCGCGGGGCGCGCAGGGCGCTCGGGGCGCTCGCCGAGTCTCGCCTGTGCGGACACGTTCGCGGCTCCGACACCGCGAACGTGTCCGCATGGCCGAGTCTCGGGGCCTCGCCGCGGCCGGCCGCGACCACCCGACGGACGGGAGGCGCGGGTCGGCCCCGCACCGCGCCTCCCGTCCGTCGCACCCACCGGGCACCCAGGGTCGGTTTGGTTGTGTGGATGTACAGGTTCGCACCAGGGGACGTCGAGGAGGACGTGATGGCGATCGACCGCAGGATGTTCCTGCTCGGGGGAGCGGGGGTGCTGCTGCTCGCCGGCTGCTCCACCCGACCCGAGCGCACCACGGTCCAGGAGTGGCCGACCGACCCTCCCGAGGGTGACGTCACGATCAGCTGGTGGGCCGGCCAGGTCGCGTCGAAGGACGGCGGGGACCTGCGGCGTCGGCTCATCGCCGAGTTCCAGAAGGAGCACCCGAACATCCGGGTGCGCATCGTGAGCGCCCCGAGCGACACCGACACGAACCGCACCAGCCTGACCACCCAGATCGCCGCGGGCAGCAGCACCCCGGACGTCTACCTCGGGGACGTCGCGTGGCCGGGGCAGTTCGCGAAGAACAAGCTCGCGACCCCGGTGAACGAGCTCGTCGGTGCGGACTTCTTCGACCAGTTCCCCGAGGGGCTCCGGCAGGCCGCGAGCGTCGACGGCACGTACTACATGTTCCCGCTCTACATCGACGAGTCGTTCTTCCTGTACCGGAAGGACCTGCTCGCCAAGCACTCCCTGCAGGTTCCGGGGTCGTGGGAGGAAGTGCGCGAGACCGCGGCGAAGCTCGTCGACACCGGCGACGTCAGCTACGGGTTCGCGTTCCAGGGCGACGTGTACGAGGGCCTCACCTGCAACGTCACCGAGTTCGTCGCGGACGCCGGCGGCTCGCTGCTCAACGACGACCTGACGAGACCCGAGACCACGAGCTCGGAGACGAAACGTGCGTTCGAGTTCATGCGGTCCCTGATCACCGACGGCGCCAGCCCGCGCGCCACCCTGACGTACCAGGAGCAGGACACGAACGACGCGTTCTCGGGCGGCCGAGCGGCGTTCCTCCGCAACTGGTCGTACGCGTGGGGCATCGCGAACGGGCCGGACAGCCAGGTCGCCGGCAAGGTCGGACTCGCCGCGCGGCCGACCTTCGACGGGCAGGACGAGCACCACTCGACCATCGGCGGGTGGGGCAACTACATCAACCCGCACACGCAGCAGCCCGCAGCGGCGCTGACGTTCGCGAGCTGGATGTCGAGCGAGACGGCGCAGCAGTTCCTCACCCGCGAGGGCGGGGTCCTGCCGGCCCGGAGCGAGTCGCTCACGAGCGAGGACGCGAAGCGCCAGCAGCGCCCGACGTACGACACCGCCGCGGGCATCACGCTCGTGCCCCGTCCGACGTCGACGGCGTACTACCCGAAGGTCTCGCAGGGTGTGTACCAGAACGGCAACAGCATCCTCGGCGGCCAGGCGTCCGTCGACGGCGGCACGAGCACGATGGCGTCGGCCATCGCGCTCGCCCTGAAGGGTGAGGCACTGTGAGCGCCGGCACCGCGACCCGGTCGTCGACTCGTCCAGGAGGCGCGGGTCGCCTCGACCCGCCGTCCCGCCTCAGCGGGCGGTCGCGTCTCGACCGCATCCGTGCGCGGGGCGCGTGGGGCTTCGCGGCCCCGGCACTCCTGGTCGTCGCGGCGGTGACGATCTTCCCGGTGGTCTACTCGATCGTCCTGAGCTTCGCGGACGTCGAGGTCGGCTACGAGGGGTTCACGATCCGGTCGTTCGGTCTCGGCAACTACGCGGCCCTGCTGCAGAGCGCGGACTGGTACCGGGCGCTCGGGTTCACCGTGCTGTACACGGTCGTGACGGTGTTCGTCGAACTCGTGCTCGGCATGCTCGTGGCCCTCGTGCTCGAGCGGCTCGGGGCGACCCGGGGCTGGATGCTGGCGCTGATGCTCATCCCGTGGTCGCTCGTCACGATCGTGAACGCGCAGCTCTGGAAGTACATCTACGACTCGACCTACGGCGTCGCGACCTGGTTCTTCGGGCTCTTCGGCGAGGCCCCGGTGATCCTCGGCGAACCGGTGCCCGCGATCACCGGGCTGATGGTCGCGGACATCTGGAAGACGACGCCGTTCGTGGCGATCATCCTGCTCGCGGGGCTCGTGCAGATCTCCGAGGACCACTACGAGGCGGCCGAGCTCGACGGCGCGAGCACCTGGCAGACGTTCTGGCGGGTGGTGCTCCCGCAGCTCACGCCGACCCTGACGATCGCGGTGCTGTTCCGCATCCTGCAGGCGTTCGGCGTGTTCGACCTGCCGTTCGTGCTGACGAACGGCGGTCCGGGCACCGCCACCCAGTCGCTCGCGATCATGGGCTACAAGGTGCTCTTCCAGGACATCAACATCGGCCCCGGTGCGGCGATCGCGACGTCCACGGCGATCATCGTCGCGGCGGGGTGTCTGCTGTTCCTCCGGGCGTTCCGGAACCAGGCGAAGGGAGGGGATGCCTGATGCCCCGTCAACGCGTCCGCAAGGGCTGGCGGAAGTGGGTCAACACCGTCAACGTCAGTGGTGTCGTCATCGCGGTGCTCACCGCGCTGCCGCTGTACTGGCTCGTGTCGACGTCGCTCAAGCCGGCGTCCGAGATCGGGCAGTCGCCGCCCACCGCCTTCCCGCAGTCGTTCACCCTCGACAACTTCGTGGTGGCCTTCCGCGACAACGCGCTCGGCCAGTACATGGTGAACAGCGTCATCGTGTCGGTGTCGACGACGGTGATCGTGCTCGCGCTGTCGTTCCTCGCCGGGTACGCGCTCGCCGGGCGGTGGATCCGCGGGCGGACGGCGATCATGACCTCGTTGCTCATGCTCTCGGTGTTCCCGGCGATCGCCGTGCTGACCCCGCTGTACCTGCTCGAGCGGAACCTCGGGCTGCTCAACTCCTACCCGGGACTGATCGTGCCGTACGTGGCGTTCAACCTGCCCTTCGCGATCTGGATCATGCGGAACTACCTCGTCGGGATCCCCTCGACGATCGAGGAAGCCTCCGAGATCGACGGCGCCGGAGCCTGGCGCACGGTGCTCTCCGTGATCCTGCCGATGGCGAAGCCGGGGCTCTTCACGGTCGGGGTGTTCACGTTCACGGCGTCGTGGAGCGAGTTCCTGATGGCGCTGACGTTCAACAGCGAGAACTCGTTCCGGACGATCCCGGTCGGGATCGCCCTGTTCGGGACGCAGTTCACCGTGCCGTTCGCCCAGATCTTCGCGGCGAGCGTGGCGGCGACGGTGCCGATCGTCATCCTCGTGCTGGTGTTCCGCCGGTCGATCGTGTCCGGTCTGACGTCGGGCGCGGTGAAGGGCTGAACCGGGCCCGGAACGGGACGGGAGGCGCGTGGCGGACCCGCCACGCGCCTCCCGTCCGACCGCGACCCGTCGTCAGCGGCGACGCGGGTCGCGATCGGTGTCGGTGAAGAAGTCCTCGTAGAGGCCCGCACCGTCTTGCAGCTCGCCGTACTTCCACCGCTTGCGCATCCGACGGAACGTCTCGATGCGCACCGGGTCGACGCCCTGCTGGGATTCGTACTTGCCCATGGTTTCCTCCCCGTCGTCCTCGTACCCCCGATCGGGGGCGTCCCCTCGTGACGGTACGGGCGAGAGCGTTCCGCGTCCGGCAAAGTAGGTCGGGAATTTACCTAAGTGCGCTTGGTGGACAAACGTTCGAGGTGCGCTCGCCAGCGCCCGTACTCTGCCGTCAAGGGGTCGGGGCGCCGAACTCGAGCGCCTGGATGACCCTGTCGATGACCCGGACGTACTTCGCCCGCTCCCGATCCGTGAAGGAGGACAACAGCTCGTGCAGATGCTCGTTCGTGCTGTCCATCGCCGACGCGTACGCACGCTCGGTCTCGGGGGTCAGCTCGATGTACCGGCTCCTGCCGTCGTCCGGGTTCGGGACACGGCACAGGTGTCCCGCCCGTTCGAGCCGATCGACCGTGCCCGTGACTGCCGGGCCACTCAGGCCGAGGTGCGACGCGAGGTCCTTCACCCGCACCTTCCGCTCGGCGGCCTCGGCGCGGGCGACGAACTGCAGCACGGTCAGGTCGGAGCCGGAGACCGACAGGTGTTCGCGGAGTCGACCGCGGAGCGCTCCCATCGCGGCTTCGAGCCGGGTGACGGCGGCCATCAGGTCGATCTCACTCACGCGGTCGCCCCTTCGGTGCGGATCGGTTCCGCGCAACGATACGCCGCGCTCACCAGACCAGCGTATCCAGATAACGAGGGGTGGCACGGAATCCGGACAACCGCAGTGCGGGAGGTTGCATGGCTGACCCGCTGACCGACGACTTCGGCGACGAGCAGACCGCGACACCTGCGACCGTCCGGTTCGAGGTGTCCGGCGGCCGTCCGGAAGACGCCGCGCGCGATCTCGGCGCGGTCTACCGCGGGGAGCGGTGGGACGCGCGAGTGACCGAGGCGCCGTTCGACTACCGGTACACGGCGATCGGCGACGCGGAGGTGACCATCCGCCGGTCCCAGTTGCGCGGCGCCCTCTCCGGGGTGGTGCCGGCCGGTGGCGACTACGTCGTGACCTGGATCAGCTCCGGCACCGCCGAGATCGAACGGTCGGGGGAGCGGTACGTCCTGCCGCTCGACGCCCCGGCGCTCTTCCCGCCGGACCACGACTACGCCTTCCGCACCGCGGACTACGACCAGCGGGTCGTGCACCTCGATCGAGCGTTCGTCCGCCGGGTCGCCGTGACGCGCACCGACGTCGGCGACCACGCGCTGCGCTTCGACGACCGGCACGTGCCGGGGTCCGAGACGGCGCGGCGCTGGCAGGGGGCGTTGACGGCGCTCGCACGGTCGCTGCGCGTCGGCGGCACGGACTCCGTCGCCTGGCAGGCCGCCAAGGTCACCGCTGCCGAGGTCTTCCTCGACATGTTCCCGCCGAAGCTCGACGACCTGCCCGCCGTGCTCGGGCAACCGCGCAACGCCCGGCTCCGTGCCGCGGTCGAGTACGTCCACGACCACGCCGCGGAGCCCGTCACGATCGGCGACCTGTCGGCGGCGTCCGGGTTGAGCGTGCGCTCCGTGCAGGAGTCGTTCCGTCGGGTGTTCGACGTGTCCCCGCTGACGTACCTGCGGCAGGTGCGCCTCGACCGGGTGCGCGCCGAGCTGCTGGACACCGATCCGCTCGCCGGGGCGGTCGGGGACGTCGCGCGCCGGTGGGGGTTCGCGCACCTCGGGCGGTTCTCGGCGGCGTACGCGGAGCGGTTCGGGGAGTACCCGAAGCAGACGCTGCGGCGCTGACGGTCGCGGTCCGCCGCTGACGGTGCGGCGTTGACGGTGCGGTCCGCCGCGCGGTGTCAGCGGTCCGCGGGCACCGGTCCGGTGCTCCGGCGCACGCGCAGGGTCGTCGGCAGCCGGACGTGGTCCGACGTCGGCTCGCCGCGCAGCATCGTGAGGAGCATCTCGACCGCCCGCGAGCCGAGCTCGACGAGGGGCTGTGCGACGGTGGTCAGCGGCGGCGTGGTGGTCGCGGCCTGGGGCACGTCGTCGAACCCGACCACCGACAGGTCCCCGGGCACGTGGAGTCCGAGCTCGGCTGCGGCACGGAGCACACCGACCGCCGACGAGTCGTTCGCCGCGAACACCGCGGTCGGACGGTCCGGTCCGGCGAGCAGGTCGCGGGCGACCTCGGCCGAGCGGTCCTCCTGGTAGCCGCCGTCGCGGACGAGTGACTCGTCCACCGACAGGCCCGCTGCCGCCAGTGCGCGCCGGTAGCCGGCCTCGCGCAGCTGTGCCGACGCCAGGTCCGGACGACCCCGGAGGTGCGCGATCCGGGTGTGCCCGAGCGCGACGAGGTGCTCGACGGCCTGGACGGCCCCGGCCTCGTTGTCGGAGTCGACCGTGGCGTGCCCCTCGGGGCCGGTGTGCGGGTCGATCGCCACGACCGGGATCGACGAAGTCGAGAGCGCCGTGCTCGGGGTCACCACGATCGCGCCGTCGATGAGCGTGCCGGACAACCGCGAGAGCGACCGGCGTTCCCATCCCTTCTGCTCGGCACCGGTCACGAGCCCGGCGTAGGCGAGCAGTTCGTACCCGGTGCCGGTCGTGGCGCCGGACACCCCGCGCAGGAGCTCGGTCGAGAACGGCTCGAACTCGGTGACGAGGATGCCGATGACGTTCGTCCGCGAGCTGCGGAGGCTGCGTGCGACGAGCGAGGTCTCGTAGCCGAGCTGCTCGACGACCTCCTGCACGCGCAGGATCGTCGCGGGGGCGACGCCGTCGCGTTGGTTGATCACCTTCGACACGGTCGGGATCGAGACCCCGGCAGCGCGTGCGACGTCCGCGATGGTGACCCGGCCGGCTCCGGGACGCATGCCGAGGGCCGTGTCCATGTGCACACCGTACCGCTGAGCTGACGCGCAAATTGGTAAAGAAAACGTTATCGATATCGATTGACATGGCTCGATGGCACCTGGCACGCTCTCCGCAGCGGCAGTCGATGCCGCTGATTGTCAACGACGACACTTCAGGAGATCCACGATGACGAGGAAGATCCGTGCCACGGCAGCCATCGCGCTGATCGGGGCGACAGCACTGGTGGCCGCAGGCTGCTCGGCCGGCAGCGACGCCGCCGGGGGCGACAGCGGCGACGGGAAGGTCTCGATGACCTTCTGGAACAACTCGACGACCGGGCCGGGCAAGGCCTTCTGGCAGGACACCGTCAAGGCGTTCGAGGCGAAGAACCCGAACGTCACGATCAAGATCCAGGCCATCCAGAACGAGGACCTGGACGGCAAGCTCCAGACCGCCCTCAACTCGAACTCCGCCCCGGACGTGTTCTCGCAGCGCGGCGGCGGCAAGATGGCCGCGATGGTCAACGCCGGCCAGCTGCTGGACATCTCCGACTCGATCGGCTCCGGTGCCAAGAGCGGGATCAGCGACGGATCGTTCAAGGCCTTCGAACTGAACGGCAAGACCTGGGCGATGCCGACGAACGTCGACCCCGAGGGCATCTGGTACAGCCAGGACCTCTTCAAGGAGGCCGGTATCGAGGGCACGCCGACCACGATGGACGAGCTGAACGCCGACATCCAGAAGCTCAAGGACAAGGGCATCCAGCCGGTCGCCGTCGGTGCGAAGGACGCCTGGCCCGCGGCGCACTGGTACTACAACTTCGCACTGCGGGCCTGCTCGTCGAACGTGCTCAACAAGACCGCGCAGGACCTGAAGTTCGACAACAAGTGCTGGAAGCAGGCCGGTGAGGACACCAAGGCCTTCTTCGACACGAAGCCCTTCAACGACGGCTTCCTGACCACCTCGGCCCAGCAGGGCGCCGGCAGCTCAGCCGGTCTCGTCGCGAACCACAAGGCCGCGATGGAGCTCATGGGCGCCTGGGACCCGGGCGTGATCTCCTCGCTCACCCCGGACGGCAAGCCGCTGCAGGACCTCGGCTTCTTCCCGTTCCCGGAGGTCTCCGGCGGCAAGGGTGCGCCCGGCTCGATGATGGGCGCCGTGGGCGGGCTCTCCTGCTCGGCGAAGGCCCCGAAGAAGGCCTGCACCGACTTCCTCAACTTCGTCACCACGAAGAGCGTGCAGGAGAACTACTACAAGGCGTTCAACTCGATCCCCGCGAACAAGGACGCGCAGTCGGTCGTGACCGAGCCGTACCTGACCACGGTGCTCAAGGCGTACAACGACGCCCCGTTCGTCTCGAACTACCTCGACACGCTCTACGGCCAGAACGTCGGCAACGCGCTCAACACCAGCGTCGTCAACCTGCTCGCCGGCAAGGGGTCCGTCTCGGACATCGTGTCGACCGTCAACCAGGCCGCGGCGAAGGGCTGAGACACATGACCACCTCCGTCGCACCGCGCTCGAACGAAGCGCCGGCCGGGACGGGGCGTCGCACGGGCGGGGCCGACGGTTCGCCGTCGGCCCCGGCCCGCCGGGCCTGCAAGGGCACCGACGTCCGCACCCGGGTCGAGATCGCCGTCCTCGCCGGTCCGGCGGTGATCATGTTCGTCGGGTTCGTCATCCTGCCCGTCGCACTCGCCGCCTACTACGGCTTCTACAAGTGGCAGGGCTACGGCGCCCCGGTCGACTTCGTCGGCCTGCAGAACTACACGGTGATCTTCACCGACCCCGACTTCCGGGCGGTGCTCTGGCACAACCTGTTCATCGTCATCGGCTCGCTCGTCGTGCAGGGTCCGATCGCGATCGTGCTCGCGCTGCTGCTCAACCAGCGCATCCGCGGCCGCGGGCTCATCCGCGTCCTCATCTTCCTGCCGTACGTCATCTCCGAGGTCATCGTCGGCACCGGGTGGAGCCTCATGCTCCAGTCGAGCGGTGCCCTGAACGACCTGCTGCAGAGCATCGGTCTGGGCGGCCTGCGCAACGACTGGCTGTCGAACCCGGACATCGCGCTGTGGACCCTGCTCGGGATCATCTCGTGGAAGTACATCGGCTTCGCGGTGATCCTCTTCCTCGCCGGCCTGCAGAGCATCCCCGAGGAACTGTTCGAGGCCGCGCAGCTCGACGGCGCGAGCTACTGGCAGATCCAGCGACGCATCACGCTGCCGCTCCTCGGACCGACGCTCCGCATCTGGGCGTTCCTGTCGATCATCGGGTCGCTCCAGCTGTTCGACCTCGTCTACATCATCTGGGGGCAGTACATCGCCTCGACCGCCGGGACCTCGACGATGGCGACCTACATGGTCGGCAACGGCCGCCTGTCCGGCAACTACGGGTACGGCAACGCCGTCGCCGTGGTGATCTTCCTCATCTCGCTGGTCGTCGCCCTCGTCTACCAGCGGTTCGTCCTGCGCCGCGACACCGCCGGCGCCCTGACCGAGAAGAGCGACCGATGACCGCCACCGCCTCCATCGTCGCGCCGAAGCGCCGCCAGCGTGACACCGGACCCGTCCGGCGTGAGCGCAACCTCGGCACGTACTTCATCGCGCTGCTGTTCATCGCCGTGTGCATCGGGCCGGTCGCGTACATCGTGCTCGGCGGGTTCCGCACGAACTCGCAGATCACCGCGAGCCCGGCAGGGCTGCCGAACCCGTGGCAGATCGGCAACTACGTCAACGTCCTGACGAGCGGCGTGTTCTGGCAGCAGCTCGGCAACTCGGTGATCGCCGGCGTCACCACCACCCTCGGCGTGGTCGTGCTCGGCCTCATGGTGAGCTTCGTGCTCGCCCGGTACCGGTTCCGGGGGAGCGGCGCGCTCTACTCGCTGTTCGCGGCCGGTCTGATGTTCCCGATCACGGTCGCCATCACGCCGCTCTACATCCTCGTGAAGGACCTCGGCCTGACGAACAACCTGGCGGGCGTGATCCTCCCGCAGATCGCGTTCGCCCTGCCGACGACGGTCATCATCCTGGTGCCGTTCCTCCGGGCGATCCCGGACGAGCTCGAGGAGGCGGCTGCCATCGACGGCGCGAGCAAGCTCGGGTTCTTCTTCCGCATGGTCGTCCCGCTGTCGCTCCCCGGCGTCGTGACGGTCGGCATCCTCGCGTTCATCGGCAGCTGGAACAGCTACCTCCTGCCGCTGTTCATCCTGAACGACGCGTCGACCTACACGCTGCCGCTCGGGGTCCAGGCGTTCGCGTCCCAGTACTCGGTCGACACCGCCCGGGTGCTCGCGTTCACGTCGCTCTCGATGATCCCGGCGCTCGTGTTCTTCGCGATCTTCCAGAAGCGCATCGTCGGCGGCCTGACCGGGGCGGTGAAGGGGTGACGGCGACGGACGCGACGCGGACCGTCGGGCGTCAGCCGCGCCTCCAGTCCGACCCGCGCCGTGTCGAGGACGCGACCGGCGCGGACCGCGCGACCGCCCTGCTCGCCGCCATGACGCTCGAGGAGAAGACCGCGCAGCTCGTCGGCTACTGGCTCGACCAGAACGGCGTGGTCGCCCCGATGCAGGGGGAGATGGCGGCGCACGACGACGCCGACGGCCGCACCCTGGCCGACGTCACGCGCCACGGCCTCGGGCAGTTCACCCGCGTCTACGGCACCCGCCCCGTCGAGCCGGACGAGCGCGCAGCGTGGTTGTGGTCGGAGCAGCGACGGCTCAAGCGCGAGACGCGACTCGGGATCCCGGCACTCGTGCACGAGGAGTGCCTCACCGGGCTCGCCGCCTGGAAGGCCGCCACGTTCCCCACGCCGCTGGCGTGGGGCGCCGCCTTCGACCCGGAGCTCGTCGAGCAGGTCGGCGAGGCGATCGGCGACTCGATGCGACAGCTCGGCGTGCACCAGGGCCTCGCCCCGGTGCTCGACGTCGTCCGCGACCCGCGGTGGGGACGTGTGGACGAGTGCATCGGCGAGGACCCGTACCTCGTCGGGACGATCGGCACCGCCTACGTCCGGGGCCTGCAGCGCGCCGGGGTGGACGCGACGCTCAAGCACTTCCTCGGGTACTCCGCGTCGCAGGCGGGGCGGAACCACGCTCCCGTGCACGCCGGGCCGCGCGAGGTCGCGGACGTCTTCCTGCCGCCGTTCGAGATGGCACTGCGCGACGGCGGGGCCCGGAGCGTCATGAACTCCTACGCCGAGGTCGACGGTGTGCCGGTCGCTGCGAACGGTGACCTGCTGACCGACCTGCTCCGCGGCCGCCTCGGGTTCGAGGGCACGGTGGTCGCCGACTACTTCTCGGTCGCGTTCCTCGAGGTCATGCACGGCGTCGCCGCCGACCGTGGAGAAGCGGCCGCACTCGCACTCACCGCGGGCATCGACGTCGAGCTGCCCACCGGGGACGCCTACCTCGCGCCGCTCGTCGACCGTGTCCGCTCCGGTGACGTCGACGAGGCGCTCGTCGACCGCGCGGTGCTCCGCGTGCTCCGGCAGAAGGAGCGGCTCGGGCTGCTCGACCCGGACGCGTTCGAGGACGAGCCGCCGACCGGGATCGACCTCGACACCCCTCGGCACCGGGCGCTCGCGAAGGCGCTCGCGGCGCGGTCGCTCGTGCTGCTGTCGAACGGACCCGAGGCCCCGGTCCTGCCCCTGGCCCCGGGGGCGTCGGTGGCGCTGATCGGGCCGAACGCCGATCGCGCCGAGGCCCTGCAGGGGTGCTACTCCTTCGCCAACCACGTGCTCGCCGCGCACCCCGACCTGCCGCTCGGCGTCGCCATCCCGACCGTGCGCGAGGCGCTGACGGAGTCGCTCGGGGCCGACACCGTCCGGTTCGCCGCGGGCTGCTCCGTGACCGGCGACGACCGCTCCGGGTTCGACGACGCGGTCGCGGTCGCGGAGCGCTCCGACGTCGCGGTGGTCGTCGTCGGCGACCAGGCCGGACTGTTCGGCCGCGGGACCGTCGGCGAGGGGAACGACACCGAGTCCCTCGACCTGCCGGGCGTCCAGCGCGAGCTCGTCAAGGCGGTGGTCGCCACCGGCACGCCGACCGTCGTCGTGCTCCTGACCGGACGGCCGTACGCCATCGGGTGGGCGCTCGACGGCGACGCTCCCCGTCCGGCCGCGGTGGTGCAGGCGTTCTTCCCCGGCGAGGGCGGTGGTCTCGCGATCGCGGAGCTCCTCACCGGCGCCGCCGCACCGTCCGGTCGCCTGCCGGTCTCGCTCCCGCGGGCTGCCGGTGCCCAGCCGTACACGTACCTGCACCCGCGCCTCGGCGGGCCGTCCGACGTGACCGCGACCGACTCGACGCCCGTCCGGCCGTTCGGGTTCGGGCTCTCGTACACCTCCTTCGCGTACGAGGACCTCGTCGTCGACCCGACCGTGTCCAGCGCGGGGGCCTTCGACGCGTGGGTGACCGTCCGGAACACCGGGGAGCGTGCGGGCGAGGACGTGGTGCAGGTGTACGGGCACGACGTGCAGGGGAGCGTCACCCGGCCGGTCGCCCAGCTGCTCGGGTACGCCCGGGTCGCGCTCGGCCCGGGGGAGTCCGTGCGCCTGCGGTTCAGCGTGCCCGTCCAACGCTTCGCGTTCACCGACCGCGCCCTGCGGAAGGTGGTCGAACCCGGGGACGTGGAGGTCTGGATCGCGTCCCACGCCGCGGCGTCCGGACCGACCGGTGGGGTGCGCGCCGACGGGATCGTCGCGGTGGGCGGCGGGACCGGCCCCGCGCCCGTCCCCGGGTCCGCCACGGCGCGTGCGGTCGTCCGCGTCACCGGGCCGGTGCGCGAGGTCGAGCCGTCCGACCGGCGCACGGTCACCTGGGAGCGGGTCTGACCGCACCGACGACGGGACGGACGGGAGGCGCGGTGCGGGCTCGCACCGCGCCTCCCGTCCCGTTCGTGGCCGGTGTCCGGATCAGAGCATCCCGGTGAGCACCCCGCCGTCGGCGCGGACCGCCGCCCCGTTCGTGGCGGACGCCCGCGGGCTGGCGAGGTAGGCGACGAGGTCCGCGATCTCCTCGGGCCGGATGAACCGTTCGAGCAGGGTCGTGTGGTTCTGCCCGATCACCGCGGCCTGCACGGCCTCGACCGGGGCGTCCTGCGCGGCCGCGATCGTCTCGATCGTGGCCGCGACCCCGTCGGACCAGGTCGGGCCGCCGAGGACGGTGTTCACGGTGACGCCGGTCCCGCGGGTCCGCTTCGCCAGGCCGTTGCCGAGCGCGATCACGGCGGCCTTCGTGACGCCGTAGTGCACCATGTCGACGGGCACGTTCACGCCGGACTCGCTGCCGACGAACACGATCCGGCCCCAGCCGCGCTCGAGCATCGGGTCGAGCAGTGCCCTGCACAGCCGGACGCCACTCATCAGGTTGACGTCGAGGTACCGCTGCCACTCGGCGTCGTCGACCGATCCGAAGTCGGCCAGGCCGAACAGTCCGACGTTGTTCACGAGCACGTCGACCTCCGGGAGCTGCTCGAGCAGCGCGTCCACCTGCGCCGGGTCGGCGAAGTCCGCCGGGATCCCGGACACCTCGGCGCCGGGAAGTGCCGCTCGCAACCGGGCGACGGCAGCGTCGACCCCCGTGCGTTCCCGTCCGTTCAGCACGACGCGGGCTCCCTCCGCCGCGAGGGCTGCTGCGACGGCGTACCCGATGCCCTGCGTCGAGCCGCTGACGAACGCCGTCCGGCCTCTGATGTCGAGATCCACGTCGTACTCCTGTCGTGTCAGTTCACTTGCCTGGGCAAGTCAATGTACGCAGGTTCACTTTCCTGAGCAAGTCATGCTGGTACGCTCTCCCCATGCTGGACGACGCCACCACCACCGGGCTCACCGCTGAGGAGCTCGAGGTCTGGGTCGCCCTCGCGACCGTGCTCGAACGACTGCCGACCGCGCTCGACGCGCAGCTGCAGCGTGACGCCGGCCTGACGCACTTCGAGCACGGCGTCCTGTTCGCCCTCGACAGCGAACCCGACCGGACGCTGCGGATGAGCGTGCTCGCCGCCGCCGCGAGCTGCACCCTGTCGCGGCTGTCCCGCGCGGTGACGCGGCTGGAGCAGAAGGGGTGGGTCCACCGCGTGGTCGACCCGACCGACGGGCGGTTCACCCTCGCCGTGCTCACCGACAGCGGGCACGAGCGGGTCGTGGCGTCCACGCCGGCGCACCAGGCGCTCGTCCGGCGGGTGGTCTTCGACGCGCTCACGCCGGCCCAGGTGCGGCAGCTCGGCGCGGTCAGTCGACGCATCGCCGAGGCCGTCGGCGGGACACCGGTCTGGTCCCCGCCAGCGCGGTGAGTCAGGGGCGCGGCGGAGCCGTGTAGGACCCGTTCCGGACGTCCTCGACGAGTGACCGCTCCGACGGGTCCCAGCCGTAGGTGGCCCGTGCCTTCGTCGCGAGGAGGTGCGTGGACGTCGTCAGCGTCCGGACCGCCGGGCCCATCTGCGCCTCGGCGACCTCGAGCGGGACGGAGACGCTCGGGGTGCCGGTGAGGGTGCCGATCGCCTCCGCGAGTTCCCGGAAGGTGAACGGCACCGAACCGACCGCGTTGACGACGCCGGCGACCGGGTGCTCGATCGCCCGGACGTACAGGTCGGCGAGGTCGTCGACGTGCACGGGGTACCAGGCGTTCGTACCGTCGCCGATGTACGTCGCGGCGCCGTTCGTGACCGCGGCCTCGATGAGGCCGGTGACGAGCCCGGTCCCGCCGCGACCGAAGACGAGCCCGGCGCGGACGGCGATCCCGGTGATGCCCGGCGCGCCGAGCACGATGCGTTCGGCCTGTGCCTTGACCGGCTGGGCGCTGACCTCGGGGAGCACTGCGTCCTCGGTGACGTCCGTCGGGTCGAAGCCGTAGACGAGTCCGGTGGAGGTGTAGACGACGGGCTTCGGGGCGGTGCCCGAGGTCCCGGTGGTTCCCGGCGTTCCGTTCGTTCCGGCGGGTTCTGCTGCTCCGGCGGTGACGGCGCGGACGGCCGCGAGCTCGTCCTCGGTCGACTGCGCGGTCGGTGCGTAGTCCGAGGCGGCGTACACCACCGCGTCGGCCGCCGCGGCTGCGGTGCGGAGCACCTCGGTGTCGGTGATCGAGCCGGCGACGGGTACTGCGCCGGCCGCTCGCAGGCGGGCGGCGCTCTGCTCGGAGCGGGCGAGCGCGGTGACGGAGTGGCCGGCGGAACGGAGGTGTTCGACGAGGACCGAGCCGAAGTAGCCGGTGCCGCCGATGACGAAGATCTGCATGGACGGCACGCTAAACTCTGACATCAGTGTCAAGGTCAAGCGAGGAGCAGCGACGATGCAGATCGGCGATCTGAGCCGGGCCAGCGGGGCGAGTGCGCGGTCGCTGCGCTACTACGAGCAGCTCGGGTTCATCCGACCGGAGCGCCGGGCCAACGGCTACCGCGACTACGACGAGTCCGACGTCGAGACCGTCGGCACGATCAAGATGCTCCTCGACCTCGGGCTGCCGACGGCGCTCATCGAACAGGTCCTGCCGTGCACCCGCGGCCGGAAGGTCGAGGACCAGTGCCCGGGCATCATCGACCAGGTCGTCGCGATCCGGGACGACATGGACGCGCGGGCGCAGCGGCTCCTCGCGACGAGGGACGCCCTGTCGGAGTCGCTCTCGCGCGTCGGACGCTGAACCGCTCCGCAGGCGGATTCCGCACGCGTGCAGCGACCGTCCCTAGGGTGACGCCATGCATGACGAACCTGACGGGGGCCAGCACCCGATCGTGCCGACCGAGCGCGGTGCCGTGCGACACGGTCGCCAGCGGCGCGCAGCCCGCACCCTCTTCCCGGCGATCGGCGGCGTCCTCGCGATGGCACTCGTGCTCACGGGCGGGTACGCGGCCTGGTCCTACGCGCAGCTCGACAGCGCCGTGACCAAGGTGCACGTGGCGCTCCCGCACCCCTCGGCGTCCGCCGACGTCGACGGGTCGGCCGAGAACATCCTGCTCGTCGGGGACGACCACCGTCCGGCCGACGCCACCCCGCAGGAGCTCGCCGAGCTCGGCACGCAGCTCGACGACGGGGCGACGAACACCGACACCATGATCGTGCTGCACATCCCCGCGGGCGGGGGCAGCGCGACGATGATCTCGTTCCCGCGCGACTCGTGGGTGCCGATCCCCGGCCACGGCACGTTCAAGCTGAACAGCGCGTTCTCGGACGGCGCGGCGAACGGCGGCGGCGACGCCGGGGGCATGCGCCTCCTCATCCAGACCATCGAGAACATCAGCGGCCTGCAGATCGACCACTTCGTGCGCGTCTCGCTGCTCGGCTTCTACCAGCTCGTGAAGGCGCTCGGGCCAATCCAGGTCTGCCTGAACGAACCCGCCCACGACCCGAACTCGAACGTCGACCTCCCGGCGGGGAACTCGACGCTGAACGCCTCGCAGGCGCTCTCCTTCGTCCGGCAGCGCGACGGGCTCCCGCGCGGTGACCTCGACCGCGAGGTCCGCCAGCAGTACTTCCTCTCGCAGGAGGCCCGCAAGGTCCTCTCCGCCGGCACCCTCCTCAACCCGGTGAAGGTGTCCGACCTGCTGCACGGTGTCGGGGACGCCGTGCAGATCGACGACGGCCTGAGCATCCCGAGCCTCGTCAACACGTTCCGCAGCATCGACCTGTCGAGCATCCGGTCGACGACCATCCCCACCGCGGGGACCCCGACCATCGACGGCTACTCGACGGTGGCGGTGGACTTCGGCGCGGTGCCGGCGTTCATCCAGGGCATCGTGGGCGCGCCCGCGGCGTACACGGCGGCAAAGGCGGCGTCCCCGTCGAGCGTGCACGTGTCCGTGCAGAACGGCGGCTCCCTGCCGGGAGGTGCGACGGCCGCCTCGGCAGCGCTCACGGCGAAGGGGTTCGTGGTCGGGGCGCCGAGCGACACCACCACCACGGCGGCCACGGTCGTCGAGTACCCGAAGGGCGCCGAGGCCGCCGCGAAGGCCGTCGTCGCGGCGGTCCCCGGAGCCACGGCGGTCCGCTCGACCACGGTGTCGGGGGTGACGCTCGTGCTCGGGACCGACGGGCGCACGGTCGGGGCCGCGGGGGCTGCCGGGTCCGGTTCCGGCGCGGGTTCGGGTTCGCCCGGCTCCGGCTCTACTGGCTCGGTTTCGGCTGGCTCGGGCGCTCGCTCCGGGTCGTCCGGCTCCGGCGCCTCCGGTTCGTCCGGTGCCGGGTCGTCCGCGCCCGCGGCCACCCCGTCGTCCACCCCGGTCGGCAACGCGTACGGCAAGCAGGGCACCTGCATCAACTGATCGCACCCCCGGCCACCGCGCCGTGTCAGCATGGAGCGTGCTGACCGTCGGGATCCTCGTCGTCGCGGGCGTGGTGGCCGGGGTGATCGGCACCGCCGGCGGCATCACATCGCTCGTGGCCTACCCGGCGCTGCTCGCCGTCGGGGTCCCACCGCTCGCCGCGAACGTCACGAACTCCGTCGCGCTGATCGGCAGCGGTGCGAGCTCCGCGTTCCGGGCTCGTCACGAGGTCCGCGCCGAACCCGCGGTCCTGCGTCGCTGGATGCCGACGACCGTCGCCGCCTCGCTCGCGGGCGCGGTGCTCCTGGTCGTCACACCGGCACACCTCTTCGACCGCATCGTCCCGTTCCTCGTGCTCGCCGGGGGACTGCTCCTGCTGCTGCAGCCGTTCATCGACCGTCGTCGTGCCCGGGCCGCCGGTGACGCCGCGGGTGGGCACGGCACCGCCGCAGCGGCCGGGATCGTCGGGGTCGGCGTCTACAACGGGTACTTCGGCGCCGGGTCCGGTGTGCTCATGATCGCCGTGCTGCTGCTCACCGGGGAGCCGTCCCTGCACCGTGCGAACGCCGTGAAGAACGTGCTGCTCCTCGCCGCGGACCTGTTGCCGGCGGTCGTGTTCGCGGTGTCCGGGCACGTCGTGTGGTCCGCCGCCGTGGCCCTGGGCGCGGGGGCGGTGGTCGGCGGTCTCATCGGACCGACCGTCGCCCGGCGGGTGCCGCACGGGGTCCTCCGCGTCGCGATCGCGTGCTGCTCGGTCGCGCTCGCCGTGTACCTGTTCGTCACGGTGGCGTCGTCCTGATCCGCGGGGACGGTGGTCGCTGACGCCCCGGGACGACCGTCCGGATCGGTACGGTGGTCGGCATGGCACGATTCACGCCCCCAGCCGCCGACGCCGTCCGCGCACGCCTCCTGCTCGCCGCGCGCGACGAGTTCGCCGCGGCGGGGCTCGTCGGCGGCAAGGTCGAGCGGATCGCCGCCGCCGCGTCGAGCAACAAGGCGCAGGTCTTCCACTACTTCGGCAGCAAAGAAGGGCTGTTCGACGCCCTCGTCGAGCAGACCGTTGCCGAGACCTTCGACCTCGTCCCGCTCGACACCGACGACCTGCCCGGGTTCGCCGGCCGGTTGCACGACTCGTGGACCGAGCGGCCCTGGGCCCAGCGGCTGGCGACCTGGCACCGGCTCGAGCGTGCGGCGGCCGCTCCGCTCGAGGCGATCGTCGAACGCCGGACCACGATGGTCGCCGAGGTCGAGCGGGCGCAGCGGGCCGGCGTCCTGCCGCGCAGCTACCGACCCGCGGTGCTGCTCGGCCTCGTGCTGCACCTCGCGGCGTTCTGGAGCGAGGCCTCCGCGGAGTCCGAGGCCCTGACGCGCGCGGTGGTGCCGACGCGGCGACGGCAGATCGTCGTCGACGCGGTCACGTCACTCGTCGGTAACTGACGGTCAGGAGCCCTCGCCGAACGGCAGGCCGAGGGCGAAGGGCACGCCCAACCCGAGGAAGCCGGACGCGGCGACGGCGGCCGGCAGCACGACCGTGACGAGCGTCAGCGTCGCGCCGATGAGCACCGCCGCGAAGGCGAGGCCGTCGCCGCGCTCGCCGGTGCGCCGGACCTCACGGCGGGCGATGAACCCGACGATGACCCCGCCGATCGGCGCGACGAAGGCGAGCGCGATGGCCACGACCGCGATGAGGCTCAGCGGAGCGACCGCGGTCGGAGCACCAGCGGTCGGCGCGGCGTCGGGTCGGGTGGCGGGCACGTGGGCTCCGGGAGCGATGTCGGTCACGGCGACCGAGCCTACGAGTGCGACGACCGACGGGGGAGTACCCAGTCCTGGTGGCGTGGAGGCACTCCGGTGTGCCACGCTCGGTCCGTGGATGACGGACTCCTCTACGACCTCTGCAGCCGGGCGCGGCGCGTGCAGATGCGAGCCGGCGGGTCGGAGCCGGCGCTCCGCGGGCTGACGGACTTCATCTCCGCCGCAGCCGACCCCCGGGGTACCTACTCCGACGCAGCCCTCGTGGCGCTCGTCGAAGCGGCGCCGGACCCGGTCGGGTTCCGGTGGGGGTTGGAGCGGCTCGAGGCGGTGAGCGCCATCCGGACCGTCCCGCCGTCGGACTACTCCGCCGACGAGGTGGCCGAGTACGAGGATGCCCAGGCGGCCCTGCTGCGCCGGATCGGCCGCGACAGCGGGGAGCCCACGTCGGGCCCGGTCCAGGTGGTGAAGAACGTCCTGGAGCAGTTCGTCCGCCGCTGGTACTGACCCGCGCGTCGCCCGGCCGCTCAGTCCCGCTCGCGCAGGAACGCCACCTGCCGCTCCCAGTGCGCGAACCCACCACCCTCGTGCCCGTTGTACGGGTACACCTCGATCGCCTTGTCCACCGAGCCGAGCGCGTTGTACGCCGCGAAGGTCGTCCGCGGCGGGACCACGTCGTCCATGAGCGCGACGGAGAACAGCGCCGGCGCGGTGATCCCCGCCGCGAAGTGCACCCCGTCGAAGTACGCGGCCGTGTCCCACACGGTGTCGATCGCGTCGCGGTGCACGGACAGGTACCGCGCGAGCTCGAGGTACGGACCACCCACGGCGACGGCGGTGCCGTTCTCCCAGTCGCTGAGGAACGCGACGTCCGGCAGGAGCGCCGTGATCGGGCCGACGTGGGCCTCGACGAGCGCGGCCGCGGCGATGGTGATCCCGCCGCCCTGGCTCCCGCCGGTCAGCGCGATGCGGTCCGGGTCGATGCCGGGCAGTGAGCGGACGGCGTCGACGAGTCGGACGGCGTCGGTGTACACGCGCCGGTAGTAGTGGTCGGCGGGGGACCCGATGCCGCTCGTCATCCAGCCGCCGATGTGCGGGCCGGAGCCGTGCGGGTCCGGGGTGTCGCCGCCGGAGCCCCACCCGCTGCCCTGGCCGCGGGTGTCCATCACGACGTGCACGTACCCGGCGAGGGCCCACGAGACGCGTTCGCCCGGCAGCCCGCGACCACCGTTGTAACCGAGGAACTCGACGACGACCGGCAGCGGCCCGGCGGCGTCGACCGGCCGCGAGACCCAGGCCCGGACGGGGTCGCCGGCGAAGCCCGGGAAGGTGAGGTCCTCGATGACGAGTCCGGTCACCGGGGTGTCGGCGGCGGCGAGGACGGGGTCGGTGCCCGACCCGGCGGCCCGGGCGTCGGCGACGGTCTCGGTCCAGAAAGCGTCGAAGTCGTCCGGCCGGCGGATGTCGGGTCGGTAGGCGCGCAGGGCGTCGAGGGGCAGGTCGGTGTACGGCATGTGGTCTCCTCCGGGGACGATGATGCCCCCGACGCCGTGGTGGACGGCGTCGGGGGCGGGAGTGTCCGCGAACGGACGAACGGACGAGCAGCCGCTCAGCGCGCGGCGGCCCGGTACTGCTCGAGAACCTCGGGGTGCGGGTCGCCGGCCACGACCGTGGTCGCCGTCTCCCACGCCGGCAGGCTCCCGGTGAACACCCACGCCGCCTGCTTCGCCGCGCCGGCAGCCACGTACTCGCCCGGCTCCGGCACGAGGACGTCACGACCGAACACCTGCGCAGCGACGACCCGCACGGCCTCGTTGCGCGCCGCACCGCCGATGAGCAGCAGCCGCTCGACGGTGACACCGGTGCCCTCGACCGCCGCGAGGCCGTCCGCGAGCGCGCACAGCATCCCCTCGACCGCGGCCCGGGCGAGGTGCGCCCGGTCCGTCGTCCCCGGCGTCATGCCGAGCAGCGACGCCGTCGCGTCCGGTCGGTTCGGCGTGCGCTCGCCGACGAAGTACGGCACGAGCACGAGCCCGTCGGCACCCGCCGGCGCCTGCAGCGCCAGCTCGCCGAGCGCGTCGTGGTCCACGCCGAGCAGGCCGCCGATCACCTCGAGCACGCGCGCCGCGTTGAGCGTCGTGACGATCGGGAGGCGCGACCCGCTCCCGTCGGCGAAGCCCGCCACGGTCCCGCTCGGGTCGCGCACCTCGGCGTCGGTGACCCCGAAGACCGTGCCGCTCGTGCCGAGGGACACCGCGACGTCACCCGGGCCGAGTCCGAGGCCGAGCGCTGCCCCGGCGTTGTCGCCGAGTCCGGCGCCGACGAGGAGCCCCGAAGGTGCCACGGCGTCGTTCGGCAGCTGGACGTCCGCGGTGAGCGTGCCCATCGCCTCGTCGGGCAGGACGACCCGCGGCACGACGACGGAGTCCGGGGAGCCCGTGGCTCCGGCGACGCGCATCGGTCGTCCGAGCGCCGACTCGAACAGCTCCGCGTCGTACTCGCGCCGCACCGGGTCCCAGTAGGCCGTGCCGCTGGCGTCGGAGCCGTCGGTGGCGAGGGCGTCGAGGTCGGGACCGAGCGGACTCTCGTCGGCCGGACCGTACCCGCGCAGCCGCCACGACAACCAGTCGTGAGGGAGGGCGACGGCCGCGACCCGGCCGGCGTTCTCGGGCTCCGCGTCGCGGAGCCACCGCAGCTTGGTACCGGTGAACGACGCCACTGGCACCAGACCCGTGCGGGCGACCCATGCCTCCTGGCCCAGCTCCGCGACCATCTGCGCGGCCGCGTCGGCACTGCGGACGTCGTTCCAGAGCAGTGCGTCGCGGACCACGCGGCCGTCCGCGTCCAGTGCCACCATGCCGTGCTGCTGCCCGGCGATCGCGACGGCGCCGACGTCGGTGAGCCCGCCGGCGTCCGCGACGGCGGTGCCGAGCGCGTCCCACCAATGGCGGGGATCGACGGACGTGCCGTCCGGGTGGGACGCGCGTCCCTCCCGGACGACGGCGCCGGTCACGGCGTCACGGATCGTGACCTTGCAGGACTGGGTCGACGAGTCGACCCCTGCGACCAGGTCAGCCACGAGCGCCCATGAGGTGCTCGATGGCGAGCTGCTGCAGCTTCACGAAGCCGAAGCCCTTGCCGCCGAAGTACGCGTCGGCGTCGAAGTCCTCGTACGCGGAGCGGTCCGCGAGGAACGCGTCGTACGACTCGCCGTCGTTCAGGGTGGGGGTGCTGAGCTCGCCGACCTTGGACGCCTCGAGCGCTGCCTGCACCTCGGGGTCGGCGCGGAACGCCTGCGCACGTTCCTTGAGCAGGAGGTACATGCGCATGTTCGCGGCCGCGGAGTCCCAGACGCCCGTGATGTCCTCGGTGCGGCTCGGCTTGTAGTCGAAGTGGCGGGGGCCGTCGTACGCCGGGCCGCCCTGGGGTGCACCGTGCTCGAGCAGGTCGACGAGCGAGAACGCGTTCTGCAGGTCGCCGTGCCCGAAGACGAGGTCCTGGTCGTACTTGATGCCGCGCTGACCGTTGAGGTCGATGTGGAAGAGCTTGCCCTGGTAGAGCGCCTGGGCGATGCCGGCCGTGAAGTTCAGCCCGGCCATCTGCTCGTGGCCGACCTCGGGGTTGATGCCGAAGAGTTCCGGACGCTCGAGCGTCTCGGTGAACGCGATGGCGTGGCCGAGGGTCGGCAGCAGGATGTCGCCGCGGGGCTCGTTCGGCTTCGGCTCGATGGCGAACCGGATGCCGTAGCCCTTGTCGGTGACGTACTGGGCGAGGAGGTTCACGGCCTCGCGGTAGCGCTCGAGCGCGGCCTGCACGTCCTTCGCGCTGTCGTACTCGGCACCCTCGCGGCCGCCCCACATCACGAACGTCGATGCGCCGAGCTCGGCGGCGAGGTCGATGTTGCGCAGGACCTTGCGGAGCGCGAACCGGCGCACCTGGCGGTCGTTCGAGGTGAAGCCGCCGTCCTTGAACACCGGGGCGGAGAAGAGGTTCGTCGTGACCATCGGCACGACGATGCCGGTGGCGTCGAGGGCGCCCTTCAGGCGGTCGATCTGCGTCTGGCGCTCGGCGTCCGTCGAGCCGAACGCGAAGAGGTCGTCGTCGTGGAAGGTCAGCCCGTAGGCGCCGAGCTCGTCGAGCTTCTCGACGGCCTCGACCACGTCGAGGGCGGGGCGGGTCGGGCCGCCGAAGGGGTCGGTTCCGTTGTAGCCGATGGTCCAGAGACCGAAGGAGAACTTGTCTGCACGGGTGGGCGTCGTTGCCATGGTGGTCACCGTTCGTCGTCGAAACAAAATGTTGCCGCGCCCAACATAAGCGGTAGTGTTGACTCTGGCAAGGACGTGATCGCAAGGGAGCGAGCGGATGGCACAGGACCGACTTCGAGTGGCCATGGTGGGCCACGGCTTCATGGGAGCCGCGCACTCACAGGGGTGGCGCACCGCACCGAGGTTCTTCGACCTCGGGGTCGAACCGGAGATGGCCGTCATCGTCGGCCGTGACCCGGAACGGACCGAGGCGGCGCGGCAGCAGTACGGCTGGCAGGCCGCGTCCACCGACTGGCGCGCCGTGGTCACCGACCCGGACATCGACGTCGTCGACATCTGCTCGCCCGGCTCGTCCCACGTCGAGGTCGCGATCGCGGCGCTCGAGGCCGGCAAGCACGTCCTGTGCGAGAAGCCCCTGGCCAACACCGTCGCCGAGGCCGAGGCGATGACCGCGGCGGCCGCCGCCGCACGGGCGGACGGCGTCCGCGCGATGGTCGGCTTCAGCTACCGCCGGGTGCCCGCCATCGCGTTCGCGAAGCGGCTGGTGGAGGACGGGAGGCTCGGCACCGTCCGACAGGTCCGCGCGCTCTACCTGCAGGACTGGCTCGCCGACGAGGACGGCCCGATGACCTGGCGCCTCGACAAGGCGCTCGCCGGCTCCGGCTCGCTCGGCGACATCGGCGCGCACGCGATCGACCTCGTCGAGCACGTCACGGGCGCACAGCTGTCGACCGTGTCCGGCACCCTCGAGACCTTCGTGACCGAACGTCCGCTGATGGCCGAGGGCGTCGGGCTGTCCGGCACCGCCTCGACCGAACGCGGGCAGGTCACCGTCGACGACGCTGCTTTCTTCCTCGGACGGCTCGCCGGTGGCGCTGCCGACGGGGCGATCGGCTCGTTCGAGGCGACGCGCTACGCGACCGGCCGGAAGAACGGCCTCACGCTCGAGATCAGCGGGTCGGCGGGTGCGATCCAGTTCGACCTCGAGTCGATGAACGAGCTGCGCTTCTACGACGCCACCGCACCCGCGGGCGAGCAGGGCTTCCAGCCGATCCTCGTCACCGAGCCCGAGCACCCGTACATGGCCGCCTGGTGGCCGACCGGGCACCTCATCGGGTACGAGCACACCTTCAGCCACGAGGTGAAGGACTTCGTCGAGGCGATCGTCGCGGGCACCGACCCGTCGCCGTCGTTCGAGGACGGGCTGCACGTGCAGCGGGTCCTCGACGCGGTCGAGCGGAGCGCCGCCGACGGCAGCGCCTGGACGGTGATCTGAGTGGCTCCGACGAAGCACGCCCTCGTCGTCCGCGGCGGGTGGGACGGGCACATGCCGGTCGAGACCACCGACGCGTTCGTGCCGTTCCTGCGGGACAACGGGTTCGACGTGCAGGTGTCGGACTCGACCGCGGTGTACGCCGACGAGTCGGTCATGGCGGACGTCGACCTGATCGTGCAGGTCGTCACGATGTCCACCATCGCCGACGACGAGTTCGCCGGGCTGCAACGGGCCGTCCTCGGCGGCGCCGGCCTCGCGGGCTGGCACGGCGGGATCGCGGACGCGTTCCGCAACACCGCCGACTACCTCCACATGATCGGCGGCCAGTTCGCGCACCACGCGGGCAAGCACCCGTCGGAGCGCACCGGCGAGCAGTCCGACAACTACATCCCGTACACGGTGCACATCACCGACCTCGGGCACGAGCACCCGATCACGCAGGGCATCGAGGACTTCGACCTCGTGACCGAGCAGTACTGGGTGCTCTCCGACGAGTACAACGACGTGCTGGCGACGACCACGCAGGAGGCGCGGGACTTCGACGCCTGGAACCGTCCGGTCACGGCGCCGGCGATCTGGACCCGGCAGTGGGGCGAGGGACGCGTGTTCGTCTCGGCACCCGGGCACCGGCTCGAGGTCGTCGAGTCGCAGCCGCTCCGCACGATCATCGAGAGAGGACTCCTGTGGGCAGCCCGGTGAACGGTCCGGCACTGCGGGTCGGTGTCGTGGGTGTCGGCAACATCAGCCAGCAGTACTTCGAGCACTTCCCGGCCCTGCCCGGCCTGGCGCTCACGGCCGTGGCGGACCTCGACGTCGACCGCGCCCGGTCGGTCGGCGACGCCCAGGGCGTCCGGGGCACGAGCGTCGACGAGCTCCTCGCCGCGGACGACGTCGACGTCGTGCTCAACCTGACGATCCCGGCCGCGCACGCCGAGGTGGCCACCCGGGCCCTCGACGCCGGCAAGCACGTCTACGGCGAGAAGCCGCTCGCACTCGCGACGGCCGAGGCCGCACCGGTGCTCGAGCTGGCCGCACGCTCGGGCCTGCGGGTCGGCAGCGCGCCGGACACCGTGCTCGGGACGGGGATCCAGACCGCGCGCGCAGCACTCGACGACGGGCTGATCGGCGACCCGGTCGGTGCCGCGGTGTCGTGGAGCGCCCCGGGACACGAACTCTGGCACCCGGCGCCAGCGTTCTACTACCAGCCCGGCGGCGGCCCGCTGCTCGACATGGGGCCGTACTACCTGACGAGCCTCGTGCAGTTCTTCGGCCCCGTCGCCCGGGTCAGCGGCAGCGCCACCCGGTCGACCCGTGAGCGGACCATCGCGACCGGCCCGTTCGCCGGCGCACCGATCCCCGTCGACGTCGACACCCACGTCGTCGCCGTGCTCGAACACGCCAGCGGAGTCGTCTCCACGGTCACCGTCTCGTTCGAGGTGTGGGCGACCCGGGCGCCGCTGTTCGAGGTGCACGGCACCGCGGGCAGTCTCGCCGTCCCGGACCCGAACCGCTTCTCGGACCCGGTGTCGATCGCGACGGCCGACGACCGCGAGTGGCGCGAGCTGCCCGTGTCGGCCGGGTACGCCGACGCCGGCCGCGGGTACGGACTCGCGGACATGGCGCACGCGATCGCGACCGACCGGCCGCACCGGGCGTCGGGGGACCTCGCGTTCCACGTGCTCGAGGTCATGGAGGCCGTCCAGACCGCCTCGCGGGAGCACACCGTCGTCACGGTGGCGTCCCGCGTCGACCGGCCGGAGACGGTCCCCGCCGGCGCGACCCCGGGATCATGGTGACCAGCACACGCAGCGAGGAAGGACGACGACGATGACGACGACGGACGGAACCGACGAGGCGGGGACGACCCGCGCCTCCAGGCCGGTCACCCTCTTCACCGGCCAGTGGGCCGACCTGCCCTTCGAGGAGGTGGCACGTCTCGCCGGCGAGTGGGGGTACGACGGCCTCGAGATCGCCTGCTGGGGCGACCACCTCGACGTCCGCCGCGCCGCGACGGACCCCGCGTACGTCGCGGACCGCACGGCGATCCTGGAGCGCAACGGCCTGCAGGTCTGGACGATCGCGAACCACCTCACCGGCCAGGCCGTGTGCGACGACCCGATCGACCAGCGGCACGAGGACATCCTCGCGCCGCACGTGTGGGGCGACGGCGACCCCGAGGGCGTCCGGCAGCGTGCCGCCGAGGAACTGCAGTGGACCGCGCGTGCCGCCGCGGCGCTCGGGGTCGACACCGTCACCGGGTTCTCCGGGTCCTCGATCTGGAAGACCGTCGCCGGCTTCCCACCCGTGCCCGCGTCGATGATCGACGCCGGGTACCAGGACTTCCACGACCGGTGGTCGCCGATCCTCGACGTGTTCGAGGAGGTCGGCGTCCGCTTCGCGCTCGAGGTGCACCCCTCCGAGATCGCCTACGACTACTGGACGGCGAAGCGGACGCTCGAGGTGTTCGCCGACCGCCCCGCGTTCGGGTTCAACTTCGACCCGTCGCACTTCGTCTGGCAGGACCTCGACCCCGCCGCGTTCCTGCTCGACTTCGCCGACCGGGTGTACCACGTGCACTGCAAGGAGTCGGTGAAGCAGCTCGACGGGCGCAACGGACGACTGTCGTCGCACCTGCCGTGGGGCGACCCCCGGCGCGGGTGGGACTTCGTCACCGCCGGGCACGGGGATGTGCCGTGGGAGCGGGTGTTCCGCGTGCTGAACCACATCGGGTACGCCGGGCCGACGAGCGTCGAGTGGGAGGACGCCGGCATGGACCGGCTCGTCGGCGGGCCGGAGGCACTGGCGTTCGTCCGGAAGCTGGGCACGATCGCGCCGCCCGAGGCCGCGTTCGACGCGGCGTTCTCGCGCTCGCGGTAGCGCGGCCCGCGGCGCCGAGACTCGGCCACGCGGACGGTTTCGCGGCGCGGAGTCCGCGAAACTGTCCGGCGGCCCGAGACTCGGGCCGGCGCCAACCCACCCACCACCGACCACGACGAGGGACCGATGACGAGCACGACCGCCGCGACGCCCGCGCCTGCGCCGGGCAACGCGGCGCGCGTCCTCCGGCTCGTCCACGAGGAGGGGCCGATCACCCGCGCCGAGATCACCCGGCGCACCGGCCTGAACCGCTCGACGACCCTCGCGCTCGTCGGCGAACTCGTCGACCGCGGCCTCCTCCACGAGGACCTCCCCGCAGCCGGTGCACCGGGGACCGGCGTCGGGCGGCCGAGTCCGGTCGTCCGGGCCGCGCCGGACGTCGTGGCGGCAGCGGTCACGGTCGAGGTCGACGCCGTCTCGGTCGCCCTCGTCGGGCTCGACGGCACGGTGCGGAGCCGCCTCGTCGAACCGCAGCACCGTCCGCCCACGCCCGCAGAGGCCGTCGCGACCGTCGCCGGGCTGCTCGACCGGATCCGTCCGGGGTCGGCCGGCACCGCGACGCTCCGGCTCGTCGGGATCGGGGTCGCCGTGCCCGGCACGGTCCGGGTGGAGGACGGGACCGTCCAGTACGCACCGCACCTCGGCTGGCACGACGCACCCTTCGCCGGGCCCCTCGCCGAACGGACCGGGCTGCCGGTGCGGGCCGCGAACGACGCCAACGTCGGCGCCTGGGCGGAACGGCTCGCCGGCAGCGGCCGGGGCGTCGACGACCTCGTGTACCTCAACGGCGGCGCGAGCGGCATCGGCGGCGGGGTCATCACGGCCGGCCGTCCGCTGAGCGGTGCCGACGGGTACGCGGGTGAGCTCGGACACACCTTCGTCGCGGCGAACGGCATCCGGTGCCACTGCGGTGCCGTCGGCTGCCTCGAGACCGAGGCCTCCCGTGACGCCCTGGCGACCGCGGCCGGGACCGCTCCGGACGACCTGGTCGCCCTCGCCGCGGCGCTCGCCGAGGACCGACCCGAGGTCGAACGGGTCGTGGACCGCCAGGTGGCAGCCCTCGCCACGGCCCTCCGCAACGCGATCCACACCGTGAACCCGTCGGTCGTCGTGCTCGGCGGTTTCCTCGGCGTGCTGCTCGACCACGTCGGCGACCGGATCCTCGACGACGTCCGAGCGCAGTCGATGACCGGCACCGCCGACCGGCTCCGCATCGTGCCGGCCGCGCTCGCGTCCGACGTGCTCGTGCACGGGGCCGCCGAGATCGCGTTCGGCGCCCTGCTGCGCGACCCGGACCGGATCACCGACGCGGTGCCGGCAACACCCACCCCCACGACCACCCCCCCGGCCGCCCGCCCCGCCGCGGCCGAGGAAGCGAGAACCGCATGACCTCCACCCAGCGCGTCAGCGTGCTGCTCGGCACCCAGGACCTCACCGTCGAGGACCGTCCCGTCCCCGCGGTCGACCCCGGCGACGTCCTCGTCCGGGTCGCCGCGGTCGGCGTGTGCGGCTCCGACGTGCACTACTACCGCCACGGCCGGATCGGGGACTTCGTCGTCGAGGCGCCCCTCGTGCTCGGCCACGAGCTCTCCGGCACGATCACCGCGGTCGGCGAGGGCGTCGACCCGTCCCGCGTCGGGGAACGCGTGGCGATCGAGCCGCAGCGACCGTGCCACCGCTGCGCCCAGTGCCTCGCCGGGCGGTACAACCTCTGCCCACACATGCGCTTCTACGCGACGCCCCCGGTGGACGGGGCGTTCGCCGAGTTCGTCACGATCGAGTCCGAGTTCGCGCACACGCTGCCCGACTCGGTGTCGTTCGAGGCCGGAGCCCTGCTCGAGCCCCTCTCCGTCGGCATCGCCGCGGTCCGCAAGGCCGGGATCGTCCCCGGGTCGAGCGTGCTCATCGCCGGGGCCGGTCCGATCGGCATCATCTGCGCGCAGGCCGCGAGGGCGTTCGGTGCCTCGCGGATCGTCATCAGCGACCTCGTCCCGGAGCGCCGCGAGCGCGCGCTCTCCTTCGGCGCGACCGAGACCGTCGACCCCACCGTGGTCTCCGTGGCGTCCGACCTGCCGCCGTTCGACGCCTTCATCGACGCCAGTGGTGCGCCGCGGGCCGTCTCCGACGGCATCAAGGCCGTGGGACCGGCCGGGGCCGCCGTCCTCGTCGGGCTCGGCAACTCCGAGATGACGCTGCCGGTCGAGCACATCCAGAACCTCGAGGTCACGGTCACCGGGATCTTCCGGTACACCGGCACGTGGCCGGTCGCGATCGAGCTCGTCGCGTCGGGGCAGGTGGACCTGGACTCGCTGGTCACGGGTCGCTTCGCCCTCGACGACGTCCGCGAGGCCCTCGAGAGCGACACCGACCCCGAGTCGCTCAAGTCGGTCGTCTACCCGGGCGGCGTGCCGTCCGCGACGTGACCGGACGACGGACGGGAGGGACGGGGCGGGCCCGCACCGTCCCTCCCGTCCGTCCTGGAGTCGCCACCAGGGCACGCGACCCGCGTCGGGACGCCCCCACTGGGGCCACCGCCGCGACACCCGGACGCGCTACGGTTCGCGCATGACGGCTTCACCCGCGGCTGCCGTGCCGCAGCGCACCGACCGCCGCGCCCTCGTGTCCTGGGCACTGTGGGACTGGGGATCCGCGGCGTTCAACGCGGTCGTCACGACCTTCGTCTTCAGCACCTACCTGGCGAGCCGCGCGTTCGTCGACCCGGCGCTCGTCGCCGACACGTCCGCCGCCGGGAAGGCGCTCGTCGAGCGGGAGCTCGCGCACAACGCGGCCGTCGTGTCGACGGCACTGACGATCGCCGGCATCGTCGTCGCGCTCGTCGCCCCGGCGGTCGGACGCCTGGCGGACACGTCCGGGCACCGGCGCCGGTCGGTGCTCATCGCCACGATCGGCATCGCGCTCTCGATCGGCGGCATGGTGTTCGTCGCGCCGAGCCAGCCGTACCTGCTGCTCGGTGCGGCCCTGCTCGGCATCGGGACCGTCGCCTACGAGATCGCGAGCGTCGGCTACAACGCGATGCTCGGACAGGTCGCGTCGGGGGAGCAGACCGGACGCGTCTCGGCGATCGGCTGGGCGGCCGGGTACTTCGGCGGCATCGTGCTGCTCGTCGTCCTGCTCGTGCTCTGCATCCAGGACTTCGGCGGGGGCGACGTCGCGGGGCTCCTGCAGCTCCCCGCGACCGTGGCCTCCGGGCAGTGGGACGTCCGCGTCGCGATCGGCATCGCCGCCGTGTGGCTCGCCGTGAGCTCGATCCCGCTGTTCGTCACCGTCCCCGAGGCCGCGCCGGACCGTTCGCGCGCCGGCAGCCTGCTCGGGGCGTACCGGGACCTCGGGCGGGACATCGCTCGGCTCTGGAGCGAGCGCCGGAACGTCCTGGCGTTCCTGCTGGCGAGCGCGGTGTTCCGCGACGGCGTCGGCGCCGTGTTCACCTTCGGCGGGATCGTCGCCGCGCAGGTGTTCGGCTTCAGCCCGTCGCAGGTGATCCTCTTCGCCATCGCGGCCAACGTCGTCGCGGGCATCGCCACGTTCCTGTCCGGCAGGCTCGACGACCGGTTCGGGTCACGCGCGATCATCACGGTGTCGCTCGTCGGGCTCGCGGTGTGCGGGATCGGCGTGTTCGCGGTGGGGAACGTCACCGCGGGCTTCTGGGTCCTCGGCCTGACACTGGCGCTGTTCGTCGGGCCGGTCCAGTCGTCCTCGCGGGCGTACCTGGCACGGTTGGCGACTCCCGGCCGCGAGGGCGAGCTCTTCGGCCTCTACGCCACGACCGGACGCGCGGCGTCGTTCCTCGCGCCGGCGCTCTTCGGGGTGGCGGTGACGGTCGGCGGGTCGACGCGGTACGGGATCCTCGGGGTCGTCGTCGTGCTCGTGGCGGGGCTGGTGCTCATGGCGTTCGTCAAGCGGGAGCCGGTGGGCGGGCGCTGAGTCCGAGCGTGTCGGAGACCGCGGTGCTATCGTCTCCGACGTCCACGGGGGAACGACGGGGGGAACACATGGGGGCCGCAGAACTGCGGATCGAGTCGGAGACGCTCGCGGCGGTCGCGACCGCGCTGACCGACGCCCGGACCGCGCTCGGTGCGGACACCGCCCGGTTCACGGGCCTCGACACCGGTTGCCTCGGCGTGACCGAGGTGGTCAGCCGCACCGCCGGCCTGTCGCTCGCCCACCAGGGCATGATCGACGCCGTCGACGCAGCCCTCGAGCAGGCCGCGACCTTCCCGCACGACCTCGGTGCGCAGGTCGACGCGCAGGAAGCCGCCCTCGCGAAGCAGGCGGACGGCAAGTGAGCGGCGAGGAGCCGGACGTCGGCGACCCCGCCGGCATCACCGCCCTGGGGAAGCACTGGCACGACCGGGCCGACGCCGTGCAGGACGCCCTGGCGAAGATCGCCTCGGCGTCCGACGTCACCGCATCGCCGACGTGGAAGGGCGACGCGCAGACCCGCTTCGCGGCACTGCTCGACGAGATGCGGCCGAGCGCGTCCGGCCTCGGGGCGCTCTTCGACGCCGCCGGGGATGCCTTCGACCAGTACGCGAAGGACGTCCAGCGCATCAAGGACGACGCGGACGCGATCCGCCTGCAGCGCGGGACCGTCGCGGCCGAGCTCGCCGGACAGCAGCTCACGCTGCCGACGCTCCGCTCCGCCGCGAAGGCCGACGACGCGACCGAGGCGGACGCCAAGAGCCTCGCGAACGCGGAGCGGGCGATCGCCGACGCCGGCGACCGGTCCGCGGCGCTCGACGCGCGGTGGGAGCAGCTCGTGCAGGACCGCACGACGGCCGACCAGGCGCTGCTCCGGGTGATCACCGGCCCCGAGACGCTCGGACGCCTCGGCAGCATCGAGGGACGTGGTGTCGGCGCGTCCGACGAGGACCTCGCGTCGATGCTCGCGGGCCTGTCGCCGACCGAGCTCGGCGCGCTCCTCATGCTCGACCGCAACCTCGCCGACCGCATCGCCGACATGTCGCCCGACGAGGTCGCCGCGCTCTGGAAGACCCTGGGCGGTGGGAAGGACACGACCGGCGCCGAGCACACCGCCGCCCAGGACGCGCTCATCGCATCGCTGCCCGCGGTCGTCGGCAACCTCGCGGGGCTGCCTGCCTGGGCGCGGGACCGGGCGAACCGGATGACGCTCGTGTCGGCCGTGGCCCAGGCCGAGCAGGACCTCGCGGGCGCGAAGAAGCGGCGCGTGGGGCTCGGGTGGCCGGCGTCGCAGGCGGCGGACCAGTCGATCGAGGCGGCGCAGGCGAACCTCGACGCGTACCGGAACATCGAGAAGACGCTGGCGTCGACGGCGAAGCCCGGTCGCGCGCTGCTCACGCTCGCCACCGACCACCAGCCGCCGCTCGCTGCGGTGGCGGTCGGTGACGTGGACACCGCCGAGAACGTGACGTACATGGTGCCGGGGATGGGGACCACCACGAAGGACACCTCGGGGTGGACGACCGGGGCGCAGAACCTCTGGCAGACGCAGGAGCTGTCGAACGCGGCTGGGACGTCGCACGCAGTCGTCGCATGGATGAACTACGAGGCCCCTCCGGTCCCGCCGGCATCGCTCGGTGTGCTCCACGGGGACGCCGCCAGGACCGGGGCGGATCGGCTCGCCGGCGATCTGCAGGGTTTTCGGGCTTCGCGGGACGAACAACCGGTCCTCAACCTGGTCGGTCACTCCTACGGCACGACGACCGCCGCGAACGCCCTCCACGATCACGGGGTCCACGTCGACGCCTTCGTGAGCGTTGCGTCAGCCGGTATCGAGAACTCGATCCACGGTGCGAACGACCTTGCTGCCGATCACGTCTACGCGGGGCAGGGCACTGACGGCATACCGTTCTCCGGCGACAAGCGCGACGACTGGGCAGGGACAGGTCGGATGCTCAGCGGTCGACAGGATCCGATGCAGCCGGCTTTCGGTGCTGAGACGTTCGGCACGAACGGCGGTGCGGACACCGACGGAGGGGGCGTCACGACGCACGATCCGCTCGGGTACCGTGGGGACACGGGGTACTTCAACATGAACACCGAATCGCTCCGCAACGTCGCTCGAGCGACGTTCGAGGACGGTCGAGGGATGACGTCCGCGGACGCAGCCCCGCCGACGGTGTTGGACGACTGGGCCAACACACCGGGTGGACCGAGTCTTGGAGGGCGTCGATGAGATCCAGGCCCGTGCTGACCGCGGTCGCCGTCGTCCTGACCGGGTTCGCCTTGGCGAGCTGTGCGACGAACCCACCAGGAGAGGAAACGTCCATGACCTCCGTCCCGACGGCCCAGCAGCAAGGCAGCGCCGCGGAAGCGTACGTCGAGAAGACGATGCGCGCTTCCGGCGCGAAATGGGACGAAGCCCAGAGCGAGTCGTACGCGCAGGACTGCGTGCTCGAGGGCGGGAGTCGCGGGGCGCTGTTCAACGTCACACGGGTCGGTGGGGGAGTGCCGGATCCGAAGGCCACGCAGCAGCTGGTCGGCGCAGCGTGGGAAGCGGACGGTCTCGACGTGCAGTACTCGACGGACTCCTACAACGACGGGAGCCCGCAGTACGTCGTCAGCGGAACCGGCGGTCGCGTGGCGAGTGTGCAGTTCGGCGCTGGATCGCACCGCAGTACGATCTCGGCTGTCTCACGATGCGGTACGGGAGATGCGGCAGATCTCGGCTGATCGCGCCGGCGCGCGGCCGTGGTGATCGGCACCGTGAGAGTGCGGGCATCCGTGCTGGTCGCTGCGGTCGTGGTGGCATCGATGACCGCCTGCGCCCACGGGCCGAGCGAAGGGGACACCGTGCAGGCTGCACCGACCGCAGAGCACCAGCGCCGACAGGCGGCAGACTACGTCGAGGAGACGATGCGCCGTTCGGGGATCGACTGGGACGCGGACCAGTCCGACGAGTACGCGCAGGACTGCGTCCTCGCGGACGGCTCGGCGGGCGCGCTCTCCAACATCGTCCGGACCGGTGCGGGCGTCGACGACCCGGAGGCCGTGACGAAGGCGGTGGGCACGGCCTGGTTGGCGGACGGACTGAAGGTGGAGTACTCGACGGACGAGATGACGTCGGGTGCGAAGCGGTACCTGTTGAACGGCGGCGGCGGCGCCGTCGAGCGCATCCAGTTCGGCGCTGCGACGACCAACCACCATGAGCGGCGTGTCGAAGTGCGGCACCGGGAACGCGGCGGACCTCGGCTGACCGCGCGCCTCGCAGCCGGACTCCTTCGACACCCGACGGGACCGAGACGGTGAGCGGACGCGCCCGAGGCGCGGCAGCGGGGACCGTGCTCGCCCTGACACTGACGCTCGCCGCGTGTTCCGCTCCGCCGACCGGCGGCACCCCGGTGCCGAGCACACCGAGCACACCGACCGTCCAGCACCAGCGCGATCTCGCTTCCACGTACGTCGCTGCGACCATGCGGACCTCGGGCGTCCTGTGGGATGACGCACAGGAGAACGCCTACGCCCAGGAGTGTCGACTCGGTGACGGCACCTCCGGAGCGCTCGACAACCTCACCCGCATCGGTGCGGGTCTGCCCGATCCGCAGGCCGCGGTGCAGACCGTCGGCCGGTCGTGGGCTGCGGACGGGCTGACCGTCCAGTACTCGGAGTCCTCGCTCAACGACGGCAGTCGACAGTTCGTCGTCAAGGGGGCCGGTGGCGACGTCGAACGCATCCAGTTCGGGGCGGCGACCACGCGCAGTTCGCTCGCCGCGGTCTCACACTGCGGCACGGGTGACGCGGCGGACCTCGGCTGACGCCTCCCGTCGGGCGGTGCCAGGAGGCGCGGTGCAGGCCCGCCTGCAGGCTGCGGTTCCGCGCACGGTTGCGCCCCTGGCGCGGTTCCGCCGGACTCCGCAGCGAGCGTGCGCCAGGATGGAGCCATGACCGACCAGCGCATCGCCGTCGTCGTCCTCGCCGCCGGGCAGGGCACGCGCATGAAGTCGTCCACCCCGAAGGTCCTGCACCGCCTCGCCGGGCTGCCGCTCATCGCGCACGTGCTCCGGACGGCGTCGTCCCTCGAGCCCGAGCACGTCGCCGTCGTCGTGCGGCACGAACGGGAGCTCGTCGCGGCCGAGGTCACGGAGCGTGCCCCCGACGCCATCGTGGTCGACCAGGACGACGTCCCCGGTACCGGCCGTGCGGTCGAGGTCGCGGTGCAGGCACTTCCGGCGGACTTCGACGGCGCCGTCGTCGTGCTGTCCGGCGACGTGCCGCTGCTCGACGCGGCGTCGCTCCGAGCACTCGTGGACGCCCACGTCGGCGGCGGCAACGGCGCCACCTTCGTGAGCGCGATCGCACCGGACCCGACGGGCCTCGGCCGCATCGTCCGCGACGCCGACGGCGCGTTCGTCGGGGTCGTCGAGCACAAGGACGCGACCGCCGAGCAGCTGACCATCACCGAGGCCAACGCGGGCATCTACGCCTTCGACGTCACGCACCTCCGTGCGGTCCTGCCGTCGCTCACCACGGCGAACGCGCAGGGCGAGAAGTACATCACCGACGCGCCGGCACTCATCGGAGCGCGGGGCGCGCGCATCGACGTCGTCACGCTGACCGACCCGTGGCTGGTCGCCGGCATCAACGACCGGGCGCAGCTCTCCGACGCCGCCCGGGTGCTGAACGCGCGCATCGTCCGTCGGCACCAGCTCGCCGGCGTCACGGTGCAGGACCCGGCGACGACGTGGATCGACCTCGACGTCTCGATCGAACCCGACGCCGAGGTCCTCCCGGGCACCCAGCTCATCGGCGCCACCGCGATCGCCTCGGGCGCGGTCGTCGGGCCGGACACCACCCTGCGCGACACCGAGGTCGGCGTCGGCGCGGTGGTGAACCGCGTCGACGCGACCCTCGCGGTGATCGGTGACGGCGCCTCCGTCGGGCCGTTCGCCTACCTGCGACCGGGCACGATCCTCGGCGACGGAGGCAAGATCGGCACCTTCGTCGAGACGAAGAACGCGACGATCGGCCGGGGCAGCAAGGTGCCGCACCTGTCGTACATCGGCGACGCCGAGGTGGGCGAGGACTCGAACATCGGCGCGAACACGATCACGGCGAACTACGACGGGGTACACAAGCACCGGACCGAGGTCGGCTCGAACGTCCGTACAGGGTCGCACAACGTGTTCGTCGCCCCGGTTAGGATTGGTGACGGAGCGTACACCGGCGCGGGTACGACCGTCCGCAAGGACGTCCCTGCCGGGTCGCTGGCGATCAGCTACGCCCCACAGCGCAACACCGACGGATGGGTCGAGGAACACCGACCCGGTTCGCCGGCTGCCGAGGCCGCTCGGCGCGCGAACGGCGAACAGATCTGACGGCTCTCGGGCCGATCAACACGGCCCCGCGGGGTCAGGGAGTGAGCACCGCACTTGTCCGGAATCAAAACGACCGGCCAGAAACGACTCGTCCTCGTCTCAGGGCGAGCACACCCGGCGCTCTCGGCCGAGATCGCCGAGGAACTCGGCGTGGACCTCGTCCCGACCGATGCACGGACCTTCGCGAACGGGGAGCTCTACGCCCGCTTCGACGAGTCGGTCCGCGGCTGTGACGCGTTCGTCATCCAGTCCCACACCGCGCCGATCAACGAGTGGCTCATGGAGCAGCTCATCATGGTCGACGCCCTGAAGCGCGCGTCGGCGAAGCGCATCACCGTCGTCGCGCCGTTCTACCCGTACGCGCGGCAGGACAAGAAGGGCCGTGGTCGCGAGCCGATCTCGGCGCGACTCGTCGCCGACCTGTTCAAGGCCGCTGGTGCGCACCGCATCATGAGCGTCGACCTGCACGCCGCGCAGATCCAGGGCTTCTTCGACGGCCCGGTCGACCACCTGTTCGCCATGCCGGTCCTGCTCGAGCGCTTCCAGCAGACCCTCGACCCGTCGACGCTGACGGTCGTCTCGCCGGACATGGGCCGCGTGCGCGTCGCCGACATCTGGTCGGAGAAGCTCGGCGCGCCGCTCGCGATCATCCACAAGCGCCGCGACCCGCTCGTGCCGAACCAGGTGTCCGTGCACGAGATCGTCGGTGACGTCTCGGGTCGCGTGTGCCTGCTCGTCGACGACCTGATCGACACCGGTCGCACCATCGCCAAGGCAGCAGAGGCGCTCAAGGCCGCCGGTGCCACCGGCGTGGTCGTCGCGGCGACGCACGCGGTGTTCTCCGACCCCGCGACGGAGCTGCTCCAGAGCGAGTTCATCGACCGGGTCGTCGTCACCGACACCCTGCCGCTGCCGGAGGACAAGCGCTGGGACCGCCTCGAGGTCCTGCCGATCGCACCGCTCATCGCCCGCGCCATCCACGAGGTCTTCGACGACGGGTCGGTCACCTCGATGTTCGACGGCGCCGCTTGACCGCACCCGTGCGCGACGCGCTCGCGGCCCGGCTCCGGGCCGCGGGCAGCGTCTTCGCCGAGGACGAGGCGGACCTCCTGCTCGAAGCCGGCGACGGTGACGCGGTTCGCCTGCGGGCGCTCGTTCAGCGGCGGCTCGGCGGCGAACCGCTCGAGTACGTGCTCGGCTGGGCGGCGTTCGACGGGCACCGCCTGCGCGTGACGCCGGGCGTCTTCGTGCCCCGGGCCCGCACCACCGTCGTCGTGGAGCAAGCTGCACGCCGGTTGCACCGCTACGACCGTGTCGTGGACCTCTGCTGCGGTGCCGGGGCGATCTCGGTCGCGCTGCTCGGTCGCGTCGGTGCCCTCGACCTCGTCGCGGCGGACATCGACCCGGCGGCGGTCGACGTCGCTGCGGAGAACATCGGCGACCGCGGGATCGTCGTCGCCGGGGACCTCTTCGCGCCCCTGCCCGACCGGTTCCGCGGGCTCGTCGGCGTCATCGCCGTGAACGCGCCCTACGTGCCGACGGGGTCCATCCCGATGATGCCGTCGGAGGCCCGTGACCACGAGCACCGTGTCGCGCTCGACGGCGGCGCGGACGGGCTCGACCTGCACCGGCGGATCGCGTCGGGGGCGGGGGAGTGGCTCCGACCCGGGGGTGCGGTCGTCATCGAGGTGTCGGCTGCGCAGGCACCGACGTCGGCGTCCGTCTTCGAGGCTGCGGGCCTCGTGGTGGCCGTCGAGTCCGACGACGAGGTCGACGGGACCTGTGTCGTGGCGACGCGTCCCGCCTGAGGTGACCCGCGTCGTCGAGGTGACCCGCGTCGTCGAGGCGGGTCGCGCCTCCTGGCCGTGACGGTGGACGGCCCGCACCGTCTCAGGCCGCGCGGACCTCGACAGTGTGCCATCCCGACGCCCCGTTCGGAGCCGGGGGCCGCTCGACGCTCGTCTGCACCTCGCCGTCCGCGCTCACCGCTCGCACCTGGATGCGGTGCGACCCCTTCGTCGGCGTCCACCGGTAGACCCACTGCCGCCACGTGTCGGCCGAGACGGAGTCCGCGAGGGTCGCCTCTTCCCACGCGCCGTCCCCGACCCGGACCTGCACGCCCTTCACCCCGGTGTGCGGCTGCCACGCGACCCCGGCGATCGCCACCGTCGAACCGGCGTCGACCGTCGCGCCCGTGCGCGGGGTGTCGATGCGCGACTCCAGCTTGACCGGACCGCGTTCCGACCAGCCGCGCGGCGTCCAGTAGCCCTGGGCGTCGGCGAACCGCGTGACCTCGAGCTCGGTGACCCACTTCGTCGCGGACACGTAGCCGAAGAGCCCCGGGACCACCATGCGCACCGGGAACCCGTGTTCCGGCGGCAGCGGCTCGCCGTTCATCCCCACGGCGAGCAGCGCGGCCGTCCCGTCGTCCTGCAGGACGTCGAGGGGCGTGCCCGCCGTGAACCCGTCGATGCTGCGGGACAGCACCATGTCGGCGCTCGCGTGGGGCACGGCACGCTCGAGCAGCTTCCGGATCGGGTAGCCGAGCCAGAGCGCGGTGCCGATGAGGTCCCCACCCACCTCGTTCGAGACGCAGCTCAGCGTCGCGTGGTGTTCCTCGAGCGGGAGGGCGAGCAGGTCGTCCCACGTGAGCTCGACCTCGTGGTCGACGGCTCCGTGGATGCGGAGCTTCCAGTCCGCGGTGTCGACCGACGGCACCCGCAGCGCGGTGTCGATCCGGTAGAAGTCGCTGTTCGGGGTGACGTAGGGCGTGATGCCCTCGACGTCGAGCGACGCCCCGGCCGGGACGGCGGGTGCGGTGGTCGCCGGGGCCGGCAGCCGGACGGCCCGGCGTGCGGCAGCGGTCGCCTGCGCGGCGGCGGTGCCCAGACGGGAGGCGCCGCCCACCACGACCGCGACGGCCGCCGCCGTCACACCCCAGATCAAGAAGGCGCGACGTTCCGCAGAGGCGGGTCTGGGTGCGGCGGAGGGCACGGCGGCTGCCGACTCCCACCGGCGGAGCCTGGCGGTGAGCAGCCGGAGCACGATGACGGCCGCGGCGACCCCGAGCACGGACGGAGCCCCGTCCAGCGTGCCGCTGCCGGACCGGGTGGTGACGGCCAGGAGCGAGAGGACACCGCCGACGGCGAAGACCAGGGCCCCGAACGGCGGGCGGGCGCGTTCGAGGATGCCCGCCCCGGCGCTGACCACGGCGACGATGACCGCCATGAGCACGAACAGCGCGACCTTGTCGCCGGTACCGAAGAGCGTGACCATGAGGTCCTTCGCGCCCGGGGGTGCGAGGTCGATGACCGCCGAACCGACCGCGACGAGGGGGCTGCCGGCACCACCGCGGACGAGGGCACCGAGTTCCGCGGCGGCGAAGAACGCGAGCGCGGCGACGATGCCCGTCGCGGCCGCGAGCAGGCGGGGGCGCGAGACCGCCACGGGGGCGGGCGCGAGGTCAGTGGTCACGGGCCGAGCGTAGGTCGACCGTGCCGCGTGTGTGCTGACAGTCGTGCATGCGGTGGACAGAGTCGGCGGTGTCCGGGCCCGTGGACGACCCGTACCCCGCACGAGCGGGTCCGCCGGTTCGTCGGGCGTTCACCGGTGCCGGCCAGCCGGTCGCGGGTGGAGCATGCGAGGATCGAGGGGTGCTGAGGCGTCCCGACCGTGTCCCGCGCTTCGGTCGCGCCCGGCGACGGGACCGCCACCCGATGTCGCAGGCACGACGTCTCCTGGTGCTGCGCTGGATCATCGTCGGCGTGTGGGCGGCCCTGCTCACGGCACGCATCATCGTGGTGTCCACCACGCCCGACGCCGACCTGACCTTCTTCGGCATCGCCGAGGTCGCCGTGATCGGTGTCGGCCTCCTCGTGATCGCCGGTGCCGTGCTGCGGGGCTGGTCGCTCCGACGGCGGCACGAGGACGAAGCCCTGGCCCTCGCGATCCGCCGGATCGACCCGACGGTGTGGCTCGTCCCGGCGGCCCCGACCCCGGAGCTCCGGGCATCGGTGGAGTCCGTCCGGCCGGACGTCGCGCTCGGGCATCGGGTGACGTGGGCCTTCGGTGCGACCGAGGCCTCGCTGTGGGAACTCGAGGAACGTCGTGCGACCCGGCTGCTCGTGATCCGGTGGAGCCGGATGGTGCACGTCGGGCTCGAGGACGTGCACGGCGACGGCCGGTCGTGGGCGATCGCCATGCACTACGTCCGGCCCGACGACACGACAGCGGTGGCGACGTTCTTCGTCCGTGCGGCGCCGGGCTCGCGGCGGATGCTGGGCCGGGGCCCACGGATGGAGCGGCTCGTGGCCGACCTCGCGCGCGAACGCATCGTCGCGTAGCGCGTAGCGCGTGGCGGGGAACACGGAGGGCCCCGCCGATCGGCGAGGCCCTCTCGTGGTGCGGTCGTCGCCGCTGCCTAGTGGGTCGACGGTTCCTGTTCGACCTCACGCCGGTCGTCGTCCGACCAGAGCGTGTGGAAGGTGCCGTCCTTGTCGATGCGCTGGTAGGTGTGCGCGCCGAAGAAGTCCCGCTGCCCCTGGATGAGCGCGGCGGGCAGGCGGTCGGAGGCGAGCGAGTCGAAGTACGACAGCGCGGACGAGAACCCCGGCGCCGGGATGCCCGACGCCGCCGCGATGCCGACGATGCGACGCCACGCGGCCTCGCCCTCCTGCACGGCGTTCGCGAAGTACGGGTCCACCAGCAGCGACTCGAGCGAGGGGTTCTTGTCGTACGCCTCGACGATGCGGTTGAGGAACTGCGCGCGGATGATGCAACCGCCACGCCAGATCTTCGCGATGTTGCCGAGGTTGATGTCCCAGCCGTACTCCTTGGCCCCGGCGATGATGAGGTCGAAGCCCTGCGCGTACGCGACGACCTTCGACGCGTAGAGCGCCGCGCGGACGTCGTCCTCGAACCCGTCCGGGACCTCGGCGATGGCGGGACGGTCCGGGAAGGCCTTCTGCACCGCAGCGCGCTGGACCGGCTTGGACGACACCGCGCGGGCGAACACCGCTTCGCCGATGCCGGAGACGGGGATGCCGAGGCCGACCGCGTTCTGCACGGTCCACACGCCGGTGCCCTTCGACCCGGCCTCGTCGCGGATGACGTCGACGAGGGCCTTGCCCGTGTCGGCGTCCTGCTGCTTGAGGACCTCGACGGTGATCTCGATCAGGTAGGACTCGAGGTCGCCGCCGTTCCACTCGTCGAACACCTTCACCAGGTCCTCGACGGACAGCCCGCCGACGCGGCGGAGCAGGTCGTACGACTCGGCGATGAGCTGCATGTCGGCGTACTCGATGCCGTTGTGCACCATCTTCACGAAGTGGCCGGCACCGTCGGTGCCGATGTGGGTCACGCACGGCTCGCCCTCGGCGACGGCGGCGATCGACTTGAGGATCGGGCCGAGGGTCTCCCAGGCCTCCTTCGAACCGCCGGGCATGATCGACGGCCCCTTCAGGGCACCCTCTTCACCGCCGGAGATACCGGTGCCGACGAAGTTGAGACCCTTGTCGCGCAGGTCGTGCTCACGGCGGATGGTGTCGTGGAAGTTGGCGTTGCCGCCGTCGACGATGATGTCGCCTTCCTCGAACCGTTCCGCGAGCTGCTCGATGACCGCGTCGGTGCCCTTGCCCGCCTGCACCATGATGATGGCCGTGCGCGGCTTGGACAGCGAGGCCACGAAGTCGTCGATCGACTCGGACGCGATGAAGCCGGCGTCCGCGTGCTCGTTCAGCAGTTCCTCGGTGCGGGCGTACGTGCGGTTGTAGACCGCGACGGTGTTGCCCTCCCGCGAGGCGAGGTTCCGAGCGAGGTTCGAACCCATCACCGCCAGACCGACCACGCCGATGTTCGCCTGTCCGTTGTTCTCTGCCACGAGGTCTCCTTCGTCCTGACGTTCGGCACCAACCTACGGTCCGCAGCCTGGGACCGCCCGGGTGTTACGGCAACTGGGGACGACTGTTCACCGGCCCAATACGGTGGAGGGATGACCGAGCGCGCTGTCCTCCCGCCCCTGCTCGTGATGGGGGTCTCCGGTTCCGGCAAGTCGACGATCGGGCAGGCCCTCGCCGACGCCCTCGCCGCCGAGGGGCAGCCCACGGTCTTCGTGGACGCGGACGACCTGCACCCCGCCGCGAACAAGGAGAAGATGCGGCAGGGGATCCCGCTCACGGACGATGACCGCTGGCCGTGGCTGGACGCCTGCGCCGCGCGGATCGCCGAGGTCGAGGACTCCGGCCACCGCTGCGTGATGGCGAACTCGGCGCTCAAGCGTGTCTACCGCGACCGGCTCCGCGCCTCGGCGCCGACCCTCGTGATCGCCTTCCTCGACGGCTCGCACGACCTGATCGCCGACCGCCAGGCGCACCGTCACCACGAGTACATGCCGAGCTCCTTGCTCGACTCGCAGTTCGCGACGCTCGAGCGACCGCAGCCGGACGAGGCCGCCGTCACCGTGTCGATCGAGGGCTCGGTCGACGAGACGGTGACGGCGATCCTCTCCGCGCTCTCGGTCACTTCCGGCTGAGCTCGGACAGCCGCGACCGGTACTCCTCGGCGTCGATGTCGCCGCGGGCGAACCGGTCGGCGAGCACCGCGCGGGCGTCCGACCGCGCCCGCCAGTTGCCGCGTCGGAGCACGCCGAACACGAGGAACACGACGAGGAACGCGACGAAGAAGAACGCGGGGAAGACGGGGAACGGGAACCCGCCGCCGTGCCAGTAGGGCGCGGTGGCGGCGATGGTGGTGAGCATGGGGACCTCCTGTGGTCGGTTCGGCGTCGCTGTCACGACCGTCCAAGACTCGGCCCAGGAGGCGCGGCGCGCGTCCGTCCCGCAGCCCCACTTCCGCCTGCTCCCGCAGTCGTAGTGCACGTCCTCCTCCACACCCGACTACTCCCGCGGGAGTAGTCCACAGGTCGTGCGCACGCCCGATGCCGCGGGCGGCAGCCGACCCTAGGCTCGAGCCATGGACACCACCCCGACCCTCGCCGACCCGGCGAGCGACGACACCCGCTGGGTCGGGCGCCGTCGCTTCGCCCGGGTCGGTCGGGTCCTGCCGGTGGCGTTCCTGCAGATCGTCGGGACGCTGCTCGCATCGCGCGTGCTGGTCGGACCGGGTGTCGGGACGGGCTCGGCCAGCCCACCCTGGGCACGGCACGCGTTCACCGGTGCGGTCGATCCGGTGCACCTCGGCCCGCTCGCGATCGGGTTCCTCGTGGCCGGCGTCGTGGTGCTCCCGTGGCGCTGGCGGTGGCCACGGTCGGTGCTGCTCCTGACCCTCGCGACCACGATCGGGTACGCCCTCGTCGTGAGTCCGCGCGGGCCGTTCGTCGCCGCGCTGACGATGGCGCTCGCCAACGCCTGGCTCCGCGGACACCGCTGGTGGGTCGTCGCCTCGGCGGCGCTCGCCGTCGTCGTGCTCCCGACCGCCGATGCCGTCCTCGGCCGCTCGTCCGTGCTCGACCTCAGCGCCGTGCTGCTCTGCATCGCCTGGGTCACGGTGACGATCGCCGTGTCCGAACTCGTCCGGGTCCGGCTCGAGCGGGTCGCGGAACGCCGTCGTCAGCGCGCCGAGGCCGACCGGCGTCGGGCCGCCGACGAACGGGTGCGGATCGCCCGCGAGCTCCACGACTCGGTCGCCCACAGCATGTCCCTCATCAACCTCCAGGCAGGGGTCGCCCTCCACCTCGGCGCCGACCTCCCGGACCAGACGCGGGATTCCCTCGCGAACATCCGCGACTCCAGCCGCGACGCCCTCGTCGAACTCCGCACGATCCTCGGCGTGCTCCGCTCGGTCGACGGAGCGCCCGACGGAGCGCCCGACGGAACGCCCGACGGAGCGCCCGACCGCGAGGGGGCGGAGCGCGCCCCGACCGCCGGCCTCGACCGCGTCGCCGACCTGGTGGAACGAGCGCGTGCCGCGGGCGTCGACGTCACCCTGGCCGTCGACGGCGACCGATCGGCGGTGCACGGCATCACGGACCGGAACGCGTTCCGCATCGTGCAAGAGTCGGTGACGAACGTCATGAAGCACGCCCCCGGACACCGGGCCGACGTGTCGATCTCGATCGGCCCGGACGTCGTGGACCTCGTCGTCGCCGACCGCCCGTCCCAGCCGCGGGTGGCCGACGTCGGCTCCACCGAGCCGCTCGCCCCGACCGGCAACGGGATCATCGGGATGCGCGAACGTGCGAACGCCGTCGACGGCACCCTGTCCGCCGGACCGACGACCGACGGCGGCTGGCGGGTGGCAGCGCGCCTTCCGGTGGTCGGCACCGACCCCGAGGACGCCCGATGACCACGGCCAGCATCGCCCCGGACCCGATCCGCGTGCTCCTCGTCGACGACCAGGTGCTCGTCCGCGCCGGGCTCCGCGCACTCGTCGACGCCGAACCCGGCATGACCGTCGTCGGCGAGGCGGGTGACGGCGACGCCGCGGTGGACGTCGCACGGCGGGAACGCCCCGACGTCGTCCTCATGGACATCCGGATGCCGGGCACCGACGGGCTCGCGGCGACGCAACGGATCTCGGCCGACCCCGAACTCGGGGGCGTGCACGTGGTCATCCTCACCACGTTCGAGGAAGACGACTACGTGTTCGAGGCGATCCGCGGTGGGGCTGCCGGATTCCTCGTGAAGGACACCGAACCGGCCGAACTGCTCCGGGCGATCCGGACCGTCGTCGCGGGGGAGTCCCTGCTCTCGCCCCGGGCGACCCGTTCCCTGGTCGAGGCGTACGCCACCCACGCGAAGCCGTCGTCCCTCGCGCCGGAGCTGGGCGTCCTGACCGACCGCGAGCGTCAGGTCATGCAGCTCGTGGCCGTCGGCATGACGAACGCCGAGATCGCCCAGCACCTCTTCGTCAGCCCGATGACCACGAAGACCCACGTCTCCCGGGCGATGATCAAGCTCGGCGCCCGCGACCGCGCCCAGCTCGTCGTCTTCGCCTACGAGACCGGCCTCGTGACCCCGGGCTGGCGCCCGTGACCAGCCTCCTCGCTGCAGGTATCACGAGTGATACCATCAACCGCATGGCCATGACGCTCCGACTCGACGACGACGAAGCGAGCGCGCTGCGGAAGCGCGCCGATCTCGAAGAGCGCTCGATGCAGGAGATCGCCCGGGCCGCGATCCGTGAGTACATCGAGCACCACAGCCGGAGCGACCTGATCGACAGCATCCTCGACCGCGAACTCCCGCGGTACGCCGAGGCGCTGGAACGGCTCGGTCGGTGATCCACCTCACCACCGACGAAGCGCTGCACATCGCTCGTCGGACGCTCGGCGACGGATTCCTCCTCCGCGATGTCGGGTTGCTCGAAGCCGCCGTCGCGCGGCCGGCGACATCGGTCGGCGGTGCTGATGCCTACCCGACCATCGTCGAGAAGGCCGCGGCGCTCGTGCACTCGGCGGTGCGGAACCACGCCCTCGTCGACGGCAACAAGCGCGTCGGGCTCATGCTCCTCGTCGTCTTCCTCAGCGTGAACGGACGGCGGCTGACCGCGACGAACGACCAGGCGTACGAGTTCATCGTCGCCATCGCGGAGGGACGCCTCGACGCAGTGCCCGAGATCGCCCGAGCGCTCTCCGAGCTCGTCGAGTCCGCCGACTGACCGGACCCGTGGCAACGGACGGCAACGACTGCCGGACCGCCGCACCCCGAGTTGCATGGACCCCATGTCGTTCACCGGATTCGGCGTCGTCGCCGGAGCAGCACTGACCGAGGCCGTCCGTCGCGCGGGCGCCGACCACGTGGAGCCGACGATCGCCGACAACCTGGCGATCCGGCCGAACGGCCACGGCGGCGGCCACGACCACGGCGGCGGCTGGGTGCTCGACGACGGCTACGCCGGCGACCGCTTCCCGTCCTTCGCGATCCTCGTCCCCGGTGACCTCCCGCTGCTGACCGCCGCCCCCGACGCGGTGCGGGGCTACTTCGAGGCCGTCCTCCCGATCGTCCACTCCGTCGCCGACCCGGGCGCGAAGATCGTGTTCGGCTCGGGGACCGCCCGCACGGCACCCGACGGCATGCCCGAGACCGAGGCCCACCGCCGCTTCGCCGAGGTGCTCCGCACGGCACGTGACACCGCCGCGGCGAACGACCTCCGCATCGTGCTCGAGCCGCTGAGCCGCTCGGAGACGAACGTCCTGCACTCCGTCGCCGAGACCGTCCGGTTCCTGGACGAGACGGCGGTCGACGGGGTGGACGTCGTCGCCGACCTGTTCCACATCCGGAACGAGGGGGAGTCGCTCGACGTCCTCCGGGAGCACGGCGCCCGCATCGGCCACGTGCACGTCAGCGATCGCGACCGTCGCCCGCTCGGTGCCGAGGGCGGCGACGACGTCTGGCGCGACTTCCTCGCGGCCGTGCACGACGGTGGCTACCGCGGTCCGGTCTCACTCGAGTGCAACTGGTCCCCGACTCCGGACGCGGCCGAGGCCGAGATCCGGCGGTCCCTCGACCTCCTCCGAGGATCGGGTGCCGAACTCGTGTGACACAGATCCGCACGGTGCGAGGTTCCGTGCTGCGTGCGACGCCGCGAGCGTCCCACCGATCACGGAACCTCGCACACAGCGGCCCGGCCCGGAGCCGCCGCCTCAGAGCTTGAACGTCGCCCTCGGGATGTCCGACACGATCCGAAGCGCCGTCCGCACCGCGTCCTCCTCGGACAGCTCGTGCGTGACCACGAGCGACGCCAGGTAGGCCGCGTCCGCTCGGCGAGCCATGTCGTGCCGCGCCGGGATCGAGCAGTACGCCCGGGTGTCGTCGATGAACCCCGAGGTCTTCGTGAACGACGCCGAGTCGGTGATGGCCGCCCGGTACCGGCCGATCGCCGCGGGGGTGTCGATGAACCACCAGGGAGCGCCGGCGTACACGGCGGGGTAGAAGCCGGCGAGCGGGCCGATCTCGCGGGAGAACACGGTCTCGTCGACGGTGAAGAGCACGAGGTGGAACCCCGGCGCGGTCCCGAACGACTCGAGCAGCGGCCGCAGCGGTTCGGTGAAGGACCCGACCGCGGGCAGGTCGTGCCCGGTGTCCGGCCCGAAGCGCTCGAGCGTGGGGGTGTGGTGGTTCCGCAGCACACCGGGGTGGAGCTGCATGACGAGACCGTCCTCGACGCTCATCTCGGCCCACCGGTAGAGCATGTCGTGGCGGTACGCGACGGCCTCCGACGCGGTCACAGCGGACGGACCCTGCATCGCGGCCGCGTGGATCCGCAAGCGCTCCGAGGCCGACAGCGGCGTCGACCCGGCGTCGAGGACCCCGGTGTCCGTGGCGGTGGCACCGTGCTGGATGAAGTACTGGCGACGTGCGCGCAGAGCCGCCAACAGCCCGTCGTGGCTTCCCGTGTCGATGCCGGCGGCCTCACCGATCGACGCGACCACGTGCCTCCAGTCCGACCCCGACGGGTCGAACACGGCGTCCGCGCGGAACGTGGGGACCACCCGGCCGGTGAAGGTGGGGTCGGCGGCGAGCCGCGCGTGCGCGGCGAGGTCGGCGGTGGGCGCGTCCGTGGTCGCGAGGACCTCGATGCCGAAGGCGTCGAACAGGGCGCGCGGACGGAACGCGGGCGTGGTGAGGAGCTCGGCGATGTGGTCGTACTGGGCGTCCGCGTTCGCGGCCGACGGCTGCTCCGTCAGTCCGAAGACGTCGTGCAGCTCCGTCTCGAACCAGTAGCGGACGGGGGTGCCGAGGAAGTCGTCCCAGTGCTCGGCCAGGTTCCGCCAGATGGATCGTCCTGGAGGCACGGTGCCGGTTCCCGACAGGTCGACGCGACCCAGCGCCTCCAGTCCGACACCATTCGCGTGCAGGAGCCGCAGGACGTAGTGGTCCGGCGTGATGAGCAGCGACGCGGGGTCCTCGAACGGTTGGTCGTCCGCGATGAGGGCGGCGTCGACGTGCCCGTGGGGGGAGATGATCGGCGCGTCCTTGACGGCGTCGTAGACCGTGCGGGCGACCGCTCGCGCTCCCGGGTCGGCTGCGAAGAGCCGGTCCGGGTGCGGGGCGAGCGGCGTGGCGGTGGTGGTCTGGGTCATCGTCGACTCCTTCATGACGCGTGGGGGACGGGTGCGGGACCGGTGGACTCGCGGACGGTGAGGTGGGTCGGCAGCGCGACCGCGCCGCTCATGTGCTCGCCGGGCAGTTCGTCGGCGGGGATCGCGCCGAGCCGGCCGAGGAGCATCCGGATCGCGACCCGGCCGGCCCGCTCGATCGGCGAGGTCATCGTGGTGAGCGGCGGGTTGCAGAAGTCGGCGCCGAAGATGTCGTCGCAGCCGACGATGCTCATGTCCTCGGGGACGCGGACGCCCCGCTCCCGGAGTCGGGCGAGCATGCCGATCGCGATCAGGTCGTTGAACGCGATGCAGGCGGTGGCACCGGCGTGCACCGCGGCGTCGGCGGCCGCTGCTCCGGAATCGACGAACGGCGCGTGCGGCCCGACGCGGCCGACCCGCACACCGAGGCGCTTGGCGACGCGGACGAGGGCCTTCCACCGGCGTTCGTTCGACCACGAGCTGTCCGGGCCGGCGACGTAGAGGATGTCCCGGTGGCCGAGGGACACCAGGTGCTGCACGGCCTGCTCGACCCCGCCGGGGGTGTCGATCAGCACGGAGGGGACCCCGGCGGGCCGGCGGTTCACCACGACGAGCGGGGTGCGTTCGGCGAACCGGGCGATCTGCGCGTCGGACAGTCGCGACGCGGTGAGCACGGCCCCGTCGGCCTTCCCGGCGATCGCGCTGAGGGCGGCCATCTCGGCGTCGGCGGACTCCTCGGTGTCGACGAGGAGCTGCGTCCACCCGGCACCGGCGAGCTGGTGCTGCGTCCCGCGGATGACGTCGAAGTAGAAGGGGTTCGTGATGTCGGACACGAGCACGGCGACCGCGCGGGTCCGGCCGGACGTGAGCGCCCGGGCCTGCGAGTTCGGGACGTAGCCGAGTTCCCGGGCGGCCTGCTGGATGCGCTGTTGCGTCGCCTGGTTCACACGGTCGGGCAGGGAGAGCGCCCGGGACACCGTGGACGGCGCCACACCGGTGGCGTCGGCGATGTCGCGGATGGTCACCCGCCGGGCGGTGTCGGTGTCGGTCACGCTTCCTCCGTCGTCCGGCCTGCGCCTCGGTGCGGTCTGCCGGTGCCTCGGTGCGCCGGTGCGGTCTGCCGGTGCCTCGGTGCGCCGGTGCAGCGAACGTAAACCGGTCTGGCAACAAGTGGCAACCGATTGCCGCATGTTGCCAACCGCGCGACAGTGGGTCGACCGGGCAGTGCCGCCCGGAGGAGGTCTCGAGGAGGAAACCCCCGTGAACACGCGAAGACTTCATGCCCGCACCGTGATCGGTGCCGCGGCCGTGGTCGCCCTCGCTGCGCTGTCCCTCCAGGGATGCGCCGTGGTGAACGGCAGCGGCGACGACCCGAACACCCTCCGCGTCATGATGGGCGCGGACACCACCTACCCCAAGGAACGCAAGCAGTGGCAGCAGGACGTCGCCGCTGAGTTCAAGCGCACCACCGGTGCGAACGTCCAGTGGGAGACGTACTCGTCCGCCCAGGAGGAGCTCACCGCCATCCAGACCAGCGTCATCTCCGGGCAGGGTCCGGACGTGTACGCGATCGGCAGCACGTTCACGCCGACCGCGTACGCCACCGGCGCCTTCGTGGAGATGGGCTCGAAGGAGTGGAAGGCCGTCGGGGGCAAGGACCAGTTCGACCCCGCGTCCTTCGGGATCTCCGGACCGAGCACCTCGAAGCAGATCGGCATCCCGTTCGCCAGCCGACCGTTCGTGATGGCGGTGAACAAGGACCTGCTCGCCGACGCGGGGATCACGGAGATGCCCACGACCTGGGACCAGCTGACCGAGGACGCGAAGGCCACCACCACGGGTGGCCGGCACGGCCTGGCGATCGCCTACGCCGACGGCTTCGACCCGTGGAAGTTCGTCTGGGGCATGGCGCAGAACGCCGGCAACACGATCGTCTCGAAGGACGGCAAGGCGGAGATCGACTCGAAGGCCGTCGAGAACGCCTACCGCACCTACTTCGACTGGGTCACCAAGGACGGCGTCGTCGACAAGGCCGCGATCGGGTGGAACAACGCCCAGGCCCTCGCGCAGTTCACCGAGGGCAAGGCGGCGTTCTTCCCGATGACGACCACCACCGCGATCAACTCGTTCAAGAACACCCCCGTCGACGGCAAGTACGAGTTCGCACTCCTGCCGACGGTGCCCCCGGGAGCCACGTCGCGTCCATCCGGCGGCATCGAGGCGGCGAGCATCCTCTCCGGCGACAACTGGGTCGTGGCCGACTACGGCAAGAAGCAGGACCTGTCGTTCGACTTCATCAAGCAGCTCAGCACGCCCAAGGCGCAGCTCGAGTACTACAAGCTCTTCGGCAACCTGCCGACGAACTCCGACGCCGCGGCCGAACTCGCGGCGGCGAACCCCCAGCTCAAGCCGATCATCGACGCCGGCAAGCTCTCGAAGCCGACCGCCTTCACCGGTGCCTGGTCGGACATCCAACTCTCCCTCGTGGACGTCGTCGTGCAGTCCATCCCGTCGCTCAAGAGCGGCGAGGTCACCGACGACCAGCTCCGGAAGCGTCTGCAGGACGCCCAGAAGGACGCCCAGTCCACGCTCGACCGGCAGAAGAACGGAGGCCTGTGATGACGCAGGTCCAGACCCCCGCGCCGCGCGCGACCGAGTCGCGTGACCGCGAGGTCCGTCCGCACGGCACGACCCCGCTGTACAAGCGGGAGCGTCCCCTCTGGATGCTCCTCCCAGGCGGCGTCCTCATGCTCGCCGTCATCGTGGTGCCGCTCCTCGTGGGCTTCTACATCGCGATGCTCGACCTCGACCAGTACACGCTCCGCCAGTGGTTCAGCGCCCCGTTCGTCGGGTTCGCGAACTTCGCCGAGGCGTTCACCGACTCGCCCCTGCTCCACTCGATCTGGATCTCGGTGTCCATCTCGGTGCTCGTCACCGCGGTCACCGTCCCGATCGGCGTCGCCGCGGCGATCTCGACGCAGAACCGGTTCCCCGGTCGCGGCCTCGTCCGGTCGATCTACCTCATCCCGTACGTGCTCCCCGCGTTCGTCGTCGGCACGTTCTTCCGGACGATGCTCCAGCCGCAGGGCGTCGTGAACTCGATCCTGCACACCGACGTGCTCTGGCTGAACGGCTCCGCGTCGTACTGGGCGCTCGCCGGCGTGATGATCTGGACGAGCTGGCCGTTCGTCTACCTGCTCTCCCTCGCCGGACTGCAGGCGGTCGACAACGAGGTGCACGAGGCCGCCGCACTCGACGGGGTGACCTGGTGGGCGAAGCTCCGCTACATCATCTTCCCGTACCTGCGCGGACCCCTGAGCCTCGCGGTGATCATCGCGATCCTGCACAACATCAACAACTTCACCCTCCCGTTCGTGCTGTTCGGCATCCCGCTGCCGTCGAGCGTCGAGGTGATGCCCGTCCTCACGTACATCGCGAGCTTCCAGTCGTTCCGCTTCGGCCTGTCCGCGGCGATGGCGATCTGCTCCCTCGTGATCGTCGCGATCCCGCTGTTCGTCTACCTGCGGGCCGTGAAGCTCGACACCGGTGACGACGCGGGCCCCGACCGCAAGCAGCGTCGTGCCGACCGGCGCACCCTCGCGGCAGCGACCCCGGCCGCTGCCGCCGACATCGACGGAGCCCGAGCATGAGCGCCTTCACCACCTCCACGCGGACCCGCCCCACGGCGACGCTGACCGAGAGCATCACCGCCGGCGACCGCGGCCGTCGGCACAAGCGCCCGTACGACACCGACGTCACCCGGCTCCTGCCGCGCTGGCTGCTCATCCTCGTGATCGCGGTGATCATCGCGTTCATCGCCGTCCCCGTGCTCTACATCCTGTTCGGGTCGGTCAACTCCGACGTCGCGGTCGCCCGGGGCGAGTACTTCCCCTCGGAGTTCACGCTCGCGAACTACGTGGACATCTGGTCGACGGTCGCACTCGGCGAGGGGCTCGTGAACTCGATGCTCACCGCCGGTGCCGTCGCCGTCGCGAGTGCGGCGCTCGCCGTCTCCACCGCGTACGTGCTGGTCCGGTTCCGCTTCCTCGGACGCCTGACGTTCCTCCGCGGCCTGCTCGCGCTGCAGTCGATCCCCGGCACGCTCCTGCTCCTGCCCGTGTTCGTGGTGTTCTCGAACATCGCGAGCGCCACCGGCGTGCAGATCATCGGCACCCGCTGGGGACTGTTCGTCACCTACCTGACGTTCGCCCTACCGTTCTCGACGTGGGTGATGGTCACGTACCTGCGCGGCCTGCCGAAGGAACTCGAGGAGGCCGCCCGCATCGACGGCGCGTCCAGCACCAAGATCCTCACGAAGATCGTCCTGCCGCTCTCGTGGCCCGGCATCGTCGTGTCGGCGATCTTCGCCTTCCTGCTCGGCTGGAACGACGTCCTGTTCTCGACGATCATGACGACCCCCAACACCCGCACGGTGGCGGTCGTCCTGCAGGTCCTCGGCACCACGCAGGAGGGCGGCGCCGTCCCGATCTACGGCCAGATGATGGCCGCCTCGATCGTCTGCGCGGTTCCGGTCGTGGCGCTCTACCTGATCTTCCAGCGCTACCTGGTCGGCGGTCTCACCGCCGGCTCCGTCAAGTAGCGCTGTGCAGTCCGCCGACTTGTCCACAGACTGCCTGGAGGCGCGGTGCCAGCCCGCCCCGCGCCTCCAGGCTGGTCGCATGAAGGGAATGCAATGACCCAGCCCAGTTGGGAACTCTCCGGTTTCGGCGACGAGATCGACGCCGATCCGGCGATCCAGGTCGCGGTGCTGCAGGCGCTCGGCGCCAGCGCCATCGAGGTCCGCAGCGCGTGGGGGGTGAACGTCGTCGACCTCGACGAGGACCAGCTCGCCGGCCTGCACCGTCTGTTCGAGGACCGCGGGCAGACCGTGTCCGCCATCGCCTCGCCGATCGGCAAGGTGTCGGTCGACGAACCCGTCGAGCACGAGGTCGGACGCCTCGGCCGCGCGATCGTCGCCGCGCACGCCCTCGGCACCACGAACATCCGGATCTTCTCGTTCTACTTCGAGGGCCGGCAGCCCGAAGCCGTCCGCGACGACGTCCTCGTCCGGATGCGCGCCCTGGCCGACCTCGCCGAGCGCGAGGGCGTCACGCTGCTGCACGAGAACGAGAAGGACATCTACGGCGACGTCCCCTCACGCGTGCTCGACATCGTCGAGAGCGTCGGCTCGCCCGCGCTCCGACTCGCCTGGGACAACGCTAACTACGTCCAGTGCGGCGTCAAGCCGTTCACCGACGGATGGGCACAGCTCGCGCCGTACGTCGACTACCTGCAGGTCAAGGACGCCCTCGCCGCCGACTCGTCGGTGGTCCCCGCGGGTGAGGGCGACGGCGAACTGCTGCAGACCCTCACCGCGCTGCGCGACGCCGGGTACTCCGGCTACGCCTCGCTCGAGCCGCACCTCAGCGACTTCACCCACCTCGGCGGATTCTCCGGCCCCGCGGCGTTCGGCCGCGCCGGTCGTGCCCTCCGGAAGCTCACCGACCAGATCGGAGTCACCCTGCGATGACCGAACCCACCCCGCTCAAGCTCGCCGTCGTCGGCGCCGGCGTCATCGGACGCCACCACGCCAAGGTCGCCGTCCACCACCCGGACCTGCAGGTCGTCGCCCTCGTCGACGCGATCCCCGCAGCGGCCACGAGCGCCGCCGACGAGATCGAGGCGATGGGCGTCACCCGCCCCATCACGACGTCCACCATCGAGGAAGCGATCGCGCAGACCGACATCGACGTCGTCGCGATCTGCTCGCCGTCCGGCATGCACGTCCAGCTGGCCGAAGCCGCCCTCGCCGCCGGCAAGCACGTCGTCATCGAGAAGCCCCTCGACACCACGATGCCCCGCGCACGGCAGATCGCCGCACTCGCCGCCTCCGCACGAGCGCGCGGACTGGTGACGAGCGTCATCAGCCAGCACCGATTCGACCCGGCCTCCGCCGCCGTTGCAGCAGCCGCCCACGACGGCGGGTTCGGCACCGTGACCTCCGGCCTCGCGAGCGTCGCCTGGTACCGCTCGCAGGGCTACTACGACTCCGGCGACTGGCGCGGCACCTGGGCGCTCGACGGCGGCGGCGCGGTGATGAACCAGGGCGTGCACACCGTCGACCTGCTCGTCTGGGCGCTCGGCCGTCCGGTCGAGATCTCGGCGCAGACCGGCCTGCTCGCGCACGACCGGATCGAGGTCGAGGACACCGCGGTCGCCACCGTCCGGTTCGCTGGGGGAGCGCTCGGCGTCATCCACTGCACGACCGCCGCGTACCCGGGCCTCTCCGCCCGCTACGCCGTCTACGGCACGCACGGGTCCGCGATCGTCGACGACGACCGCCTGGCGTACTTCCACATCGCCCCCGACGCGGCGACGCTCGAGTCCGCGTCCACCACCGCGAACGCCACGGCCGTCGCCGGCGCGGTCGACCAGAAGGACGAGGTCGTCCCGCCGGAGCACGTCGTCGGCGGCCCGGCCGAACCCGACCACTTCGCCGCCGGTCACGCCCGGCAGTACACCGACATCGTCGCGGCGATCCGCGACGGCCGCGAACCCGGCGTCACGGTCGACGCGGCCCTCGTGTCCCTCGCCACCGTCCGCGGCCTCTACGTCAGCGCGACGCTCGGCAAGCCCGTCCGGATCGACGACGTGATCGAGGGCGCGTACGACGACGTCGTCCCCGTCGTCGGCGCACCCGCAGCAGAAGGAGCCACCCGATGAAGTTCTCCGTGTTCACCGCCTCCACCCCCGACTGGACCCCGTCACAGGCCGCGCAGACACTCGCCGAGCAGGGCTGGGACGGCATCGAATGGCGCATCGTCGACGACCGTCCGGCCTCCGGCGAGACGGTGCCCGCCGGGCGTTCATTCTGGGCCGGCAACAACTCCACGTGGCAGTTCACCGGCATCGAGGACCAGGTCGGCGAGATCGCCCGCACCACCGACGCCGCCGGGCTGGAGTACTCCGGCATCGGCGGGTACCAGCAGGCGTCGAACCGTGACGGCGTCGACACCATGCTCCGCGTCACGAGCGAGCTCGGCGCCCGCCAGGTCCGCGTCTCGATGCCGATGTACCGGCAGGAGAAGGAGCGCACCGGCGAGACCTACACGCAGATCTTCGACCGCACCCGGGCGCACCTCGAGTGGGCCGTCTCGCGTGCGACCGAGCTCGGTGTGAAGGCACTCGTCGAGCTGCACCACATGACGATCACGCCTTCGGCGTCGGCGGCGCTCCGGCTCGTCGACGGCCTCGACCCGGAGCACGTCGGCGTCATCCACGACCTCGGCAACCTCGTGATCGAGGGGTACGAGGACCACCTCGCCGCGTTCGAGCTCCTCGGCCCGTACCTCGCCCACGCGCACGTGAAGAACGCCCGCTGGGTCGACACCGGCGACACCCGGGCCGACGGCAGCACGATCTGGCAGAACGAGTGGGCACCGCTGCGCACCGGCCAGGCGTCCGTCTCCGAGTACCTCGACGCGCTCCGCCAGGTCGGCTACGACGGCTGGGTCACGATCGAGGACTTCTCCACCGACCTCCCGCTCGAGGCCCGCACCGCCGACAACCTGGCGTACCTGCGGTCCCTCGTCCCGGTGTCGGCATGACCGATCGCCGACCCGGCATCGTGCACCTCGGGGTGGGTGCGTTCGCGCGCGCCCACCTCGCCTGGTACACGGCGCACGCCGCCGGCGAGCCGTGGGGCATCACCGCCTTCACCGGACGCTCGCCGGACACGGCCGACGCGCTGGACGCCCAGGGATGCCGGTACACGCTCGTCACCCGGGCCGCCTCGGGCGACGACGCCGAGGTGGTCGACACGATCGTTGCCGCCCACCCGGGCAGCGACTCCTCGACCTGGAGGCACGTTGTCGCGTCCCCGGCGACCACCGTCGTCACGCTGACGGTCACCGAGCAGGGCTACCGGTCCGGTTCCGACATCCCGGCCCGCCTGGTCGAGGGGCTCGAAGCCCGCCGCGCCGCGGGGTCGGGGCGCATCGCGCTCGTCAGCCTCGACAACCTGACCCACAACGGCGACGTGCTCCGTGACGCGGTGACGTCCGCCGTGTCCGACCCGGCGCTGCAGGACTGGGTCGACGCAAACGTCTCGTTCCCCTCGTCGATGGTCGACCGGATCACCCCGGCCACGACCGACGACGACGTGGCGGCGCTGGCGGAGCTCCCCGGTGCGCTCGACGGCGACCGGGTGCCCGTGGTCACCGAACCGTTCGCGGAGTGGGTGCTCGAGGACGGCTTCGCGGGGATCGACCGTCCGGCGTGGGAGACCGCCGGCGTCCGCATCGTCGACGACGTCACCCCGTACGAGCAGCGGAAGCTGTGGCTCCTGAACGGGTCCCACTCACTGCTGGCGTACCTCGGTCTGCAGCTCGGCCACGACACGGTCGCCTCCGCGATGGGCGACCCCGTCTGCCGGGCGGCCGTCGAGCAGCTCTGGGACGAAGCGGCGCTCGAGCTCCCGCTGCCCGCGGCCGAGGTCGCCGCGGCGCGCGACGCCCTGGTCGACCGGTTCGCGAACCCCCGGATCCGGCACACCCTCCGGCAGATCGCCGCCGGCGGCTCCGAGAAGCTCCCCGTCCGCGTGGTCGACGTGCTCCGGCGCCGGCTGGACCGCGACCCGTCCGCGGGCATCGGTCCCGGTGCCGCGACCGCCATCGCGGCGTGGTGGCTGCACCTGACCGAGCAGCCCGACCTGGTGAGCGACGACGGAGCCCCCGGGGCAGACTCGGACGTGCACGACGTGCTGCGCGTCATCGCCCCCGACCTCGACACCACCCCCGTCGTCGCGGCGATCACCGCCGCGGCCGACCGCATCCGTGCCGCGCGGGACACCGCGGAGCGCACGAGAACCGACGAAGGAGTCCACGCATGACCGACACCACGACGAACCCCGCGACCCCGGTGCCGGGTGCGACCGACGCCGGCGCGGCGACCGATCCGACCGCCGGACGTCCGGACACGTGGGCGTCGGCCGACCGTGGGCAGCTGATCGACCGCGCCGAGGTCATCGTCACGAGCCCGAACCGCAACTTCGTGACGCTGAAGCTCACCACCGCCGACGGCGTCACCGGGCTGGGCGACGCCACCCTGAACGGTCGTGAGCTCGCCGTCGCCACCTACCTGTCCGAGCACGTCGTGCCGCTGCTGGTCGGCCGCGACGCGAGCCGGATCGAGGACGCCTGGCAGTTCCTCTACCGCTCGTCGTACTGGCGGCGGGGTCCGGTCACCATGGCCGCGATCGCCGCGGTGGACATGGCGCTCTGGGACATCAAGGGCAAGGTCGCGGGGATGCCCGTGTACCAGCTGCTCGGCGGCGCCTCCCGGACCGGGCTGATGGCGTACGGCCACGCCTCGGGCAAGGAGCTGCCGGAGCTGTTCGACTCCATCCGTGAGCACCAGTCCGAGGGCTACCGCTCGATCCGCGTGCAGACGGGCGTCCCCGGCCTCGAGTCGATCTACGGCATCGCGTCGAACAAGACGACGACGGGGAACGAGGGCGTCCGCTACGACTTCGAGCCCGCGCAGCGCGGTGCGTTCCCCGCGATGGAGGACTGGGACACCCGGGCGTACCTGCGCCACGTGCCCACCGTGTTCGAGGCCGTCCGGAACGAGTTCGGCCCCGAACTGCCCCTGCTGCACGACGGCCACCACCGGATGACCCCGCTGCAGGCGGCGAAGCTCGGCAAGTCGCTCGAGCCGTACGACCTGTTCTGGCTCGAGGACTGCACCCCGGCCGAGAACCAGGAGGCCCTGAAGCTCGTCCGGCAGCACACCACGACGCCGCTCGCGATCGGCGAGGTCTTCAACACGATCTGGGACTTCAAGGACATCATCCGCGACCAGCTCATCGACTACGTCCGCGGTGCCGTGACCCACATGGGCGGCATCTCCCCGCTCAAGAAGACGATGGACTACGCCGCGATGTACCAGATCAAGTCCGGGTTCCACGGGCCGACCGACATCTCGCCGGTGGGCCTCGCGGCGCAGATGCACCTCGGGCTGGCGATCCACAACTTCGGCATCCAGGAGTACATGCAGCACGGCCCGAAGACGAACCAGGTGTTCCGGCAGACCTTCACCTTCACCGACGGGTACCTGCACCCCGGCGACGAGCCGGGCCTCGGGGTCTCGCTCGACGTCGACGAGGCGGGCAAGTACCCCTACGAGCAGGCGTACCTGCCCTTCAACCGCCTCGCCGACGGCACCGTCCACGACTGGTAGCGGGCAAGCTGGGCCGCATGGGGTTCGCGGACGTGGCGAGGGAACTGCTCCTCGTCGCGCCCGCGGACTTCGTCGCCGAGCGGACGGCTCGTCAGCGGGCGGTCCGGAAGGACGACCGTGCCCTCGCGACGGCGATCGGCGGCCTCCGGAAGCCGGCGCCGGCCGCCTGGGTCATCGACCTGCTGGCGCACGAGGGCGCACTGGACGAGGCCGTCGACCTCGGACCCGCCATCCGCCAGGCACAGGCGGACGCCGACCCGGCCGTCATCCGGAAGCTCCGGCGTCAGCGAGCGGGCGTGGTCGACGCGCTCACGCAGGCCGGTGCCGACCTCGCGTCCGATGCCGGGCACCCGGTGACGCCGGCCGTGCTCGACCAGGTGCGGGCGACGATCGAGGCCGCGATGGCGGACCCGCACGCCGGTGCCGCGGTGCGCTCCGGGCTCCTCGTCCGCGCGCTCGAGAGCGCCGGATTCGACGACGTGGACCTCGACGGGGCGCTCGCCGATCCCGATGCGGTGCCCGATGCGTGGTCGGGGAGCGGCGCGGCGCCGATCCCCATCACGGAGGGGAGACGCGCGGCGGGGACGACCCGCGCCTCCCGGAAACCCGACCGCAAGCCGGACCACGAGCCCGAGCCTGCCCCGGACTCCTCACGCGAAACCGACCCGGCCGCCGAACGCCGCGCAGCGCGCGAGGCCGAGACGGCCGCACGGACGGACTCCCGCGACGCCGACGCCGCACTCGACGCGGCCGAGGACGCCCTCGCGACCGCCGAGGCCCGCCGGACCGACCTCGAACGCCAGCTCGCCGACGCCACGGCCGAGGTCACGCGACTCGGGCACGCCCGTGACGATGCCGAGACCACGAGCGACCGAGCCCGCGAAATCCTCGCGGCCGCCCAGCAACACCGACGCGAGGTCGGCCGCTGACCACTGGCCGAGCCTCATCCACTCGGATGAAAGCCGCCTCCAGCGCTCGCTCCCCGCCGGACACCGCCCCTACGCTCGGCCGCATGCGCTTCTTCCTCCGTCGCCGTGCACGGCACCTCGTCGCCCCGATCGCCGGGGCCGTCTACCTCGTGCTGTGGCTCGTCGCCGAGGCCAGCCGCACGGACGCCGACCACGTCGTCGTCCTCGTCGCCTTCGCGGTCGCGATCGGGCTCGCGGCCTGGATGCCGGCGACCGCGCTCGGGATGATCGCCGGTGTGCCACTGCTGCAGGCGCTGCGGCTGCTCGCGCGCCCCGATGCGACGGTCTGGCCCGAGTACCTCGCGATCGCGATCGTCGCCGGCATCGTGGGGGCGGGACGCTCCGACCTCCTGCGGTGGCTCGCGATCCCGGCGCTCGGCGTCGGCAGCGCTGCCGCTGCCTGGGCGATGGTGGTCGCCTCCGCGGCGGACCAGGACGTGTGGGCGACCTGGACGGGGTCCACCGCGGGCACCCGCTCGGACCTGGTGTTCCTCGCGCTGACCATCGCCGGCGGCAGCGGGATCGCCTGGGCGGTCGGCGTGGCGATCGGAGCGACGTGGCGGATCGGCCTCGCCCGGGTCCGCACGGCGCGGGCCGAGCACGAGACCGAGGTGACGAGCGCCGAGTTGCGGGCCGAGCAGGAGCGCGCGCGGATCGCCCGGGACGTGCACGACTCGCTGGCCCACTCGCTCGCCGTCGTGGTGTCGCAGGCGCAGGGGGCGGCGGCGATCGCGGTGCGGGACGAGCACGCTTCCCGGGCACTGCAGGACATCGCCGAGGTCAGTCGTTCCGCACTCGGCGACGTCCGGGCACTCGTCGAGCGGATCCAGGGCGCCGGACCCGACGCGCCGCACGGGCTGACGGATCTGCCCGACCTCGTCGCCGACATGCGCGAGCTCGGTATGGACGCCGTCCTCGAGGAGCACGGCGAGCCCGGTTTCCTCGCTCCGGCCGCGCAGGGCGCCGTGCACCGGATCGTGCAGGAGAGCCTGACCAACGCGCTCAAGCACCAGGGACGCACGGCGACCGTCCGGGTCGTCCTCGACTGGCGGGGCCCCGGGCTCGGCGTGGTCGTCACGTCGACGGGGGCGGTCCCGCTCGTCGTCGCGGACGGTCGCGGTTCCGGCATCGCGGGGATGCAGGAGCGGGCCCGACTGGTCGGCGGGTGGCTGCGGGCCGGGGCCGGCGACGAGGAGCACGAGTTCGTCGTCACCGCGTGGTTGCCCGTGGCGGTCGTCGGCGAGCTGGAGGCGGCCCGGTGACCCCGGTCCGCGTGGCGGTCGCCGACGACCAACGACTCTTCGCGTCGGGCATGCAGATGCTCCTGGACGCACAGCCCGACATGACCTGCGTGGGGACCGCGGGGGACGGTGCCGCGGCCCTGGAATTGTGCGCGTCCGTGCAGCCCGACGTCCTCCTGCTCGACCTGCGCATGCCGGTGCTGAACGGCATCGAGACGCTCGCCCGGCTGGCTGCGACCGGCGAGAACCGGCCCCGGGTGGTCGCCCTCACCACGATCCGCCGCGACGACGCGGTGCTCGCCGCACTCCGGGGCGGGGCGGCGGCGTTCCTCACGAAGGACGCGCTCCCGGACGTCGTGACCGCCACGATCCGCGACGTGCACGAGGGGCGCCCGGCGCCGACCGAGGCCGAGGCGCTCGACCTCCTGCGCGCCCAGGGCGTGCCCGTCGAGACGCACCGACGTGACGAGGTCCTCGACGCCCTGACCGCCCGCGAGCGGGAGGTCTTCCTGCTCGTCGCGAAGGGGCTCAGCAACCAGGAGATCGCCGCTGCCGTGTTCCTCAGCGAGGCGACCGTGAAGTCCCACGTGCGCGCGGTGCTCACGAAGCTCGGACTCCGGAACCGCATCCAGGTCGTCATCACCGCACACGAACGCGGCCTCGTCCGCGCCTAGGGGAACCATGCGACTCACCATCCGTGCCGCGAAGACCGGCACCCTCGCCCTCGTGCTCGTCGGACTCGGCGCCGGCGTCGTGCACGCCCTCCCCGAACCGGCGGACCGAGCGATCGAGCCGACCGTCGAGCGGGACGTCGCCACGTGGGCGATGCCGTTGGACGGCTGGGTCCAGCCGGGGTCGGACAAGGCCTCCTACGGCGAGGACCTCGTCATGCAGCCGTGCCTGCGGAAGGCGGGCATCGACTTCCCGCCGCCGTGGGCGACCATCGACGGCCTCGAAGCGGCCTCGGATGCGGCGGAGCCCCCCGAGCGCGGCAACCCGGCCCCGGCGCTGTCGTCGACCCGCCCGCTCGACGAGGACACCGCGCGGACGCGGGGCTACCACGCGCCGTCGACCGTCGGCGCGAACCGGGACGGCCGCCGCGCGTGGGGTGACGACCCGGAGCGGAACGCCGCCTTCGCCGACGCCTCGCAGTCCGCCGTCACACGCTGTTTCCGCCAGGCCGAACGCACCGTCGGGACCGCCGACGCGGACGGCAGCGTGCAGAGCGCCTCGATGACCGCGAAGCGTCTGACGTTCCTCGCCGGGACGGCCGCGCGGAACGACGAGACGGTCGTGACGGCAGCGGCGCGCTGGCGGACGTGCATGGCGGACGCCGCCGTCGCCGACCTGCCCGGAGCGCCGAGCGAGATGCCCTCGCAGTCGATGCGGATGGACTACGGCACGAACCTGGTGTCGACGCCGGTGCAGGACGCCGAGGTCGCGATCGCCGAGCGGGACGTCGCCTGCCAGGACTCGTCGGGCTACCGCGAGGCGCTGTACGACGCCGAGTGGCAGCGGCTTCTGCACGTGACAGCCTCGGACGCCGCGGTCCTGCGCGCGGCGGAGCCCGATCAACGCGAGGTCGACCGGCACCTCGACGAGTTCATCCGCGACCTGGCACCGGCGGCGCCGTCCGACGTGGACTGACCAGTACTCTGCGAGCGGCCCCGGAGCCCACATCGTTACCCAACAGTTGTCGTTCTTGACGGACTGCGTTGGAGCGGTCTAATCTCGGGCACCATGCTTCGGGCCGGCGATGGTCCGCCGGGTCCGCCCCGACGACAGCACCGGGCGGCCCGGGTACAGGACTCGCATCATCGCCGACGCAGCACCCCACCCGCAGCCACTGCGCGGGCGAGGTGCTGCACGGCGCGCGGCGCACCCCGGAGACATGCCGCGATGCCGGGTCGAGCACTCCGGGACCCCTCCAGGAGAGACGACACATGTCGGAACCCCGCACCGCCCGCACCACCACCCTCACGCCGCCGAACGGCGTCACCGCACCCGAGTCCGGCACCGCCGCACCACCGCCGGCCGCCGCCGTCCGCGAGGGACTCCTCGCCCGCCTCGGCATCCCGCACCCGCTGCGCTGGGGCTTCCTCGGCGTCCTGGTCTTCATGACCGGCGACGGCATCGAGTCGAACTTCATCTCCCCGCACATCGCGGCGGCGCTCGGCTCCGGCGGGGTCGACAGCGCCGCGATGGTGATCGGCCTCTACGGCGTCGCGGTCCTCGTCGCGTCGTACTTCGCCGGAGTGCTGTCCGAGCTCTGGGGCCCGCGCCGGGTGATGACCATCGGCGCCGTGCTCTGGGTCGTGTTCCAGGTCGCGTTCCTCGCGGCGCTGCCCACCGGGTCGGTCGGCCTCATCGCGCTGACGTACTTCCTGCGGGGCCTCGGCTTCCCGCTGTTCGCGTTCTCGTTCCTCTGCTGGGTGAACCACACGGTCGCCCGCGAGCGGAACGCGACCGCCGTCGGCTGGTTCTACGTCGTGTTCACCGGCGGCCTGCCGACGCTCGGCTCGCTCATCGCGATCGGCACCATCCCCGCGTTCGGCGGCGGCCACACCGGGGAGACCTGGTCGATGGCGCTGTCGCTGCTCCTCGTCGCGGTCGGCTGGGCGATCGTCCGGTTCGGCGTGCACGAGCCCACCGGCCTCGGTCGGATCGCGCCGCGCTCGCACTCCGCTGCCCGGGTGATCGCGAGCGGCATCGAGGTCTGCGTCAAGCGCCCGAAGGTCCTGCTCGCGGTCCTCATCCGGCTCGTGAACACCGCCCCGGAGTTCGGCATGTTCGTGATCATGCCCGCGATCATCGGCACGGAGCTCGGTTGGGGCCAGTCGAAGTGGCTGACGATGACCGTGATCGTCTACGCCGGCAACATCCTGTTCAACGCGTTCTTCGGCGCCCTCGGCGACCGCATCGGCTGGATCCGCACCGTGAAGTGGTTCGGCATCGGCGCCTCGGCGATCGGCCTGCTCGCGTGGTGGTACGTCCCGCACCTCGTGCCGGCCGGCTCCGAGTGGGGCTTCTGGCTGGCGACCGCCGCCGGCACCGTCTTCGGCATCATGCTCGCCGGGTTCACGCCGATGGGCGCGATCGTCCCTGCCTTCGCCGGCGAGGAGCGCCGTGGCGCCGCGATGGCCATGTACGCCACCGCAGCGGGTGGTGCGACGTTCCTCGGCAACGCCGTCGTCAGCGCCGTGCTGCCCTGGGGCGGCCCCGGCGGCGTCGTCTGGACGTTCGTCGGCCTCTACGTGCTCGCGTTCGTGGTGCTGTCCTTCCTCAAGGTGCCGGAGGGCGCCGAAGCGGCGGGCCACTGACGCGACCACCTGCGTCCTGGAGGCGCGGTGCGGGCCCGCACCGCGCCTCCAGGCCGCCTGCGCCGACGTCCAGGGCACGGTGCGACACGCCCGGATCGGTCCTGCTAGACTCGGTGACTGACTTCGGCGAGGGCCGCGCATGCGCGGCCGTGATCGACGCGGTGGGAGACCCGGCCCAGCTTGGGAACGTTCCTCACGCGTGCACGCGTTCGAGTTGCAACACCACAGACCCCCACGATGCCGGCACCCCGGTGTCGTCCCCGAGACCAGGAGACACCATGGCCGACTACACCAAGCTCGCAGCGGAAGTCCGCACCAAGTTCGGCAAGGGCGCTGCTCGCAAGCTCCGTGCCGCCGACAAGATCCCCGCGGTCGTCTACGGCCACGGCACCGAGCCGAAGCACATCACGCTGCCCGGCCACGAGACCATGCTGCTCGTCCGTACCGCCAACGCGGTCGTCGACCTCGACATCGAGGGTGCGGCCCAGCTCGCCCTCGTCAAGGACGTCCAGCGTGACCCGGTGCGCCAGATCATCGAGCACATCGACCTCGTGGTCCTGCGCCGCGGCGAGAAGGTCACCGTCGACGTGCCCGTCGTCGTCGAGGGCGAGTCCTTCTCCGGCACCATCCACGTGCAGGACCTCAACACGGTCTCGCTCCTGGTGCTCGCCACCTCGATCCCCGAGCACGTCGTCGTCGACGTCGAGGGCCTCGAGGACGGCACGCAGATCCACGCCTCGCAGCTCCAGCTCCCCGAGGGCGCCGAGCTCGAGACCGACGCCGAGGCACTCGTCGTCGCGATCGTCACCCCGCGTGGCACCGCCGACGACGACGCCGCCGACGAGGCCGCTGCCGAGGCGGGCGCCGAGTCCGGCACCGAGGGCGGCTCCGCCCCGGCCGACTCCGAGTAACACCCCTCCACGGACATCTGGCCGACGCTGATGACAGGCAAGACGCTCGTCGTGGTCGGGCTCGGGAACCCCGGGCCCGGCTACGCGGGCAACCGTCACAACGTCGGCCAGATGGTCCTCGACGAACTCGCCGCTCGCATGGGCGCGACGTTCAAGAAGCACAAGACCCCGAACCAGGTCGCCGAAGGGCGCCTGGTTCCCGGGGGACCCCGCCTGGTGCTCGCCAAGCCCGGGTCGTTCATGAACACCTCGGGTGGCCCGGTCTCGAGCGTGCTCGGGTTCTACAGCGCCACCCCGGCCGACCTCGTCGTCGTGCACGACGAGCTGGACCTGCCGTTCGACACCGTCCGCCTGAAGGGCAGTGGCGGGCACGGCGGGCACAACGGCCTCCGCGACATCATCAAGGCAACGGGGACCAACGAGTTCACCCGCGTGCGGATCGGCATCGGCCGACCCCCCGGGCGCCAGGACCCCGCCGACTACGTGCTGCGTGACTTCTCGCCGACCGAGAAGAAGACGCTGCCGAACCTGCTGGCGGACGGCGCGGACGCGGTCGAGGCGATCGCGGACCTCGGGCTCCTCGCCGCGCAGCAGCGCGTGCACGCCCCGTCTTGAGCGGCGCTGCCCGGTGCCGTGCGTTCGCCGGTCGCGCACAGAGCGGCCGGTGTCAGTGGTGGCCGGTACCATCTCCTGAGTGACGATCTCGGGCATCATCCCTGCGCTCTCGCGCGCCTCCGCGTTCGATCGCGTCCTCCGCGCCGCACCCCGTGACGCCGACTTCTCGGTCGTCGACGGTCTGCGCGTGCCACTGCTCGGCGCCCTGCTGGCCGAACGCACCGGGCCACAGTGCGTCTTCGTGATCACGGCCACCGGGCGCGAGGCCGAGGCCGTCCGCGCATCGGTCGGCAGCTACCTCCCCGATGCCGAGGTCCTCGAGTTCCCCGCGTGGGAGACCCTGCCGCACGAACGGCTCAGCCCGAGCGCGCAGACCGTCGGCACGCGCATCGCGACCCTCCGGAAGCTCGCCGCGCGGCAGGACGCCCCCGTGGCCGAGCGCCGCACGACCGTGGTGGTGGCGAGCGTCCGGGCGGCGCTGCAGCCGATCGCGGGCAACCTCACCTCCCTCGCGCCGATCGCCCTCCGCACCGAGTCCCGCGGCAACGACCTCGGCACCATCGCCGGGCAGCTCGTGGACATGGCGTACGCCCGGGTCGACCTCGTCACCCGCCGCGGTGAATTCGCCGTGCGCGGCGGCATCCTCGACGTCTTCCCGCCGACGGCCGACCACCCGGTCCGCGTCGACTTCTTCGGCGACGAGATCGAGGCGATCAAGGCCTTCTCCGTTGCCGACCAGCGCACGACTGACGACGACCTCGGCTCCGTCGAGCTCACGGCCTCGCGCGAACTCCTGCTGAGCGACGACGTCCGGCAGCGGGCGCGCGAGATGCTGCACGAGTTCCCGAACCTCTCCCAGATGCTCGCGAAGATCGCCGAGGGGATCCCGGTCGAGGGCATGGAGTCCCTCGCCCCCGCGCTCGTGCAGGACCTCGTGCCGGTCACGGACTACCTGCCGGACGACTCCGTCATCGCGGTGTTCTCGCCCGAGCGGGTGAGCGGCCGCGCGCACAGCCTCGCCGAGACGAACACCGAGTTCCTGCAGGCCGCGTGGAGCGCCGCGGTCGCCGGTGCGCAGGCGCCGATCGACCTCGACGCCGGCAACTTCCTCACCGTCCAGCAGCTCAAGAACGGCCGCGGGCAGCGCACCTGGTGGACGGTCTCCCCGTTCGACTCCGGGCTGGACGAGGGCGACGCCGAGCGCGTGCTCACCGACGCCGAAGCCGTGGCCGAGGCGGGCGACTACATCCGCGTCCGGGCCGAGGCGATCCCGAGCTTCGCCGGCAGCGCGGACGGCGCGATCGCGCACGTGAAGCAGCTCACCGACGACGGGTGGGCCGTCGTGGTGACCGCCCAGGGCCAGGGACTGGTCGAACGGGCGGTGCAGGTGCTCGCCGACGCGGGGGTCGCCGCCCGTGCCGAAACCGTCACCGCGCCTCCCGAGCCCGGCGTCGCCGTCGTCACGACCGCCACCGTCGAGCACGGCTTCGCCACCCCGGATCCGCGCATCGCCGTCCTCAGCGAGGCCGAGTTCTACGGCCGCAGCGTCCAGCAGGGCGCGCGCACCGTCAAGAAGCTCGCGAGCCGGCGCAAGAACGTCGTCGACCCGCTGCAGCTCAAGCCCGGGGACGTCGTCGTGCACGCCACGCACGGCATCGGCAAGTTCGTCGAGCTCGTCTCGCGCGAGGTGAGCTCCGGCGGCCGCAACGCGGTGAAGACCCAGCGCGAGTACCTCGTGCTCGAGTACGCGCCGTCGAAGCGCGGGTACCCGGGCGACAAGCTCTTCGTGCCCACCGACCAGCTCGACCAGCTCTCGCGGTACGTCGGCGGCGAGTCCCCGACCCTGTCGAAGATGGGCGGCTCGGACTGGGCCTCGGCGAAGTCGAAGGCGCGCAAGGCCGTCCGCGACATCGCCGTCGACCTCGTGAAGCTCTACTCCGCGCGGATGGCGTCGAAGGGCCATGCCTTCGGCCCGGACACCCCGTGGCAGCGCGAGCTGGAAGAGGCGTTCCCGTTCGCCGAGACCGCCGACCAGCTCACCACCATCGACGAGATCAAGCGCGACATGGAGCGGCCGATCCCGATGGACCGCCTGCTCTCCGGCGACGTCGGCTACGGCAAGACCGAGGTCGCGATCCGTGCCGCGTTCAAGGCCGTGCAGGACGGCAAGCAGGTCGCGGTGCTCGTCCCCACGACGCTCCTCGTGCGCCAGCACATGGAGACCTTCCAGGAGCGCTTCGCCGGCTTCCCCGTGCACCTGCGCGCCCTCAGCCGGTTCCAGACCGAGGAGGAGTCGAAGGAGACGATCGCGGGCCTCGCCGACGGCACGGTCGACATCGTCATCGGCACCCACCGGATCCTGTCGCAGGGCATCCAGTTCAAGGACGTGGGCCTGGTCATCATCGACGAGGAACAGCGGTTCGGCGTCGAGCACAAGGACCAGCTCAAGAAGCTCAAGACGAACGTCGACGTCCTGGCGATGTCCGCGACGCCGATCCCGCGCTCGCTCGAGATGGCCGTCACCGGCATCCGCGAGATGTCCACCCTCGCCACCCCACCCGAGGACCGCCACCCGATCCTCACCTTCGTCGGGCCGCAGTCCGACCTGCAGGTCGCCGCCGCCATCCGCCGCGAGCTCCTGCGCGAGGGGCAGGTGTTCTACGTGCACAACCGCGTGAAGGACATCCAGTCCGTCGCCGCGCACCTCGCCGAGATCGTCCCGGACGCCCGCATCGCCGTCGCGCACGGGCAGATGTCCGAGTCGACGCTCGAGCAGGTGATGGTCGACTTCTGGGAGCGCCGGTTCGACGTCCTCGTCTCGACCACCATCATCGAGACCGGCCTCGACATCGCGAACGCGAACACGCTCATCATCGACAAGGCGGACAAGTACGGGCTGTCGCAGCTGCACCAGCTGCGCGGTCGTGTCGGCCGAGGGCGTGAGCGCGGGTACGCGTACTTCCTCTACGACGCCGAGAAGCCCCTGTCCGAGACCGCCCAGGACCGCCTCGAGACCATCGCCGCGAACAACGAGCTCGGCGCGGGCATGCAGGTCGCCATGAAGGACCTCGAGCTCCGCGGGGCGGGCAACCTGCTCGGCGGGGAGCAGTCCGGCCACATCGCGGGCGTCGGGTTCGACCTCTACCTGCGCATGATCGGCGAGGCCGTCTCGCAGTTCCGCGGCGACGTCGCCGAGGGGCAGACCGAGCTCCGGCTCGAGATCCCCGTCGACGCGCACATCCCGGACGACTACGTCGAGTCCGAGCGGCTCCGGCTCGAGGCGTACCAGAAGCTCTCCGCCGCCTCCGCCCCCGCGGCGCAGGCCGAGGGCATCGACATGGTCCTCGACGAGCTCACCGACCGGTACGGCCAGCCGCCGCAGGCCGTGCTCACCCTGGTCGAGGTGTCACGCCTCCGCCGGATGGCGCAGCAGGTCGGGCTCTCCGACGTCGTCGTGATGGGGTCGAACCTGCGGGTCGCGGGCAAGGAGCTCGCCGACTCGGCGCAGGTGCGGCTCAAGCGGATGTTCCCGGGAGCCCGGTGGTTCCCGCAGCAGGACGCGGCGAGCATCCCGCTGCCGAAGCCGCACGGTGAGACCCTGCCGGACGCTGCGCTCATCCAGTGGGTGGAGAGCATCCTGACGGCCGTGTACGGGGCGTCGAAGGCGCCGGCGGAGACGCCGGCGGCGTAGTCGGGCGGGCTGGCGTCGCGCGCCTGCGTGGCGACGGTGCGCGCGCGGGCGGGCGCGTGCGGGCGTGCGCGCTGTTCGGTGCGGACTCGATGCGACGTTGTCGATGTCGTACGACAGCGACAACGTCGCCCGAGCGCGCGTGCAAGAGTGCGCGCGCGCAACGGACGACATCGTGGTCGTCGTACGACGGCGACGATGTCGTTCCGGGACAGCACCCCGCGGGGCGCGCACGGACCCCGCGCGACCCCGCTACTCGGTCGCCTCGGCCTCGGAGAGCTCCCGCCGCGCCCGGTACCGACGCGCCCGCAGGCTGACCACGACGGCGGAGGCCACGATCGCGATGCCCGAGCCGACGAGGACGGCGAGCACACCCTCGTCGAGGATCTCCTCGTTGCGGGCGAAGGCGAGCTCGTTCATGAGCAGCGAGACCGTGAACCCGATCCCGCCGAGCACCCCCACCGTGACGATCGACCAGAACGACAGCGTCGAGCGGCCGGGCGCCCGGAAGATCCGGGTCGCGACCGCCCCGAACAGCGTGATGCCGATCACCTTGCCGACCGGCAGCGCGAGCACCACCGCCCAGAACGTCGGCGAGAGTTCCCCGATGCCGACGGCGGGCACCACCACCGCGGCCGACGCGAAGGCGAACACCGGCAGGACGATCGCGTTCGACCACGGCTCGACGTTCTCGTGCAGCGTGTGCCCGGGGCGGCGCGGCAGGACGAGCCCGAGCGCCACGCCCGCGATCGTCGCGTGCACGCCCGAGTGGTACACGAGCCACCACGTGAGGACACCGAGCACGACCATGCCCGCGATGACCCAGGCCTGGCCGGGACGCCCCGGGCGCAGGGCCTTGCCGAGCAGCCAGAAGAGCGCGAGCACGACGACGGCGCCGGCCAGCGCGAGGAAGTCGGTGTCGTGCGCGAACACGACGGCGATGATGATGATGGCGATGAGGTCGTCGAGCACCGCCAAGGCCAGCAGGAACACCCGGAGCGTCGAGGGCAGCCCGCGACCGAACATCGCCAGGACGCCGAGCGCGAAGGCGATGTCCGTCGCGGTCGGGATCGGCCACCCGTGCCCGTACGGCGTCCCCGTCGTCACGACGAGGTAGATGCCGGCCGGGACGAGCACCCCGCCGACCGCCGCGATGGCGGGGATGATCGCCGTCTTCGGGTTCGACAGCTCACCGGCGACGAGCTCGTGCTTCAGCTCGATCGCCACGAGCAGGAAGAACACCGCGAGCAGCCCGTCGCTGATCCAGTGCGACACCGAGAGGTCGATTCCGACCGCACCCCACGGGGCGTGCACGTGCAGGAGGTGCTCGAGGCCGGGGCCGAGCGGCGAGTTCGCCACGACGAGCCCGAGGACCGCCGCGGTGAGGAGTGCGATGGCGCTGAAACGAGGGGAACGGACGATTGCCGGCATGGAGCTCCGTCGGAGAAGGGTCGGGTGGGAGATCGTCGACCAGACTTCCCGACACGCCACGTACAGCATACCGGCCGCCCTTCCGCGGCGTCCACCGTGTGCTGCGTGGCACGATGACCGCATGACCGCCGTCTCGGACCTCGTCACCGTCGTCGACCGCCTGCTCGACCCCGCCGGAGGGTGCGTCTGGAACCGCGCCCAGACCCATGCCTCGCTGGCGCGGTACGCGGTCGAGGAGTCGTACGAGCTGGTCGACGCGATCGACTCCGGGGATGACGACGAACTCCGCGAGGAGCTCGGCGACGTGCTCTACCAGGTGGTCCTCCACGCGGGACTCGCGGAGTCGTTCGACCTCGAGGACGTGGCCGCCGGCGCCCGGGACAAGATGGTGCGCCGGCACCCGCACGTGTTCGGGGACGAGCGGGCGGACACCGAGGAGGACGTCGTGCGCGTCTGGCGGGCGGCCAAGGCTGCGGAGAAGTCCTCGCGGCGGAGCGTCTTCGACGGGGTCCCCCGGGCGATGCCGCCGATGGAGCGGGCCGTGAAGCTGCTGGAACGCCTGGAGGAACGGGGGGACTCCGACGCGGTCGTCGCCTCCGTCGTCGCGGCGGCGGGCGCGGGGGCGCGGTCGGGAGGCGCGGGTGGCGTCCCGGACGCTGGTACTGCGGGTGCGGGGGCGCGATCGAGGGCCGCGGGTGCGGTTCCGGACGCCGGTGCGGTTCCGGACACGGGTCCTGGTCGGGATGCGCGGGTGGAAGGCGCCGGTGGTGCCGTCGTGGACACCGGGTGGGGGACCGCCGTGCTCGCGATGATCGCGGAGGCGCGTGGCACCGGGATCGATCCGATCGCCAGTCTGCGTGCCGCGGTCGTGGAGCTGGAGTCGGCCGGCCGCGTCGGAGAGTGAGGCGACCTGCCGCGCCCGAGCGGTGCGGGTGCGCGGTGCGCGGTGCGAGTGCGGGTGCGCGGTGCTGGGGCCGCGGGCGAGGGAAGTGCGGGCGTCCTCCCAACCCGAAAAAAGGAGGACGCCCGCGAGCGGGCCGACGGCACCACCAGGGATGCGGTGCCGATGGAGCAGCCCACTCGAACCGCGGGGCACACTGCAGCACGTTGCCCACGCGATCGGTCCGTCGGATGGATCAGGCACCCGTCGAACCGAGGTTCTGGATGAAGAATATCAGTCGGTCGGACCGTGTGCAAGCCGGGGAGGTCGATCTGCCAGAATCGATCCATGGCTCCGACCGTGACGGCTCCCCGTGGCATGCGTGACTTCCTCCCGGCAGACAAGGCCCGGCGCGAGCACGTCCTGGGCGTGATCCGCGACGTGTACGCGCGCCACGGGTTCGACGAGATCGAGACCCCGGTCGTCGAGGACGCCGCCCGCCTGCACTCGGGCCTCGGCGGCGACAACGAGAAGCTCGCGTTCGCGGTCATGAAGCGCGGGCTCTCCACCGAGGACCTGCAGCACGCCGGTGCGCCGCTCGACCTCGCCGACCTCGGGCTGCGGTTCGACCTCACCGTGCCCCTCGCGCGCTTCTACGCCACGCACCGGGCCGAGTTGCCGTCGGTGTTCCGGTCGGTGCAGATCGCCCCGGTCTGGCGTGCCGAACGCCCGCAGAAGGGGCGCTACCGGCAGTTCGTGCAGTGCGACATCGACATCCTCGGTGAGCCCGGGCAGCTCGCCGAGATCGAGCTCATCCGGGCGACGACCGCTGCCCTCGACGCGCTCGGGGTCCAGGGCACCACGATCCGGATCAACGACCGCCGGATCCTCCTCGCGCTCCTCGGATCGTGGGGGATCACCGACCCGACCGCCGCCGACCGTGCGCTCATCACGATCGACAAGCTCGACAAGATCGGGCCGGACGGCGTCGCGGCAGAGCTCCGCGAGACCGTCGGCGTCGAGCTCCCCGGGCTCGAGGACACGATCCGCACGCTCGAGACCGCCGACTGGGACGCCGTCGGGGGAGCCACGTGGCTCGACGCCGACGCGTTCGAGGACCTGCAGCGGCTCCGTTCGGCGCTCCCGGGCGTCGACCTGCGCTTCGACCCGACACTCGTCCGTGGCATGGGCTACTACACGGGCACGATCTTCGAGGTCGCGCACCCCGACTTCGGCTACAGCCTCGGCGGTGGTGGGCGCTACGACGGCATGATCGGCCGGTTCCTCGGGCAGGACGTGCCCGCGGTCGGGTTCTCCCTCGGGTTCGAGCGGCTCGTCGACCTCGTCACGCTCCCGGAGTCCGCCGAGTCCGACGCCGTCGTGCTCGTGTACGACAAGGACGTCGACCCGGTCCGGCTCGCGGCGCTCAAGGCCGAAGCGCTCGAGGGGCACCGTCGTGTCCGGCTCGAGCGACGCACGAAGAACATGAAGAACCTGCTCGCGGGACTCGTCGCGCAGGGCTTCGACGCGTTCGCCTCCGTGGGTGCCGACACGCAGTCGCTCGAGGGTGTGGAGTTCCGCCCGCTGGCGTGAGTTCTCCACAGTCGCCCGTCATGCACGCCTCGTGTTCACCCGCGCCTCGCTAGGATCGACTCCGCAATCACCACAACCGAACGTGTAGGGAGTACCCCGTGGCCCAGATCGACGCCGTAGGCGCACGCGAAGTCCTCGATTCCCGAGGCAACCCGACGGTCGAGGTCGAGGTCCTGCTCGACGACGGGGTCGTCTCGCGCGCACTCGTCCCGTCCGGCGCCTCCACCGGTGCGTTCGAGGCGTACGAGCTCCGTGACGGCGACGCTTCCCGCTACGGCGGCAAGGGCGTCCTCAAGGCCGTCGACGCGGTCCTCGACGAGATCGGTCCGGCGCTCGAGGGCTTCGACGCCACCGACCAGCGCCTCGTCGACGCCGCGCTCATCGAGCTCGACGGCACCGAGAACAAGTCGCGCCTCGGTGCGAACGCGATCCTCGGCGCCTCGCTCGCCGTCGCACGCGCAGCCGCCGACTCGGCCGACCTGCCGCTGTTCCGCTACCTCGGCGGCCCGAACGCGCACACGCTGCCCGTCCCGCTCATGAACGTCGTCAACGGTGGCGCGCACGCCGACACCAACGTCGACATCCAGGAGTTCTTCCTCGTGCCCTACGGCGCCGAGTCGTTCTCCGAGGCGCTCCGCTGGGGCGTCGAGACGTACCACGCGCTCAAGGGCGAGCTGAAGAAGCAGGGCCTCGCGACCGGCCTGGGCGACGAGGGCGGCTTCGCCCCGGAGCTCGCGTCCAACCGGGCTGCGCTGGACTTCCTGCTCGCCGCGATCGAGAAGGCCGGCTTCACGCCGGGCAAGGACATCGCGCTCGGCCTCGACGTCGCCTCCACCGAGTTCTTCCACGACGGCAAGTACGCGTTCGAGGGCAAGCAGCTCTCCGGCGAGGAGTTCACGGCCTACTTCGCCGAGCTCGTCCGCGACTACCCGCTCGCCACGATCGAGGACCCGCTGGCCGAGGACGACTGGGCCGGCTGGTCGCACCTGACCGCCGAGCTCGGCGACAAGGTGCAGATCGTCGGTGACGACCTGTTCGTCACGAACCCGACGCGCCTGCAGCGGGGCATCGACGAGAAGGCCGCGAACTCGATCCTCGTCAAGGTGAACCAGATCGGCACCCTGACCGAGACGCTCGACGCCGTCTCCCTCGCGCAGCGCCACGGCATGACGGCGATCCTGTCGCACCGCTCCGGCGAGACCGAGGACACCACGATCGCGGACATCGCGGTCGCGGTCGACGGTGGTCAGATCAAGACCGGCGCCCCGGCCCGCTCGGACCGTGTCGCGAAGTACAACCAGCTGCTCCGCATCGAGGAAGAGCTCGGCGACGCCGCGGTCTACGCGGGCCGCTCGGCCTTCCCGCGCTCGGCTTCCCTGTAACCAGCGCCCTCAACGAGACGCCGTCCTCCCTCGGGAGGGCGGCGTCTCGTCGTTCGGGCGCCGAGGTCGCACGGCATGCCGCGCGCCGACCGTCGAGGTCGCACGAACTGCCGTCTCAGCCGGACGCGGACGACCGATCATGCGACCTCAGCGGATCGCCCGCGGCGTGTTGCGCGACTGCGTGCCGGGCGCTGGCAGCGTTCCGGGGGTGCGCCGCGCCTCCTGGATCGCCCGCTGAGAGGGCGCCGAACGGCCGCGTGCCGACCGCCAGCAGGCCCGCCGGCGGGTTATCGTCGGACCGTGCCCAGCCAGAAGCCCCGTGTCCGCCGCGTCCCCGTGGCGCTGCCCGAGGGCGGCTCGTCCGAGCAGCCGTGGTACCGCTCGATCCGGTTCTCCGGGTTCAGCCTGCTCATGCTGGCCATCATCGTGCTGTTCGTCGTCGTGCTCGCGCCGTCACTCCGGACCCTGATCCAGCAGCAGGAGCAGATCGCCCAGCAGCAGCGCGAGGTCGCGAGCCAGAAGGCCGACGTCGCCCAGAAGAAGAAGGACGTCGCGCGCTGGGACGACCCCGCGTACATCGAGGCGCAGGCTCGGGACCGACTGCTCTACGTGTACCCGGGCGAGGAGAGTTACCTCGTGATGGGCAGCGAGAACCGGAAGGCCGAGTCGACGCCGACGACCGATTCCGGCACGCCCGTGAGCTCGACGGTGCAGACACCGAAGGTCGACTGGGTACAGGCGATGCTGTCGTCCGTGCTGACCTCGGGGCTCACCGACGAGACCACGCAGCAGCTCGTCGCACCGGACGTCTCCGGCACCGGCGACACGAAGTAGGACGACGCGCGGGACTCCGGTAGGCTCACGTACCCGTGACGACCCCTCCCTTCGACCCGCCCTCCGAACGCGACATCCAGGTCGTCTCGGCGCAGCTCGGCCGACCGGCGCGTGACGTCATCGGGATCGCTGCTCGCTGCGTCTGTGGCAACCCCACCGTCGTGTCCACGAAGCCCCGGCTGTCGAACGGCACCCCGTTCCCGACGCTGTACTACCTGTGCCATCCCGCGGCCACCGCTGCGGTCAGCACCCTCGAGGCCAACCAGGTCATGCCCGAGCTGGCAGCCCTGCTCGAGGACCCGACCGTCGCCGAGCAGTACCGCGCGGCGCACGAGTCCTACCTCGCCGATCGCGAGTCGATCGAGCACGTCGACGAGATCGACGGCATCACCGCCGGTGGCATGCCCACCCGCGTGAAGTGCCTGCACGCCCTCGTCGGCCACGCCCTCGCCGCCGGACCCGGCGTCAACCCCATCGGCGACCTCGCGCTCGAGCGCGTGAGCTGGTCGCCCGCCCGGTGTGAGTGCCGGGCGTATGATGAGGGAGCAGACGCCGGAGTCGGGGCGGGTGGCGGCGAATTCTGACCAGCCTCCCGGCAACCACCCCACTCCAAGGAGATCATCCACCGTGCCCAAGATCCTCGTCGTCGGCGGCGGTTACGCCGGCTTCTACACCGCCTGGAAGCTCGAGAAGCACCTTCGTCAGGGCGAAGCCGAGGTCGTCATGGTCGACCCGCTGCCGTACATGACGTACCAGCCGTTCCTCCCCGAGGTCGCCGCCGGTTCCATCGAGCCGCGTCACGCCGTCGTCTCCCACCGCCGTCACCTCAAGAAGACGCGCGTCGTCACCGCCAAGGTCACGAAGGTCGACCACGCCAGCAAGACGGCGACGATCACCCCGGCCGAGGGCGAGGCGTGGGAGGAGTCCTACGACCAGATCGTCATGACCGCGGGTGCGGTCTCGCGTACCTTCCCGATCCCGGGCGTCGCCGACGAGGCGATCGGCCTGAAGACGATCGAAGAGGCCGCGGCGATCCGCGACAAGATCCTCACGAACTTCCACAAGGCAGCGACCCTGCCGGCCGGCCCGGAGCGTGACCGCCTGCTGACCGTCGTCGTCGTCGGTGGTGGCTTCGCCGGCATCGAGGTGTTCGCCGAGCTCCGCTCGTTCGTCTCCGACCTGCTCAAGAGCTACCCCGAGCTGTCGTTCGACGACACGCACTTCCACCTCGTCGAGGCGATGGGCCGCATCATGCCCGAGGTGTCGCTCGAGACGTCGCACTGGGTGCTCAAGAACCTCGCGCAGCGCGGCGCCACGGTGCACCTCGAGACGCAGCTGGCCTCGGCGGTCGGCGGCGTCTGCGAGCTCAAGACCAACGACGGCGCGATCGAGAAGATCGAGTCCGACCTCATCATCTGGACCGCCGGTGTCATGGCGAACCCGATGGTCAAGGGCACCGACCTCCCGCTCGAGCAGCGTGGCCGCATCCGCGTGCAGCCCGACCTGCGCGTGGTCGACGACAACGGCGTGATCGCCGACGCGTGGGCCTGTGGTGACGTCGCGGCCGTGCCGGACCTCACCGGTGGTGGCGTCGGCGGCTTCTGCGTGCCGAACGCCCAGCACGCCGTCCGCCAGGCGAAGCAGCTCGCGAAGAACCTCGTCGCGACGATCCGCGGCGAGGCGACGACCGACTACAAGCACGAGAACCTCGGTGCCGTCGCCGGCCTCGGTCTCGGCATCGGCGTCTTCCAGTCCGGCAAGTTCGCCATGAAGGGCTTCCTGGCCTGGGGCGCCCACCGTGGCTACCACGGCCTGGCGATGCCGTCGTGGGAGCGCAAGTGGCGCGTCATCGGCGACTGGGTCGGTGGCTTCTTCCTCGGCCGCGACATCGCGTCGCTCGACGACCGCGAGACCCCGCGCGCCGCGTTCGAGGCGTTCGCGTCCCGTCCGAAGCCCGCAGCCGAGGCCCCCGCGGCACCGGTCGAGGCGTCGAAGCCGACCACCGCTCCGGAAGAGGGCAAGCCCGCCGGTGCGGCCGGTCCCGCGTACGGCGAGCCCGCGAAGGACGTCTCGAACGACGCCGAGCCGGTGAAGGCCGAGGCGGACGCCAAGTAGCGACACGCTCCCGGCGAGGCGGTCACCCCACGGGGTGGCCGCCTCGTCTTCGTCGGTAGGCTGTTGCGGCCCGCCCCCGTGGCCCAATCGGTAGAGGCATGCGACTTAAAATCGCCGAGTTGTGGGTTCGAGTCCCACCGGGGGTACGACGAGCGGGAACCGACACCCGACTTACAATCGCCGAGTTGTGGGTTCGAGTCCCACCGGGGGTACGACAGGACGACCCGGCACTACGATCGAGTCTCGTGGTCGGATTCGGAAGCGCGCTCGCGAACCTGCGGAACGCCCTCGGCCGACCCGAGGCCCACGTCGAGGTGGTCGACGGCGAGACCGTCCCCACCGGCATGCTGCTCGGCACGCTGGGCGCCCTCCTCCTCGACGCCGGCAGCTCGGTCACCGACGTCCGTTCGGCGCTCGAGAAGGCCCGCGACGCCGCCGGGGTCGGGCCGACGCTCGCCGTCGGGGTCCTCCCCGCCCTCGTCATGGTGAGCGAGGTCGCCACCGGCGCCGCCACCATCGTCAACGCCGAGGGCGTCGAGCTCTCGAGCCGCCAGGCCGCCCGGGCGAACCGGCTCGTGCTCGGCCTCGAGAGCGGCTCGATCGCCCTCGCCGAGATCCCCGCACGCGTTCGTGCGATCCGCGCCGGGACCGTCCCACCGCCGGCACTGCCGTGGATCCTCGGCAACGCCCTGACCTCGGCCGGACTCGCGGTGGTGTTCCGCTGCCCGTGGTGGGCGATCCTCGTGGCACTGGCCGTCGGAGCCCTCGTCGGCGTGATCGGCCTCCTGCTGCGCCGCTTCCGCGAGGCCGTGGCGATCATCCCGTTCCTCGCGGCCTTCGTGTCCACGACGATCGTCGGGCTCGTCGCCGCCGGCACCGGGTTCGACCACGTCCCGCTCTTCGCCGTGTGCGCCCCCGTGGCCGTGTTCGTGCCGGGAGCCCTCATCACCAACGCCCTGCTCGAGCTCACGGCGGCCGACATCGTGACCGGGTCCTCGCGGCTCGTGCAGGGGCTCATCATGCTCGGGTTCATGGCGGCGGGCATCGCGTCGGGGAGCGCGCTGACCGGGCTGCACGTCGACCCGTCCTCGGCGGCACTCGTCGGCGAGGTCGCCGGCGTCGGCACGGACCGCGGCGGGTGGGAGGCCGTCCCGTCCTACTGGGTGTCGTGGGTCGCGGTGGTCGGACTGGCCGTCGGCCTCGGCCTGGTCTTCCGGTCGGGGTGGCGGCTCACGCTCGTGTCCGTCGCGGTCATGGTCACGGCCTACGCACTGGTGAGCGGGACGACGCCGCTGTGGGGGAGCGTCGTCGCGACCGGTGCGACCGCCGCGCTGCTGTTCGTCGCGACGCGGCTGCTGGAGCGGCTGGTGCCGGCGATCCCGGCGACGGTCTCGTTCTTCCCGGCGTTCCTGCTGCTCGTGCCGGGGACGGTCGGGCTCGTCGCGGTCGCCACGTTCGACCCGGAGGCGCTGGCGAACCCGCTCGCGACGTTCGTCAGTCTCTGCATCGGCACGAAGATCGGCGGCCTGCTGCCGGGGCTGTTCGCACGGAACGCACCGCACCGCGGGGCCGACGCGACCCAGTAGACGCGCGCAGCGCGGAGAGCGCGGCAGTCGCCGTGGACGCGACCCACTGCGGGACTGGAGGCGCGGTGCCGGCCCGCACCGCGCCTCCAGGCCGTCACGGCGCGAGCAGGCGCCCCGCAGCCTGGTCGTCCACAGCCGTCGCCTTCGCGAGGTAGTGCACCTTCTTGCCCGTGGCGTTGTACGGCAGCTCGGTGACGAACCGGTAGAGCCGCGGCCGCTTGTAGCGGGCGAGGCCGGGGTGCGACGCGGTCCACTCCTCGAGGGCGGCGGCGGCTTCGACGTCGTCCTCCGGCAGCCGCCCGGGCGCACGGACGACGTACGCCGTCACGACCTCGCCCCAGCGCTCGTCGGGGACCCCGACCACGATCGCGTCGGCGACGCCCGGGTGCTCCTGTAGTGCGGCCTCGACCTGCACGGGGTGGACGTTCTCGCCGCCGGAGATGATCATGTCGTCCTTGCGCCCGACGATCGTCACGCGCTCGTGCTCGTCCCACGTGGCGAGGTCGCCCGGGTAGAACCAGCCGTTCGCGAACTTCTCGGCCTCGAGCCCGGGGTTGCGGTACGAGTAGCCGGACTTCACGGTGCGGACCGCGAACTCGCCGATCTCCGAACCGTCCTTCGGCACGGTGTCGCTCGGGTCGGCGAGGCGGTCCTCGTAGACGCGGACCACGGCGACGTCGTCGTCGGTCGAGGCCCGGCCGGTCGAGCCGGCACCGTCGGGGAAGTCCTCGGGGCGGAGGAAGGTGTTCCAGAAGGTCTCGGTCGTGCCGTAGCCGTTGAAGATGCGGGGCGACAGGAGCTCCTGGTACCGGAGCGCCGCGGCCCGGTCCAGCGGTGCGCCCATCGTCACGATGCCGTTGAGCGAGGACAGGTCGCGGGGCCGCTGCTCCTGGGCGTTCGCGAGCTGCACGAGGTTCGGCGGGGCGCCGATGAGGAACGTCAGCTGCTCGGACTCGACCAGGTCGAGCACACGGTCGGCGTCGAAGTGCCGGAGCGTGGTGAGTTCGGCGCCGACGTAGAACACCGGGTTCGGGCCGCCGGAGTACAGACCGCCGCGGTGGAAGAGCGGCGACATGTTGAGGGTCTTGTCGAACGGGCTCAGCGGGAAGTGCATGATCACGTCGTGGGCGCTGAGGACCTCGACGAGGCTCGGCAGCGGCACGGGCTTCGGCCGTCCGGTCGTGCCGCTCGTGTACAGGCGCGTCGTCTCGTCGTAGGTGCTGCGGGGCTCGGACGCGGCGAGCTCGTCGGCGGTGACGGGGTCGCTGGTGAGGAGCGCGGCGAAGTCGACGTCGCCGGGTCGGGTTCCGTCGCCGACCACGACGACGTGCTCGGGCGTGTGGTCGGAGCTGGCGAGCGCGGCCGTGATGTCGGTCGAGCGGGCAGCGTCGTGGACGAGGACCACGGGGGCGGAGTCCTCGATGATGAACGCGACCTCGTCCGACGCGAGCCGGAAGTTGGTGGGGGAGAACACCGCGCCGATGCGGTGGGCCGCCAGGTACAGGATCGCGAACTCGGGGGAGTTGAACAGCTCGACCATGACCACGGAGCCGCGGCCGACCCCGTGGCGCACGAGCCACCCGGCGACGCGGTCGACGTCGGCGCCGAGCTCGGCGTACGTCCACGAGCGGTCGGTGTCGGGATCGCGGAGCGCCGGGCGGCCGGCGAAGCGGTGGGTGTTCCGGGCGAAGCCGTTGGCGTACGTGTAGCTGTGCTCGAAGACGTCGCGGAAGCGGGTCGGGTCGTAGTCGGATCGGGTCTCGGTCATCGTCGCTCCCAGCAGCGGTCGTGGTGCTGCACGCACCGTCCGTGGTACGGCGCGCTCCGTTCGTGATGTCGCGCGCACCGCTCGTCAGCGTATCCGTGATGCGAGCCTCGGCGGCAGCCCGATCCGAGCCCTGACGGTGCCACGTTCAGGCGCGCTGGTCGACCCGGGCCGCCCGCTGCCAGCACCAGACGGCGACGGCTCCGGCGGTGCAGACGGCGGCGACGACCACCAGTGCGACGGGGGAGACGTGCGTCCCGGCGGACCCGGAGTACACGGCGGCGGCCAACGCGACGGCGACCGCGGCGATGGCGGCGTACCGACCACGGGACCGCGCGAGCAGGGACTGCCCGGCGGACCCGGCCACCGGCAGCAGCGTCACGACGACGGCGCCGAGGCCGCCGACGCACAGGGTGATCGCGAACTCGGACACGAACGACACCCAGAAGCCGGTCCCCGGCGTGACGGAGTGCAGGACCCAGCCGGCCGCCGCCACGACGAGCAGCGCGATCGACCGCCAGGTGGCGCTGCGGGCGCCGGCAGCGATCGAGGAGCCGAGCCGGAGCGCCCGGGTGTCGAGGTCCGGTCGGCCGATCGGCACGAGGACGGCACCGACGATCACGGCGGGTGAGAGGTCGAAGGTCCGGGTGACGCCGCACGCCACGAGGGCGGCGAGCACCAGCCAGGGGGAGACCCGGAACCCGATGGTGCTGCGATCGGTGCCGGCTGCCCAGCGGGTGGCGAGGACGATCGTCGTCGTCAGGACGGCCACGCCGAGCAGGACCGCGATCGCCAGGCGGACGTAGCGGGCCTCGAGGGAGATGCCGACGCCGAGGAGCGTGCACAGCCCGACGACCAGCACCGCGACGGTGATCGAGGCCCAGGTCGGGAGCACGTCCTCGCCGCGGCGTCGCTCGTCACGGGGGCGGTTGCGACCGAGGAGCCCGGCGAACGGCGAACGGATCCGGCCCCGGGCGACGCCGGCGACGAGTGCGAGCGGACCCGCGATGAGCACGAGGAAGCCGGCGGCGACGGCCGTGGCGACGAGGACGGTGCGCCACGAGAACGCTGCCTGGATGGTCGGCACGGTGGTGTCGTACGCGGTGGAGGCGGTCCAGTCGCCGGCGGGGCCGGACCAGTCCAGCCCGCGGCCGTGCCCGCCCGTGGTGGTGCCGGCGCCGGATCCGCTGCCGCTGCCGGCGCCGGTGCTGCCGCCGGAGCCTCCATCGGAACCGGAACCGGAACCGGAACCGGAACCCGAACCCGGACCGGAGCCCGGACCGCTGCCGGGACCGGTGGATCCGCCGGTCGCGGTGCCGTGGCCGTTCGGGCCCGTCGACGTGCCGGTGCTGCCGGTCCCGGGACCAGGGGTCCCCGACGGCGAGCCGCTGCCGGTCGACCCGTCACCCGGCGTGCCCGGTGCCGCGGACGCACGGGAGACGACGACCCGGACGGCCGTCGAGGTCGGCGAGAAGTTGCCGGCGGCGTCGTGCTGCGTCGCCGTCACCGCCCGGGTGCCAGTGCCCAGCGTCGAGCCGGCCGTGGTGCAGGACCACCGGCCGGAGGCGGGCACCTCGGTCCGGCACACGGGCGCACGGTCGACGTACACGGTGAGCACTGCGCCCGCCTCGCCCGTCCCGCTGACGGTGAGGGGCTGGATGCGCACGCGGTCGCCGGACCCGGGCGCGGTGATGCGCGGTGCCGTCGGTGCGGTCCGGTCGAGCGTCACGGTCACCGGGGTCGACGCGGCGCTCCGCAGGTCGGACCGGTATCCGTCGGCCGTGCTCGCGGTCTGCGTGGCGGTGACGGAGAGCCGTGCGTCGCCGCCCGGGGTGCCGCCGCGGAGGGACACCGTCCACCGGCCGTCGGCACCGACCGTGGCGGTCCGGTCCGTCGACGACCCGGACACCGAGAGCGTGACGGTCGACCCGGCGTGTCCGGTGCCGGTCACCGGACCGTTCGTGGGCCGTGCGGTGGTGACGACCGGCGGGACGATGACGTCGGACGCCGGGGTGCGCGCCGAGCCGAGCCCGGGGAAGCTCTGGTCCGCCACGGTGAAGACCTGCTGCGGTCCGCTCCGGACGGTCGCGAGGCAGGCCCAGGCACCGTCGTCGTGGACGGTCGCGGTGCACCCGGTCGACCCGGTCGTCGCCGGACCGGTGACCCGCAGGGCGTGCCCGGGGGTGCCCCTGCCGCTGAAGCGCACGGTCCCGCTGGTGATGTCGCCGGGGTCGTCGATCGACGGGCGCACCGGAGGCCGGCTCGGCGACGTGGTCGGGGGTGCCGGGGTCAGGTGGTCCTGGGGCGCTGGCGTGGGGGTGGGTGTCGTGCCCGGATCGGGGTCCGCCCCAACGGCAGCACCGGTGGACGTCACGGCTGCGGACGTCCCGGCTGCGGACGTCACGGCGGTGGCCGGGGCCACGGCGAGGGCGAGCAGGCCCACGACCAGGGCGGCCCCCGCGGCGACGGCCAGCGTGATCCGGGTTCGGCGAACGGGGCCGTCGCCCCCGACAGCCCGGTCGTCCACGTTCTCCCCGCGCGCTTTCATCCGAGTCCATCCCACGTGATCGAGCCGCTCGGGTCAATACGTCGATCGGATGATGTCCGTGGACCGAGCGACACGCCGAGCAGCCCGAGCGCGCGGTGTGTGCGACTCGGGAATCGCCCGTGAACCGGGGCCGTGGACGAGAGGGCACCCCGCTGGTCGATACAATCGTCCTCGGCCGTGACGCCGGCCCGACGGCCCCGTCACACCGCGATCCCGACGCGCAAAGGAGTACGCCCTCATGGACACCGGACTCATCACGACGCTGATCGTCGTCGGAGTGGTGGTGGTCCTCCTCGTCGTCGTGGGGATCTACCTGTGGGTCACGTACAACTCGCTCGTCACGCTGAAGGTCCGCGTCGACGAGGCGTGGAGTGACATCTCCGTGCAGCTCAAGCGCCGCGCCGACCTCATCCCGACGATCGTCGAGACGGTGAAGGGCTACGCCACGCACGAGAAGTCCGTGTTCGAGGCCGTGACGAAGGCCCGTGCCGAGACGCTCAGCGCCGGGGACGCCTCGAGCGCCTCCACGGCAGAGGGGCACATGCAGAAGGCGCTGAAGAGCGTGTTCGCGGTGGCCGAGGGGTACCCGCAGCTGCAGTCCAGCCAGAACTTCCTGCAGCTGCAGTCCGAACTCGTCGACACCGAGGACAAGATCCAGTCCGCCCGTCGCTTCTACAACGGGGGCGTCCGCGAGCTGAACACCAAGATCCGGGTCTTCCCGAACTCGTCGTTCGCGAAGAGCCGTGGCTTCACCGAGGCGTCGTTCTTCGAGACCGCCGAGCCCGCGGCGATCGCTGAACCGCCGCGCGTCCAGTTCTGACCCGCCCGGCGACGGCTGCGACGTGTACAGCGCGATCGCGCGCAACAAGCGCAACACGGTCCTCATCGTCCTGGTCTTCCTGCTGATCATCGGGGCGCTCGGGTTCCTCGGCGGTTACCTCGCCGGCAACGTGTCGATCGGCGTGATCGTCCTCGTGGTCGCCCTCGGGTACGCGCTCGTGCAGTACTTCGCCGCGGGTCGCCAGGCCACGGCGATCGCGGGCGGCATCGAGATCGACCGGAACACCGAGCCACGACTCTGGCGCACGGTCGAGAACCTCGCGATCGCCACCGGGATGCCGATGCCGCGCGTCTTCGTGATCGAGGACCCGTCGCCGAACGCCTTCGCCACCGGCCGTGACCCCGACCACGCGATCGTCGCCGCGACGACCGGGTTGCTGGCGATCATGGACGACCAGGAGCTCCAGGGCGTCATGGCCCACGAGCTCGGGCACGTCCGGAACTACGACATCCGCGTCTCCACGATGGTGTTCGGGCTCGTGGTCGCGGTCGGTCTCATCGCCGACGTGCTCCTCCGCATCTCGATCTTCAGCGGGCTCGCCGGCGGTCGGAACCGGAACAACGACAACGGTGGCAACAACCCGATCCTGCTCATCGCCGGACTCGTGGCGGTCATCGTGGCACCGATCGCCGCGGCGGGCGTGCAGGCCGCGGTGTCACGGCAGCGGGAGTACCTGGCGGACGCGACCGGCGCGATGACCGCCCGCCACCCCGAGGGGCTCGCCCGTGCGCTCGAGAAGCTCGGCGCGTACGGCCGGCCGATGCAGACGCAGAACTCGTCGATGGCGCACCTCTGGATCGCCGACCCGATGCGGCCCGGCCTGATGGACCGGCTGTTCTCCACGCACCCGCCGCTGCCGGACCGGATCGCGCGGTTGCGCGGGAGTCTCGACCGGTTCTGACCCGACGGCGGGTGCCGGCGACCGGGGCGGCCCAGGAGGCGCGGGTCGGCCTCGCCCCGTACCACCGGCCCGTCAGACGGCCGGTTCCAGCGTCACGCTCGCGTCCGCGTCGTCGGCCGCGACGTGCGGCACCAGCCGCACGCCGAGCGCCCCTGCGACAGCAGCCGCGGCGGTTCCGCGATCGGTGACCTCGACCCCGTCGAGCCCCTGCCACGCTGCCGTCCGTCGGAGGGTCTCGGCGAGCCGCCCGGCATCGAGCCGCTCGCCCGGTTCTTCCCACGCCGTCCGCACGCGCAGGACCCCGCGCTGCCGGTCGCTCTTGAGGTCGACCCGCCCGACGAGCCGGTCGTCCTGCAGGACGGGCAGGACGTAGTAGCCGAAGACCCGCTTCGGTGCCGGCGTGTAGATCTCGATCCGGTAGTGGAACCCGTACATCCGCTCGGCCCGCCGCCGGAACCACACGACCGGGTCGAACGGACTGAGCACGGCGTCGGCCGTCACGTGCCGCGGGACCCGGGCGTCGGCGTGCATCCAGGCGCGCTCGCCCCAGGAGTCGACCCGCACCGGCACGAGCTCCCCGGCGGCGACGAGTTCGGCGATCGCCGCGGCGGTGTCGTCGGAACGGAGCCGGTAGTAGTCGGCGATGTCCGCGCGGGTGCCGACGCCGAGCGCCCGGGTGGCTCGACGGACCAGTTCGAGGACGGCCGCCGGGCGTGACGGCGCGTGGTCGAGCGTGCCGGCAGGCAGGACCTGCTCGGGGAGCGCGTAGACCCGCTCGAAGCCGGACCGTCCGGCGCTCACGACGTCGCCCCAGCGGAACATCTGCTCGAGCCCGAGCTTCACGTCGCTCCAGCCCCACCACGGCCCGCGGCGGACGTTCGACTCGTGCTCGACCGCGCTCGCCGGCATCGGCCCCTCGGCCGCGAGCAGCGCCCGGAGCTCGCGCCGGACCCCCTCGGTCCGCCGGACCCCGTCGACCCGGTTCGGCCACGAGTCTCGCTCGCGCAGCGCGTCCATCCGCCACCGGAAGAGGGGGAGGTCGGTGCGGTCGACGAAGGCGGCCTCGTGCGCCCAGTACTCGGCGTAGGGACCGCGCTTCGACATCGTCAGACGGTCGAGCGTGGACCGGTCGTAGGCGCCGAGCCGGGCGAAGAGGGGCAGGTAGTGGCTGCGTTCGAAGACGTTCACGGAGTCGATCTGCAGCAGGCCGAGGCGCGCGAACCCCGCGTTCAGCGCCCGGGTCGACACGGCGTCGGCAGGTGGCTGGCCGAAGCCCTGGGCAGCCAGTGCGACGCGGCGGGCCTCGGCAGCGGAGAGCGTGGTCCTGACCATGTCCGAAGGCTACCGATCGCCGCCGACACCCCGGGTCCGGTGACGTATGCCGTATCTGGTACCTGTCGGGCCGCACATCGGTACACTCGCGGTCATGGCATGGGGCAGAACGCAGCAACCGACGCATCCGGACCCCGTGGTCGAGGAGTCCGTCCCGACCGGCATGCGGATCGCCGGCGCGTGGTCGTGGCGGATCCTGGTCGTCATCGGGGTGATCGCGGTCTTCATCTGGCTGATGACGATCTTCAGCCAGATCCTCATCCCGTTCCTCGTCGGCATCGTCGTCTCGGCGCTGCTCGTGCCGATCTCGAACTGGATGCAGCGCCACCACGTGCCGAAGTGGCTCGCGGTCGTCATCAGCCTGCTCGGCGGACTCGCGGCGATCGGCGCGCTGGTGTGGCTCGTCGTCGACCAGATCATCGCGTCCTACCCCTCGCTCCGTGACCGCACGGTCGACCAGTACGCGAACATCAAGGACCTCGTCCTGAACTCCGGACTCGGCATCACGCAGAGCGACGTCAACGGCTGGCTCGACGACGGCACGAAGTGGCTGCAGGACAACAGCGCCTCGATCCTCTCCGGGGTCGCGAGCGCCGGCTCCGGTGCCACGCACGTGTTCGAGGCCCTCTTCATCATCCTGTTCACCACGATCTTCCTGCTCATCGACGGCAAGAACGTGTGGCGGTGGGCCGTGCGGCTCTTCCCGAAGAAGGCCCGTGCGACCGTCGACGGCGCCGGTGTCGCCGGGTGGATCACGCTGACCAGCTTCATCCGCGTCCAGATCTTCGTCGCGTTCGTGGACGCCGTCGGCATCGGGCTCGGCGCCTTCATCGTCGGGCTGTTCTTCGGCGGCATGCCGCTGGTGATCCCGATCGCGGCGTTCGTCTTCCTCGGTGCCTTCATCCCCGTCGTCGGTGCGATCGTGACCGGGTTCCTGGCCGTCTTCGTCGCGCTCATCTTCAACGGCCCGCTCGCGGCCGTCCTCGTCCTCGCGGTCGTGCTGCTCGTGCAGCAGATCGAGGGACACATCCTCCAGCCGCTCGTCATGGGCAACGCGGTGAAGGTCCACCCGCTCGCGGTGGTCCTCGGCGTCACGGCGGCCTCCGGGCTCGCGGGCATCGCCGGTGCCTTCTTCGCGGTGCCGCTGATCGCCACCGTGAACACCATGGTGATGACGATCGCGAGCGGCCGTTGGCGCGGTCTCGACTCGGAGCACGTGCTCGAGGCCACCCCGAAGCGCGGCCAGCACGGGCAGCTCCAGCTCCGGCGGGGCCGCCGCCACAAGATCGGCGACCCGGTGCCCGCACCCGGCAGCAAGCCGGAGCCGACGGCGGCTGAGGGCACTGCCAGCACCAACTGACGTCACGGGTTCGTCAGGAGTGCCGCGAGCGACGATGATGGACCCGTGACCGACACCACCACGCCGCTGATCCCCACGCTCGACGACATCGAGAAGGCACGTGTGACGATCGCCGGGGTTGCCCGTGTCACCCCGATGGAGACCTCGCAGTTCCTCGCCGAGGTCCTCGGGTCGCCGGTGCACCTCAAGTGCGAGAACCTGCAGCGCACCGGTGCGTACAAGGTCCGCGGTGCGTACAACCGCCTGTCGACCCTCACCCCGGAGCAGCGGGCTGCGGGCGTCGTCGCCGCCAGCGCCGGCAACCACGCGCAGGGGGTCGCCCTCGCCGCGCGCGAGCTCGGCATCCCCGCGACGATCTTCACACCGGTCGGCGTCGCCCTGCCGAAGCTCCAGGCCACGCGGCACTACGGCGCCGAGGTCGTCCTGCGCGGGCACTCGGTGGAAGAGGCACTGAGCGCGGCCAAGGACTTCGCGACACGGACCGGAGCGGTCTTCATCCCGCCGTTCGACCACCCCGCGGTCATCGCCGGCCAGGGCACGCTCGGGCTCGAGATCCTCGACCAGGTGCCCGACGCCGACACGGTCATCGTGCCGATCGGCGGCGGCGGCGTCATCGCCGGCATCGCCCTCGCCGTCAAGGGCATCGCCGAGCGCCTCGGACGCACCATCCGGGTCATCGGGGTGCAGGCCGAGAACGCCGCCGCCTACCCGAGCTCGCTCGAGGCCGGCGAACCCGTCACCGTCAGCACAAAGCCGACGATCGCGGACGGCATCGCCGTGGCGCGACCCGGCGACATGAACTTCCCGATCATCCGCGACCTCGTCGACGACATCGTCACCGTGTCCGACGACGACGTCGCCCGGTCGCTCCTGGTGCTGCTCGAACGCGCCAAGCTCGTCGTCGAGCCCGCCGGGGCCGTCGGTGTCGCCGCGATCATGTCGGGTGCTGTCCGCGACACCGGTCGCACCGTCGTCCTGCTCAGCGGCGGCAACATCGACCCACTCATGATGGAGCGCGTGATCACCCGAGGCCTCGTCGCGGCGTCGCGCTACATCGGCATCCGCATCATGCTGCCGGACCGCCCCGGTCAGCTCGCCCGCGTCTCGCAGGTCATCTCGGACGCCGGCGCGAACGTCGTCGAGGTGCTCCACACCCGGCACGGCCAGGGGCTCGTCATCAACGAGGTCGCGCTCGACCTGTCGATCGAGGCACGTGGTCCCGAGCACGCGCAGGAGGTCATCCACCGCCTGCACGAGGTGGGCTTCCAGCCGGAGCTGCTCGAGCACTGAGACGGGCGCTGAACCGAGCCGGAGACGGACAGGAGGCGCGGTGCCAGCCGGCACCGCGCCTCCTGTCCGTCAACGGCTCGCGTTTACGGCTCGTAGCGCTCGACCTTCGTCACCTCGACGGCGATCTCCTTGCCGTTGGGTGCGGTGTACGTGGTCTTCTCGCCGGCGCGCAGGCCGACGATGGCCGCGCCGACCGGGCTGACCGGACTGTAGACGGTGAGGTCCGAGCCCTCGCCGACGATCTCGCGGTTACCGACCAGGAAGGTCGACTCGTCACCGGCGATGACCGCGGTCACAACCGTGCCCGGTTCGACGGTGCCGTCGAAGTCCGCTTCGCCGACGGTGGCGTGCTTGAGGAGCTCGGTGAGCTGACGGATGCGGGCCTCGATCTTGCCCTGCTCGTCCTTGGCGGCGTGGTAGCCGCCGTTCTCCTTGAGGTCGCCCTCTTCACGCGCCGCCTCGATGCGGTCCGCGATCTCCTTGCGGCCTTCGCCGGAGAGCTGCGCGAGCTCGGCCGAGAGACGGTCGTGCGCTTCCTGGGTCAGCCACGTGACCTGGGTGTCGTTGCTCATGGTGGTTCCCTTCAGCAAAGAACAAGACCGGCCGGTGTGGCCGGTCTTGTCCGCGAATCACAGCAGTCTAGGGAACCCAGCAGTCGTGGATCAAGCCGGTCACGCCCCGTGACACGGTGTTCACAGGGGTGCTGATGCTGCGCACGCGCTGATCGGACGCCGGCACCCGGATCTCGCGCCAGCCGACGATCGTGTACGACTTGTCGAGGACCTGGACGGCGCACTTCGCGACCGTGCCCGGGTCGACGGAGATCTGCGTGTGCACGACCACCTGGTGGTCGGAGACGACCTGGTACCCGACGTCGTCGGTGTCGAGGCCGTGGCTGGTCTGCCCGGGACCGGCCCAGACCACCCAGACGATGAACACCAGGGCGACGGACGCGGCGGCGACGATCCCGATCAGCCGCGTGCGACGAGCGCGTCCGGGGGTGCGGCCGTAGCGGTCGTCCAGCGTCGCGGTGGTGCTGGCGGACGGCTGAGGTGCCGGTTGGTGCTGCGGTTCGGACAGTTCGGGGCTCCCGGGGTGATTATCCTGATCCCAGGGTAGTTCACGTGACACTGTGTGCTGCCACGCGATCAGTGAGGAAGACCAGTGCCGTACCGCTTGATGGCCGTCCACGCCCATCCCGACGACGAGTCGAGCAAGGGAGCGGCGACCGCGGCGAAGTACGCGGCCGAGGGCAACGAGGTCCTCGTGGTCTCCTGCACGGGCGGTGAGGCGGGGGACATCCTCAACGACCAGCTCGGCGAGCCCGCCACGAGCCGGGCGCACCGCGACATGGCCGGGTACCGCCGCACCGAGATGGCCGCGGCCCAGGCGGCGCTCGGCATCGACCACCTGTGGCTCGGGTACCACGACTCCGGCCTGCCCGACGCCGACAAGGGCGAGACGGTCCGCCCCGGCACCTTCTCGACGGTGCCGCTCGAGTACTCGACCGAGGCCCTGGTGCGGGTCATCCGGCGCTTCCGCCCGCACGTGCTCGTCACCTACGACGAGAACGGCGGCTACCCGCACCCGGACCACATCCGGACGCACGAGGTCTCGGTGGCCGCCTGGCGCGACGCCGCGGACCCCGAGAAGTACCCCGATGCCGGGCCCGCGTGGTCCGTCGCGAAGCTCTACTACGAGCGCACCATGAACCCCCGGCGCTTCCGGACGGTCTTCGAGGCCCTGCAGGAACGCGACCCGGACAGCCCGGCGGTCGAGCAGCTGCGCGAGTGGGTCGAACGGTTCGCCGACCGGCCCGACCTCGCCACGACCCACGTCGACGTGCACGAGTACTTCGACGCGCGTGACGCGGCGCTCCGGGCCCACGCGAGCCAGGTGCCGCCGGACAGCGCCTTCTTCTACTGGCCGAACGACCTCCTCGCGACGGTGTGGCCGACCGAGGACTACCAGCTCGTCGAGGCCCGCGTGCCGACCGAGCTCCCCGAGTCCGACCTGTTCGCGGGGATCCCTGCCGACAAGGACACCACTGCGTGAGCACCCTCCACGCGGCACTCGCCGCGACCCCCAGCCCGAGCCCGACCTCGAGCGTCCCGGACGTCGACGTGACGCCCGGCGTCGCGGGCTTCATCGCGATCGCGGTCGTGGCCATCGTGACGATCCTGCTCGTGATCGACATGACCCGGCGCATCCGGCGGACCCGCTACCGGGCGGAGATCCGGGAGCGGCTCGAGGCCGAGGCGAACGGCACCGCGGGTGGTGACGCGGTCGCGACGGACGAGCCGGAGCGGCGTGCGGCCGAGGACGGCCGGGCCGACGTCGGGGACGACACCGAGCGCGGCTGACGCCACGGGCGCGGCTGACGCGACGGGCGCGGCTGACGCGACGGGCGCGGCTGACGCGACCGGCGCGGTGGACCCGCGTGTGTGCGGGACGGGAGGCACGGTGCGGGCCCGACCCGCGCCTCCCGTCCGACGGACCGTCGCGGTCAGCGCACCGGGTCCAGCGCCACGATGAGGACACCCGCCCACTGGGCGGCGAACGCGACGACCGTGAGGGCGTGGAAGACCTCGTGGAAGCCGAACACCGTCGGCGACGGGTTCGGCCGCTTGAAGCCGTACACGAGCGCACCGAGGATGTAGGCCACGCCGCCGGAGAGCACGAGGACCGTCATCGGGACGCTCGCGGCGAAGAACTGCGGCAGCAACCCGAGCGCCGCGCAGCCGAGCACGAGGTAGATCGGCACGTAGAGCCACCGGGGCGCCCCGATCCAGAGGACCCGGAAGGCGATGCCGAGCGCCGCGCCGGACCACATCACCCAGAGCACCACGACCATCAGGGTGTGCGGCAGAGCGCAGATCGCCACGGGTGTGTAGGTGCCGGCGATGAGCAGCAGGATGTTCGTGTGGTCGATGCGCTTGAGCACCGCCTTGACCGTCGGGCCCCAGGGGAACCGGTGGTAGGTCGCCGAGACGCCGAACATCGCGAGCGACGTCGCCATGAACACGGCGCTGCCCACCTTCGCCGCGGGTGAGCCCGCGAGGACGATGAGCACGATGCCCATCGCGATGGCGAACGGGAAGGCTCCGAGGTGGATCCAACCGCGCCACGCGGGTCGGGCTTCGGACGCGCTGGCGGTCGTCCGTGCGGCGGTCGCGGTGCTCGCGGCCTCGTCGGTGAAGGGGACGTGGGGGAGGGTCCCGGTGTCGTGCTCGGCCTGCATGGTCCGACCGTAGGGGCCGATGCCGAACGAACGCCGAACACGGGCGGACGGCCCGGGGAACGCGGCTCGCTCCGAGGCACCGTGCACTATGTTCGTTCCGTGACCGGCAGGGTGGGATGGGCAGGACGAGGGATCCTCTACCGCGCCTACCAGAGCCGGATCCGCCGGCAGATCGACGGCTCGGCGATGCCGAAGCACGTCGCCATGATCGTGGACGGCAACCGCCGCTGGGCGAAGCAGCTCGGCCTCGAGTCCGCCGCGCACGGGCACCGCGCGGGCGCCGCGAAGATCCCGGAGTTCCTCACGTGGTGCGACGAACTCGGCATCGAGGTCGTGACGCTCTACCTGCTGTCGTCCGACAACCTCAAGGGTCGTGGCGGCGACGAGCTCGAGCAGCTCGTCGGCATCATCGCCGACCTCGCGGGGACCCTGGCCGACCACCGGGACTGGCGGGTCCAGCACGTCGGCTCGAACGAGGGCCTGCCCGAACCCCTCGTCGCCGCGCTCTCCGCCGCCGAGCAGCGCACGGCGGAGCACACCGGGCTGCACGTGAACCTCGCGGTCGGTTACGGCGGCCGGCGGGAGATCGCGGACGCCATGCGCAGCATCGTGCAGGCGCACGGCGAGGGCGGCGGCACGCTCGACACCCTGGCCGAGGTCCTCACGCCCGAGCTCATCGGCGACCACCTCTACACCCAGGGGCAGCCGGACCCCGACCTGGTCATCCGGACGTCGGGCGAGCAGCGGTTGTCGGACTTCATGCTGTGGCAGAGCGCGCACAGCGAGTTCTACTTCGTCGAGGCGCTCTACCCGGACCTGCGCGAGGTCGACTTCCTGCGCGCCGTCCGCGACTTCGGGTTGCGGTCCCGCCGGTACGGCGGCTGAGCGGTCGCGGCCGCGCCGGTGGGCCGACGACCGCCGTTCCCCGCACTGCGGCGGCTGTCGGCCGTTCATCCCAGTAGACTCACAGGGTTTTCGTCCCACGGAAGGTTGCCCCTGTGAACATCGCCGAGTATGCCTCAGGCTTCGCCGAGGAGCCCGGCTACCTCGACCACGCCGCGTTCGGTCCCGTCCAGACCGCGGTCCTCGAGGAGCAGCGCGTGCTGGGGACGATCCAGGAGCACATGCGCTTCGGCGCCATGGAGACGCTCGACGAGCAGGACGCCCGGGTCCGCACCGTCGCCGCACGGCTCGTCGGCCGGCGCGAGGACCAGGTCGTCTCGCAGACCGCCACGACGCCCGGGCTCCTGCACACCGCGTTCGGGCTCACCGGCGGCGTGCTCGTCTCCGCCGACGAGTACCCCTCGCTGCCGCTGGCTCTCGCGAGTGCTGCCTCGGCCACGGGCGGTCGCGTGCAGCCCGTCGTGATCGAGTCCGGCGCCGGGTGGATGACGCCGTCGCTCATCGAGTCGCGCCTGTCCGACGACGTCACCGCGGTCGCCGTCTCGCTCGTCGACTGGCAGACCGGCTACCTCGCCGACCTCGCCGCCATCCGTGAGGTCATCGGCGACCGCCTCCTCATCGTCGACGCCATCCAGGGCTTCGGCGTGGTCGACGCCCCGTACGAGCTCGCCGACGTCGTCGCGACCGGCGGCCAGAAGTGGTTGCACGCCGGGTGGGGGACCGGGTTCACCGCGTTCAGCGACCGTGCCCTGAACCGCCTCCGGCCCGCACTGTCCGGCCCGCACGGCACGACCGGGTGGCCGACCGAGGTCCCGTCGGTCCGTCCGGGTGCCGCCGGCTTCCAGATGACCCGCACCGACCCGGTGTCGCAGGCGCGCCTGGCGGTGTCGCTCGACCGGCTCACGGCCGTCGGCGTCGCCGCCGTGCAGGAGCGGGTCACCGACCGGGTCGAGCGGGTGTTCGACATCGCCGACGAGTTCGGCCTCTCCGTCGAGTCCAGCCGCGACCCCCGGGAGCGCGCCGGGATCGTGGTGCTCCGACCGCCGCAGGGACGGCTCACCGCGCTGTCCGCGGCGTTCCACAACCACGGCGTGACGGTCACGACGCGGCTCGGGGTCGCGCGGGTGTCGGTGTTCGCGTCCACCACGGACGAGACGCTCGACATGTTCCGCGACGCCTGCCTGTCGTACGCCACGATGCAGTAGCGGCCGCGTTGTTCACGTGACCGTAACTCGGGGAACCGCGTGTCGCTGGTGCCGTGTCGGGGGTCGGACGTAGCTTGTCCCCATCGGGCACCGCGCCCGATCGAAGCGGCCACAGTCGGTGCTTCGCAGACCCGCTCCACGGCCGCGTTCGAGGACATGGACCGGGCCGAGCGCGGCCCGGGGATGGAGTGGTCGTGACCTCTCAGAACGTCTCTCGCGGAACACAGCAGCAGCAGCACACCGCGGACTCGTCCACATCGGTCGCCCAGCGCACGTACGTGCTCGACACCTCGGTGCTCCTCAGCGATCCGCGGGCACTGTTCCGCTTCGCGGAGCACGCGGTGGTCCTGCCCGTCGTGGTCGTCAGCGAACTGGAGTCCAAGCGCAACGACCCGGAGATCGGGTACTTCGCCCGGCAGGCACTCCGACTCCTCGACGAGCTCCGGAGCGAGCACGAGCGGCTCGACTTCCCGATCGCGATCGGCGACGGCGGCTCGTTCCGGGTCGAGCTGAACCACTCGAACCAGTCCGTCCTCCCGTCCGGGCTGCAGCTCGGCGACAACGACTCGCGGATCCTCGCGGTCGCCTCGAACCTCAAGAACGACGGACTCGACGTGGTCGTCGTGTCGAAGGACCTGCCGCTGCGCGTCAAGGCGTCCTCGATCGGCATGGCGGCCGAGGAGTACCGCGCCGAGCTCGCGGTCGACTCCGGGTACACGGGCATCGCCGACCTGCAGGTGTCCGGTGAGCAGATGTCCGACCTCTACGAGAAGGAGGAGATCCGCTCGTCGCAGCTCGACGGCGTCCCGGTCAACACCGGCGTCGTCATCCACTCCGAGCGCGGCTCGGCCCTCGGCCGGGTGCACACCGCCGGCGCGGTGGCGCTGGTGCGTGGCGACCGCGAGGTCTTCGGCCTCCGCGGGCGCTCCGCCGAACAGCGGCTCGCGATCGACGCGCTGCTCGACCCGGAGATCGGCATCGTCTCCCTCGGCGGCAGCGCCGGCACGGGCAAGTCGGCGCTCGCGCTCTGCGCCGGTCTCGAGGCCGTCCTCGAACGACAGCAGCACAAGAAGATCATGGTGTTCCGCCCGCTCTACGCCGTGGGCGGCCAAGAGCTCGGGTACCTCCCGGGCGACGCGTCCGAGAAGATGAACCCGTGGGCACAGGCGGTGTACGACACGCTCGGCGCCCTGGTCTCCGACAACGTCCTCGACGAGGTCGTCGAGCGGGGCATGCTCGAGGTGCTCCCGCTGACGCACATCCGCGGGCGCTCCCTGCACGACGCGTTCGTGATCGTGGACGAGGCGCAGTCCCTCGAGCGGAACGTCCTGCTCACGATGCTGTCCCGCATCGGGCAGAACTCGCGGGTGGTCCTCACGCACGACGTGGCGCAGCGCGACAACCTGCGGGTCGGTCGGCACGACGGGGTCGCGTCGGTGATCGAGCGGCTCAAGGGACACCCGCTGTTCGCGCACGTGACGCTGACGCGCTCGGAGCGGTCCGCGATCGCGGCGCTGGTGACGGAGATGCTCGACTCGCCCGACCTGGTCTAGCGGCGGCGCGCGGCACGCGCCGGCCGAGACTCGGCCCAGCGGACAGTTACGCGGCATCTCGGCCACGAAACTGTCCGCGGACGCGAGTCTCGGCTGTCGGAAGCACCGCACTGACGGACAGGAGGCGCGGTGCCAGCTGGCACCGCGCCTCCTGTCCGTGACGGGGTGCGTCAGTTCGGGTGCGTCATGCTGAGCACGTCGAGGGCGCTGTCGAGCTGCTCCTCGGTGACCTCGCCCCGCTCGACGTGGCCGAGGGCGATCACGGCCTCGCGCACGGTGACGCCTTCCTGCACCGCGAACTTCGCGACCTTCGCCGCCGCCTCGTACCCGATCACGCGGTTGAGCGGGGTGACGATGGACGGCGAGGACTCGGCGAACGCGCGGGCGCGATCGAGGTTCGCCTCGAGCCCGTCGATCGTCTTGTCGGCGAGCACCCGCGAGCTGTTCGCGAGCAGGCGGATCGACTCGAGCAGCGCGGTGCCCATGACGGGGATCGCGACGTTCAGCTCGAACGCACCGGAGGCGCCCGCCCACGCGATGGTGGCGTCGTTGCCGATCACGCGTGCGGCGACCATGAGCGTGGCCTCGGGGATGACGGGGTTGACCTTGCCGGGCATGATCGACGAGCCGGGCTGGAGGTCCGGGATGTGCAGTTCGCCGAGGCCCGTGTTCGGCCCCGAGCCCATCCACCGGAGGTCGTTGTTGATCTTCGTCAAGCTGACCGCGATGACCTTGAGCGCCCCGGACGCCTCGACCAGGGCATCCCGGGCGCCCTGCGCCTCGAAGTGGTCGAGCGCCTCGGTGACGGGCAGCCCGGTGTCGCTCGCGAGCTGGGCGATGACCCGCTGCGGGAAGCCCTTCGGCGTGTTGATCCCGGTGCCGACGGCCGTGCCGCCGAGCGGGACCTCGGCCACGCGGGGGAGCGTCGCGTTCACCCGCTCGATGCCGAGACGGACCTGGCGCGCGTAGCCGCCGAACTCCTGCCCGAGGGTGACGGGCGTGGCGTCCATGAGGTGCGTGCGGCCGGACTTCACCGCGTCGGCCCAGAGCGTGGCCTTCGCCTCGAGCGACTCGGCGAGGTGCTCGAGCGCCGGGACGAGCGTGCGGATGAGGGCCTCGGTCACGGCGACGTGCACCGACGTCGGGAACACGTCGTTCGAGGACTGCGAGGCGTTCACGTGGTCGTTCGGGTGCACCGGGGCGCCGGCGACCTCGGACGCGAGGGTCGCGAGGACCTCGTTCATGTTCATGTTCGACGAGGTCCCGCTGCCGGTCTGGTAGACGTCGACGGGGAACTGGTCGTGGTGGGCGCCACCGATGATGGTGTCCGCCGCCTCGACCACGGCAGCGGCCAGGGTCGGGTCGACGATGCCGAGCTCACCGTTGACGATCGCGGCCGCCCGCTTGATCCGGGCGAGGGCGACGATCTGGGCCGACTCGAGCCCGCTCCCGGAGATCGGGAAGTTCTCCACCGCGCGCTGCGTCTGCGCCCGGTAGAGCGCGGACACCGGCACCCGGACCTCGCCCATGGTGTCGTGCTCGATGCGGTACTCGCCGGAGCTGTCGGTCACGGTGGTCGGGGTGGTGTCGGTCACGTCGTCGTGGTCCTTCCTGGGGTGCTCGCCGGCCGCGGTCGCGCCGGCTGGTGGGTGTCCCGATGGTGTCCGGGACGGGTCGTCGTGGCGGTCGGTCAGGCCTGGCCCACGACGGTGTCGACGGCGACCTCGCCCGTGGTGAGGTCGTAGGTCGCGCCGACGACGGCCAATCTACCCTCGGCGATCGCGTCCGAGACGGCGCCGGAGCGCTCGATCACCTGACGGAGCGTGGCTTCGAGGTGGGCGGCGCCGACGGATTCCTGCGGGACGTCGGCGTCGGTGGTGCGGACGCGCTCGACGCTCGGGGCGATGGCGTCGACGAGGGCCTGCAGGTGCGGGGCGGGGACGGGCTCGCCGGAGCGGGCGGCCGCGACGGCGCCGCACTTGGTGTGCCGGAGGACGACCACGAGCGGCGTGCCGAGCGCGACGACGGCGAACTCGATCGATCCGAGCACGACGTCGTCGACGATTTGGCCGGCGTTGCGGATGGCGAAGAGGTCACCGATGCCGGCATCGAACACGTGCTCGAACGGCACGCGGGAGTCCGAGCAGCCGAGGACGGTGGCGAACGGTGCCTGCGAGCCGGCGAGTTCCGAGCGGCGGTCCGGGTCGATCCGGCCGGTGCGGCGCTTGTCGGCGGCGAAGCGGGCGTTGCCCTCGACGAGGAGTCGGAGGGCGTCGGACGGGGTGGAGGCGGCGCGGTCGGGCATGGGGCTCCTCGGGTGCTTCGGGTGGTTCGGGTCGTGGTCGTGCTGCTGCTGCGGCGGGTGTTTGCTCGTCAGTTCGCGAACTGCTTGCTGACGGCGGTTGCGACGGTCCGGAACGAGGTGTCGTCGGCGGTGCCGGACAGGACGACGGTGCCCTGGTCGAACGTCGACACGAGCGAGTACGCCTGGTTGCCCGCGTCGTCGCCCTCGGCCCGACGGTCGTACACGGTCCACTTCGTCCCCGCGATCGTGCGGGTGCCCGTGGCGGCGTGCTGGTCGAGCTTGTTCGACACCCAAGTCGCGTTCGCGTCGATGCCCTGCTGCAGGCCGATGTACTGCTTGTCCGGCGTGAGCAGGCCGACGGTCCAGACGCTCACTCCATCCGACGTCTTGTCCTGGTAGTCGGCACGGTTGGACGAGAAGTCCCCCGGCAACGCGGGCGCGGCGAGCGTGACGCCCGGCACCTGGGCCTGCGAGGCCACCTGGCGGTAGTCGACCGTCCGGTCGCCGATCGTGGTGTCCGGACGCACGACGACCGCGACGAGGAACAGCACGATGCCGAGCGACGCGATGAGTGCGAGCACGAGGTTGAACGCGGTCTGGTGCTGCCGCCGGGCGGTGCGGGCAGCGTCCTTGCGCGCCCAGGTCTCCTCCGGTGTCTCGGGGCGGCCCAGCTCGGCGACGATCGGGCGGCCGTCGGCGTCGGTCATCGCGCTGCGCCGTCCTCGGACTCGGACGCGGCGCGTGCGGCGTCGAGCCGGGCCCGGGCGCCGACGAGCCACTCTTCGCACCGGGCGGCCAGGGACTCGCCCCGTTCCCAGAGGGACAGCGAGCGTTCGAGCGTGGCCGATCCCTGCTCGAGTTCGGCGACGACGCGCACGAGTTCGTCGCGCGCCGCTTCGTAGCTCAGCGACCGGACGTCGGGCTGCTCGGGTTCCTGCTGGGATGACACCCCTCGATCCTACCGAGCGCCCACCGACGTGCCGCTCCCGGGAGCGAACCCGTGGAGAACCCGCAGCCGGGTCAGGCCCCGTCCGGACCGGGACCGTCCGGCTCGAGCGTGCCGGTGGCGGTGCCCGCGCCGAGCGTCACGTGCACGGGCGTCGCACCGCTGAGGTCCTCCGAGCCCCGCACCACGCCGCCGTCGGCCGTCTGCACGATCGCGTAGCCGCGCCGCAGGGTGTCCCGCGGCGACAGCGCCCGGAGCCGGGCGGTGAGGTGCCCGACCTCGGAGTGGGAGCGTTCGAGCCGGCGGTCGAGGAGTTCACGGGCGCGGGAGAGGTCGCGCGCCACCTCTTCCGCGCGGGTGTCGACGAGCCAGGCGGTGGACGCCAGGGCGGGGCGGGAGCGCAGGGCCGCGATCCGGTCCGCCTCGACCGAGAGGGTGTGCGACAACCGGAGCCCGAGTCGTGCCCGCGCCTGCCGGACGTTGGCGAGTTCCTCGGCGACGTCGGGCACCACGCGCTTGGCCGCGTCGGTCGGGGTGGAGGCACGGAGGTCGGCGACCTCGTCGAGGATCGGCCGGTCGGCCTCGTGCCCGATCGCCGAGACGATCGGGGTGCGCGCAGCGGCCGCGGCACGGACGAGTCCCTCGTCGCTGAAGCCGAGCAGGTTCTGGAAGTCGCCACCGCCGCGGGCCACGATGATGACGTCGACGGTCGGGTCGGCGTCGAGCTCGAGGATCGCCGCGGTCACCTCGCTCACGGCGCGCTCGCCCTGCACGGCCGTGTGGACCGTCCGGAACTCGACCTGCGGCCACCGGAGCTGGGCGTTGCGCTTGACGTCCTTCTCGGCGTCGGAGTCCTTGCCGGTGATCAGCCCGATCCGGTGCGGCAGGAAGGGCAGGCGCTTCTTCAGGGACGGGTCGAACAACCCTTCCTCGGCGAGGGCGCGGCGCAGGCGTTCGAGCCGCTCGAGCAGGTCACCGAGTCCGACGTGCTTCATCTCGACGACCTGCATCGTCAGCGAGCCGCCCTTGACCCAGTAGTTCGGCTTGACGGCCGCGACGACCCGGTCGCCCTGCTTGATGTCCGCGGGGACCCGGGAGCGCACGCTCGACCAGATCGAGAACGACACCGTGGCGTCGACGTCGACGTCCTTGAGCTTGCCGTAGACGTTGCCGCCCGCGACGTTCCACTGGGTGATCTCGCCCTCGACCCAGGCGGTGCCGAGCCGGTCGATCCAGTCGCGGAGCTTCGCGCCGAGCAGCGCGACGGGCCACGGGTCGTCAGCCGTCGGGGGCCCCTGTTCGATCGCCAATGTCGTTCCTTCCACGCGGGACGTCCATGCTGCCCGAGACCGGTGACAGCGCGCTCCGGACGGGTTGTCCACAGGTCCGTGCGCGCTCAGCCCGCGCGCGTCCCGCTCACCTATCATCGGGGACGTGACGATCACCAACGGCCACACGGTCCCGCTCGCCCCGCCGCGGGTCCTCGCGGCGCGCGGCCGCCTGCGGGACGAACCGGTCGCCGGCACGAAGAAGGTCCTGCTCGCCGCCCCCCGCGGGTACTGCGCGGGCGTCGACCGCGCCGTCGTCGCGGTCGAGAAGGCGCTCGAGCAGTACGGCGAGCCCGTGTACGTGCGCAAGCAGATCGTCCACAACGTCCACGTCGTGTCGACGCTCGAGCAGCGCGGAGCGGTCTTCGTCGACGACGTCGCCGAGGTCCCGCGCGGTTCGCACGTGGTCTTCAGCGCGCACGGCGTCTCACCGGCCGTGGTGGCCGGCGCCGCCGACCGCGACCTGCACGCCATCGACGCCACGTGCCCCCTCGTCACGAAGGTCCACCGGGAGGCGACGCGCTTCGCGAAGGCCGACCGCACCATCATCCTCATCGGGCACGCCGGCCACGAAGAGGTCGAGGGCACCATGGGCCACGCACCCGACCGCACGATCCTGGTCAACGGGCCGGACGACGTCGCCGCGCTCGAGGTCCCCGACCCCGAGAACCTCGTCTGGCTCTCGCAGACCACGCTGAGCGTCGACGAGACGATGGAGACCGTCCGGCTCCTGCGCGAGAAGTTCCCCGCGATCGAGGACCCGCCCTCCGACGACATCTGCTACGCCACCCAGAACCGCCAGGTCGCGATCAAGAAGATCGCCCCCGGAGCCGATCTCGTGATCGTGGTCGGCTCGGCGAACTCCTCGAACAGCGTTCGCCTGGTCGAGGTCGCGCTGGAGCACGGCGCGAAGGCCGCACACCGCGTCGACTACGCCGCCGAGATCCAGCAGGACTGGCTCACCGGAGTCGGCACCGTCGGCGTCACGAGCGGCGCCAGCGTGCCGGAAGAGCTCGTCACCGAGGTCCTCGACCAGCTCGCGGACGCCGGCTACGCCACGGTGGAAGAGGTCGTCACGGCGCACGAGGACCTCATGTTCTCGCTGCCGAAGGAGCTCCGCACGGACGCGTCGGGCAACCCCACGCGCGCACTCGGCGGGCGTCGACGGTGAGCGGGGGCACGGACGGCTGGTCCGCGGTGCCCGCCCGCGAGCCGGGTCAGGTCGTCGATCCCTCCCCCGGCCAGGAGGCGCGGCGCACCCCCGCCACGTCGGCCGACGGTGACGCGCACGGTCGCGTCCACGGCCGTCCGGCACCGCAGTACGGCGAGTACGCGCCCGACGGTTGGGTGAACCCGGTGCTCGTCGAACAGGAGCGCCTCGAGCAGCAGGAGCGCTCGCTCGCCCGGCGTGACGGGACGGCCGAGGACGCCGGAAGTGACCGACGCCGGTCCGGGTCGCCCGTGGCACCGCGGCCCGCCGTCGTCGGCCGGAGCGAGGGGGAGTCTCGTCCGACCCCTCCCGCCGGTCGGTTCGGCGCAGCTCCCATCGACTTCGTGCTGACCGTCGGCCTGCTCGTCATCGGACTGTGGTCGGTCGTCGAGTCGCTGTCGATCGGCACCACCGCATCCACGATCCGCAGTGTCGTCGAGCAGCAGTACACCGAGTTGGCGAACCCGGCTGCGCTCTCGACAGCGGTGCTCATCCGGGCGTTCGTGCTGGTCGTGCTCTTCGTGCTGGTCGCGTGGTGGTCGGTCAGTCGCCTGCGCGCCCGTCGGTGGACCTTCTGGGTGCCGCTCGTCGGCGGTGTCGTCGCGACGCTGCTGGGCATGGTCCCGGTGCTGGTCGCCGTGTTCCAGGATCCCCGGATGCAGGAGGTCCTGCACCGGATGGCCGGCGGCTGATCACCCCTCGAACGTCGCACGCATCCGTTCGGCGACCTGGTCGAGGTGCTCGGTGAGCGGCGCGGTGTCGCCGTCGGCGAGCCACCGTTCGAGCGCGATCTCGAACAGCTCGACCGTCAACCCGCCGAGCACCCGCGCGGCGAGGGGTTCCTCGCCACGGTCGACGAAGCCCTGCGTGACGGCGTCGCGGAGGTCCGCCTGCTTTCGCAGGTCCCGCTCGCGGAGGATCGGTTCGGCGTCGATGATGCGGCGAGCGGACCGGATCTCGTCGCGCTGCGGCTCGAACCGTTCGACGGCGAGCACCCGGAGCCCGTGGGTCACGATCGTGAGCGGCGTCGTGCCGGCCGGAGCGCGCGAGATCGCCCCGGCGGCGATGCGCGGGATCTCGTCATCGCCGAAGAACACCTCGCGCTTGTCGCTGAAGTGCCGGAAGAACGTCCGTTTCGTCACCCCTGCGCGGAGGACGATGTCCGGCACGGTCGTCGCGGCGAAACCCCGCTCGGCGAAGAGCTCGAGCCCGGCGGCCCGCAGTCGTTCCCTGGTGTCCGGTGCCCATCTGGCCATGTTCCGAGCATAAGCGATGACACCAGGTGTCGTCAGCCAGTAGTGTGACGACACCACGTGTCATCACTCTGCAGAAGGGCACATCCGTGTCACAGCACTCCGCCGCCGTCCTCCGCACCTCCCGCGCACCCCTCGTCGTCGAGCCGGTCCCGGACCCCGAACCCGCCGCGGACGAAGTGCTCGTGCGGGTCCGAGCGGTCGCCGTGAACCCGGTCGACTGGGTGATCCAGGGCACGGGCTCGGTGACCTACCGGTGGCTCCGTCACCCGGCGGTGCTCGGGTCGGACGTCGCGGGTGAGGTTCTGGCAGTCGGGTCCGGGGTCACTCGCTTCAGCATCGGCGACCGGGTGTTCGGGCTGGCGACGGGCACCGACCGGGGACGTGACCCGATGCGCGAGGGCGCGTTCCAGGAGACGACGGTGCTGCTCGAGCGGTTGACCGCCGCGACACCCGCCGGCTTGTCGGACGCGCAGGCCGCGGTCCTGCCGCTCGGCGCATCGACCGCCGCCTGCGCGCTCTTCCAGCCGGCGCACCTCGGCCTCGCGATGCCGGGCGACCCCGGCGTACCCGAGGGTGAACGGGGCGTCGTCGTGGTGTGGGGCGGCTCGACGAGTGTCGGGATGAACGCCGTCCAGCTCGCCCGAGCCGCGGGCTACGACGTCGTCAGCACGGCGTCACCCCGGAATGCGGCGCTGGTCCGGTCGCTCGGTGCCGACGTCGTCGCGGACCACGGTGACCCGCACGCCGTCGAGCACCTCGTCGAGGCCATCGGCGGGCGCAGGGTCGTCGGTGCCGTCGCGCTCGGCACGACCTCGGCAGCGGCGTGCATCGAGGTGCTCCGACGAACCGGGGGCAGCGTCCTCGCGATGGCGAGCACGCCGGTCTCGCTCGACGGGCTCGCGGGACGCCGACGGCTGTTCCCGGCGATGCTGCCCGTCTTCACGCGGGTCGGACTGACCGTGGCGCGGCTCTCGCTGCGCGCACGACGGGCCGGCATCGCGTCGGCGTTCGTCTGGGGGAGCAGCCTGCGCGACGACGAGGTGGGTCGTCGACTCTGGAGCGAGGTGCTCGGAGCCGGCCTGGCCGACGGGACGCTCCGCCCGGTCCCTGAGGCGCTCGTGGTCGGCGATGGCCTCGGATCGGTGCAGACCGCGATCGACCGGCAGCGGGCCGGTGTGTCCGCGCAGAAGGTGGTCGTGACGCTGTAGCTGGTCGCCCGACCGCTCCGCCCGGCTCGGCTACCCGGCCAGGAACGCGGCGACGGCGCCGTGCAGGGACGCGAGGTCGTCGACGTGCACGAGCTCGCGGATCGAGTGCATCGACAGCAGCCCGACGCCGATGTCGATCGTCGGGATCCCGAGCCGGGTCGCCGCGATCGGGCCGATGGTCGAGCCGCCCGGGATCGTGTTCACGTTGACGAACGGCTGCCACGGCACGCCGGCGGCGGCACACGCGGTGGCCCAGACGGCCTCGCCCTTCGCCTCGGTCATGTAGCGCTGGTTCGCGCTGATCTTCAGGAGCGGGCCCGCTCCCGGACGCGGACGGTTCGTGGGGTCGTGCTTCTCCGGCTGGTTCGGGTGCACCAGGTGCCCGGCGTCGCTCGACAGCAGCCACGAGGCACGGAACGCCCGCGCGGCTTCGGAACGGGTGGCGCCGAGGTCCTCCTGCACGCGACCGAGGACGTCCTCGAGGAAGGGACCGCCGGCACCGGACGGCGTCGAGGACCCGATCTCCTCGTGGTCGAACGCCGCGAACACGGGGATGTGGTCGCCGTCGGCCGGGGCCTCGACGATGCCGCGGAGTCCGGCGTGCACGCTCGTCAGGTTGTCCATCCGGCCCGAGGCGAGGAACTCGCGGTCGATGCCGATGCGCGCGGGAGCCTGGGTGTCGGCGAGGAAGAGGTCCCACGACACGGCGCCGTCGCCGAGCCGGGCGCGCAGCCACGACACCACGTCGGTCCCGCCCGCATCGCCGTCGACCCCGACGATCGGCAGGGTGTGCCGCTGGCGGTCGATCTCCTTGCCGTCGTTCACGCCGCGGTCGAGGTGGATCGCGAGGTTCGGGATGCGGGCGACGGCGTCGGTGGACACCAGGCGGACCGTCCCGTCCGCGTCGACGACCCGGCCGGCGATGCGGAGGTCGCGGTCGAACCACGTGGAGAGGAGCGCGCCGCCGTAGACCTCGACGTTCAGCTGCTCCCATCCGCCGGTGCGCACGCCGGGGTTCGGCTTGATGCGGAACCCGGGGGAGTCGGTGTGTGCGCCGAGGATCCGGAACGGGGTGGTCGGGGTGGCCCCGGACGGCAGACGCCAGGCGATGACGGCACCGTCCCGGACCACCACGTACGCGCCGGGCGTCGTCGGCCAGGCACCGAGCTCGTCGAGCTCCTCGAACCCCGCGGCGACGAGGCGGTCCCGGACGGCCGCTGCCGCGTGGAACGCGGTGGGGGACTCGGTGACGAACTGGGCGAAGTCGGAGGCGATGGCGTCGGCGGTCACCCGACCATCGTGGCACGGCGGTTGAGGTGACCGGACGCAGAACGGGGCGCGTCCGTCGGACGCGCCCCGTTCCTCCAGGCCGTTGCTCGGGGTGTCAGCCCTTGGTGTGGCCGGCCGAGCCGAGCACCTTCGCGGCCTCGCCCACGCGAGCCGCCATGGCGGTTTCGGCGACCTTGCCCCAAGCGCGCGGGTCGTACTGCTTCTTGTTGCCGACCTCGCCGTCGATCTTCAGGACGCCCTCGTAGTTCCGGAACATCGAGTCGGCGATCGAGCGCGTGAACGCGTACTGCGTGTCCGTGTCGATGTTCATCTTGATGACGCCGTTGCGGACGGCCTCGTGGATCTCCTCGTCGGTCGAGCCGGAGCCACCGTGGAAGACGAGGTCGAGCGGGTTCTCGCCGGTGCCGTGCTTGGCCGCGACCGAGGCCTGGATCTCGCCGAGGAGCTCGGGGCGGAGCTTGACGTTGCCCGGCTTGTAGACACCGTGCACGTTGCCGAACGTGAGCGCGGCGATCCAGCGACCCTTGTCACCGAGGCCGAGTGCGTCGACCACCTTCTCGACGTCGTTCGGGGTCGTGTACAGGGCGTCGTTCGTGCCCTCGTGCTCGACGCCGTCCTCTTCGCCGCCGACGACGCCGATCTCGACCTCGAGGATCGCGTTGATGTTCCGCGTCTTCTCGATCATGGTCTTGGCGATCTCGATGTTCTCGTCGAGCGGCACGGCCGAGCCGTCCCACATGTGCGACTGGAAGATCGGGTTGCGGCCGGCGCGGACCTCTTCCTCGCTCGCTGCGATGAGCGGCAGGACGAAGCCGTCGAGGGCGTCCTTCGGGCAGTGGTCGGTGTGCAGCGCGACGGTGATGTCGTAGTTCTTCGCGACCTCGTAGGCGAACTTCGCCATCGCGAGGGCACCGGCGGCGCGGTTCTTGACGGTGTGGCCGGCGAAGTAGTCGGCGCCACCCGTGGTCACCTGGAGGATGCCGTCCGAGCCCGCCTCGGCGAGGCCCTGGAGGACCGCGTTGATCGTCTGTGACGACGACACGTTGACGGCGGGGTACGCGAACTTGCCGGCCTTCGCTCGTTCGATCATCTCGGCGTACTGTTCCGGCGTTGCGATGGGCACGTGGATCTCCTTCGACTTCGGTGGTGTCCTCGCCGATCGTAGTCAGCCGGACTGGAGGCGCGGCGCGGGTTACGCGGTCGGCCCGCGCCCGGCGTGCACATGCGTCCACGGGCCCGTTGTCCGAACCGTCGGTCGGCTGCCGGTCGGTAGGCTGGCGGTCGTGACTCCCACGACGGAAACCGGCTCCCTGTTCCTCCAGCCCGACCGCAACCTGGCGCTCGAGCTCGTGCGTGCGACGGAGGCCGCGGCGATCCGTGCGCAGCCGTGGGTCGGGCGTGGTGAGAAGAACCTCGCGGACGGTGCCGCCGTCGACGCGATGCGGAAGTTCCTCGGCACGGTGAACTTCGACGGCGTGGTCGTCATCGGCGAGGGCGAGAAGGACAACGCCCCGATGCTCTACAACGGCGAACACGTCGGCAACGGGCACGGTCCGGCCTGCGACATCGCCGTGGACCCCATCGACGGCACCTCGCTGACCGCCGCGGGTCGCCAGAACGCGATCTCGGTGATGGCCGTCTCGGACCGCGGCTCGATGTACGACCCGTCCGCTGTGTTCTACATGGACAAGATCGCCGCCGGCCCCGAGGGTCGCGGCGTCCTCGACCTCGAGAAGCCCATCGGTGACAACATCCGTGCGCTCGCGAAGGCGAAGGGCAAGGACCTCGAGGACATGCAGATCGCCGTCCTCGACCGTCCCCGCCACGACGAACTCATCCGTGCGATCCGTGCGACCGGCGCCGGCACCCGGCTCCTGCTCGACGGTGACGTCGCCGGTGGCATCGCGGCGGCGCTGCCCGGGTCGACGATCGACATGTGCGTCGGTGTCGGCGGCACCCCGGAGGGCATCATCACCGCGTGCGCGATCAAGGCGCTCGGCGGTGTGATCCTCGGCAAGCTCCAGCCGAAGGACGACGAGGAGCGCGAGAAGGCGATCGCCGCCGGACACGACCTCGACAAGGTCCTCGACCAGGACGACCTGGTCACGGGCGACAACACGTTCTTCGTCGCCACCGGTGTCACCGACGGTGTGCTCGTGGACGGTGTCCGCCGGTCGCGCGGCGTCATCCACACGGACTCGCTCGTGCTGCGGTCCCGCTCGAACACGATCCGCCGCATCCAGGCGGACCACCGCGCCGAGAAGTGGTTCTGATCCGCTGACGCCGCTGCGCGCTGCTGCGGCCGCCGCTGCTGCGCGGCGCAAATCGCGTTCGCACAACCGAAGTCCGTCCGAACCACGTTCCCGCGTGGTTCGGACGGACTTTCGTTGTGCGGGGCGGGGCGGGGCGGGGCGGGGCGGTGCGGTGCGGTGCGGAGCGGGGCGCGGCGCGGGGCGGTGCGGAGCGGGGCGCGGCGCGGCGCGGGGCGGCGCGCCGGCGCGCGCGCTCAGTCGTCGTCGAGGGCGCCGACGAGCTCCGGCGCGGTGAGCAGCCGCGGCTCGTCGGTGATCGTCGCCGGGTCCGCGATGACCTTCGACTCGTCGAGGAGCGACAGCCGCCGGGCACTTGGCAGGACCTGGCGTTCGAGCGACCCCACGAACCGGTTGTAGTCGACCACGGAGCCCCGGATCGACCGCCCGAGCTTGTCGACGTGTCCGGCCATGGTGGCCAGGCGGCCGTACAGCTCTCGGGAGACGCGGAAGAGCTCGTGCGCCTCTTGCGAGACGACGTCCTGCTGCCACGAGAACGCCACGGTCTTCAGCACCGACCACAGCGTCACCGGCGACGCGAGTGCGATGCGCTTGCGGAACGCGTGGTCGAGCAGCCCGGGGTCGGCGGCGAGGGCGCTCGAGATGAGCGACTCCGACGGGATGAACGCCACGGTGAGCTCCGGCGATGCGTCGTAGCCGGTCCAGTACTCCCGCGCGGCGAGGGCGTCGACGTGCGCCCGCAGTGCCTTGACGTGCTGCCCGATGAGCGCATCGCGCCGGGCCTCCTCGGCGCCGGTCGCGGTCGCCGGGATCTCGGCGGCCTGCAGGTAGGCGCTGAACGGGACCTTGGCGTCGACGGCGATGGTCTTGCCACCCGGCAGGTGCACGACCATGTCGGGGCGCGCGGTGCCGGCGGTCGTGGTGACGGAGGACTGCACGTCGAAGTCGACGCGCTCGAGGAGCCCCGCGGCCTCGACCACGTTGCGCAGCTGGGTCTCGCCCCAGACGCCGCGCGTGCTGTTCGACGACAGGGCGCTGGCCAGCGTGTCGGCGGTGGCGCGCAGCCGTTCCTCGGACTCGGCAGCGGAGCGCAGCTGTGCCGAGAGAGCCCCGTACTGCTCGCTGCGGGACTGTTCGAGCTCGGCGATCTTGGCGCGCATGACGTCGAGCGTCTGGGCGACCGGGCTGAGCGCGGAGAGCACCTTCGACTCGCCCTGGGTCCGGGCGGCGTCGGCGCCGTGCATGCGCTGGACGAGGTGCTCGAGTTCGGCGGCCCGGCGTTCCAGCGAGTCGACCTGCCGCCGGTACTGCGCGTCCTGCGCGTCGAGCCGTTCGTCGGCGTCGCGACGGACCTCGTCGAGGCGCGACCGGAGCGCCTCGGCGCTGGCGCGGGACGTGGCGGCGTCCACGCCGGCGCGGGACCGCGCGAGCGACCAGGCGACGACCGCACCGACGGCGACGCCGATCACGAGACCGATGACCAGGGCGAGGATCTGCATGTCGCGACCTTGGCAGGACCCACCGACACCGCGCCTCCTGGGCCGCCCGAATCCATGTCATGACATTAGGGCAAACAAGGTGTACAGTCGTGATCGTCCGCCGATGAAGCCGCACGGAAGGTCCCCCGCGTCGCATGACGAACCCAGCTCCCCACGCGTACGACGTGATCACGATGGGACGTGTGAGCGTCGACATCTACCCGCAGCAGACGGGGCCGCTCGAAGACGTCTCGACGTTCTCGAAGTCCGTCGGCGGCAGCGCCACGAACGTCGCGATCGCAGCAGCCCGGCACGGAGCCGACGCGGCGGTCATCACGCGCACGGGCAACGACCCGTTCGGCCGCTACATCGCCAGGACCCTGCCGGAGTTCGGTGTCGCGAACGCCTTCGTCGAGACGGTCGAGGGGCTGAACACCCCCGTCGCGTTCTGCGAGATCTTCCCGCCGGACGACTTCCCGCTGTACTTCTACCGGGCACCCAAGGCCCCGGACCTCATGATCACGGCGAAGTCCCTGCCGCTGCACGAGATCGAGCGGGCGAAGATCTTCTGGACGACGGTCACCGGCCTCAGCGAGGAGCCGAGCCGCCAGGCCCACCACGTGGCGTACGAAGCGCGCAGTGCCGCCGCGTCCCCGACCGCCCGGCACACCGTGCTCGACCTCGACTACCGGTCCATGTTCTGGTCGTCGCCCGAGGCCGCGACGCGCGAGGTCGCCGTCGCCCTCGAACACGCGACCGTCGCCGTGGGCAACCGCGAGGAGTGCGAGGTGGCCGTCGGTGAGACCGACCCCGTCCGCGCCGCCGACGCCCTGCTCGAGCGCGGGGTCGAGATCGCCATCGTCAAGCAGGGGCCGAAGGGCGTCCTCGCCAAGACCCGGGACGAGTTCGTCGAGTTCCGCCCGCACCACATCGACGTCGTCAACGGCCTCGGATCGGGCGACGGCTTCGGCGGGGCACTCACCCACGGACTGCTGCAGGGCTGGGGGCTCGAGCGGACCCTCGCGTTCTGCAACGCCGCCGGCGCGATCGTCGCGACCCGGTTCGAGTGCTCCACCGCGATGCCGACGAGCGACGAGATCGAGCAGTTCCTGCAGGACAACCCCACGGAGGAGGCCGTCAATGCCTGAGATCAGCACCGCCGACTTCGCGCGGCTGCGGGACGTCCGCGCCGGGCAGCCGGAGCTCGTGCGGGCCGCGCTCGACGCCCGACGCAAGCGCTCCCTGCTTGCCGACGACGGCAAGCTCTTCATCGTGGCCGCCGACCACCCGGCACGCGGAGCCCTGGCCGTCCGGAACGACGAGTCCGCCATGGCCGACCGGTACGACCTGCTCGAGCGGCTCGTCACGGCGCTTGGACGCCCCGGCGTGGACGGGGTGCTCGGCACGCCGGACATCCTCGAGGACCTCGCGCTCCTGGGCGCCCTCGACGACAAGGTCGTGGTCGGCTCGATGAACCGCGGGGGCCTCCGGGGCGCGACGTTCGAGATGGACGACCGATACACGGCGTACTCGGCGCAGGCCATCAAGGACTCCGGGCTGGACTTCGCCAAGCTCCTGGTGCGCATCGCCCTGGAGGACTCGGGGACCGCCCCGACCCTCGAGGCCACGGCCCGGGCGGTCAGCGAGGCGGCTGCGCTCCGGCTGCCGATCATGCTCGAGCCGTTCATGTCCGCGTGGCAGGACGGCCGGGTCGTCAACGACCTGACCGCCGACGCTGTGATCACCTCGATGGCGATCGCCGCGGGACTGGGGGAGTCGAGCGCGTACAGCTGGCTCAAGATCCCGGTCGTGGACGACATGGAGCGGGTGATGGCCGCGACGACGCTGCCGACCCTGCTGCTCGGCGGGGACCCGTCGACCCGTCCGCTCGAGACCTACGCCAAGTGGGCCGACGCGCTGGCACTCCCCGGGGTGCGCGGCCTGGTCGTCGGCCGCACGCTGCTCTACCCGCCGGACGGCGACGTCGCCGCGGCCGTGGACGTGGCCGCCGGGCTCGTCCACACCCAAGAGGCGCCTGAAGGCGCGTCCGGGGGGTCCGTCCACACCCAGGAGGCCCGGGCCGGGTTCTCCACAGAATCCCACGACCCAGCCGCTCGGCTCGCGGGCGCCACCACCATGGACTCGTCCATCCCGGAAGGAAGCAACGCATGACCACCACCGAGACCGCCACCACGACCATCGGGCACTGGATCGACGGGGCACGCGTCGCGTCGACCTCCGGCAACACGGCCCCGGTGTACGACCCGGCGCTCGGGGTCGCGACGAAGCAGGTCGCCCTCGCGAACGAGGAGGAGATCCAGGCGGCGATCGCGAGTGCGAAGGCGGCGTTCCCGGCGTGGAGCAACCTGTCGCTGTCAAAGCGCCAGCAGATCCTGTTCTCCTTCCGCGAGGTCCTCAACCGCGACAAGGCGGAGCTCGCCGAGATCATCACGAGCGAGCACGGCAAGGTCATCGACGACGCCCTCGGCGAGATCGCCCGCGGGCAGGAGGTCGTCGAGCTGGCGACGAACATCCCGAGCCTGCTCAAGGGTGAGTTCAGCGACCAGGTGTCGACCGGCATCGACGTGTACTCGATCCGTCAGCCGCTCGGTGTCGTCGGCATCATCAGCCCGTTCAACTTCCCCGCCATGGTGCCGCTGTGGTTCCTGCCGATCGCGATCGCCGCCGGCAACACGGTCGTGCTGAAGCCGAGCGAGAAGGACCCGAGCGCCGCGATCTGGCTCGCCGAGAAGTTCAAGGAGGCCGGACTGCCCGACGGTGTCTTCACCGTCCTGAACGGCGACAAGCTGAGCGTCGACGGACTCCTCACGAGCCCCGACGTCGAGTCGATCTCCTTCGTCGGGTCGACCCCCATCGCGCAGTACGTCTACGAGACGGGCACGAAGCACGGCAAGCGCGTGCAGGCCCTCGGCGGCGCGAAGAACCACATGCTCGTCCTGCCGGACGCGGACCTCGACCTCGTCGCGGACAACGCCATCAACGCGGGCTTCGGCTCCGCCGGTGAGCGCTGCATGGCGATCTCGGTCGTCGTCGCCGTCGAGCCGGTGGCCGACGAGCTCATCGAGAAGATCACGGAGCGCGCGGCGACCCTGCGCATCGGCGACGGTCGTCGCGGGTGCGACATGGGCCCGCTCGTCACGAAGCAGCACCGTGACAAGGTCGCCTCGTACATCGAGGTCGCAGAGCAGGACGGTGCGGTGGTTGTGGTGGACGGCCGCACCGTCCGACCCGACGGCGACGAGAACGGCTTCTGGCTGGGCCCGACGCTCATCGACCAGGTCCCGACAACGAGCCGCGTCTACACCGAGGAGATCTTCGGCCCGGTGCTCAGCGTCGTCCGCGTCGCCTCCTACGAGGAGGGCCTCGAGCTCATCAACAGCGGGGCGTACGGCAACGGCACCGCCATCTTCACCAACGACGGCGGCGCTGCCCGTCGTTTCCAGCGCGACGTGCAGGTCGGCATGATCGGCATCAACGTGCCGATCCCCGTCCCGGTCGCGTACTACTCGTTCGGTGGCTGGAAGAACTCGCTGTTCGGCGACCACAAGGCGTACGGCGCCGACGGCGTGAGCTTCTTCACCCGCCAGAAGGCGATCACGAGCCGCTGGCTCGACCCGTCGCACGGCGGCATCAACCTCGGCTTCCCGTCGAACGGCTGAGCGCTCGTGACGACCGACAACTGGTTCAACCCCGCCGGCTCCCGCCCCGAGGCGGGCTGGACGGACGTGATCGACGGCCGTGTCGCGGGGTGGACGCACACCGGTCTGCGGACCGGCGCGCTGACCGACGGGGACGAGCTGCGCCTCCAGGCCGACGCCGTGGAGCGCATCGTCGTGCCGCTCGCCGGATCGTTCCACGTCACGTACGCGGGCGCCGCCGTGAACGGCGACCAGGCCCTCGACGGACGTTCGAGCGTGTTCGACGGACCGACCGACGTCCTGTACCTCGGTTCGGGGACGGAGGCGCGGATCACCGGCACCGGTCGGCTCGCGGTCGCCGAGGCACCCACCGACACCGTCAAACCGACGACGTACGTGGCCCGGCAGGACGTGCCGGTGGAGCTCCGCGGTGCCGGGCAGTCCAGCCGGCAGGTGCACAACTTCGGCACCCCGGCGGCGCTCGACGCGGACAAGTTCATCGTGTGCGAGGTGATCACGCCGGCCGGCAACTGGTCGTCGTACCCGCCGCACAAGCACGACACGTCCGTGCCTGGCGAGGAGTCGAACCTCGAGGAGATCTACTACTACGAGTCCGCGGTCGCGCGCGGGGTCTCCGCACCGACCACCGCCGACCCGTTCGCACTGCACCGGACCTACGCGTCCGACGACCGCGCGATCGACGAGTTCCGGCAGGTGCGCACCGGCGACATCGCCCTCGTGCCGTACGGCTGGCACGGTCCCGCCGTCGCGGCGCCGGGCTACGACATGTACTACCTCAACGTGATGGCCGGGCCCGACCCGGAACGCGTCTGGAACATCACCGACGACCCGGCGCACGGCTGGGTCCGCCAGGTGTGGGAATCCGAGTCGATCGACCCGCGCCTGCCCTACGAAAGGAAGCTCGCGTGACCACCAACACGCGGAGGATGACCGTCGGCCAGGCACTCGTCGAGTTCCTGGCCAACCAGTGGACCGTCGACGGTGACGTCCGCGAACGCACCATCCCGGGGATCTTCGGCATCTTCGGGCACGGCAACGTCGCCGGCGTCGGCCAGGCCATCAAGCAGCTCCACGTCGAGCAGCCCGGCCTGCTGCCGTACCACCAGGCCCGCAACGAACAGGCGATGGTGCACGAGGCCGTCGGCTTCGCCCGCATGCACCGCCGCCGTGCCACCTTCGCCGCGACGGCGTCGGTCGGCCCGGGTGCCGCGAACATGCTCACCGCCGCGGCGCTCGCGACGACCAACCGGCTGCCCGCACTGCTGCTGCCGTCGGACACCTTCGCCACGCGCACCACCGACCCGGTGCTCCAGCAGATCGAGCTGCCGCACGACACCTCGCTGCAGGTCACCGACGCGTTCCGTCCGCTGTCCCGGTACTTCGACCGCGTCGAACGTCCGGAGCAGCTGTTCTCGATCGCGCTCGCGGCGATGCGGGTGCTCACCGACCCGGCCGAGACCGGCGCCGTGACCATCGCCCTGCCCGAGGACGTCCAGGCCGAGCAGCTCGACGTCCCCGTCGCCTTCCTGCAGCCGCGTGAGTGGCACATCCGCCGGCCGCTGCCCGAGCACGGGCCGCTGGCGCGTGCGGTCGAGGCCATCCGGTCGGCGAAGCGTCCCGTCATCGTCGCCGGCGGTGGCGTCCTGTACTCCGGTGCGGAGCAGGAACTCGCCGCCTTCGTCGAGTCGACCGGCATCCCGGTCGGCACCTCGCAGGCCGGCGGTGGATCGCTCGTCTGGGACCACCCGCAGTACCTCGGCGGCATCGGCGCGACCGGTACCGCCGCGGCGAACGCGATCGCCGCGCAGGCCGACGTCGTCATCGGGATCGGCACGCGGTACAGCGACTTCACGACGGCCTCCCGGACGGCGTTCCAGGACCCGGACGTCACGTTCGTCAACGTCAACGTCGCCGCGTTCGACGCCTACAAGCACGGGTCGCAGTTGCCGATCGTCGCGGATGCGCGCGAGACGCTCGTCGCGCTCGCCGAGCAGCTCGCCGCGTTCTCGGTGGACGCCGGGTACGCGGCCGAGATCGCGCAGCGGAAGCAGGAGTGGGACGCCGTGGTCGACCAGTCCTTCGCACCGTCCGGCCTGGCCGTGCCCGGTCAGTCCGAGATCATCGGCGCGGTGCAGTCCGCCACCGATCCGCGCGACGTCGTCATCCAGGCGGCCGGATCGCTGCCGGGCGACCTGCACAAGCTATGGCGGGTGCGGGACGCGCTCGGGTACCACGTCGAGTACGCGTTCTCGTGCATGGGCTACGAGATCGCCGGGGGCATCGGCGTCCGTCGTGCCGCGCCGGACCGCGACGCGATCGTCATGGTCGGCGACGGCAGCTACCTCATGCTGCACACCGAGCTCGTCACGGCCGTGGCCGAGGGCATCAAGATCGTGGTCGTCCTCATCCAGAACAACGGGTACGCGTCCATCGGGCACCTGTCCGAGACGGTCGGGTCCGAGCGGTACGGCACGAAGTACCGCTACCTCGACGAGACCGGCTCGTTCGAGGGCGACGACGTGCTCCCCGTCGACCTCGCCGCCAACGCCCGCTCGTACGGCGTCGACGTCATCGAGGTGCAGCCCGGGCCGAACGCGATCGAGGACCTCAAGTCCGCGGTGCGTCAGGCGAAGGCGAACGACCACACCACGCTCGTGCACGTCCACTCGGACCCGCTCGTCTACGCCCCCGAGGGCGACGGCTGGTGGGACGTCCCGGTCGCCCAGACCTCCACGCTGCCGAGCACCCAGCAGGCCCGCGCCGCGTACGAGCAGCAGGTCGCCGCGCAGCGTCCCCTGCTCGGCTGAACACCTCCCACCACACGCAGAAAGCAGACGACGACGTCATGACCGACACCGCCACCGCCACCGACGCCATCCGGATCGGCACCGCCCCCGACTCGTGGGGCGTCTGGTTCCCCGACGACCCGAAGCAGGTCCCGTGGCAGCGCTTCCTCGACGAGGCGACCGCGGCCGGCTACAAGTGGATCGAGCTCGGGCCGTACGGGTACCTGCCCACCGACCCCTCGCAGCTGCGCGACGAACTGGAGTCCCGCGGGCTCCAGCTGTCAGCCGGCACCGTCTTCACCGGGTTCCACAAGGGCGACGACCAGTTCCAGCGCGCCTGGGACCAGGCCGTCAAGGTCGCCGGTCTCGCCGCCGCGCTCGGCGCCGAGCACCTCGTGACCATCCCGGACCTCTGGCGCTCGGACGCCACGGAAGAGGTGCTCGAGTCGCGCACGCTGACGGACGAGCAGTGGGAGCGCCTCGGCAAGGGCCACGACCAGCTCGGCAAGGCGCTGTTCGAGGAGTTCGGCGTGCACCAGCAGTTCCACACGCACGCGGACAGTCACGTCGGCACCTACACGGAGACCGTGCGCTTCCTGTCCGAGACGGACCCGGCGTACACGAACCTCTGCCTCGACACCGGTCACTTCGCGTACTACGGCGGCGACAACCTGAAGCTCATCGCCGAGCACCCCGAGCGCGTCGGCTACCTGCACCTCAAGCAGGTCGACGCCGACCTGCTCCCCGACGTCCTGAAGAACGACGTCCCGTTCGCCACCGCGGTGGCGCAGGGGATCATGACCGAGCCGCCGCACGGCACGCCGGAGCTCGCGCCCATCATCGAGGCCGTCGCGACGATCAACCCGGACATCTTCGGCATCGTCGAGCAGGACATGTACGGCTGCTCCGTCGACGCTCCCGGCCCGATCGCCGAGCGCACGTTCCAGCACATCTTCGGCTCGACCGCCGCCGCCCGCGCCCTCTGACACCCCAGGAGAACCCAGCATGAGCACCACCGAGAACCTCCGCGTCGCCGTCGTCGGGGCGGGCGCGATGGGCAGCGACCACGTGCGTCGCATCACGTCGACGATCGCCGGCGCCGACGTCGTCGCGATCGTCGACCCCGACACCGCCCGGGCCACCGCCGCCGCGGCGAAGGCCCCGGGTGCGATCACCGCGTCGTCGTTCGAGGACGCACTCGACGCCACCCCGATCGACGCCGTCATCGTCGCGACCCCGGGCTTCCTGCACGAACCCGTCCTCGTGCCCGCGATCGAGCGCGGCCTCGCCGTCCTCTGCGAGAAGCCGCTCACCACGTCGGCCGCGGACTCCCTGCGGATCGTCGAGCTCGAGCAGGCGAAGTCTGCCCGCCCGAAGATCCAGGTCGGCTTCATGCGCCGGTTCGACAAGGGCTACCAGGAGCTCCGTGCGCTGCGGGAGTCCGGCTCGAACGGTGCCCTGCTCGCGCTGCACCACGCGCACCGCAACCCGACGACCCCGCCGAACTTCAGCGAGTCGATGCTCATCCACGACTCGGTGATCCACGAGATCGACATCATCCCGTTCATCACGGGGGAGCCGATCGTCGCCGTCGAGGTGAAGAAGCCGCGCAAGAACTCCCTCGCGCCGGCCGACCTGCCCGAGCCGCAGTTCGTCCTGTTCACCACCGAGTCGGGCACGATGGCGATCGTCGAGATCAACGTCAACGCCCAGTTCGGCTACCAGGTCACGACCGACGCGGTGTTCGAGTCGGGTGTCGCCTACATCGGCCGCGAGACCTCGCTGAACCTCGTGTCGCAGGGCGTGTCCGGCCAGGGCGTCACCCCGTCGTTCGTGGAGCGCTTCGGCGCCGCCTACGACGAGGAGGTCCAGCGCTGGGTCGACGCGGCCAAGACCGGCGGCATCGACGGGCCGAGCGCCTGGGACGGCTACACGGCGTCCGTCGTCGCCGAGGTGGCCGTGCGTGCGCAGCAGACCGGTGCGCTGGAGCAGGTCGCTTACGCCACCGCGAAGCCGGCGTTCTACGAGACGGCCTGATCGATGCCGAAGATCGCACTCGACCCGACGCCGTTCCACCACGACCTGTCGCTGCTGGAGTTCCCGCAGAAGGTCGCGGACCTCGGCTACGAGTACCTGCAGCTCACCCCGCACCAGGACTTCATCCCCTTCTACCGGCACCCGAAGGCCGACGACGACCTCGTCGACGCGTTCGCTGCAGCGTGCCGGAAGGCCGGGGTGCGGGTCGCGTCGGTCCTGCCGGTCCTCCGGTGGTCCGGGCCCGACCGTGACGCCCGCGAGGCCGCGGTGACGAAGTGGAAGCGGGTCATCGAGATCACGAAACGCCTCGGCGTCGACACGATCAACACCGAGTTCTCCGGCCGCCCCGAGCGCCCCGAGGAGTCCGAGGACGCCTTCTACCGCTCGATGGAGGAGCTCCTGCCGATCATCGAGGACGCCGGACTCCGCGTGCTCATCGATCCGCACCCGGACGACTTCGTCGAGGACGGCCTCGAGGCCCTCCGGGTCATCCGCGGCCTCAACTCGAAGCACGTCGGGTTCGTCTACGTCGCCTGCCACACCTTCCACTACGGCGGCAACATGGACGAGATCATCGACGCCGCGGGCGACTCGCTGCAACTCATCCACGTCGCCGACGCCTACGACCACCGACGGTCGCACGGCCTCCGCTACATCACGAACCCGCCGGGCAACCCCGTGCGCGTGCACCAGCACCTCCCCGTCGGGCAGGCGGACGTCGACTTCGACGCCTTCTGGGCCGCCCTCGACCGAGTCGGCTTCACGTCGCGCGAGGACACCGTCGCGGTGTCGAGCGTCTTCGCCGAGGACGAGAACGCCGACGAGGTCTCCCGCTTCCAGCTCGACACGATCACGAAGGGACTGAACCGATGACGACCGCCCTCGAGACCCCGACGCCCACCGGCACCGACGTCCGACCCGTCACCCTGCAGGCCGCGTCGCAGACCGTGACCGCCCTGTGGAACGACTCCGCCGATCCGCGCGAGCTGTCCACCGCGATCCACGAGTACGGTGCCGTCGGGGCGACCTGCAACCCGGTGATCGCGTACACCTGCATCCAGCAGGACCCCGACACCTGGGTCCCGCGCATCCGCGAGATCGCCGCCGAGCACCCGACCGCGGGGGAGTCCTGGATCGGCTGGAAGGCCGTCGAGGAGCTCTCGATCGCCGCTGCCGCGCAGCTGTTGCCCGCCTTCGAGGCGTCGGGTGGCCGCAACGGCCGGCTGAGCATGCAGACCGACCCGCGTCTCCACCGCGACCGGGACGCCCTCGTCGAACAGGCCGTGCGGTTCTCGCAGCTCGCGCCGAACATCATCGTGAAGATCCCCGCCACGAAGGTCGGCATCGCCGCCATCGAGGAGGCCGCGTACCGCGGTGTCTCGATCAACGCCACCGTGTCGTTCACCGTGCCGCAGGTCGTCGCCGTGGGCGAGGCCATCGAGCGCGCCCTCGACCGCCGTGCCGCCGAGGGTCTGCCCGAGCAGGAGTTCGGCCACGTCGTCACGCTGATGGCCGGCCGCTTCGACGACTGGCTCAAGACCGTCGTCAAGCGCGACCACGTGATGGTCGACCCCGGCATCCTCGAGTGGGCCGGTGTCGCTGCCGTGAAGCACGCGTACCGGGTGTTCCAGGAGCGCGGCTTCCGGTCGCGCGTGCTCGTCGCCGCCTTCCGGAACGCGATGCAGTGGTCGGAGTTCCAGGGTGGTGACCTCGTCGTGTCACCACCGTTCCAGTGGTCGAAGGACATCAACGACAACGCGTTCCCGTTCCGTCCGGACGCCATCCACGACGAGGTCCCCGCGCACGTCATCGACGCGCTGCGTGCGGCCACGCCGGAGTTCGCCCGGGGCTACGACGTCGACGGCATGACGATCGACGAGTTCGACCGCTTCGGCGCCACGGTGACCACGCTGCGCCAGTTCCTCGACGCCGACGCGAAGCTCGACGCCCTGGTCCGCGACATCATCGTGCCGGCAGCATGAGCGCAGCCGCGTCCGCCGACGTCGCCACCATCGGTGTCGGTCTCATCTCGGTCGGCTGGATGGGCCGGTTGCACTCCCGTGCCTACCGCGCCCTGCCCGACCACTTCCCGGAGCTCGGCGTCCACCCCCGGCTCGTCGTCGCCGCCGACCCGATCGAGGCCGCGCGCGACCAAGCGGTGACCCGCCTGGGCTACGAGCGGGCCGTCGCCGACTACCACGAGGTCCTCGCCGACCCCGAGGTCGACGTCGTCTCGATCTGCTCGCCGAACTTCCTGCACCGCGAGATGGCGGTCGCCGCTGCCGAGGCGGGCAAGCCGTTCTGGATCGAGAAGCCGATGGGCCGGTACGCCAGCGACTCCCGACAGATCCACGAGGCCGTGCAGCGCGCCGGTGTCATCACGAGCGTCGGCTTCAACTACCGGCACGCCCCGGCGATCGAACGGGCGCGCGAACTCGTCCGCAGCGGGCGCCTCGGCCGGATCACGAACGTCCGCGGGTCGCTCCTCGCCGACTACTCGTCCGACCCCGCGGCGCCGCTGACCTGGCGCTTCGAGCGCGAGCGTGCCGGCTCGGGCGTCCTCGGCGACCTGCTCTCGCACGGGCTCGACCTGGCGCAGTACGTCGTCGGCCGGATCGCGTCCGTGACGGCGCTCGCGGAGACCTTCATCGTCGACCGACCGCTCCCCGGCGCTGGCATCGTCGACCGCAGCGCTGCCGCGACGGGGGAGCGGAAGCCCGTCGAGAACGAGGACTACGCGGCCCTGCTCTTCCGTTTCGAGGACGGCGCTGTCGGCACGATGGACTCCAGCCGCGTCATGCGGGGGCCGCACGCCGAGTACACGCTCGAGGTGTACGGCACGAAGGGCTCGGTGCGGTGGGACTTCCAGCGCCTCAACGAGCTCGAGGTCTACCTCGACGGGCAAGAGGTCGACGGCTACGCCACCCACTACGTGGCCGCGGGGGACGGCGAGTTCGCCCGTTTCCAGCCGGGCGCCGGCACCGCCATGGGGTACGACGACCTGAAGACCGTCGAGGCCGCGCAGTTCATCGCGAGCGTCCGGCGCGGGGAGCAGCTCGCGCCGTCGGTCGCCGACGGCCTGGCGGCTGCGTCGATCGTGGAAGCGGCGGAGGCGTCGCTCGCGGACGGGGCGTGGCACGAGGTGGCGCGCGTCGACGGACCGCTCACCTACGCGGCGGCGACCCCCGTGCTCTAGACGCACGACCCGACGGACGGGAGGCGCGGTGCCAGCTGGCACCGTGCCTCCCGTCTGCTCTGTCCCGCGGTCGCGATCCATGTTAGTTTGTTAGGACAAAGTATCGACCTGCAGGAGGCACTATGCCGCTCGTCCGTATCGACCTCGCCACCGGCCGCACGCCCGAGGCCGTGCGTGCCGTCGCCGACGCGATCCACACCGCCATCGTCGACGTATACGGCATCCCCGCACGCGACCGGTTCCAGATCGTCACGGAGCACCCGGCGCAGCAGATCATCGCCGAGGACGCCGGACTCGGGTTCGAGCGCACCGACGGGGTCGTGATGATCCAGGTCTTCACGCAGCGCGGGCGCGACCAGGCCGCGAAGCAGGAGCTCTACCGCGCGATCCACTACAGCCTTGCCGGGGTCGGTGTCGCGTCCGAGGACGTCTTCATCGGGTACGTCGAGAACGGACCGGAGGACTGGTCCTTCGGCTTCGGCCGGGCGCAGTACGTGACCGGCGAACTCGGGGTCCCCTCGTTCGCCTGAGCGGGCCGCCTACTTGTCGACGAGCGTGACCTCGAACGAGTAACGGTCGGGGCGGTAGCAGTGCACGCCGTACTCGACCGCGCGGCCCGAGGCGTCGTACGCGGTGCGGCTCATCGTGAGTACCGGGTCGCCGTCCTCGATCTCGAGCAGGCCGGCCTCCTCGTCGGTGACCGCACGGGCGCCGATGCGCTGCTTCGCGACCCGCATGGTCACGCCGCGGCCGCGCAAGAGCTGGTACAGGCCATGGGTCTGCAGGTCGTCGTCGGTGATCTCGAGGAACTCCGGCGGCAGGTAGTTCTCGAGGATCGCCATCGGGACGTCCTCGGCGAAGCGCACGCGACGGATGTGGGCGACCGTGGTGCCCGGTGCGATGCCGAGCGCCTCGGCGACGGCGTCCGGGGCGGGCACGTCGTTGCGTTCGAGGAGCTTCGTCGCCGGCGCCTGCGACCCCTGTGCGAGGTCGTCGTAGAGGCTGGTCAGCTCGACCTTACGGGTCACCGGGCCGTGCACGACCTGGGTGCCGATCCCGCGCCGGCGCACGAGCAGGCCCTTGTCGACGAGGTCCTGGATCGCCCGGCGGATCGTCGGCCGGGACAGCCCGAGCCGCTCACCGAGGGCGATCTCGTTCTCGAGGCGGGCACCCGGGGGCATCGCGCCGGAGCGGATCGACTCCTCGATGCGCGAGGCGACCTGGAAGTACAGGGGCATCGGACCCGACCGGTCCAGGTCCATGAACAGGTCGGACGGCAGCTGGCCTTCGTTGGTCATCGCGGTCCTTCAGCAGTAGGGATTGTCGTGACAATACCACCGGGCCTGCGGCGGACCGGCCAGCGCGGCCGTGGGTCCGTCGCCGTCAGCGCTCCACGAGGGCCTTGAGCCGCGCGAGGCCCTTCTCGAAGTCCCCGCCGACGAACTGCTCCATGTTCATGAACAGCCCGACGATCCGCGACGTCACCGTCACCGGGCTCGTCATCGTCCAGACCACACGGGTGCCGTCCGGGACCTCGTGGAGCCGGAACGCGGTGGTGTTCGACGAGCGGAACGGCGCCGTGAACCGGAGTCCGATCTCCACGTCGTGGGGCTCGACCCGACGAACGACCATGTCGCCGCTGCCGGCCTTCCGGTTGCCCTTCCACGCGTACGTCGAGCCGACCGCTCCCGGCTCGCCGCCGTACTCGCGGTGCAGGTCGGGGTCGCGGCCCTCCCACGGCGACCACTCGACCCAACGGTGGAGGTCGGCGAGGTGGGGGAGGATCGTGGACGCCGGCGCGGCGATGACCACGTCGCGCTCGATGGTGGTGGTCGCAGCCATGCGCCGAGCGTAGTGGGCGGGCGGCGCCCCCGGGTCGTGCAGAGCGCCGTCAGGTCGTGCGGTGCGCTGTCGGGTCGCGCGGAGCGCCGTCAGTCGACGAAGATCATCGGGCGGTTCGACAGCCGGGGCTGCGCAGCCGTCCGCGGCTTCTCCGCACGGGCCCGCACCGGAGCGATGGCGACCCGGACGGCCGCGCCGAGCGCCTCGACCGTGTCCGTCCCGTGGTGCCCGGCCGCGTGCACGACGATCGCCGCGCACGCCTCGGCATCGGCGGCCGCGTCGTGGTGCTGGAAACCGTCGTACCCGGCGGCCCGCGCCGCCATCGGCAGTCGGTAGGAGTCGAGCGTGTAGGTCTTGCGGGCGACCTGCAGCGAGCACAGCGAGTGGTGTTCCGCGAGGTCGATCCCCGTCGCCGAGCACCCACCGGCGATCACGCCCATGTCGAAGCGGGCGTTGTGCGCCACGAGGACGTCCCCGTCGGCGAACGCCACGATGTCCGGGTACTGCTGCTCCCACGACTTCGCCCCGACGACGTCCGACGCGACGATGCCGTGGATGCGGGTGTTCCACTCGAGGAAGGCGTCGTGCCCGAGCGGCGGCCGGATGAACCACGACGCCCGCTCGACGACCCTGCCCGCGCGGACCTTGACGAGTCCGACCGAGCAGGCGCTGGCGGGCGAGCTGTTCGCGGTCTCGAAGTCGATCGCGGTGAAGTTCAACGGCACGGTCCCGATCGTCGCACGCGGCGCCGACATCGCCGCAGAGCCCCTCGGCGTTGCGGCCGGGCCGGCCGTGCCGGCCGTCGGCCGTCGGCCGTCGACGGTCGGCCGTCCGCCGTCCGCCGTCCGCCGTCCGCCGGCTGCGTCGGACTGTCGGACTGTCGGACTGGAGGCGCGGGTCGGCCCCGGCGGGCGGCCGCCGGTAGGCTGTCCTCCCGTGGCACTCACCATCGGAATCGTCGGTCTCCCGAACGTCGGCAAGTCGACCCTGTTCAACGCCCTGACCAAGAACCAGGTCCTCGCCGCGAACTACCCGTTCGCGACGATCGAGCCGAACGTCGGCGTGGTGAACCTCCCTGACCCGCGGCTGGACCAGCTCGCGACGCTCTTCAACTCCGAGAAGACCGTGCCGGCACCCGTGTCGTTCGTCGACATCGCCGGCATCGTCAAGGGCGCGAGCGAGGGCGAGGGGCTCGGCAACAAGTTCCTCGCCAACATCCGCGAAGCCGACGCCATCGCCCAGGTCGTCCGCGGCTTCACCGACGACGACGTCGTGCACGTCGCGAACAAGGTGTCGCCGAAGGACGACCTCGAGGTCATCAACACCGAGCTGATCCTCGCCGACCTCGAGACCATCGAGAAGGCGCTGCCGCGGTACGAGAAGACCGTGAAGCTGAAGCAGGCCGAGCCGATCGTGCTCGAGACCGCTCGTGAGGCCAAGGCAGCGCTCGAGCAGGGCACGCTCCTGTCCGCCACCTCGATCGACCTCGCTCCCATCGCCGAACTCGGGCTCCTGTCGGCCAAGCCGTTCATCTTCGTCTTCAACGTCGACGAGGCGATCCTCACCGACGAGTCCCGCAAGGCCGAACTGGCCGCGCTCGTCGCGCCCGCCCAGGCCGTGTTTCTCGACGCCCAGGTGGAGTCCGAGCTGATCGAGCTCGACCCGGCCGACGCCGCCGAGCTCCTCGAGAGCACCGGGCAGACCGAGTCCGGCCTCGACCAGCTGGCCCGCATCGGCTTCGACACCCTCGGGCTGCAGACCTACCTGACGGCCGGTCCGAAGGAAGCCCGCGCGTGGACGATCGGCAAGGGGTGGAAGGCACCCCAGGCTGCCGGCGTGATCCACACCGACTTCGAGAAGGGCTTCATCAAGGCCGAGGTCATCTCGTTCGAGGACCTCATGGCTGCCGGCTCCATCGCCGAGGCCCGTGCGCACGGCAAGGCCCGGATCGAGGGCAAGGACTACGTCATGCAGGACGGCGACGTGGTGGAGTTCCGCTTCAACAACTAGAGCCGGGCCCGATCCGCATCAGCGTGCGGATCGGGCGCTCTCGTTCGTCAGGGATTCGTCAGCAGAGCCGAGAACGGCCTCGACGAGCCCCTGAGCATCGGTGCGCGTCTGGTCCTCCGCGGACGGCCACAGGTGCGTGTACGTGTTCAACGTCACGGACGGGGACGCGGGACCAAGGGCGTGCTGCACGGTTGCGACGGAGCACCCGGCCTCAATCAGCCCGGACGCGTAGTAGTGCCTGAGGTCGTGCAGGACGATCCCCTTGAGGCCGGCCCTCGTGAGCGCGGTGTTCCAGGCGTACCCGACGGTGTTCTGGTGTGCGGGCTGCCCGTTCTCTGACGGGAACAACCAGGCGTCCGGTTGCCCCTGGAAGCCCCGGAGCGCGATGTGCGCGGAGATCTCCCGCAGCAGGCCGTCCGCGTCCACGGCGGGTACGTCCCTTTCGGAGCCGTGCTTCGGTGCGCGGATCTCGACGGCGCCGCCCTTGACGCGCTGCACCTGTCGACGGACCTCGATGCGCGGGTTCCGGAGGAAGTGCACGTCCCCGACACGGAGCGCGGCAGCCTCTCCGAGGCGGAGGCCGGCGAACGCGCAGACGGCGAGAAGCGCGCGCCAGTGCGGGTCCGCTCCGTCCAGCCAACGGCGGACCTCGTCGTGGGTCGGGATCCGCATCGCGACGTCGCGGCGGCGCCGGCGCGGCAGGCGCACGCCGACGGTGGGGTCGTGGGTGAGCTTCCGATCCGCGATCGCCGCGCGGAACACCGTGCGCACGTTCTGGACCCGGGTCGCGATCGTGCCGGGTGCCAGCCCGAGGGTGGCGCTGCGGCTCTCCGGCGGTCTGCTTCCCGCGGGGCTTGGTCTGCATCAGCTTGATCCACTCCTCGACGTGCGCCCGTACCGCGACTCCGTGCTGAGCAACCTGACGAAGTTCGACGTCACCAGCTCGAGCATGGGCGGCGGGCTCGTCGATCAGCTCACGGACCTGGTGTCGAAGACGAAGCTGTTCACCGCGACGATGTCCAAGCTGCGCAAGGCCGGCCTGGACGCCGCGTCCTACCAGCAGCTCATCGCGAAGGGCGTCAGCGCTCTGCCCCTGTCGCAGGATTTCCTCGTCGGCGGGAAAGGCCAGATCAAGCAGGTGGCGTCGCTGCAGGGGTAGCTGAGCAAGGCGTCGTCGTCGTTCGCGACCACCGCGGCGGATGATCTCTACGGCGCCGGCGTGAACGCTGCTCGAGGGCTCGTGAAGGGCCTGCAGTCGCAGCAGCGTGCGATCGCGAAGCAGATGTCCGGCATCGCTCGATCGATGGTCGCGACGATCCGGAGCGAGCTCGGGATTCACTCGCCGTCGAAGGTGTTCGCGAACGACGTCGGCCGGTGGATCCCAGCAGGAATGGCCGCGGGGGTCGAAGGTGCGTCGGGTGTGTACCGGTCCTCGCTCGACGAACTCGCGGGTTACGTCCCGTCGTCGAAGCTGTCGAGCGCCGCAGCCTTTGCGTCGACCACGGGTGTTCAGCCAGTCCTGGGCGACATCTACGTGCAGAATCCGGTGACGGGTGACACCTGATCGCGAAGATGGTCGACGTCGCGGACGTGCGGATCCAAAAGGCGGACCAGCGCATGGCGACGAGGCTGCAAGCCGGCCGCCGGAAGCGCTGACAGTCACGGAGCCCTGCAGGCGTGCCAGACGGCCGTCTGCGGGGCTTTCGTGCATCCTGGGGGCATGACTGACTGGCGACCCGATTACGAGCAGCTGGCTCGTCAAGCGCGGCAGCAGCCCGTGGTGGACACGGCACGCAACACCCGCGATGCTGCGCGGGCTCTGCACGAGACGGTCGGGCGCCTCGATCGCAGCGCGGAGCTTCAACTCGAGACGTTGCAGCAGACGAGGAAGGCCGCGACGGACTCGGACGCGTCGGCGCGCCGTGCCATGCGTCACTCGCTCATCACCGGCTACACGTCGGTGGGGTTGGGGCTCGCATCCCTCGTCGTCGCTGTCATCGCGCTGTTCGTGGCGAACGGCGCCTGATGGGCCGCGCTCACCGCAGGAACACGCCACAGAGAGCCGTCAAGCGGGCGAAGGAGCAGGACTACCGCGGCAGGCGGCGCCGTGCTGTAGCGGAGCGTGCGGAGTATCGGGAGCTCGCGGAGCAGATGCGACCGCTCGAGATGCCGGACGTCGAACTGGTCGCCGAGCTCTTGGTGCGCGCCGCCGCGGATGGCGACGAGAGCGCGCTGCGGATCCTGACGTGGCGGGAGCATCTGAACGCGCTTGGCGTCGTCTTCCCCGAGGACATCGACGAGCGGACCTGGGCGGCTGTGAAGGCCACGCACGACGGCCGTACGCCCCGCGTGACGGACGTTGCAGCATGAGCGACACCATCGCTGTCGCGCTGCTGACGGGCATCCTGACGATCGTCGCCAGCGCCGGGACCGCGTGGGTCACGCTGAGGCACCAGCGCACCGTGGCTCAGGACGACCGGAGGGAACGGCGCCGACTGGACGCCCGGGAGGTCATAGTCGAGATGCTTCCCGCGGCCCGCTCGTTCTCCCGGTCGTGGAGCGTGTGGGCGCCGACGATGGGAATGATGCAGTCGAAGGAAGAGGTGTTGAAGTTCCTGAGCGAGATCCTCGAGCTCGACACCGGCAAGGACTACGCGGCTCAGATGGAGAAGTTGACCCGGACGCTGACTCGGGCGAACCTGACGGTGTCTGATCCCGATCTGCGGTCTGCTGTTGCTGACCTGCGGTTGCTCGTGGAGGGTGTTTCGTCTGAGATCACGGGCAAGATCCTCAAGGCGGTCACTGCGGGCGGCGACACGATCCCGGTGATTGGCCAGTCGCTCGCCTACGTCGACTTGATCGGCAAGACGATCGACCGGGTGGAGGAGCGGGCCGGCGAGATCATGCGCGCGGAGCTGTGAGCGGCTGTCACAGAGCTCGCAGCGGGCCTCGTCGCACAACCGGTCTGACGCCGAGCCAGGTGTCGACGTCTGCGCGTCGGATGCGCCACTGTGCGTTGACCTTCCGCTGGTAGGCGACGAGCTCACCGGATCGGCAGGCATCGGTCATGGTGCGCCAGTGGCGGCGGGCATAGTCGGCGGCCTCTCGGGCGGTCATCCACTCGTTCAGCACCCCAGTCTCATGCTGTCGATGACGTCGGCAGTGCCGACCCATCGGAGTCGAGGCGGCCCGTTCGTCAGCACGACCGTTCTCAACCGACCACTGCCGTCATCGTCGGAGACCCAGAACCGCGGCGTTGCGCGGATCGCTAGTGCGTCCGTCAACTGCCAGTGGTAACACGGACGTTCCGCTTCAACAACTGAGCGAGTTGCCCCCGCTGCGGTCACGACCAGTACCGTCGTTCGCATGGGGACGGGATTCCAACTGATCGTCGGGGCCGTGGTGCTGCTGTGGGGCGCTTTCGTGGTGGTCTTCCCGCAGGTGATCATCAAGCTGGCGTTGGCAGCGGAGAAAGCTCGCCTCGCGTGGAATCCGCAGGCGAGGTGGGGAACCGCTTGGATTCGCATGCTGGGTGCTGTGCTCGGTGTATTCGGTCTCGTCATGGTCGTGACCGCACTGCTCGAGGTCCTCAGGAGTTGACGCCGTGCACGGCGAAGCGTGGGGGAGTTTCGTTCCACAATTCGTGGTGCACGTGCAAGGGGCAGAAGCGCCATCGGACCGCGTCGTCCGGGCCGCGCCGCTCATGTCCAATGGGGCTGGTCACTCGGTCAAGAGTGCCCGATCGGAGCATTTGCTCGGACTGTTGTGTACCGAGCAGGTCGCGATCACGAGGTTCAGGAGCCGTGTGTAGAACCGCTTCTGATCGAGATCGCGTTCATCGTGGACTTCGGACATGAGCTTGTTCAGCGCGGCGAAGACCCGGACGTTCTCCTCGCTCGAGTTGCTGCTCGCATACATCAGGGCAGTGAAGTAGGCGGCGTCGAAGTCCGCCTGGACCTGTTCGAGGTGTGGACCATCTGATGTTGGTGAGCTCCGCACGGCCATGTAAGCCGTCGACGTCGTGATGACCGCGTCGTAGGTCTCGATCATGCGGGCTCGGTTTGCTTCGTCGTTGGCATTCTGCTGGTTGACCGCACCGATCGTGAGGGGGATGAGGAGCGCACCGAGGAGAAACGTGTTCACCCATCGAAGGAACGGATTGGAGGCGATCCGACGCCATACCGAAGAAGCTTGCATCACGGACGCTATCGGCACGGTGAGCGCAAGCGTCAGCCACACGGTCCGCATCGCCGCGCGTGCGGACAGCAACGCGAATTGCGAACCGACTAGATTTGCGCTGAGTCCATCGCCGAGGAGGCCCCATGTCGTACGTCGTCGACTTCGAGCACGTGTCCACCGTGGGGTTGGAGTCCTCGCCGGTCGCCGACGCCCTCGCCGGACTCCGGGCGAACGAGGCCAGGTACTTCAAGAACAAGTACGACCACGTCTTCACCACCCACCCCGCCGAGGACGTACCCGACCTGGTCGACTACGTCACGAAGGTCCTGCACGACGAGCGGGGGCTGGTCATCGCCTCGAAGCCGCTCGAAGCCACCGAGGCCTTCGTCGACGGGATCCGCTGGACCCACGTCTTCTACGAGTCCGGACTCGCGGTCAACGTCCTCTACACGTTGGAGCCGGGCGGCAAGCGAGCGGTCGGGTTCAAGCTCTCGGACGGCATGGAAGTGCCGGAGGAGCTGGCGGACAAGTTCAAGTTCGCGCGGCAGAAGTCGAAGCTGGCGGGGACGATCCGCGGCTCGTACTTCGTCGTCAAGGGCGAGTACTGATCTGTCCCGCTCAGAGGGGCACCGCCTCAGCGATGAGGGCGGCGCTGCGTTCGACGAGCATCGGGGCACCTCCAGATCACCACCATCGGGGTGGGCAGTCGATCCGCCCGTACCTTCCGAATGTTCGCGGCGGTCGCAACGTCTGCGCGAGCATCGAGTGACTGCGATGGAGAGGACGGGACTTGCACGATGCCGATGAAGATCATGAGTGCGCTCCTGCACGGAGCGAGTGTCGGGCTGTCGGGCGACACCACCAGGCTGCGAGCGATGCGGACGATCTTGACGGAGCAGCGGAGAGCGGCGCTCGGTCGGGCTCCCGGGAAGACGGAGAGAACGACGTCTTCGCGGTAGCTGCTGCCGAACTGTTCAGCGGCCCCATTGCCTCCCCGCGAGCGCTCCGCGACTACGAGCTCGTGGTTGGGGGGTCAGCTCGGCAGCTGATCGACTGCCACCTCCGTTCCGAAGCCGTCGCGGCGGACGCGATCGAGCGCGTGAGCCGCGCGGAGTCCGCAGCAGTGGTGATCGGTGTCATCGGTGCGCAAGTACTGACGGTCGGTGCGCTCGCGGGCGCCGTCGTCCTGATCTCCGTGGGGTCGACGGCCGCAGGCCTGATCGCGATCGTGCCCGGAGTCCTGGCCGCGGCGTCACAGCTCGTCGCTGCCGCACGCCGGCGCGCCTGATCCGTCCGGTTTGGCCACAGAACGCGCTTGCTCGGCCCACGCGCATCACGCCCACCTACCGTCGAGAGGCTAGGAGGCAACGTGAAGTACATCCACTACGACGGCAGCCAGATCCTCACGGGGGACGCGATCGCCGATGCGGTCGCGGACTACGCGGCGATCCTCGGTGCCAACGGCAGGACCGACACCGTTGCGATCCCCGCGGTGGCCGACGACGGCTCGGTGACCCGGACGACGGTGCTGATCGGTCCCGCGAGCGAGCTGACCGTGAGCGCGGCGCCCGACGACGAACTCGAGCCCGAGGACCACGCGTTCATCCGGCGGCTGCGGGACGCTGCGGAGCGAGCGGGGACCGAACGGCCGGTGGACGTCGACGGCGGGCACCGCTTCGCCGACGCCGACGAAGCGAACACGGAGACCGCGACCGCGACCGCGGGCACGGCGACTGCGGACACGACGGACGCGGACACGGCGGCCGCGGACAAGACCGACTGACTCCACACACGACGAAGGCCGCCGAGCAGTGCTCGGCGGCCTTCGTGTGTGGCGTGCTGGGCTCAGGCTGCGAGTGCCAGTTCGCCGACGCGGACGGACTGCGCCTGCACGAGCCTGCGGCTCGCCTCGCCGCGCCACGAGCGACCGGGCACGGTCCAGCCGGCCTCGCCGTCGATGTCGACGCGGGCGCCACGGGTGATGAAGAGACCGAGGTCGTCGGCCGGGATGCGGACGAGGTACTCGCGCTGCGAGCGCTCGTCGCGCACACCGAACTCAGCGATGCGGTCGGGGGAGACGGTCGGCGCCGCGAGGGCGGTGCCGGTGATGGTGATTCGTTCGTTGCTGGTCATGGTGTTGCGGTACTTCCTGGTCGTTCGGCGCCCAGGGCGACTCGGTGTCGGCGGACGGCTGAGTCCGGCGCGACGCATCGAGTGCGGGGCGCGCACGTCGAGCTTCGACGTGCAGCTCGTCCGTTCGGATCGAGCGGTGGTCTCGTGGGAATGCGACTCGGGTGAGTCGGCTTCGAGACGGTTCGGTGTGCGCGAGTCAGATGGGTTCGCTGCAGTGCACCAAAAGAACACTCTACTCGACGATGCCCGGATTGTCCAGGAACGATGTCCAGCGGCTCCCACCGGCAGCGACGTTGCCCGAGCCGTCGAGTCTGGCGGCGGAGGACGACGGCTTGCGACCGGCCTGCTCGTGGATCAGCCCGTCGAACGCCTCGGAGAAGTCGAGGCGGGGGACTGCAGCGGTGACGGCGAGCAGGTCTGACGCCGTCCACCGGGCGAACCCAGCCCCGGAGACGTCGAGCGAGGTCGCGACCTCGAGCAGGTGTCCCTCGACGTCGAGCGCGGGGTCGACCGACGTCCACATGTGGAGCTCGATCACCTCACCGACCCGACGGGCACGGGCGGCGTCCCACCCGGCACCGAGGGCGAACACGCTGCCGACCGCACCGCCGGCGTCCTCGAACGGCACGGCGTGGGCATCGAAGGACGGCGTCACGCCGAGGTCGTGCAGCATCGTGGCGACGAACAGCAGCTCACGGTCCGGCTCGAGCTCGATGGTCGGAGCGAGGAGCGACGCCCACGCCCACGAGCGCAGGCAGTGGTGCACCAGCGCCGGCGGGGACCACGCACGCACGACATCGAGCGCCCGCGCGGCCACGGGGGAGGGCGGTGCGAGCAGCGCGTCGACGTCCAGGGTCATGGCAAGAAGGTATCGGAGGCGACCGACCGACGGACGGGAGGCGCGGTGCCAGCTGGCACCGCGCCTCCAGGCCGCCTGTTGGTTCAGTTCAGGGTCGGGGTGTCCTCCGGCACGACGCCACCGCCGTACAGGTCGGTCGCCAGGTCGCGCAGCGCGCGGAGCGCGACGCGCTGCGTGAGCGGCCCGTACGAGATGCGGGCGACCCCGAGGGCCTCGTACTCGGCGGCGGGCAGGGCGCCGGGCAGCCCGATCACGGACAGCTTGCCGCGACCGAGACCGTCCACGAGGCGCTCGACGACGTCGCGCTGGACCGCCCCCGGGACGAAGACGAGCGGGGCGCCGACGTCGAGGAAGGCCTTGCCGCGGGCGATCGCGTCGGCGATGCTCTCCTCGATCGGGCGGTCCCCGCCGCGGGCGATGGCGTCGGTGCGGGCGTTGAGCTGGAAGTCGATGCCCTCGGCCTCGACGGCGGCGGTGATGGCCGCGACCCGGGCGACGGCCTCGTCGAACGGGCGGAGGCGGTCCTCGACGTTCGCGCCCACGATCCCCGCACCGATCGCGCGGCGGATCGTCTCGGCCGGGTCCTCGTAGCCGTCGTCGAGGTCCGCCGTGACGGGCAGGTCCGTGGCGGCGGCGACGATCGCGGCGCCCGACAGTGCCAGGTCGAGCGGCATCCCGCCGTCGTCGTAGCCGTACGACGCGGCGATGGAGTGCCCGGCGGTGGCGATCGCCTTCGTCTCCGGCAGGTCGCTGACGACCCTCGCGCTGATCGCGTCCCAGACGTTGACGACGCGGAGGATCTCCGGTGCTTCGTGCAGCTGCTTGAGGGTGGTCGCCTTGTCGGCGGTGCTCGTGCTCATGACCCAGACAGTAGGCCGACCAGCCCGGGCAGGGATCATCGTGTCCGTCGCGCGACGTCACCGTAGCGTCGATGACACCACCAGGAAGGACACCGACATGGAGCGTTGGAACGAGGCGATCGCCGCGGTCGAGGAACACCTCGACGGCGGCCCGGACGACACCGTGCTCGACGTGGACGAGCTCGCACGCATCACCGGGACGAGCGAGTACCACTTCCGGCGGGTGTTCTCCGCGCTCGCCGGGATGCCGCTCTCCGAGTACGTCCGGCGTCGGCGGATGACGCTCGCCGCGGCCTTCATCGCCTCGGGGACGACGACCGTCTCGGACGTCGCCGCACGCTTCGGGTACGGCTCGGCCGATGCGTTCGGGCGGGCGTTCCGCGCCGTGCACGGCATCGGTCCGCAGGAGGCGCGCGAGCCCGGCGCCGTCCTCCGGTCGCAGGGTCGGCTGTCCTTCCGTCTCACCGTCGAAGGGAGCACTCCCGTGCACTACCGCCTCGTCGAGAAACCCGCCTTCCGTCTCGTCGGTCGCTCGACCCGTGTCCCGCTCGTGTACGAGGGGCCGAACGACGCGATCCAGGCGTTCGAACGCAGCATCACCCCCGAGGACCGGGAGCGCATCGCTGGACTGTCCGACCAGGAGCCGTCGGGCGTGCTGTCGGTGTCCGATGCGTTCACCGAGGGCCGCGCGGACGGCAGTCTCCTCCGTTACTCGGTGGTCGCCGCCACCTCGGTCGAGAGCGCACCGGGCCTCGACGTCATCGAGGTGCCGGCTGCGACGTGGGTCGTGTTCTCCGGCTCGGGACCGGTGCCCGGAGCGATCCAGGCGCTGTGGCCGCAGGCGTTCGGCGAGTGGTTGCCCGCCAACCCGTACCGTCTGGTGGCGGCGCCGGAGATCGCTCGTGTCCGGCTCGCACCCGGCGGCCGAACCGCGGAGGCCGAGCTCTGGCTCGCGGTCGAGCCCGAGCCCGCGGACGACGCAGGATGACGGCCGGACTCGCGCCGCGCCTCCAGTCCGATGCATGCTGGGACGCATGGCGCACGACGAGGAGGACCCGGTCGGCACTCTGCGAGGGGTCCGCACGAGCATCAAGTGGACGCGGTACGCGCCCGACGTGCTGCCCCTGTTCGTCGCCGAGATGGACCACGAGGTCGCGCCGGCGATCCGGCAGGCGCTCATCGAGCGGGTGCAGCAGTCCGACCTCGGGTACCTCGACGGGCCCGGGCCGCTCGCACCGGCGTTCGCCGCGTTCGCGAAGGACCGCTGGGGCTGGGACGTCGACCCCGCCCGGGTGTCCCTCGCCACGGACGTCAGTGTCGGGATCGTCGAGTCGCTCCGCCTCGCGCTGCCGGACGGCGGTCGTGTAGCGATCACGCCGCCGGTGTACCCGCCGTTCTTCGAGCTCGTCGAAGAGGCCCGATGTCAGGTCGAGGAGGTCCCGCTGCTCGAGCAGTGGGGCGTCTACCGGCTCGACCTCGAGGGCCTCGAGCGCGCCTTCGCCGACGGCGTCCGCGTCTTCCTGCTCTGCAACCCGCACAACCCCGTCGGCCTCGTGCACGACCACGACGACCTCGTGGCCCTCGCCGAACTGGCCGCACGGTACGACGTCCTCGTCATCAGTGACGAGATCCACGCACCGCTGACGCACCCCGGCGTCCGCTTCACCCCGTTCGCCGCGGTGGCCGAGCCCGCAGGTGCGCGGAGCATCTGCGTCACGAGCGCGAGCAAGGGCTGGAACCTCGCCGGGGTGAAGTGCTCGATCATCGTCGCCGGGGACGCACGGACGGCAGCGCTCCTCGACACGCTCTGGGAGGAGGTCGCCTGCCGCACGAGCATCCTCGGGTTGCACGCGAACCTCGCGGCGTTCAGCTTGGCGACGGACTGGCTCGACGACGTGGTCGCCCGGATCGTCGCGAACGAGCGGTTGCTCGGCTCCCTCCTCGCGGAGCACCTGCCCGGCGTCGTGTACACCCGGCCCCGCGCCGGCTACCTGGCGTGGCTCGACTTCCGCGGCATCGGGCTCGGAGACGACCCGGCCGTGCCGCTCCGGGAGCACGCCTACGTCGCGCTGAACTCCGGTCTCGGGTTCGGGTCGCAGGGGCGCGGCTTCGCGCGGCTCAACCTGGCGTGCTCGCCGGACACGCTGCGCGAGGCGGTGCTGCGGATCGCGGCGGCCTACCCGTCGAGTGCGCAAGAGGGGCTGGTCTGGCACGTCGCGTGAGCGGCGGGCTGGTGTGGGCCGTCAGCTGCTGGCTGTCGGCTGTCGGCTGTTGCCGTCGGCCTGGAGGCGCGGGTCGGCTACTCGGGTCGGGCGTCAGGCCACGTACTGGTTGCGTCCGACGACGCGGATCGTCAGGTCGACCTCGCGCGCGGGCACCTCTTCGGTGAGACCGATCCACTCGCGGGCGACGAACCCGACGGAGGGCCACCGGGTGACCTCGGTCACCAGGAACCCGTCGATGAACACCTGCCACGCGCCGCGTTCGCGGACGGCCTGCACCTCGTGTGTCGCCATGCCGCGAGCGTACCGGGTCGGTACCGCTCCCTGACGGCTCCGCTCAGAGGTCGAGCGCCATGTGGACGTCCGCGCGGGCGTAGGGGCTCGGCGCGACCTCGTCGTGGCCGAGGTGCCGGAACCCGAACGCCTCGTACAGGTGCACGGCACTCGCCAGCTGCGCGTTGCTCTCCAGCACCACGCGGTGCGCACCGATCGCCCGGGCACGTTCGAGCGCCGCGGCGATGAGCTTCCGGCCGGTGCCGTGCCCCTGGTGCTCGGGCGAGACGGCCATCTTGACCAGCTCGAACACCCCGGGCCCGACGGGCGCGATGCCGACGCAGCCGATGACCGGCCCATCCGATCCGAGCCGTGCGACGAAGGCGGCGCCGCCGGGCTCGACGATCTGGCCGAGCGGGTCGCCGAGGAGCTTCCGGTCCTCGTCCTCGAGCGTGAAGAACCGGCTGATCCAGGCCTCGTTGAGGACGCGGAACGCCTCGGCGTCGGCAGCGCAGGCGATGTCGGTGATGAGCACGGCGTCGGTGGTGGTCGCATCGGGCATGCACCCATCCTCGGACGCCGTGCCGAGTCCCGTCCAATACTCGTTCGCGCGGATCGATACGCTGAGTGCATGGATCGCGAGCCCGACGTCGACCTCCGGCAGCTCCGGGCGTTCCTCGCCGTGGCCGACGAACTGCACTTCGGACGTGCAGCCGAGGCGCTCCGGATCGCGCAGCCGGCACTGTCGCAGCAGATCCGGCGGACGGAACGGGCGCTCGGTGTCGACCTCTTCTCACGGACGAGTCGCAGCGTCGCGCTCACCCCGGCCGGGCGGGTGCTGCAGGGCCGGGCACGATCGCTCCTGCAGCAGGCTCGCCGGGACCTCGACGAGACCGTGCGGGTGGGCCGGGGCGAGGCCGGTCGGCTCGACGTCGGGTTCGTCGTCTCCGCGCTGCCGCTCGGTCCGATCGAACGCGTGCAGGTGTTCCGGGAGCATTACCCGCTCGTCCGCGTGGAACTCACCGAGGGCTACTCGTCGACCCTGCTGGCGCGGATCGTCCGCGGGGAGCTCGACCTGGCGATCGTGCGCGATCCCGATCCCGACCCGGCCGTGCGCTTCCTACCGTTCCGCAGCGAGCGGTTCGTGGCAGCGGTCCCGCGTGGGCACCGGCTCGCGGCGCGGGCATCGATCCGGGGACCGGAGTTGCTCGACGACCCGTTCGTGTTCTTCCCGGCGGAGGCCGGATCGGTCGCGACCGAACGCAACCTCGCCCCGGTGGTGTCCGGCGCCCGGCGACCCGTCATCGTGCAGGAGGCCACCACCTGGGCCACGGTGCTGCACCTGGTCGGCGCCGGCCTCGGGGTGACGGTCGCACCGGAGAGCGCCACGCTCGCCGCTCCGGACACCGTCGTGCTGCTGCCGCTCGAGGCGGACGACCACCGGAGCCAACTCGTCTGGGCCGCCCGCGCGGACGACGACCGCGAGATCCTGCGGAACTTCATCGCCGCGACGGAGTGAGTCCGCAGCGCCGGGCCCCTCACGCCAGCGGCAGCACCGGTGCCCGCTGGTCCCCGAGCTCGTCCACCCGCCAGGGTCGGGTGCCGCGCAGCGTCAGGCCGAGCTGCGCGAGCACGAAGCCCACGTGCGGTTCGACGTCCGGGTCCCACGGCCCCTCGACGCCGAGCCCGAACGCGCCGAGCTCATCGTCGGCCTCGTCGCGCAGGGTCAGGCGCCACCGGCCGTCCCCGAGCTCCTCGACGACGGCCCACCGGGCGGTGCTGAACCGGCTCACGCGGTCTTCGCCACGTCCTCGGTGAAGTTCCGCACCCGCTGCAGGAGCGCTTCGCCACGCATCGCGATCGTCGCCGGCGGGTTGAGGTGCGGCGGCGCGGTGCGGATCAGCATCGGGCACCCGAGGTCCTCGCAGATGTAGGAGCCGATGGTGTTGCCGTTCCGCCCCGACTCTCCGGCGCGCGCGGCCGAGAACAGGCGGACCTGCGTCGCCGGCTGCGGAGAGTGGCAGAACGAGCACATCGCCGCGATCCCGGGGCGGAGGGACCCACCGGCGGAGCGCACGACGATCCCGACCGGGCGGTCGTCGATCCACGACACGATGTAGCCGCGGCGGGCGGCCTGCGGGTCGCGCCACCCGAGGAACTCGCGCTCGTCCCACAGCGTCTCGTGCAGGCCGGGGATGGGCAGCTGGGCGAGTTCGTCCGGGGTGGCGTTGACGAACGACGAACGGATGTCTGCTTCGGTCAGTGGCTTCACGGTGCCATCACCATATGCCCCACCGCCGACACGCGTCAGGACCCCAGACGGGAGGCGCGGATCGCCCCGAGCGCGCTCGTCCCGTCCGCCACCAGGACGGCTCGCCGCAGCGCGTCGCGTCCGACACGTCGCGCCGCCGCGTCGTCGGCGGCGAACTCCACGAGGACGCGCGTCGAGCGCGCCATGGCGCGCGCACCGGGGATCCACGGGACCGCACGCTCGATCGACTCGGCGATCCCGACCGCGACCGCGTGGCGCTGGGTCAGGTGCGCGCGTTCATGGGCGACCACGGCCTCCAGTTCGTCGGTGCGCAGACGGTCCGCGAGCCCGGTGCTCACGAGCACGCCGCCGGCCCTGCCGGGGACGGCGCAGGCGAGTGCGTGGTCCGCCTCGAGGACGGACACCGGCGTGCCGTCGATCTCGCGGTGCGGTGCCGCACCGGAGCGCATCGCCTCGCGAACGGCCTCGTGCTCGGGGCCGGGCCGGACCCGGACCGCGATCACGAACGCGAGCACGGCGAGCAGGGCGACCCCGACGTTGAGGCCGTGCGTGGGGGAGCCGCCGAAGCCCATCGGGTCGGTGATCGGGCGGTTGGCCACGACGAGCAACGTGATGCCCGCGACGAAGCCGACGACGCCGAGCAGCACCGCCACCGACCAGCACACCAGCGCGGTGCGGGGCCGGTCGATCGTCCACGCGGAGCGGGTCAGGACCCGGGGCGCGAGGACCACGACCGCCAGGGCGAGCGCGATGAGGACGACTCCGGTGACGACCACGGCGGATCCGTCAGGAACGGGCTCGGGCGTCGAGGGCGCGGCGGATGACGTCGAGGTCGTCGGAGGCGAGCGAGCCGGTGAACTGCAGCAGGGCGGCTTCGCGGTCGCTCGCCGCGGCGAGGGCGTTCGACATGAGGGATGCGGTCTGCTCCTCCCTGCTGTTCGTCGCACGGAAGGTGAGCGGTGCGTCGTCGTGCTGCTGCCGCTCCACCCGGCCCTTGCGGCCGAGGCGGTCGAGCACGGTGAGCACGGTCGTCAGTGCGGGCCGGGGTTCCGGGAAGGCGTCGAGCACCTGGCGCGCGCTGAGCCCGCCGTCCGCCGACCAGAGCGCGTCGAGCACCGCCTGCTCGAGCTGCCCGCGGGGGCGTGATCGCTGACCTGCCATCCCCGCATTCTACGAGATGTCGAACCACCGGGTCCGTCACATGCCCGAAACGCGGGGTCGGTATGATCGGGCCGACAACTGAAGACCGGCCGTTCATCCGTCGCGGGAGACGTCGTGCGGTGCCCTGGGCACCCCGCACGGCACCGAAGGAGCAATCCCCCCGACAATCTCTCAGGTCCCACACCGCAGCGGACAGGCCACTCTGAAAAGCAGCCACGATGCCCCCACCGGGTCGGTCCGTGGCTCGCCCACGGTGAAAGCCGCCGGACCTCACGGGCCGCGGTGAAACTCTCAGGCCCATGACAGAGGGGGAGTTCCGCCCGACGACGGTCGTCGGGTCCTGCCGATGCCAGGAGAACTCCGCCCATGCCAACGTCCCCACTGCGCTCGTCGCCGCTGGAGCCCGCCCACGAAGCCGCCGGCGCCACCTTCACCGACTTCGCCGGGTACCGGATGCCCGTCCGGTACTCGTCCGACCTCGCCGAGCACCACGCCGTGCGTCAGGCCGCCGGTGTCTTCGACCTCTCGCACATGGCCGAGGTCGGCGTCACCGGTCCGCAGGCAGTGGCCTTCCTCGACCACGCACTCGCCGGGTCGTTCGGCGCGATGCCGGTCGGACGGGCGAAGTACTCACTCCTCCTCGCCGAGGACGGCGGCATCCTCGACGACCTCGTCGTCTACCGCACCGACGAGGACGTCTTCCTCGTCGTCGCGAACGCGTCGAACCGGCAGGTCGCGGTGGACGCCCTGACCGCACGGGCCGACGGCTTCGACGTCGAGGTGTCGGACGACTCGGACACCACCGCACTGGTCGCGATCCAGGGCCCGGCAGCTGCCGGGACGCTCGACGCGCTCGTCGTCGCCGACCGGCTCCAGCCGGAGAGCCCCCTCGACGAGCTCGGGTACTACCGGGCAGTGCACGCGGTGTTCGACGGCGCCGAGGTCCTCGTCGCCCGCACCGGCTACACCGGCGAGGACGGCTTCGAGGTCTATAGCGACCCGTCCGTCGCCGGAGCGCTCTGGGACGCCCTGCTCGAGGCCGGCGCCGACCGCGGGGTCGTCCCCGCCGGACTCGCCGCCCGCGACACCCTCCGGCTCGAGGCGGGCATGCCGCTCTACGGGCACGAGCTCGGCACCGACGTCCGTCCCGCCCAGGCCGGCCTCGGCCGGGTCGTGGCGAAGGACGGCGACTTCGTCGGCGCCACCGGCGTCACCCCGTCGGACGACGCCCGCGTGCTCGTCGGCCTGGTCACCGAGGGCCGCCGGGCCCCGCGTGCCGGGTACGACGTCGTGCAGGACGGCGTCGTCGTCGGCACCGTCACCTCCGGTGCGCTCTCGCCGACCCTCGGCCACCCCGTCGCGATGGCGTTCGTCGACCCGGCACTCGCCACCGAGGGACAGCTCCTCCACATCGACGTCCGCGGAACGGCCGTCCCCAGCACCGTCACCGCGTTCCCCTTCTACCGCCGCGCCTCGAAAGGCTGATGCAATGACCGACCAGACCGCACTCCAGTACACGGCCGACCACGAGTGGCTGCTCGTCGAGGGCGACACCGTCACCGTCGGCATCACCGACCACGCCGCCGAACAGCTCGGTGACGTCGTCTACGTCGAGCTCCCCGCCGTCGGCACCGCCACCACCGCGGGCGAGCAGATCGGCGAGATCGAGTCGACCAAGAGCGTCGGCGAACTCTTCGCCCCGATCGAGGGCGAGGTCGTGGCGATCAACGACGCCGTCGTCGACGCCCCCGACACCGTCAACCAGGACCCGTTCGGCGCCGGCTGGCTCGTCAAGATCAAGGTGGACGGCACCTCCTTCCCCGAGGACCTCATGGACCACGACGCGTACCGGGCGTCCATCGCATGACCGGCGACCTCCAGAACCTCCAGACGTCCTTCGCCGACCGCCACATCGGCACCACCCCGGTCGACCAGCGGACGATGCTCGACGCCGTTGGCCAGCCGACCCTCGACGCCCTCGTCCGCGCCGCGATCCCCGAGGCGATCCACGCGGCGCCGACCGTCCACTCGGGCATCCCCGCAGCGATCGGCGAGACCGAGGCGCTCGCCGAGCTCCGGGCCAAGGCCGCCCGCAACACCGTCCGTCGCGCCATGATCGGGCTCGGGTACCACGGCACCCACACCCCCGCGGTGATCCAGCGGAACGTGCTCGAGAACCCCAGCTGGTACACGGCCTACACGCCGTACCAGCCGGAGATCTCGCAGGGCCGGCTCGAGGCGCTCATCAACTTCCAGACCATGGTCTCCGACCTGACGGGCATGGCGACCGCCGGCGCCTCGATGCTCGACGAGGGCACGGCCGTGGTCGAGGGCATGCTCCTCGCCCGCCGGGCGTCCAAGGTCAAGGGCGACGCGTTCCTCGTCGACGCCGACCTGCTGCCGCAGACCCGTGCGCTGCTCGACCACCGGGCCGAGGCCGTCGGTATCGCCCTGCGCGGGTTCGACGCCGTGGCCGGACCGACCGACGAGCAGCTCGACGGTGCCTTCGGCGTCATCGTGCAGTACCCCGGTGCCTCCGGTCGGATCGTCGACCCGTCATCGGTCATCGAGCGCGTGCACGCCGGTGGGGGCATCGCGGTCGTCGCGGCGGACCTCCTCGCGATGACGCTCCTCGCCAGCCCCGGCGACCTCGGCGCGGACGTCGCCGTGGGCACGAGCCAGCGCTTCGGCGTCCCGCTCGGCTTCGGTGGCCCGCACGCCGGGTACCTCGCCGTCCGTGCCGGCCTCGAGCGCCAGCTGCCCGGCCGCCTCGTCGGGGTGTCCTTCGACGCCGACGGGCAGATGGCCTACCGCCTCAGCCTGCAGACCCGCGAACAGCACATCCGCCGCGAGAAGGCGACGAGCAACATCTGCACCGCGCAGGTCCTGCTCGCCGTGATGGCCTCGATGTACGCCGTGTACCACGGTCCCGAGGGGCTCCGCTTCATCGCGGACCGCGTCGGCCGGACGGCGTCGGCGCTCGCCGCGGCCGCCCGTGACGCCGGGCTCGAGGTCGTGCACGAGGCGTTCTTCGACACGCTCACGCTCCGTGCGCCCGGACGCGCCGAGGCACTCGTCGCCGCGGCCCGTGACGCGGACCGCCTGCTGCACCTCGTCGACGCCGACACCTTCCAGCTGTCCGTCGACGAGACGACGACGCCCGAGGACGTGACGGCCCTCGCCGTCGTGTTCGGTGCGGTCGACGCGAGCGTCCCGGCGACGGAGACCGCCGTGCGGGACGCGGCCACGCGCCTCCCGTCCGATCTGCTGCGGAGCAGCGAGTACCTGACGCACCCGGTCTTCAGCGCCCACCGCAGCGAGACCCGGATGATGCGGTACCTCAAGCACCTCGCCGACAAGGACTACGCGCTCGACCGCGGCATGATCCCGCTCGGCAGCTGCACGATGAAGCTCAACGCGGCGACCGAGATGGCGGCCGTGACGTGGCCGGAGTTCGCGAACATCCACCCGTTCGCGCCGCGCGACGACGTCGAGGGCTACCTCGACATGATCGGCGACCTCGAGTCCGGGCTGGCCGAGGTCACCGGGTACGACACGGTCTCCCTGCAGCCGAACGCCGGTAGCCAGGGCGAGCTCGCCGGACTCCTGGCGATCCGCGGGTACCACCGGTCCCGCGGCGACGAGTCCCGCACGGTCTGCCTCATCCCGTCGAGCGCGCACGGCACGAACGCCGCGTCGGCCGTCCTCGCCGGCATGCAGGTCGTCGTGGTCGCCTGCGACGAGAACGGCAACGTCGACCTCGACGACCTCCGTGCGAAGACCGAGCAGCACGGCGACCAGCTCGCCGCGCTCATGATCACGTACCCGTCCACGCACGGCGTCTACGAGCACGACATCCGCGAGATCTGCGCCGCCGTGCACGACGCCGGCGGTCAGGTCTACGTCGACGGCGCGAACCTCAACGCCCTGCTCGGCCACGCCCGGTTCGGCGACTTCGGCGGGGACGTCTCGCACCTCAACCTGCACAAGACGTTCTGCATCCCGCACGGCGGCGGCGGGCCCGGCGTCGGGCCGGTCGCCGCGAAGTCGCACCTCGCACCGTTCCTGCCGGGCCACCCGTTCGCGCAGGACGCCGACCGTCGCACCGGCTCCGTGCGCGCCGAGGGCTCCGACCGCGACGCGCACGCCGGTGGCCCGGTCAGTGCCGCGCCGTACGGCAGCCCGAGCATCCTGCCGATCACGTGGACGTACGTCCGGATGATGGGGCTCGAGGGGCTCACCCGTTCGACCGAGGCCGCGGTGCTCGGGGCGAACTACATCGCCGCACGCCTGCGCGACGCGTTCCCGGTGCTCTACACGGGGGAGTCGGGGCTCGTCGCGCACGAGTGCATCCTCGACCTCCGCCCGCTCCGGGACACGACGGGCATCACGGTGGACGACGTCGCGAAGCGCCTGGTCGACTACGGCTTCCACGCCCCGACGATGTCGTTCCCGGTCGCGGGCACGCTCATGGTCGAGCCGACCGAGAGCGAGGACCTCGCCGAGCTCGACCGTTTCGTCGACGCGATGCTCGCCATCCGTGCCGAGGCCTCGGCGGTCGAGCGTGGCGAGTGGCCGGCGGACGACAACCCGCTCGTGCACGCCCCGCACACCGCGTCGTCGGTGATCTCGGGGGAGTGGACGCACGCCTACACCCGCGAGCAGGCGGTCTATCCGCTGCCGGGCATCAGTGCCCGGAAGTACTGGCCGCCGGTGCGCCGGATCGACCAGGCGTACGGCGACCGGAACCTCGTGTGCGCCTGCCCGCCGGTCGAGGCGTTCGCCTGAGCCCGAGCCCGAGTAGCGTGTGCCCCGTCCGGTGTCCCGGGCGGGGCGCACTGCTGTGCGCAGGCAGGCAGTCGGCTTGCACAGAGTTGTGCACGGACGCAAGCATTTCGATGCGGTTGCAACAATCTCGCCCCGGCGTCCGCGATCCGCCCGAATCTTGCATCCTCTCGCAAGGATCGTGCAACTTGGTTTCCGATTTGTAACCGATCTCCCCTGGGCTTGGTGAGCACTCCCCACACTGCCTACAGTGCAAAGGTCAAACGTGGCGAGCAGGCACCCGTGCGCCCGCCGCGTCCCATGCACCAGGAGGAATCTTGATCAAGAAGCGCGCTGGGCTCGCAGCCCTCGCCGTGGTCGGGGCCACAGCAATCGCCCTGGCCGGCTGCTCGAGCAACAGCAGCAGCGGAGGTGACAAGTCGGGCTCGACGAACGCGTCCGGCATCGTCACCACCAACGGCAACGAGCCCCAGAACCCGCTCATCCCCTCGAACACCACCGAGGTCGGCGGCGGCAAGATCATCGACTCGATCTTCGAAGGCCTGGTGTCGTACGACGCCAAGGGCAAGCCGGTGAACGAGGTCGCGAAGAGCATCGACACGAGCGACTCGAAGACGTTCGACATCAAGCTCAACACCAACTACACCTTCACCAACGGCGAGAAGGTCACGGCCGAGTCGTTCACCAAGGCGTGGGACTGGGCCGCGAAGTACTCGAACAAGCAGAGCGCGAGCTACTTCTTCGAGAACATCGAGGGCTACGACGCCACGAAGGACTCGGACCTCACCGGACTCAAGGTCAAGAGCGACGACGAGTTCACCGTCACCCTCAAGTCGGCGCAGTCGGACTTCCCGCTGTCCCTCGGCTACTCGGCGTTCGTGCCGCTGCCCTCGGAGTTCTACAAGGACACCAAGGCCTTCGGTGAGAACCCGATCGGCAACGGCCCGTACAAGCTCGACGGCAAGGGTGCGTGGACGCACAACCAGTCGATCAAGCTCGTCACCAACAAGGACTACGAGGGCAAGCGCAAGCCGAAGAACGGTGGTCTGACGATCACGTTCTACACCTCGCAGGACACCGCGTACTCCGACGCCCAGGGCGGCAACCTCGACGTCCTCGACGCCGTGCCGGACAGCGCCTTCGCGAACTACAAGTCCGACTTCCCGGACTCGAACGTCAACCAGGCCGCCGCGATCTTCCAGGCGATCTACCTGCCCTACTACCTCGACCACTGGAAGGGTGAAGAGGGCAAGCTCCGTCGCGAGGCGATCTCGCTGTCGATCAACCGCAAGCAGATCACCGACAAGATCTTCGACGGCACGCGCACCCCGGCCAAGGACTTCACCTCCCCGGTGATCGCTGGCTGGAACGACGACCTCGAGGGCTCCGACGTCCTCGAGTACAACAAGTCGAAGGCCAAGGAGCTGTGGGCCGAGGCCGACAAGATCTCGCCCTACAACGACACCCTGACCGTCGCCTACAACGCTGACGGCGGCCACCAGGCCTGGGTCACCGCGGTCACCAACTCGATCTCGAGCACGCTCGGCATCAAGGCGGAGGGCAAGGCCTACCCGACGTTCGCCGAGGCCCTCGCGGTCCAGACGGACAACAAGCTGACCGGTGCGAGCCGGACCGGCTGGCAGGCCGACTACCCGTCGCTGTACAACTTCCTCGGCCCGACCATGGGTGACGGGTCGTCGAGCAACTACTCGCGCTACGACTCGACCGAGTACAACGACCTGCTCCAGAAGGGTCGTTCCGCCGCCACCGTCGAAGAGGGCAACAAGTACTTCGACCAGGCGCAGGAACTCCTCTTCAAGGACCTGCCGGAGATCCCGCTGTGGTACTCCAACGTGACCGGTGTCTGGAACGCGGACAACGTGTCGAACGTCAAGTTCGGCTGGAACTCGGTGCCGCTGTACTACGACGTCGAGGTCAAGAAGTAACACCAGTCTCCTCGTGAGACACATCGCGGACGGGTATCCTGCTCCGCGACCACCGGACGGGGGTTCGGGGGCCCACCCGCCCCGCTAACCCCCGTACCACGGCGGCAACACCTTCCCCCACCACCGCGGGCGCCGCCGCCCGCACCGGACCCCCGTGCCGACCCGCGGATCGTCCACCACTCACGACATGAACCTGAACGACATGCGCGTCCCGGACCAGGCAGCGATCTGATGGCCTGGTACCTCGGCAAGCGCCTCCTGCAACTCATCCCCGTGTTCTTCGGGGCCACGTTCCTCATCTACTTCATGGTGTTCTCCCTGCCGGGCGACCCGATCGCCGCACTGTTCGGCGACCGGCAACCGTCGCCGCAGGTGATCGAACAGCTCCGCCAGCAGTACAACCTCGACAAGCCGTTCCTGGTCCAGTACTTCCTCTGGATCGGCGGGGTGTTCCGCGGTGACCTCGGGCTGACCTACTCGGGGCTGCCCGTGAGCTCGCAGCTCGCGCAGGCGTTCCCGATCACGGCGCGCCTTGCGATCCTGTCGCTCGTCTTCGAGTCGATCGCCGGCATCGTCGTCGGTGTCATCGCCGGTCTCCGGAAGGGCAAGCTCTTCGACGCGACCGCGCTGGTCGTGAGCCTCCTGCTCATCTCGGTCCCGACGTTCGTGGTGGGCTTCCTGCTGCAGTACGTCTTCGGCATCAACCTCGGGCTCTTCCGGGTGACGGTGTCGAGCGAGGCGCCGTGGTCCGAGCTCGTGCTCCCCGCGATCGTGCTGGCGACGGTGTCGTTCGCCTACATCGTCCGGCTCACCCGTGCGAGCGTCGCCGAGAACATGTCGGCCGACTTCGTGCGGACCGCGACGGCCAAGGGCCTCCCGCGGCGTCGGGTCGTGGGCGTGCACATCTTCCGCAACTCGCTCATCCCCGTGGTGACCTACCTGGGTGTCGACATCGGCAACCTGATGGTCGGCGCGGTCGTCACCGAGGGCATCTTCAACATCCACGGCGTGGGTGGCACGGTGTTCCAGGCCGTCAAGCTCGGCGAGGGTCCGACCGTCGTGTCGTTCGTCGCCGTGATGGTCATCATCTTCATGCTCGCCAACCTCCTGGTCGACCTGCTCTACGCCGTCCTGGACCCGAGGATCCGCTATGCCAAGTAACACCGAACCCCGCTCGGCGACCCACTACGTCGCCCCGATCGAGGAGACCCCGCTCCAGGCGATCGACCAGGTCAACGAGGACGAGAAGACCCGTTCGACCTGGAGCGACGCCTGGGACGCGATGCGGGTCCGCCCGATGTTCTGGGTGTCCTCCGTCCTCATCCTGCTGATCATCCTCGTGGCGCTCTTCCCGGGCCTCTTCGCCCACGTCGACCCGCGTGCGGCGAACCTGGCGAAGAGCAACGAGGGGTCGGAGCCCGGCCACATCCTCGGCTTCAACCGTCAGGGCAACGACGTGTACGCCCGAACCATCTGGGGCACGCGCAACTCGCTCATCGTCGGTGTCGTCGCGACGGTCCTGGTGTCGATCGTCGGGATCGTGATCGGCGCCCTCGCCGGGTTCTTCGGCGGTTGGCTCGACACCATCGTGTCCCGCATCGGCGACATCTTCTTCTCGATCCCGACCGTCCTCGGCGCGATCGTGATCATGTCGGTGCTCCCGGCGCGCAACGCCCTGACGGTGTCGCTCGTCCTCGCGGCGTTCGCCTGGCCGCAGATCGCCCGCATCATGCGCGGCGCGGTGCTCAGCGCGAAGCAGTCCGACTACGTCACCGCCTCGGCGGCGCTCGGCGTGAGCCGGTTCACGACGCTGGTCCGGCACGTGGTGCCGAACTCGCTCGCGCCGGTCATCGTCGTGGCGACGGTGTCGCTCGGCACGTTCATCGTGGCCGAGGCGACGCTGTCCTTCCTCGGCATCGGTCTGCCCGACTCTGCGCTCAGCTGGGGGCAGGACATCGGCAACGCGCAGGCGTCGATCCGCACCGCGCCCTCGACGATCTTCTGGCCGTCGGCCGCACTGTCCATCACCGTGCTCTCGTTCCTCCTCCTCGGTGACGTGGTCCGCGACGCACTCGACCCGAAGGCGAGGGCCCGCCGATGAGCGAGACTCTGACCCAGCCGAACGCCAGCCGCACCGGCGGCACCGGCGCGCCGCTGCTCGAGATCACCGACCTCGAGGTCGGCTTCAAGACCCAGAACGGATTCGTCCAGGCGGTCCGCGGTGCGAGCTTCACCCTCGAGCAGGGCGAACGGCTCGCGATCGTCGGCGAGTCCGGCTCCGGCAAGTCGACGAGCGCCCAGTCGATCATCAAGCTCCTGCCTGGGACCGGCCAGGTCACCGACGGGTCGATCAAGTTCAACGGGCGCGAGCTCGTCGGCCTGACCGACAAGGAGATGTCGGAGATCCGCGGGAAGGAGATCGGCTACGTCCCCCAGGACCCGATGTCGAACCTCAACCCGCTGTGGTCGATCGGGTTCCAGGTCGAAGAGGCCATCAAGGCCAACGGCATCGCGACCGGCAAGCACGCCATCCGTGCCCGTGCGGTCGAGGTCCTGCAGGAGGCCGGCCTCGGCGACGCCTCGACCCGCCTGAAGCAGTACCCGCACGAGTTCTCCGGCGGCATGCGGCAGCGCGTGCTCATCGGCATCGGTCTGTCGAGCCGCCCGAAGCTGCTCATCGCCGACGAGCCGACGAGTGCGCTCGACGTCACCGTGCAGCGTGTGATCCTCGACCACCTCGAGACCCTCACCCGCGACTTCGGCACGTCCGTCCTGTTCATCACGCACGACCTCGGCCTCGCTGCCGAGCGCGCCGAGAAGCTCGTCGTGATGTACAAGGGCCAGGTCGTCGAGGCCGGGCCCTCGAAGGAGATCCTGGCGAACCCGCGGCACCCGTACACGCAGCGCCTCGTCGCGGCGGCACCGTCGCTCGCGAGCCGCCGCATCCAGTCCAAGGTGCAGCACCAGCGTGTCGACATCGCGGATGTCGGGAGCGACGACGCCGAGCTCCTCGCCCGCGCCCAGGAGCGCGAGCAGACGCCGGCGAAGGACCTCATCGTGGTGAAGAACCTCGAGAAGGTCTACAAGCTGCGCGGCAAGAACCTCGCCTCCCGCGAGCTGAAGGCCGTCGACGACGTCTCGTTCTCGATCCCGAAGGGCACCACCACGGCGCTCGTCGGCGAGTCCGGTTCGGGCAAGTCGACCGTCGCGAAGCTCGTCCTGCAGCTCGAGGACATCACGAGCGGCACGGTCCAGTTCGACGGCATCGACATCGGCGCGCTGAAGGGCAAGGACCTCTTCGACTTCCGCCGCCGCGTGCAGCCGGTCTTCCAGGACCCGTACGGCTCGCTGGACCCGATGTACAACGTCGGGAACACGATCGCCGAGCCGCTGCACACGCACAAGGTGGGTGACAAGGCGTCCCGCCGGGCCCGCGTGCTCGAACTGCTCGACCAGGTCGCGCTGCCGAAGTCGATGGTGAACCGCTACCCGAACGAGCTCTCGGGCGGGCAGCGGCAGCGCATCGCCGTGGCGCGGGCCCTCGCGCTCAAGCCCGAGGTCATCGTGCTCGACGAGGCGGTCTCCGCGCTCGACGTGCTCGTGCAGGGCCAGATCCTCGACCTGCTCACCGAGCTGCAGTCCGAGCTGGGCCTGACCTACTTGTTCATCACGCACGACCTGGCCGTCGTCCGCCTCGTGGCGGACAACGTCTGCGTCATGCGCAAGGGACAGATCGTCGAGAAGGCGACCACCGACGAGGTCTTCGCCAACCCGCGCGAGCAGTACACGAAGGACCTGCTGGACGCCATCCCCGGCGCCGGGTTCGAGTTCGGACGCTGATCCCGCTGGACACGAACGAGGCCGGACGCACCGTCGTCCTCCGCGCAGGCCGCGGAGGCGCGGTCGCGTCCGGCCTCGTCGCGTTCCTGGCGCTGTTCATGCTCGGCGACGCCGCGGTGCGGGGGAGCTGGGACGTCGTCCTGCACGCCGTCGGTCCCCTCGCCGCGCTCGTCTGGGTGCTCTGGGTGCTCACCTTCCGCCCGCACGTACGGATCACCGACGACGCGATCACGGTGGTGAACCCGCTCCGGTCCACGACGGTCCCGTGGGGCGCCGTCGAGGACGTCCGGATGCGCTGGCAGATCGTGCTCGACCTCGCCGACGGCCGCCGCCTCACCTGCTGGGGTGGTCCGTCGCTGCCGCGGCCGAAGCCGACCCGACGCGGGGAGCCCCGCGTGCTGCGGCAGCCGGACGAGTTCGTCGCGGTCCGCGACCGCTGGTCGGAACGGCACGGGCGCACGCCCGACGCCCCCGTCGTCCAGGGCTGGGACGGCCCCGCGGTCGTGTCCGGGCTCGTCGTGCTCGTGCTCTGCGTCGTCGCGCTGCTCGTCTGACACCGGCGCGCACACGCGACCGCGAGCGCAGCGTGCGAGGTCCCGTGCAGCGTGCGGGGCGAACGCGCTCGCACCGCGAGCGAGACCTAGCACACTGCTGAGAGGACGGACGGGAGGCGCGGTGCCAGCTGGCACCGCGCCTCCCGTCCCTCACACGGAACGTCAGTCGGTCACACCGTCGCCGACACCCGCTCGGTGAGCAGGTGGTTCTGGTCGGTCTGGATGCAGGCCACGCCGCGTCCGTGCACGTCCTGCAGGCGCGGGTCCACCGAACGGCACTGCTGCTGCCGGTCCTCGTCGAGGAGCTGGTACAGCGGGCAACGGGTGCGGAACCGGCACCCGTCGATCCGTTCCGTGGGGGAGGGGAGGTCGCCGTCGAGCAGGATGCGTCCGCGGGCGGCCTCGGCGAACGGGTCCGGCACCGGGACCGCGGACAGCAGGGCCCTGGTGTAGGGGTGCTGCGGATCGTCGAACACGCGGTCGCCGTCGCCGTACTCGACGATCCGGCCGAGGTACATGACCGCGACGTCGTCGGCGATGTGCCGGACGACCGAGAGGTCGTGCGCGACGAACAGGTAGGACAGGCCCAGGCGGTGCTTGAGGTCCTCGAGCAGGTTGATGACACCGGCCTGCACGGACACGTCCAGCGCCGACACCGGCTCGTCGAGCACGAGGATCTTCGGCTCGACGATGAGCGCGCGGGCGATGCCGATGCGCTGTCGCTGGCCGCCGGAGAACTCGTGGGGGTACCGGTCGATGTAGCTCGGCTCGAGACCGACGAGCTCGAGCGAGTCCCGCACGCGTCGGCGGATCTCGTCCTTCGGCACGCCCTGCACCGTGAGCGGCTCGCCGATCACGGACCCGATGTCGAGACGGGGGTCGATGGAGGCCATCGGGTCCTGGAAGACGACCTGGATGTCGCTCCGGAGCGCACGGCGGTCGGACTTCGACAGGGTGCCGGTGTCGACGCCGTTGACCGTGATGGTGCCCTGCTGCGCTCCGGCGAGCTCGAGGATCTCCATGATCGTCGTGGTCTTGCCGCAGCCGGACTCGCCGACGAGCCCGAGGACCTGTCCGCGCTTCAGCGTGAGCGAGATCCCGTCGACCGCGTGCACCTCGCCGATGCGCCGGCGGAACAGGGCGCCCTTCGTCAGCGGGAAGGTCTTCACGACGTCGTCGAGCTGCAGGACCACGTCGTCGCCGTGGTCGATCTCGGACTCGGGGACGTCCTCGGGGCGCGGGAAGATCTCGGAGCGGGCGAGCGTGCCGGCGGCGATCTCGTCGCGGCGGATGCACGCCGCGGTGTGCTCATCATCGAAGGCGCCGTTCGTGATGGTCGTCGTCGCACCGGTCAGGACCGGGTTGTCGTCGCTCGGTGCCACCGACGGGGCGATCAGGGCCGGCTCGCCCTCACGGCAGGCGTCGAGGACCGCGGGGCAGCGATCGGCGAACGGGCAGCCGGTCGGCTTCTGGGTGAGCAGCGGCGGGCGGCCGTCGAGCGGGACGAGGCGCTCCGAGCGTGCCGAGGCCATGTTCGGCATCGAGCGGAGCAGACCGATCGTGTACGGCATGACCGGCTCGCGGAAGAGAGGTTCGACCGGCGCCGTCTCGACGATCCGGCCGGCGTACATCACGGCCACGCGGTCCGCGTTGCCGGCGACGACGCCGAGGTCGTGCGTGATGAGGACGACGGCGGCACCGGTCATGTCCTTGGCGGTCTGCAGGACGTCGAGGATCTGTGCCTGGATCGTCACGTCGAGCGCCGTGGTCGGCTCGTCGGCGATGATCAGCTTCGGGTCGTTGGCGATGGCGATCGCGATCATGGCGCGCTGCCGCATGCCGCCGGAGAACTCGTGCGGGAAGGCGTCGAGCCGCCGCGAGGGGTTCGGGATGCCGACGACGCGGAGGAGTTCCTCGGCACGGGCCCGGGCGGCGTGCGCGGTGAGGTTCCGGTCGTGCAGCCGCAGCCCCTCGACGATCTGCTGGCCGATCGTGTACACGGGCGTCAGGGCGGAGAGCGGGTCCTGGAAGACCATCGCGATGTCGCCGCCACGGAGCTTCGACATCTCGCGGTCGTTCAGGCCGAGCAGCTCGCGGCCGTCGAACCGGATGCTGCCCTCGACCTTGGCCGACGACGGGAGCAGACCCATCACGGCCATCGAGGACACCGACTTGCCCGATCCGGACTCGCCGACGATGCCGAGGAACTCGCCCTGGTTGACGGAGTAGTCCACGCCGCGCACGGCGTACACGGGCTTGGAGCCCGGGTTGAACGTGACGGCGAGGTCGGAGACGGTGAGCAGCGGCTCAGTCACGGTTGGCTCCCGAGGTGGGGTCGATGGCGTCGCGCAGGGCGTCGCCGAGCAGGCTGGTGGAGAGGACCGTGGCGACGAGCGTCGCAGCCGGCAGGACGAACAGCCACGGCCGGGTGACCGCGGACTGGCTGCCGGCGGCGAGCAGGGTGCCGAGCGACACGTCCGGCACCTGGATGCCGAAGCCGAAGAAGCTCAGGGCGCTCTCGGAGAGGATCATCGCGCCGACGCCGAGCGTGGCGTCGATGATGAGCAGCGAGGCCACGTTCGGCAGGATGTGCCGCCGGATGATCGTGAACGACGGGACGCCCATGAACCGTGCGGCCTTGACGTAGTCGCGCTCCCGGAGGGACATCGTCTGTCCGCGGATCACGCGGGCCATGATCATCCACCCGAAGATCGCCAGGCCGACGATGAGCGCCAGCCAGCTGAGGTTCTTGAACAGCGGGCTGAGGAGCACGAGCGCGTAGAACGACGGGATGACCAGGAGCAGGTCGATGCCCCACACGAGCGCCCGGTCGACGAACCCGCCGAAGTACCCGGCGATCGCTCCGACTATGCCCGCGATGAGGGTCGCGGCGGGACCGGCGATGAGCCCGATGAGCAAGGACTTCTGCAGGCCCACCAGGGTCTGGGCGTAGATGTCCTGGCCGATGTCGTTCGTGCCGAACCAGTGCGAGGCGCTCGGCGGCATGCCGAAGGCGAGCCCGTCGGAGTCGACGGCGTTCCAGTGGTACAGGTACGGACCGACGAAGGCCCAGAGCAGGATGAGGAGGAGTGCACCGCCACCGATGCGGGCACGCCAGGTGCCGAGCACCTTGCGCCAGAGCGGGGTGCGGCCACCCTTCACCTCGACGACGTGCGCCGGCTGCCCGGCGTTGCCGTCACCGGGGTCGCCGGCGGTGGTCGTGGTCGTGGGGTCGAGAACTGACACGGGTCACACCCTCACTCGCGGGTCGAGCGCGGCGTAGAGCAGGTCCGCGAGGGTGCCTGCGATGAGCACGAGGATCGCCGTGAAGAGGATCGTGCCCGCTGCCGCGTTGATGTCGTTGTTGCTGATGCTCTGGACGAAGTACTCGCCCATGCCGTGCCAGCTGAAGACCAGTTCGGTGATGCTCGCACCGGTCAGGATGAGGCCGAACGAGTACGCGAAGAACGTCGACATCGGGATGAGGGCGACGCGGACACCGTGCCGCATGATGGCCGATCCACGTGTCCGGCCCTTCGAGCGCGCCGTCCGGATGAAGTCGTTCGACAGCACGTCGAGCATCGCGGAGCGCTGGTAGCGCGAGTACGAGGCGACGGCGCCGACCGTCAGCGAGATCGTCGGTAAGAGCAGGTGCACCAGCCGGTCGCCGAGCACCGGGAAGAACCCGGTCACCCCCGGGGTGTACTCACCGGTGAACGAGATCAGCTGCGTCCCGACCGCCCCGTTGAGGGTCGTCGCGAGGATCATCAGCACCACCGCGATGACGAAGGGCGGCGTCGCGAGCACCGCGAACGACAGGTAGGTCGACACCTGGTCGGAGGTCTTGTACTGCTTGACGGCGTTCCAGACGCCGAGCAGGACGCCGAGGATCGCACCGAGCAGGGTGCCGATCACCAGCAGCCGCAGGCTCGTGCCGGAGCGGGCGACGATGTCGGCCGTGACCTCGGTGCCGCGGGCGCTGATGCCGAGCGAGCCGTGCGTGACCAGGTTCACCCACCAGTTCCACGTGCGGACCAGGAGCGGGGTGTTCGGGTCGGCGCCGAGCTTCTGGAGCGCGGCGTCGATCGAACTCTGCGGGACCGGCGGGTTCTTGCCGAGGTACCGGGACGTCGGGTTGAGCGTCGCGCTGGCGAGGATGTAGCCGAGCGTCGTCGCGACGATCGTCAGGATCACGTAGTTGACGATCCGCTTCGCGAGGAAAGCAAGCATGTACTGGGACCTCAGTGGGGTGCGGCCGTCCGTCCGGACGGCGTTGTTCGGTGGCGACAGGCTAGCCGCTTCCGAGCCGGGGTGGGTGATCCCTGTTGACGCTATGCAACATTCGTTACGAGCATGTTTCGATTCGGTACAGCAGCCCTTGTGCGACCTTCGGATGTGACTAGGGTTCTCAACCAACAGGCGTGGCGGCGGGGGCCGTCGCGTCCCGGCGCTCCGGCGCGAACCACAACGAAAGGGAATCCTCGCCATGCGAATGAGGATCAAGACGACGGCCGTGCTCGCCACAGCAGCCGCCGCGGCACTCGTGCTCGCGGGCTGCTCCGGCGGCGGATCCGCCGGACAGAGCAGCTCGGCCGTCGCCACGTCGTCGCTGAAGTCGACGGGTTGGACGGTCGCCGACCGCGACACGATCAAGGACGGCGGCTCGCTCACCCTGCCGATCGACTCCGCACCGGCGAACTGGCAGCTGTCGAACCTCGACTCCGGGACGGTCGACGACAACACGATCGCGGGCACCTACCTGCCCGGGTTCATCCAGTTCAAGGCCAACGGCGAGTGGGAGGCGAACAAGGACTACGTCGACTCGATCGAGCTGACGAAGGACTCGCCCCAGACCGTCGAGATCAAGATCAACCCCAAGGCGGTCTGGTCCGACGGCACCCCGATCACCGAGAAGGACGTCGAGGCGAACTGGAAGGCGCTGAACGGCACGAACAAGGCCTTCGCCCCGCTCGCCACCAACGTCTGGGAAGACGTCGACTCCGTCACGCAGGGTTCGGACGAGCGCGACGTCATCGTGACGTTCTCGAAGACGAACGCCGACTGGCCGAGCGTCTTCACCGCGATCTACCCCTACTGGGCCGTGGACACCCCCGACCACTTCAACAACTCGTGGGCGAAGGGTCCGTTCGCCGCGGACGGCAAGACGTACGTCTCCGCCGGCCCGTACATCCTCAAGACCTTCGACGCCAACGGCGGCGTCGTGACCTTCGAGAAGAACTCGAAGTGGTGGGGTGACGCGCCGAAGCTCGACACGATCGTCTTCAAGACCGTGTCCCGCGACGGTGTCGCGCAGGCCTACGCGAACAAGGAGTTCGACGCCTTCAACCTGAACGGCAGCGCGGACAACTTCAAGACCGCGAACAGCCGCTCGGACTCGAAGATCGAGCGCTCGCTCGGCACGACCCAGCGTCAGATCACCCTGAACGGCACGTCGGACGTCTTCAAGGACCAGGAGGTCCGCCAGGCGTTCGCCCAGGCGATCAACCGTCAGGTGGTCGCGCAGGCGATCCTCTCGCCGGTGAAGAGCCCGGTGCAGGTCCTCAACAACCTCGTCTACCTGCCCGGCCAGAAGGGCTACCAGGACAACGTCTCCTCGGTCTACGGCTACAGCACCGACAAGGCGAAGAAGAAGCTCGAGGACGCCGGCTACACGATCGGCTCGGACGGCTACGCGACCAAGGGCGGCAAGACGCTCGACGTCCGCTTCGTCATCCCGTCGGACAACCAGAACTCGGCGAACGTCGCGCAGCTCGTGCAGCAGCAGACGAAGCTCGCCGGCTTCAAGGTGACCATCGACACCGTCCCGACCGACGACTTCTTCACGAAGTACGTCACCACCGACGGCCGTGACTTCGACGCCACGTACTTCGCCTGGCAGGGCACGCCGTTCCCGGTGTCGTCGCTGAAGTCGATCTACTACCCGGCCGACGCGGGGCAGAACTACACGGGCGTGACCGACGACTCGCTCGGTGCCGCCTGGGACAAGGCGAACGCCGAACTCGACGCCGACAAGCGCATCGAGGACGCGGACGCGATCGACAAGAAGATCGTGAAGGTCGCGGGCACGATCCCGCTGTTCCCGGAGCCCTACGCCTGGGGTGTGCGCAAGGACCTCGTGAACTACGGTCCGGCGCAGTTCCAGCAGTCCTCGGTGAAGTGGCAGGACGTGGGCTACAAGAAGTAGTCCGCAGCACTCCACCTGGAAACGACATCCCCGACGTCGCACGACGTCGGGGATGTCGTTCTTCGTCGCAGGGATCGCGGCGGTCAGAGCTGCGCGGCCGCCAGGGTCGCGACGAACGCGAGGACCACGATCGCGAGGATCGTCCACCCGTGCACACGGTGCGTGATCGGCGCAGCCGTCACGGTCGCCGGAGGCGGGCCGTCCTGCGCGGGCGGCTCGGGCACGAACGCCCGTATGCGCTCGGCCGCAGCGTCGACGTCGAGGCGATCCGCGCCTCCTGGACGACCGTCGACCACGGCGGCGAGCCGGGCCGACCTGCGGGTGGCGAGCCACGTGCGGCGGACGCCCTCGCTCGTGACGATCTCGATGCCGTACTTGGTGCGGACCTCGGTGACGCGGCGCCAGGTGTAGGTGCTGGTGCGGCGGACGTCGACGATGCGGAGGTGCTCGTCGGTGAGCTCGAAGCGCGGGCGCCAGAGGACCGCCCACGCGATGAAGGCGATGCAGATGCTCGGGACCGGAGCGAGCCAGGCGGTGCCGCCGCTCAGGAGGGCGAGGGGGACGAGCGCGGCGGCCGCGACCCACAGGACGACGGCGAGCAGACGCATGCCGGGGGCGAGGATCGTGATCACGCCGAAGAGGTTACGAGATGCCTCCCCGGGAACGCCCGGGGAGCGGGTGTGACACACCAGCGCGTATCTCCGGACGACCCGATTCCCCGGGGAGGCAGATCCTGTGTGGACCTCTCGTGGCGTCAATCGTCCTCGGCCCCCGTTCGGGTGTCAATACCCCAGACCGTCGCATTTTCGGGGGACCGACACGCCGTGTCACGCCACGAGGAGCTCGATCTGCGCCCGGATCGCGTCCGCCTTGGGGAACCGGAGCCCGACGAGCCCCACGTGCCGCCAGCGGACCACGCCGTCCGGCCCGATCACGAACACGGACCGCCGGAGCCCGATCCCCGGCGCCTGCACGCCGTACGCGCGGATGACGTCCCCGGCGGTGTCGCTCAGCAGGGGGAAGGTGAGCGAGGACCCGCGGGCGAACGCCTCGTGCGAGTCGAGCGCCTGCGGGCTGACGCCCCACACCACGGCGCCGAGGTCGCCGAAGTCGTCGAGCTCCTCTTGGTAGCTGCAGAGCTGTGCCGTGCAGACCGGGGTGGCGTCGCCCGGGTAGAAGGCGAGCACGAGCGTCCGGCCGATCTCGGCCGACAGGGCGTACTCGTCGTCGGTGCGGGTGCCGTCGCGCACGATCATGCCGGGCAGGATGAATCCGGGTGCGGGATCGCCGACCTCGGGGATGCTCATGCGGCCACGGTAGGTGCGGGACCAGGGTCCGGTGCGGCGCCGCGCTGTGGGTTCGCTGTGGGTCCGCCGGGCCGGGGTCGGACGGGTCCGCCGCATCGCCGACGCCCGAACGGGGGATGCCGCGCGGCCGGGGCGGCGGGCGCCCCGGGGCAGGTCGCCGGCCGTGCCGCGGCGACCAGCGTCAGCGGAAGAGCTGCGGGAACGCGTGCGCGACCCACGGGTACCCGACGAACACCGCGGCGTCGAGCAGGCAGTGCGTGATGACGAGGGGGAGGAGCCGGCCCCACCTCGTGTAGATCCAGCCGAACACGATGCCCATCACGGCGTTCCCGACGAACGCGCCGAACCCCTGGTAGAGGTGGTAGCTCCCGCGCAGGACCGCGGTGGACAGGATGACCTGCCAGCGCCCCCACCCGAGGCCGCCCAGCCGTTCGTAGAGGTACCCGACGACGATCACCTCCTCCTGCAGCCCGGAGCGGATCGCCGAGAGCAGCAGCACGGGGATCGTCCACCAGTACGAGTCGAGCGCCGCCGGGTTCACGTTGACGGTGAACCCGAGCGCCCGCCCGGTGAAGTACAGCGCGAGCCCGGGGATCCCGATGCCGAGCGCGATGAGCGCCGCGCCGCCGAGGTCGGGCCGCACGCGGAACCGGTCGATGCCGAGTCGACCGAGGTGCGGGCGGGTGGTGCTCCAGAGCAGGAAGCAGACGAGCGCGACCGGCGCGAGGTCGACCGCGATGCCCACGAGCTGCCGGGCGAGGTCGACGTACTGCACGGTCGTGGTCGAGGTGTTGAGCGCCGTGGACTGCTGCCCGAGTGGCGTCGTCTGCGACAGGTCGTCGATGATCTGGAGCACCGAGTACAGCGCGCTGCCGCCGAGCGAGAGCATCAGCACGATCGTGATCTCGATCCACGTTCGCCGACGGCTCATCGGGGGCACTCCTCTCGGTTGCGAACTACCGGTAGACTGGCGTGTCGGGCGTTCTGCCCACCTCCGGGCAGTGCCACCGCGGCGCGAGCGCCACAGTCGGCCGCCCGATCTTCTTCCGAACACCAAAGGATGTCCTGTATGGCGCTCGCCACCCGGTCCGACCTGCGCAACGTCGCCATCGTGGCACACGTCGACCACGGCAAGACCACCCTCGTCGACGCGATGCTCACGCAGACCAACTCGTTCGACGCCCACTTCGAGGGCGAAGACCGCATGATGGACTCGAACGACCTCGAGCGCGAGAAGGGCATCACGATCCTCGCGAAGAACACGTCGGTGCTCTACAACGGCAAGCACGCGACCGAGTTCGGCGCGGACGGCCCCATCACGATCAACGTCATCGACACCCCGGGTCACGCCGACTTCGGTGGTGAGGTCGAGCGCGGCCTCTCCATGGTCGACGGCGTCGTGCTCCTCGTCGACGCGTCAGAGGGTCCGCTGCCCCAGACCCGCTTCGTGCTCCGCAAGGCGCTCGCCGCGAAGCTCCCGGTGATCCTGCTCGTCAACAAGACGGACCGCCCGGACTCCCGCATCGACGAGGTCGTGTCCGAGTCGCAGGACCTCCTGCTCGGGCTCGCCTCCGACCTGTCGGACGAGGTCGACGACCTCGACCTCGACGCGATCCTCGACGTCCCCGTGGTCTACGCCTCGGGTCGTGCGGGTGCCGCCAGCCGCAACAAGCCGGCCGACGGCTCGCTGCCGGACAACGACGACCTCGAGCCCCTGTTCGAGGCGATCCTCCAGCACGTCCCCGCCCCGAAGTACGACGACGCCCACCCGCTGCAGGCGCACGTCACGAACCTCGACGCGTCGCCGTTCCTCGGTCGCCTCGCGCTCCTGCGCATCTTCCACGGCACCATGAAGAAGGGCCAGACGGTCGCGTGGGTCAAGCACGACGGCAGCGTCGTCAACGCCCGCATCACCGAGCTGCTCGTCACCAAGGCGCTCGAGCGCTACCCGGCCGAGTCGGCGGGCCCCGGTGACATCGTCGCCGTCGCCGGCTTCGACACGATCACCATCGGTGAGACCCTGACCGACCCCGAGGACGTCCGTCCGCTGCCGACCATCACGGTCGACGACCCGGCGATCTCGATGACGATCGGCACGAACACCAGCCCGCTCGTCGGCAAGGTGAAGGGCCACAAGCTCACCGCCCGCATGGTCAAGGAGCGCCTCGACCGCGAGCTCATCGGCAACGTCTCGCTCAAGGTCCTCGACATCGGTCGCCCCGACGCGTGGGAGGTCCAGGGCCGCGGCGAGCTCGCGCTGGCCATCCTCGTCGAGCAGATGCGTCGCGAGGGCTTCGAGCTCACGGTCGGCAAGCCGCAGGTCGTCACCAAGCGTGACGAGAACGGCAAGCTCCAGGAGCCCTACGAGCACATGACGATCGACACGCCGGAGGAGTACCTCGGCGCGATCACGCAGCTCATGGCCGCTCGCAAGGGCCGCATGGAGAACATGACGAACCACGGCACCGGCTGGGTGCGCATGGAGTTCATCGTCCCGTCGCGCGGCCTGATCGGCTTCCGCACGTCGTTCCTCACCGAGACCCGCGGCACCGGCATCGCCAACGCGATCTCGCACGGCTACGACGAGTGGGCCGGCCCGATCCAGACCCGCATCAACGGGTCGATCGTGTCCGACCGCTCCGGTGTCGTCACGCCGTTCGCCATCACGAACCTCCAGGAGCGGATGACGTTCTTCGTCAACCCCACCGAAGAGGTCTACGAGGGCATGGTCATCGGCGAGAACTCGCGCGCCGACGACATGGACGTCAACATCACGAAGGAGAAGAAGCTCACGAACATGCGTTCGGCGAACGCTGACACCTTCGAGTCGATGACGCCGTCGCGCCAGCTGTCGCTCGAGGAGTGCCTCGAGTTCGCGCGTGAGGACGAGTGCGTCGAGGTCACCCCCGACGCCGTGCGCATCCGCAAGGTCGAGCTCGACGCGCAGGCCCGCCAGCGCGCGTACGCCCGCCTGAAGCGTCAGGACGCGTAAGCAGCGGTCCGTCCAGGAGGCACGGCCTCCCTCCGACGGCCCGGTCACCTCGTTCGAGGTGGCCGGGCCGTCGTCGGATGTACCGTGGTGCGCGTGACTCTCGACCTCCTCTCGCTGTACCAGGACCTCCACGCCCACCCCGAGCTCGGCTTCCAGGAGCACCGCACGGCGGGCATCGTCGCCGACCGGCTCGCGGAGATCGGCGGGATCGAGGTCACCACGGGCGTCGGCGGCACCGGTGTCGTGGGCGTCCTGTCGAACGGCGAGGGGCCCGTCGTCTGGCTCCGCGCCGACATGGACGGGCTGCCGGTCCAGGAGCGCACCGGCCTGCCCTACGCCAGCGAGCACCACGGCACCGACGAGGACGGCAACGACGTCCCGACGATGCACGCCTGTGGCCACGACATCCACGTGACGTGGCTGCTCGGGACCCTCGAGCGCCTCGCCGCCACCACGGGCGACTGGCACGGCACCGTCGTCGGTGTCTTCCAGCCGGCGGAGGAGGTCATCTCCGGCGCCCGCGCCATGGTCGAGGACGGGCTCGTCGAGCGCTTCCCGAAGCCCGACGTCGTCCTCGGACAGCACTCCGCGCCGGCGCCGGTCGGCATCGTCGCGGTCGGCAGCGGCCCCGTGATGGCGTCGAGCGACCGGCTGACGGTCACGTTCAACGGCCGCGGCGCGCACGGTTCCGCCCCGCAGGCCTCGCTCGACCCGGTCGTCACCGCCGCGTCGGCCGTCGTGCGCCTGCAGACCGTGGTCTCGCGCGAGGTCTCGCCGAGCGACGCCGGGGTGGTCACGGTCGGCAGCTTCCACGCCGGCACCCGCGCGAACATCATCCCCGACCAGGCCGTCATCGAGATCTCGACGCGGGCCCGCAACGAGGAGACCCGCGAGCGGATCATCGCCTCGATCGAGCGCATCGTCCGCGCCGAGAGCGAGGCCGGTGGGCTTCCCGAGCCGACGATCGTTCGGTCGCCGGGTGCCGAGGTCACCGTGAACGACGCCGAGGCCGCCCAGACCGTGCTCGACGCGATCCGCGCCGCGGTCCCCGGAGCCCGCGACCTCGAGATCGGCCTGGCGATGGCGTCCGAGGACGTCGGCCAGCTCGCCACCGCGGCCGGAGCGCCGCTCGTGTACTGGTTCACCGGCATCACCGACCCGGAGCTGTTCCGTCGCGGCGAGGACATCCCGAGCAACCACTCGCCCTTCTACGCGCCGCAGGCCGAGACGGCGATCCCGGTGGGCGTCGACGCCCTCGTGGCGGCGACGCGCGCGTACGTCGCCTGACGCGGGCGGTCCCGCGGGACCGAGCCAGGAGGCGCGGCGCGACCCCGCCACGCACGTGACGTTCCCAGGGGACTCACGCCGCGCCTCCCGTCTCGCCCCCTAGGGTGCTGGGCATGCGCACCCCGACCCGCACCCTGATCGCCGCCGTCGCCGCCGGCATCGCCCTCGCCGGACTGGCCGGCTGCTCGTCCGACGCCGTGAAGCAGGCCACCGACCTCGGCTCGTCGGTCGCGTCGAGCGTCGCCGAGGGCGTACAGGGCATCGACGGCAAGGCCGTCCAGGACGGCATGGCCTCGGTCGCCGGCGGCATCGACGGCGCACTCGACACCGCGCTCAAGGGCGCGAACGTGACCTCGGACGGCAAGGTCCCCGACGGCTTCCCGACGAAGGACGTCCCGCTCGTCGACGGCACCGTGCTCGGCGGCGGGAGCGGGCCGAACGGATCCGGGTGGGTGGCACAGGTCCGTGCCGCCTCCGTCGACGACTTCCAGGCCGCCGCGCAGCAGCTCACCGACGCCGGGTTCACCGAGTCGGCGAAGCGGGCGGACTCGTCCAGCGCCTTCGGGATGTTCCGGAGCGACGGCTACCGGGTGGTCCTGACCTTCTCCGACGGCAGCGACGGCGTCACCGCGACCTACATCGTGACGCCCCGCTAGCCACCGCTGGGTACGCTTGGACCCGATGTCGAAGGCCCCCGCAACCCGCCCCGAGCGCGTCCTGTTCGTGCACGCCCACCCCGACGACGAGACGCTCTCGTCGGGCGGGACGATCGCCACCCTGCTCGAGCTCGGCGCCGAGGTGACCGTGCTCACCGCCACCCGTGGCGAGCGCGGCGAGATGCTGACGCCCGAGCTCGCGCCGCTCTTCGGCGACGGTCCGCGGGTCGCCGCGCACCGCGAGACCGAGATCGCCGCCGCCCTCGCCGCACTCGGCGGGCCGGCGCACCTCTGGCTCGGCGGGCCGGGTGCGCGTCCGACGGACCTGCCCGAGCGCCGCTACACCGACTCCGGCATGCAGTGGGGCCCCGACGGACGCGCCGTCGCCGCCGGGGACGCCCCGGCGGACTCGCTGACCGCGGCCGACCTCGGCGAGGTCGTCGACGACATCCGCGCCGCGATCCGGTCCACCGGCGCGGACGCGGTGGTGAGCTACGCCGACGACGGCGGCTACGGCCACCCCGACCACGTGCGGGTCCACCACGCCGCGCGGTACGCCGCCCGTGCCGAGGAACTCCCGTTCTCGATGATCGTGGACCCCGACTCCGGGCAGGCCGACCTGACCGTCGACGTCGTGCCGGTGCGGGCGAAGGTCCGGGCGGCCGTCGAGCAGTACCGGTCCCAGGTGACGGTCGACCCGGTCGATCCCCGTGACCCGACCGCGCTGTCGTGGGTGATGCCGCACGGTGCCCGGCACCAGGCGCCGGCGGTCGAGGCGTTCCGTCACGACGCCGACCGGGTCCCGCAGGCGCCGCAGACCTTCGCCGAGTTCTCGCGGCAGGGGAAGGTCACCGCCGTCGTGGTCGCCCTCGTGCTCGGACTCGTCGCCGGGGGACTCGGCACGGTCACGCACCAGCAGACCCTCGGGGCGTTCCCGGTCGGCATCGTGCTCACCTCGTTGATCGTGATCGGGCTCACGGTCGGCATCCGGCTGCTGTACCGGTCGCGGGCGATGGTCGCGGCGGTCGGCATCGGAATCATCGCCGCGACGCAGGTGCTGTCGTCGGTGGGCGGGCAGAGCTCCCCGCTCGTGCTCGCCAACGTCGCGGGCTACGTGTGGACGTTCGGGCCGGCGGCCGTCACGGCGCTCGTGCTCGCGTGGCCCGACCTGTCCGGCATCCGGGCGTCGGCCGCCGAGCGGTCGGGGACGGCCGACCGGGCCTGAGGGTCCGTCCGCCGGGCGGTCAGGTGCGGCCGGGTCGCGCGGGTAGACTCGATCTGCTCAGTCCGAAGGGAGCACCCCAACCGTGACGTACGTGATCGCCCAGCCCTGTGTCGACGTCAAGGACCGCGCCTGCATCGACGAATGCCCGGTCGACTGCATCTACGAGGGTGACCGGTCGCTGTACATCCACCCCGACGAGTGCGTCGACTGCGGTGCGTGCGAGCCGGTGTGCCCGGTCGAGGCGATCTACTACGAGGACGACCTCCCCGACGAGTGGGCCGACTACTACAAGGCCAACGTCGAGTTCTTCGAAGAGGTCGGTTCCCCCGGCGGTGCCGCGAAGGTCGGTGTGATCCACAAGGACCACCCGGTCGTCATGGCCGAACCGCCCCGCGGCTGAGCCGGATCCGACCCGTGGCGCTCGACCTCCCCGACTTCCCCTGGGACCAGCTCGTCCCGTTCAAGCAGCAGGCCGCGGCGGTCGAGGGCGGCATCGTCGACCTCAGCGTCGGCTCGCCCGTCGACCCGACGCCCGCCGTCGTCCGCACGGCGCTGGCCGAGGCGACCGACGCGCACGCCTACCCGCAGGTCGCCGGCACCCCGGCCCTGCGCGAGGCGATCGCGGACTGGTACGGCCGGCGCCAGGGCGTGACCCTCACGCCGGACCAGGTGCTCCCGACCATCGGGTCGAAGGAGTTCATCGCCGGGCTCGCGCTCTGGCTCGGCCTCGGCCGCGGCGACACGGTGGTGTTCCCGGCCGCGGCGTACCCGACGTACGAGCTCGGTGCGGTCCTGGTCGGCGCGGACGCCCTCGCGTCGGACGACCCGGCCGCCTGGCCGTCCACCACGAAGCTCGTGTGGCTGAACTCCCCGGGCAACCCCGACGGCCGCGTCCTGTCGATCGACGAGCTGCGCGCCGCGGTCGAGCGGGCGCGGGAGCTCGGCGCCGTCATCGTCGGCGACGAGTGCTACGCCGAACTCGGTTGGGAACCGCCGTACGATGCCGCACCGACCCCGACGATCCTCGACCCCCGGGTCGTTGGTGACTCGGTGGACGGGGTGCTCAGCGTCTACTCGCTCTCGAAGCAGTCGAACCTCGCCGGCTACCGGGCGGCCTTCGCCGCCGGTGACGCTCAGGTCCTCGCCGAGGTGCTCGCGGTCCGCAAGCACACGGGCATGATGCCGCCGCTCCCGGTGCAGGAAGCGATGATCGTCGCCCTCGCCGACGAGTCCCACGTGCAGGCGCAGAAGGCGCTGTACCGCGCCCGACGGAACATGCTCCGACGGGCACTCGAAGGCGCCGGCTTCCGGGTCGACCACAGCGAGGCGGGCCTGTACCTCTGGGCCACCCGCGGCGAACCGGCGCTCGACACCGTCGCCTGGCTGGCCGAGCGCGGGATCCTCGTCGCTCCGGGGACCTTCTACGGCGCAGCGGGTGCCGAGCACGTGCGTGTGGCGCTCACGGCGACCGACGAGCGCATCGCCGCAGCCGCGCAGCGACTGGCGAGCGGGCGGCGCCTGGCATCCGCCTGACCCTTTCGCGCTCGGCGCAATCCGTGGTTCCCACCAAGTCCTGAGGCTCGATGTGTGCACGACCGACAGTGGGCGCGATTAGGCTGTCACCGTGACTGACACTGCCAATGACGCTCAGAAGACGGCCACACCGCCCACCACGCCCGTCCCCGTGAGTCCCGCCGCCGAGCAGACCGCGGCGACCGCGACGCTGACGTACCCGGGCGGCACGGCGGAGTTCCCGATCCTGCCGAGCGTCGACGGTGCGTCCACCATCGACATCTCGACGTTCAAGAAGCAGACCGGGATGAACACGCTCGACTACGGGTTCGTGAACACCGGGTCGACGAAGAGCGCCATCACCTACATCGACGGCGACCAGGGCATCCTGCGGTACCGCGGCTACCCGATCGACCAGGTCGCGTCGAACCTGACCTTCCTCGAGGTCGCCTGGCTCCTCATCTACGGCGAACTGCCGACGCCCTCCGAGCTCGAGTCGTTCGACGCCCGGATCCGCCGCCACACGCTGCTGCACGAGGATCTCCGTCGTCTGTTCGACGCCCTGCCGCACTCGGCGCACCCGATGTCCGTCCTCTCCAGCGCCGTCAGCGCCCTGTCGACCTACTACGAGGACGACATGGACGTCGACGACCCCGAGAAGGTCGAGCTCCAGACCGTCCGGCTCCTCGCGAAGCTGCCGGTGATCGCCGCGTACGCGCACAAGAAGTCCATCGGGCAGGCGTTCCTGTACCCGGACAACTCGCTGTCCTTCGTCGACAACTTCCTGCGCCTGAACTTCGGCACGATGGCCGAGACCTACCAGCCGAACCCGGTGCTGTCGAAGGCGCTCGAGCGGCTCCTGATCCTGCACGAGGACCACGAGCAGAACGCCTCCACCGCCACGGTCCGGATGGTCGGGTCGACGAAGGCGAACATGTTCGCCTCGATCTCCGCCGGCATCAACGCGCTGTACGGTCCGCTGCACGGCGGCGCGAACGAGGCCGTGCTCGAGATGCTCCAGCAGATCAAGGACTCGGGCGAGCCGGTGACGCGCTTCGTCGAGCGGGTGAAGAACAAGGAGCGCGGCGTGAAGCTCATGGGCTTCGGGCACCGCGTCTACAAGAACTACGACCCCCGGGCGAAGCTCGTGAAGGAGTCCGCGCACGAGGTGCTCGAGGCGCTCGGCGTGCAGGACGACCTGCTCGACATCGCCATGGAGCTCGAGGGCATCGCGCTCGAGGACGAGTACTTCGTCAGCCGGAAGCTCTACCCGAACGTCGACTTCTACACGGGCATCATCTACAAGGCGATGGGCTTCCCGCCGCGGATGTTCACGGTGCTGTTCGCCATCGGGCGTCTGCCCGGGTGGATCGCGCAGTGGCGCGAGCTGAACAACGACCCGCTGAACAAGATCGGGCGCCCGCAGCAGCTCTACGTCGGGCACCCGGAGCGCGACCTGCCCGCACGCTGACGCGCCGCGCAGCCACGCGCGGGCGCGGCGGTGGACGGTACGGATCGACGGACGGGAGGCACGGTGCGGGCTGGCACCGCGCCTCCCGTCCGTCGCACGGCCGGCTCCGCCGCGTGCCCGCCCGCGCCGTTCAGGCGCCGGACGAGCGCGCCGCCCAGGCGGTCACGAGGTCGAGCGCCCGGTCCGAGTCGGGCGACCCCGGCCGGTTGAGGAAGGCGTGCCGCGCTGCCGGGAGCACGTGCCGGTCGACCGCCACCCCGGCGCTGCGCAGCTCGTCGGCGAACCGGTCACCCGAGGCTCGCATCGTGTCGTGCTCGGCGTCCACCATGAGCGTGCGGGGGAAGCCGGAGAGGTCCTCGCCGCCGGGGAACGCGGTGGCGGTGTCGCCCGCGCGGCCGAGGTGGTTCCAGTTCGCCCGGTCGAGCAGTGCCGGGTGGTGCGTGAGCCGCCGGTGCCCGCGGACCGATCGGAGGACTGCCGCATCGCGCGGGGTGCGGGCGTGGAAGAACCCGTACGCGAGGACGAGTCCGTCCGGCCGTGCGGCGTCCGGCAGCGTCCGGGTCACGGCTGCTGCGAGGCACGCGCCGGCACTCGCCCCGCCGAGGAGGACCGGACCGTCGGTCTCGCCGCGAACGACCTCGAGCACGGCGCGGACCTCGTCGTTCGGCACCGGGTGACGGCGTCGACCCCGGGGTCCGCGGCCTCCGACGACGGGCAACCCGGGCAGGGGAGCGAGGCAGTACCCGACCGTGACGACGTCGAGCCCCCGGTCGGCGAGGGTGCTGGCGACGACCTGCGCTTCCGGGAGGTCGAGGCTGCCGCGGAAGAACCCACCCCCGTGCAACCACACGAGCGTCGTGGCCGACGTCGTGCCCGGGGGCGCTGCGTACCGGCGGACCGGCACCGGGCCGTGCGGTCCGTCGACCGTTCCCCCCACGGACGGACCGCCTACGCGTGCAGCGCGGTGTTGAGCTGGATGCCCTGCCCCTGGCGCTGCAGTGCCTCCACCGCGCCGGAGACCGAGTTGCGGCGGAACAGGATGTTGGGCGTCCCGGAGAGCTCGGCGGCCTTGACCGTCTTCGGGGTGCCGTCCGGGTTCGGGGCCGCGCCGACGAGGACGACCTTCGTGCCGGCCGTCACGTACAGCCCGGCCTCGACCACGGAGTCGTCGCCGAGCGAGATGCCGAGACCGGCGTTCGCACCGAGCAGCGCGCGCTCCCCGAGGGAGACGCGGTGGGTGCCGCCGCCGGACAGCGTGCCCATGATCGAGGCGCCGCCGCCGATGTCCGTGCCGTTCCCGACGACGACGCCCTGCGAGACACGGCCCTCGATCATCGCGTCGCCGAGGGTGCCGGCGTTGAAGTTCACGAAGCCCTCGTGCATCACCGTCGTGCCGGGAGCGAGGTGGGCGCCGAGCCGGACCCGGTTCGCGTCGGCGATGCGCACGCGGTCCGGCACGACGTAGTCGACCAGCCGGGGGAACTTGTCGATCGCGTGCACGGCGATGCCGGCGCGCTGCAGGCCGGGGCGGAGGCGGGTCAGGTCGTCGGGGTGCACCGGGCCCGCGTTCGTCCACGCGACGATCGGCAGGTGCGCGAAGACGCCCTCGAGGTTGACCTCGTTCGGCGCCACGTGCAGGTGGCTGAGGAGGTGCAGGCGGAGGTACGCGTCCGGCGTGCTCGCAGGTGCGGCGTCGATCGTGACCTCGGTCGTGACCGCCTCGATCGTGACACCGCGGCGCGGGTCGTCGCCGACGTGTGCGCGCAGGTCGGCGGGGAACACGGCGTCGGCGGGCAGCGCGCCGACGAACGTCTCCGGGTACCAGGTGTCGAGCGTCGTGCCGTCGGCGGCGATCGTCGCGAGGCCGTGGCCCCAGGCGTGGGTCGGGCGGGCGGTGGCAGCGGTCGTGTCGGTCACAGGACCAGGGTACCCAGCGAGGGGAGGGGGCCACCCGTCCGTCCGGACGGCTCCGCCGGGCTGCAAGGGTCGGCCGGTAGGCTTCCCGCATGCCGGAGCCGTTCGACCTCACCGCCTCGTCCATCGACATCACCCGTGCCATCTGCGACATCGAGTCGGTGTCGGGTGACGAAGGGCCGCTCGCCGACGCGATCGAGGCCGCCCTGACGCCGCTGCCCCACCTCGAGGTGATCCGCGACGGCGACGCGATCATGGCACGGACGAACCTCGGTCGTGACCGCCGCGTGGTCATCGCGGGGCACATCGACACCGTGCCGCTCAACGGCAACCTGCCGACCGAGTTCCGGACGGCCGAGGACGGCACCGAGATCCTCTGGGGCCGCGGCACCGTGGACATGAAGGCCGGTTGCGCAGTCCAGCTCAAGCTCGCGTACGACCTCGCCGAGCCGAACGTCGACGTCACCTGGGTCTTCTACGACCACGAAGAGGTAAGCGACGCGCTGAACGGCCTCGGACGCCTGGCACGGACGCGTCCCGAGCTCCTCGCGGGCGACTTCGCGATCCTCGGCGAGCCCTCCGGTGCGCAGATCGAGGGTGGGTGCAACGGCAACCTCCGGGCCGAGGTCCGCGCCTCCGGCAAGCGCTCGCACAGCGCCCGGAGCTGGATCGGCGACAACGCGATCCACAAGGCCGCGCCGATCCTGGCCACGCTCGCCGCCTACGAGCCGCGCACGGTCACGGTCGACGGACTCGACTACCGCGAAGGCCTCAACGCCGTCGGCATCACGGGCGGCATCGCCGGCAACGTCATCCCCGACGAGGTCATGGTGCACGTCAACTACCGCTTCGCCCCGTCGCGCAGCGCGGACGAGGCCGTCGCCCACATCCGCGAGCTCTTCGACGGCTACGACGTGCAGATCGTCGACCTCGCCGCCGGTGCCCGACCCGGACTCGACGCCCCGCTGGCGCAGGACTTCGTCGCCGCCGTCGGCGGTCCCGCGCCCCGCCCGAAGTACGGGTGGACCGACGTCGCACGCTTCTCGGCGCTCGGTGTCCCCGCGGTCAACTACGGACCCGGCGAGCCGGTCTTCGCCCACCACGACGACGAGCAGGTCCCCGTCGACCAGATCACCGCGGTCGAGCACGGTCTGCGTCGGTGGCTGACGGCCTGACCACGGCCGGGTCCACCCGGCTGAGCCCCGCCCGCGCCCGGTGGCACGCCCGCTACCGGGTCGTGCCGTGGTGGGTGCGGATCACGGTCGTGTACGTGCTCGCGCGGATCGTCACGGGTACGATGCTCGCCGCGTTCGCGAGCGTGCAGGCGGCGAACTCGTTCACGGTGCAGCACCCCGGCCTGCTGTCGTTCTCGTCGATCTGGGACGGCGCCTGGTACCGGGTGATCGCCGCGTCCGGGTACCCCTCGACGCTGCCGATCGACGCCGCGGGACACGTGACCGAGAACGCGTGGGCGTTCATGCCCGCCTACCCCTTTGTGGTGCGGGGCCTGATGGCGCTGACGGGCGCGTCCTTCGAGTTCGTCGCCGTGTCCGTCTCGCTCCTGTTCGGCTGGGGAGCGGCGCTCGTGTTCCGACGGCTGATGGGTCGGTTCCTCGACCCGGCCCGAGCGACCTTCGCGACCGTGCTGTTCTGCGTCGCACCCGTCTCGGCTATGTTCCAGGTCGCGTACGCCGAGTCGATGGGCCTGTTCCTGCTCCTCGTCGCGCTGCTGCTCATGGTGGACCGCCGCTGGTGGTCGATGCTCCCGGTCGTCCTGCTGCTCGGGATGACCCGGCCGACCGGGCTGGCCTTCGCGCTGCTGATCGTGCTGTTCCTCGCCGCGTGGTTCGTCCGCCCGTCGTGGGTCCGCGCGTCGTCGCCGCTCACCGTGCAGCGGTTCGTCCCACCCGCGGTGGTCGCGGTCCTGTCCGGGATCGTCGGGCTGGCGTGGCCGGCGATCGCCTGGGCGGTGACCGGGGTGCCCCGGGCGTACACGGACACCGAACTGGCGTGGCGGTCGTCGTACATCGGGTGGCGGGAGCTCGTCCCGTTCGCGCCGTGGGTGCAGGGCTTCGGGTGGTGGTTCGGGCAGCCGGCCGGCGCGATCCTGCTCGCCGTCGTGGCGGTCGGGTTCGCCGCGTTCGTGGCCCTGCCGGCCGCGCGGCGGATCGGGCCCGAGCTGCGACTCTGGGGCGTCGCCTACCTGGTGTACCTGCTGGCCGTGTTCTTCCCGCAGTCGAGCACCTGGCGCATCCTGCTGCCGATCGCCCCGCTGCTCGGGATCGTCGCGCTGCCGCGGTCACGGGTGTACCGGGTGGCGGTCGTGGTGGTCTGCATCGCGCTGCAGTGGGTGTGGATGTACTACTGCTGGTGGATCGACGGCTACGACTGGACCCCGCCGTGATCGACGTCGGCCTCGCGGTCCTCGGCGCCCCGCGCCACCGCCTCGGGGTCGGCTGACGCCGCCGCGTGGATCATCGCGTTCGCGGTCGCGATGAACGGCACCGCGAAGAACGCCCCGACGACGCCGGCGATCGTCGTGCCCGCGGTGACGCCGAGCACGACACCGAGCGGGTGCACACGCACGGCCGACCCGGTGAGGAACGGGTGCAGGACGTGGCTCTCGAGCTGCTGCACGGCGATCACGATGCCGAGCATGACCAGCGCGGGCACCCAGCCGTTGAACACGAGCGCGACGAGCACCGCGACGACGCCCGCGACGATCGCGCCGACCACCGGCACGAAGGCGCCGAAGAACACGATGACGCCGATCGGGATCGCGAGCGGCACCTGCAGCGCGAGGGCGCCGATCACGATGCCGAGCGCGTCCGTCACCGCGACGACGAGCTGGACGCGGATGAAGCTCGTCAGCGTCTTCCAGCCGGCGTGCCCGGCGACGTCGATGCGACCGCGCGCCCGGCGGGGGAAGAGCCGCACCACCCACGACCAGATGCGCGGGCCGTCGACGAGCACGAAGATCGTCGTGAACACCACGATGAAGAGGCCCTCGAGCAGGTGCACGAGCCCGCTCCCGGCCTCGGCCGCACCCGAGGCGATCGACGACGCGTGGGTCTGCAGGAACTTCGTGCCGTCGGACAGCCACTTCGTGACCTGCGACGCCGTGATGCCGAACGGCTCGGTGGCCAGCAGGCTCTGCAGGGACTGCACGTTGTGGTCGAGACGGTGCTCGAGCGACGGCAGGTCGTACCGGATCTGCGCCGTGACGACCAGCGCGAGGACGCCGATGACGATCACGACGGCGAGGAAGCACGACAGCACCGCGAGCCACTTCGGCCAGCGGTGGCGCTGCAGGAACAGCGAGAACGGCGCGAGCAGGGCGCACACGATGAGGCCGATCAGGAACGGCACCACGATGTCCTGCAGCAGGACCACGAGCGCGACGACGACGGCGAGGGCGGCGACGACGACGAGCATCCGCCACGAGAACGCCCCCGCGACGCGCATGCCAGCGGGGACGGCCTCGACGGCGGGGTCGAGCGGTTGACGGCGCTTGGAGCGGATGTACGGCACACGCCAAGGTGACCACTCGGAACCGCGAGAACGTCGCGATCCACGGCCCCCAACCTGGGCGGTTTCGCAGTTCCCCCATCGATACGAGATAATGGGGGTGCATGTACTGCACGAAAGGGGACATCTGATGGCAGCCATGAAGCCGAGGACCGGTGACGGGCCGATGGAGGCTGTTAAGGAGGGTCGACTCATCATCGTGCGGGTTCCGCTCGAAGGTGGAGGCCGCCTGGTCGTCTCGGTCAACGATGCCGAGGCCAAGGAACTCCACGACGCACTCGCCGAGGTCGTCTCGGCCTAGTACGTCGACGCACCAGAACGGAGGGCCCGGAGCGCGTACGCTCCGGGCCCTCCGTCCGTCCGCACGTCCGTCCGCCCGCCCTCCGTCCGCACCGCCCGACGCTGATGTCGGCGTGGCACGGCAGGATGGGCTCCGTGCCGAGGACCCACCTGCCGATCCGTCGCGTCGAGGAGTACTGCGACCCCGACCCGATGCCCCGCGACGTCTGGCCCGCCACCCTCGCCCCCGTCCGGCAGCTCCTCGACGAGGGGCTCGACCTCGACCCCGTCACGGTGTTCGTCGGGGAGAACGGCGTCGGCAAGTCCACCATCGTCGAGGCCATCGCGCTGCAGTTCGGCATGGGGCCGGAGGGCGGCGGCACCGGATCGCAGCACTCGACCCGCGCCTCCGAGTCCGACCTGTGCGAACACATCGCCATCCGCCGCGACTTCGGGGCGCCCCGCGGCGGGTTCTTCCTCCGCGCGGAGACCATGCACGGGTTCTTCACCTACCTCGAGGAACACCCGAACCTGTCTCGGCCCGAGCCGGTCTTCCACGAGCGCAGCCACGGCGAGTCCTTCCTCGACTTCGTGATCGACCGTGCGCGGTGGCCAGGGTTGTGGATCCTCGACGAACCCGAGTCCGCGCTGTCGTTCTCCGGCTGCCTGGCACTCATCGGCCTGCTGCAGTCGATCGTCGAGAGCGGCGTCGGGCAGGTGCTCATGTCGACGCACTCACCGGTGCTCGCAGCCTTCCCCGGCGCGACGATCCACGAGGTCGGCGAGTGGGGTCTGCGGCGCACGGAGTGGGCCGACCTCGACCGCGTCCGGCACCAGCGGTCGTTCCTCGAGTGCCCGGAGCGCTACCTGCGCCACCTCGGCTGAGACCGGTGGACTTTCGGTTCTTTCGATTAGGATCGGTGTCATGTCGACCGCTACCGATCTGCCTGACCGCCGGGCCACGTCGAGAACGTACTTCCCGACTGATGACCGCGAGGACATCGCCGGACTCGCTCAGCTCCTGCGGGAGATCGAGCAGGCAGCTCGTGACGAGCAGCTCGCCGAGCTCCGCGCACCCGACGGACGTGTCCGGAAGATCCCGACCGAGATCTTCGAGGTGCTCGAACAGGTCGCGGACGCGCTCGCGCAGGGCAGCGGCGTCACGGTCGCTCGGAACGACACCCAGATGACCACGCAGCAAGCCGCTGACTTCCTGGGGGTCTCGCGCCCGACCCTGGTCAAGTACCTCGAGGACGGCAGCATCGCGTTCGAGAAGCGCGGCCGCCACCGCCGGGTACTCCTCCGTGACCTCGTCGACTTCCAGGAGCAGTTCCGGACGCGGCGCCGCACGGCACTCCGGCGAGCTGCTCGTGACGGGCAGGCCCTCGAACGTGCGCGGGGCGATCGGCCGGCGGCTGACTGATCGTGGCGTTCCCGGTCTTCTTCGACGCCTGCGCGATCTACGGGATCACGCTCTCGGATGTCCTCCTCCGGCTCGCCGACGAGGGAGCCTTCCGCCCGTTGTGGTCCGAGGAGGTCCTCGACGAGGTTCGCCGGAACGCAGTCGCCGGCGGGATCTCCGCGGAGGGCATCGACCGGCGGCTGGACATGATGCGAACGTACTTCCCGGACGCGCTCGTGACCGGACACGGCGACCTCATCGATGGCCTGAGCTGCGATCCGAAGGACCGCCACGTGTTGGCGGCAGCGATCCGCGCGAAGGCCGACGTGCTCGTGACCTTCAACGTCCGCGACTTCCCGGCCGGATCGCTCGAAGGGTTCGACGTCGAGGTGGTGCACCCCGACGCATTCCTGCTCGACCAGCTCGACCTGTTCCCGGGCATGATCACCAGGGTGCTCCGGGAACTCAGCGAGGACTACGTCGCGCCTCCGCAGAGTGTGGACGACGTCCTCGGCACGCTGCGGCGAGCGGGAGTGCCGCGGTTCACCGACGAGGTGCGCAGGTACCTCTGACTACGCGGAGACCTTCGTCATCTGCAGCAGTCCGTCTCCGGCGGGGGAGAGCGCGCTGATGACCGCACCCGACGTCGACACCTCGGTGAGCAGCAGCCGGAAGTCGGTCGTCGCCCGGTCCCGCTTCACCGGGTCGGCCACCCGGCCCCGCCAGAGCGCGTGTGGCACGAGGACGGTCCCGCCGAGCCGAGCGAGCCGCAGTCCGTGCTCCACGTACTCGATGACGTGCTCCGGGTCGGCGTCGACGAGGACGATGTCGTACGAGGCTTCGTTCATACGCGGCAGCACCTGGTTCGCCCGACCCGGGATGAGTCGGATCCGGGCGGGGGCGGTGCCCGCGGCGATGTACGCGTCACGGGCGTACTTCTGGTGGTCGACCTCGATGTCGATCGTGGTGAGCGTGGCGGACGGTGCGCCGCCGAGCAGGTACAGCCCGGACACCCCCAGGCCGGTGCCGATCTCGATCATGCTCGTGGCGCGCGAGGCGGCCGCGACGACCCCGATCTGTGCGCCGATGGCGGGGGAGATCGCCTCGACCCCGAGTTCGAGGGAGTGCTCCCTGGCTCGGGCGATCACCTCGGACTCCGAGACGATGTCCTCGGCGAACTTCCAGTTCGACTCTTTCTCTGACACGCACACTCCGTTCGGGTGACAACTCTACGGGTGCTCCGGGGTGTGGACGGGTTACGCTCGTACCGTGTTCGACGGCTTCGAGAAGTTCCTGGTGATCGGGATCATCGGCGTCCTCCTGCTCGGTCCGCAGCGACTCCCGCAGTACGCCCAGAAGCTCGCCGAGTTCGTCAAGGCCGTCCGTCGCTTCGCCGACACCGCGAAGGACCGGATGCGCGACGAGATGGGCCCCGAGTTCGACGAGGTCGACTGGCAGAAGCTCGACCCGCGGCAGTACGACCCGCGCCGGATCATCCGCGATGCGCTGCTCGACTCCGGCAGCAGCGCCGCTGCGGTGCAGACCGCGCAGGTGACCGCGTCGAAGGTGCGCGCGACGGCACCCGTGGTGCCGCTCGCCGTCGGCGAGGCCGCACCGTTCGACGCCGAAGCGACCTGACGCGACGTCACGTGAGCCGATGACGGACTGGAGGCGCGGTGCCAGCTGGCACCGCGCCTCCAGTCCCTTGGTGGTGGCGACTACTGCAGGTCGGCCAGGAAGCGGTCCGTCCACGCGAGGGCCGGCGCGCTCGGGACCGAGCTGCAGGTGGACATCGCCGTCGTCGAGGAGCACGGGGTGTCACGGTCGAGGGACCAGTAGTGGACCCCGGCGAGCCCGTTCGCCTTCGCGTAGGCGGACAGCGTGTCGACGTCGGCGAGGGTGAAGACCTCGTCGGAGGCGTCGTTCACGCCGATCATCGGGGTGACCTCGATCTTCGACGGTGCGATGCCGTACGTGTGCTCGAGGTTCGTGACGGCCTGGATCGAGGACTTGCCCATCTCGCAGGTCGATCCGGACAGGACGCAGTTCGCGGTCGTCGCGCGGCCGAAGTCCATCGTCATGAGGTTGACGGTGTAGTTCGTCAGGCTCGACGCCTTGATGGCCTTGACCGTGACGTCACCGGTGCTGTTCAGGCCGCCGAAGCTCCCGTCGCTGGCGGCCAGGGTCGCCAGCGTGAACGAGAACCGCATCCCCGGGTACTTCGACTGCGCGAGCGCTGCGGCTTTGACGAGGTTCTGCACGTCGGCGGCGGACTGCCCGCTCTCGATGTCGAAGTCGACGCCGATCATGTGCGGGGTGGCGTACCGGGCGATGAAGCTCTGCAGCGCCGTACCCGAGCACTTGAACGAGCCCGCCGCGCCGCCGGTGCTCACGACGTAGTCCACGCCCGCGGCGTCGAGCTTCGGGATGTTGGCGCTCGCGAACGCGTCCGCGGCGACACCGCCCCAGTTCTCGCTGCCGCAGGTACCGGTGGCGAAGGCGAGGGTGATCGCCTTGAGACCCGGCTCCCGGGTGGACACCAGGCTGTTGCTCGACCCGACGAGCGGGATGCGCGTGCCGGTGACGGCGGTGTTCATCACGTTCGTGTTCCAGTCGAGGTTCACGGTGACGTCCTTGTACGGGCTGAAGACCATGCCCTTCGCCGTCCCGCCGCCGGTGCCCGGGGTGGTGGTGCCGCCGCCCGGGGTGGTCGTACCGCCGTCGCCGGTGCCGGCGCAGGCTCCCGTGGACGTCCAGGGCTGGCCGCTGCCGGTCGCGCCGGAGTGGGTCGCCGGGTCGTCTCCCTGCGTCCACCAGTTCGCGGTGTAGTTCGTCCCGCTCTCGCTCACCGTCGCGCCGCCGCTGTACGCGGTGCCCGCGCTCCACGCGGAGGCGCACGCCGGTGTGGCCGCCATGGCCGGTCCTGCTGCGACGGACCCGCCCGCCAGTGCAGCCGCGAGGGCCGCGACGAGTCCGATCCTGAGTCTGGTCCTGCTGTTCACACGGTTCTCCTGTCCTCGGTCCGGCGGCGTTGCCGGACACGGGTGGAGCCCCTGCGGACCCGATTCCGCAGGAGCATTGTGGAATACCCCTGCATATTGCTCCGCGGTGGAACGACCTGTCCATGAAAGGACGTACAGGCAGCGTCGATCGGCTGGCGGATCAGTCCTTCGACGCGACGATCGTGAAGGTCGTGGGGAGGCGGTCGCGGTCCTCGCCGGGCCACTCCCACGAGCCGTCCCCGGTGTCGACCATGCGCGGGCTGAACCGCCACGGCAGCGTCCGACCCTCGTCGAGCCGGCGCAGCCGGAGCCCGGCGCCGAGCAGGGCGTTCACGATCTCCGACAGCGGGTGCGGCCACTCGTAGGTGCGGGTGTTCGACACCGTGCCGTCGCCCGCGTAGGTGCCGGCGTCGTCCCACTGCTGGGCGGAGCCGTCCGCGAAGTACCGGTAGCGGGTGACGAGCCCGTCGGCGTCCTCGTCGAGTGCGTACAGCGCGGGGTGGCCGTCGCGGATGAAGAACACGCCGCCCGGTCGCAGGAGTGCCGCGACCTGGGCGGCCCACCGGTCGAGGTCGTCGAGCCAGCAGATCGTCCCGATGCTCGTGTAGACGACGTCGAAGTCGCCCACCACCGCGGCCCGGGCGTCGAGGACGTCCGTCTCGACCCAGGTCACGTCGAGGCCGAGGCGCGCCGACAGCCCGGCGGCCGAGGCGAGCGCCGCGGGGGAGAAGTCGACGCCGGTGACGCGGGCTCCCTCACGCGCGAGCGAGACCGTGTCCGTGCCGATGTGGCACTGCAGGTGGCAGAGGTCGAGGCCGGCGAGGGCGCCGTCCGGCAGCCACGGTCGCAGTGCGGGCAGGTCGTCGCGGACGACGGTCGAGCGGTGGTCCGGGTCGGTCAGGGCGTCGATCTCGTAGGCGCCCTCGTGGATGGGCACCCGGTCGTCCCAGTTCGCGCGGTTGGTGTCGCGGGCCTGCTCCCAGTCGACGCTGACGTGATCAGTGCTCATGCACTCGACCCTACGACAGCGTCAGCCCGAGCTTCCGGCCCGACAGGCCCCGTCCCATCGTGCCGATGCGGTCCGCGATCGCCGCCAGCGCCACCGCCGCTGGGTCCTCGGGATCGCCGAGCACCACCGGGACGCCGGCGTCGCCGCCCTCGCGGAGCGGCACGGACAGCGGCACGCTGCCGAGCACCGGGACGGCGGACTCCTGGTCGCGGGAGAGCCGGCGGGCGGTCTCGGCGCCACCGCCCTCGCCGAAGAGGTGCAGCACGGACCCGTCGGGCTGCACCAGGCCCGCCATGTTCTCGACGACGCCGATCACCCGCTGCCCGGTCTGACGGGCGACGATCCCGCTCCGTTCGGCCACGTCGGCAGCGGCCGCCTGGGGCGTGGTGACGACCAGGACCTCGGCGTGGGGGAGCAGCTGGCCGACCGAGATCGCCACGTCACCGGTGCCGGGCGGCAGGTCGAGCAGGAGCACGTCGAGGTCGCCGAAGTACACGTCGGTGAGGAACTGCGAGACGGTGCGGTGCAGCATCGGACCGCGCCAGGACACCGCGGTCGAGACGTCGTCCACGAACATGCCGATCGAGACGACCTTCACGTCGTGCGCGACCGGCGGCAGGATCATGCTGTCGACCCGGGTCGGGCGAGGGGCCACGCCCGAGGCGTCGGTGAGCCCCATCAGCCCGGGGACACTGAAACCGTGCACGTCGACGTCCACGATGCCCACGCGCTGCCCGCGGGCCGCGAGGGCGGCGGCGAGGTTCACGGTGACCGTCGACTTGCCGACGCCGCCCTTGCCGCTCGTCACCGCGATCACCCGGGTGAGCGAGTCCGGGGTGAACTGCACGCCTCGGGGTCTCCCCGCGCGGAGGCGTTCGGTGAGTGCGGCGCGCGTCGCCGGGGCCATCACGGACACGTCGACCGCCACGCTGGAGACGCCGTCCACGGAACCGGCGGCCGCACGTACGTCGCGCTCGATGGTGTCGGCGGCCGGGCACCCGACGATCGTGAGCTGCAGGTCGACGCGCACCGCGCCTCCTGGCTGCACGTCGACACCACGGATCATGTCGAGCTCCGTGACGGGCCGGCGGATCTCGGGGTCGATCACGCGGCCGAGCGCTGCGAGGACCGCGCTGCCCAGCTGCTCGTCCGACCGGCCGCCGTCAGCCACGGGCCGTCGTGCCGGACTCGTCGGCGAAGCCGGCGTCCTCGGCGTCGCGCCGGTCGAGTTCCTCGAGCAGCGAGCGGATCTCGGCGCGGATGAAGTCCTTCGACGCCATGTCCCGCATCGCCAGGCGGAGCGCCACGACCTCGCGGGCGAGGTACTCGGTGTCGGCGAGGTTCCGCTCGGCGCGCTGCCGGTCCTGCTCGAACTGCACGCGGTCGCGGTCGTCCTGCCGGTTCTGGGCGAGCAGGATGAGCGGTGCCGCGTACGACGCCTGCAGGGACAGCACGAGCGTCAGGGCCGTGAAGCCGATCGCCGCGGAGTCGAACTGCCAGGGCTTCGGGGCGAGCGTGTTGTAGCCCATCCAGACGACGCAGAACAGGGTCAGGCCGACGAGGAACCACGGCGTTCCCATCGCACGCGCGATGCCCTCGGTCGCGCGACCGAAGGCGTCACCGCGACCTCGGCGCCGGGTGGGCAGGACGCGGGTGCGCATGCCCTTGGGAGAGTCGAGTCGAGCATCGGTCCGCTCGCGATCGCGGCGGTCGTCATCCGTTCGGGCCACGGGTGGTCCTCCTTCCCGTCGTCACGGGCGTCCTGCGTGGGCGTTGGCGCGGAAGCGGTGAGGGTTCCCCCTCGCCCTGACTTCGCCAGTCGTCCGGCAGGACGTGGTCGAGGACATCGTCGATCGTCACCACCCCGACGAGGCGGTGGGCATCGTCGACCACGGGGACGGACAGCAGGTTGTAGGTCGCCATGATGCGCGTGACCTCGGCCGCGCTCGCGTCGACGCGGACCGGGTCGGTCTGCTGGTCGATGAGCGTGCCGAGTCGTTCGTTCGGCGGGTAGCGGAGCATCCGCTGGAAGTGCACGAGGCCGAGGAACCGGCCGGTCGGCGGCTCGTACGGTGGCAGCGTCACGCAGACGGCGGCACCGAGCACCGGCGCGAGTTCGTGGCGGCGGACGAGCGCGAGCCCCTCGGCGACGGTGGCGTCGGCGGAGACGATCACCGGTTCGGTCGTCATGAGACCACCGGCGGTGTCTGGCTCGTACTCGAGAAGCATGCGGACGTCCTGCGCCTCTTCCGGCTCCATGAGCTGGAGGAGGGCCTCGCTGCGCTCGTCGGAGAACTGGGCGAGGACGTCGGCCGCGTCGTCCGGCTGCATGTGGTCGAGCACGTCGGCCGCACGGGAGTCGACGAGGCGGGTGAGGATCTCGATCCGCTGCTGGTCGGGCATCTCCTCGAGCACGTCGGCGAGCCGGTCGTCGGGGAGTTCCTCGGCGACCTCGAACCGCCGTTCCTCCGGCAGGTCGAGCAGCGTCGACGCCAGATCGGCCGGCAGCAGGTCGGAGTAGGCGGCGATCACGTGTTCGGCGGACTGGGCCTCGCCGGGGAGCTCGTCCTCGGTGACCTCGTTCCAGGTCGCGAACGTCGTCGGGCCCTTGCCGAACGGGGACGGCGTGGTCTTCGGCTTGCGGAGGAAGAGCTGCGACACCTCCCAGTCGCCCTGCCCGCGGTCCTCGATCGCGACGTCCTCGATGGTGGCGCGGATGCGCTCCTTCTTGATGAGGACCTTGCGGCCGAGCATCTCCGCGATCACCCGGACCTCGCCACCGCGCTGCTCGAAGCGGCGCATGTTCACGAGGCCGGTCGTGATGACCTGCCCGGCACCGATCGAGGTGATGCGGCCGATGCTCACGAAGATCCGGCGCTTGCCCGGGACCTCGACGATCAGACCGACGACGTGCGGCGGATCGGCCCGGCGGTACACCACCAGGACGTCCCGGACGCGGCCGACGCGGTCTCCCGCGGGGTCGAAGACGGAGCACCCGGCGAGGCGGGCGACGAAGACCTTCGTGGCGCTCACCCGACCCAGCGTAGTCGGTGCGTCTGGCCGGATCCGCCGTGGCGGTCGGCGGCTTCCCTGAGAGTGCACGTGCGATTGCAAGGTGTGCGGTGAATGATGGCTGTGTGAGCAATCAGAGCCCGTTCGGCGGCCGGACCGCCCAGGCCTTCCCGACGCTGCCCAAGGGCGACGTCCTCGGCACCTACGACAGCTACCCCGACGCCCAGCGCGTGGTGGCGAAGCTCGCCGAGGCCGACTTCCCGGTCAACCAGCTCTCGATCGTCGGCAACGACCTGAAGACCGTCGAGCGCGTCACCGGCAAGATGACGTACGGCCGTGCGGCGATCGCCGGCGCGCTGTCCGGCCTCTGGCTCGGCATCTTCTTCGGCATCGTGCTGACGCTCTTCTCGCCGAGTGCCGGTGGCCTCATCCTCGCCGCCGCCATCATCGGTGCCGCGTTCGGCATGCTCTACGGCATCGTCTCGTTCGCGATCACGAAGCGGCAGCGGGACTTCACGAGCGTGCACCAGGTCCTCGCGACGAACTACCAGATCGTCGTCGAGCCGCAGCTCGTGGGTCAGGCACGTCGGATCCTCGGTGACGCCGGGCTCGCGCCCACCACGCACTGGAACCCCGGTACGCCGGGTGCACCGGGACCGCAGAGCGGCCCGGGGGCCGGGTTCCAGGGGCAGCCGCCGCAGCAGCCGTGGCGTCCGGGTCCCGGTTCCGGCTCGGGTGCTCCCGGCTCCGGCGGGCAGTCGGCCGGGTCCGGCGGCGGGTGGGGCGCCGGTCAGCAGGGATCGCCGTACGGCGGGCACGCCACACCGCACCACCAGCCAGGAGGCGCGCAGCAGCCCGGCACGCCGCCATCCGGCGCGCAGACGGGGACGCCGCGCTACGGCACGAACGAGGGGCCGCGCTACGGGGAGACCCCGGCGACCGCTCCCGCGCCGGCAGCGCCCGCGTCCGCCCAGCAGCCGCGTGCGGAGGAGCCGCCGCGCTACGGGGAACGGGTGACCGGGGCGACGCCGCCGGCGCCGAGCTCCGCCGAGTCCGCTCCGTCGAAGGACGACGAGTCGCGCTGAGTCGCCGCCGGCGGCCGCCGAGCTCGGTGCCGAGGGCGAGGTCGGCGCCGAGGTCCGGTCGAGGTCGCACGACGCGGTCGGGGTCGGCGCCGAGGTCGCACGACGCGCCGCTCACGTCCGCCGAGGTCGCACGAACGGCCGCTCCCCGTCGCGGGGAGCGGCCGTTTCCGCGACCTCGGCGGCGGCCGTCCCGGCGTGTGGCCCGGCGCCCGCTCGGGGCCCGGGCTAGAGGACCTTCGAGTAGCAGATCGAGGTCGGGACTCCGACGTACGGCCCGAAGTTCGCGATGCGCGTGAACCCCTCGCGCTCGTAGAACCCGATCGCACGCTTCTGCTCGTTCCCGGTCTCCAGCACGAGCGCCGGCGAACCGAGGTCGAGCGCAGCGTCCTCCAACCGACGCAGCAGCGCCGCCGCGACACCGGCACCCCGGGACTCCGGCCGGACGTACATCCGCTTGATCTCGGTGATGCCGTCCTGCACGACCCGCAGCCCGCCGCAGCCGAGCGGCGTGCCGTCGTCGTCCCGCGCGAGGAAGAACACCGCGATGGAGTCCGCCGTCGGCTTGTCGCCGGGTTCGGTGTCGCCGCCGTACGCACGGTCGATCTCCAGGCGCTGGGCGGCGCGGAGCCGCTGGGCGTCGGGTGAGTCGAAGTGCTCGACGTCGATCGAGAACGCGCTCTCGCTGGGGCTGGGGGAGACCTCCGGTGTCGTCACCCGCTCAGGCTAGCGGCCGGAGCGGGCGATCCACCCCTCCACTTCCGAGGGGGTCCGGGGGATGCCGACGGACAGGTTCTCGGCGCCGTCCTCGGTCACGAGGATGTCGTCCTCGATGCGGACGCCGATGCCGCGGAACTCCTCGGGCACGGTGAGGTCGTCCTGCTGGAAGTACAGGCCGGGCTCGATCGTGAAGACCATGCCGGCCTGCACGGTGCCGTCGATGTACATCTCACGCCGGGCCTTCGCGCAGTCGTGCACGTCGAGGCCGAGGTGGTGGCTCGTGCCGTGCACCATGTAGCGACGGTGGAACTGGTTGTCCTGCTGGAGCGATTCTTCGGCGCTGCCGGGCAGGAAGCCCCACTCGGCGGTCTTGCGGGCGATGACCTCCATCGCGGTGGCGTGCACCTGACGGAAGGTGATGCCGGGCTTCACGATGGCGAAGGCTGCGTCCGCCGCTTCGAGCACGGCTTCGTACACGAGGCGCTGCACGTCGGTGAAGGTGCCGCTGACCGGGAGCGTGCGGGTGATGTCGGCCGTGTAGAACGAGTCGACCTCGACCCCGGCGTCGATGAGGATCAGGTCGCCCGGCTCGACGGCGCCGTCGTTGCGGGTCCAGTGCAGGATGCAGGCGTGGTGGCCGGAGGCGGCGATCGTGTCGTAGCCCACGGTGTTGCCGTCGGCACGGGCACGGCGGTTGAACGTGCCCTCGACGATGCGCTCGCCGCGGGGGTGCGCCAGGACCGCGTCGAAGTCGGCGATGACGTCGTCGAACCCGGCCTTGGTCGCGTTCACGGCCTTGCGGAGCTCGTTGACCTCGTACGCGTCCTTCACGAGGCGCAGCTCGGAGAGGTCACGGGCGAGGGCGTCGTCCGTCGCGGGCACGCCGTCGGCCTCGGGCGCGCCGCCGACGGCGCTGCCGATCCGGTCGTCGAGCCCACGGGTGAGGTCGGTGTCGGCGTCGCGCACGACGAGGGCCGAGGCGTCGAGCCCGGCGCGCACGGCGTCGAACGCGCCGAGGTCGGCCGTCGCGAGACCGAGGTCCGCCGCGACCTCGTCCAGCGAGGGGCGCGGGCCGACCCAGAACTCCCCGATCTCGGGGTTGGCGTAGAACTCCTCGGAGTCGCGGCCGGCGGTCGCGCGGAAGTACAGCGTGGCGTCGTGCCCGGAGCCGTTCGGCGTCATGACGAGCACGGAGCCGACGACGGTGTCGGTGCCCCAGCCGGTCAGGTGCGCGAACGCGGAGTGCGGGCGGAACGGGTAGTCGCAGTCGTTCGACCGCACCTTGGCCTGGCCGGCCGGCACGACGATCGTCCGGCCCGGGTGCAGCTCGGAGAGCTTCGCGCGGCGTTCGGCAGCGAAGGCGGCCTGCTCGCGGGGCTCGGGCAGCGGACGGTCACGATCGGCCCACTGCGAGCCGATGTAGTCCTTGAACGTCGAGGATCCGGGGGTGGTGGAACGGTTGCTCGTCGCGCGGGGCGTGGTGTCGGACATGCACCCATCATCGCACCGCCGGTCGCTCCGCGGCCTGTGCGCCCGCTCACCTGTGGATAGCATTGTCGACGTGCCCGATCCGTTCATCGACCTGCACGCGCACTCGAGCGTCTCCGACGGCACCGAGCGACCCGCGGACCTCGTCCGGGCGGCAGCAGCCGCCGGACTGGACGCCGTCGCGCTGACGGACCACGACACGACCGCGGGGTGGGACGAGGCCACGGCGACCGTCCGCGACCTGCCGGTCACGCTCCTCCCGGGTCTCGAACTGAGCACCCGCGTCGGCTACCGCAGCGTGCACGTGCTCGGCTACCTGGTCGACCCCGCCGACCCGGCGCTCGTCGCCGAGACCGAACGGATCCGCGACGGACGCCTCGCGCGGGCCCGCCGGATGGTCGACCGCATCGGCCGCGACCACCCGATCACCTGGGACGACGTGCTCGCGCAGTCCCGCGACGGGGCCACGATCGGCCGCCCGCACATCGCCGACGCCCTCGTCGCCCGCGGGCTCGAGGCGGACCGCAGCGCGGCGTTCCGGGGGATCCTGCACCCGGCCTCCGGGTACTACGAGCCGCACGAGGCACCGTCCCCGCTCCGGGGCGTCGAACTCATCCGACAGGCCGGCGGCGTGCCCGTCATCGCCCATCCCGCCGCGTCGTCGCGGGGGATCGTGATCGACGAGCCGATGCTCCGCGAACTGGTCGAGGCCGGGCTCGGCGGGCTCGAGGTCGACCACCGCGAGAACCTCGCGCACGGCAAGCGCACCCTGCTCGACTGGGCCACGCGGTACGGCCTGTTCGTCACCGGGTCGAGTGATTACCACGGCACGGGCAAGCCGAACCGGCTGGGCGAGCACCGCACGGCGTTGGCGGCGTTCGACGCCATCCGCTCCGAGGCGACCGGCAGCGCGCCCGTGGTCGGCGCGGGCTCCCGCCTGGCCTGACCAGCGCGGCCGCTCCGCCAGGTGGGGACGACGAAGGGCCCGTCGCGTCGGCGACGGACCCTTCGGTGACGGCCTGGAGGCGCTACTCGCCGTCCGACGACCCCTGCGGCGCTGAGGCGGTCGCCTCGGACGAGCCGCTGCCGCTCCCGCGGCGGCGACGCCGACGACGACGCTTCGCGGCGCCGTCGGTCGAACCGTCGGCCGGTGCGCCCTCGGCACCACCGGACCGGGCCGGGGACTCGGCGTCCGCAGGCTGCGAGGCGGACCGTGCCGCGCCTCCCGAGCCATTGCCGGAACCGGATGCCGGACCCGAGCCGGACCGCGTCCGGGTGCGGGGCGGACGCGAGCCGCTGCGCGGACGGTCGCCCGACTGCTTCTCGGCGGGGCCGCCGGCCGATGCCGCGTGCGCCGAAGCGCCGGGCAGACGGCCCTTGGTGCCGGCCGGGATGTCGAGTTCCTCGAACAGGTGCGGCGACGACGAGTAGGTCTCGACGGGCTCGGGGATGCCGAACTCGAGCGCCTTGTCGATCAGCGTCCACTTGTGCAGGTCGTCCCAGTCGACGAACGTGACCGCGATGCCGGTCTTGCCCGCACGACCGGTGCGCCCGGCACGGTGCAGGTAGGTGTCCGGGTCGTCCGGGATGGTGTGGTTGATCACGTGCGTGACGTCGTCCACGTCGATGCCGCGGGCCGCGACGTCGGTGGCGATCAGCACGTCGCGCTTGCCGGCCTTGAAGGCGGCCATGGCACGCTCGCGCTGCTCCTGGTTGAGGTCGCCGTGCACCGCTGCGGCGTTGAACCCGCGGTCCTTGAGCTCCTCGACGAGCTTCGCGGCGGCACGCTTCGTGCGGGTGAAGATCACGGTCTTGCCGCGCCCCTCGGCCTGCAGGATGCGGGCGATGACCTCGTCCTTGTCGAGCGAGTGCGCGCGGTAGATGAGGTGCTTGATGTTCGCCTGCATCAGACCCTCGTCGGGGTCGGTCGCGCGGATGTGCACCGGGCGGCTCATGAAGCGGCGGGCGAGCGCCACGATCGGCGCGGGCATCGTCGCCGAGAACAGCATCGTGTGCCGCACCTCGGGGATGGCCTGGAAGATGCGCTCGATGTCCGACAGGAACCCGAGGTCGAGCATGCGGTCGGCCTCGTCGAGGACGACCTCCTGCACGTGCGACAGGTCGAGCAGGCGCTGGCGCTGCAGGTCGATCAGGCGCCCGGGGGTGCCGACGACGATCTGGGCGCCGGCCTTGAGCTGCTCGATCTGCCCCTCGTACGCCTTGCCGCCGTAGATCGCCGCGATGGTCGTCGGGCGGTTCGAGGTGGCGAGCTCGAGGTCCTCGGTCACCTGGACCGCGAGTTCGCGGGTCGGCACGACGACGAGGGCCTTGACGCCGGGCGCCGGGTCGGCTCCGAGGCGCTGGATGAGGGGGAGGCCGAAGCCGAAGGTCTTGCCCGTACCCGTCTTGGCCTGGCCGATGATGTCCTGGCCGGTGAGGGCGAGCGGGATCGTCTGCTGCTGGATCGGGAAGGGCTCGAGGATGCCCTTCGTCGCGAGCGCGTCGACGATGTCCTGCTCGATGGAGAGGTCTGCGAAAGTCAAAGAATCACCTTAGTTCTGGTGGAAGTCCCGACCAGTCTACCGGCGGGTCGGGCTCGGTTCTCCAGGCCCCTATGCTGGAGCCGTGGTGTCGTGGTGGAACCGGAAGCGCGCGGCGGAGCTCGCGTCCGCGTGGCTCGCGTCGCGGAACCCGCGGAACGCCTCGCCCGTGGAACGTCTGCAGCTGGACGACGTCAGCCCCGAGCTGGACGTCTACCTGGGCCAGGCGGCGTACCTCGAACTCTCGCTCTACGAGACGATGGGCCGTGCCGGGGCCGGTGCGCCGACCCTGTCCGGCCGGCTCGTCACGGGCGTGCTCGCGACGACGGCGCTCGAGCGGCACCGCGCGATCGTCGCCGAGATCGAACGGACCGGTGGCGACCCGGCTGCGCTGATGGCGCCCCACCGCGAGGCGATCGACCTGTTCCTCGAGCGCACGAGCGGCGCGGACTGGTACGAGTCGATGCTCACGGGCTACGTCACCGCGGGGATCCTCAACGACCTGTTCGGCTCGCTGCTCCGGTCGCTCCCGGCCGAGGTCCGGCAGCGCCTGAAGACCGTGTTCGACGCGCGTGAGGAAGCCGCCGTCGTCGAGGAGCTCACCGAACGCATCGCCGAGGACCCGCAGGTCGGGTCGCGACTGGCGATGTGGGGGCGGCGGCTCGTCGGGGACACGTTGCTCGTGGCCCGGTCGGCGCTCGCGTCGCACGCTCGTGAGGACCAGGAACGGCTCGAGCCGGTCTGGACCGAGCTCATCGCTGCGCACACGCGGCGGATGGACGCGCTCGGCCTGACGGCCTGACGGCCTGACGGACCCCGGGTCAGGCGCCGGAGGCCTTGACGCGCTCGTAGTACGCCGCGTCGGCAGCCGTACGGCGCTTGCCGAGGACCCACTCCGCGACGAGGGCGACCACACCGGCACCGACCAGGGCGACGACCCAGATCCAGGTCGCGTCGTACTGCCAGCCGGCCCAGGTCAGGGCCTCCCACAGCACCGCGGCGACGATACCGCCGACCGCGGGGCCGAGCAGGGAGCCACGGCTCGAGCGCCACGGCAGGACCACGTGCGCGACGGCCCCGAGGATCAGCCCGCCGAGGACCGCGAAGAGCAGCTCCACGTCAGGCGACGAAACCGATGCGACGGGACTCCTCCGCGCCGACCTCGACGTAGGCGAGGGACGCGACGGGGACGATGAACCGACGGCCCTTGTCGTCCTGCAGCGAGAGGTGCGTCGCCTTGTCGTCGAGCGCGGCCGCGACGGCCTTCTCGATCTCGTCGGCGGTCTGGGCGGTCTCGAACGCGATCTCGCGCGGGCTGTTGGTGATGCCGATCTTGATGTCCACGAGCACAGCGTATCCGAGCGGCCCCGACGGCCATCGGGCGTTCGCCGCAGGCGCACTGTCGGTCGCTGCGGTTACCGTACGAGGGTGCCCCAGACGACGCTCACGCCCGCACCCGAGGCCACGGGCGTCGCGCGGGCGTTGGCGTCCGACCCGTCGCAGGCCGCCGTGCTCGCGCTGCCGTACGGCCGGCACGCCGCGGTCATCGGCGCACCGGGCACCGGCAAGACGACCACGCTGTCGCGGCTGGTGGCAGCACGGCTCACGCGCGACGACGCGATCTCGCCCGACGGTCACGCCACCGTCCTCGCCCTGACGAGCGCCCGCACGGCCGCCACCGCGCTCCGCGACCGACTCGCCGCCTCGGTCGACCGGGTGATGCCGGGTGCACTCGCACGGACGGTGAACTCGCTGGCCTTCCAGCTCGTCGCGCACGCCGCGGCCGTCCAGGGCCTCGAGACCCCGACCCTGCTGACCGGTGGCGAGCAGGACCGCATCATCGCCGACCTGCTCGACGGGCACGAGACCGACGGCACCGGTCCGGACTGGCCGGCACCGATCACCGCCGTCGTCCGCGAACGCGCCGGCTTCCGCACCGCGCTGCGCGACGTCATGATGCGGGCGGTCGCCGCGGGCGTGGAGCCCGAGGACATGCGCGAACTCGGGGACGACACCGGGCGTCCGGAGTGGCGGGCCGTCGGGGACTTCGTCGACGAGTACCGCGCCGCCGTGACCTCGTTCCGCGCCACCAGCCTCGACGCCGCCGAACTCGTCGCCTACGCCACGGCCGCCGTCCTGCGGGGGCAGGTCCCGGCGAGCGTCGCCGCGCTGCGCCTCGTCGTGGTCGACGACACGCAGGAGCTCGTCGAGGGGGAGATCGCGCTGCTCGGGGCGCTCGCCCGTTCCGGCGTGCAGATCGTCGCCTTCGGTGACCCCGACATCGCCGCGTCGGCGTTCCGCGGGGCCGAGCCCGACGTGCTCGGCCGCCTGGCCTCCCGGCTCGGTGTGGACCGCGTCGACGAGCTGGTCCTCGGCACGGTGCACCGGCACGCGGCACCCGTCCGCGCGCTCGTCTCCGGCATCACGGCGCGCATCGGTGCCGCCGCGGCCGGACGGCAGCGCACCGCCGTGGCGACCACGGCGGACGCCCGACCCGACGCCGTCGTGCACCTCGAGGGCGCGAGCCGTGCCGCGCTCGTCGTCGCGATCGCCCGGCGGCTCCGCGAACACCGGTTGCTCGACGGCGTCCCGTGGCACCGGATGGCCGTCGTCACCCGCAGCGGTGCCGCGATCCCCGAGCTCGTCCGCGCGCTCTCCGTGGCCGAGGTCCCCGCGACCGCCGGGGCCGCGCCCGTCCGACCCCGCGACGACACCGCGGCGCGGTCCCTGCTCGATGCCGCGGCCGTCGCGCTCGGGGTCCTCCCACTCGACCCGGTGCTCGCCACGTCCTTCGCGACCGGGCCGCTCGGCGGGCTCGACACCCTGGCGATGCGGCGACTCCGCCTCGCGCTGCGGCGGGAGGAACTCGCCGGTGGCGGTACCCGCACGGCCGACGAACTCCTCGTGGACGCACTCGGGGCGCCCGAGCGCCTGGCGACCGTCGACGCCGGGTTCGCCCGACGCGCGACGCGGCTCGCACGGAGCCTGGTGCAGGCGCACCAGGACGCCGAGTCCGGTGCGAGCATCGAGGAGATCCTCTGGGGCCTCTGGGAACGGAGCGGGCTCGCCGGCGCGTGGGGCGGCCAGTCGGCTGCCGGCGGGGTCGGTGCGGCCGAGGCCGACCGGCACCTCGACGCCGTGGTCGGGCTGTTCACCGCGGCGAAGCGGTTCGTCGAGCGCACGCCGGACGCCCCCGCGCGGGTGTTCGTCGACGACCTGCTCGGCGCCGACCTGCCCGAGGACTCGATCGGGCCCGACCGCACCGCCGGCCGGGTCCGCGTGCTCACCCCCTCGGCCACGATCGGGCTCGAGTGCGACGTCGTCGTGGTGCTCGGGCTGCAGGACGGCGTCTGGCCGAACACCCGGGTACGGGGCAGCCTGCTCGACCCCGACGGCCTGGTCCGTGCCGCCGCGGGGATCGACCACGAGACGATCGACGACCGCGCCGCCGTGATCGCCGACGAACTCCGCCTGTTCGCCCGTGCGGTGTCCCGCGCCACCACCCAGGTGATCATCGGGACGGTGGCGAACGACGACGAGGCGCCCTCGCCGTTCGTCCGCCTCGTGCCCGTGCCGCCCGACCGGCAGCCGACCGTGCACCCGCTGTCCCTGCGCGGCCTCGCCGGATCGCTCCGTCGGCGCGTGGTGGCCTCGGGCGACCACGAGGCCGCGTCCGCCCTCGCGCGCCTGGCCGAGGCCGAGGTCCCCGGCGCCGCTCCGGACGACTGGTACGGGCTCGCCGAGCCCTCGACCGACGACCCCCTCGTCGACCTCGACGCCGAGCCGGCACCCGAGCACGAGGGCGGCGAGCCCGTGCCCCCGACCGTGTCGGTCTCGCCCTCCCGCATCGGCACCTTCGAGGAGTGTCCCGTGCACTGGTTCGTGCAGACCTTCGGCGGCAGCGCCCCGAGCCCCGCGATGGGCATCGGGACGATCGTGCACGAGACCATGGAGCACGCCACCGCCGTCGACGTGGAGTCCCTGTGGCAGCACGTCGAGGGCCGGTGGGACGAGCTGACGTTCGAGTCGCCGTGGATCGCCGATCGCGAACGCGCCCGCACCCGTCGCATGATCGAGGGACTCAGCGACTACCTCCGCACCTTCGCGAGCGCCGGACGCCGACTGCTCGGGGCCGAGACCTCGTTCGCGCTCGTCACCGGGCCGGCACGGATGCGCGGCAGCATCGACCGGATCGAGGTCGACCCGGACGGCCGGGTCAGCGTCGTCGACCTCAAGACCGGGCGCTCGATGCCGAGCGAGAAGAACGACATGCCCGAACACCCCCAGCTCGGCGCGTACCAGCTCGCGGTCGAGGACGGCGCGGTCGAGGGGGTCCCCGCCGGCTCGGCGATGGCCGATGCCCGGCTGGTGTTCGTGCAGAACGCCCGCAGTGGCCGTGCCTACTCCGAGCGGACGCAGCAGGCGTTCGACGACGACGCGCGTGAGGCATACCGCCAGCGGCTGCACACCGTGGCGACGGGCATGGCCGGACGGACCTTCCTCGCGAACGTCGACGACCACTGCCAGAAGGCCCGGACCGGCGTCGAGTGCCGGATCCACGTCGTGGGCGAGGTGACCTGGTGAACGAGGAACAGCTGCTCGGCCCCGACGGCGCCCGCACCGCCTACCCCGACCGCGTCGAGCCGCCCCGGCACGACGCCGACGCGATCGCCGACGCCCTCGGACGCCCGCGCCCCACGGCGCAGCAGCGCGCCGTCATCGAGTCTCCGCTCACCCCGGCGCTCGTCGTCGCGGGAGCCGGCAGCGGGAAGACCGAGACGATGGCGTCGCGGGTCGTCTGGCTGCTCGCGAACGGGATGGTCCGCCCCGACAACATCCTCGGCCTGACCTTCACCCGCAAGGCCGCCGGCGAGCTGTCGGTCCGAATCAACGACCGCATCCGCGCGCTCGAGGACGTCGGGCTGCTCGAGGCCGGTGACGCGTTCGAAGCGCCGACGGTGTCCACCTACAACGCGTTCGCCAACTCGGTCTTCCGCGAGAACGCCCTGCTCGTCGGCCGCGACGGCGAGTCCCAGGTGCTCACCGAACCGTCCGCCTGGCAGCTCGCGCGCCGGGTCGTCGTCGCAGCGCGGGACGACCGGCTGGCCGGGCTCGACCGCGACGTCGACACCGTGACCGCCGCGGTCGTCTCGCTCGCCGGCGCAGTGTCCGAGCACCTCGTCGAACCGGAGCGGTTGCGTCGGTTCGCGATCGAGTTCGCCGAGCTGCTCCAGCTGCCGGGGAACGCCCGCGGTGGCGCGTACAAGGCGATCACCGACGCCGTCGCCGCGATCGGTGCCCTCGAACCCCTCGTCGACCTGGTGGAGGAGTTCCGTCGGCAGAAGGTGGACCGCGGGTTCGTGGAGTTCTCCGACCAGATCGCGCTCGCCCTCGCCGCGGCCGAGTCGGCACCGCGCGTCGTCACCGACCTGCGGCAGCGGTACGGCGTGGTGCTCCTCGACGAGTACCAGGACACCTCGGTCGTGCAGACGCGGTTCCTCGCCCGGCTCTTCCGCGGGCACCCGGTGATGGCGGTCGGCGACCCCCACCAGTCGATCTACGGGTTCCGCGGGGCGAGTGCCGCCAACCTCGCTCGATTCCCGCGCGACTTCGGCGGAACGTCCGACGACGGCGCCGACGCCGCACGCCCCGTCACCTTCGCGCTCTCCACCAGCTGGCGGAACCCGGTCGACGTCCTCGCCGGCGCCAACGCCGTCGTCGCGCCCCTGTCCGAGGCGTCCGAGGTCGACGTCGAGCGCCTCGTCCCCCGACCCGGGGCGGACGCCGGAACGGTCCACGCCGTGTTCCCGGAGACCCTCCCGGACGAGGCCGCCGCCGTGGCGGAGTGGTTCGCCGCGCGCCGCTCCGCCGACCCGACGGGGTCGATGGCGCTCTTGCTGCGCTCGCGGAAGGACCTCGCCGCGTTCACCGCCGCCCTCGGCGACCGGCGCGTGCCGTTCCACGTGCTCGGCACCGGCGGACTCCTGCAGCGGCCGGAGATCGTCGACCTCGTCGCGTGCCTCCGCGTGCTGCACGACCCCGCCGCCGGCAACGACCTCATCCGGCTGCTCGCCGGCGCCCGGTGGCGGATCGGCGCCGCGGACATCGCCGCCCTCCACGCCCTGGCCCGCTGGCTGTTCGGCCGCGACCACACCCAGCAGCGACTCGACGACGACGTCACCGCAGCGTTCCGGGCGTCGGTCGCCGCGGGGGAGCACGGTTCGATCGTCGACGCCCTCGACTTCGTCGCCACCGCCCCGGACGAGCACGGCGCGCTCGCCGACATCAGCAATACCGGACGCTTCCGGATGCGCGAACTCGGCCGCCAGCTCCAGGCGCTCCGGTCCCGAGCCAGCGGCGACCTCGTCGACTTCGTCACGCTCGTCGTGCAGGAGATGCGGCTCGACATCGAGGTCGCCGCGCACGAGCAGGGGAGCGGGGCGTTCCTCGACGCCTTCATCGACGAGCTCGCGGGCTTCGTGACCACGGACGACCGAGCCGACCTCGGTGCGTTCCTCGGCTGGATCGACGCCGCTGCCCGTCGCGACGACATGGGTCCCCGCTCCGAGGAGCCCGAGGCCGGCACCGTGCAGATCCTGACGATCCACGGGTCGAAGGGCCTCGAGTGGGACGCCGTGGCGGTTCCCCGACTGGTCGAGGGTGCGCTCCCGGCCCGCCCGCTGGAGGGCTCGTCCGGGTGGATCGGCTTCGGCCGGCTGCCGTACGAGTTCCGGGGCGACGCCGACGAGCTGCCGCGACTGCACTGGCGCGGGCACGACACGCAGAAGGACGTCACGCTCGCGATCGACGCCTACAAGGAACAGGTGAAGGCCCGCAACGAGGACGAGGAGCGCCGCCTCACCTACGTCGCGCTCACCCGGGCGAAGCACGACCTGCTCGTCTCCGGCTCGTTCTGGGCTGGCGGGGTCCGACCCACCGAACCGAGTCGGTACCTGCGCGACCTCGTCGACGCCGGTGTCGTGGACGCCGCCGCCGTCCCCGAGACGACCGAGCACGAGGAGAACCCCCTCGGTGACGCCGGGGCCACGCAGTCCTGGCCGCACGTGCCGTTCGGGCAGCGCGCCGCCCGGGTGGTCGCCGCCGCCGACCGCGTGCGGAACGCCAACCCCGGGGCGGCCGGTCGGTTCAGCGCCGACATCGACCTGCTGCTCGCCGAGCGCGCCGCGAACCGGTCGGCCCGGCACCGGGTGGTCGTCCCGCACCGCGTCCCGGCGTCCGGGTTCAAGGACTACCTGGCCGAACCGGACGCCGTGGCCGAGCGGCTGCGGCGCCCGATGCCGGAGCGGCCGTACCGCGCCACCCGCCTCGGCACGCTCTTCCACCAGTGGGTCGAGCAGCGTGCCCGCAGCGGCGGTTCGCTCGAGACGCTCGACGCCTGGCCGGACGAACTCGACCTCGACCCGGACGACGTGGTCGACGCCTCGGCGGACGTCGCGGTCACCGACGACGACGCCCGGCGGCTCGCCGACTTCCAGGCGACCTTCGCCCGGTCACGGTGGGCGGAGCTGACACCCATCGAGGTCGAACGGGAGATCCACATCCCGTTCCTCGGCCACAGCGTCGTCTGCAAGCTCGATGCGGTCTACGAGATCGACGGCCGGGCCGAGGTCGTCGACTGGAAGACCGGCAAGGCCCCGTCGGGCGACGACGACCTGGCGAAGCGGCAGCTGCAGCTCGCGCTGTACCGGGTTGCCTACGCGGAGTTCACCGGGCGTTCGATCGACGAGGTCGACGCGGTGTTCTACTTCGTGGCCGACGACCTCGAGGTCCGGCCGCGCGAACTCCTCGACCGCGCCGGCCTCGAGCGCGCCTGGCGGGACGCGATCGGCTGACGCCGGCCCGGCGCCGGCCGGCCTCGCTGACGCCGGCCCGGCGCCGGCTGGCCGCGCTGACGCCGGCCCGCACGTCGAACCACGAATCCGACGTCGAACCACGCGCGGACGCTGGTTCGATGTCGGAACCGTGGTTCGATCCGGACCGGTGGCGCGGCGGACCGCCGGCGACGGGGCGGAGGCGAGCCGCGCCTCCAGGGCCGACGCGCGTCAGCCGCGCCGAAGCGCGTCAGCCGTGCCGACGCTCGGTCGACGACAGCAGCTGCTCGACCTCGCCGATCTCCATCGTCTCCGGCGAGACCGACTGCAGCGGTGCCGCGCTCGGTGTCTGGACCGCGTCCACCAGCCGGTGCATCATCGCGACCGCGTCGTCGACGACCTCGGTGCTCTTCACCTGCACGCCGTGCAGCAGCCACTGCGCGGTCTCGAGCTCGTGGTGCACCCGCGCGCGCTGCGCGAGCTGCCGGTCCCGGCCGCCGCCGTTCGCCTCGTACGCGCTGAGGACGGTGTCGAACGCGTCCTTGCGGCCGGCGAGCACCCACGCGAGGTCCTTCGCCGGGTCGCCGAGCCGCAGCTCGCCCCAGTCGATGACGCCGGAGACGTCGTCGCCGGAGACCAGGATCGTCTCGGTGCCGAGCGACCCGTGCACGACGGTGGGCGTGAACTGCCAGAGCTGCTGGTCGCGCGCCGCGCCCTCCCACCGCTCCTTGAGCGCCGCCGGGACGAGCTTCGTGGCGACCGCGCGGTCCATCACGGAGACGGCGGAGCGCAGGACCTCGAACGGGGTGAGGGACGGCAGACCGGCGTCGGTGACGAAGCTCGTCGGCAGCTGGTGGATCGCGGCGATCGCCCGGCCGACGCTGGTAGCGAGCTCCGGTCGTTCGACGAGGGCCTGCAGCTTCGGGTGGGTCCCGGGCAGGTACGAGGTGACGATGGCGCGGGTCGAGCCGATCGGCGCCTGTCCGCGGTACTCGGCGACGCCGAACGGGAGGCGCGTGCGGATCCCGGCGCTCAGCGCCCGGATCGCGACGAGGTCGGCGGACTGTCGGGCCTCGGCCCGCTGGTTGCGTGGGCGGCGGATCGCGGACCAGGCGCCGTCGGCGTCGCGGAGGACGGCCGACTCGTAGTCCCCGGACGCGGCCGAGCCGAGCGTGCGCGTGCCCGTGACGACGAGGCCTGAGACGGCCGTGGTCGCCAACGCGGCTAGAGTGAACTGGGATCCCGCCATGCCCCTCAGGGTAGGTCCGCAGCCGGTGGTCGAGCGTGCGCCACGCTGGCCCGCGGCAGCCCGGGCTCCCGCACCGCCGACCCGATCCGACCCGAGGAGCCCCCTGCCGTGACCGTCGAGTTCGCCGCGAGGCTGCCCCTCTCCCGCAACGACCTCGACCGCGACGCGGAGTTCCGCACGACGGACGACCTCGACCGGGTGCTGCGGGACGACCCGTCGACGCGGTACCTGCCCGTCCGCGGCTCCGAGATGCTGCGGAACGCCGACGGCACCCTCCGTTTCGTCTCCGCCGATGCCGTGCCGGTGGACGCGGTGACGCTGTACCTCGGTCGCGCCGTGTCCGACGCCCCCGATGCGCCCGCCGGCACCCGGTTCGTCGCCGCGTTCCTCGACGCCGAGACCGCTGCCCGGATCGAACCGGCCGACGACGCGTGGGAGAGCCTGCGGATGTTCGGGACCGAGCTGTCGCCGCGCGACCAGGGCCTCGCGGTCGAGGCCGTGGCGATGGCGAACTGGCACGCCGTGCACGGCTTCTCGCCCCGCACCGGGTCCGCGACCGACGTGGTCACCGGCGGCTGGGTGCGTCGCGATCCCGAGGGGCACGAGCACTTCCCGCGCACCGACGCGGCGATCATCGTCGGGGTCACCGACGCCGACGACCGGATCCTGCTCGGGTCGAACGCGGCGTGGGACGCGGACCGGTACTCGCTGCTCGCGGGCTTCGTCGAGCCGGGGGAGTCGCTCGAGGACGCCGTCCGGCGCGAGGTCTGGGAGGAGTCCGGCGTCCGCGTCGAGGAACCCGAGTACCTCGGCTCGCAGCCGTGGCCGTTCCCGGCGTCGCTCATGCTCGGCTTCCGCGCCCGTGCGGTGGACGGGGACCCGACGACGGCTCGGCCGGACGGCGTGGAGATCCTCGACGTCCGGTGGTTCTCGCGCGACGAGATCCGGGAGCGTGCGGGCGACACCCTGCTGCTGCCGGGGAAGACGTCGATCGCCCGCGCCATCATCGAAGAGTGGTACGGCGGGCCGCTGGACCTGCCGTGAGCAACGCCGCCGCCGGGGCCGGGGCCGAGCCGCTCCGACCGCCGTCGCCGGACGAGCTCCTCGCCGCGCTCGACGCCGAACAGCGAACCGTCGCCCGGACCCTGCTCGGTCCCGTTGCCGTCCTCGCCGGCGCCGGCACCGGCAAGACCCGCGCCATCACGCACCGCATCGCGTACGGCGTCGCGACCGGTACCTACGCGCCGAACCACGTCCTCGCCCTGACCTTCACCACCCGGGCGGCCGGCGAACTGCGGTCGCGGCTGCGCTCCCTCGGGGCGGGCACGGTGCAGGCCCGCACGTTCCACGCCGCGGCGATGGCGCAGCTCAGCTACTTCTGGCCGGACACCGTCGGCGGCCACGCCCCGAAGATCGTCGAGTCCAAGGGCCGGATGATCGCGCACGCGGCGGACACGGTCGGCCTGCGGGTGGACACCCCGACGCTCCGCGACCTGGCCGGCGAGGTCGAGTGGCGGAAGGTCCAGATGCTCTCGTACGACGAGTACGAGGCCGCGGCGGCCGACCGGGTCATGCCGCGCGACACCGCTCCGCGCCGGGTCCTCGACCTCATGCGCGCGTACGAGCAGCTCAAGGACGACCGGCGGCAGCTCGACTTCGAGGACGTCCTGCTCGCGACGCTCGGCATGGTGGAGTCCGAGCCCAGGGTGGCGTCGTACGTCCGGCAGCAGTACCGCTTCTTCGTCGTGGACGAGTACCAGGACGTCTCGCCCGTGCAGCACGACCTCCTGCGCGCGTGGCTCGGCGGCCGGGACGACGTCTGCGTCGTCGGCGACGCCAGCCAGACGATCTACTCGTTCGCGGGGGCGTCGAGTCGCTACCTGCTCGGCTTCGGCTCGGAGTTCCCCCGCGGATCCGTGCTGCGGCTCGAGCGGAACTACCGCTCCACGCGCGAGGTGGTGCACGCCGCGAACGCGCTCATGCGCGGGCAACCGGGCGCCCTCGACCTCGTCGCGCAGCACACCGAGCCCGGACCACGGCCCGAGGTGCTGGCGTGCGTGCACGACGGCGACGAGGCGCAGACGGTCGCCCGGACCATCGCGTCGCTGGTCGCCGACCCGGCCTCGGGCGCGTCCTACGGGGACGTCGCGGTGCTCTACCGCCTCGGCGCCCAGGCCGCCGCGGTCGAGTCGGCGCTCGGACGCGCAGGCATCCCGTACCGGGTCCAGGGCGGCACCCGCTTCTTCGACCGCCCCGAGGTGAAGCTCGCGGTGCACCACATGCGGGGCGAGGCCGTCCGGCAGACCGACGACGAGCTCACCCGGCGGGTCGGCCTCGTGCTGCAGGTGAGCGGGTGGACGCCGACGCCACCGGAGGGCACCGGCGCCGTGCGCGAGCAGTGGGAAGCGCTGCAGGCGATCATGGGCCTCGCCGAGGACGCTCCCGCCGGCACGACGATGCAGCAGTTCACGCAGGACCTGGTGGACCGTGCCGCGACGCACCACGAGCCGGAGCTGGACGCCGTGACCCTCGCCACGCTGCACTCGTCCAAGGGTCTGGAGTGGCCGCACGTCGTGGTGATCGGTGCGGCCGAGGGGCTACTCCCGATCTCGTACGCCACGACCGACGCCGAGGTCGACGAGGAACGCCGGCTCTTCTACGTCGGGCTGACCCGTGCCCGCCGGTCGGTGACGGTCACGTGGTCGCGACAGGGTTCCACGCGTGGGGGAGCCCGGGTGGCGAGTCGGTTCCTGGCAGCGCTCGGCACGAACAGCGCGGATGGAACGTCACTGGGAGCCGACTGACCGACAGGTCGTCGCGCTCGAAGACCAGCTGGTCCGGACCGGGGTGCTGGGTGCGGGACGGCAGCCGTTCGAGGAGCATCCGGGTCGCAGCCGCCGCAACCGCCGCGATCCGGTAGGGCGAGAGCGGTGCCGCGGGGCGGCCCCACACCTGCGCCGCGATGGCCGGCCAGCACGGGTCGTCGTCGACGTGCGCGTACTCGACGCACTGGAGGCACGGCCCGGCACCCGGGACGACGAACGGCCCGAGGCGCACGCGTCCGTCCCCGACGACGACCGGCAGGTGGGCGGTACCCCGCCGGGTCCAGGCAGCGCGGACCGCCGGGTCGACGACGTGGTCGGCCACCACCACGGCGAGCTGGGGATCCGGGTCGGGGACGGTCACCGGTCCACCACGCGGCGCGGTCGTGCGCGCGACCGTGACGCCCTCGCCCGAGAGCAGTTCGGCGACCGCGTCCGGCAGGGCGCCGGTGCCGTGCACCTCGACCCGGGCCAGCGGTTCCGGCAGGACGTCGACGACCGCGGGCGAGGCGTCCCCGAGCACGCGCGCGGCGAGACCGGGCGGACACCCGCTCGCCGCGGCGACCCCGGAGAGGGCATCACGGCCGGTCTCGCGGCGGAGTGCGCAGAGGAACCGTTCCTCGGCCGTGCTCGGGACCGGCACGACGGCGCGGGGAGGATCGACCCCGAGCTGGACGGTGGTCGGGTCGCGCCAGACGAACTCGAGGGTCGGATCGATGCGGATGCCCATGCCCCCACGCTGGCGGACCAGGCGCCCGCGCGGGGCAGGGACAGCGGATCTGTGGAGAACTACTTCGGAGCGTCGCCCTCGTCGACGTTGCCGGACTCGTCCTCGCGCGGACGGTCACCGGTGGCGTCGTTGAGCAGGTCCTCGAGCGCCTTGTCGAATTCGTCGTCCTCGGCGGAGCGGCCGGGGTTGCGCAGCCGGGCCACGAAGGCGTCCGGCGCGTCGATGTCGTCCGAGGTCGGGACCGCGTCGAAGTGCGACCAGAGCGCGTCGCGCTGCTCGGTGCCGAGCTCGTCGGTGACCCGCTGCCACATCGCCGCTGCTTCGCGGAGGCGGCGGGGGCGGAGTTCGAGGCCGACGAGGGTCGCGAACGCCGACTCGGCCGGACCACCGGCGGCACGACGACGTCGGACCATCTCGGCGATCGCGCCGGACTTCGGCAGACGCTCGGTGGCGGCGGCGGTCACGGTGTCGACCCAGCCCTCGACGAGCGCGAGCATCGTCTCGAGGCGGGCGAGGGCGGCCTCCTGCTCCTCGGTGCGCGGCGGGATGAGGGCACCGGACGCGAGGGCGTCACGGAGCTGCTCCTGGTTCGTCGGGTCGATCTCGGACGCGAGCTCCTCGACGCGGTCGAACGGGATGTGGATGCCCCGTGCGTAGTCGGTGATCGACGAGATGATGTGCAGGCGGAGCCAGCGGGCCGAACGGAAGAGCCGTGCGTGCGCGAGTTCCCGGACGGCCAGGTAGATGCGGACCTCGTCCTCGGGGACGTCGAGTCCCTCGGCGAACTCGGCCACGTTCTGCGGCAGGAGTGCGGCGACCTGCTCGTCGAGGAGCGGCACGCCGACGTCGCCGCCGGACACGACCTCCTTCGAGAGCTGCCCGACGACCTGGCCGAGCTGGATCGCGAACAGTGCGCCGCCGACGCCGCGCATCGCCTTCGAGACGTCGCCGAGCATCGCCTTGAGCTGCTCGGGGGCACGCTGCTCGATCGCCTCGGTCAGGGCGTTCGAGATGCTCAGCGCCACGGGTTCGGCGATCTGCGCCCACACCGGCGTCGTCGCCTTCGCCCACTGCTCGCGCGTGTAGAGGCTCGGCGTCGCGGTGAGCTCGGCGACCGAGGTGGCCTCGTCCAGCCAGAGCGCCGCGACCTGGAACGCCTGGTCGGCCGCCTGCGAGGTCGCGGGGTCGACCGGGTGGCCGCCCTCACGGGCGATCGCGGTGGCGCGCTCGGACGCGACGGAGAAGTCGATGCCGTCACCGCCCGACTGCGCGGCACGCTGCAGCTGGCTCATCAGGTTCGCGACGAAGGCCGGGTCGTTCGGCAGTCCGGCGGCACCGGCGAGCTGCGACGGGTCGATCTGGCCCTCGCCGGAGAGGAGCTTCCGGAGCATCTCCTGGAAGTCGTCGTCCGGCCCCGGCTGCGGTTCATCAGGCATGACGACTACGCTAATCGCTGCTCACGGGGCCGCGCCTGGGACGCCCCCGTGGGAACGCCCGAACCGCTGCGCCGAGGGCGAACAGCCCCCGTGGAAGGACGTTCTCGTGACCCTCTTCGCCGCCGAGCCCCGTCGTCGTCCCCGTTCCCGGACCGTCGGCTGGGCGTTCGTGATCGGTGCCGTCGTCCTCGGGCTCCTCGCCAGCCTGCTGCCGAGCCCCTACCTGATCGAGGTCCCCGGCCCGGTGTACAACACCATCGGGACCCAGGAGCAGGGCACGGGCAAGGACGCGAAGCAGGTCAAGCTCATCCAGGTCGACGGCCACCCGACCTACCCCACCGCCGGTGCACTCGACATGCTCACCGTCGGCATCCAGGGCGACGCCACGAACCGCCCCTCGTGGACGAGCGTCATCCGGGCGCTGTTCACGAAGTCCGAGGCGGTCATCCCGGCGTCCGCGATCTACCCCGAGGGCGTCACCACCGACCAGGTCAACCAGCAGGACACCGCCGACATGCAGCAGTCGCAGCAGTCCGCCGTGGCCGCGGCCCTCATCCAGCAGGGGTACGAGCTGCCCACCGACCTCGAGGTCGGCACGGTCCAGAAGGGCTCGGCAGCCGACGGCGTCATCGAGAAGGGCGACGTCATCCGTTCCTTCGACGGGACCTCGCTCACCGAGAACGCCGACGCGACCTCGCTCCGTGAGCTGGTCGCGAAGCACGGCACCTCGGGCCCGGCGACGGTCGTCGTCGAACGCGACGGCGCCGAGAAGACGGTCGAGCTCACGCCGCGGAGCGAGCAGGGCACGGCCCTGATCGGCGTGGGCGTGACCGAGCAGTACGACTTCCCGTTCCGCGTCTCCATCGAGCTCCAGGACGTCGGCGGCCCGTCGGCCGGGATGATGTTCGCCCTCGGGATCATCGACGAGATCACGCCGGGCAAGCTCAACGGCGGCAAGCACGTCGCCGGCACCGGCACGATCACCGCCGACGGCGAGGTCGGCGCGATCGGCGGGATCCGGCAGAAGCTGTACGGCGCGAAGGACGCCGGCGCGACCGTCTTCCTCGCCCCGGCCGACAACTGCGGCGAGGTCGTCGGCCACGTCCCGGACGGACTCGACGTCTACAAGGTCGCCACGCTCGACCAGGCGGTCACCGACCTGCAGACGATCGCTTCCGGGAAGAGCACCGCGAAGCTCGCGCGCTGCACGTCGTAGACCCGGCCGCGCGCTCCAGGCGACGTCCGCGGTCGTCGCGATCCGTGCCTCCCGAACCGTGTTCCAGGAGGCGCGACCCACCATCCTGAGTCTCCGTACAGTTTCAGGGGTGCTCACGCCACATAGGATCGATGCACTGACGGCCCGCCGCGCCGGGCCCGCCGGTTCGACACGTCTGGAGCACATCAAGTGACGACAACCTCGTCCACCTCGGGGCGGCGTTCGCCGCGGGTCCCGATCGTGGTCACGATCATCGTGCTGGCCGCACTGGTGATCGCCTTCTTCATCTTCGCGAGCCTGTACACCGACTACGCGTGGTTCGCGCAGCTCGGCTTCCAGCAGGTCCTGACCACGCGGTGGATCGCCGGGACCCTGATGTTCCTCGCCGGGTTCCTCGGGATGGCGGTGCCCGTCTACGCGAGCATCGCGATCGCGTTCCGGTTCCGGCCGGTCTACGCGAAGCTCAACTCGCAGCTCGACCGCTACCAGCAGGTGATCGAGCCGCTGCGCCGTGCCGTCATGATCGGGATCCCGGTCGTGCTCGGCATCTTCGCCGGGCTGTCGACCGCCGGCCGGTGGAGCATGGTGCTCGAGTACTTCAACCGGACGCCGTTCGGCAAGACCGACCCGCAGTTCGGGCTCGACATCGGTTTCTACGTGTTCGAACTGCCGTTCTGGCGCGCGATCGTGGCGTACTCGTCCGCCGTGGTGCTCATCGCCGGGCTGGCCGCGCTCGCCGCGTGCTACCTGTACGGCGCGATGCGCTTCGGCGGCCGCGAGGTCCGGATCTCGAAGGCCGCGCGCATCCAGCTCGCGATCACCGCCGCCGTCTACGTCGCGCTGCAGGCCGTGAGCCTCTGGCTCGACCAGTACGCCGCGCTGACGAAGTCGAACTCGCTCATCACCGGTGCGCAGTACACCGAGGTGAACGCCGTCATCCCGGGTCGCGAGATCATGGCGGGTATCGCCGCGATCGTGGCGATCCTCTTCATCGTGACCGCGGTCATCGGCCGCTGGCGCATCTCGATCGTCGGCACCGGGCTGCTGCTCGTCGCGGCGATCGTCATCGGCGGCATCTACCCCTGGATCGTCCAGCGCCTGCAGGTCAAGCCCTCGGAGCGGACGTTCGAGTCCGCGTACATCGAGCGGAACATCAAGGCGACCCGTGACGCCTACGGTGTCGCGGGCGTCCAGGAGCAGAACTACGACGCAACGACCGAGGCGAGCTCCGGCGCCCTCGCGCAGGACGCCCAGACGACGGCGAACATCCGCCTGATCGACCCGAAGATCGTCTCGGACACCTTCAGCCAGCTGCAGCAGTACCGGCAGTACTACCAGTTCCCGAAGGAGCTCGACGTCGACCGTTACGACGTCAAGGGCGAGACCGAGGACACCGTGATCGCGGTGCGCGACATCGACCTCGACGGCCTCAGCGCGCAGGCGAACACCCCGTACAACCGCGCCTTCGTCTACACGCACGGCTACGGCGTGACGGCGGCGTACGGCAACCAGCGCGCCAGCGACGGCAAGCCGGTGTTCCTCGAGTCGGGGATCCCGTCCAACGGTGCCCTCGGCGACTTCCAGCAGCGCGTGTACTTCGGTGAGACCTCGCCGGCGTATTCGATCGTCGGTGCGCCGAAGGGCTCGAAGAACGTCGAGCTCGACTACCCGTCCGGCTCGGACGAGAACGACGACAGCGGCGGCAACGCCACGACGACGTACGCCGGCGACGGCGGCCCGAGCATCGGCAACTTCTTCAACCGGCTCGTCTACGCCGCGAAGTTCCAGTCCGAGCAGATCCTGCTGTCGAACGCCGTGAACCAGGACTCGCAGATCCTCTACGACCGCGACCCGATCACGCGCGTGCAGAAGGTCGCGCCGTACCTGACCCTCGACAACGACGCGTACCCGGCGATCGTCGACCACCGCATCCAGTGGGTCGTCGACGGCTACACGACGAGCGACGCGTACCCGTACTCGCAGAGCCAGAGCCTCTCCGACACGATCGCGGGTGCTGAGAGCTCGGCGTACCGGACCGACCAGGTCAACTACATCCGGAACTCGGTGAAAGCCACGGTCGACGCGTACACGGGCAAGGTGACGCTCTACGCCTGGGACACCAAGGACCCGGTGCTCAAGACGTGGCAGAAGATCTTCCCGACGGCGACGAAGCCCGTGTCGAGCATGAGCGCGGAGCTGCTCGACCACGTGCGGTACCCGACCGACCTGTTCAAGGTGCAGCGGTCGATCCTCGGCACCTACCACGTCACGAACGCGAACTCGTTCTACTCGGGTGACGACGCCTGGAACGTGCCGCAGGAACCGACCTCGGGGACGAACGACACCGACACCTCGGACGCATCGACCACGACCAACTCGGGCACGAACGCGCTCGGGGCGACCACCACGACGACGGCCAAGGGCAACCTGCAGGACCCGTACTACCTCACGATGAAGGTGCCGGGGCAGGGGACCGCGTACACGCTGTACACGACCTACATCCCGCAGCAGTCGGCCGGGGCGAACAACCGGAACGTGCTGACCGGGTACCTCGCCGTGGACTCCGATGCCGGAGGCGCGGGGAAGGGCAAGAAGGGGTCCGGCTACGGCAAGCTCACGCTGTTGACGATGCCGAAGACGGACAACATCCCCGGGCCTGGTCAGGTGCAGAGCCTCTTCAACGGTGACTCGACCGTCTCGCAGGAGCTGAACATCCTGAAGCGCGGGAACTCGACCGTGAAGCAGGGCAACCTGCTCACGCTCCCGGTGGGTGGCGGCTTCCTCTACGTGCAGCCCGTGTACGTGCAGTCGACGTCGAGCGGCTCGTACCCGCTGCTGCAGAAGGTGCTCGTGGCGTTCGGCGACAAGATCGCGTTCGAGGACACCCTCGACGAGGCGCTCAACAGCCTCTTCGGTGGCGACTCGGGTGCGTCGGCCGGTGACTCCGGTGCGTCGGGTGGCTCGAGCGACTCGGGTGCGTCGTCGGGTTCGGACTCCGGTTCGGGCTCTGACTCCGGTTCGGGTTCGTCGGACTCCGGTTCGTCGTCCGGCTCCGGTTCGTCGTCCGGCTCCGGTTCGTCGTCGGGCTCGGGCACGGTCGACAACGCGGCGCTGCAGAAGGCCCTGAACGACGCCAAGCAGGCGCTGCAGGACCGTCAGGACGCCTACGCGGAGAACGACCTGGTCGCCGCCGCCGAGGCTGACCAGCGACTGCAGGACGCGATCCAGGCCGCCACCGAGGCCGAGGGTTCGAACTAGACACACCGTGGCGGGGCACTCGATTTGTGCCCCGCCACGGCCCCGTGTAGGCTGTTCAACGTGCCGCGGGGTGGAGCAGTTCGGTAGCTCGCTGGGCTCATAACCCAGAGGTCGTAGGTTCAAATCCTGCCCCCGCAACCAAGCGTCACAGAGAAGGCCCCGGTCCAATCGGACCGGGGCCTTCTTCGTGTGCGCGTGCTGGCCGGCGTGTGCGGTGTCGGTGGGTGCGTGTGCGGTGCCGGTGGGCGCGTGTGCGGGTGGGCGGCGCCGAGTCTCGGCCGGGCGGACAGTTTCGCGCCCGCACTGCGCGAGGAACGTCCGCGGAGCCGAGTCTCGGGCCGCCCGGTACGCTCGGCGGATGGGCACCCTCACCGTCGCCGCGGCGCAGTTCGCACCCGTGGACGACCCCGTCGCGAACCTCGAGACCGTCCGCGGCGCGGCAGTCGACGCCGCCGCCCGACACGCCGACCTCCTCGTCACGCCGGAGTACACCTCGTACTTCACCGCCGAGATCGACGACCGGTTCGTGGCCGCCGCCCAACCGTTGGGCGGTCCGTTCGTCACCGGTCTGCAGGCCGTCGCCCGCGAGGTCGGCATCGCCCTCATCGTCGGCGTCGCCGAAGCCGCTGACGTCCCGGACCGCTTCCGGAACACCCTCGTCGCGGTCCTGCCCGACGGGTCTATCGCTGCGACGTACCGGAAGGTGCACCTCTACGACGCGTTCGGATCGAAGGAGTCGGACCACATCGAGTCCGGCGACCCCGAACAGCTGCCGGTGTTCGAGCTCGGCGGGCTGCGCGTCGGCCTCGAGACCTGCTACGACCTGCGGTTCCCCGAGGTCACCCGGCGCCTGGCCGCACCCGAACACGGCGCCGCCGACGTCGTGGTCCTGCCCGCCGAGTGGGTCCGTGGCCCCGGCAAGGAGCACCACTGGAGGACGCTGCTCACCGCCCGTGCCATCGAGAACACCGTGTGGGTGGTCGGGGTGGGACAGACGCCGCCGGTCGGCATCGGAGGCTCGGTCGTCCTCGATCCCTCGGGCGTCGCGGTCGCCGCTGCCGGGGCGGTCCCGGGGATGCTCGTCGCGGGGATCGACACCGCCGTGACGGACGCCGTGCGCCGCACGAATCCGTCGCTGGCGCTCCGCCGCTACGAGGTCACGCCCCGCCCCTGACCCGCGCGACGTTGCGCCGAGGAGGCGTGCGCGTGTGCGCCCCGCCGAGCGGGCGAAATGCGTTGCTCTGGAGGCACGAGCGGATCCCATTCCGCCCACTCGCAGTGGCGCGGGTGCCGAGCGGGCGAAATGCGCCGCTCGGCAGCGGCGACCGGGTACTTATTCACCCGCTCGCGGTGGGCGCGGTCGCGCCCGTGCCGAGCGGGCGAAATGCGTGGGCCTGGAGGCGCGGGCCGGGTTGATACCGCCCGCTCGCGGTGGGGCGCGGGGGAGGCGTACGTGTGTGCGCCCCGCCGAGCGGGCGAAATGCGTTGCTCTGGAGGCACGAGCGGATCCCATTCCGCCCACTCGCAGTGGCGCGGGTGCCGAGCGGGCGAAATGCGCCGCTCGGCAGGCGCGGGCGGGCACATATTCGCCCGCTCGCGGTGGCGCTCGTGCCGAGCGGGTGAAGTGCGTGGGCCTGGAGGCGCGGGTCGGGTTGATACCGCCCGCTCGCGGTCGGGCGGGCGGGTCCGGTCCGCCCGCCCGCGGGGGAGTCAGCCGCGCAGGGCGAGACCGGCGAGCCGAGCGGCGGCGTCCTCGAGCACCGAGCGCCGCTTGCAGAAGGCGAACCGCACGAGTGACCGGTAGCCGTCGGCGTGATCGGATCGGACGAACGCCGAGACCGGGACACCGACCACCCCGGCGAGCTCGGGGAGCTGCAGGCAGAACGCCCGGGCGTCCTCGTACCCGAGCGCGGCCGTGTCGGCGATGACGAAGTACCCGCCGTCCGGGCGCATCACCTCGAAGCCGGCCGCTCGGAGTCCCGCGGCGAGCAGGTCGTGCTTGGCGGACAGCTCGGCGGCGATGCCGGCGAACACACTGTCCGGCAGTCGGAGCCCGGTCGCCACGGCGGGCTGGAAGGGCGCGCCGTTCACGAAGGTCAAGAACTGCTTCACGGTGGTGATCGCGTCGACGAGCGCCGGCGCCGCCGTGAGCCAGCCGATCTTCCAGCCGGTGGTGCTGAAGGTCTTCCCAGCGCTCGAGATGGTCACGGTGCGATCGGCGGCACCGGGCAGGGTGGCGATCGGGACGTGCGGGACGTCGAAGGTCAGGTGCTCGTACACCTCGTCGGTGACGATCACGGCGTCGTACTTCGTGGCCAGTTCGACGATCGTGGTGAGCACCTCCGTCGGGAGGACACGGCCGGTCGGGTTGTGCGGGGTGTTCACGAGCACCGCACGGGTCCGGTCGGAGAACGCGGCGCGGAGGGCGTCCTCGTACGGGAGGAAGTCGGGCGCCCGCAACGACACCGTCACGTGGGTCCCGCCGGCGAGACCGATGAGCGCGCCGTACGCGTCGTAGAACGGTTCGAAGGTGATGACCTCGTCGCCCGGCTCCACCAGGGCGAGGAGTGTCGCGGCGAGGGCCTCGGTCGCGCCGGCGGTGACGAGCACCTGGCGGTCGGGATCGACCTCGAGGCCGTACCACCGGGCCTGGTGCTCGCTGATGGCCGCTCGGAGGTCCGGGGTCCCGCGTCCGGGCGGGTACTGGTTGACGCCGTCGCGGATGGCTGAGACCGCTGCCTCGAGGACCTCGGCGGGACCGTCCTCGTCCGGGAAGCCCTGCCCGAGGTTGACCGCGCCCGTGGCCGCCGCGAGCGCACTCATCTCGGCGAACACCGTCGGCGCGGGGACGCCGTCCGGGCCGAGGAGCATCGCTCCTTCTGCTGCTCGCAACCAGGGTCCTGCGTGGCGCATGTGGTTCCCTCCGAGGTGTCGACCGCACTCGCGGCGCTGAACGGACCCCAACCTAGCGGCCGGGCCGAGAGCATCTCGGGAACGGCCGCACAGCCCACGCATAAGATCGCCATAGGTGGCTTGCAGCGTCACCAGGAGCACCGCTCAGGTGGGTGCGACAGACTGCACGAGCTTGAAAGGAGCACGTCCAGCATGACCGACACCACGCCCAACGGGCAGGGCGACGACATCCGTCCGGACGACGCGGCCGCGAGGGCCGCATCCGAGGACGCTTCGCCGAACGACTCCGAGCACTTCGACCACGCGTTCCGCGACGACGCTCCGAGCAGCGATGCTCCGACGGACGACCGTTCTCCGCACGACGGCTCCGCGGACCACACCGACGTGATCGCTCCCGCGAGCGACCCCGATGTCATCGCGGCCTCGAACGACCACCCGACCGACCGGTACACGGCGCCGTACCCGACGCTGTCCCAGCACGACTCCGACGCCGGTCAGACGAGCCAGTACGGCCAGACGGACCAGCACGGTCAGGCGAGCCAGTACGGCCAGCCGGACCAGAACGTCCAGACGAGCCAGTACGGCCAGCCGGACCAGAACGGCAAGCCCAACCAGTACGGCCAGACGAGCCAGTACGGCCAGGCGCCGGCCGGGTACGGCGCGCACGGCACCCCGTACGGCACCGACCACGCCCAGCAGTCCCAGTACGGCCAGCAGCAGTACGGCCAGCCGCAGTACGGCCAGGACCAGCAGCAGCAGTACGGCCAGTCCCAGTACGGCCAGCAGCAGTACGGGCAGCAGTACGGCCAGTCGCAGTACGGACACCAGGCGCAGTACGGCCAGCAGCCCCGCTACGGCGAGTACGCCCAGCCGACCTCGGCGCCGGCATCGGCCTCCGAGTACGCCGGAGCCCCGTCCGCCCAGGCCCCCACGAGCGCGTTCGGCGACGTCGACGGCTCGAACCAACGCAACGGCCACTACTTCGACACCGGAGCCGCCGGAGCAGCCGGGGCCGCCGGAGCAGCAGGCGCAGCCGGAGCAGGCGTCGGAGCAGCAGCCCCCGGCCGCCGCACCGGCACCGGTCGTGGCCGCCTCGCCCTCCCGATCATCGCCGGTGTCGTCATCGCTGGCCTCGTCGGCGGCGGCGCCGGCTGGCTCGCCGCGTCCAACACGCAGGGCGGCAGCAACGTCGTCGGGTCCTCGAGCGCGCAGGGCGGCGGCAACCTCACCGTCAACGACTACAACAACGCCACGGTCGTCACCGCGGTGGCCGCGCAGGCGACCCCCTCGGTGGTCACGATCAACGTCTCGTCGAGCAGCGAGGCCGGCACCGGTTCCGGCGTCGTCTTCAGCAAGGACGGCTACATCGTCACCAACACCCACGTGGTGACCCTCGACGGCGACAGCTCCAACGGCACCATCACCGTGACGACCTCGGACGGCAAGATCTACCCGGCGAAGCTCGTCGGCACGGACCCGACGGTCGACCTCGCGGTCATCAAGATCGACGCGACGGACATGAAGCCGATCAGCTTCGCGGACTCCTCCGACCTCAACGTCGGCGACACCGCAGTTGCCATCGGTGCGCCGCTCGGCCTGTCGAACACGGTGACGGACGGCATCGTCTCGACCCTGAGCCGCAGCATCCAGGTCACCTCGAGCGCTCCCACCGAGGGCGGCGACTCGAACGAGGGCGGGAACGGCTCGAGCGGCGGTCCCTTCGACTTCTGGGGCAACGGCGGCAACGGCAGCAACTCGTCGACGAACAGCACCGTGTCGCTCCCGGTCATCCAGACCGATGCGTCGATCAACCCCGGCAACTCGGGTGGTGCGCTGCTCGACTCCAAGGGCAAGCTCATCGGCATCAACGTGGCCATCGCCAGCGCGGGCAGCTCGTCCGACTCGTCGTCGAGCCAGTCCGGCAGCATCGGCGTCGGCTTCTCGATCCCGTCGAACCTCGTCAAGCGGGTCGCGAACGAGATCAAGGACAACGGCTCCGCCACGCACGGGCTGCTCGGTGCGACCGTGGGCGACGCCGCCGAGGACGCGAACGCCACGCAGATGGGCGGCCTCATCAAGTCGGTGTCGTCCGGTGGCGCGGCGGCCAAGGCCGGCCTGCAGAAGGGCGACGTCGTCACGAAGATCGGCTCGGCGACGGTGTCCGACGCGACCGACCTCACGGCACAGGTGCGGTACTTCGCCGGCGGCGCGAAGACCACGATCACCTTCATCCGCGGCGGTCAGACGCGCGAGGCGGACGTCACGCTCGGCACCTACAAGGGCTGACGCGACCAGCGACGGACGGGAGGCGCGGTGCCAGCTGGCACCGTCCCTCCCGTCTCGGCCGTCACGACGCTCCGCAGGCTCCGCGTCGCGCCGGTACCGGCCGGGTGGGGCCCACCTCCCGTCCGTCTGCCGGTCGCCCCGACGACCCGCGGCGACTTGATAGGCTCAGGGTCGCTCTTGCGGGGCGGCACCGTCCGCGGTGCGTCCCGTGCACCCAGGTGAGGACCCCGAGGTACCGATGCAGACAGACGGACAGCCCCTGCCGGGCGTCTCGTACGTGATGCCCGTCCTCAACGAGGTCACCGAGGTCCGGGCAGCCGTCCAGAGTCTGCTCGAGCAGGACTACTCCGGTCCGTTCGAGGTCATCCTCGCCCTCGGCCCGTCGATCGACGGCACGAACGAACTCGTCGCCGAGATGAGCGCGGCCGACCCCCGGATCCGCGCGATCGAGAACCCGGCCGGCTCGACGCCCGCCGGGCTGAACGTGGCGATCCGCGCGTCCGTGCACCCCGTCGTGGTCCGTGTCGACGCGCACTCGGTGCTGCCGCAGGACTACACGCGGATCGCCGTGCGCGTGCTGCAGGAGTCGGGCGCGGACAACGTCGGCGGGATCATGCGCGCCGAGGGGCGGACCCCGTTCGAACGCGCCGTGGCGCTCGCGTACGGCAGCCGCGTCGGGCTCGGTGGCACGCCGCACCACGTCGGCGGCCAGGCCGGTCCGGCCGAGACGGCGTACCTCGGCGTGTTCCGGCGTGAGCGACTGTTCGCGGTCGGGCTGTTCGATGAGGGCATCAAGCGCGGCCAGGACTGGGAGCTCAACCGGCGGCTCCGGCAGACCGGTGGCACGGTGTGGTTCACCCCGGAGCTCGTCGTCACGTACCGCCCGCGGCCGAGCCTGAAGCGTCTGGTCCGGCAGTTCGTCGCCACGGGGCTGTGGCGCGGCGAGCTCGCCCGCCGGTTCCCCGCCAACAACGGGCTGCGCTACTTCGTGCCTCCGGCCATGGTCGCCGCGATGGCGCTCGGCATCGTCGCCGGCATCGTCGGGATCATCGGTGCCGCACTCGGCACCGGGGCGGCGTGGGCGCTGCTCGGCTTCGTGGTGCCCGCCGTCTACATCGTCTTCGTCGTGCTGGGGGCCGTCGCGGTCGCCCGGCGGTCGGGGCTGCCGACGCTCCTCTGGCTCGTCGTGGTGCTGCCGTGCATCCACGTCGGGTGGGGACTCGGCTTCATCATCGGCTTCCTGACCCGGACGTCCGAGCTGACCACGCACACGGGACGGTGACCTGACCTCTTGACCGATGACACGACCGGCCGCGGGAACGCCCGCCCCACCTCGATCGCCGAACTCCGTGCCGTCGCCCAACCGGACGAGGTCCGTTCGCGGGCGAACGCCGAGCACTGGACGGCGTCGCTGTACCTGCGGGACGTCTCGCCGTACCTGACGTGGGTGCTGCTGAAGACCCGCGTGACGGCGAACCAGGTGACCGGCCTGATGATCCTCGTCGGGTGGAGCGTCGCGGCCGCCCTGCTCATCCCGGGCATCTGGGGCGCGGCGCTCGCGCTCGTGCTCGGGCAGCTGCAGATGCTCGTCGACTGCTGCGACGGCGAGGTCGCCCGGTGGCGGGGGACCCGCTCGCCCGCCGGCGTGTTCCTCGACAAGGTCGGGCACTACACGACCGAGGGGCTCATCCCCATCGCACTCGGCGTCCGTGCGGCCACGTGGCCGATCCACGGCGCGGACTGGATGTGGACCACGATCGGTTGCGCGCTGGGGCTCGTGATCGTCCTCAACAAGGCGCTCAACGACATGGTGCACGTCGCACGGGCGAACGCCGGGCTCGACAAGCTCGTCGACCGTCGCGACGCCGGCACCGCCCCGTCCGGACGACGGCTCGCCACGCTGCGCCGTGCCGCCCGGTTCCTGCCGTTCCACCGCCTGTACCACTCGGTCGAGCTGAGCATCCTCGCGTTCGTCTTCGCGCTGCTGGCGCTCGTGATCGGTCATCCCCTGGCCGACCGGATCCTGGTGGGCGCGCTCCTGCCGCTGGCGGTGCTGGCGACGTTCGGGCACTTCGTCGCGATCATCTCGTCGAAGCGGGTCCGCGGGTGACCCCGGGCACGCTCCGTCGTCACGCCGTCCCGCACCGCGAGCGGCCCCGTGTCGCCGTGGTGAGCCTGTCGCAGGGGACCCGCCCGGACGACCTGCGTCGTGGACTCGAGAGCGTGCTCGCGCAGCAGGAGGTCGACCTCGACGTGGTGTGCGTCGGCAACGGCTGGGAGCCGACCGGCCTGCCCGAGGGCGTCCGCGCGCTGGCCCTGCCCGAGAACGTGGGCATCCCCGCCGGGCGGAACGCCGGGGCCGAGGTGGTCGACGGCGACTACGTGTTCTTCCTCGACGACGACGCCTCGGTGCCGTCGGAGGCGTTCCTGCGTGACGCGATCGGCCTGTTCGAGCGCGATCCGTCGCTCGGTCTCGTGCAACCCCGGGTCGTCGACCCCACCGGCGCCGCGAACCCGACGCGCTGGATCCCGCGGATCCGCAAGGGCGAGCCCGACCACTCGTCGCCGGTGTTCTCGGTGTGGGAAGGCGCGGTCGTCCTGCCGATGGACGTGTACCGCGCGACCGGCGGCTGGGGCGCGGAGTACTTCTACGCGCACGAGGGCATCGAGCTCGCGTGGCGCGTGTGGGATGCCGGCCGACGGACCTGGTACGCCGGGGACCTCGTCGCGCACCACCCCGCGATCGACCCGGCACGCCACACCGAGTACTACCGGCTGAACGCCCGGAACCGGGTCTGGCTGGCTCGGCGCAACCTGCCGGCGGTGCTCCGACCGCTGTACGTCGGGTCGTGGGCGGCGATCCAGGTCGCGCGCTGGTGGCGACACCCGCAGCGGCTCGCCACCTGGTTCGGTGGCGTCCGTGAAGGCTGGCGGAGCGACTGCGGCCCCGTGCACGTGATGGGCTGGCTCACGATCGGCCGCATGACGCTCGCCGGCCGTCCGCCCGTCGTCTGACCCGCCCGCACCGAACCGTCCCCGGACCCAGGAAGAGAGACCATGCCGATCATCAGTGACGCGCGCACGGCCCTGCGGCTCGCCGACCGCCTGCTCAAGTCGCGACGCAGCCGTCGTGAACTCGCACGCCGACTGCCGTCGGTGGCGGCCCCTGCTCCGGGCACTGTGGAGATCGCCGTCTACTTCGCCGACGGCCCCGTGAACATGTACCAGGTGCGGCAGTGGTACGCCCCCCTCGCCGAACTCGCGGCGACCCACCCGGTCGCGATCATCGCGCGGAGCCCCGGCACCATGCTCACCCTGCTCGACGAGTCCCCGGTGCCCGTGGTCTACGCGCGCCAGGTCGTCGACCTCGAGCAGTTCGTCGAGGAGCAGGCCCCGAAGATCGTCTTCTACGTCAACCAGAACGCCCGCAACTTCCAGATGATGCGGTACGGGCGCATGTGGCACGTCTTCGTGAACCACGGCGAGAGCGACAAGATGTACATGACGACGAACCAGTTCAAGGCGTACGATTACGCCCTCATCGCCGGTGACGCCGCTCGTGGACGGCTGTCGGACGCCCTGTGGGACTACGACCTGGATGCCCGGACGATCTCGATCGGTCGCCCGCAGGCCGACCACTTCGCCGGCGCCGCGCCGTACCCGGCCGACGACCGCACGGTCGTGCTCTACGCGCCGACGTGGGAGGGGGACCGCGCAGCGGCCGCCTACGGGTCGATCGCGAGCCACGGCACCACGATCGCCGAACGGGTGCTCGCGTCGCCGACGCACCGGCTCGTGTACCGGCCGCACCCCCGCAGCGGTGTGCGCGACGCCGCGTACAAGGCGGCGCACGAGCGGATCGTCGCTGCCATCGCGAGCGCCAACGCCGCTGACCCGGGCGCCCACCACGTGTACGACGACGGTGCCGAGCTGGGGTGGCAGCTCGCCGGAGCGGACGTGGCGATCACGGACATCAGCGCGATGATCTACGACCGGCTGGCCGTGGGCAAGCCGCTCATCGTGACCCGGCCGGTCTCGCCCGAGGCGGACGTCGACGAGCGCGGGTACCTGAGCGACGCCAACTGGTTGACGGCGTCCGATGCGCAGGACGTCGTCGCGCGGGTCGACGCCGCGGCGAACGACGCCGCCGAGCTCGCGAAGCTGCAGCACTGGGTCGAGCGGTACTTCGGGGACACGACGCCGGGTGCGGCGACGAAGCGGCTGCACGACGCGGTCGAACGGCTGCTCGCCCGTTGGCAGACCGTCGCGGCGGCGCGCGGCGAGGACTGAGGGACCGACCCGGACCCACCGGTCGGCGGTGGCACGACGAGGACGGTCAGGCAGCACGGGCGTCACCCACGAGGGACATCCGCCAGAGGTACTCGGAGCGGTCCGGTCGACGCCAGCGGACGATCACCACGCCCGTGTCGTCGGTGGTGGCGCCGAACACGGCGATCGAGAGCGACCGACCCGGTTCGAGCCGGTGCACGGCGAGCGGCGGGCAGTAGCCGGTGCCGAGGTGGGTGAGCGTGATGCCGTCGACGGGTTCGTCGCCGGTGTTCAGCAGGTCGTAGCGGCGCGGGGCACGGGAACGGTCGATCGAGAACGGGACGGGGTAGGCCGGTGTCGGGTGGTGCATGCCGTCACCGTAGGGTGAGGGTCTGACGTCCGGCGGCCGGTTCGACTCGGGGGAGCGGTGGCTGTGGAGAGCGGCCCGGGGGACCCTGGTTGTGGACGGGTCTCGGTGGTCAGACGGCGTAGTCGGACGAGTACCGCTGCAGTGCTTCCTCGATCGTGCCGTCGAGCTGCAGGCGACCCTTGTCGAGGTACAGCCCACGCTCGCAGAAGCGGCGGAGGTCCTTGTCGCTGTGCGAGACGAAGAACAGCGTGCGGCCGCCGGCGAGGAGCTCCTCGATCCGCTTGTAGCACTTCTCGCGGAACCCCTTGTCGCCGACCGCCAGGACCTCGTCCACCAGGATCACCGGTTCGTCGAGGCGCGAGATGACCGCGAACGCGATGCGCACCTTCATGCCGCTCGACAGGTGCTTGTACGGGGTGTCGACGAAGTCGCCGATCTCGGCGAACTCGATGATCTCGTCGAAGGCGTCGCGGATCTCCGCCCGGGACATGCCGTGCAGTCCCGCCGTGAGGTAGACGTTGTCGCGGACCGAGAGGTCTCCGACGAAGCCACCGGTGATCTCGATCAGGGGTGCGACCCCGGCGCCGACGTGGATGCGTCCCTCGTCGGGGAGCATGACCTGGGCCACGAGCTTCAGCAGCGTCGACTTGCCCTGACCGTTGCGGCCGACGACCCCGATCGCCTCGCCCGGGCGGACGTCGAACGACACACCCCGGAGCGCCCAGAACTCGTCCGCGCGCTTGCGGCGGTTGCTGCCGGCGAAGAGGTCCTTGAAGCTCCGGCTCGCCCGACGGTTGCGCTTGAACCGGATGCCGGCGTCGCGGACCGAGATCACGGGGGCGACCGTCGCGCTGCGGCTGGTCTGCTCGGTGGCGGTCATCACAGCTCCTTCAGGACACGGTGCTCGCTGCGGCGGAACACGACGAGTCCGATCGCGAGGACGACGACGGTGACGACGACGGAGACCCCGACCTCGAACCAGTTCAGCTGCGACGGGAAGAACGCCGCGCGGTAGATGCCGAAGATGCCGCTGAGCGGGTTGAACGCCGCGAGGTCGTGCAGCTTGTCGGGCAGTGCCGACGTGCCGTAGATGATCGGCGAGGCGTAGAAGAGGAACCGGAGCACGAGCTTCACCGCACGCTCGAGGTCACGGAAGAAGACCACGAGCGGCGCGACGATCAGGCCGAGCCCGTACACGAGCGCGCACTGCAGCACGATCGCGAGCGGGTAGAGCGCGATCTCCCAGTGCCAGTGCGCCCCCGTCGCGATCGCGAACACGGCGAGCACCGGCAGGCTGAGGAGGAACTCGATGCCCTTCGACGCCGTGACCCGGGCGACCCAGATGCTGCGCGGGATCGTCGTCGACCGGATGAGCTTGGTCTCCTTGATGAACGCCCGCGTGGAGTCCGAGACGGCACCGGTGAACCACATCCACGGCAGCAGCGCCGACAGCAGGAACACGATGTACGGCTCTTCGCCGACCGACCCGCGGTGGAACACCTGCGTGAAGACGAACCAGTAGATCGCCGACATCACGAGCGGGTCGAGGATCGACCAGAAGTAGCCGAGCGCCGAGGTCGAGTAGCGGACGCGGAGGTCTCGGATCGTCAGCAGCCAGAGGGCATGACGATAGCGCCGACCGGCGCTCCGGGACGCCGCTGGTGCGGCAGCCGCGGGCGCGGTCGGCGCACTCGCTGTGGTCACGGTTTCCCTTCGGGCGGAACCGCCGAGGGGGTCCTGACGCTGGTTCAGGCGAACAGGTTGTTCGCGCGCTCGAGGTCCTCGGCGAAGTCGATCTCGACCGCGTAGAGGTCGGAGATGTCGATCGGGCTCCAGAGTAGCCCGTCCTCGGCGATGGCAGCCTCGATGCCGCCCTCGAAGTACTCCTGGTCGTCGACGCGACCGAGCTGGCGGATGAGCGCCTGCTTGTCCTTCGAGGACACGTAGTTGATGCCGACGGCTTCGCCGAGGCCACCGACGACCTGCTTCGACAGCTTGTGGATGAAGCCCTCGACGTCGACGGTGTACTTGACCTCTTCGTCGGAGACCTTGTCGGTGTTGACGCTGACGAACGAGCGGTCCTCGTCGATCATGTCGGCCGCACGCACCAGGGCACGAGGGTCGAAGACGACATCGCCGTTCATCCAGAGCACGCCGCCCTTGCCCGTCGCCTTGAGGGCGCGGAGCAGGCTCTTCGAGGTGTTCGTGGAGTCGTAGGACTCGTTGTAGACGAAGTTCGCCTCGGGGAAGGCCTCGACGATGTACTCCGACTTGTAGCCGACGACGATGGTGACGCGTGCGCTCGAACCGAACGCCGCACGGATGTTGTCGAACTGCTGCTGCATGATGGTGCGGCCGTCGCTCAGTTCGGTCAGCGGCTTCGGCAGGCTGCGCCCGAGGCGGCTGCCCATCCCCGCTGCGAGGATGACGATCTGCGTGGTCATGCTGGTCCCTTCTGGTGTCCGCCCGCGCGCCCTGGGGCACGGGCGGGCCTCGTCGAGTGTGCTCCCGGAAGATCCGATCTGCCCGGGAAGACCGCCGTCTCTGCGCGCATTCGCAGGGAGGGATCGTCACGGGGACACCGGCCGGGGCAGGTTTCCAAGTGGTGAACACTTCGTCGTGCCTCGGTGAATGATACGGAACGACCCTCCGCCGGGGTACGGTCTCGGCCGCTTCGTGCTCAATTCGTGACACAGCGCCGGGGATTCGGGACACCGCGCCCGAGGCGTCCCCCGCTGTCCGGTGAGCGTTGGTACGGTGGGGCGGTGGCCGCAGCAGCAGGGGACGATGACGACGTGTACGCCACGTCGGACGCTGCCTGGTTGACCGAGGAAGCGGACGCCGACACCGAGGCCGAAGCGGCCGCCGACGGCGACGACGACACCTCGGACGACGCTACCACCGAGGACGACGACGCCACTGCGGCGGGAGACGCCGCTGACGACGACATGGGGGACGGGGATGCACACGACGCCTCCGCTGAGGACACGATGACCGACGACACGACGGCCACCGAGACGACGGAGACGGAGACAGGGGCGGACCGCGTCGCCGCGCAGGCGGTGGCGCCGACGACCACCGGTCGCCGCCCTGCCAAGGCGCGCGGCGGCAAGGGACGTGCCACCCGCCCGACGCAGACGGCGGGGACGACCGGCACCGTGCCTCCTGGACCGCGCGACGGGGCGGATGAGACGGACGCGACCGATGAGACGGACGCGCCCGCCGCTACGGACGCGACCGACCGCGCGACCCCGACCGACCGCGCGACCCCGACGGACACCGCAACCGGAACGGACACCGCAGCGGACACCGCGGCGCCCGACACCAAGTCCGCGAAGAAGCGCCCGAGCGGCACGAAGCGCCCCGCGCCCACGGCCAAGCAGCCCCAGCAGCCCGTCGTCCTCCGTGCCGACGGCCTCGTGAAGCGCTACGGCCAGACCCTCGCCGTCGACGAGGTCGACCTCGAGATCCGCCAGGGCTCGATCTTCGGCGTCGTCGGCCCGAACGGCGCCGGCAAGACGACCACCCTGTCGATGGTCACCGGACTCCTGCGCCCCGACGCCGGCAGCGTGACCGTGCTCGACCACGACGTGTGGGCCGACCCGACAGCCGCCAAGCGGGACCTCGGCGTGCTGCCGGACCGGCTCCGGCTGTTCGACCGGCTGACCGGCGCGCAGCTGTTGTACTACTCGGCGACCCTCCGCGGGCTCGACGGTGCCACCGCGCGCAAGCGCAGCAGTGACCTGGCCGAGGCGTTCGGTCTCGGCGAGGCGCTCGGCCGTCAGGTCGCCGACTACTCCGTGGGCATGGCGAAGAAGATCGCCCTCGCGGCGACGCTCATCCACTCGCCCCGGGTGCTCGTGCTCGACGAACCGTTCGAGTCCGTCGACCCGGTGAGCGCAGCGACCATCACCGAGATCCTCCGTCGCTACACGCGCGGGGGCGGCACGGTGGTGCTCTCCAGCCACTCCATGGAGCTCGTGCAGCGCACGTGTGACTCCGTCGCCATCATCGTCGGCGGCAAGGTCCTCGCCTCCGGCACGATGGCGCAGGTCCGCGGGCGCAAGAGCCTCGAGGACAAGTTCGTCGAACTCGCGGGCGGCCGCGTCGTGGCAGAGAGCATGGAATGGTTGCACAGCTTCTCCGGCTGAGGGCGGACCTGCTCGCGGGCGAGGTCCGCGGGAGCGCCCGTCGGTCGGTCCTCGTCGTGCTCGGCAGCCTCGCGGGACTCGTCGCCGCGGTGCTCGTGGCGATCGAGGTCGTCGGGCTCCGTGACGCCGCACCCGAGGTCGCACGTTCGGTCGTCGTCCCGGTCGGCACGCTCATCGCCTTCGCGTTCACGGTCGTCCCGCTCGTCGTCGGGCGCGGCGACCAGTTCGATCCGCGGCGCTTCACCGTGTTCGGCATCGGCCGACGTGACCTGGCGGTCGGGCTCGGCGTCGCCGGACTCATCGGGGTCCCGGTCGTCGCGGTCGCCGTCGTGGCCGTCGCGCAGTCGGTCGCGTGGATGCGCGGTGCGGGTGTCGGCGTCCTCGGCGTCGTCGCCGCCCTCCTCGCCATCGCCACGTGCGCGCTGCTCATCCGCGTCGGCAGCGCCATCGGTGCGTCCCTGATCGGTCCGCACCGGTCGCGGGACGCCGGCTGGTTGGTCGCGCTGGTCATCGTCGTGCTGGCGATCCCGGCCGTCTCGCTCCTGCTCCGCGTCGACTGGCTCGACCCGGCCGGCGCCGAGATGCAGCGCGTCGCCGACATCGCCGGGTGGACGCCGTGGGGCGCCGCCTGGGCCGTCCCGGCCGACGTCGCGAGCGGCCGTGTGGGCGAGGGCATCGTCAAGCTCGTCATCGCGGTGGTCGTCGTGGCCCTGCTCGGCCTCGCCTGGTGGGCCGTGGTCGGCCGGGCGCTCGAGACCGTCGACGGCCGTGCGCGGACCCGTCGGTACCGGGGCCTCGGATGGTTCGACACGCTCGGCTCCGCGCCCGTCGGCGCGGTGGCGGCACGGGCACTCACCTACTGGGGACGCGACCCGCGGTACCGCGCGTCCTACCTGATCATCGTGTTCGTCCCGCTCGTCGTCATCCCGCTCGGGGTGGCCGGCGTGCCGTGGCACTGGACCGCCCTGGTGCCGCTGCCGCTGATGGCGCTCATCGCGGGCTTCCTGCCGCACAACGACGTCTCGTACGACAACACCGCGGTGTGGCTGCACGTCGCCTCGGGAGCCCCGGGCTGGAGCGACCGACTCGGTCGCCTCGTGCCGGTGCTCACCGTGGGCATCCCCGCACTCGTCGCCGGCTCGTGGGTCTCCGCGTGGCTGTTCGGCGACTGGACGGCCTTCCCGCTGCTGGTCGGCGTGAGCACGAGTGCGCTCCTGTCCGGCCTCGGGCTGTCGAGCGTCGTGTCCGTCCTGCTGCCGTACCCGACCGTCCGACCGGGCGACCACCCCTTCCAGCAGCCGCAGGCCGCCGGCGTCCTCGCCTCGGTCGCGCAGTCGTCGATGGTGGTCGGGATCCTGGTCTGCTCCGTCCCCGCGGCGTGGCTCGCGGTGCTCGCCTTCGTCGACGGCCCGGAGCCGTGGGGGATCCTGACCCTCGTCGTCGGGGTCCTGGTCGGCGTGGTCGTGCTGGCGGCGGGCGTCGCGATCGGCGGTCGCCTCTTCGACCGCCACGGGCCGGACCTGCTGGCCGCAGCGCAGCGCAACTGAGCCGGGTCGCCTCCCGGGGTGACCACCTGACGGCCTGGAGGCGCGGGTCGACCCCGCCCCGCGCCTCCAGGCCGTCACGGGTCGGCCACGCCCCCCGCGCGTCGCGGACCGTCGCGGCGCGCGCCCGGTCGTCGTACCCTGGACGCATGAGCATGACGGAACCCGGTGGCGGCCTCGACGTGATGGACCGCGAGCTCGAGAAGCTCCTCGAGGAAGAGGCGATCGAGCCCGGCGACCACGAGCGCTTCTCGCACTACGTCAAGAAGGACAAGATCCTGCAGTCGGCCCTGACCGGCAAGCCCGTCAAGGCGCTGTGCGGGAAGAAGTGGATCCCCGGGCGCGACCCCGAGAAGTTCCCGGTCTGCCCCGACTGCAAGGCGATCTACGAGAAGATGAAGGCGGAGTGACGCCGACGCTCAGATGACGAGCGTCGGGATGGCCGGGTCGCCCCGACCGATGCGTGACGCGTCGGCGGGCAGCTCGGCCTTCGCCATCTTGTGGTGCGCGCGGGCAGCTTCGACGCCCTGCACGCCGAGGAACGCCGGGTCCACCACGCCGTTCGTCACCACGGGGACGAGCAGCGGGCGCTCGTCCGGCCCGACCTGACCCGTGGTCAGCACGACCTCGGCGGTGGCGATGCCGTTGCGGAGGCGGCGGCCGGCCTGCTTGCGTCCGCCGACGGTGGCCTTCTCGGCCGACTTCTTCGCGACCGGGACCCAGCCGGCGTCGTTCGCACCGCCGTCGGCTGCGTCGCGCTGGCTCGCCTCGCGGTGGCTCGCGTCGCGGTGGCTCGCGTCGCGGTGTGCGACGAGCTTGAAGACCATGCCCGCGGCCGGGTGGCCCGATCCGGAGACCACCGAGGTCCCGACGCCGTAGGAGTCGACCGGCGCCGCGCGGAGTGCCGCGATCGTGTACTCGTCGAGGTCGTTCGTGACCGTGATCTTCGTGTCGGTCGCCCCGAGCCGGTCGAGCTGTGCGCGGACCGACGCCACGACGGACGGCAGGTCACCGCTGTCGATGCGGACGGCGCCGAGCTTGCCGTCGGTGAGCCGGACCGCGGTGTCGACCGCGGCCTCGATGTCGTAGGTGTCGACGAGCAGCGTCGTGCCGGTCCCGAGGGCGTCGATCTGCGATCGGAAGGCGTCCTCCTCCGAGTCGTGCAGGAGCGTGAACGCGTGCGCCGCGGTGCCCATCGTCGGGATGCCCCAGGTGCGCCCGGCCTCGAGGTTGCTCGTCGCCCCGAAGCCCGCGATGTACGCGGCCCGGGCGGCGGCGACGGCGTTCCACTCACCCGTGCGCCGGGAGCCCATCTCGGCGAGCGGACGACCGTCGGCAGCGGAGACCATGCGTGCGGCGGCGCTCGCGATCGCGCTGTCGGCGTTGAAGATGCTCAGCGCGAGGGTCTCGAGCACGACGGCCTCGGCGAAGGTGCCCTCGATCTGGAGGACGGGGGAGTTCGGGAAGAAGACCTCGCCCTCGCGGTAGGCGCGGATGTCCCCGGTGAACCGGTAGTCGGCGAGGTACGAGGCCGTCCCGGCATCGATGACGCCGCGGTCGCGCAGGAACGCGATCTCCTCGTCGCCGAACCGGAAGTCCGTCAGCGCGGTCAGGAACCGGCCGAGGCCCGCGGCGACACCGTAGCGGCGTCCGTCCGGCAGCCGGCGGGCGAAGACCTCGAACACGCACCGGCGGTCGGCCGTGCCGTCCTTGAGGGCCGCGTCGACCATGGTGAGTTCGTACTGGTCCGTGAGGAGCGCGCTGGTCACCTCTCCGACACTAGTGTCGCCCGGACCCGGAGGTACGGATCCGCCGGCCGGCGCGCGCGAGCGGGCGGTACGTGCCGGGTCGGCGCGCGCGAGCGGGCGGTACGTGCCGGGTCGGCGCGGCGGGCGGTGCGTGTTCCGCCCGCTCGCGGGTGGGGGTGGCCGCCTGGAGGCGCGGGGCGGCCTGGCGGGGTCGGCTCGCGCCTCCCGGGCGGGACGTGGACGCGAGCGGGCGGATTCCGTCGTGTGCGCGCGGCGAGGGGTGCGTATTTCGCCCGCCCGCGGGGCGGGCGGACCCGCGCGGTCGCGAGCGGGCGGTACGTGCTGCGTCGGTGCGGCGAGCGGTGCGTGTTTCGCCCGCTCGCGGGTTAGGTGGCCGCCTGGAGGCGCGGGGCGGCCTGGCGGGGTCGGCTCGCGCCTCCTGGGCGGGACGTGGACGCGAGCGGGCGGTACCTGCCGTGTCGGCGCGGCGAGCGGTGCGTGTTCGCCCGCTCGCGGGGCGGGCGGGCCCGCACGCTCGGTACGCTGGTGTCGTGACGGATGCACCGATCGGAGTCTTCGACAGCGGGGTCGGCGGACTCACGGTGGCCCGCGCCATCATCGACCAGCTGCCACGCGAGAGCATCCGGTACGTGGGCGACACCGTGCACTCGCCGTACGGCCCGAAGCCCATCGCGGACGTCCGTCGCTACGCGCTCGAGGTGATGGACGACCTCGTCGAACAGGGTGTGAAGGCCCTCGTGATCGCGTGCAACACCGCTTCGTCGGCGGTGCTCCGGGACGCCCGCGAACGGTACGAGCAGGCGTACGGCATCCCCGTCGTCGAGGTCATCCAGCCCGCTGCACGCGCCGCCGTCAAGCAGACCCGCACCGGACGCATCGGCGTGATCGGCACGGTCGGCACCATCGCGTCGCGCTCGTACGAGGACGCCTTCGCGGTCGCGTCGGACATCAGTCTGAGCCTCGCGGCATGCCCGCGCTTCGTCGAGTTCGTCGAGGCGGGGGACACCTCCTCCCCAGCGCTTCGCGAGGTCGCTGCGGGCTACCTCGCACCGATCCGCGCAGCCGACGTCGACACGCTCGTCCTCGGGTGCACCCACTACCCCCTCATGTCCGCCGCGATCCAGTACGTGATGGGTCCGGACGTGACGCTCGTCTCCAGCGCCGAGGAGACCGCCAACGACGTGTACCGACGACTCGTCGAGCACGGGCTCGAACGCACTGCCACCGAGCCGCCGACCTACTCGTTCGAGGCGACCGGCGACGACAAGAACGGCTTCATCCGACTCGCCCGACGCTTCCTCGGCCCCGAGGTCTCCAGCGTCGGCCACCTCCAGACCGGGGCCATCACGCTGCCCCGCATCGAAAGGACCCCATGAGCGACACGCTCCGCATCGACGGCCGCACCACGACCGAGCACCGTCCCGTCACGATCGAGCGGGGGTGGAGCACGCAGGCCGAGGGCAGCGCGCTCATCTCGTTCGGCAACACCAAGGTGCTCTGCACCGCGTCCTTCACGAACGGCGTCCCGCGGTGGCTCGCCGGCAAGGGCACCGGCTGGGTCACCGCCGAGTACTCGATGCTGCCCCGCTCGACGAACGAGCGCATGCAGCGTGAGTCGATCAAGGGCAAGGTCGGCGGGCGCACGCACGAGATCTCCCGCCTGATCGGCCGGTCGCTCCGCGCGGTCGTCGACACGAAGGGTCTCGGCGAGAACACGCTCGTCATCGACTGCGACGTGCTCCAGGCCGACGGCGGCACCCGCACGGCGTCGATCACCGGCGCGTACGTCGCGATGGTGGACGCGATCGAGTGGGGGCGCGACCGCGGGTTCGTGGCGAAGAAGGCGACCCCGCTGCTCGACAGCGTGCAGGCCATCTCCGTCGGGATCGTCAAGGGCGAGCCGATGCTCGACCTCGCGTACACCGAGGACTCCGCCGCCGACACCGACATGAACATCGTCACGACCGGCTCGGGCAAGTTCATCGAGGTGCAGGGGACCGCCGAGCACGCACCCTTCGACCGCGACGAGCTCAACGTGCTGCTGGACCTCGGGCTCGCGGGCAACCAGTCCCTCGCGGCGATCCAGAAGTCAGTGCTGGGGCTCGCGTGACCTCCCGCACGGTGGTCCTGGCGACGCACAACAAGGGCAAGGTCGTCGAGCTGCGCGAGATCCTCGGGTCGGCGCTGGGCGACGGCGTCGAGCTCGTCGGGTACGACGGCCCGGAGCCCGTCGAGGACGGGGACACCTACGCCGCGAACGCCCTCATCAAGGCCCGGGCGGCGGTCGCGCACACGGGGCTCCCGGCGCTCGCCGACGACTCGGGCATCGCGGTGGACGCGTTGGACGGTGCTCCCGGCATCCACTCGGCGCGGTACGCCGGCACACGGGTCGACGCGGACAACATCGCGCTGCTGCTGCGGAACCTCGACGGGGTCGTCGAGCGCACGGCGGCGTTCGTGTGCGCCGCGGCGTTCGTCACGCCAGACGGCACCGAGCACGTGGTCGAGGCGGTCTGGAACGGCGAGGTCACGACCGAGCCCATCGGCGACGGTGGGCACGGGTACGACCCGGTCTTCCGGCCGGACGACGCCGATCGGACGTCGGCGGAGCTGACGCGCGAGGAGAAGAACGCGCTGTCGCACCGGAGCAAGGCGTTCCGTGGGATCGCGCCGGTGGTGCGGGAGTACTTCGGCGTCTGACGCGGGGCTGAGCGTCTGCACGCGGCTGCGCGTCCGCACAACCAAAGACAACCCGAGCCACGTCGCGACGTGGCTCGGGTTGTCTTTGGTTGTGCGAGGGCCCGGCGCAGCCGCGGCCCCGCGGCGAGCGGGCGGAACGGGCCGCGCGGGGGCGTCGAGGGCGACGTATTTCGCCCGCTCGGCGACGCGAGCGGCGGCTGGCCGCCGCGGGCGCGCGGCGAGTGGGCGAAATGGGCCGCGCGGGGGCGCCGAGCGGGGCGTACTTCGCCCGCTCGGCGGAGCGGGCGGCGGCTGGGCGGTGCTGGCCGCCGCGGTTGTGCGGCGAGCGGGCGGAATGTGCGGCGCGGGGGCGCCGAGCGGTGCGTACTTCGCCCGCTCGGCGGCGCGAGCGGACCGGGCGGCGGCCCGGCCCGGGCCGGCACGGCCCGCGACGGACAGGAGGCGCGGCGCCAGCCGGCACCGCGCCTCCTGTCCGGCAGGACGGACCGTCAGCGCTGCGGCTCGGTCCCCGCCTCGGCCGCGGCTTCGTCGCGCTTCGCCTTGCGCGCGTTCCGGAAGTACGTCAGCGCCATCGGCACGACCGTCACGACGACGGCCGCGAGCAGGATGATGTCGATGTACTCGCGGACGATGTGCGCGACGAACGGGATGTGCCCGATGAAGTACCCGAGGAACGTCACCCCGACGCCCCACACGACGGCGCCGATCGCGTTGTACAGCGAGTACTTCTTGTAGTTCATCCGGCCGACACCGGCGGCGATCGGCAGGAACGTCCGCACGACGGGGACGAACCGGGCCAGGATCACCGCGAGGGGCCCGAACCGGTGGAAGAACGCGTTCGTGCGGTCGACGTTCGCCTTGGAGAACAGCCCGCTCTCCTTGCGCTCGAAGATGGGCGGGCCGGCCTTCTTGCCGATGTAGTAGCCGAGCTCGCCGCCGAGGAACGCGGACGCGGCGATCATCAGCGCGGCGATCCAGACGGGGATGCCGCCGATCTCGCCGCCGCGGTCGAACGCGAAGAGGCCGGTGATCACGAGCAGGCTGTCGCCCGGGAAGATGAAGCCGACGAGCAGCCCGGTCTCGGCGAAGATGATGGCGCACACCACGAACACGGCGATGGCCCCGAAGTTGTCGAGGATGTACTGCGGATCCAGCCAGGGGATCAGGGCGAGTGCGACGGAGTGCATGGTTCTTCCGGTCGTGGAGGCGGGGACACGGGGAGGCGTCCCGCAGGACGAGGGTACCGTCCGCCGATGACGGCAACGTCCCTCGGTGGTATGAGATGCGTGAGGACGCAAACTCTGGTGCGGAAGGAGGGACTCGAACCCTCACGCCAGGGGCACAGGAACCTAAATCCTGCGTGTCTACCGATTCCACCACTCCCGCGAGCAGCGGCAGTCTACCGAGCGCCGCCCGCGCGCCGGACGTGATCCGCGCCTCCTGGGCCGCCCCGACCGGCCGTTCGGCGGACGGTCAGCGCAGCTTCCGCGGGAGGTACCGCGGCACGTACCGCAAGAGGATGCCCGCGCCGACCAGGCCGAGCACCCCCATCACCCCGCTCGCGACCGCGATCGACGCGACGGCGGTCACGCCGGAGATGAGGAGCGGTGCAGCGGCTTGCCCGAAGTCGCCGGTGAACCTCCAGGCGCCCAGGAACGGCGCCGGGTGGTCCCGCGGCGCGAGGTCCGCGCCGAGCGTCATGAGGATGCCCGACCCGACCCCGTTCGCGAGCGACATCCCCATCGCGATCGCGACGAACCAGCCCACCCGGGCGTCGAAGTGCCCGGACCACGCGAGCAGGAAGTAGCTGATGCTGAGCCCGACCATGCAGGGGAGTGCGCTCGCCAGGCGGCCCCACCGGTCCATGATCTGCCCGCTCGTGTAGAAGAGCGCGAAGTCGACCGCACCGGCGATGCCGATGACGAGCGCCGCGGTCGAGTCGTCGAGCCCGACGCTGACCGCCCAGAGCGGCAGGATGACCTGGCGGCCGGCGCGGAGCGCGCCGATCAGGCCGGCACCGCTGCCGAGCCGGAGGAGCACGGCCCGGTTCGCGCGGATGGTGCGGAAGAGGCCGTGCGCTTCCTCTTGCACGAACTGCGCACCGGTGTCGGTGGGCGGCTCCGTCGTGGTCGCGCCCGTCGCGTTCGTCGCGTCGTCCGTCGTGAGCCGGGAGGCGCGGCTCGGCCTGCGGAAGCCGCGTGCGCCCGTCGCGGGGTCGCGCAGGACGAGGAGCGTCACCGCCGCCAGGAGGCAGCAGACGATGTGGATCCAGAACGCGCTCTGCGTGGTGCCCGTCAGGTGCACGACACCGGCGGCGATGAACGGACCGACGAAGTAGCCGAAGCGGAACACGCCGCCGAGGCTCGACAGCGCCCGTGCCCGGATGTGCAGGGGGATCGCGGTCGTCATGTAGGCGTGCCGGGCGAGCGCGAAGACGGCGGTGGAGACACCGACGAGGAACACCCCGAGCGCGAGGACCCAGGCGTTCGGGGCGGCCGTGCACACCAGGAGCCCGACGACCGAGACGACCGCCGCGCCGATCATCGCGTTGCGCTCTCCGATGCGGGCGACCACCACCCCGGACGGCACGTCCCCGATGAGCTCGCCAACGAGGATGAGCGCCGCGACGAAGCCCGCGAACGCCAGGCTCGCGCCGAGGGAGCTCGCCGCGATCGGGATGATCGGGATGATGGCGCCCTCGCCGATCGCGAAGAGCGCTGCGGGCAGGAACCCGGACAGCAGGACCGACCGGAAGTCGAAGGCAGGGGTCTCGGAGGTCATCGCTCGGACAACGGTACGCCCGCGGTACCGCTTCGTCGGCGGGTTACCCTGGAGCCATGCGAGTTCTGGCGGCGATGAGCGGTGGTGTCGACTCGGCGGTGGCCGCAGCCCGGGCGGTCGACGCCGGGCACGACGTGGTCGGTGTGCACCTGGCGCTGAGCCGCATGCCCGGGACCCTGCGCACCGGCAGCCGCGGCTGCTGCACGATCGAGGACTCGATGGACGCCCAGCGCGCCGCGTCCGCGCTCGGCATCCCCTACTACGTGTGGGACTTCTCGGCCCGGTTCAAGGAGGACGTCGTCGACGACTTCGTGGCCGAGTACCAGGCCGGCCGCACGCCGAACCCCTGCATGCGCTGCAACGAGCGGATCAAGTTCGCGGCGCTGCTCGAGAAGGCGCTCGCCCTCGGGTTCGACGCCGTCTGCACCGGGCACTACGCCTCGATCGTCACCGGTCCGGACGGGTCGCGCGAGCTGCACCGCTCGGCGGCGTGGGCGAAGGACCAGTCGTACGTCCTCGGCGTCCTGACCGCCGAGCAGCTCCAGCACGCGATGTTCCCGCTCGGAGCGACGCCCTCGAAGGACGAGGTCCGGGCCGAGGCAGCAGCGCGAGGCCTCACCGTGGCGCAGAAGCCCGACTCCTACGACATCTGCTTCATCCCGGACGGCGACACCCGGGGCTGGCTGGCGGACCGCGTCGGCACGGCCCCCGGCGAGGTCGTCGAGCGGGACGGCACGGTCGTCGGTGCGCACGACGGGGCGACCGGGTACACGGTCGGACAGCGGCGCGGACTGCACCTCGGTCGACCGGCCCCGGACGGCAAGCCGCGGTTCGTGCTCGAGATCCGCCCGAAGGAGAACACCGTCGTCGTCGGCCCGAAGGAGGCGCTCGACGTGACGTCGATGTCCGGGTCGCGCTTCACCTGGGCCGGCACCGCGCCCGCCGACCCGTCCACGCCGTTCGCGTGCGACGTGCAGATCCGGGCGCACGCCGACCCGGTGCCCGCGACCGCACGGGTCACCGACGGCCAGCTGGTCATCGACGTCGACGAGCCGCTCTCGGGCGTCGCGCCGGGGCAGACCGCGGTCGTGTACGTCGGCACCCGGGTGCTCGGGCAGTGCACGATCGACGCGACGGTGTCGGCGGTACCCGCCTCCGTCTGACCGCGCGGCGCTCCCGGGTTGCCCGTCGGCTGCGCGTCCGGTCGGTGGTTGCCGGTAGAACTGAGGGCATGAGCGACACGACGCCCGCGGACTCGACGTTCGAGACGATCGACCCCGCCGCACTCGACGCGGCGCAGGCGCAGCGTGAGGTCGACCGGCTCCGGGCGCTGATCACCGAGCTGCGCAGCGCCTACTACTTCGGCGAGAACGGATCGACGGTCACCGACGCGGACTACGACGTCATGGCCCGACGTCTCGACGCCATCGAGCAGCGCTTCCCCGAGCTCGTCACCGAGGACAGCCCGACGCAGACCGTCGGCGCGCAGGTTCAGACGATCCAGTTCGCGCCGGTCGAGCACGCCGAGCGGATGCTCAGCCTCGACAACGTCTTCAGCCCGGACGAACTCGTCGACTGGGCGGTCAAGGTGCAGCGCGATGCCGGTGCCGAGCGCGTCCGGTTCCTCACCGAGCTGAAGATCGACGGGCTCGCGATCAACCTCCGCTACGAGAACGGTCGGCTCGTGTCGGCGGCGACGCGCGGTGACGGCGTCGTCGGCGAGGACGTCACCGGCAACGTCCGCACGATGGGCACGATCCCGGACCGCCTGTCCGGTTCCGGGCACCCGCCCCTCGTCGAGGTCCGTGGCGAGATCTTCTTCCCGGTCGAGCAGTTCGACGAACTGAACGCCAAGCAGCGCGACGCGGGGGAGCGGGTCTTCGCGAACCCGCGCAACGCGGCAGCCGGATCCCTCCGCCAGAAGGAAGAGGGCAAGTCCGAGGCGAAGCGCGAGCTCATGGTGGACCGGCTCCGTCGGCTGCGCATGCTCGTGCACGGCATCGGTGCGTGGCCCGTCCGCGAACTCGAACGGGACACCGACGTCCGCGCGCAGTCCGAGGTGTACGAGCTCCTGCAGACGTGGGGCCTGCCGACGAGTTCGCACTACCGGGTCTTCGACTCCATCGACGAGGTGCTGGCCTTCGTCAAGGACTACGGCGAGCGACGGGCCTCGGTCGAGCACCAGATCGACGGCATCGTGATCAAGGTCGACGACCTCGCCCTGCACGAGGAACTCGGGTCGACGTCGCGCGCCCCGCGATGGGCGATCGCGTACAAGTACCCGCCGGAAGAGGTCCACACGACGCTCCTCGACGTGGTCGTCAGCGTTGGTCGGACCGGTCGCGCCACGCCCTTCGCGGTGATGGCCCCGGCCGAGGTCGCCGGGTCGGTCGTGCGCCAGGCGACCCTGCACAACCAGCAGGTCGTCAAGGCGAAGGGCGTCCTCATCGGGGACACCGTCGTGCTCCGGAAGGCCGGCGACGTCATCCCCGAGGTGCTCGGTCCGGTCGTCGAACTCCGCGACGGCACCGAGCGCGAGTTCGTCATGCCGACGAACTGCCCCGAGTGCGGCACGCCCCTCGCCCCCGCGAAGGAAGGCGACATCGACCTCCGCTGCCCGAACGCGAAGAGCTGCCCGGCGCAGGTGCGCGGCCGGGTCGAGCACATCGCCTCCCGTGGCTCGCTCGACATCGAGGGGCTGGGCGAGGTCGCTGCCGCGGCCCTGACGCAGCCGCTCCACCCCGAGCAGCCCCCGCTCGAGACCGAGGCCGGCCTATTCGACCTGACGATGGAGGACATCGTCCCGATCGAGGTCATCGTCCGTGACGCCGAGACCGGCATGGAGAAGACCACCGACGACGGTGCGCCGAAGCGGGTGACGCCGTTCAGTCGGGCGCGCAAGAAGACCGACCCGCCGTTCGACCCCGACGCACGGGGAGCGGATTACACGGGCGAACCGAGCCGGTACCCGTCGAAGAACGCGTTCGAGATGCTCGCGAACATCGACGCCGCGAAGACGAAGCCGCTCTGGCGGATCATGGTCGGCCTGAGCATCCGGCACGTCGGGCCGGTGGCAGCCCGCGCGCTCGCGAACCACTTCGGGTCGCTCGACGCGATCCGGGCCGCCTCGCGCGAGGAACTCGCCGCGGTGGACGGTGTCGGCGGGATCATCGCCGACGCCCTGCTCGACTGGTTCGAGGTCGACTGGCACCGCGACATCATCGACCGCTGGACGGCGGCGGGCGTGCAGTTCACCACTCCCGGGCACCCCGGACCGGGCGCCGCGGACGAGGAAGGCGGCGTGCTCAGCGGGCTGACCGTCGTGGCGACCGGCTCCCTCGAGGGGTACAGCCGCGAGGGCGCGCAGGAGGCGATCATCGCCGCGGGCGGCAAGGCGGCCTCGAGCGTGAGCAAGAAGACGGACTTCGTCGCGGCCGGTCCCGGTGCCGGTTCGAAGCTCACGAAGGCCGAACAGCTCGGGGTCCGGATCATCGACGCCGAGCAGTTCCGCCTGCTGGTGACCGAGGGGCCGTCGGCGCTCGGCGACGCTGCCGGGGACGAGCCCGAGGGCTGAGTCCGACTCAGGAGCACGTCCGGCCTCGGTCTGCGAGGTACGGCGCGCCTGAGTGTGCACCCAGTTCGGGGGACAAGTTGCAGCGCGCACATCGTCGGGAAGGCTATTCTCCTTACACTCGCTAGAGCATCACCCGTCGTCTGCAGGGGGACGACGGGACGGCCTTCCCGGGGGAGACCCGATTGCTGCTCATCGCCGCGGCTCTGCTCACCGCCTCGATGCACTCGCTCGGAGTGGTCGAGGCCCCAGTCGCGCCCGCCACCCACTCCGCGGCCGTCGCGCATGCTTCCGCACAGGTCCCTGAGGGGACCTCAGGAGCCGCACCGGTCCTGACCGGGGTACACCTGACCGCGTCAGTGTCCGTGTCCGGGCCGTCGTCCGCGTCGGGTGGGGTCACCGTCGAGCACGGGCGGGCGTTCCTCACCGACCTGTCGTCGCTCAGCGGCGCGGACCTCCTCCGTGCCGGTCAGGACCGTCACGTGCTCGCGACCGCCGAGGACGACCCGCCGACCGCCGCCGAGGTCACCGCCTGGTGGTCCGGACTCTCGGACGACGAGCGCGACACGCTGACGACCCTCGCGCCGTCCGTCGTCGGGAACCTCGAGGGCGTGCCCTACGCGGTCCGCGACCGTGCGAACCGGGCGGTCCTCGCCACGGGTCTCGCCGACCACTCGGCCGCGGCCGCCGTGACCGCGATGCTCGGCCAGGTCCGCGACGCGCTCGTGCACGAGGTCGGTGCACCGGACCGGTACCTCATCACGCTCGACACGCGGGGAGCCGGGCGCGCGGCCATCGCCGTCGGGGACCTGGACACCGCCGCCGACGTCACGGTCGTCGTCCCCGGCATGTTCTTCACCGTGACCGGCCAGATGGCCGACTTCACGAACACCGCGAACGACCTCTACACCGAGCAGGCGACCGTGGCGGGTCTGGCGGCGCCCGGCTCGGGGAACGGCGTCGCCGTCGTGGCGTGGATGGGCTACCGCACGCCGGACCTGTCGAACATCATGTCGCTCGGCATGGCCAAGACGGGCGGGGAGCGCCTCGCCCGGACGGTCGGCGGGCTCCGGGAGATCCGCGACGGCGACGAGCCGCGCGTGAACATCGTCGCTCACTCGTACGGGTCGACCGCGGCGCTCATGGCGCTGGCCTCCGGGGAGATGAGCGCGGACACCCTGACGGTCCTGGGCTCCCCGGGGAGCGACGTGCGCACCTCGGCCGACCTGGCCGTCAGCGCCGGGCAGGTGTTCGTCGGCGACGCGCACAGCGACCCGATCGCCGGCTCCGGGTACTTCGGCACCGATCCCGGCTCCGCGGGGTTCGGCTCGACCGTGCTCGACCTGACCGGCGGCGTCGACGTGCAGGAGGCCGGCGAGGTGTTCCGCCGACCGGTCGGGCACAACGACTACCTCAAGCCGGGGACGGCGTCGCTGCACGACGTCGCGCTCATCGCCGTCGGCCGCGGGGACCTCGTCCGCGAGCAGGTCCGGCGCGGTGAGCGCGGTGGCGACGGGCTGCCGCAGGCGTCGCCGGACATGTACCTCGTCCGACCGCAGGACCTCCAGCCCCGCGACTGATCCTGGGTGGCTACCTGAGCAGCGGTGCAGCCTGGACTCGTTCCACGGCAGAACCAGTCCAGATCGTGACCGTACGGTGCCCTGCATGCGTGTGGTGCGATGGCCTGGTGCTCTCCTGACGTTCGTCGCGATGTCGGCGCTGGCCGGCATGCTCGTCGCCGTGGCCGTCACGCCGGGGGTCGCCGTCGCGGGCGAGAGCACGTCCGGGGCGGTGTCCTTCTTCGAGGACCTGCCGAGCTACCTCGACATCCAGACGCCGCAGCAGGTCTCCTCCGTCTATGCGGAGAAGGGCGGACAGCAGGTCAAGATCGCCTCGTTCTACGCCGAGAACCGCACGACCGTGGCGTCCGGGGCGATGGCGAAGACGCTCAAGCAGGCGGCGATCGACACCGAGGACCCCCGCTTCTACGACGAGGGCGGCATCGACGTCGTCGGCACGCTCCGTGGTGCGGCGGCGACGGTCGTCGGCGGTGACGTGCAGGGCGGGTCGAGCATCACCCAGCAGTACGTGAAGAACGTCCTCGTGCAGCAGTGCGAGGAGCTCACGGGCAAGGACGCCGCGGACACCGAGAAGAAGGTCGCCGCGTGCTACGAGGACGCCGCCGGGGTGACCCCGCAGCGCAAGCTCCAGGAGATGCGGTACGCGATCGCCGTGAACAAGAAGTACTCGAAGGACCAGATCCTCACCGGGTACCTGAACCTCGTCGGGCTCGGCGGCCGCGTGTACGGCGCCGAGGCCGGTGCCGAGTACTACTTCGGCGTGCACGCGAAGGACCTCTCGCTCGTCCAGTCGGCCACCCTCGTCGCGATCCTCAACAACCCGTCGAACCTTCGCATCGACCAGCCGTCGAACGCCGACAACGGCGCGAAGAACGGCTACGCCGCCACCAAGGAACGCCGCGACTACGTGCTGCAGCGCATGTACGTTCACCACGACATCACGAAGGCGCAGCTCGAGCAGGCGAAGGCGACACCGGTCACGCCGAAGATCACCGCCACCGCCAACGGCTGCTCGTCGGCCGCGACCGGGTACGACGCCGGCTACTTCTGCGACTACGTGCGCGACCAGGTGCTGCAGGACCCGGCGTTCGGCAAGACGGCCGCCGAGCGCATCGCGACGCTCGACACCAAGGGCCTCGAGATACACACCTCGCTCGACCTCGACCTGCAGTCCCAGGCGCAGACCGCGCTGTCGACCTACGTCCCGTCGACGATGGCCGGCGTCGACGTCGGCGGATCGAACGTCACCGTGGAGCCGGGAACCGGCCGGATCCTCTCGATGGTGCAGAACACGCAGTACACCCAGGGCGACACCTCGACGGCCGGGTCGACCGCGGTGAACTACAGCGCCGACAGCGGGTACGGCAACTCGGGCGGGTTCCAGACCGGCTCGACGTACAAGGTGTTCACGCTCGCAGAGTGGCTCGCCACCGGGCACACGCTCTCGCAGTCCGTGTCGACGACCGAGCACACGTTCCAGAACTCGGAGTTCACGAACACCTGCCAGAACGTCAGCGGCGGGACCTGGCCGGTGTCGAACGCCGAGAACGTGCCGTCGTCGATGACCGTGCAGGCCGCGACGTCGGAGTCGATCAACACCGCCTACGCCGCGATGGGCAAGCAGCTCGACCTGTGCAAGATCGCGCAGCTCGCCCAGTCGATGGGCATCCACCCGGCGGCCGGCGGCTCGCTCGGACAGACCCCGTCGTCGATCCTCGGCGTGAACAACCTGTCCCCGATCGACCTCGCCGAGGCCTACGCGGGCTTCGCGAACGGCGGCGTCGTCTGCACGCCGACCGCCATCGACTCCGTCACCGAGTCGGACGGTACGAAGATCACCCCGACGCCGTCGTCCTGCACGCAGGGTGTCGCTGCCGACGTGGCCGGGACGGTCGACTACGCGTTGCAGGGCGTCCTCACCGGGTCCGGCACGGCCGCGAGCGCCAACCCCGGCGACAGCACCCCGAAGTTCGCGAAGACCGGCACCACCGACGGTGACGTGCAGAACTGGCTCGTCGCGTCGAGCACGAAGTACACGAACGCGACCTGGATCGGCAACGTCCAGGGCAACGTGAGCCTGGCGAACTGGCCGTTCCTGCAGGGGACCACCGGGTACAGCGCGAAGTTCGGCGTCGGCAAGTCGATGATGTCGTACCTCGACCAGACCGTCGGCGGTGGCACGCTGCCGGCTGCGGACCCGGCGATGATCGGTCAGACCAGCCACACGTCGTCGAGCGGATCGTCGGGCGCGTCCCAGGGTGACGCGGCAGCGACGCAGCAGCAGGACCAGCAGCAGGGTCAGCAGACGGGAGCGCAGCAGCCGGCACAGCAGTCTCCACAGAAGCCGCAGGGGAAGCAGAAGGGCCACTGAGGCACCAATAGACTGGTGCGCAATCCACGAACCGATCGACGGAGCACCATGCCTGACATCACGAGCGAGCAGGTCGCCCACCTGGCGAACCTCGCACGTATCGCACTCACGCCCGAAGAGATCGAGAAGCTCACGGGGGAGCTGTCGCACATCGTCGACAGCGTCGCCAAGGTCACCGAGGTCGCCACCCCGGACGTCCCGGCGACCAGCCACCCCGTGCCGCTCGGCAACGTCACCCGACCCGACGTGGTCGGTCCGACCCTCACGCAGGAGCAGGCGCTCTCGGGCGCACCCGACTCCGACGGCGAACGGTTCCGCGTGACGGCCATCCTGGGAGAAGAGCAGTGACCGACATCACGAAGCTGAGCGCCGCGGCGCTCGCCGACGCCCTCGTGGCGCGCGACGTCTCGAGCGTCGAGGCCACCCAGGCGCACCTCGACCGCATCCAGGCCGTGGACGGCGACGTCCACGCCTTCCTGCACGTCAACCAGAACGCGATCGCCGCGGCGAAGTCGATCGACTCCCGCCGTGCCGCCGGTGACGACCTCGGTCCGCTCGCCGGCGTGCCGATCGCGATCAAGGACGTCCTGTGCACACAGGATATGCCCACGACGTCCGGCTCGAAGATCCTCGAAGGCTGGGTGCCGCCGTACGACGCCACCCCGGTCGCGAAGCTCCGTGCCGCCGGCCTCGTGCCGCTCGGCAAGACGAACATGGACGAGTTCGCCATGGGCTCGACGACCGAGTTCTCGGCGTACGGCCCGACGCACAACCCGTGGGACCTCGACCGCATCCCCGGTGGCTCCGGCGGCGGTTCGGCCGCCGCGGTCGCCGCGCACGAGGCACCGCTCGCCCTCGGCTCGGACACCGGCGGCTCGATCCGTCAGCCGGGTGCCGTCACCGGAACCGTCGGCGTGAAGCCGACCTACGGCGGGGTGAGCCGCTACGGCGCGATCGCCCTGGCCTCCAGCCTCGACCAGGTCGGCCCGGTGTCGCGCACCGTCCTCGACGCCGCGCTGCTGCACGACGTCATCGGCGGGCACGACCCGCGTGACTCCACGAGCATCCCCGACGCCTGGCCGTCCATGGCGGCCGCTGCGCGCGAGGGCCTGCAGGCGGACACGCTGCGCGGCCTGCGCGTCGGCGTGGTGAAGGAGCTCGCCGGTGGCGAGGGCTTCCAGGCGGGCGTCACCCAGCGCTTCCACGAGACCGTCGCCCTGCTCGAGTCGGCCGGTGCCGTCGTCGTCGAGATCGACGCCCCGTCGTTCGCCTACGCGATCAGCGCGTACTACCTGATCCTCCCGGCCGAGGCGTCGTCGAACCTCGCGAAGTTCGACTCCGTGCGCTTCGGGCTCCGCGTGACGCCCGAGAACGGCGCCACCGTCGAGGACGTCATGGCCGCCACGCGCGAGGCCGGTTTCGGTCCCGAGGTGAAGCGCCGCATCATCCTCGGCACGTACGCGCTGAGCGCCGGCTACTACGACGCCTACTACGGGTCGGCGCAGAAGGTCCGCACCCTCGTGCAGCGTGACTTCCAGGCCGCGTTCGAGCAGGTCGACCTGCTGGTCAGCCCGTCGGCCCCGACGACCGCGTTCCCGATCGGTGAGCGCATCGACGACCCGCTGGCGATGTACCTCAACGACCTGACGACGATCCCGGCGAACCTCGCCGGCGTCCCGGGCATGAGCATCCCGAACGGCCTCGCTCCCGAGGACTCGCTGCCCACGGGCGTGCAGCTCATGGCACCGCAGCGCGAGGACGCCCGGCTCTACCGGTACGGCGCCGCCCTCGAACGCCTGCTCGAGCAGCAGTGGGGCCGCCCGCTCATCGACAGCATCCCGGACCTCGACCAGAGTCAGCAGTCCGCTGCGCAGGAAGGTGTGATCTGATGGCGCAGAAGGACGCGCTGATGGACTTCGACGAGGCACTCCGGCTGTACGAGCCGGTCCTCGGCTTCGAGGTCCACGTCGAGCTCGCGACGAAGACCAAGATGTTCTCGGACGCGCCGAACTTCTTCGGCGGCGAGCCGAACACGAACGTGACGCCGGTCGACCTCGGGCTCCCCGGGTCGCTGCCGGTCGTCAACGCGCAGGCCGTGCGGTACTCGATCCAGCTCGGGCTCGCGCTCGGCTGCTCGATCGCCGAGTCCTCGCGGTTCGCCCGGAAGAACTACTACTACCCGGACAACCCGAAGAACTACCAGATCTCGCAGTACGACGAGCCGATCGCGTACGAGGGCGAGGTCGAGGTCGAGCTCGCCGACGGCACCATCTTCACCGTGCCGATCGAGCGCGCCCACATGGAAGAGGACGCCGGCAAGCTGACGCACGTCGGCGGTGCCACGGGCCGCATCCAGGGTGCCGAGTACTCGCTCGTCGACTACAACCGCGCCGGGGTCCCGCTCGTCGAGATCGTCACGAAGCCGATCTTCGGTGCCGAGGAGCGCGCACCCGAGCTCGGCGCGGCGTACGTGCAGGTCATCCGTGACCTCGTCCGGGCGCTCGGCGTCTCCGAGGCCCGCATGGAACGCGGTAACCTCCGCTGCGACGCGAACATCTCGCTGCGTCCCCGCGGGCAGGAGAAGCTCGGCACGCGCACGGAGACGAAGAACGTCAACTCGTTCCGGGCCGTCGAGCGGGCCATCCGCTACGAGATCCAGCGTCAGGCCGCGATCCTCGCCGCCGGTGGGTCGATCACGCAGGAGACCCGGCACTGGCACGAGGACACCGGTCGCACCTCGGCCGGCCGTCCGAAGTCCGACGCCGACGACTACCGCTACTTCCCGGAGCCCGACCTGCTCCCGGTCGTGCCGGACCCGGCCGTGATCGAGGAGCTCCGCGCCTCCCTGCCCGAGGCCCCGGTGGCACGTCGCCGTCGGCTCAAGGGCGACTGGGGCTTCACCGACCTCGAGTTCCAGGACGTCGTGAACGGCGGGCTGCTCGACGAGCTCGAGGGGACCGTCGCCGCCGGTGCCGCACCGCAGGCCGCCCGCAAGTGGTGGACGGGTGAGATCAGCCGTGTCGCGAACACGCGGGACGCCGCCCCCGGTGACCTCGTCTCGCCGCAGCACGTCGCCGAGCTCATCGCCCTCGTCGAGTCCGGTGACCTGACCGACCGCCTGGCACGCCAGGTCCTCGAAGGCGTCATCGCTGGCGAAGGGTCGCCGTCGCAGGTCGTCGAGTCGCGTGGGCTCAAGGTCGTGTCGGACGACTCGGCGCTCACCGCCGCGGTCGACCAGGCGCTCGCCGCACAGCCCGACGTCCTCGCCAAGATCAAGGACGGCAAGGTCCAGGCCGCCGGCGCCATCATCGGCGCCGTCATGAAGGCCATGCAGGGCCAGGCGGACGCCGCCCGCGTCCGCGAGCTGGTGCTGGAGCGCGCGCAGCAGTCGTAGACGAGTTCAGGGCACGGACGGAAGGCGCGGTGCCGGCTGGCACCGCGCCTCCCGTCGATCCTGGGGACGCGTCAGCGACCCGGTGACAGGATGAGTCGTGTCCGCAACGATCCGCGCCATCGGTACCGCCGTCCCCGAGACGACACTCGAGCAGGCTGCGGTGCGCGACCTCTTCGCGTCGCAGCCCGAGCTGGGCCGGCTCGGCAGGCGGCTCGTCCCCGCCGCGTTCGACGCCTCCGCCGTGGAGCACCGGCACACGGTGCTCGAGGAACTCGACAGCACGCGGCCGTCCGGCGTCTTCCGCGACGACCAGGGCGTGCTGCGGTCCCCGTCGACCGGCACCCGGAACGACCGGTACCGTGAGCTCGCCCCGGCCCTGTTCGTGGCGGCCGCCCGCGACGCCGTGGATCGCTCGGACGTGACACCCGAGTCGATCACCCACGTGGTGACCGTCTCGTGCACCGGGTTCACCCAGCCCGGCCCCGACCTCGACGTCGTCACCGAACTCGGCATCCCGCGCACGGTCTTCCGTCAGCACATCGGGTTCATGGGGTGCTGCGCGGCGTTCCCGGCGCTCCGCATCGCTGCGGCGTTCGCCGAGTCCGTGCCGTCCGCCGTGGTGCTCGTCGTCTGCGCCGAGCTCTGCACGCTGCACGTCCGGGCGAGCGACGACCCGGACCAGATCGTCGCCAACAGCGTCTTCGGGGACGGTGCGGCGGCGGCCGTGGTCACCGCCGACGGCGCCGGACTCCGCCTGGACGACTTCGCGACGACGGTCGTGCCCGAGGGTGCGTCCGAGATGGCGTGGAACATCGGCGACGAGGGCTTCGAGATGGTGCTCAGCACGGCCGTCCCGAAGCTCGTCGGTGCCACGGTCGCCGAGGCCGTCGCACCGCTGCTGTCCGCCGTGGGCTCCGCCGCCGTCGACGTTCCGACCTGGGCCGTGCACCCGGGCGGTCGCGCGATCCTCGACCGGACGCAGGTCGCCCTCGGGCTGCCGGACGCCGCCCTCGCGGCGAGCCGCGGCGTCCTCCGCGACCACGGGAACGTCTCGAGTGCCACCGTGCTCTTCGTGCTCCGCCAGGTGCTCGACGACGGCATCGACGACGGTGCCCCCGTCATCGCGCTCGCGTTCGGACCGGGCCTGACGGTCGAGGCCGCCCGACTCACCGCCGTCGGCAGCACGCGACCGTCGATCCCGGCCCGCGAGCAGGACGAACCGGTCGAGGCGGCGACGGCAGCAGCCCGCGACCATGCGGTCGAGACGGCGACCACGGGCGTCTCGTGAGCCGCACCGAGGGGATCGATCCGCGCCTCCCGGCCGTCGACCTGACCACGCGCGCACTGGACCTCCACGAACTCATGGACGACCCGGACTGCGACCCGCGCGCGCTCGCTCGGACGTTCCGGCGCTTCGCCGTGGTGAACGCACTCGTGAGCGGCTGGCGCTCCGCGTGGCGGACGCACGTCGCGCCGGCGCTCCCCGCGAACGGGCGGGGACGCGTGCTCGACCTCGGGTGCGGCGGCGGCGACCTCGCGCGGGCGCTCGTCCGGTGGGCCGCTGCCGACGGGTTCGACGTCGAGGTCGTCGGGGCCGACCCGGACGCGCGGGCGATCGACGCGGCGACCCGGTCCACCCCGCGCGGTGTCACCTTCCGGCAGCAGTCGAGCGCCGAGCTCATCGCCGCGGGGGAGCGGTTCGACGTCGTCGTGTCGAACCACGTGCTGCACCACCTCGGCGACGAGGAACGGCGCGGGTTCCTCGCGGACTCCGAACAGCTGGCGACGAGCCGCAGCCTGCACTCGGACATCCGGCGGTCGCGCTCGGCCTACCGGGCGTACGCGGTCGGTTCGACGCTGGTCGCGGCCGGCACCTTCGTGCGGGTCGACGGGTTGCGCTCGATCCGGCGGAGCTTCACGCTGCCGGAACTCCAGGACGTCCTGCCCTCCGGGTGGCGGGCGGAGCGGGCGGCACCGCACCGGGTCCTCGCGATCCGCGACGCCTGACGTCCCCGGAGGGCGCTAGCGTCGCTGCATGGCCACGCCCCACCTGCACCGCGTCGCGGTCCTCGTGCTCGACGGGGCCAAGCCGCTCGACGTCGGGATCCCGGCGCAGGTCTTCTCGAACCGCCCGAGCATGCCGTACGAGGTCCGGGTGTGCGGCCCCCGCGTGGGTCGCATCGCCGGGGGAGACGGCCTCGCGTACGCGGTCGACCACGGGCTGGACGCCCTCGGGTGGGCCGAGACGGTCTTCGTGCCCGGGTACCGGTTCCCCGCGGACACGCCACCCCCGGCCGACGTGGTGGCGGCGCTCGGGCAGGCGCACGAGCGGGGCGTCCGGATCGCGGCGATCTCCACCGGGGCGTTCGCCCTGGCCGCCGCGGGACTGCTCGACGGCCGCCGTGCGACCACGCACTGGCACTACACGCGGGTGCTCCGCGACCGGTACCCCGAGGTCGACGTGGACGAGGACGTGCTGTTCGTCGACGCCGGGTCGGTCCTGACGAGTGCGGGCGCGGCGAGCGGGATCGACCTGTGCCTGCACATCGTCCGGCAGGACCACGGGGTCGGGCTGTCGAACCACGTCGCACGGCGCCTCGTGAGTGCCCCGTACCGGAGCGGCGGGCAGGCGCAGTACGTCCCGCGGAGCATGCCCGAGCCACTCGGGGACGTCTTCGCCGAGACGCGGGAGTGGGCGCTCCGACACCTCGCCGACCCGCTGACGCTCGAGGTCCTCGCCCGGAACGCGACGGTCTCGCCTCGGACGTTCTCGCGGCGCTTCGTCGAGGACACCGGGTACACGCCGATGCAGTGGGTGCTCCGCGCTCGGGTCGACCTCGCACGGGAGCTGCTCGAGCGCTCGGACCTCGCCGTCGACCAGGTCGCCGAGCGGGCGGGGCTCGGGTCGGACGCCAACCTGCGGACGCACTTCCGTCGGATCCTCGGGACCTCGCCGACCGAGTACCGGCGGACCTTCCAGGACTGACCGCGTCGCCGCAGTGGTGGCGACATCCTTTCGAACGCTGGCTTCCCAGCCACTGGAGCCGCGCCTCCCGGGCCGTGAGCATGGACCGCGGAACGAAAGGAAGTCCACATGACCCGCATCGCGATCAACGGCTTCGGCCGCATCGGCCGCAACACCCTCCGCGCGCTCCTCGCACGGGGAGGCGACGACCTCGAGGTCGTCGCCGTCAACGACCTCACCGCACCCGAGACGCTCGCCCACCTGTTCCGGTACGACTCCGCGCTCGGCCCGTTCGCCGGGACCGTCGAGGTCGACGGGGACACCCTCGTCATCGACGGACAGCGCATCCGCGTCCTCGCGTCGCGCGAGCCGGCGGAGCTCCCGTGGGGCGACCTCGGCGTCGAGGTCGTGCTCGAGTCGACCGGCCGGTTCACCGTGCGCGACGCAGCGGCGGGACACCTCACCGCGGGAGCCCGCCGCGTCCTCATCAGCGCGCCCGCCACCGGCGCGGACGCCACCATCGCGTACGGCGTGAACTCCGACGTGTACGACCCGGCGGTGCACACCGTCGTCTCGAACGCCTCGTGCACGACGAACGCGCTCGCGCCGCTGGCGTCGGTGCTCGACGACCTCGCGGGCATCGAGCACGGGTTCATGACGACCGTGCACGCCTACACGCAGGAGCAGAACCTGCAGGACGGTCCGCACCGCGACCTGCGTCGGGCGCGTGCCGCCGGGGTGAACATCGTGCCGACGTCGACCGGAGCGGCCAAGGCCATCGGGCTCGTGCTGCCGCGGCTCGACGGCAAGCTGTCGGGTGACGCGATCCGGGTGCCGGTGCCGGTGGGGTCGATCGTCGAGCTGAACACCGTGGTGTCGCGGGACGTCACCGTCGAGGAGGTCAACGAGGCCTACCGTGCCGCCGCCGCCGGGCCGCTCGCGGGGGTGCTGGCGTTCACGGCGGACCCGCTCGTGTCGACGGACATCACGGGGCGGCCGGAGTCGAGCGTGTTCGACTCGCTGCTCACCCGTGTCGACGAGGGGCGGCACGTGAAGGTGGTCGCCTGGTACGACAACGAGTGGGGGTTCTCGAACCGGGTGGTCGACATGCTGGGGCTGCTGGCGCGCGCGTAGCGCGGCGCGGCGCGCGCGCGCGGCGCGGCGGTCTCGCCGAGTCTCGGCGCGGCGGACAGTTTCGCGGCCCGGCGGCCCGCATCTCGTCCGCCCGGCCGAGTCTCGGGGCGCGCGACCACGGGGTGGGCGCGAGCACGGTCGGACGGGAGGCGCGGTGCGGGCTGGTACCGCGCCTCCCGTCCGGCCGTGGGTGCGTTCCAGGGGCGGTGTGGGTCGTGCCGCGGAAGCGACAGCGCACAGGGTGCGCGCGATGGTGCTGCCGCTGGAGCGACAGTGTGCCGCGATCGTCGTGCGGCACACTGCCGCTTTCGCGGGCGCGGGCGCGGCGGCCGCGCAGGCGCGCGGCGCGGCGCGCGGGCGCCCGCTCGCGCGCCGCGGCGCGTCAGCGGATCAGCGCCGTGGTGCTCGCGAAGGCGCGGGAGCGCACGGCCTGCCGGTAGCGGTCGAGCGCGGCGTCGTCGGCCCCGACGGACTCCAGCGCCGCCAACCCCGCCCCGAGCACGGGAGGATCGGTCACCCACGTCGGCACCGCTCCGGGCACCCGGGCAGCGAGGCCGTCGACGACGCCCTCGACGAGCAGGGGATCCCGTGCCGCGAGCACCCCGCCGCCGAGGACCACGGGCACCGGGCTCGCAGCCGAGCCACCCAGACCGAGACGCTCGAGCGCGACCGCAGCGAGCAGGACGATCTCCTCGGCCTGCCGCGCGACGACGCCGACGGCCACGGCGTCGCCCATGCCGGCGACCTCGAACAGCACCGGGCACAGCCGGTTGAACACCCGCTGGTCGAGGCGGCCGAAGTGGATGGCCTCGGTCACCTCGCGGACGCTGCGGAGACCCAGTGCCGCCGGGACGGCCGTGACCAGGGCCGTCGCCGGTCCGCGACCGTCGTCGGCACGGGCTGCGTGCCACAGCGCACGGTTGCCGAGGTACGCGCCGCCGCCCCAGTCGCCGGAGACGTCCCCGATGGCGGGGAACCGTGCGGTGGTGCCGTCGGCCCGGACCGCGAGCGCGTTGATGCCCGTGCCGCAGACGACCGCGGCGGCGTCCGGCGACAGGGTCCCCGCCCGCAGCAGTGCGAACAGGTCGTTGTCGAGGACGTGCGGCGCGCCGCCGTCGGCCTCCCAGTGCGCGAGCGCCCCGGTCGCCGCGACGAGTTCGTCGTGCAGGTCGAGCCCGGCCAGGTACACGTGCGTCGTCCGGATCCGACGGTCGCCGAGGTCGCCGACGACCCGCGCCCGGACGTCGTCGAGGATCGGCCCGGCGACGTCCCACCCGCGGGTCTGCGGGTTCGAGCCGGGGCCCCGTGCGTGCCCGACGATCGAACCGTCGAGTGCGATCGCGACGACGTCCGTCTTGCTGCCGCCACCGTCGACGGCCAGGACGACGTCGCTCGGCGCCGGCGGGACGGGTGCGGGCGGACGGGTCGCTCGGGCGGTGCCGACGCCGCCCCCGGACGCTCCGGCTCCGTTCAGCCCGCCCACGTCAGCTGCTCCGATCGCGTCCACGGCAGGTGCTCCGCGTTCGCGGCCAGGAGCAGGTCGGTGAGCCGTTCGGCCTTGTCGACCTGCCCGACGAGCGGGTGCGCCCACATCGCGCGGAGCACGCGGTCGCGGCCTCCGTGCACGGCGGCGGCGAGGGCGAGGCGTTCGTACCCGGCGACGTGCGACACGAGTCCGACCATGTCGGCGTCGAGCGGCGCGACGGGCAACGGTGTGATCGCCGCGCGGGTGACCCGGGCCGGGACCTCGATCACGTGGTCGTCGGGGAGGAACGGGAACGTGCCGTCGTTGCGCACGTTGAGGACCTGCACATCACCGCGGTCGCCGAGGATCGAGGAGAGCACGTCGATCGCCGCCTCGGAGTAGTAGGCGCCGCCCCGCTGCTCGAGCTCGGCGGGCTTCGTCACGACGGACTCGTCCGCGTACTTCGCGAGCAGGGCCCGCTCGGTCTCCATGACGGCCTCGGCACGGGTGGGCGCGTGCAGCTGTTCCTCGAGCACGACGTCGTGGCTGTAGAAGTAGCGCAGGTAGTACGAGGGCACGGCGTGCTGCAGCCGGATGAGGTCGGCCGGCATGTGCACGCTCTCCGCCATCCGGTCGAGGGCACCGGTGTCGGCACGGAGCAGGTCGGACAGGACGTCGCGCTCGCCGGAGCCGTCCGTCACGTGGACGCCGCGCTCCCACGTCAGGTGGTTCAGACCGACGTGGTCGAGCCGGACGGCCGACGGAGCGACGTCGAACTCCTTCGCGAAGCGCCGCTGGAACCCGATCGCCACGTTGCAGAGCCCGACGGCCCGGTGCCCCGCTTCGAGCAGTGCACGGGTGACGATGCCCACCGGGTTCGTGAAGTCGACGATCCACGCGTCCGGCTTGGCGTACCGCTTGACGAGCGACGCGTACTCGAGCACGACCGGCACGGTGCGGAGCGCCTTCGCGAACCCGCCGGGCCCGGTGGTCTCCTGCCCGATGCAGCAGGCCTCGTGCGGCCAGGTCTCGTCCTGGTGCCGGGCGGCCTGCCCGCCGATCCGGAGCTGGAACATGACGGCGTCGGCGTCCGAGACCCCGGCGACGACGTCGTCCGTGACGTGGATCGTGCCCGGGTGGCCGGCGTGGGCGAACATCCGCTTCGCGACACCGCCGACGAGTTCGCGCCGGACGGGATCGGGGTCGACGAGCCACAGCTCGTCGATGGGCAGCTGGTCGCGGAGCCGGGCGAAGCCGTCCACGAGTTCGGGGGTGTAGGTGGATCCGCCACCGATGACTGCGAGTTTCACTGTGGTGCTATCCCTTCACGCCGGTGAGCGCGATGCCCTCGACGAATGCCTTCTGTGCGAAGAAGAAGATGATGACGACGGGCACCATGACGACGACGGTCATCGCCATCGTCATCGACCAGTCGGTGCCGTGTTGGCCGCGGAACGTGGCCAACCCGTACGCCACCGGCCAGGCGGCCTGGTTCTCGGAGGCGTACAGGAGCGGGCCGTAGTAGTCGTTCCACGAGTGGAAGAACATGAAGATCGCCGCCGACGCGATGCCCGGGCGGGCCATGGGGACGACCACGCGCCACAGCACGCCCCACTCGCTGCATCCGTCCATGCGAGCGGCGTCCCCGTACTCCTTCGGGATCGTCATGAAGAACTGACGGAGCAGGAAGATGCTGAACGCGTCGCCGAGCAGGTTCGGCAGGATGAGCGGCCAGAGCGTGCCGGTGAGGTGCAGCTCGGACCACATCACGTAGACCGGCACCGCGGTGACCTGCGGGGGCAGGAGCATCGCGACGATGATCACGGTGAAGATCAGGTTCGCGCCACGGAACTTGATCTGGGCGAGCGCGTACGCCGCCGGGACCGAGCTGACGAGCATGAACGCGGTGGCGAGCACGGCGTACATCGACGAGTTGCCGAACCACTGCACGAGCGGCAGTTCGGTGAACACCCGGCCGTAGTTCGAGAAGTCGAACGGGCGCGGCACGATCGACGCGGTGAGTGCCTGGTTGCTCGACATCAGCGACGTCAGGATGACGAACACGATCGGCGCGATGGTCAGGACGCCGAGCGCGACGAGTGCGGCGTGCTCGGCGATCCAGACCAGCAGGCTGCGGCGCGGACCGCGGGCGGAGCCGGACGCCGCACCGCGGGGAGCCCGGGCGAGCGGGGACTGGGACACGGCGGTCATCAGGACTCCTCTGGTCGGAAGACGGAGATGCGGCGCATCGTGAGGACGAGCACCACGGCGGTGACCACGAACAGCACCACGGCCATCGCGGACGCGTAGCCGAACTGGAAGTTCGCGAACCCGTGCTGGTAGAGCAGCTCGGTGTAGGTGAGCAGCGAGGTGCCCGGGTAGCCGAGCTGCGCCGCGGTGCCTCCGCCGATCGTGGCCTTGCCGCTGGCGACGCCCGACGCGACGGCGGCCTCGGTGAAGTACTGCAGGGCCGCGATCACCCCCGTGACGGCGGCGAACCCGATGACCGGCGCGATCGTCGGCAGCGTGATGTGCCGCACCTGCTGGACGCCGTTCGCCCCGTCGAGCGACGCGGCCTCGTACAGGTCGCGCGGCACGTCGAGGAGCGACGCCAGGAAGATGATCATGATGTCGCCCATCACCCAGACGCCCATGATCACGAGCGAGGGCTTCGACCACGCGGGGTCGTTGAACCACAGCGGGCCGTCGATGCCGAACACCCGCAGGACCTGGTTCACGGGGCCGGTGCCGGGGTTGAACAGGAAGACGAACGCGACGACGCTCGCGACGGGAGGCACCAGGGCGGGCAGGTAGAACAGCGTCCGCCAGAACCCGGTCGCCGTCTTCGCGCGGCTGAGCAGTCCCGCCACGAGCAGCCCGCAGACGATCCGGACCGGCACGAGGATGACCACGAACCACAGCGTGTTCACGACCGCGGGGCCGATCTGCGGGTCCTGGGTGAAGAGGAACCGGTAGTTCAGCAGCCCGACGAACTCGGGTTCCTGCAGCTGGTTGTAGCGCGTGAACGAGTAGAAGATCGACGCGACGAGCGGGTACGCGAAGAAGATCACGAGGCCCGCCAGGGCCGGGGCGAGCATCGTCAGCGCGACCAGGCGACGGCGGGACTCGGCGGAGCGGCGCCGACGTGGCCGGCTCCCGGGGGCCGTCGAACGCGACCCGGCGCTGGCCGGCGGCCGGGAGGCGCGGGTGGGCCGCGCCTCCAGGCTGCCGGTCTCAGGGGTGGTGACGTCGGTCATGGTCACGGACCAGCCAGCTGGTTGGCGTTGTCGATGTCCGAGTCGAGCTTCTTGAGCTTCGCGTCGAGGTCGCCGCCGTTCTGCTGGTACGCCTGCCAGAACTTCGTGAAGGTGCCGATGTAGGCGGCGCCGTCCGCGGTGCCCGGCGAGGTCATCGTGTCCTTGTCGCCCGCGACGTCGACGAAGGTCTTGTAGTTCTCGTCGACCTCGAGCTTCGGCGACTCGAGGGCCGAGGTAAGCGTCGGGATGTTCTTCAGCCCGTTGCCCATCGTGACCTGCGCGTCGGTGTTCGTCGAGAGGTACTTCAGCAGCGCCCAGGCCAGCTCGGGGTGCTTGGACCCCTTCGCGATGCCCGCCACGTTCCCCGCGATGTAGGTCGATCCGTAGTTGCCGAGGCCGTCCATCACCGGGGTCGGCGCGGTGCCGTAGTCGAGGTCCGGCTTCTGGTCCTTGATGAAGGCGGTGCGGTACTCGCCGTCGATCTGCATCGCGACCTGACCGGTCTGGAACGCGTTGTCGGCGGCGAACTCCTGGCCGAGCCCCGAGGTGAAGGCCTTGAGCTTGTCGTAGCCGATCTCGTCGACGAAGCCCTTCTGCCAGGTGATGAGCTTCTTCCAGGCGTCGGACGTGCCGATCACGCTGTTGCCCTTCGCGTCGAGCCACGAGCCGTCGACCATCGGGGCCCAGTGCTCGGGGGAGTTCTCGTAGAAGTCGATGAGCGGGTTGAACCCGAGCTGCTTGATCGACCCGTCGGCGTTGTACGTGGTGAGCTTCAGCGCGTCGGCCTTGAGCTCGTCGAGCGTCTTCGGCGGGGTCGTGATGCCCGCCTTCGCGAGCAGCGGCTTGTTGTACATCAGCGCACTGACGTCGGCGAGGGCCGGCAGGGTGCAGCGCGTGCCCTTGTACTGCGTGTACGACTGCACGGCCTTCGGGATGTCCGACAGGTCGACATCGTCACGCTTGATGTACGGCGACAGGTCGCGGAAGGCGCCCGAGGAGCAGAAGCTGCCCACGATGGCGGTCGAGTACGACAGGCCCACGTCGATGTTCTGGCCGGACGAGATCGCCTTCTGCAGCTTCTCGTCGTCCTGGCCGGCGTGGATGTCGACCGTGACGCCGGGGTTCTCCTTCTCGAACCCGGCGACGGCGCTCTTCACGACGCCGGCTTCGCGACCGGTGAAGAAGTGCCACAGGGACACGGCGCCCTTGAGGTCCTTCGGTGCGCTCTTCTCGATCGAGTCGGCGCTGCTGCCGGAGCTGCAGCCCGCGACGACGAGGGCGCCCACGGCGGCGACGGCCGTGGCGGTGACGATGCGGCGGAACGTCCGGCGGTGCGGGACGTTCGGTTGGGGGAGGGACACTGCGGTACTCGCTCTCTGGTCTCGCTCCGACGCGGTGCGGTCGCGGTGCCGCACGCCGGACGGATCCGGGCGTGCGACGTCGTTTCCGGGCGCGCCGAAGAGCCCTGGGACAGGGCCGGGTGATGGTGCCTCGAGTGGTGCGGGTGGGGTGGTGCTGGTCAGGGGCGCTCGGCCGGGTCCGGTGCGGGCACATCGTCGCTGATGCGCTCGAGCCGATCCGCGAGCGCGGTGCGGACGACGTCGATGAGGACGTGCCGCGCACCGTGCAGGACGGGGGTGTCGGGGACGCCGGGGGCCACGACGGCGGTGGACCAGCGCGTGCGGGTCCGGAGCCAGGCGGTCACGGCGGCGGCCAGGGCGGGGCCGCCCGCGATCCCGGTCGGGCCGTGCAGCACGACCGTCTCGGGATCGGCGACGGCGAGGGCGGGGAGCACGTTGTGCCCGACACGCTCGCCGAGGGCGGTGGTGAACGGGTGCTGCTCGGGGAGCCCGGGCAGCTGCGGGAGCACCTGGCGCCAGTCGGCAGCGGTGCCGTCCGGTGCCGTGATCCCGTGTTCGGCGGCGAGGGCGATGATCGCGGACTCGGAGATGAGGTCAGCGACGATCGTGGCCGTCGGGTCGATGGAGCGTGCGTCTGCGGGCACGCCGAGGTAGCCGATCTCGCCGGCGGCACCGGACGCGCCGGTGTGCAGGTGGCCGCCGAGGTCGAGCGCCATGCCGAGGCCCTCGGCCATCCAGAACAGGGCGAACGACCCGGGGGTCCGTCCGGCGCCCATGTTCCGTTCGGCGATCGCCGCGAGGTTGGCGTCGTTCTCGATGACGACGCGGACCCCGAGTGCGGCGGAGAGCGTCGCGGCGACCCGGTCACGGGGCCAGCCGGGCAGGCCGTCGGTGAAGATGAGGGTGTCGGTCGCGTGGTCGACACTCGCCTGGACCCCGACGCCGACCGCGGTGACGAGGTCCGGGTCGACGCCCGCGGCCGCCGCGGCCCGGGAGATCGCGGCGGCGACGATGTCGGCACCGGGCGCGCGCATCTCGGCCGGGGACATCGTGTGGGTCGCGACCGGGAAGGTCCGGCCCGCGGCGTCCACCACGGTGCTCCGGACGTCGACGAGCTGGACGTCGACCGCCACGCCGAGGTCGCGGTCGGTGATCGCTTCGTAGACCACCGCGCTCGGGCCCCGGCGACCGGCCTGCGATGCGGTGCCGGCTTCGCGGATGAGGGCCGCCGCCTCGAGCCGCCGGATGATCTCGGCCGCGGTCGGCTTGCTGAGCCCGGTGCGCTGGGCGATCTCGTTGCGGGTGAGCGGCCCGTCGTCGAGCAGGAGCTCGAGCGCGGCCCGGTCGTTGAGGACACGCAGGAGGCCGGGCTGGCCGGGGGTGCGTCCTCGAGTGGTCATGTCGAGGACTGTAACGGACAACCTTCTTTACTGAAAGGTTTGTTTACCGATTCGAAACACGCGTTCCGCTCCGCGAAACGTGCGGAGCGGAACGCGCGGCGCCGAACGGGCGGCGCGGGACGTGCGGTGCGGGACGTCGACGTCGCGGACGGGCCCTACGGGCGCAGGAGCACCTTGATCGCGCGACGCTCGTCCATCGCGCGGTACGCCTCCGCCGCCTCGTCGAGCGGGAGCTCAAGGTCGAAGACGCGGCCCGGCTCGATCGCACCCGAGAGCACGTCCGGCAGCAACTCGGGGATGTACGTGCGCGCCGGGGCCATGCCGCCCGCGATGGTGATGTTCGTGTCGAAGAGGTACCGCGTGCCGATCGTCGGCACCCCGTGCGGGACCCCGACGAAGCCGAGGTTGCCACCCGGGCGGACCGAGTGCAGTGCCTGGTCCATGCTCTCCTCGGTGCCGACGGCCTCGACCGCGCAGTCGGCCAGGTCGCCGCCGAGCAACTCGCGGATCGCCGCGACGCCCTCCTCGCCACGCGCCTCGACGACGTCCGTCGCGCCGAACTCGCGCGCGAGCGCCTGTCGGTCCGCGTGCCGGCTCATCGCGATGATCCGCTCGGCACCGAGCCGCTTCGACGCGAGGACGGCGGACAGCCCGACCGCGCCGTCGCCCACCACGACGACCGTCTTGCCCGGGCCCACGGCTGCCGACACCGCGGCGTGGTGCCCGGTGGAGAAGACGTCCGACAGGGTGAGGAGCGAGGGGACGAGCGCCGGGTCGACCGGGCCCGGCACCGCGACGAGCGTCGCGGAGGCGTCCGGGATGCGGACGTACTCGGCCTGGGCGCCGCCGACGGGGTCGCCGTACGCGTCCTTCCCGCCGAAGCCGGACAGGTGGTCGCAGCCGGTCGTCATGCCGTGGCGGCAGGCCTGGCACGTGCCGTCGTTCATGGTGAAGGGGGAGATGACGAAGTCGCCGACGTGCAGGTCCGTGACGGCGTCGCCCACCGCGACGACCTCGCCGACGAGCTCGTGGCCGATCGGACGCGGCTGCTTCGTCGGCGTGACGCCCCGGTACGGCCAGAGGTCCGACCCGCACACGCACGCCGCGACGACCTTGACCACGACGTCCTTCGGCGTGATGAGGTCGGGCTGGTCGCGGTCCTCGACACGGATGTCGTTCGGGGCGTGGATGATCGCAGCGCGCAAGGGTGTGCCTTCCGTCGAGATGGTGGGGTGTGCGGCCGGTTGACGTCGTCCGGGCCCGGGACGACAGTACCCTCGTGCGGGTGGACGACGACCGGTACGGCAGTGACGTGCTCTCGGGCGACTGGCGCTCGCGCGGGGTGCAGAAGGTGCGGCAGGTGCCGCTCGAGCGAGACATGGTCCTCGAGGACCCGACGACCGGCTGGGCCGGCGCCGTGGTGCGGCTCGAGGCCGGCAACGTGGAGCTCGAGGACTGGAAGGGACGCACCCGGTCGTTCCCCTTCAGCGGGCAGTTCCTGCTCGAGGGCGAGCTCGTCACGCTGGGCCGCCCGCAGGCGCCGGTGGGGCGGCGCTCTCCGGCTGGCGGTGCGGGTGCCGGTCCGGCGGACGGCGCGGGTCCCGGGAGGCGCGGCTCGGCCCCGGCGGTCCGGCACGCGTCCGACGGTGGTCGCCTCCGCACCGCGTCCGGATCGTTCGCCGTGGAGTCGCAGCGCGCCCGGGTGGCACTGCCCTCCCGGATCATGGTGGAGGGCAAGCACGACGCCGAACTCGTCGAGAAGGTCTGGGGAGCCGACCTCCGGGTCGAGGGCGTCGTCGTCGAGGAGCTCTCCGGCGTCGACAACCTGGCCGACGTGCTCGACGACTTCCGGCCCTCGCGCGACCGTCGTGTCGGCGTGCTCGTGGACCACCTCGTGCCGGGCTCGAAGGAGTCCCGCTTCGCCGACGCCGTGATGCGGGGGAAGTGGGGCGCGCACGTGCTCGTCGTCGGGCACCCGTTCGTCGACGTCTGGCAGTCGGTGAAGCCCGCCCGCGTCGGACTCCAGGCGTGGCCGACGATCCCGCGCTCGATCGAGTGGAAGAAGGGTATCTGCCAGGCGCTCGGGTGGCCCGCCGCCGAGCAGGCCGACATCGCCCGGGCGTGGCAGCGGATCCTCGGGCAGGTGCGCACCTTCGCCGACCTCGAGCCGCAGTTGCTCGGTCGTGTCGAGGAGCTCATCGACTTCGTGACCGAGCCGACGGACTGACGACCCGGCCGTTTCGTCGACTTCCGCGGGATGCCGGGGGTGATCCGCGCCTCCAGGCCTACGCTTGGAGCATGGACGGCATCGACGGACGCGTGCGCAGCGCTGTCGAGGTCTGGCTGCGCTGGCTGCCCCGCTGGCAGATCGGCACCGCGCGGCCCCGGACACGCATCTGCCGCAAGTGCACCGGCTCACCGATCGCCACCGCCGCGGGCTTCGGACCGGACGTGCCGCACGCCGTCCAGCACGCGTTGATCGGCCGCATCTCGACGATCATCGAGGACGCCGTCGACGACTACACCGCCAAGAACCTGCCCCTGCTGCAGCGCGAACTCGAGCGGGCCGCGGCACGCAAGCGTCACGCCGGGTACCAGCCGACCGAGGGCCTGCAGCCGGAGTTCCAGGGCCTCGACGTCGACCCGGAGCCGTCACCGGGGGAGCCGTTCCTCTTCACGCTCGGCGAGCTGACCGGGACGGGCGCGCACGAGCAGGCGCCACGCGAACCCCTGTCGGACGAGGCGAAGTCGGCGCTCCGTCACGAGATCGCCCTCTCCGACGAGTGCGCCCGTTCCACCGGCACGGCGGTCTGCCTGGCGCTCATCGACCACCGGCCGCGGATCGCCGAGGCGGTCGAACGCCTCGTCGAGCCGCAGATCGAGGCCCTGGTGTCGGACATGTTCCGCGGGTTCGACGGGCCGGAGGCACCGCGCGCCGGGCTGTTCTGACCGGTGTGCGGTCGGGGCGGGCCGGGTCGGGCTGCGTGCGGTCGGGTGCGGTGCTCGCCGTGCCGTGCGAGCCTGACCACTCCGTGCGTCGCTGTTTCACCGCACCGAGCCGCGGCCGGCGCACGGCCCGATCAACCTCGCACGGTGTCCCTTGCGCCCGCCTCGCACCGGCCGCCGCAGGCCGCACCAGCTGATCGACCGCGCACCGTGCGCGCCGGATGAACAGGCCACCGGACGACCACCCTCGCACGGTGCTGAGTCCGGCGGTCAGCGTCGGAGCAGCGTGCGCCCGGGGATGACGGTGCCGCGTAACGATCGGTGCTCGACGGGCCGAGCGGGATCGTCGATGCGGCCGATGACGAGGTCGATCGCCTCCCGGCCGATCCGTTCGATCGGCTGCTCGAGCGTCGTGAACCCGATCCAGTCGTTCGCGAGCGGGTACACCCCGTCGAAGCCGGTGACCGACACGTCCGCCGGAACCCGCACGCCCCGCTTGGAGAGAGCGTCGCACACGTCGAGCATGAGCCGGTCGGTGGGGCACATCACCGCCGATGCCCCGGACTCGGCCACGGCGTCGACGACGTCGGCGGCGAGGGCGTCGGCCGTGCGGACGAAGCTCGCGTCGATGTCGATCACGCGCACTCCACGGGAGCGGAGTCGCTCGACCATCGCGCTCGAGCGCGCGTGCTGGGTGATCGCGTTGTCGAGGGGGACTGTCAGGACGACGACCGTGGTGTGGCCGGCGTTCGCGACAGTGTCGGCGATGGTCGCTCCGCCGTCGGTCTCGTCGCAGTAGACGCTGGAGAGAGCCGGGTGCAGTTCCGGACGTCCGGCGACGACGGTTGCGATGCGCGGTGCGAACTCGGCGATGTCCGCCGCTGGCATGAGGCCGCTGCAGACCACGAGTCCGTCGACCCGCATCGAGACGAGCGCCGCGAGCGCGGACTTCTCGTCCTCGACACGACCAACGCCGGTCGTGGTGACGACGCGGTACCCGAGTTCCGACGCGCGACGCTCCATGACAGCGTGCAGCGCGGTGTAGACCATCGACGAGGCATCTCGCACGAGCATGCCGATGGTGTGCGTTCGGCCGCTCACGAGTCCCCGAGCCATCGCGTTCGCCACGTAGCCGAGTTCGGCGGCAGCTCGTTCCACCCGTTCCCGCGTCTCGTCGGAGAACCGACCGGTGCCCGAGAGCACGCGGCTCACGGCTGACTTCGAGACGCCGGCGCGGGCGGCGACGTCGAGGATGGTCGGCTGTGACCCGCGGGTGCCGTTCACGCGTCGGACGCTGCGGCTTCCTGCGGCCCGTTGCCGTCTGCGGTGTCACCGCCGCGGCCTGCGGGCCTGCCTTCGGCGCGTGTGCGTCGGTGGACGAGACGGATGGCGCCCTGAGCGATCGCACGCCAGCCGACCAGGAACAGTCCGAGGACGATCGTGGCGACGATGACGAAGGAGATCGGCAGGGGGTTGCCGTCCACGTCGCCCTGGCCGGTCGCGACACGGATCGCCATGCCGACGAAAACCGTGAGGATCCAGGCGACGACGCCGGTCGGCCAGAACCGGAGCGGACGAGACCACGCACCGCTCGTGACGTAGGCGATCGCCCACCCCGCGAGGAACGGGTACGCGGTCGTCCATACCCCCAGAGCCGTGCTGCCCTCGCCGTGGGACGACCGACCGACGAGCGCGAAGACGACGATGAGGACGACGTCGACGACGACTGCGAGCCAACCCCAGGTGCGTGTGTTCACCCCATCATTCTCGCAGTCTCGCGCCCGGGGCTGCTCGTCCACATCGTCGGGGCAGGAAAGACCATCCACAGTTGTCATCGACGGGGTCCGGCTCGGGGATGCGACTGTCGAGCATCGGCGCATGACGATCGATCTGAAACTCGCACCGGCCCCCGAAGTCATCACCCACCGAACCTCCGCACGACGCCCCGATGAGTCCGAGGTCATCCGTCGCCGAGCCGCCGCAGGAGAACTCACCCGCGTCGCACGCGGCCTCTACGCGGAGACGTCGGCGTGGGCCGGATTGAACGCCACCGGCCGCCACCACGTGCGGGTGCGCGCGTTCGCCGACCGGGTCCGGCCCGGCGACCTGGTGTCGCACGTGTCGGCGGCGGTCGTGTTCGGCGTGCCGCTCCTCACGCCCCCGCCGGTGAGGATCCACGTGACCTCCCGCGGGGCTGACCGCCGCACCACGAACGCGACGTTCGTGGTGCACGCGGACCTCGACCCCGAGCGGAACCGGACCGTCGTCGCGACTCCCGACGGACTGCTGCTCTGTGCACTCGACCGGCTGGCGACCGACCTCGCGCTCACCCTCCCGTTCGCCGATGCGGTCGTCGCGCTCGACGCCGTCCTCCGGCGCGGGGTCGACCGCGGATCGGTGCGGTCGGCGGCCAAGCGACGAGGGCAGAAGGGACGGCGGCGTGCCCTGCGCGCGATCGAGTTCGCGGACGGCGCGTCGGACTCTCCGGGGGAGTCGTTCGCTCGCGCGCGGTTCGACCAGTTCGGGACGCCCACGCCCGTGCTCCAACACTGCTTCCGTGCGGCGGGAGAGCCGGACATCGTCGTGGACTTCTGGTTCCCCGACGCCGGTGTCGTGATCGAGTTCGACGGGGCGGTGAAGTACGAGAAGAGCGAGTACCTCCGTGGACGGACCCCCGCGCAGGCGCTGGTCGCCGAGAAGATCCGGGAGGACCGGCTCCGGTCGTTCCCCGAGGTTCGCTTCGTGCTCAGGCTGACGTGGTCCGACCTGCAGAACGAGTGGGTCCTGCGCGCGAAGCTCCGCAGAGCGGGCGTGCGGATGTCGCGCTGACGCTGATCGACCTCGCACCGTGTGGGTTCGTGGGACCGAGGGGGAACCCGCACGGTGCGCCGGCCGACGTCTGAGTGCGGCGTGGTCGCTCCGTGCGAGGTCGTCGGCTGCGGGTGTCGCCGCGGCACCGTGCGGGGCGATTCGGTCGAGTTGGACGTGGCCACTCGGTGCGAGGTTATAGGCGGACACGGGGTGGGCAACCTCGCACGGGTCGGTGGAGTCGGCACCGTGCGCGCCGCGCGGAGTTCATCCGCGGGCGATCCCAACGGCACCCGCCGTTCACCCCGCGGCGTCACACTGGTCGCACATGCGGGAACGTTCCCGCAAACACTCGCACTCACTCCGCAAGCCACCCCACACCCAGCACCCCACACCCCACACCCCACACCCCACACCCCAGGGAGACCACCGCCGTGAAGACCCGAGCCCTCGCCGGCCTCGCGATCGCCGCCGTCGCGACCGTCGCACTGTCCGGCTGCGTGCAGAGCGCCAACGCTTCGAACGCCGCCGACTCCAGCAGCGGCACGACCGCCCTCACCGTGTTCATCAGCGGCGACACCAACGTCCAGGACCTCTGGGAGAAGTCACTCATCCCCGCCTTCGAGGAGCAGCACCCCACGATCTCCGTGCGCACGAGCATCGACCTGCACGGCGAGCACGACGCGCAGACCCAGGCGAACCTCGCCACCGCGGTCAAGGCGGGCAAGGACGTCGCGTACGACCTCGTCGACGCCGGGTTCGTCTCGACCGCCGGCAAGGCCGGACTACTCACGAAGGTCAGCGACAGCAGCATCCCGAACCTCAAGGACGTCCCCGAGGCGACGAAGCAGCAGGGCGGCACGAGCGCGATCCCGTACCGTGCTTCCAGCGTCCTGCTCGCCTACGACTCGAACAAGGTCTCCGACCCGCCGAAGACCCTCGACGACCTGCTCTCCTGGATCCGGGACAACCCCGGGCAGTTCGCGTACAACTCCCCGTCGTCCGGCGGCTCGGGCGGCTCGTTCGTCGCGACCGTCCTCGCGAAGTACCTGACCGCGTCCGAGCAGAAGACGATGCAGACCACGTACGACAAGTCGCTCGAGTCGAAGTGGGACGAGGGCTTCCGGACCCTGAAGGACCTCGGGCCCTCCACGTACCAGAAGGGCGTGTACCCGAACGGGAACGACCAGGTCGTGCAGCTGCTCGGCAGCGGGCAGATCTCGATGGCGCCCGTCTGGAGCGACCAGTTCATCACCTCGCAGAAGACCGGCGTGATCCCGAAGACCGTCAAGGCCGTCCAGATCGCCGACCCCTCGTTCACCGGCAGCGCGAGCTTCCTCGGCATCCCGAAGACCGAGCCCGCCGCCAAGAAGCGCGCCGCCGAGGAGCTGGCCGACTTCGTCCTCAGCTCGAAGGGACAGCAGCTCGTCGCGAGCGCGGTCTCCGGGTACCCGGTCGTCCCGCTCGACTCGCTGCCGAAGTCGGTCTCCGAGCAGTTCGCCGACGCGGACCCCTCGAACCTCCGCCTCGGCTTCCAGAGCGACTTCGCCGCCGACATGAACGCGGCGTGGGACGCGAAGGTCCCGCAGTGACGGACACCGTCCAGCACTGCCCGGCGGTCGACCGGGAGGCCCGCGGCGACTCCGCCCCGGGCCTCCCGGCCGCCCCGTCCCGCGGCCACGGCACGCCGGACACCGCGCATCGGCCCACCACCCAGGAACGCCTGGACCGCCGTCGGCGGTGGCAGGGCCTCGCACTCGTCGCCGCCCCGGTCCTCGTCGTCGTGCTGTTCGTCGGCGTCCCGGTCGTCAACGCCGCGCTGTTCAGCCTCGGCTTCACCGGCGGCCTGAACCAGGCGCTCGCGGACATCGGCGGCGACACGGTGCACGGGTTCTCGCTCGCGGTCTACGGCACGCTGCTGGGCAATCCCACGTTCCTCCGGGACCTCGCGGCGACGCTCGGCGTCACGGCGCTCTCCACCGGGGTGACCGTGTCACTCGCCGTGGTCGTCGCCGTGATCCTGCGGCTCCGCGGCGGGTTCCTCGGCAAGACACTCAGCGTGCTCGCCGTCGTCCCGATCTTCGTGCCCGTCGTCATCGCGAGCTGGTCGATCCTGACGTTCACCGACGCCCAGGGCTTCCTCCGCAGCCTCGGCGCCCAGTTCGGCGTGGACGTCCCCGTCTGGGGGTACACCTTGGTCGCCGTCGTGTTCGGCAGCGTGTGGACGAGCCTGCCGTTCGCGGTCCTCATGGTCGCCGGCGCGCTGCAGGGCACCCCGGACGCGCTCATCGAGGCCGCCCGGGACGCCGGTGCGAGCACGTGGCGTGTGGTCTGGCAGGTGCTCCTGCCGATGGCGAGGACGCCCCTCGTCATCGCCACGACGTTCACCGTGATCGGGGTGCTCGGGGCCTTCACGGTGCCGTACTTCACCGGACCGAACGCGCCGACGATGCTCGGCGTCGACATCTCGAAGTACTTCCAGGCGTACAACCGTCCGCAGCAGTCGACCGCGATGGCCTTCGTCGTCTTCGCCTTCGCCGCCGCCGCCAGCGTGTTCTACCTCCGCTCCACCGTCCGGTCGAACGCGAGCGAGCTCGAGAAGCAGAAGGGTCGGTCGTGATCCGTCGTCTCACCGGCACCGCTCTCGTATGGGCCGCCGCCGTCGTCCTCGCCGTGTTCATCGCCGGTCCACTGCTCTGGCTCGCCGTCCGGGCGTTCGCGACGACGTGGACCTACCCGAACCTGTTGCCGGATGGGTGGACCCTCGAGTGGTGGGGGCGGGTGTTCGACGACCCGAACCTCGGTGTCGCCGTCCAGAACTCCCTCGTGCTCGCCCCGCTCACGGTCGCGATCGCCGCGGTCATCTGCCTGCCGGCGGCGTGGGCGATCAGCCGCATCGAGTTCCCCGGGCGGCGGCTCGTGCTCGTCGGCCTCTTCGCGACGAACGCCTTCCCCAAGATGGGGCTCTTCGTGACGATGTCCGCGATGTTCACCGCGCTGAACCTCATGAACACGGTCACCGGGATACTCATCGTGCACGTCCTCGGCTGCGTCGTGTTCATGACCTGGCTCCCGGCGGCGGCGTTCTCCGCCGTACCGCGTTCCCTCGAGGAAGCGGCGCGCGACGTGGGTGCGAGCCGCTGGCGGACGTTCTGGAGCGTCACGTTCCCGATCGCGTGGCCGGGCATCCTCGTCGCCGTGGTGATGAGCTTCCTCGCCTCGTTCGACGAGGCGCAGGGCACCTACCTCGTCGGAGCCCCGACCTACATGACGATGCCCACCGCGATGTACTCGCTCGTGCTGAACTCCCCACGCCAGGTCTCGGCGGTGTTCGCGATCGCGCTGAGCATCCCCTCGGTCGTCCTCATGACGCTCGCGCGGAAGCACATCATGGGCGGCCGACTCGCGGACGGGTTCCAGATCCGATGACCCGCCCGGACCGACCGACCCGATCCACCCGACCGACCAGACCGACCGGTCCCGGCCCGACCGCGCGTCCGTCCCGGACCGATCCCAGCTCGAAAGGCGACCCGATGACGGACGCAACGATCCTCGCGGAACGCGAACCGCGCCTCCCGGCACGCACCGACCCGGCCGTGCGTCCGGACGCGACGCCCGACGGCGGACTGACCGTCCGTGGACTCCGCAAGACGCTCGGCGGCTGCGACGTCGTCGCCGGCATCGACCTCGATGTGGCGAAGGGCGAGCTCGTCTCGCTGCTCGGCCCGTCCGGCTGCGGCAAGACGACGACCCTCCGCATGGTCGCCGGGTTCCTGCCCGCCGACGGGGGCGTGGTCACGATGGGGGACCGCGACGTGACGACGCTCGGCCCGGAGCGGCGGCCGAGCGCGATGGTCTTCCAGAACTACGCACTCTGGCCGCACATGACCGTGACGCAGAACGTCGCGTTCCCGCTGCGCACCCGACGCGTGCCGAGACAGCAGGCCACGGAGCGGGTCCGCGAGGCGCTCGAGCTCGTCGGGCTCACGCACCACGCCGGATCGAAGCCGACGGCGATCTCCGGCGGCGAGCAGCAGCGCGTCGCCCTCGCCCGAGCGATCGTGCAGGAGCCGGACGTCCTGCTGCTCGACGAGCCGCTCTCCAACCTCGACGCAAAGCTCCGGGTGAGCGTCCGCGACGAGATCCGACGCATCCAGCAGCGCCTCGGCATCACGACCGTGATCGTGACGCACGACCAGGACGAGGCCCTCAGCGTCTCGGACCGGATCGCGGTCATGCACGACGGACGGATCGAGCAGATCGCCGCGCCCGCCGAGCTGTACGCACGTCCGGCCACCGGCTTCGTCGCGTCGTTCATCGGGTCGACGAGCGTCGTCGCCGGACGGTTCCTAGCCGCGACGTCGGTGGTGCCCAGGGCCGACGACGCCGTGCTCGTCCGGCCGGAGCAGGTCACGCTCACCGACGGGTCACCGGTCCGCGCGACGGTGGTGCGCGTGCTCATGCGCGGCCATTTCGCCGAGGTGGTGCTCGCCGCCGACGGTGCCGAGCTCCGGGCGTTCGTGACCGGTGTCGCGCCGGCGGTCGGCACTGAGACCGGTGTCCGGATCGGTGACGTGCTCGTGTACCGCGACGGCGTCCTGGTGGAGGCAGCCCGATGACCGCGGACGCACCCGCGACCGCGGACGCACCCGCGACCGAGAGCGGCCCGATGGCCACGGTCGCGCCGGCCGCCGCGGGTACCGGCACGATCCCCGGCGCCGGGCGCGTCGTACGTCGGCCCCGCCTCGTCGCCCACCGGGGTGCGCCGCGCGTCCGGCGCGAGAACACCCTGCCGGCCATCGCCGTCGCCGAGGCCCTCGGCGCCCACACCATCGAGGTCGACGTCCGCCGCACCGCCGACGGCGTCGCCGTGCTGCTCCACGACGAGACCCTCGGCCGGATGTGGGGCGACGCCCGGCGCGTGTCCGAGGTGGACTGGTGCGACGTCGCCCGGCTCGGCAACGGCCTCGACCGGATCCCACGGCTCGACGCCGCACTCGAACGGCTCGACGGCTGCCGGACCTCGTTGCTCGTCGACCTGACCGACCCGGAGGACGCCCTCGTCGCCGCGCGGACCGTCGCGGCGCACCGGGGGAGCACCGGCGTCGCGTGGTGTGGTGCGCCCGAGGCGATGGCGGCGGTCCGCGAGGTCCTCCCGGACGCCGACGTCTGGCTCGCGTGGGAGTCGCTCGAGGCGCCGACCGCGGAGGACCTCGCGCCGCTCGCGCCCTCGACGCTGAACCTCGACGTCGCGTTCCTCACGCCGCGCACCGTCCGGGCCGCGCACGACCTCGGCCTCGTCGTGTCGGTGTGGACCGTGGACGACCCCGAGCCGGCCGTGTGGGCAGCGATGGCGGGCGTCGACTCGATCACCACGAACGACGTCGCCGCGGTCCGAGCGGCACTCGCAGCGGCGGAACGGGACGGCTGGCCCGAGCGCGACCGCGAGCCGACGGAGACCGAGGTCGCCTCGCGCGCGCAGGCACTGGCGCACCGGATCGCCCACGAGGTGATCGCCTTCACCCGTGAGCACCCCGTCGGCGAGGTCACCACGAAGGCGCACCCGGCCGACCTCGTCACCGACGTCGACCGGCTCCTCGAACAGCACGTCCGTTCCCGGGTCCGGACGGTGTTCCCGACCCACGGGTTCACCGGCGAGGAGTACGGCGCGGCACCCGGTGACCGGCACCGCTGGTACCTCGACCCGGTGGACGGCACGACGAACCTCGCGAACGGCGTGCCGTGGACCTCGATGTCGCTCTGTCTCACCCGCGGCGGTCGTCCGCTCGTCGGCGTCGTCGCCGATCCGTGGCGCGGTGAGGTGCTCGAGGCCCGGGGCGGCCGCGGAGCCACCCTCCGTGACCGGACGCTGCGCCTCGACGACGCCCCGCGGGCACTCGCCGGAGCCGTCGTCGGCACCGAGCTCGACGGGCACCGGCCGTGGCCCGGGTTCGGCGCGTTCCTCGACGCCCTCGCGGCCCGCTCGTGCACGCTGCGGGTGCAGGGGTCCGGGACGCTGACGATCGCGCAGGTCGCGGCCGGGCGGGGGATCGGCGGGTGCGTGTCGGCGTTCGACCCGATTGACCACGGTGCTGCGGTGCTGCTCGTGCACGAGGCCGGCGGCGTCGTGCTGACCCGGGAGGGCCCCGTCGACGGGTTCCCGCCGGCGGGGGAGCCGTTCCTGGTGGCGCACCCGGGTGCGGCTGACGAACTGCACGCCGTGTGGACCGCAGCGCTCGCCGCCGTCTGAGCGTCACCCCTGTGGGTCTGGAGGCGCGGTGCGGGCCCGACCCGCGCCTCCCGGCCCACAGGTGGGCGCGTGACGAACCGCCGGCTCTCGGGTGACTCTGTGCGGGCGTTCAGTCAGTGGTCGCCGGCGCTCCCTAGGGTGGCAGTCCACGGCACCGCCCCAAGGCGGGCCGCACTGCTCCGCCGCCGGCGGGGCGCACCCGAAGGAGCATCGACCATGGGATTCCTCGACCGCCTGCTCGGACGTCCGGAGCGCGACCAGAACGGCGCCGCGCAGCAGAACCAGTGGGGACAGCCGCAGCAACCGCAGCAGCAGGGGTACCGCTACGGCCAGCAGTCCTACCACCAGCCCGCGCCCACGGGAGCGCCGGCGGCCGGCGGACAGTACGGCACGCCGCAGTGGGGCGGCGGCGGCCCGACCGGTGGGCAGCAGGCGTCCACCGACGACGAGCGTGCGGTCGAGCGCTACCGCTACCTGCTCCGCACGGCCCCGCCGGAGCGCATCGAGGAGGTCCACGCCGAGGCCTTCGCGAAGCTCACGGACGAGCAGCGCCGGATGGTCTACGACGAGTTCACCCGGTCCGCGCCGGCCGGCGAGGCCCCGCGCGGCGACGACCCGCGCTCCCTGGCCCAGGCCGCGACGCGCTCGGAGATCCGGCAGCCCGGGTTCATGGAGCGCTCGCTCGGCGGTGTCGGGAACGGTCGCGGCGGGATGTTCGGCGGTGCCGGGCAGCGCTCCGGTCCCTCGTTCGGCAGCATGATCGGCGCCTCGATCCTCGGGACGGTCGCCGGCTACGTGATCGGTTCGGCCATCATGAGCGCCTTCCTGCCGGACCCCGGATCGTTCGACGGCGGTACCGATGCTGCGGGTGACGGTGGTTCGGAGGACACTGGTGCCGACTCCGGTGACGGAGGCGCGTCCGACAGCGGCGCGCCCGACGGCGGCGGGTTCGAGAGTGCGGGCTGGGGCGACAGCGGATCCGACTTCGGCGGTGGCTTCAGCGACTTCGGTGGTGACTTCGACGTGTAGCGCGTCACGGTCGGTACCGACCACCTGATATGTTCCATGCTCGACAAGGGAGCGACATGGCCATCATCGAAGCCTCCGGGCTGACCAAGACGTACCGATCGAAGTCCGGTCCCGTGCACGCACTGGCCGGGCTCGACCTGGTGGTGCCGCAGGGCACCGTCAAGGCGCTGCTGGGGCCGAACGGTGCCGGCAAGACCACCACGGTGAAGGTGCTGACCACGCTCATCACGCCGGACAGCGGCACGGCGACGATCGACGGCATCGACGTCATTGCCGACCCGCAGGCAACCCGGCGTTCCATCGGGGTCTCCGGCCAGTACGCCGCGGTCGACGAGAACCTGACCGGGTTCGAGAACCTCGAGATGATCGGGCGGCTCTACCACCTCGGTCGTCGGACGGCGCGGGAACGGGCTCGCGAGCTCATCGACGTCTTCGACCTGGCCGAGGCCGGGGACCGTCCGGTGAAGGGCTTCTCCGGCGGCATGCGGCGGCGGATCGACCTCGCCGGCGCGCTTGTGATGAACCCCCGCGTGCTGTTCCTCGACGAGCCGACCACCGGGCTCGACCCGCGCAGCCGGCTCGCGCTCTGGGGCGTCATCGAGGGGCTCGTGGCCGAGGGCACGACGGTGCTCCTCACCACGCAGTACCTCGAAGAGGCCGACCAGTTGGCTGACGACATCGCGGTGATCGACGGCGGGACGGTCATCGCCGAGGGCACCTCCGACCACCTCAAGGCCCAGGTCGGCGGCCACCGGGTCGTCGTCACGCTGGTCGACCAGGCCGATGCGGACGCCGCCACGACCGTCCTGCGTCGCTACGGCGTCGGTGAGGTCGAGGCCTCCGGCGACGGCCGGACCCACGCCATCGCGGTCGAGGCCGGACCCTCGGCACTCCAGCGGGTGCTCGCCGACCTCGGTGACGCCGGCATCGAGCTGCACGACGCCGGCATGCGACGCCCCACCCTCGACGACGTGTTCCTCCGGCTCACCGGCCACGCGGCGACGGACGACGATGCGGTCGACCCGGCTGCCACGAAGCAGAAGGAGGCGGCACGATGACCGCCACCACACCCGCCACGGCACTCGGCCGGCAGCTGCCCGTCCTCGTCACCTCGCCCGCGGCGGTCTGGTTCGAGGACGGCTGGACGGTCACCAAGCGGAACCTCATCAAGATCAAGCGGTCGCCGGACATGCTCGTGTTCGCGGTGCTGCAGCCGATCATGTTCGTCCTGCTCTTCAGCCAGGTCTACGGCGGCGCGATCCAGGTGCAGGGGACCGACTACACGCAGTTCCTGATGGCGGGGATCTTCGCCCAGACGGTCGTGTTCGGCGCGACGTTCTCCGGCTCGGCGATGGCGCAGGACCTCAAGGAAGGGCTGATCGACCGGTTCCGCACGCTCCCGATGTCGGCGTCAGCGGTGCTCGTCGGCCGGACGAACTCCGACCTGGTGTTGAACGGCATCTCGATGGCGATCATGATGCTCACCGGGCTCGCGGTCGGGTGGCGGGTGAACTCGTCGCCGCTGGAGTTCCTCGCCGGCATCGCGCTGCTGCTGCTCTTCAGCTACGCGTTCAGCTGGGTGATGGCGCTGCTCGGCATGAGCGTCAAGACGCCCGAGGTGATCAACAACGCCTCGTTCATGATCCTGTTCCCGCTGACGTTCATCTCCAACGCCTTCGTCCCGAGCGACACGCTGCCGCTCGTGCTGCGGGTCTTCGCGGAGTGGAACCCGGTGTCGTCGCTCGTGCAGGCCGCCCGCGAGCTGTTCGGCAACGTCGGCTCGGCGCCGGTGCCGGACATCTGGACGATGCAGCACCCGATCGTGACGGTGCTGATCGGGATCGCGGTGATGCTGGTGGTGTTCGTGCCGTGGTCGGTGAACAAGTACACGCGGATCAGCTCGAAATAGAGCTCAGAGGAGCTTCCGCTGGAGCGCCCACGCCGTGAGCTCGTGCCGGTTCGACAGCTGCAGCTTCCGCAGGACCTTCGACACGTGCGTCTCCACGGTCTTCACCGAGATGAACAGGTCCGCGGCGACCTCCTTGTAGGCGTACCCGCGGGCGATGAGCCGCATCACCTCCTGCTCGCGCGCCGACAGGCGGTCGAGTTCCGTGTCGACCTGCGCGGTCTCGCCGCTCACCGCGCCGAACGCGTCGAGCACGAAACCGGCCAGCCGCGGCGAGAACACCGCGTCCCCCTCGGCCACGCGGTCGATCGCCTCGGCGACGTCGGCCTCCGACGAGCTCTTGGTGATGTACCCGCGCGCTCCCGCCCGGATCACCCGCACCACGTCGTCCGCCGCGTCCGAGACGCTCAGCGCGAGGAACCGGGTGTCCGGGTGGCCCGGGGCGGCGCGTGCGATCACCTCGGCGCCACCACCGCCCGCACCGCCGGGCAGGTGGACGTCGAGCAGGACGACGTGCGGTCGGGTCGCGGCGACGAGGTCGACGGCCTCGTCGACGGTCGCGGCCTCACCGACGACCAGGAGGCGCGGCGGCAGCCCGGCGCGCACGCCGGCCCGGAAGATGGAGTGGTCGTCCACGATGGCGACGGTGAGCGGTGCGGCCTGCGGCTGCGCGATGGGGTCCTCGGTCACGGGTGCTCCTCGGTCGGCAGGTCGGGGGCGGTCAGGGGGAGGACCAGACGGACCTCGGTGCCGGTGCGTCCCGGCCCCGGCGCGATCGTCGCGGTGCCACCGATGCGCTGCATCCGGCCGACGATCGACTCGCGGACGCCGTAGCGGCCCTCCGGGACGGCCGCGGGGTCGAAGCCCGGCCCGCGGTCGCCGATGGTGACCTCCACGCGGTCGTGGGCGGTCTCGGCGTACACCCGGACGGTCCCGCCGGCGTGCCGAGCGGCGTTGAGCATCGCCTCGCGGGCGGCCGCGACGATGCCCTCGGGCAGGTCGGCCCGCGCCGGACCGATCGCGATCACCTCGACCTGCGCCGGGTACTCGGTCTCGATCTCGACCGCGGTCGCCCGGAGCTGGGCCCCGAGGTCGGCGGTCGGCTCGGCCTGCTCGGCGAACAGCCACGACCGGAGTTCGCGCTCCTGGGCTCGCGCGAGTCGTGCGGCGTCGGAGCCCGGCTCGGCCCGCTGCTGGATGAGCGCCAGGGTCTGCAGGACGGAATCGTGCAGGTGCGCCGCGATCTCGGCCCGCTCGACGTCCCGCACGCGGGCGGCGCGCTCCTCGGCGAGGTCGCGGACGAGCCGGACCACCCAGGGCGCGACCACGACGGCGACGCCGAGCAGCACCGCGGTCGCGGCGGTGAGGACCGTCCAGACGTTCGGGTGCGTGCTCGAGGTGAAGAACAGCAGGATGCCGAGCACGACGAGCACGAGCGCGCCGAGGGCCCGGACGACGAGGGCGGAGGACCCCGCGGCGCGGACGTTCCGGAGGGCGTCGAGTTGCCGCCACGCGAGTGCCGCTCCGGTGGCGACGACGATCGCCGGCACGATGAACGCGAGCGGGACGTCGGCGCCGAGCCGTGAGGCGACCATCGCGCCGCCCGCCGCCAGCAGGGCGATGCCGAGCAGGATCTCCACGACCGGCGCCCGGCGCGCGGGCTCGTCCGGCGCGGCCTCGGCGTCCGCTGCGGGACGGGTCAGCACCGCTCGCAGGGACGTCGGCGTCGCCGGACCCTGGCTCGGCGTCGTCGCCCAGAGCCAGGCGTAGAGCAGGACACCGGCCCCGCCGCACACCGCCAGCACCGCGGTCGCGAGCCGCACCGCGCCGACGGGCAGCCCGGTGTGGGCAGCGAACCCGCCGCACACGCCACCGACGACCCGGAGGGCCGGGCGGGACATCGTGGCGGTCGGCATGGGCCAATCCTGGCACCCCGGGTCCGCCGATCGCGGGCTCCGGGGCGGGGATCAGGGGACGATCAGGGTGAACCCCGATGGTGCCGACCGTCGACGGCCACGATGCTGGTGGCCATGACACAACAGGACACCGGCGGCCCCGCGTCGGCGACACGGTTCTTCGACTGGATCCGGGGCATCCACGTCACCCGGTCTGACGACCGCTGGCTCGCCGGCGTGTGCGGCGCCGTCGCCGAGCGCACCGGGCTCGACCCGCTCGTGGTGCGGGGCGTCGCGATCGTCGTGGCGCTCCTCGGCGGCCCCGTGTTCCTCGCCTACGCAGCGGGGTGGGCGCTGCTGCCGGACTCGTCCGGACGCATCCACGTCGAGCGGATGGTCCGCGGGGTGCTCGACCCGGCGCTCATCGCCATCGGCGTCCTCGTGGTGCTGACCTTCGTCCCCGCCGTCCAGGGCATCTGGTGGCAGGGTGTCCCGGTGGCGTGGGGGATGCCCGGCTGGCTCTCGGCCACGCTCGGGACCGCGTGGACGATCGCCCTCGTGGGGTGCGCCGTGTGGCTCGTGGTGGTCCTGGCGCGCCGGGGCTCGCAGTCGGCAGCCGGCGTCCAGGCGGCGGCCGGTGAGCCGGCGGCGCACGGCGAGCCGGCGGAGCCGGGCACGCGGCGCGACTTCTGGACGAGTGCCGACGACCCCGCGCCGACGCCGTGGGCGGCGACGGGCGCGACGACGGCGGGTGGACCCGACCACGTCGCTCCCGGTGGGTCCGCGGCGGGGGCGAGCAGCGCCTCCTGGCAGTGGGACACGACCTCCGCGGCGGACCGACACCGTCAGCACACCGAGCGGATGCGCGCGGAACGGCAGCGTCAGGCGGAACGGCGTGCGGAGCGAGCCGAACGGCTCCCCGGTGCCGGGTACGTCGCCGTGAGTCTGGGCCTCGCCCTCGTCGTCGGAGCCGGCGTCGCGGTGTGGGCGCAGCAGACCGACCTGCCCGTGCCGGTGCTCGGGATCGCCGCCGCGGTCGCCGTGCTCGCCGTGGCGACCGTCGTGGCCGGCGTACGCGGACGGGAGAGCGGTGGCCTCGGGCTGTTCTCGACCATCGGGGTCGTCGCGCTCGTCGTGACGGGGGTGCTGCCCACCGGCACGCAGGTCACGGTCGTCGGCGGGACCACCTGGCGGGTGGACGACGTCCGGCCGGGTACCGAGCGGAACTACGCGATGGTGGTCGGTGGGCCGACGCTGGACCTCCGCGGGCTCGACGAGGCCGACGGCGGCGGGACGGTGAACCTCTGGCTCGGAGCCGGGGGAGCCGAGGTCCAGCTGCCGACCGACGCACCCGTCCGGGTCCGGGTGAGCGGCGTCGGGTACGGCGTCGAGCTCCGTCCGGACGACGACGCGGACGACAGCCTCGGTGGCGCGCTCGGCACGACGACCGTCGAGAACCGGGCAGCGCGATCGGCGGACGCCGCCGAGACCACGACCGTGCACGTGTGGGTCATCGGCGGCGGCGTCGACGTGCCGCGTGCCGTGACCGTCGACCAGTGAGGAACGAGACGATGACGAACGACGAGACCACCCCGGACGACCGGACCACCCCGGACGACCGGACCACCCCGGACGACCGGACCACCCCGGTCGACCCGACCACCCCGTACGACCGGACCACCCCGTACGACCGGGCCACCCCGACCACCCCGTTCGACGGGGCCCCGGCACCCGCTCGCCGCCCGCGCCGCGCACCCCGCTTCGGCACGGTCTTCTCCGGGGTCGTCCTCCTCGTGTTCGCCGCCGCGATGGCCGTGAGCGCCCTGCCGTGGTTCACCGTCGACCCGATGACGCTCCTGCTCGGGGCCTGCCTGACCGCCGGGGTCCTGCTCGTGGTGGCCGGTGTCGCGGCGGTGATCGCGAGACCACGGCGCTAGGACGGCCTACGATCGTGTCCGTGACCGCGACAGACGCCGAGCGGGCCGCGGAACGCGACGCGACCGAGCCTCCCCTCGACCGAAGCACCCGTGTGCGTCGCTGGATGCTGCACGGGGCCGACCAGGGCGCCTCGCACCAGGGCCCGCACCAGGTCGAGGTGGAGAAGACCCACTCGTGGTGGCGCGTCATGTGCCTCACGGGCGTCGACTACTTCTCGACGCTCGGGTACCAGCCCGCGATCGCCGCGCTCGCCGCAGGGCTCCTGTCGCCGATCGCGACGATCGTGCTCGTGCTCGTCACGCTGTTCGGCGCCCTGCCGGTGTACCGCCGGGTCGCGCAGGACAGCTTCCGGGGCGCCGGCTCGATCATGATGCTCGAGAAGCTCCTGCCCTGGTGGGCCGGCAAGCTCTTCGTGCTCGTGCTGCTCGGGTTCGCGGTGACGGACTTCATGATCACGATGACGCTGTCCGCGGCGGACGCGACGGCGCACATCGCCGAGAACCCGTTCACGCCGCACTGGTTCACCGAGATCCCGGTGCCGCTCACGCTCGCACTGCTGCTCCTGCTCGGGGTGGTGTTCCTCCGCGGCTTCAAGGAGGCGATCGGCATCGCGGTCGCCCTCGTCGCGGTGTACCTGCTGCTCAACGCGGTCGTCGTCGGGGTGTCCCTGTGGCACGTGTTCGAGCACCCGATGGTCGCGAGCGACTGGTGGAGCGGCCTCACGGCGCAGCACAGCAACCCGCTCGTGATGATCGGCATCGCCCTCGTCGTCTTCCCGAAGCTCGCGCTGGGCCTGTCCGGCTTCGAGACCGGCGTCGCGGTGATGCCGCAGGTGCGCGGTGACGCGTCCGACGACACGAGCGCCCGACCCGAGGGCCGGATCCGCGGGACGAAGCGCCTGCTCACCGTCGCCGCGGTCATCATGAGCTCGTTCCTCATCACCTCGTCGATCGTCACGACGTTCCTCATCCCGCAGCATGAGTTCCAGCCGGGCGGCGGTGCGAACGGCCGGGCGCTGGCGTACCTGGCGCACGAGTACCTCGGTGGCGTGTTCGGTTCCGTGTACGACTTCTCGACGGTCGCGATCCTGTGGTTCGCCGGTGCGAGTGCGATGGCGGGTCTGCTCAACCTCGTGCCCCGGTTCCTGCCCCGCTACGGCATGGCACCGCAGTGGGCGCGGGCGACCCGGCCGCTCGTGATCATCTTCACGCTCATCGCTTTCGTGATCACGATCATCTTCCAGGCGAACGTCGACGCGCAGGGCGGTGCCTACGCCACCGGCGTGCTCGTCCTCATCACGAGCGCCGCGGTCGCGGTGACGCTGTCGGCCCGACGGAAGCAGCAGAAGAAGCGCACGATCGGGTTCGGCATCATCGCCGTGGTATTCGTGTACACGACCGTCGCGAACGTCATCGAGCGACCGGACGGCGTCCGGATCGCCGCGATCTTCATCATCGCGATCGTCGTGGTCTCGCTGGTCTCCCGGGTCCGCCGGTCGTTCGAGCTCCGTGCGTCGTCGATCGAGCTCGACGCCACCGCCCGGCAGTTCATCGAGGCCGACGCCGACCAGTTCAGCTCGGTCTGCATCATCGCGAACGAACCGGGCGCCGGCACGGCCGAGGCGTACCGGTCGAAGGGGCGCGAGGAACGCCGCGACTCCGGCATCCCCGCCCGCGTGCCGACGATGTTCCTCGAGGTCCTGCCCGCCGACTCCTCCGACTTCGAGGAGGACCTCGTCGTCGAGGGCCACGTCATCCACGGGCACCGCGTGCTCAAGGTCCGGTCGGGCAACGTGCCGAACACGATCGCGTCGACGCTCCTCGCCATCCGGGACATCGCCGGCGTCGTCCCGAGCATCTACTTCGAGTGGAACGAGGGCAGCCCGATCCGCAACGCCATCCGCTTCGTGTTCACCGGCGTCGGTGACGTCGCGCCCGTGACGCGCGAGGTGCTGCGCGAGGCGGAGCCCGACGTGAACCGCCGACCGAGCGTCCACGTGTCGTGACGGGCGGGGCGGACGCGAGCCGCGCCTCCAGGCCCGTCGGTGGACTCGCGGCGGTCCTCGTCGCCGCGGCCGTGTGGGGGACCACCGGCACCGCGACGCACTTCGCGCCCGGGGTCCCCGCGTTCGTGTTCGGGGCCGTGACGTTCGGCCTCGGCGGGATCGTCCTCGCCCTCGGCGCCGGTCGCGGCACGCTCCGCACGGTCGCCGACCCGGCGAGTCGTCGTTGGGCGCTGCTCGGTGCGGCGTCGCTCGTCGTCTACGCGGTCGCGTTCTACGCGGCCCTCGCCGACGCGGGCGTCGCGCTGGGCACGACGGTGGCCATCGGGTCGTCGCCCGTGTTCGCGGGGCTCGTCGAGTGGGTGGCGGACGGGAGGCGCGTCACGCGCAGGTGGGTCGTCGCCACCCTGGTGAGCGTGGTCGGGATGGTCGTCGTGACGCTCGCGCGGTCCTCCGCGCACGCGGGCGCGGGCGCGGGTGCGTCGGACGGTGCCGATCGGGACGGGTCGCTCGTGCTCGGCCTGGGGAGTGCGCTGCTCGCCGGTCTGACGTACGCGCTGTACTCGTGGGCGGTCGCGCGGGGCATGCGTGCGGTGTCCGTTCCCGTCGCGCTGCCCGGTGGTGTGTCCGTGGCGGACCGTGCTTCCTTGCTGACTCGCGCGGCCCTGCCGGCTCGCGCGTCCCTGCCGGGTGAGCGTGGCTTCCTCGGTGCGGTGTTCGGGCTCGCGGCGGTCCCGCTCGTGGTGCTCGCCGTCGTGGGCGGGCAGGCGTCGCTCGGGGTCGCGGCGAACTGGCCGGTGTTCCTGTACCTGGCGCTCGTGCCGACGGTGCTCGGGCACTCGCTGTACGCCGTCGGGCTGCGGTCCGTGAGCGCCTCGGTCGCGACGCTGCTGTCGCTGTTCGAGCCCGTCGTGGCCGCGGTGCTCGCCGTGCTCGTGGTGGGGGAGCACCTCGGTGCCGGAGGCTGGGTCGGCATCGGGCTGGTGGTCGTCGGGCTGGCGTTCCTGGCCGTGCCGGAGCGCACGCGCGCCTAGCGGTGCGGGCGCGCCGCCAGGGGTGCGCCGCCGGGGCTTCGGGCGCGCCGCCGCGGGTGCGCCGCTACTCGCCGAGGATCTGGTCGCGCACCTTCCGCCGCAGCACCTTGCCGATCATCGAGCGCGGCAGGTCCTCGACCACGACCACCCGGCGGGGCACCTTGTACGCGGCGAGGTGCTCGCGCGACCACGCCCGCAGGGCATCGGCGTCGAACGTCGCGGGGTCCTTCGGCACGACGGCCGCGACGACCTGCTCGTTGCCGGCCTGGGTGATCCCGACGACCGCGACCTCGCGCACGCTCGGGTGCTTGAGCAGGGCGTCCTCGACCTCGGTCGGGGAGACGTTGAACCCGCCGGTGATGATGAGCTCCTTGAGGCGGTCGACGATCCGGACGTACCCGTCGGCGTCGATCGCCACGATGTCACCGGTCCGGAACCAGCCGTCCGGCGTGAAGACCTCGTCGGTGGCCTCGGCCTTGCCCCAGTACCCACGGAAGACCTGGGGCCCGCGGACCTGGAGCTCGCCCGGCTCGTCGGTCCCGAGGACCTTCGTCGGGTCGTCCGGGTCGGCCACCCGCGCCTCGGTCGAGGACAGCGGCAGGCCGATCGACCCGAGGCGCCGGGCCGGGGACACCGGGTTCGCGAGCAGGACGGGGGAGCACTCGGACAGTCCGTAGCCCTCGACGAGGTAGCCGCCGGTACGGGCCTCCCACGGCTCGACGACCTCCTTCGAGAGCGCCATCGCCCCGGAGATGCCGATCTCGATCCCCTCGAGCGAGACCTTCGCGGAGTCCGCCGCGTGCTGCAGCCGCGCGTAGATCGGGGGCACCGCCGGAAGGAACGTCGGCGGGTGCTTCTTCATCGCGGCGAGCACGAGTGCCGGGTCGAACGTCGGGAACAGCACGAGCCGCGACGCCATGCTCATCGCGAAGGTCAGGCAGAGCGTCAGGCCGTAGGCGTGGAACATCGGCAGGACCGCGTAGACCACGCTGCCGTCACCGGGCTGGATCTGCGGGACCCACGCCCGGGCCTGTGCGGCGTTCGCGATGAGGTTGCCGTGCGACAGCACCGCACCCTTCGGCACGCCCGTCGTGCCGGACGTGTACTGGATGAGGGCGACGTCGTCGGTGGCGGGTCGGGGGTGGCGCTTCGACAGCTTCCGGTTCGACACGAGGTCGTCCCACGGCGTCGTGCCGCGCACCTTGGTGGTCAGCTTCGCCCGGGACTCGCGGGCCTTCGCGACCGGGAGCGACAGCGCGATCCGGGTCCCGCGCGGCATCGCGCGGGTGAGGTCGACCGAGACGATCGCGTCGAGCTTCACGTCCGAGGGGAAATCCTGCAGCGTCGCCACCGACTTGTCCCACGCGATCGCGACCTTCGCGCCGTGGTCCTCGAACTGGTGGCGGAGCTCGCGCGGCGTGTACAGCGGGTTGTGCTCGACGACCACGGCCCCGAGGCGGAGCACGGCGTAGAAGGCCACGATGTGCTGCGGGCAGTTCGGCAGCACGATCGCCACCCGGTCGCCGGCGGTCACCCCGAGCTTGCGGAGGCCGTTCGCCGCCCGGAGGATCTGCTCCTCGAGCTCGGCGTACGTCGTCGTCCGCTTGAAGAACTCGAGTGCGACCTTCTTCGGGAAGCGCCTGGCGGACCCCTCCACGATGTCGTACAGGGAGCCGGTCGGCTCGTCGATGTCGTGCGGGACCCCCGGGGCGTACGAGGCAAGCCAGGGACGAGGCGTGTCGATGCTCACGCCGACCAACCTAGCGGGCCACCCGAGCGCGTTGTCAGGGGCACGACGGACGATGGCGTCATGCCCTTTGTCGCCGATGCCTTCCGATCCCGTCTCAACGACACGTTCACCGGTGGTGCGACGGAGCGCCCGGCCTGGATCGACGAGCTCGAACAGGGCACCGACGCCGGGTTCTTCGGGCCCGGCTCCGCCACCTGGTCGGTGCACGGTGGGAAGCAGACGATCCTCGCGGGTGTCCGTGCCCTGCTCGTCCAGGCGCTCCACCCCGGGGCGCTCGCCGGCGTCGCCGACCACTCCCGCTACCGCGAGGACCCGTTCGGCCGCCTCGCCGGCACCATCCGCTGGATCTACACGGTCTCGCACGGCGACACCACGGCGGCCCGGTCCGCGAGCGCCTGGGTCCGGAAGCTCCACGAGCGCGTCCGTGGCGAGTACGTCGACGGCCACGGGGTCACGAAGCCGTACGCCGCGAACGACCCGGACCTCGCCCGGTGGGTGCACCTCGCGTTCACCGACGCCTTCCTCCGCAGTGCGCAGCTGTGGGGCGACCCCATCCCCGGCGGTGCCGACGCCTACGTGCGCGAGTGGGCGATCGCCGGCCGGCTGATGGGCGTCGAGGACGCCCCCGAGTCCGACGCCGAGCTCCGTGCCCAGATGAACGGGTACCTCGACCGCGGGGAACTCGTCGCGACCGCACGGACGCTCGACGTCGTCCGGTTCATCAAGGACCCGCCGCTCGCGCGCCTGCTGCGCCCCGGGTACCGGGCGCTCTTCGACGGCGCGGTCGTCTCCCTCGATCCGCGGCACCGCTCGATGCTCGGGTTGCGGACGCCTGCGGTCGGGCCGGTGGAGTTCCCGGTCCGGCGGACGGCGGGCGTGGTGCTCGACGGCATCGGTGCCGTGCTCGGGCACCAGCCGGGGACGGAGCGCGCGGCGCTCGTGCGGATCGCGCGGCTGGGCGGCGAGCGGCGGATTCCGGACGCGTCCGTCAGGTGGGTACGTCAGAAACCGGACGGCACCCGGGGTGTGTACGCGGATTCGAGACGGGTGACCTCGTCGTCCGTGAGCTCGATCGTCGTCGCAGCGACCGCGTCGTCGATGTGGTGCTCCTTCGTCGCGCCGACGATCGGGGCGGAGACCGCGGGCTGCCGCATGACCCACGCGAGGGCGATCTGGGCCATGCTCGCGTCGTGCGCCTCGGCCACCTGCTGCACCGCGTCGACGATCGCGCGATTGGCGTCCTCGTCCTGCTTGTAGAGCGTCTTGCCGAACTCGTCGGTGTCGGCCCTGCTGCCGGAGCCCTGCGCGTCCCAGGGACGGGTGAGCTTGCCGCGGGCGAGCGGGCTCCACGGGATCACGCCGACGCCGGTGTGGGCGCAGAAGGGGTGCATCTCGCGCTCCTCCTCGCGTTCGAGGAGGTTGTACTGGTCCTGCATGCTGACGAACCGCGTCCACCCGTGCAGGTCGGCGACGTGCTGCATCTCGGCGAACTGCCACGCCCACATGCTGCTCGCGCCGATGTAGCGCGCCTTGCCGGCCTTCACGACGTCGTGGAGGGCCTCCATCGTCTCCTCGACCGGGGTGTGCGGGTCGAAACGGTGGATCTGGTACAGGTCGACGTAGTCCGTGCCGAGGCGGGTCAGCGAGGCGTCGATCTCGTGCATGATCGCCGCCCGCGAGAGTCCGGCGCCGTTGGGGCCCGGGCGCATGCGGTTGAAGACCTTGGTGAAGACCTGGACCTCCTCGCGCGGGGCGAGTTCCTTGAGGAGGGTGCCGGTGATCTCCTCGGAGCTGCCCGCGGAGTAGACGTTCGCGGTGTCGAACGTGGTGATGCCCTGGTCGTAGGCGCGGCGGACGAAGGGGCGGGCCTCGTCGATGCCGACGCTCCACTCGTGGGCGCCCTTGTCGGGGTCGCCGTAGGACATCATGCCGAGGATGACGGAGCTGATCTGGAGGCCGGAGGCGCCGAGGCGGGTGGTCGGGGGTGCCGGGCTTGTCGAGCGGGCGGTTTCGGTCATGCCGCCACCCTGGCATCGCGCCCTGTGACCGCGAGGAGGCGGACCTGCAGCGGCGCGTCCTCGCCGACGTCGACCGGTGCGGCGTAGAGGCCCGTCGCGGCGAGGTCCTCGATCTGCGGCTCGAAGTGCTCCCACACGGCCTGCACGAGTTCGTCCGGCAGGGTCTCGTCGCTGCCGGTCGCCCGCGCGAGGTCCCACGTGTGGATCGTGATGTCGCTCGTCTGCTCGGTGAGGTACTGCCCGGCCGGGACGACGTCCGTGGCGAGGTGCACCGGCGTGTCAGCGGGCGTTCTCTGCCACGCCTCGATGGCTTCGGCCGCGAACTTCGCCCACTCGGCCGCGAGGTCGGAGCCGACCGCTTCGAGATCCGCTTCGGCCTGGGCGTAGTCGCACCCAGTCAGGAGCTTCGGGATCCACCGCTGCTCCTCGACGACGTGTCGGACGAGGTCTCGGGTGGTCCATTCGGAGTCGGGGGTCGACGCGTCCCAGTCCGTGACGGCGGCGACGCGGCGGCCGAACTCGGCTGCCGCGAGTGCCTGCAGCGCGATCCAGTCGGTGGCCATGGTGGTGCTCCTGTTCGTGGGTCCTGCGGGTGCGGGGTGCGGGGTGCTGCGTTTTGGTGGGTGTTCGACGACCGGCCCGGAGGCGGGTTCCCGTGTGCTCCCCTGCAACCTTCCAGCTCGGGTTCCGATTCCCCGCGGCGGTCGCCCGGTGCCGGTCGGCGGACGCTGCGGTCTCACGCTACTGCGCGCGGTCGCCGGGCGAGCGGGCGAAATGTGCGGGGGTGCGACGTCCATCGGCGCCGAATCCGCCCGATCGGCGTGTGTGGCGCGCGCGACCAGGGACGCCGGCGCGCGCGACCAGGGACGCCGTCGCTCGCGACGGAGCCGATCACGTGGAACGCGTGGCGGTCGTGGCGAGCGGGCGGAAGACGGCGGGCGCTTGCCGCGAACCGCGCGTACTCCGCCCGCTCGACGGTGGGACGCGCGAGCGATCACGCCCAGCTCACGCCCAGCACCGCGCGACCCGCCGCCCGCCGCCCGCCGCCCGCGGCCCCACCCCGCAACGACGAACGGCCCGACTCCGTGGGGGAGGAGCCGGGCCGTTCGCTTCGGGTACTGCAGTGTCCTGCGGTTCGATGTCCCTCAGGTCACGCGCAACGCGAAGACCTTCGGGTCAGGAGGGACGAGGTGTCAGGCCGCCTGGAGGACGAACTGCACGTCGAGGTTGATCGTCACGTCGTTGCCGAGCGTGAAGCCACCGGCCTCGAGCGCAGCGTTCCAGTTCACGCCGAACTCGGTGCGGTCGATCTTGGTCGTGGCCTCGGCGCCGAACTTGACCTGGCCGTAGCCGTCGGTCGTGAAGCCGCCGAGCTCGGCCTTGAGGACGACCGGCTTGGTGACGCCACGCAGGGTCAGGTCGCCGGCGATGTGCAGGTCGTCGCCCTTGGCCTCGATGCTCGTCGAGCGGAAGGTGAGCTGCGGGTGCTCCTCGGTGAGGAAGAAGTCGCTCGTCTTGAGGTGCTGGTCGCGCTGCTCCTGGCCGGTGTTGATCGACGCGACATCGATGTTCGCCTCGACAGTCGACTCGAGCGGGTTCTCGGCGGTGACGACGGTGGCGTCGAAGGTCTCGAACTTGCCCTTGACCTTGCTGATCGCGAGGTGGCGGACCGAGAACGTGACCTCGGAGTGGGTGGGGTCGATCTTCCAGGTACCGGTCTGGTAGCCGGGGATGGTCGAGGCGGTGAGCGTCATGGTGACTCCTTCGAAGCGTGTGGACTGCGTTCCCGAGCAGGCGTCGGGCGGAACCGCGATTCCATGCGCCTGCATCGAAGTTGATGCTAGCCCATTCTGCACGTGTTTGGTTGAAGCGTCAACCAATGTTCATCTCGATGACGCTGGACGGCGTGTCGGACGTGGGTCGTGCCTCCCGGTCGCAACGCCGTCGAGGAGGCGACGGACGCGCGCCACGAGCGCCTCGATCGCCGGTCCCACGTCGTCCGCCGTGGCGCGCAGCAGCCACCAGCCGGCGTCCTTCAGGTGTTCACCCCGCGTGATGTCCTTGCGGAACGTGCGATCGTCGGTGCGGTGGAGGTCGCTCTCGTACTCGATCGCGACACGGGCGTCCGGGTAGGCGAGATCGACGCACGCGATCCACCGACCGTCCACCACCACGTCGTGGTTCAGGGCGGGTTGCGGCAGACCGCGCCGGGTGAGGGCGAGTCGGAGCCGGGTCTCGCCGGGCGAACGTGACCCTGGGCGCATCTCGGCGAGGGCTGCTCGGACGCGACGGATGCCCCTCGCCCCGCGGTAGCGACGAGCTGCGGCGACCAGTTCGGCGTGGTCGCACCAGCCGAGCCAGCCGATGATCGCGTCGCCGACCACGACGAGTTCGTCGCGGCTCAGGAGGGTCGCGAGCGCGACGAACGTGTCGGCCGGGTGGGTCAGTGCTGCGGTGCCCGAGTGGACCACCCGGAGTCTGCCGCGGCGAGCGCGGTGCCCGATCGTCCCACGGACGCGGAGCGCCTGGTCCGTCCCGATCGTCGTCACGTGGACGCGAGGATCGCGCTCGAGCCGGCGCGGGAGCGGGAAGCCGAGGATCGCTGCGGCGGTCGTGTGGCTGAACGCCTGGTCCGGGCGCAGGCGCGGCTGCACCGCTCGTGCGCGCTCGTCGTGCGTCTGCGGACCGGTCCAGGCGTGGATGCCGTGGAACGGGCGGAGGAACGCTCGTGATCGGAGTCGGCCGACGCTGACGCCGCGGTGCAGGGCTTCGCGCACGCGGAACGGCCGGCCGCGGAGGGCCATCGGGAAGGTCGCGTCGACGTGCATGCGGCCAGCGTGGCCGCCGGCGGCACCGTGCAAGTGGCGCCCGCCCTGATCTGTGGACGGCTGGTGCAAGCGACCGCCTGTGGACGGATGGCCGGCTCGAGGCGGCTCGGGAGGAGCGGCGCGAGCGGGCGGAACCGGCGCGGTCCCAGCGTGGTCCCGTGGGTATTCCGCCCGCTCGCGCATCCCCGCCGCCCGCGCATCCCCTCCCGCTCGCGCACCCCCTCCCGCTCGCGCGCCCCCGCCCCGCGCGCGCCGCGCGCCGCAGCGCGCCCCCGCACCCAGGTACTCGCACGGCCCCTCACGGCGCGGGGAAGCCCGCTAGCGTCGGGAGCATGGAATTCAGGTACCTGGGCAACTCCGGACTCAAGATCTCCGAGATCACCTACGGCAACTGGCTGACGCACGGCTCGCAGGTCGAGAACGACGTCGCCACCCAGTGCGTGCGGGCAGCGCTCGACGCCGGCATCACCACGTTCGACACCGCGGACACGTACGCCAACACCGCCGCCGAGACCGTCCTCGGCGAGGCACTGCAGGCCGAGCGCCGCCAGTCGCTGGAGATCTTCACGAAGGTCTACTGGCCGACCGGGCCGAAGGGGCACAACGACGTCGGCCTCAGCCGCAAGCACATCATGGAGTCGATCGACGGGTCGCTCGAGCGGCTGCAGACCGACTACGTCGACCTCTACCAGGCGCACCGGTACGACCACGAGACCCCCCTCGAGGAGACGATGCAGGCCTTCGCCGACGTCGTCCGCCAGGGCAAGGCGCTGTACATCGGCGTCAGCGAGTGGAACGCCGAGCAGATCCGCGCCGGTGCCGCGCTCGCGAAGGAGCTCGGCTTCCAGCTCATCTCGAACCAGCCGCAGTACTCGATGCTGTGGCGCGTCATCGAGGGCGAGGTCGTCCCCGCGTCGAAGCAGCTCGGCCTCAGCCAGATCGTCTGGTCGCCGATCGCCCAGGGCGTGCTCACCGGCAAGTACAAGCCCGGTCAGCCCCTCCCCGAGGGCTCCCGCGCCACCGACGAGAAGGGCGGCGCCGACATGATCAAGCGGTTCATGCGCGACGAGGTCCTCGAGGCCGTCCAGCGCCTCCAGCCCGTGGCCGACCAGGCCGGCCTGACCCTCGCGCAGCTCGCCATCGCGTGGACGCTCCAGAACGAGAACGTCGCGAGTGCGATCGTCGGCGCGTCCCGTCCGGAGCAGGTCACCGACAACGTCAAGGCCGCGGGCGTGCGCCTGGACGCCGACGCCCTCGCGGCGCTCGACGCAGCCCTGGGGGACATCCCGGAGCGCGACGCGTCGAAGACCGTCAGCCCGGAGTCGCGCCCCGCGTAGACGCGACCAGCCCCGACCTGGAGGCGCGGTGCCAGCTGGCACCGCGCCTCCAGTCCGTCGTGGAGGCGCGTCCACCGCGACCCGCATGTGAACAGCGGGTGTCGCGAAACTGGCAGAACCATCCGTAAGTCTGTACCCCACCCAAACCGCCTCGAGAAGCCCCCCGAATCGGGGGCATGACCCGAACCGATACCCCCGTTGTGGTGCCATCCGCAACCGGCGCGGTACCCGTCCCTCCGCGCGCGGCCGTCGCGCGCCTGGTGGTGCTCGCGCGGCAACTCGTCTCCTTCGGCAGCATCGGCGCCGTCTGCTTCGTCATCGACCTCGGCGTCTACAACCTCCTCCGCGCGACCGTGATGCCCGACCGGCCGATCGCCGCGAAGATCGTCTCCGCCGTCGTCTCCACGGCCGTGGCCTGGATCGGCAACCGGTTCATCACGTTCCGGGCCGAGCGGCAGACCGGCCGCCGCGAGACCCTCCGCGAGGGGCTCCTGTTCGCGGTCACGAACCTCATCGGGCTCGGCATCGCCGCAGCGTGCCTGTTCGTCTCGCACTACGTCCTCGGTTTCACCTCCACCCTCGCCGACAACGTCGCCGGCAACGGGGTGGGTCTCGTGCTCGGCACCGCGTTCCGGTTCGCCGCGTACAAGGCCCTCGTCTTCCGTTCCACCGACGCTCACGCGAAGGAGCTCGCCGAATGACCATCTCCGCCACGCTGTGGACGGCCGCAGGGCCGCTGCTCCAGCCGAACGAGGGGACGGCTCCGTCGAGCGTCCCGAACCGCGGCACGACCGACGTCCCGACAGGAGGCTCGGGTCAGCTCCCGCAGGCCGCCTGGTCGGTCGGCGAGTGGGTCGGGTACTCGGCCCTCATCGCGATCTCCGTGCTGCTCACGATCATCGCGCTCACCACGCTGTGGTGGATGCTGCACGCCTGGCGCTCGCGCGACGCGCTCAAGTCCACGAGCTTCAGCCAGACGCCGCGCCCGGCGGCGCACCGGTTCACGCTGCTGGTCCCCGGCCGCCACGAGCAGGACGTCATGGGGGAGACGCTCGACATGCTCGCGAAGCAGGACCACCCGGACTTCGAGATCATCGCGATCGTCGGCGAGGACGACCCCGAGACGGACGCCGTCGTGCGTGCCGCCGCGGCCCGGCACCCCGAACTCATCAAGGTGGTCGTCGACGACACCGCGCCGAAGAACAAGCCGAAGGCGATGAACCTCGCGCTCCAGTACGCGACGGGCGACATCGTCGGCGTGTTCGACGCGGAGGACGAGGTCTACCCGCGGCTGCTCTCCCTGGTCGACTCGCGCTTCCAGGAGACCGACGCCGACGTCGTGCAGGGCGGCGTGCAGCTGATGAACTTCAAGTCGAGCTGGTGGTCGCTCCGGAACGTGCTCGAGTACTACTTCTGGTTCCGCTCGCGCCTGCACTTCCACGCCGGGTCGAAGTTCATCCCGCTCGGCGGCAACACCGTCTTCGTGACGAAGGAACGCCTGGACTGGTCGAACGGCTGGGACGCGCACTGCCTCGCCGAGGACTGCGAGCTCGGCGTCCGACTGTCCGCCGACGGCGCCAAGGTCGTCGTCGCCTACAGCCCCGAGGCCGTCACCCGCGAGGAGACCCCGCCCACCTTCGCCTCCCTGCTCAAGCAGCGGACCCGGTGGAACCAGGGCTTCCTGCAGGTGCTCGGCAAGGGGGAGTGGAAGAAGCTCCCGTCGTTCCGCCAGCGGTTCTTCGCCCGCTACATGCTGACGATGCCGTTCATCCAGGCGGCCACGGGGCTGCTCATCCCGCTCAGCGTCCTGATGATCCTGTTCGTCAAGGTGCCGACGGCGATCGCCCTCGTGTCGTTCGTGCCCGTCGCCCCGACGCTCATGCTGCTCGCCGTCGAGGTCGTCGGCCTCAACGAGTTCGGTCGGCTCTACAAGGAGAAGGTCCGGATCCGCGACTACGTGAAGCTCGTGCTCGGCCTCGTGCCGTACCAGATCTTCCTCGCCGCGGCGGCGGTCCGGGCCGTGGTCCGGCACGCCAAGGGGCAGAACGGGTGGGAGAAGACCGAGCACACCGGGCAGCACCGAACGGCCGGGCAGTCGGCCGAGGTCGTCGGCTTCGCGAACGCCGTGACCACCGACCGGGCGGACGACCGCTCGGACGACCGTGAACTCGTCGCGTCGACCACCGGAGGGACCCGATGACCGCCAGCATCACCGACACCACCGGCATCCCGATCCGAGGAGCCGTCGCCCGCCAGCGCTCCGGCGTCGGCGCCTGGTTCCGCCGGCACGCCGCGAGCCTCGGCTGGCTCCTCCCCGTCCTCGCCGTGACCGTCGTCGTGCAGTCGTGGAACATGTCCGGCACGCCGCAGCGGATCGACGACGAGGGAACGTACACCGCGCAGGCGTGGGCGATCACGCACCTCGGCGAGATCACCCACTACACGTACTGGTACGACCACCCGCCGCTGGGCTGGATCCAGATCGCCGGGTACACCTCGCTGACCGGGGCGTTCGCGCGCTACCCGTTCGCCGTCGAGGCCGGGCGCGAGGCGATGGTGTTCTTCGCCGCCGTGTCGAGCATCCTGCTGTTCGTCCTCGCCCGTCGACTCGGTGCCGGCCGTGCCACCGCGGCGGTCGCCGGCCTCGTGTTCGCGCTGTCGCCCCTGGCCCTGCAGTACCACCGCACGGTCTACATCGACAACGTCGCGACGCCGTGGCTCCTCGCCGCGTTCGTCCTGGTGCTCAGCCGTCGCCAGCAGCTCGCCGGCTTCGCGGGTGCCGCTGCGTGCCTCGGCATCGCGGTGCTCTCGAAGGAGACGTACCTGCTCGCCCTGCCGTTCCTCATCTGGATCGCGGTGCGCCGGGCCGACCGGAGCACCCGCCGGTACACGCTCAGCGTCGCCGGGGCCGTGCTCGCCGTGATCGGTGGCGGGTACCTGCTGCTCGCCGCGGTGAAGGGCGAGCTCCTGCCCGGCACCGGTCGGGTCAGCCTCTTCGAGGGCATCACCTACCAGCTCGGTTCCCGGGCGGCCAGCGGATCGGTCTTCGACGCGGGGAGCCTCGCGAACGAAGCCGCCGCGCAGTGGTGGGCGCTCGACCCGGTGTTCATCGTGCTCGGCTCGGCCGCAGCGTTCGTCGGGCTGTTCCTCCGCCGGGTACGCCCGATCGCGGCGATGCTCGTGTTCCTGCTGCTCATGATGTTCCGCCCGAACGGGTACCTGCCCGTGCCGTACGTGATCATGCTCATCCCGTTCGCCGCGCTCCTCGTCGCCTACACCGCCGAACGTGCCGTCCTCGCCGTGCTCGGCCGCTTGCGCGGGACCTCGGGGACCGATGCGCGGGCCGTCGTCCGCCGGGGCCTCGGCACCACGTGGGCGGTCGTGACGTCCGCGGCACTCCTCGTCGCACTCCCGCTCTGGGGGACGCAGCTGCGCGGGTTCGTGCTCGGCAACCTCGACCTGCCGATGCAGCAGGCCGAGCAGTGGGTCGGTGACAACGTCCCGAAGTCCTCGCGGCTGCTCGTGGACGACGCCATGTGGGTCGACCTCGTGCAGGACGGCTTCGCCCGGAACAACGTCATCTGGTACTACAAGCTCGACACCGACGCTGCGGTCGAACGCCAGTCGCCGAACGGCTGGAAGGACTCGGACTACGTCGTCACGACGGACTCCATGCGCACCGGCGGCAACTCGTCGTCGGACATCCGCCAGGCGATCGAGAACTCGACGACCGTCGCCGCGTTCGGCACCGGGAACCAGCGGGTCGACGTCCGACGCATCCACGCCGAGGGGTCGACGGCCGCCGAGGCCGCCATCACCCGCGCGACCGACCTCCGGAAGACGATGGGGACCGAGCTCGCCTCGAACCCGGCGCTCTTCGCCGACGAGGGCACGAAGTCGCAGTTCCGCGCCGGGCAGGTGGACTCGCGGGCGATGATCGCGCTCGGGCAGGTCCTCGCCGACGGGTTCGTCCAGGTCGACCGGTTCACGCCGGTGTCCGGCGAGGCCGGGCAGCCCTTCCGCCGGGTCGTCCTGCACGCCCCGGGGAACGCCGAGGCGTCCCGCGTCGAGGCCACCCTCGACGCCATGGCCAGCGGGTTCCGACCCGACTCGGTCGAGCGGGACGGGTCGCGCCTGACCGTCGTCTACGCCCCCGCCGACCCGACCACGACCGCGACGAGCGCCTCGTGACCGCCGCCGCACCCACCCACCAGACCCGAACCACGACCAGAAGGAGCACCACCATGCCCGCACCTCGTCGCACCCTCCTCGTCGGCGCCCTCGCCACGAGCCTCGTCGCCGCAGCCGTCGGCCTCGCGCCGCAAACAGCGACCGCCGCCACACCCGCCGCCACCTCGAGCGACCAGGGCTGGCTCCGCGTCGGCCACCTCTCCCCGGACACGAAGGGCGTCGACGTCGAGCTGTCGAGCCTGGCCGGCGGCAAGACGGTCTTCGAGCTCGACGACGTCACCTACGGCCAGGTCAGCCCGTACCAGGAGCTCCCGGTCGGCACCTACGTCCTGTCGATGCGCGCCGCCGACGCCCCCGACTCGACCCCGGTGATCTCCACCGACGTCACGGTCGACAAGGGCGACGCGAGCACCGTCGTCGCCTACGGCAAGAACTCGCAGCTCAAGACGACCGCGTTCACCGACGACCTCCAGCAGCCCGGCGACGGCAAGGCGAAGCTCCGGCTCGTGCAGGCCGCGACCACCGCGAAGTCGGTCGACGTGAGCACCTCCGAGGGGACCGCCGTCGCCGAGGACGCCGCCTTCGGCACCGCCACGAAGTACGCCACCGTCGACGCCGGCAAGTGGACGCTCGACGTCTCGGGCAGCGGGCAGCGGGGCACGGCGAAGGTCGACCTCGCGGGCAACACCGTCTCGACGCTGTTCGTGCTCGACGACAGCAAGGGCGACCTCACGGTCGTGCCCGTCACGGACGCGGCAGCCACGGCGTCCACGCCGTCCGGCGGGGTGCAGACCGGTGGTGGCGGCGCGGCCGCCGACCCGGTCGAGCAGGCCACCCACGAGCTGATCGCGACGCTCCGCTCGCTGTTCCGCTGACGCCTGAACGGAGGCGCGGATCACCCCAGCGGATCCGCCCGCGTGGTCCGCGCCTCTCCCCACCGGCACGGCCGGTCCGCCGCTGGCGCGTCGGACCGGAACCGGCGGCGTGGGCCCAGTCCCACACCGCACCCAGTCAGGAAGGCAGGCCGCATGACCCGCAGGACCTGGATCCCCGTGACCGCCGCAGCCGCGGTGCTCGTCGCGCTCGGCATCGCGCTCGTCGCGGTGCGCCCGTGGGGCGCCCCGCAGCCGGAGGCCGGAGGTGCGTCGACCCCGACGTCCTCGGCGGCGCCGGACGCAGCGCGCTCGCCGGAGCAGCTGCGGACGGACTTCCTCGACCGGTACGTGCAGGACGGCCGCGTCGTCCGCACCGACCAGGGCGGCGACACCGTCAGCGAGGGGCAGGCCTACGGGCTCCTGATCGCCTACGCGAACGGCGACCGTGATCGCTTCGGCGAGATCTGGACGTGGACGAAGCGGCACCTGCTCACCGACGACCACCTGCTCGCGTGGCGGTGGACGCCCGACGACGGCATCGCCGACGGGCAGTCCGCGAGCGACGCCGACCTCGACGCCGCCAGGGCACTCGTGCTCGCCGGGTCCTCGTGGGACGAGTCCCGGTACACCACGGCGGGGAAGACCATGGCGTCCGCGATCCTCGAGCACGAGACCGCCACGACCGAGCTCGGCACGATCCTGCTGCCCGGGCCGTGGGCCGACTCCGAGCCGTACCGGTACGACGCCTCGTACGCGTCGCCGGCGGCGTACGACGTGCTGGCGAAGGCGACCGGCGACGACCGGTGGGAGGCGCTCGGCTCCGGGTCGCGAGCGGTCACGCGGGCCGTGCTCGCCGGGTCCGACCTGCCGAGTGACTGGTCCCAGGTGCACGCCGACGGCACGGTCGACCCGATGCCTGCGACGGGCGGGGACGACCGGGTGCTGTACGGGTACGACGCCATGCGGCTGCCGCTCCGGTACGCCGAGGCCTGCGCCGCGCAGGACCGGTCCCTGGCCGGGTCGATCGCGCCGACGCTCCGGCGGCAGACGCAGTTGGCGGCACAGCTCGACCTCGGCGGGACGGCCGTGACGGGGGACACGAACGCGCTGGCGTACGTGGCGCGGGCTGCGGCGGAGCAGGCCTCCGGGCAGTCGGCAGCGGCGGCGACGGACCTGCGCCGTGCGGACCGGACGGCTGCGACGACGCCGACGTACTACGGGGACGCGTGGGCGGCGCTCGGCGCGACGATGCTCACGTCCGACGTGCTCGGCGGGTGCGCGACCCGTGCAGGGGGTGCCTCGTGAGCGGGCGGCGGCGGGCCGGTGCGCGCGGGGACGCGCCCGAGACTCGGCGGGGCGGACGAGTTCGCGCTGCCGGAGGCTGCGGTGTGTCCGGCGAGCCGAGACTCGGCGGTGGCGGACCGCGGCGGCGCGGCGTGCTCGTCGGGGCCGTCGTGGCCGGGGTGCTCGTGGTGGGCGGGGTCACCGGCGTCGCGGTCGCGGCCACCAACGGGACCGGAGGACCGACGGTGGCCGGGTCGGCCTCGCCGACCGCCGGATCGTCGGGCACTGCGGCACCCGCGGCCGGCAGCGCGACCGACGGCTTCCAGGACCCGGCAGCCCCCGCCGCCCGGTCCGACGCCACCCCGGTCCGCGTGACCATCCCCGCCATCGGGGTGTCCTCGTCGCTCGAGGACCTCCACCGCGGCGCCGCCGGCGAGCTCGACCCGCCGAAGGACTGGGACAGCGCCGGGTGGTTCAGCGACGGCATCGTCCCGGGTGAGGTCGGCCCCGCCGTCATCGCCGGGCACGTCGACAGCCCCACCGCCGCAGCCGTCTTCTTCCGGCTCGACGAACTGGTCCCCGGTGACGAGGTCCACGTCGCCATGTCCGACGGCTCCACCCGCACCTTCACGGTGGACCGGTCCGAACGGGCGGCGAAGTCGGCGTTCCCCACGAGCGACGTCTACGGCACCGCCCCCACACCCCAGCTGCGCCTCATCACGTGTGACGGCACGTTCGACACGGCCACAGGTCATTACACGGACAATCTGATCGTGTTCGCAGACCTCTCGTCGGACTGACGCAGCGACCGGCCGATATCTTCGATGTCAAGCGCAAGGAGCACCATGAGCACGACACTGGTCATCATCCCGACCTACGACGAGGCGGAGAACGTCCGCCCCATCGTCGAGCGCACCCTGGCGGCCACCGACGCCGACGTGCACGTGCTCGTCGTGGACGACAACTCCCCGGACGGCACCGGCGACATCGCCGACCAGATCGCGCGTGAGACCGACCGGGTGCACGTGATGCACCGCACCGTGAAGGACGGCCTCGGCGGTGCGTACCTCGCCGGGTTCGCCTGGGGCCTCGAGCACGGGTACGACAAGCTCGTCGAGATGGACGCGGACGGCTCCCACCACCCCGAGTACCTGCCCTGGATGATCGAGCTCGCCGACACGAACGACCTCGTCCTCGGGTCGCGCTGGATCAAGGGCGGCGCCGTGGAGAACTGGCCCTGGTACCGCGAGCTCCTCTCCCGCGGCGGCAACCTCTACACGCGCCTCGCCCTCGGCATCGCGGTGCGTGACGCGACCGGCGGGTTCCGGGTGTTCACCTCGCGGGCGTTCGAGCGCATCGACCTCGCCGGCGTCGCCTCGAAGGGCTACTGCTTCCAGGTCGACCTCTGCTGGCGCGCGCTCGAGGCCGGTCTGCGCGTCGTGGAGACCCCGATCACGTTCACCGAGCGGGAGTTCGGTGTCTCGAAGATGAGCGGCAACATCGTCCGGGAGAGCCTCACGCTCGTCACGAAGTGGGGCATCGACCGGCGCATCCGTGAGGCCCGGTCCCTCGTCAAGGACCACCGCCGACTCCCGTCGGTGCGGGCGAACGCGCACGCGGTCGCCGACCACGCGGCATGACGGGCTGCTGACGGGCTTCCTGGAGGAGCGGTGCCGGCTGGCACCGCGCCTCCGGTCCGTCCGTGGTCGCGGCGCGTCCGTGGTCGCGGGGCGTCCGCGTGGCGCGAAAGCGACTCCGTGCGGATCCGTCCGCCGTCCGTGGCGGCACAGCGACAGGTTCCCGGACGACGACGGCGGGTGTCTGTCGCTTTCGCGGAGGCGCCCGTCGAGGGGCGAGGCAGGCCCGGCGAGGAGTGCGGGCGGGCAGACGAACGGCCCGCGGCGGGGTCGCCACGGGCCGTTCGGTTCGCGCTGGTCGGCTCCGGGCTGACCAGCTTCGCGCTGGTCAGCGCAGGACGACGACTCCATGCCCGGTGAAGCGGACGCAGTCCGTCGCGACGTCGGCCTCGCCGAAGCGGTAGAGCTCCTCGCCGGTGGCGCCGGGGACGGGCACCTCGGCTGCGTCGTCGAGGAAGTTCACCACGACGTGCACCGGCCGGGCGTCCGGGCCGAGCAACCCGCGCGTGAGCACGAGCCAGCGCCGGTCCTCGCTGCAGCGCACGGCGTTCGCCTCGTACCGCTGGTCGACGAAGGCCTGGTCGGTCCGCCGCAGGGCGACGAGCACGCGGTAGGCCCGGAGGATCGCCGCACCCCGCTCGGAATCGACGTCCGACCAGTCGAGCTTCGAGTTCGTGAACGTCGTGGGGTCCTGCGGGTCCGGCACGGCCGACTCGTCCCAGCCGTGCTCGGCGAACTCCTTGATGCGACCCTCGGCCGTGGCCTTGCCGAGCTCCGGCTCGGGGTGCGACGTGAAGAACTGCCACGGGGTCGAGGCGGCGAACTCCTCGCCCATGAAGAGCATCGGCGTGAACGGGCCGAGCAGCGTCAGGGCCGCCGCGATCACGAGACCCTCGTCACTCACGGTCGCCGCGAGACGGTCGCCCGCGGCACGGTTGCCGATCTGGTCGTGGTTCTGGTTCGCGACGACGAGGGCTGTCGTCGGCGAGGTCCCGCGGTCGATCGGTCTCCCGTGCCGCTTCCCCCGGAACGACGACCACGTGCCGTCGTGGAAGAACCCGTGCTCGAGGACCTTCGCCAGCGCGGAGAGCGGTGCGAAGTCGGCGTAGTAACCGTTCGTCTCACCCGTCAGCGCGACGTGGACCGCGTGGTGGAAGTCGTCCGACCACTGCCCGGCGAGACCGTAGCCCGAGGCCTCCTGCGGGCGGAACATGATCGGGTCGTTGAGGTCGGACTCCGCGATGAGCGAGAGCGGCCGCCCGACGAAGGCGGAGTACGCGTCCGTCTCGGAGGCCATCGCCTGCAGCACGTGCGGGCGGGTGGTGTCCCGCAGGGCGTGCACGGCGTCGAGCCGAAGCCCGTCGACGTGGTGATCGCGGAACCACATCCGGACGTTGTCGAGCACGTACCGACGGACCTCGGGGTGCTCGACGTTCACCGAGTCGCCCCAGGTGTTGCCGAGCCCCTGCAGCAGGTACGGCCCGTACAGCGGCAGGTAGTTGCCGCTCGGCCCGAGGTGGTTGTACACGACGTCCTGGATCACCCCGAGGCCGAGTGCGTGCGCACGGTCGACGAATCGGTCGTACGCGTCCGGGCCGCCGTAGGGAGCGTGCACCGCGAACCAGCCGACGCCGTCGTAGCCCCAGTTCCACTCGCCGTTCACCGCGTTGACGGGCAGGAGCTCGACGAACTCCACGCCGAGCTCGACGAGGTGCTCGAGCTTCGCGGCCGCCGCGTCGAGCGTGCCCTCGGGCGTGTAGGTGCCGACGTGCATCTCGTAGATCACGCCGCCGCGTGCCGGACGCCCGGTCCACGCGTCGTCCGTCCACGAGAACCGTGCGGGGTCGACGACCTCGGACGGGCCGTGCACCCCCTCGGGCTGGAAGCGGCTGCGCGGATCGGGCCGCACCGCGTCGTCGTCGCCGATGCGGAAGCCGTAGCGGGCTCCGACGACGGGGACGATCGCGTCGGTCGTCCACCAGTCGTCGGTGCCGCGGGTCAGCGGGTACTCGGTGCCGTCGACCACGAGGCGCACGCGCTCCGGTGTCGGCGCCCAGACGGCGTAGCGGTCGGGTGCGGTCATGCGTGACCCTCCAGGATGTCGATCTCGGCCTGCGCGTCGGACTCACCGGCAGAGCCGGAGCCGCTGTCGGCGGTCGCCCCGCTGTCGGCGTGGGTCTCCGTGCCGTGGTCCGTCGCCTCGGCCACGTGCGCCGGCACGAGCAGTGCGACGGGGTAGTCGGTGAGCAGTTCGGCGAGGGCGATGCCCCGGCCGGCCGGCACGCTGCGGCCGGTGAGCAGGTCGACGCGGTCCTGGGGCACGGCGTGCACGAGGGTGTCGCCCCATCCGCCGACCCGGTCGAGCCCGATCGGCAGTCGCGTCGCGATCGTGACCGCGCCCCCACGGTCGAACGCGATCACGTGGTCCGCCGCGCTGCCGGTCGCCTCGAGCGCGAGGTACCGCGTGAAGAGCTCCGGGTGGTCGCGCCGCACACGGAGCGCACGACTCGTCACCAGGAGCTTCGCCGCACCGTCGAGCCCGACGGCGGGGAGCTGTTCCGGGCCGTCGTCGTCCGGGCCGTCGAGTTCGGCCAGGACGTGCCGACGCTCGGTGTAGTCCACCGGCCGACGGTTGTCCGGGTCGACGAGCGAGCGGTCCCAGAACTCGGTGCCCTGGTAGACGTCCGGCACTCCGGGCGCGGTGAGCTGCACGAGCTTCTGTCCGAGCCCGTTCGACCACCCGGCGGCGTCGATCCGTTCGTCGAGCGCATCGAGCACGGCGACCACGGCCGGGTCGTCGAACGCGGCGTCGACGAGCGCGTGCATACGGCGTTCGAAGTCCTCGTCCGGAGCCGTCCACGTGGTGCTGTCGCCGGCTTCGCGGGAGGCCTTCTCGGCGTAGGCGTGCAGGCGTTCCCGGCTGGCCGGACGCGCGCCGACGATCGCCTGCCAGAGCAGGTCGGCCAGGACGGCGTCCTCGAGCGGGGCGAGGGACTGCAGGCGTTCGAGCGTCGACGCCCACTCGTGCCCGAGCTCGGCGAGCACGGCGATGCGCGCGCGGGTGTCCTCACTGCGCTTGGTGTCGTGCGTCGTGAGGGTCGTCATCGTGTGCGGCCAGCTGCCGAGCCGGTCGCGCTGCGCCTGGTGGAAGGCACGGACCGACACCGAGAACACGCTCGGGTCGCCGCCGACCTCGCTCAGGGACGTCAGGCGGGAGGTCCGGTAGAACGCGGTGTCCTCGACACCCTTCGCCATCACCATGCCGCTCGTCTGCTGGAGGCGGATCGCCGCGGCGTCCGCGGGGTCGACCAGCGCCGGGGCGATCCGGTCGATGACGTCGTCGAGGTCCGGCCGCGCCGAGGCCGCACGTTCGAGGGCGTCGATGAGGTGGTGCGCGCCCTCGGGCAGGTACGTCCGGTAGACGTCGAACGAGGCGACGATCTCGGCGACCGCGTCGACGATCCGCTCGTGGGGGAGCGGTGCGGACGCAGCACTGCCGGTGCCGGGTCCGAGCAGCCGCGCGAGCCGCTCGACCTCGCTGCCGAGGATGCCGTCCGCGATGCCGCGACGGGTGTCGTGCGTCAGCTGCTGCCAGTCGGTCGGCTCGGCCCCGGACGCCGCGGTCAGCGAGTCCTCGCCGGCGGGGTCGACGAACACCCGGTCGAGCACCCCGAGGGCGTCGTAGCCGGTGGTGCCGTCGACCGGCCAGCTCGCGGGGAGTTCCTCGCCCGGCTCGAGGATCTTCTCGACGAGCGTGTACGCGCCGTCGGTGAGCGCCGCGAGGTCCTGCAGGTAGCCGGCGGGGTCGTACAGCCCGTCGGGGTGGTCGATGCGGAGTCCGTCGACGAGGCCGTCGCGGAACCACGCGCCGATCGTGCCGTGGGAGGCCGCGAAGACCTCGGGTTCCTCGACCCGGATCGCCGCGAGCGTGTTCACCGCGAAGAACCGCCGGTAGTTCAGCTCGTGGTCGGCCCGCTTCCAGTGCACGAACTCGTAGTGCTGCCGGGCGTGGACGTCGGCCACCGAGTCGCCGTCGTGCACCGTGCCCGGGGCGGTCGGGTAGGCCGTGTCGCCCAGGTACAGCCGGCCGTCACGAAGGTCGACCGCGTCGAGCAGCCGGTCGTCGAGCACCGGGACGCGGAGCTTGCCGTCCCCGGCGTCCCAGTCGACGTCGAAGGCCCAGGCGACGGGGGACCCCTGGCCGTGCTCGAGCAGGGACCACCACCACGGGTTCACCTCGGGCGTGGCCACACCGACGTGGTTCGGCACGACGTCCACCAGGACACCGAGGCCGACGGCGTGGGCGGCGTCGGCGAGCGCACGGAGCGCCTCGTCACCGCCGCGCTCGGTGTCGACGTGGCCGTGGTCGACGACGTCGTAGCCGTGCTGGGACCCGGGCTCGGCCTGCAGCACCGGGGAGAGGTAGAGCCAGTCCGCGCCGAGGTCGCGTACGTAGTCGACGACGTCGCGTGCGGCCGACAGGTCGAAGTCCGGCGTGACCTGCAGCCGGTACGTCGAGGTCGGGACGCGCCGGGCGGTCACTGCTGGCCGCCGCTCGTGGCAGAGGGAGCCGTGGCGCCGGCGGGGTTCACCGGTGTGACGGCGTCCTGCGGTGCCGCCGTGGCCGGTCGTGACGAGTCGGTGTCGACCGGGGTCACCGTGACCTCGTGGTCGGGCTCGGCCCGCAGCACGATCATCGAGCGCGCCGGGACGTCGAGCGGCGTGCCGGCGTCGAGGACCTCGTCACGCGCACCCGGTTCCGCGGTGTCGATCCGCACCGTCCAGCCCGGCGAGTACTCCTCGGGGGGCAGCGTGAACGTCACGGTGTCGTCGTGCGCGTTGAAGTACGTGATGAAGGCGACGTCGGTGACACGCTCGCCGCGGGAGTCGCGCCCGCGGATCCCGTTGCCGTTCAGGTACATGCCGACGCTCTTGCCGAAGCCGGAGTCCCAGTCCTCGGGTTCCATGGCGTCGCCGGAGGGCGTGAGCCACACGACGTCCGGCAGCGGCTCGTCCTGCCCGCGGCGGACCGGACGCCCGTTGAAGTACCGCGTGCGGCGGAACGTCGGGTGGTCGTGCCGGAGCTTCACGACGTCGGCCGTGAACTGGATGAGGTCGTCGTCGGCAGCGTCCCAGTCGATCCAGCTCAGCGCGGAGTCCTGGGCGTACACGTTGTTGTTGCCGGACTGCGTGCGCCCGAGCTCGTCACCGTGGGCGATCATCGGGACACCCTGGCTGAGCAGCAGCGTCGCGAGGAAGTTCCGTCGGCGCTGCAGCCGCAGGGCGTTGATCGACTCGTCGTCGGTCGGGCCCTCGGCACCGGAGTTCCACGACCGGTTGTGGCTCTCGCCGTCGTTGTTGTCCTCGCCGTTGGCCTCGTTGTGCTTCTCGTTGTAGGCGACGAGGTCGTACAGCGTGAAGCCGTCGTGCGCCGTGATGAAGTTGATGCTCGCCTTGGGCGTGCGGCCGTCGTGCTCGTAGAGGTCGGCCGAGCCGGAGATCCGCGATGCGAACTCACCGAGGGTGGAGGGCTCTCCCCGCCAGAAGTCGCGGACGGTGTCGCGGTACTTGCCGTTCCACTCGGACCACTGCGGCGGGAAGTTGCCGACCTGGTAGCCACCGGGGCCGACGTCCCACGGCTCGGCGATGAGCTTCACCTGGGACACGATCGGGTCCTGTTGGACCAGTTCGAAGAACGCCGCCAGCCGGTCCACCTCGTAGAACTCACGCGCCAGGGCGGCCGCGAGGTCGAAGCGGAAGCCGTCGACGTGCATCTCGGTGACCCAGTACCGCAGCGAGTCCATGATGAGCTGCAGCGAGTGCGGGTGCCCGACGTTGAGCGAGTTCCCCGTGCCCGTGGTGTCCATGTAGTACCGCTTGTCGTCCTCGACGAGGCGGTAGTAGGCGGCGTTGTCGATCCCGCGGAAGGACAGCGTCGGTCCGAGGTGGTTGCCCTCGGCCGTGTGGTTGTACACCACGTCGAGGACGACCTCGATGCCGGCACGGTGCAGTTCGCGGACCATCGCCTTGAACTCCTGCACCTGCTGTCCGTGGTCGCCCGAGGACGAGTAGTGCGAGTGCGGCGCGAAGAACCCGATCGTGTTGTAGCCCCAGTAGTTCGACAGCCCCTTGTCCTGCAGGGTCGAGTCGTTGACGAACTGGTGCACGGGCATGAGTTCGAGCGTGGTGACGCCGAGTCGCTGCAGGTGCGCGATCACGGCCGGGTGCGCGACACCCGCGTACGTCCCGCGCTGTTCCTCGGGCACGTCGGGGTGCGTCTCGGTGAGGCCCTTGACGTGCGCCTCGTAGATCACCGTCTCGCCGTAGGGGATCCGAGGAGCCCGGTCGCCCTGCCAGTCGAAGAACGGGTTGATGACGACGCCCTTCATCATGTGGGGCGCCGAGTCCTGGTCGTCGGTCGAGTCCGGGTCGCCGAACGTGTACGAGAAGAGCGCCTGGTCCCAGTCGATGTCCCCGCTGGTCGCCTTGGCGTACGGGTCGAGGAGCAGCTTGTTCGCGTTGGCGCGGAGCCCCTTCTCGGGGGCGTACTCGCCGTGCACCCGGAAGCCGTACTGCTGGCCGGGGCCGACGTTCGGAAGGTAGGCGTGCCAGACGTACGCATCGACCTCGACGAGGTCGATGCACTGTTCGTTCCCGTCGTCGTCGAAGAGACAGAGTTCCACGCGTTCGGCGACCTCGCTGAAGAGGGCGAAGTTCGTGCCGCTCCCGTCGTAGGTCGCCCCGAGCGGGTACGGGTTGCCGGGCCAGGTGTGCAAACGGTCCTCCAGGTGTGGGTCCCGCCAACATATCGGCGGGAGCCGACCGCGTCCGCAGACAAGCTCCGGCCGTGGACGGATGCGCGGGCAGCTCGGCCTGTGGAGGAACGGGCGAGTAGCGTCGCGCGCATGGCCAACATCGTCACGCAGATCGCAGAGAAGGTACGCCCCGTCGGCGTGTCCACGAACTACGGGGAGCCGGTCGAGGTCGGCGACCAGACCCTCATCCCGGTGTCCCTCGGCTGGTTCGGCTTCGGTGGGGGCGGGGACGGCGACGACAACGGTGGCGGAGGCGGCGGTGCCGTCTCCATCCCGATCGGCGCCTACGTCCGACGCCCCGGCAAGGACCTCGAGTTCGAGCCGAACCTGATCTCCCTCCTCGCGGTGAGCGTCCCGGTCATCTGGGTGACCGGCACCGTGCTGCGCAAGCTGGTCCGCGTCCTGAAGAAGTGACCCACTGACGGACCTGGAGGCGCGGTGCGGGCCCGCCTCGAGCCTCCAGGACGTCCCGTGGTCGCGATCCGTCACCGGGTCGCGACCACGTCTACAATGGCGGGACACACACGGGAGTCCGGGATCGCCGGGCTGAGAGGGAGCGAGTGGCGCTCCGACCGTCGAACCTGATCCGGATCATGCCGGCGCAGGGAGGAGTCCAGGGCCATGTCCACGAGCACGCACACTGCTGTTCCGTCCACCCCCGTCAGGCGCTCGCTGCGCTGGCGGGTCGTCGACATCGTCGTCGCGAGCGTGCTCGCCGTCGCGATCGGTGTCGTCTTCAAGCTCTGGGAGTTCGGCTACGAGCCGATCAGCGCCGTCGCCGCGCTCGTGCTCCCCGGCACGCAGGCGCTCTTCGGCGGGGTGTGGCTGCTCGCCGGGCCCGTCGTCGCGATCATCGTCCGGAAGCCCGGAGCGGCCCTCTACGCCGAGATGGTGGCTGCCTCGGTCGAGGCGCTCCTCGGCACGCAGTGGGGCTGGCTGACGCTCGAGGCCGGCCTCGTGCAGGGCCTTGGTGCCGAGCTGGTGCTCGCACTCTTCCTGTACCGCGTCTACCGCCTGCCGGTGATCGTGCTCGCCGGTGCCGCGGCCGGGCTGGCGCTCGGGCTGAACGACACGGTGCTGTGGTACCCCGGACTCGACCTGGCGTTCAAGGTCGTCTACGTCGTCTCGGCGATCGTCTCCGGTGCGTTGATCGCGGGCGTCGGCTCGTGGTTCCTCGTCCGAGCGCTCGCCGCGACCGGCGTCCTGTCGTCGTTCGCGGCGGGCCGTGAGCACTCCAGACGCGGTCCTCGCACCGTCGCGTGACCGTGGCAGCCGCGCGGATCACCTTCTCCGACTGGGGCTGGCGGTACGCGGAACGTGACGCCTGGGCTGTCCGGGGCGTCGACCTGACCGTCGAGCCGGGGGAGCGGGTCGCGATCGTCGGTCCCTCGGGCGCCGGCAAGTCGACGCTGCTGCGGGCGGTCGCGGGCGTGCTCCCGGACGAGCCGGACGCCACCGACGACACCGCGGCCTCCGTCCAGGGGTCGGTCCTCGTCGACGGTGCCGAACCGCGCGCGGTCCGCGGGCGCGTCGGCCTCGTCATGCAGGACCCCGAGGCGCACACGGTGATGTCCCGCGTCGGCGACGACGTGGCGTTCGGCTGCGAGAACGCCGGCGTCCCGCGGGACGAGATCTGGCAGCGCGTCCGGTCGGCCCTCGACGTCGTCGGGCTCGACCTGCCGCTCGACCGGTCCACCACGATGCTCTCCGGCGGGCAGCGGCAGCGGTTGGCGCTCGCGGGCGTGCTCGCCATGCGCCCGGGTGTCCTCGTGCTCGACGAGCCCTGCGCGAACCTCGACCCCTCCGGCGTGGTGCAGGTGCACGACGCCGTGCGGGCGCTGCTCGACGAGACCGGGTGCTCGCTGCTCGTCGTCGAGCACCGCATCGGGACCTGGCTGGACCTGGTCGACCGACTCGTGCTGCTGGAGCCGGCCGGGGGTGTCGTCGCGGACGGTGCGCCTGCGGACGTGCTCGCCGAGTACGGTCCGGCGTTGACCGCGGCGGGCGTGTGGGTGCCCGGCTCCGAGCCCGAGCGGGGTTCGGCGCGCCGGGGTACCCGCACGTCGCCGCTAGCGGGCGGGATGCACGGGGCCGACCACGGGGGACCGGACGGAATCCGCCCGCTCGGCGCCGCGGGACCGCGAGCGGGCGAAATGCACGGCACGGTCCGCGGGGGACCGGACGGAATCCGCCCGCTCGGCGATCGGGACCCGGTGCTGCTCGCGGCGCGGGGGCTCGGGACCGCCCGGGGCAGGCGGCAGCCGGTCGGGAGCGGGATCGACCTCGACGTCCGAGCCGGACGGGTCCTCGCGGTCACGGGGCCGAACGGCATCGGCAAGTCGACGCTCGGCCTCACGCTCGCAGGGCTCCTGCGCCCCGCAGCGGGGTCCCTCCGCGCGGGCACGGCACTCGCCGACGGCATCGGTGACGCCCCCGCCGCGTGGACGAGCAGGCAGCTGGCCGGTCGGATCGGCACGGTCTTCCAGGACCCCGAGCACCAGTTCGTCGCCCGCACCGTGCGTGAGGAGCTGGCCGTCGGCCCCCGGGCCCTCGGAGCGGCGGACGTCGATGCCCGGGTCGACGAGCTCCTCGACGCGTTCGGCCTCGCGCACCTCGCCGACGCCAACCCCTTCACGCTGTCCGGCGGCGAGCAGCGGCGGTTGGCGATCGGGACGGTCATCGCCTCCCGGCCGCCCGTCGTCGTGCTCGACGAGCCGACCTCCGGTCAGGACCGGGCGACCTGGCAGGCCGTGGTGGACCGGCTCGGCGAACTCGCCGACTCCGGCACCGCGATCGTCGCCGTGACGCATGACCGTGACCTCGTCCGCGCGCTCGACGCGGACGAGATCGTGCTCGGGGCGACAGGGGCGACGGGGGCGACAGGGGCGACGGGGGCGACAGGGGCGACGGGGGCGAGCACCCTCGGGCCGGTCGCCGACCTGCGCGACCCGGCCACGGAGGTGCAACCGTGACCGCGCACCAGGCCGCGGCCGGTCTGCCCGGACGAGCCGCGCCTCCTGGACCACCCGACGGCACCACGCGTGCACGCGGCGTCCGCGGCGTCCAGCCGGTGGCCTCGCTGCTGGGCGTCCTCGCGCTCGGCGTGTGCCTGGTGCTCAGCCTCGACGTCGTGTCCGCGGCGGTCGCGCTCGGTCTCGAACTCCTGCTCCTGCCGCTCCTGCGGATCCCGCCCCGCACCCTGCTGCTGCGGACCTCGCCGGTCCTGGTCGCGGTGCCGCTGACCGCGCTGAGCATCGCGTTGTACGGGCGGCCGTCCGGTCGGTCCTGGTTCGACCTCGGGTTCGCGCACGTCACCGACGGGTCGCTCGCACTCGCGCTCGCGACGGCGCTCCGTGTCCTGGCGATCGGGCTGCCGGCGGTGGCGTTGTTCGTGCGGGTGGACCCGACCGACCTCGCGGACGGGCTCGCGCAGCTCCTGCGGCTGCCGGCACGGTTCGTGCTCGGGGCGCTCGCGGCGATTCGGATGATGACGCTCCTCGGGGACGACTGGCGACAGCTCGGCATGGCTCGCCGGGCCCGCGGCGTCGCGGACACCGGACGGCTGCGGCGCGGCGCGTCGATGGCGTTCGCGCTGCTCGTGCTGGCGCTGCGGCGGGCGACGACGTTGGCGGTGGCGATGGAGTCGCGGGGGTTCGGCGCTCCCGGGCGGCGGACGTGGGCGCGGAGTGTGCGGTTCGCGGGGCCGGAGTGGGCGATGGTCGGCGTGCTCGTCGGGATCGGTGTCGTGTCGATCGCGGTGGCCGTGGGTGCGGGGACGTGGCGTGCCTGAGGTGGAACGTGACGTGGGTGGCGCGCGCGGCGCGAGTGGTGCGTCGGGGCGGCCCGTCGGCCGGCTTCCGGGCCCCGGGGACTCGCTCGTCGAGGGACTCGCCGCCGCGGCCGCCGGGGTCGCGACCGCCTCCGGCACGCGCCTCGTCGTGCTCGTCGACGGCAGGTCGGGCACGGGCAAGACGACGCTCGGCGACTCCCTGGCGGAGCGGCTCGGCGCGCAGGTCGTCCACCTCGACGACGTCTACCCGGGATGGGACGGGTTGCGGGCCGCCGCGGAGGCCGTGGTGACCGACGTCCTCGGGGAACGCTCCGGCTACCGACGGTGGGACTGGGCGACCTCGGGCCCGGCGGAGTGGGCCGCCGTCGACCCCGGGCGGCCGATCGTGGTCGAGGGGTGCGGTGCGCTGTCCCGGAGCTCGGCGCCGCTCGCGTCGTTGCGGGTGTGGCTCGAGGCCGACGACGACACCCGGTGGGAGCGGGCGATCGGGCGTGACGGCGAGTCCTTCGCGCGGGAGTGGGACCGGTGGGCGGCGCAGGAGGCGGCGTTCATCGCTGCCGAGCGGCCGGCGGAGCTGGCGGACGTGGTGCTGCGGACGTAGGGCGCTCCGCGTGCGGGCGCTGCCCCCGCCGGGCCGCCGCCACCGGGTCCACCGCGAACACTGCGGCGACGATCGAGAGCACCGCGTACACCCCGAGGTACCCGCACAGGATCCACGGCGAGCCCCCACCGAGCTCGACGAACACGGCCGCGAGCAACGGCGTGAGCCCCACCGAGAAGATCGACCCGATCTGGTACCCGAGCGACATCCCCGAGTAGCGCCGACCGGTCGGGAACTGCTCCGCGAACCACGCCGCCTGGGGCCCGTAGATGCTGTCGTGGAACACGCACATCCCGATCAGCGCCACGAGCGGCATCAACACGAGCGGCCCCGCGTCGAGGAACGCGAAGAACGGCCAGATGAGCACCGCGATCCCCACCGCCGACCAGATCGTCAGCACCCGTCGGCCGACCCGGTCGGACAGCCAGCCCCAGAACGGCGTCGACACGAGCGACACCGCGGAGATGACGAGCACGGCCTGGAGCCCGGCCGAAGCGCCGGAAGGGCCCCGCACCGACCCGAGGTACGTCAGTGAGTACGTCGTCAGGATCGAGTACAGCGCCGGCTGCACGAGCCGCAGCCCCGCGGTGACGAGGATCGCCCGCGGGTGCCGCCGGATCGCCTGCCACACCGGGAACCGCTCGATGTCCCCGGAGGCGCGCAGCTCCTGGAAGACCGGCGCGTCCTGCACGCCGAGCCGGATGACGAGCCCGACGGCCACGATCACCGCCGAGAACAGGAACGGCAGCCGCCAGCCCCACGCCAGGAACGCCTCGGTGCCGAGCAGCCCCCGGACGAGCGTGAAGACACCGGTCGCGAGGAGCATCCCGCCCGCGGAGCCCATCTGCGTGAACGCCCCGAACAGTCCGCGGTGCCGCTCGGGTGCGTGCTCGACGGACAGCAGCGCCGACCCACCCCACTCGGCGCCGGCCGCGACACCCTGCAGCAGCCGCAGGACCACGAGCGCGACGACGGCACCGACGCCGATCGTCGCGGCCGAGGGGATCACCCCGATCAGCGTCGACGCGATCCCCATCAGCACGAGCGACGCGACGAGCAGCTTCTTCCGCCCGATCCGGTCGCCGAGGTGGCCGGCGATGATCCCGCCGAGCGGGCGGGCGACGAACCCGACACCGTAGGTCGCGAACGACGCGATGACGCCGACCGCGGGGGTCACGGAGGGGAAGAACGTGGGCGCGAACACGAGCGCGGACGCGGTCGCGTACAGGTAGAAGTCGTAGTACTCCACGGTCGTCCCGACGAAGGACGCCAGGGCGACGCGACGGCGTGTCGCGGTGGTCGACGGTGCGGTGGAACGGACTGGAGGCGCGGCTGCGGTGGTCGAGTTCGGCACCCTCAGGAGCATGGTCGCGTCGCGCACCTCGGGGAACACCCCGCGTAACGCGAGGTCACGTCACGCCCTCCCGCGACACCACGGCGGGGAACATGGACCGCATGAGCGATGCACCGAACCGCCCGCTGCGCTTCGCGGCCTTCGTCATGAACACGACGTCGCACATCCAGCACGGCCTCTGGCGGCACCCGGACGCCCGCCAGGCCGACTTCGACGACGTCACGCTGTGGACCGACCTCGCGAAGACCCTCGAGCGCGGGAAGTTCGACGCGATGTTCTTCGCGGACGTCGTCGGGACGTACGGCCCCGGACGCGGCGACTACTCGACGAACCTGCGCGAGGGGCTGCAGATCCCCTCGAACGACCCGTCCGTCCTGCTCTCGGCGCTCGCCGTGTCGACGGAGCACCTCGGGCTCGCGTTCACGTCGAGCGTCATCCAGTCGCACCCGTTCGACTTCGCCCGCAAGGTCTCCACTCTCGACCACATCACCCGGGGCCGGATCGGCTGGAACGTCGTCACGAGCGCCCTCGACAGCGCCGCGCGGAACTTCGGCGCCGACCGGCTCGAGGAGCACGACGAGCGCTACGTGTGGGCCGAGGAGTACCTCGAGGTCTGCGCGAAGCTCTGGGAGGGGTCGTGGGAGGACGGCGCCGTGCTCAAGGACCCGGTGCGCGGCTACGCCGACCCCGACAAGGTGCACCACATCGACCACCACGGGAAGCGCTACGACGTGCAGGGCCCGCACCTGTCGGCACCGTCGCCGCAGCGGACGCCCGTGCTCTTCCAGGCGGGGTCCTCGCCGGCCGGCCGTGCCTTCGCCGCGCGGAACGCCGAGGCCCAGTTCATCCTGACGTCGAACCGCGACGCAACCGAGCAGCTCATCCGCGAGACCCGTGACCTCGCTTCGGCAGCGGGGCGGCAGCGGGACGACATCGCCTTCTTCCTCGGGCTGACGTTCGTCACCGGGGCCACCGAGGCCGAGGCGAAGGCGAAGGAAGCGGAGATCGACGAGTACCTCGCGGCCGACGGCTTCCTCGTGCACTCGAACCTCGGGTTCGATCCCGACACCGGCGAGGCGCTCGACCCCGAGACGCCGCTGTCGGAGGTCCGCACGCACGCCGGCCAGTCCCACCTGCAGTGGCTCCGGGAGGCCGCCGGCGACCGCGAGCCGACGATCGCCGACCTCGCCCGACTCTCCGCGAAGCTCCGTGCCCGCGTGGTCGGGACGCCCGAGCAGATCGCCGACGAACTCGCCGACTGGCAGCGCGCCGGGGTCGACGGGGTGAACGTCATCAACTGGACGCTGCCCGGCTCCTACGAGGAGTTCGTGGACCACATCGCCCCGACCCTGCAGGAGCGCGGACTGATGCAGTCCGAGTACCGCGACGGGACGTTGCGCGAGAAGCTCTTCGGCCACCCGCAGCTGCCCGACAGCCACCCCGCACGGCGGTGGCGTGGAGCGTTCACGGGCGGAGCTGCCGGAACCGGCGCGGACGCCGCGCGCGACGCCGTGGAGGTGACCGCATGACCGACGCGACGACGACCACCGGGGGCGAGCCGTCCCTCCAGGGCGGCACCGGGACCAGCCGCCTGACGGAGCTGCGCGCTCGGTTCCAGCCGCTGTTCGACCGCATCCGCGAGGGGGCCGTCGATCGCGAGCTGGCGTCCGGGACGCCGGGGGACCGGCCGCTGCCGCACGACGAGGTCCGTGCGCTCGCCGACGCGGGGTTCGGACGGCTCCGCGTGCCGGAGGACCGTGGCGGGTTCGGCGTGACGCTCGTCGAACTCGTGCACCTCGTCGCCGACCTCGCCGCTGCCGACTCGAACATCGCGCACCTGTGGCGCGGGCACTTCGGGTACACCGAACTCGTGCTCCTCCGGCCGTCGTCGACCGGGCGGGACGAGTGGCTGCAGCGGATCGTCGACGGGGCGATCATCGGGAACGCGACGTCGGAGCGGACCGGGACGACGCTCGCCGACATCTCCACCACGGTGCGCGTCGCCGAGGACGGTTCCGTCCGTCTCGACGGCCGGAAGTTCTACTCGACCGGGACGCTCTACTCGGACTGGATCTACCTCGCGGCGGACCGGGACGGCGACCGGGTCACGTTCGCGGTCCCGACCGATGCGGTCGGCGTGACCTCGGTCGACGACTGGGACGGGTTCGGGCAGCGGTTGACCGCGTCCGGCACCACGGTGTTCGACGGGGTGTCGGTGGACCCCTCCGTGGTCTCGGCGTACAAGGACGCCCCGCTCTCGCACATCCAGGCCTTCTACCAGCTGTACCTGCTGGCGGTCCTCGCCGGGATCGGGCAGGCGGTGTCCGACGACGCCGTCGCGTTCGTGCGACCGCGGACCCGGACGTACATCCACGCGAACGCCGCGCGGCCCGGAGACGACCCGCAGGTCCTGGCCGTGCTCGGTCGGTTGTCGGCCGGGGCGTTCACGGCCCGGTCGCTCGTCGTCGCCGCGGCGGGGCTGCTCGACGGGGTGGTGGGCACGAACGAGCCCGGGGCCGGCGTCGACCGTGCCCTGCTGGACGCCGCCGAGAACGCGGTCTACCAGGCGCAGATCGAGGTCGGACCGCGGGTGCTCCGGGCGGCGTCGGAGCTGTTCGAGGTCGGCGGGGCGTCGGCGGCCGATCGCACGCGGGCGTTGGACCGGCACTGGCGGAACGCCCGGGTCGTGGCGTCGCACAACCCGGCGGTCTACAAGGAGCGGCTCGTGGGGGAGTACGCGTTGCACGGGCGGGGGCCGGTGGACGCGTGGGAGAAGTACCACGAGGTGGGGCCGACGCGGTTCTGAGGTGCTGGGGCGGGCGGGCGGGCGGGTGGCGAGACTCGGCCCGGCGGACAGTTTCGCGCCCGCACCGCCACGAAAGTGTCCGCCCAGCCGAGACTCGGGCGGCGTGGGCGGCGGCTACGCCCAGCCGAGCTCGTGGAGGCGCTCGTCGTCGATGCCGTAGAAGTGCCCGATCTCGTGCACGAGCGTGGTGTGGACCTCGTCCTTGAGCTCCTCGAGCGTGTCGCACTCGGCGAGGTGCTGCTTCCGGAACAGCACGATGCGGTCCGGGAGCTCGCCGAAGCCGTACTGCCCGCGCTCGGTCGCCGCGATGCCGTCGTACACGCCGAAGAGCTCTTCGCCGTTCTCCGGTTCGTCCTCGACGACGAACACCACGTTGTCGAGGCCGTCGACCATCTCGTCCGGCAGCAGGTCGAGTTCGTCGGTCACGAGCTGTTCGAACGCGTCGGCGGACATCTCTATCACGTCGCCGATCGTTGCAGGACAACCTGATCGAACGACGAAGGCCCCGGTCCGAGGGACCGGGGCCTTCCGCTGATCTGCATCAGCACTGGGGTGAATAACGGGTCTCGAACCCGCGACCTCCTAGACCACAACCAGGCGCTCTACCAACTGAGCTATATCCACCATGTGCACACCGGGCGACCGGCGCGACCACTCAATAGTAGTACATGCCGGAGGCGGGTCGGAACACGAGGGGCGAGCCGCGCCTCCTGGACGCGCCGCAGGCGGTGTGTCCTACTGCGCGAGCCGCGGCTCCCACTTGGCGACGACCTCGCTCGCGACGGCCTTGACGTCGTCCGAGGTGGGGCCGGGCTCGGCCACGAAGCCCGCACGGCGGTAGTACTCGAGCTCGCGGATGGACTCGAGGATGTCCGCGAGGGCACGGTGACCACCGTGCTTCTCCGGCGCGTTGAAGTACACGCGCGGGAACCAGCGGCGGCAGAGCTCCTTGATGCTCGACACATCGACGCTGCGGTAGTGCAGGTGTCCGTCGACGCGGGGCATGTACTTCGACAGGAACGACCGGTCGGTGCCGATGGTGTTGCCCGCGAGGGGAGCAGAGCCCTCGGCGGGGACGTGCTCGAGGATGTACTCGAGCACCTGGTACTCGGCGTCCGCGAGGCTCACACCGTTCGGGATCTCCTCGAGCAGCCCCGAGGTGGTGTGCATGTTCGTGACGAACTCGTTCATGTTGTCGAGCGCCGACTGATCGGGCTTGATCACGATGTCGAAGCCGGGGTGCACGGGGACGAGGTCGAAGTCGGTGACGACCACGGCCACCTCGACGAGTTCGTCGACCTCGAGGTCGAGGCCCGTCATCTCGCAGTCGATCCAGACGAGGCGGTCGTTCGCAGTTGCCATGGTGTCGATCCTATTCCGCGGCGGGGCGGGGTCGCTTTCCGCCCGCTCTGCGCTGGGGGTCCGTGTGCCGCGGGCTTCGCGGCGGGGCGGTGTCCGCGAGCGGGCGGTATGCGCGCGCTGCGGGCCGCGGCTGGGACGTTTTCCGCCCGCTCGTGGTGCGGGGGGGAGCGCGAGCGGGCGGTATGTGCGGGCTGCGGGCCGCGGTCCGGACGTTCTTCGCCCGCTCGCGGCGCGGGGTGTGGGCAAGCGTCCGGACAGGCGGCGCCGGTCTCGGGGGCCGACCCGCGCCTCCAGGCGGCGCCCGTGCCATCTGCGCGCGCGGGCGGAATGCGCGGGGTGCGGGGCGTGGGCCGCGCAGCATTCGCCCGCTCGCGGGTGCGGCGCGGCGAGCGGGCGGTAGGTGACGGCTGTGGGGCGCGAGCGAGCCCGATTTCGCCCGCTCGCGGGTGCGGCGCGGCGAGCAAGCGGTATGTGACGGCTGCGGGGCGCGACCGAGCCCGATTTCGTCCGCTCGCGGGGTGGGCGCGAGTGCCTGGAGGCGCGGCGCCGGTCTCGGGGGTCGACCCGCGCCTCCAGGCGGTCACCCCGGAATCCGCGAGCGGGCGGAATGCGCGGGGTGCGGAGTGCAACCGGGACGGAGAACGGCCGCGCGCGCGGGTGAGCGCGCGAGCGGGCGGAAGGTGCTGGGTGCGGCGGGTGAGCAGGACGTACTTCGCCCGCTCGCGGAGCGCGGAGCGCGGCCGGCCGCGGGCGACGCCCGCAGCCGCCTGGCTACGCCATCTCGCCGGCGGTGATGGCCTCGGCCTCGACGGGCTCGGGCTCGGCGCCGTCGTCGACCCGGCGCAGCACGCGCGTGGTGCACACCACGACGACGAACGCGACGGCGACGGACAGCCCGGCGAACACGTACGCGGCAGACGGGGCGAACTGGTCGGCGAGCAGGGTGGCCACGGGCGGGGCGATCGCACCGCCGATGAAGCGCACCGCGGAGTACGCGCTCGAGGCGACGGAGCGGGGGAGGTCGGTGGCCTCCATGACGCACTCGGTGAGGACGGTGTTGAGGACACCGAGCACGAGGCCGCCGATGATGACGCAGATGATCAGGCCCACCTGCGACTGCACGACCACGGCGGCGGCGAACAGGTCGAGCGCGAGCAGCGGGAGCGCGATCTTCAGCACGGTGGTGCGGCGGAGCCGTGCGGTGAGCATCGGGGCGACCCACACCGAGGTGATCGCGAGGCCGACGCCCCAGCCGAAGAAGGTGAAGCCGATGCCGAGTGCGCCGAAGCCGAGCGGGAAGGGCGTGTAGGCGAGCAGGACGAAGAAACCGATGTTGTAGAAGAGCGCGGTGACGGCGAGGGCGGCGAGTGCCGGGCGACCGAGCGCACGGAACGGTGCGGAGAGCTTGGTCGGCGAGGGCTTCTCGAGGTTCTTCGTCTTGAGGAGCGTGACGATGGCGATGAACGCGATGGCCATGAGCGTCGTGACGCCGAAGAACGGGCCGCGCCAGCTGACGGAGCCGAGCAGGCCGCCGACGAGCGGGCCGACGGCGATGCCGAGGCCGAGCGCCGCCTCGTACAGGATGATCGCGGACGCGGTGCCACCGGAGGCTGCCCCGACGATCGTCGCGAGTGCGGTGGAGATGAAGAGTGCGTTGCCGAGACCCCAGCCCGCGCGGAAGTCGATGATCGTCCACACGCTGTTCGACGTCGCGGCGAGCACCGAGAAGAGCACGATGAGGGCGAGGCCGATGAGCAGGGTGTTCTTCGCGCCGATGCGGCTGGACACCCAGCTGGTGAAGAACATCGCGACACCGGTGACGGCGAGGTAGCTCGTGAAGAGGAGCTCGGTCTGCGCCGCGGTGGCCTTGAGGGACGAGGCGATCGCGGGGAGGATCGGGTCGACGAGGCCGATGCCCATGAAGGCGACGACGCAGGCGAAGGCGATCGCCCAGACCGCCGATGACTGCTTGAGGATGCTGCCGGACTGTGCGGCGGGTGCGTGGGCGTTCACGCGTGGGTCTCCGTTCTGGTGGCGGTGGAGGTTCGGGCGGCGATGACCTCGACGGCGTCGTGCAGGGTGTCCCACTCGTCGTCGGACAGGTCGGCGAAGAGCGGGCCGACCGTCCGGGTGAGGGTGACCCGCCAGGACGTCAGGCGTTCACGGCCGGCGTCGGTGAGCTCGATGAGCTGCCCGCGCGAGTCGTCGGGGTCGACGCTGCGGGAGACGAGCCCGTCGGCGAGCATGCCCGCGACGAGTCGGGTCATCGTGGGCTGCGCGACGCGGGAGGCGGCAGCGAGCTCGCCGAGGCGGAGCGGCTGGTCGGTCTCGAGGATGCCGAGCGTGCGCCAGACAGCGGAGGACGTGGTGTTCCCCGTCGCCTGTGCTGCGGTGCGGATCAGGCGGTTGACGGAGACGAGGAGCGTCTCGATCGTCTGTTCACGCGGTGATTCCATAGCAAAACTATATAGCGAGGCTATGAATGTGTCAACAGGCGGTCCCTGGTAAAAGGAATGCATGAGCGACATCACCATCCACGAAGGCGACGAGTACACCGCGATCTTCCACGGCGGACCCTTCGACGGCACGACCGACACCCGCACGGCCACGAGCGACGCGCTGGACGACGAGGTCACGGTGTTCGCCGACGTCGAGGGACTCCAGACCGCGTTCACCTACCGACTGACGAAGTCCCGCCAGGTGCTCGACCAGACCTCGGCCGAGTTCGAGTACGTGCCGGGGGAGTCCGACCCGGTGGACGACCTCGCGGACCGCGGGGACCGCAGCGGCGAGTTCGACCGCGAGTAAGCAACAGCGGCGCACCGCGCCACCCCGCACCGCACCACACGCACCGGGAGTAGATCCGGCCGCGCCCGCGTTGCAGGACCACATGCAGCTCGACCTCTGGACGTCCTCGTTCTGCGCCCCGTGCGCCGCCGCCCGCCGGGTGTCGGTCGAGGCGTCCGAGCTCGTCCCCGGGTTGCACGTGACCGAGCGCGACGTGGCGAACCACCCCGACCAGGCGGAGGACCTCGGCATCCGGTCGACCCCCACGATCATCGTGCGGCGGGACGACGGTGCCGAGGTCTTCCGGTCACCCGGCGTCCCGACCCGGGACCAACTGCTCCTCGCGATCGCCAAGGCGGTCTGACGGGCCGCCACCGGACGCGGCCCCTCCGGATGCGGCCCCTCCGGACGCGGCCCTACCCGACCCGGACGCAGCACGCTGACTCGTCGGCGCGAGCAACACCGGCACCTCCGCCGGTCGCACCACCCGCCGTACCCGCCGGATAACCCGCTTCAGCGCCCGCACCGGCGCCCCGATCACCAGCGCGACGGCCCCGAGGACACTCCGATCGTCCGGCCCGAGGGCGTTCTTCCGCTCCCAGGCCCGACGGAGCACGCCACCGCGACTCCGGCGTACCGCCGGTCGGTCGCGTAGGACCCCGGCGTCGCGGGACTCCATGAGCCGTTCGGTTCGTTCGGCCCAGTCGTCCTTGGACTCCGGGTGGAAGTGGTTGTCGTGCATCCACTCGTCCCGGACCGTCCCGAACCGGCCGTCCACCAGGTCGACGGCGTCGCCCTCGAGCCCGCTGCCCACGAACACCTCGTTGATGAGGTGTCGCCCGATGCCGAAATCGGTCAGGGTGAGCGCGGGGATGCCCCTGGCCGCCGCTTCGAGCACGGCCGTCGAGCTGATCGTGACGAGGGCGACCGCCCGGTCGAGGTGCGCGGACATCGGCCCGCTCTCGACCACGAGGTTCGTCGGCGCGTCCGTCGGCACGAGGTCCGGGTACGGGTCTTGTTCGCGGTGCGTCTGGTGCTCCCCGGCGGCGGCACGGACCTTGATCACCACGCGCCACTCCGGGTGCCGACGGGCGGTCTCGGCGAGCCACCCGACGACGCGCTCCCGCTCGGCACGTTCCGCGGGGACGCTCGGCTGTGCGGCGAAGACGACGGAGTCGCGGATGATCGCAGCGCCGTCACGGCTCGCAGCGGCTCCGGACGGCCGCGCGAACGGCAGGGTCGCGAGCGCGAAGTGCGGCTCGACGCCGCCCTCGGTCGCGAGCTCCTCGTAGGCGCGGACCTCGCGGCGGCTGTGCAGCACGAACAGGTCGGCGCGCGCCCGGAAGAACACGCCCTTCCACTTCGCCGGGTAGGAGATCCCGGGCAGCCCCGTCACGAGGACGGGTCGCCGCGGCACACGACGGTGGACCTCCTCGATGACGAGCTCCGCCACCGGTCCGATCAGGGACACCAGCACGGCGTCCGGCGGGTCCTGCCGGAGTTGTTCGACGATGGCGTCGACCTCGAGCGCTTCCGGCGGCGCCGCGGCCAGGTGCGCCAGCCGGTCGTCGAGCCCCCGGAACGCCGACCGCAGCTGCGCGCGGCTCGCGGATCGCGGCGTCGCCACCGTGAGCAGTTCGAGGTCCCAGTGCGCGGGTGCCGTGGCGAGCAGGTGGGCGCCCCACTTCGCGAACGAGTCGGTGTCGACCAGACCGACCACGCGTCGGACGCGTGGCAGGGCGTCGGACGGGAGGCGCGCCTCCCGTCCTTCACTCGGCTCGCCCCCGCCGCCGGCCGCGTCCAGGTCGCCGCCCGTCACGCTCCGACGCGGCGCAGCTTCGCGAGCGGTGCCCGCTCGCCGGGCATGACCCGCTTCACGCCGTCGCCGAGCGCGGTCTCGATGATCCGGACGTCGCGCGCGAGCGTCTGCAGCCCGTGCGGTTCGAGCGACGCAGCGTGGTCGGAGCCCCACATCGTGCGGTCGAGCGTGATGTGACGCTCGACGGCCGTCGCGCCGAGCGCCACGGCGGCGATGGAGATCTGCAGCCCGGGCTCGTGGCCGGAGTACCCGACCGGGACGCCCGCGTAGCGGTTCGCGAGGGTGTCGATCATCCGCAGGTTCGCCTCCTCGGCGGGGAGCGGGTACGTCGACGTGGCGTGCATGAGCACGAGTCGCTCGGTGCCGAGGGCCTCCACGGCACGGTCGATCTGCTCGAGCGTCGACATCCCCGTCGAGAGGATCACGGGCTTGCCGGTCGCGGCGACCTCGGCCAGGAGCCCGAGGTCCGTCACCGACGCCGAGGCGATCTTGTACGCCACCACGTTGAGGTCCTCGAGGAAGGCGACCGACGGCTCGTCCCACGGCGAGGCGAACCAGTCGAGCCCGCGGAGCGTCGCGTGGTCGCCGATCTCGATGTACTGGTCGCGGTCGAACTCGACGCGGTACCGGTACTCGAGGTAGGTCATCTCGCCCCACGGCGTGCTCCGCGGCGTCTGCTTCATGTGCTCCGGCGTGGAGATCTCCGGCGTCCGCTTCTGGAACTTCACGGCCTGCAGCCCGGCGTCGGCCGCGACGTCGATGAGTCGCTTGGCGATGTCGACGTCGCCGTTGTGGTTCAGGCCGATCTCGCCGATGAGGTACGCGGGGTGGCCCGCGCCGATCGTGGACGTGCCGATGGTGACGGTCATGGTGCTCCGTTCGGTGCGGGGACGTGCGGCTCGGTGGCCGGACGGTGGTCTGGTGTGTGCTCGTCGGACCGGTGCGCGGGAGGGTCGAGCCGTGGTGCGAGGGCGGACGCGAGCGCGAGGTCGGCCGGGTCGTCGACGTCGATCGCTCCGGCACCGTCGACGACGACGAGTTCGACGCGGCCGTGGAACCGGTGGCGGTGCTCGCGGAAGGCGGCGGCCCGGAAGGCGTAGAACGCGCCCGTCTCGCGGAACTCCGGCTCGCGGTCCTGCCGCCGGGGGCGGACGGCCTGGTCGTGGTTCACGGCACGGGCGGAGCCGTCGTCGCCGATCCGCCAGAGGAACGCGTGCGAGGGCGCCGCGGCGAACACCGAGTCGGCGTGGCCGTCGCGGACCCGGGTGACGGCGGCGTCGAGGTCGGTCGGGTCGATGAACGGCGAGGTCGCCTGCAGGAACACGACGACTTCGGGCTCCTCGCCCGCGGCCGCGAGCGTGTCGAGGACGTGCAGCAGCGCGGACTCCGACGAGGCCTCGTCCCCGGCGAGCGCTGCCGGACGCCGGACGACCCGGGCGCCGGCGGACACGGCCTCGGCCGAGATGGCGTCGCCGTCCGTCGAGACCACGACGGTGTCGATCGTCGTCGCTGCTCGGGCGGACTCGACCGCGCGACGGACCAGGGAGCGCCCGGCGACGGGGCGGAGGTTCTTGCCCGGGATGCCCTTCGACCCCGCACGGGCCGGGACGACCGCGACGACGGAACCGGTGGGGCGCATGCTCGGGACGCTACGAAGCCGCGGTGTCGCGGAGGCGAACACCAGGCAGACGCGCGCCGAACCGTTCCGGAACCCGACCCGGCGGACGCACGCCGCGCCTCCCGGCGCTTCCACAGCGCTGCCAACGGATGCCGAAAGCCGACCCGGTGACGCTGGGACCATGCGCATCAGCTCCCGCACACCCGCCGTCCAGCGAGCACGGTGGGAACGTCCTGCCTTCTTCGGCCTGCTGCTCGTGACGGGCGTCCTGTACCTGGTGAACCTCGGGGTGAACGGGTACGCGAACGCGTTCTACTCGGCGGCCGTGCAGGCGGGGAGCCAGAGCTGGGAGGCGTTCTTCTACGGCTCCTCGGACGCGGGCAACTCGATCACGGTCGACAAGCCGCCGGCGTTCCTCTGGGTGATGGAGCTGTCCGTGCGTCTGTTCGGCCTCAACTCGTGGGCGATCCTCGTGCCGGAGGCCCTGATGGGCGTCGGGACCGTGGCACTGCTGTACGTCATCGTCCGGCGGCGGTTCTCCGCCGGGGCCGCGCTCGTCGCGGGCGCCGCACTCGCGACGACCCCGGTCGCGACCCTCATGTTCCGCTTCAACAACCCGGACGCACTGCTCACGCTGCTCATGGTGCTGTCGCTCTGGCTCGTCCTGCGCGGTGTCGAGAGCGGACGTGTGCGATGGGTCGTCCTGGCCGGCGTGGCCGTCGGGATCGCGTTCCTGACGAAGCAGCTGCAGGGGTTCCTCATCCTGCCCGTGCTCGTCGGCGTGTACCTGTCCTGCTCGTCGCTGCCGTTCGTGAAGCGCGTCGTGCACCTGCTGTGGGCGGCCCTCGCCGTGGTCGTCGCCGGCGGGTGGTGGGTCGCCGTGGTGGAACTCGTGCCGTCGTCGTCCCGCCCGTACGTCGGGGGGTCGCAGACGAACTCGTTCCTCGAGCTCACCTTCGGGTACAACGGCCTCGGACGGGTCACCGGCGACGAGACCGGCAGCGTGACCGGGGGCGGCGGAACTGCCGGAGCCGGCTCCTGGGGCGCCACCGGGCTGCTGCGGCTGTTCGGGTCGGAGTTCGCCGGGCAGATCACCTGGCTGCTGCCCACCGCACTGGTCCTCCTCGTGGCGGCGCTCGTCGCGATCGGGTTCCGGCAGCGGACGTCGCTTGCTCGCTCCCGCCTCGCCACGGTCATCGCGCTGGGTGGGTCGCTGCTCGTGACCGGGCTGGTGTTCAGCTTCATGGGCGGGATCTTCCACCCCTACTACACGGTCGCGCTCGCGCCGTACATCGCCGGGCTCGTGGGCATCGGCGCCGGGGTGCTGTGGGAGCGGCGCGCGTCGTGGTGGTGGCGTGGGACGGCGGCGTTCGCGGTGGTCGTCACGGTGGTGTGGCAGTGGCACCTGCTCACGGCGGCGTCGGGGTGGCAGCCGTGGATCCGGTGGGTGGTGCTCGTGGTCGGGGTGGTGACGGCGGCGGCGGTGCTGGTGCCGGTGCACGGCGGCCGGCTCGCGAGGTGGTCCCGTCCGGTCGGCAGCGTCGCGGTCGTCGGCGCGGTCGTCACCGGCTTGCTCGGACCGACGGCGTACTCGATCGACACGGTGACGACCGCCCACACCGGGGCGCTGCCCTCGGCTGGACCGACCGTCGCGGGCGGCGGGTTCGGTGGCGGCGGGTTTGGTGGCGGGGCCCGCGGTGGCGGCGGGTTCGGTGGTGCTGGCGGCGGCCCTGGAGGCGCGGGTGGCGTCGGCGGGACCGGCGGACCGGGTGGGACGGGCGCGGCCGGCGGGACCGGTGGACCGGGTGGGGCGGGCACTGCCGGCGGGACCGGCGGCGGGACCGGGACCGGTGGCGGGACCGGGACGGGGCGTGCTGGTGGCGGCGGGTTCGGCGGGGCCGGTGGGCTGCTCGGCGGGTCCACCGAGGTCTCCTCGACGCTGCGGAAGGCGCTCCTGGAGGACGCCGACGACTACACCTGGGTCGCCGCCACCATCGGTTCGAACAGTGCCGCGACCTACCAGCTCGCCACGGGCGCCTCGGTGATGCCCATCGGCGGCTTCAACGGCTCGGACCCGTCACCCACCCTCGCGGAGTTCCAGGCAGACGTCGCTGCGGGGAAGATCCACTACTTCATCGCCGGTAGCGTCGGGCAGTCGAACGGCGGCAGCGATGCGGCGTCGGAGATCTCCGAGTGGGTCGAGTCGACCTTCACCGCGTCGACGATCGGAGGCGTCACGGTCTACGACCTCACGGCGGGCTAGGGTCGACGAGTGCTCGGAGCCGACGACCCCCTCGACCCGGTGCCCCGTCGCGTCCTCGTCGCCGGGACCACGGGCGTCGGGAAGACCACCACGGCAGGGCGGATCGGCCGGGTCCTCGGGATCCCGCACACCGAGATCGACTCGCTGTACCACGGGCCCGGCTGGGTCCCGCGGGACACCTTCGTCACCGACGTCGAGCGGTACACGAGCGAACCCGCGTGGGTGACGGAGTGGCAGTACACCTCCGTCAGGGCGATGCTCGCGGAGCGGGCGGACACCCTCGTGTGGATCGACCTGCCGACGGCCGTGGCGCTGTGGAGGTTGTTGCGTCGGACCCTGCGACGACGGTTCGGCCGTGTCGAGCTGTGGAACGGCAACGTCGAACCGTCGCTGTGGACGTTCTTCACCGATCGCGGCCACATCCTCCGCTGGGGCATCAGCACCCGGAACGTGACGCGTCGTCGGGTGCCCGAGCTCGTCGAGACCGCGCCGCACCTGCGCATCGTCCACCTCCGGTCGCAGCGGGAGGTCGACCGGTTCGTGCAGCACCTCGGCGAGGGTCGCGGATAGAATCGGGGCCGTCCGCCTCCGTAGCTCAGTGGATAGAGCAGGTGGTTTCTACCCACCGTGCCGCGGGTTCGATTCCTGCCGGGGGCACACACGACGAAGGCCGCCGTCCATCGGGACGGCGGCCTTCGTGTCGTTCGGCGACTGCCTACTCGTCGTCGTCGGCAGCGCGGCGACGGAGCTCGCTCGCGCTGATCGGCTGCGTGTAGGGCGCTTCCGAGGTCTCGTTCGCATCGGCCGGCTCGGCGGGGCCGTCCGCGATGCGGGTCGGGATCGAGCGGGTGTGTGCGGTCGTCGAGGCGTCGACACCGCGGGCGTCGGACTCCGCGGAGCGGTTGACGTGCGCGTCCGCCGAGGTCGGCTTGGCGGCCGGCGGTGCTGCGCTCGCGTCGGGACCGGTCGTGTCCGCCCCACGGGGCCCACTGCTCCGGGGGTCCGTGGTGGGACGGTCGGTGCCGCGAGGGCTGCTCGGCCGGACGTCGTCGACGGCGTCGGCGTTGTCGGTGTCCGTGCCGGACGCTGTCGACTCGGTCGCCGAGCCGCGGGTGCCGGCGGGCGATGCCGGGGAACCCAGGGGCGCCCGGGTCGGGGTGGCGGCGCCGTCGCCGTACGCGCGGGTCGCGCCCTCGCCGTACGCGCGGGTCGCGCCGTCGCCGTACGCGCGCGTGGTGTTCGTGTCGGAGATCGGGGTCGTCCGGTTCGTGCTGGAGGTGTCCGAGATCGGCGTCGTCGCGTTCGGGTCGACCGGTGCGGAGCCGCCGCGGGTGACCGAGAAGCCTGCGCCCGCGGACGGGGCAGCACTGGTGCTTGCCGCGGCGGTGCCGGTGCCGGGGGCTGCGGCGGGCGCGTTCGCCGGGGCGGGCCGGAGGGAGGTCGTCGTCGGCGTCGGGCGCTCGGCGGGGACGGCGGTGGTCGTACCGGTGTCCGTCGGTCGCGCGGGGGCGGCCTGGTCGGCGTTCCAGTCCTGCTGCCGCGTGATGAGCTCGGCGTCGGGGTCGGGCGAATCGAACTTCCAGCGCTCGAGGTCGCTCTTGAAGAGCTTGCGCGCCCGGTTCGGTCGTGCCTGCCATTCGAGGATGCGGTCACGGAACTCGGCGAGTGACTGCTCCGCCTGGAAGCTGAAGGTCGAGGAGTTCTTCTTGATGTCCGCGATCTCGTGCTGCGTCCAGTTCGCCGCGAGGGGCGCACCGGCAACGGGGAGCAGACGGAGTCGGATGTCGGCGTCCTCGGCGAGGTGGTCGGCGTACGCGCGCTCGTCGTGCCCGAGGGAACCCCAGGTCGCGGCTTTGCGTGCAGCCGAGACGATGCCCGTGACGGCGGCGTTCCGCGCTTCGCGTTCCTGCATCGCCACGACCCGCTTCGTCGCCCCGCGGCCGATGAGCGCCGCGATGATGCCCGCCACGACGATCGCGACGAACGGGATGAGCGCGCCGGAGATCACGCGCCAGCCGTTGTCGGACGAGATCCAGTCGGTCAGGTCGTTCCACCAGTCCATGCGCGCACCCTACTCACGAAACGGTCAGGCATCGGGGAGGTCGGGCGGCGTTCCGCGCATCCGACCAGACATGATTCCAATGTGGAACATCATGTCGTCCGGTGAGGCCGGGTCAGCCCCAGCGCAGGCAGTCCACGGCGTCGTCGGCCGACCAGACGTTCGGGAGCTCGACGAAGCGTCGCTCGGTCGACACGTACCGACGGGCGCGGTAGGCGGTGCCCCCGGCGACGTCGACGCGGTCCACGTACCCGACGATCTCGCCGTTCGCCCGGGTCACGCGGCTGAGGTCGTCGCGGACGTCGAGGATTCGGAGGTCGCCGCGCGAGCGGGCCACGGGCGCGGTACGGATCCGGAAGACCGGTTCGTTCGTCGTCTGCATCGTGGTGCCTCCTGCTCGTCGGTGTGTCTCCGACGGTACGGCCGACCACCGACACGCCGAGTGCGCTCGGACGATCCGGGGAGCGCTGCCGGGGGAGTGCGCGTTGTGGAGGAGGCGTGCCCCGGTCGCGGCTCGTTCCGAGCGGGGAACGGTAGGTTGCGGCCATGACGACGTTCGTGCTCGCAGGTGGATGTTTCTGGTGTCTCGACGCCGTGTACCGCACGCTCCAGGGCGTGCAGGACGTGGTGTCCGGCTACGTCGGCGGCGAGGTCGAGAACCCCTCGTACGAGTCGGTGTGCACGGGGACGACCGGTCACGCCGAGGCGGTGGCGGTCACCTTCGACGAGACGGTCATCCCGGCCGACGTCGTCCTCGACGTGTTCTTCACGCTGCACGACCCGCGGCAGCTGAACCGGCAGGGCGCCGACGTCGGCACGCAGTACCGCTCGGCGATGTTCCCGGCCGACGACGACCAGAAGGCCCTGTTCGAGCGGGCGATCGCGCGCGCCTCGGACATCTGGGACGGCGGCATCGTGACGATGATCGAACCGCTCGGTACCTTCTACCGTGCAGAGGAGTACCACCAGGACTTCTTCGCGAAGAACCCCGGTCAGGGCTACTGCCTCGCGGTGGCGCTGCCCAAGGTGAACAAGGTCCGCAAGGCCTACAGTCAGTACATCCTGGCGTCCTGAGACTCCGGACGTCGGGGCCACGAGGAGGTGGTCGAACGATGACGAACAACACCGGGACCTGGGTCGCGGTCGGACCAGCGGGAGCGGTCGGCAGCATCCACCGAGCAGACGGCGGGTTCCGCGTCGAGCTCTACGGTCGGAGCGCGGGCGGCGGGACGTACCCGTCGCTCGAGTCGGCGAAGGGCGCCGTGCACGCAGCGCTCGGCCCGTTGGCGGACCGACCCGAGTTCCGCGCGCACTGAACGCGCGGTGCCCACGTCTCGACCAGGAGGCGCGGGGGACTCGTCCTCCACAACGCACCTGATCGGGTCATCCAGTCACAGATCGAGCCCCGGGTCGCTTCCGCGACCCGGGGCTCGATGACGATCGACGCATGAACGACACCATCACCGTCTGCGGGATCATCGCCACCGAGCCACGTCACCTCGTGACCGACACCGGCATCGCCATCACGAGCATGCGCCTCGCCTCACCGTCCCGACGCTGGGACCGGGCGACCTCGACCTGGACCAACGGCGCCACGAACTGGTACACCGTCACGGCCTTCCGATCGCTCGCGGCCAACGTGCACCGTTCCCTGAAGAAGGGCGACCGCATCGTCGTCACCGGGCGCATCCGCATCCGGACGTGGGAGCGGGACGGTCGCGGCGGCACCTCCGTCGAGATCGACGCAGAGGCACTCGGGCACGACCTCGCCTGGGGGATCAGCAACTGGGTGCGCGTCCCGCGGCACACGGGTGAGGCGACCGCGCCTCCGGGGAGCACCCCGGGCGTCCTGCCGCACGTCGACCCGGTCACCGGCGAGGTCGGCGCGGCGGGCACGGACCGCACCCCCGTGCCGGGTGTCGACCCCGACCCGACGGAGCCGGACGTCCGCGAGGAACTGCCCGACGGTGCCGAGGCCGCTCGCCACGCCGCGGCGGCGATCGGTCACGAGTTCGACGTCGTCGTGGGCGTCGACCCGGTGGTGGACGGGGACGAGCGTGCCGCGGCCTGAGCCGGTCCCCGTCCCCGCTCCCGGGCGCCTACCGCCAGTTCTGGGCGATCATCGCGATGCCCGCGACCTCGGTGGTGTCCCAGTTGCCGCCCCGGGGGAGCCCCGAGACCCGTCCGTCGATCGAGAAGCTCGCACCCTGGACCTTCGGGCTGTTCGTCTGCTTCGCCTTGAGCCCGTGGAACGAGAAGCTCGTGTTCCACGTGCCGGCGAGCCCGGTCCGACCGGACGAGTCGCCGACCTTGATCGAGATGTCGTTCACCTGCGAGTGCACGACGTCACCGTTGAGTCGGGCGTTCGCCTCGGCGTTGAAGAAGAGCCGCCCGTCGAGGTTCAGGGCGATCGTGCCGACCGTGCGGTTGTTGAGGATGACCGACGCGACGTCGTTCTTGTACCAGCGCAGCCCGACCGACGTCTTGCTGTGCGAGGCGCCGCCCATGTAGCCGTACGTGAACTTGCCGTTCTGCACCCGCTCCCAGATGAACCGGGGCTGCCCCTTGCTCACGGACGAGGCGGTGTCGGACTGGATCCCCACGGCGAACGCGTTGTTGTGGGCGTCGTGGACGTTGATGTACGACGAGTACCCGGTGCCCGAGCCGCTCTCGATGAGGTGCGCGGTGTACTGGACGTAGGGGTTGCCGCGCGGGACGGGCGACGCTGCCGAGGCAGCCGTCGCCGGGGCGAGCAGCGCGACGGTGAGCGCGGTGGCTCCCGCGAGGGGGAGCGCGAGACGGCGCAGACGCTTGGTGAACATGTCCTGATCCTCTCCGGTGGTCGATCGACCGTGCTCCCGGTGCGGAGCGGGGAAACGGTACGTCGAAGTCGGCGAGCGCAACAGCCCCCGTGCGTGATCCGGCGAACCGGCGACCGGGCAGACGGACGCCCCGCACTGTCAGTACACTTGGCGCGATATGGCTGAGTACATCTACCAGATGGTCCGCGCCCGCAAGGCGGTCGGCGACAAGCTGATCCTCGACGACGTCACGATGTCGTTCCTCCCCGGCGCCAAGATCGGCGTCGTCGGGCCGAACGGTGCGGGCAAGTCGACGATCCTGAAGATCATGGCGGGTCTCGACCAGCCGTCCAACGGCGAGGCGAAGCTCACCCCGGGCTTCACCGTCGGCATCCTCATGCAGGAACCCGAGCTCGACGAGTCGAAGACGGTGCTCGAGAACGTGCAGGAAGGCGTCGGCGAGATCCACGCGAAGATCACGCGCTTCAACGAGATCTCCGCGCAGATGGCCGAGCCGGACGCCGACTTCGACGCGCTCCTCGCCGAGATGGGCACCCTGCAGGAGGACATCGACGCGGCGGACGCGTGGGACCTCGACTCGCAGCTCGAGCAGGCCATGGCCGCGCTCCAGTGCCCCCCGGGGGACGAGCTCGTCACGCACCTGTCCGGTGGTGAGAAGCGTCGTGTGGCGCTCTGCAAGCTGCTGCTCCAGAAGCCGGACCTGCTCCTCCTCGACGAGCCCACCAACCACCTCGACGCCGAGTCCGTCCTCTGGCTCGAGCAGCACCTGCAGCAGTACCACGGTGCCGTCCTGGCCGTGACCCACGACCGGTACTTCCTCGACCACGTCGCGCAGTGGATCGCCGAGGTCGACCGCGGTCGTCTCTACCCGTACGAGGGCAACTACTCGACCTACCTCGAGAAGAAGCGCGCCCGGCTCGAGGTCCAGGGCAAGAAGGACGCCAAGCTCGCGAAGCGCCTCTCCTCGGAGCTCGACTGGGTCCGAAGCAACACGAAGGGCCGCCAGGCGAAGTCCAAGGCCCGTCTCGCCCGCTACGAGGAGATGGTCACCGAGGCCGAGCGCACGCGCAAGCTCGACTTCGAGGAGATCGTCATCCCCGTCGGCCCGCGCCTGGGCTCGCAGGTCATCGACGCCGAGAAGCTGCACAAGCAGTTCGGCGAGCGCATCATCATCGACGACCTGTCCTTCACGCTGCCCCGCAACGGCATCGTCGGCGTGATCGGCCCGAACGGCGTCGGCAAGACCACGCTGTTCAAGACGATCGTCGGCCTCGAACCGCTCGACGGCGGCACACTGAAGATCGGCGAGACGGTCGACATCTCGTACGTCGACCAGAGCCGCGGAGGCATCGACCCGAACAAGAACCTGTGGGAGGTCGTGTCCGACGGACTCGACTACATCCAGGTCGGCAAGACCGAGATCCCGTCGCGTGCGTACGTGTCGCAGTTCGGGTTCAAGGGTCCGGACCAGCAGAAGAAGGCCGGGGTGCTCTCCGGTGGTGAGCGCAACCGTCTGAACCTGGCGCTGACGCTCAAGCAGGGCGGCAACCTGCTGCTCCTCGACGAGCCGACGAACGACCTCGACGTCGAGACCCTCGGCAGCCTCGAGAACGCGCTGCTCGAGTACCCGGGTTGTGCCGTGGTCATCACGCACGACCGGTGGTTCCTCGACCGCATCGCGACGCACATCCTCGCGTGGGAAGGCCTGAACGAGGACGGCACGCCGAACTGGTACTGGTTCGAGGGCAACTTCGAGGCGTACGAGGAGAACAAGATCGAGCGGCTCGGCGCCGACGCGGCCAAGCCGGGTCGGGCGACCTACCGCAAGCTCACCCGCGACTGACCGTGGCGCGGTTGCACGCTCCGGTCCGCATGCGGTGGAGCGACATCGACGCCTACGGTCACGTCAACAACTCCGCGATGCTGCGCCTCCTGGAAGAGGCGCGCATCGTGGGGTTCTGGGGACCCGACCCCGAGGAGCGCGCTCCGGACGGGTCGGTCCCGGAGCCGATCATCGACGGGCGGCCGGGTTCCGGCACCATGACCGTGATCGCGGCGCAGCGCCTCGAGTACCTCGCGTCGATCCCGTACCTGCGGCAGCCGCTCGACATCCAGATGTGGATCGGTCGGCTCGGCGGCGCGAGCATCGACGTCTCGTACGAGGTCTGGTCGCCGGTCGGGCACGAGCCCGCGGTGCTGTACACCAGGGCGACGACCGCGCTCGTGATGGTCGACGCCGTCAGCAACCGTCCGCGTCGGCTGACCGAGGCCGAGCGGGACGCGTGCGCCGCCTACGTCGAAGCCCCGGCGGAGTTCTCGCGCCCGTAGGACGGACCGCAGCACAGTCGGCCGGGTCAGCGCGGGACGCGCATCATCCCCTCCTGCGCGACCGATGCCAGCAGCCGGCCGTCCGGCGAGAACATCCGCCCGAACGCGAGTCCTCGACCGCCCTGCGCGCTCGGGGACTCCTGCGTGTAGAGCACCCACTCGTCGGCCCGGCCGTCACGGTGCCACCACATCGCGTGGTCGAGGCTCGCGCTCTTCACACCGGGGGTGCCCCAGGCCACCCCGTGACGCCGCATGATCGGCTCGAGGATGGACAGGTCGCTCGCGTACGCGAGGACGGCACGGTGCAGCGCCGGGTCGGCGGGGAGCTCGCCGTCGACCCGGAACCACACCGCCTGGTGGGCGATGTGCTCGCCCTGCACGTCGACGAACACCGGGCCCTTGACGTGCCGCAGGTCGATGGAGCGTTCGGCCCACGCCCGAGCGACGGGGTGGTCGATGGCCGACAGGATCGACGCGGCCGACGGTAGGGACTCCGGTTCGGGCACGTCGACGGGGAACGGGTCCTGGTGCTCGACGCCGACGTCCGGGCGCTGGAACGAGGCGATCATCGAGAAGATCGGCACACCGCGCTGGTAGGCCTGCACCCGCCGCGCGGCGAACGACCGCCCGTCGTGGATGCGTTCGACACCGAAGGTGATCGGGACGTCGATGTCGCCGGGGCGGAGGAAGTAGCCGTGCATCGAGTGGATGTCGCGGTCCTCGATGGTGGCCTGCGCGGCGACGATACACTGCGCGAGCACCTGCCCGCCGAACACCCGGCCGCCGGGGGACCAGTGGCTCGCGCCGGTGAGGATGGTCTCGCCGGTGCTCGCGCCGGTGTCCTCGAGTCTGAGGGTCCGCAGGAAGTCCGGTTCGCCGTTCACACCGAGCAGTCTACGAACGCCCCGGCGCCGAGCCGTGCCCGGTAGGCTGCTGGGTGACATGGGCACCTCGTTCACGCTTCCCGACGCAGCCTCCCTCGGGGACCTGCGCACCTACCTCGGACGGGCCGCCCGCATCGAGGACGGCTCCGTCCGACTCATCGCGGACTCCGGCGTCCTCGCGGTCTACACCGCGATCCTCTACCCGCTCGGGCTGCTCGACGAACTGCCGACGGTCCTCGGCCTGCGCACGTTCTCGCTCGCGCAGCCGGCGACCGTCGACGCGGTCGTCCCGCTGGCCTCGCTGCAGGAACGTCTGCGGCTGCTCGCCGAGGCGCACGACGCCGAGCACGCCGACGGCGCCGACCCCACCCGGGCGACCCCGATCGAGGTGGAGCTCCCGCTCGAGGTCCACACCGTCACCTGGGCAGCGATCTCCCCGCCCCGCGGTGGCTGGGTCCCGCTGCCCGACGTCTCGCCGGAGCTCCTCCGCCGTGCCGCACGCGACGGCATCGCCGAGGTCGCCGACGCCGTCCCGACGAACGCAGGCGAGGCCATCGTCCGCAAGGTCCGGTCAGAGGTCTGGGGCCGTCCGGTCGCGGGCATCGAGCACGTCCCCGCCGGCGCGGGCTTCGCGGGGGAGAGCCTCGGCTTCCTCGGCCACGACCCGGTGCGGCTCTTCGAGACCGGCCCGTGGAGCCGCCTGACCACCTCGCGCGGGCACGTGCTCGTCAAGCGTCGCGCCTGGACCCTCAACTCGTAGGCAGCCGGTTCCCGGACCGGTCGTGGTTGGCTGGCTCCATGCACGTCTTCCTCACCGGCGCGTCCGGGTACATCGGTTCCTCGGTCCTCCGCGCACTCGTCGCCCATGAGCACGAGGTCACCGCCCTCGTCCGCACGGACGAGAAGGCACAGGCGGTCCGCGACGCGGGTGGCCGCGCCCTCGTCGGTGACGTCACCGACACCGACGTCGTCCGCCGGCTCGCACACGAGGCGGACGCCGTCGTGCACACGGCCTCGGCCCAGGGCATCGACGCGGACTTCATCGCGACCGTGCTCACGGCGCTCGAGGGCACCCCGAAGCCGTTCGTGCACACCGGCGGGATCTTCACCTTCGGCGACTCGATCGACATCTCCGAGCAGTCGCCGCTGTCGCCGCCGGCACTGACCGCCTGGCGCGTGCCGAACGAGGCGACGGTGCGGGCGAGCAGCGTCCGGACGACGATCATCGCGCCCGGCATCGTCTACGGCCGCGGCGCCGGCATCCCCGCGATGTTCGTCGGTGACGGCGAGCACGAGGTCCGACTCGTCGGTGACGGTTCGCAGCGCTGGACGACGGTGCACACCGACGACCTCGGCGAGCTCTACGTCCTCGCCCTGCACCGCGGTGAGCAGGACGGCTACGTCGTCGCGGCCACCGGGGACAACCCGTCGGTCCGCGAGATCGCGGAGGCGGGAGCGCACGGTTCGCCGATCGTGGCCGAGAGCGTCGACGCCAGCCGCGAGCGCCTCGGCACCGAGTACGCCGACGCGCTGCTGCTCCACCAGGAGGCCTCTGGCGCCCACGCGCGCAGCGCGTTCGGGTGGAACCCGACCCGGCCCTCGCTCGTCGAGGACCTCGCCGACGGCTCCTACGTCCGCTGACGCGACCGGGTGACGGACTGGAGGTGGGCCCCGCCGGCCGGTACCGGCGCACCGCGCCAGCGGGGTGACGGCCGTGCCAGGAGGGACGGTGCCAGCTGGCACCGCGCCTCCAGTCCGTCAGCCGCGCACGTCCGTCAGTCGAACGTGTTCGTCATGGCGTGCGCCGCCCGGTCGAGGTAGGCCCAGAGCTCTGCCTCGTCGAGGGGCGCGAGCTGGAGGGACTCGACCGCGTCGCGCATGTGGTGGAGCCAGCGTTCGCGGGCCTCGGACGTGATCCGGAACGGCATGTGCCGCATCCGCAGGCGGGGGTGGCCGCGTTCCTCGCTGTAGGTCCCCGGGCCGCCCCAGTACTGCTGCAGGAAGGCCGAGAGACGCCAGATCGCCCCCTCGAGGTCGTCCGCCGGGTACATCGGCCAGATGACGTCGTCCTGCTGGACGCCCTCGTAGAAGCGCCGGACGAGCCGGTCGAAGGTGGGTGCGCCGCCGATGCGCTCGTAGAGGGAGCCGGTGGCCGAGGCGCCGTGCTCGCCGACCCGCAGCGTGATCGGCTGTGCGGGCGGGGTGGGGTCGGTCATCGCGGGTCCTTCCCGGCGTCGGGGTCGTCGGTCCGGATCGGCTGACCGAGGACGTTCTTGCGGCCGCGTCGGGGCTTGGTCGGCGCGGGCGTGGGCTGGGTCCGCACGGTGCGCAGACCGTTGATCGAGGTCGCGTTCTCCCACCCGGCGGGCATGATCATCGCCATCGCGGGCAGGGTCACGCCGAGTTCGTCGACGGCGTGCTTCAGCCGGACGCGGAGCTCGCGGCCGACGACGTCGAGCTCGGACGCCCGGGTCTTCACGACGAGCCGGAACACCATGCCGGCGTCCGTGATCGACTGCAGCCCCCAGATCTCCGGCTTCTCGACGATGCGCTGGCGCCACCGGGGTTCCTGCGACATCGTGACCGCGGCCTTGAGGAGGGCGTCCTGCACGGCGTCGATGTCGGTGTCGTACGGGACCGTGATGTCGACGAGGACGCGCGACCAGCCCTGCGAGAGGTTGCCGACACGCAGGATCTGCCCGTTCGGCACGAACCAGAGGATGCCGTTCACGTCGCGGATCTGCATGACCCGCAGCCCGACGTTCTCGACGACGCCGGTGGCCTGGCCGGTGTCGACGACGTCGCCGACGCCGGCCTGGTCCTCGAGGATCATGAACACGCCGGAGAGCAGGTCGCGCACGATGCTCTGTGCGCCGACCGCGAGCCCGGCGGCGACGAGCGAGGCACCGCCGACGATCCCGACGGCCGCGTTCGGGATGACGAGCGGGATGATGACGACGAGTGCGAGCACGACGACGATCACCGTCGCGAGGTTCTCGAGCACGCTGCCGAGCGTGCGGGTGCGCTGCACGACGCGGGCGGTCTGGATCGGCGAGGCGATGAGTGCCTGCGTGTCGGTCGCGCCCTGGCGCTTCTTCACGCCGTTCACGACGCGGTCGACGACGCCCTTGATCGAGTGCCGCAGGATGATCCGCAGGACCAGCGCGGCGAGGATCGTGATGACGATCGTGATCGGGACGTGCCAGGTGTCGACGAAGTCGCCGAACGTCTGCGAGACGGCCTCTGCCGGGCCTGACGGGGTCGGGGAGGGAACTGCAACCAAGGTCATGATCCGGTCGATGCTAGAGGGCGGGGCCCTGGCGTCCCCTGGGGAACGCCAGGACCCCGCCGATCCTCATCCGAGACTCAGGCGTCCGCCGCCTGGACCCGCAGGGCACGCTCGGTCCCCGCCAGGCTCTCGGACACGATGCGACGCAGCGCCGGGGTCTCCGGGTGCGCCTCGAGCCACGCGGCCGCGGCCTCCCGCAGCTCGGCCGACGCGAGCGGCGCCGGGTAGAGCCCCGAGACGATGGTGTCGGCCATGTGGTAGCTGCGCTCGGCCCAGATGCGCGTGAGCACGTCGAAGTACTTCGGGACGAGCCCCTCGAGCACGACCGGGCTGTTCACGTGCTGGTACCCGACCGTCGTCTGGCGCACGATCGCGTTGGGCAGCTCGGACGAGTCCACGAGCGACGAGAACGCCGCGAGCTTGCCCTCGGCCGTCGGGATCGTCGCACGGGCACGCGCGGCGGCCTGCTCACCCGACGCGGTCTTGTCCGCAGCGAGCTCGGCGTCGACCTCGGCACCGGAGGCGGCACCCGCGAGCACGAGGCCCTCGAGCAGCTCCCAGCGCAGGTCGGTGTCGATCTCGAGCCCGTTCAGCGTCACCGAACCGTCGCGCAGGCCGCTCAGGGTGGCCACGTGCTCGGGCGTGGAGGCGATCTGCGCGAAGAACTTCACGAACTGGAACTGCGCGTCGGAACCGGCCTCGGCGCTCGACGCGAGGTTCCAGAGCGTGTCGCCGACGGTGCGCACGGTCTGGTCGACCTTCGCCGGCGCGACGTAGTTGCGCGCGGTCAGGAGCAGCTGCGAGAGCGTCGTGCGGATCGTGGTCGACTCGGTCTCGGTGGCGATGTTGCCGAGCACCAGGCGGACGTAGTCGCTGGCGGGCGACTCGGCGTCACGCGTGGCGTCCCACATCGCGCCCCACACGATCGAGCGGGCGAGCGGGTTCGCGATCGAGGCGAGGTGCTCGATGGCGGTCCGGCGCGAGTGCTCGTCGAGACGGATCTTGGCGTAGGCGAGGTCGTCGTCGTTGAGGAGCACGAGGTCGCCGCGCTGCACGCCGACGAGCTCCGGGACCTCGGTGCGGGCACCGTCGACGTCGATCTCGACGCGGTGCACGCGCTCGAGCTTGCCGCCGGAGGACGCGGTGTCGGCGCCGAACGGTGCGTCCGCGTCCTGCGTGACGGCGTAGACGCCGATCGCCAGACGGTGCGGACGGAGCGTCGGGTAGTCGGCCGGCGCTTCCTGCAGCACGGCGAACGACGTGATCGCGCCGGACTCGTCGACCTCGATCTCGGGGCGGAGCGTGTTCACCCCGGCGGTCTCGAGCCAGGCCTTCGACCACTCGGAGAGGTCACGGCCGCTGGTGGACTCGAGCTCGACGAGCAGGTCGCGCAGCTCGGTGTTCGAGTGGTGGTGCTTCTTGAAGTACGCCGAGACGCCCGCGAAGAACGCGTCGATGCCGACCCACGCCACGAGCTGCTTCAGGACGGAGCCGCCCTTGGCGTACGTGATGCCGTCGAAGTTGACCTGGACGTCCTCGAGGTCGTTGATCGTCGCGACGATCGGGTGCGTCGAGGGGAGCTGGTCCTGGCGGTAGGCCCAGGACTTCTCCATCGCCTGGAACGTGGTCCACGCCTCGGTCCACTCGGTGGCCTCGGCCGTGGCGATCGTCGAGGCCCATTCGGCGAAGGACTCGTTGAGCCACAGGTCGTTCCACCACTTCATGGTGACGAGGTCGCCGAACCACATGTGGGCGAGCTCGTGCAGGATCGTGACGACCCGGCGCTCCTTGATGGCGTCGGTCACCTTCGACCGGAAGACGTAGGTCTCGGTGAAGGTGACGGCCCCGGCGTTCTCCATCGCGCCGGCGTTGAACTCCGGCACGAACAGCTGGTCGTACTTCTCGAACGGGTACGGGACGTCGAACTTCTCCTCGTAGTAGGCGAAGCCCTTCTTCGTGGTCTCGAAGACGTACTCGGGGTCGAGGTACTCGGCGAGCGACTTCCGCGCGAAGACGCCGAGCGGGATCGTCCGGCCGTCGCGGCTCGTCAGCTCGTCTCGCACGACCTCGTACGGGCCGGCGACGAGCGCGGTGATGTAGCTCGAGATCTTCGCCGTCGGGGGGAAGGCCCACGTGGCGATGTCGCCGTCGACGTGCGGCTCGGGCGTGGGGGAGTTCGAGACGACCTGCCACCGGGACGGCGCCGTCACGGTGAAGGTGAACTCGGCCTTGAGGTCGGGCTGCTCGAACACGGCGAACATGCGACGCGAGTCGGGCACCTCGAACTGGGAGTACAGGTACACCTCGTCGTCGACCGGGTCGACGAAGCGGTGCAGGCCCTCGCCCGTGTTCGTGTAGAGCGCGTCGCTGACGACCACGAGCTCGTTCTGCTCCTGCAGGCCGTCGAGCTGGATGCGGACCCCGTCGTTCACGGCGGCGACGTCGAGCGCCGTGCCGTTCAGCGTGATCGAGTGCACCGACTTCGTGATGGCGTCGATGAACGTGGACGCACCGTCGGTGGCGGTGAAGCGCACCCGCGTGGTGCTGCCGAACGTCTCGGCGCCGCGGGTCAGGTCGAGCTCGACGTCGTACGTCTGCACGTCGACGATCGCGGCACGTTCCTGGGCTTCGATTCGGGTGAGGTTCTCTCCGGGCACGGACGCTCCATCTTCGCGGTTGCACACGGACGGTCCTTGTCCGCGTGAGGGGGGTCCCGGCACGGCGTCGTGCACCGGCGGGACGGTCGCCTCCAGCCTAGCGAGCACGCGTACGCTCGCATCCGTGACCGACACGACTGTGGACAAGACGACCGCCGACCGCACCGCTGTGGAGTTCTGGTTCGACCCGAACTGCCCCTGGGCCTGGATGACGAGCCGCTGGGTCGGCGAGGTCGCCCGGCACCGCGACCTCGACGTCACCTGGAACGTGATGAGCCTGTTCGTCCTCAACGAGGACCAGGACGTCCCGGACACCTACCGCGAGCGGCTCGTGGCCGGGCAGGTCTACCCGCGCATCGTGACCGCGGCACGGCTCCGCCTCGGGCAGGAGATCGTCAAGCCGCTCTACGACGCGCTCGGCGAGCACATCCACCACCGCCAGGAGCAGGACCCGGAGCAGGTCGTGCCGGCGGTGCTCGCGGAGCTCGGCCTCGACGCCGACCTGCTCGAGTACGCCTGGACGGACGAGGTCGACCAGGCCGTGCGCGCCAGCCACCAGGACGGCATCGACCGGGTCGGCCAGGACGTCGGCACGCCGGTCATCGCCGTCGAGGGCACCGCCTTCTTCGGCCCGGTCATCTCGCCCGCGCCGAAGGGCCAGGAGGCGCTCGACCTCTGGGACGGCGTCGTCGCGGTCGCCAAGTACCCGGGCTTCTTCGAGCTCAAGCGCTCGCGGACCGTCGGCCCGATCTTCGACACCACCGACTGACGTCGGCCTGACGGCGCAGCCACGCGGCGCGGATGGCCGCCGCACAACCGGAGCGCATCCGAACCACGACAACGTCCGGTTCGGATGCGCTTTCGTTGTGCGCGGGGGCCAGGAGGCGCGGCTCGCGTCCGCCCCGCCGGCCCGGCCCGGCCCGGCTCAGGCGAGCGGGAGCCGCATGAGCGTCAGGTCGAGCCAGCGGTCGAACTTGCGTCCGACCTCGGGCACGACGGCGACCGTGTCGAACCCGAGCTTGGTGTGCAGCGCGATCGACCCGGCGTTCTCGCTGCAGATCCCCGCCATCAGGACGTGCCGCCCCTCCGCCCGTGCCCGTGCGACGAGGGCGTCCATGAGCACGGTCGCGATGCCCCGCCCACGGAACGCCTCGACGACGTACACGCTGTGCTCCACCGTCAGCCGGTACCCCTGGTGCGGCCGCCACTGCGAGTACGTCGCGTAGCCGGCGACCTGCCCATCGACCTCGGCGACGAGGACCGGCCAGCCGTCGGCGCGACGCTCGGCGAGCCAGCCGTCGAAGTACGAGCGCGGGTGCGGCTCCTCCTGCCAGATGGCGGTGGAGTGCAGGACGGCGTCGACGTGCAGTGCGTGGACGACGTCGAGGTCGCGCGGCTCGCACTCCCGGACGGTGACCGGACCCGACCCGTTCGTCGCATATGCTGTCGTCATGTCTCACATCGTAGACGCACCGGAGTCGGAACCGGAAACGGCGGACGACGCCGACCAACGACGGCTCGGCGAGCGCCTGCAGCGCCTCCGCACGGAGCGGAAGTGGAGTCTCACCGAGCTCGCCGAGGAGTCCGGGGTCTCCCGCGCCATGATCAACCGCGTCGAACGCGGGGTGTCGAGTCCGACGGCGACCATCCTCGGGCGGCTGTCGGGAGCGTTCGGACTCACGGTCTCACAGCTCCTCGACGAGTCCCTCGACCACGAGGTGCCCCGGGCGACCGATCCCGACGACGCGCGGGGCGTCCAGCGCGGCGCGACCGCCGACTCCTGGACCGATCCCGAGACCGGGTACCGGCGTCGACCGATCTCGAGTGCGGCCTTCCCCGCGGACGTCACCGAGGTGCGCCTCCCGTCCGGCCGCGAAGTGGCCTACCCGGCGTCCGCGTACGCGTTCCTGCGCCACTGCATCTGGGTGGTCGACGGAGCGCTCGAACTCGTCGTCGGAGGCGAGCCGACGCGGCTCGCCGCGGGGGACCGCATCGAGCTCGGGGACCCCGCCGACGTCGTCTACCGGAACCCGGGCGAGGAGCCCACGCGGTACGTCGTGGTCGTGGTCCGGGGGCAGTAGTCGCAGGAATAGGATCGATCCCATGCGCATCCACCTCGGAACGGACCACGCCGGCCTCGAGTTCAACAAGACCCTCGCCACCCACCTGACGGAGGCCGGGCACGAGGTGGTGGACCACGGTCCGACCGAGTACGACGCGCTCGACGACTACCCCTCGTTCTGCATCAACGCCGCGCACGCCGTGGTGCTGGACCAGCGTGCGGGCGTCCAGGCGCTCGGTGTCGTGTTCGGGGGGTCCGGCAACGGCGAGCAGATCGCCGCGAACAAGGTCGAGGGCGTCCGTGCCGCGCTCGTGTGGAACGAGTCCACCGCGCTCCTCGCCCGCCAGCACAACGACGCCAACGTCATCTCGATCGGCGCCCGCCAGCACACCGAGGACGAAGCGATCCGGTTCGTCGACCTGTTCATCGCCGAGCCGTTCTCGGGCGAGGAGCGTCACGCCCGCCGCATCGCGCAGCTCGCCGAGTACGAGACCACCGGCCTGATCGCCGGCAAGCAGATCGACCAGTAAGGCCGAGTAGACAAGAGCAATGCCCGAGGGTCACTCCGTCCACCGCATCGCCAACCAGTTCACCCGGCACTTCGTCGGCAAACGCTGCGAGGTGTCGAGTCCGCAGGGACGGTTCGCCGCCGGTGCCGCCCAGCTCGACGGCACGCGCATGGTCGCTGCCCGTGCCGTCGGCAAGCAGATGTTCCTCGAGTTCGAGGGCGACCGGTTCCTCCGCGTCCACCTCGGCCTCTACGGGGCGTGGGACTTCGCGGGGGACCTCTCCACCGCCGGGGCGCTGTCGGACGACGACGGCGAGGAGTCCCTGACGTCGATCGGCGCTCCCCGTCTCGCCCGCTACCGGATGGCCGAGCAGGAGAAGGTCGAGGACCCGATCGAGGCGTTCCCGCCGGACCCCGTCGGGCAGGTGCGCGTGCGGCTGCTCACCGAGGACACGGTCGCCGACCTCCGCGGCCCGACGGCGTGCGTCGTCGAGGACCCGGCCGGCGTGCAGAAGGCACTCGACAAGCTCGGCCCGGACCCGATCAACGACGACGGCCCCGAGGCCGAGAAGACCTTCGTCGACAACGTCCGGAAGCGGAACGTCGCGATCGGGCAGCTGCTCATGGACCAGGCCGTCGTGAGCGGCATCGGCAACATCTACCGCGCCGAGCTGCTGTTCCGGCAGCGCATCGACCCCTACAAGCCGGGCAAGCAGCTCACCGTCAAGCAGGCGAAGGCGCTCTGGCACGACTGGTCGAAGCTCCTGCACGAGGGCGTCCGCGACGGCCTCATGCTGACCATGGACGGCCTGTCGAAGAGCGAGCACGCGAAGGCCGTCCGGTCCCGGAAGGACCGGCACTGGGTCTACCACCGCGAGGGCGAACCCTGCCGGGTGTGCGGCACCGAGATCCGGATGGCCGACATGGCCGGCCGCAAGCTCTACTGGTGCCCGAAGGACCAGAAGTAGCGCCGGTCAGACGTCCCGGTACGTGAACCGTCCGGCGATCGCGGTCCCGAGGACCCGCGCCCGGCGGAGCGGTTCCGAACCGCTCGCCGTGAGCGGGTCCGCCTCGAGCAGCACGAGGTCCGCGACGTCGCCGACGGCCACCCCGACCCGACCGCCCTCGGTCGACCCGCGCCAGGCCGTCAGCGCGCCGAGGCGTTCGGCCGGGTGCCACGGCTCGCGGCCGTCCCGGTCGCGTCCGACGGCCGCGGCCATCGACACCCACGGGTCGAGCGGCGCGACCGGCGCGTCCGAGCCGAGCAGCAGCCGGGCACCGGCACGGTCGAGGGACGCGAACGGGAACGCTCGCTCGGTCATCCCGGCCCAGTAGCGGTCGGCGATGTCGCGGTCGTCCATCGCGTGCTCGGGCTGCACCGACGCGGCCACCCCGAGCCGTGCGAACCGCTCCAGGTCGGTGTCCGCCAGCAACTGCGCGTGCTCGATCGTGCCGCGTGCGCCGACGGCCTCGAAGACGTCGAGCGCGAGGGTGTTCGCCCGGTCGCCGATCGCGTGCACTGCGGGGACGAGCCCGGCGTCGACCGCCCGACGGACCATCGCCACGAGGTCCTCGAACGACCACACGAGCACGCCGTCGCCGGAGGCCGTCGCCGCCGTCCGGGTGCCGAGCGAGCCGTCGGTGATCACCTTGAACGGGCCCGTCCGGACGAGCCCGCGAGTGCCCTCGACGACGTCGCCGGTGCGGAGTCCCCGTCGGATCGCAGCGTCGAGGTCGGCCGGGTAGACCCCCGAGTCGACGCGGAGGCCGTCCGTGCCGGCCTGCACACGGCGGGTCCAGCGGTCGAGTCCGAAGGTCATCTCGAGGTCGGTCACCCGGGTCACGCCGCGGGCGGCGGCCGCCTCGACGGCGTCGGCGACGAAGCCGTCGAGCACCTCGTCCGGCACGCGGGAGAGCGCGCCGGTCACGTCGAACGCGTCCTGCTCGCGGAGTACCCCGTCGTCGCCGGCGACGAGCGGGCGGCCGACGACGCCGGAGAAGTGCTCCAGCGCCGCGGCGTTGCACCAGACGGCGTGCAGGTCACCGCTGATGACGACGATCGGGAGGCGCGGCTCGATCCGGTCGAGCAGCGCACGTCGTGCGGGGCGGGGCCACATCCCGTCGCGGTAGCCGTGTCCGATCAGGACGCGGTCCGCCACACCGGTGCGCGCCACCTCCGCCAGCAGGTCGGCGGTCGCCTCCGCCGAGTCGCAGGCCGACACGTCGACGCGACGGCGGACGAGGGCCCACTGGTCGAAGTGCACGTGGTGGTCGACGAGCCCGGGACCGAGCCAGGCGCCGGCCGTCTCGACGACGTCGGTGTCGGCGTCCGTGGGGTCGAGCGTGCCGGCCGGCGCGATCGCGGTGACCAGCCCGTCGACGATCCGGACGTCGGACGGGGCGCCGGACGTGCCCACCCGCCGGACGGTGCGGAGCAGGATCTCCTTCACCGCGCCTCCAAGCCGTGTGCACGCTCCATCTCGTCGGCGAGTGCCGGCGAGGCGTACGGACCGTCGCCGCGCAGCCCCGCGACGATCCGGTCCACCACCTCCGGTGCCTTGTTCTGCGAGAGCTTCGCGCGGGCGTCGAACCGGGTGACGCGGATGCGGATCCCGACGGTGCCCTTCGCCATCCGGCGTGCCGTCTCCTCGTCGACCTCGAGGGAGACCGGCTCGGGCATCACGCGCTCGAAGTGGTCGACGAGTTCACCGAGGACGCGGAAGTTCTCCTCGTCGGACAGGATCTCCGGCGTGCCCCAGCAGTGCGCCGTCACGTGGTTCCAGGTCGGCACGAACTGCTCCGGCGGGTACCAGGCGGGCGAGACGTAGCCGTGCGGGCCCTGGAACACGACGAGCACCTCGTGTCGACCGAGTTCGTGGGCCACCTCGTCCGGGCGGCCGACGTGCGACACCAGGACGAGCTCGTCGGGGTCGGCAGCGTCGCCCGCTGTGGGCGTCTCGAGCAGGAACGGGTAGTGCGACGCGACCAGCCCGGCCTCGGTGTGCGAGACGATCGTCGCCCACGGGTTGCCCCCGATGAGGCGTCGCACCTCGTCGACGTCGGTCATCAGGAAGTGCGGTGTGTGTCGCATGTCCGCCAGCGTGGCACACGCGGTGACCACGGCGCGAGGGCCGCCGTTTCCGGTGTGTTTCAGAACGGTAAAGCTTTCAGAGATCACTGAAAGAAGTCTTGTGTTCGGGTTTCCGCCGGGCCTAGCTTCTCGGTCAACGACGACCGGGCCGGACCCGGGAGCGGGACTCGAGGAGCACACATGCGACGCAGGACGATCGCCGCGCTGGCTGCAGCAGCCACGCTGGCGCTGGTGGCCACGGGCTGTTCGGCCACCGGGAACGCGGACGACCAGGCCGGCTCCGGCGGGAGCCTCGTCTACGCCACCGGCGAGCCCGACCACCTCACACCGGGTCGCCAGACGGTGGCCTTCACCCAGGTGCTCAGCCTGTTCGCGCCGCTCACCGAGACCGACTCGAAGGGGAAGCTCCACGACGTCGCCGCGAAGAGCGTGGAGTCGACCGACAACACCACGTGGACGATCACCCTCCGCGACGGGTGGACGTTCCAGAACGGCGAGGAGGTCACGCCGGAGAGCTACGTCAAGGCGTGGAACCACACCGCCTACGGCCCGAACGCGTGGGAGAACAGCGGGGAGCTCGCCGCGATCGTCGGCTACGAGGACCTCAACCCGGCGTCCGGTACGCCGAAGACGAAGGAGATGTCGGGGCTCAAGGTGACCGGGAAGGACACCTTCACCGTGACGCTCGACCACGCGGACAGCCAGTTCCCGCTCCAGCTCAGCCAGGCGCAGACCGCGTTCTACCCGATGCCCGAGGCCGCGTACGAGGACCTCAAGGCCTACGACGCGAAGCCGATCGGCAACGGCCCCTACGAGATGACCGAGGCGTGGAAGGCGAACCAGCCGTTCACCGTCACCGCGTGGAAGGGCTACGAGGGCACGAAGGCGAAGACGAAGGACGTCACCTTCAAGAGCTACTCGGACATGAACACCGCGTACACCGACGTGCTCGCGGGCAACGCCGACGTCCTCTTCCTGCCGGCGGACAAGATGACCAGCGCCGGAGCGGACTTCGGGGACCGCCTGCACTCGTTCGACGCACCCGGCATCGACTACCTCGGCTTCCCGCTCTGGGACGAGCGCTACTCGGACCCCGACGTGCGCCGGGCCATCTCGATGTCGATCAACCGCAAGCAGGTCAACACGGCGATCTACGGCGGGCTGTACGAACCCGCCACCGCGCTGACCCCGCCGAACATGTCCGGGACCGAGGAGGGCATCTGCGGCGAGGCGTGCGAGTTCTCCCCGTCGAAGGCCAAGGCGCTGCTCGCGAAGGCCGGTGGCTTCGACGGCACGATCACCCTCGTCTACCCGGGCGGCAACGGCCTCGACTCGCTCTACCAGGCGTACGCGAACCAGATCCGGCAGAACCTCGGCGTCGACACCGTCGCGAAGGCCACCACCGACTGGGCCTCGTACTACTCCGAGCTCACCGACAAGAAGATCGAGGGGCCGCACTTCGGGCACTGGGGCGCGCTCTACGCCAGCCAGCAGAACACCCTCCGCGCACTGTTCACCTCGGCCGGTGGATGCGCCCCCTGCACCGGCTACTACCAGTCGGACGAGGTCGACCAGCTCCTCGCGAAGGCGGACTCCGCCGGCTCGCAGGACGAGGCGAACGACTACTACGCCCAGACGCAGAAGGCCGTGCTCGAGGACTTCCCGATCGTCCCGACGTTCTTCGACAAGTACTCGTACGTGGTGAGCGACAAGATCGCCTCGCTGCCCGCGGTCGACGGCAGCCCGGTCGTCCCCGCGATCACCGTCAAGTAGGGACCGGCACCACCGCATGGACCAGCGCACCATCCTCCGCCTCGTCGCCGAGGTCCCCGAGCACGAGGGCTTCCCGCTCGTCGACGACCTGCACGCCCGGTTCGACGCGCTCGCCGCGGCCCACCCCGAGCAGGTCACGGTCACCCGGATCGGCACCAGTCGGCTCGGCGAGCCGCTCCACAGCTACCGCATCGGTTCCGGGTCGCACGCCGCCGTCGTCGTCGGCGGCGTGCACCCGAACGAACCGATCGGCTCGTGGACGGCCCTGCACCTCGCCGAGACGATGGTCGGCGACGAGGCGACGGCCCGGGCACTGGACACGACGTGGCACATCGTCCCGACGATCGACCCGGACGGCATGCGGTTGAACGAGGCGTGGTTCCGCGACCCGTTCGACCGGGCCTGGTACGCGCGGCACTTCTACCGTCCGGCACCGGACAGCCAGGTGGAGTGGACGTTCCCGAACAGCTACCGGTCGGTGTACTTCGACCAGGTGCTGCCGGAGACCCTGGCGTTCATGCGGCTCATCGACGACACCCGGCCGGACCTGCTCGTGTCGCTGCACAACGGCGAGATGGGCGGGGTCTACTACTACCTGTCCGAGGACCTACCGGACGTGATCGACACCCTGCACGCGGTGCCTGCTTCGCTGGGGCTCCCGCTGGACACGGGTGAGCCGGAGTCGCCGTACCTGCGCGAGCTCGCCCCGGCGGTGTTCGCGATGGACGGCATCGAGACGGCGTACGACTACCTCGAGGGCCTCGGCGTCGACCCCGGCGAGCACATCCACGGGGCGTCCAGCGCCGCGTGGGCGATGCGCCACGGAGCGCTGTGCATGGTCGCCGAGCTGCCGTACTGGAGCCACCCGGACGCCGACGACCAGACCCCGACGGCGGAGTCCTACGCGGATCTGCTCCGCCGCTGCGCAGACGACCTCGGTACCTCGGGCGCGGAACTGCAGGAGATCCTCGACGACGCCTCGCCGATGCTCACGATCGAGTCACCGTTCCTCGAGGGGTCCCGCGCGTTCATCCCGATGATCGCCGGGATGACCGACACCGACCGGGCCCGCGCCGACCGTGAGCCCGCGGACCGGACGGCCACCGTCGCCGAGCGGTTCGGCTGCGAGGACCTGGTGCGCTGCTTCCGCCTGCGGTACGGCGGGATGCTGCTCCGGGCACTCGAGGCCGAGACGACCGCGGGGACCGCGCCCGCGCCGCTGCGGCGGCTCCGCGACCGCCTCGCCCAGCGGTACGCGACCTGGCAGGCCGACGAGGCGACCGGCGCGGAGCCGATCCCGATCAGCAAGCTGGTGGGGGTGCAGTTCGGCGCGATCCTCGCCTGCGCGAGTCACGTGGCGGGGCCGACCCGCGCCTCCCGTCCGTCCCTCGCGACGGCCGTGCCAGGAGGCGCGTGATGCGCCCGGCGCTCGCCGTCGGTCGCCGGGTCGGCGGCCTGGTCGTCGTCTTCCTCGGGGTGACCTTCCTCATCTACGCGATGACGTTCGCGCTGCCGGGAGACCCCATCAAGGCGCTCGGCGGCGACCGGCCGCTCAGCGACGCCGTCGTCCGGGCGCTGCGCGCCGAGTACCACCTCGACCAGCCGCTGTGGCTGCAGTACGTGCAGTACCTCGCGGGGCTGTTCCGCGGCGACTTCGGCACGGACTTCAGCGGCCAGTCCGTCGGCGAGCAGATGGCGTCGCGCTGGCCGGTCACCATCACGCTCGCGCTGACGGCCTGGGCGATCGAGATCCTGCTCGGCATCGGGCTCGGCGTGGTCTCGGCCCTCCGCCGCGGGACCGTCCTCGACAAGACGGTCCTGGTCGGGACGATCGTCGTCGGTGCCGTCCCCGTCTTCGTGCTCGGCGTCGCGCTGCAGCTCGTGTTCTCGGTCCGGCTCCACTGGTTCCCGGTCGCGGGCGCCACGGCGGGGTGGCCGACGGCCTACGTGCTGCCCGCGTTCGTGATCGCGCTGTTCGGTCTCGCGGCGGTGTCCCGGCTGACACGGACGTCGATGATCGAGACGCTCGACGCGGACTTCGTGCGGACCGCCCGGGCGAAAGGACTCGCGCCGGGACGGATCGTCGGCGTGCACGTGATGCGCAACTCGCTCATCCCGACGGCGACCTACCTCGCCACGGACCTGGGCTACCTGATGGGCGGGACCGTGATCATCGAGGGCATCTTCAACCTCCCCGGTGTCGGGAACCTGCTGTTCCAGGGCATCCGGTCGCACGAAGGGGCCGTCGTCGTCGGCATCTCGACGGCACTCATCCTGGTGTTCCTCGTCACGAGCGTGCTCGTCGACCTGCTGCACGCCGCCCTCGACCCGCGCGTCCGGACAGGAGCCTCCGCATGACCACCTCCGCCATCGGCGCGACCGTCCCGTCCTCCGTCGTCACGAAGCGGCGTCCCCTGCGCGCCGCCGTCCGTCGTCCGGGGTTCTGGCTGCCGGCCGGGGTCCTCGCCGTCGTCGTGCTCGTCGCCGTTTTCCCGGGGTTCTTCGCCGGCTTCTTCGGCCACGGCGACCCGCGGGTGTGCGACCTCGGTCGCAGTGGCGCCGCGCCGATCGGTGGCCATCCGTTCGGCTTCGACCTGCAGGGCTGCGACGTCTACGCCAACGTCGTCTACGGCACGCGGTCGTCGATCGCCGTCGCCGTGCTCACCACGGTCCTCGCCGGGGTCGTCGCCGTCGTCGTCGGCACCGTCGCGGGCATGGTCGGCGGCTGGGTCGACGCGGTGCTCGCGCGGCTCACCAACGTGTTCCTCGGCTTCCCGTTCCTGCTCGGCGCCGTCGTCGTCCTGAACAGCGCGGGGGAGCGCTCGGTGCTGACGGTCTCGCTCGTGCTCGCGCTGTTCGGCTGGCCGACGATGGCCCGGCTCGTGCGGTCGAGCGTGCGGAGCGTCCGGAACGCCGAGTTCGTGCTCGCCGCGCGGACGATGGGGCTCTCCACGTGGCGGATCACGACGCGGTACGTCCTGCCGTCGTCGATCTCACCCCTGCTCGTGCTCGCGACGATCACCGTCGGCGGCGTCATCGTGTCGGAGTCGTCCCTGACGTACCTCGGCATCGGGCTCGAGAGTCCGGCGATCTCGTGGGGACTGCAGCTCTCCGCCGCGACGAGTCAGTTCCTCCGAGCGCCGCACATGCTCGTCGCACCCGCGGTGTTCCTCGCCGTGACGGTGCTCTGCGTCATCGCGCTCGGGGACACGCTGCGCGCCGCGCTCGACCCCCGACGGCGCTGATCCGTCAGACTCGACCCACCGCCCCTCGAAAGGACCACCGTGACAGACACCCTCGCCGCCTACCGGAAGACCCTGCCCTACATCCACGAGTGGGTGTCGTACAAGGTGTGGCAGCTCCGCGTCCCCGGCGTGCAGGTCGCGATCGGGTACGGCAACGAGGTCCTCTTCGACGAGGCCTGGGGCTACGCGGACGTCGAGGCCGGGCGCCGCCTCACCACCACCGACCTGTTCCGCATCGCCTCGCACTCGAAGACCTTCACCGCCACCGCGCTCCTGCAGCTCGCCGAGCGCGGGTCGCTGCGGCTCGACGACACGGTGGGCACGTACGTCCCGGCGCTCGTCGACGGCGGCTCGCCCCTCGCCGACGCCACGATCCGGGAGCTCATGGAGATGGGGGCCGGCGTGATCCGGGACGGTCACGACGGCGACTACTGGTCGCTGCTCCGGCCCTTCCCGGACGAACAGGAACTCCTCGCGCTCGTCCTCGACCGCGGGCAGAAGGTGCCCACCGGATCGTCGTTCAACTACTCGAACCTCGGGTACTCCCTGCTCGGGCTCGTCATCGCCGCGGTGTCCGGTCGGTCGTACAACGACTTCGTCCGCGAGTCGATCACCGAACCGCTCGGCCTGCGGAACACCGGGCCCGACTGGGACCCCGCGCGCGCCGACGACTTCGTGGTCGGGTACACCGGGTTCCACGTCGCTCGGCAGCGTCGGCGGATCGACCACGTCGACACCCGCGCGATGGCAGCGGCGACGGGCTTCCACGGCACCGCCTCCGACCTCGTCCGGTACTTCTCGCAGCACGTCATCGGGCAGGGCACCCTGCTCGACGACCACTCGAAGCGGCTCGCGCAGCGTAAGGCGTGGAGCGCGACGGACGACCCCGCGGCGCGCGGCTACGGCGCCGGGTTCATCGTCGACCGGATCGGCGGTCGCGAGATCCGCGGCCACTCCGGCGGCTTCCCCGGGCACATCACGCAGTCGATGTTCGACCCGGCCTCCGGTCTCGTCGTCTCGGTGCTCACCAGCGCCGCGGCCGGCCCGGCGACGCTCATCGCCACCGCGATCATCCGGATCCTCGACGCCGCGGCGGACGACGACGCCCCCGGGACGCCGGTACCCGACGACGTCGACACCGACACGTTCACGGGCCGCTTCGCGAACCCGTGGGGCGTCACCGACATCGCCCGGATCGGGGACCGACTCGTCGAGGTCGACCCGTCGGGCCCCGAGCCGCTCGACACCCCGACCCGGCTCGAGGTCGTCGACGCCGACACGCTCCGGATGACCCACGGCAACCGCTTCGGGTCGATCGACGAGGACATCACCTACGCGCGCGACGCCGACGGCACGGTCCGCTCGATCCGCGGAGGCGGCGGCATGAGCCAGGAGCCCTGGACGATCCCGTCCGAGCGGCCCGAGGTCGCGGCGGGACTCGAGCCGTGAGCGACGACGCCCGCAGCGGCGCGACCGGCGTCCACAGCGACGAGGCCACCGTCGACGACGTCGTCCTCGAACCGGAGCGGCAGACCTTCGTCGAGGAGTTCGCCCTCATGCTCAACGACGCCGCGGGCATGCCCCTCACCGACGCCCGGGTGCTCGGGTACCTCATGATGACGCGCGCCCCGCACTCGTCGTCCGCCGACCTGCAGGCCGCCCTCGGCGCCAGCTCGGGCTCGGTGTCGATGGCGACCAGGCGGCTCGTCGACTCCGGCTTCGTGAAGCGACACACCGTCCCCGGCGAGCGCAGCCACTACTTCCGCGCCGAAGCCGACGTGTGGGGGTCCTGGCTCGCGAGCGAGCGGAAGTACCTCGACCGCCAGCGCGACATCATCGGCCACGGTCTCGCCGTCGTCGAGGCGGCGGGCCGGACCGGTTCCGGCGACGTCGACGCCGAGGTCCGCGAGCGCCTGCTCAACGGCCGCGACTACATGCAGTGGCTGCAGGGCTACCACCGCAAGATGCTCGAGGAGTGGGAGGCGTTCAAGGACGCCCGCGACCACCCCGACCGATCGGAGACTCCATGAGCGACGTCCTCACCGTCGAGCACCTCAGCGTCACGTTCGACGTCGACGGCACCGTGGTCCGAGCGGTCGACGACGCCTCGTTCACCGTCGGTCGTGGCGAGGTGGTCGCCGTCGTCGGCGAGTCCGGCTCCGGCAAGAGCATGACCGCGATGACGGCGATGGGCATCGCCCCGGACGGCGCACGTGCCACCGGCAGCATCCGCCTCGGTGACCTCGAGGTCCTCGGCGCCGACGAGCGCACCCTCCGAGCCGCACGCGGCCGCCGGGTCTCGATGATCTTCCAGGATCCGTCCGCCGCACTGAACCCGGTCTTCACGGTCGGGTTCCAGCTCGCCGAGGCCGTCCGTCGCGCCGATGACGGCCTCGACCGTGCCGCGGTGCGGGAACGGTCGCTCGACCTCCTCCGCGCCGTCGAGGTCCCGGAGCCCGAACGCCGACTCGGCCAGTACCCGCACGAACTCTCCGGCGGCCAGTGCCAGCGCGTCATGATCGCGATGGCGCTCGCGGCCGACCCGGACCTCCTCATCGCGGACGAGCCGACGACCGCGCTCGACGTGACCGTGCAGGCCGAGGTCCTCGACGTCCTCCGCCGGCTGCGCGAACGCACCGGGACCGCGATCCTCCTCATCACGCACGACATGGGCGTCGTGGCGGACATCGCCGACCGCGTGGTGGTCATGCGCCGCGGAAGCGTCGTCGAGACCGGCTCGGCGCGCGCGGTCTTCGCCGCACCCGCCGCCGACTACACGCGCGAACTCCTCGCCGCCGTCCCGCGGATGGGCACCGGTGCGGTCCAGGAGGCGCGGGTCGGCCCCGCCGCGGAGGTCGCCACACCCGTCCTGGACGTCCGGCACCTCGTGGTCGAGTACGGCGGAGCACTCCGTGGGCGCTTCCGTGCGGTCGACGACGTGTCGTTCACCGTCGGCCGGGGAGAGATCGTCGGCCTGGTCGGGGAGTCCGGCAGCGGCAAGACCACCATCGGCCGAGCCGCCGTCGGACTCGCACCGATCACCGCGGGCGCCGTCCTCGTCGAGGGGACGGACGTGGCGGGCGCGCACCGTGCCTCCCGGCGTGCCATGCGCCGTCGCGTCGGCGTCGTCTTCCAGAACCCGCTGCGTTCCCTGAACCCGCGGTACACGGTCGGGCAGACGGTCGCCGAACCGCTCCGGCAGATCCTCGGACTGCCCGCGGACGAGGTCCGGGAGCGGGTGGAGCGCCTGCTCGCGGACGTCGGGCTCGACGGCGGCTTCCGCGAGCGCTTCCCGCACGAGCTCTCCGGCGGCCAGCGGCAGCGCGTCGCGATCGCCCGTGCCGTCGCGTTGGACCCCGCGCTGCTCATCGCGGACGAGCCCACCAGCGCGCTCGACGTCTCCGTGCAGGCACGGGTGCTCGACGTCTTCCGGGAGCTCCAGGAACGACTCGGGTTCGCCTGCCTCTTCGTCACGCACGACCTGGCCGTGGTGGACACGCTCTGCGACCGGGTCGTGGTGCTGCACGGCGGACGGGTCGCCGAGCAGGGGAGCCGCGACGCGATCCTGCGCGCGCCGCGGGACCCGTACACGCGGCGGCTCATCCAGGCGGCACCCGTGCCGGACCCGGTCGAGCAGGCCGCGCGTCGCTCCGAACGGCTGGCGTCGCTCGGCGCGTGAGCCCCGGACGACCGGGTCAGCGGACCTCGGCGGAAGACCAGAGCGACGAGACGCCGGTGCCGACCGGGCGGAGCAGGGGCACGGCGACGAGGACCGCCGCCGCGAGGAACGCGATCGCCTGCAGCAGGCTCGGGATCGCGTACACGACGACGAGCACCGCTTGTGCGGTGGACGGCGGCGGGACCGTCTGCGTGAGCAGTGCCGCGATGAACCACAGGGCAGCGGCGATCGTCACGATCCAGCCGAGCGCGCGCTGCGGTCCGCGCAGACCACGGACGGTCAGCACGCCGAACGCCACGAGCGCCGCCCGGGCGATCCAGTAGAGCGCGGCTGCGATCGGCCCGGAGACAGCCCAGGCGAGGGCGAACGCGAGCACGGCGACCCCGAACGCGAGGGCGCGGCGGTCCCGGGAACGCAGGGCGGCGACGAGCACGACCGCTCCGCAGACACCGGCGACGACCGTTCCGGCGAGCCGCAACGCCGCCGGGCCGAAGGCGAGGACCCCCCACGCGTCGCCGAGCCCCTCGGCACCGAAGACGAGCGCTGCGACAATGGCGGCCGCCGACGCGACCCGGACCCCCGTGGTGTTCCCCATGGCCCACACGGTACGCCGGTGCGGGGGATAACCCCACCTCCGGTTCGGGAGGGGGCAGGATGGGGGATCGAGCCGGTGATCGCGAGGCTTGGTGTCATGACCGACACCGCCCGCCTCGACCAGGCCGAGACCGTCCCGCTGCACGACTCCGTCCCGCCAGGAGCCACCGAACCGATGCCCGCACAGCCGAACCAGACGCCCCCGACGTGGTCGTCGACGCCGCCCGCGAGCGCCGGATCCGGGTCGGGCACGGGCATGACCGCCGGTGCGTTCTACCGCGAGGCGTGGAAGCGCCTGCCGCGCGACTTCGGCTACATGGCCCTCACGGCGGTGCTGCTCTGCACGCTCTACGCGGCGTTCCCCGCTGCGGTCTTCGGCGGCGGCTTCCGCGACCTCTTCAACCCGTTCGTCCTGCTGATGTTCTTCATCGCGCTGTTCGTCGCGCGGTGGCTCGGCCAGTTCGAGAAGCTCCGCATCGGGTGGGCGGACAGCCGACCGATCCGACCGGTCGACTGGACACCCCGGTGGCAGCAGAACTGGTGGACGCGCACGGGCTCGGCCGTCGCCAACCCGCACTACTGGCTGTACCTGCTGCACGCGGCGGTCGTGTACCCGATCGCGGCGCTGTGCACGGTGGGGGCCGGCGCACTCCTCTTCGCCGGCTTCCTCTGGCCGATCGGCCTCGCCGGGGTCGCGTTCGTGAACGGCATGAGCGCGCAGTACTTCGGGTGGGACATGACGTCCGTCGTGGGCTTCGGGTTCCTCGGACTCCTGTCGATGGCCGCCTCGGTGGTGCTCTTCCCGCTGTGGGCCCGCGGTTCCGTGATCGCGCACTTCTGGATCGACTTCGGTCTGCTCGGCGGGTTCCGTGCGGAGCAGCTCGAGCGTCGGGTCGCCGGGCTCCAGGCCTCCCGTGCCGGTGCCGTCACCGCCGAGGGGCAGGCCCTGCGGCAGATCGAGCGGGACCTGCACGACGGGCCGCAGCAGCGACTCGTCCGCCTGCGCATGGACCTGTCCGCGGCCGAGCGCGCCTTCGACAAGGACCCGGCGAAGGCGAAGCAGCTCATCGGCGAAGCGTCGACGCACGCTCAGGACGCCCTCGACGAACTGCGGGCCCTGTCCCGCGGGTTCGCACCGCCCATCCTGCTCGACCGGGGACTCGTCGCCGCGCTCGAGGCCCTCGTCGCCCGGACCCCCATCCCCGTCGGGCTCGACGTCCGCCTGCCCGACGGGCTCGAACTCGCGACCGAGATCCAGCGCAACGTGTACTTCACGGTGAGCGAGCTGCTGACGAACACCACGAAGCACGCCGGTGCCTCGACCGCCGGGGTGTACCTCGGACTCGTGGTCGACGCCTCCGGACTCTGGTACCTCACGGTCAGCGTCACCGACGACGGCCGCGGTGGTGCCCGCCCGCAGGAGGGGCACGGCATCGAGGGGCTGATGGGTCGGATGCGCGCCCTCGACGGCGAGCTGACGGTCTCGAGCCCCGAGGGCGGTCCGACCGAGGCGACGGCACGGATCCCGCTCGGCGCTCTGAACGGCGTGCCCACGACGCGCTCGTGAGCCCCCGGGAGCGTCCGCGCTCCCACTAGGCTGGTCGGCATGAGCGACGGCCCGGATGCAGCACGCATCCGGGCCGTCGTCGTCGACGACGCCGTGCTCCTGCGCGAAGGACTCTCGCGCGTGCTCGACGAAGCGGGCATCGACGTCATCGGGCAGTACGCCGACGCCGACTCCTTCCTCGCCACGCTCCCCGACGGTGCTCCCGACGTCGTGGTGATGGACGTGCGGATGCCGCCGACCTTCACCGACGAGGGCGTCCGCGCCGCCGTCGAGACCCGGCGCCGGGCTCCGCGCACCGGGGTGCTCCTGCTGTCCCAGTACGTCGAGGCCACCTACGCCGAGGACGTCCTCGCGGCGGGTGCGACCGGCATCGGCTACCTGCTCAAGGACCGCGTCACCCGGCTCGAGGAGATCGACGACGCCGTCCGCCGCATCGCCGCCGGCGGCACCGTGCTCGACCCCGAGGTCGTCACCCAGCTCATGAGCCGCCGCCGTGACCCGCTCGCAGCGCTCACGCCGCGCGAGCGCGACGTCCTCGGGCTGATGGCCGAGGGGCGCACCAACGCCGCGATCGCCCGCGCGCTCGTGATCGGCACCGGCGCGGTCGAGAAGCACGTCTCGAGCATCTTCGGCAAGCTCGCGCTCGAGGACACGGGCGAGGACCACCGCCGAGTCCTCGCCGTGCTCGCCTACCTCGGGTGACGGTGCACCGGTGAACCGCGTCCCGGCGCCGCTCCTCGCCCTCGCGGCGATGGTGTCCGTGCAGCTCGGCGCCGCGATCGCGAAGACCCGGTTCGACGACGTCGGCTCGGTCGGCGCCGCCACACTGCGGCTCGTCATCGGGGCCGTCGTCCTCGCGCTCGTGGTCCGGCCGCGCGTCCGGCACTGGACCCGGCAGCAGTGGCTCGGTGCGATCGGCCTCGGACTGGCGCTCGGCGGGATGAACGTCTTCATCTACGTGGCGTTCGCGAGCATCCCGATCGGGGTCGCGGTGACGATCGAGTTCCTCGGCCCGCTCGCCCTCTCCCTCGTGCACACCCGGCGGTGGCGCGACGTGCTCTGGGCGGTGCTGGCGCTCGCCGGGGTCGTCCTGCTCGGGGTCGGTCCGGCGGCGGTGACCGCGGTCGGCGGTGTCGTGTTCGCCGTCCTCGCCGCGGTGTGCTGGGCGGGCTACATCGTCATGAACCGGCACGTGGGCGCCGCGATCCCCGGTGTGGACGGGCTCGCCGTGTCGATGCTCGTCGCGATGCTCGTGTCGCTGCCGTTCGGGCTCCGGTCGGCGGTCGACGGGGTCGTCCGTGAACCGGTGCTCCTCCTCGTGTTCGGCGGTGTCGCCGTGCTCTCGAGCGTCCTGCCCTACGCGCTCGAGATGCTCGCGCTCCGGCGGATGCCGACCCGTGTCTTCGGGGTGCTGCAGAGCCTCGGGCCGGCGATCGCGGCCCTCGCGGGCCTGCTGATCCTGCACGAAGGGCTCGCGCTGCTCGAGGTCGTCGCCCTCGCGTGCGTCACCGCCGCGAGCGTGGGCGTGACGCTGTCCGCGCGTCGTGATCGGGGCGGTCGAACGGGAGGCGCGGATCCCGTTCCGTGAGTCCGGAACGTGTACCGCGCCTCCGGGAAGACCGTCTACTCGTCGCGGAGGAAGTCCGCGTACGTGGGTTCCGTGTGTTCACCCGTCAGCAACGCCGGGTCGTTGACCCGTCGTTCGACGTAAGCCGCGATGACCTCGGGTGGGGTGAGCACGTGGGCGACCCAGGACGGCACCTCGCTCTTCTTCATGGTGCCTCCTCCCAGTGTCAGCACTCGGACCGAATGTCTCGATCAGTGAGTTACTTGCTGTACCGGTGTTCCGTAAACGATCCTCGCCATGTCCGGGCAAGTCAATGCGGCGGTGCGTTCTGCGGACTGCGCCGCGTCGCATCCGCGCGCAGGGTGCGGTGCTTCACCGCGGACCGCCACACCCACGCGTTCGCCTGCTGCCCGAACTGCGCCCACTCGACGAGGACGGCGTCGCGGGTCCAGCTCTTCGCGAAGGCCTTCACGCGGACGTGGAACGTGGGGAACTGGATCCACGCCCAGACCGGCACGGGGGTGACGGCGTGGCAGGCGTCCGGACCGCGGGCGTCCTCGGAGAGGGAGTAGGCGCGCGGACGCTCGACCTCCGGGTGTTCCGGGGGCTGCCACCGGTTCTCGCGACGCCGTCCCACGAGAGTATTCGAACGTGTGTTCGAACCGGCGTCAAGTCGGCCGCGCTGCCCGTGCGCACGCGGCGCCCAGGATCGGCGTGTCGACAGGCGTACGAGCAGTGTGCGAGGTTCCGCGCACCGTGCGGCGGTCGCGACGTCGCACGGCGGGCGGAACCTCGCACACTGTCCCGCGGGTCGGAGGGGTCAGGGGTGCGCGCGGCCCGTCGACTCGCGCACGCTGAGCGTCAGCGACGGCCCTGGACGCGACGGCAGCGGCGAGCCGGTGTCGATCTGCTCGCGGAGGAGCGTCGCCGCCCGCTGCCCGAGCTCGACCGTGTCACGCGTGAGCGAGGTGATCGACGGCCGCACGAGCCGGACCATCGCCGAGTCGTCGAACGACACGATCGAGACGTCCCCCGGCACGTTCACCCCCATCTCGCTGGCCACGCCCAGTCCGGCGACCGCGAGCACGTCGTTGTCGTACACGATCGCGGTGGGGCGGACGCCCTGCGAGAGCAGGGACCTGGTCGCGCTCGCCCCGGCCTCGGCGGAGTAGTCGGTCGGGATCGACACGGCGTCCTCGAGCCCCTCGGCCGCGGTGAACTCGCGGAGGCGGTCGATCCGCATCGCCGTGTGCTCGAACTCCGGTCGTCCGGCGACGTGCGCGATCCGCCGGTGCCCGAGCGCGTGCAGGTACCGCAGCACGGTGTCGGTCGCGTCGGAGTCGTCGATCCAGACCGTCGGTGCCGCGGGCTCGGCCGAGGGGTGCGACCCGACGACGACGGTGGGCATCCCGAGCTCGGTGAGCAGCGTGAGCCGGTCGTCGTCGCGGCGGGGGTCGATCACGATCACGCCGTCGACCCGGTGTCCGCGCCACCAGTCCCGGTAGGTCTGGAGCTCCTCGGCGGCGTCCCGCGCGACGAGGAGGTTCATGCCGACGTGACTGCCGGCGAGCCCGAGCTGGATGCCCGAGATGAGGTCGCCGAAGAACGACTCGGTGCCGAGCGTCCGGGCCGGCCGGTTCAGCACGAAGCCGATCGACCCGGCCTTCGCACCGCCCAGGGCGCGTGCGGCGGTGTGCGGCTGCCAGTCGAGTTCGCGGGCGATGGCCTGCACCCGCGCGCGGGTCTCGTCGGACACGCCGGGGCGGTCGTTGAGCGCGAACGAGACGGCGCTGATGGACACGCCGGCTTGTGCGGCGATGTCGGCGATCGTCGTGCGACGGTTCTGGGCCACGGGGTTGACTATAACGCTTTAGTCGGAAATCATCGCTCCATTCACACGGATCGGTGACGGGGACTGAACCGGTTCAGCACGACGCGCACCACGACGAAGGAGTCACGAGCGATGAAGAACACCACACGCAGGACGACGGGACGCGCCCTCGCGGTCCTCGCCGGAGCGGCCGTCACGGCCCTCGCGCTGACCGCCTGCTCGAGCGGCAGCAGCGCCGGCAGCGGCGGCGGGAGCGGCAAGGTCGACGGATCCATCACCCTGCAGACCTGGGCGCTGACCCCGACCTACACGGACTACCTCAACGGCGTGATCAAGGACTTCGAGGCGAAGTACCCGGACGCGAAGGTGAAGCTCGTCGACCAGCCCGGCGACGGCTACGCCGACAAGGTCCTCAGCCAGGCGTCGTCGAACTCCCTGCCCGACGTGATCAACCTGCCGCCGGACATCGCCCTGCCCCTCGCCAAGCGCGGCTTCCTGCAGGACGTCGCGAAGGACGACTCGAAGCTCTCGAGCACGTACGTCAAGGGTGCGCTCGCTGCCTACAACTACAAGGGCGTCGACGGCACCTTCGGCTACCCGTGGTACCTCAACACCGACGTCGACTACTGGAACAAGACGATGTTCGAGCAGTGCGGCCTCGACCCGGCGAACCCGCCGAAGACGACCGACGAGCTGTTCGCGCAGGCCGAGACCATGCACCAGAAGTGCCCGGACGACTACCTGATGAGCCGCAAGCCCGGCCTGTCGGACTTCTCGCTCGCCGGCGTCAAGATCATCAACGACCAGGGCACGAAGTTCACCTTCGCGAACTCGTCGAAGGCGGCCGACCTCATCGCGAAGTACGCGAAGGCCTACAAGGAGGGCCTGATGCCCTCGTCCGTCCTGAACACCGACTACCTCGGCAACTCCACCCTGTTCACGCAGGGCAAGGTCGCCTGGACCACCGGTGGCGCCACCGCGATCAGCGACTTCGAGAAGAACAACCCGTCGCTCAAGGGCAACATCGTCGTGTCGTCGGCCCTCGACAACCCGCCGCTGTACGTGCAGGGCCTCAGCGTCAGCGCCAAGAGCAAGCACATCGCCACGGCCGAGGCGCTCGCCGCGTTCATGACGAACGCGAAGAACCAGGAGGCCTTCGCGCACCTGGTCAACATCTTCCCGTCGACCACCTCGTCGCAGTCCGACCCGTACTTCTCGAAGGACGACGGCACCGTCGAGGCCAAGGCCCGCGTGCTCGCCAACGACGCCCTGAAGACGGCGAAGAACCTCAACCCGGTCGAGGCGAACTCGGCGATGACGGACTTCCTCGACCAGCAGATCGCGCTGGCGATGAAGGGCGGCACGACGCCGGAGCAGGCGCTGCAGACCGCCCAGACCAAGATGAACAGCCTGCTGGCGAACAGCTGATGCGCGCCAACCGCTGGTTCACGCCCTGGCTGCTCGTCCTGCCGGCGCTCGTCTGGTTGCTCGCGTTCAGTCTCTGGCCGTCGATCAACACCGTCCGGCTGTCGTTCACCAACGCCAGCCCGCTCGGGGGCGTGAGCCAGTGGGTGGGCCTCGAGAACTTCGAGACGCTGCTCGCCGACCCGCAGGTGTGGGAGGCGCTCCTCAACAGCGTCATCTACATGGCGGTGTGCCTGCCGCTGCTGACGGTGCTCCCGCTGCTCATGGCGGTGCTCGTCGAGCGGAAGCTCCCCGGCATCGCGTTCTTCCGGACCGCGTACTACACGCCGGTGATCGCCAGCGCCGTCGTCGTCGGGCTCATCTGGAACTGGATCCTCGACGACCGCGGGGTCATCAACGAGATGGCGCAGTCCCTCGGGATCGTGCAGAGCTCCATCCCGTTCCTCACCGACCGGTGGCTGCTCGTCTTCAGCGCGATCAGCCTGACGGTCTGGAAGGGCCTCGGGTACTACATGATCATCTTCCTGGCGGCCCTCGGGAACGTCGGCAAGGACCTGCACGAAGCCGCGGCCCTCGACGGCGCCGGCTCCGTCCGCCGGTTCTGGTCCGTGACCATGCCCGGTGTCCGGGGGACCATGACCCTCGTCGGCATCCTCGTGTGCGTGAGCGCGCTCCGGGTGTTCAGCGAGCTCTACATCCTCACCAACGGCACCGGCGGACCGGGCGGGCAGGACAACTCGCTCGTCATGCTCATCCAGCAGTACGCCCGCGGCTTCACCGGCAACCTCGGCTACGCGTCCGCCCTGAGCCTCCTGCTCTTCGTCGTGACGCTCATCCCGATGCTCGCCCTCGCCCGGATGAACAGCAAGGCGGACAAGTGACCAACACGACCTCGACCACCGAACCCGTCCTCGGGGGCGCCGCCGGCGCGGCCGCACCCACGCCGGACGTGACCGGCGCGACCGACGGGAGCCGCGCCTCCCGGCCGAACGGACGCAACGGGCGCGACGGACGCGACGGACGCAAGCGGCGCCGCGCCGCGTGGGGCGTCATGTCCACCCGCGAGAAGGTGCTCCGCTACGTCCTGCTCGTCGTGGTCCTCTTCGTCACGATCGGGCCGTTCCTCTGGCAGCTGTCGACCTCGCTCAAGGGCACGGGGGAGGACATCTACACGGCGAACCCGTCCTTCATCCCGACGCAGCCGACCTTCGGCAACTACCTGCGGGTGGGCGAGGCGATCCCCGTGTTCGGGTACATCGGCAACTCCCTCGTCGTCGCCGCGATCGACGTGCTCGGCAACATCGTGTTCGCGACCCTCGCGGGCTTCGCGCTCGCCCGGCTGCAGTGGCGCTTCCGAAAGGCCGTGCTCGGGCTCTTCCTGGCCACCCTGGTGCTCCCGGGCGAGGCGACGATCATCTCCCAGTTCGTCACCGTGAAGGACCTCGGCCTCGCCGACTCCCTCGTCGGCGTCGCCCTGCCCGGCATGATCGCGGCGCTCAACGTCCTGCTCATGTTCAACGCGTTCCGGCAGATCCCCGAGGAGATCGACCAGGCAGCCGTGATGGACGGCGCGAACGCCCTGCAGCGGCTCCGGTACATCTCGCTGCCCGCCGTGCAGGGGACCATCGCCGTCATCGCGATCTTCTCGTTCATCGGCGCGTGGGACGACTTCCTCTGGCCGCTCATCGTGCTGCAGTCGCCGGACAAGCTGACGCTGACCGTCGGGCTGCAGTACCTGCAGGGCACCTTCGCGACCGACCAGCGCATGATCGCGGCCGGCACGATGATCGCGTTCATCCCGATCGCGGTGATCTTCGCGATCCTGCAGCGGTTCTTCTTCAAGGGCGTCGAAGAGGGCGGGGTGAAGGGCTGATGCGCTTCGGCGTCAACCACACCCCCTCGGTGGGCTGGTTCCACTCGTGGCTCGACTTCTCGCCGTCGGACACGGCGCGGGACATGGAGCAGATCGCGTCGCTCGGCGCGGACCACGTGCGGATCTTCCCGCTCTGGCCGGTCGTGCAGCCGAACCGGACGCTCATCCGGCGGTCGGCGCTCCGGGACGTCGCGACGGTCGTCGACATCGCGGGCTCGTTCGGGCTCGACGTCAACGTCGACGCGCTGCAGGGGCACCTGTCGAGCTTCGACTTCGTGCCCTCGTGGCTCGAGAGCTGGCACCGCCGGAACATGTTCACCGACCCGGACGTGGTCGCGTCGACGGCGGCCTACGTCGAGGCGCTCGCCGCGTCCGTCGCCGACAAGCCGAACCTGCTCGGGATCACCATCGGCAACGAGGTGAACCAGTTCGCGCACGCGCCGCACCCGACACCGCACGACATCACGGCGGAGCAGGGGCACGCGTGGGCGGCCGCGATGGTCGCGGCAGCGCGGGCCGGGCTGTCGAGTCCGGTCGGCCTGGAGGCGCGGCTCGGCTCGGAGCCGTCCGCCCGCCCCGGCACCGGGTCGCGTCCACGGCCCCTGGTCACCGTCGCGCAGTACGACGCGGCCTGGTACGACGACGCCCAGCCGTTCGGCCCCGAACACGCGGCCGACCACGGCGACGCGACCGTCACGCACTCGTGGGTGTTCAACGGCTCGGCGACCCTGCACGGCGCACTCGGGGCCGGCTCGGTCCGCCACGGCGAGTACCTGCTGCAGCTCGCGAGCGCGTGGAACCGCGAACCGGAGCGCCCGAACTGGCTGCAGGAGGTGGGCGCCCCGACGAACGTGGTCGACCCCGCCGACGCCGCCGCGTTCACCGAGCAGACGATCCGGCACGTGCTCGACGCGCAGCACGTGCTCGGCGTCACGTGGTGGTGCTCGCACGACGTCTCGCGGTCGCTCGCGGACTTCCCGGAGCTCGAGTACGACCTCGGCCTCTTCACGAACGACGGTCGGCTGAAGCGGGCGGGGGAGGCCTTCGCCGCCCTCGCCCGCGAGCACGGCACCCGCGGCCGGGCCGACACGACCGGTGCCGTGTCCGGGCCGCCGGCCACCGCCCTCGTGCTGGACGACGTGCTCGCGGACGGCACCGCACGCGGCGGGCTCCGGTCCGACTGTGCGCCGGGCGGCCGGTTCGCCGCCGCCTGGCTCGACCTCGCCTCGACGGCCTCGGACGGACGCGGCCCCCAGGTGGTCCTGCGCTCGCGGGTCGACGACCATGCGCTGCTCGCCGCGCGGGGCATCACCCGGTGCGTCGACGTCCCCGAGGACACCGCCACCGAGCTCCTGTCGGTGGCCCACCCGGCCACGATGGCCTGAGCCGCACACCCCACACGCCCCGCACACCCCGCATGTCCAGCACCACCGCACGACAGGAAGGTCTCCATGCACGACGACATCCCCCTCAGCACCGGCCGGGCTCGACGCGTCCTCGATGAACGCATCCTGCCGGCGGTGCACGCCACCGCGACGCCGCTCGAGACCGCGTGGCACGAGCTGCCGGGGGAGCCGATCCCGCCCGCGGCCGGGCTCGCGCTCGAGTTCACGCCGTACGAGGTGGGCACGACGTGGGGTGCCGCGTGGGGGACGACCTGGTTCCGGCTGCGGGGGACCGTGCCGGACGAGTGGGCCGGCAGGCGCGTGGAGGCCGTCGTCGACCTCGGCTTCGACAAGAACATGCCCGGGTTCCAGTGCGAGGGACTCGTCTACCGCGCGGACGGCACGCCCGTGAAGTCGATCAACCCCCGCAACCAGTGGGTGCTCGTCGCGGAGGAGGCCGTCGGCGGCGAGACCGTCGAGCTCTTCGTCGAGGCGGCGTCGAACCCCGTCCTGCTCGACTACCACCCCTTCCTGCCGACGCAGGAGGGCGACGTCCAGACCTCGTCGTCGACGCGCCTCTACACGAGTCGCCGGATGGACCTCGCCGTCTTCGAGTCCGAGGTGCACGAACTCGCGCTCGACATCGACGTCCTGCTCGAACTGCAGGCCGAGCTCCCGGAGGGGCCGCGGCGGATGCGGATCCTGCAGGCCCTCGACGACGCCCTCGACCGGCTCGACCTGCAGCACATCGCCGCGACCGCCCCCGAGGCCCGAGCGGCCCTCGCGGACGTCCTCGCCGCGCCCGCCGAGGCCTCGGCCCACACGATCTCCGCCGTCGGGCACGCGCACATCGACTCCGCCTGGCTCTGGCCGGTCCGCGAGACGATCCGCAAGGTCGCCCGCACCACCTCGACGATGACCGAGCTCATCGACCAGACCGACGACTTCCTGTACGGCATGTCGAGCGCGCAGCAGTACGCGTGGATCAAGGAGCACCGGCCCGAGGTCTACGCCCGGGTCAAGGCCGCCGTGGCGGCCGGACGCTTCCTGCCGATCGGCGGCATGTGGGTCGAGTCCGACACCGTGATGCCGACGGGCGAGAGCATCGTCCGCCAGTTCTCGCAGGGGCAGCGGTTCTTCGAGCGCGAGTTCGGGATCCGGCCGAAGGGCGTCTGGCTGCCGGACAGCTTCGGGTACTCCCCGGCGCTGCCGCAGCTCATGCGTCGCGCGGGCTTCGAGTGGTTCTTCACGCAGAAGATCTCGTGGAACCAGGTGAACAAGTTCCCGCACCACACGTTCCTGTGGGAGGGCATCGACGGGTCGCGGGTGTTCTCGCACTTCCCGTCGATGGACACGTACAACTCGCGGCTGTCCGGCAGCGAGGTCGCGAAGGCCTCCCGGCAGTTCCGCGAGAACCGGCTCGCCTCGGGGTCGATCGCGCCGGTCGGCTGGGGCGACGGCGGCGGCGGTACGACCCGCGAGATGACCGGCACGGCGAAGCGCCTCGCCGACCTCGAGGGGAGCGCGAAGGTCCGCTGGGAGCACCCGGACACGTTCTTCGACCGGGCGAAGTCCGAGCTGACCGACCCGCCGGTGTGGGTGGGGGAGCTCTACCTCGAGCTGCACCGTGCGACCCTGACCAGCCAGCACGGCACGAAGCAGGGCAACCGCCGTTCCGAGCAGCTCCTCATCGAGGCCGAGCTCTGGGCCACGACCGCCGCATCCCGGACCGAGTTCGAGTACCCGTACGACGAGCTCGACGCGCTCTGGCAGCAGGTCCTGCTCCAGCAGTTCCACGACATCCTGCCGGGGACCTCGATCGCGTGGGTGCACCGCGAAGCGGTCGCGAAGTACGCCGAGACGGACCGCGCCCTGACCGCGATCATCGACCAGGCGCTGTCGGCGCTCGCCGGTACCGGGGACGCGGCCGTCGTCGTGAACCCGGCCCCGTTCCTCCAGGCCGGCGCACCCGCGCAGGGCGCGGTCCTGGCGACCGACGTGCCGGAGCCGGCCGCCGTGGCACTGACCGAGGAGGACGGCGGGTACGTGCTCACCAACGACCTCGTCCGGGTCGTGGTCGACGCGCAGGGGCTCGTGACCAGCGCCGTCGACCGGGCGACCGGGCGCGAGGCGATCGCTCCCGGGCAGGCGGCGAACCTGCTGCAGCTGCACCAGGACTTCCCGAACATGTGGGACGCGTGGGACGTCGACCGCTACTACCGGAACCGGGTCGAGGACCTCGTGTCGGTCACCGGGCTGCACGGTTCGGTCGACGCGGACGGCGGCGCGCGCGTCGTCGTCGAGCGGGCGTTCGGCGACTCGACGGTCCGGCAGGAGCTCGTGCTCGCGCCGGACTCCCGCACCCTGGAGTTCGACCAGACGACCGACTGGCACGAGACCGAGAAGTTCCTCAAGGTCGCGTTCCCGCTCGACGTCCGCGCCGAGCACACCGTCGCCGAGACGCAGTTCGGGGCGCAGAAGCGGGTGACGCACACGAACACCTCGTGGGAGGCCGCGAAGTTCGAGACCTCGATGCACCGCTACGTGCTCGTGTCCGAGCCGGGCTTCGGCGTCGCCCTCGTGAACGACTCGATCCACGGGTTCGACACCACGCGCGACGCCGTCGACGGGCACGTGACCACCACCGTGCGGCTCTCGCTGCTGCGGGCACCGCGGTTCCCCGACCCCGAGACCGACCAGGGCGTGCAGACGCACCGGTACGGGATCGTCATCGGCACCGACCAGCTCGGGGCGACGGCGGCCGGCGTGGTCATGAACGCCGCTGCGCGGGTGACCACCGGTGGGCACGGGTTCGACCCGCTCGTGCAGGTCTCCGGGGACGTCGTGCTGTCGAGCGTCAAGCTCGCCGACGACCGGTCCGGCGACCTGGTCGTGCGGGTGTACGAGCCGTCCGGGCGGCGGGGGACCGGCGGGATCGTGGTCGACGGCCCGTTCGGTCCGGGGGCGGAGGTCACCTTGCTCGAGGAGCCACTGGCCTCGGCCGGGACCGTCGACGCGTCCTCGTTCGCCGTCGACGCCTACGAGGTCCGCACCTTCCGCTTCCCACACAACTGAACGACCGACCCATTCAAGGAGGAATGTGATGAAGAAGACGATGAAGTTCGGCATCGTGGCGGCCATCGCCGCGATGGTGGCAGCACCACTCGTGCCGTCCGCGGCTTCGGCTGACCCGCCGCGAGCGACCGTGTCTGCGACCAGCGCGACGAAGTCCGGGCCCACGAGCATCGCGTACGTGGAGGTCAACAACGACCAGCTCGCGAACGTCGGCCGCTACCAGCTGGCGAACGGGGCGAACGCGTTCGACGTGGCGATCATCTTCGCCGCGAACATCAACTGGAACGGCTCGAAGGCCGTCCTGTACAACAACGACAAGGTGCAGGCGACGCTCGACGCCGCGGCGACGCAGATCAAGTCGCTGCAGGCCAAGGGCATCAAGGTCTCGCTGTCGATCCTCGGCAACCACCAGGGCGCCGGGATCGCCAACTTCCCGACCCAGGCCGCAGCCGCGGACTTCGCGTCCCAGGTCACCGCCACGGTCACGAAGTACGGCCTCGACGGGGTCGACCTCGACGACGAGTACTCGGACTACGGCGCGAACGGCACGCCGCAGCCGAACCAGCAGTCGATCGGCTGGCTCATCACCGCGCTCCGTGCCCAGATGCCCGGCAAGCTCATCTCGTTCTACGACATCGGCCCGGCGTCCTCGTCGCTCTCGTCGTCGAGCAGCACGATCGGCTCGAAGCTCGACTACGCCTGGAACCCGTACTACGGCACCTACTCGGCGCCGTCGATCCCGGGCCTCGGGAAGGCGAAGCTGTCCGCCGCCGCGGTCGACATCCAGAACACGGCGCAGTCCACCGCAGTGTCGCTCGCACAGCGCACGAAGGCCGACGGGTACGGCGTCTTCATGACGTACAACCTGCCGGACGGTGACGTCGCGTCGTACGTGTCGTCGATGACGCAGGTGCTCTACGGGCAGGCCGCGACGTACCACTGACGTCGCGTCCGGCGCGGCGGCTCGCGCCCCGCGTCTCCTCGGCACGGTCCAGGAGGCGCGGGGCGCGTCCGTCCCATCCCTCGCCTCCCGTCGCTGGAGCAGGATCTGCACGTGCGCGCTGACCGTTCTGGTTCGCGGAACCCGGGAACCGTGAACCGGAACGGTCACGAACGCGGCCGAACCCGCCCGTCCGCGTGCGGCGCGCCGTACGATCGCGACGTGGAGCTCCAGTTCACCGGCGAGGTCATCGAGTGGCGCGGTCCGGCGCCGTTCTTCTACGCCGTCGTGCCACCGGACGCCGCCGAGGTGATCCACGACCTCGCGCCGATGCTCACCTACGGCTGGGGCGTGATCCCCGCCCGCGTGACGATCGGGTCGGTGACCTGGACGACCTCGCTCTTCCCGAAGGACGGCGGGTACCTCGTGCCGCTCCGGGCGGCGGAACGTCGTCGCGCGGGTGTCGAGCTGGGCGACGAACCGGCGATCACCCTCGAGCTCGCGGGTCCCTGACGCCCGCGCACGGTGGCCGGGCGGGTCACCAGCGGCGTCGGAGTTCGGCCGCGATCAGGTCGGTCCTCGTGCTCGTGCCCGGAGACGCCTGCTCGCCGAGGGCGCGACGGAAGGCGCGTTCGCGGGCCGTGACGGCTCGGAGGGCACGACGTTCGGCGTGCCGGAGGCTCCAGCGGACGAGCGCTGTGCCGAGCCGGTTGGTCAGGACCTCGACCGGCGAGACCGGCGGGACCGGGAGCGTGCGGGGCTGGTAGGTGGTCACGGTGTCGGCTCCTCGTCGATGATCGGGACGCTGCGGACCTGGGCGAACACGCGACGGACGCCCTCGGGCAGATCGGCCGCCTGCCCGCGGATGGCGCGGTACCGCTCGATGACGGCCTCGAACTCCCGCCACATCGCGCCGTACTCGTCGGGAGTGAGCGCGACGTAGGTCGACGACCCCGAGACGCCACGCCAGTCGGCCGGGACGGTGTCGGGGTCGCGGGTGGTCCACTCACGCACCAGGTCGTTCTCGGCGTCCATGACGGCGAGGCTCGCGAGCTGCGTCGCCGTCTGCTGCGCGGGGGAGGCCGGGCCCTCGTCGGGGCTGCCGATGCTGATCCGGCCGGCGGTGCGTTCCCACCAGCGCTCGCGGGCGTTGCCGCGGTCGGGGAGCTCGTGCACGAACCCGTGGCGCTCGAGCTGCCGGAGGTGGTAGCTCGTCGAGCCGCTCGACTCGCCCAGCTTCGCGCCGAGCGACGTCGCGGTCGAGGGGCCGTTCTGGGAGAGCAGGTCGAGCAGGCGCGCCCGGAGCGGGTGCGCCAGCGCCTTGAGGGCGGCGACGTCGAGGATGCGGGTCTCGTCGGTCATCGCTCCACCGTACACCGCAAAGACATGTTTGCAAACAGTCCGTTGCAAACATGTCTTTGCCGATGGCCCATGCCCGGCAGTGTGGACGGGAAGGGGGAATTCCCCCCGGATGGGTCACAAGTGGGCCGTAGTGAGGACAAGTTTGTACCCCATTCGTGGTCTGTCGGCGGAACGGTCCGTGCACTGGGATGGAGGGGCTCGTACGTCTGCTCACCCGAAGGAGCACGCATGACCGTCTCGGTTCCCCGACGCATCGTCGTCTCGACGCCAGCGCGTTCGGTTTCCCGCGCCGCCCTCCGGCCGCTCCCTGCGTCCACGACGCGGTGGCTGCTCCGCGCGGCGTTCGCGCTGCCCTACGTGACGGTGGCACTGCTCACCGTCGGCGCCGCGACGACTCCGCAGCTCGCGGCCACCGGCAACCAGGCCACCCTGGACCGGGCGACCGCCGCGCTCGACGGAGGAGTGGTCCAGGCGATCGGCCAGCTCTACCCACTGCTCTCCGGCGTCCTGCTGCGGTTCCTGCCGTTCGGCGTGCACGGCGCCGCGGTGCTCGGGGGTGTCGCGGCAGGTGTCTTCCTCCAGGTCCTCGCACAGGCGATGCTCCGGCGCGGTGTCCGGATGCGCAAGGTCGTCGTGTTCACCATCGCGCTCGGGGCGAACCCCCTCTACGCGTTCGTGGCACTGAACGACCTGCAGGCCTTCCTCGGCATCGCGCTCTTCGCCGTCGCGCTGACGGACATGGTGCGGTTCTCCTCCTACGGCGACACGCAGGCGGGCTTCCGGGCCGGGCTGTCGCTCATGCTCTCGACGCTGCTCGACCCGATGGGACTCGTCTACGTCGTCGTCGCAGCCGTGACGGTCCCGCTGCTCGAGGTGGCCCGGCAGGGGCAGCACGGGCTCCGGCGCGCGAACACGATGGTCCTCGTCTTCCCGAGCGTCGCGGTCCTCGGCTCCGTGGCCGTCCTCGACCTGCTCGTCCTGCGGGATCCGTTCGCGGCCCTCCGGCGCACCGTGAGCCTCGACCCCCAGCGTCTGGCGGTCCTGGACCACCTCTTCACCTCGTTCGACGGGCTCCTGCTCGGTGCCATGGTGCTGGCCGGGTGCCTGCTCGCCCTCCTCGTGCACCGCCCGGGGGCGATCGCGATCGTGTTCGTCCTGTTCGCCGGGATCCTCGCCGGGTACGCGATCGGCCTGATCCCGGCTGCGACCGCTGGCAACACCTTCGTGACGATGCTCGCGGTCGCGGTGGCGATCCTGCCCCGAGCGACGACCCGGACCACGAGCGTGCTGATCACCGTGCTCGCGGCGCTGCAGATCCCGCTCGCCTGGGCAGCGGCGTTCCAGCGCGAGGTCGTCCTCGAGTGGATGCACGTCCTCGTCGCGGCGGTGGCCTCGTGACCGCGCTCGTGCCGACCGACGCTCCCACGGCGGCCCCGCGTCACCGCGGCGCGGACACCGACTGGCGACCCGTCCACCGGTGCTCGGTCCGTCGGCACGTCGACGAGGGCTGGGTCGCCTCGGCCCGGGTCCGTGACGGCGTGCTCGTGCTCACCAGCGGTCGGTCGGACCCCGACGTGCTGCGGGCGGCGCTGACCGAGGAGTTCGGCGAGCCCGTCGTGCTCCGGACCGTCGACGAGTCCGTCGTCCGCCAGCGCATCATGTGGGAGCTGGACGACGAGCTCGCGGACATCGCCGCGCACGACCTCGCCCGCACGAACCCGGCGATGTCGGCACGCACGGTGCTGTCGCGCGGACAGCAGGTCGGCGGTGCCGCGGCCCTGCTGGTGTTCGTCCTCTGCCTCGTCCTCGCCCCGGGCACCACGGCCGCGATCGCGACGGCGGTCCTCTCGCTCGGCTTCCTCGCCGGGATCGTCTTCAAGTTCTGGGTGTCGATGGTCGGGGCGCGGTTCGACCTCGTCGAGCAGGTGTCGGCCGCGGACATCGAGGCGCTCGACGAATCGACCCTGCCGACGTACACCGTGCTCGTGCCCGTCTTCCGCGAGGCGAACATCGTGCACGACCTGGTGCGCAACCTCGAAGTGCTCGACTGGCCGAAGGACCGGCTCGAGGTCCTCGTGCTCGTGGAGGCCGAGGACCACGAGACCCGCCAGGCCGTCCTCGACGCGAGCCCGCCGCCGTGGATGCGCGTCGTCATCGTCCCGCCGGGCTCGCCGCAGACGAAGCCCCGCGCGTGCAACGTCGGCCTCGCCATTGCGCGCGGCGAGTACGTGGTGATCTACGACGCCGAGGACCGTCCCGACCCGGACCAGCTCAAGAAGGTCTTCGTGTCGTTCGGCCGCGCCGGTGCCGACACCGTGTGCGTGCAGGCCGCCCTGAGCTACTTCAACGCCGACGAGAACGCCCTCACCCGGATGTTCACACTCGAGTACTCGTACTGGTTCGACTACATGCTCGCCGGGCTGGACGCCCGGAACCTCCCGATCCCGCTCGGGGGCACCTCGAACCACTTCCGCACCGAGCTCCTGCGCGAGCTCGGTGGCTGGGACCCCTACAACGTCACCGAGGACGCCGACCTCGGGATCCGTGCGTCCGCCGTGGGCTACCGAGTGTCCGTCGTCAACTCCACGACCATGGAGGAGGCGAACACGTCGATCCCGAACTTCGTGCGGCAGCGGTCGCGGTGGATCAAGGGCTACATGCAGACCGCCCTCGTGCACGCCCGCCGACCCCGCGCGCTCGTCCGGGAGATCGGGGTGCGCCGCGCCGCCGCGTTCACGCTGCTCATCGCGGGGACGCCGCTGACGTTCCTCGGGATGCTGCCCGGGATCGTCGTCACCATCGCGACGTTCGTGCTCCCGAGCTCGTGGACGGCGCCGGTGTTCCCGACGCCCGTGCTCTGGCTCTGCGTGCTCGACTTCCTGCTCGGCAACGCGACGATGATCTACCTGACCATGATGGGGCCGTACAAGCGTGCGCGCTTCGACCTGATGGGGTGGGCGCTGCTCAACCCGTTCTACTGGGTCCTGCACTCGATCGCGGCGTACAAGGGCCTCTGGCAGCTGATCACGCGCCCGCACTACTGGGAGAAGACCGAGCACGGACTCACGAAGACGACCTGAGCCGGACGGGAACCGGAGGGGATGACGGGAATCGAACCCGCGTGGCCAGTTTGGAAGACTGGGGCTCTACCATTGAGCTACATCCCCGCGCCTACGCACCAGGCGCAGCCCGACCATCGTAGCGGACGAACGAGCACCGACATGTCACCACGTACCGTGTCGTCCCGGGTCGCGCTCCCGCCGAGCGACCGGGACGCCCGGCGGATCAAGCGCTCGCGCGTGCTCTCCTACGTGCTGGTGGTCCTCGCCGCGATCGTCCTCTCGTTGCGGCCGGAGCTGTTCGGGGACCCGCAGACCCAGCCCGCGCACGCGCTCCTGCACGCCTGGCGCATCGTCGCCGGCATCCTGCTCGCGGTGGCCGCGCTCGGCGTGCAGGTCGTCGTCGGCGTGCGGTGGCGGACGGGCCTGCGACGACGCGCGCAGGACGACGCCGAAGACGGCTCCGAACCTGCCGGGAACCGCGCGCCCGGGGACCGCTAGACTCATCGGCGTCGCATGCGCCCCACCGGCGTGCGCGGACACCCCTGGCCCAGTCAAACGGGGCGTAGCTCAGCTTGGTAGAGCGCCCGCTTTGGGAGCGGGAGGTCGCAGGTTCAAATCCTGTCGCCCCGACCAGGACCACACGAACGTCAACCAACAGGAGAACATCCCTTGGCCACCAGCACCGTCGACAAGGTGAGCGACACCCGCGTCAAGCTCACCGTGAACGTGACGCCGGAAGATCTCAAGCCGAGCATCGACCACGCGTACAAGCACATCGCCGAGCAGATCAACATCCCCGGCTTCCGCAAGGGCAAGGTCCCGCCGGCGATCGTCGACCAGCGCGTCGGCCGCGGCGAGGTCCTGAACCACGCCGTCGGCGACGCCATCGACAACTTCTACCGCCAGGCGGTGGAGGAGCAGGAGCTGCGCATCCTCGGTCGTGCCGAGGCCGACGTCGCCGAGCTCCCGAACGTCAAGGACTTCACGGGCGACCTCGTCCTCACCTTCGAGGTGGACGTCCGCCCCGAGTTCGACCTGCCGGAGTACGACAAGTACGAGCTCACCGTCGACGCGGTCGAGGTCTCGGACGACGAGATCGAAGAGGAGCTGCAGAACCTGCGCACCCGCTTCGGCACGCTCGTCACGGTCGACCGCCCGGCGACGACGGGTGACTTCGCCCAGATCGACCTCACCGCCACCATCGGCGACGACGAGGTCGACTCGGCCACCGGCGTCTCCTACGAGATCGGCTCCGGCGACCTGCTCGAGGGCATCGACGAGGCGCTCGAGTCCCTCACCGCCGGCGAGTCCACCACCTTCGAGTCGAAGCTCGTCGGTGGCGACCGCGAAGGCGAGATCGCCCAGATCGCCGTGACCGTCACCGCCGTCAAGGAGCGCGAGCTCCCCGAGGCCGACGACGAGTTCGCGCAGATCGCCAGCCAGTTCGACACGATCGACGAGCTCAAGGCGGACCTCAAGGAGCAGATCGCGAAGTCCAAGACCTTCGGTCAGGGCGCCGCGGCTCGCGACAAGCTCGTCGAGAAGCTCATCGAGGACGTCGACATCCCGATCTCGGAGCAGCTCATCGAGGACGAGGTGCACCGCCACCTCGAGCAGGAGAACCGCCTCGAGGACGACGAGCACCGCAAGGAGGTCTCCGAGTCCAGCGAGAAGGCCTTCCGCTCGCAGATCCTCCTCGACTCGATCGCCGAGAAGGAAGCGATCCAGGTCTCGCAGGAGGAGCTCACGCAGTACCTCCTCCAGGCCGCTGCGCAGTACGGCATGGAGCCGGGCGAGTTCATCAAGGTCATCGACCAGAACGGGCAGATCCCGGGCATGGTCGGCGAGGTCGCGCGCTCGAAGGCCGTCGCGACCGTCCTCTCCAAGGTGACCGTCAAGGACACCAACGGTGACGACGTCGACCTCTCCGCCTTCACGGCGGGGGTCGCGCAGACGCCTGCGGAGGACGCCGAGTAACGATCTCGACGCCACCAGCACGACGGACGGGAGGCGCGGTGCCAGCTGGCACCGCGCCTCCCGTCCGTATTTCGGCACCACCGCATTGCCGACAGCGAACAGACGAGAAGTGGTGCGTTGCACCCGATAAGTTCGACAACAAGCGACAACTGAACGGGAGCTTTTCCATGGCCGAAGCGACACTGAACCCCAGTGTTTTTGACCGCCTTCTGAGAGACCGGATCGTGTGGCTCGGCTCCGAGGTCCGCGACGACAACTCGAACGAGATCGCAGCCAAGCTGCTGATGCTCGCCGCCGAGGACCCTGAGAAGGACATCTACCTCTACATCAACTCGCCCGGTGGCTCGATCACCGCCGGTATGGCGATCTACGACACGATGCAGTTCGTGCCGAACGACATCGTCACGGTGGGCATCGGCCTCGCCGCCTCGATGGGGCAGTTCCTGCTCTCGTCGGGCACCCCGGGCAAGCGCTACATCACCCCGAACGCGCGTGTGCTCCTGCACCAGCCGTCGGGTGGGTTCGGTGGTACGGCCGCCGACATCCAGACGCAGGCGAAGGTCATCCTCGACATGAAGCAGCGGATGGCCGAGCTCACGGCGGAGCAGACCGGCAAGTCGATCGAGCAGATCCTCAAGGACAACGACCGCGACAACTGGTTCACGGCGCAGGAAGCCCTCGAGTACGGCTTCGTCGACCACCTCCGTGCATCGTCGACCGAGGTCATCGGCGGTGGTGGCACCGTCGGCGACGGCGAGACCCCCACCGACGCGGCCGAGCCCGACGCCCAGTCCTGACCCCACCCACCGAAGAAAAGGAAACGAGAATGCATCTCCCCATGCTCGGTGGCGCGCAGAACGTCCCGGCCCCCACTGATCGGTACATCCTGCCGAGCTTCGAAGAGCGCACGGCCTACGGCTACAAGCGGCAGGACCCGTACGCGAAGCTGTTCGAGGACCGCATCGTGTTCCTCGGCGTCCAGGTCGACGACGCGTCGGCCGACGACGTCATGGCCCAGCTGCTCGTGCTCGAGTCGATGGACCCGGACCGCGACATCGTGATGTACATCAACTCGCCCGGTGGCTCGTTCACCGCGATGACGGCGATCTACGACACGATGCAGTACATCCGTCCGCAGATCCAGACGGTCTGCCTCGGTCAGGCTGCCTCGGCGGCGTCGGTGCTCCTCGCTGCCGGTACCCCCGGCAAGCGTCTGGCGCTCCCGAACGCCCGCGTGCTCATCCACCAGCCGGCGGTCCAGCAGGGCGGCGGTCAGGCCTCCGACATCGAGATCCAGGCAGCGGAGATCCTCCGCATGCGCACCTGGCTCGAGGAGACCCTGTCGAAGCACTCGAACCGCACGCCGGAGCAGGTCAACAACGACATCGAGCGCGACAAGATCATGTCCGCCGAAGAGGCGCTCGAGTACGGCCTGATCGACCAGGTCCTCACGAGCCGCAAGAACCTGCCGGCGCTCGTCAAGTAGTACCGGCGACCCGCACGACGAAGGCCCCGCACCGATCGGTGCGGGGCCTTCGTCGTGCCGTGGTGCCGTCAGTCGTCGGTGGTGTCGTCGGCCGCGGGGGCGGGGCGACGACGCAGGAGCAGCAGGAGCGCGACGACGAGCCCGACGAGCACGACGCCGCCGGCACCGATCCAGAGGGCGTCGGACGTCGTGGAGTCGGTGTCGCCCGAGGCGGTGCCCGTGGTGTCGGCACTGGCACTCGCCGCGCTGCCGACCGTGGCGCAGACGGGCGGGGTGGACGAGCCCTTCGACGGTGTGAACCCCGCGGGGGCGTCCCACGTGAAGCGGTACTCGTCGGACACGGTGTGCCCGTCGGCGGAGACGATCTGCCACTCGACGGTGTACTTCCCCGAGGCGCCGAGTGCCGCCTTCGTGGTCATCGAGGGGCCGTCCACGTCGAGGCAGCCGTCCTCGTAGTACTTCCCGTCGGGGCCGACGATCCGGTAGGCGAAGCCCGAGTTCGTGTCGTCGATGTCGAGCAGCTTGTCGTTCGTCGTGATCTCGAAGGCCTTCGGCAGCGCGGTCAGCGTGCCGTCGACCTTCGGGGTCGAGGCGATCATGTAGTTGTGCGCGCTGGCGGGGCCGGCCAGGCCGAGGACCGCACCGCTCGCGATGGCGAGGGTGGCGGCGACACCGGCACCGCGCCTCCAGGCCCGCCGGAGGCGCGGTGACCGCTCCGTCGACGTGACGCGCTCCGTCGACGTGTCGCGCCTCGTCGACGTGTCGCGCTCCGTCACTTGGAGGCGCTCCGACGGCGGGTGCCGGCGACGGCGACGACCAGGGCGGCTGCGCCGAGCACCAGGCCGCCGAGGCCGAGGAAGCGTCCGACGAGGTCAGGGTCGGCGGGCGTGGACTCCGCTGCCGCTGCGGCCGTGGGGGTGGCGGCGACCGGGTCACCGTCGTCGTCGGTGGCCCCGGCCGCGGTCAGCGTGATCGAGGGCGCGGGGTGCTCGGGCTCGGCTTCTCCGGCCTTCTGCTCCTGGTTCCACTCGACCGAGCCCTTCTCGCAGGTCTGCAGGGCCGGGAACTCGACGAGGTCGCCGGGCTTGCCGTCCGGGAGCGAGAAGGACAGCGCGAAGGTGTCGCGCTCGTCGGCGGGGAGCGGGGTCTTCGCCGTGTAGGTGACGCTCGTGACGCGTTCGCCCGCGTCCTCGGCGGACTCGTCGTCCGCGGAGGCCGGCGGGCTCGTGTACGGCGCCGTGGCCTTCGTGATCGTCCAGTTCGGGTTGACGGTCGGCGTGACCTCGATGACGGACTCCGGCACCTGGAACTCGATCTTCGTCGTGGGGGAGCCGTCGCAGCCGTGCGGGACGGAGAAGGTGGCGGTCGTGTACGAGTTCGCCGCGGTCGAGGTGGCCGTCGCCGAGACGTGGGCGCTGGCGACACCCGCGGTGCCGAGGACGATCGCAGCGGTGACGCCGAGGGTCGCGGTGCCGACGACGGCGAGGCGCTTGGACATGGGGTTCCTTCCGGGACTGCGGGTTCTCCGACCCGCGACTGCGGTTCTACAACTTGTAGAGAAGTCGTGGACACGGTAGCAGGATCGAACGCCCTGGGCGAACGCGCCGGGCGAAACCGGCTCGGCGTCGCGGTCGGTGTCACCGGTTGCGATTAGGCTCGGTACGAGTCGGGCAGGTCGTCGACCTGCATCGGTCTACCAAGGAGGGCACCGACATGGCACGCATCGGAGAGAGCGCTGACCTGCTCAAGTGCTCCTTCTGCGGCAAGAGCCAGAAGCAGGTCCAGCAGCTGATCGCCGGTCCCGGGGTGTACATCTGCGACGAGTGCGTCGAGTTGTGCAACGAGATCATCGAAGAGCGACTGGCCGAAGCCGGCGAGGACACCGCCAGCGGTGACTTCGAGCTCCCCAAGCCGCGCGAGATCTTCGACTTCCTGCAGGAGTACGTCATCGGGCAGGACCCGGCGAAGCGCTCCCTCGCGGTGGCGGTCTACAACCACTACAAGCGCATCCGTGCGCAGGGGCAGATCACCGCAGCGGAAGACCGTGACGACATCGAGATCGCGAAGTCGAACATCCTGCTCATCGGGCCGACCGGCTGCGGCAAGACCTACCTCGCCCAGACCCTCGCGAAGCGGCTCAACGTGCCCTTCGCCGTCGCGGACGCCACTGCCCTGACCGAGGCCGGGTACGTCGGCGAAGACGTCGAGAACATCCTGCTCAAGCTCATCCAGGCAGCCGACTACGACGTGAAGCGTGCCGAGACCGGCATCATCTACATCGACGAGGTCGACAAGATCGCGCGCAAGGCCGAGAACCCGTCGATCACTCGTGACGTCTCGGGCGAAGGCGTGCAGCAGGCGCTGCTCAAGATCCTCGAGGGCACGGTCGCCTCGGTCCCGCCGCAGGGCGGTCGGAAGCACCCGCACCAGGAGTTCATCCAGATCGACACGACGAACGTGCTGTTCATCGTGGCGGGGGCGTTCGCCGGGCTCGAGGACATCGTCTCGTCGCGCGTCGGCAAGCGGGGGATCGGCTTCGGCGCACCCTTGCACAGCCCGCTCGACCAGCAGGACCTCTACGCCGACGTCCTGCCGGAAGACCTGCACAAGTTCGGGCTCATCCCGGAGTTCATCGGGCGTCTCCCCGTCGTGACCACGGTGTCGCAGCTCGACCAATCGGCGCTCATGCAGATCCTGACCGAGCCGAAGAACGCGCTCGTGAAGCAGTACCAGCGGATGTTCCAGATCGACGGGGTGGAGCTCGAGTTCGATCGGGGTGCGCTCGAGGCGATCGCGGACCTCGCGGTGTTGCGCCAGACGGGTGCTCGTGGGCTCCGGGCGATCCTCGAAGAGGTGCTCGGGCCGGTGATGTTCGACGTGCCGTCGGACGACGATGTCGCACGCGTCGTGATCACCCGCGAGTCGGTGCTCGAGAACGCTGCGCCGACGATCGTTCCGCGGCCGAGGGCGAAGCGCGTCGAGAAGTCCGCGTAGCGCAGGGCGCGCGGCGCGCGCTTGCTGCGCTTCGCTTCGCGCGCTGCGCGCCGCGCGCGAGCTGGCGTCTCGCGCGGCGGCGGGCCGGGCGCACGTTCGAACCACGTTTCCGACGTCGAACCGGCCTTCGGTGGTGGTTCGATGTCGGATTCGTGGTTCGACGCTGCGCGTCGGCGCGCTGCGCACAACGCAAGTCGCCCCGAGCCGCGCATGCGCGCGGTTCGGGGTGACTTTGGTTGTGCGCCGGCAGCTTGCGCCGCAGGGCGGCGCGCAGCGTGCGCGCGCGCAGCGCGCCCCGCCCTACTCCAGCCCGCGGCGCCGCAACAGCGGCCCCACCTCGGCATCGCGCCCGCGGAAGTCCCGGTACGCCTCGAGCGGGTCCTTCGCCCCGCCGACGCCGAGCAACTTCGACGCGAATCGCTCACCCGCTGCGCGCGAGAGCCCACCGTTCGAGCGGAACCACTCCACCGTGTCGGCATCGAGGACCTCGGACCAGATGTACCCGTAGTACCCGGCGTCGTACCCGCCCGAGAACGTGTGCGCGAAGTACGTCGACGAGTACCGCGGCGGGACGGCCTCGACCGCGATGCCTGCGGATTCCAGAGCCGCCCGCTCGAAGTCCTCGACCGAGGTCACGGAAGCCGCCGAGGCGGCGGAGAGCCGGTGCCACGCCTGGTCGAGCAGTGCCGCGGCGAGGTACTCCGTCGTCGCGAACCCCTCGTTGAAGCCGGCGGAGTCACTGAGCCCCAGGACGAGCTCCGGCGGCAGCGGCGCTCCGGTCTCGTGGTGCTTGGCGTAGTTCGCCAGGACGGACGGCCACGACACCCACATCTCGTTCACCTGCGACGGGAACTCGACGAAGTCCCGCTCCACGTTCGTGCCCGAGAAGCGGGGGTAGGTGGTGCGGGCGATGAGGCCGTGCAGCGCGTGCCCGAACTCGTGGAAGAGCGTCTCGACCTCGTCCTGTATGAGGAGCGTCGGCGATCCGGCGGCCGGCTTCGCGACGTTGAGGTTGTTCACGACGACGGGCAGCGTGCCGAGCAGCGCGGACTGCTCCACGACGGGGTTCATCCACGCGCCGCCGCGCTTGCCGTCCCGCGTGTAGAGGTCGAGCAGGTAGAGCCCGACCTCCTCACCGGAGGCGCCGCGCACCTCGAACACCCGCACCTCGTCGTTGTACCCGTGCAGGTCGGGGCGCTCGGTGAACGTCAGGCCGTAGAGCTCGCCGGCAGCGTGGAAGACGCCGTCGTGCAGCACCCGGTCGGCCTCGAAGTAGGGGCGGAGCGCCGAGCTGTCCGCCGCGAACTGCTCACCGCGCAGGAGTTCGGTCGCGTACGCCCAGTCCCACGACTCGACCTCGTGACCGAGCACCCGGGCGCGGACGTCCCGTTCGTCGTCCGCGTTGCGAGCGGCCGCGCCGACGAGCGACGACAGCAGACCGTCGACGGCTTCGGGCGTCCCGGCGGTCTCGTCGGCCGTGACGACCGCGGCGTGGTTCGGGAAGCCGAGCAGTTCGGCGCGCTCGGCCCGGAGCCGGACGATGCGCAGGAGGACGTCGCGGTTGTCGTGTTCGTTGCCTCGACGGCCACGGGAGAGCGACGCCTCCATGATCCGCCGACGCAGCCCGCGGTCGGCCAGCGACGACAGCCACGGATGCCCGGTGTAGAGCGGCAGTGTGATGAGCCAGCCGTCGAGCCCCCGGTCGGCAGCGGCTGCGGCGGCGGCGGACTTGGCGCCGTCGTCGAGGCCCGACAGTTCCGAAGCGTCCGACACGTGCACGGCGAGGTCGTTCGTGTCCTCGAGCAGGTTCCGCTCGAAGGTCGTCGTGAGGGTGGAGAGCTCCTGGTTGATCGCGGTGAGCCGTTCCTTGCCGGCGTCGTCGAGCCCCGCGCCCGCGAGGGTCATCTCGGTGTGCGTCCGCTCGACCAGCCGACGGTCCTCGTCAGTGAGGTCGGCCCGGTCGTCGAGCGAATCGCGGACCGCCGCCACCCGTGCGTACAGACGTCCGTCGAGGGTGATCGCGTCGCGGTGCGCCGCGAGGAGCGGGGAGACCTCGGCCTCGAGGTCGTGCAGCTCCGGCGTCGAGTCCGCCGATGACAGCGTGAAGAACACGTGGCTCACGCGGGCCAGCAGCTGGCCGGTGCGCTCGAGCGCCACGAGGGTGTTCTCGAAGGTGGGTTCGTCGGGGGAGGCGGCGATCGCCTCGACCTCGGTGCGCTGCTCGGCCATGCCGGCGTCGAACGCGGGGCGGTAGTGCTCGAGCCGTACCTCGCGGAACGGCGGGAGGGCGTAGGGGAGTGTGCTCGGTCCATCGAACGGGGTTGCCATCGCTCCACCCTACGGACCGGTGACGCTGTCGGACGGGAGGCGCGGTGCGGACCCGACCCGCGCCTCCTGTCCGAGAGTCGGTCGCGTCTCAGGCGCGCGTCGCCGTGTCAATGAGGGTCTCGGCTGCCCGCCGCGCGTGCCGCGCCGGCGTCGTCGACCCGGCGATCGCGGCCGTGGTCTGCGCCCCCTCGGCGAGGAGGGCGAGCTGGGCGGCGAGTTCCTCGGCGGTGGCGGGGTCGCGGACGACCGAGGCCGCGAGGTCCTGCACGAAGCGCTGGAACGAGTCCTTGTGGGCACGGGCGATCTCGGCGACGGCGGGGGAGGTCGCCCCGAGCTCGCCGAACGCGTTGATGAACCCGCAGCCGCGGAAGGTGTCGTCGCCGAACCACGACTCGAGGAAGTCGTAGACCGCGAGCAGCTTGTCACGCGGGGTGGTGGCGGTGTCGACCGCGCCGTGGACTCCGTGTTCCCAGACGTCGTGGCGTCCGGCGAGGACCGCGGCGATCAGCTGCTCCTTGCCGGGGAACGCGGCGTAGAGCTTCTTGAGCGACACCCCGGCGCCGGTGCGGATCTCGTCCATGCCGACGGACTGGATGCCGCGCGCGTAGAAGAGCTGGTCGGCGACGTCGACGATGTGTGCCCGGACGTCGGGGTCGACGGTCGGGAGCGTGCTGGTTGCCATGGCGTACCCCGTTCGCTGCGTGTTCACCGTTCTCGACTTGCGCCGGGAACGACCGTTCTCTAGTGTAAGCCACACCGACGGAGAACGACCGTTCTCCGCGAGGTTCAGAGAAGGAACGACCATGGGTGCCATCACCGTCGGGACCGAGAACAGCGTCGACATCGAACTCCACTACGAGGACAAGGGAACCGGCCAGCCGATCGTGCTGATCCACGGCTTCCCCCTCGACGGCAACTCGTGGGAGGGTCAGGTCCCGGCCCTGCTCGACGCCGGCTACCGCGTCATCACGTACGACCGCCGTGGCTTCGGGCAGTCCTCGCAGCCGTCGACCGGGTACGACTACGACACCTTCGCCGACGACCTGCACACGGTCCTGACGACCCTCGACCTGCACGACGTGATCCTCGTCGGCTTCTCGATGGGCACCGGCGAGATCGCCCGGTACATCGGCCGCCACGGCGAGGACCGGGTCGCGAAGGTCGCGTTCCTGGCCTCGCTCGAGCCCTTCCTGGCGATCACCGACGACAACCCCGACGGCGCCGGCCCGATGTCGTTCTTCGAGGGCATCGCCGCCGACGTGAAGAAGGACCGGTACGCGTACTTCACGAACTTCTACCAGGACTTCTTCAACCTGTCGGAGAACCTCGGCTCCCGCATCTCGGAGGAGGCCGTCCGGAACGCGTGGAACGTCGCCGCCGGGTCGGGTGCGATCGCGTCCGCCGCGGCACCGTTGACGTGGCCGACCGACTTCCGTCAGGACATCCCGAAGGTCACTGTCCCGGCGCTCATCGTGCACGGCACGGCGGACAACATCCTGCCGATCGACGCCACCGGCCGACGCTTCACCAAGGCCCTGCCCGCGGCGGAGTACGTCGAGATCGAGGGCGCCCCGCACGGCCTGCTCACCACGCACACCGCCGAGGTGAACGAGGTGCTCCTGGGGTGGCTCGCGAAGTAGCGCGCGTGCTCGCATCGTGAGCAGCAATGGTCGGGTTCCCCAGCGGGACCCGACCATTTCTGCTCACCAAGCGATGCGCGGCGCGCCCTCAGTCCTCCTCGGGGGCGTCGTCGGGGTTCGTGACCTGGGCGTGACCGGCGTCGTCGAGGTGGATCGAGGTGCCGTCGTCGAGCGCGACCATCGGCTTGCCCTCGAGGAAGGTCAGGGTCCAGCCCCACCCCGCCGTGTCGACCGACTCCGACGCGAGCTCGTCCTCGACACCCCGCACGGCGACGACCATCGCCTCGGGGAGTTGCCCGGGTGCCTCGGCACCCACGTTCCAGCGTCTGCCCAACTGCATCCGTGCCTCCAGTCCGGTGGTGGACGGGCCGGATCGCACACGCGACCCGGCCCGGACGACCGACGTTACGCCTGCTGTTCCGCCAGCTCGATCTCGGTGACGGCCAGTTCCGCGCCGTCCTCGAACGACAGGTTCTCGATGCGGCCGACGGCCGCCAGGTCGACCGCCGCGCGCTCGATGAGCGCCCGCGTCTCGGCCGGGGCCTGCACGACGGCGCGCGTCACGGGCGTCTTCTGGGACGCCTTGGCGGCCGTCTTCGCCCCGCGGATGCCGATGAGCGCCTGGCCCACCGCCCCGAGGAGCCCCGTCGGCTCGGCCTGCGTGGGCAGCTCGGCCACGGTCGGCCAGGAGGCGCGGTGCACGCTGGTCTCGTGGGTCCAGGCCCACACTTCCTCCGTCGCGAACGGGAGGAACGGTGCCAGCAGGCGCAGCAGCGCGTCGATCGCGGCGCGGAGCGCGAGGACCGCGCTCGCCTGGGTCTCGTGCGTCGCGTCCGAGGCGGTGCCGTACGCGCGCTCCTTGACGAGCTCGAGGTAGTCGTCGCAGAAGGTCCAGAAGAAGCGCTCGATCACCTCGAGGGCACGGGCGTGGTCGAACCCGTCGAACGCCGTGGTGGCCTGGTCGATGACCGACCCGAGCTCGGCGAGCACGTCGACGTCGAGCGGCTCGGTGACGCTCGTGGCGCCCTCGGGCAGCGGGAAGCCGTAGACGAACTTCGCGGCGTTGAGGACCTTGATCGCCAGACGACGACCGACCTTGATCTGCTTCGGGTTCTGCGGGTCGAACGTCGCGTCGGTGCCGAGCTTCGACGAGGCCGCCCAGTAGCGGACCGCGTCGGCGCCGTGCTGTTCGAGGATCGACAGCGGCGTGACGACGTTGCCCTTCGACTTCGACATCTTCTTGCGGTCGGGGTCCACGATGAAGCCGGAGATGCTCGCGTGCTTCCACGGGACGGTGTCCGCTTCGAGCTGGCTGCGGAGCACCGTCGTGAACAGCCACGTGCGGATGATGTCCTGCGCCTGCGGGCGGACGTCGTAGGGGTAGACGAGGTCGTAGAGCGCCGGGTCGGTCTCCCACTTGCCCGCGAGCTGCGGGGTGAGCGACGAGGTGGCCCAGGTGTCCATCACGTCGAGCTCGCCCTGGAACCCGCCGGCGACACCGCGCTGGTCCTCGGTGTAGCCCGGCGCCGGCTCGGACGCCGGGTCGACGGGGAGCTGTGCTTCGGTCGGGACGATCGGCTGGTCGAAGACCGGGTTGCCGTCGGCGTCGAGGGGGTACCAGACCGGCAGCGGCACGCCGAAGAAGCGCTGGCGCGAGATGAGCCAGTCGCCGGAGAGGCCGCCGACCCAGTTGTCGTACCGGACGCGCATGAAGTCCGGGTGGAACGCGATCTCGTCGCCGCGCTGCCGGAGCGTCGCCTTGAGCTGCTCGTCGCGGGCACCGTTCACGATGTACCACTGGCGGGTCGAGACGATCTCGAGCGGCTTGTCGCCCTTCTCGAAGAACTTCACGGGGTGGTTGATCGTCTTCACGTCGCCGATCAGCTCGCCAGACTCGGTCAGGGCGTCCACGACGACCTTCTTCGCCGAGAACACGGTCTTGCCGGCCATCTCGGCGTAGAGCGCCTTGCCGCCGTCGGACTCGATCCAGGCCGGCTCGTCGGAGCGGACGCGACCGTCGAACCCGATGATCGCGCGGTTCGGCAGCTGCAGCTCGCGCCACCACACGACGTCGGTGGTGTCGCCGAAGGTGCAGACCATCGCGATGCCGGCGCCCTTGTCCTGCTGCGCGAGGTGGTGCGCGAGCACCGGGACCTCGACGTCGAACAGGGGGGAGCGGACCGTCGTGCCGAAGAGGTCCTGGAAGCGCTCGTCGTCCGGGTGCGCGACGAGGGCGACGCACGCGGGGAGCAGCTCGGGGCGGGTGGTCTGGATGACGACGTCGTCGCCGCCGTCCGTGCGGTGGAAGGCGATGCCGTGGTAGGCGCCCGGCATCTCCTTGTCCTCGAGCTCGGCCTGGGCCACGGCCGTGCGGAACGTGACGTCCCAGAGCGTCGGGGCGTCGGCCTGGTAGGCCTCACCACGCTCGAGGTTGCGGAGGAAGGCACGCTGGGCGCTCGCCCGCGAGGTGTCGTCGATCGTCCGGTACGACTGCGTCCAGTCCACGGAGAGGCCGAGCGTGCGGAAGAGGTGCTCGAACTGCTGCTCGTCCTGCACGGTCAGGCGCTCGCACAGCTCGATGAAGTTGCGGCGCGACACCGGGATCTGGTCGGCCGCCTTCGACGACTTGTTGTCCCCACCTTCGAACGGCGGCACGAAGGTGGCGTCGTACGGGAGCTGCGGGTCGCAACGGACGCCGTAGTAGTTCTGCACGCGACGCTCGGTGGGGAGACCGTTGTCGTCCCAGCCCATCGGGTAGAAGACGTGCTTGCCGCGCATGCGCTCGTACCGGGCCTTGAGGTCGGTGTGCGTGTACGAGAACACGTGCCCGATGTGGAGCGAACCCGAGGCGGTCGGCGGCGGGGTGTCGATCGAGTAGACGTTGCTGCGGTCGCCGGCGGCGTCGCGGTCGAACCGGTAGGTGCCGTCCTGCTCCCAGACCGGGCCCCAGACGTCTTCGAGTCCGTCCACCGTGGGCTTCTCGGGCATGGGCTTCGACATGGCGGGCCTTCCGTTCGGTGCGGTGCTGCGACCGCTGTGTGCGGCACCGAGTCCGTGATGAGGTGCCTGAGTGTGTGCGCGTGCTGCGCAGTCCCACGATCGTAGCGGCTCGCACCGACCCTCCGGTGGCCAATAGCACACGGATCCGGCAGACACGCCGGGCAGCTGATAGTCTGTCGGAGTTTGTCCGGCGGACGCGGGGTTCGCAGGGACTGCAGCGTCGCCGTCCGCCGGGCGCCCGAAGGCAAGACACAGCACTACCGGAGGAACTCACGTGGCACCGAACGAAGCAGGAAACGCACGGGGCGACCGCCCCCTGCGCACCAAGGGCGCCGCGAAGCGCGCACGCCGCAAGCTGACCGAGGACGACGTCACCGTCGTCGAGGAGTCGCTGCTCAAGCGTGCCGTCGCGGCCGCCGCGCTTGGCAACGCCATGGAGTGGTTCGACTTCGGCATCTTCGCCTACCTCACGGTGACGATCTCGAAGGTCTTCCTCCCCGAGGGCGACCCCGCCGCGAACATCGTCGCGACCTTCGGCTTCTTCGCCGCCGCGTTCATCGTGCGCCCCATCGGCGGTGCGGTCTTCGGCCCGATCGGCGACCGGATCGGCCGGCAGAAGGTCCTCGCCCTCACGATGATCCTGATGGCCGCGGGCACGCTCATGATCGGCCTGATCCCGAGCTACAACTCGATCGGCTTCTGGGCGCCCGTGCTGCTGCTGGTGGCGCGGTTCGTGCAGGGCTTCTCGACCGGTGGTGAGTACGGCGGCGCGGCGACGTTCATCGCCGAGTACTCGCCGGACAAGCGCCGCGGGTTCATGGGCTCGTGGCTCGAGTTCGGCACCCTCGCCGGCTACGTGCTCGGCGCATCGATCGTCACGGGCCTGCAGTTCGGCCTCTCCGAGGAGGCCCTGCTCAGCTGGGGCTGGCGCATCCCGTTCATCATCGCCGGCCCGCTCGGCCTGATCGGTCTCTACCTGCGCCTCAAGCTGGAGGAGACCCCGGCGTTCCAGAAGCAGCAGGAGCAGGCCGCCGAGCGCGAGGGGCAGAAGACCCCGTTCCTCAAGCTCTTCGCCGAGAACTGGCGCTCCCTGATCATCTGCATCGGTCTGGTCCTCGTGTTCAACGTGACCGACTACATGCTCCTGTCGTACATGCCGACGTACCTCGAGCAGAACCTCGGCCAGAACGCCACGTTCGGCCTGATCCTCATCGTGATCGTGATGATCCTCATGATGGTCGTCATCACGTTCGGCGGTCGCCTGTCCGACAAGTTCGGCCGACGTCCCGTGCTCGCCGCGGGCTGCGTCGGGTTCATCCTGCTGTCGTGGCCGGCGCTCAAGCTGGTGCAGACCGGCACCGGCGTGGGGGTCTTCGCGGGACTCCTGATCCTGGGCGTGGTGCTCGTGACGTTCACCTCGACCATGCCGTCGACCCTGCCGGCGCTGTTCCCGACGATTATCCGCTACGGCGCGCTCGCCATCGCGTTCAACGTGTCGGTGTCGCTCTTCGGTGGGACGACCCCGCTCGCCACCTCGGCGCTCATCAACGCCGCGAAGGACGCCGGGTACGGCTGGGCCGAGGACATCCCGGCGTTCTACCTGATGCTGGCTGCCCTGATCGGGCTCGTCGCCGTCTACTTCACCAAGGAGACGGCCGCGACGCCGCTGATGGGGTCCGGCCCCACGGTGGCGCACGAGGACGAGATCGCCGGGGTCATCGAGGACTACAACGACCCGGAGTCCGAGCTGGCGCAGTCCGACTGGGCGAAGGACTTCTCGACGAGCGAGATCCCGATCATCTCGGGCGACGTGCCGTCGTCCGGTGACGGTTCGAAGGAGCCCGCGGGCTCGTAGCCGCTGGCTGCCAGGAGGCACGGTGCGCGTCCGTCTCGGACGTCGCGCCGTGCCTCCGCTCGTCCGGGCGCGGTGCGCGGCGCGGCGGTGCGCGGCGCGGCCCTGCGCCGAGACTCGGCTGGCCGGACGTTCCTCGGGCCTCCGACCCGCGAAAGTGTCCGCCGGGCCGAGTCTCGGCGACCTCAGGCGCGCGGCGCGCGCTACGCGGCGCCGGCCTCGGGCCGCGGGCCCGCGGCGAGCCGCTCGGCGGCCCGCAGCAAGCGCGCGGTCACGGCGTGCGCCGGGCGGTCGAACACCGTCGCGGCGGGGCCCTGCTCGACGACCCGGCCCTCGTGCACGACCAGCACGTCGTCGGCCATCCGCCGGACGGCCCGGAGATCGTGCGACACGAAGACCATCGCCACGCCCGTGCTGTCCCGGAGTCCCTCGAGGAGCGTCAGCACCGCGTCCTGCACCGTGGCGTCGAGTGCCGTGACCGGTTCGTCGAGCACGATGACCTCGGGCGACGTCGCGAGCGCGCGGGCGATCGCGAGGCGCTGTCGTTGCCCTCCGGACAGCGTCAGCGGCGAGCGCCGGCGGAGTGCCGGGTCGAGCCCCACCTGGTCGAGCGCCGCGTCGATGCGGGGACCGAGCGCACCACGGGTCGACCGCTCGGCGCCGCGGGTGAACGCGTCCGCGACGACCCGCTCCACGCTCCACCGCTCGTCGAACGTCGCCCCGGGGTCCTGCACCACCGCGGACACCCGGTGCCGCAGGGGCCGGCGGGTGCGTTCGTCGAGCGGCACCCACGGCGACGAGTCGAGCGTGACCGTGCCCGCGTCGGGGAGTTCGAGGCCGAGGAGCATCCTCGCGAGCGTGGTCTTGCCGGACCCCGACGCACCGATCACCCCGAGGACGCGCCCGCGCTCGAGCCCGAACGACACGTCGCGCACGGCGGGCACGCCGTCGAACGCCCGCGCGAGCCCCTCGGCCGCGAGCACCACGCCCGCACCGTGCGACGCCGGCGGTTCGGTGCCGGGTTGCGCGCTGGGTGCGGCGTCGGAGCCTCGCACGCGGTGGTCCGCCGGGGTCTGGCCGACGAACCCCGCACCGTGCGTGCCGCCACCGCCGGCGAACCGCGCACCGTGCGTGGCCTCCGGCGCCCCGGCACTCTCCGCACCCGTCCCGCGCGCACCCGCCCCGGGCGCACCGGCACCCGCACCCGCGGCCCGCACCAGCGCCCGCGTCGCCTCGTGCTGCGGCGCCGCGAACACCGACGCCACCGGCCCCTGCTCCACCACGCGTCCCTCGTGCACGACGACCACCCGGTCCGCCCACCCCGCGACGAGCCCGAGGTCGTGCGTGATGACGAGCAGCCCGGCGCCGCGCGACTGGGCCGCACGCAGCTGCTCCATCACGGTGACCGCGACCCCGGCGTCGAGCGCGGTCGTCGGTTCGTCGGCGACCACGAGCTCCGGCGACCCGACCGTGGCCGCGGCGATGAGGGCGCGCTGGCGCATCCCGCCGGACAAGGAGCCCGCAAGCCGACCGTCCGTGGCGAGCGCCGGGTCGAGGCCGACCGCGGCGAGTGCGTCCCGCACGGCCCCCACCCGCTGCGCCGCCGTCATGTCCGTGTGCAGCCGGAGGGCGTCCGCGACCTCGCGCCCGACGGGACGCAGCGGGTCCAGGGCGCCCAGGGCCTCCTGGCCGACGTAGCCGACCCGCGAGCCGCGCACGCTCCGCCACCTGCGGTCCGAGAACGCCCGGACATCGAGCCCGGCCACGGTCAGCCGGTCGACCCGGACCGACGAGCCGGGCGCCGACAGGCCGAGCGCCGCCCGTGCGGTGACGGTCTTGCCGGAGCCGGAGGCGCCGACGAGCGCGACGCACTCGCCGGCATCGACGTGCAGCGCGACGTCCTGCACGACCACTGCCCCGCCGATGGTGACGGTCAGCCCCTGCACGTCGAGCACGGTCATCGGATCGCTCCTGTTCGTCGGATCGCCCGGCCGAGCACGGTCACCGCGGTCGCCAGGACCACGATCGCGAGGCCGGGGAAGGTGCTCATCCACGGGGCCGTCTGCAGGTAGGTGCGACCGTCGGCCAGCATCGCGCCCCACTCCGGCGCCGGTGGCGGGGTGCCGACGCCGAGGTAGCTCAGCGCCGAGGCCCACACGATCGCCTGCCCGACGCCGAGCGTCCCGACCGCCACGACCGGCCAGAGCGCCGCGGGGAGCACGTGCCGCACGGTGATCACGGCGGGGGAGCGGCCCATCAGCACGGCTGTCTCGACGACCTGCGAGCGGCGCGCCCGGAGCACGAGCCCGCGGACGATCCGGGCGTACCCGGGCGCCGTGGCGAACCCGACCGCGAGCATCGCCGGGACGGGCCCGGGGCCGGTCACCGCGATGACGACGAGCGCCACGAGGAGCAGGGGGAGCGCGAACGCGACCTCGGTCAGTCGGCCGACGACCCCGTCGACGACGCGCCCGCCGAGTCCCGCGACCACGCCGAGCACGACCCCGACCCCGCCGCCGACGAGCGTCGCGACCACACCGACCACGAGCGACGCCCGCGTCCCGGCGACGACCCGGGCGAGGACGTCCCGCCCGGACTCGTCGGTGCCGAACGGGCTCGACCACGACGGCGCCTGGAGCGCCTGCGCCGGGTGCACGGCGAGCGGGTCGCCACCGCCGAGCAGCGCCGGCCACACCGCCGCGACCACGGCCAGCGCCACGACGGCGGCAGCGGTCCATCCGGCCGGGCCGAGCGTCCCCCCACGGACTCGCTCGGACCGTCCGGCGGACGCGTCACCCTGGGCACCGGCCTGGAGGCGCGGTTCGGCGATCCCGCTCACCGTGCGCCCGCCCCGTGCCGGGTGACGCGCGGGGCGCGACGCCGGGTCGCCCCCGCCCCGGCCGTCCCGCCGGCACGCGGGTCCACCACACGCTCGACGAGGTCCGCGACGGCGAGCACGACCACGTACGCGGCGGCCGACACCAGCGCGATGCCCGCGACGAGCGGCATGTCCCGCTGCGTCACCGCGGTCACGAGTGCACGCCCGATGCCCGGGAGCGCGAACACCGACTCGACGACGACCGCACCGGACACGAGCGAACCGAACGCCCAGGCGGACAGGGCGATCCCCGGGAGTGCGGCATGCCGGAGCAGGTGCCGGCCGAACAGCCCCGCGCGGGTCTCGCCACGGCTGCGGGCCGCGAGTGCGAAGGCCGACCGCTGTGCGTCGACCACGCCGTCCCGGACGGTCTCGGCGAGGTACCCGGCGACCGGCACGGCCACCGTGACGACCGGCAGCACCCAGCCCCGGGCCGAGCCGTCGCTGACCGCCGGCACCCAGCCGAGGGCGCTGGCGAACACCACGATGAGGACGCTGCCGAGCCAGAAGTGCGGGGTGACGCTCGCGGTGACGCTCAGGGCGCTCGTGAGTCCCGCGGCGAACCGACCGCGCTGCGTCGACCACCACGCGGCGACGATGGCGAGCACCCAGGCGACGACGAGTCCGGCCACGGCCAGGGTCAGGGTGACCGGGAGCTGCTGCCCGAGGAGCGTCGACACCGGCGTCCGGAACGCGTACGAGTCACCGAGGTGCCCCGTCGCCAGACGCCCGAGGAACACCGCGTACTGCACGAGCACCGGCCGGTCGAGGCCGTACTCCTGTCGGACCTGCGCGACCGCCTCGGCCGAGGCCTGGGAGCCCGGTCCGCCGAGGATCGCGAGCGCCGGGTCGCCCGGGATGAGCCGGATCGCGACGAACACGATCGTGGCGACCGCCCAGAGCACCCCGATGCAGCCGGCCAGGCGGCGCAGTCCCCACAGGGTCCACGCCGACCACGCGGGGGGCGTGCCTCGACGTCCGCGACGCAATCCGTGCCTCCCGTCCGACGATCGCGAGGTCGCGATCAGCGGTCGATCCAGGCCGTGCCGAACCACGGCGTCGACACCGCGGTGGTCTGCACACCGTGCACGCTCGACCGCAGCAGGAAGTGGTTCTGCTGGTCGTAGAGCGGGAGGACGGTGCCGCTGGACAGGATGATCTCCTGCGCCTGCTCGTAGAGATCGCCGCGCTCGGACGTGTCCGAGGTCTGCGCAGCCCGCTGGAGCAGATCGTCGAGCTTCGGGTCGTCGAGCTGGGCGAGGTTCGCGAAGTACCCGGACGGTGCCGGCGTGATGCTGGCGGAGTCGTACAGGATGCGGAGGACGTCCGCGCCCACCTTCGTGTACGGCGCGCTGACGACGTCGTACTCGTTCGCCGCGAGGGCCGCGTACCAGCTGGAGAGGTCGAGCTCCTGCAGCACGACCCTGAAGCCGACGGCCTTCTCGGAGGCCTGGATCTGCTGGAACAGGCTGCGCTCGGCGGGGACGGACTGGTTCGTCGACACCGGGAACGTGACGGTCAGCTGCTCACCGTCCTTCTCGCGGATGCCGTCGCTGCCCACCTTCCAGCCGGCGTCGTCGAGGAGGCGTTTCGCCTTCGTCGGGGAGTACTGGAACAGGCTCTTGTCGGAGTACCCGTACGGCTCGACGCTGGAGAGCACCGAGTACGAGCGCTTCGCCGTCCCGAGGAAGAGCGACCGGATGCCGGGGTCGATCTCGGCGCCGGCGATGAAGGCCTTGCGGACGGCCTCGTCGCGGAAGACCCCGTGGCCGGAGTTCAGCTCGAGGCGGTTCGACGCACCGGGGCGCGGCGCGTCGAGGTCGCGGATGGACCCCTTCGACGAGGCCGCCTTGAGCTGGTCGGGCTGGGCGTTGTCGATGACGTCGACCTGGCCGGACTGCAGTGCCGCGTACCGCGAGGTCGAGTCGGGCAGGAAGCGCCACGTGATGCCGTCGAGGCGGGGCTCCGTGCTGCCGCGGAGCGGCGTGTAGTCGGCGTTCTTGCGGAGCGTCACCCGGTCGCCGTGCTTCCAGCCGGTGACCTCGAACGGGCCGGTGCCGACCGGCGACTCGCAGTTCACCGCCTGCGAGCGATCCAGCGCCTTCGGGGACTCCATGCCGACCCACGGCTGCGAGAACGACTCGAGCAGCGCGCTGTCCGGCCGGCTCAGCGTCAGGGTGACCGTGTGGTCGTCGGTGGCCGTCGCCTTCGTGATCGACTGCAGCGCGAGGTACCCCGTGCTCGACGCGGTCGCCGGGTCCTGCACGTGCTCGATGTTCGCCACGACCGCGGCGGCGTCGAAGGGCGTGCCGTCGGTGAAGGTCACGTCGTCGCGCAGCGTGAAGGTGAGCGTCCTGCCGTCGTCGCTCGTCGTCCAGGACTTCGCCAGCGCGGGGACGGGCTTGCCGTCGTCGAGCGCGGTGAGCTCCTCGATGTACTGGGTGGACAGGAGCGCCTGCGGGTAGTTGCCGCCGACGTGCGGGTCGAGGCAGGTCGGTTCGGCGTCGCCCGAGGCGTACGTGAGCGTGCCGCCGTCGACCGGTGTGCTGTTCGACGTCGCGGTGCCGCCACCGGTGCAGCCGGCGAGCACGAGGAGCAGTGCGGCGGCGCCGGCGACCACGGCGGTGGTTTTCTGTACTGAGTCCAAGATCATGGCTGGACGAGTCTAGCGGTTTACTGGGGCCCATGGACGAACCGATGCGCCGCGGTGGCCGCCCCCGACGCTCGAGCGCCGAGGTGCTCGCCGACGCCGCGGCCGAGCTGTTCCTCGAGCAGGGCTACGGGCGGACCACGGTCGACCAGATCGCCGCACGGGCCGGGGTCAGCCGTGCGACGTTCTTCAACTACTTCACGGCGAAGTCCGACGTGCTCTGGCTCGACCTCGACGCCGCGGTCGCGACGCTCCCGGCGTGCCTCGCCGCCTCGACCGAGGAGTCTGCGGTGCGGGCCGTCGAGGCCGCGCTGCTCGCCACCGCCCGCGCCCACGACCCCGACCGGGTCCCCTGGGCGATCGCACAGGCCGAGGTGATGGGCATCGGGGCCGAGCTCGTGGCGAGCGTCGCGGCACGGGTGACGGCCCAGCACGCGGCGGTGGCGGCCTTCGTCGCCCGCCGGACGGGGGAGCACCCGGCGGCGCTCTGGCCGCAGACGGTGTCCGGCGCCATGCTCGGGGCGGCCGCAGCGGCGTTCGGCGTCTGGGTCTCGGACGGGGTCGGGCGCCGACCGCTCGTCGAGTACGTCGGGGCGGCGCTCACCCCGGTCGCAGCGGGTCTCGACTCCCACTGAGGTCCGGCCCAATAGGCTCTCTCCCCATGACCCGCGCGCGATGGACACGAACCGCGGTCTTCGCCGTGGTCGCCCTCGCCGGGGTGTTCGTCGCGTACTGGCACATCGGCCGACAGAGCACCTACGTCGACGAGTTCACCTACACGCGGGCCGGGTGGGACTACGTGCACGGGGTGCTCACCTCGAACCTGCAGCACCCGCCGACCGGCAAGTACCTGTTCGGCGTCGCGCAGCTCGTGTTCGGCGAGGGCGTGCTCGGGCCCCGTCTCGTCGCCGCGACGGCCTCGTTCGGAACCGGCATCGTCCTGTTCGCCTGGCTCCGGCGTCCGATCGGGTACTGGGGCGCCGTGCTCGCCGCCGGGCTCTGGTGGCTCACGCCGCGTGCCGACTCGCCGACGTGGGCGGACGTCGCGTCCGGCACGGCCGCACGGATCGACCGGCTCGCCCTCCTCGAACCGCTGATGACCTTCTTCGCCGTGGCGGCGCTCGCCGCGGCCTGGCAGTGGGCGACCCGACCCCGACGCCCCGCCGACCGAAGCACGGCCTGGGACGGCTGGTGGTGGATGGCGCTCGCCGGTGCCCTCCTGGCGCTGTCGGTCACGTCGAAGGTCACCACCACCGTCCTCGTGCTCGCGCTGGTCGCGGTCCCGCTCCTGTTCCGGCGCTGGTCCGGGCTGCTGACCGGGGGCGTCGCGGCCGCCGCGGCGTTCGCCGTGGTGTTCGTCGTCGCGTACGTGCCCGTCGGTGGGGTCCGGGCGATCACCTTCATGATCGAGTTCCAGGGCAAGCACGACACCCGCGGGCACATCATCTCGGTCCTCGGGAAGACGTACATGATCGCGCCGTGGTGGACGAACTTCGTGCGGGTCGTCGAGGGGGTCGGGTGGCCGACGGTCGTCGTGCTCCTGGTCGGGATGGCCGCGGCGTTCGCGATCCGCCCGGACCGGCTCGTCGCGCTCCTCGGGATCGCGCTCGGGATCCTCGTCGTCTTCTACTCGACGGCCAACGTCGCACTGCCGCACTACTACCAGGCGTGGATGCCGTGGATCATCGCGCTCGCCGCCGTCGGGTACACCCGGCTCGCCCGGCTGCGGCCGCCGCGCACGACCGTGGTCGCGCTCCTCGCTGTCGTGGTGACGATCGTCCCCGCGTTCGTCGTGGTGCGGACCGTCGCCGAGACCCGCACCACCGGGTTCGCCCGGCTCGAGGGGGTCCTCGAGGAACGCGGGGTGCCGGACGACGTCCGGGTCCTCGTGTCGGGGTCGGCGCAGCAGTCGTTCGCCGTGTTCATCGGCCGTCGTGGCGCGACCCAGGGGGTGACGCACGGGGACTACGGCGTGCTCGTGGCCGGGATCGACCCGCGGTTCCCGATGGACGACGACCTGCGGACCCTGCTGCGGGAGCACCCGGAGCGGTTCGAGGAGTTCCGGCTCGACGCGCTGCGGGTGTGGGTCGTGCGGGACGGCCTGGTGATCGAGCGGCGCGGGGACACCGCGACCCTGGTGCCCGCCGACCGCGGCTGACCCGACCGCGCGGCAGATGCGTGCGGCTCAGTCGGTCCGGAGCGTGCCGGCCCCGCCCGCGGCGACGTCCTCGGCCGTCCCGTCCCGCACCACCTCCGGCACGTCGTCGCCCGTCGGCACGAGCGACTCGTCGCCGGGGTAGCTCAGGGTGAGCACGGCCTCCTCGATGTACTGGCTCTCCTCGAGGGACTTCTCGACGTCGCGCAACCGCACCGCCACGTGCTCCTCGTTCTCGTTGCCGGTCAGGTCGACCGCGGCGACGAGGTAGACCCGCGAGGGCCCGACGAACTCGAGGTGCAGGTAGGTGACGCGCTCGATCTGCGACCGCCCGAGCAGCTCGACGAGCACCGCGTTCTCGAGTTCCGGGGACGTGCTCTCCCCGAGCAGGAACCGACGGTTGCGGTCGATCAGGACGATCGCGACGACCCCGAGCAGGATCCCGATCGCGATCGAGCCGACGGCGTCGAAGACCGCGAGGCCGGTGACCTGGTGGAGGAACACCCCGAGGAACGCGACCACGAGGCCGATGAGTGCCGCGGCGTCCTCGGCGAAGACGGCACGGAGGGTCGGGTTCGACGACTGCAGGACGTGCCGGAGCACCGGCACCCGCCGCTTCGTCGCCGCGCCGTGCGCCTGCCGGTACGCCTGCAGGAAGCTCGTGCCCTCGAGGCAGAACGACAGCCCGAGGACGATGTAGTTCAGCAGCACGTCCTCGGCCGGCCCGGTGTCCCCGAGCTCGGTGATGCCGTGGTAGATCGAGACGATGGCGCCGGCGGTGAAGAGGCCGAACGCGGCGAACATCGACCAGATGTACGTCTCACGGCCGTAGCCGAGCGGGTGCGCGGTGTCGCGCTTCCTCGAGCCACGCCGTTCGGCGACGAGCAGGAAGATCTCGTTGCCGGTGTCGGCCCAGGAGTGCGCGGCCTCGGCGACCATGGACGCCGACCCCGAGATCAGGGAGGCGATCGTCTTGGCGATCGCGACGAGCAGGTTCGCGCCGAACGCGATGACGACGGTGAGCAGGGAATCAGGACGCTCCTGCTGCGCGGGGGCAGCATCTGACGAGGGCATCGCTCCAGCATGCTCCCGTCCGCTAAACTCGTGCACACAGGCGTCGATCCGGCCATCACCGGGGAGCCTCCGGAAGAACCCGGCCGTCAGCACCATCGACCGCCGGCAGTAGAACCGGGCGGACCGGGCCGCGCACGCCCCGGCAACGAGCGGTCGCCCCGGGTCACCCGGAGCGGCAAGCGAGGTGGTACCGCGGAGCCTGCTCCGTCCTCGTGGTCCTGAGAACCGGCAACCCACAGGAGCCCCGCGGTGCGCTACCCACTTGATTCCGACGCAGACGGCGTCGTCCCGTCGCCGTCCTTCCCCGCCGTCGAGCAGGGGATCCTCGCCTTCTGGAAGGGCGACGGCACGTTCCAGGCGTCGATCGACCAGCGCGAGGGCTGCGACGAGTGGACGTTCTACGACGGCCCGCCGTTCGCCAACGGCCTGCCGCACTACGGCCACCTCCTGACCGGGTACGCGAAGGACGTCTTCCCGCGCTACCAGACCATGCGCGGCAAGCAGGTGCACCGCCGCTTCGGCTGGGACACGCACGGCCTGCCCGCCGAGCTCGAGGCGATGCGCCAGCTCGGCATCACCGAGAAGCACGAGATCGACGAGATGGGCGTCGACGTCTTCAACGCCGCCGCCAAGAAGTCCGTCCTCCAGTACACCGACGAGTGGCAGCAGTACGTCACCCGCCAGGCGCGCTGGGTCGACTTCGAGAACGACTACAAGACCCTCGACGTGACGTTCATGGAGAGCGTGCTGTGGGCGTGGAAGCAGCTCTGGGACAAGGGGCTCGCGTACGAGGGCTTCCGGGTCCTGCCGTACTGCTGGAACGACCAGACGCCGCTGTCGAACCACGAGCTGCGCATGGACGACGACGTCTACAAGATGCGCCAGGACCAGTCGGTCACGGTGTCGTTCCCGCTGCAGGGTGCGCGCGCCGAGTCGCTCGGGTTGGCCGGCGTGCGTGCGCTCGCCTGGACGACGACCCCCTGGACCCTGCCCACGAACGCCGCGCTGGCCGTCGGGCCTGCGGTTTCGTACGTGGTGCTGCCCGCCGGTCCAGGAGGCGCGGCTGACGGTGGCGCCGCCGGCTCCGCCCGGTACATGCTGGCGTCGGACACCGTGGCCGCCCACGCGAAGGACCTCGGCTACGAGACGGCCGAGGACGCCGCTGCCGCGGTCGTCCGCACCCTGACGGGTGCGGAGCTCGACGGCGTCGAGTACGAGCGCCTCTTCGACTTCCTCGCGGAGACCGAGGGCATGGAGAACGCCTGGAAGATCCTCGTCGCCGACTACGTCGAGACGGGCGAGGGCACCGGCATCGTGCACCAGGCCCCGGCCTACGGTGCCGACGACCAGGTGGTCTGCGCCGCTGCGGGCATCCCCGTGGTGCTGTCGCTCGACGAGGGCGGTGTCTTCACGTCGCAGTTCGGCGAGGTCGCCGGCATGCTCTGGTCGGACGCGAACAAGCCCCTCACGAAGGCTGTCCGCGACGCCGGTCGACTGCTCCGCCAGGCGTCCTACGAGCACAGCTACCCGCACTGCTGGCGCTGCCGGAAGCCCCTCATCTACAAGGCCGTGTCGAGCTGGTTCGTCCGCGTGACCGAGTTCCGCGACCGCATGGGCGAGCTCAACCAGGACATCAACTGGGTGCCGGACAACGTCAAGGACGGTCAGTTCGGCAAGTGGGTCGGCAACGCCATCGACTGGTCGGTGTCCCGCAACCGGTACTTCGGCACGCCGATCCCGGTGTGGCAGTCCGACGACCCCGAGCACCCGCGCACCGACGTGTACGGCTCGCTCGAGGAGATCGAGCGTGACTTCGGTCGACTGCCGGTGAACGCCGACGGCGAGGTCGACCTGCACCGCCCGTTCATCGACGACCTGACGCGCGCCAACCCGGACGACCCCACCGGGAAGTCGACGATGCGCCGGATCACCGACGTGTTCGACGTCTGGTTCGACTCCGGGTCGATGCCGTACGCCCAGGTGCACTACCCGTTCGAGAACCGCGAGTGGTTCGAGTCGCACAACCCGGCCGACTTCATCGTCGAGTACATCGGGCAGACCCGCGGCTGGTTCTACGTCATGCACGTGCTGTCCACCGCGCTGTTCGACCGGCCGGCCTACAAGAACGTCATCAGCCACGGCATCGTGCTCGGCTCCGACGGCCAGAAGATGTCGAAGTCGCTCCGGAACTACCCGGACGTCTCCGAGGTGTTCGACCGCGACGGTGCCGACGCGATGCGCTGGTTCCTGATGTCGTCGTCGGTCATCCGCGGCGGGAACCTCGTCGTCACGGAAGAGGGCATCCGCCATGGCGTCCGCGAGTTCCTGCTCCCGCTCTGGTCGACGTACTACTTCTTCACCCTCTACGCGAACGCGTCGGGGGAGTCCGGGTACCAAGCGTCGCGGAGCACGGCGAGCACCGACGTGCTCGACCGCTACCTGCTCGCGAAGACCCGGGTGCTCGTGTCGGACGTGCAGCAGCACCTCGACGCACTCGACACCCCGCTCGCCGCCCAGGCCGTCCGCGACTTCGCCGACGTGCTGACGAACTGGTACGTGCGCCGGTCGCGCGACAAGTTCTGGCTCGGCGCCGAGTCCTCGCCCGAGGCCCGTGCCGCGTTCGACACGCTGTACACCGTGCTCGAGACGCTCACCCGCGTCGCCGCACCCCTCGCCCCGCTCGTGACCGACGCGGTCTGGCGGGGACTGACCGGCGGCCGCAGCGTCCACCTCGAGGACTTCCCGGACGCCGAGGAGTTCCCGGCCGACCAGGCGCTCGTCGACGCCATGGACCGCGTGCGGGACGTCGCCTCGAAGGGGCTCGCGCTCCGCAAGGCCACCGGCAAGCGCGTCCGCCTGCCCCTCGCCACCCTGACGCTCGTGGTGCCCGACCCGGCGGCCGTCGAGCCCTTCGTGGACATCCTCCGCGACGAGCTCAACGTCAAGCAGGTCGTGCTCGAGCAGCAGGAGGAGTCGTCGCTCGGTCGGTACGGCATCGAGCGGAAGCTCACCGTGAACGCCCGTGCCGCCGGACCCCGCATCGGCAAGCAGGTCCAGCAGGTCATCCCGGCCGCCAAGAAGGGCGACTGGACCGCGACCGAGTCCGGCGTGACCGTCGGCGGCGTCGACCTCGTCGAGGGCGAGTACACGCTCGACCTCACCGTCGCCGACGACTCCGTGGCGGTGGCGTTCCTCGACGGCGGCGGCTTCGCGGTGCTCGACACCGTGACGACGCCCGAGCTCGAGGCCGAGGGGCTCGCCCGTGACGTCGTCCGCGCCGTCCAGCAGGCCCGCCGTGACGCCGACCTCGACGTCAGCGACCGCATCGTCCTCACTCTCGGTGCGGACGAGGTCGCCGACGCGGCGGTCCGCACCCACCAGCAGCTCATCGCGGGGGAGACCCTGTCGACGAGCGTCGAGATCGTGCCCCTCGGGGCAGACGCCACCACCACCGACGTCGGTGACGGTGCGAAGGTGACCGTGGAGGTGTCACGCGCATGAGCGAGTACCCCGAAGAACCGTCCGAGGACGGCATCGAGATCCCCGTCGGCCCCGCCGGTGCGACGGATCCCGCCGACGCCGTGCCCTACGGTGCGGACGACGACGAGGTCAAGCGCGTCGAGGCGGCCCTGTACGCCCGGATCGGCGAGCAGTCGCCCGAACACCGGCTGTCCGCGACCCGGCGCGCCGTCGAGCTCCTCGGCGACCCGCACCTGTCGTACCCCGTGATCCACCTGACCGGCACGAACGGCAAGACCTCGACCGCGCGCATGGCCGAGAGCATCGTCCGGGCACACGGCCTCCGGACCGGCCTCATGACGAGCCCGCACCTGGTGTCGATCCGGGAGCGCATCGTCATCGACGGCACCCCGATCGCCGCCGACCGCTTCGTGGAGAACTGGGACGACATCGCCCCGATCCTCGAGATGACCGACCAGGAGCTCACCGACAAGGGCGAGCTCCCGCTGACCTTCTTCGAGGCGCTGACCGTCCTCGCCCTGGCGTGCTTCGCCGAGGCTCCGGTCGACGTCGCCGTGATCGAGGTCGGCATGGGCGGCGAGTGGGACTCCACCAACGTCGTGCAGAGCCAGGTGCAGGTGTTCACGCCGATCGCGATCGACCACGCCAAGCAGCTCGGCAGTACCGTCGCCGAGATCGCCCGCACGAAGTCCGGGATCATCAAGCCGTCGTCGTCGATCGTCTCGAGCGCGCAGACGCCCGAGGCGCTCGCCGAGCTGCAGCGCGCGGCCGAGCTCACCGAGTCGACCCTCGCGGTCGAGGGGGACGGCTTCCGGCTCGTCGACGTGACGCCGGCCGTCGGCGGCCAGCTCATCACCGTGCAGGGCATCGCCGGACGCTACGACGACCTGTTCCTGCCGCTCTTCGGCCGGCACCAGGCGCACAACGCCGCCGTCGCGATCGCCGCCGTCGAGGCCTTCCTCGGCCGCGGTTCGCAGGCCCTCGACGAGGACGTCCTGTCCGAGGGACTCGCCGGGGCGACCAGCCCCGGCCGGCTCCAGCCGATCGCCACGGGTCCGACCGTGGTGGTCGACGCGGCGCACAACCCGCACGGCGCACGCGCGCTCGCCGAGGCGCTCCCCGTGGCGTTCCCGTCCGAGCACGTGGTCGGCGTCGTCGGCATCCTCGGCGACAAGGACGCCCGCGGCTTCGTCCGCGCGCTCAAGGACACCGTCGCGACCTTCGTGGTGACGCAGCCGCCGGGGGAGCGCGCCCTCGACGCGGACGAGTTCGCCCGGGTCGTGGTGGACGAGGTGGGCGAGGACCGGGTCGTCGTCGAGCCGTCGCTCGAGGCCGCCCTCCAGGAGGCCCGTGACCTCGCGGACGACGCCGAGGCGGACGACGCCATGGTGCTCGTCGCGGGCTCGATCGTGATGGTGGGCCGCGTCATGGACCTGGTCCACGCCGAAGGCGGGACGAAGTGACGGACGCGGGCCGCGCCTCCAGGACCCCACGCGCTCCGCGCACCCGTCGGCCGCGACGCGATCGCGGTGCGCGGGAGAGCCTGCTGTCGATCACCCTCGTGCTCGAGGCGATCATGTTCTTCTTCCCGATGCTCGTCGTGTTCGGCAAGGGGACGCTCCCGCCGGCGGTCGCGTTCGGCGGTGGCATCGGCTCGATGATCGTGCTGGCGCTGGCCTCTCGCCTGACCGGCAACCGCGCCGGTGTAGGGTTCGGGTGGCTGCTGCAGGCGGCCATCCTCGCCACCGGGTTCATCGAACCGTTCATGTTCGCCGTGGCCGTGGTGTTCCTGGCGCTGTGGGTCTTCTGCTTCGTCAAGGGCGGTCAGCTCGACCGTCAGAACGCCGCGAGACGCGCGGCCCTCGGCGAGGACTGACCACCCCGTTCGACCACGAAACACCAGGAGTTCCGCGTGTCCGATCTCGAAGAGACCCTCGTCCTCGTCAAGCCCGACGGCGTCGCCCGCCAGCTCACCGGTGAGATCCTCCGCCGGATCGAGGCCAAGGGCTACGAGATCGTCGACCTGAAGATGGTGACGGCGCCCCGTGACCTGCTCGACGCCCACTACGAGGAGCACCAGGGCAAGCCGTTCTTCGAGCCCCTCGTCGAGTTCATGCAGTCCGGCCCGGTCGTCGCCGTGCGCGTCGCCGGCAACGGCGTCATCGCCGGCTTCCGGTCGCTCGCCGGCACCACCGACCCGACCTCGGCCGCGCCGGGGACGATCCGCGGTGACCTCGGCCGCGACTGGGGCCTCAAGGTGCAGCAGAACCTCGTGCACGGCTCCGACAGCCCCGAGTCGTCGGCGCGCGAGCTCGCGCTCTGGTTCGCCTGAGTCCGGAGGATCGACGCGTGACGAACAACGACCGTCCCTCGAAGAACGAGCGTCGCCAGCACGCCCGTGACGTCGCCCGGCAGCGCGCCGAGGCCGAGAAGCGCCGCAAGCGCCGCAACCGCTGGTTCCTGCAGGGCGGCATCGGCCTCGGGATCATCGCCGTCGCCGCGATCGTCGCGATCGTGGTGGTGAACGTGAACAACCAGCCCGCCGTGTCCGCGGCCGGGCCGAAGAACATGGCGACCGGTGCGATCCAGTTCACCGGCAGCGACGGCACGGTCACCCCCGTGACCTCCGGCGCGGTGTCGGCGAAGGCCACCCCGTCCCCGGTGCCCACCGCGGCCGCCGACGGGAAGGTCCAGGTCACCGAGTACGTCGACTGGGCGTGCCCGGTCTGCAAGCAGTTCGAGGCCGCCTACGCCGACCAGATCCTCGACAAGGTGAAGTCCGGCGACGCGACCCTCGCGATCCAGCCCGTGTCGATCCTCGACCGCAGCTACCAGAACTCGCGGTACGCCAGCCGTGCCGCGAACGCCGCGATGTGCGTCGCGAACTACGCGCCGGACAAGTTCCTCGACGTCCAGACGCAGTTCTTCGACAACCAGCCGGAGGAGGGCACGAAGGGCCTGACGAACGCCGAGATCGCGAAGCTCGTCACGGCTGGTGGCGCGACCGGGTCGAACGTCTCCGAGTGCCTGTCGAGCGAGCGCTTCCGCGGGTGGGTGACGAAGTCCACGAACGCCGTGCTGGCCGATCCGGCACTGCAGGGCACGCAGGGCTTCGGCACGCCGACCGTCCTCGTGAACGGCAAGAAGATCGCCACGCTGACCGACGTCATCACCGAGATCGACGCCGCGTCGAAGTAGCACGCCGGACGACGACGGCCCCCGCTTCCGATCGGAAGCGGGGGCCGACGTCGTCCGGAGCGGCCGGGACTACGCCTTCCCGCCGTTCTGCTCCACGAACGCGGCGAAGGCGTCCGTGTCGGTGAGCGACCCGTTGTACTGCTTGCCGTTGACGATCACGGTGGGGGTGCCGGTGACCTTGTCGAGCGACGAGTTCGGGATCGGGTCGTTCAGCACCCGGTTCGTCGCGTCGGCAACCCACCCGGCGAACTCCTGGTCCGTGATGCAGGACGCCACGTTCTCGTTCGTCGCCCCGGCGGCCTTCGCCAGCGATGCGAGCTTGTCGTTCGTGAGGCCGCGCGTGCTCTCGGACGGCTGGTTCTCGTAGAGCGACGTGTTGTACGCCAGGAACGCGTCCGGGTCGTAGTTCGCGACGCAGGCTGCGGCGGCGGCCGAACGGGTCGAGTACTTCGAGCCGAGGGACACGCGGTCGAGCAGGTTGAACGGGTGCAGCTCGAGCGTCGCCGAGCCGTCCTTCACCCACTGCTGGATCTGGGACATCTGGCTCGTCTCGAACTGGTTGCAGTACGGGCACATGTAGTCCGAGTACACGGTGATGTTCGCGACCGAGTCGTCCTGCTTCGTCGGGGTCGGCTTCCCGCCCTCCGGCGTGGCCTTCGTGGTGACGGGGACGATCTGCCCGTTCGACCCCGTCAGGAGCACACCGTCGCTCGCCATGTTCTTCGGCCCGGGGCCGGCGGGTTGCACGGAGTTCGCGACCACCACGACGACGATCGCGGCGACCGCGAGCGCGCCGACGATGATGCCGCTGATCCCCAGGGTCTTGTTGCGGCGTCGACGCGCCTGCTCCTTCGCGCGGGCGAGGCGTGCGCGCTCCCGCGCTGCCTCCCGCCGGGCCTTCTTGCTCTCGTTCTCGCTCATCGCCATCGAGCGTAGGTCGTGCCGGTGGGCCGATCGGCCGATCTGGCTGGGAAGGACCCAGGAATTCGATGACGCGTCATCGGCAACGCTCAGCGGGCGCTCAGAAGGAGGAGAGGACCCGCGGGAACACGATGAGGATCGACACGGCGATGAACAGGTAGTTCGCCAGCGGGAACGCCCAGCAGAAGGGCAGCAGGGTCCGGCCGAGCCGCTGTGCGCCGGCGCCGAAGCGACCCTGCGCGGCGTTCCAGATCGTGAACACCCAGAACATCGGGATCGTCATCGACCAGACGAGCATGCACCACGGGCAGAGCGCGCCGATGAACCAGACGGTCTGGGTGAAGAGCCACGTGACGAAGACCCACGCCAGGAACACGCCCGCGTTGAACGCGATCCAGAACCAGCGCGAACCGTTCCGGAACCCGGCCAGGAGCATGACCGCGACGGCGATCGGGGCGACGAAGCCCATGACGCCGAGCAGCGGGTTCGGGAACCCGAGCAGGTGCCCCTGCCAGCTGGCCATCACGTCGGAGCAGTTGATGAACGGGTTGACGTCGCAGGACAGCACTGCCTGGGGGTGCGCGTACTTCTCGAACTCGTCGATGACCAGTCGGAAGGCCCCGTACAGACCGACGGCACCGGTGATCAGGAGGAAGACGCCCATGGCGATCGGACGGCGGACGGCAGGTGCTGGCGTGCTCACGGCGTCATCATCGCATGCTCGATCCGGTCCTTTCCCGGTGCGGCATGCGATAATCCCTGGAGGTCGTGCGGCCATCCGCACGACGACGAAAGCTTTCCGGGCCCAGCCCGGACGATCAGGTGCGGTGAGAGCGCACCGTGACCGGGACGCGCGCGACGCGACGGTCACAAGACAGCGAACGCGGGGGCGTGGTCGCCACCCGCTACAACTACAGAATTCCCGCCGTCCGGACAGGATGCGAGCGGGGTCAAGGAGTGCACCAGGTCCATGGTGGAGCAGAACAACGACAACACGAACAACGAAGAAGTCGCACCGAAGCGTCGAGGCCGCCTGTTCGGCGGTCGGCGCGCCCGGTCGGCAGGCCAGGAGGCACGGGGTGACGCCGCGCAGACCGGTCCCGTCGAGCAGGTGACCGGGTCTCCGACGGACGGCACGTCCGACGCCGGCGCGGAGACGCTCGCGGTGACGGACGCAGCGCCCGAAGCCGGGGGAGCGCCGGAGGCGCCCACCGTGTCGGTCGCCGTCGAGGCGACCGCCGGCGGCGACGAGCCGCACGACGTGAGCACCCTCACGGGCGACCTGCCGGTCATCACGGCCGGTGACGACACCGAGACCGCAGCCGCACCGGCCGCGACGGTCGAGGCGGACGCGAGCAGCGCCTCCAGTCCGGCGGAGCCCGTCGACGAGCCGTTCGTCCCCAAGGCGACGAGCACGCTCAGCCTGATCTTCCACGCCCCGGTCCTGCCGGACCTGCCCGAGCGCGCGCCCCGTCACGACGAGGACGACGACGACGAGCAGGGCGGCGGACGCCGTCGGTCGCGTCGCCGCGGCACGAGCGCCGACCGCGAAGGCCGTGAGCCCCGCGAACCGCGCGAGCCGCGGGACCACCAGGAGCCCCGCCGCCGCGAGGTCGAGTACATCACCGAGCCGCAGAAGGTGAAGGGCTCGACACGGCTCGAGGCGAAGAAGCAGCGCCGCCGCGACGGGCGCGATGCCGGCCGTCGACGCCAGGTCGTCACCGAGGACGAGTTCCTCGCCCGCCGCGAGAGCGTCGACCGGCAGATGATCGTCCGGTCGAGCGCCTCGAAGATCGAGATCGGCGTGCTCGAGGACGGCGTCCTCGCCGAGCACTACGTGACGAAGTCGCACAACGTGTCGCTCATCGGCAACGTCTACCTCGGCAAGGTGCAGAACGTCCTGCCCTCGATGGAGGCGGCGTTCGTCGACATCGGTCGCGGTCGCAACGCCGTGCTGTACGCGGGCGAGGTCGACTGGAACTCGGTCGACACCGGCAACCACGGGCGTCGGATCGAAGCCGCGCTCAAGCCGGGCGACAAGGTCCTCGTGCAGGTCACGAAGGACCCGGTCGGGCACAAGGGCGCCCGTCTGACGAGCCAGGTCTCGCTGCCGGGTCGCTACCTCGTGTACGTGCCGAACGGCTCGATGAACGGCATCTCGCGCAAGCTGCCGGACACCGAGCGTGCGCGCCTCAAGAAGATCCTCAAGGAGGTCCTCCCGGAGCACGCGGGCGTCATCGTCCGCACCGCCGCCGAGGGCGCGACCGAGGAGCAGCTCACCCGCGACGTGCAGCGCCTCACCAGCCAGTGGGAGGCGATCCAGAAGAAGGTCGCGAACGGCCAGGCGCCGGTCATGCTCCACTCCGAGCCGGACCTGCTCGTGAAGATCGTCCGCGACGTCTTCAACGAGGACTTCACCAAGCTCATCATCGACGGCTCCGCGGCGCGCGAGACGATCGACGAGTACCTCACCGCGGTCGCGCCGGACCTCAAGGACCGCGTCGAGATCTACGACGGCCCGGACTCCTTCGAGGAGTACCGCCTCAACGAGCAGATCGAGAAGGCCCTCGACCGCAAGGTCTGGCTGCCCTCGGGTGGTTCGCTCGTGATCGACCGCACCGAGGCCATGACGGTCGTCGACGTCAACACGGGGAAGTTCGTCGGGTCCGGCGGCAACCTCGAGGAGACCGTCACGAAGAACAACCTCGAAGCGGCCGAGGAGATCGTCCGCCAGCTCCGCCTGCGGGACATCGGCGGCATCATCGTCGTCGACTTCATCGACATGGTGCTCGAGTCGAACCGCGACCTCGTGCTGCGTCGACTCGTCGAGTGTCTCAGCCGTGACCGGACGAAGCACCAGGTCGCCGAGGTCACCTCGCTCGGCCTCGTGCAGATGACCCGCAAGAAGATCGGCGTGGGGCTCCGCGAGTCCCTCGACGAGGTCAACGCCAAGGTCAACGACAACAACGCCGACCCGGGGCCGTCGAAGAGCCGTCGCAAGAGCCGCGGTGGGGCCGGCAACGGCGGGAACGGTTCGAACGGTGGGAGCGGGTCGAACGGCGGGTCCGGCAACGGTTCGTCGTCGAACGGCTCGTCGCACGCGCACCAGATCACGGACGACGTGAAGAGCGCGCTGTCCCGGATCGCCGCATCGACCATCCCACACGAGGAGCACGACGGGGCTGCGACCCCGGCTTCGGCGTCCTCTGCAGTGTCGGCGGGTTCGGCGGCATCGGCGGCATCGGCTCCGGAGGCACCCGCCGCGGAGTCCGGTCCGGACACCGGCGCGTCGCAGTCCGAGCACGGCGAGCAGTCGTCGGGCTCGAAGCGTCGACGTCGTCGTGGCGGCCGCGGTGCCGGTGCGCCCGAGACGACGGCGGACACCGCGTCCGGCTCGTCCTCGACGCCCGATGCACCGCCCGCGCCCGAGCAGGGCACGTCGGCTGACGCCGCTCCGGCTGCGGCGGCTCCGGTCGCTGCTGCCCCCGCCGTCGAGGACGCGCCGGCCAAGGCGCCGACCCGCCGTCGGGTGAGCTCGAGCGCCCCGGTGACCCCGGCCGAGACCTCGGTCGCGATCCTCGACATCCCGATCGCCGCCACGAAGCGCGAGCCGCGCCAGGTCAGCGGGGACGCCGAGTCCCTGCTCGACTCCGTGCTGCAGGCGCTCCCGGAGCCCAAGCAGCCGGGGCAGGGCCGTTCGCGGTCCCGTCGCGTCTCGTCCCCGAGCATCAGCGCACCGGCGACGGCCGAGGGTGACGACACCGACGACGGCGCCGTGATCCTGGGGAACTGACGATGTCGAACCCCGGCGATCCGCAGCGGTCGCAGCACGATCGTGGGTACTACGGCGCGGGCTGGTCCCAGCCCGCGCCGCCCGCCGGTGCCCCGCAGCAGCCGGGCGGAGCGTACGGGGGACCGCAGCAGTACGGTGCCCCGTACGGCGGGCCGCAGCAGTCCGGCGTCCCGTACGGTGCGCCGCAGGGCGGCCCGTACCGCGGGCCGCAGGGCGGCCCGTACCGCGGGCCGCAGTACGGCGGCTCCGCGCCGGCTCCGCGCCCACCGCGGACGCCGGCGGATCCGCGTCGGGCCTTCGCTCCGGGAGCGTCGGTCACGAACACGGCCGGCGCACTCATCGCCGTCGTGTCGATCGTCCTCGTCGAGTTCGTCTCGGGGCTCGTCGGCCTGCTCGGCGCCTCGTTCGTGGTGCACCCGTTCGCGAGCTACGGCGCGGGCAGCAGCCTGGTCGGCGGGTTCGTGTCCGGGGTGTTCGCCACGCCGTTCCCGTTCTACGCCGGGGCCTTCCTCGCGCTGGCGTTCCTCACGCCCGTCGACCGACGGAGCCCGCTGCCGACGGTGCTCCTCCGCGCCGTGCTCGCCGGGGCCGCTGGGACGATCGCCCTGGCGCTCGTCGGGGTCTTCACGGGCACGTTCAGCGCCGTCCGCTCCGGAGGCGCCCAGCTCCTCATCGACGTCGTCACCCGCCCGCTGCAGTCCGGTGTGCCGTTCACACTGATGCTCATCGCGACGTCGACCGCGGCGTGGCTCTGGCTCGGGCGGCCCCGCGGCGGGCGTCGTGCGCCCGGAGCACCCGGCACGCCCGGGACGGTCCGACCGGCCGACGCGGTGCCGCCGGCGACCGTGCAGCCGTCGTCGCAGCAGGGTCAGGCGGGCCAGCCGGGGGCGCAGGGGGCCCAGGTGCCGCCGTACGCGCCGCCGCAGCCCCCGTCGAACCCGTGGGGTGGTCCGGCGCCGCGCTGAGCCGCTGAGCGGCCGCGTGCGGGTTCGTGGCCATGTGCCGTGCTGTGTGCCGGGCGCCGACGTGATGCGACATGGTCGAGGTCGTCCGACATCGACCTTGTCGCAGGGTGCATGCGCCGTCCGTTGCGCCCGCGGCGGTGCGACGTCCCCGACGTCGTCCGACCTCGGCGATGTCGTTCGGGCTCGCCACGCGCGCTGGCGCCGCACCGCCGCGCCACGCCCGGGAGTCGGCCGCGCGCCGAGGGAGGTGCCCGGCGGGGCGGGGGTGCGCCGCGCCTCCTGGACCGCCGCGCGCCACCGCGCCGCGCCGCGTGCCAGGTGCCGGGATGGGTGCGAGGGAACGACCGTCGCACCCAGCACGGGATCTCGCACCGTGCGCGCGCGGCCGCGCGCTCAGAACGTGTGCTTGTCCCGCTGGGCGACCCGCAGCCCGCTGCCGATCAGGCGCAGCACCAGCTCGCGCCCGGTGACCGCCGTAGCCCCCGCAGCGACGAGTTCCTCGTAGCGCGACAGCGGCACGTCGTAGTGGTCGTGGTCGAACGCACGACGTGGGATACCGACGCGTCCAGCGAACTCGTGCAGCTCGTCGTATGATGTGTCACTGACGAGGTGCGACCACAGAGTGTCGTGTGCGGGCCACGTCGGCGGGTCGATCATCACGGTCACACGGCAATCGTACGTGTGTCGCCGTTTGACCGGACCTGGGGGCATCGAGTATTCTCGATCCCTGGTGTCAGCGGGCCGTTCTGCCTGCGTCGCCGATCGGGCCCGGCCCTCCGGGAACCGCTCGTGCAGAAGTGGGCACCCGAGACTTCCCTCAAGCAGAGTTACGTAAGGATTTCCACGTGGTTTACGCAGTAGTGCGCGCCGGCGGCCGTCAGGAGAAGGTCGAGGTCGGCACGATCATCACGATCGACCGTGCCAAGGCCGACGACAAGGGCAACATCGACCTCGCCCCGGTGCTCCTCGTGGACGGTGACAAGATCACGTCGGCGGCTTCCGAGCTCGCCAACGTGACGGTCACCGCCGAGGTGCTCGAGGACCTCCGCGGTCCGAAGGTCGTCATCCAGAAGTTCAAGAACAAGACCGGGTACAAGAAGCGTCAGGGTTTCCGCGCTGAGCTCACCCGCGTCAAGATCACCTCGATCGCGTAAGGCGGGAGTAGAAGATGGCACACAAGAAGGGTGCGAGCTCCACTCGCAACGGTCGTGACTCGAACGCACAGCGCCTCGGCGTGAAGCGCTTCGGTGGCGAGGTCGTCAACGCCGGTGAGATCATCCTCCGCCAGCGCGGTACCCACTTCCACCCGGGCGCCAACGTCGGCCGCGGTGGCGACGACACGCTGTTCGCCCTCTCGGCCGGCGCGGTCGAGTTCGGCACCAAGGGCGGCCGCAAGGTCGTCAACATCGTCAACGCGTAAGCAGTTCGACGATCTGACTCTGCGGGAGGGGCGGGCCACGTGCCCGCCCCTCCCGTTCTTTCGTTGCAACACCAAGGAGTGGACCCATGGCGACCTTCGTCGACCGCGTGACCCTGCACCTCACCGCGGGGAACGGCGGCAACGGCTGCGTGTCGGTCCGCCGTGAGAAGTTCAAGCCGCTGGCCGGCCCGGACGGCGGCAACGGCGGTGACGGTGGCGACATCGTCCTCGTCGCCGACCCCCAGGTGACGACCCTGCTCGGCTACCACCGCTCGCCGCACCGTTCCTCCAAGAACGGGCAGCCCGGCATGGGCGACATGCGGAGCGGCATCAGCGGTGAGACGCTCGAGCTCCCGCTGCCGATCGGCACCGTCGTGTACGACGAGAACGGCGACGTCCTCGCGGACATGACCGAGCCGGGCATGCGCGTCGTCATCGCCCCCGGCGGTCAGGGCGGTCTCGGCAACGCCGCGCTCTCGACCACGAAGCGCAAGGCCCCCGGGTTCGCGCTGCTCGGCACCGAGGGCTGGGCCGGTGACGTCAGCCTCGAGCTGAAGACCATCGCCGACGTCGCCCTCGTCGGGTTCCCGAGCGCCGGCAAGTCCTCGCTCATCGCCGCGATCTCCGCCGCGAAGCCGAAGATCGCCGACTACCCGTTCACGACCCTCACGCCGAACCTCGGCGTCGTCGAGTCCGGGTCCACCCGCTTCACCGTCGCCGACGTCCCCGGTCTGATCGAGGGCGCGTCGGAGGGCAAGGGCCTCGGCCTCGAGTTCCTCCGGCACGTCGAGCGCTGCGAGGCACTCCTGCACGTGATCGACTGCGCCACGCTCGACCCCGGCCGTGACCCGATCAGCGACCTCGACGTCATCCTCGGCGAACTCGAGCGCTACCCGGTCCCCGAGGGGCAGGTGCCGCTGCTCGAGCGCCCGCAGATGATCGCGCTCAACAAGGTCGACGTGCCCGAGGCAGCCGAACTCGCGGAGTTCGTCCGCGAGGAGCTCGAGGGTCGCGGCTACCGCGTCTTCCCGATCTCGACCGCGTCCCGCAAGGGCCTGCGCGAGCTGACGTTCGCGCTGGCCGACGTCGTGGAGCAGGCCCGCGCCTCCCGTGCCGCCGAGCCGGTGGCCGAGCGCATCGTCCTCCGCCCCAAGGCGGTCGACGACAAGCCCTTCACCATCCGCGCCGAAGGCGGCGAGGAGCACCGCTTCTACCGCATCCGCGGTGCGAAGCCGGAGCGCTGGGTGCAGCAGACCGACTTCACCAACGAAGAGGCGATCGGCTACCTCGCCGACCGCCTGGCGAAGCTCGGCGTCGAGGACGGCCTGTTCAAGGCCGGAGCCGTCGCCGGGTCCACCGTCGTCATCGGTGGCGACGGCGGCACGATCTTCGACTGGGAGCCCACGCTCACCTCGACCGCTGAACTCATCACGAGCGCCCGCGGGACCGACGCCCGGATCGGCGCGACCTCGCGTCCGACCCGCAACGAGCGTCGCGAGGAGTACTTCGAGCGCATGGACGCCAAGGCCGCGGCGCGTGCCGAGCTCGAGCAGGAGCGCATCGCCGGGCTGTGGGCGGAGGACGGAGACCTGTCTCCCGCCGAAGCCGACCGGGACGACAGGGACTGACCACGGCATGACCGACACGACCGCACGCACCGACCTCGGACCCGTCACCCGGCGCGAGGACATCCCGCGTGCCAAGCGGATCGTGGTCAAGGTCGGGTCGTCGTCGGTCAGCGGTGACAACACCGGGCAGATCGCCCCGCTCGTGGACGCCATCGCGGCAGCGCACGCCCGGGGGACCGAGGTCGTCCTCGTGTCCTCCGGCGCCATCGCCACCGGGTTCCCGTTCCTCGGGCTCGAGGGCCGCCCCGACGACCTCGCCACCCAGCAGGCCGCCGCCGCGACCGGGCAGAACGTCCTGATGTTCCGGTACCAGAAGGAACTCGACCGGCACGCGGTCGTCGCGGCGCAGATCCTCCTGACCGCGGGGGACCTGCAGAACCCGACGCACCGGGTGAACGCGCAGCGGGCCATCGACCGGTTGCTCGCGCTGCGGGTGCTGCCGATCGTGAACGAGAACGACACCGTGGCGACGCACGAGATCCGCTTCGGGGACAACGACCGGCTCGCGGCGCTCGTGGCCCGGCTGCTCGGGGCCGATGCGCTCGTGCTGCTGTCCGACGTGGAGTCGCTCTACACGCGGCCCCCGGAGCAGCCCGGTGCGGAGCCGATCACGCACGTGCCGTTCGGCGACGAGCTCGCCGGCGTCACGTTCGGGTCGATCGGTGCCGCGGGCGTGGGGACCGGGGGAGCGGGGACGAAGGTGGCTGCCGCCCGGCTCGCGGCGGAGGCCGGCACGGCGGTGCTCGTGACGGCGACGGCGCTCGTGGAGCGGGCGTTGGCGGGGGAGCAGGTCGGGACCTGGTTCGAGGCGGCGGCGCGGGGCTGACGGGGTTCGGGAGGCGCGGGTCGGCTTCGACGCGCCGCTCACGTCCGCCGAGGGGGCATTGTTCGTCACTCTCGGCGCCTCCGAGCGACGGATTCCGCGACCTCGGCGGCACGCCTGCGGCGTGTCGTGCCCGCTCGCGGGGCGCGCGGACCGAGTGGTGCGGGCGCTGCGGGCGTGTGCTGACTCCTCCACAGGAGCCGCGCCTCCAGGGCCCTCCACAGGTCAGCCGGACCGCCGTCATGTGGCGGACCTCCGCGCCTAGAATCGAGCCATGTCGCTGACCGCATCCGCCCCGACCCTGACCGACAAGCTCGTCGCTGCGCGCGACGCGGCGTCGGTCCTCGCCACGGCGACGACCGCGGTGAAGGACGCGGCGCTCCTCGCGATCGCGGCGGGCGTGCGACAGGCGACGGACGAGATCGTCGCGGCCAACCACGAGGACCTCTTGGCGGGCGAGGAGAGCGGGCTCTCGTCCGGGCTCCTCGACCGGCTGCGGCTCGATCCCGTCCGCATCGACGCCCTCGCCGCCGCGGTCGAGCACGTCGTCGGCCTCACCGACCCGGTCGGGCAGCACGTCCGCGGGTCGCGGTTGCCGAACGGGCTGCAGCTCTCCCAGGTGCGGGTGCCGTTCGGGGTCGTCGGCGCGATCTACGAAGCGCGGCCGAACGTCACGGTCGACATCGCCAGCCTCGCGCTGAAGAGCGGCAACGCGGTCGTGCTCCGGGGCGGCTCGGCGGCGCAGCACACCAACGCGGTGCTCGTCGCCCGGATCCAGGACGCCGTCGCCTCGGCGGGGCTGCCGCGCGAACTCGTGCAGACGATCGACGAGTTCGGGCGTGCCGGCGCGACCGACCTGATGCGGGCACGCGGGCTCGTCGACGTGCTCATCCCGCGGGGCAGCGCGTCACTGATCCAGACCGTCGTGACCGAGTCGCAGGTGCCCGTGATCGAGACGGGTGCCGGGGTCGTCCACGTCTTCCTCGACGAGTCGGCACCGCTCGACCGGTCGATCGACATCGTCCTGAACAGCAAGGTGCAGCGGCCCAGCGTGTGCAACGCGCTCGAGACGCTCCTCGTGCACGAGCGGGCGGCCGACCGGCTCCTGCCCGCGCTGGCCGACCGGCTGCGGGCCGCGGGCGTCACGCTCCGCGGTGACGACGCCACACGGGTGCTCGTGCCCGGTGTGCTCCGGGCGACGGACGACGACTGGGCGACCGAGTCGATGGACCTCGACCTGTCCGTCCGGGTGGTGCCCGACGTCGATGCGGCGATGGCGCACATCGCGCGCTGGTCGACGCGCCACACCGAGTCGATCGTCACCAACGACGTCGACACGGCCGAGCGCTTCCTGGCCGAGGTCGACTCCGCGGTCGTGATGGCGAACGCCTCGACGCGGTTCACCGACGGCGGGGAGTTCGGGTTCGGTGCCGAGGTGGGGATCTCCACGCAGAAACTGCACGCTCGTGGGCCGATGGGGCTGCCCGAGCTGACGAGCACCAAGTGGATCGTGCGCGGGCAGGGACAGATCCGCGGCTAGACTGAACGGCGAATTCCCCCGACCGAACGGAGCATCGGATCAATGACCTTCCTCGCAGAAGCCGCTGAGCACGCCTCGGGGGTCCCCGCGTACGTGTTCCCGCTCGTCGGTGCCCTCTTCTTCGCGTTCCTCGGGTTCGTGACCTGGAGCTTCCGTGACGTGGCCTACCGCCACTCGCACAAGTTCGAGGCCACGCGCACCCACGAGACGGGTGTCGACGAGTTCGGTCGCGCCGAGCACTGACCCGCGACTCCATGCTCGAGAGCACGGGGCGGCCTCGCATCGGCGTGATGGGTGGCACGTTCGACCCGATCCACAACGGCCACCTCGTGGCAGCGTCCGAAGTGGCGCGCGCGTTCGACCTCGACGAAGTGGTCTTCGTCCCCACGGGGCAGCCGTACATGAAGTCCGGTGTGACCGACGCCGAGCACCGCTACCTCATGACCGTCGTCGCCACGGCGTCGAACCCGATGTTCACCGTGAGCCGCGTGGACATCGACCGCCCGGGCCCGACCTACACGGTCGACACGCTGAAGGACCTGCACGAGCAGCGACCCGACGCGCAGCTGGTCTTCATCTCCGGCGCAGACGCCGTCCAGCAGATTGTCGACTGGAAGGACCATGATGGCCTCTGGGACCTCGCGCACTTCGTCGCTGTGACACGTCCGGGACACGCCTTGAGCATCACGGGTCTGCCCGAACGAGACGTAAGCTTGCTCGAAGTTCCCGCGCTGGCAATATCGTCGACCGACTGCCGCGACCGGGTGAGACGTGGTTTCCCCGTGTGGTACTTGGTCCCCGACGGTGTCGTCCAGTACATCTCCAAGCACCATCTGTATCGGAGCGTTGCATGAGTTCGTCCGACGCGCAGCCGCCCCTGTCGCGGCGCCAGGCGCGCGAGCGGGAGCGTGCCGCCGCGGGCGGTGCGCAGCCCGTGACGCCGCCCCCGACCGTCGCCGCCCCGGCCGAGCAGCCGGAAGTGCGCCACCGTCCCGGCAGCCACGTCGCTCCCGCCCCCGGCGCACCCGCACAGTCCGCCGTGCCGTCGTCGGCCTCGTCGCCGTCGTCCGCCGGCTCCGGTGTGCCGTCGATGCCCCCGGCCTCGGCGACCGAGATCGTCCCCGGCTCGGGTGGACTCACCCGTCGGCAGATCCGGCAGCTGCGTGCGGCCGAGGGGCAGGCGATCCAGCCCGTCCCGCTGCAGAACCCGACCCCGCAGTCGTCCGACCGCACCGTCGAGGACGTCCTCGGCTCGGTCGACGCCCTGCACGGTGGACCGGAGCGCCCTGGCGCGACGGACGCGACGGGCACGTCGGCCGCGACGGGCACGTCGACCGCGACGGGCACGTCGACCGCCGAGCCAGAGCCGCTCGCGCAGGAGTCCTCCGTCGACCCCGAGCCTTCGGCCGAGACGGTCGTGCTCGACCAGGCGGCCGTGGCACAGGCGACCGAGGCGGACGGATCGCCCGACGCGATCGAGCCCCTCGAAGAAGCCGCCGCCCACAGCGAGGAGCCGCGTCGCCACCGGTCGACCTGGGCTCCACCCGAGGCCACCGAGCCGTCCGACACCGAAGCCGACTCGGACGCGCCGGGCACGCCGGACGCTCCGGACACGCTGGGCACCACGGACGTCCCTGCCACGGCGCAGCGGACCCCGATCCAGTCCTCCACGCCGGCGGTGTTCCCGCTCTCGCTGGACGAGGACGACACGAACGAGGTCCCGGTCCAGAACGCCGCCCAGCCCGCGCGCGCCGCCTCGGCACCCACGTCGAGTGGCGCGCCGTCGTCCGCCGGCGACACCGATGGCGACGCCGAGGCCCCCCGGGTGCCGGCCTCGTTCCAGCGTCCGGCCGAGCCGAAGCCCCTCACGACCGCGTTCGAGCCGCCCGTCGGCCACTGGTCGCAGCAGGCGCACGACTCGAACGACGCCGAGGTCCACGACGAGGAGACCGGCACACGCCGCGTCGCCGTGACCAACACGAACGCGATCATCCTGCCGAACTCGGCCCTCGCCGACCCGACGGGTGCGCTGAACGCCACGGGCGAGGTCATCCTCACCGGCTCGATCGACCTGCCGGCGTCGCTGTCCTCGACCGGGTCGCACCGGCCGATCGACGGTGCCGAGGTCGACCGTCTGCTCGAGCAGCACGACGAACAGCCCGACACGGACGCCAGCCCGGTCCGTGCCAGCCGTGCGGTGTCGAGCCACACCTCGACGCGGCAGGTCGTCCTCGCGGCGGCCAAGCCGAAGGAGTCGCGCACGCCGCTCATCCTCGGCGTGACGGTCGGTGCCGTCGGCGTCGCCGCTGCAGCCGTCATCATCGTGGCCCTCGTCACGACCCACACGTTCTGAGTCCTCCCCACCGCGCACGGCCTGGCCGTGTGTCGGTGGGTGGCTTATGATCGTGACCCATCAAGCGATCCGGCAGCCTGCCAGGTCGATCGACCGGAAGGAATCCGTGACCGCCTCCTCACGCGCAGTGGAACTCGTGCAGATCGCCGCCCAGGCGGCCGACGCCAAGCAGGCCGAGGACCTCGTCGCCCTCGACGTGACCGGGCCGCTGCAGCTCACCGACGTGTTCCTGCTCGCGACCGGCCGGAACGAGCGCAACGTGCTCGCCATCGCGGACGAGATCGAAGAGCGCCTCCTCGAAGCCGGGGCCAAGCCGCTCCGTCGTGAAGGCCGGAGCGAGGGCCGCTGGGTCCTCATCGACTTCGGCGACATCGTCGTGCACGTCTTCCACGAAGAAGACCGTCAGTACTACTCGCTCGAGCGTCTCTGGTCGGACTGCCCGACCATCCCGCTCGAGCTCCCGGTGGACCACACCGCGTAGGTGCGACGCGCCCGGGTGGCGGCGACGATTTCGTCACCCGGCGTTCGCATGGTGTACGCTTCTATGGTGCCTCCGGGGAACGGAGGCACACTGAAGTCGGTGGGAACACCAACACTTCGGGTCTGTGGCGCAGCTGGTAGCGCACCTGCATGGCATGCAGGGGGTCAGGGGTTCGAGTCCCCTCAGATCCACCCTCACCCCCGCGGTTATACCGAACCGCGGGGGTCTTCTCGTTCCGGGGACGCGCGCCCGAGGCGATCCGGCTCCCGCGTCCCCAGTACGCTGAGCGCATGAGCAGCGACGCACCCCTGTCCGGTTCCGCCCTGACGATCACCGCCGGCGGCTACACGGCCGAGATCGCCTCGGTGGGGGCGACACTGCGGACGTTCCGGTACGAGGGACGCGACCTGGTCGTGCCGTTCGACGCCGACGAGGTCCGCCCGGCCTTCCGCGGAGCCGTCCTGGCGCCGTGGCCGAACCGGGTCGTCGACGGGAAGTACACGTTCGGCGGGACCGAGCACGAGCTCGCGCTGACCGAGCCGAAGCGACAGCACGCGCTGCACGGACTGGTCGCCTGGACCGACTTCCGGATCGTCGCGCACGAACCGGACCGCGCGGTCCTCGGCACGACGGTGCCCGCCCAGGACGGGTACCCGTTCCGCGTCGAGGTACTGGTCGAGTACCGCGTCGACGGCGAGGGGTTGCACACGACGATCACCGGCACGAACACCGGTGCCGACGCGGCTCCGTGGGGGACCGGTCCGCACCCGTACCTCGTCGCCGGCGAGGGTCGTGTCGACGACTGGACCCTGACGCTGCCGGCGGCCGAGGTGCTCGAGGTCACCGAGGACCGTCTCGTCCCGACGGGCCTCGCGCCGGTGCACGACGAGTTCGACCTGCGCTCCGCGACGCGCATCGGCGACCGGTTCATCGACCACGCCTTCACCGGGTTCGACCGCGACGCCGACGGCACCGCGACGATCGTCCTCACCGCCGCCGACGGCCGCGGTGTCCGTGCCTCGTTCGGCCCGGAGTGCGGCTGGGCGCAGGTGCACACCGCCGACCACGTCGTGCCGGAGTACCACCGTGCGGGTCTCGCGGTCGAGCCGATGACCTGTGCGCCGGACGCCTTCAACGCCGGGTCCGACGCGGGACTCGTCGTGCTCGAGCCCGGGTCCTCGTCGGCGGCCTCGTGGACGATCGCGGCGGTCTGACGGCAGCACCCGCGTCCGCCCGGATCGAGGTCCGGCGGCTGCCGTCGACTCCCGACCTCGGCGCCCTCGCCGCCGCGTCCGGCGCCGACGTGGTCTGGCTCGACTCCTCGCTGCCGGCCGGTTCGCCCCCGACCGCGCGCGCCCGTGCCCGGTGGTCGGTCCTGGCGCTGACGGACGGCCCGTTCGCAGCGCGGTTCCGGCACGAGACGCGACGGGCGTTCGTCGAGACGACCCCGGCGTCCCGATCGTGGTTCGGGGGCGTCGCGACCGCCGAGGGATCGGACCGACCCGCCTTCGCGGTCCTCACCGAGTTGCTCGCGCGCACCCCGGTGCTGCCGGAACCGGTCGCGGGCTGCGGCTTCGCGCTCGGCTGGGTCGGGTTCCTCGGCTACGAGCTCGGTCGCGAGTCGGGCGGCGTCGACCGGACGGCCGAGGGGCACGCGGACGCGGACCTGCGGTTCGTCGACCGCGCGGTGGTCGTCGACGCCGCCGGTGACGCCTGGGCACTCGCCCTGGCGAGCGATGCGGACCTCGAGGCCAGCGCGCGGAACCGCGCATGGCTGGAGAGGGTGACCGCCCCGGTCACGCGGGTCGACGTCGACGACGTGGCCCCGTTCCTCCCGGGCCCCGCTCCGGCGACCGGGCGCGTCACGCGCGCCGCCTACGAGACGGCGGTGGACGCGTGCCGCGCGGAGATCCGTGCGGGCAACGCGTTCCAGGTGTGCCTCACGACCGCCTTCGCGGTGCCGCCGGTCCAGGAGGCGCGGCGGGCCCCCGCCACGGACCCCCACCTGACCGAGTACCTGCGGCTGCGCGCGGCGGACCCTGTCCCGTTCGGCGCGTACCTGCGGCTCGGCCCGCTGCGCGTGGCGAGCCGTTCTCCTGAGCGGTTCCTGCGGATCGATGCGTCCGGGAGGGTGTCCGCGGAGCCGATCAAGGGGACCCGTCGGCGCTCCGACGACCCTGTGGAGGACGAAGCGGTCCGTGCCGGACTCGCCGTGAGCGCGAAGGACCGAGCCGAGAACGTCATGATCGTCGACCTGCTCCGGAACGACCTGCTCCGGACGGCGGTACCGGGGTCGGTGCACGTCGACCGGCTCTGCGACGTCGAGACGTACGCGAGCGTGCACCAGATGGTGTCGACGATCGGTGCGGTCCTGCCAGAGGGGACGTCGCGGGCAGCCGTGGTGCACGCCGCCTTCCCGCCGGGGTCGATGACCGGCGCGCCGAAGATCAGTGCCATGGGGATCGCGGATCGGCTCGAGGACGGGCCTCGCGGCCTGTACTCGGGTGCGATCGGGTACTTCTCGGCCAGCGGCGCGGTCGACCTGTCGGTGGTGATCCGCACACTGGTGACGGTCATCGACGACCGGGGCACGGTGCGGTCGCGGTCGTTCGGTGCCGGCGGCGCGGTGACGTGGTCGTCGGTCGCCGCGGACGAGGCGGACGAGGTCGAGACGAAGACGCGCTCGGTGCTCGCCGGTGTGGGGGCCGTCGCCCGCTGGTGACGGCGGATCGTCGGGCGGCGGTGCCGGGTCGCTCCTCCACAGAGCACTGATCCACCGCTCACACGGCGTGTCGAACGCGTGTTCGAAGCAACTGTCCACAGGATGTCGGACCCGATTGACATCATCGAACACATGTTCGAATATGAGGGCATGCAGACGGCGGCGGCACTCCGATCGCCCGGGGCTCACGGAGAGCCGACCGGGCGGCCCGGTCCTGCCCGGCCGGTGCGGCGGGTCGACCACCTCGGTGACGCCCGCGCCGCACTCGAACGGATCACCTCGCTGCGGTCGCGTGTGGCCGAGATGGAGTCCACCCGGGTCGACACCGAGGGGCTGCCCACGGCCGAGGCGCTCGCACCGCTCCTGCCGGGTGGTGCGATCCGCGTGGGCGGGTCCTACTCGGTGCACGAGTCGGTGCTCCTCGCGATGACGATGCTGCAGGCAGCCTCGGCCGCCGGTGCATGGTGCGCGGTGGTGGGGGTGCCGTCCTTCGGGGTCGAGGCAGCGGCCGCGGCCGGCATCGACCTCGAACGGCTCGTGCTCGTACCGGACCCGGGTGACCAGTGGCTCACCGTGACGGCCGCGCTGGCGGACGTCGCCCAGATCGTCCTCACCCGTCCGCTCGGTCGGGTGGTTCCCGGCGACGTCTCCCGGCTGTCGGCACGGCTGCGTCAGCGTGGTGGGGCGCTCGTCGCGCTCGGGTCCTGGCCCGGGGCCGACGTCTCGCTGCGGGTGACCCGGTCCGAGTGGAGCGGCATCGGGGACGGGCACGGCTTCCTGACGGAACGACGGGTCACGGTGTCGGCGTCCGGTCGTGCCGGAGCGGGCCGACCGGTGGACGCCGACCTGCTGCTGCCAGCGGCGGACGGCACGGTCCGGGCCGCCGTCCCCACCGCTGCGGCGTCCGGCCCCGGCCGGACGACACCCGTGCTGCGTCCCGTGGCGGTGGCGTCGTGAGCCCCCGGGGCGGCGGCCGGACCCGGACGACCGGGTCCCGGGTCACCGGTGCCCTCGCCGGACGCGGGCCCGGGGCCGGCGCGGGTGCGGCGGGCGTGCCCGATGCACGGTCGATCCGAGCCGACGCACTCGCCCGCGGTGGGGCGCTGCCCGAGCCCCCGCCGACCCGGACGATCGTGCTGTGGTGCCCGGACTGGCCGGTGATCGCGGCCGCTCGCGCTGCTGGGTCGCCGCCGGACCACCCGTTCGCCCTCGTGGTGAAGGGCCAGGTGTACGCCAGTTCCGCCAGTGCTCGGCAGCACGGCGTGGTCCGGGGGCTCCGCGTGCGCGAGGCACAGGCGCGCTGCCCCGAGCTCGTCGTGCAGCCCTACGACGACGCGCTCGACCACCGGGCGTTCGAACCGGTCATCCGCGCGGTCGAGGCGGCGGTCCCCGGTGTCGAGGTCCTCCGCCCGGGCACCCTCGCGCTGCGGTCCCGCGGGCCGGCCCGGTACTACGGCGGCGAGCGAGCGGCCGCGGCGACCCTCGCCGGCATCGCTGCCGACCACGGTGCCCCCGGGGTGCGGGCCGGCGTCGCGGACACCCCGTTCGCCGCCGAACAGGCCGCTCGGGCTCGGCCAGCTCGTCCGGGGGAACGGGTGCGGATCGTGCCCGTCGACGGCTCGGCACCGTTCCTGGCCGGGCTGCCGCTCGGGGTGCTCGGCGACGCCGACCTCGCGATGCTGCTCGGACGCCTCGGCATCCAGACCCTCGGCGAGTTCGCCGCGCTGGCCGACGAGCAGGTGCGCGACCGGTTCGGACTCGCCGGGGCGTTCCTGCACCGGCTCGCCGGCGGCCGTGACCCGCGAGCGGTCGCGGCGCGCGCGGTCCCGCCCGAACTCCGGGTCGAGGCGTCGTTCGAACCCCCGCTCGACCGTGCCGACCAGATCGCGTTCGCGTTCCGTCGCTCCGCCGACGACTTCGCCGCACGCCTGCGGGCAGCCGGACTCGTCGCCACCACGATCCGGGTCGGCATCGTCGACGAGCGGGACATCCTGCTCGAGCGCACGTGGGTGCACCCGCGCTGGTTCGACGCCGCCGACGTGGTGGACCGGGTCCGCTGGCAGCTCGCCGGCGGGGTGGACCCGACCGGGCTCGAGGCGCCGGTCGTCCAGGTGGTGCTCGAGCCCGTCGCGGTCGACGACATGGCGAACCACGAACGCGGGCTCTGGGGGACCGGGCCGGACGAACGCGTGCACCACGGGCTCGCACGCGTGCAGGGACTGGTCGGGCACGACGGGGTGGTCACGCCACGGATCGGCGGCGGGCGCACCCTGGCCGAACGCGTGGTGCTCGTGCCGTGGGGCGACGCTCCCGTCGGCGGCGAGCGTGCGCTGGCGACCGTCCGCGACCGCCCGTGGCCCGGCAAGCTGCCCGGCCCGCCGCCGGCGACCGTGCTCGACCGTCCCCGCCCGGTGGACGTCGTCACCGGCGACGGCGGCACCGTCGACGTCGACGACCGCGGCGTCCTCACCGGGGTCCCGGAACGGTTCCGTGCCGAGGGGGAGCGTGGTGGCCGGTTCGACGCCGTGACCGCGTGGGCCGGACCGTGGCCGCTCGTCGTGCGCTGGTGGGAGGCCGGCGGACGCCGACTCCACCGGTTGCAGCTCGTCGACGCCGACGGACGTGCGTGGTACCTCGTGCTCGCCGACCACCGGTGGTGGGCCGAGGCGGTGGCGACGTGACCGCCCGGACGGGAACGCACTGATGGGGTACAGCAACCCGCCGATCCCGTGGTCCCAGTTCGAACGTGCGCTGTCCGACAAGCGGAGCCCCGGCAGCACGCACGACGGCGACGGCGGGGACAGCCCCGCGTGGTCCCGCAAGCGCGAGCCCTACGCGCCGACGACCCCGCCGGTGGCCGACGACACGAACGTGCCGGTCGTGCCGTACGCCGAGCTGCACGCGCACTCGACGTTCAGCTTCCTCGACGGCGCGAGCGGCCCGGAACAGCTCTTCGAAGAGGCCGCTCGGTTGCACCTGCACGGGCTCGCCCTCACCGACCACGACGGCTTCTACGGTGCCGCGCGCATGGCCGAGGTGGCCGAGGCCTACCCGACCGTCGCCACGGTGTACGGCACCGAGCTGTCCCTCGGGCTGACCGAACCGCAGAACGGCGTACCCGACCCCGAGGGCACGCACCTGCTCCTGCTGGCGGACGGGCAGGACGGGTACCACCGGCTCGCCGGTGCCGTCACCCGGGCGCACCTGGCCGCCGGCGCCGAGAAGGGACGACCCCGGTACGACCTCGACGACCTCGCAGCACGGTCGGACGGGCACTGGCGCGTGCTGACCGGGTGCCGCAAGGGGGCCGTCCGGCAGGCGCTCGAGCGCGGGGGCGAGTCCGCGGCCGAGGACGCCCTGCGCGCCCTGCTCGACCGGTTCGGCACGGCGGGGGTCGTCGTCGAGCTCACCGACCACGGCGACCCGATGGACACCGCGCGGAACGACGCCCTGGCCGCCCTCGCCGCGAAGCACGCGCTGCCCACGGTGGCCACGGGCAACGTGCACTACGCCACCCCGGACCGCTTCCCGGTGGCGACGGCGCTCGCCGCGGTCCGGGCCCGCCGAAGTCTCGACGAGATCGACGGCTGGCTGCCGGCCGCACCGACGGCCCACCTCCGCTCGGGGGCCGAGATGACCCGGCGGTTCGCCCGCTACCCCGGGGCGGTCGAGCACAGCGTCGAACTCGCCGACGAGCTCGGGTTCCGGTTGAAGACGGTCAAGCCCGGGCTGCCCGACATCGACGTCCCCGACGGACACACCACGATGTCCTGGCTGCGGGAGCTCACCTGGCGCGGTGCCCGCCGGTTCTACCCCGGCAGCGCCGACGGCGTCGACCCGCAGAAGCGCGAGCGGATCGAACGCGAGCTCTCGGTGATCGAGGACAAGGACTTCCCCGGCTACTTCCTCATCGTGCGGGACATGGTGCAGTACGCCCGTGAGCGCGGGATCCTCTGCCAGGGCCGCGGTTCGGCCGCGAACTCGGCGGTCTGCTACCTGCTCGAGATCACCGCGGTCGACTCGATCCGCTACGGGCTGCCGTTCGAACGGTTCCTGTCGGCCATGCGCGACGAGGAACCCGACATCGACGTCGACTTCGACTCCGACCGGCGTGAAGAGGTCATCCAGTACGTCTACGAGAAGTACGGCCGGTTCAACGCCGCACAGGTCGCGAACGTCATCACCTACCGGCCGAAGGGCGCCGTGCGGGACATGGCGAAGGCGCTCGGCCACAGCCCAGGGCAGCAGGACGCCTGGTCGAAGCAGGTCGAACGCTGGGGCTCGGTGACCGAGAGCCAAGACCACGACATCCCGGACACCGTGGTCGACATGGCGCAGCAGGTGCTCGGGTTCCCCCGGCACCTCGGCATCCACTCCGGCGGCATGGTCCTCACCGACCGGCCCGTGGGCGAGGTCGTGCCGATCGAGCACGCCCGCATGGACGGCCGGACGGTGCTGCAGTGGGACAAGGACGACTGCGCCTACATGGGGCTCGTGAAGTTCGACATGCTCGGGCTCGGCATGCTCGCCGCGCTGCAGTACTCGTTCGACCTCGCCGACGAGCACTGCGGGGAGCGGTGGGACATGCACTCCATCCCGAAGGAGGAACAGGGCGTCTACGACCAGCTGTGCCGCGCGGACACCATCGGGGTGTTCCAGGTGGAGTCCCGAGCGCAGATGGGGACGCTGCCCCGACTGCTGCCGCGGCGCTTCTACGACCTCGTGATCGAGGTCGCCCTGGTGCGCCCCGGGCCGATCCAGGGCGGCGCGGTCCACCCGTACATCCGGCGGCGCACGGGCGAAGAGCCGATCACGTACATCCACCCGTCGCTCGAACCCGTGCTCGAGCGGACCCTCGGCGTCCCGCTCTTCCAGGAACAACTCATGCAGATGGCGATCGCGGTGGGCGGGTGCTCGGGGGACGACGCCGACCTGCTCCGGCGCGCGATGGGATCGAAGCGCGGGCACGAGAAGATCGACCGGCTGCGCGAGAAGCTCTACGCCGGGATGGCCGCGAACGACATCCACGGCGAGGACGCCGACGCCATCTACGCCAAGATCCAGGTGTTCGCGAACTTCGGCTTCGCGGAGAGCCACTCCATCAGCTTCGCGCTCATCGTCTACGCCAGCGCGTGGATGCGGCTGCACTACCCCGGAGCCTTCCTCGCCGCGCTGCTCCGTGCGCAGCCGATGGGGTTCTACTCACCCCAGACCCTGGTGGCCGACGCCCGACGGCACGGGGTCACCGTCCTGCGACCGGACATCCTGCGGTCCGGCGTGGACGCCACGTTGGAGCCGCTGCACGACGACGCCGCCGACGACGACGCCGACGGTGGTCCAGGAGGCGCGGCGCACGTCCACGCGACGGGTCACGACGACTGCCTGGCCGAGGAACAGCCCCCGGTGCTGCCGTTCGACAAGGCCACGCCAGACGACACGGCGCGGCACCGGCGGGACGGCGCCTTCGCGGTCCGCCTCGGATTGGCCGAGGTCTCCTCGCTCGGCCGGAAGAGCGCCGAGAAGATCGTCGCCGAGCGGGACGCCCACGGTCCCTTCACCGACATGTCCGACCTCGCTCGCCGTGTCGGCCTGACCACGGCGCAGCTCGAGGCGCTCGCCGCCGCCGACGCCTTCGCGTCGATCGGGGTCGACCGGCGCGGTGGGATGTGGTCGGCAGCACAGGCCGCGGCCGAGCGTCCCGACCAGCTGCCCGACACCCAGGTGACGGTGCAGCCGCCACTGTTCGGGCAGATGACCAGCGGTGACGTCCTCATCGCGGACATGTGGTCGACGGGGATGACGACGGACGACCATCCCGTGCGGCACGTCCGTGACAGCCTCGTGGCCCGCGGGGTGCTCAGCGTCCAGGACACCGCGACGGCCGAGACCGGACGGCGGGTCGAGGTCGGGGGGATCGTGACGCACCGGCAGCGTCCGGCGACGGCGTCCGGCATCACGTTCATGAACGTCGAGGACGAGACCGGGCTGGTGAACGTGATCTGCAGCGTCGGCGTGTGGGGGCGGTACCGACGGGTCGCGCGCGAGGCGCCGGCCGTGATCGTGCGGGGGATCCTCGAGCGGTCGCCGGACGGGGTCGTGAACCTGGTGGCCGACCGGATCGAACACCTGTCCCTGTCGGTCCGCACCCGGTCGAGGGACTTCCAGTGACCGACCGGCTACTGCACCTCGGGGATGCGGATCGTGACCTCGAGCCCGCCGGACCGCACGTTCCGGAGCGACGCCGTCCCGCCAGCCCGCTCCGCCACGGCACGCACGATCGCGAGCCCGAGTCCGGAACCACCCGGCAGGGGGATCGTGCCGATCGCGGGGTCGGGGTTCGGGCGGGACTTCCGGGCCTCGTCGGGGCGGGTGAACCGGTCGAAGGCGACGGGGATGAACGACTCCGGCACGCCGGGGCCGTCGTCCGTGATCTGAAGGATCCCCTCGCCGCCGGCACTGCGCCACGAGACGAAGACGCCGCCGCCGCGGGGGAGTGCCGACACCGCGTTGCCGGCGATGTTCGTGACGAGCTGCGCCATGCCACCGGTGTCGAGCCGGTACCGCGGCTCCACGGTGCCGCCGCCGATGCCCGGGCCGGAACCCCCGACGGCGACCGGGGACTCCAGGTCGAAGTCGACGGTGATGTCCTTGGCGGACGCGATGAGCCGGACGCGGTCGACGGCACTCATGACCTCGTCGCCGAGGTCCGACCAGCCCGTGGGCTGCTGTTCGGCGCCGTCCTGTTCGCGGCGCTCGGACTCCTCGATGCGCGACAGCGCGAGCAGGTCGTTCGCCAGGCGGGACAGCCGCGCGACGCTGAGCTTCGCGCGCTCGATGTGGGCGGCGAGGGCGGCCGCGTCGTCCCCGTCGAGGGACGCCAGGTCGAGCTGGGTCGTCAGGATCGCGAGGGGCGTGCGGAGTTCGTGGCTCGCGTCCGAGACCATCTGGCGCTCGCGTTCGGTGGCCTGGCGCGTGCGGGCGAGGAAGGCGTTGAGGGTCGTCGCCAGCGAGGCGAGTTCGTCCTGGGCCGGACCGACCGGCAGCTCGGCGCGCTCGGGGGCGACGGAGAGGCGCTCGGCCTCGCGGCGCATCCGGTTCACCGGGCGCAGGGCGGCGGTCGCGAGCACCCACGAGGCGACGCCGAACGCGACCAGGATCGCGAGCCCGGTGAGCGACAGCGTCGAGGTCAGGTCGTCGACGACGATCGCCTCGGCTTGCGAGTTGCGGGCCGCCACGACCGTCCACCGACCCGCCTGGTTGACGGGGTGCTCGACGACGACGCGGTACTCCGAGCCGGCGACCCGGATGAGGGACGTCCCGGCCTTCGTCTCGGTGAGGCTGCCGAGTGCGCGCTCGACGCGGGGCGGCATGGTCGACAGGGCGATGTCACCGGACGGCGAGACCACGGCCACGAGCTGCGCGTTGCCCGGCGGGGACAGGTCGGGGTCGCTGTCGACCTCGAGCGTGGCCACGTACGGGTCGGCGTCCGCGTCGAGCAGGGTGCGCGTGGCACTCGCGACGACGCTGACCACCTGGAACCGCATGACGAGCACGAGCAGCACGATGACCACCGCCGCGATCGCCGTGGACCCGATGGTGATCCGAGCGCGGAGCGACAGGTTCCGCAGCGGACGGATCAGGCCACGCCCGGAACCGGTCACGCCCCGAGCAGATCGAGCCGGTAGCCGCGGCCGCGCACGGTGGAGATCGCGACCGTCGCCTCGTGCGAGGTCAGCTTCTTGCGGAGGTACGAGATGTACTGCTCGACGACGTTCGGGTCGACGTGCTGCGAGCCGTCCCAGACCTCTTCGAGGATCTTCGGGCGGTCGACCACTGTGCCCACCGACCGTGCGAGCAGCCGGAGGAGCGCGAACTCGGTGGGGCTCACGGCGACCCGCTGGCCCTTGATCAGGATGCGACGGGCCTCGGAGTCGATCGCGACGTCGCCCACCTCGATGGTGCGCGGGGCGCCGGCGGACTCGCGACGGCCGAGGGCGCGGAGACGAGCGGTGAGCTCGGCGAAGGCGAACGGCTTCGTGAGGTAGTCGTCGGCGCCGGCGTCGAGGCCGAACACGCGGTCGTCCACGGCGTCCCGCGCGGTCACGAGGAGGATCCGGACCGGGTCCTCGCGCTCGCGGATGCGTCGGGCGAGCTCGAAGCCGGACATGCCGGGCATCATGACGTCCACGACGGCCAGGTCGAACGCCTGGTCGCCGAGCGCGATCAGCGCCTCGACCCCGTTCTCGACCGCGGTGACGCGGTACCCCTCTGCCGCGAGCCCACGCTCCATGAGCGCGCGCATCTCGTCATCATCCTCGACCACCAACAGGCGCATAGCGACCTCCTCGACCCCATCGTGGCATCGAACCTGTACATGCGGGAGATCCCACGGCTGAACTCGCTGAATCTCGTCACAGTCACGGCGGCCGGACAGGTAGAACGGTCTGTCCCCCGTTCGTGGGACGTGAGGACTGCTTGCTTCGTTGCTATGCTCGCGCACCGGAAGCGGCGTACCCGACGTCACATCCGCAGTGGGGGCACCATGAACGACATGCCGGAACACCCGGCCCTCGTCCGTCTGCGTGCCGAGCTCGACGCCGCTTGGAAGGGCATCGGCGTGCTCGGCGACATGGAGGACGACAGCCGCGACCGTGTGGTCGCCGAGCTCCGGGCGGCGGTCCCGGACATCGCGAGCGTCGCCGCTCGTGCCGCGGGGGCCGATGCCGTCGTGGCCGAGATCAGCCGGTTCGCGAGCGTCGAGGTCGTCTCGAGCGACTCGACCGTGCCGACGGCGACGATCTGGGACGACATCGTGCACTCGGCGGCCGAGGCGGCGTCCGCCGCACGCTGACGCGCCACAAGCGCCCGCGCACGCGCCCGCGCCTGCCCACGGGCAGCGTCAGTCGTCCTCGCCGAGCAGCTCCTCGCGCACGCGCCGGATGTCCTCGAGCAGCGCCCCGATCAGGATCCAGTGCCGCGAGTTCGGCCGGATCACCTCGAGCGGCGCCGTGAGTGCCGGCTCCGCGACGTCCTCGTCGTGCTGCGGCGACGTCGGCACCGACCACCGGGGCCGAGGGGACGCAGCGGTCGACACGGGCACCTCCTTCGCGGCGACCCGGGCACTGAGCGCCCGGACGTCGGCAGCGATCCGGGCGACCTCGGTGGCGATGCTCCCGACGACGGGGTCGGCCCGGAGGTCGGGCGCCGTGTTGTCCTGGATCGCCCGGGTCATGCCGGTGACCCGGGTGACGAGCACACGCAGGTGTTCGGCCACGACGATGTCCTCGTCGAGGACGGTCCGGTGCCGGCCGCCGCGCGGGTTCATCGTGAGGGACTCCCGGGCCGCGGTGAGCGAGGCCTCGGCGCGGGCGTGCTGCTGCCGGAGCGCCCGGGCCTGCAGGAGCGCCTCGTGCCAGCGGTCCTGGTCCCACCCCTCGGTGAGCCCGATCGCGACCCGCTCGAACGCGGCGGCGGTGTCCCGGGCGAGCCGTGCGACCGCGAGGTGCGCCGGACCGAGCAGCACCGGCGGCACGATGAGCGCGTTCACGATGAGGGCGACGATCGCTCCCAGGACGGTCTCGAGGATCCGGTCGGCCGAGTAGTTCGGCGTGACGACGCCCGCGGTCAGCACGAGCATGCCGCTGATGCCGACCTGCGTCGCCGAGGTCGGAGTGAGCCGCAGCGCCCACGCGATGAGGATCGCGAGCACGATGACGAGCAGGACGACCCACACGGTGTCGCCGAGCAGCAGGTGGAACCCGGTGGCGAGCACGACGCCGAGGACGACCCCGGCGCTGCGCTCGAGTCCCTTCACGAACGACTGGTTGATGCTCGGCTGCACCACGAGCAGCGCGGCGATCGCGGCGAAGGTCGGGAACGGGCCGTCGATGAGCACCCGGCACAGCAGCACGGCGGCGACCACCGCGACCGCGGTCTTGACGACCTGCAGGAACGGCGTGCGACTGGAGCTGCGGAGACGCGCGACCGGGTTCACGACGACCACGGTAGCCACGGTGCGCGCGCCGAGCCGTGCACGAACGCGACGAATCCCGCCCCGTCCGGTTGACTGGTCTCGTGTGGCCCAACCATGAGCGCGTCATCCCGCAGGCCTTCGCCGGCTCCGGGACCTCCGTGGTGGCCGCACGCGCGCACTCGGTCGAACCCTCGGGCAACGGCTACCTGTACGGCTACGAGGTCGACACCGTGGACCGCAACGGCCAGCGCGCCACGGTCCTGACCTACGTCGACACCGGCGGGACCCACGACCAGAACAGCGCGATCGTCACCGACCCCGCGACGGGCGAGCCGGTCTCGGTGTGGGCGTACCCGAACGACCCCGGGCTGCCGGTGCTGCCCCAGGTGACCTACCGCGACGCCGTCGCCGAGCTGCTCACGACGCTCGGCATGCCGGTCACCGACCCGACCCTCACGGTCGCGGCGTACCGACCGGGCAAGCGTGCGGTGGTGCGGGTCGACGCCGCCGAGGGGACCCTCTTCCTCAAGGTCGTGCGTCCGCACCGGGTGGCCCCGATCGAGAAGTCGCACGAGCAGTTCGTCGCCGCCGGACTGCCGGTGCCGCGGGTGCTGTCGAGCCGTGGGGACGGTCTGCTCGTCCTCGAACGCATCCGCGGGGTCCCCGCCGGCAGCCGCATCCTCGAGATCGCGGACGACCCGCGCTTCGTGGCCTCCCTCGCCGCGCTCACCGGGCGGATCGCGACGGTCCCGATGACGCAGCAGGCCCGCGCCGACGCGATGGACCACGCCGACTGGCACCGCCGCACCCTCGTCGCCGCGCTGCCGCAGGACGCCGAGGAGATCGACGCGCTCTACGACGCCATCGGACGACGCTCGATCGGCTGGGCGACCGCGACGAAGCAGGTCGTGCACGGCGACCTGCACCTCGAGCAGGTCTTCGTCGACGAGGACGAGCCGTGGCGCATCTCCGGCCTGCTCGACATCGACACGGCGGGCTGGGGCTACCCGGTGCGCGACATCGGTGCCGTGGTGGCGCACCTCGTCGTCACGGGGCTGTGGCACCGGTCGCGCGGCGACGCGGAGCGCGGGGCGGCCGCCGAACGCCTCGCCGACGCCGTCGCGCGGGACTGGATCGCGCGCAACCCCGACCAGTCGGACCGGATCGGTCCGGCGATCGGCGCGCAACTGCTCGCGCACGCCGGCGGCCAGGCCACGACCGGCTCCGCGAACGGGATCCACACGGCGGAGCAGCTGCTGGCAGCGACGCAGGCGGCCCTCGCGGAGGCGACGCCGATCGTCCCGTCCGACGGCCTCCTCCGCCCGCGCTCCGCACCACAGGCCTGACGCGACCACCTGCGCGACGCCGGTCGCGGGACGGGTCCGCACCGCGCCTCCTGGACCGGACAGCAGGCGGATCCCAGGAGGCGCGACTCGCGCGGGCGTCGTCGAGTCGCCTCCGTCGGTGGTCGGGGAGTAAACTGAGCGCGCACGCACCGCGTTCCCGCGTGCCGCGTCGATTCCGGACGCAGCAGTCGGTCACTTGACCGACGTGGGAACCGGGTCCGTGATCGCTCCGAGGGGGCATCACGTGCGTGTGACGGCGCCGGATCCCGGCGCGGACCGTCGCATCCGGCTCCACCCGGTGGCCGCGATGGGAACGGTCCGCAGGACTCCACGTCCCCCGGACGGGGACCGGCGAAGCGGTGGGCCACGGTGGCCCCCGGAACACCGGAGCCGTGCCAGGCGCCGGTTCAGGACTTCCGCCCCGCGGGGCGGCTCGCCCGCACGAACGGGCGGAACAGGAGGAGCGTTGGCTCGATCAGGCACCCGGCGAGCAGCCGGCGGGACGCGGACCGCGTCGCGTCGCACCAGGCCGCTCGACAACGACGGCGTCATCCCCGTGCTCGCCCGCGCCGTGCGCGAGGTCGAGGCGGCGGCGCAGCGTGGACCGCTCAAGGCGTCGAACCGTTCGAAGTTCCAGGCGGTCGCCCTGCTCATGCGCGAGGAACGCGCACGGGTCAAGGCGGACACCGAACTCACCGACTCGCAGCGCGCCGAGCAGCTCAAGCGGCTCGACGGCGTCGCGACGATCCTCGCGAAGACCGCGGCGCGGGACACCAGCGTGATCCAGCTCCTCACGGAAGAGGCGTCGGTCAGTGAGACGACCCGCACCGTGAAGCGCGACATGATGATCGCGGGCGGCATGGAGCTGCAGCCCGAGGAACTCGTCATCGCGGCGGAGCCCTCGCCGACGGTGGAGAGCCCGGTGCGTGCGGTCGTGCCGCAGGCGGTCGTGCAGCGACAGCTCGCGAACCCGTTCCTGCCGCCGGACTTCGCGCTCGCCGACCAGCCCGTCGCACACCCGCGTCGCCTGGCGAACTGGGAGCTGTTCGGCCCGCTCTTCAAGTCGTTCGAGTACGGCGCGGGCGGGGGAGCGGCGACGATGCCGCTGCCCGAGCCCACGACGCTGCACTCGCGGTCGGGCACCACGCTCATGAAGCACCAGGCGGAGCTCATCGCCGCCGCGGCGCAGGGCCACCGCACGTTCCTGCTCGCCGACGAGCCCGGCCTGGGCAAGACCGCGCAGTCGCTCCTCGCCGCCGAGGCCGCGAACGCCTTCCCGCTGCTGGTCGTCGTGCCGAACGTCGTCAAGACGAACTGGAAGCGCGAGGCCGCCCGCTGGGTCCCGAACCGCACCGCCACGGTCATCCACGGCGACGGGGACGACCTCGACGGGTTCGCCGACATCGTCATCGTGAACTACGAGATCCTCGACCGGCACGCCGGCTGGCTCGGGAACTTCGGGTTCAAGGGCATGGTCGTCGACGAGGCGCACTTCATCAAGAACAAGGACTCGCAGCGCTCGAAGTTCGTGTTGCAGCTCGCCGAGGCGATCCGGTCGCGCACCGCGTCGCCGCTGCTCATGGCCCTCACCGGCACGCCGCTGATCAACTCGGTCGAGGACTTCCGCACCATCTGGGAGTACCTCGGCTGGATCGACGACAAGAAGCCGCGCGCCAAGCTCATGAACGAGCTCGAGGAGATCGGCCTGACGCCGGCCGACCCCGGGTTCTTCGTCGAGGCCCGCAAGGCCGTCATCGACCAGGGCATCGTCCGCCGCCGCAAGGTCGACGTCGCCGCGGACATCCCGGCACGTCGGATCGCCGACATCCCCGTCGAACTCGACGACGAGGTCGGCCGCTCGATCCGCGACGCCGAGCGCGAGCTCACCGCGAAGCTCGTCAAGCGGTACCACCAGGCGCTCGACGCCCGCACCGGGCAGGACCCGGTCGTCGGCATCGACCACAAGCTCGTCCGCCAGGTCGCGCGCTGGGAGCTCGAGGACCAGGACGCCTCGCCGACCGGGGAGAACGTGTTCTCGATGGTGCGGCGCATCGGTCGGGCCAAGGCGCAGCTCGCGGCGGACTACGCGGCGCAGCTCGCCTCGAACGTCGGCAAGGTCGTGTTCTTCGCGAAGCACCTCGACGTCATGGACCAGGCGGAAGAGGTGTTCGCACGTCGACACCTCCGCACCGCGACGGTCCGGGGCGACCAGACGCCGGCGCAGCGCACGGCCGAGATCGACTCGTTCGTGAACGACCCCGACGTCGCCGTGATCGTCTGCTCGCTCACCGCGGCGGGCGTCGGCCTCAACCTGCAGGTGTCGTCGAACGTCGTGCTCGCCGAGCTGTCGTGGACGAGCGCCGAGCAGACCCAGGCGATCGACCGCGTGCACCGCATCGGGCAGGAGGAGCCCGTCACGGCGTGGCGCATCATCGCCGCCCAGACGATCGACACCAAGATCGCCGAGCTCATCGACTCGAAGGCGTCCCTGGCCGCCCGCGCGCTCGACGGCTCGGACGAGGAGATCGTCGACTCCGGCGACATCCAGCTCGACGCGATGGCGGCGCTGCTGACCGAGGCGCTGGAGCGCGGCTAGGGCCGGCGCCGTCCGGCGCCCGGCGCGCCCGGCGCGTGGCGCGCATGCCTCTCGCACAACGGAAGTCCGTCCGAACCACGCGATCACGCGGTTCGGACGGACTTCCGTTGTGCGGGGCTCCGCGGCGTCAGATGCGCGACTGGACCTCGGCGAGCGAGGGGTTCGTCGCCGTGCTGCCGTCGGGGAACACCAGCGTCGGCACGGTCTGGTTGCCGCCGTTGACCTCGGCGACGAGTTCGGCCGTGCCGGGCGTCTGCTCGATGTCGACCTCGCGGTAGGGGACCCCGGCCTTCGACATCTGGTTCTTCAGGCGCGCGCAGTAGCCGCACCAGCTGGTCGTGAACATCGTGACGGCGCCGGCCTCCGGCACGAACGCGTCGCGGGTGATCGTCTCGCTCATGTGCTCAGGCTAACCCCGCCGGTTCGGGGAACACGGGGAAGCCCTGGTAGACAGGACCGCGTGAGCGACACGCACCTCGAGATCGAGCGAACCTACGACCTGCCCGAGGGCGGTGCCCTGCCGGACCTCGTCGGCATCGGCGGCATCATCCGCACCGAGCACCAGGAGCCGTTCGACCTCGACGCGACGTACTGGGACACCGAGCGGTACGACCTCGTGGCCGCCCGCGTGACGGTGCGCCGCCGGACCGGTGGCCCCGACGCCGGCTGGCACATCAAGCGCGCATCGTCCGACACCGTCCGGCACGAGCAGCACTTCCCGCTCACCGACGACGCCGACACCGTCCCCGACGAGGTCCTCGCCGCACTCTTCACCGAGCGCCGTGGCCGGGGCCTCCACCCGGTGGTCCGGATCACGACGACCCGCACGGTGACGCGGCTGCTCGACGAGGACGGCGACCAGATCGCCGAGCTCGCCGACGACCAGGTCCGCGCGACGCGGCTCGACGACGACGCCCCCGAGACCCCGCGCACCTGGCGCGAGGTCGAGGTCGAGATCGTCGGCGGCGTCGACCCGCAGGTCGCCCACGAGCTCTTCGCGTCGCTCGACGGGCGCTTCGCCGCCGCCGGCGCCGGCCCCGCCGCCGTCTCGTCCAAGCTGGCACGTGGGCTGGCAGGAGCACCGGCACCGCGCCTCCAGGCCGAGGACAAGCCGGAGAAGGGAACGACCGCACGCGTGCTGGTGAAGCGGCTGCGGAAGCTCCGCGCCGCGCTCCTCGCCCAGGAGGCGCGGCTCCGCTCCGGCGACGCCACCGACCTCCGGCAGGCGGCCGAGACCGCCCTCGAGATCGCCGCGATCCTCGGCGCGTACCGTCCGGCGTTCGCCGCCGGCGACGCCGTCGACCGCGCTGCCGCGGGGGCGGACGGACTCGCCGCCGTCACCGCGCGCGCTGCGTTGGCGGAGTACCTCATCGACCGGCTGCCGCGCGCGTCGACCCCGGCGCAGGACGAGCTCGTCGACGCGATGACGCGCGAGCGGATCCTGGCGGCCACCCGCGAACGTCGCGACCAGTCGGTCCGGGACGTCGTGGCGTTCCTGCACGGCGAGCCGTTCCTCGAGCTCCTCGACGCCCTCGACGACGCGGTCGAGCGCCCCGCACCGACCGCGTGGGCCCTCCGGTCGCCGAAGAAGGTCGCGCAGGACGTCGTCGCCCAGGTGAAGCCGGAGGTCCGCGAACTCGTGCGCGCCGCGGTCGCCGACGACACCTCGGACACCGCCGCTGCGCGTGAGGCCGCCGACCGCGCCACGACCGAGGCTGCCTGGCAGGCGACGATGCGCGCGCGCCTGACGATGGACGTGCTCGGCGACGACGCGTTCCCGCACGCACTGTGGAAGCGGATCGGGACGGCGGCCGACGTCCTCACCGAGCGGGTGCGCTCCCTGCACGCGCTCGACACGCTGCGCACGAACGCGGCGATCGCCGAGCGCGGCGGCGAGGGCACGTTCGGGTACGGGGTGCTCGCGGGCGACCGGGTGCGCCTCGCCGAGGAGTCCTACGACGAGGCGGTGCACGCGCTCAACCGCGTGTGACGCGCCGCGCGGCGGGCGCTCGCGCGCTCGCTTCGTGAGCAGAAATGGTCGGGTGCCGATGGGCAACCCGACCATTCCTGCTCACCAAGTCGTCACGCGGCGGGCGCCTCGTCCGCCAGCCCCAGGACGTCGAGGAGCCAGGCGAGCTCGAACGCCCGCTCCTTCCACGAGGCGTACCGGCCGCTGACGCCGCCGTGCCCCGCTGCCATCTCGGTCTTGAGCAGCACCGGGGCGCCGACCTCACGCAGCTTCGCGGTCCACTTCGCGGGCTCGACGTACAGCACACGGGTGTCGTTGATGGACGTCACGGCGAGGATCTCCGGGTACTGCACGTCGTCGCGGACGTTCTCGTACGGCGAGTACTCGCTCATGTACCGGTAGACCTCGGGGTCGTGCAGCGGGTCGCCCCACTCGTCCCACTCGATGACCGTCAGCGGCAGGTCCGGGTCGAGGATGCTCGTCAACGCGTCGACGAAGGGCACCGCCGCGAGGATCCCGGCGAACCGTTCCGGGGCGAGGTTCGCCACAGCGCCCATCAGGAGCCCACCCGCACTGCCGCCTTCGGCGACGAGCCGGTCGGCGGTGGTGCGTCCGGTGTCGATCAGGTGCGTGGCGACCGCGACGAAGTCGGAGAAGGTGTTCTTCTTCGTGAGGGTCTTGCCGTTCTCGTACCAGTGCCGACCCATCTCGCCGCCACCGCGCACGTGGGCGACGGCGAACACGACGCCGCGGTCGAGCATCGACAGGCGCATGACGCTGAACCCGGGGTCGATCGAGTGCTCGTACGAGCCGTAGCCGTAGAGGTGCAGCGGTGCCGGACGGTCGGTGTCGACCGCGTCACGGCGCCACACGAGGGAGATCGGCACGCGGGTGCCGTCGTCGGCGGTGGCCCAGTCGCGCTCCTGGACGTAGTCGGCCGGGTCGTAGCCGCCGAGCACGGGCTGACGCTTCAGGACCGTGACCTCGCCCGTCGCGAGGTCGAGGTCGCTCACCTCGGACGGGGTGACGAACGACGTGAACCCGATCCGGAGCGTCGGCTGGTCCCACTCCGGGTTGCCACCGAGCCCGGCCGAGAACAGTGCCTCGTCGAAGGGGACCTCGTGCGCGTCGCCGTAGCCGTCGCCCTCGATCGGGATGATCGCGACGCGGGGGAGCGCCTCGGACCGGTACTCGAGCGCGAGGTGTCCGGCGAAGGCGTCCACCGCCTCGATCCGACGCTCGGCGTGGTGCGCGACGACGACCCGCCGGTCACGCTCCGACGTGGGGTCGTCCGCGGGGACGTCGACGAGCTCGAAGTTCTCGGCACCGTCGTTGTGCAGGACGAGGAACCGGTCGCTGCCGCCCACGATCGCGTGCTCGATCTCGTACTCGACGCCCTCGCGCCGGGGCCACACGACCTGGAACTCGCCGGTGGGGTCGGCCGCGTCGAGGACGAGCGCCTCGGAGGTGATCTTCGACCCGAGCTCGATCACGATGTACTGCGATGACCGGGTGACCCCGACGCCGACCCAGTAGCGGTCGTCCGGCTCCTCGAACACGACGACGTCATCGCCCGCCGGGCTGCCCACGGTGTGCCGCCAGATGCGGTCGGGCCGCCAGGAGTCGTCGACGGTCGGGTAGAACACGAAGCGCCCGGACGGGTCGAACGTCGCCCCGGAGCCGGTGTTCGGGATCTCGTCGCCGAGGTCGGTGCCGGTCGTGAGGTCCCGCACGTGCAGGGTGTACCGCTCGTCACCCTCGACGTCGATGCCGTAGACGAGCCGTGTGCCGTCGTCGCTGATGTCGTAGGAACCCAGCGAGAAGAAGTCGTGGCCGTCCGCGAGCGCGTTGCCGTCGAGGACGACCTGCTCGCCGGGGAGCGTCGCCTCGCCCTCGGTCACCGCCGGCGGGGTCCAGTCGTCGGGCCCGCTGATCGGCGCACGGCAGTGCACGCCGTACTGGCTGCCCTCGGCCGTGCGCGTGAAGTACCACCAGTCGCCCATGCGGACGGGCACCGAGAGGTCGGTCTCCTGCACGCGGTTCTTCACCTCGGCGAAGATCCGGTCGCGCAGTCCGTCGAGGTGCGCCGTCGCCTGCTCGGTGTGGCGGTTCTCGGCCTCGAGGTAGGCCAGGGTGTCCGGCGACTCCTTGTCGCGCAGCCACTCGTAGTCGTCGACGAAGTCGATGCCGTGGTGGGTCCGCTTAACGGGCCGCTTGGCGGCGGTGGGCGGGGTGGCCTGGGCGTGCTCGGTGCTCACCACCCCACCCTATTCGCCCGGTGTGTGACGGCGTCGTGGACGCGGTCGGTGAAGGCCGTCACCTCGTCGGCGACGGCCACCGCGAGCCACGCTCGGCGACGGCGCCGCTCGGTCACCGGCCGCAGCACCCCGGCGCGGCAGAGATCGTCGGTCACGGTGTCGATCGAGCGGGCGTCGTCGCCGAGCAGCTGCTCGAGGTGGTCCTCGGTGACGACGGGATCGTCGAGGAGGGTCCGGGTGACCGCGTCGTGCGCCCGTGTCGGGACGGCGGCCTCGTCGAGGAGCAGCGCCGTGACCGTGGCTTCGTCGCACACCGTGCCGATCGCGATCGCGAGGTCACGGACCCACTCGTCGACGACACCGCGCCGGTACCGGTCGAGGTGCCAGAAGTACCAGTCCCGCTCGGCGACCAGGGCAGTCGCGACCGGCACCGTGACGATCCGAGCGAGGCCTCGACGGCGGAGCACGGCGGCGACGAGCGCGCGGCCGATCCGCCCGTTGCCGTCGGTGAACGGGTGGATCGACTCGAACTGCGCGTGCGCGATGGCCGCCTGCGCGATCGGGTGCAGGTCGTCGCGGTGGAGGAACGCGAACAGGTCGTCCATCAGCTCGGGCACGAGCGCGGCCGGCGGCGGGACGTGGCGCGCGAGCCGGGGCGTGGCGCCGCCGCCGATCCAGTTCTGCACGTCCCGCCAGCGTCCGGCGTACCGGCCGTCGGCCGGGTCGTCGCGCAGGAGCCGGTGGTGGGCCGCGAGCAGCGCCCGTTCCGTGATCGTGCCGGACGCCGCGGACGACACGAGCGTCTCGATCGCCCCGCCGGCCCGGACCATCGCCGTCGCGCTGCGGTTCGCCCGGACGCCGACGACGGCCCGCGCGAGGTCGTCGAGCGTGGCGTGCTCGTCCTCGATGCGGGAGGTCGCGACGGCCTCGGTCCGGTCGAGCACGCGACCGAGCACAGCGAGCCGGTCGCCGTGGTGCTCGTCGAGGTGCACGAGCGCGGCGGCGGCGCGGTCGAGCAGCGCTGCGGTGTCGGCGTCCGGGGACCAGGGGAGCCGGGCGATGCGCGGCGGGACCGACGCCACCACCGACGTCGTCTCGCGGTCGTGCCGCGGGCCGCGCACGCTGCTGCGCCAGGGCAGCGTGACGGTGGTGTGGGACGGCCAGGGGTGCTCGGTGCTGGGCATCGGTTCCTCCACGGTGAACGAGACGGGTCGACGGGTCGACGCTAGAGCGGCGCCGGCCACCGCCGCGAGGAATCTGCATGTCGTGTGTGCACGGCCGCGGTGTCCGCCCCCGTCGGTACCGTGGTGGCATGAGCAACTCCTTCGTCGTGACGAACGCACACGTGGTCCCCGTCACCGCCCCCGAGTTCGACGGCGGCGCCGTCGTGGTCGAGGACGGTCGCATCACCGCGATCGGCCCGGACGTCTCGCCCCCGGCCGGGCTGCCGGTCGTCGACGCCGCGGGTGCGTGGCTCGTCCCGGGCTTCGTCGAGTCGCACGGGCACGTCGGCATCCACGAGGAGGCGAACGGCGAGGCGGGCAACGACACGAACGAGATGACCGGCCCGAACATGGCCGGGGTGCGCGCGATCGACGCGATCGACATCGACGACGAGGGCTTCCGCGACGCCCTCGCCGGCGGCATCACCTCGATCGTCGTCAAGCCCGGGTCCGGCAACCCGATCGGCGGCCAGACCGTCGCGATCAAGACCTGGGGCGGCCGCACGATCGACGAGCAGCTCATCTCCGACGCGGTGAGCATCAAGAGCGCGCTGGGCGAGAACCCGAAGCGCGTCTACGGCGGCAAGGGACAGACCCCGTCCACCCGTCTCGGCGTCGCGAAGATCATCCGCGACGCCTTCGTCGAGGCCCAGAACTACCGCGCCGCCCGCGACGCAGCCGCCGCGAAGGGCGACCCGTTCGCCCGCGACCTCACGAAGGAGGCGCTCGTCCGCGTCCTCGACGGCGAGCTCGCGTGGGACCAGCACACGCACCGCCACGACGACATCGCCACCGCGATCCGGCTGGCCGAGGAGTTCGGGTACCGCCTGGTGGTGAACCACGGCACCGAGGCGCACAAGATCGCGCACGTCCTCGCCGGGAAGGACATCCCCGTCATCTACGGCCCGCTCTTCACGAGCCGCTCGAAGGTCGAGCTCCGTGATCGCGGGATCCCGAACCTCGCGGCGATCGCGGCGGCCGGGGTCCGCGTGGCGATCACGACCGATGCCCCGGTCGTCCCGATCGGCATGCTCGTGGACCAGGCCACCGCGGCGGTGAAGGAGGGGCTGCCCCGCCAGACCGCGCTCGAGGCGCTCACGACGAACCCCGCCGACTTCCTCGGGTTCGGGGACCGCGTCGGCCGCCTCGCCGAGGGCTACGACGCCGACCTCGTCCTGTGGGACGGCGACCCGCTCGACGCGACCAGCCGCGCGACGCGCGTCTGGATCGAGGGCGAATCCGTCTTCGAGTGGGCCGACGGCACGGGCGTCACCACGCCGCGCTGGTAGCGACCAGGGTCCGGACTGGAGGCACGGTGCGGACCCGCACCGCGCCTCCAGTCCGCCGCCCGCAGGCGGGTCTCAGACCTCGCGCGCCAGCAGGAAGTCGTTGATGCGCGTCGTGAGTTCCGCGTCGATCGCCCGCGCGACACCGTTCACCGACCGGATCGGCGCCGCCTGGCGCACGCTCGAGACGAGCCAGGCCGCGTCCGCCGTGTGGAAGTCGTCCAGCGTGAGGAGCTCGTAGGCGGTCTCGATGCCCGCTTCCTCGGCGAAGCGGAACACGTCGGCCTGCGTCGTCCCGGCGAGGATCCCGATGTCGGTGCGCGGCGTCACGAGCCGCCCACCGACGGAGAGGATCAGGTTCGCGCGCGTGCCCTCGAGCACGTAGCCGTCCGTCGACACGAACACGGCGTCGTCCGCTCCGCGTCGGCCGGCCTCGCGGAGCGCCGCCATGTTCACCGCGTACGACAGCGTCTTCGCGCCCTGCAGCAGCCACGGAGACGTCCGCTCGACGTCGTGCCGGTAGCCGCGGTCGAGCGTGACGACTGAGATGCCCTCGGTGCGTGCGGCGGTCGAGTCACCGGACGGTGCCGCGTAGACCCACCCCGTCGGGCGGTCCGACCCCTCGACGCCGCGGGTGAGGACGGTCTTGACGAAGGCTTCGCGGACCGGGTCGAGCCGGGCGCACACCGCCTCGATCGCTCGTCGCCAGGCGTCGGTGTCGGGTGCGGGCAGGCCGAGCATCGCGGCGGAGCGGCCGAAGCGGGCCAGGTGCGCCTCGAGCGCCTGCGGGTGCCCGTCGATCACGGTGACGGTCTCGAAGACCCCGTCGCCGCGGATGATGCCGAGGTCCTGCACCTGGACGTGCTCCTCGAGGGGCTTCGCCCACGTGAACGCGTCCGCCGCGGGGTCGTGCGGCGCGCGGTCGCGGGAAGGCTGGTTCAGGACGGCGAGCACGGTTTCGGTCATGGGGCCATCCAACCGCAGCCCGGCCTGGAACGACCTAGCCGGCTTCGGGCAGCGCACCCATGAGCTTCCACACCGCCGGCGTCAGCTCGGGGTGCTGCAGCGCGATGCGGCGGAGCCGGTGGTACTCCTCGCCGAGGCGGGTGCCCTGCCCGGAGGCGGGGTGCATCGACCACTGCGCGCTCCGCTGCCCGATCGCGGCGTCCAGCTCGACGGCGTCGGCGCGGAGGATGAGCACGACCTGCTCGTCCACGGTGGGGAGCGTCGGCATGAACTCCCACGGGTCCTCACCCTGGCGGCTGCGGTGCTCGACGATCATCGAGATCTCCTCGGCCGCCTCGGCACGCAGCACTTCGAGGCTGCGCCCGGTCCTGCCCGGCTCAGCCATGGTGCCCCCGCAGCGTGCCCGCCATGGAAAAAGCCTACGCCAGAACTTCGGCCAGACTGGACGCGTGACCCCACGCGACCCGAGCAAGTCCCAGCACCCCGCCGTGGTCGTCGTCTACCTCGTGCGCGACGGCGAGCAGGGCCCCGAGGTGCTCCTCGGCGAGAAGCGACGCGGCCTCGGGACCGGCCGGCTCGTCGGACCCGGCGGCAAGCGGGAACCGGGGGAGTCCGCCGTCGAGACGGCGGTGCGCGAGGTCGCGGAAGAGGTCGGCCTGCGGATCGACGCGGCGGACCTGGAGGCACGGGGCACGTTGGACTACCGGTTCCCGTACCGCCCGTCCTGGTCCCAGGTCTCGGACGTCTTCGTCTGCCGCCGCTGGCAGGGCAGCCCGTCGGGCAGCGACGAACTCGAACCCCGCTGGATCCCGGTCGACGCCGTGCCGTTCGAGGCGATGTGGGACGACGCGAAGTACTGGTTGCCGGGCGTGCTCGGCGGGGGATCGGTGCGGGCGCGGTTCACGTTCGCCGAGGACGATGCCACGGTGTCGGGCTACACCGGCACCGGGGTGGCAGCGCCGTCGGGACCCTGACCCGTCGCCGTCCCAGCGCGTCGTCCTACCGGGTCGGGGTCTGCGTGCGGGTGCTGCCGGTGCGGGCTTCCTCGGCCGCGGCGATGACCTCGGCGTCACCGCTCCGTCCGCCGAGCGGGCGCACGAAGAAGTCGATGATGCCGAACACGATCGCGCCGATCATCGCGAACATCGCCCAGCCGACGAACAGCCCGGCGACGTTGCGGCCGTCGGCTGGGGCGAGCAGCACACTCGCCGCGTAGAACCCGACCGTCAGCACGAGGAACACGACGACGACGGTGACGAGGACGCGGTGCCAGGCGATGCGCGGGTTCATGCCCCCCAGGATACGCGCCGCTCGGGGCTCAGCGGTCCGCGTGCCGACCGTGCGGGCGCTCGCCGGCGCCGTCGATGGCGCGACCCGCGGCGTCGGCGCGACCCGGTGCCCTGGACCCGTCCGCCCGTGGGACGGGACGGGTCCGGGGGCCGGTCGCCGCGCCTCCTGGACGCTGCACCGGACCGGTGCGGTCCCCGCGGACGACGGGGATGCGACCCGTGGGCGTGGTCTCGGTCTCGAGGCCGTCGCGACCGCCCATGAAGACGTCGCCGCCGACGCGTTCGTCCTCCCAGTCGTCGTCGTGGAGGATGCTCAGCGTGCCGGTCTCGGTCGAGGTGAGCCCGTGGCGCTCGAGCTCGGCGTCGCGCTGCTTGCCGAGGAACTCGCGGTTCGCGGTCTGGGCGTCCTGGAACATCGTCGTGCGGCCGGTGACGATGGCACGGATGCGTCGGCGCTCCCACCACTGCTTGCCGAAGTACATGAGAACGAGTCCGGCGCCGGCGTAGCAGGCCATCGTGATGAGCCCGCGCGAGTACGACGGGCCGACGCCGTAGATCTGGTGCTTGATCATGTCGACCATGCTCGAGCCGACGACGACGTTGTTGAGCCACGCGAACGGCTCCGGCATGAACCACTTCGGGTAGGCGCCGCCGGACGACGGCATCGACAGGAAGACGAAGCAGATCATGGCCGGCGCGGCGATGAACCGGCCGACGAAGTAGCTCAGCCCGTTGACGGCGAGGCCGATCGCGACGATCCAGCCCCAGGCGATGAGGACGAGTTCGATCCAGTGTCCGTGGATGGCGCCGACCACGGGCCCGGCGAGGGTGTTCGTGATGAGCGAGATGACCAGGCCACCGACGACGATGACGGCCATGCGGGTGCGGTGCCGGAGCGGGCCGCCCATGATGCCGATGAACATCGCGACCATGTAGCCGCCGATGCACCAGGCGAGCATGACGTACATGGCGACGGTGCCGTACTCGTCCCAGGCGGGCAGCGGAGCCAGCTCGGTCACGGTGGGGGCTGCCACTCCGATGCCGGTCAGGACGGTGCTCAGCGTCACGGGGACGAGCGAGGCGACCTGGAACTGGTGTGCGGTGGCCTTGAAGACCTCGTTCGTCGAGGGGTCGTACGCCACGGCCATGGTGCCGGCGAGCACGTCGCGCTTCGCCTGCGCGAGGGAGTCGTAGGTGTGGAAGAGGTACTCGCCCGGGAGTGCCTTCTGCATCGCGGCCACGAGTGTGGGGTCGCTGCCGACGAGGGCCACGGGGACGTCGTGCGGGTGCGGGGCGTGGAACGCGAAGACGTAGCAGAGGCAGAAGCCGACGATGAAGAACAGCGGCATCCAGAGCTGCAGGCCGATCAACTGGAGCGACGGGTGCAGCGTCCCGAACCAACGCCGGTAGCCGCTGATGCGCTGCGGCTCCGGCACTGGTGCCTGCCGGACGCGACCGGAACCACCGGAACCGGTGCGGGTCGGCCGGGTGCCGGCGACCGGGGCACCGCGTCGGGGCTTCGAACCACCGCGGGTGGACGGACGTGTCGTGCGCTGCTTGGGAGCGGATGACTGCCGCGGCCCCCCGTCACGATCCGGGAGGTCGTTGTTCCTGGGGACGTCGTTCCGCGGCGTGCTCACTCGGCGATGCGCTCCTGTTCTGGGTCGGGCCGCCAGGATACGCCCGGGATCCTGGTCGCGGTCAGGACCGGCTGCGAGACGCCTGCGCCGAGTCCATCGCGAGTTCCTCGGCGTCGAGGGTCACGAGCACGCGGCGCATGACCTCCTCGTCGAGGTTGCCCTTCTCGCGTTCCTCGAGCACGATCTCGCGGCGGCGGTCGAGCAGTTCCCGCCGGATGTCCTGGATCTGCGCACCCCGCAGGCGGACCGGGGCGTTGCGCTCCTCGTCCTCCTCTTCCTCGGCGTCGCGGCGGAACGTCTCCGCCTGGCGCTCGAGCCGTGCCTTGAGCCGGTTCACGACGGCGTCGACGGCCTCGTCGCCGTACTGCTTCGACCAGTCCGGACGTCGCTTCTCGAGCAGCTCGATCGCGGCCTCGGTCGTGCGCTGGTTGAGGCGCATCTCGCTGCGGACGTCCTCCTCGCCCTCGGCCGGGTCCTGCACCTTGAGCGACCGGATCACGAACGGCAGGGTGAGTCCTTGGAGCAGGAGGGTCCCCACCGTCACGATGAACGCGATGATGAAGATGGTGTCCTGGGCCTTGATGTCGACCGGGTTCGCCACGACCGACACGGCGGCGGCGAGGGTCACCACGCCCCGCATGCCCGTCCACGAGATGACGGTGAGCTCGCGCCAGTTGAGCTTCGGTTCCGCCGAGCCGCGCATCCACCGCAGGGACGGGTGGCCGCGGGACAGCCGGATGCGCAGGGGTCGGAACCACCTGCCGTTGAAGCGGTTGCGCACGTACGACTCGAACACGAAGAGCGGCCGGACGAGGATCACCACCACGAGCACCACGGCCGCGGCGGTCAGGGTCTGCCCGAGGCTGCGCTCGCTCTCGACGAGGTCCTGCACGACGGTGTTGAGCTGGAGCCCGATCAGGGCGAAGACGAACCCCTCGAGGATGACGTCGATGCTCGTCCAGAGCGGGCGCTCCTGCAGGCGGGTCGCGTAGCCCTCCTTCGGCGAGTTGTAGCCGATGTAGAGGCCGGCGGTCACCACCGCGATCACCCCGGAGCCGGAGAGGTCCTCGGCGAGGATGTACGCGACGAACGGCAGCAGGATGCTCATGATCGTCTCGACCACCGGGTCGTTGATCCGCATCCGGATCCAGTGCACCGCGACGCCGAGGACGATGCCGACCGCCAGCCCGACGCCGATCGCGAGGCCGAAGATCCCGAGGTCCTGCCAGATCGTCAGCGAGGTGCCCGCCGCGATCAGGGTGAAGACGCGCACGAGCGTCAGGGATGCGGCGTCGTTGATGAGGCTCTCGCCGGACAGCACCGTCATCACGCGGCGGGGGAGCCCGAGCTTCCGGCCGATCGCGGCGGCCGACACCGCGTCCGGCGGGGCGACGATCGCGCCGAGCAGGATCGCCGCGGGCCAGTCCATGTCGGGGATGATGATGTACGCCGCGAGGCCGACGGCCAGTGCCGTGATGATCACGAGGAAGATGCCGAGTCGACGGATCTGCTTGATCGACTGCCGGAAGCTCTGCCACGACACGTCGAGCGCTGCCGAGTAGAGCAGCGGCGGCAGGATGATCGTCAGGATGACCTCGGAGTCGATCTCGATCGGCGGGAGGCCGGGCAGGAACGACGCGGCCAGGGCGACGGCCGTCACGAGCAGTGGCGCCGGCAGTCCCTTGGCCCGAGCGAACCCCGTCACCGCGAGCGATCCGACCAACAGGATGAGGAGCTCGACGGTGTCCATGCCGTCCATTCTCCCATCGGAATGGTTCCGGATCTGAACGAGTCCGAAGGCGACATGAACAGCAGGTGTCCGACAGGGTTTGCCAGGCGGCGTTCAGCCTGGGACACTTGCCCGCGGTGGACATCACACTCATAGTCGTCCTGGTCATCGCGTTGGCCCTCTTCTTCGACTTCACAAACGGTTTTCACGACACCGCCAACGCGATGGCGACCCCGATCGCCACCGGTGCGATGAAGCCCAAGGTGGCCGTCACGGTCGCCGCGGTGCTCAACCTCGTCGGTGCGTTCCTCAGCACCGCGGTGGCGACGTCGATCTCGCACGGCCTCATCAACGAGGGGCCCGGAGGCGTGGCGATCAGCCCGGAGATGATCTTCGCCGGGCTCATCGGGGCGGTCGTGTGGAACATGATCACGTGGCTGCGCGGCCTGCCGTCGTCGTCCTCGCACGCGCTGTTCGGCGGGCTCATCGGTGCCGCGATCGTCGGTGCGGGGTTCAACGCCGTCAACTACGCGGCCCTGCTGACGGTGGTGATCATCCCCGCGTTCCTCTCGCCGGTGATCGCCGCGCTGGTCTCGTTCCTGTCCACCCGGATCGCGTACCGGATCACCCGGCGCCCGGTCTTCCCGAACGAGCGCGGCGGCTTCCGCATCGGCCAGGTCTTCACGAGCTCGATGGTGTCGCTCGCGCACGGCACGAACGACGCCCAGAAGACGATGGGCGTCATCACGCTGACCCTCATCGCCTCGGGTGCGCAGTCGTCCGAGCAGGGCGTCCAGTTCTGGGTCGTCATCGCCTGCGCCCTGGCGATCGCCCTCGGCACGTACACCGGCGGATGGCGCATCATCCGCACGCTCGGTTCCGGCATCACCGAGATCCGTGCGACGCAGGGCTTCGCGGCCGAGGCCTCGACCGCGGCGACGATCCTCGCCTCGAGCCACCTCGGCTTCGCGCTGTCCACCACGCAGGTGTCCTCCGGCTCGATCATCGGCGCCGGTCTGGGTCGCCGCGGGTCGAAGATCCAGTGGTCCACCGCCGGCAAGATCGTGATCGCCTGGTTCATCACCCTCCCGGCGGCCGCTGCCGTCGGCGCGGTCGCGTCCGGCATCGCCCGCCTCGGCGTCACGGGCCTCGTCATCGACGCGGTCGTCGGCGCCGCAGTGATCCTCGGGCTCTACCTGTGGTCGCTCCGCAAGCCGCACGAGCAGGCCGCCGCGATCGAGGTGGACGTCGCCGCCAACGCGGTGTTCACCCGCAAGGAGCTGCGTGACCTGCAGCGGAAGAAGCGCGCCGAGACCGTCGCCGCGCGTCGAGCCGAGCTGAGCCGCGAGCGCACCCTGCGCCGCATGGCCGGCCGCAAGGGAGGACGACGCTGATGGGGATCGACTGGTTCGCCTTCCTGACGGTCGCGATCGTGTCGCTCGTCGGCGCGTGCTTCGTGGTCACCGTGTACTCGATCGGCCTCCGCTTCTGGAGCGCCGCCGACACCCGCGCCGGCAAGTTCACCGTGAAGGACGACGGCACGATCGGTCCGGCGACGGTCGGGTTCCCGCACCCGTCGAACGTCACGACCGCGGTGCGCTGGTTCCGGACGCTGTCCGTCGCCTGCTTCGTCGTCTCCGGCGCGGCCGTCCTCTACGGCATCTACCTCATCGTCCCGCAGTTCCACTGACGCATCCCGCGCTGACCGGCGTGCGTGCCGTGGGCGCGACCCGCTGACGGCCTGGAGGCACGGTGCCGGCCCGCACCGCGCCTCCAGGCCGTCACCGCGCGCGTCCACCGCGCCACCCGCGACGTCCGCGCACGTCGCGACGCGCCCGCCCGGGCCGGGGCCCGGCCCCGACCGGCCGGACGGGCTACCCTCGTGGGCGTGACCGGCAACGAAGCAGCACAGACCCGTACCGAGACCGACTCCCTGGGGTCGCGTGACGTCCCAGCGGACGCGTACTGGGGCATCAACACCCTCCGCGCCCTCGAGAACTTCCCCATCACCTCGGTGCCGATCGCGGTCTACCCGGACCTCATCGAGGCCCTCGCGACCGTCAAGCAGGCGGCCGCCCGGGCGAACAAGGCGATCGGGGTGCTCGACGCCGAGCGTGCCGACGCCATCGACCGTGCCGCGCAGGAGGTCCGCGACGGCTCGCTCCGGGACCAGTTCGTCGTCGACATCGTGCAGGGCGGTGCCGGTACCTCGACGAACATGAACACGAACGAGGTGCTCGCGAACCGTGCCCTCGAGCTCCTCGGCCGCGAGAAGGGCGACTACGGGTACCTGCACCCGATCGACCACGTCAACCGCAGCCAGTCGACGAACGACACGTACCCGACGAGCATCAAGCTCGCGATGATCCTCGGCGTGCGGCGGCTCGTGTCGCAGCTCGAGGCGCTGTCCGACGCCTTCGCGGAGCGCGGGCACGCCTTCCAGGACGTGCTGAAGATCGGACGCACCCAGCTGCAGGACGCGGTGCCGATGACCCTCGGGCAGGAGTTCACCGGCTTCTCGCACACCATCCAGGAGGACGTCCTCCTGCTCAAGACGGTCATGCCGCTGCTCGCCGAGACGAACCTCGGTGCGACGGCGATCGGCACCGGCATCACGGCCGACCCCCAGTACCGCGACGAGGTCCGTCGCCAGCTGCAGGTCGCGTCCGGGCTCGACATCGTGACGGCACCGGACCTCATCGAGGCGACGAGCGACGCCGGCGCGTTCATGACCCTGTCCGGCACCGTGAAGCGGAGCGCGGCGAAGCTCTCAAAGATCTGCAACGACCTGCGGCTGCTGGCCTCGGGTCCGCAGGCCGGCCTGGGGGAGATCACGCTCCCGGCACGGCAGGCGGGGTCCTCGATCATGCCGGGCAAGGTGAACCCGGTCATCCCCGAGGTCGTGAACCAGATCGCGTTCGCGGTCGTGGGAGCGGACACCACGGTCACGATGGCGGCCGAGGGCGGGCAGCTGCAGCTCAACGCGTTCGAGCCGATCATCGCCCACTCGATCCTGCAGTCGCTGCAGTGGATGGCGAGCGGGTGCGCGACGCTCCGGGTGAACTGCGTGGCCGGGATCGAGGCGAACGAGGCGAAGCTCGCGGCCCAGGTCGACACGAACGTCGGCGTCGTCACTGCGCTCACGCCGTACATCGGGTACGCGGCCGCGGCGTCGATCGCGCACACGGCGTTGACGACCTCGACGCCCATCTCGACGCTCGTGACCGCGGCGGGGCTCATGGAGGAGGACCAGGTCCAGCGCGTCCTGAGCCCGGCGCGGCTGTCGGGCATCGAGCTGGCGACGGGGGCGATCCCGGTCGTCACCGAGGAGATGCTCGACCGGGCGGCGCGCGAGCGCTGACGCGCGGCGCCTACGGCATCGGCGGCTCGCCGACCCGCACCTGCCGGGACAGGTCCCGCAGGTGTTCCGCAGCCTCGGCCTGGGCAGGATCGGCGTCGTCCTCGGCGGCCCGCTGCGCTGCGATCGTCCGGACGTGGTGTGCGGCGGCGATGTCGGCGTCCCGCCACCGGGCGAGCGTGAAGTTCCGCGTGACGTCCCGCAGCGGCAGCCGGATGGACTCGTCGGCCTCGATCCCGGCGAGGAGCTGGCGCATCCGGATCACCTCGGAGTCGAGCTCACCGCCCACCACGAGCACGAAGTTCGAGATGTACAGGTACACGAGCAGCAGGATCGCGCCACCGAGCCACCCGTAGGCCTTGTTGCCGCCGCCGATCGTCTCGACGTAGAGCGAGAACCCGAGCGTCGCCAGTGCCCACGTCACGATGGCGAACCCGGCACCGGCGGACACCCATCGCAGCTGCGGCGTCTTCACGTTCGGCGTCGCGTAGTACAGCACCGCGACCATCACGACGAGGTCGGCGGCGAGGATCGGCCACTTCACCACGTTCCAGAGGTCGTCGATCCACGGCGCCCACCCGAAGGACCGGATGACCGCGGCGGAGATCGTCGGGGTGCCGAGCAGGATCACGATCGCGATCGCACCGCCGGCCATCACGAGCAGCGTGACGAGGAGCATCATGCTGCGGAACTTCCAGATGCGACGCCCCTCCTCGACCTCGTAGGCGGTGTTCATGGCCCGGCCGAACGCCGTCGCGTACCCGGAGAGCGACCACAGCGTCAGCACGACGCCGATCGCGAAGCCGAGCCACGGGTTGTCCAAGGTGAGGAGCTGCCGGAGCGGACCTTCGAGATGCGAGGCCGTCTCGGGGCGGACGATGAAGCCGAGGATCCCGATGATGTCCTCGAGGCTGTCGCCCTGCCGGTCCACGATCGACAGGGCCGACACCACGGTCAGCGTCGTCGGGAACACCGTGAGCAGCGCGAAGAACGTCAGCGACGCCGCCGCGTCGACGACGCGGTGCCGGATGACCGAGTGGTAGGTACGCCGGACCACGGCGCGGGCTCCCGTCCGCTGGAGGTCGCGCGATGCGCTGTCCGGCATGCGTTGTACGGTACCCGACACCTGCGGGCCAGGAGGCGCGGTGGCAGCCCGCACCGCGCCTCCCGTCCGGTCGACGGTCGCGTCCGGCGGCCGCTCCGCTCGTCAGTTCGCGTGTGGGTGCCGTGCGTCGTACCGGCGGAAGGACGGCACCGCGCGGAGGAGCAGCGCGACCAGGCCGATGATCAGCACACCGCCGATGATCGGCGGGTACGCGATGCCAGCGGCGACCACGAGCCCCGCGTAGAGGTCGCCCAGCCGCGGTCCACCGGTGACGACGACGATGAAGATGCCCTGCAGGCGTCCGCGCATGCCGTCCGGGGAGGCGGCCTGCAGGATCGTGTTCCGGAACACCGAGCTGACGTTGTCGGCACCGCCGGCCGCCGCGAGGAAGAGTGCCGCGAGGCCGAGCGCGGGCAGGATGCCGGTGCTGAACGCGTCGCCCTCGCGGCCGCCGAGGGCGTGGGCGCAGGCGATGACCACGCCGAACGCCGCGATCGCGCCACCGTAGGCGGTGATCGCCCAGCCGACCGCCTCGCCCTGGCGGCGGACGTGTCCGAGCGGACCGGAGAACACGCTCGAGAGCAGGGCTCCGATCGCGTACGCCGCGGTGAGGGTGCCGACGGTGATCGACCCGCCGCCGATCACGAGCGCACCGATCGCGGGGAAGAGCACGCGGGGCTGCCCGAACGTCATCGCGACGATGTCGAGCACGAACGTCATGGTGATGTTCCGCGACCGTCGGAGGAACCGCGCCCCTTCGACGAGCGAGCTGAGCCCCGGACGGAGCGCGTCCCGGTCGGCGGCCATCCGCGGCAGGGTGAACACCCCGAGGAACGCGAACGTGAACAGGACCACGTCGATCGTGTACGTCGGGGCGAAGCCGACGGCCGCGATGAGCACGCCCGCGACCGCGGGACCCACCGTGACCTGGAACCCCGAGGCGATGCCGCCGAGGGCGCTCGCCGCCGGCAGCAGGTCCGTGCCCACGAGCCGGGGCACGATCGCGGAGCGGGACGCGTTGCTCACGGTCGCGGCGACGGCGTTGACCGTGGCGAGGACGTAGAGCAGGGCGACGCTGTGCAGTCCGAGCCAGGCGTGCGTGGCGATCAGGGCCACGGCGGCCCAGGCGATCACGGCGGACACGAGTGCGACGGTGCGCCGGTCGAACGCGTCGGCGAGCATGCCGCCGTAGAGGCCGGCGACGATCATCGGCAGGAGCGCGATCACGCCGACGAGGGCGACCGCGAAGGTCGAACCGGTGATGTCGTAGACCTCGAGGCCGACGGCGACGGTGGTCATCTGCGTGCCGATGCCCGCGATGGCGGTGCCGAGCCAGAGCCGGGCGAACGCGGGGGAGCGGCGGAGCGGGGTGAGGTCGGCGAGGAGACGGCGTCGGCGCTCGCCGGTCGGTGTGGATGATGTCACGGTGGAACCATTCTGGGGGCTGCGGCGCCGTCCGTGGACGTGCGGGGCCGTGTCCGCGCTCTCTGGTTGACTGGCGGGCATGACTGACCTGAACAGCAAGCCCGAGTTCGACGCCCCCGAGGGCCCCGCCCCCACCGAGCTCGTCATCACCGACATCGTCGAGGGCTCCGGCGACGTGGCCTCCGCCGGATCGACCGTCAAGGTGCACTACGCCGGCGTCGAGTACGAGACCGGCGAGGAGTTCGACAGCTCGTGGAACCGCGGCGAGCCGATCGACTTCCCGCTCGCCGCCCTGGTGCGCGGCTGGCAGGAGGGCATCCCCGGCATGAAGGTCGGCGGGCGCCGCAAGCTCGTCGTCCCGCCGGAGCTCGCCTACGGCCCCGCCGGCGGTGGCCACTTCCTGTCCGGCAAGACCCTGATCTTCGTCATCGACCTGCTCGGGGTCCGCTGATGCAGGTCGGCGCACCGACCATCGAGCTGAACGACGGACACCGGTTCCCGGAGCTCGGCCTCGGCACCTACGGGCTGAACGGCGACGAGGGCGCGGCGGCCGTCGGGACGGCGATCGCGGGCGGCTACCGGCTGCTCGACACCGCGCTCAACTACGGCAACGAGGACGCCGTCGGCAGGGCCGTGCGCGAGTCGGAGGTGGCGCGCGAGGACCTCGTCGTCACGTCGAAGCTCCCCGGCCGCCACCACGGCTACGACGAGGCGCACCGCTCGATCGACGAGACCCTCGGCAACCTGGGCCTCGACTCGGTCGACCTCTACCTGATCCACTGGCCGAACCCGTCCGTGGACAAGTTCGTCGACACCTGGAAGGCCTTCGTCGACCTCCGCGACAGCGGCAAGGTCCGCTCGATCGGCGTCTCGAACTTCACCCCGGAGCACCTGCGTCGCATCGTGGACGCCACGGGTGTCGCCCCGGCCGTGAACCAGGTCGAGCTGCACCCGTACTTCCCGCAGGGCGAACTGCGGAAGGTGCACCAGGAGCTCGGCATCGTCACCGAGAGCTGGAGCCCCCTCGCGAAGCGGTCGGAACTCCTCACGGAGCAGCCGATCGTCGACGCCGCTGCCGCGCACGGGGTCACCCCCGGGCAGGTCGTGCTCCGCTGGCACGTCCAGATCGGTGCCGTCCCGGTGCCGAAGTCCGGCGACGCGGCCCGGCAGCGCGAGAACCTCGACGTCTTCGGCTTCGAGCTGACCGACGCCGAGGTCGCGGCGATCTCCGGCCTCGAGCGCGGACGCCTCTGGGACGGCGACCCGGACACGCACGAAGAGATGTAGGAAGCCTCACTTCGGGATGGGGGGACTACACTGGGTTCCCCTGTCCCGAAGGGTTGTGTGTGTCAGAACCGACCGAGATCGACCGCGAGCGCGGCTACGTGGACGGCCTGTTCGGCCGTCTCGACGAGCTGACCGCCGAGGCCGAGCAGCGTCTCGCCGAAACCCGCCGTCAAGCGGTCGGCGGGAACCACCAGAGCCGCAGTGAGCGCGATGCGTACGCCCGGCTCTACGAGGACACCATCGCGACGCTCGAGCGCGTCGGCGACCGCCTGGTCTTCGGGCGGCTCGAGGTGTCCGAGCCGGACAGCGACGAGGACTCGTTCCGCTACATCGGTCGCGTGGGCCTGCGGGACCGCGACCACCGACCGCTCCTGCTCGACTGGCGCGTCCCCGGTGCCAACGCCTTCTACCAGGCGACCGCTGCGCACCCGATGGGCATGCGCGCCCGCCGGCACCTGACCCTCGACGGCCGCAGCGTCGTCGGCATCGAGGACGAGGTCTTCGACGCCGCGCTCTACGACGACGAGCGCACGCACCTGCAGGGCGAGGGCGCGCTCCTCGCCGCGGTCACCGCCGAGCGCACCGGCCGGATGACGGACATCGTCGCGACGATCCAGGGCGAGCAGGACCGGATCATCCGCTCCCCGCTCGAGGGCGTGCTCATCGTCCAGGGCGGCCCCGGCACGGGCAAGACCGCCGTGGCCCTGCACCGTGCGGCGTACCTGCTGTACTCGTACCGCGAGCGGCTCCGGGGCTCCGGCGTGCTCATGGTCGGCCCGTCGCCGGCGTTCCTGACCTACATCGAGCAGGTGCTCCCGTCGCTCGGCGAGACCGGCGTGGTGATGGCCTCGCTCGGCTCGCTCTACCCGGGCGTGCACGCGACGAAGCACGACCAGCGCGACGTCGCCGCGGTGAAGGGCTCGGCCGAGATGGCGCAGCTGCTCCGTCGCGCGGTGCGGTCCCGCCAGGTCGTCCCGACCGAGTCGGTCACGCTCGACGTCGAGGGGGAGCGGCTCGTCGTGCCGCCCGAGCTCGTCGCCGACGCCATGAAGCGTGCGCAGGACCGTGGGAAGCCCCACAACGCCGCCCGCGTCACGTTCAACAAGACCGCGCTCGACGCCATGACGCGGTTGCTCGCCGAGCAGCTCCGCCAGCGCGGGACCACCGTCGACGAGGCGGACGAGAAGGTCCTGCGCGAGGACATCCGGTCGTCGTACGACGCCCGCGTGCTCCTCAACACCGCGTGGCTGCCGCTGCCGCCGGAGAAGCTCCTCGAGGACCTGTACGCCCGGCCGAACTGGCTCGCCTCGCTCACCCCCCACTGGACCCCGGAGCGCCGGGCCCTGCTGCTGCGTGCGCGGGGAGCCGCGTTCACGGTCGAGGACGTCCCGCTCCTCGACGAGGCCGCCGAGCTCCTCGGCCCGTTCGACCCCACCGGCGGGGCGGCCAAGCGCGCGGCGAAGGCCAGCCGCAACCGCGACATCGAGAACGCCCGCCAGGCCATCGAGAACATGGGCGTCGAGGGCATCGTCACCGCCGAGCAGGTCGCCGGCTCCTTCGCCGAGGGCGGCGACCCCCGCTCCACCGCCGAGCGCGCCGCCGAGGACCGCGAGTGGACCTACGGCCACATCGTCGTCGACGAGGCGCAGGAGCTCTCCCCGATGCAGTGGCGGGTACTCGCCCGCCGGAACCCACTCCGCTCGTTCACGATCGTGGGCGACATGGCGCAGGGGTCCTCGCCCGGGGCCGCCCGCACGTGGGACGACGTCGTCGGCGCCCTCGCCCGCCGTCGTCGGGGCCGCGCGCCGCAGGTGCCGATCGAGCACCGCGTCGAGGAGCTCACGGTGAACTACCGCACGCCGCGCTCGATCGTCGAGGCCGCCGGGGCCTTCGCGGACGCCGCCGGCCTCGCGGTCACCCGGACCGAGGCCGTGCGCGACGGCGACCCCGTGGTGCGCGTCACGTCCAGCCGGGCCGAGGTGCTCGACACGGTCGCCGCGATCGTCGGCAGCGAGCGGGAGCACATCGGGGCCGGCACGATCGGCGTCATCGTGCCCGAGGCGGACGTGGACGCGGTCCGCGAGCGGTTGGCCCGGACCGAGGTGGACGTCCGGTCGCTCGGGTCACCCCGACCGGGGTCCGTCACGGTGCTCACGGGCGCCGATGCGAAGGGCCTCGAGTTCGACGGCGTGCTGCTGGTCGACCCGGAGCGGGTCGGTGCGGACGCGGCACGTGCGGCTGCCGCCGTGTACGTCGCCATGACGCGCCCGACGCGCCGCCTGACCGTCATCGACGTGGACTGAGGGCACGGGAGGCGCGGGGCGCGTCCGTCAGGTCGGGGTGCCCTCGGCCCGCACACGCGTCACCAGCGCCGCCCACGGGCCGTCGAGGCGGGTGCCGGGGATCGTGACCGTCGTCCGTTCGACGGTGATCGTCCACGTGAAGTCGTCGCGGACACCCGGCGCAGGGGGACCCGGGGCGTCGCGGGGCAGGGCACCGACGAGCGCTGACCACCCGCCCGGGTCGTCGCAGGCATCGGTGTCGACGCGCCAACCCCTGGTGGTGCCGGCGATGCCCCCACTGCGGCGGACGTCGATGTGCATGCCCCCGACGGTACGCCGACAACCCGGCTCAGTCGAGCACGCCGACCGTGCGCCAGGCGTCCTGCACCGCGGTGTGCTGCGCCGACCCGTCCCCGAAGCGCGTGCGGGCGGCGTCGACGGTGACGGTGGCGAACCCGGCGAAGTCGATCGAGGCGGTGACGGCGTCGGACGTGAGGGCGTCCCACCAGACGGCTCCGGCGCCTTCCCACGCGTTGCCGCCGATCGCCGTGGCCGCCAGGTAGAAGGCGTGGTTCGGGATGCCGGAGTTCGTGTGCACGCCGCCGGAGTCCTCGGTGGTGTCGACGTACCCGGCCATCGTCGCGGGCTGCGGGTCCTTCCCGAGCACCGGGTCGTCGTAGGCGGTGCCGGGGGCCTTCATCGACCGCAGTGCGACGCCGTGCACGGCCGGGGTGAAGAGCCCCTCGCCGATGAGCCACGACGCCTGGTCGGCGCTCTGGCGGCGGGCGTACTGGGCGACGAGCGAGCCGAAGACGTCGCTGATCGACTCGTTCAGCGCCCCGGACTGCCCCTCGTACGTGAGGTCGGCGGTGTACTGGGTCACGCCGTGCGCGAGTTCGTGGCCGATGACGTCGACCGCGATCGTGAAGCGGTTGAAGACCTCGCCGTCGCCGTCGCCGAACACCATCCGGCTGCCGTCCCAGTAGGCGTTGTCGTAGTCCTGCCCGTAGTGCACCGTGGCGTCGAGGGGGAGGCCTGCGCCGTCGATCGACACCCGGCCGAACACCTCGAGCCAGAAGGCGTGGGTGTCGCCGAGGCCCGTGTACGCCTCGTCCACCGCGGGGTCGCCGGAGTCCGGGTCGCCCTCGCGCCGGACCGGGGTGCCCGGGAGCGTGGTGCTGCCGTGCGCGTCGGAGGCGGTCCGCTGCGGCGACCGGTCGACCGTGCCGCTCACGCCCTGCGGACGGACCCGGTGCTCGTGCTTCGGACGCTGGACGGTGTCGAGCGACGCCAGCGCCGTCCGTGCCGCCGAGGCCGCGCGTGGGAAGCCCTGGGCGTCGGCGACGGCGCGGAGCAGGTAGGGCGGGACGACGGATCGGATGCGGTCGGTCGGGGTCATGGCGTCATGCAACCACCGGGCACCGACACCGCGGTCAGTCCTGCTTGCGGTTCTCCACGAGCCCGAGGGCGTACGACTCCCACCACTGTCCGGCGGCCGGCCCGCCGTTGCAGGTGCCGTCGCTCAGCCCCGGCGTCTTCACCCACAGCAGCGCGTCCAGCCGGGTGGAGCCGCGGGTGACGTGCGGGGCCTGGCCGAGGCCGGCGCCGTCCGGGTTGCACCAGGTCCCGCGCCAGCCCTGACCGTTGCGCGAGACGTCGATGACGAAGTGCGGGTCGCCGCCGATCGCGTCCGCGAGCTGGTCGGCGTAGGCGCGTTCCTGGTCGACCCGGTAGAAGTTCGAGACGTTCGTGAAGAAGCCCTGCACCCGGTCGACCCCGGCCTCGCGCAGCCACTTCGCCATCGTCGCCGTCGGCACGCGGTTCTCGTTCCCGCCGTCGAGGTACACGGTGAGGCCGTGGCCGCTGAGCTCGTCGACGGCCTTGCGGATCAGGGGCAGGCGGTCCTGCTCGAGGCGCTTGCACACCTGGATCTGGGCGATGGCGTCCGGCTCGACGAGCACGACGGCCCGGGAACCCGCCATGGCCCGCACGGCCGACCGGACCCACGGCAGGTACTCGTCCGCGGCGGTCCCGCCCTTGGAGTAGCTGCCGCAGTCGCGGTCCGGGACGTTGTAGAGGACGAACACGGGCGTCTTCCGCTGCCGCTCGGCGCTGCGGACGACGTCCCGGATGGTCTGACGCGTCTCGGACACCGAGGTGTTCGTCAGCCATGTGGCGATCGGCTCGTCCGCGATGACGGCGATCTTCCGGGCCGTGGTGTCGTCGCCGTCGGCACGGGCCTCGGACTCCCGCTTGCCGGGTTGGTTCTCGGCCTCGGGCTGCTCCGCGAGGCCGCCCGGGAACGCCTCGGACGCCGTCTTCCGCTCGGCGACCTGCCTGCCGGTGGGCTCGGTGCCACGGGGGAGCACGAGCACGAGCGTCACGACGAGCGCGGCGACGACGACCGCGGCGAGCCCGATCCACGTCCACTGACGACGGCCGGGGCTGCGGCGTGCACGGGTTCCCTCGAGACTCGGCATGCGCCCATGCTCGCAGGTGCGACCCCGGCGTGCCCAGGCCCGGCCCGTCCCGCCGGGCGTTCACCCAGCGTCGCCGCCGGTTCTTGCCAGGACCGTGTCCCAGACTGGCCGGATGTTCCGGAAGCTCCTCCTCCTCGCCCTGACCGCGGCGTACGCCTGGGTGATCTGGCGGATGACGCTGACCCCGCAGGTCTTCTCGGCGGCGCAGAACTCCCTCGTCCTGCACGCGATCGCCTGGGTGCAGCAGCTCCCGCACGGCACGTGGTTCAGCTACGACCGCGTGGAGTTCCTCGCCAACATCGCGATGTTCGTGCCCGTGGGGATGCTCGCCGCGCTGTGGCTCCCGCGCCGGTGGTGGATCCTCGGTGCGGTCGTCGCGGTCGTGCTCTCCACCGGTATCGAGTTCGCGCAGGCGACCTACCTGCCGTACCGCGTGGCCGATCCGCGCGACGTCCTGTCGAACGGCCTCGGCGGTCTGCTCGGCGCGACGCTCGTCGGCCTCGTCCGGAGCCTCCTGCCGGCACCGCGTCGGCGTCGGCTGCGCGCCAGGACCGTCTAGCGATCTGGTAGTCTTGCGCGGTTGCCGTCGAACGGCCGCGGACAAAGAGCGCTCGTGCATCAGGCACGGGCACCGCGCAACGGACTGAAAGGGGATCTACGCATGGCACTTGACGCGAAGGTCAAGCAGGAGATCATCGAAGAGTACGCGACCCACCCGGGCGACACCGGTTCCCCCGAGGTCCAGGTCGCCGTTCTGACGCGTCGCATCAACGACCTGAACGAGCACCTCAAGGAGCACAAGCACGACCACCACTCGCGTCGTGGTCTGCTGCTCATGGTCGGTCAGCGTCGCCGTCTCCTCGGTTACCTCTCCGACGTCGACATCGCCCGCTACCGTGCGCTCATCGAGCGTCTCGGCCTGCGTCGCTAGTCGACCGACCCACGGCTTGACCGAACGCCCCGGCCCTCGCACGAGGACCGGGGCGTTCTCCGTTCCCCCGGGAATGGTTGCGGGGGACGTGCGGTTGGGTAGGATGTTCATGCAAACGCATCGAAAGTCGGGACTCACCATGACCACCATCGCCGTCGTCTCCGCCGGGCTCTCCGAGCCCAGCTCCACCCGCCTGCTCGCCGACCGCCTGGGCGAGGCCACGGTCGCGGCGCTCGCCGCACCGAGCCCGTCCGGCCTGCCAGGAGGCGCGGCGCACGTCCTGCACGTCGACCTGCGTCCGCTGGCGCACGAGATCACCGACGCGATGCTCACCGGGTTCGCCGCACCGGCGCTGTCCGCCGCGATGGCGACGGTCGTCGAGGCCGACGCCGTGGTGTTCGTCACGCCGATCTTCACCGCCGGCGTGAGCGGTCTGGCGAAGTCGTTCCTCGACGTGCTCGACAAGGACTCGCTGGCCGACATGCCGGTCCTGCTCGGAGCCACCGGCGGCACCGCACGGCACTCGCTCGCGATCGAGCACGCGCTGCGTCCGGTGTTCGCGTACCTCCGCGCCGCGGTCGTCCCCACCGGTGTGTTCGCCGCCACCGACGACTGGGGGAGCGAGGGCGACTCGGCCGCACTGGACGGTCGCATCCGCCGGGCCGGGGAGGACCTGGCCTGGGCGATCCGCGCCTCCCGTCGGGCCCCGCAGGACGCCGACGCGCTCCCCGAGACGGCGGACTTCGCGTCCCTGCTCGGTGGGCTCGGCCACTCGGCCGTGCGCTCTTAGGCCGGCCACAGGGGTCGCCGGGCGGGGGTGCAGCCTCCGCCCGGCCCGCTCACCGGTGGGCTCGGGAACCTCGTCGTGACGACGGATCGTGACGACGAGGAGGACCGATGGACACCAGGGGCAACGGCCGGCGACCCGGCTGGACGACGAGTGCGCTCGTCAGCGTGGGCGGGCTCGTGGTCGCGGCGCTGACCGGGGCCGGGGTGTGGTTCGGGCACGAGCAGGCCACGACGGGCTCGGCCGAATCGTCGACGAGTGACGCCGGGACCTCGACGGACTCCGGGACCTCGTCCGACACCGGGACCTCGACCGACGCCGGGACCTCGTCCGACACCGGGACCTCGACCGATCAGGGCGTGACCCAGGGCACGACCGGTGGCTCCGGCTCCTCGGACGCGACCACGACGGGATCGTGACCGTGCGTGCCGCAGCCGAGTGGGACCTCTGGACCACCACCGCCCGCGTCGTCCTCGACCACCGTGACCGCCGCCACCTCGCCGCCGCACGGGCGTGCGTCGTCGAGGTCACCGCCGCCGTCGACGCAACGTGCAGCCGCTTCCGCAGCGACTCCGAGCTCGTCGCCCGCGCCGCCGACCTGGTGCGCGGCGCCGAGGTCTCCCCGCTCCTCGCCGCACTCGTGCACCAGGCGCTCGACGCCGCACGTGCCTCCGACGGCGACGTCGACCCGACCCTGGGCGCCCGCATGGCGTCGCTGGGCTACGACGCCGCGTTCGCCGACGCCCCACCCGTGCCGACACCGGAGGCCGTGGCCCGAGCGCTCGACGGCCGCCCGGCGTGGCAGCGGGTCCTGCTGTCCGGCACCTTCCTGCGCGTGCCCGAGGGCGTCACGCTCGACCTCGGTGCCACCGCGAAGGCCGCCGCTGCCGACATGGCCGCGGCGAGCATCACCGCCCGCCTCGGCATCGGCGCGCTCGTCTCGCTCGGCGGGGACGTCGCGACCGCCGGGCCCGACCCGTCCGGCGGCTGGCAGGTCCGGGTGCAGGACCTCGACGACGACCCCGCCGACCACGTGCGGATCACGTCCGGCTGGTCCGTCGCGACCTCGAGCACCCAGAAGCGCCGGTGGGAGCAGGACGGCCACGCCCGGCACCACATCCTCGACCCGCGGTGGGGGCTGCCGGCCGAACCGGTCTGGCGCACGGTGACCGTCGTCGCGCCGTCGTGCGTCACGGCGAACACGATGACGACCGCCGCGGTCGTCCGCGGACAGGGTGCCACCGAGATGCTCCGGCGGAGCGGTCGCGCGGCACGGCTGGTCGCTGCGGACGGCACCGTCGTCCGGATCGGGGGCTGGCCCGCCGACGACGGCTGATCAGTACCAGTGCGGGTTGACGCTCATCTCGTGGTTCCACGCCCCGCACGGCGAGCCGTAGGCGTCGTGGATGTAGGCGAGGCCCCAGTTGATCTGGGTCGCCGCGTTCGTCCGCCAGTCCGCGCCGGCGACGGACATCTTCTCCGCCGGGAGCGACTGGGGGATGCCGTACGCCCCGCTCGAGACGTTCAGGGCGTTCGCACGCCAGCCGGACTCCTGCGTCCACAGGGACACCAGGCACGAGAACTGGTCCGACCCCCACCCGTACGACCCGATGGCGCTGCGGGCGTACGCCTGGGCTCCCGCCGGGTCGACCACGACGCCGCCCGTGCTCGGGTAGGACGAACCGCCGCCGCTCGTCGACGGGACGGCGGGGCTCGGTGCCGCGTCGGCTGCTGCCGCCGCGGCCGCCTCCTCGCGCTTCCGCTGCTGTTCGGCCTTCTGCGCCGCGACCTGCACGCCGAGCTGGTAGCGCTGCTCGGTCTTCGCGGTGGTGTCCTTGAGCGACGCCAGCTGGGCGTAGAGCTCGTCGCTGTGCTGCTGCGTGTCGTCGACCGCGGCGTCCGCGGCGGCCTCGGCGTCCTTCGCCGCGCTCGCCTTCGTCTCGGCGGCGTCGGCCAGGTCGGCGCGTTCGTCCTCGGCACGGGTGGCCTGGTCGTGCAGCGAGGACGCGGTCCTCGCGGCGACCGAGGCGTCGTCCATCACGCCGGCCCACGTCGACGACAGCTGGTCGAGCGCGCCGAGCTGGTACAGCAGCTGGGAGGGGTCCTTCGCCGTCGCGATGCGCGTGGTCATCTGGCTCGAGCTGCCGTCGCGGTAGAGGTTCGCGGCGAGCTGGCCGGCGCGCTGCTGGGCGCGGTCCGCGGTCTTCGCCGCCTGGTCCGCCTGGGTCTGGAGGCTCGTGGCGGCCTGGGTGGCCGACGCCAGTGCCGACTCGGCCGCGTCCGCACGCTGGGACGCCACGAGCGCCGCCTGCGACTTCACGGCTGCGGCCTGCTGGGCGGACTCCAGCGCCGCCTGGACCTTGGCGACCTCGGCCTTCTTGGTCTGCTCGTTGCCCTTCGCGTGCTCGACGTCCTGCCAGCTCGGGTACTCCGTCGCGTTCGCCGGGACAGCGGTGACGACGGGGGCGACGAGCGCGCCGACGACCACTGCGGCCGCGACGAACCAGCCCCTGGAGGGGGTGAGGCGCATGGCAGCAGGCTAGCGAGGACACTCCGGTTCGCCGTGAGCCTCGCCGCCGAATCCCTGAGGACTGGTAAAGTCCATCACGTCCAGGGACCGTTTCCCCGGGCGTTACGACAAACACTGCGCAGGCCGGGCACGGAGCTGGTCATCGGTGGTGGCTCGCGGGCCGGACGGTTTCCCGAGTGCTTCTACTGCTGGCCAGACATGCGTCCCGATCCCTTCGGCGCGCACGCACCATCGGGTGCCGTGGCCCCAGCCTGCCGAACACATCAAGGAGGCACCCTTTTGGAGGGTCCCGAGATCAAGTTCGCCGAGGCCGTTCTCGACAACGGCAAGTACGGCAAGCGCACCGTCCGGTTCGAGACCGGTCGGCTCGCACAGCAGGCGCAGGGCGCGGTCGCCGCGTACCTCGACGAGGACACCATGCTCCTCTCGGCCACCAGCGCCGGCAAGCACCCGCGTGAAGGGTTCGACTTCTTCCCGCTGACCGTCGACGTCGAGGAGCGCTCGTACGCAGCCGGCAAGATCCCCGGTTCGTTCTTCCGTCGTGAAGGCCGTCCCAGCACCGAGGCGATCCTCGTCTGCCGCCTCATCGACCGGCCGCTGCGCCCGTCGTTCGTCGACGGCCTCCGCAACGAGGTCCAGATCGTCATCACCGTCCTGAGCATCGCTCCGGACGAGTTCTACGACGCGCTCGCGATCAACGCGGCGTCCGCGTCGACGCAGATCTCCGGTCTGCCGTTCTCCGGCCCGATCGCCGGTGTGCGCCTCGCGCTCATCGGTGACCAGTGGGTCGCGTTCCCGAAGGCGTCGCAGCTCGCCGAGGCCGTCTTCGACCTCACCGTCGCTGGCCGTGTCGTCACGGACGAGGCCGGCAACGAGGACGTCGCCATCATGATGGTCGAGGCCGAGGCCACCGAGCACAGCTGGGACCTCATCCAGGGCGGCGCCACCAAGCCCGACGAGGCCGTCGTCGCGCAGGGGCTCGAGGCGGCGAAGCCGTTCCTCAAGCAGCTCGTCGAGGCGCAGGCGAAGATGGCCGCCCAGTCGGCCAAGGAGATCCAGGACTACCCGGTCTTCCCGCCGTACGCCCCCGAGGTCTACGACGCGGTCGAGGCCATCGCGCTGTCCGAGCTCGGCGACGTCTACAAGATCGCCGGCAAGCTCGAACGTCAGGACGCCGACGACGCCCTGAAGGCCCGCGTCAAGGAGGCCATCGCCGCCAAGGTGACGGCCGGCGAGCTCCCCGAGAGCGCCAACGGCCAGGTCAGCGGTGCCTACAAGTCGGTCACGAAGAAGGTCGTCCGCGGCCGGATCCTGACCGAGCAGGTCCGCATGGACGGTCGCGGCCTCGCCGACATCCGTCCGCTCGACGCCGAGGTCGCCGTGATCCCGCGCGTCCACGGTTCGGCGATCTTCCAGCGCGGCGAGACCCAGATCCTGGGCGTCACCACGCTGAACATGCTCAAGATGGAGCAGCAGATCGACTCGCTGTCGCCCGTCACGAAGAAGCGCTACCTGCACCACTACAACTTCCCGCCGTACTCGACGGGTGAGACCGGTCGTGTCGGTTCGCCGAAGCGTCGCGAGATCGGGCACGGCTTCCTCGCCGAGCGCGCCCTCGTGCCGGTGCTGCCGTCGCGCGAGGAGTTCCCCTACGCCATCCGTCAGGTGTCCGAGGCCCTCGGCTCCAACGGTTCGACGTCGATGGGTTCCGTCTGCGCCTCGACCCTGTCGCTCCTCAACGCCGGTGTGCCCCTCAAGGCCCCGGTCGCGGGCATCGCGATGGGCCTCGTCTCCGACACCGTCGACGGCCAGACCCGCTACGCGGCGCTGACCGACATCCTCGGTGCCGAAGACGCGCTCGGCGACATGGACTTCAAGGTCGCCGGCACCTCGGACTTCGTCACGGCCATCCAGCTGGACACGAAGCTCGACGGCATCCCCTCGTCCGTCCTCGACGCCGCGCTCAAGCAGGCCAAGGAGGCCCGCTCGGCCATCCTCGGTGTGCTGAGCGAGGCGATCGACGCCCCCGACGAGATGGCGGACACCGCTCCTCGTGTCATCTCGGTGCAGATCCCCGTCGACAAGATCGGCGAGCTGATCGGCCCGAAGGGCAAGACGATCAACGGCATCCAGGACGAGACCGGCGCCGACATCTCGATCGAGGACGACGGCACCGTGTACATCGGCGCCGTCGACGGTCCGTCGGCCGAGGCCGCTCGCGCCCAGGTCAACGCGATCGCGAACCCGACGAACCCGGAGATCGGGGACCAGTTCCTCGGCACGGTCGTCAAGATCGCCACGTTCGGTGCGTTCGTGTCGCTGCTCCCGGGCCGCGACGGTCTGCTCCACGTCTCCGAGGTGCGCAAGCTCGCCGGTGGCAAGCGTGTGGAGAACGTCGAGGACGTCCTCGGCGTCGGCCAGAAGATCCTGGTCGAGGTCACCAAGGTGGACGACCGCGGCAAGCTGTCGCTCGCGCCGGTCGTCGCCGACGAGGTGGACACCGAGGGCGGCAAGGGACACGAGTCCCACGCCGAGGCCCCGGCCGAGGGCTGATCCCTCCCGCGTCCTGACGCACGAACGGCCGCCGTCCCTTCCGGGGCGGCGGCCGTTCGCCGTTGCGGGACTACGCCGCGGGGGTCTCCTGCGTGCCGACGAGCTGCGCGCGGCCGAGCAGGTGCTCACGGAGCACGAAGCCGACCACCGCGGGCGTCGCGTCCGCGGGCGCCTCGAGGACGGGCACGTCGAGCGCGCTCAGCGTGAAGAAGTACCGGTGCGGCCCGTGCCCGGCGGGCGGTGCCGCGCCGAGGAACGTGTCCGTCCCGAACTCGTTGCGGCGGCGCAGCGCCTCGGCGGGGAGCAGCGCGTCGTCGGTCCCGGCACCGGCCGGCAACGAGGTCGCCGACGCCGGGATGTCCGTGAGGCTCCAGTGCCAGAACCCGGACCCCGTCGGGGCATCGGGGTCGTACACCGTGAGCACGAAGCTCTGCGTGCCCTCCGGAGCGCCCGACCACTCGAGCGCGGGGGAGCGGTCCTCGCCGCCGGCGTCGGTGCCGCGGGCAGACGTCGGGAGCACGCCGCCGTCGGTGAAGTCGGGGCTGGTCAGGGTGAAGGACGGGACCTCGGGGAGGTTCCAGTTGGGGTCGTTGGCCATGTCCCCAGCCAACACCCGCGTGCTCGGATGTCGCTCGGTGTCAACCGGCGGACGGGAGGCGCGGTGCGGGGCCGACCCGTGCCTCCAGGCCGACAGGCGGTCGAGTTCGTCGACGCGACGTACGTCGTCAGGCGGCGAGCACGCGCTCGACGACGCGGCCGAGGGCCGCCGTCGCCGCGATCGCGTCACCGGCGTACGCGCCGGACATGGCGCCGTCGCGCGCGAGCATGAGTTCGTCCGCACCGTCGCCCGGCAGGGTGTGGCCGGACTCCTGCAGCAGGTCGGCCAGTCGCTCGGTGTACCAGTCGCGGTGCATCGCGACGACCTCGCGCACGGGGTCGCGCGGGTCGTGGTACTCGGCGGCGGCGTTGAGGAACGCGCAGCCGCGGAACTCGGGGTCGTTGACCTCGTCGGCGAGGGCCGTGACCCAGGCTCGGACGGCCGCCTCGGGCGAACCGGCGTCGGCGATGAGCTGTTCCATCCGCTGCTGCACGCGCTCGTGCTGCGTCCGGATGTAGGCCAGGATCAGGTTGTCCTTCGACCCGTAGTGCTTGTAGAACGTCGCCTTCGTGACGCTCGCCTCGGAGATGAGACGGTCGACGCCGACGCCGTGGATGCCCTCTTCGTAGAAGAGCCGCGTGGCGGTCTCGAGGATCCGGACCTTCGCGCCGCCGGAACGGGGAGCCGGGGGGACGCTCGACCCGTCCGGCGACGCGAGGTTCGTGCTCGGGCCAGGGAGACGCTGGACGGTCGGTTGGGGGGAATCGACCGTCACAGCGTGGCTCTCCTTGGGCTCATCGGCTCCGCGGCGGAGCGGGGGGACTCGTGCCGCGTGAGGACTGATGTCCCGAGCCACCGGATCGGAATATAGGTGGGCTTCCGATCCGGTAGAAGAACAGTATCACAAGGAGGACAGACAGACGAGTCTTTCTATCCTCCTTTTCTGTACCCCACTTCGAGTGACACGGTGCGCGGCTGTGGAAACTGGATGGAGCGCGCTCCGGGGTCAGTAGGCTCGTCTGCGATGAACCACCCAGTGCCGTTGCCGCTCGAGGCCCCGGACACGTCGTTCCTGACGTCCGGGGGCGCCTTCGTCCGCCGAACCGTCCTCCCGTCCGGCGTGCGGGTCCTGACCGAGGCCATGCCCGGAGCGAGTTCGACGAGCCTCGGCTTCTGGGTCGGGGTCGGCTCCCGCGACGAACGCGACGGCCAGTACGGCTCGACGCACTTCCTCGAACACCTGTTGTTCAAGGGGACCCGGACCCGGTCGGCCCTCGACATCGCGATCTCGTTCGACTCCGTCGGTGGCGAGCACAACGCCGCGACCGCCAAGGAGTACACCTGCTACTACGCACGGGTGCGGGACGCCGACGTCCCGATGGCCGTCTCGGTCATCGGGGACATGGTCACCGGCTCCGTCCTCGACGACGCGGCGTTCGACATCGAGCGCGGGGTCATCCTCGAAGAGCTGGCGATGGCGGCGGACGACCCGGCCGACGTCGCCGGCGAGGCGTTCTTCGCCGCGGCCTTCGACGGGCACGCCCTCGGCCGGCCGATCGGCGGCACGCCGGAGAGCATCCGCGCCGTGCAGCGGGACGAGGTCCTCGCCCACTACCGCGAGCACTACGCGCCGAACGGCATCGTCGTCACCGCTGCCGGGGCGATCGACCACGACCGCTTCTGCGAGCTCGTCGAGGCCGTTTTCCAGGGCGCCCCGAACGCTGCTCCGCTGGCACGGCGGACCCCGCAGCCGGTGGCGGACCCGGCGATCCCCAAGCTCTCGGTCGTGCACCGTCCGACCGAACAGGTCTCGATGCTCCGCGGGTCGCAGGGCCTCGACCTCCGCGACGAACGGCGGCCGGTCCTCAGCGTGCTCAACGCCGTGCTCGGCGGTGGCATGAGCTCCCGACTCTTCCAAGAGGTGCGCGAGCGCCGCGGACTCGCCTACGCGGTGAGTTCCTTCGCGCCCGCCTACCTCGACAACGGTGCCTTCGGCGTCTACGCCGGGTGCGCCCCCGACAACGTCGCCGGGGTCGTCGAGATCGTCGACGCGGAGTTCCGCCGGATGGTCGACGACGGCATCACCAGCGACGAGCTCCGTCGCGCGAAGGGGCAGATCGAGGGGGCGCTGACGCTCTCGCTCGAGGACTCCGACGCCCGGATGACCCGACTCGGCCGGTCCGAGCTCGGCACGGGGGAGTTCACCGACCTGGCCACCGCGCTCGAGCGCGTGGACCGGGTCACCACCGACGACGTCCTCGAGCTGGCCCGCGACCTCCTGACCCGGCCCACGATCACCTCGGTGGTCGGGGCGGTGCAGCAGGACGAGCTCGCGGCCGCGATCGGGATCGGCGGTTGAGCACCGACATGTCGCACTACCTCTACCTCGTCCGGCACGGAGAACACCAGGACGCCGAACACGGGCTGCGGGACGGCAAGCTCTCCGAGCGCGGCAAGCGGCAGGCGACGCTCGTCGCGGACCGTCTCGGCGGCGTGCCGTTCGACGGCGTCTACCACTCGCCGCTCGAAGCGCCGAGCGAGACCGCGTCGTTCCTGTCGCAGCGGCTCCCGGCGATCGAGCCCGAGCCGTCGACCCTGCTCTTCGACTGCATCCCGTCGGGTCCGACGCCGGACATGCCGCACGCCTACCAGGGGTGGTACGGCGGCATCACGGAAGAAGAGATCGTCGCCGGGCAGGCCCAGATGGGCGATGCGGTGGCGGAGTGGTTCACCCCTGCCCGCGAGGACCGGCACGACCTCCTCATCACGCACAACGCCGTCATCGGCTGGTTCGTGCGCGAGGCGTTCCAGGCGCCGGAGTGGCGCTGGATGGGGACGAACGTGGCGCACACGGCGTTGACGATCATCCGGATCCGCTCGGCCAAGCCGGCCGAGGTCGTCGCGCTCAACGACCTGGCGCACCTGCCCGTCGAACTCAGGACGGGCCTGCCGGTCGGTCAGCCCGTCTGACGGGCCCTGCGCGCCCGGAGTGCGGCGACCCGCGCTCGGAGCACCCGGTCCAGCCCGAACGGCCCACCGCCGAGTGCGACCAGCACCACCGCGAGGAGTAGGTACAGCACCTCGGGCAGGTAGAGCAGTTCGCTGAACCAGGTCACCGCGTCCGCCGGCTCGAGCTGGTGGACCGCCACGGTCGTGAGCGCGACCATGCTGATCACGCCGAGGACGGCCGCAGCCGCCCGCGTCACGAGGCCGACGGCGAGCAGCAGGCCGAAGACGAGCTCGCAGCCCGCGACCACGGCGGCCGTGACGTCGGGCACCGGCGCGCGGATCGAGCGGATCGTCTCCGCCATCGCCGCGCGACACGGAGCGGTCACGGTCTTGTTCCACCCGGACGCGGCGAAGAACAGCCCGAGCGCGACGCGGACGAGCGAGATCGAGAGGAACGGCAGGCGGGTCGGGGAGTCGAGGGCACGGAGGAGCAGGACCATGCCCTGCCGTTCGGAGCGGAGGCGCGGATCGCCTCAGCGCACCGGCTTGCGGTACCAGGCGGTCGCGTTCGGGTTGTCGTTGAACGCGGGTACCCGCTCGTAGCCCCGACCGCGGTACATCGCACCGGCGGCGACGAGGGAGTCGTTCGTGTCGAGCACGATCGCCGTCGCGCCGAGCTCGACACCGCGTGCCTCGAGCGCGTCCATGACCGCCGTCGCCACACCGCGTCCTCGTCCCTCCGGGGTCACGAAGACGTGCTTCACCTCGAACCGGACGTCGTCGCCGTCGTCGGGGATCCGGCGGAGGCCGCCGCACCCGAACGCGCGACCTCCGTCGTACGCGACGACGAAGGTGCCGACCGGCGGCGTGAACTCGGCCGCCGGGGTGCGCTTCCGCGAGTACGACCCCTGCGCGCTCGGGAACGTGGCCTCGCGCTCGTCGAGGTACGCGTCGAGCAGGGCGTCGACCTCGGGGATGTCTGCCGGCACGGTCCTGACCTCGAGCGTCATGCGTCGATCCTAGGATGGTGGACATGGTCACTCCCGTCGCCGTCGTCGGCGCCACCGGTCGTCTCGGGGGCCTCGTGGCCGCCGTGGTCGAGGAACTGCCCGACTTCGAGCTCGTCGCGAGCCTGTCCTCGAAGGACGGCGCGCACGAGGCCGGTCCCGACGTGTTCGGCGGCGCGGCGATCGTGGTGGACGTGACCGTCCCGGCGCTCAGCCCCGCGATCGTCGACAACGCCCTCGTGAGCGGCGCGAACGTGCTCGTCGGCACGTCCGGATGGTCCGGCGACCGACTCGCGACGCTCCGCGCCGGGCTCGAGTCGCGTCCGGAGCAGGGCGTCTTCGTGGTCCCGAACTTCTCGATCGGGTCCGTGCTCGGCACCCACCTGGCGACGATCGCCGCTCCGTGGTTCCCCTCGGTCGAGATCGTCGAGACGCACCACGCCGGCAAGATCGACTCCCCGTCGGGCACCGCGGTCCGCACGGCCGAGCTCATCGCCGACGCCCGGCGTGAGGTCGGTCCGGTCGACGCCCCCCACGTCGACCAGCGCGCGCGGGGGCAGCAGGTCGCGAGCGTCCCGATCCACTCGCTCCGTCTGCCGGGCGTCAAGGCCGTGCAGGACGTGGTGCTGAGTGGCCCCGGCGAGACGCTGACCATCCGGCACGACACGAACGACGACGTCGCCTACGTGGCCGGCATCCGTGCGGCCCTGTCCGCCGTGGGGTCGATGCGCGGCCTCACGGTCGGCCTCGGCAGCGTCCTCGGCATCGGCTGACCGTCGTGCGCCTGACCCGGTCCCTCCGTTCGCCCTTCTGGGGCGCGGCGCTCATGGCGGTGCTGCTGGCGCTGTACATCGTGCTCGTCGGGCAGCGTGCCGTGGCGTTCATCGCGACGGGCATCCCGATCGGCATCGGCATCGGCGTCGCGCTCTTCGTCGTCGCGGCGATCGGTGCGCTGCTGCTCGTGCTCGAGTTCCGCTTCGGGCTGCGCATCACGCGGCTCGGCGCCCGGCTCGAGCAGGAGGGCGGCGCTCCCGCGGACGTCGTCCCGGTCCGTCCCTCGGGGCGTCCCACGCGCGAGGCCGCCGACGAGCTCTTCCCCGAGTACAAGGCCGCCGTCGAGTCCGACCCGGCCGACTGGCGCGGGTGGTACCGGCTCGGCGTCGTCTACGACGCCGCGGGTGATCGCAAGCGGGCGCGGGCCGCGATGCGCGAAGCGCTCACCAGGGCACGCACGTCCTGACAGGAGGCGCGGTGCGGGCCCGCACCGCGCCTCCGGGCCCACAGCCGGTCGCGTCAGAACGCGGCGTCGACCGCGTCCTCGGCGCGCTGGTACCGGAACGCGTAGCCGGACTCGAGCAGCTTCGTCGGCACCATCTGCTGGCTCGACAGGAGCATCTCGTCGGCCGCCTGCTGCAGGAGCAGCCGGAGCGCGAACTCCGGGATCCGGAAGAGGTAGGGCCGGTGCAGGTCCTCGGCGACGCGCTTGGTGATGCGGTCGGCGACGGCGGCCTCGGGGCCGGCGAGGTTCACCGGCCCGACGACGTCCGAGGCCTCGGGGCTCGTCGCGAGGTGCACGATCGCGCCCACCTCGTCCTCGAGGGCGATCCACGGCCAGTGCTGCCCACCGGTGCCGAGACGGCCGCCGAGCCCGGTCTTCGTGAGCGGGACGAGCGGTGCGAGCGCGCCGCCGCCCTTCCCGACGACGATGCCGGTGCGGAGCGTCACGACGCGGACGCCCTCGGGAGCGGCGTTCGCGGCGGCCTCCCACGCGGTGCAGACCTCGGCGAGGAAGCCGGTGCCGGCGGCCGCGTCGTCCTGCAGGACGTCGGCGGGGCGGTCGCCGTAGACCCCCGAGGCCGAGCCCGAGAGGAACAGCGGCGGCGGGTTCGTCGCGTGGCGCATGGCCTCGACGAGGGTCTCGGTGGCGGACACCCGCGACTGCAGGATCTCCTGCTTGTAGGTCTCGGTCCAGGGGAGCTTGCCGATGTTCGCGCCGGCGAGGTTGATCACGACGTCGGCGCCGTCGAGGATCGCCGGGTCGAGCTTCCGGGTGCCCGGGGACCAGCGGAACTCGCTCGCCGTGCGCGGCTCGCGTCGGACGAGGGTGGTGACGTGGTGCCCGGCCTCGCGCAGGGCGTGGACGAGGGGCGTACCGATGAAGCCGGACGCACCGGCGAGCAGGATCGAGAGCGGCGCTGTCGTCATGTCGCTCACGCTACTCAACTGCCCGTGGATGTCTCCGGCTCGTCGTAGGCTCGTGGTCGTGACCGACAGCGAGACCGTGCAGCCCGACCCCACCGTCGCGACCCCCTACGAGGACCTGCTGCGGCGTGTCCTCACCGAAGGGACTCCGAAGGGCGACCGCACCGGGACGGGGACCCGCAGCCTGTTCGGCGCACAGCTCCGGTACGACCTGTCGAAGGGCTTCCCGCTCGTCACGACGAAGCGGGTGCACTTCAAGTCCGTCGCCTACGAGCTGCTCTGGTTCCTGCGCGGCGACGGCAACGCCCGCTGGCTGCAGGAGCACGGCGTCCGGATCTGGAACGAGTGGGCGGACGAGAACGGCGACCTCGGCCCGGTGTACGGCGTGCAGTGGCGCTCGTGGCCGACGCCGTCGGGGGAGCACGTCGACCAGATCGCCCAGGTCATCGAGCAGATCACGACGAACCCGGACAGCCGCCGCCTGATCGTCTCGGCGTGGAACGTCGCCGACATCCCCGAGATGGCGCTCGCCCCGTGCCACGCGTTCTTCCAGTTCTACGTGAACGACGGCAAGCTCTCGTGCCAGCTCTACCAGCGGAGCGCGGACATGTTCCTCGGCGTCCCGTTCAACATCGCCTCGTACGCGCTGCTCACCCACATGATCGCGGCGCAGACCGGGCTCGCGGTCGGCGAGTTCGTGTGGACCGGCGGCGACTGCCACGTCTACGACAACCACGTCGAGCAGGTGGAGGAGCAGCTGTCCCGGACGGCGTACGCGCTCCCCACGCTCGAGCTCGCGCCGCGGGACTCGATCGACGACTACGAGTACGAGGACTTCACGGTCGTCGGCTACCACCACCACCCGGCGATCACGGCCACGGTCGCCGTCTGATGTCGTCCTCGTGGACCGAACCCGTCCGTGGCGTCGGGATGGTCTGGGCGCGGTCGACGAACGGCGTGATCGGGGCCGACGGCGGGATGCCGTGGCACGTGCCCGAGGACCTCGCGCACTTCCGGCAGGTCACCGGCGACGCGACCGTCCTGATGGGGCGCCGCACGTGGGAGTCGTTGCCGGAGCGCTTCCGGCCGCTGCCCGGGCGGCGGAACGTCGTGCTGACGCGGGACGCCTCGTGGACGGCCGACGGGGCCGAGGTCGTGCGCGACCTGGCGACCGCGCTGGACACCGACGAGCCCGTGTGGATCATGGGCGGCGGGCAGGTGTACGCGGCGGGGGTGCCCTTCGCCGACCGGGTCTCCGAGACGGTGATCGACCTCGAGGTGCCGGGGGACACCGTGGCGCCGACGCTCGCCGGGGTGGCCGGATGGTCGCTCGTCGACGAGGGGCCGTGGCAGGAGTCGCGCGTCGACGGGACGCGCTACCGCTTCCTCGAGTGGCGCCGGCGCGCGTAGCGCCGTGCGCCGCCGCGGGCGCCGGGCGCCGAGGGCGGCGCACAACCAAAGACACGTCGCGCCGCGCCTTTCCGCGGTTCCCCGTGACTTCCGTTGTGCGAACGCGGCGGACGCAGCGGCCGCGCCGCGCCAGCGCCGGACGGCCACGCACCGCGCGGCCGCAGCGCGTGGGGCGGGGTCGAGCCGCGCCTCCTGGGCCGCACCGTCCACGCGGACGGCAGCCCTCGCGCGCATCCCCGGTACGCTGGTGCCCGTGTCCCCGCGTGAGAATCCCTTCGGTCAGGTCCTCGTCGCCCTCGTGACCCCGTTCACGGCCGACGGCGAGGTCGACTGGCCCGGCGTCGAGCAGCACATCGACGACTGCATCACCGCCGGCGCCGACGGCATCGTGGTCACCGGCACGACCGGTGAGACGAGCACGCTGACCGACCCCGAGAAGCTCCGGCTGGTCGAGGTCGGCAAGTCCGTCGCCGCGGGCCGCGCGAAGATCATCACGGGTGGCGGGTCGAACGAGACCGCACACGCGATCCACCTCTACAAGCAGAGCGAGAAGGCCGGCGCCGACGGTGTGATGATCGTCACGCCGTACTACAACAAGCCGACGCAGTCCGGCGTGCTCACCCACTTCCGGATGATCGCCGACGCGACCGACCTGCCGGTGATCCTGTACGACATCCCCGGTCGCACGGGCATCCCGATCACGTACGAGACGATCGTGCGGGCCTCGCACCACCCGAACATCCTCGCGGTGAAGGACGCCAAGGGCGACTTCGCCGAGGTGTCCCGGGTGCTCAACAACACCGACCTCATGTACTTCTCGGGGGACGACACGAACGTGCTCCCGCACCTGTCGATCGGCGCGACGGGGCTCATCGGCGTCACGGCGAACATCACGTCGACGCCGTACCGCACCATCGTCGACGCCGTGAACCGGGGCGATCTGGCCACCGCGACCGCCGAGCACAAGCGCGTCGAACCCCTCGTCCGTGCCGTGATGACGCACGTGCCGGGTACCGTGGCGGCGAAGTACATCCTGCACGGGCTCGGCCGCATCGGCAGCCCGCGCGTCCGGCTGCCGCTCGTCGGCCCCGAGGACTCCGAGGCGTACGCCATCGAGACCTCGCTCGAAGCCGTCCGGGACATCCCGGGCGCCGACTTCTCCAACTTCCGCCCCGACCGCAACGCAGCGGCCGGCGGTGCTCTTCCGAAGGTGCCAGGCACCACCCGCTAGCGAACACGCGGCGCACAGGACGCGCGTCGCCCGAATCCGTAGGACCGAATGCCCACACAGATCTCCGAACCGCAGCCGCTCGAAGCCGGCACCCTCCGCGTCATCCCCGTCGGGGGACTCGGCGAGATCGGTCGCAACATGACCGTGTACGAGTACGAGGGCAAGCTGCTCATCGTCGACGCCGGCGTGCTCTTCCCCGAGGAGCACCAGCCCGGGGTCGACCTGATCCTGCCGGACTTCGCGCCGATCCGGGACCGCCTCAACGATGTCCTCGGCGTCGTGCTCACGCACGGCCACGAGGACCACATCGGCGCCGTCCCGTACCTGCTGAAGCTCCGCGACGACATCCCGCTGATCGGCTCCACGCTGACCCTGGCCCTCGTCGAGGCGAAACTCAAGGAACACCGGATCAAGCCGTACACGCTCGTCGTGGCCGAGGACCAGACCGAGCAGCTCGGCCCGTTCCACCTCGAGTTCGTGGCCGTCAACCACTCCATCCCGGACGCCCTCGCCGTCGCGATCACGACCCCCGCCGGTCGTGTCCTGCACACGGGCGACTTCAAGATGGACCAGCTCCCGCTGGACGACCGCATCACCGACCTCCGTGCCTTCGCACGCCTGGGGGAGCAGGGCGTCGACCTGTTCCTGCCGGACTCGACCAACGCCGACGTGCCGGGCTTCACCGCACCCGAGCGCGACATCGGACCCGTGCTCGAGAACATCATCACGCGCGCCCGCAAGAAGGTCGTCGTGGCGAGCTTCTCGTCGCACGTGCACCGCGTGCAGCAGGTCCTCGACGCCGCTGCCGCCGCGAACCGCAAGGTCGCGTTCATGGGCCGCTCGATGATCCGCAACATGACGATCGCCGCCGACCTCGGCTACCTCCGGGTGCCCGAGAACGTGCTCATCGACACGAAGAAGGCGAAGAACGTCCCCGACGACCAGATCGTCTACATGTCGACCGGGTCGCAGGGCGAGCCGATGGCCGTGCTCGCGCGCATGGCCAACCTCGAGCACCAGATCGAGATCGGCGAGGGCGACACCGTCATCCTCGCCTCGTCGCTGATCCCGGGCAACGAGAACGCCGTGTACCGCGTCATCGACGGGCTCACCAAGCTCGGTGCGAAGGTCGTGCACAAGGGCAACGCCAAGGTGCACGTCTCCGGACACGCGTCGGCTGGCGAACTGCTCTACTGCTACAACATCCTCCGGCCGAAGAACGTGCTGCCCGTGCACGGCGAGCACCGCCACCTGTACGCCAGCGCGGACCTCGCGATCCAGACCGGTGTGCCGCCGCGGAACGTCATCCTCGGCCAGGACGGCATCGTCGTCGACCTGAAGGACGGCGAGGTCCGGGTCGCCGGCCAGCTCGACATTGGGTACGTCTACGTCGACGGGTCGACCGTGGGCGAGATCACCGACGCCGACCTCAAGGACCGCCGGGTCCTCGCGGAAGAGGGCTTCATCTCGATCTTCGCCGCGGTGGACTTCACCACCGGCCAGTGCGTCGTCGGCCCGGAGATCCAGTCGCGCGGCTTCGCCGAGGACGACTCGGTCTTCGACGACGTCCGTCCGCAGATCGCGAAGGCGCTCGCCGAGGCGGCCGCGAACGGCACGCGCGACGGGCACGCCTTCGGGCAGGTCGTCCGCCGGACCGTGGGTCGATGGGTGAACACGAAGCACCGTCGTCGGCCGATGATCGTGCCGGTGGTCATCGAGGCGTAGCGCTCGTCGCGACCACCGCGCAGGGCGCGGTGGTCGCGGTGGCCGTGTCCAGGAGGCGCGGTGCACGTTCCTGACGGACGTGCACCGCGCCTCCTGGCACGTTCCGGCCTGTCGGCTGACCGGCGGGCCGCGCTCGGTTTGTCCTGAGGGGGGATTAGGGTTCTGCCCATGGCCGGAGGCACCAAGTCGACCACGCGCTCGCGCGCGTCCTCGTCGTCCCGTGGAAGCGGGACGCGTGGCTCGTCGCGCACCCAGGCCACGACGAAGAAGCTGCCGCAGGCCGCACCGACCCCGGTCTTCCGCGAACAGAACCCCCTCGTGACGTTCTGGCTCGCGATGGCGCACGGCGTCGGCGCGGTCTTCCGCCTGCTCGGCACGGAGACGCTCGAGAAGGACCAGCGGCGCGACGGGTTCCCGTTCCTGCTCTTCGTGCTGGCCGTCGCCGGCGCGGTGGTCGAGTGGCTCAACCCGTCGAACGCCGTCTCGGTGGCGCTCGACGCGTACACGTTCGGCGGGCTGTTCGGTCGGCTGGCCTTCGCGTTGCCCGTCATCATGGTCGTCTTCGCCGGGTGGCTCTTCCGGCACCCGGCGTCCGTGCACGACAACACCCGGATCGGGATCGGTCTCGGCCTGCTGCTCGTGTCCATCGCGGCGCTCTGCCACGTGTTCGGCGGGCAGCCGAGCGCCTCGGACGGCATGCCCGCGCTGGCGACCGCCGGCGGTGTCATCGGCTGGGTCGTGATCGCCTGGCTCGTCGCGGTCGCCACCGAGTGGGTCGCGGTGCCGGTCGCGGTGCTGCTGCTCGTGCTCTCGCTCTTCATCATCACCAAGACGCCGCCGAACAAGATCGGTCGGCGCCTGCACGAGCTCTACGCGTACCTGTTCGGCGCGCCGGCCCCCGCGACGGAGACGGACGAGCCCGTCGTCGAGGCGCCCGCCGCACGGACCAAGCCGACGAAGAAGCGCGGCGCGAAGGGCGACACCGACTTCCAGCTGTTCGACGACCTCGGCTTCGAGGACGACAAGGCCGCCGAGTCCGACGCCGAGGGCGGGACCATCCCGTGGTGGCGCCGGAACAAGTCCGGTCGCGAAGAGGACCCGGCGTACGACAGCCCCGTGATCAGCGGTGCGACGTCGGCCGTGCCCCCGGCCGCCGCAGCCGCGCCGGCACCCGGCCCGAACGCCGGTGCCGCCGCCGGTCTGGTCGACCACACGCCGGCCGAGCCCGGTTCGGTCAACCTCAACGACTCGGTCGAGCAGGACCTGCAGATCGCCGAACTGGCCCTGCGTGACTTCGGGACCCCGGTGCCGGAACGCCCCGCGCCGGCCGAGGTCGTCCGTCCGGACGCCTCGGTGTCGCCGGTGGTCTCGCCGTCGCTCCCGGCCGAGGACCTCTCCGTCGACGCCGCCGACGACGCGGACGGCCTGCCCCCGGTGGCCGGCCCCGACGAGGACCCGGCCGCGCCTTACCGGCTGCCGGCCGCCACGACGCTGAGCTCCGGCACGCCGTCGGTCGCACGCAGCCAGGCGAACGACGACATCGTCGCCGCGATCACGAGCGTGCTCACCGAGTTCAAGGTGGACGCGAAGGTCACCGGGTTCTCCCGTGGGCCGACGGTGACCCGGTACGAGATCGAGCTCGGCCCCGGCGTGAAGGTCGAGCGCGTCACCGCCCTGTCGAAGAACCTGTCGTACGCGGTCGCCTCGAACGAGGTCCGCATCCTGTCGCCGATCCCGGGCAAGAGCGCGATCGGCGTCGAGATCCCGAACACCGACCGCGAGACCGTCTCCCTGGGCGACGTCCTGCGCTCGAACGCCGCTCGCAAGTCCAAGCACCCGATGACGATCGGCGTCGGCAAGGACGTCGAGGGCGGCTTCGTCGTGGCCAACCTCGCGAAGATGCCGCACCTGCTCGTCGCCGGCTCCACCGGGTCCGGCAAGTCGGTGTTCATCAACTCGATGATCACGTCGCTGCTCATGCGCGCGAAGCCGTCCGAGGTCCGCATGGTCCTCGTCGACCCGAAGCGCGTCGAGCTCTCGATCTACGCCGGCGTCCCGCACCTCATCACGCCCATCATCACGAACCCGAAGAAGGCGGCCGAGGCGCTGCAGTGGGTCGTGAAGGAGATGGACATGCGGTACGACGACCTCGCGTCGTTCGGGTTCCGGCACGTCGACGACTTCAACAAGGCGATCGCGAACAACGAGATCGTCCTGCCGGCCGGCAGCGAGCGGAAGCTCAAGCCGTACCCGTACCTGCTCGTCGTCGTCGACGAGCTCGCCGACCTCATGCTCGTCGCACCGCGTGACGTCGAGGAGTCGATCGTCCGCATCACCCAGCTCGCCCGTGCCGCCGGCATCCACCTGGTGCTCGCGACGCAGCGTCCGTCGGTCGACGTCATCACCGGGCTCATCAAGGCGAACGTGCCCTCGCGCATCGCCTTCGCGGTGACCAGCGTCACGGACTCCCGGGTCATCCTCGACCAGCCGGGCGCCGACAAGCTCATCGGGCAGGGCGACGCGCTCTTCCTGCCGATGGGGTCGTCGAAGTCGCTCCGCGTCCAGGGTGCCTGGGTGCAGGAGAGCGAGGTCGCCGAGGTCGTCCAGCACGTCACCCGCCAGGCCCGTCCGGAGTACCGCCAGGACGTCCAGGCCGTGGTCGAGCGCAAGGAGATCGACGCGGACATCGGCGACGACCTCGAGCTGCTGCTCGCGGCGGTCGAGCAGGTCGTGTCGACGCAGTTCGGGTCGACCTCGATGCTCCAGCGCAAGCTCCGTGTCGGGTTCGCCAAGGCCGGCCGACTGATGGACCTCATGGAGTCCCGCGACATCGTCGGGCCGTCCGAGGGCTCGAAGGCGCGCGACGTCCTCGTGACGACCGACCAGCTGCCGGCCGTGCTCGCGAAGCTCCGGGGCGAGGAGCCACCAGCGGGTGCTGCCCCGGCCGCCCCCGCCGCCGGTCCCACTCCCGTGGCGCCGACGCCGGCGTCGGCCCCGACCGACGACGGCGACCGCTACGGTGCCGACCCGGTGGCGGACATGACGCGCGGGTACGATGAAGCAGACGACGAGCCCGATGAGGACGCGTGGGGACTGACGGGCAGGGAGTGAGTGCGATGACCGCCTCGGACAGCACGGAGACCACGCACGGCGCACGCTTCCCGTGGCGCGGACGACTCCTGCGCAAGGGCCCCGGCCCGGCGTCGACGGGGAACGTCGCGAACATCATCACGGTCGTGCGCATCCTCATGGCGCCGCTGTTCTTCGTGCTGCTCCTGACGGACGCCGGCACCGACGGGCCGCTGCGCATCTGGGCGGCCGTCGTGTTCGTGGTCGCCATCGTCACGGACAGCGCTGACGGCATGATCGCCCGCCGGCAGAACCTCGTCACGGACTTCGGGAAGCTCGTCGACCCGATCGCCGACAAGGTCCTCATCGGCGGCGCCCTCGTCGCGCTGTCGATCCTCGGCGAGCTCCCCTGGTACGTGACCGTGCTGATCATGGTGCGCGAGATCGGCATCACGGTCTTCCGGTTCGCGATGCTCTCGGACCGGGTGATCCCGGCGAGCCGGGGCGGCAAGATCAAGACCGTGCTGCAGGCCGTCGCGTTGACCGCTGCGCTCTTCCCGTGGTGGAACCTCGTGGGGGACTGGGCGCACTGGGTGAACGGCATCCTGATGACCGCGGCCTTCCTGGCGACCATCCTGAGCGGCATCGACTACCTGTACCAGGCGTGGAAGCACAACCGGACCACCGCGTGACGCCGGCCGACGACGCCACCGGCACCGCGCCTCCAGGACACGACACCGGACCCGACGTCGGGACGTCCGCTCGCGACCTCGTCGCGCGCCTGACCGAACGGGGCGACACCGTCGCCGTGGCGGAGTCGCTCACCGGCGGACTCGTCGTCGCGACCCTCGTCGGCGTGCCGGGCGCCAGCGCCGTGGTGCGCGGGGGAGTCGTGGCCTACGCGACGCCCGTGAAGCACACCGTGCTCGGCGTCTCGTCGGCGCTGCTCGCGTCCAACGGTGCGGTCGACCCCGAGGTGGCTCGGCAGATGGCCTCGGGCGTGCGAGCAGCACTCGCGGTCGACGGAGCACCCGCGACCTGGGGCATCAGCACGACCGGTGTCGCCGGACCCGACCCGCAGGACGGCCAGCCGGTGGGGACGGTCTTCGTCGGCATCGCGGACGCCGACGGTGCCCAGGCGTACGAGTTGCACCTCGACGGCGACCGCGATGCAATCCGCTGGGCGACCGTCTCCGAACTCCTGGCACGGATGTCGTCCACGATCCGGGCCCGGGAATAGGTCCCGTTTCCACTGGGTTACATCTCACGCAATCTCCAGCAGTAGAGCAGCCGGCGTGGTTAGCATGCTGCAACCGGCAACGCTACTGTTGCTGAACCCGAACTCGGCCATCAGGACCGAGCGGGCGCGGAGACGACAGAGAGGAGGAGTTCTCATGGTTCTCGTTCGTCAGGAAATCGGCGACGTTCTGCGGGACTTCCGCTTGCAGAAGGGCCGGACCCTCCGTCAGGTCGCGTCCAAGGCCAGCGTGGCTCTCGGGTACCTCAGCGAGGTCGAGCGTGGGCAGAAGGAAGCCAGCTCGGAGATCCTCGCGTCCGTCGCGGACGCGCTGGACACCCCCATCTCGACCATCATGCGTGAGGTCGGCGACCGTCTCGCGGTGGTCGAGGGGCTCACCCCGGTGCCCGACACGCTCCCGGACGACCTCGTCGCCGAGTTCGACAACGACCTCGCGGTGCGCTGACGCCACCGCTTCCCGAACGCCCCCGCTGGTCTGCCAGCGGGGGCGTTCGGCGTTCCGGGGCCGTGCTCTGGCGGCGGGGCGGCGCGGTTACGCTGGGATGATGCGTGTGAGTGAGTTCTGGCGGGCCGTCGACCAGGTGTTCGGCGATGCCTACGGTGCCGTCGTCAGTCGAGACGTGGTGCTCGAGGAACTCGGCGGACGCTCCGCGGCCGAGGCGCTCGACGCGGGCATCGATGCGCGCCGCGTGTGGGAGGCGCTGTGCGAGTCGCAGGACGTCCCGCTCGAGAAGCGGCACGGCAAGGGGCTGGCGGAACCGCGGGACTGACGCGCGGTCTCCGTCCGAAACTCGGTTCGGCGTGTTGCTCGAACGGGTGTTCGATCGATGGTAGCTTCCTCCACAGCGGCGCTGTCCGGAGAGTTCGTCCACAGATCGCGCGGTCGTCGGCAGTGATGTCGGTGGCCCGCCCTAGGTTCGAGTCAACGGGAACAGCCCGAAGCCTTGTCGCTGAAGCACCGGCCCTGCACCACCGGCCGGGTGGACGCGACAGCCTACAGGCGGCCGACACCGAGCACGAAGGAAGCACACCATGCCCTCACCCCAGGACCGCGAGAAGGCCCTCGAGACCGCTCTCGCCCAGATCGACCGTCAGTTCGGCAAGGGCACGGTCATGCGCCTCGGCTCGGACGAGCGCGCCCCCGTCGCCACCATCCCGACCGGTTCGGTCGCCCTCGACGTCGCGCTCGGCATCGGTGGGCTCCCGCGTGGCCGCATCATCGAGATCTACGGCCCGGAGTCGTCGGGTAAGACGACCCTGACGCTGCACGCCATCGCCAACGCCCAGCGCGCCGGCGGCATCGCGGCCTTCATCGACGCGGAACACGCGCTCGACCCCGAGTACGCGAAGAAGCTCGGCGTCGACATCGACGCGCTGCTCGTCTCCCAGCCGGACACCGGTGAGCAGGCGCTCGAGATCGCCGACATGCTCGTCCGTTCCGGCTCCATCGACCTCGTCGTCATCGACTCCGTCGCCGCGCTCGTGCCCCGCGCCGAGATCGAGGGCGAGATGGGTGACTCGCACGTCGGTCTGCAGGCGCGCCTCATGTCGCAGGCACTCCGCAAGCTCGCCGGTGGCCTGAACCAGACGCAGACCACGATGATCTTCATCAACCAGCTGCGCGAGAAGATCGGTGTGTTCTTCGGCAGCCCCGAGACCACCGCTGGCGGTAAGGCGCTCAAGTTCTACGCGTCGGTCCGCCTCGACATCCGTCGCATCGAGACGCTCAAGAGCGGCACCGACGCGGTCGGCAACCGCACCCGCGTCAAGGTCGTCAAGAACAAGATGGCCCCGCCCTTCAAGCAGGCCGAGTTCGACATCCTGTACGGCACGGGCATCTCGCGCGAGGGTTCGTTGCTCGACTTCGGCGTCGACCACGGCATCGTCAAGAAGTCCGGTGCCTGGTACACGTACGACGGCGACCAGCTCGGGCAGGGCAAGGAGAACTCGCGGTCGTTCCTGATCCAGAACCCCGAGATCGCTGCTGAGATCGAGGGCAAGATCCTCGCCAAGCTCGGTGTCGGCGGTGCGTCGGCCGAGGCGGTCGAGGCTCCCGTCGAGTCGATCGCGCCGAAGATCGCGGAGCGCAAGGGCGCGTGACGACCGACCACGACGGCGACGAGGACCTCGCACCGGTCACCGACCTGTTCGGTGCGCGCGGTGCGCGGTCCCGTCGCCGATCCGCGGCTGGGCCGGCGACGGCGGACGACACGGATGCCGTGACGGACCACGGCGGAGCCGACGCCGACGCGCCGGTCCCGCTGCCGATCCAGGGCGCTCGGGCACAGGCGGAGTGGCTCTCGCCCGTCGTCGGTGACGGCAGCGGCCGCAGTGCCCGTGCCGAGCAGGACGGCTACGACGACGACCGGACGGCAGACGCCACGACGGCGTCCGTGTTCGCGATCGACGGCGGTGCCGAACTCGACCCCGCGGACGCCCCACGGCCGATCGACGAGCAGCGGGCCGACGCCGAGCGGCTCAGCATGCGTGCGCTCGGTCGCAAGGGCGTCAGCGAGTCCGAGCTGCGCACGATGCTGACCAAGAACGACCTCGACCCGGACGTCGTCGAGTACGAGATCGAGCGGCTCACCCGCGTCGGACTCGTGGACGACGTGGCGCTCGCGACCGACCTCGTCGACCGCCTCCACGACCGCAAGGGTCTGGGGCGCCAGGGCGTCGTCGCCGAACTGCGGCGCCGCGGCATCGACCAGGTCGCGATCGACGCGGCGCTCGAGGCAGCCGCCGACGACGAGGACGACGAGTTCGTCCGGGCGATCGACCTCGCGCAGAAGCGTGCCGGGCAGCTCCGCGGGCTCGACCGAGCGACGGCGGAACGACGGCTCTCGGGCTTCCTGATGCGCAAGGGCTACAACGGCGGCATCGTGCGGATCGCGGTCGAGCGTGCGCTCGACGGCGGCGGGCGTCCGCCGGCGGGACCTCGCGGCTCCGTCCGCTTCGAGTAGCGTCGCGACGGTTTTACACTGGGACGACCATGGCCACCGTCGCAGCGCGCCCCCGCACCTACCAAGTCCGCACCTACGGGTGCCAGATGAACGTGCATGACTCCGAGCGACTGAGCGGGTCGCTCCAGGCCGCCGGGTACGTCGCCGCCGACGGCGAGCAGGCGGACGTGGTCGTCATCAACACGTGCGCCGTGCGCGAGAACGCCGACAACCGTCTGTACGGCAACCTCGGGCAGCTCGCGGGCATCAAGCGCGAGCACCCCGGCATGCAGATCGCGGTCGGCGGGTGCCTGGCGCAGAAGGACAAGAACGTCATCCTCGAGAAGGCGCCGTGGGTGGACGTCGTCTTCGGGACGCACAACATGGGGTCGCTGCCGACGCTGCTCGAGCGTGCCCGGCACAACGACGAGGCGCAGATCGAGATCCTCGAGTCGCTGAATGTCTTCCCGTCGACCCTCCCGACCAAGCGCGACTCGACGCACAGTGGCTGGGTGTCGATCTCGGTCGGCTGCAACAACACCTGCACGTTCTGCATCGTGCCGTCGCTGCGCGGCAAGGAGAAGGACCGCCGCCCGGGTGACGTGCTCGCCGAGATCCAGGCACTCGTCGACGACGGCGCGATCGAGGTCACCCTGCTCGGGCAGAACGTCAACTCCTACGGCGTCGAGTTCGGGGACCGCCAGGCGTTCGGCAAGCTGCTCCGTGCCGCCGGTCAGATCGAGGGCCTCGAGCGGGTCCGGTTCACCAGCCCGCACCCCGCCGCCTTCACGGACGACGTCATCGACGCGATGGCCGAGACGCCGAACGTGATGCCCCAGCTGCACATGCCGCTCCAGTCCGGGTCGGACCGTGTCCTCAAGGCGATGCGCCGCAGCTACCGGAGCGAACGGTTCCTCGGCATCCTCGACCGCGTCCGGGCGAAGATCCCGCACGCGGCGATCTCGACGGACATCATCGTCGGCTTCCCCGGCGAGACCGACGCGGAATTCGAGGACACCCTGCGCGTCGTGGAGCAGTCGCGGTTCGCCTCGGCGTTCACGTTCCAGTACTCGATCCGGCCGGGGACGCCCGCGGCGACGATGGACGAGCAGCTGCCGAAGCACGTCGTGCAGGAACGGTACGAGCGCCTCGTCGCCCTGCAGGAGCACATCACGGCAGAGGAGAACGCGAAGCAGGTCGGGCGCACGGTCCAGGTCCTCGTCGCCACCGGCGAGGGCAAGAAGGACGACGCCACGCACCGGCTGTCGGGCCGCGCCGAGGACTCCCGGCTCGTGCACTTCTCGGTGCCGGGCGGATCGGAAGTGCCGCGCCCCGGGGACGTCGTCACCGTCGAGGTCACCCGCTCAGCACCGCACTTCCTGATCGCCGACGGGGACGCACCGTTGCGGATCCGGCGCACCCGTGCCGGCGACGCGTGGGACCGTGCCCAGGCGGAGAGCTGTGGCGTCCCGACGCCGGCCCCGGCCGGGGCCGCCGACGGCCCGCGGCCGGTGTCGCTCGGTCTGCCCAGCATCCGTGTCGGCCGCTGACGAGGAGCGCCCCGGCGACGGCGACCTGATCGCGGTCGCCGGGGCGACCGGCACCGGCAAGTCCGACCTCGGGATCGCGATCGCCGAACGCCTCAGCGCCGCAGGTCGCCCCGCCGAGATCGTCAACGCCGACGCCATGCAGCTCTACCGCGGCATGGACATCGGCACCGCGAAGCTCAGCGTCGAGGAGCGCCGGGGCATCCCGCACCACCAGCTCGACGTGCTCGACGTCACTGACGAGGCCAGTGTCGCCGCCTACCAGCGTGATGCGCGGGCGGAGATCGAGGCCATCCACGGCCGCGGGAACATCGCCCTGCTCGTCGGCGGCAGCGGGCTGTACGTCTCGGCCGTGCTCTTCGACCTCGCGTTCCCCGGGACCGACCCCGAACTCCGCGCCCACCTCGAGCGCGAGCACGAGGAACTCGGGCCGGGCATCCTGCTGGAACGACTCCGCGGTCTGGACCCGGCGGCCGCGGCGACCATCGACGCCCGCAACCCGCGGAGGTTGATCCGTGCACTCGAGATCGCGAGCCGATCCGAGGTGGTCACGCCGAGCCTCCCGTCCGCGCCCCGCGCCTGGCGACCCGCTCGGATCCTGCACCTGCACCGCGAACGAGCGCAGCTCGTCGCCGCGCTGCACGAGCGCGCGGCGCGCATGTTCGACGCCGGCCTCGTGGACGAGGTCCGTGGGCTGCGCGAGCAGGGCCTCGAGTCGGGGCGGACCGCGCGGGCGGCGATCGGGTACTCGCAGGCGCTCGAGGTGCTCCGCGGGGACGCGACCGTCGACCAGGCGGTCGAGGCGACGGGCATCGCGACGCGCAAGTACGCCCGCCGGCAGGTGTCGTGGTTCCGGCGGTACGCCGACGCGGAGCTGCTCGACGTCACCGGCGCCGATCGGGCGGCTCTGACAGCGGCTGCCCGTAGGATCGTCCCGTGACCGAGCTGCACTTCACCAAGGGCCAGGGGACCGGCAACGACTTCGTCCTGTTCGCCGACCCCGACGCGTCGGTCGACCTGACCCCCGAGCGGATCCGCGCCATCGCCGACCGCCGGTTCGGTGTCGGCGGCGACGGCGTCATCCGGGCGGTCCGGTCCGATGCGCTGCCGGAAGGGCAGGCGCTCGTCGCCGAGGACCCCGCGGCGACCTGGTTCATGGACTACCACAACGCCGACGGCACGGTCGCCGAGATGTGCGGGAACGGCATCCGCGTGTTCGCGCGCTACCTCACGGAGTCCGGGCTCGTCGACCTCACCCCCGGCGAGACCCTGACGGTCGGCAGCCGCAAGGGCCTCGTCGACATCCAGCGGACGACCAACGGCTTCTCCGCCGACCTCGGGCGCTGGGGGCTCGGGATCGAGGGCGGTGGCGCGGACGACGTGCTCGTGCGGGCGAAGAACCTCGACGGTGCACGCCCCGGGCTCGGCATCGACGTCGGCAACCCCCACGTGGTGGTCGCCGTCGCGACCGAGGACGAGCTCGCCGAGGTCGACCTCACGTACGTGCCGGTGCTCGATCCGGTGCCCGCGGCCGGCGCGAACGTCGAGTTCGTGCTGCCGGGCGACCCGCTCGTGCAGGACGGCGTCGGTCAGATCACGATGCGCGTCCACGAGCGCGGCAGCGGCGAGACCCTGTCGTGCGGCACCGGGGCCGTCGCCGCGGCCCTCGCGACGCGGTACTGGGCAGGCAACGGGGCGCCGGACACGTGGCGCGTGCGCGTGCCGGGTGGGGTCGTCACGGTGCGCATCTTCGCGGCGGAGGACGGCGAGCACGTCGCGTTGTCCGGGCCCGCGGAACTCGTGTTCTCGGGTGACCTGACGGTCTGACCCGGGCGGGGATCCGGCCAGGAGGTGCGGTTCGGCTGGCTGACGCTCGTCACGCGGGTCGCGCCTCCTGGCCACTGCCGCGGTGCGGGCGAGCGGGTCGGCCGCGCGCCCCGACTGCTGCGCGCTGGCCGGTCGCGGCGCGCTGGCCACGCTGGCCGGTCGCGTGACGCTTCGAACCACGTTCCCGACATCGAACTGCGTGCTCGCGCTGGTTCGATGTCGGAATCGTGGTTCCACTCGGACCGCGCGCCTCGCGTAGGCGCCAGCCGTGCGCCCCGCGCGCCGACGGCCGGCGGCACGCCCCGCGCGCCGGCGTCCGGCGGCACTCGCCCCGCGCCCCGCGCGCCGGCGGCACGCGCGCCCGCGGCGCCTACTCGGCCGCGCGGTGCACCCGCAGCACCCGGAACCCCTTGTCCGTCGACGCCCGCGACACGTGGAACCCCGCGTCGAGCGACTCCCGCAACCACCGCTGCAGCGAATCGCCCCCGAGGTCCTTCGACACGACCAACCACGCGTCCCCACCGACCTCGAGCCGGGGCAGCCACGTCAGCAGGATCTGGTGCAGCTCGTCCTTCCCCACCCGGATCGGCGGGTTCGACCAGATCGTCCGGAACCGTAGATCGGCCGGTACCTCGTCCGGCAGTGCGACGGTGACGTTGTCGGCCCCCGCAGCAGCAGCGTTCGCACGGGCGAGACCGAGCACCCGCTCGTTCACGTCGACGCCCCACACCTGGGCGGCCGGGGAGTCGAGGGCCATGGTGATGGCGATCGGACCCCAGCCGCAGCCGACGTCGAGCAGTGCTCCCTCGTGCGCGGGCGGCGGCACCGAGCCGAGCAGCACCCGCGTGCCACGGTCGAGCCCGTCCGGGCTGAAGACCCCCGCGGCGGTGGTCAGCGTGAGCGGGCGACCGGCGAGGGTGACGTGGATCTGGCGTTCGCGGGTGTCCGACGACGGGTTCGCGGAGAAGTAGTGGTCGTTCGCCATGGATGAACCGTACCTGCAACCCCGTGTGTCCCGAGGCCCCGAGCGGTACCCTGTGGAGAAGATGACGGACACCACGAACCGAGACGCAGAGACCACCGACGACAGCGCTGCTGGTGTCGTCGAGCGGGTCCTGCGCAACGCCGACTCCCGCGCGAGCTCTTCGATCTTCGCCCCCGCGCAGGCGATCCAGACCCGATCGGTCGACGACCACGCCTGGACGGGCGACGGCGACCAGTACGACCGCGAAGACCGGGCTGCCCTCCGCCGCGTCGGCGGCCTCTCCACCGAGCTCGAGGACGTCACCGAGGTCGAGTACCGGCAGCTCCGGCTCGAGCAGGTCGTCCTGATCGGTGTGTACCCGCACGGCGACGCCTCGGACGCCGAGAACTCCCTGCGTGAGCTCGCCGCCCTTGCCGAGACCGCGGGTGCCGTGGTGCTCGACGGGCTCCTGCAGCGCCGGCCGAACCCCGACCCCTCCACGTACCTCGGCAAGGGCAAGGCCGAAGAGCTCGCGATGGTCGTCAAGGCCACCGGCGCCGACACGGTCATCGCCGACACCGAACTCGCCCCGTCCCAGCGCCGCGCGCTCGAGGACGTGGTGAAGGTCAAGGTGATCGACCGGACGGCCGTGATCCTCGACATCTTCAGCCAGCACGCCAAGAGCCGCGAGGGCAAGGCGCAGGTCGAACTCGCCCAACTCGAGTACCTCCTGCCGCGACTCCGCGGTTGGGGTGAGTCGATGTCCCGCCAGGCCGGTGGCCAGGTCTCCGGCGGTGCGGGCATGGGTTCGCGTGGTCCCGGTGAGACGAAGATCGAGCTCGACCGTCGTCGCATCCACACCCGGATGTCGAAGCTCCGTCGCCAGATCGCCGGGTTCCGCCCCGCGCGCGAGGCGAAGCGGGCCGACCGACACCGCAACGACGTCCCGAGCGTCGCGATCGCCGGGTACACCAACGCGGGCAAGTCCTCGCTGCTGAACCGGTTGACGAGCGCGGGCGTGCTCGTCCAGAACCAGCTCTTCGCGACGCTGGACGCCACGGTCCGCCGGACCGAGAGCGCGAAGGGCCGCGAGTTCACCTTCGTCGACACCGTCGGCTTCGTGCGCAACCTGCCGCACCAGCTCGTCGAGGCGTTCCGCTCCACCCTCGAAGAGGTCGGCGAGGCCGACGTCATCGTGCACGTGGTCGACGGCTCGCACCCCGACCCGGCCGCCCAGCTGGCGACCGTGCGCGAGGTCATCGGCGACGTCGGCGCCCGCGAGATCCCCGAGATCGTCGCCTTCAACAAGGCCGACCTCATCGACGAGTCGCAGCGGCTCGTCCTGGTCGGCCTCGTTCCGGACGCGGTGTTCGTCTCGGCGCGCACGGGCGAGGGCATCCAGGACCTCCTCGACGTGATCGAGGCCCGCCTCCCCGAACCCGACGTCGAGCTCACCGTGGTGGTCCCGTACGACCGCGGTGACCTGGTGTCGTCGCTGCACGACGCGGGCGCGGTCGAGACCGTCGACTACGTCGAGGACGGCACGCGCCTGCGGGTGCGCGTGTTCCAGCGGCAGGTCGCGGAGCTCGACCCGTTCGTGGTCGCGCCCGTCGCGTCCTGAGGCGCGCCCTGCGCTGACGCGCGGCGCGAGGAGTGCGGTCGCGCGGTCACGCGCGGTGCGGTCGCGCGCGGTGCGGTCCAGGAGGCGCGGCGCACGCCCGCCCCGCACCCACCGCGGCTGCGCGGTTCCGTTCGGCGCCGCACAACGAAAGCCGGTTCGAACCACGTGATCGTGTGGTTCGAACCGGCTTTGGTTGTGCCCGGCGCACAGGCACGCGGCGCCTGTGCCTGCGCCGTCAGATCGAGCGGAGGACCGCCACGACCTTGCCGAGCACGGTCGCCGCGTCGCCGAGGATCGGCTCGAACGCGGTGTTGCGGGGGAGCAGCCACGTGTGGCCGTCCCGCTGGCGGAAGACCTTGACGGTCGCTTCCTCGTCGAGCATGGCGGCGACGATGTCACCGTTCTCGGCCGTCTGCTGCGCCCGGACGACCACCCAGTCGCCGTCGCAGATCGCGGCGTCGATCATCGACTCGCCCACGACTTTGAGCATGAAGAGGTCACCCGTGCCGACGAGCTGCCGGGGGAGCGGCACGATCTCGTCGACGTGCTGCTCGGCCGTGATCGGCACACCGGCGGCGATCCGACCGACGAGCGGGACGAGCGTCGTCGCGTCGACGTCCGGGCCCTCGACGTCGGGGGTCGGCTCGTCGACGAGGACCTCGAGCGCGCGGGGGCGGTTCGGGTCGCGGCGGATCCACCCGCCGAGCTCGAGCTGGCCGAGCTGGTGCGAGACGCTCGACAGCGAGGACAAGCCCGCGGCGTCACCGATCTCGCGCATGCTCGGCGGGTAGCCCCGGCTGGCGATCGACGCACGGATCGCGTCGAGGATCGCCTGCTGCTTCGCCGTCAGCGGCTTCTGGCCCCGCAGTTCGTCCGCCACGTCGTCTCGCCCTTCGTCGGTGCCGGGACCGTGCCCGCGGGAATGTCGGTGGTGCCCGCTTGACTTGTCCCAGTCGATCGAAACAGTATCCGACCGGTCATCGCCGGACAAACACCTGTTCGAGCGTGTCGGCAGAAAACCCCCCAGAAATCTCCGCGCAGGACTTGTGCGGCTCGTCATTCGAAACTATGTTCGGTACAGGACTTCGGTTCACCCGAACGGGAAGGCAAGAACGACATGAGCACCATCGCCATCGCTGACATCCAGCGCACCGCGCCCGCCGTGCGTACACGCCTGCGCCTCACGCGTCGCGGCCGGGTCGTCCTGACGACGCTCGCTGCGATCCCACTGCTGATCGGTGTGGCACTCGCCGTGCTGAACGGCGGACAGGCATCGGCCGGCAACACCGAGTCGCACGCCCACTTCGAGACCGTGACCATCCAGCCGGGCGAGACGCTCTGGCAGCTGGCGGAAGAGACCGCCCCGAACGCCGACCCGCGCGACTTCGTGCAGGACGTCGTCAGCCTAAACGCGCTCGACGGCTCCGGGCTGCAGGCCGGGCAGGAGATCTCGATCCCGGCGCAGTACACCGCCGCGCACTAGCACCGTCCGGACGGCCGGTCACCATGCCGTTCGAGCGGCCTACGATGGATCGGTGGCATTCACGCTCGAAGACCTCCCGATCCGAGACGACTTGCGCGGGCAGAGCCCGTACGGCGCTCCGCAGAAGCACGTGCGAGTGCAGCTCAACGTCAACGAGAACACGCATCCGGTGCCGGCCGACGTCGCCGAGGACATCGTGTCGTCGATCCGCCAGGCGCTGACGACCGTGAACCGCTACCCCGACCGTGAGTTCACCGAGCTGCGGCAGTCCCTCGCGGACTACCTCCAGCGAGACCTCGCGCCGGGGCAGGCGCTCGGGCCGGAGCAGATCTGGGCGGCGAACGGCTCGAACGAGGTGCTCCAGCAGTTGCTCCAGGCCTTCGGTGGGCCGGGCCGCACCGTGCTCGGGTTCCCTCCGACCTACTCGATGCACTCGCTCCTCGCGTCGGGCACCGGCACGACCTGGATCCCGGCGCAGCGCGACGACGAGTTCCGCATCGCGCCCGAGACCGTGGTGGCCGCCATCCGTGAGCACCAGCCGGACATCGTGTTCCTCTGCGGGCCGAACAACCCCACGGGCACGCCGCTCCCGATCGAGACGATCGAGGCCGCCTACGCCGCGACCGACGGCATCGTGATGGTCGACGAGGCGTACGCCGAGTTCATGCCCGCCGACGCCCCGAGCGCCCTCACCCTGCTGCCCGGGCGGGAGCGTCTCATCGTGTCCCGAACGATGAGCAAGGCGTTCGCGTTCGCCGGCGCCCGCGTGGGCTACATGGCCGCCCACCCGGCCGTCATCGACGCGATCCGACTCGTCCGGCTGCCGTACCACCTCTCCGCGCTGACCCAGGCGGCGGCGGTCGCGGCGCTCCGGCACGCCCCCGCGATGCTCGCGATGGTCGACGACATCACGCAGCAGCGTGACCGCATGGTGACCGAACTCCGGGCGATGGGCTACCGCACGTACGAGACGTGGTCCAACTTCGTCCTGTTCGGCGGTGTCGCCGACCCGCACGCCGCGTTCGAAGCGCTGCTCGAGCAGGACGTCATCGTGCGCGACCTCGGCATCCCGAACCACCTGCGGGTGAGCGCCGGCACGGAAGAGGAGACCACCGTGTTCCTCGACGCCATGCGCCGCGTCGCCGCCGATCAGCCGCCGGTTAGGGTTGCAGCATGACCGCGCGCACTGCCACGATCAGCCGGAGCACGAGCGAGTCGAGCATCGAACTCGAACTCGACCTCGACGGCACCGGCACGTCCGACATCTCGACGAGCGTGCCGTTCTTCGACCACATGCTGACGGCGTTCAGCAAGCACTCGCTCATCGACCTCCGCGTGCGGTCGACCGGCGACACCCACATCGACGTCCACCACACCGTCGAGGACACAGGCATCGTGCTCGGCCAGGCGCTCAAGCAGGCCCTCGGTGACCGTGCCGGCATCGGTCGGTACGGGGACGCGCTCGTGCCGCTCGACGAAGCGCTCGCCCAGGCAGTGGTCGACGTCTCCGGCCGGCCGTTCCTCGTGCACTCCGGCGAGCCCGCGGGCTTCGAGTTCCACCGGATCGGCGGCCACTTCACCGGCTCGATGGTCCGCCATGTGTTCGAGGCGATCACCTTCAACGCCGGCATCACGGTGCACGTCCGCGTGCTCGCGGGCCGCGACCCGCACCACATCGCCGAAGCCGAGTTCAAGGCATTCGCCCGGGCGATGCGCACGGCGGTCGAACTCGACCCCCGCGTTGACGGCATCCCGTCCACCAAGGGCACGCTGTGACCGCCGGGGCGAAGCCGAACGTCGTCGTCCTCGACTACGGTTCGGGCAACGTCCACTCCGCCGCCAAGGCCCTCGAACGCGCCGGCGCCGACGTCACCCTGACGTCGGACAAGCAGACGGCGCTCCGGGCCGACGGGCTGCTGGTCCCCGGCGTCGGGGCGTTCGGAGCCGTCGTCGAGCAGCTCGAGGGCGTCCGGGGCGGCGAGATCGTCGACCACCGTCTCGCCGGCGGCCGTCCGGTCCTCGGTATCTGCGTCGGCATGCAGGTGCTCTTCTCGCGCGGCATCGAGCGCGGTGCCGACGTCGAGGGGCTCGGTCAGTGGCCGGGCACGGTCGAGCAGATCCAGGCCGACGTCCTGCCCCACATGGGGTGGAACACGGTCGACGCTCCTGCGGACTCGGTGTTGTTCGAGGGCCTGCACGACGAGCGCTTCTACTTCGTGCACTCGTACGGCGTGACCGACTTCCCGCTCGAGGCGTACGGGCCGTTCCGGGCGCCGCGCCTGACCTGGGCCGAGCACGGGCAGCGCTTCGTCGCCGCGGTCGAGAACGGTCCGCTCACCGCCACCCAGTTCCACCCCGAGAAGTCCGGCGAGCCGGGCATCCGACTGCTCCGCAACTGGGTGCAGTCGCTCTGAGACCCGCGTCGACACGTCGCGAACGACGACGCGCCCGACGACCCCCGCAACGAAGACAGGACCATGACCGAGCTCTCCACCACCACGCCCCTCGTCCTGCTGCCCGCCGTGGACGTCGTCGACGGTCAGGCGGTGCGCCTCACCCAGGGCGAGGCCGGCAGCGAGACCTCCTACGGCGACCCGGTGACGGCGGCCCGGACATGGCGTGACCAGGGTGCCGAGTGGATCCACCTCGTCGACCTCGACGCGGCGTTCGGCCGCGGTGACAACCGCAAGGTCATCGCGCACGCCATCCGCGAGGTCGAGGGCGTCGCCGTCGAGCTCTCCGGCGGCATCCGCGACGACGCCTCGCTCGAGGCAGCCCTCGCGACCGGTGCGGCACGCGTGAACCTCGGCACCGCCGCGCTCGAGGACCCGGAGTGGGCTGCCCGCGTGATCCGGACGTACGGCGAGCAGATCGCCGTCGGGCTCGACGTGCGCGGCACGACCCTCGCCAGCCGGGGTTGGACGGAGGACGCCGGCGACCTGTGGGAGGTCCTCGACCGCCTCGAGGAAGCCGGCTGCGCCCGGTACGTCGTGACCGACGTGACGAAGGACGGCACGCTGCAGGGCCCGAACGTCGACCTCCTCCGCGAGGTCTGCGACCGCACCGACCAGCCCGTCGTGGCCTCCGGCGGGATCTCGACGCTCGACGACCTCCGGGCACTGCGCGAGCTCGTGCCGCACGGGCTCGAGGGCGCGATCATCGGCAAGGCGCTCTACTCGGGGGCGTTCACGCTCCCGGCCGCGCTCGACATCGCCTCGGAGTAGGCGCGTGGCGGGCATCTCGAACGGTCGCGGCACCGGACCCGACGGGCCCGCGGGTGACGGGCGCCCGGACGACGCGCACACCCCTGGTGGGGCGGCGGACTCCGCGGGCTTCGCCTGGGCCGGTCGCACGTTCGACCAGCACGACACGACGTTCGACGACGACGACGGTCTGGCCGACCCGGCCGTCGTCGCCGCGATCACGGCCCTGCCGGACGGTGGGTCGCAGCGGGCGGTCGTCGACGCGCTCCGCACCGCACGGCTGCTCATCCCGCTCATCGCCGAGGCCGGAGACATCGGGCACACCGACGCCGGCAAGCTCGTCGACAAGACGCAGGAGCTCTCCATCGTGACGGTCGCCGGCCCGGACGGTCGCAGCGTCATGCCCGCCTTCACCTCCGTCGAGGCGATGCGCTCCTGGGACGCGGACGCCCGACCGGTGCCGGCCGACTCGCGGCGGGTGGCCATGGCCGCGGCGAGCGAGGAGACCCAGCTCGTCGTCCTCGACCCGACCGCGCCGACCGAGTTCGTGCTCCGTCGCCCCGCGGTGTGGGCGATCGGGCAGGACCTGCCGTGGACACCCTGCTTCGAGGACCCGGAAGTGGCGCGGGCCTTCGCCGACTCCGTCGTGGGGGAGCGTGCGGTGGCGCGGGTCGAGCTGGCCCCGGGGGACCCGCTCGGACGGTTCGCCGGTGCGGAACTGACGGTGGGGCTGGCGCTCCACCCCGGACTCGACCAGACGCAGGTGCAGGAGCTCGTGGGGCGCCTGCAGCAGCGCTGGACGGCGGACGCCGTCATCGCGGAACGCGTGGACAGCATGCGGGTGGCGCTGCGCCCAGCGTGAGTCGCGCCTCCTGGCCCCGACCTGCGGCGGTGCGGCCTGGCCCGGCGGTGCGGCCCGGCCCGGCGGTGCGGCCCGGCCCGGCGGCCGGTCGCCGGTACGATGACGGGGTGAGCACGAACCCGACGACCACCCCCGGAACCGGCGAGACCACCTACGGTCCGACCGGACGGCCCGTCCGGCAGTTCGCGGTGCCCGAGGAGCTCGACGGCCACGGTCCCGCTCGCATCATCGCGCTGTGCAACCAGAAGGGCGGCGTCGGCAAGACCACGACGTCGATCAACCTCGGCGCGGCGCTGGCGGAGTACGGGCGCAAGGTCCTCGCGGTGGACTTCGACCCGCAGGGCGCGCTGTCGGCCGGCCTCGGCGTGCGGACCCACGACATCCCCACCGTCTACGACCTGCTGATGGGGTCGATCAAGGACCCGAACCAGGTCATCCAGCCGACGAACACGCCCTACCTCGACGTGATCCCGGCGAACATCGACCTCTCCGCGGCCGAGGTGCACCTCGTGAACGAGGTCGCGCGCGAGCAGATCCTCGCGAGCGTGCTCCGGAAGGTCGCGAACGACTACGACGTGATCCTCGTCGACTGCCAGCCGTCGCTCGGGCTGCTGACCGTGAACGCCCTGACGGCGGCGCACGGCGTCCTCATCCCGCTCGAGTGCGAGTTCTTCGCCCTGCGTGGAGTGGCGCTGCTCATCGAGACGATCGACAAGGTGCGCGACCGCCTCAACCCGGCGCTGCAGCTCGACGGGATCCTCGCGACGATGTACGACTCGCGCACGCTGCACTCGCGCGAGGTCATGGAGCGTGTCGTGGACACCTTCGACGACCGCGTGCTCGACACCGTCATCGGCCGGACCGTGAAGTTCCCGGACGCCACGGTCTCGGCGCGGCCGATCACGCAGACCGCGCCGGACCACGCGGCCGCACACGCGTACCGGCAGCTCGCCAGGGAGCTCGTCGAGCGTGGCGCCGTCGCCTGACCCCGGACCTGCCGGACCTGCCGGACAGTCGGCACCCGGACCTGCCGGGCAGCCGGCACCCGGACAGCCGGCCCCCGGACCGGCCGGGCAGCCGGCCCCCGCCGGCACGCAGACCGCGGCCGGCTTCCGGGTCCGGCTCCGCAACTTCGACGGCCCGTTCGACCTGCTCCTCTCGCTCATCACGAAGCACGAACTCGACATCACCGAGGTCTCGCTCGGCGCCGTGACGGGCGAGTTCATCGAGTACGTGCGCCAGGCCGAGTCCCAGGACGAACTCGACGAGGCCAGCGAGTTCCTCGTCGTCGCCGCCACGCTGCTCGACCTCAAGATCGCCGGACTCCTGCCGCAGGGTGAGCTCGTCGACGCCGAGGACGTCGCCCTGCTCGAGGCCCGCGACCTCCTGTTCGCCCGACTGCTGCAGTACCGGGCGTTCAAGCAGGCCGCCGACTGGTTCGGCTCCCGCTGGCTGACCGAGTCCCGACGCCACGTGCGGAGCGTCCGGCTCGAGGAGCGGTTCCGCGCCCGGACCCCCGAGCTCGTCTGGACCCTGTCGGTGCAGGACTTCGCCGCGCTGGCGACCCTGGCGTTCGCGCCGCGGGAGCTCCCCACGGTCGGACTCGACCACCTGCACGCCCCGCTCGTCAGCATCCGGGAGCAGGCCGCGATCGTCGTCTCGATCCTCCGCACGCGTGCCGACGAGGACGTCTCGTTCCGCGAACTGGTCGCCGGCGTCTCGGAGACGGGTATCGTGGTGGCTCGCTTCCTCGCGATCCTGGAGCTGTACCGGAACGCATCCATCTCGTTCGAACAGTTCGAACCGCTCGGGGAGCTGACGCTGCGCTGGACCGCCGAGGACTGGTCCGACGAGAGCCTCGCCAACCTGGGAGCCGACTATGACGGATGACGTGCACGACACGTCCAGTGCCGAACCCGGCGGCGCCGACGAGATGGCCGACGCCCGCGCGATCGAGCGCGAGATCCACGAGGCGCACGAGCGTGCGGCCCGGCCGGAGATCCCCGTCGACCGACAGCTCGAGGCGATCCTCATGATCGCCGACGAACCCCAGTCGCTCGTGTCCCTCGGCGCGGCCGTGGGGGCTCCCGTCCCCGTCGTCCGGCAGGCCATCGAGCGTCTCGTGGCGGACTTCGACGGGGTCGACGGCACGATCCGCCGCGGGTTCGAACTCCGCGAGGTCGGCGGCGGCTGGCGTTTCTACGTCCGGCAGGACCTCGACGACGTCGTCGAGCAGTTCGTCGAGGCCGAACGCCCCTCCCGCCTGTCGCAGGCCGCGCTCGAGACCCTCGCGGTCGTCGCGTACAAGCAGCCGATCACCCGGTCGCAGATCGCCTCGATCCGCGCCGTCAACGTCGACGGCGTCGTCCGCACGCTCGTCGCGCGCGGCCTCATCGAGGAGTCGTTCACCGACGCCGAGACCGGCGCCATCAACTACGTCACGTCCGACCTGCTCCTGCAGCAGCTCGGCATCAACTCGCTCGACGAGCTGCCGCTCATCTCGCCCCTCCTGGACGACGGTGCCGGCGGCTTCGAGCAGAACGAAGGGATCCCCGATGGCCGCGTATGAGGAAGAACGACGAGGCGGCTCACGAGGCGGCGCGGGCCGGGACGGCGCGGGTCGCCGGGACGGCGCGGGTGGGCCTGGAGGCGCGTCACGCGACCGCACCGCCGGCTCCGGCCGCGCGGGTGGCCGGGCCGAGGGCGCTGGTCGCGACGAGCGCGGAGGCTACCGCGGGCGTGACGAGCGTCCTGCTTCCGGTGGGTACCGGGGCCGTGACGACCGTCCGTCCTCTGGCGGTGGGTACCGGGGTCGTGACGACCGTGCGGGGTCCGGCCGGCGTGACGACGACCGCGGGGGCTACCGCGGCCGTGACGACCGTCCGTCGACTGGCGGCGGGTACCGCGGCCGTGACGACCGTCCGTCGACTGGCGGCGGGTACCGGGGTCGTGACGACCGCCGTGATGCTCCCCGCCGTGACGATGACCGCGGTGGGTACCGCGGGCGTGACGAGCGTCCGGCGTCCGGTGGCGGGTACCGGGGCCGTGACGACCGTCCGTCGACTGGCGGCGGGTACCGGGGTCGTGACGACCGCCGTGATGCCCCGCGCCGTGACGATGACCGCGGTGGCTACCGCGGGCGTGACGAGCGTCCGTCCTCGGGTGGTGGGTACCGCGGCCGCGACGAGCGTCCGGCGTCCGGCGGCGGGTACCGGGGTCGCGACGACCGCGGGGGAGACCGGGGTCGGTTCGTCGGCCGCGAGGACGACCGCCGCGGCAGCGACCGCGGCGGCTTCAACCGCCGTGACGACGACCGCGGCGGGTACCGGGGTCGTGACGAGCGCCCCGCGTCCGGTGGGTACCGCGGCCGTGACGATCGGCGTGACGACCGTCGTGACGCTCCCCGTCGCGACGACGACCGCCGCCGCGACCCGGCCCGCGAGGACCGCCGTGCCCCGGACGGCCGACCCAGCACGGTGTGGCACAACGGCCGACGCTACGTCGGCGGAACCACCACGGCGCGCAACGGCGACCGGCCCCGGAACACCGGCCCGCGCGGCACCGACCGCCGCACCACCCCGCAGCCCGAGGGGGCCCGCGACCAGCAGGGCCAGCCGCTCGAGGGCACGCCCGAGCGCCCGATCATCCCGGACTGGGACGCGGCGGACGGGACGGCGACCGCCGGGGCCGCGCCGCGCCTCCAGGCAGAGGGGGAGCGCCTGCAGAAGGTGATCGCCGCTGCGGGCGTGGCATCTCGCCGCGTCGCGGAGAACCTGATCGTCGAGGGCCGCGTGACGGTCAACGGCGAGGTCGTCGACGCGCTCGGCCGGCGTGTCGATCCCGAGACCGACCAGATCGCGGTGGACGGCGTCCCGGTGCAGATCGACAGCTCGCGCCGCTACGTGCTGCTCAACAAGCCGACCGGCATGGTCTCGAGCCTGCAGGACGAGCGTGGACGTCGTGACCTGTCCGAGTACGTCGACCGGTACGAGGAGCGCCTGTTCAACGTCGGGCGGCTCGACACCGAGACGTCCGGGCTGCTCGTGCTGACGAACGACGGGGACCTCGCGCACGTCCTGGCGCACCCGTCGTTCGGGGTGACGAAGACGTACATCGCGAAGGTGCGCGGCAACGTGAACCCCGCGACGGTGCAGCGGCTGCTCGACGGTGTGGAGCTCGAGGACGGTCCGATCGCGGCCGACAAGGTCCGCCTGCTCGAGTCGTCGCGGGGGGAGTCGCTCGTCGAGATCACGCTGCACTCCGGTCGCAACCGGATCGTGCGCCGCATGCTCGACGAGGTCGACCACCCCGTCCTCGAACTGGTCCGGCGGTCGTTCGGGCCGCTGCACCTGGGCTCCCTGCCGATCGGCAAGACCCGTGAGCTGTCGACGGTCGAGCTCGGTTCGCTCCTCCGCATCGCCCGTGAGGCGAAGGGTTCCCCCCAGGCCTCGGACGGCGACGAGTCCTCGGACTGACGATCGGTAGGCTTGTGGGGTGACCGACGCCACCACCCCGCTCGCCGAACCGGCCATCGACCGGCGGCTCCGGGGGCCCGTGCGGATCGTCGGCGCGGGCCTGCTCGGTGCGTCCATCGGCCTGGCGCTGCGTGAGAAGGGTGTCGAGGTCGTCCTCGACGACGTCTCGCCCGCAGCCCTGGCGCTCGCCGTCGACTACGGCGCTGGGCGTCGACCGACTCCCGGTGACCGTCCGGAACTCGTCGTGGTGGCCGTCCCGCCGGACGTCGTCGCGACGGTGGTCGAGCGCGAGCTCGCTGCCTTCCCCGGTGCCGTCGTCACCGACGTGGCGAGCGTGAAGTCGGGGCCGCTCGCCTCGCTGCGGGCAGCCGGCGCCGACATCTCGCGCTACATCGGCTCGCACCCCATGGCGGGCCGCGAACGCAGCGGGCCGACCGCCGCGCGCGCCGACCTCTTCCTCGGGCAGCCGTGGGTGATCGCCGGGCACGACGACATCACGTACCAGCGTGCCGCCGTGGTCGAGGACCTGGCGCTCGACGTCGGCGCGACCGTGGTCCCGATGGAACCGGAGTCGCACGACCTCGCGGTGGCGTACGTCTCGCACGCGCCGCAGCTGGTGTCCACGTTGATGGCCTCACGGCTGCGGGACGCCCCCGACGGCTCGCTCGGCCTCGCGGGCGGTGGCGTCCGCGACGTGACCCGCATCGCCGCGAGCGACCCGGGGTTGTGGGTGCAGATCATCGGTGCGAACGCGTCGCGCATCCGGCCGGTGCTCGCGGACCTCCGCGACGACCTCGACCGGGTGCTCGCCGCACTCGACGACCCGACCGCCCCCGGTTCGCCCCGCGCCCTCGCCGAGACCATCGCTGCGGGCAACCGCGGCGTCGAACGGCTGCCGGGCAAGCACGGCACCACGAAGCGCTTCGCCCAGGTGGTCGTCCTCGTCGACGACACCCCGGGCCAGATCGCTGCCCTCCTCACGTTCATCGGGGAGATCGGCATCAACCTCGAGGACATGCGCCTCGAGCACTCACCGGGCGCGCAGATCGGCATCGTCGAGGTGTCGGTCGTGCCCGAGCAGGAACAGCGACTCGTCGACGAACTCGAGGGTCGCGGATGGAGGATCGCAGCAGCATGGGCCTGAACAACGACGACTCCGGCGTGACCGGTGGACCGGACGGACCCGACACGGGGCTGCCCACGCCCGGCGACCAGCCCGGCCCGATCGGCGGTGCCGGCGGTGCGGGTGGCGGTCTCGACGGGCAGGGTGGCGGCGAGCCCGGTTCGACGCGCGACCCCCTGCCGGCCGGACTGCCGGACGGCGCCTTCGTCGCGAAGTTCGTGATCGCGGTCGACGGTCCCGCGGGCAGCGGCAAGTCGAGCGTGTCCCGTGCCGCGGCGCGCGCGCTCGGCTTCGGCTACCAGGACACCGGTGCCGCCTACCGCGCACTCGCCTGGCACGCACTGCAGCAGCAGGTCGACCTCGACGACGCCGCCGCGGTCCTGGCGAGCTGGGACACCTTCGACTACGAGATCGGCACCGACCCGGACGCCTACTTCGTCCAGGTGAACGGCACCGACGTCACCGACGCCATCCGCACGCCCGAGGTCACCGCCGCGGTCGCCCACATCGCGAAGCTGCCCGAGGTCCGCCAGCGGCTCGTGCAGCTCTTCCGGAACGTGATGCGCAAGGCCGAGGGCCGGGGCATCATCACCGAGGGGCGTGACATCACCACGGTCGTCGCGCCCGACGCCGAAGTCCGGATCCTCCTCACGGCCGCCGAGTCCGTTAGAATGGCTCGGCGCTCGGCTGAGGTCACCACCCAGTCGGCCGCCGAGACCTCCGCCGCACTCGCTCGTCGCGACGCGGCGGACGCGAAGGTCGTCGACTTCATGAACGCCGCCGACGGCGTCACGACGCTCGACTCCACCGACCTCGACTTCGACCAGACCGTGCAAGCGGTCGTCGACTTGGCCCGCGCGACCGGGCACTGACCACCAGGGCCACGCGCGGCCACGCACTGACAACACGCGGCCGAAGGGTCGCCGGCAAGGACACCCACATGGCGCAGCTGGACAACCCAGAACACGACGACTTCCCCGAGTACGACGACGCCCTCGGCGAGCGGATCGCCGGGCTCGACGAAGCCGAGGCCGAGCAGCGGGCGAACGCACTCCGCGCCGGGCTCGAGGACTACGAGCTCGACGAAGAGGACGTCGCCCTGCTCGAAGCCGGGCAGCTCGGCGAGGACGGCATCACGTACCTGCCGGCCTACCCGGTGCTCGCGATCGTCGGGCGACCGAACGTCGGCAAGTCGCAGCTGGTGAACCGCATCCTCGGTCGCCGCGAAGCCGTCGTGCAGGACACCCCCGGTGTCACGCGTGACCGCGTCGCCTACAAGGCGGAGTGGAACGACAAGCGCTTCACCCTCGTCGACACCGGCGGGTGGGAGCCTGACGCCAAGGGCATCAACGCCTCCGTCGCCGCCCAGGCCGAGGTCGCGATCGACCTCGCCGACGCGGTGCTCTTCGTCGTGGACGTCACGGTCGGCATCACCGCCACCGACGAGCACGTCGTGAAGATGCTCCGCGGCACCGACCGTCCGGTCATCGTCGTCGCGAACAAGTCGGACGACGACCGGCGCGACCTCGACGCCTACGAGCTCTGGAACCTCGGTCTGGGGCAGCCGTACCCGGTGTCGGCGCTGCACGGCCGTGGCGTCGCCGATCTCCTCGACCTCATCATCAAGACGCTCCCCGACACCTCGGCCGTCGCCAAGCAGGAGGTCGGCGGACCCCGTCGCGTCGCGATCCTCGGCCGTCCGAACGTCGGCAAGAGCTCGCTCCTGAACAAGGCCGCCGGTGAAGAGCGCGTCGTCGTCAACGAGCTGTCGGGGACGACCCGCGACCCGGTGGACGAGCAGATCGAGCTCGGCGGCCGTGTCTGGCGCTTCGTCGACACCGCCGGCATCCGCAAGCGCGTGCACCTGCAGCAGGGGGCCGACTTCTACGCCTCGCTCCGCACGACCGCGGCGCTCGAGAAGGCCGAGGTCGCCGTGGTCGTCCTCGACGTCACCGAGCCGATCTCCGTGCAGGACCTCCGCATCATCGACCTCGTCCTCGAGTCCGGTCGTGCGCTGGTGCTGGCCTACAACAAGTGGGACCTGCTCGACGACGACCGCCGTCGCTACCTCGAGCGCGAGATCGAGCAGGACCTCGCGCACGTGGCGTGGGCGCCGCGCGTGAACATCTCCGCACGCACCGGTCGGCACCTCGAGAAGCTCGTACCCGCACTCGAGACCGCCCTCGACTCGTGGGACACCCGCATCCCGACGGGCAAGGTCAACGCCTTCATCGCCGAGCTCGTGCAGGAGCACCCGCACCCGGTCCGCGGTGGCAAGCAGCCGCGCATCCTGTTCGGGACCCAGGCGTCGAGCCAGCCGCCGACGTTCGTGCTGTTCACGACGGGCTTCCTCGACCCGCAGTACCGACGCTTCATCACGCGTCGACTGCGCGAGGTCTGGGGCTTCTCGGGTACGCCGATCAACGTCAACATGCGGGTGCGCGAGCGCCGCAAGCGCTGAGGTCGACCAGGAGATCCGACATGACGAGGGCGAGTCGACGATGGCTGTTCGCAGCGGTCGCTCTGCTCGCCCTCGTCGCGGTCCTGGTCGCCTGGCGCGCCATCCAGACCGAGCGTGGCCTCGACGCTGCGGAGCCGGTCGCGACGACGACTCCGCTCGCCGAACAGGGTCTGCAGGGCGGCACGCTCGTGTCCCCGTCGAACACGCTCGGCGCCCCGGTCCCCGAGCCCGCCACGGATGATCATGCCGACGGATCGCCCATCGACGCGTGGTGGCGGCGCGTCCCGCCGGTGGCCGGCGACCTCGTCCCGATCGCTCCGATCGACGGGATCGCCTCGGGACACGACCGGTCCGCCTCGGGACACGTCCGGATCGCGCGCGCCGGGGAGCACCTGCTCGTCAGGATCACGGACCTCCGGGTGGCGTCCTCGGACACGGAGCTGCCAGGGGTCCGGGTGGTGCTCTCCGAGGGCACGGTCGTCGGCGCGCGGCCCGGGCTCTGGACGGGGCACGAGGACGACGACAACCTCGGCACGATCCCGTCCGACGTGGGGACGATCACCTTCGACCTCGAGGCACCCCGCGGCATCCCGGACCCGGTCCGCTCGCTCGTCCTGCTGGACCCCGACTCCGGTGCGGTCCTGGGGGGAGCTGCGCTCCTGCCGACCGACTGAGGCGTCGCCGGTCTGGAGGCGCGGTGCCGGTTCGCGCCGCGGGACACGGCAGGGTGGCGCGGTGCCGGTTCGTGCCGCGGGACACGGCAGGGTGGTGCGGTGCCGGATCGCGCCGCCGGATACGGCACCATGGGAGGGTGACGCAGCAGAACGCCGGGCTCGGTGCCCTCGCCGACCGCCTGTGGTGCCGTCTGCACCTCGATCGACTGGCCGGCGGCCGCCAGGCGGACTACGTCATCCGCGAGGACATGCTCGACCACCCCGAGACCGTCCGCTCCTTCCGGTGGATCCGGTGGCTGCTCGTCGCCGAGACCGTCGTCGGCCTGACGGCGATCGTCGTGGCGATCCTCCTGACGAACGCCGGGCAGACGGTCCCCTGGGCGGTGTGGTTCCGTGCGACCGTCGTCTTGCTCATCACGCTGACGCTCTACGTGTTCGCGTGGCGGGCGCAGCTCGGGTACTACTGGGCGTACCAGCGGCTGCGGTTGTTCAGCCGGATCTTCCCGGTCGTGACGCTCGTGATCGCGGCGATCCCGGGGCTCTACCCGTTCTGGATGGTGATCGAGCAGATCGTGTTCTCGCTGCTGATGATCGGCATCGGGGACGTGCTGACGACCGACCACATGCGGGCCGCGTTCCCGAAGCCGGCGCGGCGCTCGGGGCCTGCGGCGGGCTGAGGGGGCGGTGGCGGCGCGCGGTGTTGGCGCTGGGTGGTGCCGAGCCGATGCGACATCGTCGACGTCGTTCGACACCGGTGATGTCGCTCGTTGCGGACGCGCACCGTTGCACGCGCGGGGGAACGACTCAGTCGAGGTCGTACGACGTCGACGATGTCGTTCCGAGTCAGCCCGCCGCCCCGCCCGCGCCGCCCGCCGCTCCGCCCGCAGCCCCCGCGGCCAGGCTCCCGAGCAGCGCCAACGCCCCCGCCGAGGGCGACCCCGGTTCGGCGTGGTGCAGCACGAGCAGCTGCCCGTCCGTCCCGCCGATGCCGAGCTTCTCCCGCCGGAGCTCGAGCTCGCCCACCTCCGGGTGCCACATCCGCACGGTGCCCCCGGCGAGCGGCCGGACGTCGTGTCGCGCCCACAGCCGACGGAAGTCCTCGCTGCCGAGCGACAGCTCGCCGACGAGCGAGGTGATCGCCGGATCGTCCACACGGGTCCCGATGGAGGACCGGAACGCTGCCACCATGCCGCCCATCTGCTGCTCCCAGTCCGGGTAGCGCCCCTGCTCGGTGTGGCCGAGGAACATCGTGCGCAGTCGGTTCTCGCCGGCACGCATCCCCGGCGCCAATGCGGACGCGAGCCGGTTGGCGGCGAGCACGTCGAACGCACGGTTCTCGACGAAGGCGGGCAACCCGACGACATCGAGCAACTGCAGCGTCCCGGTCGGGACCCGGTCACTCCGGCCTCCCCGGGATCCCCTGGCCCGGTCGGGCGCAGCGGCACCCGATCCGGACGCGCTGGCCAGACCCCGCAGGTACGCGGTCGCCGTGGCGTCGAGGCCGAACACCCGTGCGATCGCGTCGAGCACCTGCCCCGACGGGTTCCGGTCACGCCCCTGTTCGAGACGGAGGTAGTAGTCCGCGCTGATCCCGGCGAGCGTCGCCACCTCCTCGCGGCGCAGCCCCGGCGTGCGTCGGACACCGGTGACGCGCAGCCCGGCGTCCTCCGGGCGCACGAGCGCACGCCTCGCCCGGAGGTACTCTCCGAGGGTGTTGTCGCTCACACCTCGATGCTACGGACCCGGCGCGGTCCGATCCTGGTCCCCGTGGTCCCAGGGTCGACGGGGACCTGTCCGTCCCGGCGGACCGGGAGCATCGTGGTGGACATGACCGACACCACACTCCCCGGCGGTTCCTTCCGCCTCGCCGACGACCTCGACCTCACCCGCGTCGGGTACGGCGCTATGCAGCTCGCGGGCCCCGGCGTCTTCGGGCCGCCCACCGACCGCGACGAGGCGATCCGCGTCCTCCGCACCGTCGTCGAGCTCGGGATCACCCACATCGACACAGCTGACTTCTACGGCCCGCACGTCACGAACGAGGTCATCCGTGAGGCCCTCCACCCGTACGCCGACGGCCTGCACATCGTGACGAAGGTCGGCGCCCGGCGCGATGCGGACGGCGGATGGCCGCACGCCCGCGAGCCGCACGAGCTCGTCGAGCAGGTGCACGACAACCTGCGCAACCTCGGACTCGAGCAGCTCGACGTGGTGAACCTCCGCGTCGGCGGGTTCGACGCCCCGGAGCCGGGCAGTCTCGCGCCGCAGTTCGAAGCGCTCGCCGAACTCCGGCAGCAGGGCCTCATCAAGCACCTCGGGCTGTCGACCGTGAACGCCGAGCAGCTCGCCGAGGCGCAGTCGATCGCCCCCGTCGTCTGCGTGCAGAACTTCTACAACGTCGCCCGCCGCGAGGACGACGCGATGGTCGACAGCACGGCCGTGCAGGGCATCGCCTACGTGCCGTACTTCCCGCTCGGCGGTTTCTCGCCGCTGCAGTCCGGTGCGCTCGACGCCGTCGCGGAGCGGCTCGGAGTGTCGCGGCTGACCGTGGCGCTGTCGTGGCTGCTCCAGCGCTCGCCGAACATGCTCCTCATCCCCGGGACCTCGTCCGTCGCGCACCTGCGCGACAACGTCGCCTCGGCAGGCTTCGCCCTGCCGTCCGACGCGCTCGCCGAGCTGGACGCGATCGGCGCCTGAGCCGCGGGCCGGGGCGGACTGGAGGCGCGGTGCGGGTCCGCACCGCGCCTCCGGTGTGCGACGATGACCGCCGGGGCGGCGCCCGACGCGGCGTCCGGCGGCGGTCGTCGTCGCAGCGGCGGGGTTGTTCGTGGCCGGCGCGACGCTCCTGGTCGACGTGGCCGTCGTGGTCTTCCTGCAGTGGGTTGCCGACGGTCTGAGCAACCCGAACGGCTGACGACCGGGTCAGGCGACCGTGGCCAACGCGAACGGGAGCACGGCCGACGCCCCCGCCCGCCGCAGTTCGCGCCCCGCCACGGTCATCGTCCACCGACTGTCGACGAGGTCGTCCACGAGCAGCACCGGCCCCTCGTGCGACTGCAGCGCGGCCCCGAGCGCCGGATCGACCACGAACGTGTCCCACACCCCCGACAACCGGTAAGCGCTGTTCGTCGCACCGTCGCCGCGCGGCGTCCCACCGTTCCGACCGAGGGTGCCCAGGAACTGCAACCGCCCGATCGAGGACAGTGCCTGCGCGAGCGACCCGACGAGTTCGGGCCGGGACCGCGACGACATCGCGACGACCCCGGTCGGACGGGTCTCCCACGGCCAGTCCTTGAGCGCACGGACGCACCCGTCGACGAGCTCCCGCGAGATCGGGGCGTCGGGGACCCCCGGTGCGAAGAGGGCACGGAGCGGCCCACCCCACCCGAGGTCGGTGAGCCGGGCGACGGCGCGTCCGGGCTGGACGAGCTCGTCGGCGCTGATCTTGCCGCGCACGGGGACGCCGAGCGACGACATGCCCGACGGCCACTGGGCGCGCGGGGCGATCTCGACCCCGACCTTGTCGAGCGCCGCGGCGGCACCCGAGGCGTCCGACGACGACACCGACGTCGGGTACCAAGCGTCGGTGCAGTTGTCGCAGCGACCGCACGGTTCGGCGGACGGGTCGTCGAGGTCCTGCTGCAGGAGCTGCATGCGGCACTGCGACGTGGACTCGTAGTCGAGCATCGAGGCGGCCTCGGCAGCGCGGGCTGCGGCGACCCGCTCGTAGCGGGGCGCGTCGTACTCCCACGGCTGCCCGGTGGCGACCCACCCGCCGGCGACGCGCTGGACGGCGCCGTCGACGTCGAGCACCTTGAGCAGGAGTTCGAGGGTGGAGCGCTTGATGTCGACCAGTCCCTCGAGGGCGACGGTCGACATCGCGGAGTCACGGGACAGTGCGTGCAGCACCGCGGACGCCCGGGACTCGGTCGGCATCGAGGCGCTCGCGAAGTACTGCCAGATCTCTTGGTCTTCGCGCCCGGGCAGCAGGAGCACGTCGGCGTTGTCGGTGGCGCGACCGGCGCGACCGATCTGCTGGTAGTACGCCACGGGGGAGGACGGCGCCCCGACGTGGACGACAAAGCCCAGGTCCGGCTTGTCGAAACCCATCCCGAGCGCACTCGTCGCGACGAGGGCCTTCAGCTCGTTGCCCTTGAGCTGCTGCTCGAGCTGCTCGCGCTCGTCGGTGTCGGTGCGCCCGGTGTAGGCGCGGACCGCGTACCCGTTGTCGCGCAGGAGCCGGGCGATGTCCTCGGCCGCCGAGACGGTGAGCGTGTAGATGATGCCGCTGCCCGGCAGGTCGCCGAGGTGCGCGAGCAACCAGCCGAGCCGCTGTCGGGCGTCGGGGAGCGACAGCACGCCGAGCCGCAGCGAGGCCCGTGCAAGGGACCCGCGGATGGTGAACACGGGGTCGTCGGGGCCGGCGGTCAGCTGCTCGGCGACGTCCTCGACCACGCGCTCGTTCGCCGTCGCGGTGGTGGCGAGCACGGGCACGCCGTGGGGGAGCGACCGGATGAGCTCGGCCAGCCGGCGGTAGTCCGGCCGGAAGTCGTGCCCCCAGTCGGAGATGCAGTGCGCCTCGTCGACGACGAGCATGCCCATGCGGGCGATGAGCGTCGGCAGCTGTTCGTCGCGGAACCTCGGGTTGTTGAGCCGCTCGGGGGAGACGAGCAGGACGTCCACCTCGTCGCGTGCGAGCGCCGCCTGCGTCTCACCCCACTCGTGCGCGTTCGCCGAGTTGATCGACACCGCACGCACCCCGGCCCGGGCAGCCGCGGCGACCTGGTCGCGCATGAGTGCGAGCAGCGGCGACACGAGCACGGTCGGGCCGCCCCCGCGTCGCCGGAGCAGCAGGGTCGCGAGGAAGTACACGGCGGACTTCCCCCACCCGGTGCGCTGCACCACGAGGGCGCGCTGCCGGTGCTCCACCAGCGCCGAGATCGCCTCGAGCTGCCCGGGGTGGAACACCGCGTCGGGCCGCCCGGTCAGGGCGTGCAGCGCCTCCTGCGCCTCCGCAGCGATCGCGGGGGACGGCGGAGCAGGTGACGGGGCTACAGACATGACCCCATGCTGTCAGCACCGACCGACGAAACCCGACCCGCGCCTCCAGTCTGTGGAGAACTGGCCGAGGCGATCCGCTACTGGTACGTGATCAGCGACGGTGTCGGCGCCACGTCCGCCATGGTCTGCTGCGGCGTCAGCATCGGCTGGTCCTCATCGTAGAAGTTCTTCCATCCCCAATGGATGCCCTCGGGCGCCCCGACGTGCAGCGCCTTCCACGTCGCCTGCTTGTCGGGCTGCGACCCCTGTCCGTCGACGTGCACGAGCATGTCGAGCTCCGGGTGCTGCTCGAGCGACGCGCGGTCCTGGATCATCGACAGCCGGAACTGGTGGAGCACGAACGCCTTCGGGGGGAGCCCCTTCGAGCGGACCAGGTCCGCGAGCCACGAGGACACCTCGTTCACCTCGGAGGCCTTCACACTCCCGATCTGCTCGAGCGGGACCTGGTCGTGCCCGAGCCGCCACTCGGGGTCGAGCGCCAGCCACACGCCCGGCTTCGACAGCAGGGACTCGTACCGCTTCGCCTGCGACAGGAAGTCCGCGCGCCCCGGCTGGAGGTCGAGGATCACGGGCATCCCGGCGTCCCGCGCGGCGTCGACGTAGGGCTCGAGCGTCGACACGGGCAGCTCGGTCGAGTAGTCCCCGTCCGCGCCGGCGTCCCCGGCGGCGACGGTCGCGATGACCTCCATCGCGGGCGTGATCGGCACGTCGCCGAGCCCCTCGTAGGACGCCGCGACGGACTTCGCGCGCTGCACCGTCGCCGTCGGGTCCTGCTCGCCGAGGACGCCGAGCGCGGGCGCTCCCGGCGCACCGTAGAGCGCCACGTACCGGTGTCCGTCGAACGGCCGCTGACCGCCGTCGGGCAGCTGCCACCCGTTCTCGGCGGCGCGGACGGTCCACTCCGGGTCCGGCAGGTCGGCGAACGCCGCCCCCACCAGCACCGTCGGGTGGTCGCTCCGCTCGTGCAGTGCGGTCACGACGTTCGGCGCGGCCGCGGGGTCCGTCACACCGTCCGGCATCGTCACGACGCGGGCACCCGCGGCTTTTGCGGTCGCCACGGCTGCGGCGTCGGCGCTCGCGTCCGCCACGACGACGGTGGCCTGCCTGGAGGCGCGGCTCGGCTCCGGCGCCTCCCCGCCGTCCGGCGCGTCCTGCTCGGGGACGTCGGTGTCGAGCCGGACGTCGCCCTCGGCCTGGTACCAGCGGGCGCCGAGGCGCTCGAGTTCGTGCGCCGCCGGCGACCCGCCCTTCGCCGTGGACTCGTCCTTCCCCGGCGCTTCGTCCTGTGCCGTCGACTCGTCCTTCCCGGTGAGGAGGACCGGGACGTGGGCCGCCCCGGCGGCGCTCGCCGCGGACCGCACGGCGTCGGCATCCCCGGCGGGCGCGACGACGGCCCCGGGCGCGGACGCGAACAGTGCGCGGCTCGTCCGGACGGATCGCTCCGCAGCGTCGGACTCGGCCGCGACCGACACGGATCCCGCCGTCGCCTTGGCCAGGGTCGGCCGGGGTGTCTCGGTCTGTGATCCAGTGCACCCGGCGGCTCCGAGCAGCAGGCTGGCGGCTGCGAGTGCGAGGAGGACACGGGAGGTGGGACCGGAACGCATCGGGCCACCCTACGAGCCGGGCGGCGGGGACCCTGGGAATCCGACGGGTGTCGTGTGGAGCCACGACACGCTGCACGACTCGCGCGGGACGACACCGCGTGGCGCGGGAGGGGTCCGGCGTCCGCTATGCTGGTCGGGTTGCTCCGCGCTCCGGTCGGACGCGGGCGACGTGGGTCCCTCGGGGCTCGCGGGCTGTGGCGCAGCTTGGTAGCGCACTTGACTGGGGGTCAAGGGGTCGCAGGTTCAAATCCTGTCAGCCCGACCGGGAAGCCCCGACGGAACGCTGGTTCCGGCGGGGCTTCAGTCGTACAGGGGCGCGCTCGGCGGCGCGGGTGGACGCGCCGCCGAGCGGCGACGCGTCACTTCGAGCTGGGTCGGCCGGGGATGTGGCTGAGGATCGACTTCGAGAACCCGCCGTCGACGCAGATGTCCTGGCCCGTGACGTAGCCGGCGAGCGGCGACACGAGGAACTCGATGACGTTGGCGATGTCGAGGGGATCACCGATCCGGTGCAGCGGGATGATCGCTTCGCGCGCGGCCTTCACGTCGGGGTCCAGGTACATCTTCTCGGTCATCGCGGTCCGGGTCATGCCCGGGGACACCACGTTCACGCGGACGCCGTCGGGCGCCCACTCGAGGGCGAACGTCTGCGCCATCAGGGTCAATGCCGCCTTCGTCGGGCTGTACGGTCCGGAGCCGGCGTGGGGGAGCTGTCCGGACATCGACGAGGTGAAGCACGCGGAGCCACCGCTGGCCTGCAGGTGCGCGAAGCTCGCCTTCGCCAGGAGCCACGCGCCGCGGAGGTTGACCGCGAACATCTCGTCCCAGTCCTCGAGGCTGACGTCGTTCAGGGGTGCGGGGTTCGCGACGCCTGCGTTCGCGACGAGGGCGTCCAGGCCACCGAACGCATCCACGGTGTCGCCGACGAGCCGGCTCGGGACCGCAGGGTCGCCGAGGTTCCCGGTCAGGGCGATGGCGGTGCCGCCCATGCCGCGGATGGTCCCGACGACCTCCTGCTGACGATCGTTGGCCTCGTGCCCGGCGACGGCGATCATCGCCTGCTCGCCCCGGGCCAACGCAGCCTCTGCGAGTCGCACGCTCGCCGCTGCGCCGATGCCGCTGCTTCCGCCGGTGACCAGTGCTCTCATTGCCGTTCTCCTTAGTGGTGTGTGTGTCGGGGACCGTGGGCGGCGTTCAGGCCGCGACGTCCCAGCCGGTGGTGCGCAGTTCGGTCATCGCCTTGTCGAACTCCAGCACGGGGTTCTCCTCGCGGATGACCTCGAGCACGACGTTCTCAGTACCGATCGTCGAGTCGACCGCGGCGCCGAGCGCTCGCCAGTCGATGACCCCGGTGCCGATGGGGTCGTGCCCCCAGGTCTCCAGGCCGGTGTCCGAGACGTGCATCAGCGCGATGGAGTCGGCGTGCGCGAGGAGACCGGCGACCGGGTCCTCCTCGATGAACGCGGCGTTCGCGGCGTCGTACACGATGCGGAGCGCATCGTCGTCGACGGTGCTCACGATCCGGGCGAGGTCGCCGATCGTCGGGGCGAAGCAGTACGGCGTGTTCTCGAAGAGGAGCCGCTGTCCGCTCCGGCGAGCGATCGGGAGGAGTTCGTCGAGACTCTCGTACATCCAGCCGTGGACCTGGTCGACCGTCGGCGAGATCATGGGCCGCCGTGTGCCCGGGGAGATGACGACGTCCCGGGCACCCCACTCCGCGGCCAGATCGATCACGGAGGTGATGTGCTCGATGCTCTTGCGCCGCATGCTCGCTGCGGGGCTCGCGAGGTTCAGGTCGTACCCGCCGGCGTTGAGCGACCGGATGGACGCCCCCGCCTGGTCGAGACGAGCGCGCGTCGACGTCCGTTCGGCGGCGTCGATCTCCTCCGGCCAGCAGTGCGGAGAGCTGATCGGGATCTCGAACGTCGTGTAGCCGTGGTCGATCAGTTCGGAGATCGCATCGGTGGCCGTCGCAGACCAGAGGTAGGAGAAGGTGTTGATGATCATGTGGGACTTCCGTTCGGTTCTGTGCCGCTGTCGTTCCGGGTCCTCGTCGGGCTAGACCTGCGAGGACTCGTTCTGCACGTCCGTCGTGTCGGCGGTCGTCTTCGCGGACTTGTCCTCGACGACGGCGATGCTGTCCGTCACGGAGACGGTTGCCTGCGGGTTCCGGCTGCCGGTCTCGGGGAGGGTGAAGTACACGACGAGGCAGATCGCGACGATGACGATCATGTAGACGGCGACGAGCATCGGGTGACCGGAGCCGACGAACGCAGCCGCGATGAGCGGTGCGGTGCCGCCGAAGACCGCGATGACGATCTGGTGCGCGAACCCGATGCCGGAGACGCGGACGGCCGCCGGGAAGAGCTCGGCCTGGATGGTGGGGTAGACGGCCTGCCAGATGCCGAGGACCACCCATCCGGAGGCGGCCACCAGGATGTAGACGCCGAAGCCGGGCTGGTTCAGGAGCAGCAGGAGCGGGTAGAAGAGGACGACCATGCCGATCGCGCCGATGATGGGGAAGATCTTCCGGCGGCCGAGACGGTCCGACAGGTAGCCGGTGAGCGGGACGGTGATCACGAGCAGGACCAGGCCGATGACGCTGCCGGCGAGGGTCTGCGACAGGTCCCGACCGGAGGTCAGGTTGGCGTAGGTCGGCAGGAACGTCGCCCACGTGTAGTAGGCGACAGCGGGGGCGGACAGCGCGGCCGTCTGGATGATCGCCTTGGGGTGGTTGCGCAGCAGCTCGAGCAGCTTCTTCGGTGCGGACTTCTGGTCGACCGCGGCACTGGCCTCGAACTCCGGGGATTCGTCGGACCGGGCTCGCATGATGAGACCGATGACGCCGATGAGCCCGCCGAAGACGAACGGAATCCGCCATCCGTACGACGCGAGCGCGTCGGGGGCGAACGCCGAGGTGACGATCGCAGCGGCGCCGGTCGCAGCGAGGGTGGCGAGACCGCTGGCGAGGTTCGTGAGGGACCCGAAGAGGCCGCGTCGCTTCGCCGGCGCGTGCTCGACGAGGTACGCGATGGCGCTCTGCCCCTCGCTGCCCGCGGAGATGCCCTGGAGGATCCTGGCGACGACGAACATGATCGGGGCGAGGACGCCCACGGTCGCGTACGGCGGCGTCAGCCCGATGATCAGGGCGCCGAGTGCCATCCCCGAGATGCCGAGCGCCATGATGCGTCGTCGTCCGTACCGGTCGGCGATCGGCGAGATGATGATGCCGCTGAGCGGGCGGACGACGAAGCCGATCGCGTAGGTCAGGAACGCGGCGATGAGCGACGCGAAGGCGGAGTGCGACGGGAAGATCTGCGCGGAGAAGATCGCGGCGAGCAGGCCGTAGACGTACCAGTCGTACCACTCGACGAAGTGGCCGACGGTGCCGGCGACGAGGTTCTTCGTGCGGCCCTTGTGCGCGAGGGGATCGGTGCTGTCCGGAGCGGACGGGTCCGGCGTGGAGTGCGAGGTCGTCATTGAACTCTCCTGTTCGAGTGGTCGTCGTGCGTTCGGGGCACGGCGAGGTTCGACGCGAGGGCGCGCCGGAGAAGGGGACCTCCACGGGCGGGAGGACGCGGGGGTCGGGAGGTGCGGTGCGGGTTCGGTCTACGCGCTGACGGATTCCGAGGTGAGGTACGCGTAGGACGGCCAGGTGGCGGCGATCTCGTCGGCCGCCGCGATGACGGCCGGTGCGAGGTCGGCCAGACGGGCCCTGGTCATGCGCACGGACGGGCCGGCGATGCTGATCGTGCCCGTGGCGGGACGGTCACGCCCGGCGCCGAAGATGGGGGCGGCCACGGCACTGATGCCCGGGTCCATCTCCTCGTAGGTGGTGGCGTACCCGCGGTGTCGCACCGACGCGAGCTCCTCGGCGAGTGCCTCGGGGTCGACGACGGTCCGCGGGGTCTGCGGGGTGAGGTGGTGCTGGTCGATGACGCGCTGCACCTCGTCCGGGGTGAGCGTGGCGAGCCAGGCCTTGCCGGAAGCGGTCGCGTGCGGCACGGCGTCCCGGCCCATGACCGGGTCGAGCCGGAGCGAGGAGTTCGACCCCTGCGCCTTCGCGATCCACTGCAGCGAGTCGGAGGACGCGACCGCGAGACGGACGAGCTCCTCGCTGGTGGTGGCGAGCGCGTCGAGTTCGCGCTGTGCCCACGTGTCGATGCCGGACGCCGAGAGTTGCAGGAGTCCGAGGGCACCGAGGCGGTGTGTCGCCGAGTAGGCCGAGGTCTTCGGGTTCTGGGCGACGTAGCCGGCCGCGACGAGGGCGGCGAGCAGACGGTGCGCGATCGCCTTGTTGAGACCGAGGCTGGTCGCGACCTGGCTGACGCCGAGGCCGTCGGCTTCGGGTGCGAGCAGGTGCAGCACCTTCATGCCGTTGGTGACATCGTCCTGGAGCGCCATTGCTTCTCCTCGTCATCGGGGTCTGTAACAGCGTTACTCGGTAACGCTGTTACAGACCATCGCACGGCCCCCGGGGCCTGTCAAGCGCTCGTCTGGATCACGAAGCGCTCGAGGTCGGCGGCGGCCTGATCCGCGTCGACGTTGCGGATCGTGGCGTGGTGCGCCCCGTCCCAGGTGCAGGCGCGTTCACCGAACCGCGCCCAGTACACGTCCCAGTCCGCGAGCTTCGCGCGGTCCCGATCGAGCCCCCGCTCCTGGAGCCGGGCCCGGACGATCTCGGCCGAGGCGCGGACGTGGACGACGTGGACGTTCGTGGCGGGCCAGCCGGCAGCGACCGTCGACCGTGACAGGAACGCCGGATCGTCGAGGTAGGCGACGAACGGCGCGTCGAGCACCACCGAGTGGCCGAGCGCCAGGTTGTCCGCGGCCACGGCGAACAGCGTCCGGTACTCGAGCGGCATGATCCGCTCGACGTAGGTCGGGTTCGACTCGCGATCCGTGGGGTCGTGTCCGAGTGCCTCGAGGGCCGCCTGGACCAGGGCGCCGGACATCGTGTCCTTGTCGAGGTACACGGCTCCGGTCATCCGGCTGAGCTGTTTCGACACGGTGCTCTTGCCGGACCCAGCGCCTCCGAGCGTGATGAACGCGCTGGGCAGCGCCCCCGTCACCTCCGTGCCCGCTCGATCGCCTCGACGAACTCCGCAGCGGCCGCGGTGATCTTCGTGGTGTCGCCTTCGGGGCCGCCGGCCTTCGTGATCGCACTGCCGACGCCGACGGCAGTGACCCCGGCGGCGAACCACTCGCCGACGTTCGCGGTCGTGACGCCGCCGGCCGGCACCATCGGGATCTGCGCGAGCGGGGCGAGCATGGCCTTGACGTACGGGATCCCCCCGGCCTCGGTCGGGAAGATCTTCACCATGTCCGAACCGGCTTCGGCCGTGTCGAGCACCTCGGTGGGCGTGTAGGCGCCGCTGATCGTCGCGACCTGGTAGCGGTTCGCGACCCGGATCATGGCCGGGTTGAGGTTCGGGCTGACGAGGAACCGTGCGCCGGCCTGGATGCTCGCCCACGCCGCGTGCTCGTCCAGGACGGTGCCGGCGCCGAACACGACGTCGCGATCGGCGAAGCGTTCCGAGAGCCGTTCGATGACCCGCAGTGCTCCGGGGATCGAGAGCGTGATCTCGAGGGCGCGGATGCCGCCCTCGACCGCGGCCGAAGCGGCGTCGAAGGCCTTGTCGGCGGTGTCGAGGCGGACGATGAGCACGTTGCCGGAGTCGCGGATGGTGTTGAGGACGTCGAGTTTCTGAGGCATGGGTCAAGTGGATACACCACTTTTCGGACGCCGTCGACTCAGCGGACTCCCAGCCTTGACACGGTTTCGACCCGCGTGGCACCATCACTGCAATCGATCTCAGCAATCGATCTCAGAAATGCTCCGCAACGACGAGGAAGTCACGTGACCAGCGAACCCGCATCCAGCGAACCCGGCCGCACCCGTGTCGTCGTCTTGGGCGCTTCGCACTGGCACACGCCGCTGTACCGCGACGCCGTGCTGCGTCGGCACGACGTGCTCGCCGTCCAGGACGCCCAGCCCGCCGCCGTCGCCGACGGTGCCGCCTGGGACGCCCCGATCGTCGCCTCGGTCGACGAGGCGCTCGCGTTCCCGGACATCGATCTGGCCTACGTCCTCAGCCCGCACGACGAGGTCGCGGCCGTCTGCCGGACGCTCGTCGACGGCGGGATCCCGTTCGCCGTGGAGAAGCCGCTCGGCGTGGACCTGGCGGAACTCCGCTCCGTCGTGGCCGCCGCACACGCCGCCGACGTCCCGGCCACGGTCGCGCTGGTGCAGCGCGGCGGGCCGGTCGATGCCTGGCTCCGCAAAGCGGGTCGGATCAGCTATGAGCGCGCGTCGTTCATCGCCGGTCCGCCGAGCCGGTACCGCCACGGCGGGAGCCCCTGGATGCTCGACCCGGCGCGCGCCGGCGGCGGAGCGCTCGTCAACCTCGGGCCGCACTTCGTCGACCTCGCGCTCCAGCACCTCGGTCCGGCGGCGGTCAGCCTCCGATCGCGCAGTCACGTGCTGCACGGCGAGACCGTCGAGGACCACGCCACACTGGTGCTCACGACCGACGCCGGCGCCGAGGCCGTCATCGAGGTCGGCTACGCCTTCCCGGACGCGCCAGCCAAGCGCTACTGCAGTTTCACCGCCGCCGGCACGGACGGGTTCGTCTCGATCGACACGGACGGGACGGCGCGGTTCACCGGGACCGACGGTGTCACCGAGCAGACCGTGATCGACGTCGACAGCGACCCGCTCTACACGCGGTTCGTCGACGCGGTCGCCGATGCGCTCGCCGATGGGTTCCGTGGCATGCCCACGCTCGACGACCTGGAGGACACGATGGCCCGCATCTGGCACGGCGGCGGATCCGAGGGGGTGCAGCGATGACCGACGCGAGCATCGACGACGTCGCGGCGGCGGCGGGTGTGCACCGTTCGACCGTCTCCCGCGCGTTCTCGAACCCGACCGCCGTCCGGGCGCAGACCCGCGAACACGTGCTCCGGGTCGCTGCAGAGCTCGGGTACTCCACGAACCCGCTCGCCCAAGCGCTCCGCCGCCGGTCCAGCACACTCGTGCCGCTGGTCATCCCGGACATCACCAACCCCTTCTTCGCCGAGCTCGCGCGGGCGACGGCCGCGGCGGCGGAACAGCGCGGCTACCAGCTCGTCCTCTGCGTCACCGAGAACGACGGCAGCTCCACGGCCGGGTACGTCACCGCGATGCAGGCGATGTACTCACCGTTCGGCATCGTCGCTCCGTCCACCCGCGTCGACCTCGAGGCGTTGCGGACCTACGGTTCGGGGAACCGCGTCGTCGTGCTCGACCGGGTGGAGGACGACCCGACGGTGCCGACCGTGACGGTGGACAGCCGCCGGGGTGTCGAGCTCGCGTTCGAGCACCTCGCGCTGCTCGGGCACCGTGCCATCGCGTACGCCCCGGGCATCGTCGGCACCTACACGGCGCAGGACCGTCACGAGGCGTACGAGGAGATCGCGGCAGGACACGGCGTCGCGCCGCTCGTGCTCGGTGCACCGGACGGCGTCGAACTCGGCCGCGGCATCGTCGATCACTGGCTCGCCGAGCCGGTCCGCGCCACCGCGATCATCGCGTCGAACGACGTCATCGCGTTCGCCGTGATCGCCGAGCTCGAAGCGCGCGGTCACCGCGTGCCGGACGAGGTGTCCGTCGTCGGGTTCGACGGGCTCGACCTCGGCGCGCACGTGGCGCCCCGGCTCACCAGTGTCCGACAGCCCATCGCGGACCTCGGGCGCATCGCGGTCGATCTCGGCGAGAGCCTCCTCGACGGCGGTCCCGTCCGACACGAGGTGCTCCCACCGTCCCTGCTCATCCGATCCTCGACCTCAGGACCCCGATCATGACCGACTCCCGGACGCTGCCGGGCCTGCGCTGGGTGGACCACACCGCGTTCACCGTCCCCGACCTCGAGGCAGCGATCGCCTTCTTCACCGGCGTGCTCGGCGCCGAGGAGCTCTACCGTTCCACCCGGGGACCGGACGCGTCGTTCATGCCGCTGCACTTCGGTGTGCCCGCGGACGCGCGTCTCGAGCTGGCCATGCTGCGTCTGCCGCCGAACCTCAACATCGAGTTGTTCCAGTGGTGGAGCGACGACCGGTCCGCGGTGTTCCCCCGTGCGAGCGACGCCGGCGGTCACCACCTCTGCTTCGTGGTCGAGGACGTCGACGCCGTCGTCGAGGCCATCGCGGAGCACCCGAGCGTCGAGGTGCTCGGGCACCGCAAGGAGGTCGGGGGTGACAGCCCCGCGGTCGCCGGGAACCGCTGGGTGTACGCGCGGACCGACTGGGGACTCATCCTCGAGTTCGTCGACCGCTCACGGGTGCAGGACCCTCCACGCCTGGTCGGACCCGCCGACTGGACGACGCCGACCACCACGACCACGAAGGACCTCCCATGAAGATCGCCGGCCACACGCTCGGCACGCCCGACCAGACCGTTCCCGAAGCACTCCGACTGTTCCGCCGCGCCGGCCTGGACGCCGCCGAGGTCATCTACCAGGACGACTACCGGAGCGGCCTGCCGGTCCGTGACGCGGCTGCCGCGGCCGAGGCGGCCCGGGTCGCGGACGGGGAGGGGATCCCGATCGTCGGGCTCACCCCGTACACGACCGCGATCAACGCCACCGACGAGCGCGTCCGCAGCGACGCGGTGGACGAACTGCGATCGGCGATCGACACCGCGCAGGCGATCGGTGCGAACCGTGTGCGCGTGTACTCCGGAGCGTGGCAGCCGGACCAGCAGGACCACGCGGCGCACTGGTCGCAGCTCGTCCGCTCCTTCGAGGACCTCGCCGGCCCGGCGGCCGATGCCGGTGTCGTGCTCTGCGCCGAGAACCACTTCGGCACGATGACCCAGACCGCCCGGGACACGGCCGCCCTCGTCCGCGCGGTCGGCTCGCCCGCCGTCCGGGTCCTCTACGACCAGGCGAACCTCACCTTCACCCACGACGAGGACGTCGACGCGGCGTTCGCCGTGCAGGGGGACCTCATCGGCCACGTGCACGTCAAGGACCTCGTCTTCAAGGACCCGGACGCTCCGTTCGTCGCCTCGGAGACGGCCCGGGTGCACGCCGAGGAGCGCGCCGTCACGTCGCGCGTCGTCGGCGACGGTTCGCTCGCCTGGTCGCGGATCCTCCGACGCCTGCTCGAGGTCGGCTACGACGACGTGCTCTCCCTCGAGTACGAGTACCGGTGGCACCCGCAGGACCTCGACGACCCGGAGACCGGGTTCCGGCGTGGCGCCGACCACCTGCGGAACCTCCTGCTCCAGCTCGAGCTGCACGGGGCCGACCACGGCGCCGGGGTCCGCTCGTGAGCGCGCTCCGCATCGGCGTGGTCGGTGCCGGCAACATCGCCAGCATCGCGCAGCTGCCGACCCTCGTGCAGCGTGACGACGTCGAGCTGCGCGCGCTGGTGTCGCGGCGCGACGACCCGAGCGCCCTGCAGCGGCGGTGGGGGTTCGGCGCGGTGTACCGCAGTGTCGACGAGATGCTCGCGGCCGAGACGCTCGACGCGGTCTTCGTCCTCACCCCGCGCTCCGAGCACGTCGCCGCGGTCGAGAGCGCGCTCCGTGCCGGTGTCGACGTGTTCTGCGAGAAGCCCCTCGCCACCTCCGCCGCCGACTCGGTCCGCCTCGCCGAACTCGCCGACGAGCACGGTCGGGTCCTCATGGTCGGGCTCAACCGACGCTTCGCCCCGGTCTACGTCGCCGCGCGCGAGGCGTTCGGGAAGTCGGGCGCGTCGTTCTGCGTCGCGCAGAAGAACCGCGCCGGCTCGGAGTACCGGGCGACCTTCGAGAACGCCATCCACATGGTGGACCTGCTCCGGTGGTTCTGCGGCGGGGACGTCGTCGACGTGACGGCGGCGGCCGCCGGGACGGACCAGTGGGAGGAGGACGGCACCGCGGCACTCGTCCGGTTCTCGACCGGGAACACCGGCGTCCTCGTGGCGGCTCGTGCCGCCGGCGCCTGGGGCGAGAAGCTCGACGCGTATGGACAGATGCGCTCCGCCGAGGTCATCGCGCCGGACTCCGTCGCGGTGACCGTCGACGGCGTCCGCACGGTGCGTTCGATGAGTCCCGAGGCGTTCGGCTGGGCGACGGCGACCGAGAGCTTCGGCTTCGCCGACGCCGTCCGCCACTTCCTCGACCGCGTCCGCGACCGGCAGCAACCCCTCACCTCCGGGTGGGAAGCAGTGAAGACCCAACAACTCCTCGATCGGATCCTCGCCGCGGCAGGGCTGCCGACCGAGGAACAGGAAGGACGCACATGGTCCAGCAGAGCGAAGCAGTAGCAGCGACGGCGGATCGCCAGATCGCGCTCGTCACCGGCTCGAGCGGCGGGATCGGCGCCGCCGTGGTCACCGCACTCCGTGCTCGCGGCGACCTCGTCGTCGGAGCAGACCGCGCCCCGCTCGACGGCCAGCCGATCGACGGGTTCCTCGAGCTCGACGTCACCGACGAGCAGCGCACCGCGGACGTCGTCCGACAGGTCGTCGCCGAGCACGGACGCATCGACGTCCTCGTGCACGCCGCGGGCGTGCTCGGCGGGACCCCGGACCCACTCGTGACGACGACCGAGGAGTTCGAGCGCATCATGCGCATCAACGCCACCGGGACGTTCACCATCACGCGCGAAGTCGCGAACACGATGCGCGACGCCGGGACCGCCGGCACCATCCTGCTGCTGTCGTCGGTGGCCGCGAAGGAAGCGCGGGTGGACTACCTGCCCTACAACGCCAGCAAGATCGCGGTGCTCCACATCATGTGGTCGATGGCGAAGATCCTCGGCCCGGCGGGCATCTCGGTCAACGCCGTCAACCCCGGACCGGTGAACACCCCGCTCTGGTCGCAGCTCGCCGACCAGTCGGGGTCCGCGCAGGCCGCTCGCGACGCCCGCGCCGCCCAGCTGCCGATGCGGCGGTTCGCCGAGCCCGACGAGGTCGCGAGCGCCATCACCTTCCTCACCGACCGGGCGAACCGGTACGTCACGGGGGTCTCCCTGGACGTCGCCGGTGGTGCGCACCTCGGCATCGGGTCCTAGGAGCGCGACCCCGGTGGGGGCCCGCTGGGTGTGGGACCTCCACCGTCGGGCCGACGCCCCCGCGTCGGCCGTGCCGCCGTCGAACGCGCGCACACCGAGGACGGGAGGCGCGGTGCGGACCCGCACCGCGCCTCCCGTCCGTCAACGGCATCGGTCGAACCGCGCACCGATGCGGATCCGGCTCGATCGCCGGTCAGCGACCGCCTCAGCGCCCGCCGGCCGACCCCGGCGCCCACCCGAGCGCCGGCCCGAGCCGCTCCGCCATGTCCGTGACGATCTGCGCGTAGTCCTCCGCCTCGAACGAGAACGGCAGCGCGAACGCGACCTCGGTAGCCACCTGGTACCCGGCGTCCGCGCGCAGCCGATCGGCGATCTCGGTCGACGTCCCGACCAGATCGGCGGCGAAGAGCAGCTTCCCCGGCCCCATCGGCACCCCGACGCGTCCCGACCGACCCTCGGCGTAGGCGCGGTAGCGAGCCGCCTGCGAGGGTGTCGCCGTGTCGGTGGGGATCACGACGAGGCCCTGCGACACGCGGGCGGTCCCCGGGGACGGGTGCGCCTCGAGGTAGGCGTCGACCTGCGCGCGCTGGTTCGTCGCGAAGTCCGTGCCGATCTCGCTCCGCGTCACGCTCGAGGTGAGCAGGTGGAAGCCGTTCTGCGCCGCCCACACCGCTGACCGCGTGCTGCCCGTGCCGTACCAGAGGCGGTCGGCGAGGCCGGGGCTCTGCGGCTGCACGGTCGTGGCGAACTCCTCGATGCCGCGCTGCTCGGCGACCTCGACGACCGGCTCGCCCCGGACGAGGTCACGGAAGCGCAGGAGTCGCGCGTCGCCGAAGTCCTCCTGCTCGGCGGTGTCCGGGTACAGCGCGTCCCGGTAGAGGTCGTAGTGCATCGGGGTGCCGGAGGAGAAACCGGGGTGGAGACGACCGCCGAGGAGCACGTCGACCGTCGCCAGGTCCTCGGCGAGCCGGAACGGGTTCTCGGCGTCGATCGGTGTGACGGCGGTCCCGAGCGCGATCCGGGAGGTCCGCTGTGAGGCGGCTGCCATCAGTGCGACGGGGGAGGAGATGCCGTGCTGCACGTGCCGGTGCCGCAACCACGCGCTGTCGAAGCCCAGGGCCTCGGCGCGCTCGATGACCCGGAGGGTCTCCTCGTGACCGAGTCGGGGCCGTGCCGGGTCGAACGACCCGATGGTGAGGAAGCCGAGGCGTTCGAGGGGACGTCCGTCGAGAGGCATGCGTCGATCGTGGCAGACGGACCGACGGAAGATCGTGGCAGACGGACCGACGCAAACCGGACTCCCAGGCGAACACGCATGTTCCGCCCCTAGTGTCGCGCCAAGCGCAAACGCGTGAACTCACTCGCATTGGTTGAAGGACCGATCCGTACCGGAAGGCGGTCCTCATGACCACCACTCCGCTCGCACCGGGTTACACCCGCACCCGTCCCGCAACAGGTCCCCGCAAGGGTACCTCGACCTACTCCGCGCTGCTGGCGCAGGTGAAGGACAACGGCCTCCTGCGCCGCCGCACCGGTTTCTACTGGTCCCTGTTCGGAACCCTCATCGGCACCCTCGCCCTCGCCTGGGTCGCGTTCGCGTTCCTCGGCGACTCGTGGTTCCAGCTCATCGTCGCCGGAGCCCTCGGCGTCCTCTTCACGCAGTTCGCGTTCCTCTCGCACGAGGCCGCGCACCGCCAGGTCTTCGCCTCGCAGAAGTGGAACGACCACGCCGGCCGCTGGCTCGGCACGTTCATGGTCGGCCTCAGCTACTCGTGGTGGATGAACAAGCACACCCGCCACCACGGCAACCCGAACACGGTCGGCAAGGACCCGGACATCGCGCCGGACGGCATCCGCTTCCTGCCGGAGGACGCCGCGTCCGTGAAGGGCCCGCTCATGACGACGTTCATGCGCTTCCAGGGCTGGCTGTTCTTCCCCCTCCTCACGCTCGAGGGCCTGAACCTGCACCGCTACGCCGTGATGAGCATCGTCACGGGCAACGGCACGAAGGCCGACGTGAAGCACCGCTGGCTCGAGGCCGGCCTGCTCGTCGCCCGCTTCGGCATCTACCTGACGATCGTGTTCTGGTTCCTGCCCTTCGGCATGGCGTGCGCGTTCCTCGGGGTCCAGCTCGCCGTCTTCGGTGTGATGATGGGCGCCTCGTTCGCCCCGAACCACAAGGGCATGCCGACCATCGCGCACGACGCCAAGGTCGACTTCTTCTCGCGCCAGGTCCGCACCTCCCGCAACATCCGCGGTGGCTGGTGGGTCTCGTTCCTCATGGGCGGCCTGAACTACCAGGTGGAGCACCACCTGTTCCCGTCGATGCCGCGTCCGGCGCTGAAGCAGGCCCGTCTGCTCGTCCGCGACCACTGCGACACGCTCGACGTGCCCTACACCGAGACCACCCTGCTGCGCTCGTACGGCATCGTCGTCCGGTACCTCAACCGGGTCGGGCTCGCCGCTCGTGACCCGTTCGCCTGCCCGATGGTCGCGCAACTGCGCATCCACTGAGAGGGGTGGCTCTGATGCCCACCGGAACCGTCAAGTGGTTCGACAACAACAAGGGGTTCGGCTTCATCACCCCGGACGACGGGTCCGACGACCTGTTCGCCCACTTCTCCAGCATCGTCGCGTCGACGGGCCTGCGTTCGCTCGAGGACACCGACCACGTCCGCTACGTGGTCGGCCCCGGCAAGAAGGGTCCGCAGGCCGACGAGATCTCCGTGATCCGCGGCTGACGTCACCAGGTGACGGACGGGAGGCGCGGTGCCAGCTGGCACCGCGCCTCCCGTCTTTCCATGACCGGGATCAGGGCGTCAGGACGATCCGTCCGAAGACCTCGCCGTCGTCCATGCGGCGGTGCGCTTCCGCAGCGTCTGCGAGCGGCAGCACCGCGTCGACGACCGGGGACAGGGTCCCCGCGGCGGCCGCGCGGAAGAGCTCCGTCCGCGCCGACGCCAGGGCGTCGCGCGGCACGGAGTCGAGACTGAAGGTCGCGACCGACCGCGACTGCTGGAAGCCGCGGAGCAGGTGCGCGCCGAAGTCCGCCGGGGGCATGCCGGCCACGGCGCCGACGAGGACCAGCCGACCGTTCGGTGCCAGGCGGTCGATGAACGCGGGCATCGCGGGGCCGCCGACGACGTCGATGACCACGTCGTAGGACTCCGGCCCGTCGCCCGCGCCCTGTCGGTCGAGCACGTGGGTGGCGCCGAACCCGCGCAGACGGTCGCCTCGCTCGGCCGAACCCGTCGTCACCGCGACCGCCGCGGCACCGGCCTGTGCGGCGAGCTCGACGGCGGCGATCCCGATGCTGCCGGCGGCTCCGCGTACCAGCACCCGTTCGCCCGGGGCGAGGTGCGCGTGCGCCAGCGCGAACCGGGCGACCGGGGCGGCCGACCCCACGGCGACGGCGTCCACGGCGTCGAACCCGTCGTCGAGCGGTGTGAGGTCCCCGGTCTCGGCGACGACACGCTCGGCGTACGCGCCACCGACGCCCGTGAACGCCCAGACCCGACGGCCGAGCCAGCCGGCGTCCCGATCGTCCCCGACGGCGACGACGCGCCCGGCGACCTCGCTGCCCGGGACGTACCCGGGCTCGAGTCCGGGGCGCGCGATGGTCCCGCGCCGGATGACGGCGTCCACGCCGCCGACGCCGATCGCCTCGACGTCGACGAGGACCTGGCCGGGTGCGGCGACGGGTTCCGGGAGCTCGGTGGGGACGAGGCCGTCCGGCGGGCCGAAGGACTGGATGGTGACTGCGTGCATGCTCGCGACGCTAACGGACGCCCGCGTCCACTTGACTAAAGTGGGAGCGATGACCGACGAGACGTCTCACCTCCGATCCGACGCGCGCGAGAACCGCGACCGCGTGCTGCAGGCCGCGCGCGAGCTGTTCGGCGCGCGGGGCCTCGACGTGACGATGCGCGACGTGGCCCGGCACGCGGGGGTCGGGCCGGCGACGCTCTACCGGCGGTTCCCGACCCGGCAGGACCTCGTCGACGCCGCGTTCGAGGACGAGCTCGAGCTCTGCCGGAGCATCGTCCTCGAGGGTGCAGCGCTCCCGGACCCCTGGCTGGGCCTGCGTTCCGTCGTCGAACGGACCGTCGAGTTGAACGCCCGCAACCAGGGCTTCGTCGATGCGCTCGTCGCCGCGGGCCAGGTGTCCGACCGGCTCGCCCGGCACCGCGCCGAGCTCCTGCACGCGATGGCGGGCCTGGCGTTGCGAGCCAAGGCCGAGGGACGGTTGCGGCCCGACTTCGTCGTCGACGACCTGCTCCTCGTGCTGCTCGCGGCGCGGGGGCTGGGCGGGGACGACCCGGCCGAGCGACTCGGTGCCGCGCGGCGGTTCGCCGCGCTCGCACTCGACTCCTTCCGGGCGTCGGCCACGAACGAGCGGCTGCCGGAGCCCGCTCGCGTCGTGGGGGCCGTGCTCCGCGCCGCGGTCTGACCGGGCTGCCGTCCCGACCAGGTACGCCGGCGCGCCCGCGGCCTACTTGATCCCGGTCGAGGCGATGCCCTGCACGAACTGCCGCTGGAACGCCAGGAACACCACGAGCAGCGGCAGCACCGTCACGGTGGCGATCGCCATCACGGCGCCCCACGGCGAACTGAACGCCGGGTTGTTCGTCAGCGTCGACAGCGCGACCGGCACCGTGAGGTTCTCGTTGCCCTGCAGCACGACGAGCGGCCAGAGGAAGTCGTTCCACCGCGTCATGAAGCCGAGGATCACGAGCACCCCGACGAGGGGACCGCAGGTCGGCAGCACGACCCGGAAGAAGGTCTGGAACTCGCCGGCGCCGTCGAGCCGCGCGGCCTCCATCAGGGCGTCCGGCACCCCGAGCATGAACTGCCGGGCGATGAAGATCCCGACCACGTCGAACACCGTCGGCAGGATGACCGCCCAGGGGGAGTCGACGAGCCCGATCTTCGCGACGACGAGGAAGCTCGGCACGAGGGTGACCTGGATCGGGATCATGATCGTGACGAGGAACGCCGAGTAGAGCAGCCCCCGCCCGACGAACCGGAACTTCGCCAGGGCGTACCCGGCCATCAGCGAGACGACGACGCTCAGCGCGGTGCCGACACTGGTGATGAGCGCGGAGTTCCCGAGCCACCGCCAGACCGGCTGCGTGCTGAACACCTGCGTGTAGTTCTCGAAGGTGGGCCGAGTCGGGAAGAGCGAGAACGTGCCGCTCTGCGACTGACCGCCAGGGGTGAGCGCGGAGACGACCATCCAGTACAGCGGGAAGACCATCAGGATCGCCAACGCGGTGAGTGCGCCGACGAGCACCCAGCGGCCCGGGCGCGGCTTCCGCCGCGCGGCGGTCGGACGGGAGGCGCGGGTCGACCCCGCAACGGACAGTGCCATCAGATGGCCTCCTCAGCCTTCTTGTTGGCCCGCTGCCGGAGCAGCGTGAACACGAGCAGGATCGCGACGAGCACCAGCCCGAGCGCCGCGGCGTACCCCATCCGCGCGTCGATGAACGCGGACCGGAACACGTACTGGATGAGCACCGTGGTGGAGAAGCCGGGGCCGCCGCCGGTCATCACGTAGATGACGTCGAACGCCTGCAGCGAGAACACCACGTTGAGGATGAGCAGGATCGACGTCGTCGGTCGCAGGAGCGGCCACGTGATCGTCCGGAACCGCACCCACCGCGAGGCGCCGTCGATCGCGGCGGCCTCCTTGAGCTCGGCGGGCACGGACTGCAGCGCGCCGAGGTAGATCACCATGCAGAACCCGATCCGGGTCCACACGACGACGATCACCAGGGTCGCCATCGCCCAGCCGGGCGCGGTCAGCCAGGGGACGCGGCCGAGACCGAGCGCCTCGAGCAGGTTGTTCACCACGCCGTAGTCGCCGTTGAAGATCCACGACATGATGACGCCGACCACGACGCCGGCGGCGACCATCGGCACGAAGAAGAGCGCACGGAACACGGAACGCCCGGGCAGCGGTCGGTTGAGCGCCACCGCCAGGGCGAGGCCGATCGCCATCGCGGTCGGGACGGTCCCGATCGTGAAGACGAGCGTGTTCCGCAGCGCCGTCCCGATGAGCGGGTCGGAGCCCATGTCGACGAAGTTCTTCCCGCCGACCCAGGTGCCGTCGCCGAGCGAGGTGCTCGAGTCCTGGAAGCTCAGGGCGATGGCGGTCACGATCGGGATGAGCGAGAAGCCGAGGAACAGCAGTGAGGCGGGGCCGACGAACACCCAGGGGACGAACCGGCCCTGACGTCGTCGTGCGGCACCACCGGCGGGGAGCCCACCGGTCGGCGGGGCGGTCGACGCCGTGGTCCGGACCGGCCCGGTCTCAGTTCGCAGTGACACTGCGCATCGCCTCCATCATCTGGCTCGAGGCCTCCTTCGGGCTGAGCTGCCCGAGCAGGCACAGGTCGAGGTAGTCGGCGAACACCGCGTTGAGCGACGAGAAGTACTGCCCGCTCTCGGCCTTCACCATCGACAGCGGGATGGTCGACCCCTGGTCGATGAACCGCTGCATGGTGTCCGAGTTCGCGGCGTACCCGATGTCCGCCGCGTCGAGGGACTCGCGGGCGGGCAGCCAGTTGCCGTCGTGGCAGAACTGCTGCATCTTCGGCCGCGAGGTGATCATCGCGACGAGTTCGGCCGCGAGCTCGGGGTGCTTGCTCGACTTCGTGACGGCGAGGGCGTTGCCGCCGAGGTCGCTCGCCTCACCGACGTTGCGGATCATCGGCGCCGTGCCCCAGTTGTCCCGCATGTCGGTGTCGAGCTGCACGATCGACTCCGGGTTGTTGAGCATCATGCCGATCTGCCCGGTCAGGAACAGGTTGCGGGAGACGTCCCCGCCGCCGCTCTTCGACAGGTTGCCGGTGGTGGCGAGGCCGTCGGCGTACCACTTGCGTCCGAACGCCAGGGCGTCGATCGCCTCGGGGGTGTCCATCGAGGGGGTGGCACCGTCCTCGCCGAGGAACGCACCCCCGTTCTGGTAGACGAACGGCAGCCACCGGTAGGCGGTCTCCGGCGCGGACCAGCCGTACCCGAACGCGTACTTGCCGGTGACCTGCTTGACCTCCTTCGCGACGTCGAGGAACTCGTCCCACGTCCACGCGTCCGCGAGGCTCTCCGGCGGAGTGACCCCGATCCGGTCCATGACCTCGCGGTTGTAGTAGGTGATGAAGTTGTCGGTGTGCTGGAAGACGCCGTACACACCGTCGTCCCGGGCACCGATCGCCCAGAACGGCGTGCTGTAGTCCTGCTGGTAGTCCTTCGGAATCGAGCCGGAGATGTCGACGAGGCTGCCGTTCGCGGCGTACCGGCCGATCTGCTGCGGGGTGATCCGGATGACGTCGGGCGCGAGGTCCGCGGCGAGCCGGGTGATGAACCACTGGTGGAACTGGCCCGTGGTGACCTCGACGGCGACGCTGGTGCCGGGGTGCGCCGCGACGAACTCGTCGGCGATCTGCTGGTAGCTCGTGATGTCCGTCGGGATGTTCCAGGTCGACAGACGGATGTGCTTCGTGCCGCCGTGGGCAGCGGTGCCCTGGCCGGCGCAGGCGGCGAGTGCGCCGGCCATCGAGATGCCGGCCAACGCGAGGAACCCGCGTCGGGCCAGCTGGGTGGGTGGTCGGGTCGGCATGGTCCTCTCCTTCGAGGTCGTGGTGCCGTGGTGGTCCAGGAGGCGCGGTGCGCGTCCCGGGGTCCGGGTGCGTCCGTGACGGGGCCGGGTCGCGCGGTGGACCCGGCCCCCGCGGCGGGCGGGGCGGTCAGACGAGGGCGGGTCGCGCCTCCTGGACGGCACCCTGCGCGGCCGGTGCCGCGGTCGCCGGACGCAGCGACTCCGGGAGCAGCGCGGCGTGCGCGTGCAGCAGCTCGTCGGTCATCTCGGCGATCCGGTCGAGCGTGAGGTGCGCCGCGGTGAGGGGGTCGAGCGCGACCGCGTGGTGGACGTGCTCGACACTGCCGGTCAGCGCCGCGCGGACGGCCAGGGTCTGCACGTTCGTGTTCGTCCGGTTGATCGCCGCGAGCTGCGGGGGGAGTTCGCCGAACGAGATCGGGGTGACCCCGTTGCCGTCGGCCAGGCAGGCGACCTCGACGCAGGCGTCCGACGGCAGGTTGGCGATCACGCCGGTGCGGTTCGGGACGTTGCCGTAGACCACCGCGGGGACGCCGGTGACGATCGCGTTGACGATGCTCGCGCCGTACTCGACCGACGGGGAGAGATCGGCCTTGAGCTTCTCGAGCTGCTGGTCGACGTCGCCCTGCTCGTCGTGGGCGAGACAGATCTCGTAGTAGTCCCAGCGCTCCGGGATGTACTCGAGCACCGTCTCCGGGTCCTTGCGGAAGTACGGCACGTACTCGCTCGCGTGGTGGCTCGACTCGGTCTCGAAGTAGCCGAACGACCGCATCAGCTGCGTGCGGACCTGCTCGTTGCCGCCCTCGTAGTTGCTCGCCGCCGCAGCCGCTTCGCTGTGGTCGCCGTCGTCGTCGTGCAGGTCGGCCGCCGCGACGCCGCGCCGGTGCTTCGCGGTCATCACCTCGCGGAGGCGCGGGTACAGGTCCTCGCCGTTCCGCCGTTTGAACTCGAGGATCCAGGCCTGGTGGTTGATGCCGGCGCTGACGTACTCGACCTCGTCGTACGGCACGTCGAGGGTCCGGGCGAGCATGCGCGTGGTGCCCTGCACGCTGTGGCAGAGGCCGACCGTGCGCAGGCCCTTCGCGTTGAGGAACGCCGTGGCCATCGCCATCGGGTTCGCGTAGTTGATGAACTGGGCGTCCGGGCAGAGCTCGAGCGCGTCGCGGGCGATGTCCTCGTAGGCGCGCACGGAGCGCAGGAAGCGGAACACGCCGCCGGGTCCCACGGTGTCGCCGACGGCCTGGTCGATGCCGTACTTCCGGGGGATCTCCACGTCCCACTTGTACGACTCCACGCCGCCGACCTGGAACGTGATGATGACGACGTCCGCGTCGGCGAGGGCCTCGCGGCGGTCGGTGGTCTCGAGGACCTCGGTGCCGAGGCCGTGGTGGGCGACGAGCTCGCGGGCAGCGCTCGCGGTGCGGGCGACCCTGCCCGCGTCGAGGTCCATGAGGTGCAGCGTCGCGCCCTGCAGTGCGGGGAAGGAGACGAGGTCGCCGATGAGGCGGAACGGGAAGACGAAGCCGCCGGCGCCGATGATGGTGATCTTGGTCATGCAACGACGGTAGGAAGCGGGGGCGGGTGCGGGCCTCCGGCTTCGGACGGCGGGGTTCCAGGATCCTCGGATGGGCGCGCTCGGGTCGCTGTCGGGCCCGGGGTCGCTGTCGTAGGCTCGCGGTGTGCTCGACGTGGAGACGATGGAAGCGGCGTACTGGAGCCACCGTGGCCCGGCGCCGCTCATGCCGTCGTCCCACCGGCACGACGACCTCGAGATCAACCTCGTGCTCGACGGGCACCTCGACTACCGCTTCGGCGGCGCCCCGGTCAGCGTGCACGCCGGCGAGATCGCGCTCTTCTGGGGCTGGACCCCGCACCAGCTCGTCGGCGACGGGACGGGGACCGGGGAGTTCCGGTGGGTGCACATCCCGCTCGGCGAGGTGCTCGCGTGGAGGCTGCCCGACCACGACCTCGGCGCGATGCTGCTCAACCGGCCGGTCGTCGTGCCGACCGAGGCCGCCGGTCGTGACGTCGAGTCGATGCTCGGCTCGTGGCAGCGGGACTTCGCGGACGAGGGCGCCGAGACCATCGCGAACCTCGAGGCCCAGGCGCTCGTCCGACGGCTGCTGCGGCACCACCGGGACGCCGTCGACCTCCGCCCGGGCGGCGGGCACGGCACCGCGGACGCCATGCACCGGGTGATCGACATGGTGCGGTTCGTGGTCGACCGGTTCCGTGAGCCGATCGAGGTGGCCGACGTGGCCGCGGCGGCGCACCTGCACCCGCACTACGCGATGTCGGTGTTCCGGCAGGACGTCGGGACGACCATCCTCGAGTACCTCACCCGGTGCCGGGTGGCCGAGGCACAGCGGTTGCTCGCGACGACCTCGATGACGACGTCGGAGATCGCGCACGCGGCGGGGTTCGGGTCACAGTCGAGCTTCTACGCGCACTTCACCCGGGCGTGCGGCGGGCCGCCGGGGGAGTACCGGGCGCGGTCGCGCTGACGTCCTCCGCCGGGCGGGCGCGGGTTTTCGCGCTGACCGACACTTCACGCGGTCGCGCTCCCGTGAACTGTCGCGCAGCGCGAAATCCCGTCCGGGGCGCCAGCCGGCCGGGCGCGGCAGTCAGTTGATGATCTCGCCCCGCTCGTCCGCGCGCAGCGCCGCCAGCCGATCGCGCCACGCCTGCAGTGCCTCCGGCGTCAACCGCGGCCAGTCCGTCACCTCGCCGGTGATCCGGAGCGGCGCCGTGCTGCGGTAGGAGCGCGTCGGGTTGCCCGGGAACTTCTTGTCCGTCACGTTCGGGTCGTCCTCGAACGCGCCGGTCGGCTCGACCTCGTACACACGGGGGAGTCCGTCGCCCGCCGCGAGCTCGGCCGCGAGCCCGGCGCCGTCACGGAGCGCGGTGAAGTACACGTGGTTCATCACGACCTCGGGCCGGTAGTTCGAGCGGAACCCGGCGGTCAGCAGGTCGCCGACGTGCAGGTCCGCCTTGGTCCCGTGGAAGAACGGCCCGTCGTCCAGTGCGTCGCTCACGGCGTCAGGGTAGCCCCGGCGATCGCCTGCTGCAGCGCCCGCACGTGCTCGCCGAGGTCGCCCCGCGCGAGGAGTCCTGGACCGAGCGGCCCCGAGGTGTCCGTCCCGATTGCCGGCAAGCGGCGGAGGGCGTCGCGCACCTCGTCGCCCGCGAGCGCGAGCTGTCGGTCCCGTTCGCGGGCCGCGGCGTCCTGGAGGCGCGGCTCGGCCAGTCCCGCAGCCCGCGCCGCGTACGCGGCAGCGCCCAGTGCGTGTGCCCCCATGTGCGCCACGCCGGACGCCTGTGCTGCGGCACGCGCCGCCGCGACGGCAGCTGCCGGGGTCACGGCGTTCGCGGCCCGGCCCGCCTCGAAGCGCCGACGGATCTGCCCGGCGGCGTCGAGCTCCCCGCGGGAGAACGCCCGCGCCCGCTCGATCGCGTCGCGGGCACGGCCGTCGGTCGGGGCTTCACGCTCGAACAGCGGGAGGACGCGCTCGGCGCAGTCGGCCGCCCACCCGGCGACGATGCGCCGGTCGGCCTCGGTCAGCGACTGCGGCGACGGCATGCCTCCACGGTGCCACGTCGGCCCGAATCCGGTCCGGCGGCGGCTGCCTCGACGCGCGGCACGCTCCGCACTCGTCGGGGGGTCCCCCGAGCGGTCCACCCCATCTCCCCCTCAGGGTGGACGCGGCCGACTCCCAGGTCCCCGTAGCGTGGCCGCCGTGATCGAAGTCGAGCACCTCACCAAACAGTACGGTCCGAAGACCGCCGTCGACGACGTCTCGTTCGTCGTGCGGCCGGGCAGCGTGACCGGCTTCCTCGGGCCGAACGGCGCCGGGAAGTCCACCACGATGCGCATGATCATGGGGCTCGACCGCCCCACGGCCGGGCGGGCGACGGTGAACGGGCAGCCGTACACGTCCTTCCGCGATCCGCTCCGGCAGGTCGGGGCGCTGCTCGAGGCCAAGGCCGTCCACCAGGGCCGCAGCGCCTACAACCACCTCCTCTCGCTCGCGGCGACCCACGGGATACCGAAGTCCCGCGTGCACGAGGTCATCGACATGACCGGCCTCGACTCCGTCGCGAAGAAGCGCGTCGGCGGGTTCTCGCTCGGCATGGGGCAGCGACTCGGCATCGCCGCGGCACTGCTCGGCGACCCGAAGACCCTCATCCTCGACGAGCCGGTCAACGGCCTCGACCCGGACGGCGTGCTCTGGGTGCGGCAGCTCGCCCGCCGCATGGCCGCCGACGGGCGCACCGTGTTCCTGTCCAGCCACCTCATGAGCGAGATGGCGCAGACGGCCGACCGCGTCGTCGTCCTCGGCCGCGGCCGGGTCCTTGCCGACGCCCCCATCCAGGAGTTCGTCGCCGCGGGCGGCGGCACCGGCGGCAGCCGCGTCGTCGTCCGGACGCCGGCTCCCGACCAGCTGTTCCAGGCGATCGGCCCGAACGCGTCCGTGACCCCGCGCGAGGACGGCACCTTCATGGTGGTCGGCCCGGACGCCACCACGGTCGGGAACATCGCCGCACAGGTCGGCGTCCCGCTGCACGAGCTCACACCCGTGGGCGCCAGCCTGGAAGAGGCCTACATGGCGCTCACCCGGGACGACGTCGAGTACCGATCGGAGGGCACCCGATGACCGCCACGACCCCGCCGCCCACGACCCTGCCGCCCACGATCGGGCTCGGCTTCGGCCGGCTCGTCCGCAGCGAGTGGATCAAGCTCCGCAGCATCCGCTCCACGATCTGGTGCCTGGCGATCCTCGTCGTGGTCACGATCGCCATGGCGGTCCTCATCGGCAACGCCCTCGACGTCGGCACGCCCGTCGCCCAGGACTCCGCGAACGGCACCCTCGTGACGATCAACACCGCGAGCGTCTCCCTGACGGCACTCGTCGTCGCGGTGCTCGGCGTGCTCATCATCACGGGGGAGTACGGCACCGGTCAGGTCCGCTCGACCTTCACCGCCGACCCCCGCCGAACGGGTGTGATCCTCGCGAAGGCCTCGGTCCTCGCGGTCACCACCTTCGTCGTCAGCGCGGTGTCGATCTGGATCGGGGTGTTCGCCTCGGCAGCCCTGCAGGCGGGCAAGGGCGTGCACGCCGACCTCGCCGATCCGTCGGTGTTCATGCCGCTGCTCGGCGCCTCGGTGTACGTCACGCTCCTCGCCCTGCTCGCGTACGGCATCGGACTCCTCGTCCGGTCGAGCGCCGGCGGGATCGCGATCACCCTCGGGCTCCTGCTCGTCGTCCCGATCGTGCTGTCGCTCATCGCGAGCGTGCTGCAGGCGCAGTGGCTCCTCGACGTCACGAAGTTCCTGCCCGACCAGGCCGGGATGCAGCTGTTCACCTACTCGGCCGGCGACGCCGCGCCGCAGGAGGGCATCGTCCTGAACGGCTGGGGCGGCTTCGGCGTGCTCGCGGCCGAGGTGGCCGTGGTGGGCGCACTCGCACTGGTGGTGGCACGCCGACGCGACGTCTGACGCCACCATCCCCCGGACTGGAGGCGCGGTGCCAGCTGGCGCCGCGCCTCCAGTTCCGTAGGCTCGCACCGTGCACCGCCCCCACCTCCTCGTCCCGCCGCTCGCCGTCCTGCTCCTGCTGGCCGGCTGCACGGCGACGCCGACGGTCGACGAGGAGGCGCTCGCCGACTGGCGGAGCGCGCAGGAGGCGGCGACCGAGACCGACCCGGACGTCCTCGGCGTGCTGACCGCGGACATCCAACCCGGTGACGAGGACCCGTCCGAGGTCGGGACCGGCGTCACACTGCGGTTCCCGGCCTCGAAGGCGATCGACCACCTCGAGTTCTCGTGCTTCGGCAACGGGCACATGCGGGGGATCGTCCGCATCGAGTCCCGGGGCGGATCCGGCGACTTCACCGTCGACCCCGTGGCCTGCCGGGACAGCCCGAACCCGATCCGTCTGACGCGGCTCGCGAGCACGGACGTCGACTCCGTCGCGTTCAACGGCTTCGACAGCGACCGGTCGAGCGCGTGGCGGCTGGTCATCGTCGGGACGGCACCGTCCGCCGGCTGATCAGCGCCGGAGGTCGTACCGGTGCAGCGTCACCCCGTTGTCCCACCGCTGCTGCTCGAGCAGGTCGAGGACCAACGGCGGTCGCGCACCCGACGGCGGCGGGTCGAACAGCGGACGCCCACGGCCGAGGACGGCGGGGTGCGTGAAGACCATCAGCTCGTCGAGGAGTCCGGCGTCGAGCAGCTGCGTCGCGATGCTCGGGCCGCCGACACCGACGTCGCCCTCGGACTCGGCGCGGATGCGGGCGAGCTCGTCGATCGCGTCCTCGTCGCGGCCGATGATCCGCGTGTTGTGGTCCGCCGCCGTCCGCGACCGGGAGACCAGGACCTTCGGCTGCTCGGTCCAGATCTCGCCGTACTCGCGCATGTACGCGGGCAGGGACTCGTCGGTGCGGGCGTCGGGCCAGAACGGGTCCATCATGTCGTGGACGATGCGGCCCTCGACGGACAGCGTCATCGCCCGCGCGCGGCGGTTGAACTCGCGGTGCACGGTCTCGTCGATCCGGATCCACTCCGGGCCCTCGACGCCGCTGTGCTCACCGGCCTCGGTCTCGACGAAGCCGTCGAGCGAGGCGTTGATCCAGTACACGAACCGTGCGGGCATCTCGCGACTCCTTCGTCGGACGGGCCGGTGGGCGTGAGCGTACGCTCGCGCTCGTCCGCACGCTCCTCGACGACGAGAGCAGGTCCACCGTGCGCCGGTCACTCAGAGCAGTCCTCGCGATCGCGACGGTCGCGGGACTCGCGACCCCGTTCCTCCAGATCGGTGCCAGCGGTGCGCCCGCCGTCGCCGCGGAGACCACGTCCGCACGGGGCGGTGCCGCGCCGACCCACCAGAACCCGATGACGCTCGCCCTGCCGGACGGCCAGACCGCGGCGAGCTGCGCCGACCCGACCGTCGTGCGCGGGGTGGGACGCGACCGGAACGGGTACCTCTACTGCACGACCGACGCCCTCACGGCGACGGAACAGAACCCGGACGGGTCACTCGTGCAGCACGGGGTCCCGACGTACCGGTCCACCGACCTGGCGCACTGGACGTACGTCGACGACGCCTTCCCCACGAAGCCGGCCTGGGTGGGCGACGCGAACGGCATCTGGGCGCCGGACGTCGTGTACCGCGCCGGGACGCACGGGCGCCCGGGCACCTGGTACCTCTACTACGCGGCGTCCGACACCCCCAGTGGCACGGCACCGACCGGCGGCGGATCGGCCGTCGGTGTCGCGACGAGCCCGGGCCCGACCGGACCGTGGACGGACTCCGGCGGACCCGTGGTGGCACCGCAGGCGGCACCGAACGGCACCGGGCAGCGGTGGGAGTTCGACCCCGAGGTGATCACCGACCGCGGCAGCACGTACGTGTACTTCGGCAGCTACTTCGGCGGGGTGAACGTCCGCCGGCTGAGCACCGACGGTCTGCGGTCGATCCCCTCGACCGAGCGGCAGATCGCGATCGACAACCGTTACGAGGGCACGTACCTGATGCGGCACGACGGCTGGTGGTACTTCATGGGGTCCGCCACGAACTGCTGCAACGGCGCCCTGACCGGGTACGGCGTGTTCGTCGCCCGGTCGCGTAGCCCGCTCGGCCCGTTCACCGACCAGGACGGCGTGCGGATCACGAGCACCCGGGTGGGCGGCACGCCCCTGCTCGCCCAGAACGGCAACCGCTGGGTCGGCACCGGGCACAACACGGTCGTCACCGACCTCGCCGGACAGGACTGGATCGTCTACCACGCCGTCGACCGGGACGACCCGTACTACGCGGACCAGGGCACCTACACGAAGCGGCCCGTGCTCATCGACCCGCTCGACTGGGTGCACGGCTGGCCCGTGGTCCGCGGCGGAGCCGGCCCCTCGGACGGCGTGCAACCGGGGCCGGTGGCGCAGCCCGGTCAACGGCCGACGTACCGCGCCACCGCCGCACCGGTCGACGTGCCCGGTCGGACGATCCGTGCACTGTCCACCGACTTCGACGGGACGACCCTGCCGTCGGCGCTCCGCTGGACCCGTGAGCCCGATGCCTCCGCGTGGACGGTCGCCGGGGGCGCCTTCCGGTGGCGGACGCAGGACGCCGACATCCACCCGCCGCAGACACCGCTCGCCTCGGTCCTGTCCGAACCGGCTCCCCGGGGCGACTGGGTGGCCGAGACCACCGTCGCGGTCGACACCCCGGCGACCGGCGACGGCGTGAACTACGTGCAGGGCGGGCTCATCGTGTACGGGAGCGACAGCGACTACGTCCGCCTGACCTCGAACTCGATCTTCGACACCCGGCAGACGGAGTTCGGCAAGCAGGTCTCCGGGCAACCGGCCGGTGCCCCGACCTACGGGAACATGGTCGTCGGGCCGGTCGGGGACACCACCACGCTGCGGATCGTGCACCGGTTCGTGGCCGGGGAGCACCGCTACACCGCCTACACCAGCGTCGACGGACGGCACTTCGTGCGGGGCGGGACGTGGACGGCGGACCTCGGGGCGGAGCCGCGGATCGGGCTGATCTCGCTCGGCGGTGCGGGCTTCACGAGCACCTTCGACGACCTGCGGGTGAGCACGGTGGCGACGGGCCGCTGAGCGCGTCGACGGAACACGATCCCCGCCGGGATGCGAAGATGCATCGTTGCCTGCCGGAACCGAGAACGAGGGTCAGATGAGTCCGACCGAGGACACCGCGTCCACGGCCCCACTGCTCGACGGGCGGTACCGGCTCGAACACGCCATCGGCCAGGGCGGCATGTCCGTCGTGTACCGCGGGGTCGACGAGAGCCTCCACCGGCCCGTCGCCGTGAAGGTGTTCCACGCCGGCACCGTCGACGTCGCCCGGCAGGAGGCCGAGCTCGGCGTCCTGGCGTCCCTCGAGCACCACAACCTCGTGAGCCTGCTCGACACCGGCGTCGTCACCGGCCACGACGGCACCCGCCAGCGGTACCTCGTGATGGCGCTGGTCGCCGGGCAGGACCTCGAGGACCGGCTCTCCGTCGGTCCGCTCGCCTCCCGCCACATCGCCGAGATCGGGTACGACATGGCCGAGGCGCTGCACTACATCCACAGCCACGGCGTCGTGCACCGCGACATCAAGCCGTCGAACATCCTGCTCGTCGACTACGGCAACGACTCCGACCGCGCACGCGCCCGGCTGACCGACTTCGGCATCGCGCTCGCCGCCGGTGTCGAGCGGCTGACGGCCGACGGCGTGACCACCGGGACCGCCGCCTACCTCAGCCCCGAGCAGGCGCGGGGCGGCGAGGTCGGTCGGCCGAGCGATGTCTACTCGCTCGGGCTCGTGCTGCTGCAGTGCTTCACCCGCCGTCGGGAGTTCCCGGGGTCGCTCGTCGAGTCCGCGGTCGCGCGGTTGTCCCGCGACCCGGTGCTGCCCGAGCCGCTGCCCGAGCACTGGAAGGTCCTGCTCCGGGCGATGACCGCGCAGGACCCGGCAGCGCGCCCGGCCGGTGCCGATCTGGTGACCATGCTCCGCGACGTCGTCATCGCGGAGACCACCGCCGCCGACCACGTCGTCGAGACGACGTCCGCGGCCCAGACGACAGGCGACGCCGACCGTGCCCGCCCGGCGACGCTCGACAGCCTGCCCGAACAGGCGCTGCAGCGCACGACGGCGATGGCCGCGCGGCTGTTCGACGCCCCGATCGCCCTGGTCGAGGTGCTCGACGAGGACCGTGCCTGGTCGCAGTCGTACATCGCTCCCGGTGTCGACGACGCGGCGCGCCACATCAACTTCCGCAACGGGTTCGCCCCGGTGCCGGTGCCCGTCGTGATCCCGGACGGCCAGACGCACCCCGAGATGCAGCACAGCCCGCTCGTCACCGGCCCGCTCGGCATCCGGTTCTACGTCAGCGTCCCGCTGGTGAAGCACGACGGCACCCCGATCGGCACGCTCGCGGTGCTCGACACGAAGCCGCGCCAGACGTCCGGGGCGGACCTCGCGAACCTGCACGACCTCGCCGCGCTCGCCGTCACCCAGCTCGAGATCCGTCAGGAGTCGCTCCGCACGACGAGCGACGCGCTGCCGCTGGCACCCTGACGGGTGGTCGTGATCAGGAGTCGGTGAGGGCTGCTGCGTAGGCCCGGACCGACCGGTGGTACCGGGGGAGCGTCGGCTCCACCGCCTCGATCGCGACCCGGAGCGCCTCGTCGTGGCGACCGGCACTGTGCAGCGCGAGTGCGAGGAACACCTTCGGCGCTGCGCCGGTCGCCGGGTGCTCGGGGGCGTCGCGGAGCATCGTGATCGCCTCGTCGACCCGGCCGAGGTTGCGGAGCGTCGAGGCGTGCTGGACGACCATCCGCGCCGCTCTCGCCGGATCCACGGTGTCGAGCCCGGCTGCCGTCGCGGCCGTGTAGTGGACGTCGGCCTCGGCTTCGTGGCCGCCGGAGTCGTTCGCCCCGCCGAGCTCGAACGCGCCCAGCGCCGGGTGGGGTGCGGCGTCGGCGAGGACCCGCATGCGGTCGATGCGCTCCTGGTCGTCGATGGTGTCGTCGGCCCAGAGTGCGGCGACGCGGGCTTCCCAGTCCTCGGTGCTCATCCTACCAGCGTACGGCCGCCCGCAGCGGCGCCGTCCTTCCATTTCGGTAGCCCGCCTCCTGCCTGCTAGCTTCGGCCGGTGGAGTACTACGACCTCGACCTCGTCACGCTCGCAGAAGAGCTCGCCGAAGACCTCGGGGAGGAGATTACCGTGCAGCTGTTCGGAAGCCGCAAGTATCCCGGGAAGACGCGTTCGGATCTCGACCTCCTTGTCGCGGGCCCGTCCGGACTCGAGGCTTTGAACGCGTTCCGGGACAGCCGACAGCATTACCAGCCACTCGACCTGTGGCTGCAGACCGGCGATTCTGCGGTGAGTGCCGTGACCGGTTCGGTGCTCCGCGTCGCCGACTTGCGTTCGCGCCCGCTCTACCCGGAGCCGGACGAAGGGTTGGCGCAAACGGTGCGTGTCCAGCGGTTCAGGAGCGACATCGACTACAAGATGAGTGTCGCTCCGCCGAGGTCGGATCCGATGCGGCAACGGCCAGCGCTCGACTTGGCGTCGAAGATCCCCGGGCTGCTCGACCCGAGTCCGTTCCATGCAGCGCAGGCGGTAGTGCAAGTGCTCGACGCGGCGGTCAACGCCGTCGACCGGATGCGCGATGACGGGAATGCTCGACGCGGAAAGGGCACGCAACTCAGGCTTCTGACTGAGTACGACTTCCAGAACCTCACGGAGCTCGTCCTTGCGCCGCTCATTCCACTCGAACGTGAGGCGTACGTGGTTCGGGAGAGCGGCAAGGACCGGACAGTTGACTTCTCGTTGGCACAGGGGAAGGTCGCCCTCGAGTTGAAGTTGGCGAAGACCTCGTCCGAGCTGAACTCAGAGCTGAAGGATGCGCACGGAGTGCTCGACGCCTACCTGAACCATCCCGGCGTGGAGGTTGCGCTCGCAGTGATCGCGATCAAGGACGGGTTCCGGATCGATCGGAACGCGATCCATTCCTGGAGCCAGAACCGCGATGCCAATCGCCGCGCGCTCGTTCGCACAATCATCGTCCCCTCGCGACTCTGTACTAGCGACGGTTGAGCTCGGGACCCCGCTTCATTTGTCCGAGACCGTCGCCCGGAACGACCGGACGAGGGGCACCCCCGGGTGCACGAGCGTCGGGGTGCGCCAGGCGAGCGCCGAGCCGATCGCGGGGTACTCGGCGGCGCGGACGAACCACGGGTCGTCGTGGTCGAGGGCCTCGAACCGGATCGTGGCGCCGACGCCCTCGAACACGGCCGACCACTCGACCCACGGCGCGACCGATCCGTGCACCGCGTCCTCGCCGCTGGCCGTCGCCGTCCGGACCGCGATGTCGGCGCACGGCGGGAAGCGCCAGGTGAAGCCGCCGTACCCGGCCCCGACCCGACCGTTGCTGCCCGGGCCGCCGAGTCGGACGACCGCGTCCCCGGGCACGCGGAACGACGACGACCACGTGAGCTCCCACCCGGTGTCGACCGCCCGCCAGGCGAGGGCGCGGTCCTCGTGCAGGGCGACGTGGTCGTCGGGATCGCGCCAGACGACCTCCTGCCGCAGGGAGGGACCGTGGTGCTCGGCGTGCACGACCGTGGCGCTGCCGTGGTCGTCGCGCCAGACGTAGCCCTCGCCGTGGACGTACGTCCGTCCGCCCCAGCAGTTCACGCCGTCGAGGTCGGGGATCGCGAACCCGACGCCGCAGTGCCAGTCGTGGTCCGGCGGGTGGTGGGCACTCACGACCGTGCCGCCGAGGGTCCGCACCGGGTGCAGGTACGGGCGGGGCGACGACGTCGGGATCGTCCCCGCGCCGTCGAGGACCGACGCGACCGGGACGCCGTCGACGACGAGCTCGTCGAGCACCTCGTCGCGGTCCGCGTGCGCCCAGGGCGCGCCGACCTCGGAGAACAGTGCGCCCTGGTCCGCCGCGCGGTCGACGACCGCCTCGACGTCCGTGACGAGCGGCCGACGCGCGGGCCCCTCGCCGTCCCACGTCACCCACGGGTGGTCGATCTGCACCGGTTCGGTCGCCCGCACGGCTTCGAGCACCTCGACGAACGCGCCGGTCGACACGAGCGGCACGAGCAGTGCGTCGCCGCGGGACCGGTGGGCGAGCAGGTTCTCGAGCAGGTCGGTGCGCCCGAGTCCGTGGGTCACCCCGTCGATCGTGACCTCGTCGGTCGTGTACCCGAGGACCGCGCTCCCGGTCGTGCCGCGGACCCGCACGCTCGGGAGGACCTCGGTCGGCCCGCACAGGGTGAGCGCCGCGGTCGCCTCGCGTCCGGTGGTCGTCGTGACCCGGACGGCCGAGGTGTCGTCGCCCTCGATCGCGTTCGCCCGGTACAGCTCCACCTCGACGCGCGCCACCTCGTCGGCTCGACGGCAGCCGACGAGCGCGAGGGCGGTCGCCACGGCGTGGGCGAGCGGGTTCGTGACGACGCCGTCGAGGACGTCGACCCCGTCCACCCTGCGGCGGCCGGCCCAGGCGGAGCGGTCCCAGTACGCCTGGTCGCGCGTCCAGGTGCCGACGGCCGCGGCGGACCGGACGGTCCCGACGAGCGACCCGTCACGGAGTGCGGGCAGCGCGTGCGACCCGAGGCTCTGGAACCCCACCTGGACCACGCGCCCGCTGCGTCGTTCGGCGTCGAGCAGGGTCGCCAGGTCCGCGCGGGTCGTGACCGGCGGCTTCTCGAGGAGGACGTCGGCGCCGCTCTCGAGCGCGGCGAGAGCGAGGGGGAGGTGCGCGGCGATCGGGGCGGCGACCACGACGACGTCGACCGGGCCGGTCGCGCGGGCCGCGGCGACGTCGTGGACGACCGGCACGCCGCCGTCCTCGTCGGCGTCGAGGGTCGGGTCGACGACGGCCGTCAGCGTGCAGACACCGAGGCCGACGAGCCGGTCGATGGTCGCCCGGTGGTGCAGGCCGTAGCCGCGCGCGCCGACGAGGACGATGCCGGGAGGCGCGGTGCGGCTCGGGTCTCCGGCCGCCGGTCGCTCCGTGGTCACGACCCCACCGACGGGGTGCCGATCACGACACGGGTCCGGCCCGGCGCGCGTCCGGTGACGTGGACGTGCGAGCCCGTCGGCCGGTCCGTCCCGCCGAGGAACGCGTAGTCCTGACCGGGCGCGTAGAACGCGGGTTGCCCGGGGCCGGAGCCGTTGCCCGGCCCGAACGTCACGGTGTCGGTGCCGACGCGGTACGAAGCGGTCCCGGTGACGAGGACGCGTTCTGCGGTGGCGGCATCGGTGCTCACACCGGAGAACGTACCCCCGTCGCGGAACGTCAGCTGGAGCGACCACGGGACGTCGGCCCCAGCGGTCTCGATGTCGAGCGTGACCGCGTCGGCCGTCAGGGCGACGTCGACCGTCGTCGTGAGCGCCACCTCGTCGGCGGTCCGGCTGCCGAACGCCATCGACGCCGAGAACCGCCCCTCGTCGCCGAGCGCGTAGTCACCGTCGGCCAGCCGGTGCTCCGGTGCGAGCGGCTGGTGGTAGCCGGCCGACACGCGTTCGGTCAGCCGGAACCGGCCGGCGCCGAGGTCCTCGAGCCTCGTCGGGCGGAACGGGCCGAGGCCGAAGAACTCCCGCGAGAGCCGGACGTCGGTGAGGACGACCGCGCCGGCGAGTACCCGCAGGAACGTCGGGCTGTTCGCCAGCCCGGAGCGGACGTGTCCTGCCGCCGGGACGTCCGAGCCGGCGAAGAGCACGACGTCGCGGTCGGCCTCGCGGACGTGGACGAGCCGTGCCGCCCGGAACGTCGAGGTGCCCAGGGGGAGCGGTGCGCCCGCCGGCAGCGGGCGCTCGAGCACCGGGTCGGTCATCGCCCGCGCCGCCACCGCACCGGGCTGCCAGGTGTCGGCGACCGCTGCCCGGGCGGCGACGGCGGCGAGGTCGGCTCGGCCGTCGAGCACCGCGACGTGCCAGAGCAGGGGTGCGAACGGTCCGATCCCGAACGGCTGCGACTGGTCCTGTCGTCGGGACTGCACGGTCTCGACGGTGTCGTCGGGCAGGAGCAGCGCGAGCGTCGCGTCGAGCGAGCGGCGCACCGGGTCGAGCAGCTCGGGCCGTCCCAGCACCGACGCCAGCACGAGGAAGGACGGGCACGAGACCGCCGCGGCGTAGTTCGGGCTGCGCTCGGACCACAGGCCGTCGGCGTCGATGTCCGGTCCCTCGGCGAGCCACTCGTCGATCCGCTCGACGAGGGCCGGGTCCGGGTGGAGCCGGTGGACGCGGGCGAGTGCGGCCGCGATCTCCCACCGGTGGTTCGGGGTGTGCACGCCACCCGTCAGCAAGGCCGGGGTCGCGCGGTGCACGATCTCGTCGAGGTCGTCGGCCAGCGCCGCGGCCGCCGGCACGGTCGCACGGTACGGCGCGAGGAGCTCGAGGGCGTCGCACACGTCGTTCACCGTGAACGCGGAGTCGGGTGGGGAGAGGACGTTGTCGCCGCCGACGAACGTGCCGCCGGGGGACTGCCTGGTGGCGAGGTGCCGGACCCAGCCGTGCGCGGTGGCGAGGTCGTCGTCGGTGGGGCGAGCCGCGCCTCCCGTCCGCTCGTTCCGGACCCACGCCCCGACCAGGGTGAGGGCGCGCGCCATGAGTTCGCGGTGCTGCAGCGTCTCCGGGGCGTCGGTGGCCTGCCGGAGCCGGGCCGCGTCGGCGTCGGCCGCGGTGCCGGCGAGGTCGAGGAAGCCCATCAGTCCTTGAGGCCCGCGTTGAGGTCCGCGCCGTTCACGTACTTCTGGAAGACCAGGTAGATGAGGACGAGCGGGATGATCGAGATCACCGACGCGCCGAGCAGGACCGTCCAGTTGACGTTCTCCGCGCCGACGATGCTCTGCAGCGCGATCTGGATCGTGAACTGGTGCGGGTCGTTGAGGACGAGCAGCGGCCAGATGTAGTCGTTCCACCGCCACTGGAACGAGAAGATCGCGAGCGTCAGCATGATCGGGCGGGAGATCGGCAGCATGATCCGCCAGAAGATGCCGAACTCGCTCGCGCCGTCGATGCGGGCGGCCTCGACGAGGTCGTCCGGCACGGTGAGGAAGAACTGCCGGAACATGAAGATGCCGGTCGCGGTGATGACCGACGGCACGATGATGCCGGCGAGTGAGTCGTACATGCCGAGGTCGCGGATCACGATGAACGTCGGCGCGAGGATGACCTCGGTCGGGAGCATCGTCGTCGCGAGGATGCAGACGAAGAAGACCTTGAGCCACCTGTTGTCGTACTTCGCCAGCGCGTACCCCGTCGCCGCGCTCGCCAGCACGGTGAGGACGGTGGTGACCAGTGCGACGATGACGGTGTTGCCGAAGTAGCGGGCGAAGTCGTAGCTCGCCCAGGCCTCCGTGAAGCCGCTGACCGACCACGTCTTCGGGAACAGGGTGAGCGGGTAGGAGAACAGCTCGCCGCCGGGCTTGAACGCGCTCAGGACGAACCAGAGCACGGGGAAGCCGAAGGCGATGATGAAGACCCAGAGCAGGGCGGTGGCGGCGATGGCCCTGGGGCGGGGCGGGCCGTCGAGGCGCTTGGTCCTGTTCGTGTTCCTGGTGGTTCCCGACGTGACGTCGGTCGCGGGTGCGCCGGAGGCGCTGGGCAGGGTGGCGGTCATCGGCGGGCCTCCGTCCGACGGTTCACGGCCAGCTGGATGAGCGCGATGGCCATGAGGATGAGCATGAGGACCATCGACGCCGCGCTCGCGTAGCCGATGTGGGCGTTCTGGAACCCGTTCGTGTAGATGTACTGCACGAGCAGGTTGTTGTCGGTGCCGGGACCGCCGCCGTTGAGTGCCTGGATCGTCGCGAACTCCTTGAAGGCGCCGAGCGACGACAGCAGGACCACGATGAACGACGTCGGTGCGATGCTCGGCAGCGTGATGTAGCGGAACTGGTGCCAGGCGCCGGCGCCGTCGAGGGACGCCGCCTCGTAGTAGGACTGCGGCACGTTCCGGATCGCGGCCACGAACAGCAGCATGTTGAAGGCGGCTCCGGCCCACGCGGTGGCGAACACCACGACGAGCAGCGACAGGTCCGCGTTCGACTGCCACGGGACGGCCTTGCCGCCGAAGGACTCGATGACGAAGTTCGCGAGCCCGAAGTTCTCGCCGAACATCCACCGCCAGATGACGCCGGTCACGATCGGCGAGATGAGCCACGGCACGAAGAAGACGATGCGGGCGACGCTCCGGCCCTTCGCCGCGGGGCTCGTGAGCATGAGCGCCATCGACAGGGAGAGCACGAAGCCGAGCGGCACCGCCACGATCGCGTAGAGGAACGTCCGGAGGAGTGCCGCGTAGAAGGTGTCGTCGGCGAACAGCTCGAAGTAGTTCTCGAGTCCGATGAACTTCGGGGCGACGACACCGTTGTAGTCGGTGAACGAGTAGCCGAGGCCGATGACCGCGGGCCACACGAAGAACACGACGAACAGCACCGCGTTGACGCTGACGAAGAGGATCGGGGCGAGGACGGGCTTGCTGACGCCGGAGCGGCGGCGCTTCGTCGTCTTCGCGGCTCCGGGCCGGCGGGGCGGCACCGGGGTGGGCACGGCGGTCTGCACGTCGCCGGCTGCGGTGGGGATGCTCACGATGATCCTCTTCGTTCGTCGCGGTGTTGCTGGTTCTTCGCGGTGTTGCTCGTTCGTCGCGGTGTTGCTCGGGGGGGACGGCGTCGGGGTCGGGTGCGTGCACCCGACCCCGGTCCGTCATCCGACGTGCTCTTCGTAGTACTTCGTGATCGTCTCGAGGGTCTTCTTGGCCGACTGCTGCCCGTTGATGAGCTTGCCGACCTCGGCGGTGGTCGGGTCGGTGCCGAGTTCCTTGCCCTCGACCGCCCACTTCGCGCTCTCCTTGGCGTAGGAGCTCGAGATCGGGTCCGCCGCGTCGATCTCCTTCTGGTAGAGCGCGAAGGAGTCCTTGGCGGCCTGCGACTCGAACGGGTAGCTGATGTCCAGTCCGGTCTCCACCGGCAGGAAGCCGTTCGTCGTCACGAGCTTGGCGTAGTTCGTCGGCTCGTACATGTAGTCGATGAACTTCTTCGCCGCGGTCCCGCGGGCGTCCGAGTTCTCGAAGCCGACGATGTTGCCGCCGTAGTTGATCTCGGTGGCGTGCGTCGGGTCGGCCGGGGTCGCGGCGCTGGCCCAGTCGAAGTCGGTGATGTTCGACGCGAAGTCCGACGACTGCCAGACGCCCGAGAAGTAGGCGACGACCTGGCCGCTCTTGAACAGGGCGTTCGGGTCCTGCCCGCTCGTCCACACCGACTTCGGCATCGTGGAGTCGTCGTTCATGTCGGCGAAGTCCTGCAGCGCCGAGACGGTCTTCGAGTCGGTCGGGAAGGAGCCGTCCTTCTCCTGCTGCATGAAGTCGGTGCCCTTGGTGAACATGTAGGCGCGCAGGCGGGACGGCGAGGAGTCGAACACCAGGTCGTACTTCGCGCCGGTCTTCGCCTTCACCTGGTCGGCGGCCTGCAGGAACTCGTCCCAGGTCCAGGCCTTCGCGGGGTCCGTCGGGTAGGCGATGCCGGCCTTGTCGAACAGCGACTTGTTCACGAACAGGCCCGCCGCGGTGACATCGGACGGGATCGAGGTGACCTTGCCGTCGTCGTCCTTCGCGATGATGTCCTTGTCGATCTTGTTCGCGTCGTCGTCCACGATCGAGGCCAGGTCGACGGTCTTGCCGGTCCAGATCGGGTCGATGCCCGCGGCTCGCACGACGTCGGGCAGCGAGTTCGCCTGCGCCGACTCGCGGAGCTTCGTCTGCAGCCCGTCGTACGGCAGGTTCACGATCTTGACCGTGACGCCGGTCTTCTTCTCGTAGTCGGTCGCGAGGTCCTGGTAGCCCTTCTCCTGCGCCGTCGACGTGGAGAGCCAGAAGGTCAGCTGGTCGACCTTGCCGCCGTCGCCGGAACCGCTGCCGGAGGCGCAGCCGCTCAGGAGCGCCAGTGCGGCGATGCCGCCGGCGAGCGCGAGCATCTTCTTGGATGACTTCATCGTCACTGCTTTCGTTCGGGACCACTGGCGTCTGCCGTGGGCGAGCGTTCGGGGTGTCTCGGCCGAGGAGACAAGGTCTACACGACGCCCGGGGATTCTGGCAAGCGCTTTCCTGCAGAATGTTTGGACATTGTGACGTGACGGCTCGATCCGTTGCCGCGGCTCCGCCCCGGCGGGCGGGAAATCGCTATCCTCGCCACAGACAGCCCTCGCCACACAGCGCGGAGCCGACGGACTGGAGGCGCGACATGCCCGAACGGAGCTCGGTCACCCTGGCCGACGTGGCTGCGCGGGCAGGCGTCTCCCTCGCGACCGCGTCGCGCGCGCTCAACGGCAGCGTGCGGAAGGTCCGGCAGGAGTCGGTCGACCGCGTCCACGCCGCGGCCCGGGAGCTCCGGTACACCGCCAACGTGCAGGCCCAGGCCGTCGCCCGCGGGACCACCACGACGCTCGCGCTCGTCGTGGGCGACATCGCCGATCCGTACTTCGCGGCCATCGCCGCCGGGGCCATCCGCGCCGCCGACGACGCCGGGCTCGTCGTCACGATCACGTCGACGGGAGGGGACCCGTCGCGCGAGGCGGCCGTCCTCGGCGTCGTCGCGGGGCTCCGGCCGCGGGCCGTGGTGCTCGCGGTGAGCCGTCGCCTCGGTGGTGGCGCCGAGCTGGCGTCGGCCGTCTCCGGGCTCGTCGCGGCCGGCGCGGGGGTCTCGGCGCTCGTGTCCGACCTCGACGGCGCCGTGGCAGGCGTGTCGGGAGTGCAACCACTCGTGATCCGGAACCTCAGCGGTGCTGCGGCGCTCGCCGGGGCCCTGGTGGAACAGGGGCACGACTCGTTCGCGGTGCTCGCCGGGGATCCGTCGCTCGCCACCGCGCACGCGCGCTACGAGGGCTTCGTCGCGGGCCTCGCCGCCCACGGGATCCGGGTGCCCGACGACGCCGTGGTGCCGTCGGAGTTCACGCGGGACGGCGGGTACCGGGCGATGGTGTCGCTGCTCGACCGGGCTGCGGCGGGCTCGGGGGCGTTGCCGCGGTGCGTGTTCGCGGTCACGGACCTCATGGCGGTGGGGGCGGTCGCGGCGATCCGGGAGCGCGGGCTCGTCCCGGGGGTGGACGTCGGGGTCGCGGGGTTCGACGACGTGCGGATGCTCGCCGACGTCGTGCCGGCGCTCAGCACGGTGCGGTTGCCCCTCGAGGAGATCGGGGAGCGGGCGGTGCGGCGGGCCCTCGGGCTCGAGGCGGACGGCGCCATCGACGGCGAGGTCGTGCTGCGCGCGAGCACGGCGCGCTAGCGGGCCCGGCCCGGGCGCGCCGGGCCCGGGCGCCCCGAGCCCGGGCGCCTCGGGCCCGGGCGCCCCGCGCCCGTCCCCGCGCCCGCGCCCATCCCCGTCGCCCGGATCGTGAGCAGAAACGGTCGGGTGCCGTGGCGCGACCCGACCATTCCTGCTCACGAAGTGGCGCGGGGTGCCCACGCCCCAGGCCCGCGCCCCGCACGCCCCGGGCCCCCGCACGCCCCCGCCCGCCCGCGCCGCACGCCCCGCTCCGAACGCACACACCCGAACACGCGCGTGCGGTCGGCACGGGCCGTGGTGTACGGTTCCGGCAAGCGCTTTCCACCACGGTGGCGAGCGGGCCACAGCGAGCAAGGGAGCACGCGTTGACCACGCGCACCATCGGCATCATCATGAACGGCGTCACCGGACGCATGGGCTACCGCCAGCACCTCGTGCGGTCGATCCTGGCCATCCGCGACGACGGCGGGCTCCCGCTCCCGGACGGCACGAGGCTGCAGGTCGAACCGATCCTCGTCGGCCGGAACGCCGCGAAGCTCGAGGAGATCACCACCCGGCACGGCCTCGCGCACTGGACGACCGACCTCGACGCCGCCCTCGCCGATCCCCGCTGGGACGTCTTCGCCGACTTCGCCGTGACGAGCGCCCGCGCCGACGCCCTGCGGAAGGCGATCGCCGCCGGCAAGGCCGTCTACACCGAGAAGCCCACGGCCGAGACCTCCGACGAGGCACTCGAGCTCGCCCGCCTCGCCGCCGACGCCGGCGTGCCGAACGGCGTCGTGCACGACAAGCTCTACCTGCCCGGCCTCCGGAAGCTCCGCCGGCTCATCGACTCCGGGTTCTTCGGCCGGATCCTCTCCGTCCGCGGCGAGTTCGGCTACTGGGTGTTCGAAGGGGACTGGCAGACCGCGCAGCGGCCGAGCTGGAACTACCGCCGCGAGGACGGCGGCGGCATCGTCGTCGACATGTTCCCGCACTGGAACTACGTCCTCGAGCAGCTGTTCGGCCGCGTGGAGTCGGTGTACGCCCGCGCGGTCACGCACATCGACGAGCGAACCGACGAGCAGGGGACCGGGTACGCGGCGACCGCGGACGACGCGGCCTACGGCGTGTTCGACCTCGCCGGCGGCATCACGGCGCAGATCAACTCGAGTTGGGCGGTCCGGGTCGACCGTGACGAGCTCGTCGAGTTCCAGGTCGACGGCACCGACGGCAGCGCCGTCGCGGGACTGTTCGGCTGCCGGATCCAGCCCCGGACGGCGACGCCGAAGCCGGTGTGGAACCCCGACCTGCGGGACGACCGCGACTACAGGGCGCAGTGGCTCGAGGTCCCCGACAACGAGGTGTTCGGCAACGGGTTCCGCGCCCAGTGGGAGGACTTCCTGCGCGACCTCGTGGCCGGCCGCCCGCACCCCTACGACCTGCTGTCCGGTGCCCGCGGCGTGGCGCTCGCGGAGGCCGGTCTGCGATCGAGCGCCGAAGGACGACGCATCGACCTGCCGGAGCTGACCCTGCCCACCGGGGCCGAGCCGCGCCTCCAGGGCGACAGCGCCGACCGCGCCGACAACGCCGAACGCACCGAACGCGCCGACAACGCCGACCGCGCCGACCGCGCCGACCGCGCCGACCGCGCCGACCGCGCCGACCGCGCCGACCGCGCCGACCGCGCCGACCGCGCCGACCGCGCCGACCGCGCCGACGACGCCGAGACCGTCGGAGCACGCGCATGACCACCCTGACCCTCCTCGCGCCCGACGGCACGACCAGCCGGGTCGACCTGCGCGAGCCAGCCGTGGCGGCCACCGCGAAGCCGACCGCCCCGCTCACCGAGCGCGTCGTGTACGCCGCCGCCCACGTCGTCCCGCGCACCGCCGCCGACAACACGCCGGGTGCACCGGCGGACCTCGACTGGGACGCCACCCTCGCGTTCCGGCACCACCTCTGGTCGTGGGGCCTCGGCGTCGCGGACGCGATGGACACCGCGCAGCGGAACATGGGGCTCGACCCGGCCGCCACGCGCGAGCTCATCACCCGCAGCGCCCGCGAGGCGCAGTCCGTCGGCGGCCGCATCGTCGTCGGCGTGAACACCGACGACCTCCCGGACCAGGTCGCCACCGAGCAGCAGGTCGTCGACGCCTGCGTCGCGCAGCTCCACCACGCCGAGGACGCCGGCGCGGGGGTCGTGCTCATGGCGAGCCGGCACCTGGCGCGCCTGGCGCAGCGCAGTGACGCACCGGCCACCGTCTACCGCCGCGTCTACCGCAGGGTCATCGAGCGCGCGAGCGCCCCCGTCGTCCTGCACTGGCTGGGGGAGGCGTTCGACCCCGCCCTCGCCGGCTACTTCGGCGGTCAGCACGGCCCCGACACCGTGCTCGACATCATGGGCGACGCCGGGTCGAAGGTCGCCGGCATCAAGATGAGCCTGCTCGACGCCCGGGCCGAGGTCGCCCTCCGCTCCCAACTGCCCGCCGGCGTCCGGATGTTCACCGGCGACGACTTCCACTACGTCGACCTCGTCGCCGGGACCGATCGGACGCACTCCGACGCCCTGCTCGGCGCGTTCGCCGCCGTGGCGCCGATCGCCTCCGCCGCCGTCCGGGCCCTCCCCGACGAGACCGCCTTCCGCGCGCTGCTCGGCCCCACCGAGGCCCTGTCCCGCCACGTCTTCAGCGCCCCGACCTGGCACTACAAGACCGGCATCGCCTTCCTCGCCTGGCTGAACGGCCACCAGGGCGCCTTCGCCATGGTCGGCGGTCAGCACGCCGGCCGCTCCCTGCCGCACCTGTCCGAGACCGTCCGGCTCGCGAACGCCTGCGGCGCGCTCGAGGACCCGTCGCTCGCGGCGTCGCGGTGGCACGACCTGCTCACCGTGTCCGGTGTGCCCGTGACGGCCAGGAGGCGCGGCTCGACCCCCGCCGACCGCCCGCTCTCCGGGGTGGTCGCGTGAGCACCCCCGTCGGCCGCGCCACGCGGACCGGGGCCGCCCCGGGCTCCGCACCCCCGCATCCGCGGCTCTCGATCAACCAGGCGACGATCAAGTACGCCTCGCTCCGGGACGCCCTCGACACCGTCCGCGCCGCCGGCGTCCAGGCGATCGGAACGTGGCGGGAGCCCGTCGCCGAGGTCGGGCTGTCCGAGGCCGTGCGGATGGTCGCCGACTCCGGCCTCCGGGTGTCCTCGCACTGCCGCGGCGGCTTCTTCACCCTCCCGGCCGGCACCGAACGGCAGCGGGCACTCGACGACAACCGGCGGGCGATCGACGAGACCGCGGCGTTGGCCGAGGCCGGCGCACCCGGTTCCCCCCCGGTGCTCGTGCTCGTCGCCGGAGGACTGCCCGAGGGGTCCCGCGACCTGATCGACGCCCGGGACCGCGTGGCCGACGCCCTCGCCGACCTCGTTCCGCACGCCCTCGATGCCGGCGTCCAGCTCGCCGTCGAGCCCCTCCACCCGATGTACGCCGCCGACCGGGCCGTCGTGTCGACCCTCGCGCAGGCCCTCGACCTCGCGGCGCCCTTCCCGGCCGCTGCCGTCGGTGTGGTCGTGGACACGTTCCACGTCTGGTGGGACCCGGCGCTCGCGGCCTCGGTGGCCCGCGCGGGCGCCGCCGGGCGGATCGCGAGCTACCAGGTGTGCGACTGGCTCACCCCGATCGCCGCCGACCCGCTGCTCTCCCGGGGTGTGATGGGGGACGGGCACATCGACTTCGGGCCGGTCACCGCTGCCGTGAGCGCCGCCGGGTACTCCGGGGACGTCGAGGTGGAGATCTTCAACCAGGCCGTGTGGGACGCCCCGGCGACGGACGTCGTCGACCGGGTGGTCCGGGCGTTCACGGCCTCGGTGCCGCTGCCCCTGCCTCGCTGAGGGGGCGGCGGCGGACCAGCACCACGCTGTCGAGCACCTCGTGCGGCGCTCCCTCGGGCGTCACCGCGGTGCGCGGTCGGAGCTCGGCGGCGACGACCTCCCACCCGTCGTCGAGCCCCAGCGCCGCGAGGTCCTCCGCCGGCGTCGGGAAGCGGTACGCCCGCATCTCCTCGGGCAGGTCCCCGTGCGGGGGCGCGGCGTGCGCCGTCACGAGCAGGTGCCCGCCGGATGCCACGAACCCGGCCGCCCGCCGCAGGATCGCCCCACGCGGGATCTCGACCGGCCACGACTGCAGGAACGACGCCGTGACGAGGTCGAACCGCGCCGCGGTGTCCCACGAGCCGAGGTCCGCCGTGACGAACGCCGTCCGCTCCTCGACCCCGGCGGTGACGGCAGCCCGGGAACCGCGGGTGACCGCCGTCACCGACAGGTCCACCCCGGTGGTCGCCCACCCCTGCCGGGCGAGCCAGACGACGTCGCCGCCCTCGCCACAGCCCAGGTCGAGCGCGCGTCCCGCGGGCAGCGACGACGCGACGTCGGCGAGCACCGCGTTCACCCGCCCCGACCAGATCCCGGGTTGCTCGGCGTAGCGGGCCTCCCACCAGCTGCGTGCGGTCGTGTCGGACGGCTCCCGGTGCGTGTGCATGCCGTCACTCCACCGCATCCCGCGCTCGACGGACAAGGAACGTTGCCGGACCGGCAACGACCCGGTGCCGCGGGGCCTGCGTCGCAGATCCCCGGGGGACAGGTCCCGATCGGCACGGCCTCGCCGATGCCCGGCTGACCGCGCGCCGGGCAGAGCGGGGTCGTCCCCCGTTCGAGGGGCACACTGCCAGGTCGGGTTCACCTCCCCGTCACACGAAGTGCCCGAGCAACCGTCACCATCGAACGATCACCGCAGCACCGTACCTGCACGACTGCAACGCCATTCGTCACGCCTGAACCAGGGGAAGGCCCGACATGACGTCCACGGACACGGTGGTCGACGCGCGCATCCAGCCCGCGACCACGGACAGCACGGATCAGACGGGGGAGCCGCAGTACCTCCCGGCGCCGCCCACGGACCGCGAGAAGTACTGGTACATGGGCGCGCAGCACCGCTGGATGCTGTTCGCCCAGGCCGCCGCCTTCGCGCTCATCGCCTCGAGCATCTGGCGCTTCTCGACGTCGGCCCCGGGGCTGTTGCTGTTCCTCATCCCGACGACGCTCTACTGCCTCACGCTGTGCGTGTCGCTCACCACGAGCGCACGGCGCAAGCGCTTCCACAAGCGCGACCACGTCGAACGCGTCGGCAGCTGGGCCCCGGAGCGGTACCCGACGGTCGACGTGTTCCTCCCCACCGCGGGGGAGCCCCTGGCGATCCTCGCGAACACCTACTCGTGGGTGGCGAAGCTCCGCTGGCCGACGACCCTGACGGTGTACGTCCTCGACGACGCGGACCGCCCCGAGGTCGCCGAGCTCGCCCGGCGCCACGGCTACCGGTACGAGGTCCGTCCGGACCGCGGGCACCTCAAGAAGGCCGGCAACCTCCGGTACGGCTACGAACAGAGCGACGGCGACCTCATCGCGGTGTTCGACGCCGACTTCGTGCCCCGAGCCGACTACCTCCACGAGCTCGTGCCCTACTTCGACGACCAGAGCCTCGGCATCGTGCAGTCGCCGCAGTTCTTCGACGCCCGCAAGGGCATGCACTGGCTGCAGCGGACCGCCGGCGCCACGCAGGAGCTGTTCTACCGCTGGATCCAGCCCGCACGCGACCGCTCGAACGCGGCGATCTGCGTCGGGACCTGCGCGATCTACCGGCGGGCGGCACTCGAGCGCGCGGGCGGCTTCGCCCAGATCGGCCACTCCGAGGACGTCCACACGGGCGTGAACCTCATGCGCGTCGGCTTCCGCGTGCGGTACGTCCCGATCCTCGTCTCGAAGGGCATGTGCCCGGACGACCTCGCGTCGTTCCTCAACCAGCAGTACCGCTGGTGCACGGGGTCGATGTCGCTCCTCGCCGACACCACCTTCCACGAGAACCCGCACATCACGCTCCGGCAGCGCATGTGCTTCTGGTCCGGGTTCCTCTACTACATCTCCACCGCGGTGAACGTGTTCCTGTCCCCGCTGCCCGGGCTCGTGATGCTGTTCGGCCTGCCGCAGTGGATCATGCCGCAGAACTCCGTCTGGCTCCTCGGCGCGATGCTCATGTGGCTCGTGGTCGTCCCGATCATGTACCGGTCCCGGTGGCGCATCGACGTCCTGCGCATCCAGTCCCTGTACTCGTTCGCCCACGCCGTCGCGATCGTGCACGTCCTCACGGGCACGACCCGCGAGTGGGTGCCGACCGGTTCGGCGAAGAAGGTCACCACGCCGCTCGGCACGCAGATCGCGCGGGTGATGCGGATCACGGTCACCACGTCGCTCCTCGTGACGTGGACGGGCCTCGCGTGGGCCACCGTCCGGTTCGGCCCCGACGTGCTGTGGGCCATGTGGATCCTCGCCGCGATCCACGCGTACGTGCAGGTGCCGATGCTCTTCCTGTCGGTCCCGTCCTCGCCGCGGCGCGCGCTCCGCAGGCAGGCACGTGTCGACCGTCGGGAGGCGCGGATCGCCTCCCGCGCACCGGTCACCGCCACCGGTGGCGCGGCTCCGACCCCCGCACTCGCCTCCGTCGCGGCGGCGGACGCGGCCGATGCGTCGCTCCCCGCGCCGCCGCTCTCGCCGACGGTGACCCCGTCGTCACCGGTCGGCGTCGTGCCGGAGCCGAGCCGCGCCTCCGGGCCCGCGTTCGGTGAGCGCCTCGACCCGGTGGTGCTGGCGGACTCCGCAGCACCCGTCGAGGAGCCGGTCCAGGCCGAGCGGCCTCAGGCCGCCGGACCGCGCCGGTTCCGACCCGACATCCAGGGGCTCCGCGCCGTCGCGGTGCTGCTCGTGGTGGTCTACCACACGGGCGCGCCCGTCCTCACCGGCGGGTACGTCGGCGTGGACGTGTTCTTCGCGATCTCCGGCTTCCTCATCACCGGGCAGCTGCTCCGCGAGGTCGAGCGGACGGGACGGATCGACTTCGGCTCGTTCTACGCGGGCCGCATCCGGCGCCTGCTGCCCTCCGCGCTCCTCGTGATCGCCGTGACCGTCGTGGCCACCCGCGTGTTCGACTCGATCCTGCGCGCGTCCAACGTGGCGTGGGACGGCGTCGCCGCGACCTTCTTCGCCCTGAACTACCGGCTCGCCGCGCAGGGCGTCGACTACCAGGCCGCGGACGGACCGGCCTCGCCGCTCGAGCACTTCTGGTCGCTCGGCGTCGAGGAGCAGTTCTACCTGGTGTGGCCGCTCGTCCTGACGCTGGCGATCGTGCTGTGGAAGCGGCACCGTCACCTGGCGGTGGCCGCCGTGGTGACGCTCGTGTTCGGGGCGTCGATGTGGGCGTCCGTGACGATCACCGCGCACGACTCCCCGCTGGCGTACTTCTCGATGCAGACCCGCGCGTGGGAGCTCGCGGCCGGGGCGTTCCTCGCCCTCGGCGCCCGGTGGCTCGCGAAGGCCCCCGGTGCACTGCAGGTCGCACTGACCTGGGCCGGCCTCGGCGCGGTCCTGACGAGCGCGTTCGTGTACTCCGACGAGACGCCCTTCCCCGGCACGGCGGCCCTCCTGCCGGTGCTCGGCGCCTGCGCGGTGATCGCCGGCGGTGGGGTGTACCGCCGCGGCTCGGTCGAGACGGTCCTGCAGCTGAAGCCGTTCCAGGCGATCGGCAAGGTGTCGTACGGCTGGTACCTCTGGCACTGGCCGATGGTCGTGCTCGTGCCCGTCATGGTGAACCGCGACCTCGGGTGGCTCGAGAAGCTCGAGGTGATGGCGGTCGCGCTGTGGGTGGCGACGATCACGTACCACCTCATCGAGTCGCCCTCCGCGCGTGCGCGGTGGAAGCGGGTCCGCTGGGCCGCGATCGGGGCCGGTGCGGCGGCCGCGACGACGGCGACCGCGGTGGTCGTGGTGTTCTCGGTCCCGGCGCTCGTCGGCAGCGGCGGCACGGTGCAGGCGGCATCGCTCGACGAGGGCGACTCCACCGAGATCCAGGCGACGATCCGGTCGGCGCTGACGACCTCGGACGTACCGGCGAACCTGACCCCGAGCCTCACGACCGCCGCCGACGACCAGCCGGACTCGACGGACGACGGCTGCCACGCGGGCTACCTGCAGATCCAGCAGAAGGCGTGCGTGTACGGCGACCCGGACGGCTCACGGACCGTGGTGCTCTGGGGTGACTCGCACGCGCAGCAGTGGCTGCCCGCGTTCGACGCCGCTGGCAAGACCGAGGGCTGGAGGGTCGTCGCGTGGACGAAGGCCGCGTGCCCGGTCGCCCAGGACGTCGAGCTGTTCAACTCCTCGCTCAAGCGCACGTACACCGAGTGCCCCGAGTGGCGGGACGCGTCGATGCGGCGCATCCAGGCCCTCGACCCCGACCTCGTGGTGATGGCGCAGTCGGACAACGTCCCCGGCAAGCAGGTGTCGAACACCACGTGGGCGGACGGCACCGCCGAGACCGCGGCCACGATGCAGGCCGCCGGGCTCCGCACCGTCTACATGCTGGACACCCCGGTGCCGGAGGGCGACGCGGTGTCGTGCGTGGCCGAGCACCTCGACACCGTGGAGGAGTGCAACCAGGCGGAGCAACGCGCCTACGCGGTCTCCGGGCGGCACGAGGACGTCGCCGACACGGTGCGGGCGGCCGGCGTCCCCACCGTCGAGCCGCGGGACTGGTTCTGCACCGACGACGGGTGCCCGGTGGTGGTGCAGGACAAGCTCGTGTACCGCGACCAGACGCACATGTCGACGGCGTACTCGAGGTGGCTCGAGCCGCTGGTGGCCCCGCTGCTCCGCACGTAGGCGGGCGGAGCAGCTGGCTGGCCCCGCCCGTCAGTCGGCGGGGCCGGCGTGCTCGATGCGGGCGCTCGCCGTGGCCATGTGGTCGTCCATCGCCCGCTGCACCGCGAGCACGTCCCCGGCCCGGAGCGCCTCGAGGATCGCACGGTGCTCCTCGTACGCGGCCTCGGTGGCCTGGCGGGTCCGGACACGACGGCCGACCCACACGCTGAGCATCGAGCGGAGGCTCTGCAGCAGGTCGGCGAGCACGTCGTTCCCGGCGGAGCGGGCGAGCAGCACGTGGAACCGGACGTCGGCGTCGATGAAGGCGTCCGGGTCGTCGAGCGCCGGGTGCTGCCGGTCGATGTAGGTCTGGAGCTCGTCGAGCTGCGCCGGCGTCGCACGCTGGGCGGCGAGGATCGCCGCGGTGCGTTCGAGCGATGACCTGACTTCGAGCAACTCCCGGGTCCGGTTCGACGCGAGCATGAGCCCCCACGACAGGGTCGTCGGCAGCAGGTCCGAGGTCCCGCCCTGCAGGTACGTGCCGGAACCCGGGCGGATCTGCACGATGCCGAGGATCTCGAGCGCCGCGAGGGCCTCTCGCACGGCGGACCGACCGACCCCGAGCCGTTCGGCCAGCACCCGCTCCGAGGGCAGCCGCGAGCCGGGTGCCAGGTCGCCGGCGGTCAGCAGGGAGACGAGCTGTCGGGCGACCTCGGATGCGGGGGAGCCCGTCGGCACCGACTCGAGCTCGAGGCGGATGTTGAGCGGGTCGTCCGGGCTGAACGCGGGCATGCAGTGAGCGTACCGGTCGGTCAACCGGTTGCGGTGGGACTCCCTGCCGAGCCGCGGCGGGAGGGAATGGTCAACCGGTTGACAAGTTTCGAGCGACCGCGCACACTGGTCCGTGCGCACCGATGCGTCACCTCCGTTCCCGGCGCAGCAGCCGACCGGAGCACCACCCCACCCGAGCAGGAGTCATCGTGGACATCCCCGCCACGCGAGGCATCCCCACCTCGGTCGTCGAGAAGACGGCCATCCGCAAGATCGCGATCCGCATCGTGCCCTTCGTGGCGCTGATGTTCTTCATCAACTTCCTCGACCGCACCGCGATCTCCTTCGCGGCCCCGAACGGCATGGAGGCCGACCTCGGCCTGACCGCCGCACAGTTCGGGTTCGCCTCGGGCGTGTTCTTCATCGGGTACCTCGTGCTCGAGGTGCCGTCCAACCTGGCGCTGCACAAGTTCGGCGCCCGCGTCTGGCTCGCCCGCATCATGATCACGTGGGGCATCGTCTCGCTGCTCTTCACGTGGGTGCAGAACTACCCGCAGCTCGTCGGCCTGCGCTTCCTGCTCGGCATCGCCGAGGCCGGGTTCTTCCCCGGCGCGATCCTGTTCCTGTCGACCTGGGTCCCCGCCCGGCACCGCGGCAAGATGCTCGCGCTCTTCTACCTGGCGCAGCCGCTCACCAGCGTGATCGGTTCGCCGCTCGCCGGCTGGCTGATGACCCACGAGGGACTGCTCGGCGGCCTCGCGGGCTGGCGCTTCATGTTCCTCTGCGTGTCGATCCCCGCGATCATCGTCGGCATCCTGTGCCTCTTCGTGCTGAAGGACAAGCCGTCGCAGGCGAAGTGGCTCGACGAGGACGAGAAACTCTGGCTCGAGGGCGCCCTCGCGAAGGAGAACAGCCAGAAGGAGGGGAACGCGCACGGCAAGGGCGGCCTCCGAGCGGCGTTCGGCTCCGGTCGCGTCTGGATGCTCGCCGCCGTGTACTTCGGCTTCATCTACGGCCTGTACGCCCTGAGCTTCTTCCTGCCGACCATCATCGACGGCTTCCAGGAGCAGTTCGGCACCACGTTCGACCTGTTCCAGAAGGGGCTCATCACGGCGATCCCGTACGTGCCCGCCGCCGTCGTCCTCTACTTCTGGTCGCGTGACGCGTTCCGGCGCGGCGTCCGGGTGTGGCACATCGCGGTCCCCGCCCTCGTCGGCGGCCTGAGCATCCCGGTGGCCCTCTACATGAACAGCCCGGCCGCCACGGTCGCCGTCATCGCGATCACCGCGTGCTCGATCTTCGCCGCGCTGCCCAACTTCTGGACCGTCCCGACGCAGTTCCTCACCGGTGCCGCAGCGGCCGCGGGCGTCGCGCTCATCAACACCGTCGGCAACCTCGGAGGCTTCGCCGCGCCGTACATCACCGGCGCCGTCAGCGAGTGGACCGGCGGGTACCAGGTGCCGATGTTCATCGTCGGGTTCTTCATGGTCCTGTCGAGCGTCCTGATGTTCGTCCTCGGCCGGACCACGAAGCGGAACGAGCGACGAGACGCCGACGCTGCCGCGCAGGCCGCGACGACCACGACCCAGGAGTCCCACGCATGACCCGCCTGTTCAACGACCCCGCGGACTTCGCGGACGAGATGGTCGACGGCTTCGTCGCCGCGAACCGCTCCCGGGTGCGGAAGGTCCACGGCGGCGTCGCCCGCTCGACCACCAGCCCCGAGGGGACCGTGGCGCTCGTCGTCGGCGGCGGATCCGGGCACTACCCGGCGTTCGGCGGACTCGTCGGGCACGGCCTGGCCGCCGGTGCGGCGATGGGGAACCTGTTCGCCAGCCCGAGCGCCCAGCAGGTCACGGCGGTCGCGACGGCCTCCGAGCACGGCGGCGGGGTGCTGCTGAGCTACGGCAACTACGCCGGCGACGTCCTCAACTTCGACGCAGCTGCCCGGGCACTCACCGCGGCCGGCATCGACGTCCGCACGGTCCGCGTGACCGACGACGTCGCGAGTGCCCCGAGTGCCGAGGCCCACCAGCGGCGAGGGATCGCGGGCGACCTCTGCGTGTTCAAGGTCGCCGGAGCCGCCGCCGAGCGTGGCGACGACCTCGACACCGTCACGGCGATCGCCGAGCGGGCGAACGACCGCACCCGATCGTTCGGTGTTGCGTTCTCCGGCTGCTCGCTGCCCGGCGCGGACGAACCCCTGTTCACCGTCCCCGAGGGCCGCATGGCGATCGGCATGGGCATCCACGGCGAACGCGGCATCGACGAAGCCGACGTCCCCACCGCGTCCGGACTGGCGGACCTGCTCGTCGACAAGCTGCTCACCGAGCTGCCGTCCGGTGTCGCAGTCGACGGAGCACGCGTCGTCCCGATCCTCAACGGCCTCGGTTCCGTCAAGTACGAGGAGCTCTTCGTCGTGTTCGACGCCGTGCAGCGCCGACTGACCGCGGCCGGCGCAGTCGTCGTCGAGCCCGAGGTCGGCGAACTCGTCACGAGCTTCGACATGGCCGGCGTCTCGCTGACGCTGTTCTGGCTCGACGACGAGCTCGAGGAACTCTGGGCCGCCCCGGCCGACAGTCCCGCCTACCGCAAGGGCGGTGCCGTCCCGCAGGAGCCCGTTTCCTCCGACGTCCTCGAGGCCGGCGTGGTCGTCCCGGTGACCGTCGGCACCGACGAGTCCCGGGTGTCCGCCACCCGCATCGCGACGGCGATCACGGCCGTGCGCGCGACGATCGACGCCCACGCCGACGAACTCGGCCGCATCGACGCGGTGGCCGGCGACGGCGACCACGGGATCGGCATGCAGCGCGGCTCCACCGCGGCGGACGCGGCGGCGCAGGACGCCGCAGCACGCGGCGCCGGTGCCGGCTCGGTCCTCGCGATCGCCGGTGACGCGTGGTCAGACAAGGCCGGCGGCACGTCCGGCGCGATCTGGGGTGCGGCCCTGGAGGCACTGGGTCGCGTCCTCGGGGACACCTCGCGCCCGACGGCCACCACCGTCGCCGGCGCCGTGCACGCGGCTGCCGAGGCCGTCCTCGCGTTCGGGGCCGTCCCGGGCGACAAGACCATGGTCGACGCGCTCGTCCCGTTCGACGAGGTCCTCACCGCCCGCACCGCGGCCGGCGACGACCTGGTCACCGCCTGGTCCGCCGCGTCCGCCGCCGCCACGACCGCGGCCGACGCCACCGCCGACCTGCTGCCGCGGATGGGCCGCGCCCGGACCCACGGCGAGGACGCGGTCGGCACCCCCGACGCCGGTGCGATCTCGTTCGCCCTCATCACCGCCGCGGTCCTCGCGACGCTCTCCGAGAAGTAAGGAAGACCCCATGACCGAGCAGCAGTTCCGCATCGTCGTCGGCTCCGACGACGCCGGGTTCGACTACAAGGAGATCATCAAGGCCGACCTCGCCACGGACCCGCGCGTGGTCAGCGTCACCGACGTGGGCGTCGATGCGGACGGGCACACCGCCTACCCGCACGTCGCCGTCGACGCAGCACGGCTCGTCGCGAACGGCGAGGCGGACCGGGCGATCCTGATCTGCGGCACCGGACTCGGCGTCGCGATCGCCGCGAACAAGGTCCCCGGCATCCGGGCCGTCACGGCGCACGACTCGTTCAGCGTCGAGCGCTCGATCCTGTCGAACGATGCCCAGGTCCTCTGCATGGGCCAGCGGGTCGTCGGCGTCGAGGTCGCCCGGCGCATGGCGAAGGAGTGGCTCGGCTACACCTTCGACACGTCGTCCGCGAGCGCGGAGAAGGTGCAGGCAATTTGCCAGTACGACGGGTCGGCCCCGGTCGGGACCGACGCCTGATGCCCGCGTCCACGGCAGCCGCCCCGCTCACGATCGGGGTGTCGCTGAAGATGTACTTCTCCCACGCCCGGACGCTCGAGTGGGCAGCCGCCGTGGCCGACATCGCCCGGACCCACCCCGCGGTGCAGTCCGGCGCCGTCGAGCTCTTCGTCATCCCGACGTTCCCCGCGCTCGTCCCGGTGCGCGAGGTGATCGGGGACGCCCCCGTGACGCTCGGCGCGCAGGACCTGGCCTGGGCGGACACCGGCGCCTTCACCGGCGAGGTGTCCGGTGCGGAGCTGCGCGAGATCGGCGTCGCGCTCGTCGAGATCGCGCACGCGGAGCGGCGCTCCCTGTTCCACGAAACGGACGAGGAGATCGCCGGGAAGGTGCACGCCGCCTTCCGCAACCACCTGCGGCCCCTGATCTGCATCGGGGAGACCACCCTCCCCACCGGCTCGGCCGCCACGTCGCTCCGCAAGCTCCGCGACGCGTCGGAACCGGCCGGCGTGGGCCCTGCCTCCAGTGAGACCGCCGTGGCGGACGTGACCGCGCAGCTCGACCGGTTCCTGGCGACCGCGACCGCGGACGGTCTCGCCGGGCCGGTCATCGCGGCGTACGAGCCCGTGTGGGCGATCGGCGCCCCGGCGCCCGCGCCCGACGAGCACATCGTCGCGGTCCTCTCCGGGATCGAGGAGCACCTCGCCTCCAAGCCGGAGCTCGCCGGCTCCGTCGCGATCTACGGCGGCAGCGCCGGACCGGGCCTGCTCACCCGTGGGCAGGGGCGCATCGGCGGGCTGTTCCTCGGACGGTTCGCCCACGACCCCGCCGCCATCCGGACCATCCTCGACGAAGCCGCGCAGCTGGGGGCGACCGCATGACCTCCCTGCTCGGCCTCTCCACCTACGCCTACTTCTGGCGGATGTCCGACCGCGTGCCGGACCCGATGTCGCTCGACGACGCGATGCGGGACGCAGCGGCGCACGACGGCGTCGACCTCTTCCAGATCTGCGACCACCTGCCGCTCGACGCCGCCTCGGACGACCGACTGGCCGCGATCCGGGCACTGGCCGACGAGCTCGGGCTCGCGCTCGAGGTCGGCACCCGTGGGACCCACCCGGAGCACCTCGCGCGGTACCTCCACATCGCGCAGGCGCTCGGCGCGACCCTCGTGCGGAGCATGTGGACGAGCGGCGACGACCAGCCCGACGCCCTCGAGACCGAACGTCGACTGCGCCGGGCGCTCCCCGCGTACGAGGCAGCCGGGGTGACGCTCGCGCTCGAGACCTACGAGGTCGTCGCCACCGAGGACCTCGTCGCCGTCGTCCGGGCCGTCGGCTCCGACCACCTCGGGATCTGCCTCGACCCGGCGAACACCGTCGCGCGCCTGGAGCACCCCGCCGACGTGGTCGCCGCGGCCGCCCCGTACACCCGCAACTGGCACGTCAAGGACTCCGGGTTCACCCGCTCACCGGGCTGGGTCGGGTTCCAGTACACCGGCGTCCGCACCGGCACCGGCCTCCTCGACTACGACGCCGTCCGCGCCGCGATCGCCCCCGACGCACGGGGCATCAACCGCGTGATCGAGTTCTGGCTGCCCTGGCAGGACGAGGCCCTCGGCGCCACGGGCGACCCGGCACAGACCACCACCCGCATCGAGGCGGCGTGGACCGAACACACCATCGAGTACATCAGGAGCAAGGAATCATGACCGACACCGTCACCACCCCCCACACCGTCGCTGCCGGATCCGGTACGGCCGACGTCACCGTCGCCGTGATCGGTGCCGGCGGCAAGATGGGCACCCGCGTCTCGAACAACTTCGCCAAGAGCGAGTACACGACGCTCTACAGCGAGGCCTCGCCCGCCGGGCAGGAGCGCATCGAGGCCCTCGGCCGGTCGCTCACCGACAGCGTCGAGGCGGCCAAGGTCGCCGACGTCGTGATCCTCGCCGTGCCGGACGTCCTGCTCGGCACCATCTCCGAGCAGCTCGTCCCCGTCATGAAGTCGGGTGCCAGCATCCTGACCCTCGACCCGGCCGCCGCCTACGCCGGGCTGCTCGCCAAGCGCGAGGACATCCACTACGCCGTGGCGCACCCGTGCCACCCGTCGGTGTTCCTCGAGCGCACCACCAAGGAGGAGTGGGACGACACCTTCGGTGGCATCGCCGCCCCGCAGGAGGTCATCGCCGCCTTCGACGCGTCGGAGTCGCTCGGCGACGAGGGTGACGCCGCCAAGGCGATCGCCGAAGCCGTCATCACGACCATGTACGCGCCCGTCATCCAGGTGCACTGGGTCACGGTGAAGCAGCTCGCCGTCCTCGAGCCGACGCTCGTCGAGACCATCGCCTGCATGATCGGCGACTTCCTCAACGACGCCCTCGAGGAGACCGTCACCGGTGTCGGCGTGCCCCGCGAGGCCGCCCGCGCCATGCTCTACGGCCACACCTGGATCGCCCTGACCAACGGCCTGCGCGGCTCGAACCCGTTCTCGGACGCCTGCCACATCGCGATGGGCTACGGCCGCGAGAAGCTCATCAAGGAGGACTGGAAGCAGGTCTTCGACGACAGCGAGCTCGACAGCGTCATCGCCAAGATGCTCAAGATCGACGCCGTCAAGCGCTGATCGATCCCCGAGACCGGAACGCCCCGCCGACCCCCTTCCGGCGGGGCGTTCCCCTTGGCCCCCACACCTCGGCGAGCGTGATCGAGGCGACACCCGGCACCGTGAGCGCCTGCACGGCCGCAGCGAACCACGCGGCGGCGGCCGCGGAGTGCTGCTGCGGATCCGTCGCGTCCGGCACGGACTGCGGCCCGGAGCCGGCCTCGACCGACGCGTCGGTCACGGCCCGACGCGGTGACGTCGCCACCGCGTTGAACCGCGGACGCAGCGTCACCGGCCCGACGTGGAGCGGCCTGCCGGCGGCCAGCCTGGAGGCGCTCATCGCCACCCAGCGCTGCATCCGGATCGACTCGGTCACCTGGGCACGACTGCGGTCGTGCATCTGCGGCGTCACGCTGAACGTGAGCGGACCGTCCCAGTCGCCGAAGAGGTCGATCGTGCGGTTCAGCTCGGTGAAGTGCGCGCGTGTCCCCGCCACGACGTCGAGTCCCTCGTGTGCGGCCGCTGTCTCCCGGAGCGCCCACTGCAGCGCCGTCGTCGTCACGTGCGACGACGGGTCGAACGCGCCGATGCGCACCACCGGCCCGGACGCCAGGACCTCGTCGACCGCGGCGCGCAGCAGGGCCGGGTCGTCGGTGACGAACCGCACGTCGAGCGGTGCGCCTCGGGCGTCCCGCCGGGCGGAGGCGAGCACCGCGGCGACGTCGGGGTCGCCGAGGACGGGCTCGACCAGGATCGGCACGCCGCCGGGGAGCGCCGCGTCGTCCGGGCGCGCAGCGGCCGGGGCGGAGGCGGCCAGCAGCTGGAGGGTCGGGGGCGGGGTGACCACGGAGGTCGGGGCCGGCCCGTCGAGCGCGGCGAGGTCCGGGGCGGGGGAGGGCGCGCCTCCCGGGTGTCGCACCGCGCGCAGCGTGAGCGCCTGGTGGACGACGGCACCGGCGTCGAGCGCGACGGGGAAGGGCTCGGCCAGCGGCGTCGAGTAGGTCTTGAACGAGGCGTCGGTCCAGTTGCGCTGGTCCTCCATCTCGAACACGTCGCCGGTGAGGTCGAGCGTGCAGTCCGTGCCGCCGGTCGTCCACGCGTACCCGGCGACGTCGGTCGCGGGTTGGTGCGGGGCGATCCACAGCGGGAACGTGTGCGCCGTGGCGGGCGCTGCCGGGTGGCGGACCGTGAACGGGGTGCCGGCGAGGGTCGGCGGGTGCAGGACGACCAGGCCGATGCGGTTGCGGCGGAACGGCGCCGTCGTGGTGGCGGTCGCATCGACGTGCAGAGTGTCGTCGTCGATCGTGAGGTCGAGGGTGGTGCGGAGGACCTCGGCGTCGTCGAAGGCACTCGTCACCTCGATGCGGGCGCGGGCGCGGGCCCGCGCGTGCCCGTGTTCGTCGGTCGCGTCGGCGTCGGCTTCGGCCTCGGCGCCGGCGTCGGTCGTCCGGCGCGTGACGGTGTCGTCCGCGGTGCGCCAGTCCTGGTCGCGGGTGACGAACCGGATGCCGCGCAGCACCGGCACCCCGTCGTGGCGGACGTCGGCGAGCTCGGCGCCACGGAGGGTCACACGCCACGGTCCGACAACGAGCACGTCCTCGGCGGTCGAGTCCGCCCACGCACCGTCGTCGGTCATGTCCCTTTGCTACCAGTCGGTCAACCGGTTGCGCAATGATGTGTCCAGGAGCGACGTCGCTCCGAGGACGGGGCACTGCCGCCCCGAGGACGGAGCACACGCATGGCCGGACGACTGACCGGGAAGACCGCCCTGGTGACCGGGGCCGGATCGGGGATCGGGCGGGCGATCGCGGACCGGTTCGTGGCCGAGGGGGCGCGGGTCGTGTACGCGGACCGGGACGCCGCGGCTGCCGCTGCTGCTGCCGCGTCTGCGTCCGCGGTTGTCACTGCCGACTCGGCGATCGCGCTCACCGTGGACATCGCGGACGAGTCGAGCGTGGCGGCCGGCTTCGCCGCCCTGGTCGCCCGCGGCGCCGTACCGGACGTCGTCGTCGCCAACGCCGGCGTGCAGCTCTTCGGTCACGACGCGAAGGTCGCCGACGTCGCGCTCGAGACCTGGAACCGCACGATCGCGGTGAACCTGACGGGCACCTTCCTCACCGTGAAGCACGCCGTCCGGGCGATGCTCGCGGCCGGTGGCGGCGGGTCCGTCATCGTGACGGGGTCGCCGACCGGCCTGAACGGCGAGGGTGCCGACTTCGCCGCCTACTCGTCCACGAAGGGCGGCGTCCACGCGCTCGTCCGGGCGACCGCGATGGCCTACGCCCGTGACGGCATCCGCGCCAACACCGTCGTGCCGGGCTACACCGAGACGGCGCTCGTCCAGGCGATCTCGGGCGACCCGGAGTCCCGCGCGGCGATCGTGTCGCGGACGCCGCTCGGACGGGCGGGGACCCCGGACGACGTGACCGGGATCATGGTGTACCTCGCGAGCGACGAGTCGTCCTACGCCACCGGCGCGCTCTTCCGGGTCGACGGCGGCATGACGAGCCTGTAGCGCCGCGCCGCGCCGCGCCGCGCCGCGCCGCGCCGCGCGCGCCCGTCCGCCCGCGCACCCGCGCCCGCGCACCCGCGCCCGCGCCGCTCGATGGTGAGCAGATATGGTCGGGTTCGCTCGACCGACCCGACCATTCCTGCTCACGAAGAGTGCACGCGCCCCGGGGTCAGGCGTGCCCGCGTGCCGCGAGCAGCGCGCCGAGCGCCGCCGCACCGCGCTCGGCATCGGCGACCGTGACCACCCGCGCTCCGCCGCCCCGGAGCCGGACGACGAGCCCCGGCCCCGAACGGACCACGTACGCCACACCCCGGCCGGAGATCCGGTAGCCCCGCCCACCCCACTGCCCGGGCGACACCTGCTCCCACCCGCACGACTCGATGCGCTCGAGCGGGACCCGCACGATGGGGATCCGGGTCCACGTCGAGGTCAGCCGGAGGCCGCGTCGATCGACCGTGCACTCGACCCGCGCGAGCACCGCCACCGCGATCCCGGCGAGGACGAACAGCCCGCCCGACACCGCGGCCGCGCCGACGTCAGCGGACGCGGTGGCCCAGGCCGCGACGACGCCGCCGACGACGAGGACCACGCCGAGCCCCGCGAACCAGGGGCTGCCGGCCCGTGCACGCCAGGCGACCCGGGCGTCGGTCGGGACGTCCAACGGAGGGACGTCGTGCGCGGGGACCGGCGCTGCCGTCCGGACGAGCGCGATCGTCGGCGGCACGGCCACGGCGACACCGACCACGAGCGTGAGGACGGCCCACCACACCGGGAACGTCGGGTCGTCGACGCGGTTCACGATCGCCTCGGCGATCCACGCGGTCGCGACGGACCCGCTCAGGAGGTTCGCCACCAGCAGCAGGGTCGCCCACGTCCGGCGGTCGCTGCGTCCGAGCGCCACCACCGCGAGTCCGGCGGCGACCAGGGCCACCACGAGGGACCCCCAGAAGAACGGCCACGGCGACCCCCAGGCGTCGGCGACACCGTCCGCGCCGAAGTGCGTCGCCACCCGTGCCGGCAGCGCGGGTCCGAGCGTGAGCGCCGTGACGACCAGCGCGACGGCCACCGCCGCGCTCGGTCCCACCACGGCCAGTCGTGCGCCGGTCCCCATCGTCCGAGTCGTCATCGTGCCCCCTTGATCATCGCGTACAGGTCGTCGAGCGGGACCCCGAGGGTCTCCGCCTGCTCACGGAGTTCCACCACCAGCGACCGCAGCCGGTCGAACGACGCGTTGCCCGATCGCAGCACCGTGGCACCGCGGCCCCGGCGCAGCTCGATGAGCCCGTCGTCCTGCAGCTGGGCGTAGGCGCGCAGCACCGTGTGCATGTTGACGTCGACGGCGGCCGCGAGTTCGCGCGCGGACGGAAGCCGCTCGCCGTTCCGGAACTCGCCGCGGGCGATCGCGTGCCGGATCTGGGCGGCCACCTGGTCCGCAAGCGATGCCCGCGCTCCGGGGTCGACGGTGATCAACATGTTTGCATTGTATGCGAACAATCCAGTCCGTGCCGACAGTGGTCCGTCCGGATAGCGCGGGCTGGGTGTCCGGTCCACGTGGGCTGTCCGGCACGCGCGTACCGTCGCTGGAGAAGACGGCATCGATCCGCGTCCTCCCGACGCTCCGATGGCACCTCCTTGACCCTGAGGCCGTTCTGGACGTCGGCATCCACGAGGCCGAGGCGGAGCCGGGCTCGCGAGCAGGGAGCACGCCATGAGCAGCCAGGAACTGAGCAGCTACGAGTCGAACGCCGACGTCCAGCCGGTGCGGGTGACCACGTACCGACACCTCCGACGGGCCACACGCCGCGGTTGGGCCGTCCCCGTCGAGTCCGAGCCGTCGCTCGCCGACCTCGTCGGGGAGCGATCGCCTGGTGGTCCGGAGCGACGGTGATCCCCGCGGCGGACCGGCCGCCGGCGGAGTCCTCGACCGCGGAGGTCCGTCGGACCTCCGTCCGGGAGGTCCTCCAGAGCGGCACCGACCCCGATGAAGCACTCGAGTTCTACCGCGGCGTGTACGACGGCCACGACATGGCCTTCGCCCCTTCCTCGTCGCCGTTCGGCTTCCGGTACCGCGCCACCGGGGACGGTCGCCTGAGCCTCCGCACGTCGTCGGTGTCCGCCGCTCGGTCCGGATTCCTCGCACCCGAACGGCAGTACCTGCTGGCGTGGTCGGTCGAGGGCGGCATCGTGGTGGACGACGACGTGCTCCTCCGCGCCGGCGTGCCCGTGATGTACCCGGCCGGACGCCCCTTCCACATCTCGGCACCGGCAGGGACGAAGCACCTCGTGCACTTCGACGCGGACTTCCTCGAGGCCGTCGCGGTCGTGGGCACCGACGCCGCCCCCGTGCCCCTCGCCTTCCCCGTGATCGTGTCCGCCGAACGCCTCGCGCCGCTGCAGGCCGTGCTGCGCGAGGTCGCCCGTCCGCTGCTCGACGTCGCCGTGGTCGACGCCGACCGCGCCGCGCTCGACCTGCGGCTCGCCGAGGCCGTGCTCGGCGCCTTCCGCTCCGATGCCGACCGCCGGGGGACCGCTGCGCCCGCCGGGACGGTCGAACGTGCGAAGGCGTTCATGTACGCGCACTTCGACCGGACCATCGCCGCAACCGACATCGCCGCCGCGGCCGAGGTCAGCGTCCGGACCCTGCAGGAGGGCTTCCAACGGCGCGAGGGCAGCACCCCGATGGCGTACCTCCGCGACCTGCGCCTCGAGAAGGCCCGCCTCGGCCTGCAGCTCGCGGACCCCCGCGAGACCTCCGTGGCCACCGTCGCGCACTCCTGCGGCTTCCGGCACATGGGGCGCTTCTCGGGGTCGTACTTCTCGATGTACGGCGAGTACCCGGGGGACACCCTCCGCGGTCGGAGACGACTCATCGCCGCCGCGGATATCGTCGGGTGATGCCACCAGAGACGCGTCCCGTCGTCACCGACGACACCGAGTTCGCCGTCCGCGGCGCGGGCGCTCCCGTCCTCGTCGTGCACGGCACCCCCGGCGGGATCGACGTCGCCGAGATCATGGCGCGGTTCCTGCCGTCCGCCGACTTCCGTGTCGTCACGCTCTCACGTCCCGGGTACCTCGGCACCCGGGTCAGACCCGGTCACGACTCGCTCGACGACGAGGCCGATCGGTACGCCGAGGTCCTCGACGCGCTCGGCATCGACCGCGTGGCGGTGCTCGCCTGGTCGGGCGGAGCCCCTGCCGCCTACCGGTTCGCCGTCCGCCACCCCGAGCGGGTCCACTCCCTCGTCGTGGCGGCCGGACTGACCGGTCCCTGGACGCCCCCGGAGGTCTCCGCACCGGAGCGCCTGGTCGGCGGCACCCTCCTCGGCGCCGCGCTCGCCCGGGCCGCCGCGCGACTGGTGCCCGGCGTCGTCGTGCGCCTCGCGGTCTCGGGCGTGAGCTCCCTGCGCGGTCGACGGCTCCGCGAGCACGTCCGCGGGATCCTGCGCGATCCGGAGCGTCGCACGTTCCTGCTCGACCTCGCCCGCACCGGCAACACCGCGGGCCCGCACCGTGCCGGGTGGGAAGCCGACGTCCGGAACCTCGGCGCGGTCACCGACCTCGACCTCGGAGCCGTCCGGGCCCCGACACTGCTGCTGCACGGTGACGCGGACGTCGACGTCCCGCCGTCCAACAGCGTCCGGGCGGCGGACGAGGTCCCGGGAGCGGAGCTCCTCGTCCTGCCCGGCGGCACCCACTTCGCGCTCTGGGACCACCCGGACGCCAGCGCCGTGCAGGACCGGGTGCGGAGCCACCTGCGGCTCAGTCGCCCCTGACCCGCAGGACCTCGAGCAGGACGTCGAGTGCGCGATCGAGCTGCGGCAGCGTCAGCGCGCCGTAGCCCAGGACGATCCCCGCCGGTGCGCTCCCCGGCGACACCTCGTACTCCTCCACCGCGCTCACCAGCACACCGGACCGCGCCATCCGGGCGACCACGTCGCGCCCCGCCGCCCGACCCGACCACGTCAGGACCGCGTGCAGCCCGCCGTCCAGGGCACGCGCCTCCAGGCCCGCGACCGCTGCGACGCGCGTCGCGACCCGCTCGCGTCGGTGCGTGTAGTCCCGGCGCACGCGGCCGAGGTGGCGGCGGAGGGCGCCCGTGCGGAGGAGGTGCGCGAGCGCGACCTGCACGGGCTCCGCCACCACGGGTCCGCGAGCGAGCCGCGAGGCGGCCACGGCCTCGTGCACGGGCCCCGGTGGCAGGACCACGTAGCTGCAGCGCAGCCGTGGATCGAGGGTCTTCGAGAACCCGCCGACGTGCACCACGACGCTCGTCGCGTCGAGTGCCGCCAGTGCCGGGACGGGGGAGCCGCGGTGCCGGAACTCCGAGTCGTAGTCGTCCTCGACCACGACTGCCCCGGTGCGCGTCGCCCAGTCGAGCAGGCGGAGCCGTCGTGCCACCGGCATCACCGAGCCGAGCGGGTACTGGTGCGTCGGCGTGACGACGACCGCGTCCACCGGGCCGATGCGGCCGAGGACGTCGACGTCGATCCCGTCGCCGTCTACCGGGACACCCACGAGGGTGGCTCCGGCGCTCATCATCGCCCGACGTCCGGAGCGGTAGCCGGGATCCTCGACGGCGACGACCGGCGCCCGACCCAGGCGGTTCCGGAGTCCCTCGGTGACGAGCGAGAGCGCCTCGGCCGTGCCGGCGGTGACCACGACCCGGCCGATCTCCGGGGCGAACCCGCGAGCGAGGCCGAGCTGGGCAGCGATCTGCGCGCGGAGCTCCGGGAGCCCGGCCGGGTCGGACAGTGCGTTCCGGAGCGGGGCGTCCGCAGCGGCGCGCCAGGCGGCCCGCCAGTCGCGGGCGGCGATCGCCGTCACCGCGGGGATCCCGGGGCGGGCGTCGAGGAGGTCCGCGCCGGTACCCGCCGCGCTGTCGGCGTGCCCGTCCGTGCGCCCCGACGCGTCGCGCGCAGCGTGCTCGGTCGGCCAGTGGCCCGCACCGACCCCCGGCGCCACCCGCGCCACCGCACCCTGCCGCGTCCGGATCCACCCCTCGCCGTCGAGCTGCTCGTACGCCGCGACCACCGTCCCCCGCGCCACCCCCAGCTCCGCCGCGAGGACGCGGGTCGACGGCACTGCGTCGCCGGCCACCAGCGTCCCGTCCTGCACCATCGCCCGGACGCGCGCGACGACCCCGGCGGCCTTCCCGAACTGGTCCACCTGAGCACACCCGATCTGGTCCACGAACCGGACCGGTCCTGACCCTAGCGTTGCCCGCATGCGCACCACGAGCCTCCCGTCCGACCCCGCCGTACCGTCGCTTGCCGTCCGCCGCCTCCGCGACCGCCAGTCCCACGACCCCGCCGACCTCGACGCGATCCTCGCCGAGGCGATCGTCGCGCACGTCGGCTTCGTCCGCGACGGTCACCCGCTCGTCCTGCCGTTCCTCTGCGGCGTCGGTGATCTCGGCGCCGGCCCCGTCCTGCTCCTGCACGGCTCGACCGGCGGCGGTCTCTTCCTCGACGCCGGCGCCGCGGGAGTCCCCGTCAGCGCCACGGTGACCCACGTCGACGGCCTGGTGTTCGCGCGCTCGACCTTCGACAGCTCCGCGAACTACCGCAGCGCCGTGGTCGTCGGCAACGCCACCGTGGTGCCGGACGACCTGCGGACCGAGGCGCTCTGGCAGGTCGCCGACCACCTCATGCCCGGACGCCGCGACGAGGTCCGCGAGATGACCGCCAAGGAGGTCCGTGCCACCCAGGTCCTCCAGCTGCCCCTCGAGCACGCGAGCGTGAAGATCCGCGCCGCCGGCGTCGGCGAGGCTGTCGACGACGCCGAGGACCACGCGGTCTGGGCGGGCGTCCTCCCGCTCGCGGTCACCGCCGGGGCGCCGCTCCCGGGGGACATCTCGGGGGACGCGCCGGTCGACGAGTCGGTGCGCGCCCTGGCGGCCCGCCTCGACGACCTGGCACGGGCTCGGGAGGCGCGGATCGCCGCCGTCATGCGGCCCACCCCCGCCTGAGCCGCGTCCGGAGCGGTGCGGGCGGGTTCTGAACGGGCTGCGAGGAACGCCCGAGCCTGTGACGAACTGCAGGAACCCGCGGCGAGTGCCCAGCGGGGCCCAGGTTCGTGACCAATACGTTATCTTCCCGAGTCGCCTCGTCATCTGCTCGGGCCGGCTCGTCCGACCCGGAAGGAACCATGGGACGCCACGCACTGCCCGCAGCCCCCGACGGCGCGGCCACCACCGAAGCCGTCGAACTGCGCCGTCCCCGCGGACGTCGTTCCGCGTTCGGCCCCGCCGTGGCCCGCTCGACCTTCGTGGAGCACGAGAAGCCGGCGCGCAGCGTGTCCCTGTCGAACACTCGCCCGGTCGCCTCGACGGCCGTCGCCGGAGCGGCCGTGCTGTCCCGGTCCGCAGCGCTCCGAGCCGAACGGGCGGTCGACCCGCGGCACGTCCGCCGGGCTGCCAACGCGAAGCGCGCAGCGGTGCTCCTCGCGCCCGCACTGGCCATCACCTCGAGCCTGACGCTCGCGGTCCCGGCGAACGCCGCGACCCCGTCGACCGACGCGCACCACGGGACGACCACCTCGCAGCACACGCAGACCTACACCGTCGCCCGGGACGTCGAGGTCCCCGTGGTGTCGACCGACGGCATGACGACGACCACGACCGTGGTGTCCTACCCGACGATCGTGACGAAGTTCGGCGTCAGCACCCAGCAGGCGGAGGACGCGATCTCGAAGATCCTCTCCGCCGGTGGCGACCGGGCGACCGTGGTCTCCACCGCCCTGCAGTACATGGGCGACCCGTACGTCGAGGGCGGCGCGAGCCACGAGGGCATCGACTGCTCCGGCTTGACGATGGTCGCGTACGCGGCCGTCGGGATCCCGCTCGTGCACTACGTCCCGACGCAGGACGCCGCCGCGACGACGATCCCGGAGTCCGAGGCGCAGCCCGGCGACCTCGTCGTGTACGACAACGAGGACCACGTCGGCATCTTCCTCGGCGACGGACTGGTGCTCCAGGCGCCGCACCCCGGCGCGGTCGTCGACATCGTGCCGATGTACTCCGCGGCGCACCACTTCGCCCGGGTGCTCCCCGCCGGCAGCTGACCGGCACCCGCGGGGCGTCGTCGTCCCGTAAACTGGAGTGATGGCCTCCGAGACCCGCACCCCCTTCGAAGAGCAGCGCTCTGCTCGTCCGCAGGTGCGTCCGCGCACAGAGGGCTGGACGCAGGCCACCGGGACCGACGGCCGGCCGCTGCTGCAGTTCGCGTCCCCGAAGCGTGGCAAGCCGCCCGTGCACCTCGCCGACATGACGGTCGCCGAGCGCGAGGCGAAGGTCGTCGAGCTGGGGCTGCCGAAGTTCCGCGCCAAGCAGCTCTCGACCCACTACTTCACGCACTACACGTCCGACCCCGCGCAGATGACCGACCTGCCGGCCGCCCAGCGCGAGGAACTCGTGGCGGGCATGCTCCCGCCCCTCCTCACCGAGACCCGTCGTCTGGCGACCGACAAGGGCGACACGATCAAGTTCCTCTGGAAGCTCCACGACGGGGCGCTGGTCGAGTCGGTGCTCATGCGGTACCCGGGGCGCATCACGCTCTGCGTCTCGTCCCAGGCGGGGTGCGGGATGAACTGCCCGTTCTGCGCGACCGGGCAGGCCGGGCTGACCCGGAACATGTCCACGGCCGAGATCATCGAGCAGATCGTCCGTGCCAACGCCGCCATCGCCGCGGGGGAGCTCGGCGGTGATCCCCGCAAGGGCGGGAAGGACCGCGTCGACGCCGAGCGCGTGACGAACATCGTGTTCATGGGCATGGGGGAGCCGCTCGCGAACTACAAGCGCGTGATGGACGCCGTGCGGATCATGGTCGCGCCGCAACCGAACGGCCTCGGCATGAGCGCCCGCGGCATCACCGTGTCGACCGTGGGGCTCGTCCCCGCGATCAACAAGCTCGCCGACGAGGACATCCCCGTCACCTTCGCGCTCTCCCTGCACGCGCCCGACGACGAACTCCGCGACGAGCTCATCCCGGTGAACTCGAAGTGGAAGGCGGACGAGGCGATCGACGCCGCCCACAACTACTTCGTCAAGACGGGCCGACGTGTCTCGATCGAGTACGCGCTCATCAAGGACATGAACGACCACGCGTGGCGTGCCGACCTGCTCGCCGAGAAGCTCAACAAGCGCGGCAAGGGGTGGGTGCACGTGAACCCGATCCCGCTCAACCCGACGCCCGGCTCGGTCTGGACCTCCTCCGAGGTCCACGTGCAGGACGAGTTCGTCCGCCGACTCAACGCCGCCGGCATCCCGACGACCCTCCGCGACACCCGCGGCAAGGAGATCGACGGTGCGTGCGGGCAGCTGGCTGCGGCCGAGTAGGTCGGTCCGGTTCGGTTCGGTTCGTTCGTTCGTTCGTTCGGGAGGCACGGTGCGGGTTCGCACCGTGCCTCCCGTCGTTCCCAGCGCGGGTCGGCACTGCCCGCACCGCGCGATCCGCGTGTTTCCGGGCCTCGTAGAGCCGACACGCCCGGGATGTGGCCCGGGTTGGTGCTGCCGTTCACCTCTGCGTAAAGTAATCACTCGTTGCCGCTGAGGCGGAGAACGGAATGGCCGAGACGGTCACCTGGTCACAGACCCGGAGATCTTGTCCACCACGGTTCTTCCCCGGGCAACGAAAGCCAAAAGCCTCTCTGGCGACGCTCGTGTTCCACGGGTCGAGTGGGGAGTGCGTCTGGTCCTTGAGAACTCAACAGCGTGCACATTGTCAATGCCAATTTATTGACCCCGTGACTCATCAGCTTGCTGGTGGGTTCGGAGACAATTCCTTTTGGATAGACAGAATTGTCAGTAGACAGTTCTTTTTGTCAGAATCAACTCGCTGACATCTTCGGGTGTTGGTTGTAATTTTTTACGGAGAGTTTGATCCTGGCTCAGGACGAACGCTGGCGGCGTGCTTAACACATGCAAGTCGAACGATGATGCCCAGCTTGCTGGGTGGATTAGTGGCGAACGGGTGAGTAACACGTGAGTAACCTGCCCCTGACTCTGGGATAAGCGTTGGAAACGACGTCTAATACTGGATATGACTGCCGGCCGCATGGTCTGGTGGTGGAAAGATTTTTTGGTTGGGGATGGACTCGCGGCCTATCAGCTTGTTGGTGAGGTAATGGCTCACCAAGGCGACGACGGGTAGCCGGCCTGAGAGGGTGACCGGCCACACTGGGACTGAGACACGGCCCAGACTCCTACGGGAGGCAGCAGTGGGGAATATTGCACAATGGGCGAAAGCCTGATGCAGCAACGCCGCGTGAGGGATGACGGCCTTCGGGTTGTAAACCTCTTTTAGTAGGGAAGAAGCGAAAGTGACGGTACCTGCAGAAAAAGCACCGGCTAACTACGTGCCAGCAGCCGCGGTAATACGTAGGGTGCAAGCGTTGTCCGGAATTATTGGGCGTAAAGAGCTCGTAGGCGGTTTGTCGCGTCTGCTGTGAAATCCCGAGGCTCAACCTCGGGCTTGCAGTGGGTACGGGCAGACTAGAGTGCGGTAGGGGAGATTGGAATTCCTGGTGTAGCGGTGGAATGCGCAGATATCAGGAGGAACACCGATGGCGAAGGCAGATCTCTGGGCCGTAACTGACGCTGAGGAGCGAAAGCGTGGGGAGCGAACAGGATTAGATACCCTGGTAGTCCACGCCGTAAACGTTGGGCGCTAGATGTAGGGACCTTTCCACGGTTTCTGTGTCGTAGCTAACGCATTAAGCGCCCCGCCTGGGGAGTACGGCCGCAAGGCTAAAACTCAAAGGAATTGACGGGGGCCCGCACAAGCGGCGGAGCATGCGGATTAATTCGATGCAACGCGAAGAACCTTACCAAGGCTTGACATACACCGGAAACGGCCAGAGATGGTCGCCCCCTTGTGGTCGGTGTACAGGTGGTGCATGGTTGTCGTCAGCTCGTGTCGTGAGATGTTGGGTTAAGTCCCGCAACGAGCGCAACCCTCGTTCTATGTTGCCAGCGCGTTATGGCGGGGACTCATAGGAGACTGCCGGGGTCAACTCGGAGGAAGGTGGGGATGACGTCAAATCATCATGCCCCTTATGTCTTGGGCTTCACGCATGCTACAATGGCCGGTACAAAGGGCTGCGATACCGTAAGGTGGAGCGAATCCCAAAAAGCCGGTCTCAGTTCGGATTGAGGTCTGCAACTCGACCTCATGAAGTCGGAGTCGCTAGTAATCGCAGATCAGCAACGCTGCGGTGAATACGTTCCCGGGCCTTGTACACACCGCCCGTCAAGTCATGAAAGTCGGTAACACCCGAAGCCGGTGGCCTAACCCTTGTGGAAGGAGCCGTCGAAGGTGGGATCGGTGATTAGGACTAAGTCGTAACAAGGTAGCCGTACCGGAAGGTGCGGCTGGATCACCTCCTTTCTAAGGAGCATCTGGCTCGTCGTGTCCTTCGGGGGACGGTGGGTCCAGGCGCCGGATCGAGACGAACGTTCTCGCCGGTAGCTCATGGGTGGAACATTGACAGTGCAGTCGGGAGCGCAGCTTCTGATCTCAGTACGCCGGGGCCTTCGTGGTTCGGGTTGGAACGGGTTGGGGGTGAGCGGGTCGGCTGGTGCACGTTGTTGGGTCCTGAGGGACCAGGCTTCCTGACCGTGATGGTCGGGGGTTGAGCCGTGACTGGGGCCTTTGGGTTCTGGTTGGGTTCTTCGGTGGGCCGCATGATGCTGGGAGCGTTGCTTCTGGGGGAGTGTGGTGCCGATCGTATGTTGAGAACTACACAGTGGACGCGAGCATCTTAGATCGCTCGGAACGATGATGACTTTCGGGTTGTCGTTGTTGTGAGTCGATCGCAATTTTAATCTTTGTGGTCAAGTTTCTAAGAGCAAACGGTGGATGCCTTGGCATCTGGAGCCGAAGAAGGACGTAGAAATCTGCGATAAGCCTCGGGGAGCTGATAATCGAGCTGTGAGCCGAGGATTTCCGAATGGGGAAACCCCGCTGGGCGCTTTTGTGACCTGGTGACTCCCGCCTGAATATATAGGGCGGGTAGAGGGAACGTGGGGAAGTGAAACATCTCAGTACCCACAGGAAGAGAAAACAACATGTGATTCCGTGAGTAGTGGCGAGCGAAAGCGGATGAGGCTAAACCGATCATGTGTGATAGCCGGCGGGCGTTGCATGGTCGGGGTTGTGGGACACGTCGCTCAGTTCTGCCGGACTGGGGCGGTTACAGCGCATCATAGTCGAACCGGTTTGAAAGCCGGGCCGTAGTGGGTGCCAGCCCCGTAGACGAAATGGTGTTATGGCCGGATGTGTATCCCAAGTAGCACGGGGCCCGAGAAATCCCGTGTGAATCTGTCAGGACCACCTGATAAGCCTAAATACTCCCAGATGACCGATAGCGGACAAGTACCGTGAGGGAAAGGTGAAAAGTACCCCGGGAGGGGAGTGAAATAGTACCTGAAACCGTTTGCTTACAAACCGTCGGAGCCTCCTTGTAGGGGTGACGGCGTGCCTTTTGAAGAATGAGCCTGCGAGTTAGTGATATGTGGCGAGGTTAACCCGTGTGGGGCAGCCGTAGCGAAAGCGAGTCTGAATAGGGCGATTCAGTCGCATGTCCTAGACCCGAAGCGAAGTGATCTATCCATGGCCAGGTTGAAGCGACGGTAAGACGTCGTGGAGGACCGAACCCACTTCAGTTGAAAATGGAGGGGATGAGCTGTGGATAGGGGTGAAAGGCCAATCAAACTTCGTGATAGCTGGTTCTCTCCGAAATGCATTTAGGTGCAGCGTTGCGTGTTTCTCGCCGGAGGTAGAGCTACTGGATGGCCGATGGGCCTCAACAGGTTACTGACGTCAGCCAAACTCCGAATGCCGGTGAGTGAGAGCGCAGCAGTGAGACGGTGGGGGATAAGCTTCATCGTCGAGAGGGAAACAACCCAGACTACCAACTAAGGCCCCTAAGCGTGTGCTAAGTGGGAAAGGATGTGGAGTTGCATAGACAACCAGGAGGTTGGCTTAGAAGCAGCCACCCTTGAAAGAGTGCGTAATAGCTCACTGGTCAAGTGATTCCGCGCCGACAATGTAACGGGGCTCAAGCACACCGCCGAAGTTGTAGATTTCGCACACTCGATAAGCCTTCGTGGTTCAGTCGTGCGGAGTGGTAGGAGAGCGTCGTGTGGCGAGTGAAGCGGCGGAGTGATCCAGCCGTGGACGCTACACGAGTGAGAATGCAGGCATGAGTAGCGAAAGACGGGTGAGAAACCCGTCCTCCGAAAGACCAAGGGTTCCAGGGCCAGGTTAATCCGCCCTGGGTAAGTCGGGACCTAAGGCGAGGCCGACAGGCGTAGTCGATGGACAACGGGTTGATATTCCCGTACCGGCGAACAACCGCCCAAGCTAATCCAGTGGTGCTAAGAGTCCTAACCCGCATTGACCGGATCCCTTCGGGGTGATGGCGTGCGGTCTAACGCTCGACCCCATGCTGGTGCGGTTAGCGTATGAACAGGTGTGACGCAGGAAGGTAGCTGAGCCAGGCGATGGTATCCGTAAGGTGATCCTGGTGTAAGGATGTAGGGCTGACGATAGGCAAATCCGTCGTCTAGATGCCTGAGATCCGACGCGTACCCGTAAGGGGAAATCAGTGATCCTATGCTGCCGAGAAAAGCATCGACGCGAGGTTGCAGCCGCCCGTACCCGAAACCGACTCAGGTGGTCAGGTAGAGAATACCAAGGAGATCGAGAGAATCGTGGTTAAGGAACTCGGCAAAATGCCCCCGTAACTTCGGGAGAAGGGGGGCCGGACACGTGATGCGGACTTGCTCCGCTGAGCGTTGAAGGCCGCAGAGACCAGTGGGAAGCGACTGTTTACTAAAAACACAGGTCCGTGCGAAGTCGCAAGACGATGTATACGGACTGACGCCTGCCCGGTGCTGGAAGGTTAAGAGGAAGGGTTAGCCTTTGGGCGAAGCTCTGAATTTAAGCCCCAGTAAACGGCGGTGGTAACTATAACCATCCTAAGGTAGCGAAATTCCTTGTCGGGTAAGTTCCGACCTGCACGAATGGCGTAACGACTTCCCAGCTGTCTCAACCGCGAACTCGGCGAAATTGCACTACGAGTAAAGATGCTCGTTACGCGCAGCAGGACGGAAAGACCCCGTGACCTTTACTACAGCTTGGTATTGGTGTTCGGTGTGGCTTGTGTAGGATAGGTGGGAGACTGTGAAGCGGGCACGCTAGTGTTCGTGGAGTCGTTGTTGAAATACCACTCTGGTCACTCTGGATGTCTAACGTAGGACCCTGATCGGGTTCATGGACAGTGCCTGGTGGGTAGTTTAACTGGGGCGGTTGCCTCCCAAAGAGTAACGGAGGCGCCCAAAGGTTCCCTCAACCTGGTTGGCAATCAGGTGGCGAGTGTAAGTGCACAAGGGAGCTTGACTGTGAGACTGACAGGTCGAGCAGGGACGAAAGTCGGGACTAGTGATCCGGCAGTGGCTTGTGGAAGCGCTGTCGCTCAACGGATAAAAGGTACCTCGGGGATAACAGGCTGATCTTGCCCAAGAGTCCATATCGACGGCATGGTTTGGCACCTCGATGTCGGCTCGTCGCATCCTGGGGCTGGAGTAGGTCCCAAGGGTTGGGCTGTTCGCCCATTAAAGCGGTACGCGAGCTGGGTTTAGAACGTCGTGAGACAGTTCGGTCCCTATCCGCTGCGCGCGTTGGAAATTTGAGAAGATCTATCCCTAGTACGAGAGGACCGGGATGGACGAACCTCTGGTGTGTCAGTTGTTCTGCCAAGGGCACCGCTGATTAGCTACGTTCGGACCGGATAACCGCTGAAAGCATCTAAGCGGGAAGCCGTCTTCGAGATGAGATTTCCATGCACCTTGAGTGTGAGAGGCTCCCAGCAGACTACTGGGTTGATAGGCCGGATGTGGAAGCGGGGACTAACGACCCGTGGAGCTGACCGGTACTAATAAGCCGAAGACTTGACAACACAACTATTTCCCACACTTCGGTGTGGGGCTCGCGTCCACTTTGTGGTTCCCGACAGACGATCGGGAATCAAACTGAATACTTCAGCTTGTACTGAAGGAACGGTTTTGATCCAGGATCTGGGTCGAAGGTGTTCCGGTGGTCATAGCGAGAGGGAAACGCCCGGTCACATTCCGAACCCGGAAGCTAAGCCTCTCAGCGCCGATGGTACTGCAAGGGGGACCTTGTGGGAGAGTAGGACGCCGCCGGACTCAACGTTACGAATACCAGGGAACCCCTGACCACCACGTGGTCAGGGGTTTTCTGCGTTCGCGGGTCTTCCACACCCCTCGTGGCGGTCGGTGCCGGGCCGGTAGGATCGTCGTGTCATGACTGCGCCATTCACCACCGCTTCCGGTTCCGATGTCCGTGTCCGTTTCTGCCCGAGCCCGACGGGGACGCCGCACGTCGGACTGATCCGTACCGCGCTGTTCAACTGGGCGTACGCGCGGCACACCGGCGGCAAGCTCGTGTTCCGCATCGAGGACACCGACGCCGCGCGTGACAGCGAGGAGTCGTACCAGCAGATCCTCGAGGCACTGCGCTGGCTCCGGCTCGACTGGGACGAGGGCGTCGAGGCCGGCGGCCCGCACGGTCCGTACCGGCAGTCCGAGCGGACGGACGTGTACGAGGACGTCATCGCGAAGCTCAAGGCCTCCGGACACGTCTACGAGTCCTTCGTCACCCCCGAGGAGATGGAGGCCCGCAACAAGGCCGCCGGGCGTGACCCGAAGCAGGGGTACGACAACCACGAGCGCGACCTCTCCGACGCCGAGCTCCAGGCCTTCCGCGACCAGGGGCGTGAGCCGGCACTGCGGCTGCGTGTGCCCGACCGCGACCTGAGCTTCGAGGACCTCGTGCGCGGTGAGATCACCTTCAAGCAGGGCACCTTCCCGGACTTCGTGGTCGTCCGGCCGAACGGCAAGCCGCTCTACACGTTCACCAACCCGGTGGACGACGCGCTGATGGGCGTGACGCACGTGCTCCGCGGCGAGGACCTCCTGTCGTCGACGCCACGCCAGATCGCCCTGTACGAGGCGCTGTACGAGGTCGGTCTCGCCGAGTTCATCCCGGTGTTCGGGCACCTGCCGTACGTCACGGGGGAGGGCAACAAGAAGCTCTCGAAGCGCGACCCCGAGTCGAACCTGTTCCACCACCGTGCCGCCGGGATGATCCCCGAGGGGCTCGTCAACTACCTCGCGCTGCTCGGGTGGTCGATCGGTCCGGACCGCGACGTGTTCACGGTCGACGAGATGGTCCAGGCGTTCGAGGTCTCCGACGTCAACCCGAACCCCGCGCGCTTCGACCACAAGAAGGCAGAGGCGATCAACGGCGACCACATCCGCCTGCTGGACGCCGACGACTTCCGCGGGCGGCTGCTGCCGTACCTGTCGGGCATCGTGTCGGATCCGGTGACGCCGGAGCAGCTCGAGGTCCTCGCGAAGGCGGCGCCGCTCGTCCAGGAGCGCATGCAGCTCCTCGGCGAGGCACCGGGGCTCCTCGCGTTCCTCTTCACGTCGGACGACGCCCTCGAGATCGACGAGGACGCCCTCGGAACCCTCAAGGCCGACGCCGGTGACGTGCTCCGCGCGAGCATCGCCGCGCTCGAGCCGCTCGACGACTGGACGACGGCCTCGATCGAGGGCGCGCTCCGTGCGGCGCTCATCGACGGTCTCGGCCTGAAGCCCCGTGTGGCGTTCGGTCCGCTGCGCGTCGCGGTGTCCGGCCGACGGATCAGCCCGCCGCTGTTCGAGTCGATGGAGATCCTGGGCAAGGTGTCCACCGTCACGCGCCTGCGTCGCCTCGCGGACCGCTGACGTGGCCGAACGGCAGGGGGACGCGGCCGGCCGGCAGGCGGACGCGGCCGAGCGGCTGACGGACGCGGCCGAGCGGCTGACGGTCGACGTCGTCGTCGTCGGTGCCGGCCCGGCCGGGCTCAGCGCCGCCCTCAACCTCGTCCGTGCGAAGCGCACCGTGCTCCTCGTGGACGCCAACCGTCCCCGGAACGCCGCCACGCTGCGGTCGCACGGGTTCCTGACGCGCGACGGTGTCTCACCCCTCGAGCTCCGGAAGCTCGGGCGCGCAGAGGTCGAGGCCTACGCCGAGGCAACGGTCGTGCAGACGGTCGTGGACCGGATCGCGCCGGAGGGCGACCGGTGGCTCGTGCACGGTGCCTGGCGCGGCACCGAGGTCGAGGCGACGGCCCGTGCCGTCGTGCTCGCGACGGGCCTGCGCGAGGAGTTCCCGGCGCTCCCGATGCTCCGCGCGTTCTACGGCACCGCGGTGCACAGCTGCGTCGAGTGCGATGCCTACGAGAAGGCCGGCGAGCCGTTGGCGTTCCTCTGCGAGACGGACGACGTCGTCGATCGCGCCCTGCTGCTCGCGGCGTGGGCGGACGACCTCATCGTGTACACGAACGGCATCGCGCCGCTCGACGACGCCGGCCGTGCGCGTCTGGCCGCAGCGGGCGTGCGCGTCGACGAGCGGGCCGTGGTGGACCTCGAGGGGGACCGCTCCGGGATGACCGGCGTCCGCCTCGCAGACGGGCACGTGGAGACGCGGACGGGCGGGTTCGTCCGGCCCCGGTGGCACGCCGACCTGGACTGGGTCGACGCGGACCTCCGCCGCGACGCCGAGGGGCTCGTCGTGGTCGACCGCTCCGGACGGACGAGCGTGCCCGGGCTGTACGCCGTGGGCGACGTGACGCCGCCCGGACCGGAACAGCTGATCGTGGCGGCCGGCCACGGGGCCGTCACGGCCGCCGCGGTGCACCGGGATCTCGTCGGTGGTCTCACGGACCTCCGGGATGCTGTACAGTAGTTGATCGTGCCCCGGGCAACCGGGACCGAAGGCCTCCGGGCCTTTGGGGTATGGTGTAATTGGCAACACAGCGGTTTCTGGTACCGTCGTTCTTGGTTCGAGTCCAGGTACCCCAGCACTCGTAGAACAAGCCCCCGGGATCTCCCGGGGGCTTGTTCCGTTTCCGGCGCAGAAGCCGCGTGACACGCCAGGCGACGGACCGACACGCCGGGCCACAGCCCGACACGCCGGGCCACAGCCCGACACGCCGGGCCACAGCCCGACACGCCGGGCCACAGCCCGACACGCCGGGCGACAGCCCGACACGCCAGGGCGGCCGATCAGGTCAGGACTGCGCCCTGCTCTTCCGGTACGCGACCACCCAGTCCACGAGCACGTGCCCGGATGCGTCGGCCGGCACCTCGGCGTCGTGGATGATCGTCTCCGCCTGCAGCGTCACGCGCATCGGCGTCGTGGGCACCGCGCCCGTGACCGTCTCGAGCAGCTCGTCGTCCCAGTAGAAGCGCACCGCGTCGGCGGTCCACTCCACGGTCGCGACGTGCCAGTCGGTCTGCCCGCCGGACACCACCGTCGGGTCCTCGGGCAGGAACGTCATCGCCTCGGTCGTGGGGTCGTAGCTGCCCGGGATCGCCGACACCGGGCGGACGTCGCCGGTGAGGTCGCCCTCGGGCCAGTCGATCTCGCCCTCGTTCCAGTCGCCGGACAGCGGCCAGAGGATCATGACGAACTTGTAGCCGGGGACCTCGTCGGCGCGGTACCGGATCGAGACGCGCTGGTGCGTGTACGCCCGGTAGCCGGCGGGGAGGACCGTCGCCACGAGGGGCTGGGACCCGTCGCTGCGGAGGTGGAAGTCGAGCACCGAGTCGTGCACCGACACCACCTGGTCGGGGGAGTAGAGCCCCTTGCCCGACGTGTCCCGCATCCCGCTGTACTCCGCCATCCGCGGGTACACCGCGAGGAGTTCGCCGAGCGCGGCGTCGAGGTCGAAGTCCTGTGCGAGGTAGGGGACCCACCGCGTCCCCTCGGACTCGAGCGCTCCGGTGGGCATGCGTTCGGCGCGGGCGGTCGAGTCACCGGCACGCGTGGGCAGCACGACGGCCGTGGTGCCGGCGACCACGGCGACCCCCGCGATGCTGGCGATCGTCACGCCGCGGCGCAGGAAGGACCGCCGGGTGGTCATCCGGTGACGTGCCCCGGGCTCATGCTGCATCGCGCACCTCGTAGATCCGGACTCCGTCGCGGTCGTAGCGGAGGGTGCCCTCGTCGGCCACGGACCGCTCGATGGCGTCGATCTGCGCGCCGGTGAGTGTCCCGCGGGTGACGGCGTCGGCCCGCTGCGCCGCCGAGAACACGAGCCAGGAGTGTCCGCCCTGGTCGCGGTCCTGCAGGACACCGGTGAGGTCGTCGGCCGTCATGCCCTTCGGGAACCACGCGGCCTCGCTCTGCAGCGAGTCGACCTGGCCCCAGTGGCGGAGGAAGTTCTCGTAGTTCCCGCCGATGATCGACGGGAAGCTGCCGACGGTCGTGAGGGTGTCGTCCGCCTGGAACCGGCCGTCGAGCCACTTCGCCGCGGCCACGTCGGCCGGTGCGGTCTGGTTCGCCTGCTCGGTCTGGAACGTGGCGCCGAGGAACAGCGCGGTGGTCGCGGTCAGCACCAGGGCCGTGGCGGCGATCCGGAGCCGGCGGCCGTGGAAGGCGTGCACTGCTGCGATCGCCAGGAACGGCGCGGAGAACAGGACGACGCGGAACTTTGCCTCGCCGCCGTAGCTCTGCCCGAGCACGAGCACGATCGGGCAGGCCGCCAGCCAGAGCACCACGAGGGCGCGTCTGGCGTGCCCACCGCGGACCATCCGGACGAGTCCGATGACGGCGCACACGGCGACGAGTGCCGTGATCCCGAGGACCGCGCGGGACTGCAGGGTCGTCGCGATCGACGGGATGGCGATCGACGTCGACGCGGCGGTGACGTTGCTCACCGGGTCGAAGCCGGTGGTGAGACCGAACTTCTCCTGGATGTAGTCGAGGTTCGGCACGAGGTAGAGCAGGGGGAGCAGCGTCAGCGGGACGGCGAGCCACCAGGGACGGAGGAAGCCGAGCACGAGCAGCGGCACGAACGCGGCGACGACCACGAACGGGGTCAGCTGGTGCGAGGCCGTGATGACGAACTGCAGGACGACGACGAGCGCCACCGCCGCGACCACGGCGGCCCGCGTCGGCGTGGCGACCGCCTCGGCCACGGGGGAGCGGCGGGCACGGAGCAGCCGGCCGGTCAGCGTCGCGCTCCACCGCCCGATCACGTTGGGCTCGCCGCGGAGGACGGTCAGCGCGACGAGGACCGCCGCGAGGAACAGGAAGAACGCGAACGCCTGCGGGGAGTAGTAGTCCTGCCCGACCCAGTTCGCGGCGCTGAACAGGACCGCGGCGACGTAGGCCCAGCGGCCGTTCGCACCGAGTGCCCGTGCGATCCCGAGGACGAGCGCCCCGTCGGCGAGGGCGAACGCGAGCTCCGTCCAGCGCACCGGATCCGCCGCGTCGAGCGTGCCGGTGGCGGCGCCGAGGAACGCACTGAAGCTGAAGAACCCGGGCCAGCGGTTGTAGATGTCGATCGACGGGTCGACGGCGCCGTGCTGCAGGATGTACGCGGTCACCGCGATGTGCTTGAACACCCACGGCGGTCGGGGCTCGGCGGCGATCAGGTTCGAGGTGCCGTACATGACGAGCAGGAGGACGCCCGAGGACACCGCGCGGACCACCACGTGGTGGCGACGGTCGACGAGCGTCACCAGGGCGACGACGAACACCAGTGCGGCGCCGGCCCACCAGACCGCGGGCAGTGCAGCCAGGAGGCCCCACTCGCCCAGTCCGGTCGAGTCTGTCTGCGCGACACCCACCGCCCAGAGCGCGGCTCCGGTGACGAGGACGCCGGACGCGGCGACGGTGCGGACCAGGACCGCGGTCGGCAGGGCCGACCGCGCGCGGGCCGACCTGGGCGCGGTGCGCGCGGTCTGGACGCCCTGGCCGAGCGACACCCACCCGGCGACGAGCAGGAGGAGCCCGGCGGCGGGCAGCGGGACCCACTGCCCCGTCCAGACCATCGCGAGCCCGAGGACCGCGTCGATCGCGGCACTGGACGCGACGACGAGTCCGGCGCGCCCGATCGGCTCGCGGAGCCCGAGCAGCCGGACCACCGGCAGACCCGGGACGACCAACAGCGCGACGAGCACGACGGCCGTGCGGAGCGGACCGGACGCGTCGGCCGCGATGAGGGCGGCTCCGGCGAAACCGAGACCCGCGGCGACGAGGGACGGCACCGGTGAGGTCGGCAGCACGCGGGTTCCGTGGCGGAGCGACATCCTGGTGGGGGTCGTGGTGGCGGTCACTGCTCGACCACCGCGATCGACTGACGCATCGAGCGTCCCTTCGGGTCTGGGCCGGCGACTGGCAGCGGCCTGCGGGTGTCTCGACGGTAACCGGGGGCCGAGGGCGCACGGGAGAGCGGTCACCGGGAAGTGCGGAGGGCCTGCGGCATTGCGGGATCACGCACGCGTGGCCGGCGTCGAGCGAGGAGAAACCGCACGGTTCCGCCTGCTCGTTGACCCCCGCCGTCCCCGCAGCGACGGTGGGATGGCCGGCTGCGACCGCGCACGTCCCCCGACACGAGACAGGCCCTCCCATGACCGACACCATCCAGCGCTCGCTCCCGCCCCGCGTCGAGCTCGCCCGCCCGATGTCGAGCGCCGTCGACCCCACCTGGGGCGGTGCCGTGTGGGTCGGTGCCGTCGACCTCGCCGAGGTCCCCGGGGACGACGCCGGCACGGTGGGGCTGCACGACGCCGCCGGTCACCGGTCGGCCAGGCTCCTCGTCCGCGACGGCGTGGCACCCCTCGGGTTCGTCGACCTGCCGGTGTCCGACGAGACGATCGAGGTCGCCGCGCTCCGCGCCGCCGTCGCCGCCCTGCCCGCCGTCCCGCAGCCGCCGATCCCGGTCCGCCTGCCGAGCACCTCCGTCGTCCTGTGCACCCGTGACCGCGCCGACCAGCTCGGCGCCGCCCTCGACTCGCTGCTCGCCCTGGACCACCCCGACTTCGAGGTCGTCATCGTCGACAACGCGCCCTCCGACGAGTCGACGCGCGAACTCGTCGAGGCCCTCGACGACGACCGCGTGCGGTACGTCCGCGAACCCGTCCCGGGCCTCTCGAGCGCACGCAACGCCGGCGTCCTGGCCGCGCGGCACGAGATCGTCGCGTTCACGGACGACGACGTCGTGGTCGACCGGGCGTGGCTCCGTGCCGTCGCCTCGGGGTTCTCCCGCGGGGACGACGTCGTCTGCGTCAGCGGACTCGTCGCCAGCGGTGAGCTCCGCACCCCCACGCAGCGGTACTTCGACGAACGGGTGACCTGGTCGCGCAACCTCGTGCCGCGCGTGCATCGCCTCTCGGCCCCGCCCGTCGACCGGCCGCTCTTCCCGTTCGCGGTCGGTGACTACGGCACGGGTGCGAACTTCGCGATGCGGCGGTCGGCGATCACCGACCTCGGCGGCTTCGACGAGGCACTCGGCGTCGGCACGGTCACCGGCGGCGGCGAGGACATCGACATGTTCTCTCGCGTCGTGCTCTCGGGTGCGGCGCTCGTCGTCGAACCCGCGGCGCTGGTCTGGCACCGGCACCGTGCGGACCTCCCTGCGCTCCGGAAGCAGGCGGAGGGCTACGGCACCGGACTCGGGGCCTGGCTCACGAAGATCGCTCTGCAGCCCCGCACGCTCGGGATGGCGCTGCATCGCGCCCCGCGGGCCGTGCGCCACCTCGTCTCGGGCACCGCCGCCGAGCCGGCCGTCACCCCGGCAGCGGCACCGATCGCCGTCGGCACCGCGGACGCGCCGCTCGACGACGCCGCGTTCCTCCGCGAGGTCGGACGGATGCGCTGGGTCGAGCTCCTGGCCGTCGGGCGTGGTGTGCTCCGCTACGGGCGGTCCCGCCGCACCGTCCGCGCCCGCGAGCGCACAGCGAACCGATAGGTCCGTCACCGGGCATCCACGGCGGATCGCGAGGATGCGCCAAACCGCAGGTTCCCCGCACGGCGGTCCTCGGCCCTCGATCCGGGGCGTCGGGTCGGCTTACCGTCCTCCAAGCACCAGCAGCGCACCACCGGCCCGCACGACCCAGGGGAGAAGCAATGCGTCCGACACACCCGACAGCGCGTCACCGGACGGTCGAACCGGCCGTCCCGGCATCCGACGACCACTCGGTCCTCGACCGGTGGACGCGCGTCGTCGCAGCGTTCCCCGAGTCCCCGGCGCTCGCCGGTGCCGGGACCGCCCGCACGTTCGCCGAGACGGACCGGACGGTCCGGGCGCTCGCCGCACGGCTCACCGAGGTCCTCCGGCCCGACGACCGCACCGGCGCCGGCGTCGGACCCGAGCGCACCGGCGCGTCGGTCCCGGTGGGGATCATGGCCGGGCACACGACCGAGACCGTGGTGGGCATGCTCGCGCTGATCGCCGCCGGGCGGACGATCGTCGTGCTCGACGACCACCTGCCCGAGGCGCGCCTGCAGCACGTCGTCACGCTCGCGGGGATCGCCGAGGTGCTCGCCGACGACACCCGTGCGGACCTCGCCGCCGCGGTCCTCGGCCCGGACGGCACCGTGCACGACCTCGACGCCCTCATCGCGACGAGCACCGAGCAGGCCGCGACCGGCAGCGCGACCGCCGCCGGCACCGCGACCGGCACCGGCACCGCAGCGACCGCCCGCCCCGGTGGCACCGACCCCGCCGCGATCGTCTTCACCTCGGGCTCCACGGGCCTGCCGAAGGGCGTCGCGATGACGCATCGGCAGCTCCTCCGGAACACCGAGCAGAGTGCCTGGAGCGCCGACTACCGGCCCGGCGACCTCGTGGGCGTCGTGCTGCCGCTGTCCTTCGCCGCCGGCATCCTCACCACGCTCGACAGCATGCTGAGCGGGGCCGCCGCGGTCCTGCTCGACGCACGCGACCTCGGGACCGAGCGACTGCTCGAGGGCATGTCCGCCGAGCACGTCACCGCCGTGGTCTGCACGCCGCACCTGCTCCGGTCGATCGTCTCCACCGTGCGCGACCGCGGCACGGACCTGCACCCCGCGCTCGCCGGGCTCCGGCTCGTCATGACGGTCGGCGAGCCGATCACCGGGACCGACGTGCACGCCGCACGCCCGGTCCTCGGCGCCCGCACGGTCCTCTGGAACGGGTTCGGGTCGAGCGAGATGGGGGCGGTCTCCTACTTCCCGGTCGGTCCGGACGACGCCGTGCCGGACGGCGTCGTGCCGGCCGGGTACGTGCCGCCGGGCAAGACCGCCCGGGTCCTCCGCGAGGACGGCACCATCGCCGCGACGGGCGAGACCGGCCAGCTCGTGGTCATCGGAGACGGCATGACCGCCGGCTACTGGGGCGCGCCCGAGAAGACGAGCGAGCACCTCTCCGTCGACGAGGACAGCACCCCGCTGTGGCGCCAGGGCGACCTCGCCCGCGTCGAGGAGGACGGCTGCCTGGTCCTGCTCGGCCGCGACGACGACGCCGTGAAGGTCCGCGGGTACCTCGTCGAGCCGAGCGAGGTCGAGGCGGCGCTCCGTGCCGTCGAGGACGTCCACGACGTCGTCGTCACCGCCCTCGTCGACCCGCCCGCCGTCACGCGCCTCGTCGCCTACGTCGTCGGCCGTCCCGGTCGCCGCACCCCGGCGCCGGCGGCCCTGCGACGCGCACTGCGGGCGAAGCTGCCCGAGTACATGGTGCCGGCGGCGATCGTCCCGATGCCCGAACTGCCGCGCAACGAGCGCGGCAAGGTCGACCGGGCGAAGCTGCCCGGTGCGCCGTCGCTCGAGGTCGAGATGGTCGAGGGCGAGTACGACCAGTGGGAGCTCGTCGTCGGGCAGATCTGGGCCGAGGTGCTCGGACTCCGCGGCGTGCACCTCGACGAGGACTTCACCGCGCTCGGCGGCGACTCGCTCTCCGCCGAGGAGATGCTCGCGATCGTGCAGGCCCGGCTCGGCGTCGACCTCCGCGCGTCGGAGCTCCTGGAACAGCCCACCCTGCGCGCCTTCGCCCGACGGGTGCGCTCGGGGGCGAAGTCCCTGCCGAGCCACCCCGACGTCGTCAAGGTCTCCGAGGCCCGTGTCCCCGGGCGCCCGCCCGTGTTCTGCCTCAGCGGGGCCGGAGCCCTCGGCCTGACGTTCCTGCCGCTGTCCCGGTACCTGCCCGAGCACGACGTGTACGCCTTCCAGCAGCACGGTCTCGAGCGACGGGCGATCCCGGACTGGAGCATCCAGCGCACCGCGCGGCGCACCGTCGAGCTCATGCGCATCGTCCAGCCCCGCGGCCCGTACCTGCTCGTCGGGCACTCCCTCGGCGGCCTCGTCGCCCTCGAGGTGGCGAAGCTCCTCACCGAGGGCGGCGAGCGGGTCGAGCACGTCGCGATCCTGGACAGCTACCTGCCGCGCAGCAGCACCGAGCAGGCCCAGCTGCACTTCGGCCGGATGGCGGAGAGCCCGGTGCGCAACCCGGCGCTCCGAGCACTCAAGCGCGGGCTCGACCGGGCGGCGAAGCGCATCCTGCCCGCCGGCGTGCCGGTGGGCGAGGAGTTCGCCAAGCGCGTCCGCGCCTACGGTGCCGGTGTCCTCCGCTACGGCGGGCAGAAGGACTTCGACGCCCTCTTCGACCAGGCCACGATCGTGACGCGGCGGCACACGCCCTCGCCCTACGACGGCACGGCGACGTTCGTGCTCGCCGACGGCAACCCCGACGTGGACGGCTGGAACGACGTGCTCCGCGGTGCGACGACCACGGTGCGCATCGAGAGCGAGCACAGCTCGCTCCTCCGCGAGCCGCACGTCGCCGAGCTGGCGACCGCGTTGCGCGCCGCCTTCACGACGCACGAGTCGCGTCCCTGACGTGACCAGCGAGGGCCCTGGAGGCGCGTGGCGGGCCCGCCCCGCGCCTCCAGGGCCCTCGTGCGTGCCGACACGCCACCCGGCCGCGGCTTGCGGGTTTCCGTATCCGCACTCGGGGGTCCGCAACCAGTGCCCACCCGCATTGACCAGCCCCGTCCGCCGGACGATGGTTGGTCCAAGCCCAGGGAACGGTGTACCCCCGTTCCGACGCCCACCCAGCGCCGGGTCCTCCCTCGACCACTCCCGCATGCAGCCTGAACCCGACAGGAGCACCATGTCCGCCAGCACCGTCCGACCCCGAGACCCCCGCGTCTCGGTCGTCATCCCCGCGAGGAACGAGGCCCGCAACCTCGAGATCATCCTCCCGCAGCTCCCGCCCGTGTACGAGGTGATCCTCGTCGACGGCAACTCGGTGGACGACACCATCGCGACGGCGCAGCGCCTCATGCCGGCGATCAAGGTCGTGCAGCAGACCCGCAAGGGCAAGGGCAACGCGCTCGCCTGCGGCTTCGAGGCCGTGACCGGCGACGTCGTCGTCATGTTCGACGCCGACTGCTCCGCCGACGCCGCCGAGATCCCGCGCTTCGTGCAGGCGCTCATCGACGGTGCCGACGTCGCGAAGGGCTCCCGCTACGCACCCGGTGGCGGCAGCGACGACATCACGATCATCCGCGGCCTCGGCAACAAGGGGCTCAACATGATCTCCAACGTGCTGCTCCGTGCGCGGTACACCGACCTCTGCTACGGCTACAACGCCTTCTGGGCGGACACGCTGCCGACGATCGGGCTCCTGTCGTCGACGCTCCCGCAGCCGACCGACGGCTCGATGCGCTGGGGCGACGGCTTCGAGATCGAGACGATCCTGACCTGCCGCTGGTCCGCCGCGGAGTTCGCGATCACCGAGGTGCCGAGCCACGAGAAGCTCCGCGTGCACGGCACCAGCAACCTGAACGCGGTCAGCGACGGCATCCGCGTCCTGAAGTCGATCATGCACGAGCGTCGTCGTGCCCGCGAGGCCAAGGCCCGCATGCGCCTCATGCCGACCCCCGTCTCGGGCCTCGTGGTCCCGGCCGCCGTGCCGGCGATGGACGAGGAAGCGGCGTGAGCGTCGCGACGGTCGCCGTCGTCATCTGCGCCTACACGCAGCAGCGCTGGGGTGACCTGCAGGACGCGGTCGAGTCGGCGAAGCGCCAGCCCGACGCGACCGAGGTGATCGTCGTCATCGACCACGAGCCGGAGCTGTTCCGCCGAGCGGCCGCCCGCTGGCCGGAGCTCCGGGTCGTCGAGAACGCCGAGGACCGCGGCCTCTCGGGTGCGCGCAACACCGGTGTCGCACTCACCGAGGCCGACGTCGTCGCCTTCCTGGACGACGACGCGACGGCCGACCCGGACTGGCTGATGCACCTCGTCGAGGCGCTCGAGCTGCCCGACGTCGTCGGTGTCGGCGGCCGGGCGACCCCGTCGTGGCCGACCGCGACCGGCGCCGGGCCCTACCCGGACGAGCTGCTCTGGATCGTCGGGTGCAGCTACACCGGCCTCCCCACCACGTCCGCGGACGTCCGCAACGTCATCGGGTCGAGCATGGCCTTCCACCGTGACGTCGTGCTCGCCGCCGGCGGCTTCCGCTCCGGGATCGGCCGCGTCGGCAACCACCCGCTGGGGTGCGAGGAGACCGAGCTCTGCATCCGCATCGCCCGGATCCGTCCCGGCGCCCGCATCCGCTTCGAGCCGCGCTCGAACGTCTCGCACCGGGTCTCCCCGGACCGCGTCACGATGCGGTACCTGCGACGCCGGAGCTACTACGAGGGCATCTCGAAGGCCGTGCTGAGCCGCCGGGTCGGTGCCCGCGACTCGCTCTCGAGCGAGTCGACGTACCTCACCCGGGTCCTGCCCGGCGCGGTGCTCCGCGAGCTCGGGGCCCTCGGTCGCGGTGGGGGCCTCCGTGCCCTGGCGATCGTGACCTCGGCGGTCTCGACCGTGTTCGGCTACGCCGTCGGCCGTGTCTTCGGCACCGTCGTGGTCCGTGCACCCGCCCCGGTGTCCGCGCCCGTGCAGCAGCCCGTCGGCGCTCCCTGACCGACACCCACCCACCCGACCCACCCACGCACAGAAGACGACATGCAGCGAGACGCCCCGACCCCGAGTGCCACCATCCGACGCCGTTGGAAGGTGGCACTCGCGGTCGCGGCAGCGGTCATCACGGGCGCCACCGTCTCGGCGCCGAGCCTCCTCGCGCCGTCGGGTGCCGGTGCGGCGACCACCGCGGACTGCAGCGCGGGGAAGGTCCTCACCGTTGTGGCGCACGCCGACGACGACCTGCTGTTCGAAGGGACCGAGCTCCGCAAGGACATCGACGCGGACAAGTGCGTCCGCTCGGTCATCGTCACCGCCGGGGACGCGGGCAAGTCCGCCACGTACTGGAAGGGCCGGCAGACGGGCCTCGAGGCCGCCTACGCGAACCTCGCCGGCGTCACGAGCGCCTGGACCTCGGGCTCGGTCAGCGCCGGTGGCAAGACCGTCGTGACGCGCACCCTGACGGCGGACCCGCGGCTCAGCCTTGTCTACCTGCAGCTGCCGGACGGCAACATCGACGGCTCCGGGTTCGCCGCCACCCGGTACCAGAGCCTGCAGAAGCTCTACCAGCGCTCGATCACGAGCATGAGCACGGTCTCCGGTGCGACCTACGGGACCACCTACACGCTCGCCCAGCTCCAGGCCACCGTGCTCGCGCTGATGACCGGGTACGGGCCGCAGGAGGTGCACACCCTCGACCACGTCGGCACCTACGGCGACGGCGACCACAGCGACCACCACACCGTCGCGTACCTCACCAAGTCCGCGCAGCAGCAGCTCACGACGGCGAGCACGCTCACCGGGTACATGGGGTACCCGATCGCGGACAAGCCCTCGAACCTCACCGCCGCGCAGACGCAGGCGAAGGGGAACGCGTTCTTCGCCTACTCCGCGTACGACGCCGAGACCTGCGCCTCGGTGGCGTCGTGCTCGTCGCGTCCCGAGGGCTCGTGGCTCAGCCGTGAGTACACCGTCGGCACGCAGACACCCACCGACCCGGGCACCGGTTCGGGCGGGTCCGTCGGAGCCGACGTGACCGCCGGTGCGGCCGTCACCGCGAGCAGCGAGAACCCCGCGGACGGGCAGACCGCCGTGAAGGCCGTCGACGGCGTCGCGAGCGGCTACCCCGACGCGCCGACCGCCGAGTGGGCGACCCGCGGAGGGGGCACCGGTTCGTGGCTGCAGCTCGCGTGGTCGAGCGCGGTGACGCTCGGCGCCGTGGACCTCGCGGACCGTCCGAACGCCGACGACCAGGTCACGGCCGGCACGCTGACGTTCTCCGACGGGAGCAGCGTCGCCGTGCCGACGCTCGACAACGGCGGCGCCTTCACCCGCGTCACCTTCTCGTCCCGGCAGGTCAGCTGGGTGAAGTTCACCGTCACCGGCGTCAGCGCGACGACGCGCAACGTCGGCCTGGCGGAGATCCGGACGTTCGCCCCAGGCAGCACGACGCCGACCCCGACGCCCACCCCGACGCCGACGCCGACCCCGACCCCGACCCCGACTCCCACGCCCACGCCGACGCCCGGGGGCGCGACCGACGTCACGGGTTCGGCGACCGCCACCGCGGCGTGGGACGACACCTCGACCGGGCAGACCGCCGCCAAGGCGATCGACGGGGTCGTCAGCGGCTACCCCGACAACACGACCGCCGAGTGGGTCGCTCCCTGGGGGACGACCGGTGTCTGGTTGCAGCTCGACTGGGCCTCGTCGAAGGCATTGAACCGGGTCGTCCTGTACGACCGACCGAACGGCGATGACCAGGTCACGAGCGGCACCCTGACGTTCTCCGACGGCAGCCAGGTGGCGGTCGGGACACTCCCGAACGACGCGTCGCCGCTCACGGTGGACTTCTCGACGCGCAACGTCACGTGGGTCCGGTTCACCGTCACCGGGGTGTCGGCGAGCACGCGGAACGTCGGCCTGGCCGAGTTCCGGGCGTTCACCGGCTGACCCGGGAGCACTCGACGGACGGGAGGCGCGGTGCCGGTGGGTACCGCACCTCCCGTTCGTCGTCCGCGCGTGTGCGCGGGTCGCGGGTGCAGCGTGGGAGGTTCCGCGTGCGGTGCGGTACGCGAGGCCTCGCACCGTGCGCGCGACCTCGCACGCTGGTGTGGCGCGTGCCGCCGCGGCTGACCGTCGCCGTCGGCGCGGCCACGGGGCGGACGGGAGGCGCGGTGCCGGCCCGCCCCGCGCCTTCCGTCCGCGCGTTTGCGCGGGTCGCGGGCGCAGCGTGCGAGGTTCCACGCGCGGTGCGGCGTGTGAGGCGTTGCACCGTGCGCGCGACCTCGCACGTTGGTGCGGCGCGTGCCGCCGCGGGTGACCGTCGCCGTCGGCGCGACCACGGGGCGGACGGGAGGCGCGGTGCCGGTGGGTACCGCGCCTCCCGTTCGTCGTCCGCGCGTGTGCGCGGGTCGCGGGTCGCGGGTGCAGCGTGCGAGGTTCCGCGCGCGGTGCGGCCCGCGAGGCCTCGCACCGTGCGCGCGACCTCGCACGCTGGTGCGGCGCGTGCCGCCGCGGGTGACCGTCGTCGTGGGCGCGACCTCATCGCGGCGAGCGGCGCGGTACCGGCGGGCGGACGCCTGCGGGAACGGCGCGCATCGCGCGGGAAGAGCACGTTGCGTACGGGAGGCATGACCGTTCTGGTTCGCGATCGCCGGGGATCGCGAACCGGAACGGTCACGCGGCGAGCAGAAGGCGACACGGGCGCGAGCACGCGACGGACGGGAGGAGCGGTGCCAGGGGAAGCCGCGCCTCCTGGGCTTCAGTGACGGGCGTGCGTGAGGAGGGCGCGGAGGAGACCGGCCACGTGCGGTCCGCGGCCGTAGTGGTCGCGTACCCAGGCGCGGCAGCGCTCGCCGAGGGAGGGGTCGCGGTCGGCGCGGTCGAGGGTGTCGAGGACCTTGGTGGCGAGCGCCTCGGGGTCGGTCGGGTCGACGGTCGACGTCGCCCATTCGCCGGCGAGGATCTCGCCCGTGCCACCGCTCTCGGCGGCGACGACCGGGCGGCCGGCGGACATCGCCTCGACGACGACCCGGCCGAAGCCCTCGGGCTCGATGGAGGGCACGACGACCATGTCGGCGGCGTGGAGCAGGGTGACGACGTCGTCCCGCTCGGGGAGGAGCACGACGGAGCCGGCGGGGAGGGACGCGACGGCGCGTCGGACGTCCTCGGCGTCGTCGGGCGCGGCCGCTCCGGCGAGCACGAGCACGGGCGGGTGGTGCGGCTGCGTGGCGTGGTGCGTGCCGGCGGGCCCGAGCGCGGGGGTGAGGGCACGCACGGCGGCGCGCGGCGCGCGGGCGCTGTGGCGTTCTGCGTCCTGCTCGAGCACGAGGCGCCAGGCCTCGAGCAGCGCGAGCACGCCCTTCGACCGGGTGAGACGGCCGTAGTAGAGGACGGTGCGGGTGTCGTCGTCGAGCCCGAGGGTGCGGCGTGCGCGGACGGTCGCGGACGGCGTGGCCGCGGGGAAGAGTGCAGTGTCGACGCCGTTCGGGACGACGGTGATCCGCGAGGCGGGGATGCCCACGTCCGCCCACGCACGAGCCATCGCGTGCGAGACGGCCAGGTAGTGCGTGCGGCCGCCGGCGATCGGGCCGAGGCGTCGGTAGTTCGGCGCGTGGTGCAGGTGCACGACGAGCGGGACTCCGGAGACCACGGACGCCACACGACCCCAGGGGAGGTGCTCGGGCCGGTTCAGCCAGATGACGTCGGGGCGCGAGCGGCGGAGGCGGAGGCCGTCGAGGACGAACCGTGCGGCGTCGCCGGCAGCGCTGCGGAGGCCGAAGGACCGGTTGCCGGTGCGGTGCAGGGTGACCCCGAGCTCGGTGAACTGGTCGCTGCCGGGTTCGGCGCCGTCAGGTCTCGGGGCGAGGTGGCCGCGGTGCCAGACCTCGACGTCCTGTCCGGCGCGCACGAGCTCGCGGGTGTCCTCGAGGACGCACCGCTCGACCCCGCCGGTGATGGCGAGCCCGTTCGTGACGACCGCGATCCGGAGTCGACGGTCGGGGCGTTCCGGGGCGTGGGTCACGGTGTGCCTCCTCGGGCGATCGCGAGCCTGCGGATGAACCAGGGCAGGCAGCCGAGGACGCCGGCGACGCGGACGATGTTCCACACGAGGTCTTGGGGCACGAGGACGGACACCCCGGCGACGACCACCACGGCCGCCAGGACGAGGACCGTCCGGGCACGCGGGCCGCGCCACTCACGGCGGTCGGGGAGCGAGAGCTGCTGCAGCGCCGCGAGCACCATGTAGGCGAAGACCGTGGAGACCCCGGCGCCGGCGATGCCGAGCAGCGGGACCAGCAGCAGGTTCGCGCCGATGTTGACGGCACCGGCGATGGCCGCGATCACCCCGACGGCGACGCCGCGACGCTCCACGAGCAGGAGCCGTCCGGTCGCGCCGCTGGCGATCACCGGGAACGCCGTGAGCGCCACGATGAAGACCACGACGGTGAGCTCGTGCACGCGGTACGACGCCGGTGCGAGGATCGGCAGCGCGACCGGTGACACGAGGGTGACCGCGAGCAGCACCGGGGCGAGCAGCAGGTACAGCTGGTCCCGGGCGTGCAGGGCCAGCTGTCGGCGGGCGACGGCGTCCCGGAGCGCCGCGAAGTGCGGTGCCCAGGCCTGGTTCGTGAAGGTCAGCAGGAGGATCACGGCGGAGCCGACGACGTAGGCGATCTGGTAGCGCGCGACCTCGTCCGGGCCGAGCAGCCGCTGCACGACGATCCGGTCGCCGGCGTTCAGCACGAAGTAGGACAGGTTGCCGAGGGCGATCGGCACGCCGAGCTTGAAGGCCCGTGCGGTGGTCTGGCGGTCGAACAGGCCGGCGAGGCGAGGCCGGGTCGCCGCGAAGCCGATGACCATCGCGGCGGCCTGGGCGAACACGCCGCCCCACGCGTAGGTCGTGGCGTCGGCGTGCACGAACACGAGCAGGCCGAGGCCGATGATCGAACCGCCGACCGAGGACAGCAGGCTCGTGACCGCGAAGACCCGGATGCGGTCCTGGGCGACCAGGATCGCGAGGGAGAGCTGGACGACCGCGGCGGGGAAGATCCAGAGGACCGCGACGAGCAGGATCGGGTGTTCGCCGACGAACCCGGCGACGTCGCCCCAGAGCGGGATCGTGGCGAGGGCGACCGCGGTGACGACGGCTGCGAGGACGATGCCGACCGCGATGAGCCCGCGGGCTTTCCGGTCGTCACCGCCGTCCTCGGCGCGCTGCAGCACGGACGCTTGGTCGAGTCCCGCGACCGCGAGCACGACGAGCGCCTGGTAGAGCGCGATCGCCGAGGCGAGCACACCGAACTCGGAGAGCGGCATGAGGTGCGCGAGGACCGGCGAGATCAGCGAGCTCACGACGAGCTGCATCGACCACACGACCACGTACAGCAGGCCACGGCCGAACAGGACGGACGCGCCCTTCTGGACCGCGGTGCTGCCGGTGTCGGGGACGGTGTGGGCGGCGGCCTCGACGGCGGCGGCTGCCTCGGCGGCCTCGACCGCGGCGGCCTTCCGACCGGTGCTGTCGGCGTCGGGCGGGGTGGCTGCGGCGTGGCGGGCCTCGCGGCGGGTCTGGGGAACGGTCACGAGACACCCACCTCCGGGGTCCGGACGTGCTGTCGGAGTCCGAACGCCTGGTCGACGAGGTCGAGCAGGTCCGAGCTCGCAGCGGTCGAGAACTTGCGGGCGAAGAGGTGCGGCATCGCGGTGGGGTCCGTCGTCCATCGTTCGAGCAGCCGACCGGCGTGGGGGAGCGTCAGCCACGGCGGGCTCTTCATCTTCGAGCCGTCCCAGCCGATGAACCACAGGGTGTGCGGGACGTGGTCCTCGGCGAAGCCGTCGACCAGGGCGGGGGAGTTCAGCACGGTCGGCACGAACGACTCGTCGGCGATCCAGGTGCGGCGCCAGAAGCGGACCAGGTCGGGACGGGCATCGACGACCTCGACGACGGCGGCTGCGTGCGCGGCGCTGAGGACCTTGAGCTGCGACCCGCCCGTGAGCACCACGTCACGCGGGATCCGGCGGGGGATCGGCAGGCGGAGCATGTGCTTCCGCCACGCCCAGTGCGGGTACCGCATCCGGGCGACCCCGCCGCTGGCGCCCCACGCCGCGTGTGGGAGGGGGTGCGGGATGAGGAAGGACTGGTCGCGGTGGGCGTCGAGCAGCGCGGTGATCTCGGCGGGGTTCGCCAGCGGGTAGTCGCTGCCGGTCAGCACCGCCACGTGGCGCGCGCCGGTCTCGGCGAGGGCGGCACGGTAGCCGGAGACCTCGGCCGCGACGTTCTCCCACTTCGCCCAGCCCGTCCGCAGTCGCGGCAGGAGGCGGACCCGGTCGGGGAGCCCCTCGGTCATCGCACGGTGCACGTCGTCCGGGGTCCGCGCGTCGACGTGCAGGAACACCGGGAACGGGTCGAGTGCCTCGACGAGTCGTCGGACGTGCTGGGGGTCCTCGTGGGCGAGGACGATGCACGCGAGCGCCGCGGGGGAGTTGGCCATGTCTCGAGTGAACAGGGCCGTCCGGACACCGACAAGGCGGTCCCGGGGCGGGTGCGGGGAAGCGGCGGTTTCCCGCAGCGGTCACCGGCGGCGGCGGTACCTCGGGCAGTCGCAGAGGGCGCAGTCGCTGCCCGGTCGGTAGTGCTCGTGGGCCTCCTGCGCGTGGCCGCACACGCAGACGGCCGTCTCCGTGGTGGCGTGGGACGTCGGCACGGTGACGGGCTCGAGCACGAGCGTGGGCCCCAACGGCATGCGTCCTCCTCCGACCCGCGCGGTACGGGCAGCTGCACCGATCCTACGGGGCAGGGAGCGACGCGTCCGCCGACCGAGGGGCCACCGGGCGTGGAACCGGCCGCGGGCTCACCGGGCGTGGACCCGCCCGCGGGGTCACCGGGCGCGGAACCGCCCGCGGGGTCACCCGGCGTGGAACCGCCCGGCCTCGACGTCCCGCCAGCGACGACGGCTGCGGAACCACGCCGCCGGGCCCGCCGGGAAGCCCCGGAGCTCGTGGTAGGCCAGCGACCGCGGCACCCCGGCGTCCGGGACGGCGGGGATCGCGGGCCCGACGGGCGCGGACTCGACGGCAGCGGGGGCCGGTGCGCTGCCGGTGCGCAGTCGTCCGACCGTCTCGCGGAGCTTCACCATCGCGGCGGCGGGCACGAGCCGGGCGAGGACCGCGACGTGCCGTCGGTCCTTGGCAGCGAGGGCGCACATCAGCGCGGTGAACCCGACGCCGTTGCCGTGCAACTGCTTGTGCAGGTCCTCGATGCTCTGCCGGTGCCGGTGGTGCACGACCGCGCGCGGCTCGAACCCGATGCGCCCACCGCGCCAGAGCGTCTCGATGAACATCGCCAGGTCCTCGCCGCCACGGGCCGGGGAACCCGCGCCGAGCGTGGTGTCGAACCCACCGACGGCGTCGATCACCGACCGCCGGAACGCCATGTTCGCACCCGCGCCGTAGGCACCGATGCCGTACACGGCGAAGTGCTTCACGACCGACCCGTCGGCGCGGACCGCCTGCACCCGCGCGTGCCGCATCGTGCCGGCGACGTCGTCGGGGACGATCGTGACGGGCGCGAAGGTGCGCTCGCCGCTGAACCCGCCGTAGTACGCCTCGTACCAGATCTGCGCGGGCGTCGAGAGCTCGGTGGGGAGGATCACGCCGGACACCGCGTCGAGGTCGGCCTCGCGGACGAACCGCGCGCCGAGTGCGCGCAGCCACTGCGGGTCGACCCGCACGTCGTCGTCGGTGAACGCGACGACCTCGCCGCGGGCGGCTGCGACCCCGGCGTTGCGGCCGGCGGACAGTCCGGGCCGGCGCTCCGTCACGAGGCGCACGCCCCGACCGGCGAGCAGTGCCGGGAGCCGGTCGTCGGCGGGTACCCGGACGCGGTTGTCGACGACGATCACCTCGTGGTCGGGGTAGTCCAGGTGCTCGAGGACGTCGAGCAGTGCGCCGAGGTCCTCGACGCGGTCCACCACCGTCGAGACGACCACGGAGATCGTCGGCAGGAGGGCATCCGGCACCGGTTCGACGTCGGCGAGCACGGTCTCCCGCAGCGATCCGAGCGCACGGGCGGCGTCGGCGGGGTCGTCGGTGAGCTCGACGTCGAGCGTGCCCGTCGGACGCCCGCCGCGGTAGCCGATCACCAGCGCGGACGAGCCCGTGCCGTCCGCGACGAGGCGGGGGAGCGGTGCGTCGAGGTCGACGTCGATCACGCGTCGGGGTGCGGGGAGTGCACGAGCGGTGCTGGTGGTGGCCATGGTGTGGACGGTAGGTGCCAGGCCGCGGCGGCGACAACGGGGAGCGGGGCCGCTGGCGGTGATCGTGCGGAACCCCGCACGGCCGCGCTGACGAGCCCCCGGACGAGGGTGAGCGCTCACACCCGAAAAGCGAACGGCGCACGGTGGTCACGAGCAGGTCACGGAATCTTTGCAACCGGTTGCGAACGGCTGAGAGCGGGCGTAGCTTCCTCCTCCAGCAGGCAGCGTCGCCTGCTCCAGGCAGCGTCGACCCGATGGTCCTCGCCTGGTGATCTCAACGTGGAGACGACACTGTGAAGACAACACGCGCCAAAGTGCGGTTCGCATCCGTAGCGGGGATCGCGGTCATCGGCCTCGTGCTGACCGGGTGCTCGAGCGGCAGCTCGGCGTCGGACGACGCCAAGAACGGTCAGGACAGCCGCGGGCCCATCACCTACGTGCAGGGCAAGGACAACTCGAACGTCGTCCGCCCCCTCATCGCGAAGTGGAACAAGGCCCACCCCGACGAGAAGGTCACCTTCAAGGAGCAGTCCGACCAGGCCGACCAGCAGCACGACGACCTCGTGCAGCACTTCCAGGCGAAGGACGCGAACTACGACGTCGTCGACGTGGACGTCGTCTGGACCGCCGAGTTCGCGGCGAAGGGCTGGCTCACCCCGCTCACCGGCAGCATGAAGATCGACACGTCGAAGCTCCTGCCGGCCACCGTCAAGACGGCCACCTACAACAACACGCTCTACGCGGCACCGCAGACCTCCGACGGCGCGCTGCTCTACTACCGCAAGGACCTCGTCAAGACGCCCCCGACCACCTGGGCCGAGATGATGAAGGACTGCGACATCGCCAAGCAGGCCGGCATCGGGTGCTACGCCGGGCAGTTCGCGAAGTACGAGGGCCTGACCGTGAACGCCTCCGAGGCGATCAACGGCTCCGGCGGCTCGGTCCTCAGCAAGAGCGGCACGCCGGACGTCGACACGTCCGACGCGAAGGCCGGCCTGCAGAACCTGGTCGACGCCTTCAAGGACGGCAACATCCCCGCCGAGGCGATCACCTACCAGGAGGAGCAGGGCCGCACCGCCTTCGAGGCCGGCAAGCTCCTGTTCCTGCGCAACTGGCCGTACGTCTACAGCCTCGCGAAGACGGACGGGTCGAGCACGGTCAAGGACACCTTCGGCATCGCCCCGATCCCCGGCAAGGACGGCACCGGCGCCTCGACGCTCGGCGGTCACAACGCCGCGATCAGCGTGTACTCGAAGCACAAGGCGACCGCGCACGACTTCCTCGAGTTCCTGGAGTCGAACGAGACGCAGAAGTTCTTCGCAACGCAGGGCTCCCTCGCCCCGGTCGTCGGTGACCTCTACACCGACTCCGAGCTGACGGCGAAGCTGCCCTACCTGCCGACCCTGCTCAAGTCCATCGAGTCGGCCGAGCCGCGCCCGGTCACGCCGTTCTACCCGGCCGTGACGAAGGCGATCCAGGACAACACCTACGCCGCCCTCAAGGGATCGAAGAGCGTCGACGAGGCGATCAAGGACATGCAGGCGGCCCTCAAGACGGCCACCAGCAGCGGCAGTTAGCACCCGAGTACGCGGCGGACGCCGCATCGGACTGGAGGCGCGGGTCGACCCCGCCCCGCGCCTCCCGTCCGTCCCATCCTGCGTTCCGACACCCGGCAAGGAGGCCGTCACGTGTCAGCAGCAACCGAGATCCCCGCCGCCATCCCCAACCCGACGGGCATGGAGCCGCAGAAGCGGCGCAAGGGCGGACTCAACGCCGAGCACGGCCGATGGGCCGTGTACCTCATCGGCCCGACGATCGTGCTCCTCGCCATCGTCATCGGCTACCCGGTGGTCAGCGCGATCATCCAGTCGTTCCAGCTCGACGCCGGACTCGACAAGGCCACCGGCCTGTTCGTGCAGGGCGGCTTCGCCGGCGTCACCAACTACGTGCACTGGCTCGCACAGCAGTGCGGCAACACCACCTGCCCGCCCGGCAGCATCGGCTCGCAGTTCTGGGTGTCGATGGGCAACACGTTCTTCTTCACGGTCGTCACCGTCGCCCTGGAGACGGTGATCGGCGTGTGGATGGCGATCATCATGAACCGCAACTTCAAGGGCCGCGCGCTCGTCCGTGCCGCGATCCTCGTGCCGTGGGCCATCCCGACCGCCGTCACCGCGAAGCTCTGGTACTTCATCTTCGACGCGAACGGCGTGCTCAACCACGTCCTCGGGCAGCAGATCCTCTGGACGAGCGGCGAGTGGGCGTCCCGGTGGGCGGTCATCATCGCCGACACCTGGAAGACCACGCCGTTCATGGCGCTGCTCATCCTCGCGGGGCTGCAGCTCATCCCCGAAGAGGTCTACGAGGCCGGGAAGATGGACGGCGCCTCCACCGTCCAGCGCTTCGTGCTCATCACCCTGCCGCTCATCAAGCCGGCGCTCATGGTCGCCGTCCTGTTCCGCGTGCTCGACGCGCTGCGCATGTACGACCTGCCGGCGATCCTCACCGGCGGTGGCGGTGGTTCCGGCAACGCCACCACGACCCTGTCGATCCTCGTCGTCGAACAGATCCGGCAGGGCTTCAACTCCGCGTCGGCACTGTCGACCATCACCTTCCTGGTGATCTTCATCGTCGCGTTCGTCTTCGTGCGGTTCCTCGGCGCCAACGTGGTGCAGACGCAGGCCGCCCAGCAGAAGGGGGAGCTCAAGTGACCCTCGCAGCCGACCGTCCCCGGTCCAACGCCCGAGCCCGCGACATCGCCGTCGACCGCAGCGACGTGCGGGTCAAGCGCCACACCGGCCCGCGGATCCGCACCGCCGTGCAGGCCATCGTCATCGCCGTCTGGTGCCTCCTGCCGTTCTACTGGATGGTGGTGACCAGCTTCCGCGACGTCGGGTTCACGTTCGACGCCACACCGTGGCCGACGCACGTCACGCTCGACAACTACGCGACGGCGTTCTCGACGTCGCTCGGCAACCACTTGGGGCGGGCGCTCGCGAACAGCCTCCTCATCGGTGGCGTCGTGACGATCATCGCCCTGCTCGTCGGCACGAGCGCGGCGTACGCCCTGGCCCGTCTGGAGTTCAAGGGCAAGTCGCTCATCGCCGGTGCGATCCTCGCGGCGTCGATGTTCCCGGGCGTCGCGCTCATCTCCCCGTTGTTCCAGCTGTTCACGGACATCGGGTGGATGGGCTCGTACCAGGCGCTGATCCTGCCGAGCATCTCGTTCGTGCTGCCCCTGACCGTCTACACGCTCGCGAGCTTCTTCCGCGAGATGCCGTGGGACCTCGAGGAAGCGGCACGCATCGACGGGTGCACCCGCGTGCAGGCGTTCCGACGGATCATCCTGCCGCTGGCCGCCCCGGCCGTGTTCACGACGGCGATCCTGGCGTTCATCTCCAGCTGGAACGAGTACCTCATCTCCTCCCAGCTCTCGAGCGACGCGACGCAGCCGGTGACCGTGGCGATCGCCTCGTTCGCCGGGTCCCAGCCGCACCAGGAGCCCTACACGGCGGTGATGGCCGCCGGCACGATCGTCACGATCCCGCTCGTGGTCCTCGTGCTCATCTTCCAACGACGCATCGTGGCCGGCCTCACCGCCGGCGGCGTGAAGGGCTGACGACCATGGCACAGCGCGGACCGACCCGGCCCACGGCCCGGATCGAGGAGGCCATCGGCTTCGTCGGCACGTTCGGCATCCTGTTCCTCGGGGCCACGGTGTTCTGCGAGCTCACCGGTCGCCCGGCGCTCGGCTGGGCGCTCACGCTGCTCGTCTGCGTGCTCGGCGTGGTGGTGCTCGACCGGTGGCGGGTGTCGGTGCTCCGCCGCACCCGTTCGACCGACGGTGTCGGCGGGGCGGCGCCGGTCGTCGCTTCGGTCGCGCGGCCGGCAGCGGCGGCGGGCGTCGCGGCCGGCTCCGGTCCGTCGGGGTGGCGGTCGGACCCGTCCCGCATCGCCGTGCAGCCCGCGGTGGACGGTCGGGTGCACCGCCACGTCGGGTGGGACGAACTCGCGCCCGCCGGTCGTCGGGCCGCTCGGACACGCCGCGCCGCGGTCCCGCGCACCGGAGCAGCGCCGGGCACGGCGCTCCCCGGGGCGGGCAGTGCGCCGTCGGTCGCGCGAGCGCAGACCGGCCCCGTCGCCGACGTGCGGCGGCCGTCGGACGGGTGACGGGCCTCCCGGGACCGTCCATGGGCATCCAGGAGATCGCGACCGTCACGGGCCTGTCGAAGTCGACGGTGTCCCGCGCACTGCGTGGGATGTCGACGGTCGCGGACACCACGATCGACGAGGTGCGACGGGTGGCCGACGAGCTCGGGTACGTGCCGAGCTCGGCGGCGGCCGGCCTCGCCACGGGGCGACAGCGTGCGATCGGCGTCGTCGTCCCGGTGATCGACCGGTGGTTCTACGTCAAGGCGCTCGGCGGTGTCGACGCCGAACTGCGGCGGGCCGGGTACGACCTGGTGCTGTACAACCTCGGCGGACCCGGCGGCGACCGTGACCGGGCGTTCCGACGGTCGATGCTGCGGCACCGGGTCGACGGCCTCGTCCTGCTGTCGCTCGTGCTCGACGAGACCGAGCGCGCCGAACTCGAACTCACGCGACACCCCATGATCGTGATCGGCGGTCCGGCGCCGGGCCTCCGGAACGTCGGCGTGGACGACGTCGCCGTGGCCGGGGTCGCCGTCGAGCACCTCTGCGGACTCGGGCACCGGGACGTGGCCTACGTCGGCGGACAGGACGAGGCGGGGATGAACGTGGCGGTGCCGTGGCTGCGGCGGGACGGGTTCGTGGACGCGCTCGCCGCGCGGGGGATCGCAGTGCGGGAGGACTGGATCCTCGACGGGCGGTTCTCCTTCGCGGGCGGAGTCGACGCGGGGGAGGCCTTGTTCGGCAGGCGTGACGAGTGCCGCGGTGTCGGGCGTGACGGTGCGTGGCCGACCGCGGTGTTCTGTGCGTCGGACGAGATGGCACTCGGGGTGGTCCTCGCCGCGCGTCGAGCGGGTCTCTCGGTGCCGGAGGACGTCTCGGTCATCGGCATCGACGGCCACGAGTACGGCGAGGTCGCCGGGCTGACCACCATCGCCCAGGACCCGGTGGCGCAGGGTCGGGTCGCCGCTCGGGCCGTGCTCGCCGAGGTCGACGGCGGGCTCGCGGGGCCGTTGCCGGCGTCCCCGGCGCACCTCGTGGTGCGGTCGACGACGGGGCCGCCCCGGGCCGTCCGCGCGTAGGCGGTGGCATCGCCGCGCTCCGAACCACGAACGCGACATCGAACCGGGCGCCGTGCCGGGTTTGACGTCGCTTCCGTGGTTCGACGCAAGCCGCGCCATCGCTCCGCCCCGCCGCCCCGCGCCGCCGCGTAGGGTCGCCCGCATGGAGGTCACCAAGCTCGAGCACGCCTGCCAGATCGTCACCGAGGGCAGCGCGCGCCTCGTCATCGACCCGGGCAACTTCACCCGGCCCGTCGACGTCACCGGTGTCGTCGCCGTCGTCGTCACCCACGAGCACCCCGACCACGTCACGCCCGAGCAGATCCGGCGGATCCTCGACGCGAACCCCGGGGCGGTCGTGATCGGCCCCGCCGGTGTCGCCCGGGCGCTCGCCGGCGCGGGCGGCGCAGGCGGTGCGGACGGCGCGGGTGGCGTCGTGGTGGACGTCGTCACCGCCGGGGACCGACGCACCGTGGGTCCGTTCGACCTGTCGTTCCACGGCACACGCCACAACCTGATCCACTCGAGCGTCCCGATCGTCGACAACACCGGTGTCCTCGTGAACGGCAGGCTCTTCCACCCGGGCGACTCCTACACGGTGCCCGACGTCCCGGTCGAGGTCCTCGCCGCACCCGTCGGCGCCCCGTGGCTCAAGGTGTCCGAGATGATGGACTACGTCCTCGCGGTCGGGCCCCGCCTGGCCTACCCCGTGCACGAGGCAACGCTCTCCGACGTCGGCTACGGCACGCACACCGGTCGTCTCCGCGAGGCCGTGGAGCCCTCCGGCTCGCTCGTCGTCCTCCGTCCCGGGGAGTCGCTCACGATCTGACCGACTGGTCCAGGAGGCACGGCTCACCTCTGCGCGTCTCGCCTGCGCAGACGGTCGCGCACTATCCGGTCGAGCGCGAGTGCGTCCCAGGGAGCGTGCCGCTCGGCGTCGTTGTCGAAGTACACGTACGCGTCCCTCCCAGCATCGAGATGCTCGACGATCGTCGTCGCCCACCGACCGAGCGCCTGCGGCGAGTAGCCGTCGTGGTAGGTCCTGGGTGCGCCGTGCAGTCGGAGGTAGGCGATGCGTGCGCCGGTGTCGACGCGCAGGCGTGGGAAGTCGCCCGCGTGCGAGTCGACCAGGGTGGTCCGGTGCCGTCGGAGCACATCGGCGTGCTCAGCACCGAACCCCGCCGCCCGCACCTCGACGGCGTGCTCGATCACCCGGCCGGGGTCCTCTGCCTCGACGGCGGGGACCGGGACCTTCTCGTCGTGCCGTCGGGCGAGCGCTGCCGCTGCACCGTGCGTGCGGGGGAGTCGCCCGAGGAAGTCGTCGAGCACCTCCGGTGTCGGCAGGAGCGCCTCGGGGAGCTGCCAGAGCACCGGGCCGAGCGTCGACCCGAGCTCCAGTGGTCCGGACGCGAAGAAGTTCGCCAGCGCCGTGTCGACGTGCCTGAGGCGCAACATGTGCGTCACGTAGCGCCCTCCCTTGAGCGCGAAGCGGAACGTCGGGGGAACTGCCTCGCGCCACGCTCGGTACCGCGACGGCCGCTGCAGCGAGTAGAAGGAGCCGTTGACCTCGACCGTCGAGAAGTGTCCGGCAGCGTACGCGAGCCATCGGCGCTTCGGCACGTCGGCGGGGTAGAAGTCCCCGCGCCAGGAGTCGTACTGCCAGCCCGACAGTCCGGTGCGCACGATCACCGCCCCACCGTATTCCCGCCGCGGCATGGCGGCGCACCCGGGCGACACGCCTCGTTTTGGCACGGCGCGGGGCTTGTGCAATACTTGTCGAGTTGTCGGAACGGCCCCATCGTACAGCGGCCTAGTACGTCGCCCTCTCACGGCGGTAACGCGGGTTCGAATCCCGCTGGGGTCACCACAGGTGGCTTGCCTCCGACTCCGGCAACGACCATGACCCCCGCTTCCGGGCGGGGGATTCCCATGTGTGACGGCCCCATCGTACAGCGGCCTAGTACGTCGCCCTCTCACGGCGGTAACGCGGGTTCGAATCCCGCTGGGGTCACACCAGCACGAAAGCCCTCCGGTCCGCCGGGGGGCTTTCGTCGTCCCGGTCGGCTCTGCGAGGCTGACGGGGTGACCAGTGTCGTGCAACTCATCCGTTCCGGTGCCCTCAGCGACGTCGCGGAGTACGCGTACGCCGCGTCCGTGCCCGCCGGCAGCCGACTCGTCTTCCTCGCCGGCGCGTGCCCCCTCGACGCCGACGGCCGGACCGTGGCCGTGGGCGACGTCCGCGGTCAGGCGGCGCAGTGCGTCGAGAACCTCCGCACCGCGCTCGACGCCGCGGGGGCCGGGATCACCGACCTCGCCCAGACCCGGGTCCTCGTCGCGTCGACGCGGCAGGCCGACCTCGTGGCCGCGTGGGAGGTCGTCCGCGAGGCCATGGGCGACCACGACGTGCCGAGCACCCTCGTCGGGGTGACCGTCCTCGGGTACGACGACCAGCTCGTCGAGATCGAGGGCATCGCGGCCGTCGCGGACTGACGCGGTACGCTGATCCGGTCGTCAGACCCGGCAGTGGGGCCTGCCGGACCCAACCGCGGCCAGCCGCCAACGGTCCCTATCCCGAGAACACCGCACGCGCGGAGACGATCCGGCGTGCTCGGCGATAGGAGCACCGTGCACGAACGTCCACCCCACCTCCGCTGGTCGATGCTCGGCGTCGTCGCACTCGGCGGGGCGATCGGCACCGGTGTCCGAGCGCTCCTCACCGAGGTCTTCCCGGCGCACGACGGCATCAGCTGGGCGATCTTCGCGATCAACGTCGTCGGCGCGTTCTGCCTCGGCCTCCTGCTCGAGGCGCTGGCGCACCGCGGCCCGGACGTCGGGCGTCGTCGGGGCCTGCGCTTGTTCGTCGGCACCGGGGTCCTCGGCGGCTTCACGACCTACAGCACGCTCGCCGACGACACCGCGCAGCTGCTCGACGTCGGTCGCTTGGGCGCCGGCAGCGGGTACGCCCTGCTCACGGTCGTGGCGGGGCTGCTCGCCGTCGTGGCCGGCATCGGACTCGCCACGGTGCTCCGGCCCGGAGGTGCCCGGTGAACGCCCTCGATCTGCTCCTCGTCGCGGTCGGCGGGGGAGTCGGCGCGGCGCTGCGCTTCCTCCTCGACGGCGTCGTCAAGGCCCGGGTGTCCGGCTTCCCGCTCGGCACGGTCGTCATCAACGTGTCCGGATCGCTCGTCCTCGGGGTGCTGACGGGCCTCGGGCAGGCGGGCACGATCCCGCTCCCGGTCGTCGCGGTGCTCGGAACGGGCATGATGGGTGGGTACACGACGTTCTCGACGGCGAGCGTCGAGACCGTACAGCTCCTCCGATCCGGCAAGCCCCGGCTCGCCGTCCTGAACGGCCTCGGGATGCTCGTCGTCTCGGTCGGCGCAGCCGCGCTCGGCCTGCTCATCGGAAGGAACACATGACCTCGGAACGCCCCGGCGAACTCGTCCTCGTCCGTCACGGAGAGACGGAGTGGTCGAAGAGCGGGCAGCACACCGGCCGCACCGACATCCCGCTCACCGAGAACGGCATCGAGCAGGCGAAGCGCGCCGGCCGGTACCTGGCGGACCGCACGTTCGCGCTGGCACTGTCCAGCCCGTTGCAGCGCGCCCGCGACACGGCGGCGCTCGTCGGTGTCGACGCGGAGCTCGACGAGGACCTCTACGAGTGGGACTACGGCGCGTACGAGGGGCTCACCACGCCGCAGATCAAGGTCCTCCGGCACGGCCCGTGGGACCTCTGGACCGACGGCGTGCCCGCCGGTGACACCCCCGGCGAGAACGCCGCCGAGGTCCGGGTCCGCGTCGAGCGCATCCTCGACCGTGCCCGACCGGTCCTCGCCGAGGGGCAGGACGCGATCGTCGTCGCCCACGGGCACGTCCTCCGCGCGCTCGGCGCCGCGTGGATCCGCCTCGCACCGCAGGACGGCGCCGTGCTGAAGCTCGGCACCGCCTCGGTGAGCGTGCTCGGGTACGAGCACGGCCGTCCCGTCATCGACGCCTGGAACATCCAGCCTCGCGACTGACGCGTCCGCAGCCGCCGCTGGTCTGCGGCGGCGCGCTGCGGAGGGGAGGCGCGGTGCCGGCCCGACCCGCGCCTCCCGTCCGCGCAGCCCGCGTCAGACGGTGCGGATCGCGCTCGTCGCGCCCAGCGCGCGACCGCGGCGCCGCTCGATCCCACGCCCCACGAACAGCAGCGCGACGCTGACGAGCGCCCCCAGGGTGGTCTGCGCGACGCGGTCGAGCGCGAGGAGCTCCGGCGCCTCGGGCAGGCTCAGCCACGACACGGCGAGCGCGAGCGGCGTGAGGAAGAGCAGACACACGGCGTAGTGCCGCGCGACGAAGATCTCGGCGAAGAACTGCCCGACGACGGCGATCAGGACGATCCACCACGCCGAGGGCTCCAGCAGCAGGATCCCCACCGCGATCACGGTGCCGCCGATCGTGCCGATGAACCGCTGGAACGCCCGGAACACCGTGTGCCGCTGGCGCAGTGCGGGCAGCGTCGACACCACGGCGATGACCGCCCAGTAGGGGTGCCCGAGCCCGGGGATCGTCTCGGCGACGGCCCCGGCGACGAGCGCTCCGACCACGTTGAGGGCCACGGTCTCCCACAGCGCGGGCGTCCGGAGCACCGCGAGCGAACGGTGCTTGCGCTCCGCCAGCGGCCGGAACCGGTGCGGGGCGTGCGGGTGCAGCACCAGGCGCAGGACGGACCCGGACATCGCGACGAGCCAGGCCCAGACGACCGAGCACACGATGATCGTGGCGATGACCGGGACGTCGGCCGGCCGGACCGGCACGAGCGACGAGACGAGGAACGCGAACACCGGGAAGATCGGCTGCGCCGGGATCGTGCGGAGGGTGCTCAGCGTGCAGACGGCGAGGACGAGCACGAGGACGAGCCCGACCGCCTGCATCCAGAGCTGCGACCCGGCCAGGGCGACACCCACGCCAGCGGCCATGCACACAGCCTGCATCCCGCCGGCGACACCGGTCGTCACCGCACGCTGCCGGTAGGGCTCGGTCGCGCCGAAGATCGCCGTGAATCCGGCGAACATAGCGAAGGCGGCGTACCCGGGCATCCCGAGGGCGATGAGCAGCGCGAGCGGGGCGCCCCCGGCGACCGCGGCGCGGATCGCGCCCTCGATGTTGATGGTCCGGGTCGAGTGCGCAGGTGTCGTCATGTCGCGACCATCTTCCCACCGCGACGGGTGTCGTGGAGTCGAGCCGCGCCTCCAGGCCGCCGGACCGGCGCGGGAGCACGTTGGTATACCAACCTGCTAGACTCGCCGGACCGAGCCGCGACAGCGGCGCGTCGACGACAACGAGGAAGGGTCGCACCCGATGGGAAAGACGCTCGCCGAGAAGGTGTGGGACGACCACGTCGTGGTCAAGGGCGAGGACGGCAACCCCGACCTCCTCTACATCGACCTCCACCTCGTGCACGAGGTCACGAGCCCGCAGGCGTTCGACGGCCTGCGCCAGGCCGGCCGCCCGGTGCGCCGCCTGGACCTGACGATCGCGACCGAGGACCACAACACCCCGACCCTCGCGATCGACCGTCCGATCGCGGACCCGACCAGCCGGACCCAGATCGAGACGCTCCGTCGCAACTGCGAGGAGTTCGGCGTCCGCCTGCACTCCCTGGGCGACAAGGAGCAGGGCATCGTGCACGTGGTCGGTCCCCAGCTCGGCCTGACCATGCCCGGCATCACGGTGGTCTGCGGCGACTCGCACACCAGCACGCACGGGGCGTTCGGTGCGATGGCGTTCGGCATCGGGACGTCCGAGGTCGAGCACGTCCTCGCGACCCAGACCCTGCCGCTGAAGCCCTTCAAGACCATGGCGATCACGGTCGAGGGCACGCTGCGTCCGGGCGTGACGGCGAAGGACATCATCCTCGCCGTCATCGCGAAGATCGGCACCGGCGGCGGGCAGGGCTACGTGCTCGAGTACCGCGGCTCGGCGATCCGCGCGCTCTCGATGGAGGGCCGCATGACGATCTGCAACATGTCGATCGAGGCCGGTGCCCGCGCCGGCATGGTCGCCCCCGACCAGACCACCTACGACTACGTGCAGGGTCGCGACCACGCCCCGACCGGCCAGGACTGGGACGACGCGGTCGCGTACTGGGACACCCTGTCGACCGACGACGACGCGGTGTTCGACGCCGAGGTCTTCATCGACGCCGACGAGCTCGAGCCCTTCGTCACCTGGGGCACGAACCCCGGCCAGGGCGTCTCGCTGTCCGAGAGCGTGCCGTCGCCCGCGGACTTCGACGACCCGAACGACCAGGCCGCCGCGCAGCGTGCGCTGGAGTACATGGACATCGCGGCCGGCACCCCGATGAAGGACATCGCCGTCGACGCGGTGTTCATGGGGTCGTGCACGAACTCCCGCATCGAGGACCTGCGCGCCTTCGCCTCGATCATCCAGGGCCGCAAGAAGGCCGACGGGGTCCGCGTCATGGTCGTGCCGGGGTCCGCCCGTGTCCGGCTCGAGGCCGAGGCCGAGGGGCTCGACAAGGTGTTCACGGACTTCGGTGCCGAGTGGCGGTTCGCCGGCTGCTCGATGTGCCTCGGCATGAACCCCGACCAGCTCGCGCCGGGGGAGCGCTGCGCGAGCACCTCCAACCGCAACTTCGAGGGACGCCAGGGCAAGGGCGGTCGCACCCACCTCGTGTCACCGCTCGTCGCCGCGGCCACCGCCGTGCGCGGCACGCTCTCCAGCCCGTGGGACCTGGAGACGTCCGAGTCGAACGCTGTCCTGGAAGGGGCACACTGATGGACAAGATCACCACCGTCACCGGGATCGCCGCACCGCTCGAGCGCTCGAACGTCGACACCGACCAGATCATCCCCGCGGTCTACCTCAAGCGGGTCACGAAGACCGGCTTCGAGGACGCGCTGTTCTCCGGCTGGCGCCAGGACCCCGCGTTCGTGCTGAACCAGCCGGCGTACGCCGGCGCGAAGGTGCTCGTCGCCGGGCCGGACTTCGGCACCGGGTCGAGCCGTGAGCACGCCGTCTGGGCGCTCCGCGACTTCGGCTTCCAGGTCGTCGTCTCGCCCCGCTTCGCCGACATCTTCAAGGGCAACGCGGGCAAGCAGGGACTGGTCACCGCGATCGTGACCGAATCGGAAGTCGAGCGGCTCTGGGCCGAGATCGAGCGGAACCCGGGGGTGTCGGCGACCGTGGACCTGGTGGCGCAGCGCGTGTCACTCGGGGATGTGGACGTCCCCTTCGAGATCGACGCTTACACTCGTTGGCGGTTGATGGAAGGGCTCGACGACATCGGGCTCACCCTCCGTGACGAGACCTCGATCACGGAGTTCGAATCCCGCCGCTCCCGTTGGCGGCCGAAGACATTGCCGGTGAAGTAGTGAACTCTCTCGTACAGGACGCAGCGGCCGCAGGGGCGCGCGTGGGCCTCAAGTCGGACGAGATCGTCATCCGCGGGGGCAAGCCGCTCGTGGGACGCATCGAGGTCCGCGGGGCGAAGAACCTCGCGACCAAGGCCATGGTGGCGTCGCTGCTCGGTGACACCCCGTCGATCCTCAAGGACGTCCCGGACATCTCCGACGTCAAGGTCGTCCGCGGGCTGCTCGAGGTGCACGGCGTGCGCATCACCGATCCTGCACGAGGCGAGCTCATCCTCGACCCGTCGAACGTCGAGTCGGCGCACTTCGCCGAGATCGACGCCCACGCCGGTTCGAGCCGCATCCCGATCCTGTTCTGCGGTCCGCTGCTGCACAAGCTCGGCGAGGCGTTCATCCCCGACCTCGGCGGCTGCCGCATCGGCGACCGCCCGATCGACTTCCACCTCGACGCCCTCCGCGCCATGGGCGCGGTCGTCGACAAGCAGGTCAACGGCATCCACCTCACCGCCCCGGACGGTCTCAAGGGCGCGTACATCGAGCTGCCGTACCCGAGTGTCGGCGCCACCGAGCAGGTCCTGCTGTCCGCGACCCTCGCCGAGGGCGTCACGGAGCTCCGGAACGCCGCGATCGAGCCCGAGATCATGGACCTCATCGCGATCCTGCAGAAGATGGGCGCCATCGTCTCGGTCGAGCCGAACCGCGTCATCTTCATCGAGGGCGTCCAGTCGCTCCGCGGCTACACGCACCGTGCGATCAACGACCGCAACGAGGCCGCCAGCTGGGCCTCCGCCGCGCTCGCGACCAACGGCGACATCTTCGTCGAGGGCGCGAAGCAGCAGGAGCTCATGACGTTCCTCAACGTCTTCCGCAAGGTCGGCGGCGGGTTCGACATCCAAGAGGACGGCATCCGCTTCTACCGCGAGCTCGAGGTCCTCAAGCCGGTCGTCATCGAGACGGACGTGCACCCCGGGTTCATGACGGACTGGCAGCAGCCGCTCGTCGTGGCCCTGACCCAGGCCGCCGGGCAGAGCATCGTGCACGAGACCGTGTACGAGAACCGCTTCGGCTTCACCGACGCCCTGAACGAGATGGGCGCGGACATCGTCGTCCACAAGGAGGGCCTGCCCGGGCACGACCGTCGCGTCGCCCGCCGTCCCTTCGAGCAGGCCGCGGTCATCACCGGCCCGACGACGCTCCACGCCGCCAACGTCCGCGTCCCGGACCTCCGCGGCGGCTTCAGCCACCTCATCGCGGCACTCACCGCCGAGGGCGAGTCCCACATCACGAACGTCGGCATCATCAGCCGCGGCTACGAGCACTTCATCCCGAAGCTGCGCAAGCTCGGCGCCGACTTCGACTTCGCGGGGTAGCGCGGTGACTGCTGCTCCGGCACCTCGCGGTGACGGTGAGGGCCAGGAGGCGCGGCGCGCCTCCGCCTCGCAGGTCACCACCGGCATGCCCGTCCCTGGGCGCCGGTGGCGTCGCGGCGAGCTGAACACGGCGTTCCGGATCCTCGCGACCGTGGTCATCCCGACCTTCCGCTTCTCCGCGCGCTACCACTGGCACGGTCCGAACCGGTTGCCGGCCGAGGGTGCGTTCGTCCTCGCACCGAACCACTTCACGAACATCGACCCGCTCGTCGTCGGCACGGCGGTCTGGCTGTCCCGTCGGGCGCCGCGGTTCCTCGCGAAGGCGTCCCTGTTCAAGGTCCCGGTCTTCGGCAAGATCATGTCCGGCATGGGCCAGATCCCCGTCGAGCGTTCCGGCCGTACCCGGCTGAGCGACCCGCTCGGCGGCGGGCGGTCGCTCATCGAGCAGGGCGGCGCCATCATCGTCTACCCCGAGGGCACGCTCACCCGCGACCCGGACCTGTGGCCGATGCGCGGCAAGACCGGCGCGGTGCGGATCGCGCTCGAGAACGACGTGCCGCTCATCCCGATGGCCCACTGGGGCACGCAGAACATCATGGCGCGGTACGGCAAGAAGCTCCGGCTCATCCCGCCGTCGCGCGTGGACGTCATCGTCGGCGACCCCGTCGACCTGTCGGCGTACCGCGGCAAGCCGATCGACCAGCAGGTGCTCGTCGAGGCGACCGAGCTGCTCATGCGGCACATCACCGCGCTGCTCGAGGAGCTCCGCGGGCAGCAGGCGCCCCCGACCCGCTGGGACCCGGCGGCGAACAACCAGAAGGAGACCGGCCGGTTTGAGTGAGCAGCGACCGGGCCTCCGCCCGCACGATGACCACCCGGACCCCGCGGTCGCAGCCCCCGGAGCGGTGGACACCGCCGCGATCCGCGTGGTCATGCAGTCGACCGAGAAGCCGCGCGTCGCCGTCATCGGTGCCGGCAGCTGGGGGACCACGTTCGCCAAGGTCCTCGCCGAGGGCGGTGCCGACACGGTCGTGTGGGCACGGCGCCCCGAGGTCGCGCGCGAGATCACCGAGACCAAGCGCAACTCGGAGTACCTGCCCGGCATCAACCTCCCGCGCACCCTGACCGCGTCGACGTCGCTGTCCGCCGTGCTCGACGGCGCCCAGCAGGTGTACGTGTCGGTGCCGTCGCAGACCCTGCGGTCGAACCTCGATGCGATCGCGCCGCTGCTCGCGCCGGGAGTGCCCGTGGTGAGCCTGATGAAGGGCGTCGAGAAGGCGACCGGTCTGCGGATGAGCGAGGTCCTGCTCCAGGGACTCGGCATCGACCAGGACCGCATCGCCGTCGCGAGCGGCCCGAACCTGGCGCTCGAGATCGCCCGTCGGCAGCCCACCGCGGCCGTCGTGTCCTCGTCGTCGGCCGAGACCGCCAGCGCGGTGGCCGCCGTCGCCACGAACCCGTACTTCCGGTCGTTCATCAACACCGACGTCATCGGCACCGAGTTCGGCGGCGTGCTGAAGAACCTCATCGCCGTGGCGATCGGCATCGTCGACGGCGTCGGCTACGGCGAGAACACGAAGGCGTCGATCATCACGCGCGGGCTCGCCGAGATGACCGACTTCGCGGTGTCGCTCGGCGCGCAGCCCTCGACGCTGTCCGGGCTCGCCGGGCTCGGCGACCTCATCGCCACGTGCCAGTCACCGCTCTCGCGGAACAACACCGCGGGGCGGCTGCTCGGCCAGGGGTACCGGTTCGACGAGGTCGTGCGCCAGATGAACCAGACCGCCGAGGGGCTCGCCTCGGTCGCGCCGATCCTCGAGCTCGCCGCGGCGAACGGCGTCGACATGCCCATCGTGGGGCAGGTCGCCGAGGTGCTCGCCGGTAGGCTCGATCCGCGCAACATCGCGCCGCACCTCACCGAGACCGACGAACCCCAGGGCGAGTGACCGGTCCGACCCCGACCAGCAAGAGGACTGCCATGCCCACGATCGCACCCGTGCCACCGACGACCGTCGCCGTGCTGTTCGGCGGCCGTTCGAGCGAGCACGAGATCAGCTGCGTGACCGCCGGCGGGATCATGGACGTCGTCGACCGTGCCGAGTACGACCTCGTGCCGATCGGCATCACGAAGGACGGCGCGTTCACGCTCCAGCCCGACGACCCTGCGCAGTGGGCGCTCCGTGACGGCACGCTCCCGACCGTGCCCGACAACGGCACCCGCGTGGCGTTCCCGACGTCGCCGGCGACGAACGAGCTCGTGGTCTCGCACCCGGACGGCTCCGTCACGACGATCGCGGTCGACATCGTCTTCCCGATCCTGCACGGCCCGTTCGGCGAGGACGGCACCGTCCAGGGGCTCCTCGAGATCGCCGGTCTGCCGTACGTCGGCGACGGGGTGCTCGCGAGCGCCCTGGCCATGGACAAGCACGTCGCCAAGGCGGTCCTCGAGCACGCCGGGCTGCGGGTCGCGCCGTGGACGACCGTGCTCCGTCGCGAGTGGTCGGCCGACCCGGTCGACGTCGCCGAGGCGATCGCCGCGCACGGGTGGCCCCTCTTCGTGAAGCCGGCACGTGCGGGCTCCAGCATGGGGGTGTCCCGCGTGGACGGCCCCGACGAGCTCGGTGCCGCGATGGACCTGGCGTTCGAGCACGACTCCAAGGTCATCGTCGAGCCGCGGGTGATCGGGCGCGAGGTCGAGGTCGCGGTGCTCGAGGGTCGCGACGGCGTCCCGCGCACGAGCCTGCCGGGCGAGATCGTCGTCGCCGAGGACGGCTTCTACGACTTCGCGTCGAAGTACCTCGGCGGTGACGAGTCGCTGCTCTGCCCGGCCCCGCTCACCGAGGCGCAGACGGACGAGATCCGGTCGATCGGCGCCCGGGCGTTCGAGGCGATCGGCGGCTCCGGGCTCGCCCGCGTCGACTGCTTCCTGACCGACGACGGCTTCGTGGTGAACGAGGTCAACACGATGCCGGGGTTCACGCCGCTGTCGATGTACCCGCGCTGCTGGGCGGCGTCGGGCGTGTCCTACGGTGAGCTCGTCCGCGAGCTCATCGAGCTGGGGCGCGCCGCCGTCCGCTGACCCGGGCCTACTGGTCGACGTCGGACGGGTCCAGGCACTGGTGCCCGTCCTTCGGGAGCGTCGACACCGCGTCGGTGACGTCCTGCACGACCTGGTTCGTGGTCTTCGTCGCGTCGATGACGAGCTGGACCGCCGGCGACCGCCCGAAGGTCGTGTAGACGATCTGCCCGCCACGGTCGTCCCGGATCCAGTCGACGTCACCGAGCGAGAAGCACGGCAGGTCGGAGACCGTCGGGACGGCCACACCGCAGTGGTACAGGGCCACCTCGGGGTCGCCCCACGCCGCCGTCGACTGGGCGTTCGTGTTCCGCAGGTCGAACTTCGAGTCGACCGCTGCCGGCAGCCGGACCTGCACGGCCGCGCATGCGGCGGCGTCGGCGGAGGGCGCCGGGGACATCGCGACGGCGTTCGTGCAGCCGGTCAGACCGGCCGCGAGGGCGATCACGACGCCCACGATCGCGGTCTTCCGGGTGGGGCGGCGCACGGTGTCCATCGACGTCCAGGCTACCGTTCTCGTGTGGACGCGACGTACGACGCCTGGGCCGGACCGACCGTGGGGGAGCTCGGCGAACTCGTCGTCCTCGACCGCATCGTGCGCCGGTTGCCCGCCGGAGCGCCGCTGCTCGGCCCCGGCGACGACTGCGCGGTCGTGGCGGCACCGGACGGCCGGTTCGTGGTGACCACGGACATGATGGTGCACGGGCCGGACTTCCGCTGGGCCTGGTCCGCACCCGAGGACGTCGGGTGGAAGGCCGCGGCGACGAACCTGTCCGACGTCGCCGCGATGGGTGCGGTGCCGACCGGTCTCGTGATCGCCCTGGCGGCACCGCAGGACACCCCCGTGGCGGTGCTCGAGTCCTTCGCGGACGGGGTGCGCCTGGCGGTCGACGCCCTGGCGCCCGGCTGCGGTGTCGTCGGCGGGGACCTCTCCACGTCGTCGGCGTTCACGGTGTCGGTGACGGCGTTCGGCGACCTGGAGGGCCGTGCCCCCGTCGTCCGTTCTGGTGCCAGCCCCGGGGACGTCCTCGCCGTCTCGGGGGAGCTCGGGCCGGCGGCGCGTGGGTTGACGCGGCTCTTCCGCGAGGGTGTGGACGCCGGCGGCGAACCCTCCCGCGAGGCGGTCGTGGCGAGCGGCGCGGACACGGACCCCGACGTCGGACGACAGCGGCGCCCGGTCCCGCCGATCGCGGACGGGCCACGCGCGGCGTCCGCGGGTGCGACGGCGATGCTCGACCTCTCCGACGGGCTGGCGATCGACGCCGGACGGCTCGCCCGGGCCAGCCGGGTGACACTGGCGCTCGACGAGGCCTCCGGCACCGGGCCCGTCATCGACGAGGTGGCGCTGCACGGCGGCGAGGACCACGGGCTGCTCGCCGCGTTCCCGCCCGGTGCCCCGCTGCCAGGGGGGTTCCGTCGGATCGGCGTCGTGCTCGACCGGGGCGATGCGGACCTCGTGCGCGGGGGAGTGCCCGTGCCGACGACCGGGTGGGACCCCTACGCCGACTGGGACGGCGCGGCCGGCTGACCGGTTCGCGGGCGCGGGCGGCGTCAGGCGGCGGCGACCACGGCCTCCCACGCGACGGTCTCGCCGTAGCTCCGCTTGCTGAACGGCTCGAGCCCCGCGGGCCACGTCGGCTCGGGGGAGCGCTTGCTCCGCTCCACGACGACCACCGCGGCCGCCGTGAGCCGCGGCACGAGCGTCTCGAGCACCTCGGCCAGCTCGTGCTCGGTGACGTCGTACGGCGGGTCGATGAACACCAGGTCGAACGTCCGCACGGTGCCGCGCAGGTACCCGAGCACCGGCTGCGGCTGCACGTCGATCCGCACGCCGGGAACCCGCTGCTGCACGGCCTTCGCGTTCGCCCGGCAGGCCTGCGCCGCCGCCGACGCACGGTCGACGAGCACGACCTCGACCGCACCGCGGGACGCCGCCTCGAGCCCGAGGGCGCCCGTGCCGGCGTAGAGGTCGGCGACGGAGGTGTCGTCGACGAGCCCGCGTGCCTCGAGCGACGAGAACAGCGCCTCGCGCACCCGGTCGCTCGTCGGCCGGGTGCCGGACTTCGGCACCCGGAGCGTCGTGGAGCCGGCGGCGCCGGCGATGATGCGGGTCATGCAGCCACCGTAGCGGGCCGCCGGGCGCTCCAGGAGTTCTCCACAGGCGGTCCAGGAGGCGCGGATCGCGTCGGTGCCGCCGGGTACCGTTGACGTGTGGTCACGACCGGAACGACAACCGAGCCGGCGGTGCCGGACCTCGGCCCCGCACCGCTCGACGCGCGGTTGTCGACCGTCCTCGGTGGACGGACGGCGAGCGCGATCGAGAAGGCGTTCGGGTACCGCACGGTCGGCGAGTTCCTCGAGCACGCACCCCGGCGCTACGCCGAACGCGGCGCCCTGACCGCGCTCGACTCCCTCGCGATCGGCGAGTCGGTGACGATCGTGGCCGAGGTCGTCGACGTCCGCGAACGGACGATGCGTGCGCGCCGCGGCTCGATCCTCGAAGCCAAGATCGGTGACGGCAAGGGGCTGCTCACCCTGACGTTCTTCAACCAGGGCTGGCGGACGAAGGACCTCGTGCCCGGTGCCCGTGGCATCTTCTCCGGCAAGGTCGGCGACTACCGCGGCGCACGGCAGCTCGCCCACCCCGACTACGAGCTGTTCGACCGCGACGACCCCCGGGCGACGGCGGACCCCGAGTCCGAGGAAGCCATCCGCTTCTCGCGCCAGCCGATCCCGATCTACCCGGCGACGTCGACGCTGACCTCGTGGCAGATCGCCAAGTCGATGGCGATCGTGCTCGACACGCTGCCCGACGTCCCGGACCCGATCCCCGCCCGGGTGCGGACCCGGCTCGACCTCGTGCCGTTCCGCAAGGCCCTCGAACTCCTGCACCGCCCCGAGAAGGTCGCGGACTTCAAGCGCGCGCAGGACGCCCTCCGCTACCGCGAGGCGTTCGTGCTCCAGACCGCCCTCGTGCAGCGCCGGATCGCCGCGCGCGCCACGGCCGCGACGCCGCGCTCCGCCGCGCCCGGCGGGATCCTCGAACGCTTCGACGCCACGCTGCCGTTCACCCTCACGGACGACCAGCGGTCGGTCGGCGCCGAGATCGCCCACGACCTGGCGGCGGACTGGCCGATGCACCGCCTCGTGCAGGGCGAGGTCGGCTCGGGCAAGACCCTCGTGGCGATCCGGGCGATGCTCACCGTGGCCGAGTCCGGCGGGCAGTCGGCGCTCATCGCCCCGACCGAGGTCCTCGCGGCGCAGCACCTCCGGTCGATCGTGAAGTTCCTCGGCCCCGACCTCGCGGCTGAGCTCCGGCCGGTGATCCTCACGGGGTCGCAGTCGACGGACGAACGGCGGCGGGCCCTGCTCGCAGCGGCGTCCGGCAGCTCGCGGCTGGTGGTCGGCACGCACGCGCTCCTCGGCGACCGGGTGGACTTCGCCGAGCTCGGCCTCGTCGTGGTGGACGAGCAGCACCGCTTCGGGGTCGAACAGCGCGAAGCACTCCGCACGAAGGGGGCCACACCGCCGCACGTGCTCGTCCTCACCGCGACGCCCATCCCGCGCACGGTGGCGATGACGGTGTTCGGCGACCTTGACGTCTCGACGATCACCGGGCTGCCCTCCGGCCGCGCCGGCGTCGAGACCTTCACGGTGCCGCTCGCCGAGCACCCGGGCTGGGAGTCCCGCATCTGGACCCGCATGGCCGAGGAACTCGCCGACGGCCGACAGGCCTTCGTGGTGTGCCCGGCGATCGACGACGCCCACACGGAAGACGACGGCGAGCCCGACCCGGCGAACGACGACGCCCCGAAGCGCGCCCCGGCCACCGTGCTCGCCACGGCGGAACGGATGCGGACGATGCCCGTGCTCGCCGACCGCCGGATCGAGGTCCTGCACGGTCGCATGACGGCGGACGAGAAGGACCGCGTGATGACCTCCTTCGCGGCCGGCGTGGTCGACGTCCTCGTGGCGACGACCGTGATCGAGGTCGGCGTCGACGTGCCGAACGCCTCGATGATGGCCGTGCTCGACGCCGACCGGTTCGGCGTCTCGCAGCTCCACCAGCTCCGCGGGCGCATCGGCCGCGGCCAGTACGCCGGCGTGTGCCTGCTCGTGACCGCGGCCGAGGCCGAGACGACCTCGCGGGAACGGGTCGACGCGGTGTCGGCGTCCGACGACGGGTTCGAGCTCGCGCGGGTCGACCTCGAGCTCCGGCGCGAGGGCGACGTGCTCGGCGAACGGCAGTCGGGCGGGCGGTCGTCGCTCAACCTGCTGCGCGTCGTGGAGCACGCCGACCTCATCGTCGACGCGCGCGAGGAAGCCGAGCGCGTGCTGGAGCCCGATCCGCAGCTCGACGGGCACCCCGCGCTCCGCGAAGCCCTGGCCCGGCGGCTCGACGAGTCCGACGCCGCGTTCCTCGGCAAGAACTGAACGCCGGTATCGTCGCTGGCATGGCGCAGATCGCGGTGGTCCCCGGTTCCTTCGATCCCGTGACCCTCGGGCACCTCGACGTGATCGGGCGTGCGGCGGGGCTCTTCGACGAGGTGCACGTGCTCGTCGTGCACAACCCCGACAAGCGGCCCGCGATGTTCGACGCGGTCGACCGTGTCCGCCTCATCGAGGAGTCGCTCGTCGAGACGGGCGTGTCCGACAACGTCCGGGTCGGGGAGTGGACCTCGGGGCTGCTCGTCGACTACTGCCGGCAGGTCGGTGCGAAGGTCCTCGTCAAGGGCGTCCGATCCGGCGAGGACGTCGCGTACGAGACCCCGATGGCGATCATGAACCGCCACCTCGCCGACGTCGAGACGGTGTTCCTGCTGCCCGAGGCCGCCCGCGCCCACGTGTCGAGCTCGCTCATCCGTCAGGTGGCGTCCCTCGGCGGCGACGTGACCCCGTACGTGCCGCAGGTGGTCGCGGCGGCCCTCCACGAGCACACCGGGCGCTGAGCGCCGGACGCACGGAACCGGACACGCCCGCCCCCGCCTCGACTCGCAGGCCCGAGCGATGTAGGCTTGTCGATCGTGTCTTCCCACGTGAACAGCCCCTACGCCCTGCGCGTGCGCGACCTCGCGCACCGGCCGGGCGAGATGCGCGAGCACTCGCTCGACATCGCGGTGCCGGATGCGATGGGAGCGGGTGTCATCTCCGTCCGGGAAGGTGCCGAGATGCACATCGACCTCCGGCTCGAGGGCCTGCACGAGGGCGTCCTCGTCTCCGGGCACGCCAGCGCCGAGGCCGAGGGCGAGTGCTCCCGGTGCCTCATCGACATCAGCGAGCCCGTCGAGGTCGATTTCGCCGAGCTGTTCGCGTATGATGCCTCGGAGGATTTCGACTTCTTCGTTCACGATGACCACGTGGATTGTGAACAGGTCGTTCGAGATGCGGTGGTGCTGGCGCTGCCGTTCCAGCCGGTCTGCCGACCGGACTGCCCAGGCCTCGACCCGGTGACGGGCGAGCGACTGGCCGACATCGGCGAGCAGCGCGCTCACGAGGTCCTGGACCCGCGGTGGGCTGCGCTGAGCGGCATCACCCTCGACGACGCGACGAGCGGCGGCGAGGACACCGACGCAGCCAGCACGACCACGCCCCAGACCACCGAGGGTCAGGAGCGGTCCGACGCCGACCAGGCCGACTGACCGCCGCCCCTCGCCACTGACCACCGACCAACCGAAAGAGAACCACCATGGCCGTTCCCAAGCGCAAGCAGTCCCGTGCCAACACGCACGCCCGTCGTTCGCAGTGGAAGGCCGCGCCGGTCCAGCTCGTGAAGACGATCGAGAACGGCAAGGTCACCTACAGCCTCCCGCACCGCGCCAAGGTCGTCGAGGACTCCGCCGGCACGCCCCTGTACATGGAGTACAAGGGCCGCAAGGTCGCCGACGTCTGATCGGACCACACGCATGACAGCGACGTCCGGCGCCACGGGGTCCCGCCCCGTGGGGCCGGACGTCGTTCGTCTGCAGGGGATCCTCGGGGCCGACATCGACCTCGAGCTCCTGCAGCTCGCCCTGACCCACCGCTCGTACGCGTACGAGCACGGTGGCATCGGGCACAACGAACGCCTCGAGTTCCTCGGGGACTCGATCCTCGGCCAGGCCGTGACCGTGAAGCTCTACCGGTCCTTCCCCGACCTCGACGAAGGCGACCTCGCCAAGCGGCGCGCGAGCCTGGTGTCCACGGTCGCCCTCGCCGAGATCGCCCGCATGATCGGGCTCGGACAGTACCTCCGGCTCGGCAAGGGTGAAGAGCAGACCGGTGGCCGCGACAAGTCGTCGATCCTCGCCGACACGGTCGAGGCCGTGATCGGCGCGACCTACCTCTCCGCCGGCCCCGACCCGGCGACCGCGCTGGTGCTCCGGCTGGTCGAACCGCTCCTCATCGACCCGGACCGCTTCGGCGCCGCGATGGACCCGAAGACGAGCCTGCAGGAACTCGCGTCGAGCCTGTCGCTCGGCAACCCGTCGTACCGCGTGACCGAGGCCGGTCCCGACCACGACAAGACCTTCCACGCCACGGTCGTGCTCCAGGGCGAGGACGTCTCCACCGGTACCGGGTCGAGCAAGAAGACCGCCGAGATGGCAGCGGCGCTCCAGGCGTGGACGCAGCTCTCCGGCCGGGCGGCCTGACCGCGTGCCCGAACTGCCCGAGGTCGAGGTCGTCCGCGCCGGCCTCGAACCCGCCGTCAGCGGCGCGCGGGTCCTGAACGTGGACGTCGTCGACGACCGGGCACTGACCCGGCACGACGGTCCGGCCGAGGACTTCGCCGACCGCCTGACCGGGCGCACCATCGCCGCCGCGGTCCGTCGTGGCAAGTTCCTCTGGATGCCCCTGCAGCCCGAGCACGAGGGCGACCGACCCGAGGCCCTCGTGGCCCACCTCGGCATGAGCGGTCAGATCCTGCTCGGCCGCGGGCGCGAGGCGGCGAAGCACCGACGGATCCTCCTCGACGTCCAGCCCACTGGCACCGACCGCGACGGCTCCCCGGAGCCACCGGTCGAGCTCGAGTTCGTCGACCAGCGCACGTTCGGCTCGATGGCGATCGACGAGATGGTCCCGACGATCGACGGGGCGCCGGCCGGTTCCGCCGGACACGTCGACGAGGTCGATCCCGACGCCGTGTGGCGCCGGAGCATCCCGAAGCAGGTGTCGCACATCGCCCGCGACCCGCTCGACCCCGCGTTCGACGACGACCGCTTCATCGCCACCGCCCGGAAGCGCTCGAGCGGCATCAAGCGCGTCCTGCTCGACCAGGGCGTCGTGAGCGGCATCGGGAACATCTACGCCGACGAGTCCCTCTGGGCGGCCAGGCTGCACTACGACCGGCCGGCCGAGCGGCTGACCCGCGCCGACCTGCACGGCCTCCTGGCCGAGGTGCGGCACGTCCTCGGCCGTGCGCTGGAGGACGGCGGCACGAGCTTCGACGCGCAGTACGTCAACGTGAACGGGCAGTCCGGGTACTTCTCGCAGCGGTTGCACGTGTACGGGCAGCAGGGGAAGCCGTGCCCCCGGTGCGGCACCACGATCGTGCGTGAGGCCTTCATGAACCGATCGAGCCACATCTGCCCCGTGTGCCAACCACGCCCACGCCGTCGCACGCGTTAGCCTGACGCCCAACCAGAGCATCCGGAGACCGCATGTACTTGAAGAGCCTGACCATCAAGGGGTTCAAGTCCTTCGCGCAGCCGACGACGTTCGCGTTCGAACCGGGCGTCACGTGCATCGTCGGCCCGAACGGCTCCGGCAAGTCCAACGTCGTGGACGCCCTCGCCTGGGTGATGGGGGAGCAGGGGGCGAAGACCCTCCGTGGCGGCAAGATGGAGGACGTCATCTTCGCGGGCACCTCGACGCGCGGTCCGCTCGGCCGTGCGCAGGTGCTGCTGACGATCGACAACGCCGACGGCCTGCTGCCGATCGAGTACTCCGAGGTCACGATCTCCCGCACGCTCTTCCGCAACGGCGGCAGCGAGTACGCGATCAACGGCGAGAACTGCCGCCTGCTCGACGTCCAGGAGCTCCTGAGCGACACCGGCCTCGGCCGTGAGATGCACGTCATCGTCGGCCAGGGCCAGCTCGACAAGGTCCTGCACGCGACGCCCGAGGACCGCCGCGGCTTCATCGAGGAGGCCGCGGGCATCCTGAAGCACCGTCGACGCAAGGAGAAGACCCTCCGCAAGCTCGACGCGATGCAGACGAACCTGACGCGCCTGTCCGACCTCGCGGGGGAGATCCGCCGCCAGCTGAAGCCCCTCGGACGCCAGGCCGAGGTGGCGCGCAAGGCCCAGTCGGTCGCCGCGGTCGCCCGTGACGCCAAGGCCCGCATCCTCGCCGACGACGTCGTCCGCCTGCGCCGCGAGCTCCACGAGCACCAGGAGGTCGAGGCCGGACGCAAGTCCGAGCGCATCGTGCTGCAGGAACGGCTCGACCAGACCCGTGCCCGCCAGCAGCACGTCGAGCAGAGCATGGTCGGCGACGACGTCGACCGCGCCCGCACGGTGGTGCACCGGCTGGAGAGCGTGCAGGAGCGGCTCCGCGGCCTGTCGAGCCTGGCGAACCAGCGCCTGATGTTCCTCGCCCAGCAGGCCGACGCACCGCAGCAGGGCCCCACGATCACGCCGGAGCAGGTGCAGGGCGTCCGGAACGAAGCCGACCGGCTCGAGGCGCAGGCGGCGGAGATGACCGGCGGCACGGCCGTGGCGGCGCAGCGGGTGCAGGCGGCCCGTGCGGCGCTCGACGCCCTCGACGAACGGATCGCCGCCCAGGCGGCCCTCGTCTCGCAGCACGACCTCGAGGCCCAGCGCCTCGGGTCCGCGGTGGACGTGGCGACGTCGAAGCGCGGCTCCGCGGCGGCCGACCGGGAACGGCGCGAGCGGGCGCTGGCCGAGGCGGGGGAGCGGTCCGAACGGGCGGCTGCGGCCCTCGCCGAACTCGGCGCGGACCCGTCCGAGGGCATCGACGAGGACGCGCTGACCGCCGCGCTCGAGACCGCCCGCGAGCAGCAGGAAGCGGCCCAGGCGGCGCGTGACGAACTCCGTGACCGCCTGCACGCCCTCGAGCGCGAACGGGACGCCCTGGACGCCCGTGTCGCCGCGCTCGGCATGTCGATCGACGTCCGTGACGGTTCGCAGGCGCTCATCGAGGCCGGGCGCGACGGCATCGTGGGTCGCCTCGCGGACCGTCTCAGCGTGACGCCCGGGTTCGAGGGGGCGATCGCGATCGCCCTCGACGGGCTCGCCGACGCCGTCCTCGCCGACGACCGGTCCGTCGCGCTCGACGCCGTCGCGCACGCCCGCACCGAGGACATCGGACGCATCGACGTCGTGGTCGCCGATGCCGACGCCCCGCCGTCCGGACTGCCCGCGCGGCTCCCGGCCGGGGTCCGCCGCGCACTCGACCTCGTGCAGGGTCCGCCGGCGATCGCCGCGATCCTGCGGGACACGCTCGTCGCCGACACCGACGGGGTCGACCTGGAGGCGGTGCTCACCGCCGCACCGCAGGCCACGGTGGTGACGCGGTCCGGTGACCTCGTCCGTGCGGTCCGCGTGACGGGCGGCGGGGAGCGCGTGACCTCGCGCATCGAACTCGTCGCGGAACGCGACGACGCCGTGACCCGCCGCGACGCGATCGCGCGCGACGCCGAGGACGCGGCCACGCGCCTCCAGGCCGCCCGCACCGCCGTCGAGGACGCACGTCGCGCGGCGGACGACGCGGACGCTGCCTCGCGCGCCCACGCCCGGGCGAAGGCGGAGTACGACCGGACCAGCGCGTCGACCCGCGCGAAGGTGGAGAACGCGGCCGCCGAGGTCGAGCGACTGCGTGCGGCCCTCGCCGAGACCGACGGTGCGGTCGAGGCTGCCGAGGCGGCCCTGGCCGAGGCGGAACGCGCACGCCAGGAGTTCGCCGACCGTCCGCGCCCCGTCGTCGACGCGTCCGAGCGCCCCGGGTTGCAGGACGCGCTCGAGGCCGCACGCGCCGCCGAGATCGAGCAACGCATCCAGGTCGAGACCGTCCGCGAGCGTGTCCGTGCGGAGCGGACCCGCGCCGACCAGCTGGAGCGGCAGCTCGAGGCCGAACGTGCCGCAGCGGCGGAGGCCGCACGACTCGCCGTGATCCGCCGTGGGCAGATCGCCGTCGCCGAGGACGTGCTCGCCGACCTGCCCGGGCTGCTCGGTGCCGTCGACCGGTCCCTCGCCGAGGCCCGCGTGCAGCTCGCCACCGAGGAGGCCGAGCGGTCGAAGCGGAACACCGAGCTCCAGACGATCCGGAACGAGGAGCGCGAACTCCGCGACCGCCTGCAGTCCATCACCGACGGCGTGCACTCGCTCGAGATGGAGATCTACGAGAAGAAGCTGCACGTGTCCGGCGTGCTCGACCGGGCGCAGAGCGAGCTCGGGCTCGTCGAGGCCGTGCTCGTCGCCGAGTACGGGCCACACGTGCCGGTGCCGGTGGACGTCCTGATCGACCCCCGGGTCCTCGCCCGGAAGCACCGCGACGCCGAGCGGGCGGCCGCTGCCGCCGCGGCGGGGACGGCCCTGGACGGCGCGGTGCCGGAGGCGACGGTGGAGGACGGGGCCGAGCCGCGCCTCCAGTCCGACGACTCGCCGACCGACGGCGACTCGCCGACCGACGCCGACCCGACCGACGCCGACCCGACCTCCGACGACGACGACGACCTGGTCGAACCGGTCGACGCGGAGTCGACGCTCCCGGGCGGTCCCGCCCTGCCCGAGTTCGACGCCACCGAGGACGTCGACCCCGCCGACGTCGAGACGGTGCCGTACGTCCGCGCCGACCAGGAGCGACGGCTCAAGGCCGCTGAGCGGGACCTCGGGCAGCTCGGCAAGGTGAACCCGCTCGCGCTCGAGGAGTTCCAGGCGCTCGAACAGCGCCACGCGTTCCTCGCCGAGCAGCTCGAGGACCTGCAGAAGACCCGGACCGACCTGATGACGATCATCGACGAGCTCGACCAGAAGATGCAGACGATCTTCGAGTCCGCGTTCGACGACACGAAGGAGGCGTTCGACGTCATCTTCCCGATCCTCTTCCCCGGCGGCTCCGGGTCGATCACGCTGACGAACCCCGACGACCTGCTGAACACCGGCATCGAGGTGCAGGTGAAGCCCGCTGGCAAGAAGATCGACCGGCTGACCCTGCTGTCCGGCGGCGAGCGGTCCCTGGCCGCGGTGGCGCTGCTCGTGGCGATCTTCACCGCCCGCCCGTCGCCGTTCTACATCATGGACGAGGTCGAGGCGGCGCTCGACGACGCCAACCTCGGGCGGCTGCTGACGGTGTTCGAGCGGCTGCGGGCGTCGTCGCAGCTCATCGTGATCACGCACCAGAAGCGCACGATGGAGATCGCGGACGCGCTGTACGGGGTCTCGATGCGGCAGGACGGCGTCTCCGCCGTCGTCGGCCAGCGCGTGCAGAAGCGGTCGCCGGAGCCGGCGGTCGCGTAGGCCCGAGTCCGAGACTCGGCTCCGCGGACAGTTTCGTGCCCTCGCGACCACGAAACTGTCCGCATGGCCGAGACTCGGCGCACCGCCGGCCTGCGGGACCACAGACGGACGGGAGGCGCGGTGCCAGCTGGCACCGCGCCTCCCGTCCGCCAGGCGGCCGCGACTAGTGCGCGTCGGCCTCGACGGCCTCCTTCGGCTCGCCCGTCGGGGTGAGCCCGCGCTCCTGGCGACGCTTCGACACCACGAGCGACGCCACCGTGGCGACCGCGATCGTCAGCATGATGAAGCCCAGCGAGAACCAGATCGGGATCTCCGGAGCCCACTCGATGTGCTCGCCGCCGTTGATGAAGGGCAGCTCGTTGACGTGCATGGCGTGGAAGACGAGCTTGACGCCGATGAACCCGAGGATGACCGCGAGGCCCTGCCCGAGGTAGATGAGGCGTTCGAGCAGCCCGGCGATGAGGAAGTACAGCTGACGGAGCCCGAGCAGCGAGAACGCGTTCGCGGTGAACACGATGAAGGCGTCCTGCGTCAGCCCGAAGATCGCGGGGATCGAGTCGAGCGCGAAGAGCACGTCGGTGAGGCCGATCGCGACCATCACGAGCAGCATCGGCGTGAAGAGGCGCTTGCCGTCGACCTTCGTGGTGAGGCGGTCGCCGTCGTAGTGGTCCGAGGTCGGGATGACGCGCTTGAGGATGCGGATCAGGCGGGAGTCACCCTCGTCGCCACCGTGGTCGTTGCCGCTGCGGGCCTGCGACCAGGCGAGCCAGAAGAGCAGCGCGCCGAACAGATAGAACACCCACGAGAAGTTGTCGATGATCGTGACGCCGAGGGCGATGAAGATGCCGCGTGCGACGAGGGCGATCGCGACGCCGACGAGCAGGACCTTCTGCTGGAACTCCTTCGGCACGGCGAAGCTCGTCATGATGATGAGGAAGACGAACAGGTTGTCGACCGACAGTGCCTTCTCGGTCAGCCACCCGGCGAAGTACTCACCGCCGGCCTGTCCGCCGCCGAAGACGAGGATGCCGACACCGAAGAGGATCGCGAGCCCGACGTAGAACGCCGACCAGAACGCGGATTCCCTGATGTGCGGGACGTGCGGGGTGCGCACGTGCGAGAAGAAGTCGAACACCAGCAGCGCGAGGATGCCTGCGATGGTGAGGAGCCAGACGAAGAGTGGGACGTCCACGGGTTTCCTTCAGGTCGATGGGCGCAACCAGGTGGTGGGTACGCCGAGGCCTGAAGGTCTCTTCCGCCGCGGTCCGCACGATGTGTCGACCACGACCGGCGCCCCGGGCCCGGATCGTTCCGGACCGTACTGACGGGGACACCGAGGAGGAATACTCCCCTTCGTGGTGTCGAGCGTACCGGGCGCGGCCCACATGCGCCGCGCTCTAAGCTGGGAACATGGCGAGTTCCTGGTCACTGTCCTCCCGGCTGCGCGGGCTGTTCCAGCGCAAGACGATCGACGAGACCACGTGGGAGGACCTCGAGACGGCGCTCATCGGTGCGGACTTCGGCCCGGACATCGCCGACGAGATCATCGAGGACCTCCACGCGCGCGTCGACCGCTACGGCACGACGGACCCCGCCGACCTCCAGCGGATGCTGCGCGAGGTGCTCGAGGAACGGCTGTCGAAGCTCGACACCACGCTGAAGCTCAGCAACCGGCCGGCGGTCGTGCTCGTCGTCGGGGTGAACGGCGTCGGCAAGACCACGACCATCGGCAAGTTCGCGAAGTTCCTCAAGACGTACGACCGCACCGTGCTCGTCGGTGCGGCGGACACCTTCCGCGCCGCCGCGGTCGAGCAGGTCGCGACGTGGGCGGAGCGAGCGGGCGTCGAGGTCGTGCGACCGGCCCAGCCCGGGCAGGACCCGGCGTCGGTCGCCTACCAGACGGTCGAGAAGGCCATCAGGGACAACACCGAGATCGTCGTCATCGACACCGCCGGCCGACTGCACACCAAGGCCGGGCTGATGGACGAGCTCACCAAGATCAAGCGCGTGGTCGAGAAGCAGACCGAGATCGCCGAGGTCCTGCTCGTGCTCGACGCCACGACCGGCCAGAACGGCCTCGCGCAGGCACAGGCGTTCATCGAGGGCGCCGGCGTCACCGGCCTCGTCATCACCAAGCTCGACGGCTCGGCCAAGGCCGGGTTCGTGCTGAGCGTGCAGGAGAAGACGGGCATCCCGATCAAGCTCATCGGCCAGGGCGAGGGCATCAACGACCTCACCGGTTTCACCCCGCACGTGTTCGTGCAGAACCTCGTCGGCTGATTCCGGGTACCGTCTGCGCAGTACAGGGATCGTCCAGGTACACGGAAGGAGCCCTCACATGCCCGCTCTGCTGATCATCGCGATCATCGTCGGCCTCGTCCTGCTCTTCAGCGGCATCTTCGTCGGTGCCCTGAAGTTCCTGCTGTGGGTCGGGATCGTCCTCATCATCCTGGCCGTCATCGGCTGGCTGCTCAGGAGCATCCGCGGTCGCGCGTAGCGACCGACGCGTCCGTCACGGACGCATGCGCGGAACGGGAGGCGCGGTGCCAGCTGGCACCGCGCCTCCCGTCCGTCGTCCGTCCGGTCCCACCGCTCAGACGGCCTGGCGACCCGGCGTCGCGTCGAGCAGGTGGGACAGGTGCTCCGGCACCGTGCCGCCGCGGGTGACCGTGGCACGCGCCCAGAGGCGCCCGGCCCGGTAGGACGACCGGACCAGCGGCCCGGCGAGGACCCCGGCGAAGCCCATCTCCTCGGCCACCTCGCGCAGGGCGACGAACTCCTCGGGTGCGACCCACCGCGCGACCGGCAGATGCCGCGGCGACGGGCGGAGGTACTGCGTCAGCGTGATGATGTCCGTGCCGGCGTCGTACAACCGCTGCAGGGCGTCCTCGATCTCGATGCGCTCCTCGCCCATGCCGAGGATCAGGTTCGACTTCGTGACCAGCCCCGCGTCGCGTCCCTGCGTGATGACGTCGAGGGAGCGCTCGAAGGTGAACGCCGGGCGGATGCGCTTGAAGATCCGGGGCACGGTCTCGACGTTGTGGGCGAAGACCTCGGGGCGGGCGGCGAACACCTGTCCGAGCTGGTCCGGGCGGCCGTTGAAGTCGGGCACGAGGATCTCGACGCCGGTGCCGGGGGAGTGCTCGTGGATCTGGCGGATCGTCTCCGCGTAGAGCCAGGCGCCACCGTCGGGCAGGTCGTCGCGGGCCACACCGGTGACCGTGGCGTACTTGAGGCCCATCTCGGCGACGGAGTCCGCGACCCGGCGGGGCTCGTCGCGGTCGAGCGGCTCGGGCTTGCCGGTGTCGATCTGGCAGAAGTCGCAGCGGCGCGTGCATTGCGAGCCGCCGATGAGGAAGGTGGCCTCGCGGTCCTCCCAGCACTCGAAGATGTTCGGGCAGCCGGCCTCCTGGCAGACGGTGTGCAGCTGCTTGCTCCGCACGAGGCCGGACAGCTCGCGGAACTCCGGGCCCTGGGTGGCGCGGGTCTTGATCCACGCCGGCTTGGTCTCGATCGGGGTCTCGGCATTGCGGGCCTCGACGCGGAGCATCCGGCGGCCTTCGGGGGCGAGGGTCATACGAGGGTCTCCTGTCGTGTGGGCGTGGTGGCGGGCGTGCCCGCGGCGCTGCTGATCCGGTGTCCGGCGTGCATGCCCCGCTCTGCGGCGCGGAGGCGGTCGAGCACCACGGGGACGATCTCGTCGACCGTCACGGTGCGACCTGCTGCGCGGCTGAGGGTGGTCACCCCCGCGTCGCTGATCCCGCACGGCACGATCGCGGCGTAGGCGTCGAGGCTGTTCGTGCAGTTGATCGCGAGGCCGTGGCTCGTCACCCCCTCGGCGACGTGCAGGCCGATCGCGCCGACCTTGGCGTGCGGGGCACCGGCCGGGCCGGGGACCCAGGCGCCGCTGCGTCCCGGGACCCGCTCGGCGAGCACACCCACGGCGGCCGCCGCGTCGACGATGACCTGCTCGAGGTCCCGCACCCAGGCGACGACGTCGAGCGGCTCGGCCAGCCGGACGACCGGGTACGCGACGAGCTGCCCCGGTCCGTGCCAGGTGATCCGTCCGCCGCGGTCGACGTCGACCACGGGGGAGCCGTCCGTCGGCAGGTCGGACGGTTCGGTGCGACGCCCGGCGGTGTACACGGACGGGTGCTCGCACAGGACGACGGCCCCGGGTGAGCGGCCGGCGACGACGTCGGCGTGGAGGGCCCGCTGCAGTGCGAGTCCCTCGGCGTGGTCCAGCAACCCGGACGGGCGCACGATGTCGAGTTCCGGCATGCGCGCCAGGCTACGACAGTTTCTGTACTCCGTCCAACAACGGCATCGACGGGTGTCCGGAGGTCACGGCACGCGGACGTCCTGCCACGTTGCCGTGCGGAGCTCCTCCTCGTACAGCGCACGAGCCCGTGGCAGGTGGCGTCGTTCGACCGCGAAGACGTGCACCGCGATGCCCGCCCACAGCACCCCGGGGAAGAGCGCGAGCACGACGTCCTGCCAGTCGGTCGCGTCGAACAGCTGCGGGACGACCAGCGCGAGGATCAGGACGGCCAGGACCGCGGAGAGCCACGCGAACCAGCTGGTCCGGTCCACGAAGTGTGCGAGCCACCGGACCCGCCGTCGGGCGGGGACGCCGACCGGCTCCGGACCCCCTCGAACCCACTCCCGCAGCGCCCGCTGGGTGGCGTACCCGCCGATGGTGGCCCAGGCGACGACGACGAGGACGGTCACGAGCACCCCTGCGCCGATGCCGACGGCCACGACGGTCGACACCGGGATCGCGAACCGCGACGCGAACACGGCGGCGGCGAACCCGCAGAGCAGTGCGACGGCAGCGGCGCGGGCCCAGCCGCCGAGGTCGATCTCCCGGAGGTGCATGCGACGGACAGTAGTCCGGGGCTTGACCTGAAGCGCGGTTGAGGGTGTCGGGTGGGGCCATGCGCATCCGCCAGGTCCAGCTCGCCACCCGCTCCCTCGACGACACCGCCCGCTGCTACGAGCGACTCGGGTGCGCCGTGCTCGCCGACGACGACTCGGTCCGGGTCACGGTCGGGGCGTCGCAGCTCGTCTTCCGGGAGCTCGACGGGATGACCGGGGCGCACCACCTCGCGTTCACGATCCCGACCGGGACGTTCGCGGACGCGAAGCGCCGGGTGGCCGAGGTCGCGACGGTGCTCGGGGCGGACGGTGCCGACGAGTTCGAGGGGCCGGCGGGCTGGGACTCGCGGTCGGTGTACTTCGAGGGGCCCGACCGGCAGCTGCTCGAGCTCATCGAGCGACGGGAGCTCCCCGACGGCAACGCCGCGCCGACCGCCGGACAGGGCGCGCCGGCCACCGGGCAGGCCGCGCCGCTCGCCCCGCTGTTCGTGTCGGTCAGTGAGGTCGGCATCGCCGTCCCCGACGTCCCCGGGGCGGTCGAGGCCCTCCGCCAGCACGGACTCGACCCCTACGCCAACCCGCCGGGGCCCGACTTCGCCCCCGTCGGCGACGTCGACGGGCTGCTCATCCTGGTGTCGCCCGGTCGGCAGTGGTTCCCGACGCTCGACCGAGCCCCGTCGTCGGCTCCGGTGGTGGTCGATCTCGGGCTCGGCACGACGGTGGAACTCGCCGAGGGCGTCCTCCTGCGGTGAACGGGCGAGAGCGTCCGGGCGGGGCCTTGTAGAATCGACGGATCATGGCGCAATTCGGTTCACTCTCCGATCGGCTGACCGAGACCTTCCGCAACCTGCGGAGCAAGGGTCGGCTGACTCCGTCCGACGTCGACGGCACCGTCCGCGAGATCCGGCGGGCGCTCCTCGACGCCGACGTCGCGCTCGAGGTCGTCAAGGCGTTCACCGCAGCCGTCCGCGAGCGGGCCCTCTCCGACGAGGTCAACCGTGCGCTCAACCCGGCGCAGCAGGTCGTCCAGATCGTCAACGAGGAACTCGTCGGCATCCTCGGCGGCCAGCAGCGGCGTCTCGAGTTCGCGAAGCGGCCCCCGACGGTCATCATGCTCGCGGGCCTCCAGGGCGCCGGCAAGACCACGCTCGCCGGCAAGCTCGGCAAGTGGCTCAAGAAGGACGGCCACACGCCGATGCTCGTCGCGGCGGACCTCCAGCGTCCGAACGCCGTGCAGCAGCTGCAGGTCGTCGGCGAACAGGCCGGCGTGCACGTGTTCGCGCCGGAGCCCGGCAACGGCGTCGGCGACCCGGTCAAGGTCGCGAAGAACGCCATCAAGGCCGCGGTCGACCAGCAGTACGACACCGTCATCGTGGACACCGCCGGTCGTCTCGGCGTCGACGCCGAGCTCATGAAGCAGGCCGCGAACATCCGCAAGGCCGTCGACCCCGACGAGGTCCTCTTCGTCATCGACGCGATGATCGGTCAGGACGCGGTCAACACCGCCCGCGCCTTCCAGGAAGGCGTCGACTTCACCGGCGTCGTCCTCTCGAAGCTCGACGGCGACGCCCGCGGTGGTGCGGCCCTGTCGGTCGCCAGCGTGACCGGCCGTCCGATCATGTTCGCCTCCACGGGCGAGGGGCTCGACGACTTCGAGCCGTTCCACCCGGACCGCATGGCGAGCCGCATCCTCGACCTCGGTGACATCCTCTCCCTCATCGAGCAGGCGCAGGGTGCCTTCGACGAAGAAGAAGCGCGCAAGGTCGCCGAGAAGATCGCGAGCGACTCGTTCACGCTCAACGACTTCCTCGAGCAGATGCAGCAGCTCCGCAAGGCCGGCTCGATCAAGGGCATGCTCGGCATGCTCCCCGGCGCCAAGGGCATGCGCGAGGCGCTCGACAACTTCGACGAGCGCGAGATCGTCCGCACCGAGGCGATCATCCAGTCGATGACCCCGCAGGAGCGCGAGCTGCCGAAGCTCCTCAACGGCTCCCGCCGCCTCCGCATCGCCAAGGGTGCCGGCTCCACCGTGACCGAGGTCAACGCCCTCGTGAACCGGTTCGAGCAGGCCGCGAAGATGATGAAGACCGTCGCCCGCGGTGGCGTCCCGCAGATGCCCGGCATGGGGCCGATCCCCGGTATGCACGGCGGCAAGAAGCAGCAGCAGGGCGGCAAGAAGAAGTCCAAGGTCGGCAACCCGGCGAAGCGTGCGGCGCTCGCCGCGGGTGCGGCCGCGGCGCCGCAGCAGGCGCCGAAGGGGTCCGGTCTCGGGCTCGGCGGCGGCAAGGGCGGCAAGGCGCCGACCGAGGAAGAGCTCGCGTCGCTGCAGAAGTTCCTGGGTCGCTGACGCGGCTCGCGATCGCAACCAGTTGACTGACTGGAGGCGCGGTGCCGGCTGGCACCGCGCCTCCCGTCCGTCGGTCAGCGCTTGGACCGCTTGAGCCAGGCCCGCAGGTCGGCGTACGTCCCGTCGTCCTCGCCGAAGAGGACGACGTTGCGCGCGGCGTCCAGCCAGGCACCGGTGGACGGGCGCACCTCACCGAGGGCACCGAGCAGGTCCCCCATGCCGATCAGCCGGACCGACCCGGTCGTGACGCTGTCCATGAGCGCCCGTTCCGCGGCGACCTCGCAGACGTAGGCGATGTCCGCGCCCGAGAACCCCTCGGTGCGCTTCGCGAGCGCTGCGGCGTCGATGCCCTCGACGGGTCGGTCCCGCAGGTGGCTGCGGAAGACCGCCTCGCGCGCGGGGGCGTCCGGCGGCAGCACGAGCACGGTGCGGTCGAGCCGTCCGGGTCGGCGGAGCGCGGGGTCGACGTCCCAGGGCTGGTTCGTCGCCGCCAGTACGAACACGCCCTCGTTCCCGCCGTCGATGCCGTCCAGCTCGGTGAGGAGCTGGTTCACCATCCCGCGGACGTGCGAGCTCCGGGTCTGACTGCGCCGTTGTCCGAGCGCGTCGACCTCGTCGAAGAACACCACGCAGGGCGCCGCAGCCCGGGCGGCGCGGAACACGGCCTCGATGTTCCGTTCGCTCTGGCCGACGTAGGGGTCGAGCACGTCGGTGATCGAGACGCTCATGAACCGTGCGCCGAGTTCGCCCGCGACGGCCCGGGCGATGAACGTCTTGCCACAGCCTGGCGGCCCGTACAGGAGCAGGCCACCGCGGAGGCTCTTGCCGTAGAGCGTGCGCAGCTCGGGATTCGCGAGCGGTGCGAGGAACGCCGCGGTCAGGCGCTGCTTCACGGTCTCCATGCCACCGACGTCGGCGAACCGGACACCCGCGCGCTCGACGGAGAACGCCGACGCGGGGTCCGGGTCCGGGCCGTCGTCGTCGACGAACGCCGGTTCGACGATGTGCTCCACCTGCTGCTCGGCGGCGTGCCAGTCGAACCCGGTCGCGGACGGGGGACCGGCGTCGTCCGTCGCGGCGTCGTCCGGTCCGGGCGCGGCGGGGCCGGCCGTCGCGTGGGGTTGCAGTGCCTCGAGCATGAGCGCCCGGGCCGCGGCGTCGTCGGGGGCGACCGAGACCGCTGCCGCCGCTTCGGTCGTGGCCTCGACCCGGCGCCCCGCGTCGAGGAGCAGGCGGCCGAGGTGGACCCGGAGCGTGACGTCCTCCGGAGCGGCCACCACGGCTCGCCGGATCGCGTCGATCAGTGGGTCGTCGTCCATCGGGACTCCTCGTCCGTCGTCGTTCACCACGGGTTCCCCCAGCCGTCGTCGCCGTGGTCGGTCCGGCCCTCGTCGACCTCCTGCCGCACGGGCGTGGTCTTCGGGAACGCGCGCATCGTGCTCCGGATGCGCACCGAGGCGACGACCACCCCGACGAACACGAGTCCCTGTGCCACCACGGCCGCGACCGGCGGGAGGAAGAGCCCCACGACCGAGACGGCCGTCGCGGCCCCGAGCACGCCGACGGTCGTCGTCCACCCGGGGACCGCCCGTCGCGCCGCGCGCACGAGGAACCCCGTCCGGGGCCGGGTCTCGGCGGCGAACCGGAGCACGACGACCACCACGAGCGCGAGTCCGATCACCGGCGGGAGCGTCGTGTACCAGCGGCCGGTGTCCGACGGCGCGTCGAGGGAGACCAGGTACTGGAAGCCGGTCATCAGGGCGCCGGCACCGAGTCCGAACCGGATGCGCGCGAGCGGGTTGAGGACCCCGACGACGAGGTTCCGTCGGGCGAGCGCGTTCGTGGGGTCCGTCGCGAGGATCCCGGCGAACGCGAGCGCGGACTCGCCGTCGTGACCCCGCCGGAGTCGCGACACCGCGAAGTTGTGCCGTGCGCCGCGGTCCTCCGGGGCGAGCTCGAGGCCGCGTCGGTAGGCGGCCTGGGCGTCGCGCTGCCGTCCTGCCGCGAGCAGGAGGTCGCCGTGTCGGCGGTGCGCCATCGGTTCGAGCGGCGCCAGCCGCACGGTCTCGTAGCTCGCACGGAGCGCCTCGGGTCGACGACGCTCGTCGAGCCAGAGGGCGTCGGCCACCGCGAGGTGTGCGAGCCACGACCCGGGATCGGCCTCGACGGATCGGCGCGCGGCGGCGACGGCTCCGGTCTGGTCACCCGAGCGGACCAGGGTCGTCGAGAGGATCCGGAGTGCGACGGAGTCGGTGGGGGCGAGGCCGACCGCGCGTCGGGCCTCGTCCTGGGCCTCGTCCGGACGGTCGAGCGCCAGGAGGGCCAGCGCCCGGACGCGGTGCCCGGCGACCGAAGCGCCCTGGTCCCGTTCGACGACGGCGAGGTCGGCGAGGGCGTCGGCGGGCCGTCCCGCGTCGATCAGCGCGGCCGCGCGCTGGACGGTCGGCCCTGCTCCGCGTTCCGCGTTCCCCCCTGTCACAGGGGAACTGTAGCGGTCGCGCGGACTCCCGCACGTCCCCCAGGACGGGAGGCGCGGTGCCGGCCGGCACCGCGCCTCCCGTTCGTCGGACGGTGACGGTCAGAGCGAGTCGCGCAGCTCGGTGACCAGGTGCCGGACGACGGCGCGGAGGTCCCCGCCGTTCTCCTGCGCGACCTGCAACTGCCGCTGGTAGGAGGCACCGTCCGCGATCATCGTGTCGAGGTGGTGCAGCTCCTGCTGGCACCCGAGACGGTCCGCCACCGGGTCGAGCCGCTGCACGAGGTCGTGCACCTCGTCGGTCACGAGCCGCTCGTCGCCGGCCGCGTTCGTGATGATCTCGGCCTCCATGCCGTACCGGGCCGCGCGCCACTTGTTCTCGCGGACGAACCAGGGCTGCATGGTCGGCAGGGTCTCGCCGGCGTCGAGCCGGTCGGACATCTCGGTGACGAGGCACTGGACGAGCGCGGTCACGGCCCCGACCTCGTGCAGGGTCGAGATGCCGTCGGAGACGCGGTTCTCGAGGGTGCCCCAGCCGGGCGACGGGCGGATGTCCCAGCGGAGGTCCTTGACGCCCTCGATGACGCCGGTGCGGGTGAGGTCGTCGACGACCTCCTCGAAGTTCGCCCACGCGCCGAGTGCCGGCGGCAGGCCACCGGTCGGCAGCTGCTGGAACATCAGGGCGCGGTTCGAGGCGTACCCGGTGTCGGTCCCCGCCCAGAACGGGCTCGAGGCGGTGAAGGCCTGCAGGTGCGGGACGTACGCGAGCATCGCGCCGAGGATCGGCAGCGCCTTGTCGCGGTCGTCGATGCCGACGTGGACATGCACGCCCCAGATGAGCATCTGACGGCCCCACCACCGGGTGCGGTCGATGAGGGTCGTGTAGTGCTCGCTGTCCGGCGTGATCTCCTGCTGGTCCCACACGGCGAAGGGGTGGGTGCCGGCGCACATGACCTGCGCGTCGAGCGGTTCGGCGGCGTCGACGACCTCGCCGATGATGCCGGACAGCTCGCTCGTGGCACCGCTCACCCGCGAGTGGACGCCGGTGACGACCTCGACCGTGTTCGTCAGGAGCTCCTCGGTCACCCGGTCGTGATCACCGAGCCGCTGCTGCACCGCCTGGATGACGGCGGGGGCACGCGGGGTCAGGTCGCCGGTGTCCCGGTCGACCAGGGGGAGCTCCCACTCGACGCCGATGGTCGACGGGCGGGACTCGGTGAAACGGATGTCCATGCTGTACATCCTGCCCGGCTCCTTGTCGGACACGCACAAGGAACCGCACTCCCGGTCGTGCGGATCCGATTCACAGACGATCCACACCGGGCGTACCGTAGTAACGCTCAACAGGGAAGAGGTAGGCATGCAGCTGGTCGTGCGCGGGACGAACGCACCGCTCGTCGGAGAACTCGACATCCCGGTCTCGAAGTACCACGCGCACCGCGCGCTGGTGCTCGCGTCGCTGGCGAAGGGGACGAGCATCGTCTCCGGCATCAGTGCGACCCGGCAGGTCGAGTGGACCGTGGGCACGCTCCGTGCCCTCGGCGTCGACGTCAAGCGTCGCGGGAACGAGTACCACGTCACCGGCCTCGGCGGTCGGTACGAGGCCACCGACGTCGTCGACCACGGCTCCCGGGGCGCCGACGGGCTCCTCAACATGGGCTCCTCGGGCACCACGCTCTACTTCATGACGGGGCTCGCGTCGCTGGCGGACAAGCCGATGACCCTCTCGGGCATGAAGTACTTCCAGCGCCGCCCGATCAAGGCCCTGCTCACCTCGCTCACCCAGATGGGCATCGAGCTCGAGGCCACGAACGACTGCCCGCCGGTCACCGTGCAGCCGAAGCGTCCGCGCGGCGGCGACGTCCAGATCGCCGGCACCCTGTCGCAGTGGATCTCCGGCCTGCTCCTCGTCGCGCCCTTCGCGGAGGAGGAGACCCGGATCCACATCACCGGCGGACGGCTCAACGAGCAGCCGTACGTCGAGCTGACCGTGCGCATGATGCGCCAGTTCGGCCTCACGGTCGAGGTGTCCGACGACTGGCTCGAGTACCGGATCCCGGCGAACCAGCAGGCCACCCCGCACGACTACGTGATCCCGCCGGACATCGGCTCGGCGGCGTTCGGCATCGCCGCGGCCGGCATCCGCGAGTCGAACGTGCTGCTCCGCGGCATGACGGCGTTCACCACCGCCGAGACCGACCACCCGGAGAGCGAGTTCCTCGACCTCGCCACGGCGATGGGCGTCCCGATGCGGATCGACGAGGAGACCGGCTTCGTGCGCATCGAGCACGACGGCTCCCCGCTGCGCCCCCTCGACATCGACTGCCAGCCGATCCCGGACCTGCTGCCGATCCTGTCCACGATGGCGACCTTCGCCGAGGGCACGACCCGGCTCTGGAACGTCGCGCACATCCGGTTGAAGGAGTCCGACCGCGTCGCGGCGATGCTCCAGCTCAACCGACTGGGCGGCCGCGCCGAGCAGGGCGCCGACGAGCTGCGCGTCACCGGTGTCCGTCCTGGTGACCTGCACGGGTCGCCGATGTCCTCGTTCAACGACCACCGCGTGCTGATGTCGCTGGCCGTCGCCGCGTCGAAGGCCGACGGCGTCTCCGCCCTCACCTACCCGCGCGCCTACCGGATCTCCTACCCGACCTTCCTCGAGGCGATGAACTCGGTCGGCCTCGACATGGAGGTCGGCGACGGCGCCGAGGCGCAGATCGCCCGCGACGACCGGATCGACGCCGCCGAGGCCGCTGCGGAGAGCACGGACCTGGGGGAGGAGCAGGAGACGGTGACGAGCGCGCTGCCCGAGCTCGCCGGCGTCGACGCCGACCCGCTCGTCCTCAGCGAGAAGGTCCGCGTCCTCTCCCAGCAGGACCCGGACGGCCTCGCCGTGATCGAGGTCGGCGGCCCCGAGCCGGTGAACACGACGTGGCGCGAGCTGCAGGACGAGGCCGACAAGGTCTCCGCCCTGCTCCTCGAGCTCGGCGTCCGCACGGGCGAGTCCGTGGCGATGCAGCTGCCGAACTGGCGCGAGTTCGTCTCGATCACGCTCGGTGCGATCCAGATCGGTGCCGTCGCGACGCCGATCATGCCCGTGTTCGGTCCCCGCGAGACCACGATGACGCTGGCCCGGTCCCGCGCCCGCGTGGTCTTCCTGCCGAACGTCTTCCGGAAGCGTCGCCCGGCGCTCGAACTGCTCGAGGTCATCGACGAGGCGAAGGCCCAGAAGCGCCGCCTGTCGGTCGAGCACGTGGTCGTGCTCCGCTCCGAGGCCCGCGGGCAGGCGGACAGCCCGACGAACCAGCCGCCGCTGCCCGCCGACGCCGCCGACCGCGTCGCCGCGAGCGAGTGGAACTGGCGCTACTTCGACACCGCGCTCGACTCGGTCCAGGTGGACGTCGATCAGATCCTGTCCCACGCGCCCGGCCCGGACGACGTCTGCCAGCTGCTCTTCACCTCCGGCACGACCGGCGAGCCGAAGGGCGTGCAGCACCCGCACCGCACGCTCGGCCTGGCGACCGCGATGCACGTCGCGCAGTCCGGCCTGACGAGCGAGGACCGGATCTACATCCCGTCGCCGCTCGCCCACCAGACCGGGTTCCTGTACGGCATGCTCCTGGCCTTCCGGCTCGGCGCACCGCAGGTCATCCAGCCCGTGTGGGACGGCACCGTCGCGCTCGAGCAGGCGTTCGGTGCCGCGAAGGCCACGTTCGTGCAGTGCGCGACGCCGTTCCTGACCGACCTCGTCGACCTCGTCGAGGCCGGGGCCGGACAGCCCGAGTCCCTCCGGATCTTCGTGCCGACGGGCGCCGCGGTGCCCCGCGCACTGGCCCAGCGTGCCGCGACGGTCCTCGGCACCGCGATCCTCGGCGCGTTCGGCACGAGCGAGACCTGCCTCGGGGGGCTCTCCAGCCCGACCGACGACCCGGCGGACGCTTACGGCCACGACGGTCGCGCGCTGCCCGGCATCCGGATCCGCATCGTCGACGACGAGGGGCACGAGCTGCCGGCGGACACCGAGGGCAACTTCGAGCTGCACTCGCCGACGATGTTCGACGGGTACCTCGACCGGCAGGACCTCACGGACGACGTCTTCACCGAGGACGGCTGGTACAAGACCGGTGACCTCGCGAAGGTCGACGCCAAGGGCTTCCTGTCCATCACCGGCCGCGTCAAGGACGTCATCAACCGCGGTGGCGAGAAGATCCCGGTCGTCGAGATCGAGAACCTGCTCTACCAGCACCCGCTCGTCACCGACGTGGCGATCGTCGCGATGCCGGACGCCCGCCTCGGGGAGCGCGCCTGCGCGTTCGTCGTGCCGGCGGCCGGAGCTGAGCAGCTCGACTTCGCCGCGATGCAGCACGCGCTCGACAAGGCCGGCGTGAGCAAGTACTACTGGCCTGAGCGTCTCGAGTACATCGCCGAGCTGCCGCGCAACGCGGTCGGCAAGGTCCAGAAGAACGTCCTGCGCGAGCAGGCAGCCGCGCTCGTCGCGACGAAGGAGAACTGACAGATGACGATGGTCATGGAGCCGCAGACCGAGGCCGCCTTCCAGGAGCTCAAGGCCGAGGTGACCGAGTGGGTCCGCGGTCGCGGCGAGGAGTGGGCGGAGGAGATCGAGCGCACCGGACAGGTCGCGCCCGAGCTGTTCCAGGAGCTCAAGGACAAGGGGTGGCTGTCGCTCGCCGCCCCGGCCGAGCTCGGCGGACGGGGCATCCCGTTCTCGCGCTACCTCGAGATCATGGAGATCGTGTCGCGCTCGCACGCGTCGATCCGCATGCTCGTGCACGTCATCAACGGCACCTGGCGCGCCATGCAGCCGTACGCGACGCCGGAGCAGCTCGACGAGGTCGTGAAGCCGAGCGTCGCCGGCGACAAGCTCGTCGCGTTCACGCTGACCGAGGCGACGGCGGGCACGGGTGCCGACATCCGCACGACCGTCCGCCGCGAGGGCGACACCTACGTGATGAACGGTGAGAAGCACCTCATCACGTTCGGCGTGAAGGCCGACTACTGGCTCATCGCCGCGCGCCTCGAGGGCACCACGGGCCAGGACGGCACCGTCGCGTTCCTCATGCCGAACTCCGGCCTGCCCGGCGCCGAGGTGATCGACGACTCCGACACCATGGGCATCCGTGGCACCGACCACGCGATCCTCCGCTTCACCGAGACCCCGATCCCGGCCTCCGCCCGCTTGGGCGAGGAGGGCCAGGGCCTCGAGGTCGCACTCGGCGGCTTCCTGCTGCCGAGCCGCGTGTCCGTCGCGATGAGCGCCGTCGGCCTCGCCGAGCGTGCGAACGAGCTCGCCGTCGAGTACGCGAACAAGCGCGAGACGTTCGGCAAGAAGCTCTCCAGCCGGCAGGCGATCCAGTTCTACGTCGCGGAGAACTACGCCGACATCGCCGCCGCGCGCGCCCTCGTCCTCGAGGCGGCCCGCGCCTACGAAGAGGGCCGTCCGGACGCAGGCACGCTGTCCAGCGCCTCGAAGATGGTCGCCGTCGACATGCTCGCCCGCGTCACCGACAAGGCACTGCAGGTGCACGGCGGCCAGGGCTACTGGAAGCGCAACGCCATCGAGCGCGTCTACCGTGACGCGCGCGCGCAGCGCTTCGAGGAGGGCACCAACGAGATCCAGAAGCTGGTCGTCGGACGCGCCGTCGTGACCGGCCAGGCCGGGTTCTGACCCGCAACCACTCCATGGCCTGGAGGCGCGGTGCGGGCCCGCACCGCGCCTCCAGGCCCTGACAACGCAAGGAACACATTGGCTGCAACCACTGCTCCCATCGCCCTCATCACGGGCGCTTCCCGCGGCATCGGCCGCCTGCTCGCGCAGAAGCTCGGCCAGCGCGGCGTCACCGTCGTCGTGACGTACAAGGGCAACGCCGACCTGGCCGAGGAGTCGCTCGCCGACGTCAAGGCCGCCGGCGGCGACGGGATCACGGCGCAGGTCGACATCGAGCAGCCCGAGTCGATCGACGCGCTGTTCGACCTGGTCCGCGACACGTACGGGCGTCTGGACTACTTCGTCGCGAACGCCGCCGCGAGCGCCTTCAAGCCCGTCGCGGACCTCAAGCTGCACCACCTCGACCGCAGCTACGCCACGAACGCCCGCTCGTTCGTGCTCGGTGCGCAGCGTGCCGCGCAGCTCATGGACAAGGGCGGCCGCATCGTGGTGGTCACCTCGTACGGGTCGCTCCGCGCGTTCCCGACGTACGCCGCGCTCGGTGCCGCGAAGGCCATGAGCGAGTCCTACATGAAGTACATGGCGGTCGAGTTCGGGCCCCGTCAGATCACCGTGAACGCGGTCAACGGCGGGCTCATCGACACCGACTCGCTCGAGTACTTCTACACGAAGGTGCCCGGTCAGGCGCCGATCGACACCGTGTTCGAGAAGCTCCCCCTGCAGCGACCAGGCACCGCCGACGACATGGCCGACGCGGTGGACTTCCTGCTCTCCGACAAGGCCGGCTACATCACGGGCCAGGTGCTGTCGGTCGACGGCGGCCTGACCGTGATCGCCCCGCCGTTCTGGGCGGACACGACGTCCCCGCTGCGCGACGCGGTCCTGCCGCCGGCCGACGCTGCTGCCGACTCGGCTGTCGACACGGCAGAGTAGGCGCATGAGCACCGTCGCCATGCCCGACCTCGCCGTCGTCTCCTCGCCGTGGACGCTCGGCCCCCTGACCCTGCCGAACCGGGTGGTCATGGGGTCGATGCACACCGGGCTCGAGGTGCACGACGACGGCGGGGCCGGCATGGCGGCGTTCTACCGTGAGCGCGCCGCGGGCGGTGCCGCGTGCATCATCACCGGCGGCATCGCGGTGAGCGACGAGGCCCGTGGTGGCCCGGACTTCGCCGTGTTCGGCGTCGGGGGAGCGGACGAGCGGTTCCGTGCGGCGGTCGACGCCGTGCACGACGCCGGTTCGGTGATCCTCGCGCAGCTCTTCCACGCCGGGCGGTACGCGCTCGCGTCGGGGATGGTCGACCGGCACGGGGAACCCCAGCGTGTGGTGGCCCCGTCCGCGTTGCCGTGGGCGGCTGCCCGTGGCGTGGTGCCGGTCGAGCTGACCGCCGCCGAGATCGAGCAGACCATCGAGGACTTCGCCGACGCCGCCCGGTCCGCGCGGGACATCGGCTTCGACGGCGTCGAGATCATGGCGTCCGAGGGCTACCTCATCAACCAGTTCCAGTCGCCGCTGACGAACCTGCGCGACGACGAGTGGGGCGGGGACGCGGTCCGGCGTCGTCGGTTCACGGTGGCGGTCGTCGACGCCGTCCGCAGGGCGGTACCGGACCTCGCCGTGACGATCCGGCTCTCCGGCGCCGACCTGATGCCCGGCTCGTCGACCGACGACGACGTCGACGCGCTCGTGCACGAGCTGCTGCCCCTCGGCCTCGACGGGATCTCGGTCGGCATCGGCTGGCACGAGTCCCGCACGCCGACCGTGCAGGCCGCGGTGCCGCACGGCGCGTGGCTCGCGTACGCCGCCCGCATCGCCGGCGTCGTCCGCGCTTCGGCGTACCCGGACGTGAAGGTCATCGCGTCGAACCGGATGACGGACCTGCGCGACGGTGAGGCCGTGCTGGCCGACGGGCTCCTCGACGCGGTCGCCCTCGCGCGCCCGTTCCTCGCCGACCCCGCGATCGTGAACCGGTCGCTCGCCGGCGCCTTCGACCTCGTCAACACCTGCATCGGCTGCAACCAGGCCTGCCTCGACCGCTCGATCGTCGGCCAGCCCGTGTCGTGCCTGGTCAACCCGCGCGCCGCCCGCGAGGTCGCCTTCCCCGCTCGCCCGACGACCGACCCGAAGCGCGTCGACGTCGTCGGTGGTGGCCCGGCCGGGCTCGCCGCCGCGGTCGACGCCGCTCGTCGCGGCCACACCGTGACCCTCTGGGAGGCGTCCGACCGGCTGGGCGGACAGTTCGACCTCGCCGCGCTGGTGCCCGGCAAGGAGGACTACGCGGCGACGGTCCGCGCCGCCCGCGCCGAGCTCGAGGACCGCGGCGCGACGATCCACCTCGGTCGGGCCGCCACGGCCGCCGACCTCACCGCGAGCGAGGCCGTCGTGCTCGCCCCCGGTGTCGTGCCCCGGACGATCGACGTCCCCGGTGCCGACCTGCCGCACGTCCGGTCATACGAGCGGGCGCTCCGCGAGGGCGTCCCCGCCGGGACCGTCGCGATCATCGGCGGCGGTGGGATCGGCGTCGACACGGCGGCGTTCCTCGTCGAGTCGCCCGACGAGGCCCGGCGAGCGACCGAGTTCGGCGCCCGCTGGGACCTCGACGTCGCCGACACCGTCGTGGGAGACGTGCCGCAGCGGCTCCCCGTGGCGACCCGCACGCTCCGACCCGGCGGCGACGTGACCGTCCTCCGTCGCTCGGGCAAGTTCGGGCAGGGCATCGGCATCACCTCCCGCTGGGTGGCGATCGGCCGGCTCCGGGACGCCGGCGTGCACCTGGTCGGCGGCGTGCAGGAGTACCTCCGCATCGAGCCCGGTGTGCTCTGGATCCGCGACGAGCACGGCGAGGAACGCGGCGTCCCCGCGGACAACGTGGTGGTCTGCGCCGGGCAGGAGCGGGCGCTCGGGACGGGCGCCGAGGCGGGCGCAGGGTCGTCCGACGGACTCGAGCCGGGCCTGGTGGCAGCCGATGTGCCGTACGCCGTCGTGGGCGGCGCACGCGACGCCCGGAGCGTCGACGCGGTGCGTGCCACGTCCGAAGCGCTCGAAGCGGTTCGGCGACTCGCACCCTGACGGCGCGTCCCGACTCGCTTCTCGCTCGGAAACCTGCAAGAATGAACGGTCGAATCGTGTCCGCTCGACCCTCTATCCAGCGGATCACGTTCTCATCGAGCTTCCACCGTGTGTGCCCCCACGCCCGCGGTCCGGTTCAACCACAACAACACGCAACAGGAGCATTTGTGGCTGTCAAGATCCGTCTCAAGCGTCTCGGTAAGATCCGGGCGCCGTACTACCGCATCGTCGTCGCCGACTCGCGCACCAAGCGCGACGGTCGCGTCATCGAGGAGATCGGTCAGTACCACCCGACCGAGGAGCCCTCGGTCATCAAGATCGAGTCCGAGCGTGCGCTCTACTGGCTCGGCGTCGGCGCGCAGCCGACCGAGCAGGTCGCGGCCCTCCTCAAGCTGACCGGCGACTGGGCCAAGTTCAAGGGCGAGAAGGACACCGAGTCCAAGGTCAAGGTCGCCGAGCCCAAGCAGGCGTTCGTCGTGGACTCCTCCAAGAAGGCCGTCCTCAAGCCGAAGTCGGAGAAGACGGCCCCCGCCGCCGCTCCGGCCGAGTCGGCCGACGAGACCGCAGAGACGACCGAGGCGTAATTCCTTGCTCGAATCCGCGCTGACGCACCTCGTCAAGGGGATCGTCGATCACCCTGACGACGTGCGCGTCGCCAGTTCCACCTCCGCGCGGGGCGAGGTCCTCGAGGTGCGTGTGCACCCCGAGGACCTCGGCCGCGTGATCGGTCGCGCCGGACGGACCGCAAAGGCGCTGCGCACCCTCGTCTCGGCTCTCGCCGACGGCAAGCGGGTGCGTGTCGACGTGGTCGACACCGATTCCTAGGGAGACGACCCAGCTCCGGGTGGGTCGCATCACGAAGGCGCACGGGCTCAAGGGCGGCATCAAGCTCGAGCTCTACACCGACGACCCGGATCGTCGGTTCACGCCCGGAGCAGTGTTCACGCTCCAGGTCCCGGACGACTCGCCCTGGGCCGGCAAGACCATCGCACTCGACGAGCTCCGCTGGTACAACGGCCACCCGGTCGCCTTCTTCGAGGGCATCGGGGACCGCACCGCAGCCGAGACGCTCGCGCGGGCGATCCTCTGGGTCGAGCAGGACGCCGACGCCGAGACCGGTGAGGACGACGCCTGGTACGACCACCAGCTCGTCGGGCTGACGGTCCTCCGCGACGGCGTCGAGGTCGGTACCGTCGCGCGGGTCGACCATCTGCCGGCGCAGGACCTCCTCGCCATCGACACCCCGTCGCGGGGCGAGGTCCTCGTGCCGTTCGTCTCGGCGATCGTGCCCGCGGTGGACATCGCCGCCGGCACCGTCACCGTGACGCCGCCGACGGGCCTGTTCGAGGACCCCGAGGACACGTCCCGACCCGAGACCGTGACGGACTAGCGCGCGTGCGCATCGACATCGTCACGATCTTCCCGGAGTTCTTCTCCGTGCTGGACGTCTCGCTGCTCGGCAAGGCCCGCTCCGGCGGCCTGCTCGACCTGCACGTGCACGACCTCCGCTCGTGGACGACCGACCGGCACCGCACCGTCGACGACACCCCGTACGGCGGGGGAGCGGGCATGGTCATGAAGCCCGAACCGTGGGCGCTCGCGCTCGAGTCGCTGTTCCGGCCCGACGGCTCGTCGACCCTGGTGGTCCCGACGCCCGCCGGCACGCCGTTCACGCAGTCGATCGCGCGCTCGCTCGCGTCGACGTCGGACCACCTCGTGTTCGCCTGCGGGCGGTACGAGGGGATCGACGCCCGGGTCTTCGAGTGGGCCGCGGCGCACGCCACGGTCGTCGAGCTCTCGCTGGGCGACTACGTGCTGAACGGCGGCGAGGTCGCAGCGATGGCGATGATCGAGGCCGTCGGGCGACTCGTGCCCGGAGTCGTCGGGAACCCCGAGTCCCTCGTCGAGGAGTCCCACGAAGACGGGCTGCTCGAGTACCCCTCGTACACGAAGCCCGCGTCCTGGCGTGGCTTCGACGTGCCGGACGTGCTGCTCAGTGGGCACCACGCCCGCGTCGGTGCGTGGCGGCACGAGCAGCAGGTGGAGCGGACGCGGCGCGTCCGGCCGGACCTGCTGCCGGACGCGTAGGGCGCGGCTGGCGCTGCGGGCGTCTCTCGCTCTCGCGGCACGGGCCGCGCCGCACGGCTGTGACCTGTCGCTTTCGCGGCGTCGGCGCCGGCCGCGCACTGCGAGACAGGAGGCGCGGGAGCGGCCCGCACCGCGCCTCCCGGCCCGGACGTGACCACCTGGGCTCGGTGCGCCGCCGGCTGCGGACCGTCAGACGGTCGCGTCGGCGCGCTGGGCGCGACGCAGGGTGAGGACCTCGGGACCGGCGTCGGTCACGGCGACGGTGTGCTCGACGTGCGCGGCGCGCGAGCCGTCGACGCTCTTGAGCGTCCAGCCGTCGTCGTCCTGGAACAGGTCGGCGGTGCCCTGCATGAGCCACGGTTCGATCGCCACGACCAGCCCCTGCTGGAGCTTGAGACCGCGCCCGGGCCGGCCGTCGTTCGGGACGTGCGGGTCGCCGTGCATCGTCCGGCCGACGCCGTGCCCGCCGAACTGCAGGTTCACGTCGTAGCCGGCGTCCTTCGCGACGCGACCGATCGCGTACGAGACGTCGCCGAGCTTGTTGCCCGTGCGGAACTGGGCGATGCCCGCGGTGAGCGCGCGCTCGACGGTGTCGATCAGGCGCTGGTCGTCCTCGCGCGGGGTGCCGACCTGCACCGTGACAGCGGAGTCCGCGACCCAGCCGTCGACGCTCGCGGCGAAGTCGAGGCTCACGAGGTCGCCGTCGACGAGCACACGGTCGTACGGCAGGCCGTGCAGCGCCGCGTCGTTGACCGAGGTGCAGAGGTTCTTGCCGAACGGCGACTTGCCGAACGACGGGTGGTAGTCGACGTAGCAGCTCACCGCGCCGCGGTCGGCGATCATCCGTGCGGCCACCCGGTCGAGGTCGAGCAGGTTCACGCCGACGTCGACGGTGTCGAGCAGTTCGTCGAGGACGTCGGCCACGAACCGTCCGGCGGCGCGCAGGCCGTCCAGCTCGGCGGGGGTGCGGAGTTCGATCATGGGACCATCCTCGCGCGTTTTGCGGACGTGGGTTGCTGTGGCAAGATGGGTAGCCGTGCCCTGGCTGGACTCTGCCACGGGGGAGTCGCCGACACCGGGCACACACCTTCACTTACCGAATTCGATCCGCGGCGACCCGTGTGCGTCCGCAGAGAGTGACCCAATCATGAGCCAGCTCCTCGACCACGTCGATGCAGCGTCGCTGCGCACCGACGTCCCGGACTTCCGCCCCGGCGACACCATCAAGGTGCACGTCAACATCATCGAAGGCACGCGCTCGCGTGTCCAGGTGTTCCAGGGCGTCGTCATCGGACGCCAGGGTCACGGCCTCGGCGAGACCTTCAAGGTCCGCAAGGTGAGCTTCCAGGTCGGCGTCGAGCGCTGGTTCCCGGTGCACTCGCCGATCATCGACCACATCGAGATCGTCACCAAGGGTGACGTCCGTCGTGCGAAGCTCTACTACCTCCGCGAACTCCGCGGCAAGGCTGCCCGTCGCAAGATCAAGGAGAAGCGCGACTCCTGATCGCCTTCACAGTGAGCGTCCGCGAGCCGGACGCCGCTGTCGGCCCCTCGTCCATGTACGGTTGTGCATCGACGGGGGGCTTTCCCTTTTCGTGGACTCCTGCGGTCCGCGACGGGATCCTGTGGTTGAACGAGAGCGGAAATGACGGACACGACTGACGAAACCGGGCGCCGGCCCCGTGTCGAGAAGAAGCGGAACGGTGTCCTCACCTTCCTCCGCGACCTCGTCATCATCTTCATCGCGGCGTTGCTCGTCTCGTTCCTCGTCAAGACCTTCCTGATCCGGTCGTTCTACATCCCGTCGGCGTCGATGGAGAACACGCTGCAGATCAACGACCGGGTGATCGTCAACGAGCTCGTGCCCGACGTGGTGTCCCTCAAGCGCGGTGACGTCGTCGTGTTCAAGGACCCGGGCGGGTGGCTCACCGACTCCGAGGTGCCGAACGTGACGCCGACTACGCAGCCGGCGAAGGCCATCGACTGGCTCCTCACCCAGGTCGGCCTCGGCACCGGCGACAGCGACGACCACCTCATCAAGCGCGTCATCGGCCTGCCCGGCGACAAGGTGTCCTGCTGCAACGACCTCGGGCAGATGTCCGTGAACGGCGTGCCGATCAAGGAGCCGTACCTCAAGCTGCCCACGGGGGAGACCCGCGCCTCGGGGACCGACTTCTCGGTGACCGTGCCGAAGGGCACCATCTGGGTGATGGGCGACAACCGCTACGACTCGAAGGACTCGCGGTACAACGGCGACACCCCGTCGAAGGGGTTCGTGCCGCTGTCCGACGTGACCGGCCGTGCCTTCGTCATCTCGTGGCCGTCGAGCCGGTGGACCTGGCTGGACGACCACCCCGAGGTGTTCGCAGGCGTGGAGGAGCGAGAGAAGTGACCGCCGTCCGGCCGTCGCTCCGGCTCGAGAAGAAGCTCCTGGCCGACGGCCGGGTGACCGTCATCGGGATGGACGAGGTGGGCCGCGGCGCGATCGCCGGGCCAGTCGCGGTCGGGGTCGCTGCCGTGACGCTCGACATCGGCCGGGTGCCCCAGGGGCTCGCGGACTCGAAGCTGCTCACCGCCGCTCGTCGCGAGGCCCTCGACCCCGTCGTCCGCCGGTGGACCCGGACCGCGGTGGGGATGGCGTCCGCCTCGGTGGTCGACGAGCAGGGCATCGTGCCGGCGCTCGGGCAGGCCGGTGCGTCGGCGATCGGGGCCCTCGTGGCGGATGGCCTCTCGCTCGACGGGGCCGTGGTCGTGCTCGACGGCTCGTTCGACTGGCTCACCCGTGCCGTCCCCGTGACGCTCCGGCTGCCGTCCGACCCGCTCGAGGTCGTGGTGCGGGTCAAGGCCGACCGGGACTGCGCCTCGGTCGCTGCGGCCTCGGTCGTGGCGAAGGTCGCTCGTGACGCGCTGATGACGGCTGCGCACGACGAGGCGCCGCACTACGCGTGGGCGTCGAACAAGGGGTACGGGTCGACGGCGCACTACGACGCGATCCGATCGGTGGGGGCGCACGCGCTGCACCGGAAGAGCTGGTTGCACCAGGCGTCGAGCGTGGCGCTGGACGGGTTCGCCGAGATGGACGCGCTGGCGGGCTGAGCGCGTTCGGTCGCGCGTCGGGCTGCGGGTCGGTCGCGGTGTGTCGTCGGTGCTCCCGTCGCCGTAGACTGTGGGCGCGATGGATGACGACGAATTCGACGACTACGACCGCGAGGTCGAACTGGCCCTGTACCGCGAGTACCGCGACGTCGTGTCGCAGTTCCGGTACGTGGTCGAGACCGAGCGACGTTTCTACCTGGCCAACGAGGTGGAACTCGCCCGCCGTGACACCGAACACGATTTCTACTTCGAATTGACGATGAACGACGTCTGGGTGTGGGACGTCTACCGTTCCGACCGCTTCGTGAAGTCCGTCCGGGTGCTGACGTTCAAGGACGTGAACGTCGAGGAACTCACTTCCCGCGAACTCGAGCTGCCGAAAGAACTCGCGCTCGACGAGTGATCTTCACTTCTTTTCGGTGAATCTGAGAATCGCCGAGACAATTGTGCCGGAATGCATTCCGCCCGCTAATGTGAAGGGGATTTCCCGTCCCCTGCACAAGGAGCACGTCATGGCACAGAAGGTCACCGTTCAACTCGTCGACGATCTCGACGACACGCCCATCACCGCCGGCTCGGGTCGGACCGTCGAATTCGCCTTCGACGGATCGTCGTACGAGATCGACCTGACCGACGACAACGTCGACAAGTTCCGTGAGGCGATCTCCGACTACGTCGCCGCTGCGCGCAAGGTCTCCGGCCGTCGTTCCGGTGGGACTGCTCCGAAGGCGGCGCCGAAGCGCGGCAACTCGGAAGAGCTCGCCAAGATCCGTGAATGGGCGAAGGAGAACGGGTACGAGGTCTCGACCCGCGGGCGTATCTCCACCCAGGTGCAAGAAGCGTACGCAGCCGCACACTGAGTGCCCCTGCTGCAGGACCCCGGACGGCTTCGGCCGACCGGGGTCCTTCCTTGTCCTCCACAGGTCGTCGTCCGCCGATTCCCGTCCACAAATCGTCGAGGTGCGACTTGATGGCGCTTCGATTCCCGGGATCGTCGTGGCGGAGGCAACGACATGGAACGAACACCGCTGCGGAACAGCAGTCTCGGACGATTCGGCGAAGAACAGGCCGCGGAATGGCTCGAACGCCACGGGTTCCGCGTCGTCGAACGCAATTGGCGATGCGCCCGCGGGGAGATCGACATCGTCGCGTGGCAGTCCTGCACGCTGTGCTTCATCGAGGTGAAGACCCGGTCGGGGAACGCGACCGGCCATCCGTTCGAGGCGATCACGGCCTCGAAGGTCACACGACTGCGCCGCCTCGTGCCGGCCTGGTTCGCGGACCATCCCGAGGTGTCGGCGCGGATGATCCGCATCGATGCCGTCGCCGTGCACGTCGACGGTGACCGCGTCGGGGTCGAGCACGTGGCGGGTGTGCTGTGACGACGGACATCGGGCGCGCGTCGGCGATCGCGCTCGTCGGGGTCCAGGGGCGCGTGATCGAGGTCGAGGCACACCTCACGAGCCAGCTGCCCGGCTTCAGCATCATCGGGCTGCCGGACGCGGCCCTGGGCGAAGCGCGTGAGCGGGTCCGGTCGGCCAGCGCCGTTGCAGGCTGTCCGCTCCCGGCGCGGCGGATCACCGTGAACCTCACCCCGGCGTCGATCCCGAAGCGTGGTTCCGGGTTCGACCTCGCCATCGCCATGGCGGTCCTCGGGGCCGAGGGCATCGCGCCGCAGGTCTCCCGCGACGTCGCGTACATCGGCGAGCTCGGACTCGACGGGCGGGTCCGGCCTGTGCCCGGGGTCATCCCGATGGTGATCGCCGCGCGGGACGCCGGCATCCACACGGTCGTCGTGCCGTTCGGCAACGTCGAGGAAGCCCGGATCGTGCCGGGCGTCGAGGTGATCGGCACACCGTCGCTCCGGGCGAGCGCGATCACCGCCGGTGCGCTCCTGCCGCCGGTCGAGACCGACCCCGTCCTGCAGCCCGCCGTGGCTGAGGTCCGTCCGGACGTGCACGACCTCGCAGACGTGATCGGCAACGCCGTCGGCGTCCGGGCGGTGATCGCGGCCGCGGCCGGAGGACACCACGTGTTCCTGCTCGGCCCGCCCGGCGCCGGCAAGACGATGCTCGCCGAGCGGCTGCCGGGGCTCCTGCCGGACCTCGACCCCGAGGCAGCGCTCGAGGTCGCGGCCGTCCGCTCCGTCAGCGGGCTCGGCAACCAGTCCTGGAGTGTGCGACCGCCGTGGGAAGCGCCGCACCACTCGTCGTCGGCGATGGCCCTGATCGGTGGGGGCTCGGGGCTCCTCCGCCCCGGTGCCGTGTCGCGGGCCACGCGCGGGGTGCTCTTCCTCGACGAGGCGACCGAGTTCCCGCGGGCGGTCCTCGACGCGCTCCGCCAGCCGCTCGAGTCCGGTCGGATCACGATCCACCGCAGCGTCGGCAGTGCCGAGTTCCCCGCACGGTGCCAGGTCGTGCTCGCGGCGAACCCCTGCCCGTGCGGCAACGCGGGGACCCGGGGTGGCCCGCTGTGCTCGTGCAGCCCGAGCACGGTGCGGAAGTACCTCGGCCGTCTCTCCGGACCGCTCCTCGACCGGATCGACATCCGCGTGGCGGTGCCCCGGGTGACGACGGGCACGATCCGCTCGGCGGAGGGCACCGCGCCCACCACCGCCGAGGCGGCAGCGCGTGTGGCCGCAGCCCGACGTCGGATGGCCGATCGGCTGCTCGGCACCGGCTGGGCCTGCAACGCCGAGGTAACCGGGCCGTGGCTCCGGTCGGAAGGCCGGGCAGAGCCGGGCGCGACGGCACCCCTCGACCGGGCACTCGACTTCGGCACGCTGACGATGCGGGGGTGGGACCGGGTCATGCGGTTGGCGTGGACGATGGCCGACCTCGACGACGTCGAGCGTCCGGGCTCCGCCGAGGTCCGGCGCGCGCTGACGCTGCGGAGCGCGCTGTGACCGCGCCGTCCGGCGACGACACCCTCGCCCGGGTCGTCTGGAGCGTCCTCGCCGAACCGGGCGACGCCGTCGCGGGAGAACTCGTCGCGGCGCTCGGACCGGACGAGTCCCTCGCACTGGTCCGTCGTGCGGCTGCGGGCGGCGCGAGCGAACTCCTCGAGCAGGTCGGTACGGTCGCGTCGTTCGCCGACGGCCCCGACCGGGTCCGCGCGGCGCTCGAGTCGGCGTTCGACCGGTGGCGACCGCGCCTCGGGGGAGCGGACGACCGCGCCGTCGCGGCCAGGGCGTCCGCCACCGCGGTCGGCGCGCGCATCCTCGTCCCGGGCACGCCCGAGTGGCCGAGCGGGTTGGAGGACCTCGGGCCGCACGCGCCGTTCGTGCTCTGGAGCCGATCCGAGCTGGCCGACCCGGTCGGCGCCGCGGGCTGCCGCGGGGCGCTCGCGATCGTCGGGTGCCGGGCGAACACCGTCGCCGGGGCCGAGGCCACGGCGGAGATCGCCTCCGTCGCGGCGGACGACGGCGTCGAGATCGTGTCCGGCGGCGCGTACGGCATCGACGCCGTGGCCCACCGGGTCGCCGTCGCCGCCGGGACCCCCACGACGGCGGTGCTCGCCGGCGGTGTCGACCAGTTCTACCCGGCGGGCAACCACGACCTGCTGCGCAACGTGCTCGGACGGGGCCGGGTGCTGTCCGAGTCGCCACCGGGGACCCGGCCGACGCGGTGGCGCTTCCTGCACCGCAACCGGCTGATCGCTGCCCTCTCGGGGGCGACGGTGGTCGTCGAGGCCGCTGCTCGGTCGGGGGCGCTCAACACCGCCCACCACGCGCTGCACCTCGGTCGTCCGGTGTTCGCCGTGCCCGGGCCCTTCGCGTCGGCCGCCTCGGTCGGGTGCCACCGGTTGATCGCCGACGGGAACGCCCAGATCGTCGTCCAGCCCCGTGACCCGGTCGCAGCGGTGTCCGCGGTCGCCGACCACGACGCGCCGCCGGTGGCGGAGGTCCTCGCCCTCGGGACCCGGTCGGATCCGCACGTCACGCGGGCGCTCGACGCACTCGACCGGCGGCCGCTCCCGGTGGAGGAGATCGCCCGTCGCAGCGGGCTCTCCGTCGACGACACGGCGGACGCGCTCGCCCTGGCGCAGCTCGAGGGGCTGGTGGTGGCCCTGGCCGAGGGATGGTGCCGACGATGACGGACGTCGGACCTACGCTGGGCGGGTGACGGAACGCACCGGGGAACGGCTCGCAGTGGCGGTGGACGCGTTCCTCGCGCACGCCCGCCACGGCCGCGGACTCAGCGAGCAGACCGTCCGCGCCTACGCCAACGACCTCGAGCAGCTCATCGCGTTCGCCACCGCACGCGGAGTCGATCGGCTGTCGGACCTCGGCCTCGAGCTGCTGCGCGACTGGCTGTGGGATGCCGACCACCGGGGCCTGGCTCGGTCCACCATCGCTCGCCGGTCGTCGTCGGTCCGGGCGTTCACCCGGTGGGCGAGCGAGTCCGGGTGGATCACGTCCGACCCGGGCGTGCGGCTCCGGGCGCCGAAGGGGGCGTCGCACCTCCCGCGCGTGGTGTCGTCCGACCAGGTCCGGACGATGCTCGACGGATTGGCCGCTCGGGCTGCGACCGACGATCCCGGCGCGCTGCGCGACCTCGCGGTCGTGGAACTCCTGTACGCGGCGGGGATCCGGGTGAGCGAACTCGTCGGCATCGACGTGCGCGACCTCGATCGGGGCCGGCTGACCGTCCGGGTGCTCGGCAAGGGCGGGAAGGAGCGCGTCGTGCCGTTCGGGGTTCCCGCACGCGACGCGCTCGAGGCGTGGCTCGACCGTGGTCGCCCGGCGTTGCTCACCAGCGCGCAGGCGGGCGACGGCCCCGCGGCGGACGATGGCCCCGCGGCGGGCGGTAGCCGCGTGGCGGTCGGCGGCCGCGCTGCGGGCGGTGGCCGCGCGGCGGTCGGCGGTGCCCGGAACGCCGCGCCGGCAGCGGACGCGCTGTTCCTCGGTGACCGCGGTGGCCGGCTCGGGGTCCGAGGCGCGTACCGGATCGTCGCTCGGCTCCTGCAGGACCTGCCGGGCGAGGGCCCGAGCGGTCCGCACACCTTCCGGCACACGGCGGCGACGCACCTGCTCGACGGGGGAGCGGACCTCCGTGCCGTGCAGGAGCTGCTCGGGCACGCGAGCCTCGGGACGACCCAGATCTACACGCACGTCTCCTCCGCACGGCTGCGGGAGGTCTACCGCACGGCACACCCCCGCGCCTGATCGGACTCACCCCGTCCAGGCGGACTCGGGCAGCAGCACCGGCCACGCCGCCGCGGGCAGGTACGGCGTCGGATCGACGTACCGGTCGTCGAGCCGTGCGCCGACGTGCAGGCACGGGTCCGCTGCCGGACAGTGGCCGACCGACACCGTGCCCACCGCGTCACCCTGCGCCACGGTGTCTCCCGTCGCGACCCCGGGCGCGACGGAGTCGACCGTGCTCCGGAGCCCGCCGCCGTGGTCGATCGTCACGACCCCGCGTCCGGCGACCTGCCCGGCGAACGTCACCGTCCCGTCGTTGACGGCCACCACCACGGTCCCGAGCGGTGCCCCGACGTCGATCCCGCGGTGGCCCGCTGCGTAGTCGTCCGCCGGGGCCTCCCACGGACGGCCGACCACCCGGCTGCCGGTCGGCCACACCCACGGTGCCTCCGCCGTCGCGCGGCCGAGGTCGGCACGGGAATCCTCGAGCGGCGGCGGGACGGCCCGGTCCACCACGGTTGGGACGGCACCGGGTCCGATGACGAGTCGGCCAGTCTCGACCAGCGGTGCGCCGGCCGCCCACCGGTTGCCCGCGGAGAGAAGCGACACGACGAGCGACACGACGAGCACCACGACCGCGCCGACGGCGACGGCGGGGACTGGATGACGGAACGGCATGGGCACAGCCTCCCGGCGGTGGACGCGGAGCGTGTCGGCGGTGCGTCGAACTGTGGAGGGCGAGCCGCGCCTCCTGGCTTGTGGAGGGCGAAGCGCGCCCGATGCGTGCGCAACGGGCGACATCATCGGTGTCGTACGACGTCGACCATGTCGCAACCGGGCGGACGCAACCGTTGCGTGCGCGCGGGAGCGACAACATCGCTGTCGTACGACGTCGACCATGTCGTTCCGAGTCGGACCGCACCCACCCACCCCGCCCACGCGCCGCACCCACCCCCCCGCCCGCGCGCCCGGTTGGCCCCCGCGCCCGATCCGGGAGTACAGTCGGGGCCGCTCCGGAACACGCAACGCCGCTCGGACGGCGAACCAGCCGACCGCCGGGGCACCGTGCAGCATCCCGCACGGCGGCGGGAAACCTGGAGCATCGTGTCGAACGCGACAACGCAGCACGGCGAAGACCGTGCATTCAAGGGGAAGGTCACGCTGTTCGCCATCGCGGCAGCGGTCGGCGGCTTCCTCTTCGGATTCGACTCGTCCGTCATCAACGGTGCGGTCGAGGCCATCAAGGGCGAGTTCGGCCTGTCCGAGGCAGCGAGCGGCTTCGCCGTCGCCTCGGCACTCATCGGCTGCGCGTTCGGCGCCTACTTCGCCGGCCGCCTCGCGGACCGCTGGGGTCGCACGCGCGTCATGTTCTGGGCCGCCGTCCTGTTCTTCGTGAGTTCGATCGGCAGCGCGTTCGCGTTCGCCACCTGGGACCTCGTGATCTGGCGCCTCGTCGGCGGTCTGGGCATCGGCACCGCGTCGGTCATCGCGCCGGCGTACATCTCCGAGGTCTCGCCGAAGGCCATCCGCGGTCGCCTGGCCTCGTTCCAGCAGCTCGCGATCACGCTCGGTATCTTCGCCGCGCTCCTGTCCGACCAGCTCTTCGCGGTGACCGCCGGCGGCGCCTCGGAGCAGGTGCTCGGCCTCGCCGCGTGGCGCTGGATGTTCCTGGTCGGCGTGATCCCCTCGGTCGTCTACGGCGTCCTCGCCATCACGCTCCCCGAATCGCCGCGCTTCCTCCTCGCCAAGGGCAGGACCGACGACGCGCGCGAGGTGATGGGCAAGATCGTGCCGCGCGACACGGTCAACACCAGCCTCGAGGAGATCCAGGACGGCATCAAGAAGGAGGCCAGCGAGAAGAAGGGCTCCATCCGGGGCAACCGCTTCGGGCTCCAACCGATCGTCTGGGTCGGCATCATCCTCGCGGTGCTGCAGCAGTTCGTCGGCATCAACGTGATCTTCTACTACTCGACGACGCTCTGGCAGGCGGTCGGCTTCAAGGAGGACCAGTCCTTCCTCATCTCGACCATCACCTCGGTCGTGAACGTCGCCGTCACCTTCATCGCGATCTTCACGGTGGACAAGCTCGGTCGGAAGCCGCTGCTCATCGCGGGTTCGACGGGCATGTTCGTGTCGCTGCTCATGGTCGCGATCGCGTTCTCGCAGGCGACGATCGTGAACGGCGAGCCGAACCTCCCCGGTGCGTGGGGCGTCATCGCGCTGATCTTCGCGAACCTCTTCGTCGTGTCGTTCGGCGCAACCTGGGGTCCGCTCATGTGGGTCCTGCTCGGTGAGATGTTCCCGAACCGCATCCGTGCGACGGCACTCGGCATCGGGTCCGCGGCGAACTGGATCGCGAACTTCCTCGTCACCATCACGTTCCCCGTCCTGTCCGGCTTCAACCTGACCGTGACCTACGGCATCTACGCGCTGTTCGCCCTGCTCTCCCTCTTCTTCGTCATCGCGAAGATCCCGGAGACCAAGGGCCGCTCCCTCGAGGAGATGGGCATCACGGCCGAGGGCGACACGGTCGACGCCAAGGCCTGACGCGCCAGCGTCACCACCGTCCAGGAGGCGCGGTGCGGGTCCGACCCGCACCGCGCCTCCTGTGCGTCCACCGTCTGCTAGCATCTGATCAGCAGTGCGCTCCGGCGCGCTGACTTCGCGTGTCCACAGCGCCGTCACCGGCGCGGCACCCGACCATCGGTCTCGCTCTCACGAGCGGGCGGTCGCGTGCCAGGGCACCAGGGACCACGACCGACGGTCGTGATCGACACAACCGCAACAGGTCCGCAGCGACGTGCGAGAGCACGGCTGCGCGCCGAGAAGACAGAAGGAGGACGGCACATGGCCGTCGTCACCATCCGCCAGCTGCTCGACAGCGGCGTCCACTTCGGACACCAGACCCGTCGGTGGAACCCGAAGGTGAAGCGATTCATCCTCGCCGAGCGCTCCGGCATCCACATCATCGACCTGCAGCAGTCGCTGGCCTTCATCGACCGCGCGTACGACTTCGTCAAGGAGACGGTCGCGCACGGTGGCACGATCCTCTTCGTGGGCACCAAGAAGCAGGCCCAGGGCTCCATCGCCGAGCAGGCGACCCGCGTCGGCCAGCCGTACGTCAACCAGCGTTGGCTCGGCGGTCTGCTCACGAACTTCCAGACGGTCTCCAAGCGCCTCGCGCGCATGAAGGAGCTCGAGGAGATCGACTTCGACGACACGACGAAGGGCTTCACCAAGAAGGAGCTCCTCATCAAGAAGCGCGAGCTGGACAAGCTCCACAAGACCCTCGGTGGTATCCGCAACCTCACGCGGACCCCGAGCGCGCTCTGGATCGTCGACACCAAGAAGGAGCACCTCGCCGTCGACGAGGCGCAGAAGCTCGGTATCCCGATCATCGGCATCCTCGACACCAACTGCGACCCCGACGAGATCACGTACCCGATCCCGGGCAACGACGACGCGATCCGCTCCGTCGGTCTCCTCACCCGCATCGTCGCCGACGCCGCGGCCGAGGGCCTGAAGACCCGCCACAACGGTGGCGACGACGAGGCTGCGGCCGAGCCCCTCGCCGAGTGGGAGCAGGAGCTCCTCGGTGGCGAGACCGCCGCGCCGGCCGCTGCGACCGCGACGCCCGCCGCCGAGGCCGAGACCCCGGTCGAAGAGAACGACGCTGACGCGCAGGTCGCCGCGAAGGAGATCGGCGAGCCGATCGCCGACGACGCGAAGAACGCAGAGCCGACGGCCGAGGCCGAGGCCGCTGCGGAGACCACCCCCGCCGAGTGACCATCGGGGGCGTCGGGCCGATCGGTCCGGCGCCCCTGCTCCACTCTCCACAAACGCTCAGTCCAGAAAGGACTCCAGTCAATGGCCAACTACAGCCTTGCTGACGTGAAGAAGCTCCGCGAGGACCTCGGGGCCGGCATGATGGACGCGAAGAACGCGCTCGTCGAGGCCGACGGCGACTACGACAAGGCCGTCGAGCTGCTCCGCATCAAGGGCGCGAAGGCCGTCGCCAAGCGCGACGACCGTGCGACCTCCGAGGGTGTCGTCGTCGCGTCGACCGACGGTGGCGCCGCGACCGTCGTCGAGCTCGCGAGCGAGACCGACTTCGTCGCGAAGAACGAGAAGTTCACCACCCTCGCCGACAAGGTCGTCGCCGCGGTCGCCGCCGCCGGTGCCGCCGACGTCGAGGCCGGCAACGCTGCGCCGCTGGACGGCAAGACGGTCGCCGAGGTCATCGACGAGGCCGCTGCCGCCCTCGGTGAGAAGCTCGCGCTCCGCACGGTCACCCGTGTCGAGGGCGACGCGTTCGAGGTCTACCTGCACAAGACCAGCCAGGACCTCCCGCCGCAGATCGCCGTCGTCATCGCCTACTCGGGCTCCGACGCGGCCGAGGCCCGTTCCATCGCGCAGCACGTCGCGTTCGCGAACCCGACCTACCTCACGCGGGACGAGATCCCGGCCGAGGCGATCGAGAAGGAGCGCGCGACCGTCGAGGCGATCACGCGCGAGGAGGGCAAGCCGGAGGCGGCCCTGCCGAAGATCGTCGAGGGTCGCCTCAACGCCTACCGCAAGCAGGTCGCGCTCCTCGACCAGGACTACGCGAAGGACAACAAGCTGTCCGTCGCGAAGGCCGCCGAGAACGCCGGCATCACGATCCAGGGCTTCGCCCGCGTCAAGGTCGGCGCGTAACGAACCCGTGACGGGGCTCGGAACCACCAGGTTCCGGGCCCCGTTTTCGCGCGCCGACACGCGCGAGCACCGACTGGAGGCGCGACCCGCCTCCGCCGGACCGGCTGCGGCCGGGTAGATTCCCACGAGACATTCGACGAAGGGTGCGACCACATGACGAACGAGAAGACCGGACGCCGCCGGGTCCTGCTGAAGCTGTCGGGGGAGGCGTTCGGTGCCGGTTCGCTCGGTGTGAACCCGGACGTCATCAGCACGATCGCGAAGGAGATCGCGGTCGCCGCGCAGGAGGTCGAGGTCGCGATCGTCGTCGGCGGCGGGAACTTCTTCCGCGGCGCCGAGCTCTCCCAGCGGGGCATGGACCGCGGGCGCGCCGACTACATGGGCATGCTCGGGACGGTCATGAATGCCCTCGCGCTGCAGGACTTCCTCGAGCAGGCCGGAGCCGCCACGCGGGTGCAGTCGGCGATCAGCATGACCCAGGTCGCCGAGCCGTACATCCCGCGGCGCGCCGAGCGGCACCTCGAGAAGGGGCGCATCGTCATCTTCGGTGCCGGGGCGGGCCTGCCCTACTTCTCGACCGACACGGTCGCCGCGCAGCGTGCCCTCGAGATCGACGCGCAAGAGGTCCTCGTCGCCAAGAACGGCGTCGACGGCGTCTACACGGCGGACCCGAAGAAGGACGCCACGGCGGAGAAGCTCCACCACGTCACCTACCAGGACGCGCTCCTGAAGGGCCTCAAGGTCGTGGACGCCACCGCGTTCTCGCTCTGCATGGACAACGGCATGCCGATGCACGTCTTCGGCATGGAGGGCGACGGCAACGTCGCCGCCGCGATCCGGGGCGAGCGCATCGGCACGGTGGTCAGCAACTGACCCCGTCCGCTGACTAGACTCGACGCCAGTACCGAAGGAGTAACACCGTGATCAGTGATGTCCTGACCGAAGCCACCGAGAAGATGGCGAAGGCGGTCGAGGTCGCCAAGGACGACTTCTCGACCGTCCGCACCGGCCGCATCAACGCGGCGCTCTTCCAGAAGATCCCGGTCGAGTACTACGGCACGCCGACGCCGCTCGCGCAGCTCGCGTCGCTGCAGACCCCCGAGGCCCGCACGCTCATCGTGACGCCGTACGACAAGACGGCGCTCAAGGAGATCGAGCGCGCGATCGCGACGTTCCCGAACCTCGGCGCCAGCCCGACGAACGACGGTGACATCGTCCGCGTGACGATCCCGGAGCTCACGCAGGACCGCCGCAAGGAGTTCGTCAAGCTCGTCCGGAGCAAGGGCGAGGACCACAAGGTCGTCATCCGCAACATCCGCCGCAAGGCCAAGGACGACCTCGACGCGCTGAAGGGCGAGATCTCGGACGACGAGATCTCCCGTGGCGACAAGGACCTCGAGGCCCTGACGAAGAAGCACGTCGACCAGATCGACGACTCGCTGAAGAAGAAGGAAGCCGAACTCCTCGAGGTCTGATGCACCGTCCGGACCAGGGCGGTGACCGCCCCACAGCAGAGAAGCGTTCCGCCAAGGGGCTGCGTCAGGACTTCGACGCGCGCGCACGAGCCGCACGCACTGACTTCGAGGCGCAGCTCCGGCAGCGGAAGGCCGACTTCGGCGCCCGCAACGAGGCGCTGACGGCACGCACCGGACGCAACCTGCCGGCCGCGATCGGGATCGCCCTGGCGTTCGCGGTCGTGATGCTCGGCTCGTTGCTCATCTGGAAGCCGTCGTTCATGGTCGTCGGGGCGTTCCTGCTCGGCGTCGGCGTCTACGAGCTCGCGAGCGCCATGCGGTTCGCCGGGCGCGACGTGCCGCGCATCCCGAGCGTCATCGTGAGTGTGGCGATCGTGCCGGCGGCGTTCATCGGCGGTCAGATCCCGGCGCTGTTCACGCTCCTCGGCGGCATCGTGTTCATCAGCCTCTGGCGCCTGGTCGAGGTCGCGATCGCGCGTCCGAAGCCGGCCGTGGGGAACGTAGTGCGGGACCTCACGAACGGCTTGTTCGTACAGGCCTACATCACGCTCCTCGGCGCCTGCGTGGTGCTGCTGGCGGCACAGCCCAGCGGGCAGCTCTGGGTGATCGGCTTCATCCTCGTGGTCGTCGCGGTCGACACCGGCGCGTACGCCACCGGGCTCAACCTCGGCAAGCACCCGATGGCGCCCCGGATCAGCCCGAAGAAGACGTGGGAGGGATTCGCGGGCTCGGTCGCCGCCAGCATCATCGTCGGCATCCTCGTCTCGTGGCTCATGCTCGGGCTGCCCTGGTGGACGGGCATCATCCTCGGCGTGCTCATCTCCGGGTCCGCCACGCTCGGCGACCTCACCGAGTCGATGATTAAGCGCGACCTCGGCATCAAGGACATCTCGTCGTTCCTGCCCGGGCACGGTGGACTCCTCGACCGCATCGACAGCATCCTGCCGTCCGCCGCCGTCGCCTACGTGCTGTACCTCGTCGTCCACCACTGAACGGACCCCTGGCCCACGCTCCAGCGCGTCCAGGTCACACCATGGTCCGGTCCTGGCAGAATGTCGCCGTGGCCACCACCTTCCCGAACGCAGACCGCTCCGCCCTCGGATACGACGTCGACGAGGTCGAGCGCTTCCTCGAGGACGCCCGCCGCGCCTACACGGCGAACGACACCGCTCCGGCGATCGAGGCCGCGAAGATCCGGGCCACCGCCTTCTCGATGCGCAAAGGCGGCTACTCCACCGCACACGTCGACGCCGCACTCGAACGGCTCGAGGACGCCTTCGCGGCTCGTGAGCGCGAGCGGGAGATCGCGGAAATCGGGCAGAAGGCCTGGTACGCCGAAGCGCGGTCGAAGGCCTCCGACGTCGTGGCGCGTCTCGAGCGTCCGGACGGGCAGCGCTTCGGTCGCGTCAGCTTCCTCGGCACCGGGTACCACCCGAAGGACGTCGACGCCTTCGCGAAGCGGCTCGAGGGCTACTTCCGCGACGGCAAGCCGCTCAGCCTGACCGAGGTCCGCTCGATCGTCTTCCGACCCAAGCATGGCGGCTACCGCGAAGCGCAGGTCGACGCGCTGCTCGACGCGGTCGTCGAGGTCATGCTCGCTGTCCGCTGACGACGCGCTGGTGGCGGGTGCTTCGCTTTCCGTGATCGTTCCGTTATCCTGGTCGAACTCATGGGCAGGCACACGGCAGACATCAGCTCCGACCGCGATACCCGCGAGCACCTCGGCCTCACGGCCGCCGGTGAGCGCCGCGCGGCACTGAACCGAACCCGCACGGCGGAGAACTCGGTCCTCCCGGCGAACCCGACGGTGGTCACGGCATCGGTGCCGACCGCTCCGGCCGTCGCCCCCAAGTCGGTCGCGGCGAACCGCGTGTCGGACACGACGGACGCGCAGGCGTCGGTCGCCCACACGGTGCCCGCCACCCCTGCCGACCCCCGCATCGTCAAGCAGCGTCGTGCCCGCGCCGTCGCCGCAGCCGCGAAGCCGTCGTCGTCTCCGCAGAGCATGAACACCTTCGTGCGCAAGCGCGCTGCAGTGCCGGTGCTGTCCTTCTTCGCGGTGTCCGGCATCGTCGTCGGCTCGCTGTTCAACCCGCTGCAGCCCGACGTGGCCCAGGCAGCGGTCTCCGCTCCGGTGCTCGTCAAGGCGCCGGCTGCCCCGCAGGAGTACACGGCGCACGGCACCTACGCCGCGTTCGACGTCTCCCGCGACGCGTACGGCGTGACGCTCCCGAAGCCCAAGGTCGTCGAGAAGCCGAAGACCGAGACCGACACCACGGATGCCGACGCGGACACCGCCACGGACGAGACCGCCTCGGTGAGCGCCTCGAACACCCTCGCGGCGACCGCTGCGACGCCGGACCCGGGCAGCGCCCAGGCCATCGCGCAGGAGATGGTGGCCGCGCGCGGCTGGGGGACCGACCAGTACAACTGCCTCGTCTCGCTCTGGAACAAGGAGTCGGGCTGGCGCGTGAACGCGTACAACCCGAGCGGTGCCTACGGAATCCCGCAGGCGCTCCCCGGCAGCAAGATGGCATCGGCCGGCGCTGACTGGCAGACGAACCCGGCGACGCAGATCACCTGGGGCCTCAACTACATCTCCGGCGTCTACGGCACGCCGTGCGGTGCCTGGGGCCACAGCGTCGCGAACAACTGGTACTGATCGGCTGAACGCAGGTGCCGCGGAGCAACCGGCCGCGACGCCCTCGGGGCCGCGGTCCCGAGCAGGACGACGAGCCCACCGGTCTCGACCGGATGATGAGCTCGTGGAAGCGCACCGAGGTGCGTCGCGGCCGTGAGTACCTCGTGCAGCCCATCTCCGCCGCCTCGGCGCAGAAGGAGTACATCTGCCCGGGCTGCGGCGGCACGGTACCGCCCGGCGTGGCGCACGTCGTCGTCTGGCGTGCCGACGGTGTCCTCGGGGACGAGGCCGACCTGGCGTCCCGTCGCCACTGGCACAACCACTGCTGGAGCATCGCATGACCACCGAGATCCGGTCGAACACCGAGCTGCCGGCCCGACGCACCGACATCGAGCTCGTCACGGACGACCACCTCACCCTGGTCGGAGAGCTCGCCGAGCCGCTGGAGCACGCTGCTCGCGGCACGATCGTCACGCTGCACCCGCTGCCGACCGCGCACGGCTTCATGGACTCGCACGTGCTGAAGAAGGCGGCGGCCCGGCTCCCGGCCCTCGCGGACATCGCGGTGCTCCGGTTCAACTTCCGCTCGGTGACGTCCCCGCGCGGCACGTCCGAGGGCGTCTTCGGCGACGGCGTCTCCGAGGGGTTCGACCTGCGCGCCGCCGTCACGGACGTCGTGGACCGCGGTCTGCCGACACCGTGGCTCGTCGGGTGGTCGTTCGGCACCGAGGTGATCCTCAAGCACGCGCTCGAGCACGTCGAGGCCGGCCGGGTCGCCGGTGTCGTCCTGCTCTCGCCGCCGCTGCACCGCGCCACCGACGACGAGATCGCCCGCTGGGCGGAGGTGTCCGTCCCCGTCGTGGCCCTCGTCCCCGAGCACGACGACTTCCTGCAACCGGACGAGGCAGCACGTCGGTTCGCCATCGCGCCGAACGTCCGTGTCGTCCCGGTCGAGGGGGCGAAGCACCTCTGGGTGGGGGAGAAGTACGTCCGGATCGTGCTCGACGCGATCGCGGACCTCGTCGTGCCGGGCAGTGCACCGCTGCCGACGCACGTCACCGACTGACGGACGGGCCGGGTCGCGGGGAACGGGTCGCGTCGCCGACGCGGGCCGGTCCAGGAGGCGCGGGTCGCGCCTCCTGGACCGGCCGACGCTCAGCGCGTGGTCGCGTCCTCGTCGTCGGTGACCGTCGCGTCGTCGGTGACCGACTCGTCGTCGGGCTCGATCACGAGCTCGGCCGGCTCCGCGGCGTCGACCGACGGTGCCGTGCCGAGCAGACCGGTCGCGTTGGTCAGGACCCCGCGGAGGTTCTCGAGGTAGCCGGCGACGGCGTCGCGTTCGGTCCGGATGGCCGCGAGGCGGTCCTCGGACTCGGCGATGATCGCGGCGGTGCGCTCCTCGGCATCGGCGATCATCTTGTGCACGCGGTCCTGGGCGTCCGCGACGATCGTGCGTGCGTGCTCCTGCGCGTCCGAGGTGCTGGAGCGCTCGAGGTCGTCGGCCTCCTGCTGGAGGCGCTCGGCCCGTTCGCGTGCCTCGGTCGCGCGGCGCGTCGCCTCGGCGAGCTGCAGGTTCGCCTCGTCGAGGTACTTCTGCGTCTCGGTGACCGTGTCGTGGTGCTTCTGCAGGTAGTCCTGCTCGGCGTCGTCGCGTCGGGCGGCGAGTTCCGACTCGAGGGTCGTGCGGGCCTCGTCGCGTTCGCGGGCGATCTCGGCACGGACCTCGTCGCGCTCGCGGGTGAGGTCGGCACGGGCCGTGTCGATCTCCTGCCGGAGCGCCGTGCGCTCGGCCTCGAGCGTGCCGAGCTCGGCGGTGCGGCGGTCGGCGATCTCGGTGTCGACCTCGGCGTGTTCGCGTTCGCGGCGGGCGGCGAGTTCGTTCTCGTGCTCGCGGGCGGCGCGTTCCGCGGTCGCCTCGGCCTCGGCGCGCTCCCGCTCGATGCGCGTCGCGTGCTCGTCGAGTTCGCGGGCGATGCGGTCCGCGGTCTCCTGCACCAGCCGGGCGTTCTCGGTGCGGGTCTGCTCCTCGTCGACGCGGAGCTGGGCGCGTGCAGCCTCGATCTCCTGCTCGAGCGCGGCGCGGGCCGAGGCGAGTTCGCGGTCCCACTCGGCGCGGGCGGCCGCGAGCTCCTCGTCGAGGACACGGCGGCGGTCGGCGAGCTCGGTGTCGAGCTCGGCGCGACGGCGGTCGACCTCGGCGGCGAGGTCGGCGCGTCCGGTCTCGAGCTCGAGCGCGTGGGCCTGCTGCTCGTCGTCGCGCTCACGGTGCCAGGCGGCGCGACCCTCGGCGATCTCGCGCTCGAGGGCGTCGCGGCGGGTGGTCTCGTCGCGGTCGAGGTCCTCGACGCGGCGGGCGTGGTCGGCCTCGAACACGCTGCGGCGGTGCTCGGTCTCGCGGTCGAGGTCGGCGGCGGCGCGACGGGCCTCGGCGGACTCGCGCTGGGTGACCTCGCGGAGCTCGGCGACCTCGTGCTCGACCTGGGCGCGCAGCGCGTTCGTCTCGCGGATCGCGACCGAGCGGACCTCGGCCGCCTCGGTCACGGCGGCACCGCGGATCGCGGCGGCCTCGTTGCGGGCGTCCTGCGTCAGGAGCCCGGCCTCGGCGCGGGCGCGTTCGACGGTGTCGGCCGACTCGGCGCGGGCACGGGTGAGCTCGTTCGTCGACCGGGTGCGGGCGTCCTCGAGCGTGTCGCGGGCTTCGTCCTGCGCCTCGCGCAGGGTGCGGTCGGCCTCGGCGCGGCTCGAGGCACGGAGCCGCTGCGCGTCGATGTCGGCCTGGCTGATGAGCCGCGTGGACTGTTCCTCGGCGACGCGGAGGGTCGACTCGAGACGGGTGCCGAGTCCGCTGTACGTGGGGGTGCCGGCCTCGTCGAGCTCGCCCTGCAGCTCGGAGACGCGTGCTTGCAGGAGTCGGATCTCCTTCGCGGCGTCAGCGCGGTCGTTGTTCGACTTGATGAGCTCGCGACGCAGATCGTTCAGCGCGCGGTCCACGTCTTCGCGGCGGTACCCGCGCAGCTCGGTCCCGAACTCTGCCTCGTCGTTCGCCACGTGTTCGCTCCTGGGTGCTCGGCGGAGGGCACAGGGAAGGCCCGGCCACGATTGTAGTGGCGTGCGGGGACGGCGGGCTGTGACCGCCGACAGCGGTAGGGGATGCGCCGCCCAGACTCCCTCGCTATCCTGGAGCGCTGATTCGCGCGCCGACACCCCACCCCCGGCGCGGTAGGGAGAAGATCCGTGCGATTCGTCCTGGCGATCGTCAGTTTCGTCATCGGTCTGCTGCTCGTCGCGCTCGCGGTCGGCCAACGGACCGTGTTCGAGCCACCATCGACCCTCGTCGCGGCATCGTCCTCGAAGAGCTCCGCCCCGGTGACCGTGATCCCGGGTTCGACGCTCAACGCCAACCCCGGCTACCAGCGCATCAACGTCTCCGGCTCCGGCAAGGTGTTCGCGGCCTACGGCAAGACGAGCGACGTCGACGCCTGGATCGGCGACGCGAAGCACACGACGATGCGGTTCGACGCCGAGCAGGCGAAGCTCGTCGGCCGCACGACCGGGTCCGAGTCCACCGTGCCGAACCCCGCGGGAAGCGACCTCTGGTACCAGGAGTACGACAGTGCCGGACAGTTCACCGTCCGTCTGCCCGAGGACGTCAGCGTGATCATCGTCGGCGACGGCACGGCCGCGGCGCCGAGCGACGTCTCGGTCACGTGGCCGCGCGACACCGCGACGCCGTCGGTCGGTCCGCTCCTCGTCGCCGGTGGCGTGTTCCTCGTCGGCGGCATCGTCCTGCTCGTCTGGGCGTTCGTGCACCAGCGTCGTGGTCGCGGACCGCGCCGCCGCAGCGGGGGCTCCCGCCCGCCGCGCGTGCGTGCCTCACGCCGTGCCGCGGCCGCCGGCGCCCAGGTACCGGTCCGCGGTCGTCGCGGCCGCCGGGCGTTCGTGGCGATCCCGGTCCTGCTCGTCGGGGCCCTCGGTCTCGCCGGCTGTTCGTCCGACTACTGGCCGCAGGGGGCGTCCGCGGCCAGCCCGACGCCCACCGCGACGGCGACCGGGACGGCTGCGCAGACCGAGCCGACCGCCGCCACGAAGCAGCAGATCACCCGGATCGTCCAGCGGGTCGCGTACGTGGCGAAGCGTGCCGACGACGCTCGCGACGCGAAGCTCGCCGAGCAGCGGTTCACGGGTGCGGCCCTCGACCTGCGCGCGGCGAACTACACGATCCGCGGCAAGGACTCGGACGTCGACGCCCCGCCGACGATCTCGGGGGAGCAGGTGTGCGTGGCGCTGCCGCAGCAGACCGACTCGTGGCCGCGCACCGTGTTCGCGGTCGTCGCCGAGGACTGCGACGCGAAGTCGGCCCCGCAGGCGCTGACGCTCGTGCAGGACTCCGCCCGCGACGACTACAAGGTCGCCTACGACGTCTCGCTCGAGGCCGCGGCGAAGATCCCGAGCCTCGCGCCCACGTCGATCGGCGCCGCCCTGCTCGCGTCGAACACGAAGCTGCTCGCCATCGCACCCGACGAGATCGCGAAGGCGTACGGCAACATCCTCTCCAAGGACAAGGACAGCTCGTACGCGTCGCTGTTCCAGGCGGACGGCGACGGCCTCCGGTCGACCATCGGCAAGGCCTACAAGGACAAGAAGTCCGAGTCGCTGCCGGACACCGCGAAGATCGAGTACTCGTCCGAGGTCCCCGACGACAGCGCCGTGGCGATCGCGACGGACGGTGCCGGAGCGCTCGTGTCCGCCGACCTGAACGAGGTCGAGAAGGTCACGCCGACCGCGGCCGGCGCCGAGGTGAACACCGAGGGTGCGGTGAAGGCGCTCTCCGGTGTCGACTCCAGCACGAAGGGCATCAGCGCGACCTACGGCGTGCAGCTGCTCTTCTACGTGCCCCCGGTGGGCACCGATGACAAAGTGGTCCTGCTCGGGTTCACGCAGGGCCTGACAGCAGCGAGTGAGGTGCAATGACCAACGTCCCCCCGACCCCGTCCGGTCTCCGCGGAGCCGTCGACCTGTCGTCCCTGGTGGACCGCGCCCAGCGGCCGCCCCAGCCCGGCGGGGCCGCTGCCGGCGGCCCCGGGTCCGGCGTCGCCGCCGGTGCTCCCGGCAGCGAGACCGGTGCCGACCTGACCGTCCCGTCGCTCGTCCTCGACGTCACCGACCAGACCTTCCAGGACGTCCTGCAGCTCTCCACGATCGTCCCCGTGATCGTCGACATCTGGGCCGAGTGGTGCGGGCCGTGCAAGCAGCTCTCGCCGATCCTCGAGCAGCTCACCGCCGAGTACGACGGCCGCGTGCTGCTCGCCAAGGTCGACGCCGACACGAACCCGCAGCTCGTGCAGGCGTTCCAGGCGCAGTCGATCCCGACCGTGGCCGCGCTCATCGGCGGACGCCCCCTCGGGCTCTTCGTCGGTGCGCTGCCCGAGGCGCAGGTCCGCGACGTCTACGAGCAGGTCCTGGCCGCTGCCGCCGAGAACGGTGTCTCCGGCCGCGTCACGGTCGACGGAGCGGCCCCGGCCGACGCCGTCGAGCAGGGTGAGCCCGAGCCGGAGCCGCTGCCGCCGCACCACCAGGCCGCGTACGACGCGATCGAGCAGGGCGACTACGCCACCGCGATCCAGGAGTACAAGACCGCGATCGCGCAGGACCCGCACGACCAGATGGCCGTCGCCGGGCTCGCACAGGTGTCGCTGCTCGACCGGCTGAACGGTCGCACCGCTGACGACATCCGGGCTGCTGCGGCCGCCGGGCCCTCCGACGTGCAGGCGCAGCTCGCGGTCGCCGACCTCGACATCTCGGGCGGGCACGTCGACGACGCGTTCGGCCGGCTGCTCGACCTCGTCCCGACGGTGTTCGGGGACGAGCGCGAGGCGCTCCGCGCGCGGCTCGTCGAGTACTTCGAGCTGATCGGCACCGAGGACCCGCGCGTGGTCGCCGCGCGCCGGCGTCTGGCGAGCGCCCTGTACTGAGCGCCGACGCGCCGGCGCGCCGGCGCCGGGCGCGCGGGGCGCGCCGGGCGCGCCGACGCGAGCGTCGAACCACGAAACCGACGTCGAACCACGGTCGCACCCTGGTTCGACGTCGGTTTCGTGGTTCCACACCGTGGTCCTGCACCGCGGTCGTGGTCGCGTCCGGGACGCGACCGCACGACGGACGGGAGGCGCGGTGCCGACTGGCACCGCGCCTCCCGTCCGTGTCGTGCGCGGGGCTAGCGCGCCAGCTTCAGCCAGACCGCGCCGAGCGGCGGCACCACGAGGTGCGCGGACGCCGGACGCCCCGCCCACGGGGTGTCGTCGGCCGTGACCACGCCGAGGTTCCCCACGCCCGACCCGCCGTACTCGGAGGCGTCGGTGTTGAGGACCTCGTGCCAGGCACCGGCCGCCGGCAACCCGAAGCGTCGCTCGACCGGCACACCGGAGAAGTTCACGAACACCGCGAGCCGGTCGTCGCCGTCCTTCCGCAGGAACCCGAGCGTCGAGTGCGGCGCGTCGCCACCCTCGATCCACTCGAAGCCGTCGGCCGTGGCGTCGTGCGTCCAGAGCGCCGGCGTCTCGCGGTACACCCGGTTGAGCGAGGACACGAGGTCCTGCACACCGCGGTGCCCCGGGTCGTCCAGGAGCCACCAGTCCAGTCCGCGCGCCTCGGACCACTCGCTGGGCTGGGCGAACTCCTGCCCCATGAAGAGCAGCTGCTTGCCGGGGTGCGCCCACATGAACGCGAGGTAGGCCCGCACGTTCGCGAGCTTCTGCCACTCGTCGCCGGGCATCTTGCCGTAGAGCGATCCCTTGCCGTGCACGACCTCGTCGTGGCTGATCGGCAGGGTGAACTGCTCGCTGAACGCGTACACGAACGAGAACGTGATCTCGTCATGGTGGTAGCTGCGGTACGCCGGGTCGCGCTCGATGTACTGCAGGGTGTCGTGCATCCAGCCCATGTTCCACTTCTGGCCGAACCCGAGACCACCCGCGCTGGTCGGCTGCGTGACGCCCGGCCACGAGGTGCTCTCCTCGGCGATCATCACGATGCCCGGGTAGCGCTTGTACGCGGTCGCGTTCGTCTCCTGCAGGAACGAGATCGCCTCGAGGTTCTCGCGTCCGCCGTGGATGTTCGGCAGCCACTCGGTGCGCGAGTAGTCGAGGTACAGCATCGAGGCGACGGCGTCCACGCGGAGCCCGTCGATGTGGAACTCCTCGAGCCAGTAGAGCGCGTTCGCGACGAGGAAGTTGCGGACCTGCGGCTGTCCGAAGTCGAACACGTACGTGCCCCAGTCGAGCTGCTCGCCACGGCGGGGGTCCGGGTGCTCGAACAGCGCGTAGCCGTCGAACTTCGCCAGGGCCCACTCGTCCTTCGGGAAGTGCCCGGGGACCCAGTCCATGATCACGCCGATGCCGGCGGAGTGCAGCCGGTCGACGAGGTACCGGAGGTCGTCGGGGGAGCCGAACCGGGCAGTCGGGGCGTAGTAGCCCGTGACCTGGTAGCCCCACGATCCGCCGAAGGGGTGCTCGGCGAGCGGCAGGAACTGCACGTGGGTGAAGCCCGTGTACTGGACGTGGCCGATGAGTTGATCGGCGACCTCGCGGTAGGACAGCCCCGGACGCCACGAACCGAGGTGGACCTCGTAGACGCTCATCGGACGGTCGTGCGTGGTCGTCCGTGCCCGGTGCTCCATCCACTGCGCGTCGCCGTCGGACCACTCGTGGTGCGACTCGTCGATCACGGAGGCGGTCAGCGGCGGGACCTCGGTCCGCCGGGCGAACGGGTCGGCCCGCTCCACCCAGCCGGAGTCGGTGAGGAGCTGGAACTTGTACCGCTGACCGACGAGGGCGCCGGGCCAGAACAGCTCCCAGACACCGAGGTCGGTCAGGCGACGCATCGCGGTGGTGCGGCCTTCCCAGCCCTCGAAGTCACCGATCACCCGGGCTGCGGTCGCCCGCGGGGCCCAGAGCGTGAACGAGACGCCGTCCACGCCGTCGACCGTGGTGACGTGCGCGCCGAGGTGGTGCCACAGCTGCTCGTCACGGCCCTCGCCGAAGAGGTGCAGGTCGAGCTCGCCGATCGTCGGGGGGAACCGGTAGGCGTCGTCGGTCGTCCAGGTGATGTCGTCGCTGTCGGTCGACGGGTCCGGGTCGTAGTCGGCCTCGACCCGGTACCGTCCGAGCTCGCCGGGGGTCGCGCCGGCCCAGAGGCCGTCGCCCTCGTGCGTGAGCTCGACGTCGTGGCCGTCCGGCCGTACGATCCGCACGGCGGTCGCGAGGTGGCGGACCACACGGACGCTCGTGCCGCCGTCGACGGGGTGCGGTCCGAGGACGTCGTGGGGCTGGGACCAGCGGGCCTCGGCGACCTGCTGGCGGAGCCACTCCTCGACGGGGGCGGGACGCGGGCCGGTCGTCTCCGGCGTGGTGTCGGTCGGACGGGAGGCGCGGGTCGACCCCGCCTCGCTCGTCGCGACGAGCGGGCTGCCGCCTTCGCTGGTGGGCGCGTCCGCCCCGTCGCCGGGGCCGTCCGTGTCGCCCGCGTCGGCCGACGTCGCGACGCCGGTCGCGCCTCCTGTGCCGTCACCGGCGGCCGCGGACCGCTCGACGGACTCGACCGCCTCGACCGTGACGTGCCGCGGGTGGGCCGCGTCGGACGCGTGTCCGGCGAGCGTGGCCGATTCGGCGACGTCGCGGTCCGGCGCTTCCCGTCGGGCCGGGGGTGCACCCGGCAGGTCCTCGCCGGGCGCCGAGACACGCGGCTCGTAGCGGGGCGCAGCGGGCTCCGGGGAGGCGGTCGGACGCGGTCCTCCGGCTGCCGGCGTCTCCGGTGCGACGTGCTGTGCCGGGTGCGTCGGGCGCGGGGTGTCGGCCGGCATGCGGCGGGGCAGCACGGGCGGCGGGGGCGGCGGCACCGGCGGAACGCTCGGCCCCTGCCCGCGGTCGTTCGGCGCTGCCGTCGATGCGTCGTCCTCGGGGTGGGTGTCGGTCATCGGTGGGGTCCCTCCACGACGAGCAGGTGCACGGGTTCCTGGAACGCGTCCAGGCGGACGTAGTTCGACGATCCCCAGACCCAGCGCTGCCCGGTCACGACGTCGCGGACGTCGAACGCCTGCTCCGGGTCGAGGCCGAGGGCGGCGAGGTCGAGGTGGACCGTGGTCTCACGGGCCGAGTGGGGGTCGACGTTCGCGACGACGATCACGGTGTCGTCGCGCCCGGAGCGGATGAACCGTCCGGGCAGGTGCTTGGAGTACACGACGATCGCCGGGTCCTCGGCGTCGTGCACGTGCAGGTTCCGGAGCTGGCGGAGCGCCGGGTGCGCCTGCCGGAAGCGGTTGAGCATCGTCACGTACGGCGCAAGGCTCGCACCCTCGGCCTCGGCCAGGGCGAAGTCACGAGGCTTGTACTCGTACTTCTCGTTGTCGATGTTCTCTTCCGAGCCGGGGCGTGCGACGTCCTCGAACAGCTCGTACCCGGAGTACATCCCCCACGTCGGCGCACCGGTGGCCGCGAGCGCCGCACGGATCTTGTACCCGGCGCGGCCGCCGAACTGCAGGTACTCGGTGAGGATGTCGGGCGTGTTCACGAACAGGTTCGGACGCAGGTACGCGCTCGTCTCGTGCGAGAGCTCGTCGAAGTAGTCGGCGATCTCGTCCTTCGAGTTCCGCCACGTGAAGTACGAGTACGACTGCTGGAACCCGACCTCGGCGAGGGCGCGCATCATCGCCGGGCGCGTGAACGCCTCGGCGAGGAACACGGTGTCGGGGTGCTCGTCGCGGATCTCGCGGATGACCCGCTCCCAGAACCAGAGCGGCTTGGTGTGCGGGTTGTCCACGCGGAAGATCCGGATGCCGAGTGCGATCCAGTGGCGCAGGACCCGCAGGACCTCGGCGACGATCCCCTCGGGGTCGGTGTCGAACTGGATCGGGTAGATGTCCTGGTAGCGCTTCGGCGGGTTCTCGGCCGTGGCGATGGAGCCGTCCGCGCGCACCGTGAACCACTCGGGGTGCTCGGTGACCCAGGGGTGGTCGGGCGAGCACTGCAGGGCGAAGTCGAGCGCGACCTCCATCCCGGTGTTCTTCGCCGTCTCGACGAAGTCGCGGAAGTCGTCCTCGGTGCCGAGGTCCGGGTGGATGGCGTCGTGCCCGCCGTCGGGGCCGCCGATGGCCCACGGGCTGCCGGGGTCGTGCAGGCCGGGGGTGAGCGTGTTGTTCGGGCCCTTGCGCGCGGTCGTGCCGATGGGGTGGATCGGCGGGAGGTACACCACGTCGAAGCCCATGCGGGCGACACCCGGGAGCCGTCGTGCCGCGGTGCGGAAGTCGCCGCTCTTCCACGAGCCGTCGGGGTTCTTCTTCGCGCCTTCGCTGCGGGGGAAGAACTCGTACCAGGCGCCGACACCGGCGCGGGTGCGCTCGACGTCGAGCAACTGCGTGGGCGAGTGCGTCCGGAGCGAGGTGAGCGGCGCTTCTTCGACCTCGCCCGTGATGCGCGGGTCGTCGACGGCGGCGAGTCGTTCGGCCGGGTCGAGGTCGGTGTCGCGGATGCGCGCCGCCGCACGCGTGGCGGCGGGGGAGTCGGTCTCGTCGGCGAGTCGGTCGAGGAGCGCCGCCCCGTCGAGCAGGGTGGCCTCGGTGTCGACGCCCGCGGCGATCTTCAGGCGGGCACCGTGCAGCCAGGACGACCAGTCGTCGGCGTAGGACTCGACGTGCCACGTCCACACGCCGGTGTGGTCGACCTGGACGGTCGCTTCGTAGCGGTCGGTGCCCGGGGCGACGAGCACCATCGGGACCGTCCGGGTGCCGCCGTCCGGTCGTTCGAGGACGAGGTCGGCGCCGATGACACCGTGCCCTTCGCGGAAGACGGTCGCACCGAACGTGATCACCTCGCCGTCGAACGCCTTGCCGGGGAACCCGTTGGGCGTCGTGGGGGCGAGCTCGGTGATCGGGATGCGCCCGATCTTCGGTCGGCGGGGTCGGTCTGCAGTGGCCACGGAGCCGACGCTACCCGGCGAGCGCCTCCGCGTTCCCCGGAACGTGCCGTCCGTGGAGACCCGGGCGCGCCGTGGCGCTGTGGAGGAGCACCGCGCGACCGTCGTGCCGGAGCCGACCCGCGCCTCCTGGACGGGCCGCCGTCAGGCGATCTCGAACACGTGGATGCCCGGCCCGTACGCCGTGAACACCTGACCCGCGGGCCGGAGCCGCTCGTGGTCGCGGTGCTTCTCGCTGGACCAGGCGAGCCGGTACCCGAGCACGTCCTCGCGCACGGGCAGCGTCATGTCCCGCGTGCGCCCGCTGCCGTGCACCACCACGAGGACGCGGTCGAACGGCTCGTGCTCCGGCGTCGACTCGACGAAGTACTGCAGTGCGCGGTGGATCGGCTGGTCCCACCCCTCGGCCGTCATCGGGTGGCCGTCGGGCCCGTACCAGGACATCCGGGACGCGCCGGGGGTCTCCTGCCCCTCGACGCCGAACCGGGTCGGCCGGAGCGCGGGGTGCGCGGCGCGGAGCCGTGCGAGCGCCGAGACGGCCTCGGTCATCGCCTCGGCGTCCTCGTCGTCCGACCAGTCGACCGGGGTGAGGTCCTCGGACACGACGTAGGCGTTGTTGTTGCCGTGCTGCGTCCGGCTCCGCTCGTCGCCGGCGGTGAGCATCGGCACGCCCGCGGAGAGCATGAGCGTCGCGACGAGGTTCCGCATCGATCGGCCCCGCGCCGCCCGCACGCCGCGGTCGGCGGTGTCGCCCTCGATGCCGTGGTTGAACGAGCGGTTGTCGTTCGAGCCGTCGCGGTTCTCCTCGCCGTTCGCCTCGTTGTGCTTGCCGTCGTACGACACCAGGTCGAGCAGGGTGAAGCCGTCGTGGGCGGTGACGAAGTTGATGCCGGCGAGCGGCCCGCGTGCCGTGTCGAAGAGGTGGCGCGAGCCGGTCAGGGCCCCGGCGAGCGCGCCGATGCCGGTGGCGGGGGCGCCGTGGCGTCGCTCCTCGGCGATGTCGGTGAGCCAGAACTGCCGCACGGTGTTCCGGAAGCCGTCGTTCCACTCGCTCGTCCGCGCGCCGAACGAGCCCGTCTTCCACCCGTCCGGTCCGACGTCCCACGGTTCGGCGATGACCAGGGTGTCCTGCAGGTCCGGGTGGTTCCGGATCCGCTCGAGCAGCGGGTGCGACGGGTCGAACACGTGGTCGGCGTCGCGGCCGAGCGCCGCCATCAGGTCGAACCGGAACCCGTCGACCTGCACCTCGCGCGCCCAGTAGCGCAGGCTGTCGACGATGAGGTCGGCCGTGGCCTCGACCGAGGTGTCGAGGGTGTTGCCGCAGCCGGTGGTGTCGTAGTACGAGGCGCCGTCGGCGGTCCACCGGTAGCGGTTCGCCCCGTCGATGCCCCGGAGCGAGGTCGTCGGGCCGCCGAGGCCCTCTTCCGCGGTGTGGTTGTAGACGACGTCGAGGACGACCTGGATCCCGGCGGCGTGCAGGAGCCGGACCATGCCCTTGAACTCGCGCAGCACCGCGGAGGCGCCCTCGGCCCGCGCACCGGGGGAGGCGTGGGCCGCGTGCGGCGCGAAGAACCCGAGCGTGTTGTAGCCCCAGGCGTTCTCGCGTCCGGCGTCCCGCAGCCACCGTTCGGTGTCGAAGGCGTGCACGGGCAGCAGCTCGAGCGTGGTCACGCCGATCCGGTGCAGGTGCGCGATGGTGCTCTCGTGGGCGACGCCGGCGTACGTGCCGCGGAGGTCCTCCGGGACGGCCGGGTTCGTCGCGGTCAGGGTCCGGACGTTCGCCTCGTACACGACGACCCGGTCGAGCGGCGTCGTCGGCTTGACCACCCCGCCCCAGTCGAACGCGTCGTCGACCACGACACCCGTCCAGCGTGGTCCGGTGCCGCGCACGATCCCACGGGCGTACGGGTCGAGCAGCGGACGCTCCGCGTCGAACTCGTCGAACGGACCGGCGGGACCGTCCACGAGCAGGTGGTACGTGTCCCCGGGTTCGACTCCCGGCACGGCACCCGCCCAGACGTCGCCGGACCGCGTCAGCGGGAACGTGCCGCGGCCGTCGACCACGACCGACACGGCCGTCGCCGTCGCCGTCCGCACCGAGAACCGCGGGACGTCGGCGGTCAGGAGGAACCCCGGGGTCTCGTCGATCGCCGTCTCGTGCATGGCACCAAGGGTACGAGGACCGACGAGTATCCTGGAAACGCTCGTTCAGGGGGTGCAGATGCCGGTCTACCTCGACCACGCCGCGACGACGCCGATCCTGCCGGAGGCGCTCGCCGCGTTCACCGCCGCGCTCGGCACCGTCGGCAACCCGTCGTCGATCCACAGCGCGGGGCAGCAGGCGAAGATGCTGCTCGAGGACGGCCGCGCCGCCGTCGCCGCCTCGCTCGACGCCGACCCGGTCGAGGTCGTCTTCACCTCCGGCGGCACCGAGAGCATCAACCTCGCCGTGAAGGGCATGTTCTGGGCGCGGCAGCAGGACCGTCCGCGCCCGCGCATCGTCGTCCCCGGCGGGGAGCACCACGCGACGGTCGACACCGTCGAGTGGCTCGAGCGCCACGAGGGCGCGGTCGTCGACGTGGTCCCGTTGGACGCGCAGGGTCGCGTCGACCTGGTTGCCCTGGAGGCGCGGCTCGCCGACGCCTCGGACGTCGCCCTGGTCACGTTCCTGTGGGCGAACAACGAGGTCGGCACGATCGCGCCGGTGTCGCGGATCGTCGAGCTCGCGCACGCCGCGGGCGTGCCCGTCCACAGCGACGCGGTCGCCGCGTACGGCCAGGTACCGGTGTCGTTCGCCGCCTCCGGGCTCGACGCGTTGAGCGTGTCGGCGCACAAGATCGGCGGCCCGGTCGGCATCGGCGCGCTCGTGCTCGGCCGTCGTGCGACCGTCGAGCCGCTCATCCACGGGGGCGGGCAGCAGCGCCAGGTGCGGAGCGGGACGCAGGACGCCCCGGCAGCGGCGGCCTTCGGGGTCGCGGCCGCGATGCCGCACGCGGACGTCCGGGCGCTGCGGGACCGGCTCGTCGCCGGGGTGCGGGCAGCGGTGCCCACCGCGGTGCTGATGGGGGACCCGGTCGACCGACTCCCCGGCAACGCGCACTTCACGTTCCCGGGCTGCGAGGGGGACTCGCTGCTCTTCCTGCTCGACGCGGCCGGGGTCGCCGTGTCGACCGGTTCGGCGTGCCAAGCCGGCGTGCCCGAGGCCTCGCACGTCCTGCTCGCGATGGGCCTGTCGGAGCAGGACGCCCGCGGTGCGCTCCGGATCACGCTCGGGCACACCACGACCGACGCCGACGTCGACGCGTTCCTCGCCGCCCTGCCGGACGCGGTGGCGCGCGCCGGAGCCGCGGGGATGGCGTCGAGGGAACCGCTCCTGGGACGCTGACCGGTCCACCGGGGCCGAGCCGCGCCTCCCGGGCTGGGAAGCACCGGTAGGATCGGTGATCATGGTCGAACTGGACTTCACCGAGCAGCTCTCCGCCCTCCGCGAGACCTTCGGCAACATCCGCTCGGTGGTCGACGTCGACCGCCTGCAGCGTGAGATCGCCGACCTCAGCGAGCAGGCCGGGGCCCAGGACCTCTGGGACGACGTCGAGCACGCGCAGCAGGTGACGAGCGCGCTCTCGCACCGGCAGTCGGAGCTGAAGAAGATCACCGACACCGAGCGCCGCATCGACGACCTCGAGGTGTTGGTCGAGATGGCGAACGAGGCCGACGACCAGGACTCCGCCGACGAAGCTGCTGCCGAGCTCAAGGCGATCCAGAAGACGATGGGCGACCTCGAGGTGCAGACGCTCCTCGACGGTGAGTACGACGACCGCCCCGCGGTCATCACGATCCGTGCCGGTGCCGGTGGTGTCGACGCCGCGGACTTCGCCGAGATGCTGCTGCGCATGTACCTCCGCTACTCGGAGCAGCACGGCTACAAGACCACCGTGATGGACACGTCCTACGCGGAAGAAGCGGGCATCAAGTCCGCCACGTTCGAGGTCGACGCCCCGCACGCGTTCGGCACCCTGTCGGTCGAGGCCGGCACCCACCGCCTCGTCCGGATGTCGCCGTTCGGCGCCGCGGGCAAGCGGCAGACGTCGTTCGCCGCGGTCGAGGTCATCCCGCTCATGCCGGAGACCGAGTCGATCGACATCCCCGAGAACGACATCCGCGTCGACGTGTTCCGCTCGTCGGGCCCCGGTGGGCAGTCGGTCAACACGACGGACTCCGCGGTCCGCCTGACCCACATCCCGACCGGCACCGTCGTCTCGATGCAGAACGAGAAGTCCCAGATCCAGAACCGTGCCGCCGCCATGCGCGTGCTGCAGTCGCGCCTCCTGCTCCTCAAGAAGGAAGAGGAGAACGCGAAGAAGAAGGAACTGGCCGGCAACATCACGGCGAGCTGGGGCGACCAGATCCGCTCGTACGTGCTGGCGCCGTACCAGATGGTCAAGGACCTGCGGAGCGAGCACGAGGTGAACAACCCCTCAGCCGTGTTCGACGGTGACCTCGACGGGTTCATCAACGCGGGCATCCGCTGGCGCAAGCAATCCGACGATTCCTGAGCCGCGCGCCTCGGTTGATTTCCGGGCGACGCGACCTACCCTGATCCGGTCATGATCAAATTCGACCAGGTCACCAAGGTGTACTCGGGCAACCCGAGCCCCGCCCTCGACGCCATCTCCCTCGAGATCCTCAAGGGGGAGTTCGTCTTCCTCGTGGGCGCGTCCGGGTCCGGCAAGTCCAGCTTCCTCCGCCTCGTGCTGAAGGAGGAGAAGCCGTCGCGCGGGCAGATCCACGTGCTCGGGCAGCGGCTCGGCGCCCTGTCGTCGCGCAAGGTCCCGTACTTCCGTCGCAACCTCGGCGTGGTCTTCCAGGACTTCCGGCTCCTGCCGAACAAGAACGTGTTCGACAACGTCGCGTTCTCGCTGCAGGTGATCGGCAAGAGCAAGGGCTTCATCAGCGAGGCCGTCACCGACGTGCTGAAGCTCGTGGGCCTCGCCGGCAAGGCGACCCGCATGCCGCACGAACTCTCCGGCGGTGAGCAGCAGCGCGTGGCGATCGCCCGAGCCGTCGTCAACAAGCCGGCGATCCTCCTCGCCGACGAGCCCACCGGCAACCTCGACCCGACGACCTCGGCCGGCATCATGGCGCTCCTCGAACGCATCAACCAGGGAGGCACCACCGTGCTCATGGCGACCCACGACGCCAGCATCGTCAACCAGATGCAGCGCCGCGTCATCGAGCTCTCGAACGGGACGATCCTGCGCGACGAGCAGTCCGGCGGCTACCAGACCCAGGCCGTGCCGATCCAGCGCGCGGGCGTCTCGAACACCACCGGCATCCAGACCATCCCGGGGATCATCCGATGAGGCTCGGGCTCGTCATGTCCGAGGTCGGCTCGGGCCTGCGGCGCAACGCGTCCATGGTCGTGTCCGTCGTCCTCGTGACCTTCATCTCGCTCACCTTCGTCGGCACCGCGATCCTGCTCCAGATGCAGATCAACCAGATGAAGGGGTACTGGTACGACCGGGCGCAGGTCGCGGTCTACCTCTGCACCGACACCGACACCACTGGTAACTGCACGGGGGCCAAGGCCACCGACGACCAGCGCAAGCAGGTCCAGGAGCAGCTCGACTCGTCGACCCTCAAGCCGTACATCGAGAAGACGTACTACGAGGACCAGGACCAGGCGTACGACCGGTTCAAACAGCAGTTCAAGGACTCGCCGGCGACGGAGTTCGTCAAGCCCGAGTACCTCAACGAGACGTTCTGGGTGAACCTGAAGAACCCGTCGCAGGCGGACGTCCTCGTCGAGAGCCTGTCGAAGGTCGCCGGCGTGCAGAGCGTGGTCGACCAGCGCGGGTACCTGCAACCGATCTTCAACCTGCTCAACGCCTCGTCGTACACGGCGATCGGCATCGCGGCGCTCATGCTCGTCGCCGCCGTGCTGCTCATCGCCACCACGATCCGGTTGTCCGCGTTCAGTCGACGGCGAGAGCTCGGCATCATGCGCCTGGTGGGGGCGTCGAACCGGTTCATCCAGACACCCTTCGTGCTCGAGGGGGTGATCGCCGCTGCCATCGGGGCCGTCCTGGCCGGTGGCGCGATCACTGCGGTGGTCTGGTTCTTCGTGCGGAACTACCTCGCGCAGCGGTTCTCGGGCACGGCGTTCATCGGCATGGGGGACGCGGCCGTCGTGGTGCCGTCGGTGATCGTGATCGGCATCGTGCTGGCGGGACTGTCCGCCTTCGTCGCGATCCGCCGCTACCTGAAGGTCTGACGCGTCGGCGGTCGTGCTGGCCGAGTCTCGGGCCGGCGGACACTTTCGTGCCTCCGGTGCCGCGAAGGTGTCCGCGTGGCCGAGTCTCGGCGGCAGCCGATCCCGCCCCGGCGCGGGCGGCGCGCCGGGAAGGTGCGGTGGGCGCCGCGCGTTGGGTAGTCTGTGGGGCTGCGCATCCGCAGCGACCGCACGGAAGGAGACACGCATGGCGAAGGAACGCGGCGAGAAGATCGTGGCGACGAACCGTCGCGCGCGTCACGACTACCTGATCGAGGACACGTACGAGGCCGGCATGGTGTTGTCCGGCACCGAGGTGAAGTCCCTCCGCGAAGGGCGCGCCTCGCTCGTCGACGGGTACGCCTTCATCGACGGCGGCGAAGCCTGGCTCGACGCCGTGCACATCCCCGAGTACACCGAGGGCACGTGGAACAACCACGCTCCCCGGCGCAAGCGCAAGCTGCTCCTCCACAAGCAGCAGATCGTGAAGATCTCGCACAAGACGGCGCAGGGCGGCTACACCCTCGTGCCGCTGCAGATCTACTTCCACGACGGCCGGGCCAAGGTGGAGATCGCGGTCGCGAAGGGCAAGCGGGAGTTCGACAAGCGCCAGGCCCTGCGCGAGAAGACGGACAAGCGCGAGGCCGAGCGGGCCATGCGCACCCGGAACCGCGTCGGCGAGTAGCGCCGGTGCACCTCGGTCGGCTAGACTGAGGGACTGCTCCGATCGGAGCATTGGCAACTCAAGAGCGTGACAGCGGTTCGCACGTCCGGCCCGCATGGGGATGATCGGTTTCGACATTGCCTGTGTGCCGACGGGAAGCGGGCCGAGGACCCACGGTCATCTCGTCAACGATCCGTGGAAAACAACAAGTGCCAATTCCAAGCGCACTGACTTCGCTCTCGCTGCGTAAGCAGCCCAGCACATGAAGTCCGTCGGCCAGGTGATCGTCTTCTAACCTGAGTTCCGGCGTCATCCAGAGGACTTGCTGCACGGTTGCGCCTCAGGGCCGTGCGGGACTTGCACTGAGACTGGGCCCGTCGTCCTAGAAGCCGGTAGCAAAGGACGGGGCCGAGCAGAACGAACCATCCGGATACGCCCGTAGAAGACGTCGAATTGCAGCGATGGACGGGGGTTCGATTCCCCCCATCTCCACCATTCGTCGGACGCCGCACCGCTGTCACGCACTGCCACACCGAACGCCCCGACACCCGTCCCCGGACGATGCCGGGGCGTTCGCTGTCCGGCCACCTCCGAGGACTACGATCCGCAGCAGGCGCGGGAACACGCCCGTGCCCACGAACGGGAGGTCCACGTGGTGCAGGAGATCGCGATCCGAGTCCGTCTGCGCGAGCAGGAGCGAGTGGTGCTCGCCGACTACGAGCGGGCGGTGGCCTCGGTCGCGACCGTCGCTGCGCTGGCCGCGTGGCTGCCGACGCCGGACGCCCGGTTGGTCATCCGCGGGCGTGGGGCCGAGCCGGTCCGCCTCGAGACGGTGACGTACGGCTCGGTGATCGAGATGCTCGTCGTGCTCGACCAGCGATCCGCAGCCGTCGAGCGTGGGGCCGCCGCGATCGCCGCGCTCATCGAGTCCGTGCGGCAGGCGCACGTCGAGGACGACGTGTCCGGTGTGGCCGGTGAGCTCGACCGCCTCGACCGTTCGGCGCCGCGGGGTCGTTCGGTGGTCGAACGGTCACTCCGTGCCTTCCTCGAGGGTGCCCGCGCCGACGTGCTCGCCCGGAAGACGACGACCCGCGTCCGGGCAGCCCAGGCGCTCGTCCGGCTCGCCGAGGACGGTGCGTCGATCGTCGTCGAGCGAGTGGAGGACGCCCTCGCGCCGACGCTCGAGGAGCACGAGGTCGACGTCCTCGCCGACACGGGGAGCGCGGTGGTGGTCGAGCCCGTCGACGGGGTCGAGTCGCCCGAGCCCGAGCCCGAGCCGGACAAGAAGGGCAAGCAGAAGTCCGACAAGAAGAAGTCCGGCAAGAAGCAGGACGCGAAGAAGAAGTCGGACAAGAAGTCGGACAAGAAGCCGGACGACAAGAAGAAGTCGGACAAGAAGAGCAAGAAGAAGCCCGAGAAGAAGTAGCCTGAGGGCTTGTACAGCACGTTTGTTTCCATTGTGTTAAACAATCCGACCAAAGTGCTGTCACGGTGCCAGAGTCGATGAGCGCAGCCCCCGTCCGAGGGGCGGCGCTCATCGACAGGAGCAACAGTGGCTACAACGACACAGGCGCTGCCGGACTCCGGCCTCAAGCGCAACGTCGGCTTCATCGGGCTCATCTGGGCCTCGACGGGGTCGATCATCGGCTCCGGCTGGCTCTTCGGTTCGCAGGAGGCCCTGAAGACCGCCGGGCCCGCCGCGATCATCTCGTGGCTCATCGGTGGCGTGGCGATCCTCGTCCTCGCACTCGTGCACGCCGAGCTCGGCGGCATGTTCCCGATCGCGGGTGGAACAGCGCGGTTCCCCCACATCGCCTTCGGTGGCATCGCCGGAGCCTCCTTCGGGTGGTTCTCGTGGCTGCAGTCCGTGACGGTCGCCCCGATCGAGGTCGAGGCGATGATCAAGTACGCGCAGCACTGGCAGTTCGCCCACCCGTGGCTGCACACCGTGGTCATCGAGGGGGAGACCCAGCAGCTGCTGACCGGCGCCGGGATCGCGGTCGCGATCGTCCTGATGGCCGTCGTCACGGTGATCAACATGCTCAGCGTGAGGATCCTCGCGAACACGAACTCCGCGGCGACCTGGTGGAAGGTCGCCATCCCCCTGCTGGTCATCATCGTCCTGGCGTTCAGCGGGTTCCACGGCTCGAACTTCACGGCGGCGGACGGCTTCATGCCCGAGGGTGCGAAGGGCATCCTCGCCGCGGTGTCGACGTCGGGCATCATCTTCGCGTTCCTCGGCTTCGAGCAGGCGGACCAGCTCGCCGGCGAGGCCAAGAACCCGAAGCGCGACATCCCGCGCGCTGTCATCGGCTCGGTGCTCATCGGGCTCGTGATCTACCTGCTGCTGCAGATCGTGTTCCTCGGCGTCCTGCGCTCCGACGCGATCCAGGGCTCGTGGGCGACCGCGGACTTCACGAAGTACACCGGACCGTTCGCCGACATCGCGATGGCGGCCGGCATCACCTGGCTCGCCGTGGTCATCTTCATCGACGCGATCATCTCGCCCGCCGGCACCGGCCTCATCTACGTGACGGCCACGAGCCGCATCTCGTACGGCCTCAGCCGCAACGGGTACTTCCCGAAGGCCTTCGAGTGGACGACGAAGCAGGGCGTGCCCTGGGTCGGCCTCATCGTGGCGTTCGTCGTCGGGTGCGCGTGCTTCGCGCCGTTCCCATCGTGGCAGGGGCTGGTCAGCCTCATCACGAGTGCGTCCGTCCTCATGTACGCGGGTGCACCGTTGGCCCTCGGCGCGTTCCGGAAGCGGATCCCCGAGGTCGAGCGCCCCTACCGGATGCCGGCCGCGACGCTGCTCTCACCGATCGCGTTCGTCGTCGCGAACCTCATCATCCTCTGGACCGGGTGGGACACCGACTGGAAGCTCGGGGTCGCGATCCTCATCGGTGCCGTGGTGATCATCCTGAACAACGTGTTCCGCGGCGCCTCGAGCGTCCGCCCGCGCTGGGACTGGAAGGCGGCCCAGTGGCTGCTGCCGTACCTGATCGGCATGGGGCTCATCGTGTTCCTCAGCGACTTCGGCCCGCTGACGCACCCGGTGTTCCCGCTGTGGATCGACATCGTCGTGGTGGCGGTGTTCTCCCTGGTGATCTACTACTGGGCGATCAACTCGGCGTCCGACCGCAACGAGATCCTCCGCACCGCCGAGGACGTCCGAGACGTCGAGGAGAGCGGCGTCGTGGAGCCCGTCCACCACTAGGACCCGCGCCACGGGGCGCGCGGTCTCAGAAGTCGAACAGGTTCTGCCGGATGCCTCCGGCGCCGTACTCCCGTCGCAGGAGCCCACGGCGCCGGAGCACCGGCACGAGGTCGCCGAGCATCCGGTAGACCTGCGCCGGGTGCAGGTCGCCCGAGAAGATGATGCCGTCGTTGTCCGCGTCCGCGCCGAGCTCCTCGATGAAGTCCGCGAACTCGTCGGCGGTCCCGACGAAGCCCTCGCGCGAGGACACCCGACCCTTCCGGGCCTTGCGCTCCAGGAGCGTGCGCAGCGGTGCGTCGGGGGTGTCGCCGACGAGGCCGCGGATCGTCCCGGCCGAGACGTGGTCGCCGAACGTGCCGGCCGGGATCGGCGCGTCGAGGTCGAGCGCGAGCAGGTCCGTCTCGGAGTCGCTCGACCACGCGATCGCCGCGGTGCGGAGGTCGTCGTCGGACGGGTGCCGGGAGGCGTCGACGACGCGGTCCGCCTCGGCCGCCGACGACACGATCTCGGGCTTGAGGACGAACAGGATCCGCAGGGCGTCGGCAGTGCGTCCGGCGTCGGCCGCGGCGGAAAGCACCCGCGCGCGGTAGTCCCGCACGGCTGCCGCGGACAGCGGTGCGAGCGCGAGCTGCACGTCCGAGTGCGTGCCGGCGAACCCGAGCCCGCGGCCGGAGCCACCGGGGGAGACCACGATCGGGTCGGAGTCGAGCGGGAGGGCGTTGAGCGGGCCGTCCGCGGTGAAGTAGGCGCCCTCGTGGTGGAACGCGTCGAGGGCGTCGCCGTCGGCGAAGTGCCAGTCGGAGCGGTCCCCGACGTACCCGGAACCCCACGAGTGCCAGAGCCGCCGCACGAGCTGCAACCACTCCTCGGCGCGGTCGTACGCCGCGTCGTGCGGGAGCGGGGCGAGCCCGGCGTGCCGAGCGCTCCCGGTGTCCGTCACGACGTTGACGCCGAAGCGGTCGCCGGAGAGGTGCGCGAGCGTCGCGAACTGCCGTGCGGCGAGGTACGGCGGAGTGAACCCGGCGTTCACGGTCGGGGCGATGCCGATGTGCGAGGTCGCGGCGAACAGGTACGGCGCGAGCAGGAGCGGGTCGTGCTTCGGGCCGCCGTACGCCTGCCGGATCCGCAGGTCGAGCGTCGACGGGTTGCCGAGCGAGATCGCGTCCTCGGCGATGACGAGGTCCATGCCGGCCTGCTCGAGGGCGCGGACGGACTGCTGGTACAGGTCGGGCTTCGTCCAGTCGTGCCCCCAGTCCCAGTCGGACCGGCCCCACGCCTGCGGGCCGAACCCGCGCGAGAAGAAGTACCCGAAGTGCTGCAGTCCGGCCATTGCCTAGAGTTCCTCCGCGATGACGTGGTTGCCGGGAACGGCGTGTTCGAGGGAGGCGAGCTCCGAGTCGGAGCCGACCCGCGCCTCCTGGCCGACAGCGCCGACAGCGCCCGCCCCCGCGCCGCGCACCGCGGCGAACCCGCGCGAGAGGTCGCGGACCAGGTCCGCGACGTCCTCGATGCCAACCGACAGTCGGATGAGGCCGTCGTCGATGCCCTGGTCGGCCCGTTCCTGGGGCGTCTTGCCGGCGTGCGTCGTGGTGGCGGGGTGCAGGATCAGCGAGCGGACGTCACCGAGGTGGGTCATCCGGCTGAACAGCTGGACGCTGTCGATGAAGGTCCGCGCGGCGGCTTCGCCGCCGTCCAGCGTGAACGCGAAGACGGACCCGGCACCGCGCGGCAGGTAACGCTGGGCGAGGTCGTGGAACGGACTGGAGGCGAGACCCGCGTAGTCGACGCTCGTCACCTCCGGCTGCTGCTCCAGGAAGGACGCGACGGCCAGCGCGTTCGCGCTGTGGCGTTCAACGCGCAGCGACAGCGTCTCGATGCCCTGGCGGAGCAGGAAGGAGTTGAAGGGGGAGGGCGTCGGGCCGATGCGCGAGGCGACGACGTCGCGTGCGAAGACGACGAACGCGCGGCTGCCGTAGCGCTCGACGTAGCTCTCGCCGCCGAGCGACCGTTCCGGGCTGGTCAGGTGCACCCAGCGGTCCGGAGTCGCCGACCAGTCGAAGGTGCCGCCGTCGACGACCACGCCGCCGAGTCCGGCACCGTGGCCGGAGAGGAACTTCGACGCCGAGTGGACGACGATGTCGGCGCCGTGGTCGACCGGACGCACGAGGTACGGCGTCGCGAGGGTGTTGTCGACGATGAGCGGCACACCCGCACGGTGCGCGGTGTCGGCGACGCCGGTGATGTCGAGGACGTCGTTCTTCGGGTTCGGGATCGTCTCGGCGAAGAAGGCCTTCGTGTTCGGGCGGACGAGTCGCGCCCATTCGTCGAGGTCGCGCTGGTCCGCGACGAAGTCGACCTCGATCCCGAGGCGTCCGAGGTTCTGCACGAGCAGGCCCTTGGTGCCCTCGTAGATGCTGCGCGCCGCGACGACGTGGTCGCCGGCCTGCAGGATGCCGAGGAACGCGACGGTGGCGGCGGCCTGCCCACTGCCCACCAGGATCGCCTCGACGCCGCGCTCGAGCAGCGCGACCCGGCGCTCGACGTCGGCGTTCGTGGGGTTGCCGAGCCGCGTGTAGGTGTAGCCGTCGTCGGTCCCGGCGAAGCGGTCGCGGGCCTGGTCGAAGTCGTCGAACAGGAAGCCCGAGGACATGTGGATCGCGGGGACCCTCGCACCGTGGCCCTGGTCGGGCTGGAACCCGCCGTGCACCTGCTCGGTCGCGAAACCGTGCGCCTCGTCCGTCACGGGACACCTCCTGCCGTCGTCGTGCCGGTACTCTCGCAGGCTTCTCCCCACGGTTCCCGTTTGCGGCGTTCCGTTACGGCGGGCGGCGGGCGCGTTCGCGCGGCGATCGCGACACTGCACCCGTCGATCGACGCGTGTGACGTCGGAAGGTGCGCACGCACCGGACTGGAGGCGCGGGTCGGCGCCGACCCGCGCCTCCCGTCCGGTGTCAGTCGCGGTGCGCGACCGTGGCGACCACCGCGGCCAGGCGTGCGGGCAGCCCGGGCGCGAGGCCCTCGGGCAGTGCGTCGAGGGCGAACCACCGGACGTCGTCGCTCTCGTCGCTGACGGTGGTCGCCCGAGCGGGATCGACCGCGGCGACGAAGCCGACGTCCCAGTGCGCGGCGCAGGTGAAGCCCCCGTGCAGGTCGTGCCGGTCGAGGTCGGCCACGGAGGTGTCGAGCAGGTCGAGGTCGGCGATGCCCGACTCCTCGCGGGCCTCGCGACGGGCGGCCTCGGCGAGGTCGCGGTCGCCCGGTTCGAGGTGTCCACCGAACTGCACCCAGAACCGGCCCTTGCGGTGCAGGCACAGCAGCACGCTCCCGAGGTCGGGCGAGAACACGAAGCACGACGCGGTGAGGTGCTCCGGGCCGCCGTCGCGTCGGAGTGCCGCGTCGCCGTGGGTCCGCACGAACTCGAGGAAGCGGTCGCGGTGCGGAGCGGTCGTCGCGGCGAGGGCGGTGGTCACGTCGTCGAGGTGCACGTCGTCATCCTCGCAGCGGTCGTTGCGCGTGCGGGGTTGCGACGACGTCGATGTCGTACGACGGCGGGCTCGTCGTTGCCGCGCGTGCGCAACTGTTGCGCGCGCGGGGTTGCGACGACGTCGATGTCGTACGACAGCGACGATGTCGTTCCGAGTCGGCCGCGGCCCACGGCCCACGGCCCACGGCCCACGGCCCGCCGCCCGCCGCCGCACGCGTCAGAACAGCGCGCGGACCCCGTCTGAGACGGTCGCCCACACCTCGAGCAGCGGACCGCGCGCGAGCCACACCGCGACCGCGTTCACGGCGACGAACAGCACGAACCAGACCGACGCCGGCACCCGCATCTCGGCCGCGGCGATGTGGAAGTCGGTCTGCACACGGGCCCCGGTCGCGAGCCACCGGGCGACCTGCACCACCGAGCGCAGCCCGTCCACGACGAAGAACGCCCCGACCGCGGCGACGACGAGCACGGTCGTCTCGGACGGGCGCAGGGCGACCCAGAGCGCGAGCGCGTCGAAGCCGAGGACCACGAGGATCCCGAACCAGTTCCGCACGAACGCGAGCGCGACGAGCCCGACGACGCCGAGGACCACGACGGGCACCCACCGTGACCCGTGAAGCACCCCGGTCACGAGCAGCACGCCTGCCCAGAGCGGCGCGCTGTAGCCGGCGTAGAGGTTGACGATCCGCACGAGCCACCGGATCCCACCGGGGACGCGCCCGAGCTGGACCCATGCCTCGCCCGAGCCGTCCGGGTGCAACTCGATGCGCTGGATGCGTCCGCCGAACGGCACGACGACGACGGCGTGCCCGACCTCGTGCGCGATCGTCGCGGCGATGCGCGCCACCCGGCCGACGAACGGCACGAACGGCAGGACCGCGCCCACGAGGAGCGCGACGACGACGAGGGGCGGGGCTGCGGTGGTCAAGGGACCAGGATCGCAGCACCGTCCGTGACGAACCCGGCAAGACCCTGGGGGAGCAACGACGGCACCAGCGTCGCGGCGATCACGATGACCGTCGCGACGATGGCGAGCGCCGTGAGGACGGCGAGGAACACCGTCAGGCGGTTGAAGCGCGTGTGCCTGGCTATTCGACCGTCACCGACTTGGCGAGGTTCCTCGGCTTGTCCACGTCGCACCCCAGCTGGAGCGCGAGTTCGCGGGCGAGCATCTGCAGCGGGACGACGGCCTCGAGCGGACCCCACGGTGCGGTCGCGCGACCCCAGGCGAGGTCGCCGACGATGCGACGGCCGAGCGCGGGGATGTCCGACCCCTCGCCGCCGATCGTGATGACGAACCCGCCGCGGGCACGGACCTCGGCGATGTTCGCCTGCAGTCGGTGGTCGCCGTGGTCGATGACGACGACCGGGGTCCCCTCGTCGACGAGGGCGAGCGGGCCGTGCTTCAGCTCGCCGGCCGGGTAGGCCTCGGCCCAGCGGTAGCTGAGCTCCTTGAGCTTGAGCGCGCCCTCGGCCGCGTAGGGCAGCCCGGCACCGCGGCCGAGGAAGAGGAAGCCGGTCGCGTCCTTGACGCTCGAGACGAGCAGCGGGATGCGGTCGGCGGCGATCGCGGCGGCGTGGTCGATGCGGGCGGGGAGGTCGGAGAGCTCGCCGACGAGCGCGGCCGCGCGTTCGCCGTCGATCCGACCCGAGGTGACGAGCGCGGAGATCACCGCGGCGACGCCGACGACGACCTGCGCGGTGAACGTCTTCGTCGCGGCGACACCGATCTCCGGGCCGGCGTGGCAGTCGAGCACGGCGTCCGCCCGTCGGGCCAGGGACGAGTGCACGTTGTTCGTGAGCGCGAGCACCGGGTGCCGGTCCTCGAAGCGGTCGAGCGCGCGGAGGACGTCGGCGGTCTCGCCGGACTGGCTGATGGCGACCACGAGCGTGCCCGGGCCGAGCACCGCCTGGTCGGCCTCGCTCGCGACGACGATGTCCGTCGGCACGCCGCCGATCCCGCGCAGCGCGGTGGCGATCACCTGCCCGGCGTTGAGCGAGGTGCCGCACGCGACGATCGCCAGTCGGTGGAACCCGGGGAGCCCCAGGCCGACCCACATGCTGCCGTCCGCGGCCCGGCGGGCGACCCGGTCGAGGATCGAGGCGACGACCTCCGGCTGCTCCTCGATCTCCTTCGCCATGTGGTCCGGGTGGTCGCCGAGGTCGAGCGCAGTCGCGGCGAACGGGGACGGCGTCGGGAAGGGCACGGGGACCGTGACGCCGGAGGACGACCACGTCCAGGCCTCGCCGAGTTCGACGACGTCGCCGTCGCGGAGCGCCACGAAGGTCTCGCACCACTCGGCGATCGCCCCGATGTCGCTCGCCACGAAGTCGCCGCGGGCGGACCGTGCGACGACGAGGGGGGAGCGCTCGGCGGCGACGACCATGCGGCCGTCCCGGGCGTCGAGCACCACGATCGCCCACGAGCCCTCGAGCTGCGCGGTCGCGATCTGCACCGCGAGCATGAGGTCCGGGTCCACCGCGAGCGCCCGCTCGACGAGGTGCGCGATGACCTCGGAGTCGACGTCCGACGAGAACACGTGGCCCTGGCGCTCGAGCGTCGCACGGAGCCGGTCGGCGTTCTCGACGATGCCGTTGTGCACGATGCTGATCCGGCCGGAGCAGTCGGCGTGCGGGTGCGCGTTCGCCTCCCGCACGACGCCGTGCGTGGCCCACCGGGTGTGCCCGATCCCGACCCCCGTCAGCGCGTCGCCGGAGCGTGCGGCGACGAGCGTGCGCAGGTCACCGACGCGCGACACGGACCGGATGGTCTCGGTGCCGCCGTGGGCGGTCCGGACGGCGATGCCCGCCGAGTCGTACCCGCGGTACTCGAGTCGTTCGAGTCCGTCGAGCAGGTAGGGGGTCGCGTCGTCGGTGACGCGGGCCGCGATGATGCCGCACATCTGGTTTCCCTTCGGGTGGGAGGAGCAGCTCGGGTGGGGGAGGGAGGAGCCTTGCGGCACCGACCGCCGTCGGGTCTGCCGTGCGTCCGGTCCGCCGGCCCGGGGCGCCGCCCGTCCTCGGATCAGGCGAGGACGGACGACGGCGTTCGTGGGCCGACGGTTCGGGTACCGGACGGGGTACCACGGGCGGGCTCCCGGAGGAGCACGGCGGTCGGTGCAGGAGAAGCATCACCCGCCGGTCGGTGACACGGCAACGGTCGTCGCCCGCTCTTGCGGTTCACCGCGAGCGGTCCCCCGTTCGGAGGACAGGGCGTGCGGAGTCCCGCAACCCGCATCCACGGCCCGCACCGACGACGAACGGGAGGCGCGGTGCCAGCTGGCACCGCGCCTCCCGTCCGGTGGTGGGTCGCGTCTCGACTACGTGAGCAGCGCGACCAGGTGCGAACGCGAGCGCGCCCCCACCTTGCGGTAGATCTGCGTCAGCCGCAGCTCCACCGTCCGCTGCGACATGAAGAGCGACGAGGCGATCTCGCGGTTGCGGTACCCCTCCGTCACCTTCTGCACGACGGCGCGCTCCTCCGCGGTGAGCGAGGTGAGCACCGCCGACGCGTCCGGCGCGCTGCGCGGCGTCCCGGGCATCTGCGCGGACAGCACCGGCCCGGACCGGAGCGACGTCGGCGAGCCGAAGACCGGCATCGCGACCGTCGCGGCCGGGGTGGCCAGCGGACGCCGGAGCCCCGCCGCCTCGTACGCCGCCGCAGCGGCCGCACCGAGGCGCGGACGCTCCGTTGGGGTCCCCACGGCAGCGAGCGCCGCGAAGGTCCGAGCACGTTCGAACTGCGAGTCGTGCGGCTGGAACAGCTCCAGTGCACGGCGACGCGCGGTGTCACGGGTGGTGTCGTCCGCGACCAGCGCGAGGCTCCGTGCCAGGACGAGGGCGCCCCAGCGCGACGGGCGGGCGTGGTGGTCCGCCGCCAGCCGTGCGGCGATCGCCCGGGCGTCGTCGATCCGGTCGAGTCGCGTGTACGCCTCCACCAGGTCGCCGAGGTGCCGGAGCAGCGCCGGGTTCCGCAGGGAACGACCGATCGCGTCCGCCGCCTCGAGCGAGGCCGCCGCCTCGTCGAGCCGACCGTCGAGCAGCAGCACCCGGCCGCGGAGGGCGTGCAGCTTGGCGGTCGCACCCCACAGTCGGTTCGTGGAGCGCTGCGCGAGGCACCGGTCGATGACCTCGAGCGCCTCGGGGGAGCGCCCCTCGGCGAAGTGCCGCCAGGCCAGGGCGATGGCACGGGACGGCTCGCGGAGCCGTTCGACCACCGACGACCCAGCTTCCCACACGTCGATCGCGCGGAGCGCCTGCCGGAAGTTCCCGGAGCGCACCTCGTTCTCGGCGGACAGGTAGCGCGCGGCCTCGGTCCAGACCGGCATGGCCTGCTGTCCCCGTGCGAGGACGAGGGCGAACACGCGGCGTGCGCTCCGGTACCGCTCGGCGATGCTCAACGCGTGGGCGAGCAGCAGCAGCGCCGGGTCGGACATGCCGACCAGCGTCGCGGTGGACAGCCCGTCGTGCAGGGCCGTGTCGGCCGGGAGGGTCCCGTCGACCGCGGCGATGAGCTCGTGCACGGTCCCGGTGATCTCCAGGGTGTGCGCGGACGCGGACCCCTTGAGCGGCTCGGCCCGGGCGAGGAGGTCCCTGGCGTGGTCGAGCTCCCAGGCCTCGGCCCGGAAGGAGGCGACCATCGCGAGGAGTCCGCTGAGCGCGTCCGCCTCGGCGGCGTTCTCGGGGTCGACCGGCACGAGGAGCTCGTCCGCGTGCACGGCGTCGCCGCTGAGGTACTGCACCGAGTACGACAGCCGGAGCCGCCGGGTCTCGTCCGCGGTCGCTCGGAACGGCCGGATCGCGGCGAGGTACCGCGCGGCGAAGCCGAGCAGCCGGTTCGCGAGCAGGGCCTCGGCGACACCGAGGAGCGCCGCGTGCTCGTCCTCGTGCCCGGAACCGATGTGCAGGGCGCGTTCGGTGAGCACGACCGCGGCCTGGGCGTTGCCGTCCACGACGTACGAGCGGGCTGCACGGAGCAGTGCGACCACGTCCGGGACGTCGTCGACGAAGCTGCGGTGCCACGCGGCCGCACGCGGGTCGGACTCGGCGCTCGCCGCGGCGAGTTCCGTGTGCGCGGCCCGACGGTCCCGTGCCGGCATCCGCCAGTACAGCGCGGAACGGACCAGGGGATCGCGGACCGAGACGGTCTGCCCCTTGACGGTCGTGAGTCCGGCGTGTGCCAGGTCGTCGAGCTCGTCGCGGTCCCAACCGGTGGTCTTCGCCACGGGGACGAGGGCCAACCGCGCCAGGACGTCCAGATCGCGTCCTGCTGCGGAACCGAGCACCAGGGCCGCGATGGCCTCGGTGGTCGGGGTCGGTCGGAGCGGCAGCACGAGCGGCTCGGAGCCGTTCAGCTGCTCGCGACTGAGCACGGCGAGCTGCTCGCGCAGTGCGCCGGGGTTGCCACCGGTCTCCTCGGCGAGGACGGCGAGGACACCCTCGTTCGCGTCTTCCGGAGCCATGTCTCGGGCGAGCACGAGTGCTTCGTCCGAGGGCAGCGGTTCGATCCGGAGCGTCGGCAGGGCCGCGAGCGGTCCCCCCGGCGGCACGGTGCGGACCGTGGCGACGACGCGCAGTGCCGTGCCGGCGAGCCGCGACGCGAGGAACGCGATGAGCTCCTGGCTCTCCACGTCCATGCGGTCGAGGTCGTCGATCAGCACGAGCGTCGGCGGCAGGGTGAGGGCGTGCACGGCGTCGAGGAAGTCGTGCGCCGCCGCCAGCCCCGGCGTCTGCCGGTCGACGGGTGCGCTCCCCTGGAGGAGGTGCGCGATGTGGGCCGTCGCACGGGGATCGTCGAGTGCGGTGAAGAGCGAGGTCACGCCGGCCAGGGGCCAGTGGGACTCACTCCCGTTCACTCCGACGCGTACGACGGGGAGGGAGACGCGGTTGGACACCGCGTCGAGGACGCTGCTGCGTCCGGAACCAGGGTCGCCGACGACGACCATCGCGGACTCACGAGGGAGTACAGCGAGGGTCGCGATCCGGTCGACCTCGAGACGGCGACCGGTGAGTGCCATGACTCACCGGCCTCCGGGCCCGGAAGCGGATGCAACGGAGGAGAGGGACCGGTCGGAGGCACGGCGGGTGACCGCGCGCAGAGCCGGACGTGGGGCACGCAGGGAAGAACGCGTGCCGGAGCAGTCGGAAACGGAATGCGGATGACGAGTGAGGGTGCACTCGGTTCCGCTCGGGAACGATGAAGTCATCGTCTGTATCACCCCTCGGGTTAGGGTCTTCGGACGAAGCACGACCGGTCTGGCATCCCGTTCGGAGCTAGGGACTCCGAAGCGGCACCTGACCTGTCGCCTGAAAGCAAGATAACTCAGGTTCTGGCTCGGATGGCCGGTCTCCGCAATCCGATGTCCACCCTCGGTGTCCCCAGTCCGGGGGGCCACGTGCCCCCCTCGGGGGGTGTTCCGGGATCGGCTCCGGCGATCCGCGGTACGAAACCGGGGTACAGCCGGTGTCCGCCGCAGGGCCGACCCGCTGGGTGGTCGTCGGTCGAGTGTTCGTGCCGACTCGGAACGACAACGCCGATGTCGTACGACGTCGATGATGTCGCTTCCGCGCGGCCGCAACGGTTGCGCGCGCGGGACTGCGACGAGGCCGCTGTCGTACGACGTCGACGATGTCGCACCGCGGCGCGTGCAACAGTTGCACGCGCCGGGCGTTCGGGGCCGTCAGCGGCGGATGACCTCGACCACGGCGTCGTGCACGAGTCCGTTCGTCGCGAGGGCGCTGCCGTGCCAGGGACCGGGATCGCCGTCGAGCGAGGTGAACCGGCCACCGGCCTCCTCGACGATCGGCACGAGCGCCGCCATGTCCCACGGCTTGAGGTCGGGTTCGCCGGCGACGTCGAGGACGCCCTCGGCCACGAGCATGTACGACCACATGTCGCCGTAGGCCCGGGTACGCCAGACCCGACGGGAGAGCGTCACGAGGGCGTCCAGGCGGTCGTCGTCGTCCCACTGCTGGATGCTGTTGTAGCTCAGGCTGGCCTCGGCCAGGGAGTCGACGCCGGAGACGTGCAGTGGTCCGTCGAAGGAGTGCGCGCCGAGCCCCTCGGCCGCCCACCAGCGCTTGCCCAGGGCGGGGGCGCTCACGACGCCGAGGACCGGGCGCCCGTCCACCGCGAGCGCGATGAGGGTGGCCCAGACCGGGACGCCGCGGAGGTAGTTCGCGGTGCCGTCGATGGGGTCGACCACCCACTGGCGGTGGCCCTCGCTGACGGCCTCGGCGCCGGTGTCGGCGGTGGTCTCCTCGCCGAGGAAGGCGTCGTCGGGACGCTCGGCACCGAGCCGCTCGCGGAGCGCTCGTTCGACCGCCTGGTCGGCGTCGGTGACGTGCGTGCTGTCGGCCTTCTTCGACACGTGCAGGTCGGCGGCACGGAACCGCTCGAGGCTGATCGCGTCGGCGGTGTCGGCGAGGGAGCGGGCGAAGTCCAGGTCGGCGCTGAGGTCCACGGTCGCCAGCGTAGCGGGGGCTACGCCGCTACGACCTCTTCCTCCTCGAGGGCGGTGACCTCGCGCGCACGGGCGATGCGGGCCCGGCGGGCGACGAGACCGTGCACGACGACGCAGAGCAGCACGGCTGCGGCGAGCCACAGCGCAAGCACGAGCGACGACCGACCGAGCGAGGCGCCCGGGAAGTACTGCAGGTCCTGCGCTGCCTGCAGCCAGGCGGCGCCGCTCCAGAACGTGTTGAGGCCGGCGAAGAACCCCGGCTGGAACGACGGCTGGAAGATGCCACCGGAGGACGTGAAGTTCAGCATCACGAACAGCATCGTGAGGATCGGGGTCGTCCACCGACCGAGCAGCGGGTGGAGGCCGACCCCGAGCGCGACGATGATCGCGTCGTACATCCAGGCGAACAGGAAGATCTCCCACCGGTTCGTCGTGATGATGCCGTACAGCGGACCGGCGATGAGGATGCCGATGCCCGCGACCACTCCGGCCGTCGCGAGGCCGGTGACGGCGGTCCACAGCGGTCGCAGCCGGGTGGAGAAGGCGGCCACCGCGATCGCGGACGCGTAGCCGCCGACGCTCAGGGCGACGAGCAGGAAGAACAGGCCCTGTCCGGTGGTGTCCTCGTCGCCGGAGGGCACGACGTCCTGCACCGTGAAGGGCAGGTGCGACCGGTAGGCGATCGGCATGAAGATCTTCTGGGCCGCGCTGGCGGTGGTCTCCGACGCCGCGGTCGAGACGTAGAGCGTCGCCCCGGTCGTGGTCGGCGCGTACACGGCAGCGAGGTCGCGGTCACGGACCTGGCGCTCGGCCTCGGCGGTGGAGGACACGACGTGGGTGACGAGGGCGCCGTCCGACTCGTCCGTGACGGTCTGTGCGAACACCTGGGTCGCCGCACCCTGTCCGACGATGCCGACCGGGAGGTCGTGCGGCGTCGGGGCGTGGAAGGCGCCGAGGTAGGCGAGACCCATGCCGATCGCGAGGAAGAGGGGCACGAGGATGTGCGAGCCGAAGCTCAGCAGGGTGCGGCCGAGTCCCTGAGGACGGAGCGTCGACGGGCCGTTCGGCTGACGCGGGGCCCTGGAGGCCCGAGGGGCGGCGTGCGAGTGGTTGTGGGGGGAGGTTGTGTGCACGTGCGACGTCGTTGTCGTCATGGGGGAGGACGGGGCGTCGACGGCGGGGGTCGGCGCAAAGTTGTACTTTGCAACTTCAGACACGAAGGGCAACTGTACAACGTCGGTGCACACCTGTCGACCCGGGTGCCGCCGAGGACGGTGCGGTGCGGGCGCGCTACTCCGTGCCCGGGTCCTCGGCGCCCATGCCGGTCAGCAGTGCCCGGAACGAGTCGAGCCGCTCGACCCCGGTCGACCCGAGCTCGCCGGCCTGCACCCGGTCGACGATCTCCCAGTCGTGCGCCTGGGAGAGGGGGATCCCGTCCGCCGGCTCGCGGACGGGCACGGCGTGCGAGGCGAAGGCACGGAACACGTTCGCGGGGTCGACGTGTCCGAGCCCGAACGACCGGACACCCGGGGTGTCGATGATCCACCCGCCGTCCCGCACCTGCAGCGCGATCGACGACGACGAGGTGTGCCGTCCCCGACCGGTCACCGAGTTGACGACCCCGGTGGCCCGGGAGGACCCGGTCAGCGCGTTCACGAGCGTCGACTTGCCGACGCCCGAGTGCCCGACGGTCACGGTCACCTTGTCGTCGAGGACCTCGTGCAGGGCGTCGAACGGCACGTCGTCCGAGCGGCTCGTCACGATGCGCAGGTCGAGGCAGGCGAAGTGCGCGAGGAACTCGGTGGGATCGGCGAGGTCGGTCTTCGTGATGCAGAGGATCGGGTCGAGGCCCGCGTCGAACGCCGCCACGAGGTACCGGTCGATCAGTCGGGTGCGCGGCTCGGGGTCGGCGGCGGCCACGACGATGAGCATCTGGTCGGCGTTCGCCACGATGACGCGCTCGACCTCGTCGGTGTCGTCGGCGCTCCGGCGCAGCAGCGTGGTGCGCTCGGCGACCTTCACGATGCGCGCGAGGGAGCCCGGTTCGCCGGAGACGTCGCCGGCGAGGTGGACCGTGTCGCCGGTGACGACGGACTTCTTCCCCAGCTCGCGGGCCTTCGTGGCCGTGATGACCCGGTCCCCGACGAGCACGCCGAAGCGCCCGCGGTCGACGTTCGTCACCCACCCCGTGGGGGCGTCCTCGTACGTCGGACGGACCTTCGTGCGAGGGCGGTTGCCCTTCGGGTTGGGGCGGACCCGGACGCTCGACTCGTCGTACTGCCCGTACGGCTCGTCCGCGTCGGAGTCGTCGCCGTCGACGTCGTCCCACCAGCTCATCGCGTCAGACCCCTTCGTCGCCGGTCGCGACCAGGGCCGCCCACAGCTCGGGGAACTGCGGCAGCGTCTTCGTGGTCGAGCCGATGTCGTCGACGGCGACGCCGTCGACGACGAGGCCCACGACCGCGCCGGCCGTCGCCATCCGGTGGTCGTCGTACGCGGCCCAGTCGCCGCCGTGGAGCGCGGCAGGGTCGATGCGGAGGCCGTCGTCGAGCTCGTGCACCGCGCCTCCTGAACGGTTGACGTCCGACGCGAGCGCGGCGAGACGGTCCGTCTCGTGCCCACGCAGGTGGCCGATCCCGGTGATCTCGGACGGGCCGTCGGCCAGGGCCGCCAACGCGACCAGGGCAGGCGCGAGCTCGCCGCCGCGGCTGAGGTCGAGTTCGAGACCCGGGAGGGAGGCGCCACCCCGGACCCCGACGCCGCCGTCGAAGACGAGGTCGTCGCCGTCCCGCGTGACGGTCGCGCCCCACAGGGGGAGGAGCCGCTCGAGGTCGGCACCGACCTGGGTCGTCGCCGTCGGCCAGGTGCGGATGCGGACGGTGCCGCCGGCGACGAGCGCCGCCACGGCGAACGGCGCGGCGTTCGACAGGTCGGGTTCGATGGTGACGTCGCGGGCAGCGATGGGACCGGGGTGCACGACCCACTCGCCGACCGCGGGCTCGTCGACCCGGACACCGCGGGCACGAAGGGCGGCGACGGTCATCTCGATGTGCGGCATGCTCGGCAGGCGCTCGCCGACGTGCGTGAGGTGCAGGCCCTCGTCGAAGCGCGGGGCGGAGAGCAGGAGCCCGGAGACGAACTGCGACGAGGCCGAGGCATCGATCGAGAGCGATCCGCCGCGGACCGAGCCGGTGCCGGTGAAGGAGAACGGCATCGCGCCGCCGCCGTCGTCGGTGACGTCCACGCCGAGGTCGACGAGCGCCTGGATGACGGCGTGCATCGGCCGCTTGCGCGCGTACGGGTCGCCGTCGATCGTGACCGGCCCGACCGCGAGGGCGGCGAGGGGCGGCAGGAAGCGCATCACGGTGCCGGCGAGCCCGCAGTCCACCCGCACGTCGCCGTGCATCGGCGCCGGTGTGATGCGGAGGTCGGGGCCGTAGGGGTTCGGGGTCGCACCGGGCGCCGGCGCGACCTCGTCGATCCCGACGCCGAGCTGCCGGAGCGCCTCGACCATGAGCGCCGAGTCGCGCGAGTGCAGCGGCAGCCGGATGGTCGACGGACCGTCGGCGAGGGCAGCGAGCACGAGTTCGCGGTTGGTGAGCGACTTCGACCCGGGCAGCGACACGTCACCGTGCAGCGGACCCCGCGCGAGCGGGGCGATCCAGGGCTCGGTCCGGGACTGGGAATGCGTCGTGACTGCCATCGGTTCACAAGGGTACTGAACGCACCGGGAGGATCAGTGGCGACAGCGACACTCGCACGACCGCGGACGACTCTGCCCGCCGTGCCGACGACGCTCGGGAGCACCGTCGGCCTAGACTCGACGGCGATGACGACCGACGAACCGCACGCAGCACCGCACGACCTGGTCGAGGAGACCGAGGCGCAGCTCGACGCGGTGTCCGAAGAAGCAGCACTGCGCGAGGACGAGGCCAGCGACCGAGAGGACGAGGCCAGCGACGACGAGGCCACCGTGGTCGACGTCGTCGACGCGAAGACCGTCTCCGAGGCCGAGCTCCGTTCCCTCTTCGAGGACCAGGCGCTGCCCTTCATGGACCAGCTCTACGGTGCCGCGATGCGGATGACCCGCAACCCGGCCGACGCGTCCGACCTCGTGCAGGAGACCTTCGTCAAGGCCTTCGCCGCGTTCCGCCAGTTCAAGCAGGGCACGAACCTCAAGGCCTGGCTGTACCGCATCCTCACGAACACGTTCATCAACACGTACCGCAAGAACCAGCGCAACCCGTACCAGGGCACGATCGACGAGCTCGAGGACTGGCAGCTCGGCGGCGCGGAGAGCGTGACGCAGTCGATCTCGGCGCGCTCCGCCGAGGCCGACGCCATCGACCACCTGCCGTCCTCCGCCGTGAAGGACGCGCTGCAGGCCATCCCGGAGGACTTCCGGATGGCCGTCTACTTCGCCGATGTCGAGGGGTTCTCCTACCAGGAGATCGCCGACATCATGAAGACCCCCGTGGGAACGGTCATGAGCCGCCTCCACCGTGGCCGCCGGCTCCTCCGCGGGCTCCTGGCCGACCACGCACGTGAGACCGGCATCGTCCCGGACGCAGCGTCGACGGCGACGATGCGCGGACGAGGCCGGAAGGTTGCCGCGGCGTCGAGCCGCGTCGAAGGGAAGGAAGCGCGATGAGCGGCTGCGACTGCTCGAAGGCAAAGGCCGAGCTCGAGGAGTTCCTGCACGGGGAGCTCTGCCGCGAGGACGCGGCAGACATCCGTGAGCACATGGACGACTGCGAGGACTGCACGACCGAGCACCGCGTCGGCGTCGTCCTCATCGAGACGGTCCGTCGTGCGTGCAAGGAGACGGCACCCGAGGAACTCCGCACCGAGATCCTCGCCCGCATCCGCCTGGAGCAGGCCACCCACTGAACGTCCTGGCAGCCGTCGTCACACGCACGGCGCTGTCGGTAGTGTCGCGGGCATGACCCTCTCCGTCGAGTCGATCACCACCTGGTCCGACACGGACGTCGCCGACGTCGCCGCCCTCGTCCGACTGCTCGGCCACGAGGTCGACGACGCCCCCATGCGCGCCCGCCTCGAGCGGCTCACGCCCGAGGCCGGACACCGCACCTGGGTGGTGCGGGACGACGACGGTCGTGCGATCGCGGTCGCCGGCGCGCAGGTCACGTGGGCGTACGCGAGCGACGAGCCGACGGCGCAGCTGCTGCTGATGGTGGTCGACGAGTCGGCCAGGAGGCTCGGCACCGGTTCGGCGCTCATCGGCACGTTCGAAGCATGGGCGGTCGAGCAGGGCGCGCGTCGCCTCAGCGCCGTCAGTGCTGCGGCCACGGACAGCGCGCACCGGTTCTACCAGAAGCGCGGGTACCACGACGCCGGGGTGCGCTACACGAAGATCGCGTAGCGCACCCCGGCGTCGGGCGTCAGCCCAGCGCTCGCGTGATGACGTCGGTCGCTTCCTGTGCGGAGCGCTTCGACGACCCCGTGGCCGGCGCGGCACTCGCAGGACGCGCGGCGACCGACAGCGGCCGACCGTCGAGGTGCGGCGACAGGTTCATGCACACGAACGGCCAGGCGCCCTGGTTCTCCGGCTCTTCCTGCGCCCACACGACGTCGGCGCCCGGGTAGCCCGCGAGCACCTGGAGGATCTGCTCGAGGGGGAGCGGGGCGAGCTGCTCGAGCCGGACGAGGGCGACGTCGGTGGCGCCGCGCTTGTCGAGCTCGGCGCGCAGGTCGTGGTGCACCTTGCCGGAGTGCAGGACCACCCGGCGCACCGCCGACTTGTCGGTCACGCGGTCGTCGTCGAGGACCTCGGAGAAGGTGCCGCTCGTGAACGCGTCCACCGGGCTCGTCGCCTGGCGGAGACGCAGCATCGCCTTCGGGGAGAACACGATGAGCGGCTTCTGCGGCCGCTCCCACGCCTGACGTCGCAGCAGGTGGAAGTACGACGCCGGGGTCGACGGCCGGGCCACGACCATGTTGTCCTCGGCGCAGAGCTGCAGGTACCGCTCGATGCGCGCCGACGAGTGGTCCGGTCCCTGGCCCTCGTAGCCGTGGGGGAGCAGGAGCACGAGGCCCGAGCGCTGTCCCCACTTCTGCTCGGCGGAGGAGATGAACTCGTCGATGACGGTCTGGGCGCCGTTCGCGAAGTCGCCGAACTGCGCCTCCCACAGGACGAGGGCCTCGGGACGCTCGACCGAGTACCCGTACTCGAACGCCATCGCCGCGTACTCGCTGAGCAGCGAGTCGTAGATGTACAGGCGGGCCTGGTCCTCGGTGAGGTTCGCGAGCGGCAGCCACTCCTGGCCGTTCACCCGGTCGTGGAAGACGGCCTGGCGCTGCACGAAGGTGCCACGGCGGGCGTCCTGCCCGGCGAGCCGGACCGGCTTGCCCTCGACGAGGATCGACCCGATGGCCATGAGCTCCGCCATCGCCCAGTCGACGCCGCCGTTGCGGGTCATGTCGGTGCGCTTGGACAGGAGCTGCTGGAGCTTCGGGTGCACTTGGAAGCCCGCGGGCGGGTTGCTGTGCGCGTCGCCGATGGCCCGGACGAGTTCCTCGGACACGGCTGTCTCGTGCACCTCGACCTCGGAGTCGTCGCGCTGCGCTGCCGGTCGTTCGAGGCCCTGCACGGCGCCGTCATCGTCGACCGTGATGACCGGGATCGTGCCGGTCTGTGCCTCGTGCGTCTCGGCGAAGGCGCGTTCCAGGCGGTCCTGGAAGTCGCGGTGCGCCTCGTCGTACTCCTCTTGCGTGATGTCGCCGCGGCCGACGAGGGCCTCGGTGTAGAGGGTGCGGACGGAGCGCTTCGCTTCGATGAGGTTGTACATGAGCGGCTGCGTCATCGACGGGTCGTCGCCCTCGTTGTGTCCGCGGCGGCGGTAGCAGATGAGGTCGATGACGACGTCGCGGTGGAACTCCTCGCGGTAGGCGAAGGCGAGCTCGGCGACGCGGGCGACGGCCTCGGGGTCGTCGCCGTTCACGTGGAAGATCGGCGCCTGGATCGTCTTCGCCACGTCGGTGGAGTACACCGAGCTGCGGGCCGACTCCGGCGGGGTGGTGAACCCGACCTGGTTGTTGATCACGAGGTGCACGGTGCCGCCGGTGCGGTAGCCGCGCAGCTGCGACATCTGCAGGGTCTCGACCACGACGCCCTGACCGGCCATCGCGGCGTCGCCGTGGACCAGCACGGGCAGGACGCCGAACGTGCCGGGGGCCTGCCGGTCCTGCTTCGCGCGGACGATGCCCTCGAGCACGCCGTCGACGGCCTCGAGGTGGGACGGGTTCGCGGCGATCGTCACCGGGATGGCGGTGCCGTCGCTGGCGCGGAACACGCCCTCGGTGCCGACGTGGTACTTCACGTCGCCCGAACCCTGGCCGGAGACGGCGCCGGGGAGCGACGACCCCTCGAACTCGCGGAAGATCTGGCCGTAGGTCTTGCCGGCGATGTTCGTCAGCACGTTGAGCCGGCCGCGGTGGGCCATGCCGATCGCGACTTCTTCGAGGCCGGCGGTCGCCGCGCGCTGGATGAGCGAGTCGAGGAACGCGATGGTGGACTCGCCGCCCTCGAGCGAGAAGCGCTTCTGGCCGACGTACTTCGTCTGCAGGAAGGTCTCGAACGCCTCGGCCTCGTTGAGCTTGCCGAGGACGCGGAGCTGGTCGTCCTTCGACGGCTTCGAGTACGGGACCTCGATGTGGGCCTGCACCCAGCGACGCTGTTCCGGGTCCTGGATGTGCATGTACTCGATGCCCACCGTGCGGCAGTAGGCGTCGCGGAGGATCCCGAGCACGTCGCGCAGCGGGGCGTTCGTCGTGCCGGCGAGGCCGCCGGTGACGAACTCGCGGTCGAGGTCCCAGAAGGTCAGCCCGTGGCTCTCGATCTCGAGGTCGGGGTGGGTGCGCTGCCGGTACTCGAGCGGGTCGATGTCCGCCATGAGGTGCCCGCGGACACGGAAGCTGTTGATGAGCTCCTGCACGCGTGCCGTCTTGTTCACCCGGTGCGCGAGGTCGACGTTGATGTCGTTCGCCCACTGGATCGGCTTGTAGGGGATCCGGAGCGCCGCGAAGATGCCCTCGTAGAAGCCGTGCTCGCCGATGAGCCGCTCGTGCACCTTCTTGAGGTACTCGCCCGACCCGGCGCCCTGGATGACGCGGTGGTCGTAGGTGCTCGTGAGCGTGATGGTCTTGCCGATGCCGAGCTCGACGAGGGTCTTCGCCGCCGAGCCCTGGAACTGCGCCGGGTACTCGAGGGCACCGGCGCCGATGATGGCACCCTGCCCCTTCGTCAGGCGCGGCACCGAGTGGACCGTGCCGATGCCGCCCGGGTTCGTCAGCGAGATCGTCGTGCCCTGGAAGTCGGCCGGCGTGAGCTTGTTGTCACGGGCACGCTTGACGAGGTCCTCGTAGGCGGAGAGGAACTGGCCGAACGTGAGGGTCTCGGCGCGCTTGATGCTCGGGACGAGCAGGGAGCGCGAGCCGTCCTTCTTCGGGACGTCGATCGCGATGCCGAGGTTGACGTGCGCGGGAGCCACCACGAAGGGCTTGCCGTCGCGCTCCTCGTAGAAGACGTTCTGACTCGGGAAGTCCTTGAGTGCCTGCACCATCGCCCACCCGATGAGGTGCGTGAACGAGATCTTGCCGCCGCGGGCCCGGCGCAGGTGGTTGTTCACGACGATGCGGTTGTCGATCATCAGCTTCGCCGGGATCGTCCGCACGCTCGTCGCGGTCGGGACCGTGAGCGAGGCGTCCATGTTCGAGGCGAGCGTCTTCGCCATGCCCCGGAGCGGGGTCGCCACGTCCTCGTGGGTCTCCTCGTGGTCGTCGGCCTCGTCGTTGGCCTCGGCCGGGATCGGCTGCGGCGTGGGCTGGCGCGACGTGGTCTTCGCCTGGATCGGCCCGGACTTCGCCTCGCCGGGGGCGTCACCGGTCGCGGGCTGCTGGGTCGTGGACTGCTGCTGCTCCGAGGCGGCCGGAGCAGCGGGGGCGGAGGGGGACGGAGCCGGTGCGGACGCGTCGCCGCCCTGGGTGCGGTGGTAGCTCTCGAGGACCGGCCACCAGGACTTGTCGACGGACTCCTTGTCGGCGACGAACTGCTCGTAGAGCTCGTCGACGAGCCACTCGTTCGCCCCGAATTCGCCCGCGGTCTCGTCCGTTCCGGTCAGATGGCTCGACACAGCCGATCGCCCACTCTCCGTCGATAGATGCTCGTGTGTGTCGTGCGTGGCAACCCTGCCTCGCACAGGTCCCAAGCCTAGCCGCTCGCAGATGACCGTTCGGTGTCAGGCGGAGGCGGGTCGCGCCTCCCGACCGGGTGTCGCGCGTGTCGCACCGGAGGCGTGCCGAGCCGCCCAGACCGGCCACCCTGCGGAGCCGTACAGTGGGGCCCATGAGGTTCTACGAGACGCGGCCGACACACGACCTGACCTACTCCGACGTCTTCCTCGTCCCCAGCCGGTCGGCGGTGACGAGCCGGTTCGACGTGGACCTCTCGGCGAACGACGGGTCGGGTGCGACCATCCCGATCGTCAGCGCCAACATGAACTCGGTCACCGGACCGCGCCTCGCCGCGACGCTCGCCCGGCGCGGCGGCCTCGGCGTCCTGCCGCAGGACATGCACCTGCAGGACCTCGACGCCGCGATCCGCTGGGTCAAGGACCAGCCGGTCGACTTCGACACCGCCTACGACATGGGCGCGCACACCACGGTCGCCGAGGCCCTCGAGCAGCTCCTGCCCGTCGCGGGACGGGGCGTGGTCGTCCGCGACGCCGCCGGCGAGTACCTCGGCTGCGTCCCCGCCGGGCGCCTCGGCGACGCGGGTCCCGACGCCACGCTCGGCGACCTGCTGCACGGCGCCTCCACCGCGATCGACGCCGAGGACGCCGGTACGCCCCGGCACGTGTACGACGTGCTGACCGCGGCCGAGGTCGACTTCGCGCCCGTCATGCGGCACGGCAAGGTCGTCGGCACGGTCAGCCAGACCAGCGCGATCCGCTCCGACATCTACCGGCCCGCCGTCGACGCGTCCGGACGCCTGCGGGTCGCCGCTGCGATCGGCATCAACGGCGACGTCGCCGCGAAGGCACAGGCCCTCGCGGCCGCCGGCGTCGACGTGCTCGTCCTCGACACCGCGCACGGACACCAGGAGGGCATGCTCCGCGCCCTCCGCACCGTCGCCGCCCTCGGCCTCGACATCCCGCTCGTCGCGGGCAACGTCGTCACCGCCGACGCGGTCGCCCACCTCGTCGAGGCCGGCGCGACCATCATCAAGGTCGGCGTCGGACCCGGCGCCATGTGCACCACGCGCATGATGACCGCCGTCGGTCGCCCGCAGTTCTCCGCCGTGCTCGAGACCGCCGCCGCGGCCCGGTCGCTCGGCGCGCACGTGTGGGCCGACGGCGGCGTCCGGTACCCGCGCGACGTGGCGCTCGCCCTCGCCGCTGGCGCGTCCGCCGTGATGATCGGCTCGTGGTTCGCGGGCACGCTCGAGGCGCCCGGAGTCCTCCGGCGCGACGCCGCGGGCAAGGCCTACAAGGAGAGCTGGGGCATGGCCAGTGCCAAGGCCGTCCGGGAGCGCTTCGAGCGCCTCGACCCCTACGAGCGGGCCCGGAAGGCGCTCTTCGCCGAGGGGATCTCGTCGTCGACGATCTACCTCGACCCGGAGCGGCCGAGCGTCGAGGACCTGCTCGACATGATCACCACCGGTGTCCGCAGCTCGGCGACGTACGCGGGGGCGTCGTCCCTCGCGGAGTTCTCCGAGCGGGCGCTCGTCGGCATCCAGTCGGCCGCCGGCTACGAGGAGGGCAAGCCGCTCCCCGTCAGCTGGTAGCGCAGCGCCGACGCGCCGCGCGCGGGGGCGGCGAGACTCGGCGCCGCGGGGTTTTGTCGCTTTGGCGGCAGAGGCGGTGCCGCTCGGCGGCATTCTGTCGGTTTGGCGGGGTGGTCGCGGCTACGGATGGACGGGAGGCGCGGTGCCGGTCCGGATCTGCGCCTCCCGTCCGTCGCGGGCTGCGAAAGCGACAGGCTGCCGCCGGGTTCCCGCGGGGTTCTGTCGCTTTGGCGGCAGGGGCGGTGCCGCTCGGCGGCAGGCTGTCGCTTTGGCGGCAGGGGCGGCGCCGTCTGCAGGTGCGCGCGTCAGCGCCGTCGGGTCGCGTCCTCGACGGTGCCGACGAGCTCCTCGAGGATGTCCTCGAGGAAGAGCACACCGAGCGTCCGGCCCTCGGCGTCGAACGCCCGCGCCACGTGACGACCGGCGGCGCGCATCGTCGCGAGGGCGTCCTCGAGGTCCATCTCCGTGTACAGCGAGATGAGCTGCCGGATCCGCTTCGGCGGCACCGGGTCGTCGTACTCGTCCGGTCGGAGGTCGATGACGTCCTTCACGTGCACGTAGCCCGTGGGGGAGCCGTCCTCGGCCACGAGCACGTACCGCGAGAACCCGCGCTGGGCCACGGCCCGCTCGACGTCACCGGGGGTGGCGTCCTCGGGGAGGGTGACGAGCTCGGCCATCGGCACGGCGACGTCCTTGACCTTCTTCTCGGTGAACTCGAACGCCAGGGCGAGCTTGCCGTCGTCGGTGAGGGTGCCCTCGCGGCGGGACTGCTCGACGATGGTCTGGACCTCCTCGACGGTGAACGCGCTCACGGCCTCGTCCTTCGGCTCGACCCGGAAGAGCCGGAGCACGGCGTTCGCGACCTCGTTCAGGCCGACGACGACCCAGTGCAGGCCGTGGCCGATGTACCAGAGCGTCGGCACGAGGAGGAGCGCCGCACGGTCGGGCATCGAGAACGAGATGTTCTTCGGGACCATCTCGCCGAACACCACGTGCAGGAACGACACGAGCAGCAGCGTGAACACGAACGCCACGACGCCGATGACCTCGACGCTCCAGCCCGTGAGGTGCAGCGGGACCTCGAGCAGGTGGTGGATCGCCGGCTCGGAGACGTTGAGGATGAGCAGCGAGCACACCGTGATGCCGAGCTGGGTGGTGGCGAGCATGCGGGTGGCGTGCTCCATCGCCCAGAGCGTCATCTGTGCGGCGCGCGAGCCCTCTTCCGCCCGCGGCTCGATCTGCGAGCGGCGGGCGGAGATGACGGCGAACTCGGCCGCGACGAAGTAGGCGTTGCCCATCAGGAGGACGACGAGCCAGAAGATGCCCCACCAGTCGGAGCTCATCGGGTGCCGCCCTTCGCAGTGGCCTTCGAGGCCGTGGTCTTCGTGGCCGGGATGATGATGCCGGTCGCCGGGGTCTCCGGCGGTGTGGGCGTCCATCGGATCCGGTCGATGCGGCGCCCGTCGAGGCGTTCGACGCGGAACACGCCGTCCTCGAGCGGTACCTCGTCACCGACGGCCGGGAGCCGCCCGAGGGTCGACATGATGAACCCGCCGACGGTCTCGTACGGGCCGTCCTCGGGGACCTTCACGCCGGCGCGGTCCTCGAGCTCGTCCGGGCGGAGGAGCCCCGGGAACGTCAGCCAGTTGCGCGACCGGACGACGTCGATCCGTGCACGGTCGTGCTCGTCGGACACCTCGCCGACGATCTCCTCGATGAGGTCCTCGAGCGTCACGACCCCCGCGGTGCCGCCGTACTCGTCCACGACGATCACCATCTGGTAGCCGCGACCGCGGACCTCGGCGAGCAGCGTGTCGCCGGGCATGGTCTCGGGGACGCGCTCGGCGTCGGTCATGAGGGCGCCGACGGGGACCTCGGGGCGCTTCTCGCGGGGCACGGCGACGGCCTGCTTCACGTGCACGATGCCGACGACGTCGTCCGCGTCCTCCTCGATGACGGGGAAGCGGCTGAACCCGGTCTTCCGGGCGAGCGCGATGACGTCGTCGGCGGACTCGGACACGCGGATCGTGGAGAGCCGGGGACGCGGGGTCATCACGTCACTGGCGCTCAGTTCGGAGAACGAGATCGTCCGTTCGAGCAGCGTCGCGGTGTCCTGTTCGAGGGAACCCTCGGACGCGGACCGGCGCAGCAATGAGGTGAGCTCCTCGGCGCTGCGCGCACCGGACAGTTCCTCTTGCGGCTCGATGCCCATCGCCCGGAGCACGGCGTTGGCGGTGCCGTTCAGCACCGCGACGGCCGGCTTGAACACCGTGGTGAACGCGATCTGCAGCGGCACGACGAGCTTCGCGGTCTGCAGGGGGAGCGCGAGCGCGAAGTTCTTCGGCACGAGCTCACCGAGGATCATCGACAACAGGGTCGCGATGACGAGCGCCACGATCGAGCCGACGGTCTCGACGATCGCTTCGGGCAGCCGCATCGCGAGGAACGGCGCTTCGAGCAGCTTGGCGATCGACGGCTCGAGCAGGTAGCCGGTCAGCAGGGTCGTCAGCGTGATGCCGAGCTGCGCGCTGGAGAGGTGCGTCGAGGTGACCTTCAACGCGCCGATGACGGGTACGAGGCCGGTCTCACCGCGGTCTCGTCGGGCCTCGACGTCGGCGCGGTCGAGGTTGACCAGCGCGAACTCGGACGCGACGAAGACACCGGTGCCGAGTGTCAGCAGGATGCCGCCGATCAGCATGACGATGTCGATCGGACTCATGATTCACCTCCCGCAGGGCGCGAGGCAGTGCAGCTCACCGAGTGAGCGGCGGATGAGTGAGGCGAAGAACTGTTCGGGGGATCGTCCACAGTGAGGCAATCGTACTGCCTGGCGCGCTGCCAAGCCGAGAGAACGTACAGAACGGCCTACGCCGTGACGCGTGCGCGGTGGTACTGCTGCGGCTCGTAGTCCACGGAGACGCCGAGCTCGACGGCGGCGCGGAGCGGGAAGCCCGGGTCTCGGAGGAACTCGCGGCCCACCATGACGACGTCCGCCTGGCCGGTCGCCACGATCTGCTCGGCCTGGAACGCCTCCGAGATCATGCCGACCGCGATCGTGCCGATGCCGGCGTCGCGCTTGATCGCGTCGGCGAAGGGCACCTGGTAGCCCGGGCCGACCGGGATCGGGGCGCTCGCGACGTTGCCACCGGTCGAGACGTCGGCGAGGTCGGCACCGTGTTCGGCGGCCCAGCGCGCGACCTGCGTGGTCTCCTCGAGCGTCAGGCCGCCCGGGGTCCAGTCGGTCGCCGAGAAGCGGACGACGACCGGGAAGCCCGCGCCGACCTCGGCACGGACGGCGTCCAGCACCTCGAGCAGGGCGCGGGCGCGGTTCTCGAGCGAGCCGCCGTACGAGTCGGTCCGGTGGTTGCTCAACGGCGACAGGAACTGGTGCAGCAGGTAGCCGTGCGCGGCGTGGATCTCGACGAGGTCGAAGCCGGCCTCGACCGAGCGTCGAGCGGCAGCGGCGAACGCCAGGGCCACCACGCGGATGTCCTCGGGGGCGAGCTCGCGCGGCTCGGCGTACCCGTCGAAAGCGACCGCGGACGGTCCCACGGTGTTCCAGCCGCCCTGGTCCGCCGGGACGGAGCCGTGCGTCGACTCCCACGGGCGGAACGTCGACGCCTTGCGGCCGGCGTGCGCGAGCTGGACGCCCGCGGCGGCGCCCTGCGAGTGGATGAAGTCGACGATCGGGCGGAACGCGTCGCGCTGCTCGTCGTTCCAGAGCCCGAGGTCCTGCGGGCTGATCCGCCCCTCCGGCACGACGCCCGTGGCCTCGACCACGACCGCTCCGGCACCGCCCTTGGCGAAGCCGCCGAGGTGCACGAGGTGCCACGGCGTCGGCACGCCGTCCTGCGCCTCGACCGAGTACTGGCACATCGGGGAGACCCAGATGCGGTTGCGGACGGTCAGGTCGCGGATGGTGATCGGTTCGAACAAGGCGTGCGTCACGCGGGCTCCTTCTCGGCGGTCGCCCTGGTCGCGAGTTCCTGCAGGAACGCGCGGAGTCCGGCGGGCGACGTGTAGTGGTGGCCGACCGCCCCGATCGCTTCCGCGCCGGCGGCGTTCTCGGCCCTGTTGTCGACGAACACCATCTGCGCGGCGTCGATTCCCAGGCGCGCGCACGTGTCCAGGTAGATCGAGGCGTCCGGCTTCAGGACGTGCTCCTCGGCGCTCACCACGACGGTCTCGAACAGGGACCCCATCGGGGACCGGCGGTACGGGTCACCGAAGTCGAACCCGGCGTTCGACAGCAGGGCGACCCGGGTGCCGGCGTCGTGCAGCTCCTCGACGATCGCGAGGGTCTCCGGCTCGACCTCGAACCAGCCGGTGAAGTCGATCGCCCAGAACCGGTGGATGTCGGTGATGCGCCAGGTCCGGCCGGTGCGCTCGGCGATCGCCCGCCAGTAGTCCACGACGGAGAGGTCGCCGCGGTCCAGGTCGTGCCGGAGCTCCTGGTAGACGGGGAAGAGCTCGTCCGCCGGCACACCGGTCGCCGCGACGAGGGCGTCCCGCGAGGCGTGCGGCGTCCGGCTGATCACCTCGCCGTAGTCGAAGACCACCACACGACCGGGCAGGAACAGGCTCATGCGCTCCACCGTAACGTGGCGTCTCGTGAACGACTTCGTCCCCTTCGCCCCGACCGACGCCGCCGCCTGGACCACCGCCCCGCACGGCGACTCCACCAAGTACCGGCGGGGTGTCCTCGGCGTCGCGACCGGCTCCGACCAGTACCCGGGTGCCGCCGTGCTCGGCGTCGACGCCGCCGTGCACACCGGCGTCGGGATGGTCCGGTACGTCGGACCGTCCCGCGCGTCGGACCACGTGCTCGCGCGGCGTCCCGAGGTCGTCACGGGGGTCGGATGGGTGCAGGCGTGGCTCGTCGGCTCCGGGATCTCGGCGGGCTCGCTCGACGACCTGGACGACGTGACGGCGGACGGGTTCCGGCACGCCTCGGACGACGGGGTCCCCGTGGTCGTCGACGCCGGGGCGATCCCGCTCGTCGAGCTCGGGCCCCTCGCGGTGCTGACGCCGCACGCGGGGGAGCTCGCCGGCGTCCTGCACGAGTCGCGGGAGTCGATCGAGCACGACCCGGCCGCGGCCGCGCTCCGGGCCGCCGCGCAGACCGGGAGCGTCGTGCTCCTGAAGGGCTCCGCCACGCACGTCGCGACACCCGACGGGTCGGTGCGGCTCGTGGCCTCGTCGGCGACGCCGTGGCTCGCGGCCGCCGGAGCCGGCGACGTCCTCGGCGGGGTGCTCGGGGCGCTCGTGGCGGCTCGGCAGGGAGCGGCGGAGGCGACCGGGTCGTCGCTGTCGCCGTCCGACCTGGCACACCTGGCCGCTTCGGCTGCGGTGGTGCACGGGATCGCTGCGCGACGGGCGTCCGGAGGCGGACCGTTCACGATGGCGGCGCTGGTCGAGCAGCTGCCGGGCGTGGTGCGCGACCTCGTCGTCGAGGGCGACGCCCGGGGGTAGCCGCGAGCGGCGACGGACGGGAGGCGCGGTGCGGGCCCGCACCGCGCCTCCTGGCCGTCAGGTGGTCACGTCCGGGGCGTGACGCGCGTCGTGCGCGTCAGCTCGCGGGGGTGGCGTGCACGAGGAACTCGACCGCACCCGCGTCGTCGACCTGCACGAAGCCGAGGCTCGGGGCCTGCACGCCGAAATCCGAGAACGTGATCGGGATCGAGCCGGAGACGTCGACGCCGTCGCCGTTCAGCCCGACCTCGAGCGTCGCGGTGACCGACTTCGTGACGCCGTGCAGGGTGAGGTCCCCGGTGGCCTCGACCTTCGTCGTGCCGGAGCCGGACGGGACCGCGTCCGCGATCGGCTCGGTGAGCGTGAAGGTCGCAGTGGGGAACGCCGACGTGTCGAGCGCGGAGTCGCGGAAGTAGGAGTCGCGCTGGGCCGAGTCCGTGGCGATGTCGGCGACCTGCACGGTGATGGTCGCCTTCGTGATGGCGGTGCCGTCGACGGTGGCGCTGCCGGTGACGCTGTCGGTGCGCCCGGTGACGGTGACGTCCGAGCCGTTCAGGACCTCGTGGACGCGGTATCCGGCCTCGGAGTCCCCGCCGACCGTCCATGCGCCGGACAGGTCCGCGGCGTCGAGCGTGGACGGGGCGCGGCTCGCGGCGACGCTCGGGGCGGCGGAGGCCTTGGCGTTCTCGCTGCTCGTGTAGAGGTTCGTGCCGACGATCGCGGCGACGACGCCGATGACGACGACCGCGGCGACGACCGCGATCCAGATGACGGCTCTGCGGCGCGTGCGCGGGGTGTCGGAGGTCACGAGGGGAACGGTGACACGTCATGCTCGGGGGAACCTGTGACGGACGTGCCGCTACGCTCGTCCGGTGCAGAGGACGGTGCAGCGGCCGGTGTGGGCTTCGCGGTGGTTCGAGGTCGCGGTCTTCGTCGTGGCGTTCGTCGCCGTGCACGCGGTCCTCTGGTGGTTGACGACCGTGTCGGGCAACCTGCCGCTCGGCGACGTGACGATCACCTACCGGCGGTGGATCGAGACCGGCCACCTGTCCGGGTTCTGGGTCGGGATCGACGAGGACTGGGTGTACCCGATCCTCGCGATCGTGCCGATGGCGGCAGCAGCGGTCGGGGGTGTGGCCTCGATCGGCACCGGGTGGCTCGTGCTCATGGTCCTGCTCGACGCCGTCGCTTGTGCGTTCCTGTGGCGCTTCCGCGGGCTCGGCGTGCGCGTCGTGTGGTGGTGGCTCGCCTTCCTGCTCGCTCTCGGACCGATCGGCCTCGGGCGCATCGACACCGTCGCGACCGTGCTCGCCCTGGTCGGGGTCGCCTTCGTCGCGTCGCGGCCGGCCGTCGCGTCGGTGCTGTTCACCGCCGGCGCATGGACGAAGGTGTGGCCCGCGGCGCTCGTGGGCGTGCTCCTGCTGCTCCGCCGTGGCCACCGCCGCGGGGTGCTCGTCGGCGCACTCGTGCTCACGGCGCTCATCGTCCTCGTCGACGTCCTGTACGGGGGTGCGGCCCACCTGCTCTCGTTCGTGGGACAGCAGAGCGGCCGTGCGCTGCAGATCGAGGCGCCGCTCGCGACCCCCTTCATGTGGGCGGCGGCGCTCGGCGTCCCCGGTGCCGCGGTCTACTACGACCAGCAGATCCTGACGTTCGAGGTGTCCGGCGCGGGGACGAACGCGGCAGCCGCGGTGTCGACGCCGCTCATGGCCGTGGTCGTCGTCGGTGGGGTGCTGCTCGCGCTCTGGGCCGTGCACCGCGGCGCGCACCGGGCCGAGGCCGCGCCGCTGCTGGCACTGCTCCTGGTGGCCGCGCTGGTCGCCGCGAACAAGGTCGGGTCGCCGCAGTACATCGGGTGGTTCGCCGTGCCGATCGTGTGGGGGCTCGTCGCCGGTCGTCCGAGCGCCCGGCGCTTCCTGCCCGTCGCCGTCGCGGCGATCCCGATGGCGCTGCTGACGCAGGTGATCTACCCCGGGTTCTACGACCAGGTGCTCACCGTGCAGCCCTGGGTGCTCGCGGTCCTCACGCTCCGGAACGCGCTCGAGGTCGGGGTGCTGGTCTGGAGCGTCGTCGCGATCGTCCAGCTCGGCGTGCGGGCCCGTGCCATCGCTGTGCCGGTCGTCCCGGCAGGGGGCAGGATGGACGCATGATCGTCGCGTTCTCCGTCGCCCCGTCCGGTGGTCCCTCCGCGAGCTCGGACGGGTCCGTGCACGACGCCGTCGCGGCCGCCGTGCGGCTCGTCCGCGAGAGCGGCTTGCCGAACCGCACCTCGTCGATGTTCACCGAGGTCGAGGGGGAGTGGGACGAGGTCATGGACGTCGTCAAGCGCGCCACCGAGGCCGTCGGGGCGTACGGCACGCGGGTGTCCCTCGTGCTCAAGGCCGACATCCGCCCGGGGCACACCGGCGAGATCGACGGCAAGCTCGAGCGGCTCGAGGCTGCGCTCGACGACTGAGCGACACGCCGAGCGCCTCCCACGGATGTCGGTGGTCGGGTGTGTCCTGTCGGTGTCGGACGGAACGCGTCCGCACGACGACGAGGAGCACGTGATGATGCACGACGGCTGGTGCCCCGACTGCGACCTGCGAACGGTCGTCATCGACTCGGACGAGCACGGCGACACCGCCTGGGCGAGCTGCACCGAGTGCGGCGCCGGGTGGGTCCACCGTGACGAACTCCCGGGGCTCGTCGTCGCGGCCCACGCGGAGCCGGAGCGTCGCGCCGCCTGACGCGGGTCGAATCGATTCGGCCGAGCGACTTCCGTTCGGCCTTTGGAGCGGTCTACACTGCTGGGACCGGTCGCTCTCGGCGGCCGGTCGTCCACGTTCGCCGCTGAACCAGGACCACCCTCCGCCCGACACCGGTCGCACCGTCCGCGATCCCCGGGCCGGGGGCACGGTGCGGTGACCACGCGCACCGACGGTCCCAGCCGACTCACGCGAGTCGACGTCCGGAACCCGTCCCGCTCCTCCCGTCCCGAAACAGGCACCATGTCCCAGCTCACGCCTGCGCGTCGTGCACTCGCGCTCATCGCCCTCGCCCTCGGCGGGTTCGCCATCGGTTCGACCGAGTTCGTCGCGATGGGGCTCCTGCCGAACATCGCCGAGGCGCTCCTGCCGCGCCAGTACGGCCTCGACCCGGACGCCGGGATCGCGCACGCGGGCTGGCTCGTGAGCGCGTACGCCTTCGGTGTCGTCGTCGGTGCCCCCACGATCGCGGCGATGTCGGCGAAGTTCCCGCGCAAGGGCCTGATCCTCGTGCTGCTCGTCGGGTTCGTCCTGGCGACGGTCGCGAGCGCGATCCTGCCGTCCTTCGGCCTCGTGCTCGTGGCACGGTTCGTCGCGGGACTCCCGCACGGTGCGTACTTCGGCATCGCGTCCATCGTGGCGGGCGACATCATGGGGCCGGGCAAGCGCGGCAAGGGCATCGCGATGGTGCTGCTCGGCCTGTCGGTCGCGAACGTCGTGGGCGTGCCGGCGATCACCTGGGTCGGGCAGGTCGCCAGCTGGCGCATCGCGTACGGCGTCGTCGCCGTCCTGTTCGCCCTGACGTTCCTCGCGGTGTGGGCCTTCGTGCCGCGCAGCACCCGCGACGAGCACGCGACGATCGGCCGCGAGCTCCGGGCGTTCCGCGTGCCGCAGGTCTGGATGGTCATGGGCCTCGGAGCCGTCGGCTTCGGCGGCTTCTTCGCGGTCTACTCGTACATCTCGCCGCTCGTGCAGAACGTCACCGGGCTGTCGGAGTCCTTCGTGCCGCTCGTCCTCGTGGTCGTCGGCATCGGCATGGTCGTCGGTGGCGTGCTCGGCGGGCACCTGGCCGACCACAGCGTCAAGCGCACGATCTACGTCGGCATGTTCGCGCTGATCGGCGCCCTGCTCGTCACCGTCCTCACCGCGCAGTGGGTGTGGGGGGTCTTCCTCGGGGCGTTCCTGCTCGGTGCGACCTCGTCCGCGATCCCGCCGGCCGTGCAGTCCCGCCTGATGGACGTCGCCGGAGATGCACGGACCATCGCGGCGGCGCTCAACCACTCGGCGTTCAACATCGGCAACTCGATCGGTGCGGCCCTGGGCGGCGCGGTCATCGCTGCCGGGTTCGGCTTCACGGCGCCGGGATGGCTCGGCATCGTGCTCGCGCTGCTCGGTGTCCTCATGACCATGGTGAGCTACGGCGCCGAGCGCCGCAGTACCCGCCGTGCGTCGCTCCGGTCGTCGTCGCCGACCACCGGCCCGATCACCGCGCCCGTCCCGCTGGGCTGACGCGAGTCTCACCGGCCAGGAGGCGCGGGGCGGCCCCGCACCGCGCCTCCAGTCCGTCGACGGTGCGGTAGACCGCCGATCGTGAGCAGAAGAGGTCGGGTCCCGTGACGGGACCCGACCTCTTCTGCTCACGAAGCGCGCGTGGCGCGTGGCGCGGCGCGTGCGGCGCACTACAGGCCCAGCGGGCTGCCGTCCTGGACGATGATGCCGTCGGTGATCGCGCGCTTCCGCAGCGCCACCTTCGTGCCGACGTCGAAGCCCGCGACGCGGTACTTCTCGCGGATGCGCTTGAGGTAGCTCTTCGCGGTCTCCTCGGAGATGCCGAGCTGGTACGCGACGCTCTTCACCGGCTCGCCGCCGCCGTACAGCGCCATGACGCGACGCTCCTGGGCGCTGAGCTTCGGAACGCCACCGACGTCACCGCTGTTGATCGCCAGGTCGAGCTCGGCGGAGACGTACTGCTCGCCGCGCTGGGCGGAGCGGATGGCCTCGACGATCATCTCGGCGTCCTCGCTCTTCACGAGGTAGCCGAGGGCGCCGGAGGCGAGGGCCTCGCGGACGACGTTCGGCTCCGAGTAGGTGCTCATCACGACGGTCTTCACACCGGCGGTCTTGAGCGTCGAGATCTTCAGCGAGACCGGGATCGAGTCCTTGAGGTCGAGGTCGAGCAGCACGACGTCGACCGGGAACGCCGGGCTCGTGAGGAGCTCGGGCCAGGTGGTGACGGCGGCGACGAGCGTGATGTCGTCGGCTGCGTTCCGGATCCACTCGGTGAGCGCGCCGAGGAGCATCCTGTGGTCGTCGACGAGTGCGAGTCGGATCGGTTCCTCTGGAGTCGCCATGGTGGCGTCCTTTCTCGGGGGCGGTCGTGGGCCGATCCTAGGGGGACGGACCACGGGGCACGGGCAGGCTGGTCAGGGTGTCCGGCAGTCGGGCCAGCCGGTTCCGTGCGACGACTACATCGACGGATGTCGGTCGACGACGCAGTGCGCGACGACGTGCAGGACGCCGTCGCGGACGGAGTCCTGGTACGGGCCGATCCGCTGCAGGGCGCTCCACGCGGTCGGGCCGAGTCGACGCCGGGGGACACCGCGCGACTCGAAGACGACCGGGACGTCCATCGTCTCGTCGGTGACGGGGTGCCCGTCCGAGCCGACGGGGCCGAGCGTCACGGAGACGACCGGTGATCCGGCCTGGGTCTGCTTGCCGTCGCCGACCATCTGCCAGAGCGTCTGCAGCAGGCCGTCGCGCTGCGCGGGGGAGAGGTGGCCCGCGAGCGACTGCGGATCCGCGACGCTGACCGAGCGGCCGAGGTTGTCGGACTCCGTGATCGCGTGGTAGAGCCAGGTCTCGCGGCGGCCCTCGATGAGGTGCAGGCGCAGCTCGGTGGCGAGCGAGGCGGCGACCGAGGCGGACGCGTCCGAGAGCGGCAGGGGGTCGCTGCCGTTGGCGACGGCGTCGAGGAGCTTCTCGGCGGCGAGGTCGAGCCGGGCGAGTTCGTCGGAGGCGAGCATGCCCACGGCGAACTGCGGTGCCTGCACGTTGCTCTGCACGAGGACCCGGTCGAGTTCACGCTGCACGAGCTGGCGGAACCGGTGCACCACGAAGAGCGCGATCGACGGCGGGACGGTCACGAGCGCCACGGTGGACACGATCGCGGGCAGGGTGTCGCTCGTGATCGGCGTCGAGGCGACCGCCATCCCGACGAACGCGAGGCCGAGGACGGCGATGGCGGCGGCGACCTCGCGGGCCGGGCGCAGGGTCGCGACGGGCAGGAGCGCGAAGCCGGCGGCGACGGACGCGGACGCCGAGTGGGCGATGTCGTGCTCGGGCCAGATGCCGATGAAGTCGAGCGTCACGACGCAGCCGAGGACGACGCAGATCAGCGCGAAGGCGAGCCCGGTCAGTCGTTCGCCGTACGTGAGCAGGCTGAGTCCGACCCCGACGGCGGCGACGAGGTAGAGCGCCCAGGCGGCCGCGGGCAGCCACGGGTCGGTGAACTCCGTCCAGCGGATGAGGAAGAAGACGATCCCCGCGACGGCTTCGATACCGGTCAGGACCGCGGCGCCGAGTCCGAGGTAGCCGGCGCCGAGCGAGGCGCCGGGCTTGGCGGCCTGCCGCAGCGAGCGCGCGCCGGTGGAGGTGGAGGGGAGGCCGCGCGCCTGTCGACGTTCGCTGCCCCGGTACCGCTCCCGCGCCTCCCGTCGGGTCCGCGGAGCGGGCTGCACGGTCTCGCCGGGGAGCCCGCGGCTGATGGTGTCCTCGGGGACGCGGCTCATCTGGGGGCCTCCAGGACGACGGTCGTGCCGGATCCCGGCGCGGAGAAGAGCTTCGCGTCGCCGCCGACCTCGCGGAGGCGGTTCACCACGCTCTCCTTGAAGCCGAGCCGTTCGGCACTGACGTGGGTGAGGTCGAAGCCGACGCCGGAGTCGGTGACCATCGCGCGGACCATCTCGTTGTCGTGCACGATCGTGACGTGCGCCTCGCCGACCCCGGCGTGCCGACGGACGTTCTCGAGGCACTCGCCGAGCGCGAGCAGGAAGGCGTCGAGCACGTTCGACGGCAGGAGGACCTGCCCGGTGCCGTGCCAGCTCACCTCGAGGCCCATGCGGCCGAAGCGCTGCTTGACCGACTCGAGGGTCTGGCCGAGCGGGGACTCTTCCTCGCGGGTGAGCGAGTAGTCGCCGGACTGCTGCGGCTGCGGCGTCGCACCGAGGCGGAGGTGGCGGAGGAGTCGGGCGTCCTCGGCGGCCTGCTCACGCATCGCCTGCTCGGAGACGCCCACGCCGGAGTGCGCGAGGAGGGTCAGCGTGGCGAGCACGGTGTCGTGCAGGAGCCGGGCACCCTGTCGTCGCTGCGCCTCGGTCTCGCTCGCCTGGCGTTCAGCGCGGTGCGCGGTGCCGATGCTGTAGATCCGGCGGGCGACGCGCGGGATGCTCCGGGAGATCCAGATCGTCACGACGGCGATGAGCACCCACCCGAGCAGCGCGCCGGTGACCGGGGCGGCGAGGACGCTGCCGCTCGCCCAGACGATCGCGACGACGACGGCCGCGCCGGCGACGATGGTCAGCCCGAGTCCCACGGGCTTCCCGCGCTGGGACATGAGCGGTGCCGAGATGCTGCCGGCGGCGAGGGGCACCACCGCGGAGGCGATGATCGGACGCGCTGTCTCGTCGACGCCGAGCAGCAGGAGTGCGAGCGCGCCGAGGCCGGAGGCGAGGATGAGGGCCGTCCACCACACCGAGCCGTTCCACCCGAAGACCAGGAAGCCGGCGATCATGATCGCGATGCAGGCGAGCCCGCCGAGCAGCGGGACGACCGGGACCGCGAGGGCGCAGATCACCGCGACGACCGACACCAGGGCGCAGACGATGCCGACGACACGGGTCGTCGACCGGAGCAAGCGGTCGCGTTCCTGTGCGATGAAGTCCATCGGTGTCCTGGTCGTGGCGGTGTGGCTGAGGGAAAACCGAGCCTGGTTCAGGCTGGGCACCACGCCATCATTCCACGCGCGACACCCGTTGGGGGGTGTTCGGCGCGCCATCCCGTGTCGGATGGTTCCGCGATCGTCATTGCAAGCGTTATGCGTCCAAGAGCCGCCGGAGGTGCGCCCCCACGGCCTCGTGCTCGATCAGGAACCCGTCGTGCCCGAACTCGCTCTCGATCACGGCCGCGCGGTCACCGTCGAGGGTGTCCGGCACGCCGGCCGCGATGCGGTGCTGGTCCTCGATCGGGAACAGCCGATCGCTCGACACCCCGACCACGAGCGTGCGGGCCGTGACCTGCGCCAGCGCCGCCGCGATCCCGCCCCGACCGGCTCCGACGTCGTGCGAGTCCATCGCGTGGGTGAGCGTCACGTAGGAGCTCGCGTCGAACCGACGGGTGAACTTGTTGCCGTGGAAGTCGAGGTAGCTCTCGACCGAGAAGCGGCCGTCGTCGCCGAGCGGCGAGACGTCGCTCTGCCACGAGCGGGCGAACCGGCCGTTCAGCTCGTCGGACGCCCGGTAGGTCATCAACGCCATCCGCCGAGCCAGCGCCAGCCCGCGGTGGGGGCCCTCGCCGGCGTCGGCCTCGTAGTAGTCGCCGCCCGCGAACGCCGGGTCCATCTGGATCGCAGCGCGCTGCAGCGAGTTCGCGGCGATCTGGTCGGCGGTGGTCTGCGCCGTGCTCGCCAGCACCGCGAGCCGGGACACCCGTGCAGGGTGGGTGACGGCGAACTCGAGCGCGTGCATGCCGCCCATCGACCCGCCGACGACGGCCGCGAAGACGTCGATGCCGAGCCGGTCGGCCAACTGCGCCTGCACCGCCACCTGGTCGCGCACGGTGACGAACGGGAAGCGGGATCCCCACTCGAGGCCGTCCGGCGACACCGACGACGGCCCGGTCGTGCCCTGGCAGCCGCCGAGCATGTTCGGTGCGACGACGAACCACCGGTCGGTGTCGATCGCCCGGCCGGGGCCGACGACGTCGCCCCACCAGCCCGCGGTGCGGTGTCCGGGACCGGGTGCTCCGGCGACGTGCGAGTCGCCGGTCAGCGCGTGGAACACCAGGACCGCGTTGTCGCGGTCGGCGTTGAGCGTGCCCCAGGTCTCGTACGCCACGCGCACGGCGGGGATGCGTCCACCCCGCACCCAATGCTCACCGAGGGACGCGAAGTGCCGGGAGCCGGGGTGGTCGCCCGGGCGCCAGGCGCCGGTCACCGGGGGCTTGCCGAGCGTGCCGAGTTCGGTTCCGGGCACGAGGGTGGACGGCACGGAGTCCTCGGGGGTCGTCTGCCAGTCCATCGGGTCCAGTCTGCCGGGAGGCGCGGCGCGGGCCGCCAGTGTTACGTCACGTCCGGCGCGTCGCGGGTCCACTGCGGCGGGTCGCGGGTGCTCGCGGGCGCGTGCGTGCGGGTGCGGCGGCGTGCGGGCGGGTGCGGCTGCGTGCGTGCGGTCGGGCGCCGAGTCGGAACGACTTCGTCGACGTCGTACGACATCGACGTTGTCGCTCCCGGGCGCATGCAAGTGTTGCGCGTGCAACGAACGACGTGGCCGTTGTCGTACGACAACGACCACGTCGTTCCGAGTCGCCCCCGCGCCCCCGCGACAGTGCCCGCGCCCGGGGCCGCTACGCGCGCTGGCCCTCCTGCGCGACCGCACGGGCAGCGGCGAGCCCGGCCTCGAGGTCGGCCTTGAGGTCTTCGACGTTCTCGATCCCCACCGACAGCCGCACCAGCCCCGGCGTGACACCGGTGGTGAGCTGCTGCTCGGGCGTCAGCTGCGAGTGCGTGGTCGACGCCGGGTGGATGACGAGGGAGCGCACGTCGCCGATGTTCGCGAGGTGCGAGAACAGCTGCAGGTTGTCGACGAACGCCTTGCCGGCGGGCACGCCGCCCTTGAGCTCGAACGACAGCACGGCCCCGACGCCCTTCGGCGCGTAGCGGTTCGCCGCGGCGTACCACGGCGAGGTCGGCAGCCCGGCGTAGGCGACGGTCGCGACGTCCGGGTGCCGGTCGAGCCACTCGGCGATCTCCTGCGCGTTCGACACGTGCCGCTCGATGCGGAGCGACAGCGTCTCGATGCCCTGCAGCAGCGCGAACGCGGTGTCCGCCGAGTTCGACGCACCGAGGTCGCGGAGCAGCTGCACCCGGGCCTTGACGATGTAGGCGAGCTCGTTGCCGACGGCCTCGGCGAAGACCGCGCCGTGGTACGAGGGGTCCGGCGTGTTGAACTCGGGGAACTTGTCCGGGTGCTGCGACCACGCGAACTTCCCGGAGTCGACGATGATCCCGCCGATGACGGTGCCGTGCCCGCCGAGGAACTTCGTCGCCGAGTGCACGACGATGTCGGCACCGTGCTCGAACGGACGGATGAGGTACGGCGTCGCGATCGTGTTGTCGACGATGAGCGGCACGCCGGACTCGTGGGCGACCTCGCTGACACCGGTGATGTCGAGCACGTTGATCTTCGGGTTGCCGATCGTCTCGGCGAAGAACAGCTTCGTGTTCGGTCGGATCGCGCGGCGCCACTCGTCGAGGTCGTCCTGGTCCTCGACGAACGTGGTCTCGATGCCGAGCTTCGCGAGCGTGTACTTGAACAGGTTGTACGTGCCGCCGTAGATCGACGACGAGGACACGATGTGGTCCCCGGCGCCCGCGATGTTGAGCACCGCGTAGGTCTCCGCCGCCTGGCCGCTCGACACCAGGAGCGCCCCGGAGCCGCCCTCGAGCGCCGCGATCCGCTGCTCCACGACGTCGTTCGTCGGGTTCATGATGCGCGAGTAGATGTTGCCCGGCTTGGCCAGGGCGAAGAGGTCACGGGCCTCGTCGGAGTTCGCGAAGACGTACGAGGTCGTCTTGTAGATCGGCGTCGCGCGGGCCCCCGTGGTCGGGTCGGGCTGTGCGCCGGCGTGGATCTGCGTGGTCTCGAACCGCCACTGGGCGGCGTCGTTCTGGGTCATCTCGTGCTCCTGTCCGGTGGCGGTCGTCGGGTCGTCGGGTCGCCCAGCGCTCGGCCCAGGAGGCGCGGCGCGGCTGTGCGTCGCCCGTCACGGTACGCAGGTGGTCGCGTCGGCACCAGCGCGCCCGCCTCGGGACGTAACGACCGAGGCGGAGGCGAGCCGCGCCTCCTGGCCCGTGCGTGCGCACTCACACGCCGGCGGCGACCACGGGGGGAGGTCGCGGCCTGCCGCGACGTCGCGCGCCGCCGACTGAGCGCAGCGAAGACGACGGCTTGCGCGGGGATGTCACTGCTCGCGGCGGAAGAGCCAGCGCACGTTCGGTTCGAGGAGCCAGCGCATCCCCCGGCGGACGAACGGCTGGGCGAGGAACAGGCTCACCGCGCAGGCGATCGCCACCATGAGCAGCACGTACGGCCACGCCGAGTGCTGCCCGGCGAGCACCCCGGACTCGCGGATCGGGTAGAGCACGAACGTGTGCAGCAGGTACACGTACATCGTCGCCGCGCCGAACTGCGTGATCCAGACGTTCCGACGGGGCACGAGCAGCAGGAACGACGCGGTGAGGAGGGTCGCCAGCAGCATCAGCCCGAAGCGGACCGCACCGGCCCACCAGTCGTCCTCGCCGAGTCCCGAGTAGGAGTCGTCGTAGAAGAACCAGTGGTGCAGGTCGAACTGCTTGAACTGCGGGATCCAGATCGCACACGCCACCGCCCACGCCACGAACACCGCACCGGCCGCGATGCGCACCCGGACCACGACCCGCCGCGGAGCCTCGTACCAGCGGTCGAAGACGCCCCACTGCTTCACCTGCCAGCCGAGCAGGAAGAACGGCAGGAGGCTGATCGCCCGCGACAGCGAGAGCGTGGAGTCGACGTTGTCGAAGTAGCCGACGCCGATGCTGAACACGACGGCCCAGAACAGCGGCCACCGGAGCTGTGCGAGGTACGGGAGGATCAGCTTGAAGATCCCCAGCGCGAGCAGGAACCAGAGCGTCCAGGTCGGCTGCGTCGGGTTGAACTTCTTCCCGCCCTCGACCAGGGCCTGCACGACGGTCCAGATCGTCTGCATGATGATGTACGGCACGACGATGTCCGTGATCGTCCGGCGCATGCGCTTCGCGGTCGGGGTGTCGGCGGAGGAGAAGTACCCGCTGATGACACCGAACGCCGGCATGTGGAACGCGTAGATGAAGGTGTACAGCGCAAGGGCGTGCTCGCTCGCCGCCGTCTGGCGCTGGATCGCATGGCCGATCACCACGAGCGTGACCGCCAGGAACCGCGCCGTGTCCCACATCGGGATACGGCGCTTCGCACGTCCGGGCTCGAGCTGCGAGGCGGGCGCCGAGGGCGCGGGAGGGGCGGCGTCCGTCGTCATCGCCGGTCACGTTACCCGATCGTGACCTTGCCGGATCGGTACGGTTGGGACATCCCACCCCGTCCCCCTGGAGGAAGCACATGGCATCTCGTCGCGCAGTCGTCACCGGAGCGAGCTCGGGCATCGGAGCAGCGACCGTCCGACTGTTCCGCGCACACGGGTGGGACGTGCTCGCCGTCGCCCGCCGTGCCTCGAAGCTCGAGGCGCTCGCCGGGTCGACCGGAGCCGACGTCCTCGTCGCGGACATCACCAGCGCCTCCGACGTCGAGGCGCTGGCCGCCCGTGTCCACGAGCTCGGGGGAGCGGACGTGCTCGTGAACAACGCCGGCGGCGCCTTCGGGTCCGCGTCGGTCGAGGAGTCGGACGTCGAGGACTGGCGCGCCATGTTCGAGGTGAACGTGATCGGCACGAAGCGGGTCGTCGCGGCGTTGCTCCCGCACCTTCGTCGGCGCGCGGCGGACGCCGGGAGCGCCGACATCGTCACGGTGACGAGCACGGCCGGGCACGTGGCGTACGAGAACGGCGGCGGGTACAACGCCGCGAAGTTCGCCGAGCACGCCCTCGTGGCTGCGCTCCGGCTCGAGCTGAACGGTGAACCGATCCGGGTCGTCGAGATCGCGCCGGGCCTCGTGAAGACCGACGAGTTCGCCCTGACCCGGTTCCGTGGCGACACGGAGAAGGCCGCGGCGGTCTACGACGACGTGCCGGAGCCGCTCGTGGCCGAGGACGTCGCCGAGGCGATCGTGCACGCGGTCGAGCTGCCGGCGCACGTGAACCTCGACCTCGTGACGATCCGCCCGGTGGCGCAGTCGGCCCAGCACAAGCTCGCGCGGGGGAAGCTGACGCCGCGGGTGTGATCCCCGCGGGTGCCGCGCACCCGGCCCGCACCCGGCCCGCACCCGGCCCGCACGCGCCCGGGCCGCACGTGCGGGTCGCGGGCGCGGGGTCCGTGCCGGTACCGTTGTCGGATGCCGATCAGCAGCGAATCCGGGTCACCCGCCCAGGCTCCCTCGACCGTGACCGTGACGAGCGGGCCCGAGGTGCTCGGATGGCTCGAGTTCGGTGACGCAGCACGCCTGCTCGCCAAGGACGTCTTGTCCTCCGGCTTCGAACCCGAGGTCGTCGTCGCCGTGGCCCGCGGTGGGCTCATCATCGCCGGTGCGGTCGCCTACGCCCTCGGCACCAAGGAGTGCGGTTCGATCAACGTCGAGTTCTACACCGACGTCGAGCAGCGCCTCGAGGAGCCGGTCATCCTGTCGCCGGCGCTCGACGCCCCGAGCCTCGCCGGCAAGCGCGTCCTCGTCGTCGACGACGTGTCGGACTCCGGCCGGACCCTGCGCCTGGTGGTCGACATCATCCGGAACGCCGGCGCCGACGTCCGCAGCGCCTGCCTCTACTCGAAGCCCGGCACCGTGCTCGAGCCGGACCACGTCTGGCGTCGCGTCGACGGGTGGATCACCTTCCCGTGGAGCGCCCTCGCCCCGGTGACGGCCGAGTCGTGAGCATCCACCTCGTCGGCGGCGGACCCTTCGCCGCCTCGGACGCCGCCGCGCCCTTCGTCGCCGAGGCCACGGTCCGCTCCGCAGCGGTCGGCCGCACGGTCCCGCGCATCGCCCTGCTCTCCGTCGCCGACGGGTCCGGGGTGAGCCCCTCCGGCACTGCCGACATCGCCGGGGTGCTGACCGGCCCGCGCACGGCCGAGGTCCTCGTCACCGAGGTCGCCGCCGGCCAGGTGTTCGACACCACGGTCCTCAGCGACGTCGACGCCCTCGTGGTCGGCGGCGGGGTCACGCCGGACTACCTCGACGCCGTCGCGCCGCTCGTCGACCAGATCCGCCTGCTCGTCTCCGACGGCCTGCCCTACCTCGGCTACTCGGCCGGCGCGATGATCGCCGCCGATCGTGCCCTCGTCGGCGGCTGGCGCATCGGTGGCGTCGAGATCTGCCCCGAGGAAGCCTCCGAGGGCCTCGACGAGGTCGAACTCCGCGAGGGGCTCGGCCTGGTGGACCTGACGATCGACGTGCACGCCGTCCAGGCCGGCACGCTCGCCCGGCTCATCGCGAGCGCCGAGGCCGAGTTCGTGACCGCGGGCCTGGCGATCGACGAGGACACCACGCTGGTCGTGGGCGAGGGCGCGCTCGAGGTCCGCGGCACCGGCAGCGTCTGGCGCGTCGTCGCCGGCGAGGACTCGGTCGCCGTCGCCACGATGGGCGCCTAGCCCCGTGCAGGCCCGACCGCTCGCCGACCTGATTGACCCCGGCTGGGCCGAGGCACTCGCCCCCGTCGAGGACGACGTCCACCGGATGGGCGACTGGCTCCGCGCCGAGACCGGTGCCGGTCGGCAGTACCTCCCGGCTGGCGAGCACGTCCTCCGGGCCTTCGCCGAGCCGTTCGACGACGTCCGGGTCCTCGTCGTCGGACAGGACCCGTACCCGACGCCCGGGCACCCGATCGGCCTGTCGTTCGCGGTCGACCCGCACGTGCGACCCGTCCCGCGCAGCCTGGCGAACATCTACCGCGAGCTCGAGGCCGACCTCGGCGTGACGCCGCCGGCACACGGGGACCTGCGGGCGTGGTCGGCCCAGGGCGTCCTGCTGCTCAACCGCGTCCTCACCGTCGAGGCCCGAGCCGCCGGCAGCCACCGCGGGAAGGGCTGGGAGGCCGTCACCGACCAGGCAGTCCGTGCCCTCGTCGCCCGTGGGAAGCCCCTCGTCGCCGTCCTCTGGGGTGCGCAGGCGGCCTCGGTCCGGCCGCTCCTCGGGGACACCCCGGTCGTCGCGTCCGCCCACCCGAGCCCGCTCAGCGCCTCGCGCGGGTTCTTCGGCAGCCGCCCGTTCTCGCAGGTGAACGAGCTGCTCGTCGCGCAGGGCGCCGAACCGGTCGACTGGACCCTGCCCGCGGCATAGGCTCGGACCCGTGCTCGAGGAGGAATACCAGCGACGGCGGGTCCTGCCGCGACACCTGCGCGCCCCGGTCCCCGCCGAGGCCGCGTTCACCTACACGATCCGCGCTGCCGAGCCCAGCGACCTCCCCGACGTCCGCGAGATCCACACGCACTACGTCCGGAACTCCTCGGTGACCTTCGACCCGTCGGCGTTCACGTTCGCCGCGTGGAAGCGCCGCTACGACGAGATCCGTCGTCGGGGTCTGCCGTTCCTGGTCGCCGAGAACCCCTCGGGGCAGGTGCTCGGCTACGCGCTCGTCGACCCGTGGAACCCCCGCGACCGGTCGAACCGCGTCGTCGAGGACTCGATCTACCTCGGTGCCGCGTCCGGCGGGAAGGGGCTCGGGAGGGCCCTGATGGAGGCGCTGATCGATGAGTGCCGGTCGGCCGGCGTCCGCGAGGTCGTCGCCGTCATCGCCGACCGCCAGGCCGAGGCGTCGATCCGGCTCCACGAGCGGCTCGGCTTCGAAGAGGTCGGCCGCATGGGGAAGGTCGGGTACAAGTACGACCGGTGGCTCGGCACGGTGACGATGCGGCTGCGCCTGCGCGGTCCGCGCCTCTTCGCGCGCGGGTAGCGGGCGCGGCCGGGCGGGCCGCGGCCGAGGTCGAGGTCGCACGATCGGCCGCTTCCGGCGTGCGCGCGCGGCGTGGCGTGCGACCTCGGCGGAGAACGTGCGGCGTGTCCTGCGACCCGGCCACGGTCGGACGGGAGGCGCGGGTCGGCCCCGCACCGCGCCTCCCGTCCGTCGATCGGTCGCGTCTCGGGCACGCGAGGTCGCGCGATCTGCCGCTTCCGGCGCGCGCGTGCGGCGTGTTGCGGGACCTCGGCGGAGAACGTGCGGCGTGTCCTGCGACCCGGCCACGGTCGGACGGGAGGCGCGGGTCGGCCCCGCACCGCGCCTCCCGTCCGTCGATCGGTCGCGTCTCGGGCACGCGAGGTCGCGCGATCTGCCGCTCCCGTCGCGCGCGTGCGGCGTGTCGTACGACCTCGGCGACCCGCACGTGGCGTGTTGCGCGACCTCGGCGACCTCGGCGACCTCGGCGACCTCGGCGACCCGGGCGACCCGGGCGACCTCGGCGACCCGCACGTGGCGTGTTGCGCGACCTCGGCGACCTCGGCGACCTCGGCGACCCGGGCGACCCGGGCGACCTCGGCGACCCGCACGCGGCGTGTCCCGCGCCCTCGGGTCAGGACGCCGGCGCCTCCGCGATGAACTCGTCCCGCGTCACCCGCACCAGCTCGCGCGCCGCAGCGGACGCGGCCCCGCCGTCGCCCGCGACGAGCGCCAGCCCGACGGCCTCGTGCCGGGCCGCCGCGTCGCGGGTCCAGCGCGTGATGGTGTCCCGCGACTCCGAGGTGCGGGTCCGCAGCAGCGCCTCGACGGTCCCGGCGAAGTGTGCGAAGACGGCGTTGCCGGAACCGGTCAGGAGCGCTCGGTGGAAGCGGACGTCGGCCTCGAGGTAGGCGCGGCTGTCCTCCCGACCGCAGGCGTCGGTCATGTCGGTGGCGGCGGCGAGCACCGCTGCGGCACCCGGTGTCCCCGCCGTGAGCGATGCGGCGACGGGCTCGACGCCGAGGCGCAGCTCGAGCAGTTCCCGCTGCTGTGCGAAGTACCAGGGCGAGGCGCCGCGCCACCGGATCACGGTCGGCGCGAGCAGCTCCCACGACACGATGTCGAGCACCAGCGTGCCGACGCGCTGGCGGGGTTCGACGAGCCCGAGCGACTGCAGGACGCGCAGCGCCTCGCGGACGACCGACCTCGACACGCCGAACTCCGTCGCGACGGCGTCGGGCCGGACGACGGTGCCCGGGGCGAGCACGCCGTCGACGATCCGCTGCCCGAGCGTCTCGAGCACCTGGGCGTGCAGTCCGCGGCCGGTCGCCATCGTTCCTCCGTGCAGTACGCGGCACGCACTGTGCGTGACACGGTGTCCATCGAATCGGCAGACTGCCCCGGAGGGCGGATGCCGCGCGGTGGATCGTCGTATAGTCTGATTAATCAGATTATTGACGGTCGACGCGCAGCACGCCAGACCGTCCTCGACACGAAGGCGACGGAGCCGCGCGGCAGCGGCTCCAGGAAGGGGCACCGATGCCTCACGCTCTCCCGGCCGATCCGGCCACGGTCCACGCGGCCGCGGCCCACGCGGTCACCGTCCTGGCGGCAGAACCAGCCGGCACCGAAGCCGTCGACCCGTCGGGGCCGGTCGCGCAACTGATCATCGCGGCGATCATCGGCATCGTCGTGATCATCGCCCTCATCACCTGGCTGAAGGTGCACCCGTTCATCGCGCTCACGATCGGGGCGCTCGGCGTCGGCATCGGCGCGGGTCTCGCTCCGGACAAGGCGGTGACGAGCTTCGGCAACGGCTTCGGCGCGACGATGACGAGCGTCGGCATCCTCGTCGGCCTCGGCTCGATGTTCGGCAAGATGCTCGTCGACTCCGGGGCGGCCGACCGCGTGGTCGACACCCTCGTGCGGAGGTCGTCGAAGGCGGCGCTGCCGTGGACGATGGCGCTGATCGGCGCGCTCATCGGCCTGCCGATGTTCTTCGAGGTCGGCCTCGTCCTGCTCATCCCGATCATCGTCCTGGTGGCGAAGCGCAGCTCCGTCCCGATCATGAAGATCGCCGTGCCCGCCCTCGTCGGCCTCTCCACGATGCACGCGTTCGTGCCGCCGCACCCCGGCCCGCTCGTCGCCATCTCGACGGTCGGTGCGAACCTCGGCACGACGCTCGCCTTCGGCATCGTGCTCGCGATCCCCGTCATCGTCCTCGCCGGTCCGGTCTTCGCCCGCTTCGCGGCGCGCTGGGTCGACATCCCAGCGCCCGACATGTTCGGGACGCGCGGTTCCGACGCAGGTCCCGTCGGCGACGACCCGGCACACGCGGGTCGGGAGGCGCGGCGCGGCCCCGCCACGCAGGACACCGCATCCCTGCCCCACGGCAAGAGCGACTTCACCCGCGTCATCAGCGAGCCGCGCAGCCCGTCCTTCACGGTCGCGCTCGTCGGCATCCTGCTGCCCGTCGTCCTGATGCTCGCGCAGGCCATCCGCGAGGCCACCGTCCCGGACGCCTCGGGCTCGTGGGTCAGCCTGCTCGACTTCCTCGGGTCGCCGATGATCGCGATCGGCATCGCCGCGGTCTACGCGATGATCTTCTTCGCCATCGGCGGCGGCATGGACCGTTCCGCTGTGTCGAAGTCCCTCGAGAGCGCCCTGCCGCCGGTCGCGGGCGTCCTGCTCATCGTCGGCGCCGGCGGTGGCTTCAAGCAGGTGCTCATCGACACCGGGATCGGCGGGGTGATCGCCGACGCCGTGAAGGACTCCGGCATCTCGGTGCTGCTCGTCGCCTGGGTGGTGTCCGCCCTCGTGCGCGTCGCCACCGGGTCGGCCACGGTCGCCACCGTCACGGCCGCGGGCATCATGGCGCCGATCGCGCACGACCTGTCCTCGCCGATGACCTCGCTGCTCGTGCTCGCGATCGGCGCCGGGTCGGTCTTCCTGTCGCACGTGAACGACGCCGGGTTCTGGCTCGTGAAGGGGTACCTCAACACCACGGTCGGGCAGACCTTCAAGACGTGGACGATGCTCGAGTGCCTCATCTCGGTGTTCGGCCTCGCCGGGGTCATGCTCGCGGGGGTGTTCATCCATTGAGCGACGACACCGCACTCGATGCCCGCGTCCTCGTGGTGATGGGGGTCTCCGGATCGGGCAAGTCGACCGTCGCCGCGATGGTCGCCGAGCAGCTCGGGTGGGACTTCGCCGAGGGCGACGCCATGCACCCGCAGGCGAACGTGGACAAGATGCACGCCGGCACCCCGCTGACCGACGAGGACCGCTGGCCCTGGCTCGACGTCATCGCGGCGTGGATCCGGTCGCACCTCGACGGTGGCACCCCCGGCGTGGTGACCTGCTCGGCGCTGAAGCGCTCCTACCGCGACGTCCTCCGGGCACCCGGAGTGGTGTTCGTGCACGTCGCCGGGGACGGGTCCCTCATCGAGGACCGGATGTCGAAGCGCTCCGGGCACTTCATGCCGACCTCGCTCCTGCAGTCCCAGCTCGCCACCCTCGAGCCGCCGCAGGACGACGAGGCCCACATCACCGTCGCGGCGGACCGGACCCCGCAGGAGGAGAGCGCCGAGGTCATCGAGCGGCTGGCGCTCCGCCGCTGACCACGCGCGGAGCGTCCGGCCACGGTGTAGGCCTGGCTCATGCCGCACTTCGTCGTCCTCATCCACGGTGGCCCGGGCGAGGCGTCGCCCGACGAGCTCGCCGCCCACGACCGGCACGCCTCGGACCTCATCGACTCCGGCGCGCTCGTCGCGGCGTTCGCCTTCGGCCCTGCCTCCGAGGTGGTGCGCATCGACGGCGACGGTCCGGCAGCCCGTCCCGAGGCGACGACCGCGCTCGACGGCATCGGGGTCATCGAGGCGCGGGACCTCGACGCCGCGGTCGCGATCGCCCGCCGGAACCCCGCCACGGAGCAGGGCGGCTTCGTCGAGGTGCGCCCGGTCGCCGGTTCGTGGACGCGGGACGGTGGTGCGGCCGCGGGTTCCGCGCCCGGCGTGCCGACGCCCTGACGGGGCTCGGCAGTCACGACCCCGAGCGAGCAGACGACCGGTCAGGCCTCGGTGACGCGACCGGCCTCGACGCGCCACTGCCGGTCGAGGCGGACGGTCTCGAGCATGCGGCGGTCGTGCGTGACGAGGAGCAGGGTGCCGTCGTACGAGTCGAGGGCCTGTTCGAGCTGCTCGATCGCGGCGAGGTCGAGGTGGTTCGTGGGCTCGTCGAGCACGAGCACGTTCACCCCGCGGGCCTGCAGGAGCGCGAGGCCGGCGCGCGTCCGCTCACCGGGGGAGAGCGCGTTCGCCGGACGGCCGACGTGGTCCGCCTTCAGCCCGAACTTCGCGAGCAGGGTCCGGACGTCGGCCGTCGTGTACTCGGGCACGATCGCCTCGAACGCGTCGGCCAGCGGCTGGTCACCCGTGAAGGCCGCGCGTGCCTGGTCGATCTCGCCGACCGCGACGCTGGACCCGAGCGACGCCGTGCCCGCCGTCGGCGCCTGCTTGCCGAGCAGCGCCCGGAGGAGCGTGGACTTGCCAGCACCGTTCGGACCCGTGATGCCGATGCGGTCGCCGCCGTCGACCTGCAGGGAGACCGGCCCGAGCGTGAAGTCGCCCTGGGTGAACGTCGCGTCGGACAGGGTCGCGACGACCGCCGAGGACCGGGGCGCGGTGCCGATCGTGAACTCGAGCTGCCACTCCTTGCGCGGCTCCTCGACCTCGTCCAGCCGGGCGATGCGGGACTCCATCTGCCGGACCTTCTGCGCCTGCTTCTCGCTCGACTCGGAGGCGGCACGGCGGCGGATCTTGTCGTTGTCGGGACTCTTCCGCATCGCGTTCCGGACGCCCTGGCTCGACCACTCGCGCTGGGTCCGGGCACGGGAGACGAGGTCGGCCTTGGTGGACGCGTACTCCTCGTAGGCGTCGCGCTTGTGCTGCCGGGCGATCTCTCGCTCCTCGAGGTAGGAGTCGTACCCGCCGCCGAAGAGCCGGTTGGTGGACTGCGCGAGGTCGAGCTCGAGGACGGCGGTCACCGAGCGCGCCAGGAACTCGCGGTCGTGGCTGACGAGCACGACACCGCCGCGGAGGCCCCGGACGAAGCCCTCCAGCCGGTCGAGGCCGTCCAGGTCGAGGTCGTTCGTCGGTTCGTCGAGCAGCACGATGTCGAACCGCGAGAGCAGCAGCGCGGCGAGTCCGACGCGGGCCGCCTGCCCGCCGGACAACGCGGTCATGAGCGACTCCGGCCCGACGCCGTCCTCGTCGGACCCGACGGCCAGGCCGAGGTCGGCGAGCACGACGGGGATGCGGTCGTCGAGGTCGGCCGCACCTGCCGCGAGCCAGCGGTCGAGCGCCGCCGAGTAGGCGTCCGCCGCGGCGTCACCGGCGTCGGGGTCGCCGAGCGCAGCGGCCGCGGCGTCCATCGTCGCGGTGGCCTCGGCGCACCCGGTCCGCCGGGCGATGTAGGCGGCGACGGTCTCACCCGCGAGGCGTTCGTGCTCCTGCGGCAGCCACCCGACGAACGCGTCCGTCGGTGCGAGCGACACGGTGCCGGCCAGCGGCTCGTCCACCCCGGCGAGGAGCCGGAGCAGGGTCGACTTGCCGGCGCCGTTCACCCCCACGACGCCGATGACGTCCCCCGGGGCGACGGTGAGGTCGAGGGAGTCGAAGAGCGTGCGTGCGGCGTACCCGCCGGAGAGTCCCTTGGCGACGAGCGTGGCGGTCATGCCCCAATCGTCCCATCCCCGCGACGGACCATCGACCGGAGCGGGGCCGGGTCAGCGGTGTCGGGTCAGTCGAGCGTGATCGTCCGGCCGAACCGACGGGTGACCGGCGGGGCGGCGACGACGGCGGCGAGGGCGTTCGCCGCACCCTCCGGCGTGCCGCGCCAGGCGACGTAGGCGTCGCGGGCCTCAGGCGTCGTCCAGCGCTCGACGACGACCACCCGTGACGGGTCGGTGTCGTCGACGAGGACCTCGAGCGACTCGTTGCCGGCGAACGCACCGGTCTGGGCGAGGGTCTCGCGGATCGCGGCCTCGGTGGTCTCGGTGGGGAGGTCGCTCCGGAGCTGGACCTCGAGCAGGACGGTCATCGACATGGTGCACCTTTCGTCGTCGTTGCCGGATGCAACCGCACCCGGCAGCGGGGTGTTCCGGACTCGCCGTCGACCGGTGCGGCGGGGTGGAACCGATCCGGTCGTCCCGGACACTGCAGGGTATGGACAGCGGGGACTGGGCGATGGCGCTCGAGGGTGACGGCGAGGCGTTCGGGCGGGTGTTCGACCGGCACCGCCACCGGGTGCAGCGACACTGCATGCGGCTCGTGCCGGTCGACACGGATGCGGCCGACTCGGTCGCGATCGTGTTCCTCGAGGCCTGGCGGAACCGGGCTCGGGTCCGGCTGGTCGACGGGTCACTCCTGCCGTGGCTGCTCGTCACGGCCACCAACGTCGCCCGCAACCAGACCCGCGCGGCCCGGCGGTACCGGGCCGCGCTCGACCGGTTGCCACCACCCGAACCCGTCCCCGACCACGCGGACCGGGACGATGACGGGGACGCCGTCCGGGCGCTCCGGCAGCTCGGGCACCGCGACCAGGAGATCATCACGCTGTCGGTCCTCGAGGGCTACAGCGAGCGGGAGATCGCCGCCGCACTCGGCATCGCGCCGGGAACGGTGAAGTCGCGCCTCTCCCGCGCACGGACCCGGCTCGCCGCGGCACTCACCGCGAGCGGGCCCACGACACAGCCGGCCGTCGAACGGAACGGAGCACGATCATGAGCACCTCCACGAACAGGGACACCGACGACCGCGACCGGGCACTGCGGGCATTGCTCGTCGACACGGTCGAGCACACACCTCGGCGGCGTCGACGGTGGCGGGCGGCGACGATCGCGGGAGCGGTGGTGTGCGTCCTCGGTGGCGCCGCCGCCGGTGGTGCGATCACCGCGGCGGCGAGTCCGGACCCGGCCGCCCTCGAGGCGCAGAGCCAGGCCGCGACGGTCGTCGGCGGGTCGGGCGCGACCTACCTACGGGTCGTCGGCAGCCCGGTCGGGCGGGTCGGGTCGTCGGACGAGACGATCTCGGTCGGACGCGCTCCCGCCCGTGCCGACACGTTCACCTGGGTCGCCACGTGTCGCACCGGGAGCGGCGAGATCACCGAGCGCGGGTCCGGGGTCGATGGGGGCAAAGCGTCGTGCGCCGCCGGGTCGCACGTCACGGGCTCGTACGCGGCGTCGGAGATCGCCGGGCACCGGATCCGGCTCAGCGTGGACGGGGACCTCGGGTGGACGCTGTCGTACGGCTGGCTGCGCACACCCCCGATTCCCGCGGCGAGCGCGGCGCAGGACCAGGCGACCGAGGACGGCGTCGTCACCCGGAGCGAGTACCTCGCGGCCTTCGACCGCCTGCAGGGGTGCATGACCGCCCGGGGGGAGTCGCTCGGCCGGATCCCGAGGTCGTCGTTGTTCGTGGCGCCGGTGGCCCACGACGCGTACGTGTTCGACTGGTGCAGCGCGTCGGAGTGGTCCGCGGTCGACACGCTCTGGCAGAACGAGCACCCCGCCCCGTCGTCGGACGACGACTCGTGGGGATGGCAGCCGTACGACCCCGCGTCCGATCCGCGCTACGCCGGCTGAGTCAGTCGAGCACGCGGAAGCGGACCGCGTCGCCCGGTCGGAGCTGGGCGGCGCGGTCCACCGACGCTGGCGTGAGCACCGCGACGACGGGGTACCCGCCGGTGACGGGGTGGTCGGCGAGGAACAGGACGGGGTGCCCCGCCGGCGGGACCTGCAGCGACCCGGTCTCGACGCCCTCGCTCGGCAGCTCGCGGGTCACGGCGCGGACGAGCGGCCGGGCAGCGGTGGTCCGCACGCCGACCCGGTCGCTGTCGGGGGTGACGTGGTGGACCTGGCCGGCCAGGACCGTCCGCCACTCCGGGGTGAACCAGTCGTCGCGGGGTCCGGCGGTCACGTCGAGCACGACCGCCTCGCCCGGTGGCGACCAGCGCGGCGGGGCGACGGCGTCGACGAGCGGCCAGGCATCCGCGGCGTCCCCGATCGGCAGGACGTCCCCGACCGTGACGGGAGGCGGACCGAGGCGCGCGAGGGAGTCCCACGAGCGGCTGCCGAGCACGGGTTCGACGGCGAGGCCTCCGCGGACCGCGAGGTACGTGCGGAGCCCCGCGGTTGCCGTCCCGACCCGGAGCACGTCACCCGGTGCGAGCGTGACGACCTCGAAGCAGGCCGCGCCGCGGACCCGGCCGTCCGCGGCCTCGACCGTCACCGGGCACGGTGCGCCGGTCAGGGACGCGACCACGTGCGCGTCCGAGCGGAGCGTGACGGAGCCGAGCAGCGCCTCCAGGACCGCCGCGTCGGGACGGTTGCCGACCAGCCGGTTGGCGAGTGCGGCTGCCCCGCGGTCGGCGGCACCCGCGGCGCCGAGGCCCGTGTCGCTGAACCCGGGCCGGCCGAGGTCCTGCGTCGACGTGCCGGGGCCGACCTGCAGGACGGTCAGGGTGCTCATGCGTGGCCGGCGTCGACGAACCGGATCCGGGTGCCGGCCGGTGCGAGCGCGGGCGGGTCGCGGTCGAGCGACCACATCGCCACGTCGGTGCGGCCGATGAGCTGCCAGCCGCCGGGCGACGCTCGCGGGTAGACGGCGCTGAACTCGCCGGCGAGGGCGACGCTTCCGGCGGGCACGGACGTGCGGGCGCTGGTGCGTCGGGGCAGGTCGAGCGACGGGGCAGTGCCGGTGAGGTAACTGAAGCCGGGTGCGAAGCCGCAGAACGCGCTCGTCCAGGTCTGGCCGGTGTGCCAGGCGACCAGCTGGGCGGCTGTGGTGCCGACCAGTGCGGCGACGGTGTCGAGGTCCTCGCCGTCGTAGACGACGGGGATCGTGGTCACCTCGCCGACGTCGGCTCGGGTGGGCACGACGGGCTCGACGGCCTGGAGGCGCGGTGCGAGTCGCGTGGGATCGGTGCGTTCCGGGTCGAAGCGGACGAGCAGCGTGCGGGCTCCGGACACGAGTTCGGTCACGCCCGGCACGGGTTCGGCCTCGAGTCCGGCGCGGAACGCGGTGACGTCGGCGAGCGTCCCGAAGGTCACGAGCACCGCGCGGGTACCCGCGCGACGTACGTCGAGGGCGGGGCCGGCGTGCTCGACCGGCGCGCTCACGGTGTGGGGGCGAACGGGGTGGTCGCGACCGCGTGCCGGTCGAGGAGCGCACGGATCGCCCGGGCCATCGCGACGGCGTCGGGGGAGTCGCCGTGCACGCACACCGAGTCCGCCCGGACCGGGACGACCGAGCCGTCCACCGCGGTCACGGTGCCGTCGGTGACCATCCGGAGGACCCGATCGGCGACCGCGGTCGGGTCGTGCACGACGGCGCCCGGTCGGCTGCGCGGGACGAGGGATCCGTCGGGTTCGTACGCCCGGTCGGCGAAGACCTCGGAGACGGCGCGGAGCCCGTGCGCGGTCGCTGCGCGGAGGAGCTCCGAGTCCGGCAGCGCGAGGACCGCGAGCGACGGGTCCACGTCGGCCGTGGCACGGACGACGACCTCGGCCTGGACCGGGTCGGCGCACGCGGTGTTGTACAGGGCGCCGTGGGGCTTCACGTACGTCACCGCGGTGCCGGCGACCCGGGCCGTGGCGAGCAGGGCGCCGAGTTGGTGGACGACGTCGGCGTAGAGCGCCTCGGGTGTGACCTCGACCGCGCGACGACCGAACCCGACGAGGTCGCGGTAGGCGACGTGCGCCCCGATCGCGACGCCCCGTTCGGCGGCGAGGCGGCAGGTGTCGAGCATGATCGCTGGGTCGCCGGCGTGGAACCCGCAGGCGACGTTCGCCGAGGAGACCACGTCGAGCATCGCCCGGTCGTCGCCCATCGTCCAGGCGCCGAAGCCCTCGCCGAGGTCGCTGTTGAGGTCGATGGTCGTCACGCTGTCAACCTACCGGCGGGGTCCGTCACGAACGGTGGACCACCACCGGGCAGGACGCGTGCTGTGCGCACTCCTGGGTGACCGAGCCGACGAGCAGCCCGCGGAACCCGCCGAGGCCACGACTGCCGAGCACGAGGAGTGCGGCGTCGCGGCTGGCGTCGAGCAGGACCTCGGCGGGGCGGCCCTCGACGAGGTCGGACGTGACGTCGACGTCGTCGTCGATGAGGTCCTCGGCGGCGTCGAGCGCGGGGGAGGCGGTCGAGAGGGCGTCCTGCTCGGGGGACCAGTGGTCGAACGGGGGTTCGTCGCGGTTGAGGGCCTCCGGCCACTGCCACGTCGTGATCGTCCGGACGGGGAGCCCGAGGCCGCGGGCCAGGGTGATCGCGAACCGCAGGGCGCGCCCGGACTCGGGGGAGCCGTCGACGCCCACCACGACGGCCCCGCCGGAACCGGACGCACCGCTGTCGTCCGTCCCGGTCGCCGCTCGCCCCCGGTCCACGAGCACGGGGCACGTCGCGTGCTGGATGCAGGCGGCGCTCACCGAGCCGAGCAGCAGCCCCCGGAACCCACCGCGTCCGCGGCTGCCGACGACGAGCAGCCCGGCGCCGGACGCGGCGTCGAGGAGCACCTCCGGCGTACCGCCCTCCGCCGAGCGGGTCGTGACCTCGACGGGGAGCGGGCCGTGTCGCTCGACGAGGTCGACGGCCTGCTGCCGGATCTCCTCGGCGTCGTGCAGGGGGGACCAGCTGTTCGCGACCGGCAGGGTGCTCCAGGTGATCGGCCACCGCCAGGACGTCACGACCTCGACCGCGCTGCCGAGTCGTGCGGCGAGGCCGAGGCTGCGCTCGAGCGCGGCGTCGGCCGGCTCCGATCCGTCGTACCCGACGACGATGCGTCCGATGGCTGCTGTGCTCATGTGCCCGTGCTCCCTGTGTTCCCGGTGATCCTCGTGTCGGGGGTCTTTCCCCACGTGGTGGCGATGACGAGCTGGACGATGCCGGAGACGATCAGGACGCCGCCGACCACCGCGACGACGAACACCGCGCCGAGTGCCGGCAGCGTGATGAGGACGAGTCCGCTCACGAAGCTCAGTGCGGCCGCGACGACCGTGAGCGCTCGGTGGCCGGTGTCCGGCGCGTAGAGCAGGGTGATGCCCTCGAGCAACCACGCGAACCCGATGGCGAAGGCCAGCCACCGAGCGCCGACGGGCGGGTGCACGATGGCGAAGACGCCCGCGACGACGACGAGCACGCCGACGACGACGAGCGCGACGCGTCGCCAGGCCGGCACCCCGCCCGGGACGGCGCGCACGAGGAGCGTGCCCCCGGCGACGACGAGGTAGATGCCGAACACCCAGACCACGGCGACGAGCGTCGCGTGCGGGAGTAGCAAGGCCGCGATCCCCGCTGCGAGCGCGACGGCGCCGAGGACCGCGACGGCCGTCCGCAACCGTCGATGCGGAGCACGGTTCCCTGACATGGCGTCCACAGCGTCCACCGACCTTCCCTGCAAGGTGCTTCCTGGCCTACACCCCTCGGTGGTGCGCCGGTCCGGGAACTGGCGACGGCGAACCGTCCCGGTACGGTCGAGGGCATGACCGACGACCACGACTGCGACTTCTGCGCCGCCCTCGCGGCCGATTCCTTCGAGGTCGTCGTCCGCGGCGACCTCGTCGTCGCGGTCCTCGACCGGCACCCGATCAACCCGGGGCACCTGCTCGTGCTGCCGCTCCGGCACGCGACCGACCTCGCCGCCCTCGACACCCGCGAGGTCACCGAGCTCGCCCTCGTCGCCCAGCGCGCCGACCGTGCACTGCGCGAGGTGCTCGGCGCGGCCGTCGAGGGGACGAACCTGGTGATGTCGAACGGCTCCGTGGCCGACCAGGGCGTCCCCCACGCACACCTGCACGTCATCCCGCGCGCCTCCGGCGACGGGTACGAGTTCCGCGAGGACACGAGCCGGTACCCGGTGGCGCCGCTCGACCCCGCCGACCGCGCTGCGATCGCGGCGCACATGCGCGACGGCTGAGTCGCGCGCGGCGGCCCCGTATCCTGCGACGGTGGAAACGACACAGCCGTCCGGCACGACCAAGCGTCGCGTGGAACTCGAGATCACCCGCCCGATGCTCACCTGGTTCGCCCGACCGACCGTGACGATCGACGGCGTCGGGCACCCGGCGCAGTGGGGGACCGGCACGTGGGCGGTCCCAGACGACGGCGGCACCCGCATCGGCGTCTACCTCTACAACCGCGTGTGGCGCTTCGGCGCAGCCATCAGGACGGTGACCGCGACCGACGTGTCGCTCGTGTACCGCGCCGGACCGCTGCCGGTCGGCGCCGGTCGGATGGCCCCGGCCTGAGCATGGCCGGCATCACCTACCCGAGGCCCCTGGTCGCCGGCGGGCGCGTCGAGGTCCCCGCGCCCTCGATGGGCGTCCCCGAGCACCTGCACAGCCGGCTGCAGGACGGCGCCGACGCCCTGACGGCACGCGGACTCAGCGTGCACGTGCGGCCGCACGCCACCACCCCGGGGCTCGTCCCGGGCAGCGTCGCCGAACGCGTCGCCGACCTGCACGACGCGTTCCGGAGCGCCGACGTCGTCCTCCCGCCGTGGGGTGGTGAGCTCGCGATCGAACTCGTCGGGTCGATCGACTGGCACTCCCTCGCCGCCTCGCGCGCCTGGTTCGCCGGCTGGTCGGACATCTCGACCCTGCTCCTCCCGCTCACCACGATGACGGGCCTCGCGACCCTGCACGGTGCGAACCTGATGGACGAGCCGTACGAGCTCCCCGCCGAGTTCGCCCGGTGGACCGAGGTCGCAGCGCTCCCAGCCGCCGGCACGGTCGAGCAGCGCAGCGCCCCGCGTCGTCGCAGCCGCCCGTGGGGCGCCTGGGCCGACGAGGTCCTCGACCGCGACGGCGCCTACGACACCCCGACCCGCTGGCGCGCCCTCGACGGCGCGTCCCAGGTCGCGATCCGCGGACGCCTCATCGGCGGGTGCCTCGAGACCGTGTCACTGCTCGCCGGCACCCCCTACGGCGACGTCCCCGGCTTCGCCCGGCGGGACGCGCCGGAGGGCACGATCGTGTACCTCGAGGTCGCGGAGTCGAACGCGGTCACCGCGCTGCGGATGCTCACGTCGCTGCGGCTCGCCGGCTGGTTCGACGACGCGAACGGCGTCCTCATCGGGCGCACCGAGGGAGCGGCGGTTCCCCAGCTGGACCAGGACGAGGCCGTCCGGCACGCACTCGGCGACCTCGGCATCCCCGTGGTGCTCGACTTCGACACCGGCCACCAGCCGCCGCAGATGCCGCTGGTGAACAGCGCGCTCGCCGAGGTCGTGCTCGACGGACCGGTCGGCAGCATCACCCAGCGGTTGGTCTGACGGACGGGAGGCGCGGTGCGGGCCCGACCCGCGCCTCCCGTCCGACGGTGCGCACGTCCTCACCGAGGGCGCGGCTCGAGCGTCACCCACTCCTCGTCGCGGACGTAGCCGAGGGCGGCGTTCGCCGCCGTGATCGCGGTGTTCTCCGCGGAACCGCCGGTGCGGAACCGGGTCGTGCCCGCGGCCGCCAACGCGAGCACTGACGCAGCCTTGACCGCCTGTCCGAGCCCGCGGCCGCGCAGGCCGGGGTGCACGACCGTGAAGTGGGTCTCCGTGTGGGCACCGTCCGTGTCGACGAACGTCATCGCGACGAGTTCGCCGGCCGGCGTGACCGTGCCGAACGCGGGCCTCGACGTCGTCGGGGTCGCTGCCCCGCGGTCGAGCGGCTCGTGCTGGGTCGCGACGCCGCCGGGGTAGTCGTGGGCCGTCAGCGCGTCGAGCCGCAGGACCGCGTCGACGTCGTCGGGACCGAGCGGCCGCGTCGTCCCGATGTCGGCGGTGCGGTCCACGAGCGACTGCAGCCGCTGCCGGTCGATCCGGTCGGCGTCGAGCTGGGCGCCGAACGACCGGGCGGTGACGCTCCAGCCCTGCGCTTCGAGTTCCGCGACCTCGGGCGCGTCCGCTGGCAACACTCTCGTTTCCCCCACGGCTCCGATCCTCGCACGGCCGCTCCGGTAGCGTGCTGCGGGTGGAGTCGCTGAACCTGCCCGTCGTCTCGTGCAGCCTCGATCCCGCGAGCGTCAGCCGCCGTCTTGCCGACCGTGCCGCGGAACGCCTCCGGAGCGCGGGACACCGGGGCGGTGTCATCGACCTCGTCGATGCAGGGCTCGGAGCGTTCGACAACGACCGGGTGTTCGGCACACGCGCGTTCGAGGAGCTGCACCGGGCGATCAGCGGTGCGGACGGCGTCGTCCTCGCGTTCCCGATCTACAACTGGGCGCCCTCGTCGACGGTGAAGGCGCTCGTGGAAGCCACCGGCGCGACGGGCAACGGACGCCGCGCGGCCTGGTTCGACAAGGTCGTCACCTTCGTCTGCGCAGCGGGTCTTCCGCACAGCACGATGGCGACCGGGGCACTCGCGCAGTCCCTGATGCTCGACTTCAAGTGCGTCGTCAACCCGTACACCGCGTACTTCTCGGAGCGCGACTGGGAGGGCGAGCAGCTGCGCCCGGGCCGGTCCGAGCGGATGGACAAGACCATGGACGTGCACGTCGAGCTCGCGCACCTGTTGCAGGGCCGGACGTACTCGTCGGACTGGGAGATCTGACGGCGCCGATTGCCCGTCGCCGGCCTCTGTGTGATGGCCTGGTGCAGCCGACTCGTTCATGGGAGCTTGTGACGATGCATCACGACGACGTGACCCTGACCTGGCGCTCGACGATCGGCGACGACGAGCTCGCAGACCTCACCGCGGCGCACGGAGGGACGCCCGAGGCGGGGTGGTGGGATCGGGTCCGTCCGCACTCCCTCGGCTGGGTCGCAGCCCGGGACACGCACGGGGTCCTGGTCGGGTTCGTTAACGTCGCGTGGGACGGTGCGGACCACGCGTTCCTCATCGACAGGAAGACGCATCCGTCTCGTCAGCACCAGGGCCTCGGGATCGCGGTCGTCCGCTCCGCGGTGGACGCGGTCCGCGCTGCCGGCTGCGAGTGGTTGTTCGTCGACTACGGCGAGGACCTGGTGCCGTTCTACGAGGGGGCCTGCGGCTTCCTCTCGACGCGCGCTGGACTCGTGCACCTGCGCTGATCCCGCGTCTCGGTCGTCGGTCGTCGGTCGCGGTCGTCGAGAAGAACCAGTTGCTCGCGTCGCGCTCAGGACCGCGTCTCACCCGGCATACTCGTCTCGTGGAGTTCTCGTGAAGTTCTCGTGGTGGACGTGGTGGGGCTTCATGATCATCATGCTGGCGGGGCTCGGGTTGATGGGGCGTGCTGCAGTCATCGCGATCCGCCGAGACGGGATCGGCCGGGCGAGGGCGGAGCGTGGGACCAGTGCTCCGTGGTTCTGGTCCGGGATCGGCGTGCTGATCGTCGCGGGCCTCCTGCTGATCCCGTGGGTCATCGCACTCGACAGCTGACTGCTCGGACGACCGACCTGGCGCGGTGGAAGCTCCTCCGAAGAGGCGCGAGCCGGGCCGGGTCCGTAGGCCTCACTTCGCTGCGGGCGATGTCGGAGGTCACCAACAGCGAGGCCGCCGACCCGCGCGCCAGCGGACGGGGCAGCGATTGGTCGCCGACAGGCGTGGACGGCCTCGACCGAAGATCCCGCTGTGGTTGACCTTCGGTAGCCGTTCGGCAGCCGGACGCCTCCACGCGGTACGTTGCGGTCGTGCAGGTCGTCGAAGGCGTTTGTGTTTGGTGGAGTGACGACGACGGCTGGGGCGCCCTCCGTTCGGAAGCGCTCGAGTCTGACGTCTTCGTGCACTTCTCCGTCCTGGATGGTCCCGGCTTCCTCTCGCTGCGGCCCGGCCAGGCCGTGCGGTTCGAGGTGGAGCCCTACCCTGCCGGACAGGACGGGTACTTCTTCCGAGCGCACAGCGTCACGGGCATCTGATCACTGACCGATGGTCGAACGGACGGCCGTGCGCGAACCGAGCGGCCCCCGTTCACGGTGCTGTGCGGACGGTCGAGCGCCGCTAGTGTTCGGGGACATCGACGTGAGGGAGGGCGCGCATGGCGAGCACGGATGTCGTGACGGGCACGATCGACCCACGGTGGGCGAGAGTCCGTCCACTGGTGTTCCGGACGATCATCGGTGCCGTCGTCGCTGCCGGCCTGGTCGGCATCGTCGCGGTGCTCCTCGGAGACTTCGGCCGGGTCGCCGTGCAACTCCTGCTGACCGTCGTCGTGGTCGTCGTGTTCGCGCTCCTGTCCTGGTACGACGCCGACGTGTCGTCGCGGCGGTCCGGGAGGTTCGCGTTCGCGAGCATCGTCGTCTCGCTGTACTTGCTCGTGACCGGCTTGGTCAAGGTCTGGATCGTGCCGGTCGACCCGCTCGGCGGGGACGGGATCTGGCTCGTCGGCGAACGGTTCATGCAGTGGATCGGCATCGTGTTCGTCGCACGCTTCGCGCTGCTGCACGTGCACCTGCTCCTCGTCATCCACCGGCGCTACCCGACCCCGCTGCTGCAGCTCGTCGCGAAGGCGACCGTCGGGGTGATCGCGCTCCTCGCCCTGCTGCTGTCGGTGCCTCTCCTCACTCCCGACCTCGACCTCGCCAGCGGGTTCTGGCGACTGGTGTGGGTCGTGGTCATCCTCGACCTGCTCGGAACCGTCGTCGTGCCGCTGAGCAACGCGCTGTTCCGACCGCGTGACCACGACCGAGGGGGCCAGGGTGGGTCCTCCGAGCCGTCCGCAGCCGTGTGGCTTCGACCGTCCTCGACGCCGGACGGTGCGGCCTCCACCACGCCACCGGTGGGGGAGCCCACGGCGGTGTCGGGTTCGGAGAAGCACGCTGCAGCCGTTCCGCCCGTCGGCGAGTGGACGAGCGTGCCCGGACCTGCCGTCCCTCCAGCGGCATCCGGGCGGCTCGTCGACCACGAGGTGCCTCCGGCTGAGGTAGCCCGGTCGGCCCGAGCGGACGGCGCTTCGACGACCCAGCAAACGGCGCTGACGGTCACGGGCAGCGACGGTCTGCTCTACGAACGTCGACCGGACGGCGCCCGCGCGCTCGCGTGGCCGCGCTACGTCGACGGGACGCCGCTGCCGGCGGCGCCGGACGGCTCCCCGGACTTCAGCGGCGTCGCTCGCCCCTGACCCGCCGGCTCGAAACCAGGCGACGAGGAACTCTGGGTCGAGCGCGAGCAGCCGACGAGTCAGACCTCTCCGAGCACCTTGCGCCAGACGGCCGTCAGCGTGGCGTACTCGTCGTCCGAGACGAGGTCGCGCACACCGGCCGCGAGGACCGCGGACCGGACTGCTTCCTCGGCCCCCGCACGATCCCGGAGGTGCGCCTCCGAGTGCCGCACCGCGCGTCCAGCCTCCTGCGCGGCCTCGATCTCCTCGACGCGTCCCGCTGCGCCAGCGGCCTCGAGCGCGTGCTGCCAAGCGGCCACGAGATCGGAGTTCGTGACCATCCGCCCGTCAGCGCCTCCCTGGATCGCGAGGGAGGCACTCGGTTCCGGCAGCAGGATCGCCTCGTCGGCTTTCCACGCGATGTCGAGCGACTCTGCCTCGTCGGCGGTGATCTGCCCGGCTCGGTCGATCATTGCCTGCAGTCCGGCATCGCTGATGTCGTTCGTCACGGTGTCCTCTCCGACCGACGCGCTCGCGCGGTCCGATCCATCCTGCTGGCCGTCCCCGTCTCGCGCTCAGCCGCCACCCAGAGGAGCGCGGACGGACGACCGGTCGGCCCGCAGCTGCGGTCTCCATCCGCATCACAATGGCAGGGTGGACACCAACATGGTCGACGACGCCTGGCTCATCGCGGTGATGCGGAGCGTCGGTGGAGCGCCCACACATCTCGAACCGCTCCCGGGAGGCACGGTCAACCACACGTTCCGCGTCGAACGCGCAGGAGGCAACCCCGTCGTCCTCCGGTACCCGGTCGATCCGCTCCGCGCCGATGAGTTCCCAATGGAGGCCTGGGCGGCGGACGCTGCCGCCCGAACGGGCATCGCCACGGCGGAACCCCTCGCTCACGGAGTGGAGGGCAGGGTTCCGTTCTCGCTGTCGACCTACGTCGTACCGGACGACCGCGCGGTCCTGCGGCCGTGGTCCTGGCTCGGCGTGTACGCCCGCACGGTCGGCAGGGTGCCCCTGCACGACGCCCCGCTGTCCCTCTACTCCCGGTTCGGGAAGGACCTCGACACCGCGTGGGCCGCGCACCTCGACTACAACCGCACTTCCCTCGGGCCGGATGACGTGCTCTTCACGGACGGCGCCTACGAGCAACCAGCAGTCGTCGATCGCATGTTCGCCCACCTCGCCAGTGGGATCTACGAACACGGCCTGGCACACGGCGACCTCGCGCCCCGCAACCTCATCTCCCGCGGCCCGGAGGCCCCACCCGTCCTGATCGACTGGGGAGGCGCTGAGACCGGACCAACTCCTTGGACCGACGCTCGGCGGGTCTTCGAGTGGTGCTTCATCGACGAGTCGGTCGATCGGCAGGACTACGACGACTTCGTGGAAGCCGCCGGCCTCGGCTCGGACCGGGCGCGGGATGAACTCGCGATGATGACCGCTCTGCACCTCGTCGACGTCACGCGCTGGGCGCTCGACAACCGTGCGGATCTGTACGCCGGGTACGTCCAGCGCTGCCGCGACGGCCTCGATGTGATCCAGCAGCTCATCCGGTAGCCGATCCGTCAGGGACCGGGCGCGAATTCCACTCGGTCGTGTCGCTCGGCGGCGTAGTGCCGGCCGGGGTACCTGAGCCCGCCGAAGTACATGTTCGTGTGGGCGACGATCTGCTCACCACTGATGCGGACACCGTTGTGCTCTGCGTCCGTCGTCGTGTGTGCATCGGACACCAGCGTCACGTCGAAGCCCCGCGCGGCCGCGGCCTGGGTCGTCGTCCGGATGCAGTAGTCGCTCTGCGCACCCGCGACGACGAGATGCCGCACGCCCAAGCGATCGAGGACCTCGTCGAGGTCCGTGTCCGAGAACGAGTCCCGGTACGCCTTCTTCACCAGTGGCTCGTTCGATCGCCGTTCCAGCGGCGCCGCCAGTTGCCAGTCTGCGGACCCCTCCGCGAAGTCGTCGTGATCCTGCACCCACACGACAGGCACATCGCTTGCTCGGGCACGATCAACGAGTCGGGCAGTCCGCGCGAGCACACCCTCCGCGTCGAAACAGTCCCTCATCACGCCCCGCTGCAGATCGATGACAAGAAGCGCACTCATGGTCGGCATGACCAGCATCCTGTCACCCATGTGCGATCCGGATGACTGGTCGGACAAGCGTCGGGCCCTGAGCAAGGTCTCGACATCTGATCGGCAACCGGTCGCCGCCACAGGCGCGTGGCTTCAGTACTCGAGCCGGGGCCACTCCTGCAATCGCGGGAAGCGCGGGCGCGGAGGCATCGACTCGTCGTCGTCCAAGATGCGGAGCTCGGTGATCACCGTGACCTGATCCACTCCGTACGAGCGGTAGGCGACTCCGTCACGTTCGTCGATGACAAGCGTCGTGCGTTGTGCGGGGTCGAGCTCGTGCTCGAACGTGAAGAGCAGCCAATGACCCCTGACGCGCTGGACGAGCACCGGGGCGTAGCTCGCGGGTGAGCCCCAGAGGAGGAGCAACTCAGGGGTGAGCAGGCGGACGGGAGAGGCAACCGTGCCGCTGCGAGCGAAGCTGACTTCCGAAGACCCGTCAACGGTGTGGAGGACGCCGTCCTGGTAGCGGTCGCGGTGCGCATACCCCTGCTGGTCGAACGTCCAGCTCTTGTTCCGCTCGTCGACGACGGTTTGAAACTGCGAGGGGCCTTTACGCCCGTCGCGTCGCGTGGTCACGCCTCGCGCCAGTCGACGTCCCGGGAGCCGGAGCGCAGCAACCTCAGCTCGGACGGTGGGGACGTCCGCCTCGGTCAGTACGGTATCGAGACGCACCCGACCAGTGTGGCCGATCCTCGTGGCTCTGACCACAGAGGGGCACGTAAGCCGATCCGCTACCGGCCACCTCCGGATAGCTTCACCAACACGACGACTCTTGGGCGATCAGGTCGACGCCTCCCGCTATGGACGTTGGTGCTCGTAGGGGTCGTTCTCCTGGGTGTCGCTGCGCTCCTGTTGTTCCGCGTCGACTCGATGATCGTGTTCCTGGCGATCTCTCCACTCACGATCAGTGGGCTGTACACGCTTGACTACGCTGGCGGCGAGTGGCGACAGCGAAGCGACGAACGGGACGTTCGATAGCCGATCGTTCAACGAGACGTCGGTGCCCCCGTTCCACGGGTCCATGACCGGTCCTCTCTGTCGGACCAGCGCTGCCGATGGCAAAGCGTTAGTTGCTCACAAGCTGTACAACGAGCGAGGTCGCCGCGAGAGCGAGGACGATCCCGAACACGACCCAGGTCCCCGGAGTGATGGGCTTCCGGGCTTTTCCCTCAACTCGATCACGAGCGGCATTGCCCCATCGAGTGGCGCGCACGACGATGAGCGCGAAACAAACCACCACCGCCAGGATCCCGAGAGCAACCGTCATCGGGCGACATTCGCGGTCGTTGCGACGCACGCGCGAGACAGTCGTGTTTGACGCTGAGTCATCGGAGACAATGCAAGCTTCGATCGGGGCACCGTTCCTACGCTACCGAGCAAGGCCGGGAGCAGTCGCGCACATCGCGCCCCGTTAGCCGATCCTCTCCCGCACGCGTGTTCGGTAGGCGGGGCGGGGCGTTCTGGTGATGAGTGTCACGCTGAGTTGCGCTACTCCGACCGGATTCGCATTCGAGGAACGCTGCGGTGTGGAGAAGCGAGAGCCCCAGCACCGATGGGTGTTGGGGCTCTCGTTGTCTCAACGGCGTGCTGACGTCTGCCGCTTGCGTCGAGCGATCAGGGCGTCCCCGGCGATGAGGGCGAGTGCCGAGGCGGCTCCGAGGATGGCGAGCAACCACCAACTGATGTCGGCGAGGAAACCGATCAAGCCGAGGATGATGATCGGGATCGGGATGAACTTCAGCAACATCGGTTGCACCTCAACTGCAGTTGTTCCGGGCGGTCTTCACGAAGGCCGTGCGTCGAAGTGCGTGTGTTCTCGTGTTCACGTTCGATTCCCTCATCGGTACGACGCGGCGCGCCGGTCGGAGCTTGACAGCTGCGCGAGATCCCGCGCATCCACCGAGAGGGGGAGCTGCTCCACCGGTCGGCCAGCCCGCGGTCCGCCTGGGCAGGTGGGCGTCTGACACTCGCCGTGACCAGCCACGGGCCTGCGAGCTCGGCTCGTCAGCCGATCGGCCACCGAGGCGGGCGACCGAGGGCTCGCTCGGGCCAGCCGTACCGCACGAGTCGGCGTCGCATCGCGGACCAGAACCTCCCCGAACCATCCGGTGACCAGTCGAACGCGACGGCGACGAGCGGGCGCGCAGCGACGAGATCCGACCCTTCCGGACGGCGACAGCGACGAGGGAGAACACTGGCCCCATGACGACCAAGATCACCCTCATCATCGACAACCCGGCCGACCCCGCGGCATTCGAGCAGGCGTACCCCGCACTCGAGGAAGCAGCCGGCGCCCTGCCGCAGCTCCGCCGCCTCGAGGCCGGCAAGGTCTGGCCGAAGGAGGACGGCACGCCCACCCCGGCGCACCGGACGCTCGACCTGTACTTCGACTCCTACGACGACGCCTCGGCAGCCGTCGCCGGCGAGGAAGCGGGCACGTTCTTCGGCCAGCTCGGCGCCACCGGAGCGACCTTCACCGGGCTCTTCTCCGACGTCGAGAAGGCGTGACCACCACCGTCCTCGTCGCCGGCGCGACCGGTGACCTCGGCGGACGCATCGTCCGGGCACTCCGCAGGCACGACACCCACGTCCGCGTCCTGACCCGCCCCGGGTCCACGGCGACGGCACCGACCGAGGACGACGACCACGTCGAGGTGGTCCGTGCCGACTACGACGACCACGCAGCGCTGACCTCGGCGCTCGCCGGGGCCGAGGTCGTGGTGTCCGCGGTGAGCGGCACGCGCTCGGTCATCGTCGACGCGCAGCGCGCCCTGCTCCGGGCAGCGGTGGACGCCGGCGTCGAACGGTTCATCCCGTCCGACTACGCCGCCGACTACCGGTCCATCACCCCGGGGACGAACCGGAACTTCGAGCTGCGCCGCGAGTTCGCCGCCGACCTCGACGCCGCACGCATCCGGGCCACGTCGGTGCTGAACGGCGCGTTCACCGACATGCTCACCGGGCAGGCGCCGCTCATCCTGTTCGACCGACAGCGGGTGCTCTACTGGTCCTCGGCCGACCAGGTGCTCGACTTCACCACGAAGGACGACGTCGCCCGCACCACCGCCCTCGTCGCGCTCGACCCGGGTGCACCGCGCTTCGTCGAGGTCGCGGGGGACCGGGTGACCTCGCGGAGCATCGCCGACACGATGTCCCGGCTCACCGGCACCCCCTTCCGACTGCAGTGGGCGGGGACCGCGTCGACGCTCTCGGCGATGGCCCGGGTGGGACGACGCCTGTCGAAGGCCGGCGACGACCAGCCGTTCCCGGCGTGGCAGGGCATGCAGTACTTCGTCAGCATGTTCAGCGGTGAGGCCACGCTGCGCCACGTCGACGACGAGCGGTACGGTGCAGAGGGGTGGACGACGGTGCGGGACGTGCTCGCAGAACACGTCCGAGCCTGAACCCACAACCGAGCCGGAGCCCTCGAACGGAAGCGCACCTGATGACCGACACCACCTGCCACATGTCGATCTCCCTCGACGGCTTCGTCGCCGGGCCCGACCAGCGCCTCGACCAACCCCTCGGACGCCGGGGCGGGGAACTCCACACCTGGCACATGCCCGGCGCCGACGTCGGCGAGGCGGACCGCACGGCAGCGGGCTGGCTCATGCGACCCCGCGGCGCGTACCTGATGGGTCAGAACATGTTCGGGCCGCCCAGCACCGAGCGGCCCGACGACTGGACGGGCTGGTGGGGCGACGAACCGCCGTACCACGCACCCGTCTTCGTGCTCTCGCACACGGCGCACGACCCGATCGAACTCGACGGCGGCACGACCTTCCACTTCGTCACCGACGGCTTCGACGCCGCCTACGCCCGCGCGATCGAGGCGGCCGGAGACGCCGGGGTCGACATCGCCGGCGGCGCCTCGACGGTCCGCCAGGCGCTCGCCGCCGGGGTCGTCGACGAACTCACGCTCGACGTCGCGCCGGTGCTGCTCGGCTCCGGGGAGCGGATCTTCGAGGACGGCGCCGAGTCGTTCGACTTCGAGCCCGTCGAGGTCCTGCACTCGCCGCTGACGACCCACATCCGGTACCGCCGCCGCGCCTGACCATCGGCGCAGAACACGGCCACGAGCACGAACAGACGTACGAGCACGCGCCGAGACCGTCAGGACCCGTCCGGCACCGTCACGATCCGGTTCTGGTACGCCCACACCACGGCCTGCAGCCGCGACCGCACCCCGAGCTTCGGCAGCATCCGGGCGAGGTGCGACTTCACCGTGGAGACCTCGACGACGAGCGCGGCGGCGATCTCCTCGTTCGACATCCCCTGGGCGAGCAGCAGGAGCACGTCCCGCTCGCGACCCGTGAGGACCTCGTCCGCCCGGTCGCCCGACACCGGCTGCAGGCTCCGCCGCGCGACGAACTCGCGCAGCACACGACGGGTGAGCGCCTGGTCGATGGTGCCGTTCCCGGCGGCGACCTGCCGCACGGCCCCGACGATCGCGTCGGGCTCGGCGTCCTTCAGGAGGAAGCCCGACGCACCCGCCTCGAGCGCACCGAACACGAGGTCGTCGAGGTCGAACGTGGTGAGCACGAGCACCGGGACCGCGGGGTCGGCCCCGGGCGCGCAGAGTTCGCGCGTGACCTCGATGCCGTTCCGCACCGGCATCCGGATGTCGAGGCACGCGACGTCGGGCCGGGTGCTCCGGGCGAGTGCGAGGGCTTCGCCGCCGTCGGCGGCGACCCCGACGACCTCGATGTCCGGTTCGGCGGACAGCAGGGCGGAGACACCGGCGCGGACCAGCGGCTGGTCGTCCGCCACCAGCACGCGGATCACCCGGCCACCTCCGGCGCGTGGGCCGACGTGTCGGCGTCGGGTCGCGCCTCCCGAGCCGTCACCAGCTCGACCGTCCAGCCACCGTCACCGGTGGGTCCGACCTGGAGGCGCGCCCCGACCAGTTCTGCCCGCTCGCGCATGCCGCGTAGTCCGTTCCCACCCGACGGCGAGCTGCCGACGGATGGTGCGGTGGGCACCCCGTTCTCGACGCGGACCGTCAGGTGGTCGGGATCGCGGTCGTCGACGGTCACCCGGCACGGTGCGCCGGCGGCGTGGAGCGCGACGTTGGCGAGGGCCTCCTGCACGGTGCGGTAGGCGACGAGCTGGGTGAGCGGACCGATGCCGTCCGCCAGCGGGTGGTCGCCCGGCTGCACGGTGAGCTCGACCGCGCTGCGCGTGCGGGCGGCCTCGACGAGGTCGACGATGCCGGCGACGGTCTCGACCACGGTCTCGGCGGGGGTGTCGTCGCGGAGGAGTCCGACGAGGCGGCGGAGGTCCTCGAGGACGGCCGTGCTCTGCTCGCGAACCTGCCGGACACCCTCGTGCGCGCCGTCCGGGTCGGTGTCGATCTGCCGGTCGACGACGGCCGACATCAGGGCGATCCCGGACAGGTGGTGGGCCGCGATGTCGTGCAGCTCGCGGGCCATCGCGGCGCGTTCGCGGGAGACGGCCGCCTCGACGCGGGCGTCCTGCTCCCGGGCGAGGGCGGCTGCCTCGGCGGTCCGGGCGTCGGCTGCCGCGGTGCGGGCGTCGGCTGCTGCGGTGCGGGCGTCCGACTCGGCCCGGCGTGCGGCACGGAGCTCGCGGCGGGACCGGACGATGAGCGTCACCACGAGGGGGAGTCCGACTGCACCGACGGCCTGCAGCACGCCCTGCCCGGCCGACGCGCCGAGCCCGGACACGACGCCGCTCCGCATCGCGCCGGAGCCGTGGGCCCACGTGATCCCCGTGCCGACCGCCACGAGGACCGCCGATCCCGCGACGGCCGGCCAGAGGCGGGGGAGCGGGACCCGGAGCGTGGCGAGCACGACGGCCACGACGACGGGCAGCGCGGTGAGGCCGAACGCGGCGCTCGTCGACACGAGGGCCAGGAGGATCGGCAGCGCACCGACGGCGAGGAGCACGGAGCGGGGTGCCCGGCGGGCGCCGAGCAGCAGGGCCGACTGGGCGACCAGGGTGATCGCGAGGAGGGTCCACGCGGTCCCGCCGACATCGGGGAACCCGGGGCCTGCTCCCATCGTGTCCGTGGTGTCCGGGTCCATGGCGTCGAGTGGCGGCAGGCCGAGCAGGAGTCCGAGCGTGACCACGGCGGTGCCGGTGGCGACGAGCAGGTCGGTCCAGCGGCGTCGTCGGGTGGGCACGCCGCGTGCGTCGCGTCGGTCGGGCGCGTCAGCGGGTGCCATCGTTCGATCCTACGAGTCGGGGCGTGCCGCCGGTGCGGCCGCTGCCGCCGCGTCCGCCGCCGGTGTAGCCGAGCCGCCCCCGTGTCACCACGAGCAGGACGAGGGCCGCGACGGTCGACACGATCGCGAGGCCGTGCATCATCGTGCCGGCGGTCATCCCCGGGTACATGTCGGCCCACAGTGTCGAGATGGTGTTGTTGACGCCGACGTGCAGGAGGAGGGCGACCGGCAGGCTCTCGCCGGTGCGGTTGAACACCCACGTCATCACGACGTTGAAGGTGATGGTGAACACGGCGAACACGACCGGCTCCGTCCAGTGCGCGTCCGGCCACCCGCCCCAGTCGCTGAGGTAGAGCGGCATGTGCCAGAGCGCCCACAGCGGGCCGAGGACGGCGGCTGCGCCCAGCGGGCCGAACCGCTCCTGCAGTCGCGGCAGGGCGAAGTCGCGCCAGCCGGGCTCCTCGGACAGCCCGGTGGAGAAGAGCTGCACCACGAGGCCGGGAACGAGGGCGAGCAGCGCGAGCGCACTCGGCGCCTGCACCTGGCCGCCGGCGAAGGGCAGCCCGGTGGCGACGATGATCGCGGGCACGCCGACGAGGGCGAGGGCGTACCAGTACCAGGCGACCCGCCAGCGCCAGAGCCGACCGACCCAGCGGCGGAGTCCGGGGCGGCCGTCGGCGATCGCCGTCACGAGGAAGGCACCGCCGAGGGGGCCGAGCAACGCTCCCGGCAGGACGCCGGTGAACTGCGCCGTGCCGAGGAACTCGGGGAAGTGGAGGTCCCAGACGCCGAGGCCGTGCGGCGACAGGATGTAGGGGATCCACGCCAGCCAGCTGAGGCCGAGGGCGAGGGTGGCGAAGGAGGCGAGCGGGTGCCGCGTGATGACCCCGCGGACCCCTGTCCGTCGGGGGGTGCCGGTGCCGGCGGTGTGCCGGTCTTCGGTGGTGATCGTCATGGCATCGACGCTACGAACGGGGCGTCCGACGGACGACCGGCGAAGGGACGCACTCCGCGGGGTTCCTCCGAAGGATGCAAGGACCTGGACGCGAGGACCACGGACTGGAGGCGCGGTGCCAGCTGGCACCGCGCCTCCAGTCCTTCACTCGGTCAGTCCCAGATCGAGACCCAGTCGATGTCGACGTGTCCGCTCGCGGACGTCGGAACCTCGCCGCCGATGGCGGTCTCCGCTTGCAGCGTGACCCGCATGGGATCCGTCGGGACCGCACTGTGCGTCGTCGAGACGAGTGCACCGTCCCAGTAGAACCGGACCGCGCCGTGATCCCACTCGGTGGTCGCCACGTGGTACCCGCTGCTCTGGGTGGATGCCGAGTGCTGCTGGATCGAGCTGTCGAACGTCATCATGCCGTTGCTCATGGTGCCCGGGATCGCGGACGCCGGCCGGACCGTGCTGCCGAGGTCGCCCTCGGGCCAGTCGATCTCGCCCTCGTTCCAGTCGTTGCTGCTCGGCCAGAGCATCCCGACGAACTTGTAGCCGTCCGTGTTCGTGGTCTTGTACCGGATCGAGACGCGGCCGGTCGTGTGCGGCTGGTAGCCGTCCGGCAGCACCGTGGCCACGAGCGGCTGACCATCCTCCGAGTGCAGCCAGAAGTCGAGGTTTCCGTTCGACACGCTGAGCACCTTGTCCGGCGCGTAGTACCCGCGTCCGCTGGTGTCGCTGTAGCCGGAGTAGGCCCCGAGCTGCGGGTAGGTGCTGAGGACGCTGCCGAGGGCCGCGTTGGTCGTGAAGTCCTCCGCGTACGCCTGCTTCCACGTCCGGCCGTTCGAGGTGACGTCGCCGCTGGGTACCGACGTCGACGCGGTCGAGGTGCCGGCCGCGGCGGCGGGGACCGGCGTGGCGGTGGCGGTGGCGGCCGGCGACGGTCGCGCGGTGATCCGTGCCGAGGCGGCCGACGGTCGCGCCGCCGGTGATGCGGGCGGCGGAGTGGTCGTCGGCGCGGCCGGGGCGGTGCTCGTGGCGGAGGGCTCGCTCGTCGGCGCCTCGGTCGCGGTCCGTCCCGTCGCCGCTGCGCGGGTGGCGGCGTCGGTCTCGTTCGCGTGCTGCGAGAGCCCGAGCACGAGGGCTCCGCCCGCGACGATCGCCATGCCGGCGACGACTCGTCGCGTCCTGATCCGTCCGTTCTGCTCGTGGGCGCCCCTGCGACGCCCCTTCCCCCTGTCGTCCCTGTGCCCCCCGTGGTGTTCCCTGTCGTTGTCCCTGGTCAACACGTGGCCCGTTCCTCCTGAGGTTGGTGGTGCGACGCGGAACCGTAACCCGTCCGGTCCGCAGTCCGTCGGTGGATCGTCCAGGCTCGGGGTGAGGGTGGCTCGTGGATCCCGCCCGATCGGCCCCCGAACGGGGGACGCGTCACTGAGTGGATGTTCAGGATTTCGGTCGCATCTAGGCTGAGGCGGTGTTCGAACTCCACCACCTCGCCGCGCAGGAACTCTGGGACTGGATCCGACGCGGTGAGGCGACCGCGCTCGAGGTGACCGACCACTACCTGGCGAGGATCGCCCGGCTCGATCCCGGTCTCGGCGCCTTCGTGACGGTGACCGCGGACGCCGCACGCGACCGAGCCGAGCACCTCGGCCACCGGGTGCCGACGTCGAGGCCGCTGTGGGGCCTCCCGTCCGCCGACAAGGACCTGTACGACCGCGCCGGCGTCGCCACGCGGAACGGATCCACGAGCCTGCCCGACCGCCCCGCGGCAGCTGACCACCCGCTCGTCGCGGCGCTCGACGCCGCCGGTGCGGTGAGCCTCGGCAAGACGGCGTCGCCCGAGTTCGGGATGTCCTCGTCGTCGGAGACCCGGTTCGGCGTGACCCGGAACCCGTACGACACGAGCCGCGCGCCCGGGGGATCGTCGAGCGGTGCGGCGGTCGCGGTCGCGGCCGGACTCCTCCCGGCCGCGGTGGGGTCGGACGGTGGGGGCTCCGTGCGGATCCCGGCGGCGGCGACCGGGTTGGTGGGGCTGAAGCCGAGCCGTGGTCGTGTGCCGTCGATGCCCGGGCGCTCGGGCGTCGGCGGGCTGTCGGTGGCGGGGCCGATCACGCGGAACGTCGCGGACGCGGGCATGCTGCTCGACGCGCTCGTGGCGCCGACCGGGCTCCCGGAGCCGCACCCGTACGCGCTGGTCACGCCCGACGTCGGCGAGGGGCCGTTCACCGCCGCGGCCGTCCGCGGCGAGGGGCGCTTCGTCGTCGGGCTGCTCGAGGGCTCCCCGTGGGACGACACCGTCGACGTGGTGGTCGACCCCGCGGCGCGTGCCGCCGTCGAGACCGCCGTCCGGGTGCTCGGCGAGGTCGGGCACGGCGTCGAGGACGTCCGGATGCCCCGGGCGCCGTACGCCGACGCGTTCCGGGTGGCGTGGGAGTCGAGCGCTGCCCGGCTGCCGATGGTCCCCGGGATCGACCTGTCCGGGTTGACGCCCCTGGTGTCGTGGCTCGTCGACCGCGGCCGCGCGCTGACCGGCACGCAGGTGCTCGACGCGATGACGGCGCTCGACACCTTCTCGGCGGCGCTCATCGGTGCGTTCGACCGGTTCGACGCCGTCCTCACGCCGACCCTCGCGCTCACGCCGCGGCCGCTCGGCTGGTACGGGTCCGACCCGGAGGAGGACTTCCGCCGTCAGTGCGCCTACTCGCCGTGGACGTCGATGGCGAACGTGGCCGGGCTGCCGGCGATCACGCTGCCCGTCGGTGTGACGGACGAGGAGCACCCGGACGGCGCTGGACTGCCGATGGGCGTGCAGCTCATCGGGCGTCCCGGTGGCGAACGGGTGCTCCTGGCGATCGGCGCGCAGCTCGAGCGGCGGCTCCGCTGGCAGCGGCGGCACCCGGCGGCCTGGACCGCCTGACCGGGCGCCGCCGGGGCGCGGGACTCAGCCCTGCTTCTCCATCGCCTCGGTGTACTCCTTGCGCATCTTGTCGCCTGCGGTAGCGGTCCACGTCTTCACCCCGGCCTTGACGGCGGCGAGGTTCGTCCGACCGAGCACGTAGTCGTTGCAGACGCTGTTGAACGCCTGGTTCGCCGACTGCGTGGACGTGGCCGAGGGGGAGTAGAAGCCGTCGACCGGGTTCTTCACGAGCATGTCCTGCGTGGCGACCTGCCACGCGTGCGACTGGCGGAGCTGCTCGTCGATCCGGACCGCGGTGTTGAGCACCTGCGGACCCGCCGCGAGCCGGTACAGCGAGCTGGCGTTGATCATCTGCTCGCCGGTCTTCGTGAGCACCGCATCCGGTCCGCTGCCGGTGTGGTGCACGTTCTTCTTGCCGTGGGTGAGCGTGAAGGCCTCGCGCGAGCCGAACGGTGCCGACAGGTAGTCGAGCAGCCGGAGCTGGGAGCGGATCCTCGCCGGGGTGGTCTTCTTCAGTGCGGCGAACGAGAAGCTCGACGTGCCCTGGTAGTTCGCGCCCTTCCCGCCGTCGGCACCGAACGGCACGATGCCGCCGGTCACGATCCCCTTCGGCATGGTGACGTCGAGCAGCGCCGAGATGCCGTCGAGGTGCATGAGCACGGTGCCGTTGTTGATGTACGTCTTCGCCTTGGCGCTCTCGAGGCTCGGGGTGTCCGGGTGGTAGATCCCGAGGTTCCAGAGCTTCTTGATGTACGAGAGCATCTCGAGCCAGGCACCGGTCTCGTTCTTGTGCGTGAGCGTCCCGCCCGAGGACTGCTTCCACTGGTTCGGGACGCCGAAGGTCGCGCCGATGAAGTCGTACGACCAGTCGACGCCGCTCGACCCACCGCCGCCGGCGATCGCGTACCGGCCGGCCTTGGTGTCCGTGACCGCCCTGCAGAGCTCGGTGAACTCGTCCTTGTCCTTCGGCGCGGGTGCTGCGCCGGTGAGCTGTTCGATGAGGTCGGGGCGGCAGACCATGACCGAGCCGAACGGCGGACGGTGCTCCGGGACGCCGTAGATCTTCCCGTTGATGCGGGCACTCCGCCACGACGCGGTGGGGATGTTCGCGAGGTTCGGGTAGTCCTTCACGGCGTCGCCGGACAGGTACTCCGACAGGTCCGAGAACTTCGCGTCGAGCAGCTGCGGGAACCGTGGTGGCATCGCGAAGGTCAGGAACTCGACGATGTCCGGGATGTCGTTGCCCGCCGTCATCGTGGCGAACTTCGTGTCGAACGAGTCGCCGGGGACGAACGTCAGGTCGTACTCGGTGTTCGTCAGACCACCGATGTAGTCGAGGAACGAGTTGTCGGCGGGCGGTGGTGCCGTGTACGTGACGACGAACCCGGACGTCTTCGACCCGTCGGCCACCTTCCCGGTCACCGAGGTGAAGAGTTCGCTGTCCTGGGGGTACGAGTAGTACACGGGCTGCACGACGTCGTTGCCGGGCAGGTCCGGCTTCGGACCCTTCGTGATCGGCACGTACGTCGGCAGCGCGGCGACCGTGTCGGAGATGGTCGCGGCGGTGCCGCCGGAGGAGCAGCCGGCGAGGCCGCCCGCCGCGCTGAACGCGACGAGGCCGAAGGCGGCGCCGGAGAGGAGGGTCCGGCGGCTGAGGCCGGCGGTGGTCGTGTCGGTCATGGCTTCTCCCTTGAAGCGTTCGGGTGGAGGGTGGTTCGGCGGGGCCGCGTCAGCCCTTGACGGCGCCGGTCAGGACGCCCTTGGTGAGGTGGCGCTGGACGAGCGGGTAGGCGGCGAGGATCGGGATGATCGCGATCATCACCACCGCCATCTGGATCGACTCCGCCGGCGGCTGCATGGTCGCGTCCGACCCGGCGCCGGACACCAGGCTCGATCCCTGCAGCACGTACGTCCGGAGCACCAGCTGGAGCGTCCACTTCGTCGAGTCCGACAGGTAGAGCAGGGCGTTGAAGAACGCGTTCCAGTACCCGACCGCGTAGAACAGCCCGACGACGGCGATCACCGCGCGCGACAGCGGCAGCACCATCTGCCAGAGGATGCGGAACTCGCCGGCGCCGTCGATCTTCGCGCTGTCGATGAGCTCCTGCGGGATGCTCATCATGAAGCCGCGGACGACGACCATGTTGAACACGCTGAACGCGCTCGGCAGGATCAGCGCCCAGTAGTTGTCGAGGAGCCCGAGCTGCTTGACCATCAGGTAGAGCGGGATCATCCCCGGCGCGAACAGGAACGTGATGAGGACGAACGTCAGCAGCGGCCGCTGGAAGAGCGATCCCTGCCGGCTGAGCGCCCAGGCGGCGAGGACGGTCGACGCGAGGCTGATCGCCGTGCCGACGATCGTCACCAGGAGCGTGACCACCACGGCGCGGGTGACGACCCCGCCGGACAGGATCTGCACGTAGGCGGAGAGGTCGAAGGACCGCGGCCAGACGACGTAGCCGCCGGCGGCCGTGACGTCGGCCTGGCTCGACACGCTCGTCGAGAAGACGATGAGGAACGGGAACAGCACCACCGCGAGGATCATGACGATCGCGACGGCCTTCAGCGCGAGGACGACGGGCTTGGGCTTCCCGGCCCAGACCGGACGGACGATGGTGCTCATGATCGCGAATACACTCCCTGCTCACCGAGCATGTGGGCGGCCTTGTTCGCCGCCATGATGAGGACGAACCCGACGAGGCCCTTGATCAGGCCGACGGCGATGCCCGTGGACCAGTTGCCGTCGACGACGCCGTGGTAGTAGACGTAGGTGTCGAGCACTTCGGCGGCATCGGCCCCCACGGCGTTCCGTTGCAGGATGATCTGCTCGAAGCCGACGGACAGCGCCTCGCCGAGCCGCAGGATGAGCAGCAGCACGATGATCGGCCGGATGCCGGGCAGCGTCACGTGCCAGAACCGGCTCCACGCACCCGAGCCGTCGATCGCGGCGGCCTCGTACAGGTTGTCGTCGATCGCCGCGAGGGCCGCGAGGAAGATGATCGTCCCCCAGCCGGCGTCCTTCCAGATCACCTGGCTCGTCAGCAGCAGCTTGAACGTCGACGGGTCGCTCATCACGCTGACCGTGCCGGCGTCGAGTTGCCGGAGCGCGTGGTTCACGACACCGCCCGAGCCGAGCGACTGCTGAAAGAACCCGACGACGATGACCCAGGACAGGAAGTGCGGCAGGTAGAGGACCGACTGCACGGTCGCCCGCAGCCACGGCCACACCAGCGAGTGGATGAGCAGCGCGAGGGCGATCGGCACCGGGAAGAACAGCACCAGCTGGATGAACGTGATCTCCAGCGTGTTGAGCGTCGCGCGCCAGAAGTCCGGGTCCGCGAAGAGCACCTGGAAGTTCGACAACCCGACCCACGGGCTCTGGGCGATCGGGATGTACGGCTGGTAGTCCATGAACGCGATCACGTTCCCGAGCATCGGGACGTACACGAACAGCAGGAGCAGGACCACCGCCGGCGCGACCATGATCAGCAGCGGGTAGTCCCGTCGCAACCTCGCGGTGAACGGGACCTTGCGGGCCACCGTGACGCCGTCGGACCGTGGGGTCCGCGTCTCGGTGGCCGGGTCGACCATCGTCGCGCTCATGTGGCTCCTTTGCTCACGTGGCTGGGGTCCGCGGCCGGACCTCCGGTGGCGGTTTCGTCATCCTGGGACGTCCGTATGATGACGGTCAAGCGGGCGTATTCACCCGCACACGAAACGAACATGGGAGCGACGATGCACCCGACCAGACGGCAGGAACGGATCCTGGCCGAACTCCGTGTCCACGGCAGCCTGTCCGCCTCGGACTTCGCAGCGCGCGAAGGGATCTCGGCGATGACGGTGCGCCGCGACCTGTCCGAACTCGCCGACCGCGGACTCGTGCGACGTGTGCACGGCGGCGCGGTGTCGGTCGAGACACTGCCCACCGCCGGCGCACCGCACCGTCCGGCACCGCGACCCGAGCCGACCAGGCGGACCGCGACCGAACCCGGCGCGCTGTTCACCCTCGGGCTCGTCGTCCCCGACCCGGGCTACTACTTCCCGAAGATCGTCGCGGGCGTCGCCGAGCGCACCGAGGCCCTCGGCGGACGGGTCGTCCTCGGGGTGTCCCGCTACGACCCGGACCGCGAACGACAGCAGGTCGAACGGCTCATCGCCGCCGGGGTCGACGGGCTCCTCGTGACGACCACCGTCGCGGACGCCGTCGACACCCTCGAGCTCCTCGACCGGGCACCGATGCCCGTGGTCGTCGTCGAGCGCTCCCTCACCGAAGCACCCGTCGGCACGCAGCTCGAGTCCGTCCGGAGCGACCACGAGGCCGGGGCCGGGATCGCCCTCCGCCACCTCGCCTCGCTCGGGCACCGGAAGATCGGCATGGCCGTGTTCGAGACCCCGACGACCCCGCAGCTCCGTACCGGCTACGAGCGCAGCGTCCGCCAGCTCGGCCTCGGCACCGACGCACCCGTCGAGGTGATCGACGAGACGCACGCGGTCGGCGAGGCCACACGGGCGTTCGTCCGACGCTGCATCGGCACAGGCACCACCGCGGTGTTCGTGCACTCGGACCACTACGCCGTGGAGTTCGTCGAGACCGTCACCGAGATGGGCCTGACGATCCCGGGCGACCTCTCCGTGGTGGCCTACGACGACGAGGTCGCCGCGCTCGCCGGGGTCCCGCTCACCGCGGTGGCGCCACCGAAGAACGACGTCGGCCGGTTCGCGGCGACGATGTGCTTCGAGCGGATCTCGGCCACGGCGCAGACCGGGTTCGCCCGACGGCACATGACCCTGACGCCGACGCTGAGCGTGCGCGGGTCCTCGGTCGCGCCGGTGTTCGCTTCGTGATCGTTTGCGCGGTCGTTCTTGACATCGAACACCGCGCGGCGCTGGCATGGTGATCGCCGACCGCCTACGAGGAGCCGCCGACGATGACGTCACACCCCCGCACGCACCGCGCCGCACCGCGGGTGTCCGAACCCGTGCCCCCGCCCGGAACAGGCCGCGTACCGGTCGCGTTCGTGATGCCGGAGACGACCTTCGCGCGGGTGTTCGACCACGGGGACCTCGCCGCACTCCACGCCTCCGAGGCGATCCGGCTCGTCGCCGACCGCCCGCTCGACCCGGACGACCCGCGTGACGCCGTGCTCCTCACCGAGGTCGAGGTCCTCGTGACCGGGTGGGGGAGTCCGGAGCTCGACGCGGGCCGCCTCGACCGGATGCCGCGGCTGCGCGCCGTGGCGCACTCCGCCGGGTCGGTGAAACCCGTGGTGGACGACGACGTCTGGTCCCGGGGCATCGCGGTGACCTCGAGCGCCGCTGCGAACGCCGTGCCGGTCGCCGAGTTCACGGTCGCGATGATCGTCCTCGCCGCCAAGCGCGCGTTCGCGACCGCTGCCGCCCTCGGGTCCGCCACCGGGCCCGTCGACGTCGAGGGGTCCTGGCCGGTCGTCGGTATGCACGGCATCACCGTCGGCGTGGTCGGTGCCTCCCGCGTCGGCCGTGCGGTGATCGAGCGGCTCCGGGCACACGACGTCCGAGTGCTCGTCAGCGACCCGTACCTCGACGACGACGAGGCCACGCTGCTCGGTGTCACCGTGGTCGACCTCGACACGCTCGCCGTCACGAGCGACATCGTCACGCTGCACGCGCCATTGCTGCCGTCCACCCGGGGCATGATCGACCGGCATGTCATCGGTCTGCTCCGGCCGGGGACCACCGTCGTGAACACCGCCCGTGGCGCGATCCTCGACCAGGACGCCCTCGCCGACCGACTCGACCGCGGTGACCTCGCCGCCGTGCTCGACGTCACCGAACCCGAGCTCCTGCCGCCGGACGCGCGCCTCCGCTCGACGCCGAACACCTTCATCACGCCCCACATCGCGGGCTCACTCGGCAACGAGCTCCGCCGGCTCGCCGAGAACGCGGTGCGCGAGACCATCGCCTTCGCCGCGACCGGCGCCTTCACCGACCCCATCGTCCCCGACGGCTTCGCCGTCCAGGCCTGACCGCTGGAACCCCCATGACCGTCACCGTCGACGCCCAGACCCTCACCGACCGCTTCACCGCGACCGCCCGCCGGGCGCTCCGACCGAGGACGTGGCGACCCGCGCCTCCCGTCACCGACCGCGCCGCGTGGGCCGACGTGGCGACGGCGGACCAGGAGGCGCTGCTCGCGCTGGCGAGGGACCGTCGCGACGCCGCCGCGGTCGCCTTCCCGACCCTCTCGCTCTGGGCGCGCTACAGCCGGGATGGCGACCGGCAGCCGTACGAGCGCGCGCAGCGGAACCTGCTCGAGTCGGCCGCTTCGGCCGCGCTCGCGCTCGCGGTGACCGACGAGGACGAGTGGGCGACGGTCCTCGCCGACCAGGTCTGGCGGATCTGCGAACTGCGCGCGTGGTGCCTGCCGTCGCACTACGCGCTGCCGGAGAGCGGCGAGCGGCCGTTCCTGCCGGTGCCGGGCCGGGACGTGCTCGACCTGTCGGACGCGTACGTCGGCGGCATGCTGGCGGCGATCGACGCGATCGCCGGTGAGCGGCTCGAACGCGACGCGCCGGGCATCCGCGCCCACGTGCACCACGAGGTCCGCCGCCGCGTCCTGGACCCGTGGGAACGCGAGGAGTACTTCTGGCACGGGGTCGACGGGCCGCCCAACAACTGGGCGCCGTGGATCGTGTCGAACGTCCTCGTCTGTGCTGCCGTGGTGGAGCCCGACGCCGAGCGACTCGGAGCGACGATCGACCGCGCGCTCGTCATCCTCGACCGGTTCCGGGCCGGGTACGACGCCGACGGTAGCTGCGACGAGGGCGCGACCTACTGGTGGTGGGCCGGTGCGACGCTGTTCGAGGCCCTCGACCTCGTCGAGCAGCTCACCGACGGGGCCTTCGACGGCTTCGTGGTGGAACCGGTGGCCGCCACGGCACGGTTCCCGATGGGCATGCAGATCGACGCCCACCGCCAGGTCAACCACTCCGACGGGTCGCCGGTGCTGCCCGAGAACGCGAACTGGCACCTGTTGGCCCGGTTCGGTGCACGCGTCGGGGACGACGAGGTCGTGCAGCACGCCCGGTGGATGGGGCGCCGGCACGCGTTGCGGTTCGACGGGCAGCTCGCAGCGCTCTTCCGCCGCACCCTCGCCGAGCTCCGGGCACCGGGGTGGCAGGACGCCGGACCCGCAGCGCCGGGCATGCCCACGTCGCTGTACCTGCCCGGCACCGAGGTGGCCGTTGCCCGCTCCGACGCCTTCTTCCTGTCGGCGAAGGGCGGCCACAACGCCGTCAGCCACAACCACAACGACGCGGGGTCCGTCATCGTCTCGCTCGACGGCGAACCCGTCGTCGTGGACGCCGGTGTCGGGGTGTACCGCCGTGAGACGTTCATGCCCGAGCACCGGTACGGCATCTGGACCATGCGGTCGAGCTGGCACAGCGTGCCGTGGCCGAACGGGGTCGAGCAGCACGAGGGGGAGTCGTTCCGGGCCACGGGTACCGAGTTCGCCGACGACGGCGACCGAGTGACCCTGTCCACGGACCTGACCGCGGCGTACCCCGCGTCGTCCGGGCTGGTGCGAGCGGTGCGGATCGCCTCGCTCGACCGGGCCGCCGAGGTCGTCGAGCTGCAGGACGAGTGGGCGTTCGCGGAACCGGGTGTCATGACGCTCGTGCTGTTGACGCTCCACGAACCGGTGGTGACCCCCGGCGGTCTGGACGTCGGGCCGGCACACGTGGCGGTCGACGGCGCGCGCTTCGAGGTGCGCACGGAGCGACGCGAGCTCGACGACGAGAAGCTGCGGGCGGCCTGGGGCGCGGCGCTGCACCGGGTCCTGCTCGTCGAACGCGAGCCCGCCCGCGCGGGGTCGCACACCGTCTGCATCACCCGGGCCACCGCGTGAGTGCGGTGCTGCTCGGCGGGGTCGGACGGTGGACGGACCCCTGGCACCCCTTCGACGAGACGACCGCGGCGCTGACGGTGATCGCGGCCCAGATGGGGATCGAGCTGTCATCGTCGTCGGACGTCGACCGGACGCTCGAGTCCTTCGGGGTCGGCCCGCTGCCGTCGCTCGTGGTCGTGGACCTCGGCCTGCCGCGGGACGGCCTGCCGGTGCCGTTGCCCGCAGCGGACCCGGGGTTCCGTCGGCTGCTCGCGAGCCGCGTGCCGATGCTCGTCGTGCACGTGTCGTCGACGTCCTTCGCCGGAGACGACGACTGGGAACGGGCCCTCGGTGGCGTGTGGGTGCGCGGCACGACGATGCACCCGCCGTCCGGACCGTGCACCGTGCACGTGGTCGACGACCAGCACCCGGTCACGGCGGGCATCGGCGACTTCTCGCTCGACGACGAGCGGTACTCCCACCAGCGCGTCTCGGGGGCGGTCCGGGTCCTGGTCGACCACGAGCACGACGGTGTCCGACACCCGCTGGTCTGGGTGCACGAGCGTCCGGGCGGCGGCGTCACGGTCTACGACGGCCTCGGTCACGCCGGGGCGTCGTTCGCCTCGCCGGATCACCGCCGGCTGGTCGCACAGGCGCTGGGATTCCTGACCGAGTCCGGCTCGTGACCGTTCCGGTTCGCGATCGCGGGGGATCGCGAACCGGAACGGTCACGACGGCTCAGGAGACCGTGACGTCCCCGACGACGAGCCAGCCGTTCGTCGTCGTCCCCTGCGCCGCGAGCGCGATCGCCGGGGTGTCCGACCGGGTCGTGTCCACGATCGCGACGCCCCAGCGGTAGGAGCCGCGGGCGACGCCGGCGACCGACGGCGTGTACGAGTACGCGGTGGGCGTGCCCCGCAGCCAGTCCGAGGGCTCGGACGCCGCGTCCACGACGACCCGGACGGGCGTTCCGTCCGCCCCGAGCAGCGCGAGCGCGGCCTTGTACTTGTGCTTCCAGACCGGGAGGTTCGTCGGCAGGAAGCCCCACCCGAGGTTCGTCCACTCGTGGGTGATCGCAGCGGTACCGCCGGCACGGAGCGCGTCCGGGGCGACGACCTTCGACGGGTAGAGCCGGTACCCGCCCTCGGCGTCGAAACGCTGCGTGAGCGGGGCGGTCTCGGCGGCGAACCACGAGAGTGTCTCGCCGTTCCGGAAGTCCATCATGTTGACGTGGGCCTCGACGGAGTCGTCGAACTCGCCCTGCCGCACGTCGGCGACCGTCTCGTAGCCGCGGGGGTCCTGCGTGACGTCGTGCTGGGCGGTGACCCACCCGCCCTCCATGATGATCGGGCGCCGGTACCGCCACTTCGCGGCCATCGACCTCTCCCAGTCGGAGTAGTAGGTGGTCATCCCGAAGGCGTCGTGGCGGAGGACGTACCCCTTCTCGTACGCGCCGTCGAGCATCCGTTCGCTCTCGGGGTCCGGCGCACCCCAGTCCTTCCCGCCGCCGATCATCCGGTGGTAGTTCAGCGCCAGCGGCACCGTGGTGAAGTGCCGCTGGTACAGGTCGATGATCCAGTCGAACACGGGCTCGCGGTTCGCGGCGTCCCGGTAGAGCATCGAGTGTCCCTCGCCCCACTTGCCGAGGCCGTACCCGTCGATGAAGTCCGTCGTCTCCGGGTCGTCGTACTGCGCGGCGAAGGCGGCGACGAACGCCGCGTACTTCGCCTGGAACACCGGGTCGTCCGGGTAGGGCGACCAGACCGTCTTGCTGCCGGTCTGCGTCTCGTACCCGGAGGCACCCGCGGCCCGCACCCAGTCGGGCGTGAAGTTCGACGCCTTGTCGCGGCTGTCGACCACCACGCGGAACGCCAGCCGGAGTCCCCGACGGCGGGCCTCGGCGAGGATGCCCGCGAAGGCAGCGTTCGTGTCCCATCCGTAGACGCCCTCTGACGGTTCGAGGATCGTCCACGACACCCGCATGTACTGCACCGAGGCGTGGTCGGACACGGTGATCGTGGTGCCGTCGGGCAGCGGGACGTCGTCGTACTGCGTCCAGTAGTCCGCCGCCGGGGTGGACGAGCCGTACAGCGCCCAGCCGTTGAGCGGGTTCTTCAGCAGCGTCGTCGTGTCGGCCGCGAACTCCTTCGTGACCGTGGCGGCGAGGTGTGGTCGGCCGTGCCCTGGTCCGAGGACCCCGCTCGCGGCCGATGCGGTGGCGACGATGCCGAGACCGAGTGCCGTCCGTCTGGTGATGTCGTTCGACGTGCTCATGCGTTCTCCCCTTCGAGAAGCGATCGATGCACGTCGATGCTCCCGAGGGTCCCGCACAGTGGGCAAGGAATCCCGCCCAGTCGAACAGGAGTCGCACATCGCCGGCGCTACGGCAGCGTCGGCGCAGCCTCCACCAGGGTCCGGGTCACCGGGTGCTCGGGCGCATCGAGCAGGGACACCGACCCGTGCTCGACGATCCGCCCCGCGGACATCACCGCCACCGTGTCGCACAGCCGCTGCACCACGCCGATGTCGTGCGACACCAGCACCAGCGTCAGCCCGAGGTCGTCCGCGAGCGACCGGAACAGCTCGATCACGCGGGCCCGGACCACCACGTCGAGGGCGCTCATCGGCTCGTCCCCGAACAGGATCCGCGGCGAGTGCACGACGGCCCGAGCGATCGCGATGCGCTGCCGTTGGCCGCCGGAGAACTCGTGCGGGTACCGGTCGACGACGTCGGCGGGGAGGTCGACGCGCGCGAGGACGTCCCGGACGAGCGCGTCGTGCGAACCGTCGATCCGGAGCGCCCGCAGCGGTTCCGCGACGATCGCGCCCACGCGCATCCGCGGGTCGAGCGAGGCGTACGGGTCCTGGAAGACCACCCCGGTCTCGCGACGGAACCAGCGCATCGCGGCCGCGGACCCGGACGCCACCACCGGACGACCGGAGGCGGTCACGGTGCCTGCGGAAGGCGCCTCCAGGCCGGCGAGCAGCCGCACCAGCGTCGACTTGCCCGATCCGGACTCGCCGACGATCCCCAGGCGTGCGCCGGACGCGACCGTCAGGTCGACGCCGTCCACCGCGGTCCGGACGGGCCCGCGTTCGAACGGGCCGCGGCGGGGGAGTCGGTAGGTGCGGTGCAGGTCGCGGGCGTGCAGGACGTCGGTCATGCGGAGCCTCCGGTCCGAGGGGCACGCCGGGCGGTGGCGCGGGCGGCGTCGACGAGGGCGGCCGTCGCGGGGTGCTGCGGTGCCGCGAGGAGTCCTGCGACCGACCCGTGTTCGACGACCCGGCCGGCGTCGAGCACGACGGCCGTGTCCGCGATCCGGGCGAGCACCGCGAGGTCGTGCGTGACGAAGACCATGCCCGCGGTGAGGCCCTCGAACAGCTCGAGGATCCGGGCCTCGGTCGTGACGTCGAGCGCCGTGGTGGGTTCGTCCGCCACGAGGTAGGACGGCTGACCGGCCATCGCCATCGCGATGCAGATCCGCTGCCGCTGCCCACCCGAGAGCTGGTGCGGGTACTGCCGCAGCATCGACTCGGGATCCGGCAGCCCCACGCTGACGGCGAGGTCGAGCGCGGCGGCGGCTGCGGCACGCCGGTCGAGTCCGCGGTGCAGCCGCAGCGGTTCGGCGATCTGCGCGCCGACCCGGCGGAGCGGGTCGAGCGCGGTGCCGGGTTCCTGGAAGACCATCCCGATGCCGGCGCCGCGGTGGCGGGCGCGCTCGCGGTCGGGCAGGCCGACGAGCTCGGTGCCGTCCAACAGGACGCTGCCGGTGACGGTCGCGCCGGTCGGCTCGAGTCCCATCAGGGCGAGCGAGGTCATCGACTTGCCGGACCCGGACGCGCCGATCACGCCGACGCGGCGGCCAGGAGGCACGGTGAACGTCACGTCGTCGAGGATCGTCCGACGGTCGATGCGGACCGTCAACCCCCGCACCTCGAGCCCGGAGGCTGCGGTGCCCGGAGTGGTCGCGTCGCTCATGCGGTCACCCCCGTGTTCGTCGTGGCCGGGTCGTCCGGCGTGCGGGGCGCGGGTCCGCCACCGGCCGCGCGGTCGTTCGTGGTCAGGCGGGGGTCCGTCGCGTCGCGGACGGCGTCGCCGAGCAGCGACAGCGCCGCGACGACCAGGGCGATGGCCGCACCGGGCCAGGTGGCGCTCCACGGGTGCACGCCGATGTACGTCTGCAGGTCGGCGAGCATGCTGCCCCACGAGGCCGTGTTCGAGCCGGCGCCGTACCCGAGGTACGAGAGCCCGGCCTCGGCGAGGACCGCGGTGGCCATCGCGAGCGAGAGCTGCACGGTGAACAGCGGCGCCGCGTTCGGCACGAGGTGGCGGAACAGCACCCCGGCACCGCCCACGCCCGACGCCCGTGCGGCGGTGACGTAGTCGCTGCGGGCGATGCGGCGGATCTCCCCGCGGGCCACCCGGGCGATCGTGACGCCGAAGGACAGGCCGACGCTGACGATCACGACGCCGAGCGACCCGCCGGCGATCGCGGTGAGCAGCATCGCGGTGAGGAGGGTCGGGAACGCCACGAGGATGTCGAGCAGGACGGCCGTGCCCTCGCGGACCCAGCGCGCGGTGAGCGAGCCGATCGCGGTGAGGACCATGCCGACGACGCTCGCGATGACGCCGGAGCCCACCGCGACGAGCACGGTCGTGCGGGTGCCGGCGAGCAGGTAGCTCGCGATGTCCCGGCCGGAGGCGTCGGTGCCGAACCAGTGCGCGGGGCTCGGCGGCTCCCACTGGTGGAAGGGGTCGGCGCGGAAGGGGTCCTGCGGCGTCCACACGAGCGACACCACGGCGAGGACGACGAGCAGGCCGAGGACGACCACGGCGAAGACCCCGGTCGGCCGGGCGAGGAGCCGGCGGATCACTCGGACACCTCGCGCTGTCGGGGGTCCAGCGTGCGGTGCAAGACGTCGACGGCGAAGCCCACGAGCAGCACGAGCCCGGTGAGCACGAGCAGCTCGGACTGCACCTTCGTGATGTCGCGGCGCCCGACGTCGGTGACGAGCATGCGTCCGACGCCGGGGAGCGAGAAGAGCTGTTCGACGACGACGGCCCCGACCAGGAGCCCGGCGATCTGCACGCCCAGCACGGCCAGCACGGTCAGCGCCACCGACGGGAGCCCGTGCTTGACGAGCGCCTGCGTCCGGGTGAGCCCGATCGCCGCCGCCGTGCGGACGTGGTCGGCGTCGAGCACCCCGAGGGTCGCCGAGCGGGTGAAGCGCAGGATCACCGCACCCTCGACGGCGCCGATCGTCAGCGCGGGGAGCACGAGCGCTGCGAACGCCCGACCGGGTTCGTCCCACCCGTCGAGCGGGAAGCCCTGCGTCGGCAGCCAGTGCAGCGTGACGGCGAACAGTGCCACGAGGAGCATGCCCGCCCACACGATCGGGATCGCCGCGACCGCCTGCGCCACGAAGGCGATGACGGCCCCGCCCGGGCGACGCCGCAGCACCGCCGCGAGCACGCCGAGCGGCACCCCGATGACGAGCGCGGCGACGAGCGACATGGCCGCGAGCGGCAGCGTGACGCTGAGCTTCTGGGCGATCTCGGGTGCGACCCGTCCGTCGGTGACGAGGGACCGCCCGAGGTCGCCGCGGAACAGCCCGCCGATCCAGTCGAGGTACTGCACGACGACCGGTCGGTCGAGCCCGAGCTGCTGGCGCAGTTCGGCCACCTGCGCCGGCGACGCCTGGGTGCCCGCGACGATCTGCGCCACGTCGCCGGGCAGCACCCGGAGCGTCGCGAAGATGATCACGCTGGCCACGAGCAGGCCGACGACGAGCAGGAGCACCCGCCCGATGAGGAACCGGGTCACGACACCGATGCTACGGGAGCCGTGGTCCGTGCCCGCCTCACTTGACGGCGAGCTTCGACAGGTCGAGCCGCGAGTTCGTGCCGTCGTACGGGAAGCCCGTGACGCCCTTCCGTACCGCCGTGATCGACGTCGCCGTGTAGAGCCACTCGCCGGCGGCGTCCTCGCTGACGATCCGCGCCGCCTTCTGCAGGTCGGCGACCTTGGCGGCTTCGTCCGTCGCGGCGACCGAGTCGGCGTAGAGCGACTGCACCTCGGCGTTGTCGTAGCCGAAGTAGTACTCCGGGTTCGCCCAGTTGCCGAAGTCGCGCGCCTCGACGTGGTTCACCATCGACAGGTCGAAGTCGCGCGTGCCGCTCTTCGGTGCCTCGAACACCTGCGACAGCCAGGTGGCGAAGTCGACGCGCTTGACCGTCAGGGTGATGCCGACGTCGGCGAGCTGCGACTTCAGCACGTCGCCGATCGTCGCCGAGTAGATGTTCGCGTACGTCAGCGTGAGGTCGAGCTTCGGGTGACCGGCCTCGGCGAGGAGCTTCTTCGCGTTCGCGGGGTCGTACGCGTCGATGTCGGTGAGGTCCTGGTAGCCCGGGTCGAGCTCGGGGATCGGGCCGCCCTGCTCGACGCCGGTGCCGCCGATCGCCTTGATGATCGCCTTGGCGTCGATCGCCTGCCGGATCGCCTGGCGCACCCGCTTGTCGGTGAACGGCGCCTTCTGGTCGTTGAACGCGAGCGTGTACTTGTCGGTCGTCTTGCCGGTGTGCAGCGAGATGTCCGAGCTGTTCTGCAGCTGGCTCTTGAGCGTGCCGTCGACGGCGGTCTGCACGTCGAGGTCGCCGTTCGCCATGGCGTTCACCGCGGTGGACGGCTGCGTGATGTACCGGAAGACGACCTTGGCGACCTTGGCCTTCGTGCCCCAGTAGTCGGCGTTCCGCTCGAACGTGAGCGAGTCACCCTGCTTCCAGCTCGACACCTCGTACGGGCCGGTGCCGTTGGCGGTGTCCGACAGGTCGTTCTTCGCCGCCTTCTCGAGCACGAGGCCGGCGCGCCCCGTGAGGTTCCAGAGCAGGTCGGAGTCGGGCTTCGCCAACGTGAGGACGACCGTGTCGGCGGAGGGTGACGTGATCGACGTCACGTTGGCGAGCTGCGCGGAGTCGACGTACGAATCGTTCGACTTGACCTGCTGCAGCGACCAGACGACGTCGGCCGCGGTGACGTCCTTGCCGTCCTGGAACGTGGTGCCGTCGCGCAGCGTGAACGTGTACGTCAGGCCGTCGTCCGACACCGCGTGCTTCGACGCCAGCACGTCGCGGACGTCACCGTCCGCCGTGCGGCCGACGAGCCCCTGGTAGACGTTGTCGATGAGCACCTGGTCGAGTGCGGCACCGGACTGCGTGCGGATGTCGAGGCTCGTCGGTTCGAGGACGAGACCGACGCGGACGGTGGCGTCGGTGCCGCCGTCCTCGTTCGAGGTTCCGGAGCAGCCGGTCAGCACGAGGGCCGAGGCGACGGCCACCGCGGTGGCGGCGAGGGCCGCGCGGCCGAGGCGGGAGGTGCTGCGGGCGGGGAGCGGACTCATGGGTGGTGGGTTCCTTCCGGCGCGGTGGCGACGGTCGTCGCGCGCGCTTGCACGAGGTTAGCGGCGGCCGGGGTGCTCCGGCGACGGTTCTTCGATCCGGTGCAACAAACCGTTACGTTCCGCCCATGCCCGGATCGCCGTGGCCAGTTCGAGGGGCGCCTGGTTCTGCACCGCGTGCCGGGCCTCGACCGTGACGATCTCGGCGTCGGGCAGGCGCTCGGCGAACTGCGCGTGCAGCTTCGGTGAAACGTAGCCGCGGTCGCCGCGGACGAGCAGGATCGGGACGTCGAGGGCCTCGAGGTCCGGCCACGCGTCCGCGAACCGCCCCACCGACGAGGTGCGCCCGTCGGGGAGGTGCGGGAAGTGGTGGCGCCGCACGAGCCGCCCGTCGGCCCCGAGCCGTGTGGTGTGCCGGGCCTCGCGCAGGAGCACCGCGCGGTCGTCGCCGACGCGGGCCTCCACGGCGCGGTCGACGACCTGCTCGAGCGACGTGAACGGCTCCTCGGCCTCGAGCGCGCGGGCGATCCGGTCGACGGCTCGCTGGGCGAAGTCCGGCGACATGTCGACGAGCACGAGTCCGGTGACGCGCTCCGGTGCGGTCGCCGCCAGTCGGGCGGCGAGGATCGCGCCGAGGGAGTGCCCCACGACGATCCCCGGCCGGACCCCGAGCGCGTCGAGGGCCGCGAGCACGCTCGGTGCCGTCGCGCCGGCCCCGTAGTCCGCGTCGTCGCGCCACCCGGACCGGCCGTGGCCGGGCAGGTCCACGGCGACCGCCGGCTCGCCGACGGCGAGCGCGGTCTGGTCGAAGCTGTGGGCGTCGATGCCGAGCCCGTGCAGGTAGGTGATCCGCGCCTCCTGGCCGTCCGCCGTGTCCCAGCGGATCGCGGCGATCTCCTGTCCGTCGGTGGTGCGGACCACCTGCCTGGAGGCGCGCATCGGCGCCGTCACGCCGCTCGCGTGGGCGAGGTCGGCCAGGTCTGCGAATTCGTCGTCGGCATCGGGCACGGGGACGATCCTCGCACCGTGCGGACCCTTGGGTCTCTTAGGTAAGGCATGCCATACTTGCCGTCGTGGCAGCCCGGTACCGTGTCTTCTCCGTCCGCGTGGCAGCCGTCACGTCCCTCACCCCGCACTTCGTCCGGGTGACCCTGACGGGCGACGCCCTCGCCGAGTTCTCGTCCGTCGGCCTCGACCAGCGCATCAAGATCGTGCTGCCGATCCCCGGGCACGGCTTCACGGACCTGCCCGACGGCGAGGACTGGTACGGCGCCTGGCGTGCCCTGCCCGACGCGGTCCGGAACCCGCTCCGCACCTACACGGTCCGCTCCTTCCGACCGGACGCCCGTGAGCTCGACATCGACTTCGTCGCGCACGGCGACACCGGACCCGCCTCGCGCTGGGTCTCGGCGTGCCGGGTCGGCGACGAACTGCGCATCGTCGGGCCGGCGGTGCCGTCGTCGCCCGCGGAGCTCCCGACCGGTGCGGCCGAGTTCGACCCCGGCGCCGCGAACCGGATTCTGCTCGCCGGCGACGAGACCGCCGCCCCGGCCATCTGCGCCATCCTCGAGGCCCTCGACGTCGCCACCGTCGGCCACGTCTTCATCGAGGTCCCGACCGACGCCGATCGGCTGCCGGTGTCCGCGCCCGCCGGGGTCGAGGTCCGCTGGATCGCCCGGAACGGCGCCTCGCACGGCGTCCGGATGACCGACCAGGTGCACGCCTGGGCGTCGACCGTCGCGGCGGGGCCGGCGTGCGGCGACGCGGGGGAGCTCGCGGACGTCGACGTCGACGAGCAGGTGCTCTGGGACATCCCGGCCGGCGACGAGCCGCGACCCGTCTACGCCTGGATCGCGGGCGAGGCCGGGTGCGTCAAGGAACTCCGTCGGCACCTCGTGCGCGGTGTCGGGCTCGACCGGAAGCAGGTCGCGTTCATGGGGTACTGGCGGCACGGCAAGGCCGAGAATTGACCGGTTCCGTCGACGGTGCCGGCGCTGCGTCGACTGTGCCGGCGACCGCGCTCGGGGCCCGGGGGCTGACGCTCGCGTACGACGACCGGGTCGTGGTGTCCGCGCTCGACGTCGACATCCCGGACGGTGAACTCACGGTCATCGTCGGGCCGAACGCGTGCGGCAAGTCGACGCTGCTGAAGTCGTTCGCGCGGACGCTCAAGCCGACCGCCGGCACCGTGTACCTCGACGGGTCGCCGATCTCGTCCCTCCGCCCGAAGGCCGTCGCGCGCCGCGTCGGGATGCTCCCGCAGACCCCGATCGCGCCGGACGGCATCACCGTGCGCGACCTGGTGTCCCGGGGGCGGTTCCCGCACCAGGACCTGCTGCACCCCTCGTCGGGGTCGGACCGGCGGGCCGTGCAGGCCGCGCTCGAGCAGACGTCGACCGTGTCGCTCGCCGACCGCAGCGTGGACGAGCTGTCCGGTGGGCAGCGACAGCGGGTGTGGATCGCGATGGTGCTCGCGCAGGAGACCGACATCGTCCTGCTCGACGAGCCCACCACGTTCCTGGACATCGCGCACCAGTACGACGTGCTCGAGCTGGCGTCGGCGTTGCACGCGGCCGGTCGGACGGTCGTCGCGGTGCTGCACGACCTCAACCAGGCGGCGCGGTACGCCACGCACGTGATCGCGATGCGTGACGGGTCGATCGTGGCGTCGGGGCCGCCGGCGTCGGTGGTGACGGGCGACCTCGTCGAGGACGTGTTCGGGCTGCCGTGCGTGGTCGTCGCCGACCCCGAGACGGGTACGCCCCTCGTGGTGCCGCGGCGCCCCGCGGCCTGACGCGCTGCGCGCCGCGGCGCGGGCGCGCGGGCGCTGGCGCCCGGTCAGGTCGCACGAAGTGCCGCTCGCGCGCGCCGCGGGCGGCACTTCGTGCGACCCGGGCGTCACGCCCACGGCGTGTCGTGCGACCTCGAGACGGACGTGACCCGTCGCGGTGGGCGCACACCGTTCCGGACGGGAGGCACGGTGCGAGACCGTCCCGCGCCTCCCGTCGGGGTGTCGGCGAGCTCCACCCCCGCGAGATCGCGAGAACTGCCGCTCGCGCGCCCGGCGCGCGGCACTTCGTGCGACCTCGCCGCCGCACGCGCGGCGTGTCGTGCGACCTCGGGGCGGGCGCGCGGGCGCGCCGCGCGTCAGCGGTAGTTGCCGTCCTCGAGCCCGGCCTCGATCTCGAACCGGTTCCGCAGCGGATCCTGCCCCGCCAACGCGTACACGATCGGCATGAGCATCCCGTACCGCCGCCACTGGTCGACGTGCACCCGCTCGTGCCGGAGCACCCGGTCGCCGTCGTTGTCCCGCGTGAGGTAGACCGACCCCACGCACGTGCCACCTCGGCGGAACACCCACCGCGGCAGCCCGGTGCACACGATCAGCCCGTCGACGACCCGCACCTTCCCGGTGGAGAGCGGGACGCCGACGGCGAGGCCGACCACGGTCGCGAACGCCCACCCCGCCCGGGACACGGGGGAGTCGAGCAGGGGGTTCCGCACCGCTACTCCGGGCGGCCGTAGGTCTCGAGCAGTCGCAGCCAGATCTCGTTCATCGTCGGGTAGGCGGGGACGGCGTGCCAGAGGCGGTCGACCGGCACCTCGCCCACGACGGCGATCGTCGCGGCGTGCAGCATCTCGGCGACGTCCTGCCCGACGAAGGTCACGCCGACGACGACCCCGCGGTCCTCGTCGACGACCATCTTCGCCCGCCCGGTGTAGCCGTCCGCCTGCAGTGAGGCGCCGGCGACGTTGCCGAGCTCGTACTCGACCGCGCGGACGTTCAGCCCCTGTTCGCGTGCCTTGGCCTCGGTCAGGCCGACGCTCGCGACCTCGGGATCGGTGAAGGTGACCTGCGGGACCGCAGCGTGGTCGGCGGTGGCGACGTGCGCACCCCACGGTTCGGTGTGCAGCGGCGTGCCCTGGTGCCGAGCGGCGATCGCTTCGCCCGCGGCACGCGCCTGGTACTTGCCCTGGTGGGTGAGGAGTACGCGGTGGTTGACGTCGCCGACGGCGTAGAGCCAGTCGGTGCCCTGCACGAGCATCGTGTCGTCGACCTGCAGCCAGTCGCCCGCGGTCAGCCCGACGGACTCGAGGCCGAGGTCCTTCGTGGTCGCGGCGCGTCCGGTCGCGGCGAGGACCTCGCTCGTGATGACCGTCGAGCCGTCGTCGAGCGTCGTCGTGACGAGGCCGTGCTCGTCACGGTCGACGCGGGTGGGGTGCACGCCGGTGCGGACGTCGACGCCCAGCTCGCGGAGGGAGTCGGCGACGAGCTCTCCCGCGAACGGCTCCATGCCGCCGAGCAGCCCGTGCCGTGCGACGAGCGTGACCTTCGCCCCGAGGGACGCCCACGCGGTCGCGAGTTCCGAGCCGGAGACCCCGCCGCCGATGACGAGCAGGCTCTCGGGCACCGTTTGCGCACTGGTGGCCTCGCGCGTGCCCCACGGCGTCGCGTCGGCCAACCCCGGGACGTCGGGGAGGGTGTGCAGCGAGCCCGTGACGACCGCGATCGCCGCGGCTGCCGTGTACGTCGTGCCGGCGACCTCGATCGTCTTCTCGCCGGTGATCCGGGCGTGGCCGCGGATGAGGTCGATGTCGGCGGACTCGAGCCACGAGACCTGGCCGTCGTCCTTCCAGTCCGAGGTGAAGGAGTTCCGTCGGGCGAGCACGTGCGCCGCGTCGAGGTCGCCCGTGACCGCCTGCTTCGCACCGTCGAGTCGCTTCGCCGCTGCGAGCGCGTGCCCGCTGCGCAGCAGGGCCTTTGACGGCATGCACGCCCAGTAGGAGCACTCGCCGCCGACGAGCTCGGCCTCCACGATGGCGACCGACAGGCCGCGCTTCTTGGCGTAGTCCGCCACGTTCTCGCCGACTGCGCCGGCGCCGATCACGATGAGGTCGTAGTCCGTCATGTCGCCGAGCGTACGCGGATCGGCATGGGTCATGCCGGGCGCGGTGCGTACCCGTGGAGAACGGGTCCGCGGGGGAGTGCCGGGACCGTCAGACGGTGCGGGACGCGCTCGTCAGCGCGCCGACCGCACGCAGGATGACGCCGAGGTCGTCGACCGCGCGGTCCGGGTCGACCGGCGCGAACCCGGTGAGGGCCGCGCCCGCCAGTCGTCGTCCGCGCGTGGCGGCCTGGATGCGCTCGACGAGACCGGCGCCGTCCAACCCGAACGGGACGGGCTCGAGCAGCCCGTCGACCTCCGACGGGTCGAGGACGTCCAGGTCGACGTGCACGAACACCGCCTGGGCACCGGTGGCGTCCACCGCTGCCGCGATCGCGTCCGGGGTGGCGGCGTCGACGTCGAGGTGCACGATCCCGGCACGGTCGAGGGCGCCTGCCTCGGCGTCCTCGACCCCGCGCACGCCGGCGACGACGACGGACGACGCTGCCAGGGTCGGAAGGGCCGGGAACAGGTCGTCGGGACGGTCCACGAGGATGCGGAGCACAGCGGTCTCGGCGGCGACGGGCTGGGCGCGGTTGAGCGCCCGGAAGCCGCTCGACCCCGCGATCCGCACGAAGGCGGTGTCCGGTCCGAGCCCGACCGTGGCGCCGAGCACGCTCGCACCGTCACCGCCGACGACGAGGACCGGCTCGCTCGACACCGTGGTCTCCTCGGCGACCCGTTCGGCCACCGAGAGCACCGAGGTGTACCGGGCAACGGCCGTCTCGAGACGATCGCCGGCGCCCGCCGGGACGTCGACCACGGTGGTCGACGCGCGCGGGAGGTCGGCCGCGATCGCCGCGGCTCCGTCCCCGAGGCGCATCGCACGGGACGACGCCGAACCCTGCCACTGACCGACCACGAGGAACTGCATCGTGCCAGTCTGTCAGGCGGGGTCCGGCGTCGTCCGAGGAGCGCGTCAGATGCTCGACGAACCGCCGGACTTCAGGGCGGCGAGTCGTGCCTCGACCTCGGCGTCCTTGCCCACGTCCTCGAGGCTCTCGAACTGCGAGTCGAGGCTCGACGACTGCAGCTCCTGCTGGCCGAGGACCTTCGCCTCTTCGCGGCGCACCTTCTCCTCGAAGCGGCCGAGGTCGCTCGTCGGGTCGAGCACGTCGATGTTGCCGAGCGCGTCGTTGACCTTGGACTGCGCCTCGGCCGTCTTCGACCGGGCGACGAGGTTGTCGCGCTTCGAGCGGAGCTCCTCGAGCTTCTGTTCCATGCCGGCGAGGCCCGACTTGAGCTTCTCCACCGCCTCGTTCTGCGAGGCGAGGTTCGGCTCGGCGTCCTTGACCTCCTGCTCGGCCGCGATCTGCTTGCCGATCGCGATCTTGGCGAGGTTGTCGAACTTGTCCGCCTCGGCCGTCTTGCCCTCGGTGCGGTACTTGTCCGCAGCGGAGGAGGCGTTGGCGGCCTTCTGGCCCCACTCCACCGCTGCCCGCTTGTCCTCTTCGTGGTCCTGCTCGAGCAGTCGGACGTTGCCGATCGTCTGCGCGATCGCCGTCTTGGCGTCCGCGATGTTGTTCGTGTAGTCCCGCACGAGCTGGTCGAGCATCTTCTGGGGATCCTCGGCGTCGTCGATGAGCTGGTTGATGTTCGCCCGGACGAGGGTCGAGATCCGCCCGAAGATCGTCTGCTTTGCCATTGCTGTTCCCTTTCGTGGAAGGACTGGTGTGGTGCTGTTGGTCTGTGGTGCCCGGTCTAGAAGCGGCCGCCGCCGGAGAAACCGCCCCCGCCGCCTCCGCCGCCCCCGCCGAAGCCGCCGCCGCCCCCGAAGCCGCCGCCTCCGCCGAAGCCGCCACCCCCGAAGGAGCCGCCGCCGTAGCTGCCGCCGCGACCGCCGAGCAGGCCACCGAGCACGATGCCGGTGACGAGGCCGCCGAGCTGCGCGCCGTTGCCGCCACCGCCGCCGAAGCCGCCGCCACCGCCCCAGCCGCCCATGTCGTCGTTCGCGGCGTCCATCGCGGCCGCCGCGTATTGCTCGGCCGCACGCGCTGCCTGGAGCGCCTGCCCCGGGTCCGTCGTGGCGAGCTGGACGGCGTCGTCGAGTGCTCGTTGCGCCTCGGACAGCCGCGTCCGCGCCGTCGGTCCGACCCCGCCGCGGTGCAGGGAGATGAATTCGCGCGCCTGGCTGATCCGGTTCCGGGCGTCGCGGAGCGCGTCGTCGAGCGCACGGGACGCCCGACGCTGCTGTTCCTCGGCGCCACGGGCCGCGGCGATGGCCTGGTCGATCTCGGTGTTCGCCTTGGTGAGGGCGTCGACCGCGGTGATCGGGTCCTTCGGGTCGAAGCCCTGCCGCAGCACGGTCTCGGCACGGGTGACCGCGGCGGCGAGTTCCGGTCCGCCGACGGTGAGGGTGCGCGCCGCGGCGACGTCGCCCTCGATGTCGACGCGCATCGCCTCGGCGCGTGCGGTGGCCTCGGCGAAGCTCGCCTCGGCAGCGCTCGCGCTCGACGTGAGCTGCTGCACCTGCGCGAGGGCGTGCTGGGCGTCGCGCACGGCGACGACCGCCTCGCCCTTGTCGCCCGCGGCGATCGCGGCGGTGGCCGCCTGGGACCGTTCGGTCGCGTAGGCGAGGACCTGCTCGGCCTGGTCGACGCTGTCCGACACGGTCGCGAGGGTCCGGCCGGTGTACGCCGAGCGGACCCGGTCCAGCGATGCGCTCGCCTGCTGGACCGATGCCGGGGCGGCCGCGACGGCCTGCGCGAGCGCGGCAGCGGCTTCCTCGACGCCGTCCTCGAGCGAGCGGAGCTTGTCGAACGACTCCGTCTGCTCCTCGATCGAGGCGTGCGCCTGCTCGCAGATGGCGATGATCTGGTTCGCCCAGTCGGCGCGCTGCTGCGGGGAGTCCGGGATCTCGTCGTCGAGCTGCTGCTGGAACGTGAAGGCCTTGCGCACGGCCTGCTGCGCCGCGGCGACCGCCTCGGCGAAGGGCTTCGCGGCGTCGGCCCCGAACTGCGCGGTGGCGAACCCGACCTCTTGCTCGGCGGTGCGCAGCTCGTCGTCGATCGTCACGAGGGCGCCACCGGCGGTCCGCTCGAGGTCGGCGAGGGACGCTTCCTGCGCCTTCGTCGCGGCGGCCGTCCGGCGCTTGTTCCGCGTCCGGATGACGAGCACCACGACGACGACCGCGACGACCACGACGGCGAGGAGGATCCACAGCCAGGTGAGGTCCGGCGGCGCCTGGGTGTCGGCGAGGCCGTTCGCGAAGGCCAGCGCGGCACCGGACCAGTCGCTCTGCTTGAGGGCCGGCAGCAGGTCGTCGTCCACCGCGGACTGGACGTCGGACGACGAGATGCTCGTCTCGTTCGTCTGCTGGACGTCGTAGTTCCGGTCGTCGACGGCGACCGACAGCAGGATGCCGTCGGAGTCGATCTGGTTCGCCGACAGCGTCGCGGCGCCCCACTCGGTGTGGTCCGACGGGTTCGTGAACGTCGGGACGAAGACGACGTAGAGCTGGGTCTTCGTGTCCGTGTAGAGCTGCTGCACGGCGTTCTCGATCCGGGACTGCTGCGAGGAGCTGAGCACGTCGGCCTCGTCGAGGACGTACGCGCCACGGAGGTCGACCGGCGCGGTCGCTCGCGCCGTCGCCGCCGGCGCCAGCAGGAGGAACACGGCCAGGAGTGCCGCAGCGATGCGTCCCACCAGCCCCGGCGTCCCCCTGTCGGTCCTCGTCCTGCCCGTGGCCGATCCGCCCTGGACCGCTCGCATCCGTCCTCCGTCCGTCGCCGTGGTCACGGTCCGAGTACCCCCGGAACCGCGCCCCGGAGCGCTGTTGCCCGGAGTCTATCCACGCCGCGCAGCGCTCGGACAGACTCCGGGCGAACCCTCGTGGAACCCCGGGCCTGTGCAGGTGTTGTACCCCGGACCGGGGTATGCTCGGGGAGCGTTCGACGACGAACGAGACAGGGGAACTGCAATGGAGCGAACAACCAGCACCGAGGTCGTCCCACTCGAGGACGGCTACCACCGTGTGTCGACGCCGGCGAGCGGTGTCATCGGCTTCGTGCGCGAGCACGACGGCCGCTACGAGGTCCTCCGCGGACGGGTGCGCCAGGCGACCCGGTCCGAAGGGCTCTACAGCACGATGAACGTCGCGCTCATCGCGCTCACCCACGCCTGAACCACCCGACGTAGGCTCGCCTGCGTGAGTCTCCCGCGCCTCCAGACCGTCGTGGTGACGATCCGGCGGTCCGGCGGCAGCCCCGACGCGGACCGGGAGGCGCTGCTCACCGCCGTCGCGTCGGCGGCGGGTGTCGCGGTCTCCGCCGTGCGCGCGGGGCGCGTCTGCCCGCACTGCGCCGCGACGGACCACGGCCGCCCCTGGGCCGCGGTCGACGGCTCCGCCGTCGGCGTGAGCCTCGCACGGACCACCGACCTCGTCGCACTGGCCGTCGGACCACCCGGGATCGGCGTCGACCTCGAGCGTGTGTCGCGGGTCGCAGCGGCCCCGCTCGACGCGTTCACGCCCGGGGAGCTCGCCCGGTCCGGCGACGACACTGCCCGGGCGGCGTGCTGGGCGGTGAAGGAGGCCGTCCTCAAGCGTGACGGCCGAGGACTCCGGGTGGACCCCACCCGCGTCGACGTCGACCTGGGTCGGGGCACGGCCGCCCTGGACGGGGTGTCGCAGCCGGTCTCGGTGCTCTTCCCCGCGGTCGACGTGGTGCTCGCGGTCGCGGCGGGAGGGGCTCCGGTCAGCGTGGGAGCGTGAGGACCTCGACGCCGTCCTCGGTGATCGCCACCGTGTGCTCGGTGTGCGCGGTGCGTGCTCCCGTGGCGCTGCGGAGCGTCCAGCCGTCCGGGTCGGTGACGAGCACGTCGGTGTCCGCCATCACCCACGGTTCGAGCGCGAGGAGCAGCCCGGGGCGGAGGGTGTAGCCGCGTCCGGGTCGCCCGGTGTTCGACACGTGCGGGTCCTGGTGCATCGTCGAGCCGATGCCGTGGCCGCCGAACTCGACGTTGACGGGGTAACCGGCGCCCTCGAGCACCGTGCCGATGGCGTGCGACAGGTCGCCCGTGCGGACCCCGGGGCCGGCGGTCTCGATCGCTGCGGCGAGGGCGCGCTCGGTGGCGTCGATGAGGGCCAGGTCGGCCGGGTCCGGTGTGCCGACCACGAAGCTGACGGCGGCGTCGGCGGCGATGCCGTCGAGCGAGACGGCCAGGTCGAGCGTCAGCAGGTCGCCGTCCTGCAGGGTCCGGTCGTGGGGGAGTCCGTGCAGGACGGCGTCGTTGACGGCGGTGCACACGTGGTGGCCGAACGGCCCGCGTCCGAACGACGGGGCGTAGTCGACGTAGCAGGACTCGGCGCCGGCGTCCTCGATCATCGCCTTCGTCCACCGGTCGATCTCGAGCAGGTTCGTGCCGACGCGGGTGCGGTCGCGCAGGGTCTGCAGGATCGTGCCGACGAGGGCTCCGGTGGCGCGGGCCCGGTCGACCTCGGCCGGGGTGAGGATCTCGATCATGGGATGATCATACCGGTACTGGAAGACCGGAATTAGTGTAGGCACATGGTCCGTCTCCCGCTCAGCCCCGCCGAGGTCGCCCGTGGTCGGCGGCTCGGAGCGCTGCTCCGTCGTGCCCGCGGGGAGCGCTCGATGCTCGACACGGCGCTGCGGGCCGGGATCTCGCCGGAGACGCTGCGGAAGATCGAGACCGGGCGCATCGCGACGCCGGCGTTCTCGACGATCGCGTCCGTCGCCGGGGTCGTCGGGCTGTCCCTCGACGCGGTGTGGGCCGAGGTGAACGGTACCCCGGAGACGCCCGACGTCGGCGGCGCTCCGGACCTGGTCGAGACCGCGAGCTGACGCGCGCGACGCCGCCGACGGTTCCCTAGAGCGCGGGGACGGTGGGCTCGTCGAGCCAGGGAGTCGTCACGGCCCGGACGGCGTCGACGTCGGTCCCGGCTGCGTCGGCGAACGCGGCGTGCACGTCCTCCGGTGCGACCGACCCGTACCGGTGTCGCTCGGTGATCGTCCGGAGCCCGGCGAAGAACGCGTCGTCGCCGACCGACCGGCGGACGGCATGCAGGGCCAGGGCGCCGCGCTTGTAGACCCGGTCGTCGAACATGTCCTTCGGGCCCGGGTCGGCCACGACGAGGTCCTCGGGCTGCTCCAGGAGCCCGTCGCGGTACGTCGCCGCGAGGGTGTCCGCCGAGTCGCCGCCGCGGTGCTCCGACCAGAGCCACTCGGCGTAGCAGGCGAAGCCCTCGTGCAACCAGATGTCCTTCCACCTGGTCACCGTCACGGAGTTGCCGAACCACTGGTGCGCGAGCTCGTGTGCGATGAGCCGGTCGGTGCCGTGCTCGCCGTCGACGTGGTTCCGGCCGAACACCGCCAGGCCGTGCGCCTCGAGCGGGATCTCGAGCTCGTCGTCGGTCACCACGACGCCGTACGACGCGAACGGGTACGGCCCGAACCGGTCCGCGTACAGGGCGAGCATGTCCGGTACCCGTCCGAAGTCCGTCTTCGCGGCCGTGCCGAGGTCGGCGGGGTGGTGCAGCGTGACGGGGGTGTCCGAGCCGCGGAGCTTCGTCGTGCGGTAGCGCCCGATCTGCACCGTCGCGAGGTAGGTCGCCATCGGCTCGGTCGTGGCGTACGTCCACGTCGTGCCGGCACGGGCGCGCTCCTTGCCGAGCAGCTCCCCGTTCGCGACGACGTCGTACGCGGCCTCGGCGGTGATCTCGAACCGGTAGGTGGCCTTGTCGTCCGGTCGGTCGTTGCACGGGAACCACGACGGGGCGCCGGTGGGCTGTGCCGCGACGATCACACCGTCGGTCAGCTCCTCCCAGCCGATCTGGCCCCACGGACTGCGGAGCGGGTGCGGTGTGCCGCGGTACCGCACGTGGACGGTGAACTCCGTGCCGGCGGCGACGGGCTCGGCCGGGGTCACGGTGAGCTTGTGCGTCGCGGTCGTGTGCTTCTTCGCCCGCTTGCCGTCGACGTCCACCCGGTCGACCGTCATGCCGTGCAGGTCGAGGACGACACGGTCGAGGTCCTCGTGCGCACGTCCGGTGATCGTCGCTGTGCCGTCGAGGCGGTTCGTCGCGACGCGGTACTCCAGACGGAGCTCGTAGTGGTGGGCGCTCCACCGTCGGTCGCCGCTGTGCGGGGTGTACGGGTCGGCGTCTGGGTTCGTCGAGGCGGGCTTCACGGTACCGTCGAGTCTGCCACGGCGACGTGCTCGACGGACGACCGCGCCGGCACCGGCGGCGCCGATGTCCACGGAGCGATCGGGTTGCCGGACCAGTGCGTGCCGCCGGGCACCTGCTCGCCGCGCATCACGAGGGACGCCGGCCCGACGGTGGCGCCCGGTCCGATGCCCGCCGCCGGCAGCACCACGCTGTGCGGCCCGAGCGTCGCACCCGGGTCGAGGCGGACCTCGTCGAGCTGCATCACCCGGTCGTGGAACAGGTGCGTCTGCACGACCGTGCCGCGGGCCACGGCGGCTCCGGACCCGATCGTCACGAGGTCGGCCTCCGGGAGCCAGTACGTCTCGAGCCAGGTGCCGCGGCCGATCGTCGCCCCGAGACTGCGGAGCCACGCCGCGAGGGCCGGGGTCCCCGTCGCCTGCTCGGCGAACCACGGCCGGGCGACGGTCTCGACGAACGTGTCCTGCACCTCGTTCCGCCACACGAACGACGACCAGAGCGGGTGCTCGCGGGCGGCGATCCGGCCGACGAAGGACCACTTCGCGATCGTCGACACCACCGCTGCGACGGCACCGGCGACGATGAGCACCGGCCCGGCGAGCAGCACCGTCCACCCGATGCCGACTGCCGTCCAGAGCGCGAGCAGCGTGCCGACGACCCCGAGCGCGATCCCCGCGGACACCATCGGGGCGACCAGGCGCAGGAGTTCCCAGCAGCCTCGAGCGACCTTGAGGGACCGCGGCGGCCGGAACGTGCGCTCCTCGTCGAACTCCGCCGTGGCGCGCCGGAGCCGCACCGGGGGAGAGCCGAGCCACGACGATCCGCGCTTCGCCTTCTTCGGGACGGCGGACAGCACCGCGACCAGGGCCTCGCGCGGCACCGAACGTCCGGCGCCGGTCATCCCGCTGTTGCCGAGGAACGCCCGCCGCCCCACCTTCGACCGACCGATCCGCACCCGACCGCCGCCGAGCTCGTACGTCGCCACCATCGTGTCGTCGGCGAGGAACGCCCCCGACGCGATCTGCGTGAGCGCCGGGATGAGCAGGACCGTCGAGATCTCGGTGTTCCGTCCCACCCGCGCCCCGAGCAGTCGGAGCCAGAGCGGGGTCACGAGCGACGCGTACACCGGGAACAGCAGCGTCCGGGCGCCGTCGAGGATCCGCTCGGTCGTCCACACCTGCCAGCCGATCCGGGAGCGCACCGGGTGCCGACCCTCGTGCAGACCGATCCCGAGCAACCGCACCGCGGCCACGACGAGTGCCGCGTACACGAGCCCCGCGACGACCGTCCCCACCGGTACCCACGCCAGCGCGAGCAGCACGGCCCGCTGGAGGGACGCGACCGGTCCGACGAGGAGCCACACCAGCCCCACCCCCGCGGCGACACCGATCACCGGCAACCCGGCCACGGCCAGGGACCCGGCCCCGTACGCCAGCAGCCACCGGCGTCGGGACGGGGGTCGCGCCTCCCGGTCGTGCCGAGCCGACCCGACGCGTTCCGCCGGCGACCCCGCCCACCGCTCCCCGTCGGGGACCCGGTCGGCGACCGCGGAACCGGCCTCCACCTCGGCACCGACGCCCACGTGCGCACCCGGCAGCAGCGTCGTCCGGCTGTGCACCACGGCGTCCGCGTCGATCCGGACCCGGCCGAGCCGGAACACGTCGCCGTCCACCCAGTGCCCGGCGAGGTCGACCTCGGGCTCGATCGACGCCCGCTTGCCGACCGTCAGCATCCCGGTAACCGGCGGCAGCGCGTGCAGGTCCACGTCCTTGCCGATCGTCGCGCCCAAGGCTCTGGCGTAGTAGCTGATCCACGGCGCACCGGCCGTCGAGGGGCCGTCCACCGCCTCGGCGATCCGCTCCGCGAGCCAGACCCGCACGTGCACCGACCCGCCACGGGGGTGGTCACCCGGACGCACCCCGACGAGCAGGGCCCGGACGAGGACGACCGTCACGGCCATCTTCCCCGCCGGGGTGACGAACAGGACGAGCGCCACGACGAGCGCCGGCCAGGGCAGCACCGGGACGGACGGGAGCGTCGTCGCGTGCAGCACCGCCGCCACGAGCGCCGTCCACGTCAGCACCCGGAGACCACGGAGCACCTGCAGGGGCAGCCCGAGCACCGTCATCACCACACCCGTCCCCGGCGGGACCGGCCGGACGTCGCGTGGCACCGACGTCACCGGGCCGGAGTCGTCGAGCGCGTCCGCCAGCGCCCCGATCCGCGGGTGGTCGTACACGTCGGCCACCGTCGTCGTCGGGAAGCGCTCACGGATCGCCGACACGAGCTGCGCCGCCGTCAGCGACCCGCCGCCGTGCGCGAAGAAGTCGTCGTCGACGCTCGCCACCGGCACCCCGAGGATCGCGGACCACCGCTCGGCGATCCAGGCCACCGTGTCCGGGAGCATCGCCGTGTCCGACGACCCCGGCAACGGCCACGGGAGCGCGGCACGGTCGACCTTGCCCGAGGTCCGCGTCGGCAGCGAGTCCACCACCGCGAGCAGGGGCACGAGCGCCGCCGGGAGCTCCTCGCGCAGCCGAGCGTTCGCCGCCGCCACGTCCACCGTCGCACCCGCGACCGGCGCGACGTACCCGACCAGCACCTGGTTGCCCGCCGGCGTCCGCTGCACCACGGCAGCACCCCCGGCCACGTCCGGCAGCCCCTGCAGCGCCGCGTCGATCTCCCCGAGCTCGATGCGACGACCGCCGAGCTTCACCTGGTCGTCCGCACGACCCTGGAACACGAGTCCCTCGGGGTCGTACCGCACCAGGTCACCGCTCCGGTACGCCCGCTCCCACCCGAGCTCCGGGAACGACGCGTACTTCTCGGCGTCCTTCGCCGGGTCCAGGTACCGCCCGAGCCCGACGCCGCCGATGACGAGTTCCCCGACACCCCCCGGTTCCACCCGGGCACCCGCCGCGTCCACGACCGCGAGGTCCCAGCCGTCCAACGGCAACCCGATCCGGATCGGCGTGCTCCCGTCGAGCAGAGCACCGCACGCCACCACCGTCGCCTCCGTCGGACCGTAGGTGTTCCACACCTCCCGCTCGCGGCTCGCGATCCGCGCAGCGAGCTCCGGCGGGCAGGCCTCACCACCGAAGATGACCAACCGCACCTGCTCCAGCGCGTCGTCCGGCCACAGCGCCGCGAGCGTCGGCACCGTCGACACCACCGTGATCCCGTGCGCGATGAGCCACGGCCCCAGGTCCACCCCGGTGCGCACGAGCGACCGCGGTGCCGGCACCAGGCACGCACCGTGGCCCCACGCCAGCCACATCTCCTCGCACGACGCGTCGAACGCCACGCTCAGACCCGCCAGCACCCGGTCGCCCGGACCGATCGGCGCGGCCCGCAGGAACATCCGCGCCTCGGCGTCCACGAACGCCGCCGCGGACCGGTGCGTCACGGCGACGCCCTTGGGCACGCCGGTCGACCCGGACGTGAAGATGATCCACGCGTCGTCGTCCTGCCGGGGGAGCTCGGCGCTAGCCGCGGGGTCGGTCACCGGGAGTTCCGCGCCGTCGCGGTCACGCAGGACGCCGCCCACTCCGATCACGCCGACGACGCCGGCCTCGCCGAACACCAGCGTGGCGCGTTCCTCGGGGTCGTCCGCGTCCACCGGGACGTACGCCGCACCAGCCGCGAGGACTGCGAGGATCGACACGTACAGGTCGCGCCCGCCGGACGGGATCCGGACGCCCACCCGGTCGCCCCGTCGGACCCCGCGTCGCGCGAGGTCGTCGGCCTGCTCGTGCACCAGTCGCACGAGCGTCGCGTAGTCGATCGTGCCGGCCGGGTCCTCGAGCGCGGTGGCGTCGGGGTGCTCGGCGGCGGTCGCGGTGAGGACGTCGAGCAGGGTCCGTGGTGCCGGGGCGTCGGCGCCCCGGGCGAGTTCGTGCTGCGGGTTCCCGGTGGCTGCGGTCATCGAGTCCTCTTCCCGGTCGCGTGCGGGGTCGACCGGCCCGTGATCCTAGGGGGTGGACGTGTCGCGTTCGGAAACACCGGGGGCGTCCACCCGGGGACCGAGCGCGGATCGCGCCGCGTCGAGCGTCGCGGCGAGCCCGATCGAGTCGTCGAGCGAGTGCAGCGGCGACTCCGTGCGCCCCTCGCCGACGTACTGCGCGAGCGCCGCGGTCTGCCAGACGAGGCCCTGTCTGCCACGGAGGCCGCTCTCGTCCTCCCAGTGCGCCGCCTCCGCGCCGTGGTGCAGCGCGAAGGACGCCGGGAACACGAAGTGGTCGGTGTACCGCACGGTGGCCGTGCTCCCCGCGATGACCGCGAGTCCGGGCGTCCACGCCGTCATCGTCGTGGTCACCACGGCCTGCGCGCCTCCGGCCGACGTCGACACGGTGACGGACTGGAGGTCCACCCCGCGTCCGGAGACCGCTCCCGTCGTGCTGCTGGTCACCGGGGCGCCGGCGGCGAACCGTGCGAACCAGTGCCCGTAGACACCGGCATCGAGGAGGGCGCCGCCGCCGGCGGCGGGGTCGAACATGCGGTCGGCGGCGTCGGGGTCGTGCGGCCAGCCGACGTCGACGGACGCGAGCCGGACGTCGCCGAGGGCGCCGTCCGCGAGGAGCCGTGCGACGACGGTGGTCCCCGGGAGGTACCGGGTCCACATCGCCTCCATCGCGAACACCCCGGCGCTGCGGGCGGCCTCGGCGAGGGTGCGGGTGTCCGCCTCGGACGTGGTCATCGGCTTCTCGACGAGGACGTGCTTGCCCGCGGCGATCGCGAGGAGCGCGTGGCCGAGGTGCTGCGGGTGCGGTGAGGCGACGTAGACGACGTCGACGGCGGGGTCGGCGACGAGGGCTTCGTACGAGCCGTGCACGCCGGGGATCCCGTGTCGCCGGGCGAAGGCGGCGGCGCGTTCGGGGGAGCGGGAGCCGACGGCGACGACGCGCTGGTCGGAGTTCGCGTGGAGCGTCGACGTGAAGTCGCCCGCGATCTCGCCGGGCCCGATCACGCCCCATCCGAGCCTCGGCCCACCTCGCAGCGGCGCAACACCAGGTTCCGGAAACACCATCGTCATGCGCCCGACGCTACCGCGATGTGCGCCCACGAGGGCCCCGCCCCGACCGCCCCCGGAGGGAAGGTCGGCGAAGCCGACATCGCGGGCAGCCGCCTGAGCGAAGCGAAGTCGCCTGCTTCCGCGGGGATGTCACTGTGCCCCCAGGAGGATTCGAACCTCCGCCCCTGCCTCCGGAGGGCAGTGCTCTATCCCCTGAGCTATGGGGGCCCTGGGTGGAACCAACCGTAGCAGGTCCGCACGGCTGTCCGAGACCACGCGTGTCGCGCCCGGTCCTTCCCAGAACGTGCGCGATGGGAAGCGGAATCGGGCGTACCTGGTCGGAAGAACTCACCGGGTACGCCCGTTCCCGCCAGGTACGCGGGTGACCAGCTGACGGACGGGAGGCGCGGGGCCGCGCCTCCCTTCCTCCTGGTGGGCGCGGGGCGCGCTCGAGCCCGGTCTTTCCCAGGACGCGCGCGATGGCAAACGAGATCGGGCGTACCTGGTCGAAAGAATCGACGAAGTACGCCCGTTCCCGCCAGGTACGCGGGTGACGAGCTGACGGACGGGAGGCGCGGGGCGGGGCCGCACTGCGCCTCCCGTCCGTCTGGTGGGTACGGCGGGCGCGGGGCGCGCTCGGTGCCGGTCTTTCCCAGATCGCGTGCGATGGCAAGCGAGATCGGGCGTACCTGGTCGAAGGAGCTCACCGGGTACGCCCGATCCCATCAGGTACGCGGCGGACGGATCAGCCGGCCGGCGTCGCGGACGCGCTCGGCTGCACGACGCTCCGCACCGCGTCGACGACCGGCTGCGCGCCCCCGGGCTCGGTGAAGAGCGTGGAGGTCGCGGTGATCCAGTACGGGTCGGCGAAGGCGTCCGCGCGCCCGACGCCGTCGGTGAGCGAGAAGTACCCCTCGACCCGGTAGGTCGGCACGGATCCGCCCCGTTCGTAGAGCGCGTCCTTGAGGTTCGTGAGCGACTTCTCAGGCAGGTCGGCGACGGCGACCGTGATCGTCGTCGAGGCGTCGTCGTTCGCGCTCCAGTGGCACACGCGACCGCGCTGCTCGGCGATGCGCGCCGCCGGGGTCCCCTTCTCCGGCGTGAAGTCGTCGTCGAGGGTGAACGTCTTCCCGTAGACGGACAGGGCGTCGGCGGGCAGGAGCTCGGTGCACGTCTGTGCGACCCGTTTCCCGATCGGACCCGCCGTGGCGCTCGGCGTGGCGCCGTCCGAGCCGCCGCCGGAGCACCCCACCAGGGCGACGGACGCGGACACGGTGAGGAGGGCGACGCTGATCGCCCGGACGCGGCTGCGGGTGGTCATCCCGACATGATGGTGCATCGACCGGGGAGGACCTGTGCGTCCCGGTAGACTCGACCCTCGTGACTCCTGCCGAACTCTCCGCCGCGTACCTGTCGATCCTGACCGGGATCGTCGAGCGACGAGGCGCGTCCGACACCGTGACCATCGGGGAGTCCCACGCGGCACTCGAACGTCCGAAGAACCGCGCGCACGGCGACTGGGCCTCGAACGCGGCGATGCAGCTCGCGAAGCGGCTCGGCACGAACCCGCGCGAGCTCGCGACGGAGATCGCCGGCGAGCTGACCGAGCTCGACGGCGTGGACTCGGTCGACGTCGCGGGCCCCGGCTTCATCAACATCACGCTCGAGGCCGCCGCTGCCGGCGAGATCGCGCGCACGATCGTCGAGGGCGGCGAGTCCTTCGGGCACGGCGACCTGTACGACGGCGTGCGGATCGACCTCGAGTTCGTGTCCGCGAACCCGACCGGGCCGATCCACATGGGCGGCGTGCGCTGGGCCGCGGTGGGCGACAGCCTCGCGCGGGTGTTCCAGGCGCAGGGCGGCCTCGTCACCCGCGAGTACTACTTCAACGACCACGGCGCGCAGATCGACCGCTTCGCCCGCTCCCTCGTGGCGTCGGCGCTCGGTGAGCCCACGCCCGAGGACGGCTACGGCGGCGCGTACATCGCCGAGATCGCGGCGCGCGTGATCGCGACCCTCGACCCGTCGGTCGACGTGAAGGACCTGCCGCGCGACGAGGCGCAGGAGCTCTTCCGGCGCGAGGGCGTCGATTTCATGTTCGCCGACATCAAGTCGTCGCTGCACGACTTCGGCGTCGACTTCGACGTCTACTTCCACGAGAACGCCCTGCACGAGTCGAAGGCCGTCGAGCGCGCCATCGAGCGGCTCCGCTCGGCGGGCGTGATGTACGAGGCCGAGGGCGCCGAGTGGCTCCGGACCACCGACTTCGGCGACGACCGCGACCGCGTCGTCATCAAGTCGGACGGCGAGCCCGCCTACATCGCCGGCGACCTGGCGTACTACCTCGACAAGCGCGAGCGCGGCTTCGAGCGGAACCTCATCATGCTCGGCGCGGACCACCACGGCTACGTCGGCCGGATGATGGCGATGTGCGCCGCGTTCGGGGACGAGCCGGGCAAGAACCTCGAGATCCTCATCGGGCAGATGGTCAACCTGCTCAAGGACGGCGAACCGATGCGCATGTCGAAGCGCAACGGCACGATCGTCACGATGGAGGACCTCGTCGACGCCGTGGGCGTGGACGCCGGCCGGTACGCGCTCGTCCGGTTCGCCAGCGACACCGCGATCGACATCGACCTCGACCTGCTCACCAAGCGCACGAACGACAACCCGGTCTTCTACGTGCAGTACGCCCACGCCCGCACGCAGTCCGTGGCCCGCAACGCCGCGAACGCCGGGGTGGACCGGTCGGCCTTCGACGCCTCGCTCCTGACGCACGACACCGAGGGGGCCCTGCTCGGCGCCCTGGCGGAGTACCCGCGCGTGGTGCGCCAGGCTGCCGAGCTGCGCGAGCCGCACCGTGTCGCGCGGTACATCGAGCAGCTCGCCGGGCTCTACCACCGCTGGTACGACGCCTGCCGGGTCACGCCCCTCGGCGACGAGGCCGTGACCGACCTGCACCGCACGCGCCTCTGGCTGAACGACGCCACCGGCCAGGTCGTCCGCAACGGGCTGGGCCTGCTCGGCGTGACGGCGCCGGAGCGCATGTAGCGCTCGCCGTCCGTCCGGCGCGCCGGGCGCACGCCGCGCCTCCAGGCTCGCTGCCGGGGCCACCTGGCAAGGTGGGACGCATGTCCGCCGCCACCGTGACCCCCCGGAAGCGCCGTCGCTGGCCCGTCGTGCTGATCGTCGTCGTGGTCGTCCTCGCCGCGCTCGTCGTGATCGCCGAGTTCGTCCTCCGCGGGGTCGTCGACCGCATCATCGCCCAGCAGGTCGAGCAGTCGCTGCCGTCCGGCGCCACCGGCGAGGTCGAGGCGCACGCGAAGGGCATCGTCATCCCGCAACTGATCAGCGGGCAGCTCGACGAGGTCGAGATCTCCTCCGAGAAGCTCACCATCGACGGCATCCCGCTCGCCGCCGACGTCACCGCGCGCGACGTGCCCGTGGACGGCAAGGGCGACGTGCGCGACGTCGACGGCCACGTCCGGCTGGCGGCCGCGTCCGTGAAGGACCTGTCGAAGTACAGCCCGCTGTTCGACCGGCTCAGCCTGGTCGACGGCGGCGTGGAGCTCTCCGGCAAGACCGCGGTCCTCGGCTACGACATCACCTACGCGGCGAAGGGCGACGTCGCCGCGCAGGACGACGGCAAGGGCATCACGATCACGCCGAAGACGGTGCGGATCACGAACTCGTCGCTCGGCCTCAAGGTGGACTCGATCCCGGGCGTCACGAACGTCCCCGTCGAGGTCTGCACGGCGCAGTTCCTGCCGTCGGGGCTCCTCGTGCGGTCGCTCGACGTCACCGCCTCCGAGGCGACGGTGCGCGTCACGGCCGACTCGCTGCCGCTCAACGAGGCGGGGCTGCAGACGGTCGGTTCGTGCGGTTGAGCACGTGGCTGCGTCACACGGCCAGGAGGCGCGGCTCGGCTCGGTAGGATCGGGTCCCGTGAGCGAGAACCCCCTTGCCCCGCAGCACCTGCGGTTCCCGACGGACGCCTCCGCGCTGACCGCGCGGATCTGGCCTGCCTCCGCGACCCGGACCGACGACGGCGAGCTCGTCGTCGGCGGGATCGCCGCCTCCGACCTGGTCGCGCAGTTCGGCACGCCGCTGTACGTGGTCGACGAACGCGACGTGCAGTCCCGGGCGGTGCGGGTGCGGAACGCCTTCACCGAGGCGTTCGAGCGGATCGGCACCCGGGCGCACGTCTACTACGCCGGCAAGGCGTTCCTGACGACGCAGGTCGCGGCGTGGATGGTCGAGGCCGACCTCCGCGTCGACGTGTGCACCGGCGGCGAGCTCGCGGTGGCCCTGGCCGGGGGAGTCGACCCGGCGCTGCTCGGCTTCCACGGCAACGACAAGTCGGACGCCGAGATCGCCCGCGCGGTCGAGGTCGGCGTCGGCACCATCGTCCTCGACAGCCACGAGGAAGTGCGGCGCGTCGCCCGTGCCGCGGCCGATGCCGGGGTCGTGCAGCGCGTGCGCATCCGGATCAACAGCGGGGTGCACGCGTCGACGCACGAGTACCTCGCCACCGCGCGCGAGGACCAGAAGTTCGGCATCCCCCTGACCGAGGCCGTCACCGCTGCCGAGGCCGTCCGCGCCGAGCCGTCACTCGCCTTCGTCGGCCTGCACTCGCACATCGGCTCGCAGATCTTCGACGAGTCCGGCTTCCGCGAGGCCGCGCGTCGCCTGATGGACGTGCACGCCACGCTCGTGGCGACCGGTCCGGTGCCGGAGCTCAACCTCGGCGGCGGCTGGGGCATCGACTACACCGAGGCCGACTCGGCGTTCGAGCCGGAGGACGTCGCCGACGCGCTCGCGACCATCGTGGCCGAGGCCTGCGCCGAGCGGGACATCCCGGTCCCCGAGATCGCGGTCGAGCCCGGCCGGTACATCGTCGGGCCCGCGGGCATCACGCTCTACCGCGTCGGCACCATCAAGCCCGTGACGCTCTCGGACGACGAGCAGGAGCCCGCCACCCGGACGTACGTGTCGGTCGACGGCGGCATGAGCGACAACGCCCGACCCGCGCTCTACGGCGCCGACTACACGGCCCGGCTCGCCCGGACGTCCGACGCCCCCGCCGTCCTCACCCGCGTGGTCGGGAAGCACTGCGAGTCCGGCGACATCGTCGTGAACGACGAGTACCTGCCCGGTGACGTGCACCGCGGGGACCTCCTCGCCGTGGCCGCCACCGGTGCGTACTGCTGGAGCCTGGCGAGCAACTACAACCACGTCGGACGCCCGCCGGTCGTGGCGGTCGCCGACGGCGTACCCCGTATCCTCGTGCGTGGCGAGTCGATCGACGACCTCCTCGCCCGCGACACCGGGGTGGTCCCGGGGGCCTGAGCCCCTCGGACGACCCGACTCCCCACGAACAGGACCCGCACCAGATGATCGAATACCGCAACGTCCGCGTCGCGCTGCTCGGAGCCGGCTCGGTCGGTTCCCAGGTGGCGCGGCTGCTCCTCGAACACGGCGACGAGCTCGCCTCGCGCGCCGGGGCCGGCCTCGAGCTCGTCGGGATCGCGGTGCGCGACCTCGAGGCCCCGCGCGACGTCGACCTGCCGAAGGAGCTCTTCACGACGGACGCGGCGTCGCTCATCCTCGGCGCGGACATCGTCGTCGAGCTGATCGGTGGCATCGAGCCGGCACGGACGCTCGTGCTCCAGGCGCTGCAGTCCGGCGCCGACGTCGTCACCGGCAACAAGGCCCTCCTGGCGACCCACGGCCCGGAGCTCTTCGCGGTCGCCGAGCAGGTGGGCGCACAGCTCTACTACGAGGCCGCCGTCGCCGGCGCGATCCCGATCATCCGACCGCTGCACGACTCCCTCGCCGGTGACCGCATCGAGCGCATCATGGGCATCGTCAACGGCACGACCAACTTCATCCTCGACCTGATGGACCGCGAGGGCTCGACGTTCGAGGACGCCCTCGCGACCGCCACCGAGCTCGGGTACGCCGAAGCCGACCCGACCGCCGACATCGAGGGCTACGACGCCGCGCAGAAGGCCGCGATCCTGGCGTCGCTCGCGTTCCACACCTCGGTGCCGCTCGCCGCCGTCCACCGCGAGGGCATCACCTCGGTGACGATCGAGCAGGTCCGGGCCGCGCGCAAGGCCGGGTACGTCGTGAAGATCCTCGCGACGGCCGAGCGCCTGACCGACGAGCAGGGCACCGAGGGCGTCAGCGCCCGCGTGTACCCGGCCCTCGTGCCGGAGTCGCACCCGCTCGCGAGCGTGCACGGGGCGAAGAACGCCGTGTTCGTCGAGGCCGAGGCCGCCGGCGACCTGATGTTCTACGGCGCCGGTGCCGGCGGGGTCGAGACCGCCTCGGCCGTCCTCGGCGACCTGGTGTCCGCCGCACGCCGACACGTCATCGGTGGCCCCGGCATCGCCGAGTCGACCCAGTCCGCGCTGCCGGTGTTCCCGATCGGCACCGTCCGCACGCGCTACCAGATCACGCTGCACGTCACGGACGCCCCGGGCGTGCTGTCGACCGTCGCCGGCGTCCTCGCGAAGCACGGCGTCAGCGTCGAGACCGTCGAGCAGACCGTCGCCACCGGGTCCGACGCGACGGCGACCCTCGTCATCGGCACGCACCTGGCGCGCGAGTCCGACCTCGCCGCGACCGTGGTCGCCCTCCGCAACGAGGACGTCGTCGCCGAGGTCACGAGCGTCCTCCGCGTCGTCGGCGCCTGAGCCGCGCCCGACCGAACTCCAGAACCGACAAGAAGGGGAGCCTCATGGCCCACCAGTGGCAGGGTGTCCTGCGCGAGTACGCCGACCGTCTCGACGTCACCGAGGCGACGCCCGTCGTCACGCTCGGTGAGGGCGGGACCCCGCTCATCCCGGCGCGCCGCCTGTCCGAGCGCACGGGGGCCGAGGTCTACGTCAAGTTCGAGGGCATGAACCCGACCGGGTCGTTCAAGGACCGCGGCATGACCATGGCGATCTCGAAGGCCGTCGAGCACGGTGCGAAGGCCGTCATCTGCGCCTCGACCGGCAACACGAGCGCCTCCGCCGCCGCGTACGCCACGCACGCCGGCATCACCGCCGCGGTGCTCGTGCCCGAGGGCAAGATCGCCATGGGCAAGCTCAGCCAGGCCGTCGCCCACGACGCCCAGCTGCTGCAGGTGCAGGGCAACTTCGACGACTGCCTCGACATCGCGCGCGACCTCGCCGCGAACTACCCGGTGCACCTGGTGAACTCGGTCAACAACGACCGCATCGAGGGGCAGAAGACCGCCGCGTTCGAGGTCGTCGACGTCCTCGGCGACGCGCCCGACTTCCACTTCCTGCCGGTCGGCAACGCGGGCAACTACACGGCGTACTCCCGCGGCTACCGCGAGGACGTGGCCGTCGGTCGGTCGTCCAGGCTCCCGCGCATGTTCGGCTTCCAGGCCGCGGGCTCGGCCCCGATCGTCCGCGGCGAGGTCGTCCGCAACCCGGACACCATCGCGTCCGCGATCCGCATCGGCAACCCGGCCTCGTGGGAATTCGCGCTCGAGGCCCGTGACGAGACCGACGGCTACTTCGGTGCCATCACCGACGAGGCGATCCTCGCCGCGCACCGCATCCTCTCCGCCGAGGTCGGCGTCTTCGTCGAGCCCGCCTCGGCCATCGGCGTCGCCGGGCTCCTCGAGCGTGCCGACGCCGGCGTCGTGCCGAAGGGCGCGAAGGTCGTCATCACGGTGACCGGCCACGGCCTCAAGGACCCGCAGTGGGCCCTCCGCACGCAGGACGGCGGCGAGGTCACCCCGACGAGCGTCCCGGTCGACACCAAGTCGGTCGCCGACGTGCTCGGACTGGTCGGCGCCGAGTGAGCCCCGACCGCTCGTCCGGACCGGGGGATGGCATGACCGCCCAGATCGCTGTACCGGCCGGACGGGCGGTCCGCGTACGGGTCCCGGCGACCTCCGCGAACCTCGGACCGGGGTTCGACTCCCTGGGCCTCGCCCTGTCGCTCTACGACGAGGTCGTCGTCCGGGTCCGGCCCGAGCCCGGCGCGACCGTCACGGTCGACGGTGTCGGCGCTGGTGAGGTCGCCACCGACGACACGAACCTCGTCGTCCGCGCCGTCCGCCGCGGGCTCGAGCACGCCGGCGTCGCACAGCAGCCCGGCCTCGAGCTGCACGCGGTGAACGCCATCCCGCACGGCCGCGGCATGGGGTCGTCGGCGGCCGCGATCGTCGCCGGGCTGATGGCCGCGCGCGGGTTGCTCGAGGGCGTCGTCGACCTCGACGCCTCGACCCTGCTCACGCTCGCGACCGAGATGGAGGGGCACCCGGACAACGTCGCGCCGGCGCTCTTCGGCGGGCTGACCATCGCGTGGATGACCGCCGAGGGTCCGGCGTACAAGCGCCTGCTCGTCCACCGCGGTGTCTCGCCGGTGGTCTTCGTGCCGACCTCGACGCTCTCGACGAAGCTCGCGCGCTCCCTGCAGCCGGCGAGCGTCCCGCACGAGGACGCCGCGTTCAACGTGTCCCGCTCCGCCCTACTCGTCGCCGCGCTCATCCAGAGCCCCGAGCTGCTCCTGGCGGCGACCGAGGACCGGTTGCACCAGGCCTACCGTGCCAGCGCCATGCCGGAGACCGACGCCCTCATCGGCCTGCTGCGGCAGCACGGCCTGGCGGCGGTCGTCTCCGGAGCCGGCCCGAGCCTCCTGGTCCTCGGCAGCGACCCCGCGCAGCGACTCACCGCGGCCGACCTCGTGTCGCGACACGGGGAATCCGACTGGCGGGCGCTCATGCTGGCCGTCGACCTCGGTGGTGCTACAGTGGTGCCGCACTCGGCGCTCCAAGCCGAACCCGCGTAGGCAGCAGGAACTTCCTCGCCATGCTGGGTCCGGTGCGCGGGGGCAATCTCTTTCTGATCACCGAATCCCGGTCCGTCGTCTGAACGGCGGTCGATGCATACCCGTGCATCCGGGACGGTGGAAACTCTCCGCGTTCTGCGGTTCGAAAGGAAACACCGACCTTGACGAACGTCAACGACTCCACCCAGGTGGAGATCCCCAGCGATCTGCGCGCCCTCCGGCTCCCGGAACTCCAGCGCATCGCCTCCTCCCTCGGCATCACGGGGCTCTCGAAGCTCCGCAAGGGTGACCTCATCGCCTCGATCGAGGACAAGCGTCCCGTGACGGACGACGCTCCCGCCGAGCCGGCCGCACCCGCGGTCGAGGCCCCCGTGGCCGAGCAGCCGACGCTGCCGGAGCCGACCGAGGCACCCGCAGCACCCGCCGCTGAGGCCGTCGCCGACGCACCGGCAGCGACCGAGGCCCCGGCCGAGCAGCCGGCGTCCTCGCGGGCCCGCCGTTCGCGCCGTGCCTCCTCCGGCGGCACCGTGAGCGCCGCGCCGACCTCGGCCGCCGAGCACACCAACCACGGTCAGACCGGCACCGAGGACCTCCTCGCCGGGCTCGACCAGGTCCGCGCCGAGAAGGACGCCCAGGAAGCCGCGCAGACCGGCGGCCAGCGTCGTGGCCGCGGGCAGCGCGACCAGCAGAACGGCCAGCAGGCCGAGCGCACCGAGCAGACGCCGGACCAGGCCGAGCAGCCGGCCCAGCAGGACGCCGCGGGCGACCAGCAGGAGCAGTCCGCGCACGGCACCGAGTCGGGCGACCAGAACGACCAGCAGGGCGAGGGCGGCTCGCGCCGCGGTCGTCGCAGCCGTGGTCGCGGTCGTGGCCGTGGCCAGAACGCCGAGAACGGCGAGCAGGGCGGCGACCAGAACGGTCGCGACAACGCCCCGAAGACCGACGCGGCCCAGAAGAACGGCCAGAACGGCCAGGGCCAGCAGGGCGAGCAGAAGAACGCCCAGCAGGACGACAAGAACGAGCAGAAGCAGAACGGCCAGCAGCAGAACGGCCAGCAGAAGCAGCAGGGCCAGCAGGGTCAGCAGAAGCAGCAGCAGCAGGCCCAGCAGAACGCCGACGAGGCCGAGGGCGGCCGCAGCCGTCGCCAGCGTGACCGCAAGCGCGGCCGCGGTGGGCAGAACGACGAGTTCGAGCCGGAGATCACCGAGGACGACGTCCTCATCCCGATCGCGGGCATCCTCGACGTCCTCGACAACTACGCCTTCGTGCGCACGACCGGCTACCTGCCGGGCCCGAACGACGTCTACGTCTCCCTCGGCCAGGTGAAGAAGTACCACCTGCGCAAGGGCGACGCGGTCGTCGGTGCGATCAAGCAGCCGCGCGACAACGAACAGCAGAGCCGCCAGAAGTACAACGCGCTCGTGAAGGTCGACTCGGTCAACGGGCAGACCGCTGACGAGGCCGCCGCGCGCGTCGACTTCCAGGACCTCACCCCGCTGTACCCGAACGAGCGTCTCCGCCTCGAGACCGAGCCCTCGAAGCTCAGCACGCGGATCATCGACCTCGTGTCGCCGATCGGCAAGGGCCAGCGCGGCCTGATCGTCTCCCCGCCGAAGGCCGGCAAGACGGTCGTGCTGCAGGCCATCGCCAACGCGATCGCGAAGAACAACCCCGAGGCGCACCTCATGGTCGTCCTCGTGGACGAGCGGCCCGAAGAGGTCACCGACATGCAGCGCACGGTGAAGGGCGAGGTCATCGCCTCGACCTTCGACCGTCCGGCAGAAGACCACACCACGGTCGCCGAGCTCGCCATCGAGCGTGCGAAGCGCCTCGTCGAGCTGGGTCACGACGTGGTCCTGCTCCTCGACTCGATCACCCGTCTGGGCCGCGCCTACAACCTGGCGACGCCGGCCTCCGGTCGCGTGCTCTCCGGTGGCGTCGACTCGTCGGCCCTCTACCCGCCGAAGCGCTTCTTCGGCGCCGCGCGCAACATCGAGGACGGCGGTTCGCTGACCATCCTCGCGACGGCGCTCGTCGAGACCGGGTCGAAGATGGACGAGGTGATCTTCGAGGAGTTCAAGGGCACCGGCAACATGGAGCTCCGCCTCAACCGTCACCTGGCCGACAAGCGGATCTTCCCGGCCGTCGACGTCAACGCGTCCGGCACCCGTCGCGAGGAGCAGCTGCTCTCCGCCGACGAGGTCAAGATCACATGGCGCCTGCGCCGTGCCCTCGCCGGGCTCGACCCGCAGCAGGCCCTCGAGATCGTGCTGCGGAACCTCAAGGAGACGCAGTCGAACGTCGAGTTCCTGGTCCAGGTGCAGAAGTCGGTCCCCACGACCGGTGGGCACCACAACGGTCACCAGGAGTAACGCGTGTTCGAGTCGGTGGCAGGGCTGCTGGCGGAACACGAGGACCTGACGCAGCAGCTGTCGGACCCCGCGCTCCACGCCGATGCGGCCCGGGCGAAGAAGGTGAACCGGCGGTACGCCGAGCTCAACCAGATCAAGTCCGCGTACGAGTCCTGGAAGGCGGCGGGGGACGACCTCGCCGCCGCCCAGGAGCTCGCGCGTGAGGACGAGGCGTTCGCGGACGAGGTCCCGGCGCTCGAGGAGCAGCTGTCGGAGCGCCAGGAGCGTCTCCGCCGGCTGCTCATCCCGCGCGACCCCGACGACGGGCGCGACGTGATCATGGAGATCAAGGGTGGCGAGGGCGGCGAGGAATCGGCGCTCTTCGCGGCCGACCTCCTGCGCATGTACTCGCACTACGCCGAGTCCAAGGGCTGGAAGATCGAGATGCTCGAGCGCACCGAGTCCGACCTCGGTGGGTACAAGGACGTCCAGGTCGCGATCAAGTCGAACACGACTGACCCGTCCCAGGGCGTCTGGGCGCACCTCAAGTACGAGGGTGGCGTGCACCGTGTGCAGCGTGTGCCGGCGACCGAGTCGCAGGGGCGCATCCACACCTCGACGACCGGTGTCCTCGTCTTCCCCGAGGTCGACGAGCCCGAAGAGGTCCAGATCAACCAGAACGACCTCAAGATCGACGTCTACCGGTCCTCCGGGCCCGGGGGACAGTCCGTCAACACGACCGACTCCGCGGTCCGCATCACCCACCTGCCCACGGGCATCACGGTCGCGATGCAGAACGAGAAGTCGCAGCTGCAGAACCGCGAGGCCGGCATGCGCGTCCTGCGCGCCCGCATCCTCGCGCGCCAGCAGGAGGAGCTCGACGCCATCGCCTCGGACGCTCGCAAGTCCCAGATCCGCGGCATGGACCGTTCGGAGCGCATCCGCACGTACAACTTCCCGGAGAACCGCATCGCGGACCACCGCACCGGGTACAAGGCGTACGACCTGGACCGCGTCATGAACGGTGCGCTCGAGCCCGTCATCCAGTCCGCCATCCAGGCGGACGAAGAGGCACGACTGGCCGCCATCGGCGACCAGGACGCGTGAGCGACGTCCCCTCGGACGGCCTGGAGGCGCGACCCGCCTCCGACACGCCCGTCGCGTTCGCCGCGGACCGCCTCCTGCGCGAGGCGGCCGCGGCGTTCGACGCGGCCGGCGTCCCGACCCCGCAGGTGGACGCCGAATTGTTGCTCGCCTGGGCGACCGACACCTCGCGCGGCGCCGTGCAGGCCCGGGCGATGACCGGCGGCGCGATCGCCGCCGAGCACGTCGAGCGCTTCCGGCACGCCGTCGCCCGACGCGCCACCCGCGAGCCGCTCCAGCACATCACCGGTGAGGCGTACTTCCGGGCGCTGACCCTGGCCGTCGGCCCCGGCGTGTTCGTCCCGCGGCCCGAGACCGAGGGCGTCGTGCAGTTCGGCATCGACGCACTCCGCGCGGTGCCCGTGCCGTCGCCGGTCGCCGTCGACCTCGGGTCCGGCAGCGGCGCGATCGCCATCGCCATGGACACCGAGGTGCCGAACGCGGTCGTGTACGCGGTCGAACGCTCGCCCGAGGCACTCCCGTGGACGCGGCGCAACATCGATGCCCACGGCGGGACGGTCCGCCTCGTCGAGGGCGACCTCGCCGACGCACTGCCCGAGCTCGACGGCACGGTGTCGGTCGTCGTGTCGAACCCGCCGTACGTGCCCGACGACGCGGTGCCGATCGACCCCGAGGTCCGCGACCACGACCCGGCCGTGGCGCTCTACGGCGGTCCGGACGGACTCGACGCGGTGCGTGCCCTCGCCGACACCGCGTGGCGCCTGCTCGTCCCCGGGGGAGTCCTCGTCGTCGAGCACGCCGAGCCGCAGGGCGCCGGCGTTCGCGAGGTCCTGGCGCGCCGGGGGTTCCGTTCCCCGGAGACGCACGTCGACCTGACGGGACGCGACCGCACGACCACGGCGACGCGCTAGGCGGGGTCGAGCCGCGCCTCCTGGGCGGTGTGCGTGCGTGGTCCTGTGGGCCGCTCCGCGCATGGTGGGCCGTTCCGCGCGTACCTGGTCGTCCGTTCCTGCCCGGTACGCGCGATTCCGCTTCCTACCGCACGCGTGATGGGAAGGATCGCGCAGCGGTCCGGGCCCGGAGGCGCGGATCACCTCCGCCGGTCAGCCCGCCGCCGTGAGTCGGTGCCGTTCCGCGCATGGCGGGCCGTTCCGCGCGTACCTGGTCGTTCGTTCCTGCCCGGTACGCGCATTTCTGCTTCCTACCGCACGCGTGACGGGACGTTCGCGCTGCGGTCCGGCTGCTCCGCGACGGGCGCGGCGGCGTGCTGTTCCGCGACGAAGGCGAGGACGGCTTCGCGCAGGTCGGTGTGCTCCTCGACGAGCACCGCGTGAATGCCGACGCTCTGCGCGCCCTCGACGTTGATCGGCATGTCGTCCGCGAAGAACGCGCGCTCGGCGGGCACGCCGTGGTGCTCGAGCGCGCGCCGGTAGACCTCCGGCTCGGGCTTGCGCGCCCCGAAGTTGCTCGTGGTGTCGAGGTGCTCGCCGAAGACGGGCGCGAGGGACGGCGCCCAGCGGTGGATCCACCGGCCGGCCAGTGGTCCGTTGTTCGTCAGGAGGCCGACGCGACCGTGCTCGCTCGCGACGCGCACCGCCTCGATCCGGTCGGGCAGCTCGGTCATCGCGGCGCCGCGGATCCGCGCCCACTCGGTCTCGGGGACGTCGCAGCCCATGGCCTCGGCGAAGGCGGCGAGGTACTCGTCGCCGTCGGCGTACCCGCCGGCCTCAGCGCGCTGCTCGTTGCCGCAGTCCCACCAGCGGCGACGGAGCTCCGCGAACTCGTGCCCGGTGAACTCGGCGAGTGCGGCCATCCGCACCTGCCAGTCGTACCGGACGAGGACCTCGTCCATGTCGAAGAGGAACAGGAGGCGGGGCGCAGGGGACTCGTTCACGATGCCACCCATTGTGTCGCACTATCATCGTCGAGTCATGGCATCCCGATACGACTGCACCGACTCCGACGGGCTCCTGACCGGGATGCGGCTCGCACGTGCCGCACTCGGGCGCGGAGAGCTCGTCGTGGTCCCCACCGACACCGTCTACGGCGTGGCCGCGGACGCCTTCAGCGCGGCCGCCGTCCAGCGACTGCTCGACGCGAAGGGACGCACCCGGCAGTCGCCGCCGCCGGTGCTCATCCCCGGACCTCCGACCCTGGACGCGCTCGCGAGCGACATCCCGCAGCAGGTGCGCGACCTCGTCGACGAGTTCTGGCCCGGCGGCCTCACCGTGATCCTCCGTGCGCAGCCGTCCCTCGACTGGGACCTCGGCGAGACACGCGGCACCGTGGCGCTCCGGATGCCGGACTCGCGGATCGCCCTCGAGCTCCTGCAAGAGGTCGGTCCGCTCGCGGTGTCCTCGGCGAACACGACGGGGGACCCGGCCGCGATGGACGCCGACCAGGCCGAGGCGATGCTCGGCGACAGCGTCGCGGTGTACCTCGACGGGGGCTCGCTCGAGCCGCACGAGGGGTTCGCGGAGTCGACCGGTTCGACGATCGTCGACGCCACGGGACTCTCCGACGGCGGCAAGCTCCGGATCGTCCGCCACGGTGTGATCCCGGACGAGGAGATCACCAGGGTCGTCGGAGCCGACCTCGTCGGATGAAGTACTACCTGCTCGCCGGGGCCATCGCGGCCGTGGTGAGCTTCTGCGTCAGCTGGATCGTCTGGAAGCTGGGGCTGAAGTACAAGTGGTACCCGAAGGTCCGTGAGCGGGACGTGCACCGCACGCCGACGCCCCGGCTCGGCGGCATCGCGATGTACATCGGCGTCATCGTCTCCCTGCTCGCGGCGTGGTTCCTCTTCCCGTCGATCGCCGGCACGGACTACTTCCGGTTGGTGTTCTCCGAGCCGGGTCGTGTGCTGGCGGTGCTCGGAGGGGCGACCATCATCGTGGTCCTCGGCGTCGCCGACGACATCTGGGACCTCGACTGGATGACGAAGCTCGCCGGGCAGATCATCGCCGCGGGGATCCTCGCCTGGCAGGGCGTGGCGATCGTGTCGCTGCCGATCGGGAACACGCTCGGGGTCGGGTCGTCCTACATGAGCCTGATCTTCACCGTGCTGGCGGTGGTGCTCGTCATGAACGCGGTGAACTTCATCGACGGCCTCGACGGGCTCGTCGCCGGCGTGGCGATCATCGCCGGCGGCGTGTTCTTCCTCTACACGTTCTTCATCAACCGCGTGGTCGTGCAGACGGAGTTCTTCTTCAACCTGCCGTCACTGCTCACCGCCGTGCTCGTCGGCGCCTGCTTCGGCTTCCTCATCCTCAACTGGCACCCCGCGAAGCTCTTCATGGGGGATGCCGGCGCCCTGCTCGTGGGCTTCCTGATGGCCACCAGCGCGGTCTCGGTCACGGGCAACATCGACCCGGCTGCGGTGCAGACACGCCAGGCGCTGCTGCCGGCGTTCATCCCGATCCTGCTGCCGTTCGCGATCCTCATCGTGCCGATCCTCGACTTCGGGCTCGCGGTCACGCGTCGGCTCAGCGCCGGCAAGTCCCCGTTCTCGGCCGACCGGAAGCACCTGCACCACCGCCTGCTCGACATGGGGCACTCGCACTTCCACGCCGTGCTCATCTTCTACGCGTGGACGGCCACCGTGGCGATCGGCTGCCTGCTGTTCCTCTTCGTGGACTGGTACTGGGTGGTCGTCTTCGTCGCCGTCGGCTTCATCGTCTGCGCCGTCGCCACCTTCGCCCCGCTCGGCCGAAAACGCGCCGAGTTCGCTGCACAGGTCGCCACCCGGTCCACCGCCGTGGTGGACGCCAGCCTCGACCCGCTCGACCGGGCCGCCAACGACCGCTCGATCCCAGGAGACAACTCGTGACCGCACCGAACGCGCTCGACCACGTCCGGCCGGTGTTCCGCCGCATCATCACCTGGGGCGCGCTCCTCGCCGTCGGACTCGCCGTCGTCGGGGGAGTCGTCGGACTGCTCGTCGCCGGCGGCCCCGGGCTCGCCGGTGGCCTGCTCGGAGCCGTCCTCAGCGTGGTGTTCCTCGGGCTGACCGCTGTGAGCGTGCTGGTGGCGCTGCGCGTCTCCAAGGGGCAGATGATCTCCGGCGCGTTCTTCGGGATCGTGATGGGTACGTGGCTGCTCAAGTTCGTCGTGTTCATCGTCGTGCTCGTCCTGCTGCGCGACCGCGCCTGGGTGGACTTCCCGGTGCTCGCGATCGCGATCATCGTCGGAGTCGTCGGCTCGCTCGTCATCGACGTGGTCGCGGTCGCGAAGGCCCGGATCCCGATCGGGGTCAGCCTTCCCGGAGACTCCGCGTCTCCTGAGAAGGACGCGCCCCGCAACTGAGAGCCCGGGAAGCCTCTCGCACCTGATAGGCTTCTCGGAGTCCGCGTCCGGAGCATTGCTCGGAGCGGACGAGCCTCCACAACGTCCACCATCGCGTGCCATGCGTGCGCGCGCCGACACAGGAGACAGCGCTGCTATCCCACGCTCTTCCCCTGTCCCTCACCGCTGCGGGTAACACCGTTGCGGCGGGGAGCAGCAAGGCCGCCGAGTTCCATGGTCCGTCGATCAACGAGTTCTTCCCGGATGCGATCTTCTTCGCTGGGACGCCCTTCGAGATCGACCGACTCGTCATCATCCGGTTCATCGCCGTCGCGGTCCTGCTGCTGATCGGCATCATCGGGACCCGTTCGCTCAAGCTCGTCCCCGGCCGCGGCCAGGCGCTCATCGAGTACGCGTTCGACGTCGTCCGCCGGAACACCTTCGACAACCTGGGTGAGAAGGACGGCAAGCGGTTCCTCCCGCTGCTGGCCACGATCTTCTTCTCCGTGCTGTTCCTGAACCTCACGGGTCTGATCCCGGGGCTCAACCTGCAGGGCACCAGCCGTATCGCGTACCCGATGATCCTCGCGATCGTCGCCTACGTGGCGTTCATCTACGCGGGTCTGCGCAAGCACCCGGGCACCTTCCTCCGGAACTCGCTGTTCCCGCCTGGGGTCCCGTGGTACCTGTACATCATCGTGACGCCGATCGAGCTCGTCTCGACCTTCGTGCTCCGTCCGGTGACGCTGACCCTGCGACTCCTGATGAACATGGTCGTCGGCCACCTGCTGCTCGTCCTCTTCTTCGCTGCCACGCAGTTCTTCTTCTTCGACGCCTCGCTCGGTTTCAAGGCGTTCGGAGTCGGGACGCTCGCGTTCGGCATCGCGTTCAGTTTCTTCGAGATCCTGGTCGCGCTGCTGCAGGCGTACGTCTTCATGCTGCTGACCGCTGTGTACATCCAGCTCGCGCTGGCTGACGAGCACTGACCAACGACCTGAACTGACCCCCAATACGGCACGGCATCCGCCGGGCCGCATCCTGAAAGGAAAACACGTGGACGCAACGACCGTTCTCGCGGAAATCTCCGGCAACATCGCGACGGTGGGCTACGGCCTCGCGGCGATCGGCCCGGCCATCGGCGTGGGCATCGTCGTCGGCAAGACGATCGAGTCCGTCGCTCGCCAGCCGGAGCTCCAGGGCCGCCTGACGACCCTCATGTACATCGGTATCGCCTTCACCGAGGCCCTCGCCTTCATCGGTATCGCGACGTACTTCATCTTCACCAACTAAGGCCTCTCGATGCAGAACGCACTCATCATCGCGGCCGAGGAGACGCACAATCCCCTCGTACCGCCGCTGTACGACATCGTGTGGTCCGCGGTGGCGTTCGTCGTCATCCTGCTGGTCTTCTGGCGGGTCATCATCCCGCGGATCACGAAGATGCTCGACGAGCGCACCGAGGCCATCGAGGGTGGCATCAAGAAGGCGGAGGCTGCTCAGGAGCAGGCCGCTGCCGCGCTCGACGAGTACAACAAGCAGCTCGCCGAGGCCCGTGCCGAGGCATCGCGCATCCGTGAGCAGGCCCGTTCCGACGCCAACGCGATCGGCAACGAGCTCCGCGAGCAGGCGCAGGCCGATGCAGCACGCATCACCGCCAACGCGCAGGCCCAGATCGAGGCCGAGCGTCAGAGCGCGCTCCAGTCGCTCCGGACCGAGGTGGGCACCCTCGCCCTCGACCTCGCCTCCGGCGTGATCGGGGAGTCGCTCAAGGACGACGCCAAGTCGACCGCGGTCGTGGACCGGTTCCTCGCTGACCTCGAAGCCTCGCAGGGTTCGTCGGCATCGTCGGCCGGGGAGCGCTGAGCATGCGCAGCGCCACCAGGGAAGCACTGGCGTCGACGAGGGCGGTGCTCGCCGACCTCGGCGGTGCGGCCGACCTCGCCGCCGGTGCCGAGATCCTCGCCGCAGGGCGTGCGATCGCCGGTGCGCCGCAGCTGCTCGGTCTGCTGTCCGACCCGACGGCCGACCCGGCCGGCAAGAAGGTGGTCCTCGACCGCGTCTTCGCCGGCCAGTCGGCCGCGACGCGTGCGGTCCTGACCGCGGTGGCCGGCTCGCGCTGGTCCTCGCACCAGGACCTGCTCGTCGGCATCGAGGACGCGGGCATCCGCGCCGTCGCCGCCACGGCAGCGTCCGGCACGCCGATCGAAGCCGAACTGTTCTCCTTCGAGACCGCCGTCCGTTCGGACGCCGACCTCGAGCTGGCGCTGGGCACCAAGCTCGGCAGCCCGTCGGAGAAGAGCGCCCTCGTCGAGCGGCTGCTCGGCGGCAAGGCATCGGAGCAGACCATCGTGATCCTGTCGCACCTCGTGCAGCAGCCGCGTGGTCGTCGCATCGGTGAACTCGTCCGCGACGCCTCGCGCATCGTGGCCGAGCAGGCCGGCAAGCTCGTCGCGACGGTCATCACCGCGACGCCGCTCACGGACGGCCAGGCGGCTCGCGTCGCCCGGGCCCTCGCGGAGCAGCACGGCAAGGGCATCAGCATCAACCACGTGGTCGACCCCTCGGTCGTCGGCGGGGTCCGGGTGCAGATCGGCGGCGACGTCATCGACGGCACCGTGTCCACGCGGCTCTCGGAGCTCCGGCTCCAGCTCGCCGGCTAGGCGTACCGTCGAAGCCGCTCCTCCCAAGTCCACAACGGGAACTGCCGAGTCAGGCAGCGTCACCCTCTCGGAGCCGAAGGGCCCCGGAAACCAACAAGGAAAATCCCATGGCAGACATCACCATCAGCCCCGATGAGATCCGTGATGCCCTGAAGGACTTCGTCTCGAACTACGAGCCGACGAAGGCCTCCACGGCCGAGGTCGGGCACGTCATCGACGCCGGCGACGGCATCGCGCACGTCGAGGGCCTCCCCGGCGTCATGGCGAACGAGCTCATCCGCTTCGAGGACGGCACGCTCGGCCTCGCGCAGAACCTCGACGAGGACGAGATCGGCGCCATCGTGCTCGGCGAGTTCGCCGGTGTCGAAGAGGGCCAGGAAGTCACCCGCACGGGCGAGGTCCTCTCGGCTCCCGTCGGCGACGGCTTCCTCGGTCGCGTCGTCGACCCGCTCGGCGCCCCGATCGACGGTCTCGGCGAGATCCCGGCCGAGGGTCGTCGTGCCCTCGAGCTGCAGGCGCCCGGCGTCATGTCCCGCAAGTCGGTGCACGAGCCGCTCCAGACCGGCATCAAGGCCATCGACGCGATGATCCCCGTCGGCCGCGGTCAGCGTCAGCTGATCATCGGCGACCGCCAGACCGGCAAGACGGCCATCGCGATCGACACGATCATCAACCAGAAGGCCAACTGGGAGTCGGGCGACGAGGACAAGCAGGTCCGCTGCATCTACGTCGCCATCGGTCAGAAGGGCTCCACGATCGCGTCCGTCAAGGGTGCGCTCGAGGACGCCGGCGCGATGGAGTACACCACCATCGTCGCCGCCCCGGCCTCCGACCCGGCCGGCTTCAAGTACCTCGCCCCGTACACCGGCTCGGCCATCGGCCAGCACTGGATGTACCAGGGCAAGCACGTCCTGATCATCTTCGACGACCTGTCGAAGCAGGCCGAGGCCTACCGTGCGGTGTCGCTCCTCCTGCGTCGTCCGCCGGGCCGCGAGGCCTACCCGGGTGACGTCTTCTACCTGCACTCCCGCCTGCTGGAGCGTTGCGCGAAGCTGTCCGACGAGCTCGGTGCCGGTTCGATGACGGGTCTCCCGATCATCGAGACGAAGGCGAACGACGTCTCGGCGTACATCCCGACCAACGTCATCTCCATCACCGACGGCCAGATCTTCCTGCAGTCGGACCTGTTCAACGCGAACCAGCGTCCGGCCGTCGACGTGGGCATCTCGGTGTCCCGAGTCGGTGGTGACGCGCAGGTCAAGTCGATCAAGAAGGTCTCCGGCACGCTCAAGCTCGAGCTCGCGCAGTACCGCTCGCTCGAGGCCTTCGCGATGTTCGCGTCCGACCTCGACCAGGCGTCGCGTCGTCAGCTGGAGCGCGGTGCCCGTCTGACCGAGCTCCTCAAGCAGCCGCAGTACTCGCCGTACCCGGTCGAGGAGCAGGTCGTCTCGATCTGGGCCGGCACGAACGGCAAGCTCGACGAGGTCCCCGTGGCCGACGTCCTGCGCTTCGAGTCGGAGTTGCTCGACCACCTGCGTCGCAACTCGGACGTCCTGACGACGCTCCGTGAGACGAACCAGCTCAGCGACGACACCGTCGCCGAGATGACCAAGCAGATCGACGAGTTCTCCAAGAGCTTCCAGACGAGCGACGGCAAGACGCTCGGGTCCGAGCAGTTCGAGGCCGCCTCGGCCGACGACGTCGACCAGGAGCAGATCGTCAAGGGTCGTCGCTAGATGGCAGCGCAGGTCCGGGTCTACCGACAGCGAATCAAGTCCGCGAAGACCACGAAGAAGGTCACTCGCGCGATGGAGTTGATCTCGGCGTCGCGGATCCAGAAGGCGCAGGCCCGCATGGCCGCGTCGGGTCCGTACTCGCGGGCCGTGACGCGTGCGGTGTCGGCCGTGGCGACGTTCTCGAACGTCGACCACGTGCTGACCACCGAGCCGGAGTCGTCGACGCGTGCAGCCGTCGTGCTGTTCACGTCGGACCGCGGCCTGAACGGTGCGTTCAGCACGAACGTCCTCAAGCAGGGCGAGGAGCTCGCCTCCCTGCTCCGCAGCGAGGGCAAGGACGTCGTGTTCTACCTGGTCGGGCGCAAGTCCGTCGGGTACTTCGCGTTCCGTGAGCGCGAGTCGGAGCAGCAGTGGGTCGGCAACACCGACCAGCCGGAGTTCTCGACCGCGAAGTCGATCGGTGACGCCGTCGTGGCGAAGTTCCTGCAGGACACGGCCGAGGGTGGCGTGGACGAGATCCACATCGTCTTCAACCGCTTCCTGAGCCTCGCCACGCAGGAGCCGCAGGTCGTCCGGCTGCTCCCGCTCGAGGTCGTCGAGGGGGTCGAGGCGCCGTCGAACGACGAGCCGCTCCCGCTCTACGAGTTCGAGCCGGACGCCGACGCGGTGCTCGACGCGCTGCTCCCGGTCTACATCGAGAGCCGCATCTTCAACGCCATGCTGCAGTCGGCTGCTTCCGAGCACGCCGCCCGGCAGAAGGCGATGAAGGCGGCGAGCGACAACGCCGACTCGCTCATCCGCGACTTCACGCGTCTCGCGAACAACGCCCGACAGGCCGAGATCACCCAGCAGATCTCCGAGATCGTCGGCGGCGCCGACGCCCTCTCGTCGAAGAAGAAGTAGTCCGCGTCGTTCGCGGACAGTTACCCACCCTCAGGAAGGCACCAGCCATGACCGACACCGCAACCACCGCGGTCGAGACGTCGTCGGCGCCCGGTGTCGGCCGGATCGCCCGTGTCACGGGCCCCGTCGTCGACATCGAGTTCCCGCACGACGCCATCCCCGAGATGTACAACCTCCTGTTCACGACCATCACCATCGGTGACTCGTCGCAGGAGATCGGCCTCGAGGTCGCGCAGCACCTCGGCGACGACCTCGTCCGCGCCATCTCCCTGAAGCCGACCGACGGTCTGGTCCGTGGCCAGGAGGTCCGTGACTCGGGCGCTCCGATCTCGGTCCCCGTCGGCGACGTCACCAAGGGCAAGGTCTTCGACGTGCTGGGCAACGTGCTCAACACCGACGAGAAGCTCGAGATCACCGAGCGCTGGCCGATCCACCGCAAGGCCCCGGCCTTCGACCAGCTCGAGTCGAAGACCTCCATGTTCGAGACCGGCATCAAGTCGATCGACCTCCTCACCCCGTACGTGCAGGGTGGCAAGATCGGCCTCTTCGGTGGTGCGGGCGTCGGCAAGACGGTCCTCATCCAGGAGATGATCCAGCGCGTCGCGCAAGACCACGGTGGTGTGTCGGTGTTCGCCGGTGTCGGCGAGCGCACCCGTGAGGGCAACGACCTCATCGGCGAGATGGAAGAGGCGGGCGTCTTCGACAAGACCGCCCTCGTGTTCGGCCAGATGGACGAGCCGCCGGGAACGCGTCTGCGCGTGGCCCTGTCGGCGCTGACGATGGCGGAGTACTTCCGCGATGTCCAGAAGCAGGACGTGCTCCTCTTCATCGACAACATCTTCCGCTTCACGCAGGCCGGCTCCGAGGTCTCCACGCTGCTCGGTCGCATGCCGTCCGCGGTGGGCTACCAGCCCAACCTCGCCGACGAGATGGGTGTGCTCCAGGAGCGCATCACCTCGACGCGTGGTCACTCGATCACCTCGCTGCAGGCGATCTACGTGCCGGCTGACGACTACACCGACCCGGCGCCGGCGACCACGTTCGCGCACCTCGACGCCACGACCGAGCTGTCGCGTGAGATCGCTTCGCAGGGTCTCTACCCGGCGATCGACCCGCTGACGTCGACCTCGCGGATCATGGACCCCCGTTACCTGGGTGCCGACCACTACGAGACGGCCACGCGCGTCAAGCAGATCCTCCAGAAGAACAAGGAACTGCAGGAGATCATCGCCATCCTCGGTGTCGACGAGCTCTCCGAAGAGGACAAGATCACGGTCGAGCGCGCTCGTCGTATCCAGCAGTTCCTCTCGCAGAACACGTACATGGCGAAGAAGTTCACGGGCGTCGAGGGTTCGACCGTCCCGCTGAAGGACACCATCGAGTCCTTCCGCGCCATCGCCGACGGCGAGTTCGACCACGTGGCCGTGCAGGCCTTCTTCAACGTCGGTGGCATCAACGACGTCGAAGAGAAGTGGGCGCAGATCCAGAAGGAGAACCGCTGACATGGCGGCACTCACCGTGAGCGTCGTCTCGGCCGACCGCGAGGTCTGGTCGGGCGACGCCACCATGGTCGTCGCTCGCACGACGGAGGGCCAGATCGGTATCCTCGCGGGACACGAGCCGCTGCTCGCGACCCTCGCGCAGGGACAGGTCCGCATCACCCGAGCCGACGGCTCGACGGTGGCGGCGGACGCCGAGGACGGCTTCCTGTCGGTCGAGCACGACACGGTCACGATCGTGGCGCGGCAGGCCGCGCTGGCGTCCTGACCGGACTGACCGTCCTCCTCCCGCCTTCGGAGACGAAGCGGGAGGGCGGGGACACGGACCGCACGCTCGACCTGCGTGCGCTGTCGTTCCCGGAACTGGCTGCTGAACGGGCCGCGGTGATCAACGCGGCCCGTTCCGTCAGTTCCGAGGAGTCCTCGGCCCGGACGGCCCTGAAGCTCGGCCCGAAGTCGATCGGGGAGCGGTTCCGCAACCTCGAGCTCGACACGTCGGGCACGATGCCGGCGATCGACCGGTACACGGGCGTGCTCTACGACCCGCTCGGTTCGCTCGACGCGGACGCCGCGACGCGTGCGTGGTGGTTCGAGCACGTGGTCGTGCAGTCCGCGATGTTCGGTCCCGTCCGCGGTGGCGATCTCGTCCCGGCCTACCGGCTCTCCCACGACTCGCGGCTCGGGTCTGTCCGGCTCGCGTCGCACTGGCCGGAGCCGTCCGCCCGGGTGCTCGCGGCACACACGGCGGACGGGCTCGTGCTCGACCTGCGTTCCGAGGGGTACCGGCAACTCGGCCCCGTCGCCGGCGCGGTCGTCCCGCGCGTCGTGAGCGTCGACGGATCCGGTCGGCGGAAGGCGTTGAACCACTGGAACAAGACCGCGAAGGGTCGCCTGGTCGCGCTCCTCGCCCGGACGGGCGCAGCGGCCACGACGACGGCCGAGCTGCTCGACTGGGCCGGCGCGCACGGTGTCGTCCTCGAGGAGCACGACGGCTCGTGGGACCTCGTCGCGGAGAGCCTCGAGCCCGCGACGGTCTGATCCCGGTTCCGCCCCGCTCGTCCTCCACAGGACGGGTGGGGCGGGTCGCGTTCCACAGGTGCCCACGTCGGCGGGTCCTGGAGGCGCGGCGTGCGTTTCGATGACGTGCATGATCCCCGTCACGACACGAAGCCACCCCGACGCCGCAGTGCGCTACCCGCGCGAGATCGCGGCCGCCGTCACCCTCCCCGCCGCCTGCGCGGCCCTCGTCGCGCCCGGCGACGCACCGTCGTCGCGCCGTGCGTCGATCGCCGTCGTCACGGCGTGCGGGGCACTGGCGACCCGGCTCGCGGTGATCCGGTTCCTCGCCGACCCCGGGCCGATCGAGCCCCGTGCGGTGGCCGCCTTCGACCCCTTCTCCGACCCGACACCGCCGGCGCTGTGCGGGTTCGGTCCCGAGCCGGACCGGGCGCGACTCCGGACCGCGGGTGACCGGTGCGCCGATGCCTGGCGGCACTGGCGTGCGGAGGACCCGTCGGCCGACTCGGCTGCCGGCGCCGCGGGGGCGTTGGCCGTGGCGGCGTGGTGCTCCTGGGCGCTCGGGTCCGCCGCGCGGGCACAGACGCGGGCGCAGCACGCCCTCGACACCCGGGCGGATGATCCGCTGGCGGGCCTGGTGCTGCGCTCGGTCCGGGCGGGGAGCGGTCCCGCTTGGGACCGTGGATGACGGTCGGCGGACAGGATCGTCTACGGTTGTCTCGACCACGCTTGGAGGGCCCGGGTGCGCGACGACGACATCGACGACACGGTCGTCCGTCGACCCCGCGCCGCCGCGTCCCACGAACCGGTGCACGCGTCGGTGGACGACCCGTTGGGCGACACCGTGATCCGTCCGGTCCCGCCCGTCCCCGGTGCGTCCCGAGTCCCGGGCGCTCCGACCGCCGACTCGGTCGACGACACGGTGATCCGTCCGGTGCCGCCGTTGCCGCCCGCGCCGGTGGTGGACGGCGTCTCGGAAGCGCAGGACGTCGACGACACGGTGATCCGTCCGGTGCCGCCCGTGCCGGGTGCGCCTGCCGCTCCGGCGACCGGTTCCCTCGACGACACGGTGCTGCGGCCCGGTCGCGCGCCGCGCCCGGGGGACGGGTCGATCGACGACACCGTGGTCGGGGCCCGGACGCACCCCACCACCCAGGGCGGGACGCCCGTCGGGGGCGAGCCGCGCCTCCCGTCCGACGTCCCCGCACCGACGACCAGGGTGCCGTCCGTGCGGATCGGCGACCGCGTCATCCGGCTCGACCACCCCGTCATCGTCGGCCGGCGGCCCGCGCTGCCGCGGATCCTGCGCGGTCCGGCTCCCGAGCTGGTGTCCGTCCCGTCGTCGAGCGGCCAGGTGTCGTCGTCGCACGTGATGCTGCACGCCGAGGGCGAAGCCGCCGTGGTCGACGACCTCCGGTCCACCAACGGGACCGTCGTGCGGCCCGCCGGGTCGGCGCCGTTCCGGATGCCGGCGGGTGCGTCGAACGTCGTGCTGACGGGTACGGTTGTCGAGATCGGTGACGGCAACGTGATCGAGGTCCTCTCGCCACACCTGCGGGTCGCACCGTCGTCGAGGGACCTCCCACCCCTTCCCACGTGGCCGACCGACCCACCCGCCGGCACGCCCCGAACCCCCAGAGAGCGATCCTGAAACGTGACCGAACTCGGCCGAGCAGCGACTGCGCACGCCATCGACGTCCCCGGTGCCGACGGCGCCACCCTGACGCTCTCGTGGGGAGCCGCGACCGACGTCGGTCGGCGCCGTGACCACAACGAGGACAGCTACATCGTCGGGGCGCCCTTCTTCGTCGTCGCCGACGGGATGGGCGGCCACCTCGCGGGCGACCGTGCGAGTGACGCCGTGGTCCGCCGCCTCGAGCAGGCGACGGAGAGCGCGTTCACGACGCGGCAGTCCATCCAGCGGGCGCTCCTGCTCGCCACCGCCGACATCGAGCGCGCAGCGGGCGGCAACGCGATCGGCGCCGGGACGACCGTCACCGGCATCGCGCTCGTCGCCGCGCAGGGACAGCCGGCCGCGCTCGTCTTCAACGTCGGCGACTCCCGGACCTACCGGATCGAGGGCGGCGTCCTCCGACGCGTCACCGTCGACCACTCGGTCGTGCAGGAGATGGTCGACGCCGGCCTCCTCCGCGCCGAGGATGCCGAGCGGCACCCGGACAGCAACGTGATCACACGGGCCGTGGGCTTCGGCGAGCCGCCGGAGCCGGACTGGTGGACCCTGCCGCTCCGTGCGGGGGACCGGTACATCGTGTGCTCGGACGGGCTCACCAAGGAACTCGGCGACGCCGGGATCGCCCGGATCGCCGCACGCGTGCCGGCGGCGCAGGACCTCGCCGAGCGTCTGGTGGGCGACGCGGTCGTCGCGGGCGGTCGGGACAACGTGACGGTCGTCGTCCTCCAGGTGGACGACGCCCCGGACGACGGCGACGTGGAGGACACGCTGCCGCGGCACTGAGTGCCCCCCGAACTGGGGGACGGGTGACCTCGGGCTGCGCGCAGTGTGCGGAATGTCGGTCACCCACGGTTCGTACAATGGCATGGCCGTGACGAGAGAGCTGGCCGCTCGGCCGGGGAGGAGGGGACGATGGCGCGACGCCTGCCGTCCACCCCGCCCGTCATCGCGGGCTTCAGCCCCGTGCACGTCCTCGGTTCCGGTGGCTTCGCGGACGTCTTCCTCTACGAGCAGGACATGCCGCGCCGGCAGGTCGCCGTGAAGGTCCTGCTCGACGAGGTCGTGGACGACCGCGTCCGGCAGATGTTCCAGGCCGAGGCGAACCTCATGGCGCGCCTCAGCACGCACCCGTCGATCCTCACGGTGTTCCAGGCGAGCGTGGCCTCCGACGGCCGGCCGTACCTGGTGATGGAGCTCTGCTCGTCATCCCTCAGCGAGCGGTACCGCCGCGAGCCGATCCCCGTGTCCGAGGTCCTCGCGATCGGCATCCGCATCGGATCCGCGCTCGAGACCGCGCACCGTGAAGGCGTGCTGCACCGCGACATCAAGCCGTCGAACATCCTGCTCACGGCGTACGGCAACCCGGTGCTGTCCGACTTCGGCATCGCGGCGACCATCGGCGAGGCCGACCCCGACGAGCCGATCGGCATGTCGATCCCGTGGTCCGCGCCCGAGGTGCTCATCGACGAGTCCCGCGGCACGATCCAGTCCGAGGTCTACTCGCTCGCGGCGACGGTCTTCTCCCTGCTCGCGGGCCGCAGCCCCTTCGAGGTCCGAGGCGGCAAGAACGGCGCGGCCGACCTCATGGGGCGCATCGACAAGGGCGGTGTGAAGCCCACCGGGCGGACCGACGTCCCGCCGTCGCTCGAGCGGCTGCTCGCATCCGCGATGTCGCGCAAGGTCGCCGGTCGGCCGTCCACCGTCATGGAGCTCGTCCGTGGGTTCCAGCAGGTCGAGGCTGAGCTCGGCATCCCGCAGACCTCGGCGGACGTCGCGGTCGAGGCGTGGGCCGTCGCGATGCCGACACCGCACGGTGACCGGACGATGATCCGCGAGCTCCAGCCCCCGACCCGCGTGGGTGCACGCCGGCGCACGCGCAAGGCGCTGCAGGGCGGATCGGCGGGGGCCGCGGCGCAGAGCGTCGGCACCGTCCACCGCACCGGCTCCGTCACGCGCGCCCGCCGCCGCACGCGGTCGACGTTGGTCTGGGCGACCTCGATCGCGGTCGTGGTGGTGGCCGCACTCGCCGTCGCCACCGTGCTCGTCATCGGTCGCCTGGGCTCCGGCGCGATCCCGGTGGTCGCCGACGTGCGCGCCGAGCCGTCACCGTCGTCCGTGACCTTCACCTGGGCCGACCCGGGCCTGCGCACGGGGGACACCTACGTCATCTCGTCGAACGGTGCGGCGAGCCAGCAGACCGGCACCAGCTTCGTCGTCTCGGGTCAGAAGGGCGACGAGGAGTGCATCGCCGTCGCGGTCAACCGCGACGGCAAGACCGGGGTCGCGAGCGCCCAGAAGTGCGCCACGATCGGGAGCGCCGGGTGATCCGGGCGTTCCTCGCCAAGCACCGGTCCGCAGCGGTGACGGTCGGCGCCTCGGTCGTCGTCGGCGCGGTCGTCGCCACCGCGGCCATCGCGTCGACCGGGTACCACACGCAGCGGGTCGACCTCGGTGACGGCACCGTGTGGGTGCCGTCCGCCGAGTACGGTGCGGTCGGCCGGGCGAACACCGGGGTCCTGCAGCTCAACACCGCCGTCGAGACCGCGAGCGACGACCTGTCCGTCCTGCAGCGCGGCTCCACGGTGTACAGCGTCGACGAGACGAAGGGCACCGTCGCGAAGGTCGACGTGGCCGACGCCACGGTGGCCGACCCGGTCACGCTGCCGGCCGGGACGCCGCAGGTCTTCTTCGCGGGTTCCACGGCGGTCATCGGCAACGGGGACACCGGCGAGCTCTGGGCGACCCCGGCGAAGGACCTCGGCGAGTTCGACGCGTCGACGAAGGCCGACCTGACGCTCGGCGCCGACGCCGTCTTCGACGCCTCGGACGACCACGTCGCCGTCTACTCGCCGAAGACCGGCACCGCCGCACTCGTCGACGTCGGCACCACGCCGACGGTCGCGAAGCGGTGGACGGTGAAGATGGACCGCGCCGACGACTTCCAGGTCGCGTCCTTCGGGGACCACCTGGCCGTGCTCGACCGCAGCTCGGGCCGGATGTCGGTGGACGGTCGCACGGTCGACCTCGGTGACCGCGTCGGCAGTGCACCCGCCCTGCAGCACTCGACGGACAGCTCGTCCGAGGTCGTCGTCGCCGGCACCGCCGGGCTCGTCCGTGTCTCGGCATCCGGCGACGTCAGCAACACTGCGATGCAGGTCTCCGGTCGTGCGGCACGACCGATGGTCGTCGGCTCCTGCACGTACGCGGCGTGGGCCGGCGGGCAGGCGATCGACACCTGCAAGGGGTCCGGCCTGCAGCGACTCGCGAGCACCGCGGGCACCGGGGACCTGCAGATCCTGCACAACGGCGAGACGGTCGTCGCGAACGACCCGCAGAGCGGGCGCTCCTGGGCGATCGACCGGAGCGGACAGCTCATCGACAACTGGGCCGACCTCATCAAGAAGGACGAGGACCAGCAGCAGGAGCAGGTGTCCGACGACGACCCCGAGGTCGAGAAGGACCAGAAGCCGCCGGTGGCGGTCGACGACGACCTGGGCGCTCGTCCGGGACGCACCACGAGCCTCCCGGTCCTGCTGAACGACTACGACCCGAACGGCGACCCGATCGTCGTGAGCGAGGTCGGCAAGATCGACGACGCCGTCGGCGACGTCGCGATCGTCGGCGACGGCCAGCGCCTCCAGATCACGCTGTCCGGCCGCGCCACCGGGACCGTCTCCTTCCCGTACACGATCACGGACGGCAACGGCGGGTCGGACACCGCCACCGTCCGGGTGACCGTCCGCCCCGACTCCGAGAACGACCCGCCCCGACAGGTCCGCGACACCTCGGCCGACGTCGTGCAGAACGGGCACGTCGTCTCGAACGTGCTCGGTGACTGGGTCGACCCCGACGGCGACCCGGTGTACCTCAAGTCGGCGACCGCGGCGGACGGCGACCGCGTGTCGACGACACCAGACGGGCTGCTCGACTACCGGAACGCGAGCGCGCGGACCGGTGACCGCGCCGTGCAGCTCGTCGTGAGCGACGGGCGTGCGGACGGTCGGGGCTCGGTCACGGTCCACGTGGCGAAGCAGGGCAGCGTGCCGCTCTACGCCGACCCGTTCCCCGTGCAGGGGTACGCGGGCAAGGCGTTCACGGTGGACCCGCTCGACCACGTCCGCGGCGGGAACGGCACCGTCACGCTCACGAGCGTGTCGTCGTCGACCGGCCTCACCGTCACCCCGAGCTACGACTCCGGCACGTTCCGCGTGCAGGGCGCCGGCGCGGGGGACCACCAGCTCGAGTACACCGTGACCGACGGCACGAAGACGACGAGCGGCATCGTGCGGGTCACGATCCTCGCCCCGCCGGACGCCTCGACCGCGCCGATCACGACGCCGAAGACCGTGTTCGTCAACACCCTGTCGACGAAGGACACCGACGTCACCGCCACCGACATCGACCCGGCCGGCGGCGTGCTGCTCGTGACCGCGCTCGACGGTCCGGGCCGTGGTTCCGGGGTCGAGGCGAGCATCCTCGACCAGCACACCGTCCGGGTCACGCTCACCGCGCCGCTCGACGGTCCGGTCTCCTTCGACTACACCGAGACGAACGGACTCGCCTCGGCGACCGGCACGATAACGGTCGTCGAGATCCCGAAGCCGGACCGGATCCAGCCGCCCGTGGCGCAGCCGGACACCGCGACCGTGCGGGTCGGCGACGTGGCGAACATCGACGTGCTCGACAACGACACCCAGCCCGAGGGGGAGCCGCTCACGCTGCAGCCCGACCTCGTGCAGAACGTCCCCGGCGACGGTGGCCTGCTGTTCGTCTCGGGCGACCACCTGCGGTACCTCGCCCCGAAGACCCCGGGCAACTACACCGCCGTGTACCGGGTCGCCGGGCCCGACGGCCAGTACGCCGACGCGACCGTCTCGATCTCGGTGCGCGAGCAGGACGCCGCGACGAACAACCCGCCCGTCCCGCAGACGGTGACCGCGCGGGTCGTCGCCGGGCAGTCCGTCCGGGTGTCCATCCCGTTGAACGGGATCGACCCCGACGGTGACTCGGTGCAGCTCGTGGGTGTCGCCTCGAACCCCGACAAGGGCTCCGTCGCCGACGTGTCGTCCGACTCGCTGACGTACGAGGCCGGCGACTACTCCGCTGGCACCGACGAGTTCACGTACACGGTCGTCGACGCGCTCGGCGCCCGTGCGACCGGCACCGTGCGTGTCGGCATCGCGCCCCGCGCGGAACAGGCGTCGAACCCCGTCGCCGAAGCCGACCACGTGACCATCCGGCCCGGCGGCTCGGTGACCGTGCGGGTCCTGCAGAACGACTCCGACCCCGAGGGCGGGCAGCTCACCGTCACGAAGGCCGAGCCCACCGCCGAGTCGGTCTCCGCCAAGATCCTGCAGAAGCAGCAGATCCGGGTCACACCGCCGAAGACCGCGAAGAACGGCGACTACGCGGTGCTGTACACGGTGACGAACGAGAACGGCGGGGCGAGCACGGCCTTCCTCACCGTCACGGTCGACCCCGACGCCCAGCCGCTGCGGCCCGAGGTCGACGACACCACGCTCGACCTGCAGGACATCCTGCACCGGCAGAGCGTCACGGTCGACGTCCTCGAGAACGTCTTCTTCGCCGAGGGGACCACGGCCGACCTGAAGGTCGGTGTCGTCGACGGCTACGGCGACAACGCCCGCACCACCGACGACGGACGCATCGTCGTCCGGCTCTCCGACGACTCGCAGGTGATCCCGTTCTCGGTCGCCCGCGTGGACCACCCGGACATCGTCTCCTACGGGTTCATCCACGTGCCCGGCTTCGACGACGCCCTGCCGCAGGTCAACCGGACCGCCGGCGCGATCACGGTGAAGAGCGAGGCGACGGTCCGGATCCCGCTGTCGAAGTACGTGGTCACGGCGAACGGGCAGACCGCGAAGATCACCGACCGCGGCACGGTGAAGGCGACGCACGCGAACGGGCAGAGTCTCGTCGTCGACTCCTCGACGCTGCAGTTCACCTCGTCGAAGCTCTACTACGGGAACGCCTCCATCTCGTTCGAGGTCACCGACGGCTCGAACGCCAACGGCGGCAAGGGACGCGTCGCGACGCTCGTGCTGCCGGTCAAGGTCACGCCCCGGTCCAACCAGCCGCCGGCGTTCACCGGCTCCGCCGTCGACATGCAGCCGGGGGAGTCGCGCACGATCGACCTCAGCAAGCTGACCGACTACCCGTACCCGCAGGACCTCCCCGAGCTCAAGTACTCCGTCGTCAGCAAGCCGAGCGACGGCACCACCGCCACGATCAGCGGGCAGAACCTGACGATCAAGGTCGCCGACACCGCGAAGAAGAACACGACCGCCTCGATCGGGATCGGGGTCGCCGACGACGCCAACGCCGGCCGGTCCGGGGTCGTGAGCGTCGACGTCGTCGCCTCGACGCGGCCGCTCGTGCAGCCGGGGGCGGACAAGTCGGTCACGAAGCGTGGCCAGACGACCACGATCGACGTCCTCGCCAACGACCAGCCCACGAACCCGTTCCCTGGCCAGCGGTTGCGCGTCGTGAACATCCGCGGCCTCGGCGGCGGGCTCCCCGGCGGCGTGACCGTCACACCGAGCGCCGACAAGTCGCGGCTGCAGGTCAGTGTCTCCGACAGTGCGAAGCCCGTCGACACGCACTTGCAGTACCAGGTCGCCGACGCCACCGACGATCCGGACCGGTACGTGTGGGGCGACGTGACGATCTCGGTGCAGGACGTCCCGGACGCACCCGGTGCTCCCACCCGCACCGGATCGTACGAAGGCGGGCAGGCGACCCTGACGTGGTCGACGCCGCAGGCGAACAACTCGCCCATCACCGGGTACCGCCTGCAGGGCACGAACGGGGTGTCGAAGGACTGCGGTACGGCGACGGTCTGCACGATCAAGGGGCTCGACCCGAAGGGCTCGTACCAGTTCTCCGTCGTGGCCACGAACGCCGTCGGCGACTCGGCCGCCTCCGCGAACTCCGCGCCGATCAGCGCCGACTTCGTCCCCGCGCCGCCCACCGGCATCAGCGTCACCCCGAGCAAGAGCACGCCGAACCAGCTCGACGTGACCTGGAACGCGGTCGCGGCGCCGAACAACGGCAGCGCCGTGGACAACTACGTCGTCTCGATCGAGGGGCCGGACCTGTCGACGACACGCAGCACGGGTACGGCCACGAACACCTCCTTCACGGGGGCGCAGAGCGGGGCGCAGTACAAGGTGACCATCTCGGCGCGGAACGGCGCTGACCGCAACGGCACGGTCGTGCAGTGGAACTCGGCGGCGGCGACAGGCTCTGCCGTGGGCGTGCCGACCGCCGTGTCGGTCGGTACTCCGAACCTCGACAGTTCCACCGGGCGCACCATCGTGAGTATCGACTACTCGAAAGCGGACGGTCAGGGAGCACCCGTTCAGAGCTACGCGCTCGTCAGGGTCCAAGGGCAGGTCTCGTGCGGTCCCATCAGTGGCGGTCGTGAGGTCGACAGGACGGGTTCGGAGGGTGGAACCCTGCGCGACACCGACACGGACGACGGAACCACGACTTCATACGTGGTGGTCGCGTCCAACTCGCTCGGTTTCTGCAGCGTCAGCAAAGCAACGTCGTCCGTAACCAACTACGAAAAGCCCGGAGCTGCATCGACTCCGTCGCTCCGTGTGACCAAGACGGACAACGACAATGGCGTCTACCAAGTTGTCGTCTCCGGTTACGGAGTGAGCTTGGGTCGGGTAGACCACTACAGGATCCGGTTCAACGGTGGTGACTGGCAGGACGCCCCCAATGGACCAACGGCTGCGCTGGGGTACGGCGCGGCGGTCGTCGCGGAGATTCAGGGTTGCCGAGGGCCCGGGTACGACTACTGCGGAGACCCGTCGTCGAAGTCGAACTCGGTGACGCCGGTGATCACCAAGCCGAACGTCGAGCAGCCGGTGGAAGGGAAAGCGCTGCGCGTGCAGGACCCGTCGAACGGTGGCGCAGCGCCCGAGTACCAGGTGTCCTTCGACGGACGCGCTGCCGACGACAAGGGCGTGGCCTACACGACCAGCTCGATCGTGCCGACATCGGCGCTATCTCCGATTACAACCACGACCGTGTCCATCAGAGTGACCATCGCTGGTCAGACTGACACCTGGACGTACCCTGCTGAGCCGGCAACGCAGGCCGCCGACCCTCAACCGGACTCAGCATCGGCGGGCTGACGCCCTTCCGTGGTCCTCTGACCGTACGCTGCCCCTACGCCATCCCCGAGAACGAGGAACGACACCGCATGAGCATGACCCCGGAGCAGGCCACCTGGTTCGCCGACGTCGCAGGCCGCATCGTGACCAACGTCGAGCAGGTGCTCCTCGGGAAGACGTTCGTGATCCGCCTCGCGGTCACGGCGATGCTCAGCGAGGGGCACCTCCTGCTCGAGGACGTCCCCGGTACGGGCAAGACGAGCCTGGCGCGGGCGATGGCACAGAGCGTGCAGGGCTCGACGAACCGCATCCAGTTCACGCCGGACCTGCTGCCGGGCGACATCACGGGCATCAGCGTCTACGACCAGAAGACCCAGGAGTTCGACTTCCACCGGGGCCCGATCTTCTCGAACATCGTGCTCGCTGACGAGATCAACCGTGCGAGCCCGAAGACCCAGTCGGCGCTGCTCGAGGCGATGGAGGAGTCCGCCGTCACGGTCGACGGCGTGAACCACCGACTCGCGGCGCCGTTCATGGTGATCGCGACCCAGAACCCCGTCGAGCAGGCCGGCACGTACCGCCTGCCGGAGGCCCAGCTCGACCGCTTCCTCATGAAGGCGTCGATCGGGTACCCGGACCACGCCGCGACGGTGAAGATCCTCGAGACGTCGTCGGCGCCGTCGAGTTCGGTGCCGCTCGCGAGTGTCGTGCCCGCGGCCACGATCACCGAGATGGCGACGCTGGCGCGCTCGGTCCACGTCGACCCGGTGATCGCCGACTACGTGGCCCGACTGGTCGACGCGACCCGCTCGGCGAGCGAGGTCCGGCTCGGCGTCAGCGTCCGCGGTGCGATGGGCCTCATGCGCGCCTCCCGCGTCTTCGCGGCGTTGGCCGGTCGCCACTACGTCACGCCGGACGACGTGAAGGCACTCGCGGTGCCGATCCTCGCGCACCGCCTGGTCCTCGACGCCGAGGCCGAGTTCGACGGCGTCAGCGCCACGAGCGTCATCGCACAACTGCTGGTCGAGACCCCGCCGCCGGCGGACCGGGCCGGGTCGTGACCGACCGCCGGCCCGTCTCGACGCGCTCGCGCCGTCCGTCCTCGACGCGGTCGCGTCGCGGCTCGACGGCCTACGAGCGCACCGGGACGGTCGCCGGCCTCACGAACGTCCGGACGCGCCTGGTGGGCGACCGGGACGGCGTGGCAGCGGACGCGGTCGTCGGTCTCGCCAGGGCCTGGTCGACGGCCTGGAGGCTCGTCAAGCGTGGGTGGGCAGAGGTCTCGTCCGTGGTCACCGGCCTCGGGTGGACGGTCGCGGCGCTCACGCTGGTCGCGTTCGTGCTCGGCTACCGGTTCGGCCTGCGCGAGGTCGTCGTCGTGGGCTTCGCGGGGGCGCTCCTCGTGGTCGTCGCTGCGGTCGCGCTCATCGGCCGTTCGCGGCTCGTGATCCGGATGCGCCTGCCGCAGCACCGGGTGGCGGTGGGCGATGCCGCCGGCGTGGTGGTCACGGCGGAGAACCCGGTGCGGTTCCCCTCGGTCCCGACGACGGTCGAGGTGCCGGTCGGGTCCGGGCTGGTGGACGTGGCGATCCCGTCGATCGGCCCGCGCGGTACGTTCGAGCGCGAGGTCCCGGTGCCGACGGTCCGGCGCGGCGTGCTCGACGTCGGTCCGGTGACCGGTGTGCGAGCGGACCCGGTCGGCCTGGTCCGGCGCGAGATCGTCTGGACGGCCCGGGAGCAGGTCATCGTCCACCCGCGGACGATCGCGATCCCGTCGACGAGCACCGGCCTGGTGCGGGACCTCGAGGGGCAGGCGACGACCGACCTGTCGCCGTCCGACATCGCCTTCCACGCCATCCGGGAGTACATGCCCGGTGACGACCCCCGCACGATCCACTGGAAGTCCACGGCGAAGTCCGGTGCGCTGATGGTGCGCCAGTTCGAGGACACCCGCCGGTCGCACCTCGTGGTCGCCCTCGGCCTCTCGCGTGCCGAGTTCGCCGACGACGAGGAGTTCGAGCTCGCGGTGAGCGCGGCAGCGTCGCTCGGCGCACGCGCGATCCGCGACGGCCGCGAGGTCACCGTGGTGGTGTCGGAGCGGACGCCGGAGTTCGCCAAGCGCCCCGTGTACGCCGTGCACCCGCTGCCCACCGTGACGCCCACCCGCCTGCTCGACGACTTCGCGTCCGTCGGACTCGCCGACGCCTGCCTGCCGATCGCCGAGGTCGCGCGCATCGTCGGCACCGACACCGCGGGCATCTCCGTGGCCTTCCTGGTGGTCGGCTCGACGGTCGAGCTGCCGGCGCTGCGACTGGCCGCGACGCGATTCCCGGTCGGCGTCGAGGTCGTCGCGGTGATCTGCGAGCCCGAGGCCCAGCCCCGGTTCCTGCGTGTGGCGGGCCTGACGGTGATGACGATCGGCTACCTCGACGACCTCCGCCACGCGCTGCACCGATCGGCGTCGGCCGCATGAGCGTCGCAGCGGGCCCGGACACCCGGGCACGGAAGACGGTCCGGCGCGATGCCCGCCGCGTCGCCCGCCGCCTCTCGCCCTTCCGGCTCGTGGGTGGCACGCTCGCGGTGTGGCTGGTCCTCGCCGTCGCGAGCGTCGCCTGGTGGCCCGTCTACCGCGACGACGCGATGATCGTCGCCGCCGTCACCGCGGTGGTGTTCGGCACGCTCGTCGCGCTCCTGGGCACGGTGTTCCGGCTGCCGACCGCGGTCGTCGCCGTCGCCACGGTCGCAGCGTTCGCGCTCACCGGCGTGCCAGCAGCGGTGCCGGGCGAGGCGAACGGAATCCTGCCGACCGGCCAGGGACTCGTCGACCTGTTCGCCGGCGTCGCCCTCGGCTGGAAGCAGCTGGTGACCATCAGCCTGCCGGTCGGCTCCTACGAGTCGTTGCTCGTGCCGTACTTCGCGACGTTGCTCGTCGCCACGGTGACCGGCGTGAGCGTGGCGACCCGCGCCTCCAGGCAGGAACTCGCCAGCATCCCGGCGCTGGTGGTCTTCGCGGCCGGTGTGGTCGTCGGACCCGGTCGGCTCGACACGTCGATCGTGACGGCCGTCGCGCTCACCGGGATCGCGCTGGTGTGGGCGCTGACGGTGCGGCACGCACGGCGTGCCGTGGCCGTCGCGACGACCATCGGGTCCCGCGTGCCGGTGGCGCGTTCGGTGATCCGGCCGGCGCTCGTCGGGACGGGGACCATCGTCGCCGCGGCGGTCGTCGCGACCGGACTGGGGCTCGTCGCTCCGCCGTCCGTCGGCCGGACCGTCGCCCGGACCGACGTGGTGAAGCCGTTCGACCCGCGGGACTACGTCAGTCCGCTCAGCGGCTTCCGCGCCTACGAGGAGGACACCGCGTCGAACACGCCGCAGCTCACGGTCACGGGGCTGCCGGAGAACGGGTTCGTCCGGATCGCGACGCTCGACACCTACGACGGGGTCGTCTACCGCGTCGGCGGGTCGGACGGATCGACGGCGTCCGGGACCTTCGAGCGCGTCCCGACCTCGGTCGACGTCCGGGGCGTCGAGGGGACGACCGTGCGCGTCGGTGTCCGGGTCGACGGGTACAGCGGGGTGTGGCTGCCGACGGTGGGCGACCTCGAACGGGTCGAGTTCACCGGGTCCGGCGCCGAGAAGGAGCGCGGTGCGTTCTTCTACAACGGCTCCACCGCGACCGGAGCGGTCGTCGGTGGCGTCGGTGACGGCACCCGGTACGACCTGACCGCCGTCGTGCCGGACCAACCGACGGACGAGCAGCTCGCGTCCGCACGCCCGGGGAGCGCCTCGGTGCCGACGCCGCGGTCGGTCCCCGACGCGGTGCGGGACACCGTGGACGCCTACTCCGGCGATGCCGACACCGACGGTGCGAAGCTCGTGGCGATGGTGCAGGCGCTCAAGCGCAACGGGTACGTCAGCCACGGCGTCGGCGACGACCGAGCGAGTCGTTCCGGGCACGGTGCCGATCGCATCCAGGAGCTCCTGACGTCGCCGCTGATGATCGGCGACCAGGAGCAGTACGCCGCCGCGGCGGCGCTGATGGCGGACCAGCTCGGCTTCCCGGCGCGCATGGTCATGGGGTTCACCGCCGGCGGCGACGCGGGCGGCGGAGCGGGCCGGAGCGCGACCTCGGGCGGGACGACGACGTTCCGCGGGTCCGACGTCACCGCGCGGGTCGAGGTCGACACGGCGCAGTGGGGGTGGGTCATGATCGACCCGAACCCCGCCGTCCGTGAGATCCCGGACGAGCAGCAGCAGACGCCGCAGCCGGTCACGCGCCCGGAGACGGTCGTGCCGCCGCCCCCGGCCGAGCAGCAGGACCAGTCGCAGCAGGCGCCGCCGCAGAGCGACCGCAACACGCCGCCGGTGCAGCCGCTCTGGTTGCAGATCCTGCTCGCCGTGCTGCCGTGGGCCCTCGGGGTGCTGGGGCTCGCCGCGCTCGTGCTGCTGCCGTTCGGCGTCATCGTGCTGCTCAAGCGGATCCGTCGTCGTCGCCGGCGCCGAGCCCCGACGCCTCGTGCCCGGATCGTCGGGGCGTGGGACGAGTACCGCGATGCCCTGGTCGACCGGGGTCACGACGTCGCGCGGGCAGCGACCCGCCGCGAGGCCGTCGTGGGAGCTCCGGGGGAGGGCGGCACCGGACTCGCGGCGTTGGCCGACCGGTCCGTCTTCGGGCCGAGCGAGGCCGACGGCACCGCTGCCGACCGGATGTGGTCGGCGACGGACGACGCGATCACGAGCCTGCGGGCCGGTCGGACCCGCAAGGAACGGATCCGCGCGGCGGTGTCCCTGCGCTCGCTCCGAGTCGTCGACGCCACCCGGTCTGCGCGGGCATCGGTCGCCTCCGCGGTGACGGTCCGGGGCCGACGCTCCACAGGTGGCCAGGGAGCCGCTGGAGGGCGCGACTACGATGGCGTGCAGGCCGGCGAGCGTCGTGGACGGCCGAGTGAGGACAGGCGGAACACGTGATCAGATGCGAACACTGCGGATCGACGCTCCCGGACGGAGCCATCTTCTGCGGTGAGTGCGGACGCGCCGTGACCGCTGCGGCGAGTCGGCGCCCGGTCGCGACGCCCCCCGTCGAGCAGGCACCGCCGCCGCCGCTCCAGCAGCCGGACCTGCACGGACGCCGCCAGGACCCGGCGGCCGAAGCCTGGCTGCCCGAATCGACCCTCGACCCCGCGACCCGTGCCTGGCTGACGGGTGCGGACCGTGGTGGCGAGCAGCAGCCTGCGGCCGTGCCGGTCGAGCGTCCCGACGACTTCACGCCCCGGACGGCGCCGAGCCACGTGCACGGGAGCGGTTCCGGGCTGACCGACTGGTCCGGGCAGCAGCCGGGTGGGGTCGGCCCGTCGGAGCCTGCTCGTCCGTCGGAGCCGTCGGAGCCGTCGGAGCCGTCCCAGACCGACGAGCCGATCGCTCCGCGTGCGCCGGAGGTGCCGTTCACGCCGCAGCCGCCCGAGCCGCCGCTCGACCCGGACGCGTACCCGTCCGACGCCGACGCGGCGGACTCGAACGCCGTCTCGGCCTCCGCCTCGCCAGAGGGGGATGACCCCGAGGTCACCCGCATCGCCGAGCGCCCAGCTGCCCAGCGCTGGGCACCGCCAGCAGAGCAGGCCGCTGCACCAGCGCCGTCCGGGCCCTCGTGGTGGGTCGGACGATCCACGGCTGCGAACGACTCCGTTGCCGACGCCGCGGACGCGACTCCCGACACCGCCGGTGCTCCGGACGCGGTCGTCTCCCCGCCGCAGCCCGGTGACACCGCGGTCGTCGAGCCCTTGGTCGACCGACGCCCGCCGCGCCCGGCACCGCTGGTCACTCCGGGCTCGCAGGCGACGACGTGCCACGTGTGCGGGCACCGTCTCGAGCCCGACGACATCTTCTGTGCCGAGTGCGGCGCCGTGCGGCCCGCCGTGACCGCGGCGTTCACCGGACCCATCGTGCCGCTCCCGATGGACCGACCCGACTGGGCGGCGGACGACGCCGCCGAGACTCCCGACGACGCGGTTGACGCTCCGGACGACGCGGCGGACGCGACGGACGACGAGGTCACCGACGACGACGTCGCCGAGGTGTCGGACGACGCAGCGCCGGACGTCGTGCGTGACGGCGATGCGCTGCCGGAGCCTGCGGTCGCCGACGACGGCGCCGAGGGCTCCGCCGGTGTCCTCCCCTCGTGGGTGAACGGTGGCGGCGACGGTGCACCCGCCGGCGACACCCCGCCCCGACCGCGCGGTCTGCACGCGGCCCCGGAGCACGAGTCACCAGCCGTCGGCACACCCTTCGTCCCGCCCGTTCCCGGTTCCGCGACCGTCCCGTCCTCCGCACCATCAGCACAGGACAGCGGCGCGATCGGAGTACCGATGGCAGCGCCGCTGCCGCCGCTGCCCGGGGTGGACGACGCCGCGCGCCCGGCACCGTCGGTGATCGACGCTCCGACGAGCGCCGACGGCGACCTCGAGGACGACGTCGACGAGACCCGCATCGTCTCCGCGACCCCGACCCGTGCGCCCTTCGTGCTGCACTTCAGCACCGGGGAGCGCTTCGGCGTGCACGGCACCGGCCTCGTCGGACGACTCCCGCGCCCCCAGCCCGGGGAACGGTTCGACGACCTGCTGACCGTCCACGACCCGGGCAAGTCCGTGTCGAAGACCCACCTCGAGCTCGGGCGCGACGGCGACGACCTGTGGGTGTCCGACCGGTTCTCGGGCAACGGCACCGTCGTCCGGCACATCGACGGGTCGATCCGTCGCTGCGAGCCGGGCCGCCGGTACCGAGTCGAGCGCGGCGCGCGGGTGGACATCGGGGAGCAGTTCTTCCTCGTGCAGTGACGGCGGGGGAGTCCTCCACAGCGGTGTGATCGTCAGCGCTCTCCACAGTTCGGTGGCTGAGCGTCGGTGGCACCGGGGTCGTGTGGTGCTCTGGAGGCATGACCCCCTTCACCGCCCGCTGCACCCTGGTCGGCGCAGCGGTGGTGCTGCTCGTGGTGGGGCTCGTCGTGCCGGTCGAGTGGCCGTCGCGCGCGGTGCTCCTCGGAGCGGCGGGGTGTTGCGCGGTGCTCGACGTCCTCGTGGTCCGCGCGACCAGGGTCCGTCGCTCCCGCGGCGCCGAGTGCGGGGCGGACGTGGCGGACGTGGCGGTCCTGGTGCCGACGTCGTCCGGACCGCCGGGCGCCGAGGACGAGACCGTCGGGACGGGGACGCACCGGCGGCCCATCGTCCTCGGCACGGCGTCGAACGGCTGTGAGCTCGCCGTCGACGACCGGTCGCGGCCCCACATCGTCGTGGTCGGGTCCGGCGTGCTCGCGCTGGCGGTGTTCCGGGCCCTCGCGGCGCAGGTCCGCGCCGTGGCTGGTCCGGACGACGAGGTCCGAGCCGCGTGCGGTCCCGAAGCGCGCGCGGTGGTGGCTGCGGGCAGCGATCACTGTCCGGCGATGCCCTCCGGCACGGCCGCTGTCGTGGTCGACCGCCCAGCCCACACAGCGAGCCCCGAGCGCCCACCCCGCGCAGCGAGCCCCGAGCGCCCGGACCGGGCGTGCCCGCCGACCCGCACGACCGTGGTCCTCGTACCCGGCCTCAGCGTCCTGCCCCGGCACTGGGACGTCGCCGTCGAGGTCACCCGCCACGGATGCACCGTCCGACACCCGCACGAACGGCGGGGTACCCCCGTGGCACCGGCACTCCCGCAACTGCAGCTGGACGAACCCGGATGACCCCGGCACGGGGTCTTCCCACGACCCCGCCCTCAGCGCAGCCCGGACCCCGCCCGCAGCGTCCCCACCGGCACCCCGCCACCGAGCACCTGCTCGCCCGTGGCCGCCATGACGTCCGCGACCCCTGCCGCGTCCACGATGCCGTTGCGCTCGAGCAGCGTGAGGGCCGCGAGCGTCCCGGACCGCTGCGCGCCGTCGAGGGTCTTGACCGCGACCGCTGCACCACCGGGCAGGCCCATCACCATGACGCCCTCGGCACCGAGCTTCGCCAGCACCCGGAGTCGCTCGATCGTCACCGTGTTCGCCCGTCCGATGCCGTCGATGGCCCACGGGTGGTCGAGCACCGCGTCGGTGAGCGCTGCCGTGTCGGACTCGGCGCGCGCGACGACACCGGCGAAGCCCCGGGCGAGTCCGGCCAGCGTCAGGGGGAACACCGGGGCCCCGCACCCGTCGGTCCCGACGACGTCGACGGTCTCGTGGGTGAACTCCTCGACGGTCTCGCGGACGCGCTGCTGCAGCGGGTGCGCCATCTCGAGGTAGGTCTCCTCGTCCCAGCCGTTCACCCGGCACGCCGCGAGCATGCCCGCGTGCTTGCCGGAGCAGTTCATCGCGAGGCGCCTCGGCTCGGTCATGGTGCGGGCGGTGGCGCGGTCGAACGGCATGTCCGGCGGGCAGCCGAGGTCCGACTCGACGTGGTCGTACGACTCGAGCATGTGCAGCGCGATGGCCTGGTGCGCGGGGGTGCCGGCGTGGCTCGCGGTGGTGAGGACGAGCTCCTCGTCGGAGAACACGGCTCCGGCACGGCGGACCGCGAGCGCCTGGAAGGGCTTCATCGTGGAGCGGGGGTAGACGCTGGCCTGCACGTCACCGACGGCGTCGATCACGGTGCCGTCCGCGGCGACGACGACCCCGGCACCGACGTGTCGGCTCTCGTCGAACCCGTTGCGGTCGAGGACCGCCAGTTCGACCGACCCCTCGGCGGTGAGAGGATGGCGGTCAGTGTGGACGTCGGAGAGCACCGTCATGCCGCAATCGTACTGATCCTGTGAGGAGCCCACCGTGTCCGACCACTCCTACGAGGTCTCCGTCCACTGGACCGGCGACCGCGGCACCGGAACGAGCGGCTACCGCGACTACGGGCGCGACCACGACGTCCGCGCCGCGGGCAAGCACGGCATCGAGGGCTCCGCCGACCCGACGTTCCGCGGGGACCGCGACCGCTGGAACCCCGAGGAGCTCGTCGTCGCGTCCCTCGCCCAGTGCCACATGCTGAGCTACCTCCACGTCGCCGTGACCGAGGGCTTCACCGTCGTCGACTACGAGGACCGCGCCACGGCCAGCCTCAACCTCAACCGCGACGGCTCCGGGGAGCTCACCGAGGCGACGCTGCACCCGGTGGTCACCATCCTCGAGGCGGACCGCGTCGCCGACGCCGAGGCCGCGCACGCCACTGCGAACAGCCTCTGCTTCATCGCACGCTCGGTGGCCTTTCCTGTGCACCACGTCCCGCACACCAAGGTCCGTGCGGCAGACTAGGTCCTCGTGAAGCGTCTGCGTCTCCTCCCGATCGCCCTCGTCCCCGCCGTCGTGCTGGGACTCGCCGCGTGCTCCGGATCCGGGTCGAGCGACTCGACCGCCACCCCGAGTGCGTCGTCGAGCGCGACCGCCGCGGCCATCACGTCCTGCCCCGACCCGGGTTCGGCGTCGAAGGCGATCACGGTGTCCGGCGCGTTCGGCGGCAGCACGGCACCGACGGTGAAGTTCACGGGCGGCCTCACCGCGAGCAAGCCCCAGGCGAGCACGGTCGTGCGCGGCAAGGGTGCCTCGCTGGACGAGGGCGACTACGCGCAGGTCTCGTACAGCGTGTACCAGGCGTCGGACGCGAAGAAGCTCGGCACGGTCGGCTTCGACCAGGGCAACCCGCAGGTCCTCTCGGTGGGCGGTTCGGGCTTCGGCGCCCTCCTGGCGTGCTCGAAGGTCGGTGACCGCGTCGCGGCGGTCGGTCAGTCGTCGGCGCTCGGCTTCAACACCGGCGGCGAGATCGTCGTCGTCGCCGACGTCGTGGCGCAGACCCCGACGAAGGCCACCGGGAAGGCCCAGGAGCAGGACCCGAAGCTCCCGACCGTGCAGGACAAGGCGGACGGCGAGCCGGAGATCACGATCCCCAAGGGCGTCGCGGCACCGTCGAAGACCACGCCCGAGGTCATCAAGCAGGGCACCGGCGACGTCATCGCCGACGGCGACACCGCGCTCGTGCAGTACAAGGGCGTCGTCTACGACACCGGCAAGGAGTTCGACTCCTCGTGGTCGAAGGGCGTCCCGACGACCTTCACCATCTCCGAGGGCTCGCTCATCAAGGGCTTCGTGACCGGGCTGGTCGGCCAGAAGGTCGGCTCGCAGGTCCTCATCGTCGTCACGCCGGAGGACGGCTACGGCGCGAACCCGCAGGAGGGCTCGGGCATCCCGAAGAACGCCACGCTCGTCTTCGTCGTCGACATCCTCGCCAAGGGCTGACCGTGCGCCAGAAGCGGCGCATCGCGATCCTCGGCAGCACCGGCTCGATCGGCACCCAGGCACTCGACGTCGTCGCCCGCAACCCCGACCGCTTCGAGGTCGTCGGCCTCACCGCCGGCAGCAACCGCACCGTGGTCGCCGAGCAGGCCGAACGCTTCGGCGTCCGTGACACCGCGTTCGGCGCCGCGGACACCGAACGCCTGGTCCGCAGCGTCGAGGCCGACGTCGTCCTCAACGGCATCACCGGGTCGGTCGGCCTCGGCCCCACCCTGGCCGCGCTCGAGTCCGGCGCCACGCTGGCGCTGGCGAACAAGGAGAGCCTCATCGTGGGCGGCCCGCTCGTGCAGGCCGCCGCGGCACCCGGCCAGATCGTCCCGGTCGACAGCGAGCACTCCGCCATCGCCCAGGCGCTCCGCTCCGGCACGACGGACGAGGTCCGCCGGCTCGTGCTCACCGCGAGCGGCGGCCCGTTCCGCGGGCGGTCGCGCGCGGACCTCACGGACGTCACCCCGGCCGAGGCGCTCGCGCACCCGACGTGGGACATGGGGCTCGTGGTCACGACGAACTCCGCGACGCTCGTCAACAAGGGCCTCGAGGTCATCGAGGCCCACCTGCTCTTCGGCGTCCCCTACGACCGCATCGACGTGACGGTGCACGCGCAGTCGATCGTGCACTCGATGGTCGAGTTCGTCGACGGCTCCACGATCGCACAGGCGTCGCCGCCGGACATGCGGCTGCCCATCGCCCTCGGTCTCGCGTGGCCCGACCGGGTCCCGGGCGTCGGGGTGCCGCTCGACTGGACGTCGGCGAGCACCTGGACGTTCGAGCCCCTCGACGACGAGGCCTTCGGTGCTGTCGCCCTCGCGAAGCGCGTCGGGCAGCTCGGGGGCACGTTCCCGGCCGTGTTCAACGCGGCGAACGAGCAGGCCGTGGCCGCGTTCCACGCGGGAGCGATCGGTTTCCTCGACATCGTCGACACGGTCGAGCGCGTGGTCGACGAGCACACGGCGGGGGACCCCTCCCTCGAGGGCGTGCTGGCAGCGGAGCGCTGGGCGCGCACCGCGGCCGACCGCATGCTCTCCCGCTGAGGCGAGTCGCGCCTCCCGTCCGTCAGCACGGCTGCGGGAGCAGACGGACCGGGCGGTCCAGGAGGCGCGGCGCACCTCCCAGGGTGCGCTCGGCTCGGTCATGGGAACCGTCCCGTACCCTTTCCCGGTGACCGTCGAATCCGTCCTGCTCTTCGTCCTCGGCGTGGTCGTCTTCATCATCGGCCTGCTGGTCTCGATCGGACTCCACGAGCTGGGGCACCTGTCCTTCGCGAAGCTGTTCAACGTCAAGGTGACCCAGTACTCACTCGGCTTCGGCAAGGCGATCTGGTCGTTCAGGCGGGGCGAGACCGAGTACGGCATCCGCCCGATCCTGCTCGGCGGCTACATCTCGATGGTCGGCATGCTCAAGCCGCGGGCGTCCGGGCGACCGACTGCGATCACGAACACGGGCATGTACGGCGCCTTCGTGCAGGACGCACGGCAGGCGAGCGCCGAGCAGATCGCGGACTCCGGCGGCGACGACTCGCGTGCGTTCTACCGGTTGACCCCGTGGAAGCGGATCATCGTGATGGTCGCCGGTCCGGCGATGAACCTCGTGATCGGCATCGTGCTGTTCGGAGTGCTGCTCGTCGGGTTCGGTGCGCCGACGACCACGTTCACGTCGAGCGTCGACTGCGTGCTGCCGACGAGCCAGGCGACGACGTGCACCCCCGGGGACGCCGTCTCGCCGGCGAAGCAGGCCGGCATCCGGTCGGGCGACGTCGTGCTCTCGGTCGACGGGAAGCAGGACCCGACGATCGCCCAGGTCTCCGAGGTCTTCCAGCGGTCCGCCGGCGAGGACGTCACCGTCGTGGTGTCCCGCGACGGCGCCGAGAAGACGCTGCACATCACGCCGACGACCGCCACGCGGGACGTCTACACCGCCGACGGCACGGTCGCGAAGAACGACGACGGCAGCACGAAGACGCAGCAGGTCGGCGTCGTCGGCGTGAGCATCGGCCAGTCGCTCGTGCGGCAGTCGCCGGCCGCGGTGCTGCCGGCCACCGGGGCGCAGATCTCGGCGTCGGCGCACCTCATCATCGACCTGCCGCAGCGGCTCGTCGCGGTGTGGAACGCGGCGTTCGGCTCGCAGGAGCGGTCGCAGGACAGCCCGGTGTCGGTCGTCGGCGTCGGCCGCGCGATCGGCGAGGTCTCGTCGATGAGCGGCGTGCCGGTGGTCGACAAGGCGTACACGATCCTCGGGCTGCTCGCCTCGCTGAACATCGGCCTGTTCGTCCTGAACATGGTGCCGCTCCTGCCGCTGGACGGCGGCCACATCGCCGGCGCCCTGTGGGAGGCCGTGAAGCGCCGCTCCTTCAAGTTGGTCGGCAAGGCGGACCCGGGGCCGATCGACCTCGCGAAGACGATGCCGCTGACGATGGTCGTCGTGGTCCTGCTCGCGGGCATGAGCGCACTGCTCATCTACGCCGACATCGTGCGCCCCGTGAACCTGTTCGGGTAGCGACGAGGTCTCGGCCGCGCACTACGCTTTCGCACATGAGCACAGCTCCGGAAGTCCGCACGGTCGAGCGGCAGGGCACCGACGTCATCGCCGAGTCCGACCGGAAGGGACGTCCGAGGGACCTCTTCTGGCCGTGGTTCGCCGCGAACATCTCGGTGCTCGGCCTGTCGTACGGCTCGTTCGTCCTCGGGTTCGGCATCTCCTTCTGGCAGGCCACGATCGTCTCCGTCATCGGGGTCGCGTTCTCGTTCCTGCTGTGCGGGATCGTCGCCATCGCCGGCAAACGGGGCTCGGCACCGACGATGGTGCTCGGCCGCGCGGCGTTCGGCGTCCGGGGGAACCGGCTGCCGGCGTTCCTCAGCTGGATCCTCACCGTCGGGTGGGAGACCGCGCTCGCGTCGGCGGCGGTCCTGGCCACCTCGACGGTGTTCCGGGAGCTCGGGTGGGACGGCGGTGTCCTGACGAAGCTCGTCGCACTCGTGGTCGTCGCCGCACTCGTGGTCGGTGCGGGCATCGCCGGGTTCGACGTGATCATGCGACTGCAGACGTGGATCACGGTCATCACCGCGGTGCTGACGATCGTCTACGTGGTGCTCGCGCTGCCCTCGATCGACCTCGGTGCGATCGCCGCACTGCCGGCCGGGAGCGCCCAGAACGTCGTCGGCGCCCTCGTGCTCGTGATGACCGGGTTCGGCCTCGGTTGGGTGAACGCCGCCGCGGACTACTCGCGCTACCTGCCGCGGTCGGCCTCGACCCGCGGGGTCGTCTGGTGGACCACGTTCGGCGGGGCGCTCGCGCCGATCGTGCTCGTCGTGCTCGGCGTCCTGCTCGCCGGCTCGTCGAAGGACCTCAACACGGCGATCGCCGCCGACCCGATCGGTGCGCTGACGACCGTGCTGCCGGTGTGGTTCCTCATCCCGTTCGCCCTCGTCGCGGTGCTCGGGCTCGTCGGCGGTGCGGTGCTCGACATCTACAGCTCCGGACTGGCCCTGCTCAGCGCCGGCATCCGCATCCCGAGGCCCGTCGCGGCCGGGGTCGACGGCGTGTTCATGGTGGCGGGCGCCGTCTACGTGGTGTTCTTCGCCGACTCGTTCATCAAGCCGTTCCAGGCGTTCCTCGTGACGCTCGGCGTGCCGATCGCCGCCTGGTGCGGGATCTTCGTCGCCGACGTCGTGATCCGCCGGGCTCCGTACGCCGAGCGGGAGCTCGAGGACCGCCGTGGCCGGTACGGCGACGTGCGCTGGCTCGCCGTCGGCCTCGTCGTCGTGGGGACCGCGCTCGGCTGGGGCCTGGTGACGAACACGTACGGCGTGCCGTCCTGGCTCAACTGGCAGGGGTACCTGCTCGAGCCGTTCGGCCTCGGCGGGCGCACCGGCGCCTGGGCGTACGCGAACCTCGGCGTGCTCGTGGCGCTCGTCGTCGGGTTCCTCGGCACCCTGCTGTTCGCCCGCGGCTCCGTCCGCCGGCAGGAGCAGGCATGAGCGCGGTCGAGGCGGCCGTCGCCGGGGTACCGGACGACGCGTGGCTCGTCGTCGTCGACATGCAGGAGGTCTTCACCGGCGAGAGCCCCTGGGCCACCGGGCGCTTCGACCACGCCGCCGCCGGGATCGAGCGGCTGCTCCCGCGCTTCACCGGGCGCACGGTCTTCACCCGCTTCGTCGCCCCGGAGCACCCGCAGGGCGCCTGGGTGCCCTACTACCGCGACTGGCCGTTCGCGCTCGTGCCGGACACCGACCCTCTCTGGGACCTGACCGAGCCGTTCGCGACCGCCGCCGCGGACCGACGCGACCCCGTCGTCACCGAGACGAGCTTCGGCAAGTGGGGAACGCGCCTCCAGGCCGTCACCGGTGAGCACCCGCACCTCGTCCTGGTCGGGGTGTCCACCGACTGCTGCGTCCTGTCGACCGCGCTGGCGGCCGCGGACGCCGGTGCGACGGTGACCGTCGTGGCGGACGCGTGCGCCGGGGCGAGCGACGAGGACCACGAGCGCGCCCTCGCGGCGATGCGGCTCTACGCGCCGCTGATCACCGTCGTCTGAGCATCACGCGTGCGCGGGGCTGGGCGTCACCGGGAGCGCGTAGAGTGCACCTCGTGCCTGCAGTGAACCTCGGTCTGCCGAAAGTCCCCGAAACCCTGAGCCCGCGCCGCAAGTCCCGGCAGATCCGGGTCGGCAAGGTGCTCGTGGGCGGCGATGCGCCGGTGTCCGTCCAGTCGATGACCACGACGCCGACGACGAACATCAACGCGACGCTCCAGCAGATCGCCGAGCTCACGGCGTCCGGCTGCGACATCGTCCGCGTGGCGGTGCCGAGCCAGGACGACGCCGACGCGCTGCCGATCATCGCGAAGAAGTCGCAGATCCCGGTCATCGCCGACATCCACTTCCAGCCGAAGTACGTCTTCCAGGCCATCGATGCCGGGTGCGCCGCGGTCCGCGTGAACCCGGGCAACATCCGGAAGTTCGACGACCAGGTCGGCGCCATCGCCAAGGCCGCGAAGGACGCCGGCGTCTCGCTCCGCATCGGCGTCAACGCCGGTTCCCTCGAACCGAGCCTGCTGCAGAAGTACGGCAAGGCCACGCCCGAGGCGCTCGTCGAGTCTGCCGTGTGGGAAGCCTCCCTGTTCGAGGAGCACGACTTCCACGACTTCAAGATCTCGGTCAAGCACAACGACCCGATCGTCATGGTGAAGGCCTACCGGCAGCTCGCCGCGGCGGGGGACTGGCCGCTGCACCTCGGCGTGACCGAGGCCGGCCCGGAGTTCCAGGGCACCATCAAGAGCGCCACGGCGTTCGGCATCCTGCTGGCCGAGGGCATCGGCGACACCATCCGCGTGTCCCTCTCCGCCCCGCCCGCGCAGGAGGTCAAGGTCGGCCTGCAGATCCTGCAGTCGCTCAACCTCCGCGAGCGCAAGCTCGAGATCGTCTCGTGCCCCAGCTGCGGCCGGGCCCAGGTCGACGTCTACCAGCTGGCGAACGACGTGACGAAGGGGCTCGAGGGCATGACCGTGCCGCTCCGCGTCGCCGTCATGGGCTGTGTCGTGAACGGCCCGGGCGAAGCGCGTGAGGCCGACCTCGGCGTCGCGTCCGGCAACGGCAAGGGGCAGATCTTCGTCAAGGGCGAGGTCATCAAGACGGTTCCCGAGGCCGAGATCGTCGAGACCCTCATCACCGAGGCGAACCGTCTCGCCGACGAGATGGGGCCGGCGGCCGGCACCGGCAAGCCGCTCGTCGTCACGTCGTAGAGCTGGTGCGGGGCCCCGGCGGCGGCGCACCCACTCCCACGCGCCGCTAGGCTTGCCCCGTGGTCACACGGCTTTCGCATCTGTTCCTCCGTACGCTCCGCGACGACCCCTCCGACGCCGAGGTGACGAGCGCGAAGCTCCTCGTCCGCGCCGGGTACGTCCGTCGCCAGGCCCCGGGCATCTTCGCGTGGCTGCCGCTCGGCCTGAAGGTCCGTGCGCGCATCGAGGCGATCATCCGCGACGAGATGGTCGCCGCCGGCGCGCAGGAGGTCCTGCTCCCGGCGCTCCTGCCGCGTGAGCCGTACGAGGCGACGGACCGCTGGACCGAGTACGGCGACGGCATGTTCCGCCTGCAGGACCGCAAGGGCGCCGACTACCTGCTCGCGCCCACGCACGAGGAGATGTTCGCGCTCCTGGTGAAGGACCTGTACGGCTCGTACAAGGACCTCCCCGTCACGCTGTTCCAGATCCAGGACAAGTACCGCGACGAGGCACGCCCCCGCGCCGGACTCCTGCGCGGCCGCGAGTTCACCATGAAGGACGCGTACTCGTTCGACCTCACCGACGAGGGCCTCGAGCGCAGCTACCAGGTCATGCGCGACGCCTACGAGAAGATCTTCGCCCGACTCGGCCTCGAGTACGTCATCGTCGAGGCGGACGCCGGCGCGATGGGCGGCTCGAAGTCCGAGGAGTTCCTGCACCCGATCAGCGTCGGCGAGGACACCTTCGTCCGCAGTGCCGGTGGCTACGCGGCCAACGTCGAGGCCTACGTCACCCCGGTGCCGGACGCCCTGCCGATCGAAGGACAGCCCGAACCCGTGCTCCTGCCGGCGTCGGACACCCCGACGATCGAGACGCTCGTGGCGCACGCGAACGAGATCGCCCCGCGCGAGGGCGCCCCCTGGACGGCCGCCGACACGCTGAAGAACGTCGTGCTCGCCCTGACGCACCTCGACGGCACGCGCGAGATCGTCGTCGTCGGGCTCCCCGGTGACCGCGACGTCGACCTGAAGCGCGCGGAGGTGGCCTTCGCCCCGGCCGAGGTTGAGCCCGCCGGTGACGACGACTTCCGCAAGCACACGGGCCTGGTCAAGGGCTACATCGGCCCGCAGGTCCTCGGCGCCGAGAGCACGACGGGCATCCGCTACTTCGTCGACCCCCGCGTGGTCGACGGCACCGCGTGGATCACGGGCGCGAACGAGCGCGGCGTGCACGTCTCCGGCCTCGTCGCCGGTCGTGACTTCGTGGCCAACGGCGTCGCCGAGGTGTCCGACGTCCGCGCCGGCGACCCGGCCCCCGACGGCTCCGGCCCGCTCGAGACCGCGCGCGGCATGGAGATCGGCCACGTGTTCCAGCTCGGCCGCAAGTACGCCGAGGCGCTCGGCCTCAAGGTGCAGGACGAGAACGGCAAGCTCGCCACGGTCACGATGGGCTCGTACGGCATCGGCGTGACGCGCATCCTCGCGATCCTCGCCGAGGCGCACAACGACGAGAAGGGCCTCGCCTGGCCGAAGAACGTCGCACCGTTCGACGTGCACGTCGTCGCGACCGGCAAGGACGAGGTCGCCTACGACCTGGCCACGTCGATCGTCGCCGAGCTCGACGGCGAGCGGTTCGAGGTCCTCTACGACGACCGTCCGAAGGTCTCGCCCGGCGTGAAGCTGCGCGACGCCGAGCTCCTCGGCATGCCGATCGTCGTCGTCGCCGGCCGCGGCGCCGCCGACGGCGTCGTCGAGCTGTGGAACCGGGCGAGCGGCGAACGCCGTGACGTGCCGGTCGCCGAGCTGCTCGAGGCGGTCCGCGCGATCTAGCGGGTCACGTCCCCGACGTGACGACACGACGGACGGGAGGCGCGGTGCCAGCTGGCACCGTCCCTCCCGTCTCGGCCGTCACCCCGCTGGCGCGGTGCGCCGGGACCGGCGGGTGGGGCCCACCTCCCGTCCGTCGTCCGGCCGGGTCCGTGACCCGCAGTGCGGTAGTCTGGTCGCCGACTTCCGCGCGGTTCCATCCGCGGGAGCGACTCATCTGAATACGGAGGCCCTCGGTGAAGATCGATCTCGCAGTCCTGCGACTCATGGAGCGTGAGCGGGAGATCCCGTTCGACGAACTCGTCCAGATCATCGAACAGGCCATCCTGACGGCGTACCAGAAGCACCGCACCGAGAACGAGGAGCCCGTCGACGCGGACGTCCGCGTCGAGCTCGACCGCAAGTCGGGCGAGGTCTCGGTCTACGTGCCCGAGCGCGACGACGAGGGCACCGTGATCGGCGAGGCCGTCGACCAGCCCAGCGACTTCGGTCGCATCGCCGCGTTCGCCGCCAAGCAGGTCATCAACCAGCGCCTGCGCGACATCGGCGACGACAAGATCCTCGGTGAGTTCCGCGGCAAGGAAGGCGACATCGTCGCGGGCATCGTCCAGCAGGGCCCGAACCCGAAGATGGTGCACGTCGACCTCGGCACGGTCGAGGCGATCCTGCCGCCGGAGGAGCAGGTGCCCGGCGAGGACTACAAGCACGGTGCACGGCTGCGCGTCTACGTGACGAGCGTCGGCCGCGGCATGAAGGGTCCGCAGATCACGGTCTCGCGCACCCACCCCGGCCTGGTCCGCAAGCTGTTCGCCCTCGAGGTCCCGGAGATCGCGTCCGGCGTCGTGGAGATCACCTCCCTCGCGCGCGAGGCCGGCCACCGCACGAAGATCGCGGTCAAGGCGAACGAGCCCGGTGTGAACGCGAAGGGTGCGTGCATCGGCGAGCTCGGTGCCCGCGTCCGAGCCGTGACGACGGAGCTCGGCGCCGAGAAGATCGACATCGTCGACTACTCGTCCGACCTGGCCTCGTTCGTCGCCAGCGCCCTGTCGCCGGCCAAGGTGACGAGCGCCTTCGTGCTCGACGCCTCGACGAAGGCCGTCCGCGCCCTCGTGCCGGACTACCAGCTGTCGCTCGCGATCGGCAAGGAAGGGCAGAACGCCCGCCTCGCCGCGAAGCTCACGGGCGCCCGGATCGACATCCAGCCGGACTCGATCCTGGACGGCGAGGACTGACGGTTTCGCTCGTGGCACGTCCGGTCCGGGCGTGCCGGATCGCGGTCGTCGAGAGGGAGGAGTAAGGTGGTTCCCGTCAGAACATGCATCGGCAGTCGCCGTCGTGCTCCCCGGTCCTCCCTCCTCCGTGTCGTCGCCCTGCGCGACGGTCGTGTCGTGGCGGACCCGAAGGCAGTCATGCCGGGGCGGGGAGCGTGGCTCACCCCGACCGTCGAAGCACATGATCAGGCCGTCAAGCGCAAGGCGTACCGCCGGGCGCTCCGGCTCGATCATGAACCGGACACGTCCGCGGTGCGTGACTACCTCGAAGCGCTCCGGCGCCCCGAACCACAGGCACGCGACCAGGACATGACAGAACAGGCTGAACGGCTTATGGACAACTGATGAGCGGCTCGAAATGAGACCCGTCATCCATTGAGTCCTGCCCCTTGCACGGGGTGGGACCCGTGAAGGAGAACAGTGGCAAAACCACGCGTACACGAGATCGCATCCGAACTCGGTGTCGACAGCAAGACCGCAATGGAGAAGCTCAAGGAACTCGGCGAGTTCGTCAAGGGCCCGAGCTCCAGTGTCGAACCCCCCGTCGCGCGCAAGCTCCGTGCTGCGCTGCAGGCTGACGGCGCCTCTGCGTCGAAGCCCGCTGCGGCACAGACCCCGAGCGCGCCGGCCAAGACCGCGGCGCCGAAGTCGGGCGCACCGAAGCCCGGCGGCCCCCGCCCGGGTCCGGCCCGTCCGGCACCCACCCCCGAGCCCGAGCCCGAGGTGCAGGCGCCCGCCGCCGACGTGCCGACGCCGGCTGCCCCGAAGTCCGTCGCACAGCGACAGGCCGAGGCCGAGGCCGCTCGCAAGGCCGCCGCTGCCGAGAAGGCCGCTGCCGAGAAGTCCGGCGACGCCGGTCCCGACGCAGCAGCCGAGCCGAAGGGCGACGCCGTCAAGCCCGGCGGCGCTCCGAAGCCCGGTGCCGCAGCCGGCCCCAAGCCGGGTGGCCCGAAGCCGGGCGCACGCCCCGGCAACAACCCCTACGCGTCGAGCCAGGGCATGGGCTCGCGCCCGCCGCGTCCGGGCAACAACCCGTACTCCTCCAACCAGGGCATGGGCCAGCGCCCCGCCGCCGGCGCTGGTGGCGGCAACGGCATCCCGCGTCCGGCCCCGCCGCGTCCGGGTGCTCCCCGTCCGGGCGCTCCGCGTCCCGGTGGTCCCGGCCAGGCAGGCCGTCCGAACGGCTTCGGGCAGCGCCCGGGCCAGGGTGGCGGCGGTCGTGGCGGCCCCGGTGGTCGTCCGGGCGGTGCCGGTGGTGCCGGTGGCGGCTTCCCGCGTCCGGCCTTCAGCGGCCCGCGTCCCGCCGGTGGCGGTGGCCGCGGTCGTGGCCCCGGTGGCGGTACCGCTGGTGCGTTCGGTCGTGGTGGCGGCAAGAGCCGTGCCCGCAAGTCGAAGCGGACGAAGCGCGCCGAGTACGAGATGCGGCAGGCGCCGTCGCTCGGCGGTGTGCAGGTCCCTCGTGGTGACGGCAACACGGTCGTCCGTCTGCGTCGCGGTGCGAGCATCTCGGACTTCGCGGACAAGATCGACGCGAGCCCCGGCAACCTGGTGACGGTGCTGTTCCACCTCGGTGAGATGGCGACCGCGACCGAGTCGCTGGACGAGGCCACGTTCGAGGTCCTCGGCGAGGAACTGGGCTACAAGATCCAGATCGTCTCGCCGGAAGACGAGGACAAGGAGCTCCTCGAGGGCTTCGACATCGACCTCGAAGCCGAGCTGGACGACGAGGACGACTCGGTGCTGCAGCAGCGGCCCCCGGTGGTCACCGTCATGGGTCACGTCGACCACGGCAAGACCCGCCTGCTCGACGCGATCCGCAACTCGAAGGTCGTCGAGGGCGAAGCCGGTGGCATCACCCAGCACATCGGTGCGTACCAGATCGTCACCGAGCACGAGGGCATCGAGCGCCCGATCACCTTCATCGACACCCCGGGTCACGAGGCCTTCACGGCCATGCGTGCCCGTGGTGCGCAGGTGACGGACATCGCGATCCTCGTGGTCGCGGCGGACGACGGCATCATGCCCCAGACGATCGAGGCACTGAACCACGCGCAGTCGGCCGGTGTGCCGATCGTGGTCGCGGTGAACAAGATCGACAAGGAAGGCGCGAACCCGGCCAAGGTCCGCCAGCAGCTCACCGAGTACAACCTGGTGGCTGAGGAGTACGGCGGCGACGTCATGTTCGTCGACGTGTCGGCTCGTCAGAACATCGGTATCCAGGACCTCCTGGACGCCGTGCTGCTCACGGCCGACGCCGGTCTCGACCTGCGTGCGAACCCCGACAAGGACGCCCGCGGTGTGGCGATCGAAGCACGCCTCGACAAGGGCCGTGGCTCGGTTGCGACCGTGCTCATCCAGTCCGGCACACTGCACGTCGGCGACGCCATCGTGGCGGGGACGGCCTACGGCCGCGTCCGTGCGATGACGGACGAGAACGGCGTGGCGGTCAAGGCTGCGACGCCGAGCCGTCCGGTCCAGGTGCAGGGTCTGTCCTCGGTGCCCCGCGCCGGTGACACGTTCCTCGTGACCGAAGAGGACCGCACGGCACGTCAGATCGCCGAGAAGCGTGAAGCCGCCGAGCGCAACGCCCAGCTGGCCAAGGCCCGCAAGCGCATCTCGCTCGAGGACTTCACCCGTGCACTCGAAGAGGGCAAGGTCGACTCGCTCAACCTCATCATCAAGGGTGACGTCTCCGGTGCCGTCGAGGCACTCGAGCAGTCGCTCCTGGACATCGAGGTCGACGACAGCGTCCAGCTCCGGATCCTGCACCGCGGCGTCGGTGCGATCACGGAGTCGGACATCGACCTGGCCACGATCGACAACGCGATCGTCGTCGGCTTCAACGTCCGCCCGGACGTCAAGGCCCGCGAGCGTGCAGCGCGCGAAGGCATCGACGTGCGCTTCTACTCGGTCATCTACAACGCACTCGAGGACATCGAGCAGTCCCTCAAGGGCATGCTCAAGCCCGAGTACGAAGAGGTCCAGTCGGGTGTCGCCGAGATCCGCGAGGTGTTCCGTTCCTCGAAGTTCGGCAACATCGCGGGTGTCATCGTCCGCTCCGGCACGATCACGCGCAACGCCAAGGCGCGCGTCATCCGCGAAGGCGTGGTGCTCGCCGATGGTCTGGCCATCGAGTCGCTGCGTCGCTTCAAGGACGACGTGACCGAGGTCCGCACGGACTTCGAAGCCGGTATCGGTCTGGGCAAGTTCAACGACATCCAGATCGGCGACGAGATCGAGACCACCGAGCTCGTCGAGAAGCCGCGCGACTGATCGCGTGACTACCCTGGGCCCCGGCTTCCTTCACGGGAGGTCGGGGCCCAGCCCCGTTCCAGAGCAAGACATCTCCACAGGAGGCACCCATGGCCGATCCGCAGCGCGCACGCAAGATGGCGGACCGCATCAAGGAAGTCGTCGCACGCCGACTCGACAAGGGCCTTCGCGACCCGCGACTCGGGTTCGTGACGATCACCGACGTCCGTGTGACCGGTGACCTGCAGCACGCGTCGATCTTCTACACCGTGTACGGCACCGACGAGGAGCGTGCCGACTCCGCCGCGGCGCTCAAGGCCGCGACCGGGATGCTCCGGTCCGAGGTCGGCAAGAACATCACCGCTCGTCTGACCCCGTCGCTCGAGTTCATCGCCGACGCCCTGCCGGAGACCTCGGCGCACATGGAGGACCTGCTCGTGCAGGCCCAGGTGCGCGACGAGCAGGTCCGTGCAGCCGCGGCCGGCGCGACCTACGCCGGCGACGCCGACCCGTACAAGCACGACGAGGACGAGGACGACGCCGACGCGGCGCGCGCCTGACCCGTCCGATCAGCCCTCGGGCAACCGGTAGCCGCTCGCGTCGTCCCCGACGGCCAGTCCGTCGCGCAGGAGCGACGCGAGCGCCCGGTCCCGCTGCTCGGCGTCGGGCCACACCGGTTCGATCTCGTCCCGCGTGACGGGGACGTCGCTCGCGCGGAGCTCCGCCATGATGAGCCCGCGCACCTGCCGGTCGCTGCCGGCGAACTTCGCCTGCTTCGGTGCGCGTGGGCCCTCGTGCTCCGGGTAGCCAGCGGCCCGCCACGCACAGCGGTCGGCGATCGGGCACGCGTCGCACGCGGGGGAGCGGGCGACGCAGACGAGCGCACCGAGCTCCATCACCGCGGCGTTCGTCGCTGCGGCGTCGTCACGGTCGTCCGGCAGCACCGACTCCATCAGCGGGAGGTCCTGCTTCGCCTTCGCCGGGCCCGGTTCGCCCTGGCCGAGCAGGGCGCGGGCGAGGACGCGCCGGACGTTCACGTCGACGACGGGGTGCCGGTCGCCGTACGCGAACACGGCGACCGCCCGGGCCGTGTAGTCCCCGATCCCGGGGAGCGCGAGCAGCGCGTCCACGTCCCGGGGCACCACGTTGTCGTGCTGCTCGGCGATCGCCGTCGCGGCCGCGTGCAGCGCGAGCGCCCGTCTCGGGTAGCCGAGCCGGTCCCAGGCACGCACCGCGTCCGCCGGGGGTGAGGCCGCGAGGTCCGCAGGCGTCGGCCAGCGGGTGAGCCATGCCTCCAGGCGGGGCACGACGCGCGCGACCTGGGTCTGCTGCAGCATGATCTCGCTGACCAGCGTGCCCCACGCGGGGAACCCGGGGCGCCGCCACGGCAGGTCGCGCGCCTCGGCGCGGAACCACGCGATGAGCGGCGTCGCGATGTCCGTTCCTCGGGTCGCGTCCTGTGGACGGGTCGGGTTGTCCACATTCGGACTGGAGGCACGACTCACGTTCACCACGACAGCCTACGGTGGGTGCATGGCACGTTGGGCACCCCAGGAGACCGACACCATGGCCGCGATCGCGGCCGAGGTGATCGCACAGGTCGGCACGAACCGGACGGTCGTCGGCATCGACGGACAGGACGGCGTCGACCTCGAACGCGTGGCCTCCGGGCTCGTCGACGGCTTCCAGCAGCACGGGGTGTCCGCGATGGCCGCCGCCGCACCGTCGAGCGACGTCGACGCGTTGCGGGCCGACCTCGTCGCGCCGTTCCGGTCCACCGGCGAGGGCCCCGGCATCCTCGTGGTGCACGGACACGGGGTGCTGGCGCACGGTGCCCACCGACTCTGGCGCTGGTCGCTGTGGGTGGAGCAGGAGTCCGGGCGCCTCGAACGCCGCGCGGACGTCAAGATCGCCGCGTCCGCGGTGCTGGACGTCACCGACCCCGAGCACCCGCGTCGCGAGTGGAACGACGCCTGCTGAGTCGCCGGAGCGCTGGTAATCTCCTCTGGTGCTCGAAACCGCGCCCGACGGCATCCTCCTCGTCGACAAGCCGCAGGGGATCTCCAGCCACCGGGTCGTCTCCATCGCCCGACGTCGGCTCGGCCTGAAGAAGGTCGGCCACGCCGGCACGCTCGACCCGATGGCGACCGGCCTGCTCCTGCTCGGGATCGGCCCGTCGACCCGGCTCCTGACGCACCTCGTCGGGCTCGGCAAGACCTACACCGCCACGATCCGTCTCGGGGTCTCGACCGACTCGGACGACGCCGACGGGACCCCCACCGCAGCCGTGGGCACGTCCTCGGCGGACGTGTCCGAGGCGGCCGTCGAGCGGGCCGTCGCCGAGCAGCGCGGACAGATCTCGCAGGTGCCGTCGACCGTCAGCGCCATCAAGGTCGGCGGCCGCCGCGCCTACGACCTCGCGCGCAAGGGTGAAGCGGTCGTCCTGCAGTCCCGGACCGTGACGGTGTCGCGGTTCGACGTCACCGGTCGGGGCGACCGCGTCGTGTCCGTCGACGGCGAGGACGTGGCCGTGATCGACCTCGACGTCGTCGTGTCGTGCTCGTCCGGCACCTACGTGCGCGCGCTGGCCCGTGACGTCGGCGCCGCACTCGGCACCGGCGCCCACCTCACCGCGCTCCGCCGCACCGAGGTCGGCCCCTTCAGCGTCGACGACGCGATCGACCTCGAGGACGAGTCCGTCGACGTCCGGGCCGCACTCGCCCGACCGGTCGACGTCGCCCGCACCCTGTTCCCGTCCGTGCCGCTCGACCCGGCCGCGGCGAAGGACCTCGCCGACGGCAAGCGCGTGGCGGCGGACCACCCGGACACCGACGGCCCGGTCGCGGCCGTCGCCACCGAGGGGGACCGGCTCGTCGGGCTCGTCTCGGTGCGACGCGGACTACTGCGCGTCATCACCAACTTCCCGACGGCATCGGGGGTGGGCGCGTGATCGAGTGGTTCATGTGGGTGCAGCTCGTCATCGCCGTGCTCGCCGGGCTCTTCGCGGTCGTCGTGGGGTTCATCGGTTGGAAGCCGAACGACTACACGGTCGGGTCGCTCGCGCTCATCGAGCTGCTGCTCCTCGCACAGGGTGTGATCTCCCTCGTCCTCCCGGCCACGGGCCGCCCGCCGGTCGGCAACGCGCTCGAGTTCGGCGTGTACGCCGTCTCGGTGCTCCTCGTCCCGCCGGCGACCATCGTCTGGGCGCTCATCGACCGGACGAAGTGGAGCACGGTGGTCCTCGGGGCCGGTGCGTTCACGGTCGCGGTGATGGTCTACCGGATGTACCAGATCTGGTTCGCCCTGAACTGACCCGCTCGCGTGCCCTCGGCGACTGCGCGTTCGTCGTGGTGCGTCATCGTGGCCGCCCGCCGTCGGTAGAATCGGTGCAATGGCGACCAGATCCTCCCTCGCGACCGGCATCGGCCGCGTCCTCATCGCCGTCTACGGCATCCTCGCGCTGGCAGCGACGGGACGCAGCGTCGTGCAGATCATCGAGAAGTTCTCGTTCGCACCGTTCGCGTACACCCTCAGCGCCGTCGCCGCGGTCGTGTACATCGTCGCGATGATCGCCCTCATCGTGCCGGGTCGGTTCTGGTACCGCGTGGCCTGCGTCACGATCGTCTTCGAGATGACCGGCGTGCTCGTGATCGGCACGCTGTCGCTCTTCGACCGGCAGCTGTTCCCCGACGACACCATCTGGTCGTACTACGGCATGGGCTACGCCTTCGCGCCGCTGGTGTTGCCGGTGGCCGGACTCTGGTGGCTCCGCAAGCACCACCGCACCGCCACCGCGACCGAGACGACCCCGTCCGCCGTACCGGCCGGCGAGTAGGGACCGACGTGCAGTACTACGACGACACCGCCGACGTGGCGCAGGGCTTCGGGCCGAGTGCGGTCACCATCGGGAAGTTCGACGGGGTCCACGTCGGGCACCGTGCGGTCATCGCGCACCTCGAGCGTGCGGCGCGCGAGCACGGCCTCGTGTCCACGGTCGTGACGTTCGACCGCCACCCGCTCGACGTGATCGACCCCGACAAGGTGCCGCCCGCCCTGACGAGCATCGCCCAGCGGCGCGAGCTGCTCGACGACGTCGGGGTCGACGCCACCCTGCTGCTCCGGTTCGACCACGAGCTCCAGTCGAAGGCGCCGGAGGCCTTCGTGTCGGAGATCCTCGTCGACACCCTGCACGCCCAGCTCGTGTTCGTCGGCGGCGACTTCCGGTTCGGGGCGAAGGGCGCCGGCGACGTCGCCCTCCTGCGCGAGCTGGGGGAGCAGCACGGCTTCACCGTCGAGCTCATCGACGACGTCGACCTGGTCGACGACGTCCGGCCGGACGGCGAGCGACGGGTGTCCTCGACGTGGATCCGCGAGCTCCTCGGGGACGGCCGCGTCGCCGAGGCCGCGCGCCTGCTCGGCCGTGAACACGCGGTGCGGAGCGTCGTCGTGCACGGGAACGAGCGCGGTCGGGCGATGGGCTACCCGACGGCGAACCTCGACCCGGCGTCCGAGGGCTTCGTCCCCGCCGACGGCGTCTACGCCGCACGGGTGCTGCACGACGGCACGGTGTACCCGGCCGCCGTCTCGGTCGGCAACAACCCGACGTTCGAGGGCGTGCCGGCGAAGCAGATCGAGGCGCACCTGCTCGACGTCGACATCGACCTCTACGGCGACACGATCTCGGTGCTGTTCGTCTCGTACGTGCGGGGCATGGTGAAGTTCGACTCGATGGACGAGCTCGCCGAGCAGATGCGGCAGGACGACCGCGACATCCGGACGCTGCTGGGGCTCCCCGCCGTCGTCTGACCAGGTACCGACGACGAAGCCCCCGCGACCGAACGGTCGCGGGGGCTTCGTCGTACGGGGCGGATCAGCCGCCGAGGGCGTCGAGCCAGATCTTGCGGGCGTCGAGCGCTTCCTGCGCATCCTTGATCTTGCGGGCGTCGCCCGAGGCCTGGGCATCGGCGAGCTCCGCTTCGAGCTTGCCGATCGCGTCCTCGAGCTGGCTCGCGAGACCGGTCTGACGGGCCTTGCGCTCCGGGTCGGACGCCTTCCAGTGCTCGTCCTCGAGGCTGCGCACGTGGTCCTCGACCGCGCGCAGACGGTCCTCGATGCGCCGGACGTCACCGCGGGGGACCTTGCCGATCTCGTCCCACCGACGCTGGATGCCCGTCAGGGTCTTGCGTGCGGCAGCCCGGTCGGTGACCTTCAGGAGCGGCTCGGCCTCGGTCAGGAGGGCCTGCTTCGCTTCGAGGTTCGCCGAGTACTCGACGTTCTCGGCGGCGGCTTCGGCGTGGCGCTGCTCGAACAGCACGTCACCCGCGGCCTTGAAGCGTGCCCAGAGTGCGTCGTCGTGCCGCTTGCCGGCCCGCCCCGCGCCCTTCCAGTCGTCGAGCAGTTCGCGGTACGCCGGGATCGCGTCGGACCCGCGGGGAGCGAGCGCCTCGGCCTGCTGGACGAGCTCCTGCTTGCGGTTGCGGGCGTCACGGTGCTGGGCGTCGAGCTCGGAGTAGAACGCGCGACGGTGCTGGTCGACGGTCGAGCGGGCCGCGCGGAAACGCTTCCAGAGCTCGTTCGCCTCGTTCTTGGGGATGCGGGGGCCGTCGTGCTGGTGCTGCTGCCACCGCGCGAAGACGTCGTCGAGCTGCGCGGTGATCTGCTTCCACTGCGCCCGTGCCGGGTCGACCGCGGCGAGGGCCTCGGCTTCTTCCACCAGGGCGGTGCGGTGCGCCAGGGCGTCCGCGAGGGCCTGCTGTGCCTGCTCGGCCTGCTCCTTCGTCAGGGAGCCGAGCTGCTCGGTCAAGGCGGCGACGCGGGTCTCGAGCGACTTGAGGTCGCCGACGACCCGGGCCTCGGCCACGAGGGCCTGCAGGTGCTCCACCGTGCGGGCGACGTCGTTCGCCGAGGCACCACGCTGGACACGCTGCTCGGCGATCTTCACCTGCCCCTCGAGGTCGGCGTACTTCCGCGCGAAGTAGGCGAGGGCTTCGTCGGGTGTCGCGTCCGGGTACTCACCGACGGCTTTCTCGGTGTCCTCGTACCGGACGTACACCGTCCCGGTCTCGTCGACCCGCCCCCAGGTCGTTGCTTCGTCAGGTCCCACAGGTCTCGCCTCGATCGTGGTCGTGCATCACCGACGTCGCCGTCGGCACGGTCAGGTCGTCAGCCTATTGCACGGAGAGCATCTGCGACCCGCCGGGTCGGCGCGCCTGTGGACTACTTCTCCTGCTCGATCGTCGCGCCGGTGATCTTCGTCGCCACCTTCGGCTCGCCGGTGCCGTCGCTGCCGGGGGAGGAGATGCCCTTCGACGTGATCTTCGACTCGAGTTCGTCGAGGCCGCTGGTGACCTTCCCGACGACGGTGTAGCCGCCGGTGGAGCCGTCCAACGTGGTGTCGCCGTAGACGATGAAGAACTGAGTCGTCTGCGAGTACGCCGACGAACTGCGGGCGATCGCGATGGTGCCCTTGGTGTACTTGCCGTCGCTCGGGACGTTCTCGAGCGGACCGTACTGGAACCCGGCGTCACCCGTGCCGTCGCCGTTCGCGGAGCCGCACTGCAGGAACTCGAACCCGGTGCTGTCGGCGAGTCGGTGGCAGGTGGTGCCGTTGTAGAACTGCTCCTGGATGAGCTTGATCTCGACGCTCGCGGCCTGGGGTGCCTTCTCGCCGTCCAGCTCGATGCCGAGCTTCACGTCCTTGTTCAGGGTGAGCGATCCGGTCCAGGTGGAGTCCTTCGCGATGGACTTGCTCGGGACGTCGCCCGTGTTCGCGGCGGTGGCACTCGCGGACGGGGTCGGTGTCGCGGTCGCGGAGGCACTCGCGCTCGCGTCCGCCCCGCCACCCTGCGACCCGGCGAAGGCGAGCTGCGAACCGGTCGCCAACGCCGCGACGAGGACGAGGACACCGGCGCCGACGACGTTGTCCCGCACCCGGCGGCGCCGCTGCCGTTCGTGCAGGCCCTGCCGTGCCGTGTAGAGGCGGAGGCGCTCGCGCGCCTCCCGGTTGTCACGCGCCTGGTTCTTCGGTGCCACGGTGCTGGTCGTACCTCTCGTCGAGTGTGCGACGAGCGTACTGTAAACGGCCCTGTCGGAGGCCTGGAGGCACGCCCCTGTCGGTGGGTCGGCCTACGATTGGTCACATGGCAGCGGACCGTTCGGGCATGCGTGCGCCCACCACCGGCGGTCGCGCCGGGCTGGCGCAGGGGTCCGTCCCGCTCGCGGTGCGGATGCGGCCGACCAGCCTCGACGAGGTCGCCGGCCAGCAGCACCTGCTCGGCCGCGGCAGTCCCCTCGTGCAACTCGCGACGGGCACGCGCGAGAACCCCGGCGGCGTCTCGGTGATCCTCTGGGGACCGCCCGGCACCGGCAAGACGACGCTGGCGCAGGCGATCGCGCGGCAGTCCGGTCGCGAGTTCGTCGAGCTGTCGGCCGTGACCGCCGGCGTGAAGGACGTGCGCGAGGTCATGGAGAAGGCGCTCACGCACCGCGACCTCTACGGATCGACCACGGTCCTCTTCCTCGACGAGATCCACCGCTTCAGCAAGGCCCAGCAGGACGCCCTGCTGCCCGGCGTCGAGAACGGTTGGGTCATCCTCATCGCGGCGACGACCGAGAACCCGTCGTTCTCGGTCATCTCGCCGCTGCTGTCCCGCTCCCTGCTGCTCACGCTCAAGCCCCTCACCGACGAGGACCTCGGCATGCTCGTCGACCGCGCGGTCGAGGACCCGCGGGGTCTCGGCGGATCGGTCGTCCTCGGCGACGAGGCCCGCAGCGCCATCGTGCGGCTGTCCTCCGGCGACGCCCGTCGGGCACTCACCGCGCTCGAGGCCGCGGCGTCCTCGGCCGTCGCGGCGCAGGCCGACGACGACGCGGACGGGACCCTCGACGGCGTCGACACGGTCCCGGTCGTCGACGCCGACACCGTCGCCGCAGCGGTCGATCGGGCACTGCTCCGCTACGACCGCCAGGGCGACGAGCACTACGACGTCATCAGCGCGTTCATCAAGTCGGTCCGGGGGAGCGACGTCGACGCCGCACTCCACTACCTGGCGCGCATGATCGAGGCGGGCGAGGACCCGCGGTTCATCGCCCGTCGCATCATCATCTCGGCGTCCGAGGACATCGGCATGGCCGATCCGCAGGCCCTGCCCATCGCCGTCGCGGCCGCACAGGCCGTCCAGCTCATCGGCATGCCCGAGGGTCGGATCCCCCTGGCCGAGGCGGTCGTCTACCTGGCGACCGCACCGAAGTCGAACGCCGCCTACAACGGGGTGAACGCCGCGATCGCCGACGTCAAGGCCGGGCGGCTCGGGGTCGTGCCGATGCACCTCCGCGATGCGCACTACCCCGGCGCGAAGCGGCTCGGCCACGGCAAGGGCTACGTCTACTCGCACGACGCCGAGCACGGTGTCGCCGAGCAGCAGTACCTGCCCGACGCGCTCGAGGGCACCGAGTACTACACCCCGACGGCGAACGGCTTCGAGCGCGAGGTCGGGCCCCGACTCGAGCGACTCCGGAAGATCACCCGCGGCGAGTAGTGGCCGCCCCGAGTTCCTGCTAGCATTGCCGGGCCTACGTCCTGGTCCTCGAGCACGGCTGCGTCGAGGACAGAGTGCCACTCCGGTGGTACGGGGGCAGAGGTTCGGACTGTAGCCGTCCGATCCCACAGGCTCATCCCTCTGGATCCCGTCGTCGGGACCGATCCCTTCCGTGTGTCTCGTTGCCCACGGTCGGACGGATCCCCTCGAGTCATTCAGTTCAGACAGAGAAAAGGACCCTGTGTCTACCAAGTCACGTACCCGCAGCAAGACCCGCCTCTCGCGCGCGCTCGGCATCCCGCTGACGCCGAAGGCGGCCCGTTACCTCGAGAAGCGCCCCTACGGCCCCGGTGAGCACGGCCGCACCCGCCGTCGTGCGGACAGCGACTACGCCGTCCGCCTCCGTGAGAAGCAGCGTCTGCGCGCCCAGTACGGCATCCGCGAGAAGCAGCTCCGCATCGTCTTCGAAGAGGCCCGCAAGACGAAGGGCCTGACCGGTGAGAACCTGGTCGAGCTCCTCGAGCAGCGCCTCGACGCCCTCGTGCTCCGTGCCGGCTTCGCCCGCACCACCGCGCAGGCGCGTCAGCTGATCGTGCACCGTCACATCCTGGTCGACGGCAAGCTCGTCGACCGTCCGTCCTTCCGCGTGAAGGAGGGGCAGCTCATCCACGTGAAGCAGCGCTCCGAGTCCCTCGAGCCCTTCCAGGTCGCCGCCGCCGGTGGGCACCAGGAAGTCCTGCCGAAGGTCCCGGGCTACCTCGAGGTCGAGATCGACAAGCTCCAGGCCCGCCTGGTCCGTCGCCCGAAGCGCGCCGAGGTCCCCGTGACCTGTGAAGTGCAGCTCGTCGTCGAGTACTACGCAGCTCGCTGATCCACTGATCACACCCGAACGGCGGGTCGTCCTCTCACGAGGGCGGCCCGCCGTTCGGCGTCGGTGGCCGGTGTCGTCGGTAAGATCGTATGGGCACGCACCGCTCGCGTGCACGAGAGGGAGAGGCACCGTGAAGCAGCTGTTCTTCGTCGCCGTCGGCGTCGTCATCGGGTTCGCCGTCGCGCACAAGGTCGCGAACACCCCCGGTGGCGCGCGGTTCTTCGCCGACGTGAACGCTCGCGCGGAAGCCTTCCGTGGTGCCGTCGCCGAGGGCTACCGCTCTCGCGAGGCCGAGCTCCGCACCGACGTCTGACCGACGACCCCTCCCACGCACACGACCTGAAACCAGGAAGCACCATGCAGACCGCAGAGATCCGCCGCCGTTGGCTCCAGTTCTTCGGTGACCGCGGCCACACCGTCGTCCCGTCCGCCTCGCTCGTCTCGGACGACCCATCGCTCCTGTTCACGGTCGCCGGCATGGTGCCGTTCATCCCGTACCTGACCGGACTCGTCCCCGCGCCGTACCCCCGCGCCACGAGCGTCCAGAAGTGCATCCGCACGAACGACATCGAAGAGGTCGGCAAGACCCCGCGGCACGGCACGTTCTTCCAGATGAACGGCAACTTCTCGTTCGGCGACTACTTCAAGGAGCAGGCGATCGAGTACGCCTGGCAGTTCCTGACGACGCCCGAGCCGGACGGTGGGCTCGGCTTCTCGCCCGACGACCTCTGGGTCACCGTGTACGAGGACGACGACGAGGCGATCGCCTTCTGGAAGCAGCACTCCTCGCTCCCCGACGAGCGGATCCAGCGGCTCGGCAAGGACACCAACTACTGGTCGACCGGGCAGCCCGGGCCGGCGGGCCCCTGCTCCGAGATCTTCTTCGACCGCGGTCCGGAGTACGGCATCGACGGCGGTCCGGCGACCGACGACGACCGCTACGTCGAGATCTGGAACCTGGTGTTCATGCAGTACCAGATCGCCGACGTCCGTTCGAAGTACGACTTCGAGATCACGGGCGAGCTGCCGAACAAGAACATCGACACCGGCATGGGGCTCGAGCGCGTCGCCTTCATCAAGCAGGGCGTCGACAACATGTACGAGATCGACCAGGTGCGCCCGGTCCTCGACGAGGCGGCGGCGATCTCCGGTCGTCGGTACGGCGCCGTGCACGAGGACGACGTCCGCATGCGCGTCATCGCGGACCACGTCCGGTCGGCGCTCATGCTCATCGCCGACGGCGTCTCCCCGTCGAACGAGGGCCGCGGCTACATCCTCCGCCGCCTGCTCCGCCGCACCGTGCGCGCGATGCGCCTGCTCGGCGTCGAGGGTGCGACCTTCCCCCGGCTCTTCCCCGCGTCCCGCGACGCCATGCGCGACGCCTACCCCGAGGTCGGCAGCGACTACGACCGCATCGCGCGCATCGCCTACGCGGAAGAGGAGACCTTCCTCCGCACGCTCGCGCAGGGCACGACGATCCTCGACGTCGCGGTCGAGCGTGCGAAGCAGGACGGCGCGCCCGCGATCGGCGGGGACACGGCGTTCCTCCTGCACGACACCTTCGGCTTCCCGATCGACCTCACGATGGAGATGGCCGAGGAAGCCGGCGTCCAGGTCGACCGGTCCGCGTTCGAGACCCTGATGTCCGAGCAGCGGGCGCGGGCGAAGGCGGACGCCAAGAGCAAGAAGACAGCACTCGCCGACCTCAGCGTCTACAGCGCGTTCCGGGCGAGGGGCGAGACCGTCTTCCTCGGCTACGACGCGCTCGAGGCCGAGACGAACATCCTCGGCATCATCGTGGACGGCGTGAGCGTCGACCGTGCGGTCGCGGGCGACATCGCCGAGGTCATCCTCGGTGAGACCTCCCTCTACGCCGAGTCCGGTGGTCAGGACGCCGACCAGGGCTCGATCGTCGGCAACGGCTTCGACCTCGAGGTGCTCGACGTCCAGCGTCCCGTCGCCGGTCTGTGGAGCCACACGGTCCAGGTGCGCTCGGGCGAGGTCGGTGTCGGTGCGCCGGCGACGACCGTGGTCGACGCCGAGTACCGCCGCGGTGCGACCCAGGCGCACTCCGCGACGCACCTCGTGAACGCCGCACTGCGCGACATCCTCGGCCCGGAGGCGCTCCAGGCCGGCTCGTACAACAAGTCGGGCTACATGCGGCTCGACTTCTCGTGGTCGCAGCCGGTCTCGCTCGAGACCCGTTCCGAGATCGAGGAGGTCGTGAACACCGCGATCCGCTCCGACCTCGAGGTCTCGACGCGCGTGCTCCCGCTCGACGAGGCCAAGTCGCTCGGCGCGCAGGCGCTGTTCGGCGAGAAGTACGGCTCCGAGGTCCGCATGGTCGACATCGGCGGCCCGTGGTCCCGTGAACTCTGCGGTGGCACGCACGTGGCGTCCAGCGCCCAGGTCGGGCTCGTCAACCTCGTGGGGGAGTCGAGCGTCGGTTCGACCAACCGCCGCGTCGAGGCGCTCGTCGGGCTCGAGGGCTTCCGCGACCTCGCCGTCGAGCGCACCATCGTGTCCCAGCTGTCGAGCGCGCTCAAGGCCCCCCGAGAGGACCTGCCGACCCGCGTGCAGTCCCTGATGGAGGACCTCCGGACGGCGCAGAAGCGCGTCGCCGAGTTCGAGTCCGCGAACCTCCAGCAGCGCGTCCCGGCGATCGCACGCCAGGCGACGACGGTGGGCGCGACGACCGTCGTGGCCGAGTCCGTCCAGGGACTCCAGTCCGGTGACGACCTCCGCGCGCTCGCGACCGGTGTCCGCAGCCAGCTCGGCGACGGTGCCGCGGTGGTGGTCCTCGGCGCGGTCATCAACGACAAGCCGGTGGTCATCGTCGCGACGAACGACGCCGCCCGCGCCGCCGGTGTGCAGGCAGGACCGCTCGCGAAGGAAGCCGCCGGCGTCCTCGGTGGTGGTGGCGGCGGCAAGCCGGACCTCGCGCAGGGCGGTGGCACCGACGCGTCCGCGCTCCCGGCAGCCCTCCGCGCGGTCACCGACCGGCTCGCGGCCTGATCGTGGCGATCCGTTCCGGGCGCCGGCTCGGCGTCGACGTCGGCCGCGCCCGGATCGGGGTCGCCGTGTGCGATCGCGATGGGCTCCTCGCGACGCCCGTCGAGACCGTCGCCCGGCACGACGCCACGGACGTCCGGCGGATCCTCGAGATCGCGGAGGAGTACGACGTCCTCGAGATCGTCGTCGGGCTGCCGCTCTCGATGTCGGGCGGGGACACCCCGTCCACGGCGGACGCTCGGGAGTTCGCCGGACGCCTGGCGGAACACCGTCCGGTGCGTCTGGTCGACGAACGACTCTCGACCGTGACGGCCCAGCGCGGCCTGCACCAGGCCGGCAAGAACACGAAGAAGTCCCGCGCCGTGATCGACCAAGCGGCCGCTGTTATCATTCTGCAACACGCGCTCGACCACGAGCGTGCGGCCAGTGCCCCACCCGGGGCCACGCTCCCCTGAAACTGCGGACCACCGCAGTGCTCGCCTGAACGCGGCTGCCCACACCGTCGCCCAGCACCCCGAGCCCAGGCGGAGTTCCCGACCGAGAGACCCGAGGACCGTTGGCAGACGACCTGGACTGGAACGCGATCATCGCGCCCGGCAACGACGCCGAGCGGCGGAAGACGACTTCCGACCGTGCGGAGACCCCCGACGCACGCGGTGACGCGGGCGAGACCACCGGTGCGCGGAACGGCGCCCCGGACGCGACCGGTCGACCGATGTCCCGACGCGAAGCACGCGCCGCCGAAGCCGCGCGGGCGCGCGCCGACGCGGGCCACGCGGACGCGAGCCCGGCCAGCACCGACGCGGCCGGGTCGAGCACCGACCGTCCCGACCTCGGCCGAGCCGACGTCGACCGTCGCGCCGCTGCGGCCGACGCCCCGGTGGCGTCGTCACCCGACGAACTGCACCCGGACGTGCACGCGCTCCTCACCGGCGAACTCCACGTCGACGACGACGCGCGTGCCGGGGCACGCGGCGGTGACGCCGATGCGGCCACGGCCGCCGGCGCGGGTGCCGGCGCGGGTGGTCCCGACCAGCCCGGCGACGGCCCCGGAGGCGCGGGAGACGGTGGACGCGGCGGTCGCGGTGGACGTGGGCGCGCCTCCAGGTCGCCACGCGGCCCGCGTGAGCCGCGTCCGAAGCGTCGTCGCGGCCCGCTCATCGCGGGCATCGTCATCGTCGCGGTGGTCCTCGCGGTCGGGGTGTCCGCGTACTCCTTCGCGGCCCCCAAGGTCCAGCAGCTCGTCGCCGCCATCAGCGGTTCCCAGGAGCCCGACGACTACTCCGGCGACGGCACCAGCAAGGTGACGATCACCATCAAGCAGGGCGACATCGGCGAGAACGTCGCCGCGACCCTGCAGCGCAGCGGTGTCGTGAAGGACTCGAAGGTCTTCTACAAGCTCCTGCTCGCCTCGCCGGACGTCCAGTTCCAGCCGGGGTCGTACGCGCTCAAGAAGAAGATGAGCTCGAAGGCGGCCCTCGCGGCGCTGCAGGACAAGGACAACCGCGTCCAGGCCTCGATCGTGATCCCCGAGGGCACGGCGCTCAAGGACATCGAGGCCGGCATGGTCTCGAAGGCGGGGCTCTCCGCCGCCGAGGTCTCCGCTGCGGCGAAGGACCTCTCCGCGTACGACCTGCCGGCGAACACGACCACGCTCGAGGGCTGGCTGTTCCCGGCGACCTACCCGATCAACCCGGGGTGGAGCGCGACGGAGTACTTCAAGTCGATGGTCGACACGATGAAGGAGCACCTCTCCGCCGCCGGTGTGGCCGAGGCCGACCAGGAGCGCGTGATCATCTTCGCCTCGCTCGTCCAGAAGGAAGCGGGCCTCGCGGCCGACTACCCGAAGGTCGCGCGGGTGTTCCAGAACCGGCTCGACATCGACATGCCGCTGCAGTCCGACGCGACGGTCGCCTACGGCACCGGCAACACCCACCGGGTGACGACGACCGACGCCGAGCGCAAGGACGCGTCGAACAAGTACAACACCTACGTGCACGACGGCCTGCCGCCGGCACCGATCTCGAACCCCGGCGACATCGCGATCAAGGCCGTCACGAACATGGCGCAGGGGAAGTGGCTGTACTTCGTGACGGTGAACCTCGAGACCGGCGAGACGGTGTTCTCCGACACGTACGCGCAGCACCTCGTCGCCGTCGACCAGTTCCAGGCGTGGCTCCGGGCACACCCCGATTACCAGTAGTCGAGCGGCGTCGCACGGGGCCCGGGCTGTGGGAAGATGGACACCATGCTTCGTTGGTTGACTGCTGGTGAGTCCCACGGACCCGAACTGATCGCGATGCTCGAGGGCCTGCCCGCGGGTGTCCCGGTGTCGTTCGAGTCCATCCGTACCGATCTCGCGCGACGCAAGCTCGGCTACGGCCGCGGCTCCCGCATGAAGTTCGAGCAGGACGAACTGCACGTCTCCGGCGGCGTCCGGCACGGCTACTCGCTCGGCAGCCCGATCGCGATCCGCATCGGCAACACCGAGTGGCCGAAGTGGGTCGAGGTCATGAACCCCGAGCCCGTCGAGCAGACCGACCTCTCCCGTGGGCGGAGCGCCCCGCTCACCCGCCCGCGTCCGGGCCACGCCGACCTCGTCGGCATGCAGAAGTACGGATTCGACGAGGCCCGCCCGATCCTCGAACGCGCGAGCGCGCGCGAGACCGCGGCCCGGGTCGCGCTCGGCGCCGTCGCGAAGTCCTTCCTGGCCGAGCTCGGCATCCGATCGGTCGCGCACACGCTGCAGGTCGGCACCGTCCGCGTCCCCGACGGCACCGCGCTGCCCCTGCCGGACGACGTCGACCGCCTCGACGACGACCAGCTGCGGTGCTTCGACGCCGAGACCTCCGCTCGCATGGTGACCGAGGTCGAAGCCGCGAAGAAGGACGGCGACACCCTCGGCGGCGTCGTCGAGGTGCTGTTCTACGGCGTCCCGCCCGGACTCGGATCGCACGTGCAGTGGGACCGCCGGCTCGACGCCCGTCTCGCCGCCGCGATCATGGGCATCCAGGCGATCAAGGGCGTCGAGGTCGGCGACGGCTTCGCGACCGCTGCCCGCCGTGGGTCCGAGGCGCACGACGAGCTCTTCCGCGAAGACGGCGAGATCTACCGCACGTCCGACCGCGCCGGCGGCACCGAGGGTGGCATGTCCACGGGCACCGTGCTGCGCGTCCGCGCCGGCATGAAGCCGATCGCGACCGTCCCGCACGCGCTGCACACCATCGACGTCGCCACGGGTGAGGACGCCTCGGCGCACCACCAGCGCTCCGACGTCTGCGCCGTCCCGGCCGCCGGTGTCGTGGCCGAGGCCATGGTCGCGCTCGTCCTCGCCGACGCCGTGCTCGAGAAGTTCGGTGGCGACAACGTCGTCGAGACGAAGCGGAACCTCGACGCGTACCTCGCGTCGATCCCGGAGACGCTGCGCACCCGCAGCACCGAGGCCGCCGAGCACTCCACGGCCTGGTGACGCACGCACCCGAGCCGGCGGCGGCGTCGCCGTCGGCCGGTCCCGCAGCCCCGGTGGTCATCATCGGGCCGATGGGCGCCGGCAAGTCCAGCGTCGGCAAGCGCGTGGCGAAGGCGCTCGGCGTCCCGTTCACCGACACCGACCGGGTGATCGTCCGCGAGCACGGTCCGATCCCCGGGATCTTCGCGGACCGTGGCGAGGCCGCCTTCCGTGAACTCGAGGCCGCAGCCGTCCGGGCAGCGCTGTCGACCGGGGGCGTCATCGCCGTCGGTGGCGGCGCCGTCACCCACGTCGCCACGCGCGAGGCCATGGCCGGGGCGCGCATCGTCCTGCTGACCGTCTCGCCCGAGGCCGTCGCCGACCGGATCGCCGGCAGTGACCGGCCGCTCCTGGCGAACGGCGGCATCGACGCGTGGCAGACGATCATGGACGCGCGAGCGGCGACCTACGCCGAGCTCGCGCACGCGGTGTTCGACACCTCGCGCCGGCCGATGTCGCACGTCGTCGACGACGTCGTCGCGTGGCTGCGCGACGAGACCCCTCCGGCCAGCACCGGTGCACCCACGAGCGAAGGAACAGCGTGACCGACCCGACCCAGTCCGTCCTCCCCGAGGGCACCACCGAGATCCGCGTCGGCGGCGCGGACGGCTACGTCGTGGCCGTCGGCAACGGCCTGCTCGGGTCGGTGCCGGCGCTCCTCGGACCTCGCGTCGCCAAGGTCCTCATCGTGCACGCCCCGACGCTCGGCGCCCGGGCGAACGCGCTGCGCGACCTGCTCGTCGACGCCGGCCTCGAGGCCCTCATCGCCGAGGTCCCGGATGTCGAGGGCGCCAAGCGCGTCGAGGTCGCCGCGTTCTGCTGGCAGATCATGGGGCAGTCCGACTTCACCCGCACCGACGCCGTCATCGGCCTCGGCGGCGGTGCCGTGACCGACCTCGCCGGGTTCGTCGCGGCGACCTGGCTGCGCGGGGTGCCGTACGTCGCGATCCCCACGAGCGTGCTCGGCATGGTGGACGCGAGCGTCGGCGGCAAGACCGGCATCAACACCAACGAGGGCAAGAACCTCGTCGGCGCCTTCTACCCGCCCCGCGCGGTCGTCGCCGACATCGACCTCGTCGCCACGCTGCCGCGCAACGAGATCCTCACGGGCTTCGCCGAGATCGTGAAGGCCGGCTTCATCGCCGTCCCGGAGATCCTCGACATCATCGAGGCCGACGTCGACCGCGTCACCGACCCGACCACGCCGGAGTTCCGTCGCGTCGTCGAGCTCGCGATCGAACTCAAGGCGCAGGTCGTCTCGGACGACTTCACCGAGCAGGGCCGCCGCGAGATCCTGAACTACGGGCACACCCTCGGGCACGCCATCGAGCACGCCGAGCGGTACCAGTGGCGACACGGAGCGGCCGTCGCGGTCGGGATGGTCTTCGCCGCCGAGCTCGCGCGCCTCACCGGACACCTCGACGACGCCACGGTGGACCGGCACCGCGCGATCCTCGAGTCGCTCGAGCTGCCGACGACCTACGGCATCGGCCGCTGGGAGGGGCTCCTCGCCACGATGCGTCGTGACAAGAAGGCCCGCGCCGGCATGCTCCGGTTCATCATCCTCGACGGTGTCGGCAAGCCGGTCACGCTCGAGGGGCCCGAGGACCACCTCCTCTTCACCGCCTACCAGGAGGTCGGGGTCTAGCTCAGCGGAGGACGCGGCGGGTCCGTCGCCACCACCACTTCACCCGCATCGACACGGTGACGATGCCGGTCCGTTCCACCTCGTACCACTCGGCGAGGGAGGCACCGTCCACCCAGGCATCGAGGATCGCGTCGTCCTCGTCGGTGCCGTCCATCTTGAATCGCGGTGCGTCGGGCAGCGGGCGGAAGAGCGGCATCAGTCGGCGTCCTGTTCTCGGTCGCGGATTCGCTCGAACCGGTGCCGCCGAAGCGCCCGTCGAGCGAGGTTCCTGTCGGGCTTCGGCGCCCACGGTACGTTCATCAACCGCTCGAGCACAGTTCTCGAAATGTCGTACTCAGATTGCGTCTCGGCGCGACGCATCGCCCAGGTGAGCCGTCGCCAGGCGTGGTCGCGATCGGCCGTCCGACGGTTCTGGAACGCGCCGAACCAGCTGACGACGGCGGCCACGATCGCTGCGGCAGCGGCGATGAGCGCCGTGACGAGTGCTGTCTCCATGACTGCAGCGTGACGCAGTGGAGGCGGCCGCAGGACGGGCGTCGGCCGACCTGGGGACGGCGAGCCGCGCCTCCAGGCTGTGGAGGAACCGACCACGCAGGGCGGGGGAGCAGACTGGAACCGTGCCCACCCCGCCACGCCTGAGCGACCTGTCCACACCGGACGCGACCGACCCCGGGACCGTCCGGTCCCGTGCCCGCCGGTTCACCGAGCTGCTGTCGATCGCACGCCGGCACGGCCTCGTCCCGTTCCGGCGCCTGGACTTCTCGCACGACCCGGCGACCGCGGACCTCCGCCGCAGCCAGGCCGAGCACCTCCGCCGTGCGCTCGAGGAGGCCGGCGGTGGGTTCGTGAAGATGGGACAGCTCCTCTCCACCCGCGACGACCTGCTCCCCGAGGAGTGGACCGAGGGGCTCGCGCACCTGCAGCGGAACGTGTCCCCGGCACCCGCGGACGAGGTCGCAGCGCTGCTCGAACGCGAACTCGGCGCCCCCGTGGACGAGGTCTTCGCGGCCTTCGACCCGGTCCCGGTGGCCGCGGCGTCGATCGCACAGGTCCACCGCGCCCGCCTCGCCGACGGCACGAGCGTCGCCGTCAAGGTGCAGCGGCCCGGCATCGACCAGGCCGTGCGGCGCGACGTCGACATCGCCCTCCGCGTCGTGCGGTTCATGGCGCGCTGGTCGGTCGAGGCCCGTCAGGTCGGCGTGCAGGACGTGGCCCAGCAGTACGCCGACGACCTCGTGCGGCAGGTCGACTTCAGCTCGGAGCTCCGGAACCTCGAGGCACTGCGGGCTGCCCAGCGCCGGAGCGCCCGCCCCGACGAGGTGCGCTTCCCGGACCCGTACCCGGAGCTCTCCGGTCGGCGCGTGCTCGTGATGGAGTTCCTCGAGGGGGACACCCTCAGCGCGATCCGGGCCGAGCGGAGCGACCGCGACCTCGACCAGCCGATGCGGTCGATCCTCCGGGCGTTCCTCCGGCAGGTGGTGTTCGACGGCGTGTACCACGGTGACCTCCACCCCGGGAACGTCCTGCTGCTGCCCGACGGCCGGCCGGCGCTCATCGACTTCGGCTCGGTGGGCAGGCTCGACCCCGGTCTCCGGGACATCGTGCAGGAGCTGCTCGCCGCGTACATCCAGGACGACACGTCGCGGATCGCCGACGCGGTGCTCCGGATGGCACCGGTCCGGGACGCCCAGGACGAACCCGACTTCCGCCGGGACATCGCGCGCTTCGTCGCGGACGAGCTCGGTCCGGGTGCCCGGATCGGCGTCGAGACGGTGGACGACGCCGTCGCGGTGTTCGGCCGGTACCGGCTGAAGGCGCCGCCGGACTTCGTCGCCGCCGCGCGCGCCCTGGCGATCTTCGAGGGGACACTGCGCACGCTCGCCCCCTCGTTCGACCTGCTCGAGGAGTCACGAGGACTCGCCTCCGAACAGATCCGCGACCAGCTGCGACCGGGCAAGCTCCGGGACGTGGCGGTGCGCGAGCTGTTCGGCGCGGTGAAGGCCGCACGCCGGCTGCCGCGCCGGGTGGACCGCATCGGCGAGGCGATCGAGACCGGCAAGCTGTCGGTCAACATCCGGCTGTTCGCGGACCGGCGGGACCGACGGACGCTGAACGGGGTGGTCCGGCGGGTGCTGCTCGTGCTGCTCGGCGCCGGGGCCGGCATCCTGTCGATCGTGTACCTCGCGCTGCCGGCGCGGCCGACCGCGGTCATCTCGACCGGGGTGGCCGGAGCGCTGCTCGGGGGAGCGGCGGTGGTGCTGCTCGCCTGGGCGGCGGTCGACGCGATCCGCGCGCGACGACGAGAGTGACCGCAGGCGCAGGCGCAGGCGCAGGCGCAGGCGCAGGCGCAGTGCGCGGGGACGCCACGACCCGTCCGCTACACTCGTCCGGGACCCAGCGCGGTCCGCAGACCTTCACAACACGATCGAACGGGACATCGAAGACTCATGGCCAGTACCACTGACATCAAGAACGGCGCCGTTCTCATCATCGACGGGCAGCTCTGGTCGGTCGTCGAGTTCCAGCACGTCAAGCCGGGCAAGGGCGGCGCGTTCGTCCGCACCAAGCTGAAGAACGTCGTGTCGGGCAAGGTCGTCGACCGCACCTTCAACGCGGGCGCGAAGATCGACACCGCGACGGTCGACCGCCGTGACTACCAGTTCCTCTACGAGGACGGCGACTCCTACGTGTTCATGGACACCGACACCTACGACCAGATCCCGGTCTCGGCGACGGTCGTCGGCGACGCGAAGAACTACCTGCTCGAGTCCGCGATGGTCACCATCGCGATGAACGAGGGCAACCCGCTCTACGTCGAGCTCCCGACGTCGATCGTCACCGAGGTCGAGACCGAGCCCGGCCTGCAGGGCGACCGCTCGTCCGGTGGCACGAAGGACGCGACGATCATCGCGACCGGCCACCGCATCCAGGTTCCGCTGTACCTCGAGAGCGGCACCACGGTGAAGATCGACACGCGCGACGGCAGCTTCCTCGGCCGCGTCAACTCCTAGGCGACGCCCGTATGAGTGCTCGTTCGAAGGCCCGCAAGCGCGCCCTCGACATGCTGTACGTGGCCGAGGTGCGTGAGCTCCCGATCGCGGACGTCCTCGCGACCGAGACCGTCCGGCACCTCGACCAGCCGGAGCGTGCCTCCAGCTGGGACTACGCCCGCCAGATCGTCACGGGTGTCGACGACGCGCGCCACGAGATCGACGCCGTGATCGTCGAGCACGCCCAGGGGTGGTCGATCGCCCGCATGCCGGTGCTCGACCGCTGCATCCTGCGCATGGGCGTCTGGGAGCTCCGGTTCAACCCCGAGGTCCCCGACGCGGTCGCGATCGCCGAGGCGGTCGAGCTGGCCCAGTCGCTCTCGACGGAGGAGTCCGCCGGGTTCGTCAACGGAGTGCTCGGGGCCGTCGCCGGCGGCCGCGCGCCGGGCGAGAAGGCGAGCGGTGCACCGTCCGGTCGGACGGTCGCAGAGGACCAGGAGTCCCGGTAGGGTTGACCACGTCAGCATCCTTTAATGCCGTCCGGTGAGGCGGGGAAGGAGGTCGGCGTGGGCACCAGAACGGTCCTGCAGCACTCCGACATCACGCGTGCTCTGACACGCATCGCGCACGAGATCCTCGAGGCCAACCACGGTGCCTCGGACCTCGTGCTCCTGGGCATCCCGACACGGGGTGCCGTCCTGGCCGAGCGGCTCGACCGCATCCTGGCGGACATCGAGCCCGAGTGGGCGGACAGCGAGCCCGAGCGGACGAGCGAACCGGCAGCGACCGGCGCGGACGCCGGCAGGTCGCACCGCGTCGGCACGCTCGACGTCACGATGCACCGCGACGACCTCGGCCACGGCATCGGTCGCGCGCCGCACCGGACGACCATCCCGGCGAGCGGCATCGACGGCAAGGTCGTGGTCCTCGTCGACGACGTCCTGTACTCCGGTCGCACGGTCCGAGCGGCGCTCGACGCGCTCCAGGGCATCGGTCGCCCGCGGGCGGTCCGGCTCGCCGTGCTCGTCGACCGGGGCCACCGCGAGCTCCCGATCCGCGCGGACCACGTCGGCAAGAACCTGCCGACGGCCTCCGACGAGCGGGTGACGCTCCGGCTGACCGAGACCGACGGCACCGACGAGGTCGTCATCGAGCAGGGCGACGGGGGTGCAGCGTGAAGCACCTCCTCTCCACCGCCGACCTCTCCCGCGCCGAGGCGATCCACATCCTCGACGTCGCCGAGGAGATGGCCGAGGTCAACACGCGCGAGGTCCGCAAGCTCCCCGCGCTCCGCGGCAAGACCGTCGTGAACCTCTTCTTCGAGGACTCCACGCGCACCCGGATCTCGTTCGAGGCGGCCGCCAAGCGCCTCTCCGCCGACGTCCTCAACTTCGCGGCGAAGGGCTCGAGCGTCTCCAAGGGCGAGTCCCTCAAGGACACCGTGCAGACCCTCGGCGCGATGGGCATCGACGGCATCGTGATGCGCCACGGCGCGTCCGGTGCGCCGCGGGTCCTCGCCGACGCCGACTGGATCGACGTCCCGGTCGTCAACGCCGGCGACGGCACGCACGAGCACCCCACGCAGGCCCTGCTCGACGCGTTCACGATGCGTCGGCGCCTGCACGGTGCCGGCAGTCGGGGCCAGGGCCTCGACGGCGTCCGGGTCCTCATCGTCGGCGACGTGCTGCACAGCCGGGTCGCCCGGAGCAACGCCTGGCTCCTGCAGACCCTCGGCGCGAGCGTCACGTTCGCCGCGCCGCCGACCCTGCTCCCCGTCGCGAGCACGCCGTTCGGCGCCGCGGTGCACCACGATCTCGACGTCGCCCTCGCCGAGGACCCGGACGTCGTGATGACCCTGCGCATCCAGCAGGAGCGGATGAACGACGCGTTCTTCCCGAACCCGCGCGAGTACACCCGGCACTGGGGCCTCACGGCGAGCCGGTTCGCCCGGCTCGACGAGCGCACGCTGATCATGCACCCGGGCCCGATGAACCGCGGGCTCGAGATCGCCGGCGTCGCCGCCGACGACCCCCGCTCGACGGTCGTCGAGCAGGTCGAGAACGGCGTGTCGGTCCGGATGGCCGTGCTCTACCTGGCCCTGACCGGGGCCGAAGCGACCGCAGCAACGAAGGAGACCGTCGCATGACCGCCCACCTCATCCGCGGCGCGCAGCTGGTCGACGGCACGCGTGCCGACGTCCGCCTGGAGGCGCGGCGCATCACCGCGGTCGGGTCCGGTATCGACGCGGCCGGCGCCACGGTCGTCGATGCGGACGGTCTGATCGCCCTGCCCGGTCTCGTGGACCTCCACACCCACCTGCGCGAGCCCGGCTTCGAGGAGTCGGAGACGGTCCTCACCGGCTCGCGTGCCGCGGCCGCCGGCGGCTTCACCGCCGTCAACGCGATGGCGAACTCGTCGCCCGTGGCGGACACCGCCGGGGTGGTCGAGCAGGTGCAGGCGCTCGGCGACGACGCCGGGTACGTCACGGTGCGCCCGATCGGTGCGGTCTCCCAGGGACTCCAGGGCACCCACCTGTCCGAGATCGGCGCGATGGCGACGAGCCGGGCGAAGGTCCGGGTCTTCTCGGACGACGGCTCGTGCGTGTCCGACCCGCTCCTCATGCGCCGGGCGCTCGAGTACATCAAGGGCTTCGGCGGCGTGCTCGCGCAGCACGCGCAGGAGCCGAGGCTGACCATCGGTGCCCAGATGAACGAGGGCCGGCTGTCGTCGGAGCTCGGGCTCGCCGGTTGGCCGGCGGTCGCGGAAGAGGCGATCATCGCCCGCGACGTCCTGCTCGCCGACCACGTCGGGGCGCGGCTGCACGTGTGCCACGTCTCGACCGCCGGCAGCGTCGAGGTGATCCGCTGGGCCAAGTCCCGCGGCATCGACGTCACCGCCGAGGTCACGCCGCACCACCTGGTGCTGACCGAGGTCCTCATCGCCGGGCACGACGGCGCACCCGGCTACGACGCCCGGTACAAGGTCAACCCGCCGCTGCGCTCCCGCGAGGACGTCGACGCGCTCCGGGCCGCCCTGGCCGACGGCACGATCGACATCGTCGCGACCGACCACGCGCCGCACACCGCCGAGGCGAAGTGCTGCGAGTGGCCCGCGGCGGCGAACGGCATGGTCGGCCTCGAGTCCGCGCTGAGCGTCGTGCAGGCCGCCGTGGTCGACGACGGCCGGCTCGACTGGGCCGACGTCGCGCGCGTCCTGTCCGAGGCGCCCGCGCGCATCGGCCAGGTCGAGGGGCACGGGCAGCGGATCGCCGAGGGCGCACCGGCCGAGATCACCCTGTACGACCCGACGGCCGTCCGCGAGTTCTCCGTCGCCGACCTCGCCGGGCAGTCGCAGAACTCGCCATACCTCGGCATGCGGCTCCCGGGCCGGGTCGTCGCGACCTTCCACCACGGGTACCCGACGCTCCTGGCGGGGGAGCTCGTCGACGCGGAGACGGTCGCCGGACACGCGCGCGCCGCGCGGACGGAGGCGACGGCATGAGCGGTGACGCGCTGCGCTGGCTCGAAGGCGGGATCATCCTCGCCCTCGTCGTCGCGCTGTTCGTCGCCATGGCACGCACCTGGCGGACGCGGGCGAGGAAGCAGGCGGAATCCGTGCCTCCCGTCCCGGTGCCGACCGACGTCGGACCGGCGGCCGGGTCCTGGGACGGCTTCACCGTCGCGACGACCCGCGCCGACCAACCGCTCGAGCGGATCACCGCTGGCGGACTCGGCTTCCGGGGCCGCGGCGGCGTGACCGTCCACGACGCCGGCGTGGTGCTCCACCACGCCGGCACCCCGGACCGCTGGATCGAAGCCTCCGCCGTCCGCGGCGCCGACCGCGCAACGTGGGCCATCGACCGCGTGGTCGAGCCCGGGGGACTGGTCCGTCTGCGATGGACGGCGACCGGCGCCGCAGGTGCGTCGGACCTCGACACCTACTTCCGGTTCCCGGAGGGCGACGGCGCAGCACTGGCCGCCCTGCAGGGACTGTCGACGAAGCACGAACACCCGCACACCGCGGGCGAAGGGACGAACTGATGACACGCGAACGGGCCGTACTGGTCCTCGAGGACGGCACCCGGTACGACGGCTGGGCCTACGGCGCCCGCGGGCGCACGCTCGGCGAGGTGGTCTTCGCGACCGGCATGACCGGGTATCAGGAGACGCTCACCGACCCCTCCTACGCCGGACAGATCGTGGTGCAGACCGCGCCGCACATCGGCAACACGGGTGTGAACGACGAGGACCCCGAGTCCCGTCGCATCTGGGTCGCCGGCTACGTCGTGCGCGACCCCAGCCGCGTCGTGTCGAACCACCGCGCGAACGCGTCGCTCGACGACCACCTCGTGCGCGACGGCATCGTCGGCATCTCCGGGATCGACACCCGGGCGCTCACGCGCCGGATCCGCGACGCAGGCGCCATGAAGGGCGGCGTGTTCAGCGGCGCCGACGCCGCCCTGTCCGAGTCGGAGCAGCTCGACGCGGTCCGCGCGCACGCCACGATGGCGGGCGCGAGCTTCTCGTCGATCGTGTCGACGCCCGAGACCTACGTGGTCCCCGCGGTCGGCGAGCAGATCGGCAAGCTGGCCGTGCTCGACCTGGGCGTGAAGGCCTCGACCACGCGGTACCTCGCCGAGCGCGGCTTCGAGGTGCACGTCGTGCCGCAGGACATCACCGCCGACGAGCTCGAAGACCTCGCGCCGGACGCGCTCTTCTACTCGAACGGCCCCGGCGACCCTGCCGCGTCGGACGCTCAGGTCGAGCTGCTCCAGGGCAGCCTGAAGACCGGGCGCCCGTTCTTCGGCATCTGCTTCGGCAACCAGCTGCTCGGACGGGCCCTCGGGTTCGGCACCTACAAGCTCCCGTTCGGGCACCGCGGCATCAACCAGCCGGTGCTCGACACCGTGACCGGCAAGGTCGAGATCACGAGCCAGAACCACGGCTTCGCGGTCGACGCGCCCCTCGGCGAGGTCGTCGAGTCACCGGCCGGCTTCGGTCGCGTCGAGGTCTCGCACTACTCCCTGAACGACCAGGTGGTCGAGGGCCTCCGCGCGCTCGACGTGCCCGCGTTCAGCGTGCAGTACCACCCCGAGGCGGCGGCCGGCCCGCACGACTCCATGTACCTCTTCGACCGGTTCGCGGACCTGGTGCGCGAGCGTCGCGACGGGGAGCCGCTCGACGCGGCGACCGCCGACGCCACGACCCCCGCAGCAGACATCACCAAGGAAGCCAACTGATGCCGAAGCGCGCAGACATCAACTCCGTCCTCGTCATCGGCTCCGGCCCGATCGTCATCGGGCAGGCCGCCGAGTTCGACTACTCCGGCACCCAGGCGTGCCGCGTCCTCCGTGCCGAGGGCGTCCGGGTGATCCTCGTCAACCCGAACCCGGCGACGATCATGACCGACCCGGACTTCGCCGACGCGACCTACATCGAGCCGATCACGAGCGCGTCGCTCGAGGAGATCATCAAGATCGAGCAGCCGGACGCCGTGCTGCCGACCCTCGGCGGCCAGACCGCCCTGAACGCCGCGATCAAGCTCGACGCCGAGGGCATCCTCGACAAGTACGGCGTCGAGCTGATCGGCGCGAAGGTCGACGCCATCCAGCGCGGTGAGGACCGCCAGCTCTTCAAGGAGCTCGTCCTCGAGTCCGGTGCCGACGTCGCGCGCAGCCACATCGCGCACACCTTGGAAGAGGCGAAGGAGTACGCGCAGGACCTCGGCTACCCGCTCGTCGTCCGTCCGTCCTTCACCATGGGCGGCCTCGGCTCCGGCTTCGCCTACAACGAGGAAGAACTCGTCCGCTTCGTCGGCGACGGGCTGCAGTCCAGCCCGACGACCGAGGTCCTGCTCGAGGAGTCGATCCTCGGCTGGAAGGAGTACGAGCTCGAGCTGATGCGCGACAACTACGACAACACCGTCGTGATCTGCTCGATCGAGAACGTCGACCCCGTGGGCGTCCACACCGGCGACTCGATCACCGTCGCTCCCGCGCTGACGCTGACCGACCGCGAGTACCAGAACATGCGCGACATCGGCATCGACATCATCCGTCGCGTCGGCGTCGACACCGGCGGCTGCAACATCCAGTTCGCCGTCGACCCGTCGAACGGCCGCGTCATCGTCATCGAGATGAACCCGCGCGTCTCCCGCTCCTCGGCGCTCGCGTCGAAGGCGACGGGCTTCCCGATCGCGAAGATCGCCGCGAAGCTCGCGATCGGGTACCGCCTCGACGAGATCGAGAACGACATCACCCGCGTCACCCCGGCCAGCTTCGAGCCGACGCTCGACTACGTGGTCGTGAAGACCCCGCGGTTCGCGTTCGAGAAGTTCCCCGCGGCGGACGCCACGCTCACCACGACGATGAAGAGCGTCGGCGAGGCGATGGCGATCGGCCGCAACTACGCGACGGCGCTGCAGAAGTCGCTCCGCTCGCTCGAGAAGCGCGGCTCGTCGTTCCACTGGGACACCCCGGCGGCCGAGCTCGACAAGGACGCGCTGCTGCAGAAGTCGGCGATCCCGACCGACGGTCGCATCGTCACCGTGCAGCAGGCGCTCGTCGCGGGCGCCACCGCCGACGAGGTCTTCGAGGCCACGAAGATCGACCCGTGGTTCATCGACCAGATCGTGTTGATCAACGAAGTCGCTCTGGAGATCAAGAACGCCGAGACCCTCGACGCCGACACCCTCCGCTGGGCGAAGGAGCACGGCTTCAGCGACGCGCAGATCGGCAGCCTGCGTGGGATCACCGAGCAGCAGGCCCGTGACGCCCGTCACGCCGAGGGCATCCGCCCGGTGTTCAAGACCGTCGACACCTGCGCCGGTGAGTTCCCGGCCCTCACGCCGTACCACTACTCGTCGTACGACGCCGAGACCGAGGTCGCCCCGAGCGACCGCAAGAAGGTCGTCATCCTCGGCTCCGGTCCGAACCGCATCGGGCAGGGCGTCGAGTTCGACTACTCCTGCGTCCACGCGTCCTTCGCGCTGAGCGCCGCCGGGTTCGAGACGATCATGATCAACTGCAACCCGGAGACGGTCTCGACCGACTACGACACCTCGGACCGCCTGTACTTCGAGCCGCTGACCACCGAGGACGTCCTCGAGGTCATCGAGGCCGAGGCGGCCTCCGGCGAGCTCGTCGGCGTGGTCGTGCAGCTCGGCGGCCAGACGGCCCTCGGGCTCGCGAAGCCGCTCGAGGCGGCGGGCATCCCGATCCTCGGCACCAGCCCGAGCGCGATCGACTCCGCCGAGGAACGCGGCCAGTTCTCCGCCATCCTCGACGCCGCCGGCCTGCTCGCACCGCGGAACGGCACCGCCCACGACCTCGCCAGCGCGACCGCGGTGGCCGAGGAGATCGGGTACCCCGTCCTCGTCCGCCCGTCCTTCGTGCTCGGCGGTCGCGGCATGGAGATCCTGTACGACTCCCCGTCGCTCGCGGACTACTTCGACCGGATGGCCGACCAGGCGATCATCGGCCCGGAACTCCCGCTGCTGGTCGACCGCTTCCTCGACGACGCGGTGGAGATCGACGTGGACGCGCTCTTCGACGGCGAGCGGCTCTACATCGGCGGGATCATGGAGCACCTCGAAGAGGCCGGCATCCACTCCGGCGACTCGGCCTGCACCCTGCCGCCGGTCGGCCTCGGCCGTGCCGAGATCCAGGGCGTCGTGGACGCGACCGAGAAGATCGCGCGCGGCATCGGCGTCCAGGGCCTGCTCAACGTGCAGTTCGCCATCGGCGCGGGCGTGCTCTACGTCCTCGAGGCGAACCCGCGCGCCAGCCGCACGGTCCCGTTCGTCTCGAAGGCGCTCGGCATCCCGCTGGCCAAGGCGGCGTCGCGGATCATGACCGGCACGACGATCGACACACTCGTCGACGAGGGGCTCCTGCCCGCCCGTGACGGCGCGTTCGTGCCGATCCAGTCCCCGATCGCCGTGAAGGAGGCCGTGCTGCCCTTCCGCCGGTTCCGCACCCACGACGGCCAGGTCGTCGACTCGGTGCTCAGCCCGGAGATGCGCTCCACCGGCGAGGTCATGGGCATCGACCGCGACTTCCCGCGGGCCTTCCTCAAGTCGCAGGAAGCCGCGTACGGCGGGCTGCCGACGAGCGGCACCGTGTTCGTGAGCGTCGCCGACACCGACAAGCGCGCCATCGTGCTCCCGGTGCACCGGCTGCAGCAGCTCGGCTTCACGATCACGGCGACCGAGGGCACGGCGGAGATCCTGCGCCGCAACGGCATCGAGGTCACGCTCGTCGGCAAGTACAGCGAGGGCGGCGAGAGCGTCGTCGACCTGCTGGCCCGGAACGAGGTCGACATCGTCATCAACACGCCGTCGGGTGCCGCCGGTCGTGCGGACGGGTACGAGATCCGTGCGGCGACGGTCGCGGCGGACAAGCCGCTGTTCACGACCATCGCGCAGCTCGGGGCCGCGGTCGCGGCGATCGAGACGATCGGGTCGCCGCACAGCGTGCGGAGCCTGCAGGACTACGCGCTCGAGCGCGCCACCTGGTGAGCGACCCGGGCACGGGAGGCGCGGCCTCCTTCGGCGTCCGGCTCGCGTCCGCCATCGGGTCGCGTTCCGCCCTCTGCGTCGGCATCGACCCCCACGCCGCCACCCTGGCGGCGTGGGGGCTCGGCCGCGACGAGCAGGGCCTGACCGCGTTCGGCGCGGCCCTGGTCGACGCGGCCGCCGGCCGCGCCGCGGTCGTCAAGCCGCAGATCGCCTTCTTCGAGGCCGCGGGGGTGGCGGGCTACCGTGCGCTCGACGCGACGATCCGTCGGGCACGCGATGCGGGCCTCCTGGTCGTCGCCGACGTCAAGCGCGGCGACATCGGGTCGACGGGGGACGACTACGCGCTCGCGTGGCTGGACCGCGACGGTCCGTTCGCCGCCGACGCCATGACGGTGTCGCCGTACCTCGGCTACGGCTCCCTCGCGGGAACGGTCGACGTGGCGCGCCGGAACGGGGCCGGGGTCTTCGTGCTCGCCGCCACGAGCAACCCCGAGGCGCGCGTGCTGCAGACCGCGGTGCTCGCCGAGGGACCTCGTTCGGGGCGGAGCGTCGCTGCCGGTATCGTCTTGGACGTGGCAGACGACAACCGGAGAGGCGGCGACCAGCCCCTCGGCGACGTCGGGCTCGTGCTCGGCGCGACCCTCGACCTCGACGACTTCGGCATCGACGCGGACACCATCGGCACCTCGCCGATCCTCGCCCCGGGCTTCGGTGCCCAGGGCGCCCGCATCGAGGACCTCCGCGCGCTGTACGGCGCCCGCGCCGAGCAGGTGCTCGTCAGCGAGTCGCGCGGCCTGCTCACCGACGGTCCCGACGGCGTCGCAGCCCTCGTGACCGACCGTGCGGACCGGATCCGCGCCGCGCTGGGGGCCGCCGCATGACGACGGACCGCGACGGCCTGCCCGCACACCGGAACCCACCCGAGGTCGACCGGGTCGCCGCGGCTGCCGCTGCGGTGGCCGCCCGTCGTGCCCGGGCCGCGGTGAAGGCCGCCGTCGCGTCGGGGGAGCGCTCCGCACTCGAGGTCGCCCGCACCGCCTGGTCGGACGCCGACGCACCGGCCGAGAAGTCCCTGCGGGTGCGCGACCTGCTCACGAGCCTGCCCGGCATCGGACCGGCACGGGCGGAGTCGATCATGGGCGAGCTGCGGATCGCGCCGTCGAAGCGCCTCGGCGGCCTCGGCACCCGGCAGCGGTCGGAGCTCGCCGACTGGCTCGCGGCCCGCGGTCGCAAGCGCGGGTCGTCGAAGCTCGTCGTCCTCGCCGGCCCCACCGCGGTCGGCAAGGGCACGGTCAGCGCGTACATCCGCGAGCAGTACCCGGACGTCAACCTCAGCGTCTCGGCGACGACCCGCAAGCCCCGTCCGGGCGAGGTCGACGGCGTGCACTACTACTTCGTGGACGACGCCGAGTTCGACCGGATGATCCGCGACCGCGAACTCCTCGAGTGGGCCACCGTCCACAACTCGTACCGGTACGGCACGCCCCGGCCGCCGATCGACCGCGCGCTCGACGCCGGCGACAAGGTGATGCTCGAGATCGACCTGCAGGGCGCACGCCAGGTCCGGGACGCCATGCCCGACGCGGTGCTCGTGTTCCTGCTGCCCCCGTCGTGGGAGGAACTCGTGCGTCGGCTGATCGGCCGGGGCACCGAATCGGCCGAGGAACAGGCACGCCGGCTCGACACCGCCAAGGTCGAACTCGCCGCCCAGGACGAGTTCGACGTGCGCATCGTGAACTCCGATGTCGGCACCGCGGCGCGTGAGGTCGTAGACTTGTTCACTGCGCCCTGACCGGGCGTCCCCCCGTTCCGTCGACTGGAGACACCATGGCCAACCCCCAGGGCATCATCGACCCGCCCATCGACGACCTGCTCGCCAAGGTGGAGTCGAAGTACGCGCTCGTCATCTTCGCCTCGAAGCGCGCGCGACAGATCAACGACTACTACGCCGACCTGCACGAGGGTTCGCTGTTCGACAACGTCGGCCCGCTGGTCGACTCGACGATCGACGACAAGCCGCTGTCCGTCGCACTGCACGAGATCAACGAGGACAAGCTCACCGTCACCAAGCAGCAGCAGCCCACCGACTGACCGCGGTGACGAGCAGCAGCCTGCGCCTCTTCACGTCCGAGTCGGTGACGGAGGGGCACCCCGACAAGATCTGCGACCAGATCTCGGACACGATCCTCGACGCGCTGTTGACGGTCGACCCGCACGCACGCGTCGCGGTGGAGACGATGGTCACCACCGGGCTCGTGCACGTCGCCGGCGAGGTCACGACCTCGGGCTACGTCGAGATCCCGAAGCTCGTCCGTGACGTCATCACGGGCATCGGCTACAACTCGTCCGAGGTCTCCTTCGACGGCCACACCTGCGGCGTCGAGGTCTCGATCGGTGCGCAGTCGCCCGACATCGCCCAGGGTGTCGACGAGTCGCTCGACGCGCGCTCCGGCGCCGGCGTGGACCCGCTCGCCCGCCAGGGCGCTGGCGACCAGGGGATCATGTTCGGCTTCGCGACGAACGAGACCCCCGAGTACATGCCGGTCGCGATCTGGCTGGCGCACCGCCTCGCCGAGCGGCTGGCCGCGGTCCGCAAGTCCGGCGAGCTGTCGTTCCTGCGTCCCGACGGCAAGACCCAGGTCACGGTCGGGTACGACGGTGTCGTGCCGAAGACCGTCGAGACCGTCGTGCTCTCCACGCAGCACTCGCCGTCCGTCACGCTCGACGAGCTCACCGCCGCGGTGACCGAGCACGTGATCCGTCCGGTGCTCGCCCAGGTCGACCTCGACTCGTCGCACGTCGACGTCATCGTGAACCCGACCGGCCGGTTCGAGATCGGCGGCCCCCAGGGCGACGCCGGCCTCACCGGACGCAAGGTCATCGTGGACACCTACGGCGGTGCCTCCCGCCACGGTGGCGGTGCGTTCAGCGGCAAGGACCCCTCGAAGGTCGACCGCTCGGCCGCCTACGCGCTGCGCTGGGTCGCGAAGAACGCGGTCGCCGCGGGCCTCGCCGACCGGCTCGAGGTGCAGGTCGCCTACGCGATCGGCCGCGCGAAGCCCGTCGGCCTCTACGTCGAGTCGTTCGGCACCGGACACGTCGACGACGCCACGATCGAGGCCGCGATCCTGCAGGTCTTCGACCTCCGGCCGGCCGCGATCATCCGCGACCTCGACCTGCTCCGTCCGATCTACGCGAAGACCGCGACGTACGGGCACTTCGGCCGTGAGCTCCCCGGGTTCACCTGGGAGCAGCTCGACCGCGTCGAGGAACTCCGCGCCGCCGCAGGACTCGTCGCCGCTGCCGTCTGAGGCCTCGGCGTGACCACCGTCGCGCGCGTCGTCCTCGACTCGCCGCTCCCGCAGTTGGACCGTCTGTTCGACTACCGGGTGCCGGACGGGCTCGAGGACGACTGCGTGCCGGGGGTGCGGGTCAAGGTGCCGCTCCGCACCGGTGCGCGCATGTCCGACGCCTACGTGGTCGAGATCGTCACCGAGGGTGAGTACCCGGGCGAGCTCAGTGCCATCGAGACGGTCGTCTCCCCGGTGCCGGTCCTCGCGCCGGAGATCTGGTCGCTCGCGCGCGCCGTGGCCGACCGTGCCGCGGGGGTGGCGTCCGACGTGCTCCGGCTCGCCGTGCCGACGCGCCAGGTCCGTGCCGAGAAGGCCTGGCTGGCCCGCGACACCGCGTGGTCGCCGCCGTCGGTCGAGCCGCCGCCCGTCAGCAGCTACGCCGACGGCGTCCTGGAGGCGCTGGTCGCCGACCACGGTCGCGCTGCGGTCGCCGCCGTCCCCCACCCGACAGCGCTCGGTGCCGCCGACGCGCCGATCTGGGTCCCCGGGTGGGCCGCCACGCTCGCCCAGGCGGCCGCGCACACGGTCGCCGCGGAGCAGTCGGCCGTGATCGCCGTTCCGGACTTCCGCGACGTCACCGACCTCGAGCGTGCGCTCCTCGCGGTGCTGCCGCCGGAACGGGTCGTCCGGTTCGACGCCAAGCAGACGAACGGGCAGCGGGCCAAGGCCCTGCTGCAGGCGAGGACCCATGCGGTCGTCGCGATCGGCAACCGCACGGCGGTGTTCGCGCCGGCGACCGAGCTCGGACTCATCGCCATGTGGGACGACGGGGACGCCTCGTTCATCGAGCCGCGTGCCCCGTACGTGCACACCCGGGACGTCGCCCTCGTCCGGGCCGCGCAGTCCGGGGCCGCGCTGCTGTTCCTGTCGCATGCCCGGAGCACCGACGTGCAACGGCTCGTCGAGCTGCACTGGCTGCAGGAGGTCACGCCGTACCGGGTGAAGACACCCAAGGTCATCCCGACCGTCCAGCAGACCGGTGCCGAGGGGTACGCGGCGCAGGCCCGCATCCCGAGCTCGGCGTGGCGTGCCGCGCGCGAGGCCAGCCAGCACGGAGCCGTCCTCGTGCAGGTCGCCAGTCCGGGGTTCGGCACCGGGCTCGTCTGTGCCGAGTGCGGTGAGCGGGCGCACTGCCGGATCTGCGGCGGTCCGCTCGGCAGCCCGCACCGGGGTGCGACGCCGCAGTGCCGGTTCTGCGGCGCGCTGGCGGTCGGGTTCCGGTGCCCGACGTGCGGCAACGGCACGGTGAAGCCGGTCGGGCAGGGGGCGCAGCGCACCGCGGACGAGCTCGGCCGGGCGTTCCCGGGCACGCGCATCGTGGTGGCCGACGGCTCCCGTCCGCTCGACGAGGTCCCGGCGCGCCCCTCGGTCGTGGTCGCCACCCGCGGAGCCGAGCCGAGCGTCCCGGGCGGGTACGCGTGCGTGCTCCTGCTCGACGGGGAGCGCATGCTCGCGCGCGAGGGGCTCCGCGTGCAGGAGGACGTGCTGCGCTTCTGGACGAACGCCGCCGCCAAGGGCGCCCCGGGCGCCGAGGCGTACCTCGTGGGCATCGGCGGGAGGCTCGCGACGGCCATGGCGCTGTGGCGGCTCGACGGTCCGGCGCACGACGAGCTCGCCGACCGCCGCGAGCTGCACTTCCCACCGGCCGTCCGGGTCGCGACGCTGACGGGCACGGACGAGGCGGTGACGGCCGCGGTCGAGGCGCTCGACGGTCTCACGGTCGGCCCCGTGCTCGGTCCGGTACCGGTCGAGGACGACGCACTCCCGGGAACCGTCCGTGCGATCGTGCGCTTCCCGTACGCGCACGGTGCCGAGGTGGCGGCGACCCTCAAAGCCGAGGTGATCCGGCGCGCGTCCACGCGGCGGGTGCTGCCCGGGGGGAACCGACGTCGGGCGGCGCCGGCGCTCCGGGTGCGGCTCGACGACGCGGAGCCCTTCAGCGAGGTCTGACCCGGCCGGCCGCGCGCCCCCCCCCCGACGCGGTGCGACATCGTCGCTGTCATACGACATCAGCATCGTCGTTCTTCCCGCCTCGCAACAGTCCGCGCGCGCACCGTGCGACATGGTCGCTGTCGTACGACAGCGACAACGTCGTTCCGGCTCAGCCACTCGCCAGCCCGCAGCGACCCGCCGGATGCACGCCGCGCCTCCTGGCCGCCCGGGTCCGGGCCGTGCATGCGACATGCGCTGCCCTCGCGCGCGACCTGTGCCAGGGTGGACGACGGCGGTCACGAGCCGCCGACGACACACATCACGCACGACGAGGTGACGCGGATGACGCCGATGAGGGCGCTGTACAAGCCGGACGCTGCTCCGGGACTGATCATGACCGAGCGGCCGGTACCGGTCCCGACGGAGGACGAGGTCCTCATCCGGGTCCTCCGCACCGGGATCTGCGGGACCGACCTGCACATCCGGCGGTGGGACGACTGGGCGGCCTCGGCGGTCACGGCCCCGCTGGTCCCCGGACACGAGTTCTTCGGCGAGGTGGTCGAGGTCGGCTCCGCCGTGCGCGACGTCGCGGTGGGGGACCGGGTCTCCGGCGAGGGCCACATCGTGTGCGGCACGTGCCGGAACTGCCGGGCTGGCCGACGCCAGATGTGCATCCGCACGAAGGGCCTCGGCGTGCAGCGGGACGGCGCCTTCGCGGAGTACCTGACGCTGCCCGGCGCGAACGTGTGGGTGCACCACGCCGACGTCGACCCCGAGGTCGGCGCCCTGTTCGACCCGCTCGGCAACGCGGTCCACACGGCGCTCGCGTCCCCGGTCGTGGGCGAGGACGTGCTCGTCACCGGGTGCGGGCCGATCGGCCTCATGGCGATCGCGGTCGCTCGGCACGCCGGTGCCCGGTTCGTGGTCGGCACGGACGTCAGCGCGAACCGACTGCGGATGGCCGAGGCGATGGGCGCCGACCTCGGCGTCGACGTCGGTGCCGCCGGTGACCCGATCCGTGCGGCGCAGGAGCAGCTCGGCATGCGCGAGGGGTTCGACGTCGGCTTCGAGATGTCCGGCGCCCCGACCGCCCTCCCGGCGATGGTCGACAACATGAACCACGGCGGGCGGATCGCCATGCTCGGACTGCCGACCGGCGCGATCGCGGTCGACTGGGGCAAGGTCGTGACGCACATGCTCACGGTCAAGGGGATCTACGGCCGCGAGATGTTCGAGTCGTGGCAGACCATGAGCTCGATGCTGCAGACGAGCGAGGTGCTGCGCGACCGCATCGCCTCGATCGTCTCGGGGCGCTTCGCGGCGCGTGACTGGGAGGCAGCGTTCGCCGCGGCGGCGAGCGCGGACGGCGGCAAGGTCGTCATCGACTGGACGGAGATCTGATGTACGGCGCGATCAAGGACCACCTGACGGCCGAGCTGGCGGGCATCGAGGCCGCCGGGCTCACGAAGCGGGAGCGCGGCATCGCCGGTCCGCAGCGTGCGGCGATCGAGGCGGACGGTGCTCCGCTGCTGAACTTCTGCGCGAACAACTACCTCGGGCTGGCCGACTCCACCGACCTCGTCGACGCGGCGAAGGACGCCCTCGACCGGTGGGGCTACGGCATGGCGAGCGTCCGGTTCATCTGCGGCACGCAGGACCTCCACCTCGACCTCGAGCGTCGCGTGTCGGCGTTCCTCGGCACCGAGGCCACGATCCTGTACTCGTCGTGCTTCGACGCGAACGGCGGCCTGTTCGAGGTGCTCCTCGGGCCGGAGGACGCGATCATCTCGGACGAGCTGAACCACGCCTCGATCATCGACGGCGTGCGGCTCTCGAAGGCGCAGCGGTACCGGTACCGCAATCGCGACGTGCAGGACCTCGAAGCGCAGCTCGTCGCCGCCGGGGACGCCCGGTTCCGCGCGATCGTCACCGACGGCGTCTTCTCGATGGACGGCTCGATCGCCCCGCTCGCCGAGATCTGCGACCTCGCGGACCGGTACGACGCCCTCGTCATCGTCGACGACTCGCACGCCGTCGGGTTCGTCGGCGAGCACGGCCGCGGGACGCCCGAGCTGTGCGGCGTCGCGGACCGGGTCGACGTGTACACGGGCACGTTCGGCAAGGCACTCGGGGGTGCGAGCGGCGGGTACGTCGCCAGCCGCCAGGAGATCGTCGACCTGCTGCGGCAGCGGTCCCGTCCGTACCTGTTCTCGAACTCGCTCGCGCCGGTGATCGCCGCGGGGACGGTCGCAGCGCTCGACCTCATCGAACGGTCGGACGACGCGCGCGAGCGGCTGCGGGCGAACGCGGCACGCTTCCGGTCGCTCATGACCGACGCCGGGTTCGAGCTGCTGCCGGGGGAGCACCCGATCGTCCCGGTCATGTTCCACGACGCGGCCCTGACCGCACGGATCGCCGACGAGATGCAGGCGCGCGGGATCTACGTGACGGCGTTCAGCTACCCGGTGGTCCCGAAGGGCCGGGCGCGGATCCGGGTCCAGCTCTCGGCGGCGCACACCGGGGAGCAGGTCCGGCGGTGCGTGACGGCCTTCACCGAGGCGCGAGCGGCCGCGGCGCGAGCGGCCGAGGCGTGAGCGGCCGCGGGTCCGGTCGGCGACGCGGTCAGCCCGCGGTGACGGCGGTGTGGCGCTCCCGCGGGAAGACCACGCCGAGCGCCACCATCCCGATCGCCAGCACCAGGTGCAGCCAGTTGTCCGCCCAGTTCAGCGGCACGAAGTTCGCCCCGAAGTCGTGTCCGGCGGTGAACAGCCCGTACACCCACAGCACGAAGTAGACGACGCCGCCGATCACGAGGTACATGCGGGACCCGGTTGCGTACCGCGCCGCGAGCAGTCCGACGACCCCGAACAGCAGGTGCACGACGTTGTGGAGCACCGACACCTGGAACAGTCCGAGCAGCATCGCCATCGAGCCGTGCCCCGCCCCGCCGAGGTCGCCCGTCGTCAGCCCGGGGACGAACCCGGCGATCCCGACGAGCAGGAAGACGATCCCGACGACGAGTGCGATCGCCTGGATGCTCGAGCCCGCGTAGCGGTTGGTGGACGTGGTGACGTCGGACATGGTGGGACCTCCTCGTTCGGCTGCTGGTGACGGTACCCGTGGGAGACTCGGACGGTGACGACGGGGGAACGCACGAACGACCGCACGGGGGCCCGCACGCTCCCGCTCGCCAGCTGGCGCTACCAGGGCACGCTGCGCACGTACCAACGCGACGTCCTCGACCGGGTGCCGGTCGAACCCGGCGACCCCGTCCACGTCGTCGCGCCCCCGGGCGCCGGCAAGACCCTGCTCGGGCTGCTCCTCGCCGGACGCCACGGTGCGCGCGCCCTCGTGCTCGCGCCGACCGCGACGATCCGCTCGCAGTGGGCCCGATCGGCGTCGGCCCTGTACGGCGACGCGACGGTGTCCGAGGACCCGGACCGCCCCGGCGACCTCACCGCGCTGACCTACCAGATGCTCTCCGTCCTCGACACCGGCAGTCCGCTCACCGACCTCGCCACCGCGGACTGGCGTCGCGAACTCGTCGACGGGGGACGGGACGACGCGGCCGCGGCACGGTGGATCGACGACCTCCGCACCAGCAACCCGGCAGCGTTCCGGAAGGGCGTCCGTCGCCGTTCCCGCGCGATCCGGAAGCGGCTCGCGCGCGAGGACCCCGAGCGCCTCGCCGAGGCCCTGCACCCGAACGCCCGCGCACTCGTCGACCGGCTCGTGGCACACGGCGTCGAGACCGTCGTCCTCGACGAGTGCCACCACCTCCTCGACCACTGGGCGCTGGTGGTCGCCTACCTGCTCGGCCGCATCCGCGCGTCCGGCCGCGAACCGGTCGTCATCGGCCTGACCGCGACCCTGCCGTCCACCGACGACCGCGACGCCCACGACACCTACACCGCACTGCTCGGCGACGTCGACCACGAAGTGCCGACACCCGCCGTCGTGAAGGAGGGCAACCTCGCGCCCTACCGCGACCACGTCTGGTTCGTCGAGCCGACCCCGGTCGAGCTCGCCTTCCTGCGCGACCACGAACGCCGACTCGCCGCGCTGATCCGCGGCGCGCTCGCCGAACCCGACGGGATCGACTGGCTCGAGACGACGCTGCAACCGGAGACCAGCACCGGCGCGGTCCCCGGACCGGACCCCGGCACACGGCCCGCCACCGCCGAGGAACGACTCGCCGCAGCCTTCGCCGCCGACTTCCCCGTCGCCGAGGCCGCCGCACGCACCCTCGCCGAGTTCCGCCCCGACCACCCACTGCTCGCGCTCCTGCCCGACGACGTCCGACGCGCCCCCGACGCCGAGGGGCGGATCCGGGTCCTCGCCCGCTACGCCCTCGACCGACTGCTGCCCGACCCCGACCGCGCGGAGCAGTGGCAGCGCATCAAGCGCTCGATCGTGGACTTCGGCTTCACCCTGACCGACCGCGGCGTCCGACGGAGCCGGGACCCGATCGACACGGTGCTCGCGTCGTCCGCCGCGAAGGACCGCGCCGTCGTCGACCTGCTCCACCTCGAACTCTCCCAGGACGCCGCCGACCGGGTCCGGGCCGTCGTGGTGACCGACCACGCCACCCACGGCAACACCCGGGGGAGCGCCGTCCCCGCCGCGGGCGCACTCCGGACCTTCGCCACGGTCGCGACGGAGGACCACCCCGTGCCGCTGCGCCCCGTGCTCGTCACCGCGTCCCACCTCCGGATCGCCACCCGGGACGCCGACATCCTGCTCCCCGCACTCGATCAGCGCCTCGGCACGACCTGCAGCACGGAGCCGGTGCCCGAGGACCCGCACGTGCTCAGCGTCGAGACCCCCGGTGCCGGATCGGCCGCGGTGCTGGCCGCCGTCTCCGCCCTGCTCACGGACGGCACCACCCGATTCGTCATCGGTACCCGTGGCCTCCTCGGCGAGGGCTGGGACTGCCCCGCCGCGAACACGCTCATCGACCTCACCGCCGTCGCGACCTCGTCGGCGACCCAGCAGCTCCGCGGTCGCACGCTCCGCCTCGACCCGGCGTGGCCCCGCAAGGTCGCCCACAACTGGACCGTCACCGCCGTCGTCCCGGCCGACGTCCCGCTCGACGCCGCCCCGGACGTCTCCCGGATGCGCCGGAAGCACGAACAGATCTGGGGACTCCTCCGCTCCGACTCCGCGCAGGTGGTCCGCGGCACGTCGATCGCGCTCACCGACGGACAGGCCCGCCGGCTCGCCGGACTCGTCGCCAAGGACGAGCGGCAGACCGTCCGGGCCCTCGACGAGACCATCGCCGCCGAACTCCCCACCCGGGCCGACAGCTGGGCCGCCTGGCGCGTGGGCGAGCCCTACGCCGACCGCGAGAGCACGGCGACCGTCGTCGAGGAACCACGGACGCAGCCGTTCCGCACCGGACCGACCGCGGAGTTCGTGCTCGCCGTCGTCCTCGGCGCGGTCCTCTGGCTGCTCGCCGAGTCCGCCCGGGGCATCGTCGCCCTCTGGCGGCTCGGCTCGGTGCCCGGCGTGCTCGGGCTCCTCGTCGTCATCGGTCTCGCCGTCCTGCTCGTCTGGCCCGTCGCCCGACAGCTCGGCCTCGCCCTCCGCCAGCGGTTCAGCACCGTCGGCGCGTACCGACGAGCCGTCCGGGTCGTCGTCGACGCGCTGCACCGGGCCGGTCGGGTCCCGGCGTTCGGCGAGGGGGACGTCCGCGTCACCGCGCAGATGGCGGGGAACGTGCCGCAGAGCTTCACGATGGAGGTGCTCGGCGCACGCCCCGAGGACCGCCGCGTCGTCACCGGCGCGCTCGCCGAGTTCTTCGGCCCGGTGCGGACCCCGCGCTTCCTGTTGCAGGTCAGCCGCACCGAGCGCGCGACCGTGCACCGGGCGCCGTTGCTCGTCGTGGCCCTGGCCGTGGCCCGTGCGGTCACCCCGGGCGACCGGTACTTCGCCGTGCCGACGGCCGTGGGACGTCGCCGTGCCGATGCCGAGGCGTTCGCCGCCGACTGGAGCCGCCGGGTCGGTCCGTGCCGCCTGCACGAGATCGACTCGCCGGAGTCGCTCGTGCTGCTGGTCCGTGCCCGCCGGACGTCGGGTGCCGCCACGGCCGCGCCGGTGCTCCGCGACCAGTGGTCCTGACGCGATCGGAGCCGCCGTCGGACGCGGAGCACGCGGGGAACATGGGAGGATCGAACCCATGCGTCTCGTCGTCGCCGGCAGCCCCGCTGCGGCCGTCCCCACCCTCCGCCGCCTCGCGGCGTCCGAGCACGAGATCGCCGCGGTGCTCACCCGTCCGGCGACCCCGCAGGGCCGGAAGCGCGTCCTCACCCCGACCCCCGTCGCCCAGGTCGCACAGGAGCTCGGCCTCCCGGTGATCGAGGCGTCCCGCGTCGACGACGAGGTCACCGCCCGCATCGCCGACCTCGGGGTCGACCTCGGCGTCATCGTCGCGTACGGCGCCCTGCTCCGACGCCCGGCGCTCGACGCCCCGCGGCTCGGCTGGGTGAACCTGCACTTCTCGGACCTGCCGCAGTACCGCGGCGCCGCCCCCGTCCAGCGCGCGGTGATGGCCGGCGACACCCGCACCGCCGCGACGGTGTTCCAGCTCGTCGAGGCGCTCGACGCCGGTCCGGTCTACGCGAGCGACCCGTTCGACATCGATCCCGAGGCCACCTCCGGCGAGGTCCTCGCTGCGATGGCCGAGACCGGCGCCGAGACCGTCGCCCGCGTCGTCGACGACATCGCCGCGGGCACCGCGGTCGCCGTGGAGCAGACCGGCGAGCCCACCCTCGCCCCGAAGCTGACCATCGACGACGGTCGCATCGACTTCGCTGCGCCGGCCACCGTCGTGCACGCACGCCTGCGCGGCGTCACGCCCGAGCCCGGCGCGTACGCCCTCCTCGGCGAGACCCGCGTCAAGCTGCTCCGCAGCAACCGACCGCCAGGAGGCGCGGCAGACCCCGCCCCGTCGCTCGCCCCCGGTGCGCTCAGCGTCCAGGGCGGTCGGCTGCTCGTCGGGACCGCCGACGACCCGCTCGTGCTCACCGAGGTGCAACCCGCCGGCAAGAAGGCGATGGACGCCGCCGCCTGGGCACGGGGCCTCGGCTCCCTCGACGGGAAGGTCCTGGCGTGAGCGCCGCGAACACCGGGCAGCGCCGGCACCACGGACCGCGGCAGACGAGTGCCCGCCGTGTGGCCTTCGACGTGCTGCGGGCGGTGCAGGTCGACGACGCCTACGCCAACCTCCTGCTCCCGACCCGGATCCGCCGCGCCGGGCTCTCCGCGCGCGATGCCGGGTTCGCCACCGAGCTGACCTACGGGTCGATCCGGATGCTCGGCCGGTACGACGCGATCATCGCCCTCGCCTCCGGTCGTCGCATCGACAACGTCGAGTCCGACGTGCTCGATGTGCTCCGGCTCGGCGCCCACCAGCTGCTCGGGATGCGCACCCCGACGCACGCCGCCGTCGACGCCACGGTCGAGCTCGCCCGCGAGGTCGGTGCCCGCCGTGCCACCGGCTTCGTCAACGCCGTGCTGCGCAAGGTGGCCGCACGCACCGACGACGAGTGGGACGCGCTCATCACCGAGGGCCGTGGTGGCGACGCACTGCTCGCTACCCGGTGGTCGCACCCCACGTGGATGGTGTCCGCGCTGCGGGACGCCCTCGCTGCCGAACGCTCGCGGGACGAGCTCGCCGCGCTCCTGGCGGCCGACAACGCCGCACCCCGGGTGCAGCTCGCCGCGCTGCCCGGGCTGGCCACCGACGAGGACGTCGCCGCTGCCCGGGCCCACGTTGCGACCGCGACCGAACACGAGACGGACGCCGACGACGAGACGCAGGTCGCGCCTCCCGAACCGCTCACGGACCCCGAGGCGGACCTGCCGGTCTCGCCCGTCGGCATCCGCGGGATCTCCGGCGACCCCGCCCGCGTGCCGGGCGTCACCGCCGGACGGCTCCGCGTGCAGGACGAGGGCTCCCAGCTCGCCGCACTGGCGCTCAGCCGCTCGTCGGTGATCCGGCCGGGGGAGCGGTGGCTCGACCTCTGCGCCGGGCCCGGTGGCAAGGCGGCGCTCCTCGCGGCCGAGGCCGCACAGGGCGGGGCGACCCTCGTGGCGAACGAACTCGTGCCGGCGCGTGCCGGACTCGTGCGGAAGGCCCTCGCGGGCTCCGGCGACGGCGTGACCGTGGTCGAGGGCGACGGCCGCCGCTTCGGTCGCGACGGCGCCGGGGTGACGTTCGACCGGATCCTGCTCGACGCGCCGTGCACCGGACTCGGAGCGCTCCGGCGTCGTCCGGAGGCCCGGTGGCGCAAGCAGCCCGAGGACGTCCCCGAGCTCGCCGCGCTCCAGGCCGAACTGCTCGACGCCGCCGTGCGGGTGCTCGCACCGGGCGGGACCCTCGCGTACGTGACGTGCTCGCCGCACCTGGCGGAGACCCGCGGACAGGTCGACGCGCTGATGGCTCGGCACGGTGGCGAGCTCGAGCAGCTCGACACCGCGTCCGTCGTGCGGTCGGTGGCCGCGCGGGACCCGCAGGTGGCCGACGGGAACTCGGTGCAACTCTGGCCGCACCGCATCGGGACGGACGCGATGTTCATCGCGCTGTTCCGGCGCGTCGCGTAGCCCCAGAGTCCAGCAGCAGGCCGCCGGCTCAGCGTGACCGGCGGTACGCGCTCCCGTCGCAGGTGTGCACGGCGTCCTCGTCGAACAGCGCCCGCAGGTTGTACGCGGCGCAGTCGCGGAAGGTCGCGATGCTGATCCACCGCGCCGAGCGGCGGAGCTCGCCCTTCGCGGGCCCGTCCGAGCCGATGCCGGCCCGGTGCACCGTCCAGGCGATGTCCCGCGCCTCGGCGTCGAGGTAGCGCATCACCGCCTCGTTGTCGGCGTGCTGCCCGCGGTACGCGCGGGCGAGCGTCGCCCGCACGAGCCGCAGCACCGGTGCGAGCCGCCGGCCGGGAGGCGCGCTCAACCCGCCCGCCTGGTAGAGCAGGCGGGTGGCACCGCTCCGACGCATGGCCGGCACGAGCGCCCGGACGAAGGGCGTGTTGACCAAGCGGTCACGCTGCGCGTCGACGTCCCCGAGCATCACGACGACCGCGGTCACGCCGTCCAGCAGTGCGTCGAGGTCGAGGTCGTCGGGGACGGAGCCCGGCACGACCTCGAGCTCGTCGTGCTGGATCGTGAGCTTGGCCGGCGTGCGGGCGACCGCGCGCACCCGGTGTCCGGCGTCGAGGGCGAACTGCGTGAAGTGTTGGCCGGTCTGGCCCGTCGCGCCGAAGACGAGCAGGTGCTGTTGGGATGTCATGGTCCCAATCTAGGCAATGCCTAGAAAATAGGCAATGCCTAGTCGCCGGGTAAGGTGGAGCCATGCCGGATCGTCCCTTCCACCACGGGAACCTCCGCGCCGTCCTGCTCGACGAGGCCGTGACGGTCCTGCGTGAGGACGGTGTCGACGGGCTGTCCCTGCGTGACCTCGCGCGCCGTGCCGGTGTGAGCCACGGAGCACCACGGAGCCACTTCGTCGATCGCCAGGCGCTCCTCGACGCCGTGGCCGAGCTCGGCTTCGACCGGCTGGCCGCCGCGGTGCGCCGAGCGCTGGCCGGGGCCGGTGACCTGGACGACCGCTTCCGCCGGGTCGCCCTCGCGTACGTCGACTTCGCGATCGACGACGCCGCGTGGATGGACCTGATGTTCCAGGCGAAGACGACCACCCGGGCCGAGTCGGTGCAGGCCGCCGCCTCGTCGCTGTTCGCCGTGCTCGACGGCGCGATGGGGAGCGCGGTGGCGCGTGACGGCGACGGCGACTCCCGGCACCTGTTCAAGCTCCTGTTCGCCGCCACCATGCAGGGGATCGCCGCGCTCGTGGTCTCGCGTCGGATCGACCGCGCCGAGGGGGAGCGGCTGGTGGACGCCGCGCTGGAGACGATGCTCCGCTCCGACCTCGGCTCCCGCGCCGTCGGCGCGAGCTGAAGCGCGTACGGAGTGGGCAGACGGACGCGCCCCGGTAGGCTCGACGGGTGACGATCCGCATCTCGCCGAGCATCCTGTCCGCCGACTTCGCGAACCTCGAACGCGAGCTCCACCGCATCGAGACCGCCGACCTGGTGCACGTCGACGTGATGGACAACCACTTCGTGCCGAACCTCACGCTGGGCCTGCCGATCGTGCAGCGCCTGCAGGAGGTCTCCCCGGTGCCGCTCGACGTCCACCTCATGATCACGAACGCCGACACCGAGGCGCCGAGGTACGCCGAGACCGGTGCGTCGAGCGTGACCTTCCACTTCGAGGCCGCCGACGACCCGGTGGCGACCGCCGCGGCGATCCGCTCGAACGGCGCCCGGGCGGCCGTCGCGGTGAAGCCGGGCACCCCGATCACCCAGGTGCTCCACCACCTCGACGCCTACGACATGATCCTGCTCATGACGGTCGAGCCCGGGTTCGGCGGCCAGGCGTTCATGCGCTCGGTGATGCCGAAGCTCGCCGACGCCCGTGCGGCGGTCGACGCCTCGGGGCTCGACGTCTGGCTCGAGGTCGACGGCGGGATCGCGGTCGACACGGCGCCCGAGGCGGTCCGCAGCGGTGCCGACACCCTCGTGGCGGGCTCCGCGGTCTACGGCGGCGAGCCGGCCGCGCGCATCGCGGACCTGCGCGAGGCGGCCGCGGCAGCACGCTCGTGACCGGACCGGCGCCCGAGGTGAAGGGCGTGACGGACACGAGCCGCGCCTCCCGTCCGGACGGTACGTCGGCCGTGTCGGCGGAGGACGGTAGCCTGGTGCGCGTGAAGACGTTCGACGACCTGTTCCAGGAGCTCACCGAGAAGGCGCGCACGCGCCCCGAGGGCTCCGGCACCGTCGCCGAACTGGACGCCGGCGTGCACCAGATCGGCAAGAAGATCGTGGAAGAAGCGGCCGAGGTCTGGATGGCGGCCGAGTACGAGGGCGACGAGCGCACCTCGGAGGAGATCTCGCAGCTCGTGTACCACCTGCAGGTGCTCATGGTGGCGAAGGGGCTCACCCCGGCGGACGTCTGGCGACATCTCTGATCCGCTGATCAGCCGCCGACCCTCCACCAGAAAGCAGACCCCCTGATGCTCCGCATCGCCGTGCCCAACAAGGGCTCCCTGTCCGAGACCGCGTCCGACATGCTGCGCGAGGCCGGGTACGCCGGCCGCCGCGACCCGAAGGCCCTCCACCTGCTCGACGAGCGCAACGGCGTCGAGTTCTTCTTCCTCCGCCCGCGCGACATCGCCACGTACGTCGGCTCCGGCGCGCTCGACGTCGGCATCACCGGCCGCGACCTGCTGCTCGACTCCGGCTCCGCCGCGCACGAGGTCGACGCGCTCGGGTTCGCCGACTCGACGTTCCGGTTCGCCGGCACGCCCGGCCGGTTCAGCACGCTGCAGGACCTCGACGGTGTGCGGGTGGCGACGAGCTACCCCGGGCTCGTGGGGGAGTTCCTCGCGAAGCACGGCGTTACCGCGACGCTCGTGAAGCTCGACGGCGCGGTCGAGAGCGCCGTGCGCCTCGGTGTCGCCGACGCCGTGGCCGACGTGGTCTCGACGGGCAGCACGCTCCGTGCCGCCGGGCTCGAGATCTTCGGGCCGGTCATCCTCGAGTCGACCGCGCTCCTCATCTCCACCGACGAGACCATCCCCGGCATCGACGTCCTGCGGCGCCGACTGCAGGGCGTGCTCGTCGCGCGCGGCTACGTGATGCTCGACTACGACATCCCCACCGGGCTCCTCGAGCAGGCGACCGCCGTCGCGTCGGGCATCGAGTCGCCGACGGTCTCGCCGCTGCACGGTCGCGACTGGTCGGCCGTCCGCGTGATGATCCCGCGCGACGACGCGAACCTCATCATGGACGCGCTGTACGACCTCGGCGCGCGTGCCATCCTCGTCAGCCCGATCCACGCCGCACGACTGTGACCGGCTCCGGTGCCGTGCCTCCGGCGCGGGCGGGCGGGGTCGCCGTCCGGGTCATCCCCTGCCTGGACGTCAAGGGCGGCCGGGTGGTCAAGGGAGTCAACTTCCTGGACCTGCAGGACGCCGGTGACCCGGTCGAGCTCGCCGCTCGCTACTACGAGCAGGGCGCGGACGAGCTGACCTTCCTCGACGTGGGTGCCACGGTCGAGAACCGCGCGACGATGTTCGACACGGTGACGCGCACGGCCGAGCAGGTGTTCATCCCGCTCACCGTCGGTGGTGGCGTCCGGAGCGTCGACGACGTGTCGCGGCTGCAGCAGTGCGGTGCGGACAAGATCGGCGTGAACAGCGCCGCGATCGCGCGGCCGGACCTCGTCGGCGAGATCGCGGACCGGTTCGGCGCGCAGGCCGTCGTGCTCTCCCTCGACATCAAGCGGTCCGACCGGATGCCGTCGGGCTTCGTCGTGACGACCCACGGCGGTCGGACCGAGTCCGACCTCGACGCGCTCGCCTGGGCGCGCGAGGCCGTCGACCGCGGCGCGGGGGAGCTCCTCGTCAACTCGATCGACGCGGACGGCACGAAGAACGGGTTCGACGTCGAGCTCGTGGCAGCGGTGCGCGCGGTCGCGTCGGTCCCGGTCATCGCTTCGGGAGGCGCGGGTCGGCTCGAGCACTTCGCCCCCGCGATCGAGGCGGGCGCGGATGCCGTCCTCGCCGCCAGCGTCTTCCACCGCGGCGAGATGACCATCGGTGACGTGAAGGCCGCGCTGCGCGCGACCGGGCACGCCGTCCGCTGATCCGCCGCCGTAGGCTAGGAGTCTCATGACCGACAGCACCAGCACCAGCACGGACGCGGTCCTCGACCGCGCGCGGTTCGGTGCGGACGGGCTGCTCCCCGCCATCGTGCAAGAGGAGTCGTCGAAGGACGTCCTCATGCTCGGCTACATGGACCGAGAAGCCCTCCGCCGCACCCTGACCGAGGGACGGGTGACCTTCTGGTCGCGGTCCCGGAACGAGTACTGGCGCAAGGGCGACACCTCGGGGCACGCGCAGTACGTGCGCGGGGCGGCGTTCGACTGCGACGCGGACACGCTCCTCGTGACCGTCGAGCAGGTCGGCGCCGCGTGCCACACCGGCGCGCACCGCTGCTTCGACGTCGACCCCCTCGAGCCCGTGACGGCGTCCGCGCCCGACGGCGCCGCGTCCGCTCTCGATGGTGCGCCGTCCGCTCTCGCCGGCGGGGCCGTGGAGGAGACCCGATGAGCACCGCGACGCTCTCCGACACGCCGCACACGACCTCCCGTCCGGAGTTCGACGCCCTGCTCGACGCCCACCGCGTCGTCCCCGTCGTGCGCGCGCTCTACGCCGACAGCGAGACGCCGGTCGGGGTCTACCGGAAGCTCGCCGACGGCCGGCCCGGTACCTTCCTGCTCGAGTCCGCCGGACAGGGCGGCCTCTGGTCGCGCTGGTCCTTCGTCGGCGTGCGCAGCTTCGGCGTGCTCACCCAGGACGGCGACCGTGCCGCGTGGATCGACACCGGCATCCCGGCGTCCCGCGCCGTCGACTCGCTCGACGGCGAGCCGCTCGAGGTCCTGGCGCGGCTGCACGAGCGCTGGGCGACCCCGCGGATCCCCGGCACCCCGCCGCTCGTCGGTGGCACCGTCGGGTTCATCGGCTGGGAGGCCGTCCGTCAGCTCGAGCACCTGCCGAACGTGCCGCCGGCCGACTTCGACGTCCCGGGGCAGGCCCTCGCGTTCGTGTCCGAGCTCGCCGCGCTCGACCACCGCACCGGGCTCGTCCTGCTCGTCGCCAGCGTGCTGAACGACGGTGTCGACGACGCCGAGGCACTCTGGGCGGACGCCCAGGCGCGACTCGACCGGATGCAGGCCGACCTCGTGCAGCCCTCCGCCGCCACCGTCGCCGAGGCGTTCGACATCGCCGAGCCGACCCCGACCCACCGGTCCACCCCCGCGGACTACATGGCGGCCGTCGAGCGGTCGAAGGGCTTCATCCGCGACGGGGACGTCTTCCAGGTCGTCATCTCGCAGCGGTTCGACCACGAGGTCACCGCGGATCCCCTCGACGTCTACCGCGTGCTGCGGACGCTCAACCCGAGCCCGTACATGTACTTCCTGTCCCTGGCGGACACCGCCGACGAGCGCTTCTGGATCGTCGGTGCCTCGCCCGAGGCCCTGGTCAAGGTGCAGGACGGCCGGGCGATCACCCACCCGATCGCCGGGTCGCGCCCGCGCGGCGCCACGCCCGAGGCGGACGTCCGTCTCGGCGAGGACCTGCTCGAGGACCCGAAGGAGCGCGCCGAGCACCTCATGCTCGTCGACCTGGCGCGCAACGACCTGCAGAAGGTCTGCGAGCCGGGCACGGTCGCCGTGACCGAGTTCATGACGGTCGAGCGGTTCAGTCACATCATGCACCTGGTGTCGAGCGTCGAGGGCGCCGTGCGGCCCGGTGCCTCGGCGATCGACGTGTTCCGGGCGACCTTCCCGGCCGGCACCCTCTCCGGGGCGCCGAAGCCGCGGGCGCTCGAGATCATCGACGAGCTCGAACCCGCGAAGCGCGGTGCCTACGCGGGCGTGGTCGGCTACTTCGACTTCGCCGGCGACGCCGACCTCGCGATCGCGATCCGCAGCGCCCTCATCAAGGACGGTGTGGCACGTGTGCAGGCCGGGGCCGGGCTCGTGGCCGACTCCGACCCCGAGACCGAGCACATCGAGGCCGTGAACAAGGCCGCGGCACCGCTGCGTGCCATCGCGACCGCGAACCGGATGCGCGGGGTGCACTCGTGACGGCCCGCCGATCCCGGCCGCTCGTCGTCGTCGCCGGCCTCGCCGTCGCGGGGATCATCATGCTGTCGTGGACGCAGACCTGGTTCACGGTCCACCTCCACGCGGGCGCTGCCGTCGCCGCGAAGGTGGACGCCGACGGTGCGGCCGCGGTCCCGCAGTACACCGCCCTGGCGATCGCCAGCCTCGCGCTCTTCCTGGCGATGACCATCGCCGGTCGGGTCGTCCGGATCGTGCTCGCCGCCGTCGAGATCCTGCTCGGCGTCGGCGTGGTGGTGTCCGGCATCACCGCCCTGGCCGACCCGGTCGCCGCAGCGAAGGGCGCCGTGGGCGAGGTCGCGGGCGTCGCGGACCTGTCCGCCGTCCGCCGGGCCGTGTCGAGCGTGGACGTGTCGGCGTGGCCGGTCGTCGGCATCGTCGGCGGCGTGCTCGCGATGGCCCTCGGGGTCGTCGTGCTCGTCGTGCAGCGGTCCTGGCCGGGGCCGAGCCGGAAGTACGGCGCGGCCACCGCGGGTGCGGCGGCGGATGCTCGTGCGGTGCCGGCGGTCGAGCGTGACGCCGTCGTGGACTGGGACGACCTGAGCGCCGGTGTCGACCCGACCTCGGACGCGGTCGCAGGCGCCGACAGCGCAGCCGCGGGCCCCGACGACGCGAGCGCGGACGCTGCCGGAGCGGCCCCGGACGACACGGTAGGATCGAACGGACGCCGGTCGAACGACGGCGTCGAAGCAGAACGAGGAGCACCGTGAGCAACACTGAGCCCGCAGAACTCGGCGAAGGCCACTCGCCGGCAGCCTGGACCGCCGTCGTGATCATGCTGATCGGATTCGCGGCCGGCACGCTGTTCTTCTGGTTCGACCAGCCGTGGGGCGTCTGGGCCTCCGCCGGCGTGGTGCTCATCGGCCTCATCGTCGGTGGCGTCATGAAGAAGGCGGGCTACGGCGTCGACGGCCCGAAGTTCGTCCCCAAGCACCACTCCGAGTAGGTCCGGCATGCCGAACGTGCTCGAGACCCTCGTCGCGGGCGCGCTCGAGGACGCCGCGGCCCGTCGCGTCGACCGTCCCTACGCGGACGTCGAACGTGACCTGGACCGCGTCGCGTCCCCGCTCGACGCCCTCACGTTCCTGGCCCCCGGCGACCGGGTGAAGATCCTGGCCGAGGTCAAGCGTGCCAGCCCGTCCCGCGGGTCCATGGCCCCGATCGAGGACCCCGCGTCCCTCGCCGCCGACTACGAGCGCGGCGGTGCCTCGACGATCAGCGTCCTGACCGAGGGGCGCAAGTTCCTCGGCAGCCTCGCCGATCTCGAAGCGGTCAAGGCCCGGGTGGGCGTCCCCGTCCTCCGCAAGGACTTCATCGCCGACCCGTACCAGGTGATCGAGGCCCGGGCGTCCGGTGCCGACGTCGTCCTGCTCATCGTGGCGGCGCTCGAGCAGCAGCAGCTGGTCGAGCTCCACACCATGGCGGAAGAACTCGGCATGCGCGTCCTGGTCGAGGCGCACTCGGCGGACGAGGTCTCGCGCGGCCTCGACGCCGGCGCCCGGATCCTCGGGGTGAACGCCCGCGACCTGACCGACTTCTCGCTCGACCGCGACCTGTTCGGATCGCTCGCCGACCGGATCCCCGACGGGGTCGTGCGCGTCGCCGAGTCCGCGGTCGCCGGTCCGGCCGACGTCGCGCACTACCGTGCCGCCGGCGCCGACGTCGTCCTGGTGGGGGAGGCGCTCGTGACGGGCGACGACCCCGCTGCCACACTCGCGTCGTTCATCGCAGCCGCCGACCGCGACTGAGCGACGACAGCATCCATCCCAGCCCGGTTCGCCGGGCGTGTCCCGGGAGACCCATCGTGACCTCACTCCGCGACCTGCACGGACCGTACTTCGGCGACTTCGGCGGGCGGTTCGTCCCCGAGTCGCTCGTCCTCGCGCTCGACGAACTCGAAGCGGCGTTCCGCGAGGCCTGGGCGGACCCGGCCTTCCGCGACGAGCTCGACACGCTCCAGCGCGACTACACCGGGCGGCCCTCGATCATCACCGAGGTGCCCCGGTTCGCCAAGCACGCCGGCGGTGCCCGGATCATCCTCAAGCGCGAGGACCTCAACCACACCGGGTCGCACAAGATCAACAACGTGCTCGGTCAGGCCCTCGTGGCGAAGCGCCTCGGCAAGACCCGCCTCATCGCCGAGACCGGCGCCGGCCAGCACGGCGTCGCGACGGCCACCGCGGCGGCGCTCTTCGGCATGGACTGCGTCGTCTACATGGGGGCCGTCGACACCGAGCGCCAGGCGTTGAACGTCGCCCGGATGCGCCTGCTCGGTGCCGAGGTGATCCCGGTCGAGACCGGCTCCCGCACGCTGAAGGACGCCATCAACGACGCCCTGCGCGACTGGGTCGCCAACGTCGACTCCACGCACTACCTGCTCGGCACCGTCGCCGGCCCGCACCCGTTCCCCGAGATGGTGCGCGAGTTCCACAAGGTCATCGGCGAAGAGGCCCGCCAGCAGGTCCTCGACCGGGTCGGGCGCCTGCCGGACGCGGTCGCCGCGTGCGTCGGCGGCGGCTCGAACGCCATGGGCATCTTCGAGGCGTTCCTCGACGACGAGTCGGTCGCGCTGCACGGCTTCGAGGCCGGTGGCGACGGCGTCGAGACCGGCCGGCACGCCGCGAGCATCACGCTCGGTCGCGAGGGCGTCCTCCAGGGCACGAAGTCCTACCTCATGCAGGACGAGGACGGCCAGACGATCGAGAGCCACAGCATCTCCGCCGGGCTCGACTACCCGAGCGTCGGGCCGGAGCACGCCTACCTCGCCTCGATCGGGCGTGCGAAGTACGAGCCGATCACCGACGACGAGGCGATGGAGGCCTTCCGCCTGCTGAGCCGCACCGAGGGCATCCTGCCGGCGATCGAGTCCTCGCACGCCCTCGCCGGGGCGATCAAGCTCGGCAAGGAGCTCGGCCCAGAGGGCGTCATCCTCGTCAACCTGTCCGGCCGGGGTGACAAGGACGTCGCGTCCGCCAGTCGCTACTTCGGCATCCTCGACGAGAACGCGGTGCAGCTGTGACCACGAACCAGACGGTCGCGACGACGATCGACACCGCCAACGCCGAGCGCGCGGGGGCCGTCGTCGGGTACCTGCCCGCCGGCTACCCCGACGTGCAGACGAGCGTCGACGCCGCCGTGGCCCTGGCCGAGAACGGCGTCGACGTCATCGAGCTCGGCCTGCCGTACTCCGACCCGGTGATGGACGGCCCGGTCATCCAGCGTGCGGCAGAGGAGAGCCTGGCGAACGGCTTCCGCGTCGCGCAGGTCTTCGACGCCGTGCACCAGATCACCGAGCGGGCGAACGTGCCCGTGCTCGTGATGACCTACTGGAACCCGGTGCTCCGGTACGGCGTCGAGCGGTTCGCCGACGACCTCGTCGCCGCGGGCGCCGCCGGGCTCATCACGCCGGACCTCATCCCCGACGAGGGCGCCGAGTGGATCCGCGAGTCGGAGCGCACCGGCCTGGACCGGGTGTTCCTCGCAGCCCCGTCCTCGTCGGACACGCGCATGCAGCAGGCGGTCCGGTCCAGCCGCGGGTTCGTCTACGCGGTCTCCACGATGGGCGTCACCGGCGCGCGCGAGGGCGTCGACGTCGCAGCCCGCACCGTCGTGTCGCGGCTCCGCGACGCCGGGGTCGAGCGCACGTGCGTCGGTCTCGGCATCTCGACGGCGGAGCAGGTCGGCGAGGTCCTCGAGTACGCCGACGGCGCCATCATCGGCTCCGCCTTCGTCCGGGCCCTCGCGGACCTCGGCGTGCAGGGCGTGGCGGACCGGGCAGCCGACCTCACGTCGGGCGCGCGGCGCCGCTGACGTCCAGGAGGCGCGGTGCCGGCGACCGCCTCGGCCCACCCGCACCGCGGTGCGGGTGAGCGACGCGTCCCGCCCGCACCGCGCCTGGCGTCGGTCACAGTTTCCACAGGACCGGGTCCCCGGTTCCTGACGCACGCACCTCCCGCGCTACAGTGAGCGGGGCCGACGGCACGTCGGCACCGCGCCCAGCCAGCACCGAAAGGCGACAGCACCTCCATGCCCCTCCTGAGCATCCCGAGCCCGAGCACCGCGTGGCAGTACTTCGACCTGACCGCCTGGCTGCGCGACGCGTTCGGTTGGTCGCTGCCGCTCGACTTCCGCATCCACGCCTACGCGATCTGCATCCTGCTCGGCATCGTCGCCGCCGTCATCCTCGCGAACCGCCGGCTCAACGCGCGCGGCGTCGAGCGCTGGATCATCATCGACATCGCGATCTGGGCCGTCCCCGCCGGGATCATCGGCGGTCGCCTGTTCCACGTGTTCACGCACGTCAGCGACTACTTCGGTCCCGGGCGCGACCCGCTGTCCTTCCTCTACATCTGGGAGGGCGGCCTCGCCATCTTCGGCGCGCTCATCCTCGGCTCGGTCGGCGCCTACATCGGCTGCCGCCAGGTCGGCCTGCGGTTCACCGCGTTCATCGACGCCGTCGTGCCGGGCGTGCTGCTCGCCCAGGCGTTCGGTCGTCTCGGCAACTACTTCAACCACGAGCTCTTCGGCATGCCGACCAGCCTGCCGTGGGGCCTGCAGATCGAGTCGTCGAACGCGGCGTTCCCGAAGGGCCTGCCCGAGGGCACGCTCTTCCACCCGACGTTCCTCTACGAGATCATCTGGAACGTCGTCGGCGTCGTCGTGATCCTGCTGCTCGACAAGAAGTTCCGCCTGCAGTGGGGCAAGGTGCTGTCGCTCTACCTGATCTGGTACGGCATCGGTCGCGCTGTCCTCGAGTCCATCCGCGTCGACACGAGCGAGACGTTCTTCGGCATCCGGACGAACGTGTGGATGTCCTTCGCGGCGATCCTGCTCGGCATCATCATCTTCCTCGTCCAGTCCAAGCGGCACCTCGGCAAGGAGCCGAGCCCGTACCTGCCCGGTCGCGAGCCCCGCTCGAAGTCCGGGGTAGACTCGGACGACACCTGGTCAGAGTCCGACGACGACGCTCCGGCGGCCGTCACCGACTCCGATCCGGTCACCAGCAGCACCGCTGGCCGCGCGTAGGAAGCACCCCTCCTGCGTGACCGATCCCGATCGGTCACGAGTGTCAGCAGCACCTCCCGGACCCACCACAAGCGGGTCCGACACCTCGCACGCCGCCAGGGCAACTCACTGACGGCGGGCACGGGCACCAGTTCCGCCCACGCGTCGCGGAACGCACCACCGGGCCACCGCTGTCCCTGTTCCACTCTCTCGTGAGGACGGTTCCCCATGGCGCTCCAGCCACCCCAGTCCCCGGCGGCACTCGTGCCGCCGCACCGTCGGTTCTCCGCGATCCCGGACGCCGCCGGCATGTACGACCCGGCGAACGAGAAGGACGCGTGCGGCCTGGCGATGGTCGCGACGCTCCGCGGCACCGCCGGGCACGACATCGTCGACGCTGCCCTCGGTGCACTGCGCAACCTCGAACACCGGGGCGCGGTCGGATCGGACGCCGGGACCGGTGACGGTGCGGGCATCCTCTGCCAGGTGCCTGACGAGTTCTTCCGCGCCGAGGTGTCCTTCGACCTTCCAGCAGCGGGGGAGTACGCGGTCGGTACCGCGTACCTGCCCGTCGACGAGGACGACCGCCACGCGGTGAAGGGCGCCGTCGAGCGACTCGCGCGTGAAGAGGGCCTGCGGATCCTGGGCTGGCGCGAGGTCCCCGTCCGACCCGAGGTCCTCGGCACCCTGGCCCGTGCGGCGATGCCCGCGTTCGAGCAGCTCTTCGTCGCCTCGATCCGGCACGACGTGCACGGTGCGTCGTGGAGCGGCGTCGCGCTCGACCGCCAGGCCTTCCGCCTCCGGAAGCGTGCCGAGCACGACACCGAGGTCTACTTCATGTCGCTGTCGAGCCGGACCATGGTCTACAAGGGCATGGTCACGACGCTCCAGCTCGAGCCGTTCTACCCGGACCTCAGCGACGAGCGCTTCGCGTCGAAGCTCGCGATCGTGCACTCCCGATACTCCACGAACACGTTCCCCTCGTGGCCGCTCGCGCAGCCGTTCCGCACGCTCGCGCACAACGGTGAGATCAACACCGTCCGTGGCAACCGCAACTGGATGCGGGCCCGGCAGTCGCAGCTGCAGAGCGAACTGCTCGGCGACATGGCGCCCCTGCTGCCGATCGTCAGTCCGGGCGCCAGCGACTCGGCGTCCTTCGACGAGGTGCTCGAGCTCCTGACGCTCACCGGCCGGTCGCTGCCGCACGCGGTGTCGATGATGGTCCCCGAAGCGTGGGAGAACCAGGTCGGGATGGACCCCGAGCTCCGGGCGTTCTACGAGTACCACTCGATGCTCATGGAGCCGTGGGACGGCCCGGCAGCCATCACGTTCACCGACGGCACGCTCGTCGGCGCCACCCTCGACCGCAACGGCCTGCGCCCCGGTCGCTTCCTGGTGACCGACGACGGCCTGATCGTCATGGGCTCCGAGACGGGCGTCATCGACGTGCCGGCCGACAAGGTCGTGCGCAAGGGCCGGCTCCGTCCCGGCCGGATGTTCCTCGTCGACACCGAGGCCGGTCGCATCATCGAGGACGACGAGGTTAAGCGCGAGCTGGCCACGTCCGGCCCGTGGGGCGAGTGGCTCGACGGCGGCCGGATCAACCTCGGTGACCTGCCGGACCGCGAGCACATCGTGCACACGCCCGCTTCGGTGACCCGTCGCCAGCGCGCCTTCGGCTACACCGAGGAAGAGGTCCGCATCCTCCTGCGTCCGATGGCGCAGACCGGAGCGGAGCCGCTCGGTGCGATGGGCTCGGACACGCCGATCGCGGTGCTGTCCCGGCGTCCCCGGCTGCTCTTCGACTACTTCACCCAGCAGTTCGCCCAGGTGACGAACCCGCCGCTCGACTCGATCCGCGAGCAGGTCATCACCTCGATGGGCATGGGACTCGGCCCGGAGCGCAACCTCCTGAGCGCCGGCCCCGAGCACGCGAAGCAGATCACGCTCGACTTCCCCGTGATCGACAACGACGAGCTCGCCAAGATCCAGCACTTCGAGACCGAGTCCGGTCGCCACCTGACCGTGACGATCAAGGGCCTGTACCGCGTCGACGCCGGCAAGAAGGCCATGCAGAAGCGCATCGCCGCGGTGTGCGACGAGGTCGACGCGGCGATCGAGGCCGGCAAGCAGTTCATCGTGCTGTCCGACCGCGACGGCAACGCCGAACAGGCACCGGTGCCCAGCCTGCTGCTGCTCGCCGCCGTGCACCACCACCTGATCCGCACCGAGCAGCGCATGAAGGTCGGGCTCATCGTCGAGGCCGGTGACGTGCGCGAGGTCCACCACGTCGCGACCCTCATCGGCTACGGCGCCTCGGCGATCAACCCGTACCTGGCGATGGAGACCTGCGAGATCCTCGTCCGCCAGGGCATGATCAGCGGCATCACGCCGGAGCAGGCCGTCAAGAACGTGATCAAGGCGCTCGGCAAGGGCGTGCTGAAGATCATGTCGAAGATGGGCATCTCGACGGTGTCGAGCTACGCCGGCGCGCAGGCGTTCGAGGCCGTCGGGCTCAGCCAGGAGTTCGTCGACCGGTACTTCACCGGGACCTCGTCGATCCTCGGCGGCGTCGGCATCGAGGTCATCGCGAAGGAGAACGCCGAGCGGCACGCCCAGGCGTACCCGCAGGACGGCGCTGTCCTCTCGCACGAGCGCCTGCAGACCGGCGGCGAGTACCAGTGGCGTCGCGAAGGCCCGCCGCACCTCTTCAACCCGGACACCGTGTTCCGGCTGCAGCACGCGACGCGCTCCCGTCGCTACGACATCTTCCGCGAGTACTCGCAGGCGGTCGACGACCAGTCCGAGCAGCTGATGACGCTCCGCGGCCTCTTCCGGTTCGCGCAGGGTGCCCGCAAGCCGGTCCCGCTCGACGAGGTCGAGCCGATCGAGTCGATCGTCAAGCGGTTCAACACCGGTGCGATGTCCTACGGGTCCATCTCGAAGGAAGCCCACGAGACGCTCGCGATCGCGATGAACCGTCTCGGCGGCCGGTCGAACACGGGCGAGGGCGGCGAGGACGTCGACCGCCTGCTCGACCCCGAGCGTCGGAGCGCGATCAAGCAGGTCGCGTCCGGGCGGTTCGGCGTCACGAGCATGTACCTGACGCACGCGACCGACATCCAGCTGAAGATGGCGCAGGGTGCGAAGCCGGGCGAGGGCGGGCAGCTGCCCCCGACCAAGGTGTACCCGTGGGTGGCCCGCACCCGGCACGCGACCGCGGGTGTCGGCCTGATCTCGCCGCCGCCGCACCACGACATCTACTCGATCGAGGACCTCAAGCAGCTGATCTTCGACGTCAAGCGGGCGAACCCGTCCGCACGCGTCCACGTGAAGCTCGTGAGCCAGTCGGGCATCGGGGCCGTGGCCGCCGGTGTGACGAAGGCCCTCGCCGACGTCGTCCTGGTCTCCGGGCACGACGGCGGAACCGGTGCGTCGCCGCTGAACTCGCTCAAGCACGCGGGCACCCCGTGGGAGATCGGCCTCGCCGAGACGCAGCAGACGCTCATGCTCAACGGCATGCGCGACCGCGTCGTCGTGCAGGTCGACGGGCAGATGAAGACCGGCCGTGACGTCGTCGTGGCCGCGCTGCTCGGCGCCGAGGAGTACGGCTTCGCGACCGCGCCGCTCGTGGTCGAGGGCTGCATCCTCATGCGGGTGTGCCACCTCGACACGTGCCCGGTCGGCGTCGCGACCCAGAACCCCGAGCTCCGCAAGCGCTTCAGCGGCAAGCCGGAGTTCGTCGTGAACTTCTTCGAGTTCATCGCGCAAGAGGTCCGCGAGCTCCTCGCCGAGCTCGGCTTCCGGTCCCTCGAAGAGGCGATCGGCCACGCCGACGCCCTCGACGTCGACCGCGCGGTCGAGCACTGGAAGGCGTCCGGCCTCGACCTCGAGCCCGTGCTCAAGGGACCGCGGTTCGACGCCGACGAGCCCCGCCGGCACCAGCGCGACCAGGACCACGAGCTGGAGCAGCACTTCGACGTGCAGCTCATCCAGCAGACGGCCGACGTCCTCGAGCACGGCGGGACGATCGCGCTCGACCTGCCGATCCGGAACACGGAGCGCGCTGTCGGCACGATGCTCGGCCACGAGGTCACGCTCCGCCACGGCGAGAACGGCCTGCCGTCGGGGTCGATCGACGTGACGTTGCGCGGTTCCGCCGGGCAGTCGCTCGGCGCGTTCCTGCCGGCGGGCATCACGCTCCGCCTGGTCGGGGACAGCAACGACTACGTCGGCAAGGGGCTGTCCGGCGGCGAGATCGTCGTGCGTCCCGACGCGGGCAGCGGCTTCGACCCCGCGCAGAACGTCATCGCCGGCAACGTCATCGGCTACGGCGCGACCCAGGGCAGCATGTTCATCCGCGGCATCGTGGGCGAACGCTTCCTGGTGCGCAACTCCGGTGCGACCGCCGTCGTCGAGGGCGTGGGGGACCACGCGCTCGAGTACATGACCGGTGGGCTCGCCCTGATCCTCGGCGAGACCGGTCGGAACCTCGGTGCCGGCATGTCCGGCGGGACCGCGTACGTCCGCGGCCTGCGGGAAGAGCACGTGAACACCGACTCGCTCGCGTCCGGTGAACTCCGGCTCGAGCCGCTCGACAGCGCCGACGTCGAGATCGTGAACGACCTGCTCGCGCGGCACGCTGCCGAGACCGGGTCGACCCTCGCGAGCGAACTGCTCGAGTCCGGTGACCTGAGCGACTTCGTCAAGGTGCTGCCGCGGGACTACGCGGCCGTGCTCGAGACCCGACAGCAGGCCGTCGACGAGGGCCTCGACCCGGACGGCGACGTCGTCTGGAACCGCATTCTGGAGGTGACCGGTGGCTGACCCCAAGGGATTCCTGAAGGTCCAGGAGCGCGAGCTCCCGGCCCGACGACCCGTACCCGTGCGGCTCATGGACTGGAAAGAGGTCTACGAGCAGCAGGAGTCCGGCGCGCTCAAGCGACAGGCCGGACGCTGCATGGACTGCGGCGTCCCGTTCTGCCACCAGGGGTGCCCGCTCGGCAACCTCATCCCCGAGTGGAACGACCTCACCTGGCGCGGCGAGGGCCGGCAGGCGATCGAGCGACTCCACGCGACGAACAACTTCCCGGAGTTCACGGGTCGGCTCTGCCCGGCTCCGTGCGAGGCGTCCTGCGTGCTCGGCATCAACCAGCCGCCGGTGACGATCAAGCAGGTCGAGGTCTCGATCATCGACGAGGCGTTCCAGAACGGCTGGGTCACGCCCCACCCGCCGGAGCGCCTGACCGGCAAGACCGTCGCGGTCGTCGGGTCCGGTCCTGCCGGGCTCGCCGCCGCACAGCAGCTGACCCGCGCCGGCCACACCGTCGCGGTGTACGAGCGCGACGACCGCATCGGTGGTCTGCTCCGCTACGGCATCCCGGACTTCAAGATGGAGAAGCGTCAGATCGACGCGCGGCTCGCCCAGATGCAGGCCGAGGGCACCCGCTTCCGTGCGGGCGTCGAGATCGGGCGCGACATCACCTGGGACGACCTGAAGTCCCGGTACGACGCGGTCGTCGTCGCCACCGGCGCCACGGTCCCGCGCGACCTGCCGATCCCGGGGCGCGACCTCGCCGGCGTGCACTTCGCGATGGACTACCTCGTGCAGCAGAACAAGGCGAACGCCGGCACGACCGTCGACAACCAGGTCACGGCCGAGGGCAAGCACGTCGTCGTCATCGGCGGCGGCGACACCGGTGCGGACTGCATCGGGACCGCCCACCGGCAGGGTGCGCTCAGCGTGACGAACCTCGCGATCGGCAAGCAGCCGCCGCTGGAGCGTCCGTCCGAGCAGCCGTGGCCGATGTTCCCGACCGTGTTCGAGGTCACGAGCGCCCATGAAGAGGGCGGCGAACGCCACTACCTCGCGTCCACCGTCGAGTTCCTCGCGAACGAGGCCGGCGAGGTCCGGGCGCTCCGCGTCGCCGAGACCGAGTACCTCGACGGCCGCCGGGTCCCGAAGGCCGGCAGTGAGCGCGAGATCCCCGCGGACCTCGTCCTCGTGGCCATGGGCTTCACCGGTCCCGAGACCGACACGCTGGCGCCGCAGCTCGGCCTGCCCGTGACGGTCTCCGGTGCCGTCGCCCGCCAGGCCGACTACACGACCAACGAGCCGGGCGTCTTCGTCGCGGGCGACGCCGGTCGTGGGCAGTCGCTCATCGTGTGGGCGATCGCCGAGGGCCGGGCCGCCGCCGCGAAGGTCGACGAGTACCTCGAGGGCTCGACGATCCTCCCGGCTCCGGTCAAGGCGACCGACCGGGCGATCTCGGTCTGACGATGGACGTCCACCCGATGCCCACCCAGCAGTGAGCGACAGGCCACCGGCACTCGATAGGGTGCTGGTGGCCTCGCTTCGTTCCGCGCGGCCCCACAGCGCGGAAACCCAAGCACCATCCACCACCACGAAGGAATCCATTGAGACGCGCAAAGATCGTTTCGACGCTCGGACCGGCAACGTCGGAGTACGAGACCGTCAAGGAGATCATCGAGGCAGGCGTCGACGTCGCCCGCCTCAACCTCAGCCACGGTGACTACAGCGTCCACGAGGCCAACTACGAGAACGTCCGTCGCGCCGCCGAGGAGCTCGGCAAGCCCGTCGCGATCCTCGTCGACCTGCAGGGTCCGAAGATCCGCCTCGCGAAGTTCGCCGACGGCCCGCACGACCTCGCGGTCGGCGACGTGTTCACCATCACCACCGAGGACGTCCCCGGCTCGAAGGAGATCTGCGGCACGACCTTCAAGGGCCTCCCGCAGGACGTCAAGCCCGGTGACCCGCTGCTCATCGACGACGGCCGGGTCCGCCTCCGCGTGCTCGACACCGACGGCGTGCGCGTCCGCACCGAGGTCGTCGTCGGCGGCACCGTGTCCAACAACAAGGGCATCAACCTGCCCGGCGTCGCCGTGAACGTCCCCGCGCTCAGCGAGAAGGACGAGGCGGACCTCCGCTGGGGCATCCGCCAGGGTGCCGACCTCATCGCGCTGTCGTTCGTGCGCAACGCCGCCGACGTCGAGCGTGCCCACGAGATCATGGACGAAGAGGGCAAGCGCCTCCCCGTGATCGCGAAGATCGAGAAGCCGCAGGCCGTCGACGCGCTCGAGGAGATCATCGACGCGTTCGACAGCATCATGGTCGCCCGCGGTGACCTCGGTGTGGAGCTCCCGCTCGAGGCCGTCCCGATCGTGCAGAAGCGCGCCGTCGAGCTCGCCCGCCGCATGGCGAAGCCGGTCATCGTCGCGACCCAGATGCTCGAGTCGATGATCTCGTCGCCGATCCCGACCCGCGCCGAGACGTCCGACGTCGCGAACGCCGTGCTCGACGGCGCGGACGCGGTCATGCTCTCGGGCGAGACCAGCGTCGGCGAGTACCCGGTGCAGACGGTCCGCACGATGGCCCGCATCGTCGAGTCCACCGAGGACCACGGCCTCGAGCGCATCGCGCCGCTCGGCACCAAGCCGCGCACCCTCGGCGGGGCGATCACGCTCGCCGCGGTCGAGATCGCGGAGTTCACCGAGGCCTCGTACCTCTGCGTGTTCACCGAGTCCGGCGACTCGGCCCGCCGCATGTCGCGTCTGCGCCACGGCCTGCCGATCATCGCGTTCACCCCGAACGAGGCGACGCGTCGCCGCATGGCTCTCACCTGGGGTGTCCGCTCGTTCCTCGTCGAGCGCAAGACCCACACCGACGAGCTCTTCTCGCAGGTGGACGACGTCCTCCTCGAGAACGGCCTCGCCGCCCCCGGGGACCGCGTCATCGTGACGGCCGGTTCCCCTCCCGGCATCGAGGGGTCGACGAACGACCTGCGCGTGCACCGCGTGGGCGACGCCCACGCTGAGGCCGCTCCGGCCTACGTGCGCGACTGACGTCGCGTCGCGTCCCGACAGGGCGCGGACGGGAGGCGCGGCGCGGCAACGCGTGCAGCCTCCGGTCCGCGCCCTGTCGCGTTCCGCCCCGCGGCCGCGTGACCACGCGGTCGCGCGAGCGGGCAGGATGGCCGGTGTGAGCCTCCAGTCCCGACCCACCGCCCAGCGCACCGACGTCCGGCGCTGGCGCCGCTACCTGGCGGACGAACGGGCGGAAGCCGCCGTCTACCGGAACCTCGCCGCCCGGCGACACGGTGAGGAACGCGAGATCCTGTCCGCCCTGGCCGAGGCCGAGGGCCGGCACGAACAGCACTGGCTCGACCTGCTCGGCGACGACGTGGGTCGGCCGCAGCGCGGGAGCCTCCGCACCCGGGTGCTCGCGTCGCTGGCGAAGCGGTTCGGGTCGGTGTTCGTCCTCGCGCTCATGCAGCGCGCCGAGGACCGCTCGCCCTACGCCGACGACGCCGACGCGACCGCGAGCATGGCGGCCGACGAACGGATCCACGGCGAGGTCGTCCGCGGGCTCGCCAACCGCGGGCGGATGCGTCTGTCCGGCACCTTCCGAGCCGCGGTGTTCGGCGCGAACGACGGCCTCGTGTCGAACCTGGCGCTCATCATCGGCGTGAGCGCGTCCGGGGCGGACCGGCACTTCGTCCTCCTGAGCGGCATCGCGGGGCTCCTCGCCGGCGCGCTGTCGATGGGGGCGGGGGAGTACGTCTCGGTGCGGTCGCAGCGCGAGCTCCTCACGGCATCGGCGCCGCACCCCGAAGCCGGCCGGGCCGTCGCGGACCTCGACGTCGACGCGAACGAGCTCGCCCTCGTGTACCGGGCTCGGGGCATGTCCGAGGCCGAGGCCCAGCAGCACGCCGACGACGTCCTCGGCGGTGCCGCGGTGACGGGCACGGCGCCGGTGGACGACCACGAGGCCATCGGCAACGGCATGAGCGCGGCGGTCTCGAGCTTCTGCTTCTTCGCGTCGGGGGCGATCATCCCGGTGCTCCCGTACCTGTTCGGCCTCGAGGGGTGGGCGGCGATCGCGGTCGCGGCGCTCCTCGTCGGGATCGCCCTGCTCGGCACGGGCGCGGTGGTCGGCGTGCTGAGCGGTGCGTCGCCCCTGCGTCGGGCGCTCCGGCAGCTCGCGATCGGGTTCGGTGCGGCAGCGGTCACCTACGGGCTCGGGCTGCTGTTCGGGACGGGCAGCGCGTAGCCCTCCGACGACCGACGAGGCCGCTTCCGGCCCACCCGGGCTAGCGACGGACGGCCGCCCGGGGCGGGAGCAGCAGCAGGGCCGCAGCGCCGACGACGATGAGCGCGATGCCCGAGAAGACCATGAACACGGTCAGCGCGAGCCCCGGCGCGACCAGCACGACCACGCCCCCGAGGATCGAGAGCACCCCGCTCACGATCGACGGGACCCGCGACGACCCCGGGTGTCCCACGAACCCGCCGATCAACGACGCGATCCCCTCGACGATGAAGCCGACGCCGGCGAGCACCGCGTAGACGACGAGCGGGACGGCGGGGTCCAGCAGCGTCACGAGTCCGGCGACCCCGACCAGGCCGCCGACGACGCCGGAGGTCCAGCGCCACACCGGCGGCGTGCCGTGCCCCCGCACCGCGGCGAACACCCGCAGTGCGCCGGCCACGACGAGGTACACGCCGAACAGCAGCGCGACGACGACGAGCGACGGCCGCGGCCAGACGATCGCGACGATGCCGAGCGCGATGGCGACGACCGCGGTGACGATGACGAACACGCGGAACGTGCGGACGGCACGAGAGTCCACGAGCACTCCTCCCTGTCAGGTCTGCTCGGTCCGACGCTACCTCGGCAGGCAGCGGTCGGTTCGTCGCGCGGAGGGCGAAGCGCCGCGAAGCGGTGCAACCGGATGCAACCTGCGCCGCCGTAGCGTTCGGACAGGCGCGGACCCAGCGCCCCGACAGAGTCGTCGAAAGGTGTCCACCATGACCATCGCACCGTCACCATCCACCTACGCCGCACCCGGCGAGGAGGGGTCCCTCGTCTCGTACCGCTCCCGGTACGACCACTACATCGGCGGCGCGTACGTCCCGCCGGCCGGGGGACAGTACTTCGAGAACCCCACACCCGTCACCGGCAAGGTCTTCACCGAGATCGCCCGCGGCGACTCCACGGACGTCGACCGTGCGGTCGAGGCCGCGTGGAAGGCGTTCCCGGCCTGGGGTCGGACGAGCGTCGCCGAACGCGCCGGCATCCTCAACAGGATCGCGGACCGGATGGAGCAGAACCTCGAGGCCCTGGCGGTCGCGGAGACGTGGGAGAACGGCAAGCCCATCCGCGAGACCATCGGCGCCGACATCCCGCTGGCGATCGACCACTTCCGGTACTTCGCCGGGGCGATCCGCGCGCAGGAGGGCTCGACGGGGGAGATCGACCACGACACCGTGGCCTACCACTTCCACGAACCGCTCGGCGTCGTCGGGCAGATCATCCCGTGGAACTTCCCCATCCTGATGGCAGTGTGGAAGCTCGCTCCGGCACTGGCGGCGGGCAACTGCGTCGTCCTGAAGCCGGCCGAGCAGACGCCGGCGTCCATCCACGTGCTCATCGACCTGATCGGGGACCTGCTCCCGGCCGGTGTCCTCAACGTGGTGAACGGCTTCGGCATCGAGGTCGGTGCACCGCTCGCGCAGCACCCGGACATCCGCAAGGTCGCCTTCACGGGGGAGACGACCACGGGCCGGCTCATCATGCAGTACGCGTCGCAGAACCTCATCCCCGTGACGCTCGAACTCGGCGGCAAGAGCCCGAACGTCTTCTTCGCCGACGTCGCCCAGCAGCAGGACGCCTTCTACGACAAGGCACTCGAGGGCTTCGCCTTCTTCAACCTCAACCAGGGCGAGGTCTGCACCTGCCCGTCGCGGGCACTCGTGGCGCGGGAGATCTACGACGGCTTCGTCGCGGACGGCCTCGACCGGGTGCGCGCCGTCAAGCAGGGGCACCCGCTCGACCTGTCGACGATGATCGGCGCGCAGGCGTCGAACGACCAGCTCGAGAAGATCCTGAGCTACATCGACATCGGCAAGCAGGAGGGCGCGAAGCTCCTCATCGGTGGCGAGCGGGCGGACCTCGGCGGGGAGCTGTCCGGCGGGTACTACGTCACGCCGACGGTGTTCGAGGGGGACAACTCGATGCGGATCTTCCAGGAGGAGATCTTCGGCCCGGTCCTCGCCCTGACGAGCTTCAGCGGCTACGACGACGCGATCTCGATCGCCAACGACACGCTGTACGGCCTCGGCGCCGGGGTGTGGAGCCGCGAGGCCACCACGCTCTACCGCGCCGGCCGTGACATCCAGGCCGGGCGCGTGTGGGAGAACACCTACCACCAGTACCCCGCCGGAGCCGCATTCGGCGGCTACAAGCAGTCCGGCATCGGACGGGAGAACCACAAGATGATGCTGGAGCACTACCAGCAGACGAAGAACCTGCTGGTGTCCTACGCCGAGGGCCCGATGGGCTTCTTCTGATGCCCGACACCGACGACCGGCCGGCCACCGACGACCGGCCCGCCACCGCCCGCGTGGCGGTGACGCCGGCGGCGGGGGAGCTCCTGCGCTCCCTCGCCGCCCGGCACGGCCCGCTCATGTTCCACCAGTCGGGCGGGTGCTGCGACGGCTCCAGCCCGATGTGCTACCCCGTCGGCATGTTCATGACCGGCTCGGGCGACGTGCTCCTCGGCGCGCTCGAGGTCGACGGCATCGCGCCCGTCGAGGTGTACATGTCGCGGTCGCAGTTCGAGTACTGGAAGTACACCCACCTCACGATCGACGTCGTGGACGGTCGTGGCGCGGGCTTCTCCCTCGAGGTGCCGGAGGGCAAGCGGTTCCTCACCCGCTCCCGGATGCTGGACGACGCCGAGCTCGTGGATCTCGGCCTGGTCAGCGCCGGCCCTGGCCCGAGCGGGGTGCCGGACGTAGGCTGACCGCACCACTCGCGACGACGCGACGGGGACCGGACAGGAGGGCGCATGCGCGAACCGTCCGGTCTCCGCCCGCTCGTCGCCGCGTCCTGGCGTCGGTCCGCCCGCGTCGACCCCGAGACCGTGCCGACGCCCTCGATCGGCGAGGACGAACTCGACGCCCTGCGCCGTGCCGGTCCGCTCGGCACCGCGCTGCCGGTCGTCCGACGACTGCTGCTCGACGACGTCCGGTCGGCGGGGTGCGTCGTCGCCCTCGCGGACGCCTCGGGTCGGCTCGTCTGGGTGGACGGCGCACGGTCCGCCCGGCGCGCCGCGGAGGGCATGGGGTTCGTCCCCGGTGCCGACTGGGCGGAGGAACGCGCCGGGACGAGTGCTCCGGGGACCGCGCTCCGGCTCGGACGCGCCGTGCAGATCCACGCCGAGGAGCACTACGCGACGGCGGTGAAGGGCTTCTCCTGCACGGCGGTCCCGCTCCGCGACGCCGCGGGCACGGTGGTCGGCGCGCTCGACATCACGGGCGACGACCGCGCCGTCGAACGACACACGCTGCCCCTCCTGACGGCGACGGCCGCGGCGGCCGAGGCCGAACTCGCACTGGCGGCGCTCTCGGCCCGGACCGCACACCGTCCGGCTGCGGTCCCGTCCGCCGAGCTCACCCTGCTCGGGTCCGACACCGCGACGCTGCACGTCGGATCGCGGTCGGTCGCGTTGTCCGAGCGGCACTCGGAGATCCTCGCGGTGCTCGCCGCGAACCCGCAGGGACTGGCCGCCGCGGACCTCGCGGTCGCCGTCTACGGCGACCCGCGCGGCGTCCAGACGCTGCGGGCCGAAGTGGTGCGGCTCCGCCGTGTCCTCGCCGACCACGCGCTCGACGCGCGCCTGACGTCCAGGCCGTACCGCCTGGAGGGGATCCGGACCGACGTCGAGACGGTCCTGTCCGCGCTCGACCGCGGGGCGCGCCTCCAGGCCGTCGACCGGTACACCGGACCGGTCCTGCCGGGGTCCGCGTCGCCCGGGGTCGACGACCTGCGTGACCGCGTCCGGTCCCGGTTCCGTGAGTCGCTCCTCCAGGACGGCGGGGTGGACGCGCTGCAGGCGTGGGCACGCACCGCCGACGGCGCGGCGGACGAGCAGGTGCTGCGGGCGCTGCTCGCGGCGTTGCCGCGTCGGTCGCCGCGGCGGGCGGGCGTGGTGGCGGCGATCGAGGCGATCGAGCGTCCCTGAGCGGACGGCTCCGCCGGCTCGGGCGGCGCGGCACACGTCGGTCCGTCGGCCGACGGCGCGCGCCTCCCGCGGCGGGTGCGGGGTGGTCAGGACCCGCTCGTCGGCTCCGGTGTCGAGGTCGCGTCCGCGTCGGGTGCGGCCGGCGGGGTCGGTGCCTCGCCGTCCTTCGGGGGCTCGGGCGCCTCCCCGTCCTTCGGCGGCTTCGGTACCGTTCCGTCCTTCGGCGGGGTGGGTGCCGTGCCGTCCTTCGGGGGCTTCGGAGCCTTCCCGTCCTTCGCCGGGGTCGGAGCCGTGCCGTCCTTCGGCGGGGTCGGCGCCTTCCCGTCGGCGAGCGGGCCGGCGACGCAGCCGGGGGCGGTGCCGGTGTCGCCCTTCCCGGCGGGCCCGGCGGCGGGTCCGTCCGTGGGCGCGCCGGTCGGTGCGCCGCTCGGTGCTCCGGAGGGTGCTCCGGTCGCCGATGCGCTCGGCGTGGCGGGGGCGGCCACTGCTGCGCTCACCCCGATCCCGCCGAGGACCAGCACGGCCGCCGCTGCGGATCCGATCCCGACCGCGCGGAGGGTCCGGCGACGCTTCGTGCCCTGTTCGTTCTCCATGGTGTTCTCCTGTTCGTCCGTCGGTCGACCGGGTCGGTCCGCCGACGAGGACGACGCTCGGGTTCGAATCTGAAGCAGGACTGAAGCATTCGTGGAGCACAGGGTTTCTCCAGGCCGTTCCATGCTCCGTGCTGGCGGAGCCCACCTACGGTGTCCGCCGTGACCGCACCCGCCCGCATCCTGGTCGTCGAGGACGACGACTCCCTCCGCACCGCCGTCGTGACGACCCTCCGCGCCGAGGGGTTCTCCGTCGCCGAGGTCGCGGACGGCCGTTCCATCGCCGCCGACCTCGACCGCACCGCCCCGGACCTCGTCCTGCTCGACTGGATGCTCCCCGGGCCGAGCGGCATCCTGCTCGCCGCCCGCATCCGGGCCAGGTCGGACGCCGCCGTCGTGATGACCACCGCGCGGGACGAGCTCGACGACCGACTGCGCGGGTTCGCCGAGGGGGCGGACGACTACGTCGTGAAGCCGTTCGCGATGGCCGAACTCGTCGCCCGGGTGACGGCGGTGCTCCGGCGCCGAGGACGGGTGCCGTCCGTGATCGAGGTGGGCGACCTCGTGCTCGACCCCGACGGCTCCACGGTCCGTCGTGCCGGCGTGCTGCTCGACCTGACCGCGACCGAGTTCCGACTCCTCCGGTTCCTCGCCGAGAGCCGCGGACGGACGGTGTCGAAGGGGCAGATCACGACCCAGGTCTGGGGCTACGAGGACATCGCACCCAACCTGGTCGAGGTGCACCTCAGCGCACTGCGGCGGAAGATGGAGGCGCACGGGCCGCGGCTCGTGCACACCGTCCGGGGCCTCGGGTACCGGCTCGCGGTGGACCGGGGTGCGGCGTGATGCGCGACGGACGCCTACGGACCACCTCGCTCCGGCTGCGGACCGTGGTCGCGATCCTCGTGCTCCTCGCGGTCCTGCTGACGGCCCTCGTCGTCGCGGTCGAGGCCGTCCTCGGCGCCCGACTGACCGCCCAGGTCGAGGACCGCCTGCGTGACCGGGCGTCCGCTGCGGCCGCGCTCGTCGGGGTGCTCGACGCGAGCGACCTCGCCGACCGGTTGTCGGCGCAGGGGCTCTCCGTGCGGATCGTCGAGCCCGACGGCGCCGCGGTCGAGGCCGGCCCCAGCCCCGAGCAGTTGCGGAAGGGGCCACCCGACCCGACGGGCCTGCCCGGACCGGCGGCCCGGTCCTCGGCGGCTCCGTCGACCACCGGCACGTCCGACAGCACCGGGGCCACCATCACGTCGTCGTCGGTGCACGAGGACGACGGCGTGCTGACCCTCCGCTCGGACCTCGAGGACGGCACCCGCATCACGCTGACCGCCGGCACGCGCGACGTGCAGGAGACCCTGGCGCAGCTCGGCTGGGTGATGGGCGGTGCGTCCGCCGCCTTCCTCGGCGTCGCCGTCGTGGGTGTCGTGCTCGTCGTCCGACGCTCGCTGCGCCCGCTCGACGAGATGACCGCCGCCGCCCGGTCCATCACCGCGGGGGACCGCGGACGCCGACTCCGGCCGTCCCGCACCGACACGGAGATCGGCCGGGTGGCGCTCGCCCTCGACGAGATGCTCGACGCGGTCGAGGGTGCGGAGGCGCAGGCAGTCGCCGCCGAGGAACGTGTCCGCGCGTTCCTGTCGGACGCCGCCCACGAGCTGCGGACCCCGGTCGCCGGTGTCCGGGCCGCGGCGGACACCCTCGTGCGCAACGGCCCGGACGACCCGGAGACGAACGAGCTGCTCGCGGTGCACGTCGTGCGGCAGGCCGACCGGGCGGCTCGGCTCGTCGACGACATGCTGACGATGGCGCGACTGGACCGGGGGATCGCCCTCGACCGGCGCAGAACGGAGCTCGTCGACTGGCTCCACGCCGAGGCCGAGCGGCTCCGCATCCGGTTGCCCGGCGTGGAGCTGCGCGTCGAGGTCCCCGAGCACCCGGTCGACGCCGACGTGGACCCGGACCGACTCGCCCAGGTGCTCGGCAACCTGGTCGACAACGCCGCGAGGGCCACCGGGGGCACCGGCACGGTCTGGCTCCGCCTCACCGTGGGACCGGAGGGGGCTCGACTCCGTGTCGAGGACGACGGCCCCGGGATCCCGGCAGCCGACCGCGAGCGCGTGTTCGACCGACTCGTCCGGCTCGAGGACGCTCGGGACACCCGCTCCGGCGGCGCCGGCCTCGGGCTGCCGATCGCGCGCGGGATCGCCGTCGCGCACGGCGGTTCGCTCGCGCACGGGGGCGACGGCGAGCTCGGCGGCGCGGTGTTCGACGTGCGCCTGCCCGCGAGCGCGACGGTGCCGGCCGGTGCACGTCGGCGAGCGGGCGTCCTGCTAGCCTGATGCCCTACGCGAGTGTGGTGGAATGGTAGACACGGGGCACTCAAAATGCTCTGCTTCACGGCGTGCGGGTTCGAGTCCCGCCACTCGTACAACGCAGCTCACGGCGTGCGGGACAGTCCCGGTACCGCAGTCCCGCCACTCGTACAACTGCGCAACTGCGACTTCCGACGTCTAGTAGGCTTCTGGGTGTGAGTGACACAGAAGCAACTGCAACAGCACCCCGTCGCGTCGTCGTCGCCGAGGACGAGTCGCTCATCCGCCTCGACATCGTCGAGATCCTCCGCGACAACGGGTTCGACGTCGTCGGCGAAGCGGGTGACGGCGAGACCGCCGTGCAGCTCGCGACCGACCTCCGTCCCGACCTCGTCGTGATGGACGTCAAGATGCCGCAGCTCGACGGCATCTCCGCCGCCGAGAAGCTCTCGAAGAACCACATCGCCCCCGTGGTCCTCCTCACGGCGTTCAGCCAGAAGGACCTCGTCGAGCGTGCGACCGAGGCCGGCGCCCTCGCCTACGTCGTCAAGCCGTTCACGCCGAACGACCTCCTGCCCGCGATCGAGATCGCCCTCTCGCGGCACCAGCAGATCATCACGCTCGAGGCCGAGGTCGCCGACCTCGTCGAGCGCTTCGAGACCCGCAAGCTCGTCGACCGCGCCAAGGGCCTGCTCAACGAGAAGATGGGCCTCACCGAGCCCGAGGCGTTCCGCTGGATCCAGAAGGCCTCGATGGACCGCCGCCTGACCATGCACGACGTCGCCAAGGCGATCATCGAGCAGCTCAGCGCCAAGAAGTAGCGACCCGGGCGCGTACCAGGCCGACCACCTGGCAGGGTGGAGCCATGGACGACGTGGTGATCCGTGCCTCCAGGCCCGACGACATGCCGGCGGTGGCCGACCTGCGATGGCGGTGGAGCGTCGACGAAGGCGGTGCGACGCCGGGCGTGACCCCGGACGAGTACCGCGAGGCGATGTCGGCGTTCGCCGCCGCCCACCCCGACACGCACCGCTGCGTCGTGGCTGAACGCGACGGCCGGGTGCTCGGCATGGCGTGGCTCGGGCTCGTCGCACGGCCCCCGACGCCGGACCGACCCGGGCGACGGCTGACCGCAGACGTGCAGACCGTCTACGTCCACCCAGACCTGCGGGGCGCCGGCGTCGCGAAGCGCCTCGTGACCGCGTTGCTCGACGCCGCTGACGAGCTCGGTGCCGAGCGGACGTCGGTGCACTCGAGCGTCGAGGGCGAGACGCTCTACCGCCGCCTCGGGTTCGGCGACGCCCGACTGCTGCTGCAGCGCCCGCCCGAGGACTGACCGGTCATCCGCGCGCCGGGAGCTGCTGCAGCGTCCACGCGTTCCGGTCGGGATCGGTGAAGAAGACGAACCGTCCCCACGCCATCTCGTCCACGCCGATCGCATCGACGCCGAGCCCCTGCAGGTGCGCGAGTGCCTCGTCGGCGTCCGGGACGACGACCTGGATCGACTTGAGCGAACCGGGGGCGACGTCCGGGGACATGATGCCCTCGCCGAACGCGATGGAGCAGGCGGACCCGGGCGGGGTGGCCTGCACGAAGCGGAGCTCGTCGGAGACGCGCTGGTCGTGGTCGATCGAGAAGCCGATCCGTTCGTAGAACTCGCGGGATCGGTCGACGTCGCTGACGGGGACGAGGATCAGTTCGATCCTCCAGTCGGTGGCGGGCACGGGTCACTCCTTCGTGACGCCCGCCGGGGTCAGCGGGCTTCGCGGATCATGTTGGTGATGCGCACGGTGGAGCAGCGCCGCCCCTGGTCGTCGGTGAGGACGATCTCGTGCGTGGTGAGCGTGTTGCCCAGGTGCAGTGCCGTGCAGGTACCGGTGACCAGGCCGCTCGTGGCGCTCCGGGAGTGCGAGGCGTTCAGCTCGATGCCGACCGCGTACCGGCCGGGACCGGCGTGCACGTTCGCGGCCATCGACCCGAGGCTCTCGGCCAGGACGACGTAGGCGCCGCCGTGCAGGAGTCCGACGGGCTGACGGTTGCCCTCGACCGGGATCGTGCCCACCGCGCGCTCGGCCGTGAGCTCCGTGATGACCATGCCCATCTTCTCGGCGAGCTCGCCCATCCCACGGTCGGCGAGGCGCTCGTCGACGGTCCCGGTGGTGGCAGCTTGGTCGGTCACGCTGGCGGACTCCCGTGTCGGATGGCGTCGGTAGGCTGTCCGGGTGTCGGACTCCGCAAAGCCTACCCTCATGGTCATCGACGGCCACTCGCTCGCCTTCCGGGCCTTCTACGCGCTGCCGGTCGACAGTTTCGTGAACCGCGACGGGCAGCACACGAACGCCATCCACGGCTTCATCTCGATGCTGCTCATGCTCCTCCAGCGCGAGAAGCCGACCCACCTCGCGGTCGCGTTCGACATCTCGCGCTTCTCGTTCCGCACGCGTGAGTACGAGGACTACAAGGGCACCCGCTCCGAGACCCCGGCGGAGTTCAAGGGCCAGATCCCGCTCCTCCAGCAGGCGCTCGAGGCGATGGGCATCACCACCGTCACGAAAGAGGACTACGAGGCCGACGACATCCTCGCCACCTTCGCCCGCCAGGGCTCCGAACAGGGCTACCAGGTCTACGTGGTGTCCGGCGACCGTGACTCGATCCAGCTCGTGAACGACGACGTCACGCTGCTGTACCCGTCGGTCCGCGGCGTCTCCGAGCTCACCCGGTACGACCGCGACAAGGTGTACGAGCGGTACGGCATCGAGCCGCACCAGTACCCCGACATCGCGGCGCTCGTCGGCGAGACCAGCGACAACCTCATCGGCATCGACAAGGTCGGCGAGAAGACCGCGGTGAAGTGGATCACGGCGTACGGCTCCCTCGACGGTGTCCTCGAGCACGCCGACGAGATCAAGGGCGTCGTCGGCAACAACCTGCGCGAGCAGAAGGACCGGGCGATCCGCAACCGGAAGCTCAACCGGCTCGTGAACGACGTGGAACTGCCCGTCGGGCCGGCTGACGTCGCACTCCGTCCCCTCGACGAGGCCGCGGTGCGCGAGCTCTTCGCGAAGCTGCAGTTCCGCACGCTGCTCGACCGCGTGTTCAAGGTCGCGGGCTCCGGCGAGCCGTCGGAGTCCAGCGCGGTCGAGGGCTCGGTCGACAGCGGTGCGCCGACGCCGCCCGCGGTCAAGACCCTCATCGACGAGGAGCTCGGCTACTGGCTCGAGCGGCGCAACGCGGCCGAGGCGGCGAACGGCTACGGCGTCGCGGTCGAGGTCATCGACGGCCGCCTCAGCGCGATCGGCATCGCCACGCACGACGACGCCGTCCTCGTCCCGGGCGGCAGCGGCGCGAAGGACTACGAGCAGCTGTCGGCGTGGTTCGCCTCCGACGCCCCGAAGCACTTCCACGACGCCAAGACCGCGATCAAGGCACTCGCCACGGTCGGCTTCGAGGTGAACGGCATCGCCGGCGACGCCCGCCTGACCGGGTGGCTCGCGCAGCCGGGCAAGCAGGGGCAGCCCCTCGCCGACCTCGTCTACCAGGAACTCGGCGAAGAGCTCCCCACGGCCGACCCGAACCAGCTCGTCCCCGAGACCGACCCGGTGAACGTCGGCGTGCACGCGTGGTTCGTGCTCCGGGTCACCACCGCGCTGCGTGCCCGTCTCGACGAGTCCTCGCTCACCGTCCTCGACGACATCGAGCTCCCGCTCGTCCCGGTCCTCGCCGGCATGGAGACCACGGGTGTCGCGATCGACCGTCCGGTGCTCACCGGGCTGTCGCACGACCTGGGGGAGCGCGCGGCCGAACTCGCGCAGCAGGCCTTCGCCGAGATCGGGCACGAGGTGAACCTCGGGTCGCCGAAGCAGCTGCAGGAGGTCCTCTTCACCGAGCTCGCGATGCCGAAGACCCGCAAGACGAAGACCGGGTTCTCGACCGACGCCGCGAGCCTCGCCGACCTGCAGGAACAGCACCCGCACCCGTTCCTCGGCCTGCTGCTCCAGCACCGCGACGCCACGAAGCTCCGGCAGATCGTGGACACGCTCGACGCCGCGATCGTCGACGGACGCATCCACACCCGGTACGAGCAGACCGGCAGCAGCACCGGCCGCATCTCCTCGACGGACCCGAACCTGCAGAACATCCCGGTGAAGACCGCGGTGGGGCGCCGGGTCCGGTCGGCGTTCGCCGTCGCCGAGCCCTACACGACGCTCATCACGGCCGACTACTCGCAGATCGAGATGCGCATCATGGCGCACCTGTCCGGTGACCCGGGTCTCATCCAGGCCTTCAACGAGGGCGAGGACCTGCACCGGTTCGTCGGCGCCCGGGTGTTCTCGGTCGAGCCGGCCGACGTCACGCCCGAGATGCGCACGAAGGTCAAGGCGATGTCGTACGGCCTCGCGTACGGCCTCAGCCCGTTCGGCCTGTCGAAGCAGCTCCGCATCGAGCAGTCCGAGGCACGCACCCTCATGAACGAGTACTTCGCCCGGTTCGGCGCGGTGCGCGACTACCTGCGTGGTGTCGTCGAGCAGGCGCGCGAGGACGGCTACACCGAGACCATCTTCGGCCGCCGTCGCCCGTTCCCCGACCTGAAGAGCCCGAACCGCGTCCTCCGCGAGAACGCCGAGCGCGCGGCGCTGAACGCGCCGATCCAGGGCTCGGCGGCCGACATCATGAAGATCGCGATGCTCGGCGTCGCCGCCGACCTCCGCGACGGCGGGCTCGCGTCGCACCTGCTGCTGCAGGTGCACGACGAGCTCATCCTCGAGGTCGCGCCCGGCGAGCAGGAGCGGGTCGAGGAGATCCTCCGCACCCGCATGGGCGGCGCGGCCGAGCTGACCGTCCCGCTGGACGTGTCCGTGGGCGTCGGCCCGAACTGGGAAGCCGCTGCGCACTGAGGCGCGACCGCCTGCTGGACAGGAGGCGCGGCGCCGGCCCGCACCGCGCCTCCAGTCCCGCAGGTTCCGCGTCGTGAGCCGTCGTGGATAGGGTCGTGAGCATGACCGATGACCGTCCCGTCCGCCAGCCCTCCGCCGTCGACCGCGTCGCCGAGGACTGGGTGTCCACCCTCGTCGACCTCGACCCGACCGTCGCCACGTACATCGGCGTCCCGGGGCGTACGGGGGAGTACGGCGACACGTCGCCCGCCGGTGCGGCGGCCATGGCGGACGCGGCGCGCGCCGCGAAGCGCGCACTGGACGCGGCCGACGCAGTGGACGCCGTCGACGAGGTGACGAAGACCGACCTCGGCGCCGAGCTCGACCTCGTCCAGGAGTCGTTCGACCGCAAGCTCCACCTCCGCGACCTCAACGTCATCGCCAGCCCGGCGCAGTCCGTGCGCGACGTCCTCGACCTCATGCCGACCGCGACCGAGTCCGACTGGCAGGACATCGCGAGTCGGCTGCACGCGCTCCCCGACGCGATCGAGGGCATCCGCGAGACCCTGCTCGAGGGAACGCGCGAGGACGTCACGCCCGCTCGTCGCCAGGTCGCGCTCATCGCCGAGCAGGCCACCCGCACCGGCGCGGCGGACGGCGTCTTCCGGCAGCTGGTCGACGGCGCCGCGTTCGACGACGGCGGTCCGGTGCCCGAGCCGCTCCGGGCCGAGCTCGCCCGCGGGGCCGAGGTCGCCGCTGCTGCGTACCGGTCGTTCGGGCAGTTCCTCGAGCACGAGCTGATGCCGCTCGCGACGCCGGTCGACGCCGTCGGGCGCGAGGCGTACGAGCTGCACTCCCGGCGGTTCCTCGGTGCGGTCGTCGACCTGGACGAGACGTACCAGTGGGGGATCGAGGAACTCGCGCGGATGCGTGACGAGCAGGAGCGCATCGCCGACCGCATCGAGTCCGGTGCGAGCGTCGCCCGGGCGATCGAGGTCCTCGACGCCGACCCGGCGCGGGTGCTGCACGGCACCGACGCCCTGCAGCGGTGGATGCAGGAGACGAGCGACGAGTCGATCCGGGCGATGGACGGCAAGTACTTCGACATCGCCGACCCGATCAAGCGCCTCGAGTGCCGGATCGCCCCCACGCAGGAGGGCGGGATCTACTACACCGGCCCGTCCGACGACTTCTCGCGCGCCGGCCGCATGTGGTGGTCCGTGCCGCAGGGCGTGACCGAGTTCGGCACCTGGCGCGAGAAGACGACGGTCTACCACGAGGGCGTCCCCGGTCACCACCTCCAGATCAGCCAGGGCGTCTACAACCGCGGCGAGCTGAACACCTGGCGTCGGCAGCTGTCCGGGTCATCGGGGCACGTCGAGGGCTGGGCGCTGTACGCCGAGCGCCTCATGGAGCAGCTCGGCTTCCTCGACGACGACGGGGACCGGCTCGGCATGCTCGACGGGCAGCGCATGCGTGCGGCCCGGGTGGTGCTCGACATCGGCGTCCACCTGCAGAAGACGAACCCCGACGGTGGCGCCTGGACGTGGGAGTACGCCCTCGACTTCATGCGCCAGAACGTGAACATGTCCGACGAGTTCGTGCAGTTCGAGGTGGCGCGCTACTTCGGGTGGCCCGGGCAGGCGCCGTCGTACAAGGTCGGTCAGCGCGTCTGGGAGTCGATCCGCGACGAGGTGGCCGCGCGCGAGGGTGCGTCGTTCGACCTCAAGGCGTTCCACCACCGGGCCCTCGCGCTCGGCAGCATCGGTCTGGACACGCTCCGCAGCGCCCTGCTCGACTGATCGATCGGGGCCGACACGGTCCGACACGCCCGGTTGTGGGCGCTCGCTCGCTGCGGTTAGACTTGTGCGGCGCAATCCGCGCTCACCAAACACATCGCCAGGACGGCTCGAACCGGTATCCGGTTCGGACCAGGGGGTCGCTCCCTCGCCGTCTCGGCCCGACTCATGTCCGTTCGGAGCAATCTCTACATGACAACCACCACGACCAAGGCTCCCAAGCAGGTCGCCATCAACGACATCGGCTCGGCTGATGACTTCCTGGCCGAGGTCGAGAAGACCCTGAAGTTCTTCAACGACGGAGACCTCATCTCCGGCACCGTCGTGAAGATCGACCGCGACGAGGTCCTCCTCGACGTCGGTTACAAGACCGAGGGTGTCATCCCCTCGCGCGAACTCTCCATCAAGCACGACGTCGACCCCAACGAGGTCGTCGAGGTCGGCGACGAGGTCGAGGCCCTGGTTCTCCAGAAGGAGGACAAGGAAGGTCGCCTCATCCTGTCGAAGAAGCGTGCGCAGTACGAGCGCGCCTGGGGCGACGTCGAGAAGATCAAGGAGTCCGACGGCGTCGTGACCGGTACGGTCATCGAGGTCGTCAAGGGCGGTCTGATCGTCGACATCGGCCTCCGCGGCTTCCTCCCGGCGTCGCTCATCGAGCTGCGTCGCGTCCGCGACCTCACGCCGTACCTCGGTCAGGAGCTCGAGGCGAAGATCCTCGAGCTCGACAAGAACCGGAACAACGTCGTCCTCTCGCGCCGCGCGCTGCTCGAGCAGACGCAGTCCGAATCCCGGACCACGTTCCTCAACAACCTCCACAAGGGCCAGGTCCGCAAGGGCATCGTGTCGTCGATCGTCAACTTCGGTGCGTTCGTCGACCTCGGCGGCGTCGACGGTCTCGTCCACGTCTCCGAGCTCAGCTGGAAGCACATCGAGCACGCCAGCGAGGTCGTCGAGGTCGGTCAGGAAGTCACCGTCGAGATCCTCGAGGTGGACCTGGACCGCGAGCGCGTGTCGCTCTCGCTCAAGGCCACGCAGGAAGACCCGTGGCAGGTCTTCGCCCGCACCCACGCGATCGGCCAGATCGCACCGGGCAAGGTCACGAAGCTCGTGCCGTTCGGTGCCTTCGTCCGCGTTGCCGACGGCATCGAGGGCCTCGTGCACATCTCGGAGCTCTCGAACAAGCACGTCGAGCTCGCAGAGCAGGTCGTCTCGGTCAACGACGAGGTCTTCGTCAAGATCATCGACATCGACCTCGACCGTCGTCGCATCTCGCTCAGCCTCAAGCAGGCGAACGAGGGCGTGGACCCGGAAGGCTCCGAGTTCGACCCGGCGCTCTACGGCATGCCGACCGAGTACGACGACAAGGGCGACTACAAGTACCCGGACGGCTTCGACCCGGAGACGAACGAGTGGCTCGAGGGCTTCGACACCCAGCGCGAGGAGTGGGAGCGTCAGTACGCTGCCGCCCAGTCGCGTTGGGAAGCCCACAAGGCGCAGGTCGCGAAGACCATCGCCGACGAGGCGCAGGGTGGCTTCGACCTCCCGGCGACCGCTTCGTCGTCGTCGTCCTCGACGTTCGCGACCGAGTCGAACGGTCAGGGCACCCTGGCCGACGACGCTTCGCTCGCAGCGCTCCGCGAGAAGCTCAGCTCGACCAACTGATCGAGCGGCGCAGCCGTACCGGAAGCCCGGCATCCCTGAGAAGGGGTGCCGGGCTTCCGGCCGTTCCGGAGGTACCGGGTCGGTAGCCTGTCGGTGTGCGCATCATCGGTCTCACGGGCGGCATCGCCGCGGGCAAGTCCACCGTCTCCGGCCGTTGGGCCGAGCACGGTGCGGTCGTGGTGGACGCCGACCGGCTGGCGCGCGACGCCGTCGCTCCCGGCAGCCCGGGCCTCGCGCAGGTCGCCGAGCGGTTCGGCCCCGGCGTGATCGCAGCCGACGGTTCGCTCGACCGGCCGGCGCTCGGTGCGATCGTGTTCGCCGACGCCGCGGCGCGGAAGGACCTCGAGGGGATCACCCACCCCGAGGTCTGGCGTCTCGCCCAGGCGGCGTTCGACGCAGCCGAGGCAGCGGACCCGGACGCCGTCGTGGTCTACGACGTGCCGCTGCTCGCCGAGGCCCGGGGGAGCCGGCCGCTGCGGTTCGACGCGGTCGTGGTCGTCGATGCTCCCGCTGCCCAGCGGATCGAGCGGCTCGTGGAGCACCGCGGCATGCCCCGCGACGAAGCCGAGCGCCGCGTCGCCGCGCAGGCGAGCGATGCCGACCGCCTGGCGCTGGCCGACCACGTGGTGGACGCCACCGGCACCCTCGCCGACACGATCCGATCCGCCGACGAGGTCTGGGAGCGCATCGGCCGATGAAGCACCGGGTGCTCCTGGTCCTCGCGGCCGTCCTCCTCGTGGCGATCGGCGCCGCGTCGCTCGTCGCGGCGAACGTCCTCGGTGGCGATCGGGTCGCGGAGCACGGCCGGGTGTCCGCAGCCGACCGACCGCGCGGCGACGAGCACGGTCCGGTGGGGGAGTTCCACCGCTTCCGCCTGGGCACGATCAACGGGCAGCGGCTCGAGCCGAACCGTGACGACTTCGCGGCACGCACCGATTCCGGCGGCCCGCTGCTGCTGTTCCTGCCGGCGACCCGCGCCCGGCCCGCCGACTACCAGCTGTTCCTGTCCGCGGCGCTGCGCGACGGGTACCACGTGCTCGGGCTCGACTACTGGAACCTCGGAAAGACGCTGTCGGGGACGTGCGAGGCGGATCCGCACTGCTACGGGCAGGTGCAGCGGAACCGGTTCGACGGCACCCGGCCGTCACGGTTCAGCTCCGTGCAGCCGGCCGGCTCGATCATCTCGCGGTTCCGTGACGCGATCGCCTACCTCGACGACCACGACCCGGACGGCGGGTGGGGACGGTTCGTCCAGGGCGACTCGGACATCGCCTGGCAGGACATCGTGGTGGCCGGGCACTCGCAGGGCGGCGGCGAGGCGGCGTACATCGCGCACATCCGGCCGGTGCAGGGCGCGCTGATGTTCTCCTCGCCCGTGGAGTCGTTGGGGAGCGAGCACGCAGCCTGGATGGATCGCCCCGGGAGGACACCGGTCGACCGGATGTACGCGATCGACGACGTGCGCGACGTCTTCGGGCCGCGGATCCGTGGCTCCTGGAAGGTCCTCGGGCTCGACGGTCCCGACGGGCCGTTCCGGACCGACACCGCGCCGCCCGGACCCGACGAGGACCCGCACGCGATCCTCACCGACATCGCGGTCGGGTCGCCGGCCGAGTCGCACTCCCGCACGATCAAGGACACGACCCCGATCGGCCGCGACGGGCTCCCGCGGATGGAGGCGCTGTGGCAGTGGCTGCTCCACCGGTTCTCATCGGACCCGTCATAGGATCCCGCAATACTCTGGGTCCGTGCAGCAAGCAGGCGAAGGACCCGACCTGCGCTCGACCATCCGTGCCCGCGCGGCGCAGGACGGGGAGCGCAGCTACCTCGAGGACGCACGCAGTGACCGCGTCCTGACCTACCGCGCGCTCGAGGACGCGGTGTCCGCGTGGTCCTCGACCTTCGACGCGATCGGGGTCGCGCCGTCCGGGGCGGTCCTGGTCGACCTCGCCGACCCGCTCTCGTTCGCGGTCGTGCACCTCGCCGCCCTCTCGACCGGTCGGCGGGCGATCCCCGTCGACACCGGACAGCCGACCTCGGAACCCGGCCGTCTCGCCGACCTGATCGGCGGTGCCTCGCTCGTGGTGTCGGACCGCGCCGTGGACGCGACCGTCCCCGGGGCGCCGGCGAGCGGGATCGACGCGGCCACGTTCCTCCCGGCAGCCGTCCGCGACGGCGACCTGCCGTCGGAGAACCCGGACGCACCGGGCGAGGGGTCCGTCGTGCTCTTCACCTCCGGCTCCACCGGCACCCCGAAGGGCGTCGAACTGCCCGAGTCGCAGCTGCTGTTCGTGGCCCGGGCCGTGGCGCAGCACAACCGCCTCACGCCGGAGGACCGCGGGTTCAACTCCCTCCCGCTCTTCCACGTGAACGCCGAGGTCGTCGGGTTGCTGGCGACCCTCGTGGCCGGCGGGACCCTCGTGCTCGACCGACGGTTCCGTCGCACCGGCTTCTGGGAGCTGCTCGCCGAGCGCCGGATCACCTGGCTGAACGCGGTCCCGGCGATCCTCGCGGTCCTCGCGAAGACCGGTCCGCTCGACTTCCCCGAGGGCCTCCGGTTCGTCCGGAGCGCCTCCGCTCCGCTGCCCGATCCGGTGCGGCAGGCGCTCGGCGACGTCCCGCTCGTCGTCAGCTGGGGGATGACCGAGGGGGCGTCGCAGATCACCGCCACGCCGCTCGGTGCTCCCGCACGCGTCGGGACCGTCGGCGTCCCGGTCGGGTCCGAGGTGCAGGTCCGGGGCGAGGACGGCACAGTGCTGCCCGCCGACGAGGTCGGTGCCCTCTGGATCCGCGGCGAGGGCATCGTCCACCGCTACCTCTTCGATCGCGCAGCGGAGCGGTTCGACGCGGACGGCTGGTTGCGCACGGGTGACGTCGGATCGGTCTCGGCGGACGGCTGGGTGTCGCTCGCCGGTCGCTCGGACGACGTCATCAACCGGGGCGGCGAGAAGGTGTACCCCTCCGAGGTGGAGGACGTGCTGCTCGGCGACGACCGCGTGCTCGAGGCCGTGGTCGTCGGGCGGCCGCACGAGGTCCTCGGCGCGGTGCCGATCGCCTACGTGATCCCGCAGCCGGACGAGGCCGTGGACGCCGAGGCCCTGGTCGCCGACCTCACCGCGCGGGCCGAAGCGCACCTCACACGGTTCCGCCGTCCGGTCGAGATCGTCGTCGTGCCCGACCTGCCGCGCGCGCCGACCGGCAAGGTGCAGCGGGCGAAGGTGCGGACGATGGCCGAACACCCGTGACCGACGCCGCCACGCCCACCGCCGACGCTGCCGACCGTCGGGTGCAGACGCCGACCCGCACCGCCGAGGGGAAGCCGCGCCACCTCTACGAGGTCGACGTCCTCCGCATCCTGACCTTCGCCTGCGTCATCGGCGTCCACACCACGAGTCACACGGTCGCCGCCGACGACGTCCCGCTGAACGCCCTGCTCGGCCTGCTCCACTTCACCCGCCTGGTCTTCTTCTCGCTGACCGCCTTCGTGCTCGTCTACAGCTACACGCTCCGACCGCGGCCGATGGCGCAGTTCTGGCCGAAGCGCTTCCTGCTCGTCGGCGTGCCCTACCTGGCGTGGTCGTTCGTCTACGTGGCGTCGTCCTGGCTCCTCAGCGCCACCCGCCGGGGCGACGTGCCCGACCTCGTGCGCACGTACGCCGAGGGCATCGTCACCGGCGTCTCCTGGTACCACCTCTACTTCCTGCTCGTGACGATGCAGGTGTACCTGCTCCTGCCGGTCATCGCGTGGCTGGTGCGGAGGACGCGCGGCCACCACGTCGCGGTCCTCGCCGTGACGCTCGTGTTCCAGCTCGTGGTCTTCGCCGGGTACAAGTACTTCCCCGCCAGCGACGCGTGGATGCACGGCTACCAGAAGCAGTTCTTCTTCTCGTACGTGTTCTTCATCGTCTCCGGCGCGATCGCCGCCGACCACGCGGACGCCTTCCTCCGGTTCATCCGGGTGCACCGCCGCGCCGTCCTCTGGGGCTTCGCGGGCGCCGGCGCGCTCACCCTCGGCGTCTGGTGGCTGCAGGTCGGTCTCGGGCAGTCGCTCTACGCCGCCGGCACGCCCCTGCAGCCGGTCCAGGTGCTCTGGAGCAGCGCCGTGTTCGTCGGGTTCCTGGCGATCGGCGCGCGCTGGGCGGATCGGCGCCGGCCCGGGAGCGCGCTCGCCCGCGTCGTCGACTACGGCTCGGACCGGTCGTTCGGCATCTTCCTCAGCCACCCGTTCGCGATCTGGATCCTGCTCTACGGCGACAGCTGGCTCGAGCGCGTCGTCCCGAAGCCCTGGCTCACGCTGGTCACCTACGTGCTCGTGCTCGTGATGTCGGTGGCCGTGACGGAGCTGTTCCGGTGGACGCCGTTGAGCGTGCCGCTCACGGGGCGGCCGTCCTTGTCGTCGCGTGGGCAGCGGGCGGCGCGGGCGCGGAAGCGGGAGTCGGCTGCTCGGGGTGCGGGTGCTGGTGCCGTGCCGGTGGTCGCCCCGGAACCGCGGGTCGACCCGGTCGAGCCGGTCGAACCGGACGATGCGCTCGTGGGGGAGACGGACGACGTCGGGCGGCGGTCGACGCGCTGACCGCGTCCACCGATGGGGCGTCGCCCGCACCGCGCGGGGACGGGAGGCGCGGGTCGGGCTGGCAGCGCGCCTCGCGTCGTGCGCAGTGCCGGACGGGAGGCGCGGGTCGGGCCGGCACCGCGCCTCCCGTCCGCAGCGTGTTGCGGTCGTCGCGACGCGGATCAGCCGGCGTGCTGCTCGGCCTTCGGGACGCCGATCTCGAGGACGCCGTCCGTCATCGTGAGCCGCTTCGGCTTCATGAACCACGCGACCACGGCCGCAGCGGCGAGCAGCACGCAGGAGAGGGCGAAGGGCAGCTGCCAGCCGGAGGCGTCGATCAGCGCGCCGAACACGATCGGCGAGATCACGCCGGCGATGCCGAAGCCGGTGTTCATGAACCCCGACGCGGTGCCGGACCATTGCGGGGCGACGTCCATCGGGATTGCCCAGAGGTTGGCGTTGCAGAGCTCCAGGAAGAAGAACGAGAGGGCGAGCGAGATCGTCGCGACGACCAGGCCCTGCCCGATCACGAGGGGGACGAGGCAGACGAGGGAGCCGCCGAGGCCGATGACGAGGACGATCCTCCGGGCGTTCCGGCTGTCCCCGCCGCGGTGGATGATCCGGTCGCTGAGCATCCCGCCGACGGTGTCGCCGACGACGCCCGCGAGGAGCACGAGCGTGGTGAAGAGGGCGAACTGGCTGATCGGCAGGCCGTAGGTGTCGCTGAGGAACGTCGGGATCCAGGTGAGGAACACCCAGAGCACCCAGCCGTACCCGAAGTCGACGAAGGTCACCGGGGAGATCTGCCGGGCCAGCGTGCGCCACGGGACGGGCGGCCGGGTGGCGCGGGTCTCGACCGGCGGCAGCTCGTCGAGCTCGACCTGCTGGATGCCGGTGGTGTCCTCGGGCTTGTCGCGGAACCAGACGAACCAGACGATCGCCCAGGCGATGGACAGGACGGCCGTCGCGAAGAACGCCCACCGCCAGCTGCCGGTCGCACCGATGACCCAGGCGACGAGGAGCGGCGCGAGGGCGTTGCCGAGGCGCGCCGCGGAGTGCACGACGCCCTGTGCGAAGCCGTTGCGGTCGCGGGGGATCCAGCGGCTCATCGCCTGGGTCGCGGCGGGGAACGCGGCCGCCTCGCTCAGGCCGAGGAGCGCGCGGGCGGCGAAGAGCGTCCAGAAGCCGACCGAGAACCCGGTCCAGAGGGTGGCGACACCCCAGATCACGGTGATGACGAACAGGGCCTTCCGGGGACCGAACTTCTCGGCGATCGTGCCGCCGAAGACCTGCAGCAGGGCGTAGGGGAGTGCGAAGGCGGAGACGATGAGCCCGGCGGTCGTCTCGTTGAAGCCGAAGTCCTCGGTGATGTGGGGGAGCGCCGTGGAGATGTTGGTGCGGTCGATGTACGAGATCGCGTACATGCAGCACAGCAGGATGAGCACTCGTCCGCGGATGCGTCCGCGGAACGGGGTGCCCTTCGTCGGTGCGGCGGGGGTCGCCGTCGTCATGGGGGCCTCTTCGGGGAGTGAGAGCGAGTCGGGTTGCTGAACGGATCGGAGGCTATGCCGGGTCCCTATCAGCGGTCTCGGAGCGTGCTTGGCGTGGACGATACGCCGAGGGCGAGCAGACGGCTCCGGTGTCAGGGGTGCCGACTACCGTGGTGGGCATGGCAGTGTCAATCGAGCCCACGCGCGCGGTCCGCCCGTTCGAGGTCATCAGCGAGTACTCGCCGAGCGGCGACCAGCCCGCGGCGATCGCCGAACTGGCCGGTCGCATCAACGCCGGTGAGACCGACGTCGTGCTGCTCGGTGCGACCGGTACGGGCAAGTCGGCGACGACCGCGTGGCTCATCGAGCAGGTGCAGCGGCCGACGCTCGTGCTCGCGCACAACAAGACCCTGGCGGCCCAGCTCGCGAACGAGTTCCGGAGCCTGCTGCCGAACAACGCCGTCGAGTACTTCGTCTCGTACTACGACTACTACCAGCCCGAGGCGTACGTCCCGCAGACGGACACCTTCATCGAGAAGGACTCCTCGGTCAACGCCGAGGTCGAGCGGCTCCGGCACTCGACGACGAACTCGCTGCTCAGCCGGCGCGACGTCGTGGTGGTCTCGACGGTGTCCTGCATCTACGGCCTGGGGACGCCGGAGCAGTACATGAACGCGTCGGTCGCGCTGCACGTCGGCCAGACCATCTCCCGCGACCAGCTCGTCCGCAAGTTCGTCGCGATGCAGTACCAGCGGAACGACGTCGACTTCGCACGAGGGACCTTCCGGGTCCGCGGCGACACGCTCGAGATCATCCCGATGTACGAAGAGCACGCGATCCGCATCGAGATGTTCGGCGACGAGGTCGAGGCCCTGTCGTACCTGCACCCGCTCACCGGCAACGTGATCGAGGACATGCCCGCCGTGTCGATCTTCCCGGCGTCGCACTACGTCGCCGACACCGAGGTCATGCACCGGGCGATCGCCACGATCAAGGACGAACTCGCCGAGCGCCTGGCCGAGCTCGAGGGGCAGGGCAAGCTGCTCGAGGCCCAGCGGCTCCGGATGCGCACCACGTTCGACATCGAGATGATGGAGCAGATCGGCTTCTGTTCCGGCATCGAGAACTACTCGCGCCACATGGACGGCCGTGCCGCGGGGGAACCGCCGCACTGCCTGCTCGACTTCTTCCCGGACGACCTCCTCATCGTGATCGACGAGTCGCACGTCACCGTGCCCCAGATCGGCGCGATGTACGAAGGGGACGCCTCCCGCAAGCGCACGCTGGTCGAGCACGGGTTCCGCCTGCCGAGCGCCCTCGACAACCGACCGCTCACCTGGGAAGAGTTCCTCGAGCGCTCCGGCCAGAAGGTCTACCTGTCGGCGACCCCGGGCCGGTACGAACTCGGCGTGACCGACAGCGTCGTCGAGCAGATCATCCGCCCGACGGGCCTGGTCGACCCCGAGATCGTCGTGAAGCCGAGCGACGGCCAGATCGACGACCTGCTCGAGGAGATCAACCAGCGCGTCGAGAAGGACGAGCGCGTGCTCGTCACGACGCTGACCAAGCGCATGGCCGAGGAACTCACCGACTTCCTCGGCAACGCCGGCGTCCGGGTCCGGTACCTGCACTCCGACGTCGACACCCTCAAGCGCGTCGAGCTGCTGACCGAACTGCGCCAGGGCGTCTACGACGTGCTCGTCGGCATCAACCTCCTGCGCGAGGGGCTCGATCTGCCCGAGGTCTCGCTCGTGGCGATCCTCGACGCCGACAAGGAAGGCTTCCTCCGCTCGTCGACGTCCCTCATCCAGACGATCGGTCGTGCCGCCCGCAACGTCTCGGGCCAGGTGCTGATGTACGCCGACAAGATGACCGACTCGATGAAGACCGCGATCGAGGAGACCGACCGGCGCCGCGAGAAGCAGGTGGCGTACAACACCGAGCGCGGCATCGACCCGCAGCCCCTGCGCAAGAAGATCGCCGACATCACCGAGATCCTGGCGCGTGAGAACGACGACACGAAGGCGCTGCTCGAAGGTCGCCCCGGAGCGGACGGCCGACGCTCGCCGACGCCGAACCTCAAGCGCGGCGGGATCGCGGGCGAGGGGGCGATGCAGCTCGAAGCGACCATCGGCGACCTCAACGAGCAGATGCTGCAGGCGGCGGCCGAGCTGAAGTTCGAACTCGCCGCACGGCTCCGCGACGAGGTGCAGGACCTCAAGAAGGCGCTGCGCCAGATGGAGTCGGCGGGCCATGTCAGCTGACGCCGGCGCGCGCGCCGCGCGCGACGGGTCTCGTCGCACGGTCGTCGTCACCGGTGCGAGTGCTGGCCTCGGGTACTTCGCCGCGGAGCGGCTCGCCGCCGCCGGTCACCGCGTCGTCCTCGCGACCCGCAGCCGCGAGCGCGCTGCGGCGGCCGAGCGGAGCATCCGTCGCCACGTGGACGGCGCCGACCTCGCGCACGTGCACCTCGACCTCGCCGACCTCGACAGCGTGCGGGCAGCCGCCGACGAGCTCGCGGCGCTGCAGCCGGAGGGTGTCGACGCGATCGTGAACAACGCCGGCGTGGTGGGCGCGAGCACGATGCAGCGGACGGCCCAGGGCACCGAGCTGCAGGTGGGCACGAACCACCTCGGGCACTTCGCCTGGACGGCGCTGACGCTCCCGCTGCTCGACCGCCGCGCGGGGCGCGTGGTGCACCTCGGGTCGATCGCACACCGGTGGGCACGGCTCGACCCGGCGGACCCGCTCGGCGCGAGCCACTACTCCAGCTACCGCCAGTACGGGCGGAGCAAGCTCGCGGTCATGCTCTTCGGCTTCGAGCTCGCCGAACGCCTCGCCGATGCCGGGTCACCGGTCTCCAGCGTCGTCGCGCATCCCGGGTTCGCGCTCGACCTGCTGTCACCCGAGCGTCCCGACGTCGCATCGTCCCGATCGGAGCCGGCGTGGACCCGTCCGGCGCAGCGGCTGTACGCCCAGGGCAAGGACGCCGGCGCCGACTCGCTCGTGCACGCGGCGATCGCCGACGGCGTCCGCTCCGGCGAGTACTGGGGGCCGTCGGGCTGGATGCAGCTCCGGGGGCCGGCAGCGGTCGTCCGGGCCGAACCGCGGGCCCACGACCGAGCCGAGGCCGCCCGGCTGTGGGTGGCGAGCGAGCGTGCCGCCGGGGTCGCGTTCGCTCTCGACGCACTCGTCTGACCGTCCATCGCGGCCGAATGTCGGTGCCGCTTCGTAGAATCGACGACGATGACCATCACCTCTGACCGCGGAACCTCGACGTCGGGCCGGAATGCCTTCGGCGAGCCCGTAGACCTCCACATCCCCGGCGGCACGGCACCGCACAGCACCTCCACGCTCAGCGTGCGCGGTGCCCGCGTGCACAACCTGCGCGACGTCGACCTCGAGATCCCACGCGACTCGCTCGTCGTGTTCACGGGTCTGTCCGGATCCGGCAAGTCCTCGCTGGCGTTCGACACGATCTTCGCCGAGGGACAGCGCCGCTACGTCGAGTCGCTGTCCGCGTACGCGCGCCAGTTCCTCGGGCAGGTCGACCGCCCGGACGTCGACTTCATCGAAGGGCTCTCGCCCGCGGTCTCGATCGACCAGAAGTCGACGAACCGCAACCCGCGATCGACGGTCGGCACCATCACCGAGGTCTACGACTACATGCGTCTGCTCTGGGCGCGCATCGGCATCCCGCACTGCCCCGTCTGCGGTGAGGTGATCAGCAAGCAGAGCGTGCAGCAGATCGCCGACCAGCTCATGGAGTTCGAGTCGGGCACGCGGTTCCAGGTGCTCGCGCCCGTCATCTCCAAGAAGAAGGGCGAGTTCGTCGACCTCTTCCAAGAACTGGCGGCGTCCGGCTACGCCCGCGCGATCGTCGACGGGGAGCGCATCCAGCTCAGCGACCCGCCCAAGCTCAAGAAGCAGGTCAAGCACGACATCTCCGTCATCGTCGACCGTCTCGTCGCGAACGAGGACATCCTCGGACGTCTGACCGACTCGCTCGAGACGGCACTGCGCCTGACCGACGGCACGGTCGCGATCGACCTCGTCGACGCCGAGGGACCCGGTGCGGTCCGGACCTACTCCGAGAACCTCTCCTGCCCGAACAACCACCCGCTGGCGCTCACCGAGATCGAGCCCCGCACGTTCTCGTTCAACGCGCCGTTCGGTGCGTGCCCCGAGTGCTCCGGCCTCGGTACCCGCATGTCGGTCGACCCGGACCTCGTCCTCGGCGACCCCGAGGCGTCCCTGCGCGACGGCGTCCTGCTGCCGTGGACGGGCACGAGCGGGCTGTACTCCTACTTCGAGAAGCTCCTCGCCGGCCTCGGCAAGGACCTCGGGTTCGACCTGGACACCCCGTGGAGCCGTCTCGACGCCTCGGTGCAGGCAGCGATCCTCACCGGCAAGGACTTCCAGGTGTCGGTGTCCTGGCGCAACCGGTTCGGCCGCGAGATGCGGTACACGAGCGGGTTCGAGGGCGTCATGCCCTACATCGAGCGCAAGTTCGCCGAGGCCGAGTCGGACTCGCAGCGGCAGCGCTTCCAGGGCTACCTGCGCGAGGTCCCCTGCCCGGTCTGCGACGGCACGCGCCTCAAGCCCGAGGTGCTCGCGGTGACGGTGGACGGCCGCAGCATCGCCGACGTGACGGACATGTCGCTCGACAACGCGTACGGCTTCATGGAGAGCCTCACCCTCACCGAGCGCGAGGCGCACATCGCGGCGGCGGTCCTGCGCGAGATCCGGGCGCGGCTCGAGTTCCTGCTCGAGGTCGGTCTGAACTACCTGACGCTCTCCCGTGGCGCGGGCGGGCTGTCCGGCGGCGAGGCGCAGCGCATCCGTCTGGCCACCCAGATCGGGTCCGGTCTGACCGGCGTGCTCTACGTCCTCGACGAGCCGAGCATCGGGCTGCACCAGCGCGACAACCGGCGGTTGATCGACACCCTGGTGAAGCTCAAGGACCTCGGCAACACGCTCATCGTCGTCGAGCACGACGAGGACACGATCCGCACGGCGGACTGGGTCGTCGACATCGGCCCCGGCGCGGGTGTGAACGGCGGCAACGTCGTCCACTCCGGCTCGTACGAGGGGATCATCGAGAACCGCGAATCGATCACGGGCGACTACCTCGCGGGCCGACGTGCGATCGAGGTCCCGGCCGAGCGTCGCAAGGTCAACCTCAAGCGCACGATCAGCGTGCAGGGTGCGCGGGCGAACAACCTCAAGTCGATCGACGCGGACTTCCCGCTCGGGGTGTTCACCGCGGTCACCGGGGTGAGCGGCTCGGGCAAGTCGACGCTCGTCAACGACATCCTCTACAAGGTGCTCGCCAACCAGCTCAACGGCGCACGGCACATCGCGGGCAAGCACACCCGCGTGAAGGGGCTCGACCAGCTCGACAAGGTCGTGCACGTCGACCAGGCGCCGATCGGTCGGACCCCGCGGTCCAACCCGGCGACCTACACGGGCGTGTTCGACCGGATCCGACAGCTCTTCGCCGAGACGCCCGAGGCGAAGGCGCGCGGCTACCAGCCCGGTCGCTTCAGCTTCAACGTCAAGGGCGGTCGCTGCGAGAACTGCTCCGGTGACGGAACGATCAAGATCGAGATGAACTTCCTCCCCGACGTCTACGTCGCGTGCGAGGTCTGCGGCGGTGCGCGGTACAACCGCGAGACGCTGCAGGTGCACTACAAGGGCAAGGACATCTCCGAGGTCCTCGACATGCCGATCAGCGAGGCAGCCGAGTTCTTCGAGCCGATCTCCGCGATCCACCGGTACATGGCGACCCTCGTCGACGTCGGGCTGGGCTACGTCCGGCTCGGACAGAGCGCGACGACCCTCTCCGGGGGCGAGGCGCAGCGCGTCAAGCTCGCCACCGAGCTCCAGCGCCGGTCGAACGGCCGGACGGTCTACGTCCTCGACGAACCGACCACCGGTCTGCACTTCGAAGACGTCCGCAAGCTGCTCCTCGTGCTGCAGAGCCTGGTCGACAAGGGCAACACGGTCATCACGATCGAGCACAACCTCGACGTCATCAAGTCGGCGGACTGGCTGATCGACATGGGACCCGAGGGTGGATCCGGCGGCGGGACGGTCCTCGCGACGGGGACGCCCGAGCACGTGGCGAACGTGCCCGAGAGCCACACCGGGGTCTTCCTCAAGGAGATCTTCGACGCGCAGGACGCGCGGGTCGGCAAGGAGCAGGCGGTCGGCGCACGCACGGCCACCCAGAAGCGTCCGAAGGCGAAGCAGAAGGCGGGTGCTCGGTAGGTGGCGGACACCGTCCCGTGGCGTCCGAAGGCGGGGGAGATCCCCACTGATCCGGGCGTCTACCGCTGGCGTGACGAAGCCGGCCGGGTGCTCTACGTCGGCAAGGCGAAGAACCTCCGTGCCCGGCTGAGCAACTACTTCGCACCGCTGCCGACGCTGCACGAGCGCACCCGGCGCATGGTGCTCACGGCACGGAGCGTCGAGTGGACGACGGTCGGTTCCGAGATCGAGGCGCTGCAGCTCGAGTACACCTGGATCAAGGAGTTCGATCCGCCCTTCAACGTCAAGTTCCGGGACGACAAGTCCTACCCGTACATGGCGATCACCCTGGGCGAGGAGTCGCCCCGGGTGATGGTCACCCGGAACCGGAAGATCAAGGGCGCGAAGTACTTCGGGCCCTACCCGAAGATCTGGGCCGTGCACGACACGATCGACCTGATGATCAAGGTGTTCCCGATCCGCACCTGCTCGGACTCGTCGTACAAGAAGGCTATGCAGACCGGCAAACCGTGCTTCCCGGGGCAGATCGGCAAGTGCGGCGGTCCGTGCTCCCAGAAGGTCACGATCGCCGAGCACCGCGCGCTGGTCGAGGAGTTCGTGCGCTTCATGGCGAGCTACGACCGCCGGGTGATCACGCAGCTGCGGCAGCGCATGGCCGCTTCGGCCGACGCGATGCAGTACGAGCAGGCCGCGAAGTTCCGCGACCAGGTCGGCGCGCTCGAGGCCGTACTCGAGAAGTCCGCGGTCGTGCTCCGCGACTCGGTCGACCTCGACCTGTTCGGCATCTCCGAGGACGAGCTCGCCGCGGCGGTGCAGCTGTTCTCGGTGCGCGGCGGGCGCATCCGCGGTGTGCGCGGGTGGGTCGTCGACAAGGAACTCGACATCTCGACGGGCGACCTCATCGAGCAGATCGTGCAGGGACAGTACGCGACGGGCGAAGAGCCCCCGCGCGAGGTCGTCGTGCCGGAACTGCCGGAGGACGCCGACGCACTGCAGCAGTGGCTCAGCGAACGCCGTGGCGGTCGGGGCACCAAGCTCAGCACCGCGCAGCGGGGTGACCGGGCGGGGCTCGCCCGGACCGCGGCGCAGAACGCGGCGCAGGCGCTCATGCTCTACAAGACGAAGCGCTCCGCCGACTACACGACGCGGTCCGCGGCGCTGGCGGACATCCAGGACGCCCTCGGCATGACCGAGGCACCGCTCCGCATGGAGTGCTACGACATCTCGCACCTGCAGGGGACGAACGTCGTCGCGTCGATGGTCGTGTTCGAGGACGGGCTGCCCCGCAAGGACCAGTACCGGCGGTACTCGATCGCCGAGACCACGGACGACACCGACAGCATGTACCAGGTGCTGTCCCGCCGGCTCGCGCGCCTCGACGAGGACGCCGAGCTGCCGGACGTCCCCGACGTCACCAGCGACGAGGTCGTCGAGGGCTCGAAGCCGACCAAGCGGTTCGCGTACCGGCCGCAACTGCTCATCGTCGACGGCGGGCAGCCGCAGGTGCAGGCGGCGAAGCGCGCGATGGACGAGGCCGGGGTGCACGACATCGCGCTTGTGGGCATCGCGAAGCGGCTCGAGGAACTCTGGTTGCCGGACGACGACTTCCCGGTGATCCTGCCGCGCAACTCCGAGGCACTGTTCCTCATCCAGCGCATCCGTGACGAGGCGCACCGGTTCGCGATCACGCACCAGCGGACCCGGCGGAAGCGGGACGTCCGGTCGCGGCTGTCCGAGATCCCGGGTCTCGGGCCCACCCGGGTGAACGCGCTGCTGAAGCACTTCGGGTCGGTGGCGCGCCTGCGCGAGGCGACGGCGGACGAGATCGCCGAGGTGAACGGTGTCGGACCGGCGACGGCGGCGGCCGTGGTCACGAAGCTCGCGCAGACGCCGACGAGCGCGCCGGAGGCCGCGGGCGCCCCGACACCGACGAGCGCTCCCGCCGGGGCCGGTGCGCCGGACACGGCGGTCGAACCCGGCACCGCCAGCGTGGCTGACGCCGCCGTCGAACCGGGCAGCGCCAGCGCGCCCGGCCCAGCCGGCGCGCCCGACCTGGCAGCCGCCACGCAGTCGGGCGCCACTCGCTCCGGAGGGCCGGCCCGGCTCCCCGAGGTGACCGACGACGGCCCGCACCTGCCCGCATGACGCACACCGCGCCTCCCGTGCGGCCGACCGACGGACCGCACCCGACCGGCGGACGGCACCAGACCCACGGACCGCACCCGACCGACGGACGGCACCCGACCGGCGGACGGCACCAGACCGACGGGCCACGGCCGACGGACGGACCGCACCCGACCGGATGACGCACCCCGAGCCCGGCGTCCGGGCGATACCCTTGTCCCGCAGCCGAGACCTCCCCGGGCGACGCGCCCGGGCCGCCACGACGGAGCCCACTCCCAGATGACCGACAGCGTCCCAGCGCCGACACGATCGCCGCAGCAGCACGACATCCTCATCGTCACCGGCATGTCCGGGGCGGGTCGTTCGACGGTGGGGAAGGCGCTCGAGGATCTCGGCTGGTACGTCGTCGACAACCTCCCGACGCAGATGCTCGCGCCGCTCACCGAGCTCGCGGACCGCGCCGGTGAGAAGATCCCCAAGATCGCCACGGTGGTCGACGTCCGCGGCGGCCGGTTCTTCACCGATCCCGAGCAGGCGGTCGAGCAGGTGCGCAAGAGCGCCTCGGCCCGGGTCCGGGTGCTGTTCCTCGAGGCGACGGACGCGGTCCTCGTGCGGCGCTTCGAGCAGGTGCGGCGACCGCACCCGCTCCAGGGCGAGGACACGCTGCTCGACGGCATCGGCCGCGAACGCAGTCGGCTCGCGGCCCTGCGCGAGGCGTCGGACCTCGTCATCGACACCTCCGACCTGAACATCCACCAACTCGCGAACGCCGTCACCGAGCAGTTCGCCGACGACCACTTCACGGGTGTCCAGGTGACCCTGATGAGCTTCGGGTTCAAGTACGGACTGCCCGCCGACGCCGACATGGTGGCCGACGTGCGGTTCCTGCCGAACCCCTACTGGGTCCCGGAACTCCGCCCGCACACGGGCCTCGACCGACCCGTCTCGGACTACGTCCTGGCCCAGCCCGGAGCCCGCACGTTCGTCGAGCGCTACGCCGACGTCCTCGAGCCGGTGTTCGAGGGGTACCAGCGCGAGAACAAAAGACACGCTACGATCGCCATCGGCTGTACCGGCGGCAAGCACCGTTCGGTCGCCATCGTCGCCGAGCTGGCGAACCTCCTCCGCGGGATGCCCGACGTCGCCGTGCGTGTGAAGAACCGAGACCTCGGCCGAGAGTGACCGTCCCTCCGGCCGCTCCACACGACGTGCGCCGGGCACGCGGACCCCACCAGAAGAAACGTTAGGAATGATGCTGTGCCGTTGACTGCCGAGGTCAAGGACGAACTGGCCCGGGTCGTCGTGAACCGCAACACGGTCCGCGCTGCCGAGCTCGCGACCATCCTGCGGTTCGCGGGTGGCCTGCACGTCATCTCGGGCCGGATCGCCGTCGAGGTCGAACTCGACACCCGGATCATCGTGCACCGTGTGCGCAAGGACCTCGCCGAGCTGTACGGCGTGCGGAGCGAGGCGTCGGTGGGGTCGTCCGCGTCCGCCCGTCGTGGCACCCGGTACCTCGTGCGCGTGCTCGAGGCGGGGGAGACCCTCGCCCGGCAGACGGGCCTCATGGACGCCCGCCGCCGCCCGGTGCGCGGTCTGCCGAACCGGCTCACCACCGGCAACCGCGAGGACCTCGCCGCGATCTGGCGTGGTGCGTTCCTCGCCGCCGGCACCCTGACCGACCCCGGCCGTGCCGCCGCACTCGAGGTCACCTGCCCCGGCAACGAGGCCGCGATGGCCCTGGTCGGCGCCGCCTCGCGGCTCGGCATCGCGGCGAAGGGCCGTGAGGTCCGTGGCGTGCACCGCGTGGTCATCCGCGACGGCGAGGCCATCGGCCAGATGCTGACCGTGATGGGCGCCGCCCGCACCACCGCCGACTGGGAGGAGATGCGCCAGCGCCGCGAGGTCCGTGCCACCGCCAACCGTCTCGTCAACTTCGACGACGCGAACCTCCGTCGCTCCGCGCAGGCCGCCGTCGCCGCGTGCGCGCGGGTCGAGCGTGCGCTCGAGATCCTCGGCGACGAGGTCCCCGACCACCTCCAGTACGCCGGCTCGCTGCGGCTGCAGCACCGCGACGCGTCGCTCGACGAGCTCGGCCAGCACGCGGACCCGCCGATGACGAAGGACGCCATCGCCGGGCGCATCCGCCGCCTCCTCGCGATGGCCGACAAGCGCGCGTCCGACCTCGGGATCCCGGGGACCGAAGCGAGCGTTCCCGAGGAGCTCGAAGGGGCCTGATCGACGGGCGTGACGACGTTCCGGACGGGAGGCGCGGTGCCAGCTGGCACCGCGCCTCCCGTCCGTCGTCGGGGTGGTCCAGAGCGGCGCTCGCGACCGTCCGGACGGACCGTCATCCCGCGCGGTCTGGCAGTGTCCGACTGCTAGGGTCGTTACGGCGACGTTACGGGGCGTATCGTCCACCACACGTGGGCCCGAAGGGCCACACGACTCCGAAAGCAGCGCCCCCTGGGCGCTCCACACCCACCAGGAGATCCATTGACCGTCAAGATCGGTATCAACGGCTTCGGCCGCATCGGCCGGAACTTCTTCCGGGCCGCACTGGCCAAGGGCAGCGACCTCGAGATCGTGGCGGTGAACGACCTCACCGACAACGCGTCCCTCGCGAACCTGCTGAAGTTCGACTCCATCACCGGCAAGCTCCCGGCGACGGTCGAGCTCGACGGCGACAACATCGTGGTCGACGGCAAGGCGATCAAGGTCCTCGCGGAGCGCGACCCCGCCAACCTGCCCTGGGGCGAGCTGGGTGTCGACATCGTCATCGAGTCGACCGGTTTCTTCACCAAGGCCGCCGATGCGCAGAAGCACATCGACGCCGGTGCCAAGAAGGTCATCATCTCTGCCCCGGCCACGGGTGACGACGTCACCATCGTGCTCGGCGTGAACGAGGACCAGTACGACCCCGCGAACCACAACATCATCTCGAACGCGTCCTGCACCACGAACAGCCTCGCGCCGCTCGCCAAGGTGTTCCACGACAAGTTCGGCATCGAGCGCGGTCTCATGACCACGGTCCACGCCTACACCGCCGACCAGAACCTCCAGGACGGCCCGCACAAGGACCCGCGTCGTGCGCGTGCTGCAGCCCTGAACATCGTCCCGACCTCCACGGGTGCGGCGAAGGCCATCGGCCTCGTCCTGCCGGAGCTCGCCGGCAAGCTCGACGGCTTCGCGCTCCGCGTCCCGGTGCCGACCGGCTCGATCACCGACCTCACCCTCGAGACCAAGTCCGAGGTCACCGTCGACGAGATCAACGCCGCCTACAAGGAGGCGGCCGAGGGCCCGCTCAAGGGCATCCTGCTCTACAGCGAGGACCCGCTGGTGTCGACCGACATCACCACGGACCCGCACTCCTCGATCTACGACTCCGGCCTGACCAAGGTCATCGGCGGCCTCGTGAAGATCACCTCGTGGTACGACAACGAGTGGGGGTACTCGAACCGTCTGGTCGACCTCACCGAGTACGTGGGCGAGCGCCTCTAACCCATGGCACTCCGCACCCTCGAGGACCTCGGCGACCTCGCCGGCAAGCGTGTCGTCGTCCGTTGTGACCTCAACGTCCCGCTCAAGGACGGCGTGATCACGGACGACGGCCGCGTGCGCGCGTCGCTGACCACCCTGAACACCCTCATCAACGCCGGCGCGCGCGTCATCGTGATCTCCCACCTGGGCCGCCCCGACGGCGAGCCCAAGCCGGAGTTCTCGCTCGCGCCGGTGGCCCAGCGGCTCTCCGAGCTGCTCGGCAAAGAGGTCACGTACGTCGGCGAGACCGTCGGCGACGAAGCGACCGCGGCCGCCGGGGAACTCGGGGACGGCGACGTCCTGTTGCTCGAGAACCTCCGGTTCAACCCGGAGGAGACCTCGAAGGACGCTGCCGTGCGCAGTGACTTCGCGGACCGCATCGCCGCCCTCGGGGACGCCTTCGTGTCCGACGGATTCGGTGTCGTGCACCGCAAGCAGGCCTCGGTGTACGAGCTCGCATCCGCGCTGCCCAGCGCAGCGGGGTCGCTCATCGAGACCGAGCTCGGCGTGCTCGAACGCCTCACGACGACGCCGGAGCGGCCGTACACGGTCGTGCTCGGCGGGTCGAAGGTCAGCGACAAGCTCGGCGTCATCGACCACCTCCTGCCGCAGGTGGACACGCTCTGCATCGGCGGCGGCATGCTCTTCACGTTCCTCGCGGCCCAGGGCCACGGGGTCGCGAAGTCGCTGCTCGAGGCCGACCAGCTCGACGTCGTCCGCGAGTACCTCTCGCGGGCGAAGGAGCTCGGCGTGACGATCGACCTGCCGACGGACGTCGTCGTGGCGTCCGGGTTCGCGGCCGACGCGTCGCACGAGACCGTCGCCGCGGACGCGATCGAGTCGTCGTCCTTCGGGGCGGACGGCATCGGCCTCGACATCGGCCCGGAGACGGCGGCGCGGTTCGCTTCCGCGGTGTCCTCGTCGAAGACCGTGTTCTGGAACGGCCCGATGGGCGTGTTCGAGTTCCCGGCCTTCGCCGCCGGCACGAAGACCGTCGCGCAGGCCCTGACCGAGGTCGACGGCCTCGGTGTGGTCGGCGGTGGCGACTCCGCCGCGGCCGTCCGGTCGCTCGGCTTCTCGGACGACCAGTTCGGGCACATCTCGACCGGTGGCGGTGCGAGCCTCGAGTTCCTCGAGGGCAAGTCGCTCCCCGGTCTCGAAGCACTGGGGTGGTCGCGATGACCCGGACGCCGTTGATCGCGGGCAACTGGAAGATGAACCTGGACCACCTCCAGGCCATCGCCACCGTGCAGAAGCTCGCGTGGACGCTGAAGGACGCACGCCACGACTTCGACGACGTCGAGGTCGCGGTCTTCCCGCCCTTCACCGACCTCCGCAGCGTGCAGACGCTCATCTCGGCCGACAAGCTCCCGATCCGCTTCGGCGCGCAGGACCTGTCCCAGTACGACTCGGGCGCCTACACGGGCGACGTGTCCGGGGCGTTCCTCGCCGCACTCGACGCGCAGTACGTCATCGTCGGACACTCCGAGCGGCGCACGCTGCACGCGGAGACCGACGAGGTCGTCGCCGCGAAGACCGCCGCGGCCGTCAAGCACGGTCTCGTGCCGGTGGTCTGCGTCGGCGAGACCGGCGAGCAGCGCGAGGAGCGCGGCGCCGGTGTCGTGCCGGTCGAGCAGCTGCAGGTCGTCCTCGACGCCGTGCAGCCCTCGGAGATCGTCGTGGCGTACGAGCCGGTCTGGGCGATCGGCTCCGGCCAGGCCGCGACCGCCGAGCAGGCGCAGGACGAATGCGCTGCGATCCGTCGCGGGATCGCTGCAGCTTGGGGCGACGAGGCAGCCGCGGCGACGCGGGTGCTCTACGGCGGCTCGGTGAAGTCGGGCAACATCGCCGGCTTCCTGCGCGAGCCCGACATCGACGGCGCGCTCGTCGGTGGCGCCTCACTCGACGTGCAGGAGTTCGCGGCGATCGCGCGCTTCCGGCAGCACGTCGGACTCTGATCCACCGGACACAGGCCGGTCGCCATCGTGCGGCCGGCCTGTGCCACGCCCAGCCCGGGGACCTCGGCCGACCACCTGGCCGGTATACTCGGATGGCTGACTGACACGAAAGGTACGTCGTGGCGATTCTCTCCGTCGTGCTGCAGGTCCTGCTCGCGATAACGAGCCTCCTGCTCACGCTCCTCATCCTGCTGCACAAGGGCCGCGGTGGCGGCCTCTCCGACATGTTCGGCGGCGGCGTGACGAGCAACCTCGGGGCGTCCGGCGTCGCCGAGCGCAACCTCAACCGCATCACGGTGATCCTCGGTCTCCTCTGGATCGTGTCGATCATCGTGCTCGGTCTCATCAACAAGTTCACGGCGGGGAGCTGATCCATGGCATCCGGAGGCAGTGCAATCCGGGGTTCGCGCGTCGGCGCGGGCCCGATGGGGGAGCAGGACCGCGGGGTCCAGGCCGAGCGTGTGGCGATCTCGTACTGGGATGCGCTCGGCAACGAGGTCGTGCGGTACTTCGCCGCCGGCCTCCCCGATGACGAGATCCCCGAGACGGTGGACTCGCCGTCGACCGGGCTCCCGGCTGGTCGCGACAAGGAGAACCCTCCCGTGGTCTCCAAGACCGAGCCGTACAAGACGCACCTCGCGTACGTGAAGGAGCGTCGCACCGAAGAAGAGGCGGCGCAGCTCCTCGAGGACGCGTTGCAGCAGCTCCGTCAGCGTCGCGGCACCGCGAAGTAGTCGCACGAGACGTCCGAAGGCCCCCGTACCGATCCGGTACGGGGGCCTTCGTGCGTGTGGTGGGTGCGCGGGGGACCGGCGAGGTCGCGCGACATGCCGTGCGGGCGCCGCCGAGGTCGCACGAAGCGCTGCTTCCGCGCGCTACGGGCGACACCTTGTGCGACCTCGGCGGGCGGGCCGGCGGGCGGGCGGGCGGGCGGGGCGGCCGCACCCACTGACGGACGGGAGGCGCGGTGCCAGCCGGCACCGCGCCTCCCGTCCGTCAGGGACCCGCGTCTAGTACGTCGACGCGATGAGGTTCTCGGGGACGTCGCGAGCGGCGTCCTGGTCCACGAAGAACACGGTGCGCTTGCGCCCCTGCACGCCACCGACGGGGACCTCGTCGACCGAGGCGCCCGCGAGCGCGAGCCCGAGGACCGAGGCCTTCTCAGCACCCGACAGGATGACCCACACGCGCTGCGACGCGTTGATCGCCGGGTAGGTGAGGGTCAGGCGCTGCGGCGGCGGCTTGGGGGAGTCGTCCACCGGCAGCACGATGCGGTCGGTCACCGTGAGCTGCGGGAACTCCGGGAAGAGCGACGCGGTGTGACCGTCGGGTCCGACCCCGAGGAGCGTGATGTCGAACCGGGGCGCGATGGCGTCGTCCGGCGCGGCGGCGTGCAGCTCCTGCTCGTAGCGGGTCGCAGCGTCCTCGATCGAGATGCCAGCGTCCGACGCCGCGATCGGGTGGATGTTCGACTCCGGGATGTCGACGTGGTCGAAGAAGTCCGTCTGCGTGCCGGTGATGTTGCGATCGGCATCGCCCGCGGGCACCCAGCGCTCGTCGACCCACCACACGTGCACCTTCGACCAGTCGACGCTCTCACGCGCCGGCGACTGGCCGATCGCGGCGAGGACGAGGGAGGACACGGAACCACCGCTGATGGCGATGTCCGCGCGCTCCTGCTCGTCGAGCACGTCGATGATCTTCGTGATGAAGCGTGCGGCGACCGAAGCGCCGAGGGCCTGCTTGTCCGGGTGCACCAGCACCCGCCGTTCGTTGGTCACGTGACTCCCGTGTTCGTGGTGGTCGACCGGTCGTACGACCACCGTCGGTCCGACCGTCCGGGCCGGCCGCCGCTCGCGCTGGACGAACGACGGCCGGCCCGACCGGTCGTGTGGGGCTTGCTCAGCCGGCGATGGACTCGCGCAGCTGGGGGACCCCGTGCTTGACGACGTCTCCGAAGAGGACGTCCGGGTCGAGTCTACGGAGTTCCTCGGCCAGGCAGTCGCGCAGGTTGCGGCGCGGCAGCGACAGGTCGTGCGTCGGCTGCCCGGGCATCGAGAGCGTCGCGACGTCCACCAGGGACCGCTCGAGCTCGATGGTGCCGGACTCGCGCACGAGCTTCACACCGTGGATGCCGCTCGACCCGGTCGCACGCGGCGACGTGACGACGGCCACCGGCACCTCGAGCTGCAGCTGCAGCCACGCGGCGAGCAGGATCGTCGACGGGCTGTCGTACGCCCCCGAGACCTCGACGGCGGTGATCGGCTCGTACGGCGGCTGGTCGAGCGCCGCGGCGAGCTGGTTGCGCCACAGGGTGAGACGGGTCCACGCGAAGTCGGTGTCGCCCGGCACGTACGAGGCACCGAGGGCCTCGATCGCACCGTTCGGGTCCTTCTGCGCGGCCGCGTCGGTGATCCGTCGCTGGGCGATGCGGCCCAGGGCCGAGGCCGAGGGCTGCTCCGGGGCGGTCTGCGGCCACCAGGCCACGACGGGCGCGTCCGGCAGGAGGAGGCCGGTGACCAGGCTCTCCTCGTCGGTCGCGGTCTCGCCGTAGGCGCGGAGGACGATGACCTCGCTCGCACCCGCGTCGCTGCCGACGCGGATCTGCGCGTCGAGGCGACCGGGCGACTTCGTGTCGCCGTCGTTCTTCGACACGATGATGACGCGCATCGGGTGCTCGCGGGACGCCTCGTTCGCGGCCTCGATCGCCTCTTCCTCGTGCCCGAGGGCCGTCGAGATGATGAGCGTCAGGACACGACCGAGGGCGACGGCACCGCCCTCTTCGCGGATGTGGACGAGCTTCTTCTGGATCTTCGAGACCGTGGTGTTCGGCAGGTCGATCTTCATGGACGCCTCCAGGTCCGGCCGTCGCGGGCGAGCAGGGCGTCGGCGGATGCCGGGCCCCACGTGCCGGGACGGTACTGCTCGGGCTGGCCCTGCGTGGCCCAGAACTCCTCGATCGGGTCGAGGATCTTCCACGACAGTTCCACCTCTTGGTGACGGGGGAACAGGGGCGGGTCCCCGAGGAGCACGTCGAGGATGAGTCGCTCGTACGCCTCGGGCGAGGCCTCGGTGAACGCGTGGCCGTAGCCGAAGTCCATCGTCACGTCGCGCACCTGCGTGCCGACGCCGGGGACCTTCGAGCCGAAGCGGAGCGTGACGCCCTCGTCCGGCTGCACACGGATGACGAGCGCGTTCTGGCCGAGGGGCGACTGCGAGTTGCCGTAGACGTCCTCGGGGACACGCTTGAACACGATCGCGATCTCGGTCACGCGGCGACCGAGACGCTTGCCGGCGCGGAGGTAGAACGGGACGCCCTGCCAGCGACGGGTCGCGATGTCGAGCTTGATCGCCGCGTAGGTCTCGGTGCCGGACTCGGGGTCCATACCCGCTTCCTCAAGGAAGCCGAGCACCTTCTCACCGCCCTGCCAGCCGCCGGCGTACTGCCCGCGGGCCGTGGCGGTCGACAGGTCCTCGGGCAGGCGCACCGCGGAGAGGACCTTCTCCTTCTCGGCGCGGAGGTCCGCCGCCTTGAACGAGACCGGCTCCTCCATCGCGGTGAGCGCGAGGAGCTGCAGGAGGTGGTTCTGGATGACGTCGCGCGCCGCACCGATGCCGTCATAGTACGCGGCACGTCCGGCGACGCCGATGTCCTCGGCCATCGTGATCTGCACGTGGTCCACGTAGTTCGAGTTCCAGATGGGTTCGTACATCTGGTTCGCGAACCGCAGCGTCAGGAGGTTCTGGACGGTCTCCTTGCCGAGGTAGTGGTCGATGCGGAACACGTCGTCCGGAGCGAAGACGCTCTCGACGATCGCGTTCAGCTCGCGCGCCGTGCGGAGGTCGGAGCCGAAGGGCTTCTCGACGACCACGCGGCTCCACGAGTCCTCGAGCTTCTCGGTCAGCCCGGACAGCTTGAGCTGCTCGGTGACCACGGGGAACATCTTCGGCGGGATGGACAGGTAGAACGCGTGGTTGCCGAGCGTCCCGCGCTCCGCGTCCAGCGTGTCGACGGTCCGCTTGAGCTCGCGGAACGCCTCGGGGTCGTCGAACGATCCCTGGACGAACCGGATGCCCTGTTCGAGCTGACGCCAGACGTCCTCGTCGAACGGGGTGCGCGAGTGCTCCTGGACCGCGTCGTGGACGAGCTGGGAGAAGTCTTGGTCCTCCCAGTCACGCCGAGCGAACCCGACGAGGGCGAACCCCGGGGGCAGGAGCCCTCGGTTCGCCAGGTCGTAGACCGCGGGCATCAGCTTCTTGCGGGACAGGTCGCCCGTCACGCCGAAGATGATGAGGGTGCTGGGTCCCGCGATCCGGTTCAGTCGACGATCCGTCGGCAGCCGGAGCGGGTTGTGCTCCGGGGTGATTGCCACCGGTGACATGAGTCGGTGAACTCCTTCGAGAGTCAGAGGGTGACGGCGGCCGTCAGTGCTGCGGTGGCAGCTGCGACGTCCGTCGTCGTGAGGGTCAGGACCGGGCGGCCGTGCTGCGCGAGGACACTCGCGTCGCCGGAGGCCTGGGCCTGGATGAGCTGGCCGAACGTGAACGGACGACCGGGGATGGCCAGGTCGTCGGGCTCGTCGGCCACGATCTGGAGGAACACGCCGTTCGCCGGGCCGCCCTTGTGGTACTGGCCGGTCGAGTGCAGGAAGCGCGGTCCCCAGCCGAACGTGACGGGTCGGCCGGTGCGCGCCGCCAAGGCGTCGCGCAGCGACTCGAGGTCCGGGTTCGCGGTGCGGTCCACGTACGCCTGCACGGCCAGGTAGCCGGTGGGGCCGACGTGGTCCAGGAGGCGCGACACGGCTTCCGCGATCGTCGTCCCGACCGCCAGGCCCTCGGTCGCGTGGACGGCGGTGCCGTCCTCGGTGAAGGCCGGTTCGGTCGGTGCCGGGCGGTCGTCCAGGAGGGCGCGGGCCGCGGTCTTGGCGGCCTCGACGTCGGGCTGGTCGAACGGGTCGATGCCGAGCAGGCGACCGGCGACGGCCACGGCGTACTCCCACACGAGGAGCTGGCCGCCGAGCGTGCCGGTGATCTCGACCTCGCCCTCGGCGACGTGGCGCTCGTCCTCGCGGGAGCCGACGAGTCGGATCACCTGCAGGTCGGGCAGTCCAGCGGTCACCTCGGGGGAGTCGACGTCGAGCACGACCGGCAGCAAGCCGCGGCCGTCCTTGCCGGTGGACTCCGCGATCAGCTGTTCCGCCCAGTCGCCGAACCCGACGATGTGGGTGCCGTCCGCGACGATGCCGATCGTGGAGCGGAGGGGCGCGGTGCCCCCGAGGACGGCGCCGAGCACGAGGCCGGGGTTCTCGTCGATGTCGACCGAGAGCAGCGCCGAGATGGCGTCGGCCTCGTCGAGGAGCTCCGCGATGTCGGCACCGGCGAGGCCGGACGGCACGAGGCCGAACGCGGTCAGTGCGGAGTAGCGGCCGCCGACGTTCGGGTCGGCGGTGAAGACGCGGTACCCGGCGTCCGTCGCGACGGCCTCGAGCGGGGAGCCCGGGTCGGTGACGACGACGATGCGCTTCGCCGGGTCGATGCCGGCGTCGCGGAAGGCCTGCTCGTAGACACGGTGCTGCGAGTCGGTCTCGAGGGTCGAACCCGACTTCGAGGACACGACGAGCACAGTGCGGTCCAGCTGGTGCTCCACGGCGGCGCGGACCTGCGCCGGGTCGGTGGAGTCGAGGACCGTGAGCGGCACGCCGGCGGTCCGGGTGATGACCTCGGGCGCGAGCGACGAGCCGCCCATGCCGGCGAGGACGACGTGGTCGACCCCTTCGGCGAGGAGCGACTCGCGCAGCGCGACGATCTCGGCGACGAGCGGGCGGGAGACCGAGACGGCCTCCACCCAGCCGAGACGCTTCGACGCCTCGGCCTCGGCGTCGGGACCCCAGAGCTCGGGGTCCTGGGCAGTGATGCCCGACGCCACCAGATCGGTGACGAGGCGCGGGACCACCAGTTCGATGGCCCGCGCCGCGTCACCGCTGGCGGCGATGGAGACCGTCACTACTTGGCGCCCTCGAGTGCGTTCTTGACGGTGTCGACGAGCTCGCCCCACGAGACGTTGAACTTGTCGACGCCCTCCTTCTCGAGCAGCGCCACGACGTCGTCGTAGTCGATGCCCTGGGCGGCGAGCTGGTCGAGGACCTGCTGCGCGGCGTCGAACGAGCCGGCGATGGCGTCGCCGTGGATCTCGCCGTGGTCGAACGTGGCGTCGAGGGTCTTGCCCGGCATGGTGTTGACGGTGCTCGGTGCGGCCAGCTCGGTCACGTAGAGCGTGTCGGGGAGCGACGGGTCCTTGACACCGGTCGAGGCCCAGAGCGGACGCTGCGTGTTCGCACCGGCCTCGAGCAGGCCGAGGGCGCGCTCGGAGGCGAACGCCTCGGTCCAGACCTGGTAGGCGAGCTGCGCGTTGGCGATGCCGGCCTTCGACTTGAGGGCCTTCGCCTCGTCCGTGCCGACGGCGTCGAGACGCTTGTCGATCTCCGAGTCGACGCGCGACACGAAGAAGGACGCGACCGAGTGGATCTTCGAGAGGTCGTGGCCGGCGGCCTTGGCCTTCTCGAGGCCACCGAGGTAGGCGTCGATGACGGCGCGGTAGCGCTCGAGCGAGAAGATCAGGGTGACGTTGACCGAGATACCGGCGGCGATGACCTCGGTGATGGCCTCGAGACCCTCGACCGTTGCCGGGATCTTGATGAGGACGTTCTCCTTGCCGACCTTGTCGAACAGGAACTTGGCCTGCTCGATGGTCTTCTGGGTCTCGTGCGCGAGGCCCGGCTCGACCTCGATCGACACGCGGCCGTCGAAGCCCTTGGTCGAGTCGTAGATCGGCTTGAAGACGTCGGACGCGTTGGCGACGTCCTGCGTGGTGATCTCGAAGATCGCGTCGGTGACCTCGGTGCCGGCCGCGGCCAGCTCCTTGACCTGTGCGTCGTAGCGCTCGCCCTTGGCGAGGGCCGAGGCGAAGATCGTCGGGTTCGTCGTGACGCCGACGACGTTCTTCTCGGCGATGAGGGACTCGAGCTTGCCGGTCTCGAGGAGCTCGCGGGACAGGTCGTCGAGCCAGATGCTCACGCCGACCGCGGAGAGCGCGGCGGTGGGGGTGTTCTCAGCCATGTGTTTCTCTTCTTTCCTTCATCGGCCTGGGGGCCGGGGTCTGGGGGACCGGGAGGCGCGTGGCGGGGCCGAGCCGCGCCTCCCGGAAGAAGGGCCGGATCCGGCGCACCGGGCCCGGCCCTCGGGGGGTCAGGAAGCCGCGAGGGATTCCTTCGCGGCGGCCACGACGTGCTCCGTCGTGAAGCCGAACTCCTTGAACAGCGTCTGGTAGTCGGCCGAGGCACCGAAGTGCTCGATCGAGACGCTGCGGCCCTTGTCGCCGATGATGTCGCGCCAGCTCATGGCGATCCCGGCCTCGACCGAGACGCGCGCGGTGACGTTCTTCGGCAGCACCTGGTCCTGGTAGTTCTCGGACTGGGCGCGGAACCACTCGAGCGACGGGGCGCTCACGACGCGGGCGTTGATGCCCTCGCCCTTGAGCTGCTCGCGTGCCTCGACGGCGATCTGGACCTCGGAACCGGTCGCGATGAGGATCACGTCGGGGGTGCCGTTCGGCGCCTCGGCCAGGATGTACGCGCCCTTGGCGACGTTCTTCGCCGAGGCGAAGACCTCACCGGAGGCGTCGCCCTCGCCACGCTCGAAGACGGGGAGGTTCTGACGGCTCAGCGCGATGCCGGCCGGGCGGTCCTTGTGCTTGAGCATCTCGAGCCAGGCGTAGGCGACCTCGTTGGCGTCGGCCGGGCGGACGACGTCCAGACCCGGGATCGCGCGGAGGGCGCTGAGCTGCTCGATCGGCTGGTGCGTCGGGCCGTCCTCACCGAGGGCGACGGAGTCGTGCGTCCAGACGTAGATCGCCGGCGCCTGCATGAGCGCGGCGAGACGGACCGCCGGACGCATGTAGTCGCTGAAGATGAGGAACGTGCCGCCGAAGGGGCGGGTGTTCCCGTGCAGGACGATGCCGGACAGGATCGAGCCCATCGCGTGCTCGCGGATGCCGAAGTGCAGCACGCGGCCGTACGGGTCGGTGCTCCACGCCTTGGTCGAGGCCTCGACCGGACCGAAGGACTTGGCGCCCTCGATCGTGGTCAGGTTCGACTCGGCGAGGTCGGCCGAGCCGCCCCAGAACTCGGGCATGAGCGGCGCGATGGAGTTGATGACCTTGCCGGAGGCGGCACGGGTCGAGACGGCCTTCTCGGTCGGGAAGACCGGGAGGGCTTCTTCGAGGCCGTCGGGGAGCTCGCCGGCGTTGATGCGGTCGAGGAGCGTCTTCTTCTCGGGGTTGGCCGCGGCCCACGCGTCGAAGGTCTTCTGCCACTCGGCGTGCTGCGCCTGGCCCTTGGCGACGGCACCGCGGGTGTACTCGAGCACCTCGGGGTCGACGTGGAAGGTCTGCTCGGGGTCGAAGCCGAGGACCTCCTTGAGGCCCTTGAGCTCCTCGCCACCGAGGGCGGAGCCGTGGATCTTGCCGGAGTTCTGCTTGGTCGGCGACGGCCAGCCGATGATCGTCTTGAGGACGATGAGCGACGGCTTGTCGGTGACGGCCTTGGCGGCCTCGACCGCGGCGAAGAGGGACTCGACGTCTTCCGAGTACTCGCCCGTCTTCTTCCAGTCGACGGTCTGGACGTGCCAGCCGAGCGCCTCGTAGCGGTCCGGGACGCTCTCCGAGAAGGAGATGTCGGTGTCGTCCTCGATCGAGATCTGGTTCGAGTCGTAGAAGACGACCAGACGACCGAGCTGCTGGCGGCCGGCGAGGCTCGCGGCCTCGTTCGTGACGCCTTCCTGCATGTCGCCGTCACCGGCGATCACGTAGGTGAAGTGGTCGAACGGCGACTCGCCGTCGGCGGTCTCCGGGTCGAAGAGGCCACGCTCGAAGCGCTGCGCGTAGCCGAAGCCCACGGCCGAGGCGAGGCCCTGGCCGAGCGGGCCGGTGGTGATCTCGACGCCGTCGGTGTGGCCGTACTCCGGGTGACCCGGGGTCTTCGAGCCCCACTTGCGGAGGTGCTGGAGGTCCTCGAGCTCGAGGCCGTAGCCGTGCAGGTAGAACTGCACGTACTGGAGGATCGAGGCGTGACCGGCGGAGAGGATGAAGCGGTCGCGGCCGATCCAGGTGGAGTCGCTGGGGTCGCGACGCATCACCTTCTGGAAGAGCAGGTGGGCGACCGGCGCGAGGCTCATCGCGGTGCCGGGGTGACCGTTGCCGGCGGCCTCGACCGAGTCGGCGGCGAGTACGCGGGCCGTGTCGACGGCCTTCCTGTCGATGGCGTCCCAGGTGAATTCAGCCACTTGGATGTTGACCCTTCTTGATGCGACATGTGCGAGGGCTCGTGCCATCGCACGGACATGATCGCCGTCCCGGGGCCTTCGTCGGGTCGCCGTCTCGCGGCGGCCGACCGGCTCTTCGCGGCCGACGTCATCGGGGCACGCACTGCGGGAGGGCGACTCCAGCATAGTGACCATGCACTCAGAAGGGGTTCAGGTGACGCCGGTTGTTCACTCGTCGTCGCGGGGACCCGCCGTCGGCCGGGCGTGTCGGTGGGTGACTTCGGTCCGGATGGCGGGGCGGGGCATCATCGCGGCGCCTCCATCACGTAAACTGTCGGGGACCCGTGCGCATTCCGGGTCGACGCACGCCCCGACGACGACGGAGCCGTCCACCGAGCGTGTGAGCTGACGCGAACAGACTGAGGTTCCCTTGCCGACTGCCACCGTGACCCGGCCCGACACCGATCGACCCCGCTCGACGCTGTCGCGCAAGGTGCGTGCCTACGTCTCACTGACGAAGCCACGGGTCATGGAGCTGCTGCTCGTCACGACGGCGCCGACGATGTTCCTCGCCGAGCGCGGCGTGCCGGACCTGTGGCTCGTCTTCTGGACGATGCTCGGTGGCGCGATGTCGGCCGGGTCCGCCTCGGCCTTCAACTGCTACATCGACCGCGACATCGACCGGCTCATGAAGCGCACGAGCACCCGGCCGCTCGTCACCGGTGAGCTCTCCGACCGTGAGGCACTCGTCTTCTCGTGGGTGCTCGGCGTCGCGTCGACCGCGGTCCTCGGGTTCCTGGTGAACTGGCTCGCGGCCGCCCTGAGCGTCATCGCGATCCTCATCTACGTCTTCGTCTACACGCTGTGGCTCAAGCGCCGCACCCCGCAGAACATCGTCTGGGGCGGTTCGGCCGGCTGCATGCCCGTGCTGATCGGCTGGGCGGGCGTCACCGGGTCGCTGACCTGGGCGCCGGTCATCCTCTTCATGGTGATCTTCCTCTGGACGCCGCCGCACTACTGGCCGCTGTCGATGAAGTACCGCGACGACTACGACGCCGCCGACGTGCCGATGCTCGCGGTCGTCCGCGGTCGCACGGTGGTCGGTCTCCAGGTCGTCCTGTACGCGTGGGCGACGCTCGTCTGCTCGCTGCTGCTCATCCCGGTCGCACACATGGGGCCGCTCTACACGGTGGTCGCGCTGGCCGGTGGCATCTGGTTCGTCGTCGAGTCGCACCGGCTGTACTCGCGGGCGATCCAGCACGTGGAGCACGTGCAGCCGATGCGCGTCTTCCACAGCTCGATCACGTACCTGACGCTGCTGTTCATCGCCGTGGGCATCGACCCGCTGCTGCCGCAGGTCTTCACCTTCTAGCGCTGGGCGATCGCGGCCGTCTCGGCTGCGGACCCGGTGCGACATCGTCGCTGTCGTACGACAGCGACGATGTCGTTCGTTGCGGGCGCGGGTTGTTGAACGCGCTGGGTGCGACGAGGCCGTCGTCGTACGACGTCGGTGGGGTCGTTCCGGGTCCGCAGAAGGTGCTGGGCGCGACCACCCATCGGCCTGGAGGCGCGTGACGGGCCCGAACCGCGCCTCCAGTCCGTCAGCCGGCCGCGTTCCGCACCACGAACGACACCCCACGAGTCGATCGACTCGTGGGGTGTCGGCGACCGCGAGCGGTGCGCCGCGCGTCAGCCCGCGATCGGCTCACGGACGGCCTGGCGACCGGCGGTGCCGCGCGTGGAGAGCGTCACGACCGTGGTGGCGCCGACGAGCAGGCCCGCGAGGACCATGTGCGTCCCCACCAGACCGACCGGCAGCCCCGTACGCGCCTGGGTGAGCCCGACGGCGATCTGGACGAACTCGACCACCAGGAGCAGCAGCGCCCACTTGCTCGACAGGCGCAGGCGGACCGCGCCGACCACGAGGACGAGGGTCAGGGCGAACAGCACGTAGGCGGGGATCGCGTGCAGGTGCTCCATCACGGCGGGGTCGAAGCCCGTGCGGTGCAGTCGTCCGCCGTCGACCGCCTCGTCGGCGCCGGCGTGCGGGCCGCTGCCCGTGGTGAGGATGCCGACGAGCACGGTGACGACGACCGCGGCGACGGTGCCGCGCACGACGCCCGTGTACCAGCCGGGGACGAGCCGCTCGGCGGTGCGCGGACCGCGCATGGCGCGGTAGACGAGTGCGGCGGTGACCGCCGTGAGTGCCGCGGAGACGACGAAGTGCAGCCCGACGACGAACGGGTTGAGGTTGGTCCAGACGCTCATGCCGCCGATCACGGCCTGCACCGGTATCGCTGCGCCCTGGGCGAACGCGAGCCAGAACAGTTCGGGGCGCGTGCGGCGCATCCGGACGACGAGCAGGAACATGGCGATCGCGACGACGACGAGCACGAAGGTGAGCAGTCGGTTGCCGAACTCGATGACGCCGTGGATGCCCATCTCGGGCGTCGAGACGAGGGAGTCCGCCGTGCACTTCGGCCAGGTCGGGCACCCGAGACCCGATGCGGTGAGGCGGACGAGGCCGCCCGTGCCGATCAGGATCACCTCGACGACGAAGGACGCCCAGGCGAGGACGACGACACGCTGGTCGACGACACGGGGGAGCGACCACCACCGCGCAGGGCGGACGTCCTGGTCGACGGGGGATGCGACGCGAGTCACGAGCGTGGTGCCTTCCTGTTGTTCCGTGCAGCGAACCTGTAGGATTCGAGGGTTCAGCAGCAGTCAAGTCTAGGCAGGCGCCGGCTCCGAATGGTCCGAGATCGCCGTTCACACCCAGGACGTCGACACTCAGGGCTGTGTGGAACCATCGACGTTGCGAGGGAGCAACACCGTGTCCACCGTGCACGCGACGAGCGTGTCGGGGGTCTGCGGTGGAATGGCGTCCAGACGCCACGGGTTGACACCCGAAGACGCTGCCGCGAGAAGGAAACGAGGAGACCATGTCCGACGTGCTCATCGACCGTCCCGAGCTCGAAGGGCTCGGCCAATACGAGTTCGGCTGGTCCGACTCCGACTCGGCCGGCGCCTCTGCTCGCCGCGGCATCTCGGAAGAGGTCGTGACCGACATCTCGAACCTCAAGTCCGAGCCCGAGTGGATGCTCAAGAACCGGCTCAAGGGCCTGCAGCTCTTCGGCCGCAAGCCGATGCCGACGTGGGGTGCCGATCTGACGGGCATCGACTTCGACAACATCAAGTACTTCGTGCGCTCCACGGAGAAGCAGGCGCAGTCGTGGGAAGACCTCCCCGAGGACATCCGCGCGACCTACGAGAAGCTCGGCATCCCCGAGGCCGAGCGCCAGCGTCTCGTCGCCGGCGTCGCCGCGCAGTACGAGTCCGAGGTCGTGTACCACCAGATCCGTGAGGACCTGGAGCAGCAGGGTGTCATCTTCATGGACACCGACACGGCGCTCCGCGAGCACCCCGAGATCTTCGAGGAGTACTTCGGCACCGTGATCCCGGCCGGCGACAACAAGTTCGCCGCGCTGAACACGGCCGTGTGGTCCGGCGGCTCGTTCGTCTACGTCCCGAAGGGCGTCCACGTCGAGATCCCGCTGCAGGCCTACTTCCGGATCAACACCGAGAACATGGGCCAGTTCGAGCGGACGCTGATCATCGCGGACGAGGACTCCTACGTCCACTACATCGAGGGCTGCACCGCCCCGATCTACAAGTCGGACTCCCTGCACTCGGCCGTCGTCGAGATCATCGTGAAGAAGAACGCCCGCGTTCGGTACACGACGATCCAGAACTGGTCGAACAACGTCTACAACCTCGTCACCAAGCGTGCGATCGCGCACGAGGGCGCCACGATGGAGTGGATCGACGGCAACATCGGCTCCAAGGTGACGATGAAGTACCCCTCGATCTACCTCGCGGGTGAGCACGCCAAGGGCGAGACGCTCTCCGTCGCCTTCGCCGGCCCCGGCCAGCACCAGGACGCCGGCGCGAAGATGATCCACATGGCGCCGTACACGACGTCCTCGATCGTGTCGAAGTCGATCGCCCGTGGTGGCGGTCGCGCGGGGTACCGCGGTGAGGTCCGGGTCGACCCGGCAGCCCACCACGCGGCGAACACCGTGCGGTGCGACGCGCTGCTGGTGGACACCATCAGCCGGTCGGACACCTACCCTGCGATCGACATCCGCGTCGACGACGTCCAGCTCGGGCACGAGGCCACGGTCTCCCGCGTGAGCGAGGAGCAGCTGTTCTACCTCATGTCGCGCGGCATGCCCGAGGACGAGGCGATGGCGATGATCGTCCGCGGCTTCATCGAGCCGATCGCCCGCGAGCTCCCGATGGAGTACGCACTCGAACTCAACAAGCTCATCGAGATGAGCATGGAAGGATCCGTCGGCTAGATGTCCAGCACCACCCCTCCCCACATCGACCGGCCGATCGAGCCCGCGGCGACCACGCAGCACGGCGCCGGAGCACACTCCGACGGCGGCTGGGACGCGCCCGACAAGACGATCCCGGTGCAGACCCGTTCCGAGCGGTTCCAGTCCGGTGACGTCGACGCGTTCCCGACCGTCACCGGGCGAGAGGTGAACTGGAAGTTCGCGCCCCTCGCGAAGCTCCAGCCCCTGCTCGACGGTGGTCTCGACGGATCCGCGTACCCGTTCCTCGCCCGCCAGTCCGACGGCGCCGACGTCGAGTGGGGTCGCAGCGACGACCCCCGCGTCGGCACCGCCGGCCTGCCCGAGGACCGCGCCGCCGCGGCCGCCTGGACCGCTCGCGACGCGGTGCTGGCCGTCACGGTCAAGTCCACCGAGGCGCACGAGTTCATCACGATCACGCGTTCCGACTTCGGCACGCAGCCCCGCGCCGCGCACACGGTCATCACGGCCGAGGCGCACGCGCAGGGCATCGTCGTGCTCGACAACCGCGGCTCGGCGCTCCTCAGCGAGAACGTCGAGATCGTCGTCCGCGACGGCGCCCGCCTGACCGTCGTCAGCCTGCAGGACTGGGACGACGACGCCGTGCACGTGTCGACCCACTTCGCCGAGGTCGGCCGCGACGCCTTCCTCAAGCACGTCGTGGTCTCGCTCGGCGGCGACGTCATCCGGGTCAACCCCTCGACGCACCTCGGTGCGCAGGGTGCCGACACGGAGATGTACGGCGTGTACTTCGCCGACGCCGGTCAGTACATCGAGCAGCAGGTCTACGTGAACCACGACGCGCCCAACACGCGCGGTCGGGTCAACTACAAGGGCGCGCTACAGGGCCAGGGTGCGCACACGGTCTGGATCGGCGACGTGCTCATCGGGCGCGCCGGCGACGGCACGGACTCGTACGAGCAGAACCGCAACCTCGTCCTCACCGACGGCACGCGCGCGGACAGCATCCCGAACCTCGAGATCGAGACGGGCAACATCGAGGGCGCCGGACACGCGAGTGCGACCGGCCGCTTCGACGACGAGCAGCTGTTCTACCTGCAGTCCCGCGGCATCCCCGAGGAAGAGGCACGTCGTCTCGTCGTGCTCGGCTTCCTCGTCGAGGTCATCCAGAAGATCGGTGCGCCCGAGCTCGAGGAACGCCTCATCGCCGCGGTCGAGCAGGAGCTCGCCGAGGGGCGCTCGGTCATCGCCGAGGCCGCACCGGAGGCCTCCGCCTGATGTCGACGAAGGTCTGTGCCGAGGCGGACATCCAGGTGGACAGCCCGATGCGCGCCGTGGTCGACGGCACCGCGGTCGCCATCGTCAAGGACTCCGCCGGCACCGTGCACGCGATCGGCGACACCTGCACCCACGGGGACATCTCCCTGGCAGAGGGGTTCGTCGAGGGCGACACGCTCGAGTGCTGGGCCCACGGGTCCCGCTTCTCGCTGGCCACCGGCAAGCCGCAGAACTTCCCGGCGTACGAACCCGTCCCGGTCTTCCGGGTCGAGGTCCGTGACGGCGAGGTCTACGTCGACGTGCACGACCCCGTACCGGTCGACTGAGACCGCTCCGACCCGGCCGTCCCCGGCCTCCACTCACTTCCCGCGGCTGACGCCGCACACCAGCTGCAACCGAAGGAACGCAATGTCCACTCTCGAAATCCGCGACCTGCAGGTCTCGATCGACACCGACCAGGGTGTCAAGGAGATCCTCAAGGGCGTCGACCTCACCATCAACGAGGGCGAGATCCACGCGATCATGGGGCCGAACGGCTCGGGCAAGTCCACCCTCGCCTACACGATCGCCGGCCACCCCCGGTACAACGTCGTCGGTGGCTCGATCACGCTCGACGGCGAGGACGTCCTCGCGATGAGCGTCGACGAGCGTGCCCGTGCCGGCATGTTCCTCGCCATGCAGTACCCGGTGGAGATCCCCGGCGTGACGGTGTCGAACTTCCTCCGCACCGCCAAGACCGCGATCGACGGCGAGGCCCCGGCGCTCCGCAGCTGGGTCAAGGACCTCCGCCAGTCGATGGCCGACCTCAAGATGGACTCGGCCTTCGCCGAGCGCAACGTCAACGAGGGCTTCTCCGGCGGCGAGAAGAAGCGCCACGAGATCATGCAGCTCGAGCTCCTCAAGCCGAAGTTCGCCGTGCTCGACGAGACCGACTCCGGCCTCGACGTCGACGCGCTGAAGATCGTGTCCGAGGGCGTCAACCGTGCCAAGGCCGCAACCGGCCTCGGCGTGCTGCTCATCACGCACTACACGCGCATCCTCCGCTACATCAAGCCGGACTTCGTGCACGTGTTCGTCGCGGGCAAGGTCGCCGAGCAGGGTGGCCCCGAGCTCGCCGAGCGCCTCGAGAACGAGGGCTACGACCGCTACGTGCAGGCCGCAGCCGCTGCGGCGGGGAACTGATGATCACCGCACTCGCACCGGAGAAGTTCGACGAGGTCGTCGAGGGCCTCAAGGAGGTCCAGGACCCGGAACTCGGCGTGAACATCGTCGACCTCGGGCTCATCTACGACCTCGCCTGGGACGACGAGGCGACCGCGCTCGTGATCAGCATGACCCTGACGAGCGCGGGCTGCCCCCTGACCGACGTCATCGAGGGCGACACGGCGAACGCGCTGGACGGCATCGTCGACGCGTTCCGGATCAACTGGGTCTGGATGCCGCCGTGGGGCCCGGAGCGGATCACCGACGACGGGCGCGAGATGATGCGCGCGCTCGGGTTCTCGATCTAGTCGCGACCCCCTGACGGACGGGAGGCGCGGTGCCGGCTGGCACCGCGCCTCCCGTCCGTCTGTGCCGGCGACCCGCGCGGGGCGCGACGCCGAGGTCGCGCAACCTGTCGCCCGCGACGCGCGCCAGCGGCGTGTCGTGCGACCTCGGCGGACCGCGCACGGCGTGTCGTGCGACCTCGGCGATCGCCCACGCGCGCCCGCGCGCGCCCCCGCGCACGCAGAAGGGCCCCGCACCGGACGGTGCGGGGCCCTTCTGCGACGGGACTCAGCGGCGGCCGAGGATCTTCCACGCCAGCGGCACGATGCCCGCGGCGATGAGGGCCTTCGCGATGCCACCCACGATGAACGGGTACAGCCCGGCCGCGAGGACCGACTGCAGGTCGTTCGGCGCGCCGAGCTGTCCGAGCACGACGGCCAGGTAGGGGAGACCGGTGACGAACGGGATCGCGCTGGCGACGAGCATCGCCACCGCGGCACGGCCCACGTGGCGGTCCCAGTCGCGACGGGCGAGCCAGCCGATGACGCCGGCGGCGGGGATGAAGCCGATGACGTAGCCGAAGCTCGGCACGGCGAGGGCGCCGAGGCCACCCGTGAAGTCAGCGAAGAACGGTGCACCGGCGAGTCCGGCGACCGCGTAGACGAGCAGCGACAGCATGCCGCGGCGGGCACCGAGGGTGGCACCGACGAGCACGACCGCCAGGGTCTGGCCCGTGATCGGCACCGGCCACATCGGCACCTCGACCTGCGCCATGGCGGCGGTGAAGAGTGCTCCGCCGGCGACCAGGGCGGCGTTCGTGGCCAGGCCGTGGGTGCGCAGACGGTCGGCGAGGACTGCGCGGCGAGCGAACCCGGTGGCGTTCGTCATGGATTCTCCTAGAATGGACTGCTGGTCCCGTTCGGGACCATCGGTCCCGTCAGCGTAGCGGTGCACCTCCCGCACACACCGTTGTGCACATCCACCAACTGATTGGACGTCTGCTGTGCTTGCCGTGCACGACCTCGAGATCCGCGTCGGGGCTCGCCTCCTGATGGAGAACGTGTCCTTCCGCGTCGAGAAGGGCGACAAGATCGGCCTCGTCGGCCGGAACGGCGCGGGGAAGACCACGATGACCAAGGCCCTGGCGGGTGAGACCCAGCCGACCGGGGGCAAGATCGACCGCTCCGGCGAGATCGGGTACCTGCCGCAGGACCCCCGCTCCGGCAACCCGGAGGACACCGCCCGCAAGCGCATCCTCGACGCCCGTGGGCTCGGCGAGCTCGTCGAGGGCATCCGCCAGGCCACGCTGGACATGGCCAGCACGGACACCGCCGTCGCCGAGAAGGCCATGCGTCGGTACAGCCGGCTCGACGACCAGTTCAACGCGCTCGGCGGCTACGCGGCCGAGGCCGAGGCGGCGTCGATCGCGTCGAACCTCAAGCTGCCGGACCGCATCCTCGACCAGCAGCTCAAGACGCTGTCGGGTGGTCAGCGCCGTCGCATCGAGCTCGCCCGGATCCTGTTCTCGGACGCCGAGACGATGATCCTCGACGAGCCGACGAACCACCTCGACGCCGACTCGATCATCTGGCTGCGCGAGCACCTCAAGACGTACCCGGGCGGTGTGATCGTCATCTCGCACGACGTCGAGCTCGTGGACGAGGTCGTCAACCGGGTCTTCTACCTCGACGCCAACCGCCAGTCGATCGACGTCTACAACATGGGGTGGAAGCTCTACCAGCGGCAGCGTGCCGCCGACGAGGAGCGCCGCCGCAAGGAGCGCGCGAACGCCGAGAAGAAGGCCGCCACGCTCAAGGACCAGGCCGCCCGCTTCGGTGCGAAGGCCACGAAGGCCGCAGCGGCGCACCAGATGGTCGCGCGTGCCGAGAAGCTCCTCGCCGGGCTCGAGGACGAGCGCGCAGTCGACCGCGTCGCGAAGCTCCGCTTCCCGACCCCGACGCCCTGCGGCCGCACCCCGCTGATGGCCGAGGGGCTGTCGAAGTCCTACGGGTCGCTCGAGATCTTCGCCGGCGTGGACCTCGCCATCGACCGGGGCTCGCGCGTCGTGATCCTCGGGTTCAACGGTGCCGGCAAGACGACGTTGCTGCGCATCCTCGCGGGCGCCGACCAGCCGGACACGGGGGAGATCCTGCCCGGGCACGGCCTGCGGATCGGGTACTACGCGCAGGAGCACGAGAACATCGACGTGAACCGCACCGTGATCGAGAACATGGTGTCCGCGTCGAACGACCTCAACGAGACCGAGGCGCGACGGGTCCTCGGCTCGTTCCTGTTCACCGGCGACGACGGCTACAAGAAGGCCGGTGTCCTCTCCGGCGGTGAGAAGACGCGGCTCTCGCTCGCGATGATCGTCGTGTCGGGCGCGAACGTGCTGCTGCTCGACGAGCCGACGAACAACCTCGACCCGGCCTCGCGCGAGGAGATCCTCGGCGCGCTGGCCGGCTACGAGGGTGCCGTGGTGCTGGTGTCGCACGACGCCGGTGCGGTCGAGGCGCTCAACCCCGAGCGGGTGCTGCTCCTGCCGGACGGCACCGAGGACCACTGGAACAAGGACTACGCGGAGCTCATCGAGCTCGCGTGACCCGCACCGCCGACGGGCGCGACCCGCCGACGGACAGGAGGCGCGGTGCCAGCTGGCAACGCGCCTCCTGTCCGTCCTGGGTGGCGTCAGCCCTGTGCTGGCGTCAGCGACCCGCGTTCAGCAGCTCGTCCTCGATCTGTGCGTCCGTCTTCGGCTTCGCGTCCTTGCGGCGCTGGCGCTCAAGGGCGCGCTCGCGCTCCTCGGGGTCGTCCTGGTTCAGGTTCCGGAACTCCTGCACCATCAGGTAGGCGAGGAACCCGAACCCGCCGACCGCGAACATGAACCACTGGATGAAGTAGCTGAGGTGCAGCCCCGTGTCGGCCGTCGGGCGCTCCCAGCCGAGCGGGCGAGCCTCGGTCGGGGCGGGGGACTCGGACGCGAGCTGCCCGTACGCCCCGGTGTAGATGGGCGTGTCGACCTTCTTGCCGACGTCGGACAGCGTCACGGACTGCACCTGGTCGGTGTGGGCCGGGTCGGTGCGGCCGGGGATGCGCGGTTCGCTCGGCTGCAGGCGCACGATCGCCGTGACCTCGCCGGACGGGGGAGCGGGCACGTGGTCGGGGGCGTCCTGTGCGTTGCCGGTGGGGACCCAGCCGCGGTCGACGACGAACGCACGACCGTCGGCCGTGACGAGCGGCGTGAGGACCTCGAAGCCGGGCTGGCCGTTGTGCACGCGGTTCCGGACGAGCAGCTGGTCGTCGGTGTCGTAGCGGCCGGTGACGCTCACGCGGAGCCAGGTCTTGCCGTCGTTCCAGCTCGACGCCGTCGGGAGCGCCTCGTCGAGGGGGACCGGGGTGTGCTCGTAGTTCTGCGCCACCTGCTCGTTCTGGCGGACGGCCTCGTTCCGGCGGTCCCACTGCCACATGCCGAACAGCGCGCACACGATCGCGAACGCCACCGCGATGGCGAAGTAGCCGAGCCACCGCCGGCTGCGGACGAAGCGCCATCCGACGAAGGGCTCGTCCGGATCACGTTCGGCGGTCCGGGTGGTGCCGTCGGCGGCGGAGGCGGCTGCGGCGCGCTCGAGCTTCTGTGCGTGCCGTCGGCCGTACCGGGAGCTCGGGTCGAACTGCTGGCTCACCGACGGTCACCGGCTGCGCGTGCACCGACGTCGTTCTTCGGGGCGTCGGCCGGGTCGCGTTCGTCGTCGAGGCGGTCCACGTCCTCGTGCATGCCCGTGACCCGGACGGGGAACGACCGGGACCGGAGGTAGTCGGCGAGGAAGTCACGGTGCTCGTCGCACGCGGCCCAGATCTTCACCCGGTCGGTCGCGTGGATCCGCGGGTTGCGCCAGTTGACGCGCCACGAGGCGGTCGACACGCAGCCGGCACGCGAGCACACGGGGGTCGAGCCGGGTTCGGTGAAGAGGTCGAACGTGGCCCCCATCAGCGACGTCCCCAGACACGCGAGCGGTCGCCGTTGCGCTGCCACTCGGCCTGCGCGTCCTGCGCCTGCTCGCGCAGCCGGTCCTGCTCGGCGCGGTACGCCTCGGCCCGGGCGTCCTCCTGCTGTTCGCGGAGTCGCGGGTCCACGGCGTCGTAGAGCTGGATCGCACCGGCAGGCGTCACGATGTCGCTCTCGGCACGGCTGCCCGCGTTGGCGATGATGACGGCGACCCAGGGGATCACGCCGGCGAGGACGATCGGGATGACGGCGATCCACGTGTGCCAGATCGACCACACGACGACCGCCCCGATGAAGAACACGACGCGGAGGGCCATCTGCCAGACGTACCGGGACAGGCGGTGCGCACGATCCTGCTCCGGAGAGTCCGGGAGGGTGGTGATGCTGTGCGTCGTCTTCATCCGATGTTCTTTCCTCTGCCCGAGGGAAAGCCTAACTCCGCGCGGGCCCGGATGGTTCCGCCGCGCGCGGACACGGTGCGCGTATCGGCTCCGGTACGCTCTTCCGGGCGTGTCCGAGCCGGTCCGGGCCCGGCGCGCCGTGCAACCCACCCCGAACGGAGCGACCATGAGCACCCCCCGTACCGTCCTCGTCACCGGCGGCAACCGCGGCATCGGCCACGCCCTCGCGGAGCGCTTCGTCGCCGCCGGCCACCGCGTCGCGGTCACGTCCCGCAGCGGCCAGGGCGGCCCCGAGGGCGCGCTCACGGTGCAGGCCGACATCACCGACACGGCCTCGGTCGACGCTGCCTTCTCGCAGGTCGAGGCCGAGCTCGGCCCGATCGAGGTCCTCGTCGCGAACGCCGGGATCACGAACGACCAGCTGCTGCTCCGCATGTCGGAGGAGGACTTCACGAGCGTGATCGACACGAACCTCACGGGGACGTTCCGGGTCGTCAAGCGCGCCACGAAGGGCATGATGAAGGCGAAGTTCGGCCGCATCGTGCTCATGTCGAGCGTCGTCGGCGCCTACGGCCAGGTCGGCCAGGTCAACTACGCCTCGTCGAAGGCCGCCCTCGTCGGCATGGCCCGGTCGATCACGCGCGAGCTCGGCTCCCGCGGCATCACCGCCAACGTCGTCGCGCCCGGGTTCATCCAGACGGACATGACGGCGGCGCTGCCCGAAGAACTGCAGGCCGAGTTCAAGAAGCAGATCCCGGCGGCGCGGTACGGCACCGTCGACGACGTCGCGGACGCCACGCTGTTCCTCGCCGGCGACGGGGCCGGGTACATCTCCGGCGCGGTCATCCCGGTCGACGGCGGCCTCGGGATGGGGCACTAGGCCGGGGCGCGCCCGCCGAGTCTCGCCTCGGCGGACACCTTCGTGGCGAAGCGGCCGCGAAGCCGTCCGCGGGGCCGAGTCTCGGCCCGGCCGACGCCGCGCGGCAGGCGGCGCGTCAGCCGCGCAGGCCGAGCGTCGCGAGCACGCTCGACAGGTCACGGTCGACGACCGCGACGTCCGCCTGCTCGCGGACGAGCGGCTTCGCGTCGAACGCGACCGACAGTCCGGCCACACGCATCATCTCGAGGTCGTTGGCGCCGTCGCCGATCGCGACGGTGCGGACGATCGGCACGTCGTCGGATGCCGCCCACTCGCGCAGTGCGACGGCCTTGGCGTGCGCGTCCACGACGTCGCCGAGGACCCGCCCGGTGAGGACGCCGTCCACCACCTCGAGCCGGTTCGCCCGGCAGTGGTCGAGTCCGAGCTGCTCGGCGAACGGGTCGAGGACCTCGTGGAAGCCGCCCGACACGACGCCGACGGTCCCGCCGGCGGCGTGCACGCCGCGGACGAGTTGGTCGGCACCCCGCGTCACGCGGACCGCCTGCTGTGCGCCCCGGAAGACGTCGTCCTGGAGGCCCGCCAGGGTCGCGACACGCTCCCGGAGGCTCTCGGCGAAGTCGATCTCGCCGCGCATGGCGCGCTCCGTGATCGCCTGGACCTGTGGCCGGGTCCCCGCCGTGTCGGCCAGGAGTTCGATGACCTCGTCCTCGAGGAGCGTGGAATCGGCATCGAGGACGACGAGGAAGCGTGGCACGCACCAACGGTACCGACTCAGGAGGCGCGGCCGGCGTTCATGACGCCAGCCGCGCCTCCTGGGCCGTCCGTTCCTGCCCGCGCGACGCTACGCGTCGACGCGCACGCCCTTGCCGACGACCGTGATGCCGGACTCGGTGACGGTGAAGCCGCGCGCTTCGTCCGCTTCGCGGTCGATGCCGACCTGGGCGCCGGGGGCGATCACCACGTCCTTGTCGAGGATCGCGCGGTTCACGACGGAGCCGGCGCCGATCGAAGCGCGTTCGAAGACGATCGAGTCGAGGACCTTCGCGCCGGAGTCGATGCCGCACCAGGGGCCGATCATGCTGCGCTCGACCTGGGCGCCGGACACGAGGCAACCGAGCGACACGAGGGAGTCGACCGTCGAGCCGGTGTTGCCGTTCGCGTCGCGGACGAACTTCGCCGGAGGCAGGTTCGTCTGCTGGTTGAAGATCGGCCAGTCCTGGTTGTACAGGTTGAAGACCGGGACCGGTGCGATGAGGTCCATGTGCGCGTCGTAGAACGAGTCGATCGTCCCGACGTCGCGCCAGTAGTACCGGTCGCGCTCGTTCGACCCGGGGACGTCGTTGCGCTTGAGGTCGTAGACGCCCGCGTCGCCACGCACGACGAAGTCCGGGACGATGTCGCCGCCCATGTCGTGGTTCGAGCCCTCGATCTGGCCGTCACGGAGGACGGCGTCGACCAGCGCGTCGGCGTCGAAGACGTAGTTGCCCATCGACGCGAGGATCTCGCCGGGGGAGTCCGCGAGCCCGACGGCGTCCTTCGGCTTCTCGAGGAACGCCTCGATCTTCGTCGGGTCGTCGTCGGCGACCTGGATCACGCCGAACTGGTCGGCGAGGCCGATCGGTTGGCGGATCGCGGCGACCGTGGCGCTGCGGCCGGAGGCGATGTGCGCCTCGACCATCTGGTGGAAGTCCATCCGGTACACGTGGTCGGCGCCGACCACGACGACGATGTCGGGGCGTTCGTCGCGGAGCAGGTTGAGCGACTGCAGGATCGCGTCGGCCGACCCGGCGAACCAGCGCTTGCCGAGTCGCTGCTGCGCCGGCACCGAGGCGACGTAGGACCCGAGCAGGCCCTCCATGCGCCAGGTCTCGGCGACGTGGCGGTCGAGACTGTGCGACTTGTACTGCGTCAGGACGACGATCTTCTGCAGTCCGGAGTTGACGAGGTTGGAGAGCGCGAAGTCGATGAGACGGAAGTTCCCGCCGAACGGGACAGCGGGTTTCGCACGGTCGGCCGTGAGCGGCATGAGCCGTTTCCCCTCGCCGCCGGCGAGCACGATGCCGAAGACCTTCTTTGGTGCCATGCCGCTCACAGTAGGCGTCAGCACTGGGAACCCGTTACGTTGAACGCGTGCGAGTCGATCTGCTGACCAGGGAGTATCCGCCGGAGGTCTACGGCGGTGCGGGTGTCCACGTGGCCGAACTGACCGCGGCGCTGCGGTCCGACACCGACACCGAGGTGCGCGTCCGCGCCTTCGGGGCGTTCCGCGACGAGGCCGACGTGTGGGCCTACCGCACGCCCGGCGGCCTCGAGCAGGCGAACGGCGCGCTGCAGGCACTCGGCACCGACGTCGCGATCGCCGCGGACGTCGAGGGTGCCGATCTCGTGCACTCGCACACCTGGTACGCGAACTCGGCGGGACGCATCGCGCAGCTGACCTACGGCATCCCGCACGTCGTCACGGCGCACAGCCTCGAGCCGCTCCGCCCGTGGAAGGCCGAGCAGCTCGGCGGCGGGTACCGGCTGTCGAGCTGGATGGAGCGCGAGGCGTTCGAGCACGCCGACGGTGTCATCGCGGTGTCGAAGGCGATGCGCGCGGACATCCTCCGCTCGTACCCGTCGATCGACCCCGCGAAGGTGCACGTCGTCTACAACGGCATCGACATCGACGAGTGGAAGCCCACCGTCGACGAGGACGCCGTCCGCGCGCTCGGGATCGACCCGTCGCGTCGCTCGGTCGTGTTCGTCGGCCGCATCACCCGGCAGAAGGGCCTCCCGTACCTGCTGCGGGCGGTGGCCTCGCTGCCGGCGGACGTGCAGATCGTGCTCTGCGCCGGTGCGCCGGACACGCCGGAGATCATGGCCGAGGTGACGGGTCTGGTCGACTCGCTGCGTTCCGCTCGTGACGGGGTGGTCTGGATCGACCGGATGCTCGCGCACGAGGAGATCGTCAACGTGCTGTCGTCGGGCACCGTGTTCGTCTGCCCGTCGATCTACGAGCCGCTCGGGATCGTCAACCTCGAGGCGATGGCTTGCGGGATCCCCGTCGTCGGCACCGGCACCGGGGGCATCCCCGAGGTCGTGGCGGACGGACTGACCGGTCGCATCGTGCCGATCGACCAGGCACAGGACGGCACCGGGACCCCGACGGACCCGGACCGCTACGTCGCCGACCTCGCCGCGACCCTCACCGAGGTGCTCGCCGACGAGGGGCTCGCGAAGCTCATGGGCCGCGCCGGACGCCTGCGCGTCGAGACCGAGTTCACCTGGGACGCGATCGCCCGGCGGACACGCCAGGTCTACGACGAGGTGCTCGGGCAGAACCCCTAGGCTGGTCGCATGCCCTCGGTCGTGCGCTTGTCAGACGTCTCCGTGGTCCGCAACGGGGCCACCATCCTCGACGGGATCTCGTGGGAGGTGCAGGACGACGAACGCTGGGTCGTCCTCGGTGCCAACGGTGCCGGCAAGACGACGCTGCTGCAGGTCGCCGGCGCCCAGACCTTCCCCACCTCGGGTGAGGTCGAGGTCCTCGGCACCGAACTCGGCGGTGCCGACCTGTTCGAGCTGCGTCCGCGCATCGGCTTCGCGTCGACGGCCCTCGCGCGCCGCATCCCGGTCACCGAGAAGGTCATCGACGTCGTCCTCACCGCGGCGTACTCGGTGACGGGCCGCTGGAACGAGGAGTACGAGGAGCTCGACGTCCGCCGCGCCCAGCGTGTGCTCGACGAGTGGGGCCTCGGCGCCTTCACCGACCGGACCTTCGGTGAGCTCAGCGACGGCGAGCAGAAGCGCGTCCAGATCGCCCGCGCCGTGATGACCGACCCCGAGATCCTGTTCCTCGACGAGCCGGCCGCGTCGCTCGACCTCGGCGCGCGTGAGAGCCTCGTACGGACCCTCGGCGGCTACGCGCAGAGCGAGGACTCGCCGGCCATCGTCATCGTGACCCACCACGTCGAGGAGATCCCCGCCGGGTTCACCCACGCCCTGGTGCTCGCGGACGGGCACGTGCAGGCTGCTGGGCCGATCGACGAGGTCCTGACCGCTCCGACCCTGACCGAGGCGTTCGGCATCGAGCTCACCGTGTCGAAGGACGCCGGCCGGTACACGGCGCGCGCATCGTGACACTGCTCCCGATCCGGCCGGTCGTCTGGTAACGTAGACGGCTGGCGCAAGCCGCAGACTTCCCGCGTCGTGCTCGTACGAGTGCCGCGCACGTCCCCATCATCGCAACCGAGGAATCTCCATGAAGACCGACATCCACCCCGAGTACCGCGCCATCGTCTTCCGTGACCTGGCTTCCGGTGAGACGTTCCTGACGCGTTCGACCGCGAACAGCGACAAGACCATCGAGCTCGACGGTGCGACCTACCCGGTCATCGACGTCGAGATCTCGTCGGCGTCGCACCCGTTCTACACGGGCAAGCAGCGCATCCTCGACTCGGCCGGTCGCGTCGAGAAGTTCAACCAGCGCTTCAAGAGCTTCGGCAAGTAAGCAGTCCTCCGGACGCTCGAACGGGCGGCTCTCCTGCGGGAGGGCCGCCCGTTCTGTCGTTGGCGGGGGTGTGGCGGCAGGTCGGGCGTGCCGGGTTGGCGTGGCGGTGCGGCCGGGTGGCTCTGGCGGTGCGGCTGGGTCTCGGGCGGTGCGGGCATGGCCGCGGCGACGGTTCGAACCACGGAACCGACGTCGAACCAGGCGAGCGGCGTGGCTCGACGTCGGAAGCGTGGTTCGACGCCGCGTCGCGCTTGGCCGGGCGGCGGGCGGCGTGGTGCGGTGCGGTGCGGTGCGGCCGGACGGTGCGCGGACGGTGCGGATTGCCGGCGCACAACGCAAGTGCGTTCGCGCCGTGCGATCACGGGGTTCGGGCGCACTTTGGTTGTGCGGCCGCGCGGGAACGGCGCGGGACGCCGTGCGGGGCGCGCGCGACTGCGCCCCGGGTTGGACCATGCGCCCCGGTGCGCGGGGCGCGGTGTTCAGCGCGGGGAGCGGGCAGGCAGCGCCGACGGCGGGCGCGGCGAGGTGCGGCGCGCGCGTCGAACCACGGAACCGACGTGGAACCAGGCGAGCGGCGTGGTTCGGTGTCGGATTCGTGGTTCGAAGGCAGGCGAGCGGCGTGGTTCGGCGTCGGAAGCGTGGTTCGACGCCGGGCGAGCCGTGCCCGCCGGCAGGGGCCTCAGCCGGCGTTGCGGTGGGGCCAGCGGCCGTCGGCGGTGAAGGCCGGGTCGCGCTTCTTCCGCATGTAGTCCTGGAACGAGGACGCCTGCTCGGCGCACCAGCCGACTTGCTTGCGGTGGAGTTCCTCGGCGGAGACGCCGAGCTCCTCGGGGTACTTCGCCGCGATGGCCTGCGCGACACGCCCGGCCGCGATGGCATCGGCTCCGGCGTCGTGCGCATCGGAGAGGGTGACGCCGTAGAGCTCCGACGCGGCCTCGAGCGTGCGCTTGCCCTTGCGGTAGGTGTCGAGCGCCTTGTCGATCACGAGCGGGTCGACGACGTTCCCGATGACCGGGGAGGCGATGCCGTGGCGCTTGGCCTCGCGGTCGAGGACGGTGAGGTCGTACGGGGCGTTGTAGATGACGAGCGGGATGCCCCGGGCGAACACCGCCTCGACCGCGGCGATGATCTCGGCGACGACCTCGGCGGCGGGGCGACCGTCGGCGCGGGCGCGCTCGGTCGTGATGCCGTGCACCGCGGCGGCGCCCTCGGGGATCTCGACACCGGGGTCGGCGAGCCAGGCGCCCTCGACGATGGAACGTCCGGTCATGTCGATCAGGCCGACGTGGGCGGTGACGATCCGGGCGGTCTCGACGTCGACGCCGGTGGTCTCGAGGTCGAACACGCCGAGTGCGTGCCACCAGGGCCGACCCGAGAGGTCCTGGGCCGGAGCGGGGGAGTCGAGCTGCGCTGTGGGGAACGTCACGCGGTCAGGCTAACCGGACGCACCGACACGCCGAGACGCGACCCGCCCACCGGGCGCGACGCGACCGGACGGGGGACGCGACCCGCCCACCGGGCGCGACGCGACCAGACGGAGACGCGACCCGCCCACCGGGCGCGACGCGACCAGACGGAGACGCGACCCGCCCACCGGGCGCGACGCGACCAGACGGGGACGCGACCCGCCCACCGGGGCCGAGCTGCGCCTCCAGGACGCCGCTACCCGACCGGCGCACCCACGTGCAGCCAGTAGAACGACTGTGTTCCCATCGTCAGCGTGACCTGGCCCTCCGCGTCGAACGACGGGAACGAGCCGCCGCCGAAGAGGTCGTACAACGGCCTCCCGGCGTACTCCGGCGCCGAGATGGTGACCGACGTCGGGTTGGTGGCGAAGGAGAAGACGCAGAGGACGTCCTCGGCGGAGGGGCCGAACTGGTGGCCGGAGCCGGAGCCCTCCCACGACCGGACGAACGCGAGCACGGAGTCGTTCGAGGTGTCCTGCACGTCCAACGTGCCGAGCCCGAACACGGGGTGCGCCTTCCGCACGTGGATCACGTTGCGGACCCAGTGCAGCAGCGACCGGGATTGTGCGAGCTGCGCCTCGACGTTGACCTGCGCGTAGTTGTACACGAGGGACTGGACGACGGGCAGGTACAGCTTGCCCGGGTCCGCGGTGGAGAAGCCGGCGTTGCGGTCCGGCGTCCACTGCATCGGCGTGCGCGAGGAGTCGCGGTCCGGCAGCCAGATGTTGTCGCCCATCCCGATCTCGTCGCCGTAGTAGAGGAACGGCGACCCCGGGAGCGAGAACAGCAGGGCGTGGATGAGCTCGAGCTCCGCGCGCGAGTTGTCGAGCAGGGGAGCGAGGCGTCGGCGGATGCCGATGTTCGAGCGCATCCGCGGGTCGTAGCCGTACCAGCCGTACATGGCCTGCCGGTACTCCTCGCTGACCATCTCCAGCGTGAGCTCGTCGTGGTTGCGGAGGAAGACACCCCACGCAGCGGAGGCCGGCACGTCGAGCGTCTCGGACAGGATCGCCTTGAGCTCGGCGGCGTGCTGCGCGCGGAGCGAGTAGAAGATGCGCGGCATCACCGGGAAGTCGAACGCCATGTGGCACTCGGGCTCCTCATCGGTGCCGAAGAAGGCGGCGGTCTCGCGCGGCCACTGGTTCGCCTCGGCGAGCAGGACGCGCCCGGGGTACTCGTCGTCCACCATCGCGCGGAGCTTCTTGATGAACTCGTGCGTCTCGGGTTCGCCCTCGCCGTTGCCGTCCTCCGACTCGAACAGGTACGGGATCGCGTCGAGCCGGAGCCCGTCCACGCCGAGGTCCAGCCAGTGCCGCACGACGTCGTACACGGCCTCGACGACGGCAGGGTTCTCGAAGTTGAGGTCCGGCTGGTGCGAGAAGAACCGGTGGAAGAAGAACTGGCGGCGGACCGGGTCGAAGGTCCAGTTCGACTCCTCGGTGTCCACGAAGATGATGCGGATGTTCTCGTAGTCGGTGTCCGTGTCGCGCCAGACGTAGAAGTCGCCGTAGGGGCCGTCCGGGTCCTCGCGGGACTGCTGGAACCACTCGTGCTGGTCGCTGGTGTGGTTGATCACCATGTCGATGACGATGCGCATGTTGCGTTCGTGCGACTTGGTGACGAGTTCGCGGAAGTCGTCGAGGGTGCCGAACTCCGGGAGGATCGCCTTGTAGTCGGCGATGTCGTACCCGCCGTCGCGCATCGGCGACTGGAAGAACGGCGGCAGCCAGAGCGCGTCGACCCCGAGCCACTGCAGGTAGTCGAGCTTGCCGATCACGCCCTGGATGTCCCCGATGCCGTCGCCGTTCGAGTCGACGAACGAGCGGATCATGCACTCGTAGAAGACCGAGCGCTTGTACCACTGCGGGTCCAGTGTCAGGCCGGGGAGCTGGATCGGGGCGGTGAACGTCACCATGGATACGCTAGGCCGCGGTGCATGGAGTTGTCCGGAGAATGCACGGCCTGGAGGCGCGGGTCGTCCTCCACAGGCACGTCGCGGCCGCGAGTCGTCCACCATCCAGCGTGGGTGACGTCGGCGCACCGGCGCGCGTTCGTAGACTGACGGGGATGCAACCGCCCGTGCTCTCCCCGTACCAGTCGCTGATGGCCGCCACCCCGGTCGTCCACCGCTCCGTGCAGGTCGACGGCCGCACCACCCACTTCTGGGAGTACGGCCCGTCCGACGCGAGCCAGACCGTCCTCGCCGTGCACGGGTTCCGTGGCGACCACCACGGCCTCGAGACGATCGCCGCGCACCTCGACGGGGTCCGGGTGATCGTGCCGGACCTGCCCGGCTTCGGCATCTCCGATCCGCTGCCCGTGTCCGACATCGACTCGTACGTCGCGTGGCTGCGCGGCTTCCACGCGGCGCTCGGCCTCGGTGCGGACACCGTGGTGCTCGGGCACTCGTTCGGGTCGATCGTCGTGGCCGCCACGGTCGCTGCCGGCCTCGCGACGCGGTTGCTCGTGCTCGTGAACCCGATCGCCGCCCCGGCGCTGCAGGGTCCGCGTGCGGTCGGCACGGCGATCGCGATCGGGTACTACCGTGCCGGCGCCGTGCTGCCGAAGCCGCTCGGGCTCGGACTGCTCCGCAACCCGGCGATCGTGCGCGTGATGAGCCTGGCGATGCTCAAGTCGCACGACCGTGACCTCCGGCGCTGGGTGCACGACCAGCACGACCGGTACTTCTCGGCGTTCGCGAACCGTACGAGCGTGCTCGAGGCGTTCCGCACCTCGGTCACGCACGACGTCGCCGAGTACGCCGACCGCATCACCGTGCCGGTGCTCATGATCGCGGCCGAGCGCGACGACATCACGGCGGTGCCCGAGCAGCGTGCCCTGGCCGCACGCCTCGCGGACGCCGAGCTCGTCGTCGTGCCGCACGTCGGGCACCTCGTGCACTACGAGACGCCCGGCGCCGCTGCGTCCGCGGTGCTGCGACGGATGGCAGACGCCCCGAAGCGCGGCCGCAAGGGAGCGCAGCCGGGGTCCAAGCGTGCCACGAAGGAGACACCGAAGCCGAAGGCGACGCCGAAGCCGAAGGCGACGCCGAAGCCGAAGGCGACGCCGACCCCGCCGGCCGACGGTGCCGCGTCGTGACCCGCCTGCGCATCGGGATCGACTGCCGCTACGTCCGCATCGGCCGCCACGACGGCATCAGCCGGTTCACGGCCGGCGTCGTCGCCCACCTGCCCGAGCGACACGACTACACCCTGCTCGTGCACGACGAGCGGCAGCTCGAGTCGCTGCCGTCCGACCTGCCGTGGGAACTCCTGCCCGCGCCGACCGAGCCGGGGGAACCCCTCGTCTCGCGGAAGGTCAACCGCCTCGGGCTCGACGCCGTCTTCTCGCCCATGCAGACGATGGGGTCCCGCGGTCGGCAGTACGCCCTCGTGCTGACCCTCCACGACCTGATCTACTACCGGAACCGGACGCCCCCGCGGGAGTTCTCGTGGCCCCTCCGCCTCGGCTGGCGTGCCTTCCACCTCAGCTGGGTGCCGCAGCGCCTGCTCCTGAACGGCGCCGACGGGGTCGTGACGGTGTCCGAGACGACCGCCGGCCTCATTGCCGACCACCGGCTGACGAAGCGTCCCGTCACCGTCGCGTACAACGCCGCCGACCCCGCGACCCCGCGGCCCGAGGGCGGTCCGCGCGAGAAGTCCCTCGTGTACATGGGCTCGTTCATGCCGTACAAGAACGTCGAGACCCTGGCCGCCGCGATGCCGCTGCTCGGCGCGGACTGGGTGCTGCACTGCATGTCCCGGGTGTCCGCCGCCGATCGTGCGCGGCTCGAACGGCTCGCGCCGGCCGGGTCGATCGTGTTCCACGACGGCGCTTCCGACGACGAGTACCTGTCGGTGCTGCGGTCGGCGACGGCCCTCGCGACGGCGTCGTACGACGAGGGCTTCGGCATCCCGCTCGTCGAGGCGATGGGCGTCGGCACGCCGGTGGTCGTCAGTGACATCCCGATCTTCCGCGAGATCGGCGGGGACGTCGCGGAGTACTTCGACCCGTCGTCGCCGTCGGCCGTCGCGGCTGCGGTGCGCCGGCTCGAGGCACGGTGGGACGAGGCCTCGCGGGCATCGGTCGTGCAGGCCGGGCGGTTCCGGTGGGAGACCTCGGCGGAGCAGGTCGTCCGCGCGGTGGAGCAGGCGGTCGCGGCCCGCGGGGCCACCCCCGGGCAGTAGGCCGGCCCGAGCCAGCAGGCGTCAGCACCGGTCGCGCGCACCGACCCGCCTCAGGACGACGGCCGCTCCGCCGACACCGTGGCCCCCGGGAACACCGCCTGCGCCTCCTGCGTCGCCTTCGCCACCACGGCATCGAGCGCAGCCCCGCGCCCGATCGTCTCGACCGTGATCGCCTGGTCGGCAGGTTCGTCCGACGGGCCGCCGTCGCTCCAGGAGCACCGCACGCCCGAGACACCGCCGATCGCGTCGAGCTGCCGGGCGAGCGTCAGACGCCGTTCCGTGGTCCGCTCGTCCGGAGAGACCCCGATCTCGAGCGCACCGAGGTCCGCCACGGCGAACACCCGGACGCCGTTGCCGCTCGCCGCCTTCGCTGCGGCGCGCAGGTCGTCAATGACCGCGGTCCGTTCCTCGTCGGAGAGCGTCGGCGACACCGAGACGGTCGACTCGACGTCGTAGCTCGCGAACGAGGTCTTCTTCGGTTCCGCGTCGCGCACGCCCTCGACACCGTCGACTTCCCGCGCGGCGCTGCCGAACCGGTCGAGCGCGGCATCGGGGCGGGGGAATACCCCGCCGACGCCGTTCTGCACGCTGCCGATGATGGTCACGAGCACGACGGCGAGCACACCGGCCGCGATGATCACGCCCACACCGACCAGGGCGGTGCGTCGGACACGCTGCCGCGGGGTCCGCACCGGGACGGATGCCGTGCCCGGGCCGAATGCACGATCGAGGTCGTCCGGATCGGGCGACTGCGGCCAGCCGGGCCGAGCGCCCCCACCACCGGGTCCGTCGACGGTCATGTCAGCCCCCTCACACGCTCGGGTCTGCGAGTGCATCGGAGCCTAGTACGACACCACCGACAGCGCGCGGCGGCTCGCCCCGGCGGCTCCCTGCGGCGGCTAGCCGCGGCGCTCGAGCGGGTTCTGGTACTCGAAGGCGTACCGGCCGGGCCCGTCCGAGACCCCGTCGATCGGGTCGTCGAACCGCACGAGCTCGGCGTGGAAGCGCTCGGGGTCCCACCGGAACGAGTGCACGGACCCGTTCCGGATCGGGGTGCTGTGCCGGTCGGCGGTGCCGGGGGCGGCGGCGTTGACGATGCTGCGGATCACGGCGCCGTGGGTCGCGACGACGACGCTGCCGGCGTCGTACCGGACCGCGATCTCGGCGAGTGTCTCGGTGACGCGGTCGAGCAGCGCGCTGCGGGACTCGCGGCCGGGGATGTCGTCGTGCGGGTAGCGCTCGCGGACCTCGTCGTCGGTCAGGCCCTCGGCCTCGCCGTAGGAGCGTTCCGCCAGCCCTGCGTACGTGGCGGGCACTGCGAGACCGAGGTGGTCCGCGATGATCGATCCGGTCTCGAACGCCCGGGACAGCGGCGACGCGACGACGGCGTCGAACCGGCGGCGGTCGAGCAGGGTCGCGGTGGAGCGGGCCTGTCGGCGTCCGGTGTCGTTCAGGGGGATGTCCGTCGAGCCCTGGATGCGCCGTTCGGCGTTCCAGTCGGTCTCGCCGTGCCGGACCAGGTACAGGAGCGTCGTCACCGCACGATCATCCCAGACGCGGCGCGGCGCCTCGTCCTACACGCGGCGCGGCACCTCGTCGCGGACGCGGCGCGGCACCTCATCGCAGCCGAGCCGCGAGGGCTTCGAGCGTCTCGGTCGTGCCGGCGTCGATCTTGACCGCTGCCCGGGGGTCGCTGCGGGTCGTGCCGCGGTTCACGATGACCACGGGGTGCTTGCGTCGTGCGGCGTGGTCCACGAGCCGGACGCCGGAGTTCACGGTGAGGGACGAGCCGACGACGAGGAGCGCGTCGGCCTCGGCGACGATGGAGACGGCCTCGCGGAACTTCTCGGCGGGGACGAACTCGCCGAAGAACACCACGTCGGGCTTCAGCACCCCGCCGCACACCGAGCAGTCCGGCACCCGGAAGCGCTCGACGTCGGTGATCTCGACGTCGCCGTCGGGTTGGAGCTGCACCGACCCGGGCTCGTCGATCCACGGGTTGTCCCGGTCGAGCACGGTCGCGAGGTCGGCGCGCGAGAACACCTGCCCGCAGGTGAGGCAGACGGCACGGTCCATCGACCCGTGGATCTCGACGACCCGACGTGATCCGGAGCGGAGGTGCAGTCCGTCGACGTTCTGCGTGACGACCCCCGTGACGATGCCGTCGCGTTCGAGTGCCGCGAGGGCCTGGTGCCCGGCGTTCGGACGGGCCGAGGCGAAGGTGCGCCAGCCGAGGTGCGAGCCGGCCCAGTAGCGCTGCCGCTTGGTGGGGTCGGCGCGGAACTCCTGGAAGGTCATCGGCTTCCGGACGACGCGGCCGGCGCCCCGGTAGTCGGGGATGCCGGAGTCGGTGCTCAGCCCGGCGCCGGAGAGCACGGCGATGCGCTTGCCGGCGAGGACCTCGACGGCGCGGTCGAGGGCGTGCGCGGACGCGGTCGCGCTCGCAGGGCTGGTCGGTTCGCTCGTCGCCATCGTGTTCACGGTACCCTCAACAGCCGACCGCCCCGGTCACTTCCCGTGGACGACGCCAGGCCGTGCCCCGCCGCCACCGAGTTCCACACCGACCCCGAAACGAGCCCCGTGCACGCCGTCCGCATCGACTCCCTCGACGACCCCCGCCTCGACGACTTCGCCAGGCTCACCGACGTCGCCCTGCGGCGCGTGTCCGAGCCGGAGGGCGGCCTGTACATCGCCGAGTCGAACACGGTCATCGAGCGGGCGGTCCGCGCCGGGCACGTCCCGCGGAGCGTGCTGGTCCAGGAGAAGTGGCTCGACAGCGTGCTCCCGGTCGTCGCGGACCACGACGGCCCCGTGTTCGTCGGCCCTGACGACCTGCTCGAGGACCTCACCGGCTTCCGGATGCACCGCGGCGCCATCGCCGCGATGCACCGCCCGGAGCTGCCGAGCGTCGTGGACGTGGTGCGCGACGCCAGGGTCGTGGTGGTGCTCGAGGACATCGTCGACCACACCAACGTCGGCGCCGTGTTCCGGAGCGTCGCCGGCCTCGGGGCCGACGCCGTGCTGGTCAGCCCCCGCTGCGCCGACCCGCTCTACCGGCGCAGTGTCCGCGTCAGCATGGGCACGGTGCTGCAGGTGCCGTGGACCCGCATCGGCGACTGGCCGGCGGCGGGCGAGGAGCTCCGGGCGCAGGGCTTCCACCTCGCCGCGATGGCCCTGACGGACCGCTCGGTGGACCTCGACGCGTTCGTCGCGGACGTCCCGGACCGCGTGGCGCTCGTGATGGGCACCGAGGGGCAGGGCCTCACGCCGGCGGCGATCGCGTCCGCCGACACCACCGTGCGCATCCCGATGGCGCACGGCGTCGACTCGTTGAACGTCGCCGCGGCGAGCGCCGTCGGGCTCTGGGCGGTCACGCACGCGCAGCGGCTCGCTTCCGCGCGGGCCTGAGGGGCCGGGAGGCGCGGGTCGCCTCCGTCGTCCGGCTCGCCTCAGCGGGTCGTCAGGTCTCGTGCGCGGCGCACCAGGTCGCGGTCGGTGCCGACCGCGCCGACCAGGCACACGCCGACCGGGGCGTCGTCGACGGTGAGGGCGGGGGCGCTCACCGCGGGGAGGCCGCCCACGCTCGCGAGGCTCGTCATCCCCGTCGTCGCGGTCCTCGTGCGCTCGAGTGCGGCGGCGTCGGCGGACACGAGCGGCGCGGGGCCCGGCACGGTCGGGAACACGAGGGTCCGGCCGGTCAGCGCCCGGCGGATGGTGTGCCGGACGACGTCGAGGCGCTGGACCGCGTCGGCGGGGGCGGCGGGGTCGTTCGCCGCGGCTGCGGCGAACCTGTCCCCGACGACGGTGCTCAGCGCGCCGGGGTGCCCGGCGATCCAGGCTCCGTGGGCGGCGACGGCCTCGGCGGCCTGCACGAGGCGGAGCAGTTCGCGGAGCTCCTCGGGGGCGGGGACGCCGAGGTCCGCGAGCCGGACCCGGTCGGGTTCGTCGTCGAGAGACCGGGTGAACGCGGAGAACACTGCGGCGGTGTCGGGGTCGACCAGGGCGAGCAGTTCCTCCGGGACGACGAGGGGCGTCGGCGTCGGCGCCGGGGCCGGACCGGGGTCGGGCACGGTGGCGTCGAACGCGGCGAGGAGCGTCCCGGCGTCGCGGGTGAGCCACCCCACGGTGTCGAAGGACGGTGCGAGGGGGAGCAGACCGTCGCGGGGGACCGTGCCGTGGGTCGTCCGGAGGCCCCAGAGCCCCTGGTACGAGGCGGGGACCCGGACGGACCCGGCGGTGTCCGTGCCGATCCCGATGTCGGCCATGCCGAGACCGACGGCCGACGCGGAGCCGCTGGACGAGCCTCCTGGCAGCCGCGTCGGGTCCGCGGCGTTCGGCGGTGTGCCGTGGTGCTCGTTCCGTCCGGTGAGGTTGTACGCGAACTCGTCGGTGCGTGCGATCCCGCGGATCGCGGCACCGGCGGCGAGGAGGGCCGCGACCGCCGGTGCCGCGGCCGTCTCGACGGGCGCCTCGCGCAGGAAGGTGGGGTTGCCGGCACCGACGGGTTGGCCGGGCACGGCGTAGAGGTCCTTGACCGCGACCGTGCGCCCGTCGAGCGGCCCGGAGGCGCTGGGGGCGACGAGCGGGTCGCCGACGGCGCGCCAGACGGTCGGGTCGAAGGCGCGGGGGCGGCCGGTCACGTGTGCCGCCTCGATGCGCCAGCGCGCGACGGGGCCGGTGTCGTCGTGTGCGGTCGTGCGGCGCCACAGCTGGGTCTGGAGGCCGTGGCCGCCGGCGGCGAACCGGGACACCGACACGACGAGGGCGAGGTCCTCGGCGAGGGGCCGGACCTCGACCCGCGTCAGTGTCCGGGTCGCGACCCCGCCGCGTGCTCCGCGGAAGGCGCTGATCGCGTCGTGGCCGACGAGCAGCCCGCGGTCGTCGCCGCGCATCGTGCCCGGTGCGTCGACGAACGCGTCGTCGAGGGCGTCGAGGTCGTTCGTCAGCAGGGCGGCCTCGTACGCGTCGAGTGCCTCGAGGAGACCCCCGGGGGCGTCGGGGTGCGTGGTCATCGGGCGGGCTCCTCGAAGTCGGCCTTGCGGATGCGGGCGTGGACACCGGTGACGAGGTCGACCACCTGCGAGATGTCGAAGTCGGTCGCGGCGGAGAGGTAGGCGTACGCCAGGTGCGGCTCCATGCCCCAGCGCGCACCGAGGATCGCGACGGCGTGCCGGACGCACTCCCGGACGGCTTCGTCGAGGTCCGGGTCCATCCCGGTGGGGACGAGGTACTCCTGGGTCTCGGCGACCGGCCACACCAGGTCGCCGAACCGGCTCGCGGCCTCGTCGGCCGGTGTGAGGTCGAACCGGACCGTCGCGCGGAGGGAGGCCTCCATCGCGGTGAGCGCCACCTCGCCGTCGCCCTGCGCGAAGTGCGGGTCGCCGACGTACGCGAGCGCACCGGGTACGAGGACGGGCAGGTGCAGCTGCGTGCCCGCCTGCAGGAGGTTCACGTCGATGTTCCCGCCGTGGCGGCCTGGGGGGACCGAGTGCCGGCGCTCCCCGGGGGTGGCGACGCCCATGATCCCGAGGAACGGGGCGAGCGGGAACCGGGTGAACCGTTCGCGGGCGGCCGTCAGGGGGATGCGGCCGCGGAGTCCGGCGGGGGAGTCGACGACGTCGGCGAAGACGCTCACGGTGGTGCCGTCGACGGGGTACTCGCCGTGCAGCGCGCCCCGGCCGTGGCGGTTCGACACGACGCCGTAGTGCACGCGGGGGAGCGTCTCGACGACGGTCATGGTGAGGACGTCCCCCGGTCGTGCGCCCGCGACGCCGACGGGCCCGGACACGACGTGCGGTCCGTCGGCGTCGGGGTCGCGGCGTCCGGCCCGCGCGATCGCGACGGCGTCGTCGAGCACGTGCTCCGGTGCGACGCCGTGCGTGGCGAAGAAGGCACGTGGGTCGCTGCACTGGTCGGGGAGGATCCCCTCGTGGCTGACGGTGTCGATCGTCACCGACTCGCCCGGCACGACGGTGATCGCCGGGCGGTCGTCGGCGTTCGGCAGCCGTCCCCAGAGGACGGTGTCCGGGTCGACCGGCAGGTAGCGGTCGGCGCGGACCGGTCCCCTTCCGGGCTGGAGGGTCGGGATCGCGGGGGTCGTCATCGGTCGGCCTTCCGTTCGACGAGGTGGGCGACGTCGGCGAGGTGGTCGGTCATCGCCGCGCGGGCGGCCCCCTCGTCGTGTCGGCGGATGCAGTCCAGGATCCGCTCGTGCCACACGAACGACGACCGGCGGCCCTCGCTCGTGCTGTGGGACCGGGCGCGGACGTCCTGCACCCAGCCGCTGCTGAGCTCGCACAGGGAGACCAGGAGCGGGTTGCCGGAGGCCCGGGCGACCTGCACGTGGAACGCGACGTCCTGCGCGAGGGACTCCTCGGGGCTGAGGCCGGCGTGCGTGGCCTGCAGGATCCGTTCGAGCGCGAGCAGGTCGGCCTCGCCGGCACGGGCTGCGGCGAGCGCGGCGACCTGGGGCTCGACGGCGGCCCGGAACTCGGCGACGTTCTCGGCCCGGTGCGCGAGGTCCTCGGCGTGCCCGACACCGGTCTGGCGTTCGAGGAGCGCGGTGGCCTCCTCGGACCGGGGGAGCACCACCGTCCCGCGACCGGGCGTCCGGGACACGAGGCGTCGGCGTTCGAGTTCCTGCATGGCCTCGCGGACGGTCGTGCGGGACACGGCGAGGTCCTCGGCCAGGGTCCGTTCCGGGGGCAGCTTGTCACCCGGAGCGAGATCCTCGAGCACCAGGCGCGCGAGGTGCGCGGCGGTGGCGGCGCTCAGGGTGCGTCCTCGTTGCATGGGCAGGAGCCTAGGGGCCGTTGGTCTACTTGGCTCATTGGTACGACCAACTTTTACACGCCCGTCACACGCTGCGACGGAGCCGGAAACACGACGGGCGAATGGTGGGTGGCGTCAACCGACCACCGATGAAGAAGAGGGGTCCGTCGTGGACCTGGTCCTCCGCAACGCCCGCCTGGTCGACGAGCCCGGCCTCGTCGACGTCGTCGTCGAACACGGCACGATCACCGCGGTCACCGCCGCCGTCGGCACCGTCCCCGTCGACCCGGCCACCCGGGTCGTCGACTGCGCCGGCCGCGTGGTCGTGCCCGGGTTCGTCGAGTCGCACCTGCACGTCGACAAGGCCCTGCTCGACCGGGAACGTCCGAACCCGGACGGGACGCTCGCCGGGGCGATCGCCGTCACCGGGGAGCTCAAGCGCGGGTTCACGCACGGCTCGGTCCGGGACCGCGCGCGCACCCTGCTCGACCAGGCGATCACGAACGGCACGACGCTGGTCCGCGCACACCCCGACGTCGACCCGATCGTCGGGTTGACCGGCGTCGAGGTCTTGTTGGGGCTCCGCGACGAGTACCGCGACGCCCTCGACCTGCAGATCGTCGCGTTCCCGCAGGAGGGCATCGCGAAGGCGCCGGGGACGCTCGCACTCCTGCGCGAGGCGCTCGGTGCCGGCGCGGACGTGATCGGCGGCTGCACGTACAACGAGCGGACCCTCGCCGAGTGCCACGAGCACGTCGAGACCGTCCTCGACCTCGCCGAGGAGTTCGACGTGCCGGCGGACCTGCACGCCGACTTCGCCGACGACACGAGCGACCCGCGGTTCGCCCTCGCGCGGGTCATCGCCGACGCCGTCGTCCGCCGCGGGATGCAGGGCCGGGTCGCGCTCGGGCACATGACCTCGTCCGCGAGCCTGCCCTCGACCGAGCGGGCCGACCTGTTCGCGCGGCTCGCCGAGGCGGGGGTCGCGGTCGTCCCGCTGCCGGCGACCGACCTGCACCTCGGCGGTCGCGCCGACGACCACGACGTCCGCCGCGGTGTCGTCCCGGTCCGCGACCTCTGGGCCGCGGGCGTCACGAGCGCGTACTCGTCGAACAACGTGCGGAACGCCTTCACCCCGTTCGGCAACGCCGACCTGCTCGACATCGGGCTGCTGCTCGCGCAGGTCGGGCACCTGTCCGGACCGGAGGACCTCGCCCGCGTCCTCGACATGGCGACGACCTCGGCTGCACGGGTCGTCGGGATCGCCGAGACCTACGGCATCCGTCCCGGCGCCGACGCCGACCTCGTGCTGCTCTCCACCACCGACCCGGCGGGCGTGCTGCTCGACCGTCCCGACCGCGCCCTCGTCGTGAAGCGCGGCCGCGTCGTCGCCGAGACCACCCGCACCACCGTCCTCACCACCGGCACCACCCGATCGAAGGAACTCAGCAATGCGTGAACGGATCCCGCACGAGATCGTCGCCTCCGTCCTGGCCGGCGCCACCGCGTTCATCGGGGGCACGGCGCTGAACCTGCCCACCTGGGCGATCTTCATCAGCTGGGCGGGGATGTTCCTGCTCGGGCCGAAGCCCACGCTCCGGAACGCCACCCGGCTCTGGGCGACGATGCCGGTGGGGTCGACGTTCGCCCTCGTCATCGTGCTCGTCGACCAGCGGATCGGCACGCTCCTCGGCGACGGGCAGTTCGCCCGGAACGTCGTGCTCGGCGTCGTGATCCTCGTGTGCAACACCGCGCTGATGTGCACCGGCCGGGTCCGTGCGTTCGCGCTGGTCCCCGGGATGTTCCTCGGGTTCGCGTCCTTCTTCGCGACGTACTTCGGCGGCTTCGGCTTCGCACCGGGCAACGTGTGGGCAGCGTGGGTGTCCGTCGTGGTGATGAACGCCGCAGGCCCCGTCTTCGCGTACCTGTCGCGGAGGTGGACCTTCGCGCGCCCGACGGGACCCGACGGCGGTGGGGCCGGCGTCCCGTCGGACGCGACGGCTGCCGTCGGGGGCGAGCCGCGCCTCCAGTCCGACCCCGCACCGACGCGCGCCTAGCGCGTCCTCGCAGCCACGGGGTACCCGCCCCCGGTACGCTCGGTTCCCGTGTCACGAGTCGTCCGCCGCCCCCGTTCCGCCGTCCGGAGGCCGGTGACCATCTCGGTCGTCGCCGTGCTCGTGCTGGCGGTCGGCTACCTCGTGGCCGCAGCGGTCGTGCCGTTCGCCCCGGCGAGCGCCTCGACCACGACGTACTCGGCACCGGCGTCGTCGGTGCCGGACCTGACGTTCCCCGGCTACGGCGCCACCGCGGTCGAGGCCACCGACTTCCCGGAGAGCCTGCGCACGAGCGGGGACACGAAGCCCCGGTCGATCGCGAGCATCTCGAAGGTCGTCACGGCGCTCGTCGTGCTCGACGAGAAGCCGCTGCGGCCGGGGGAGTCCGGCCCGACGATCACCTTCAGCCCGGGGATGCAGGCGCTCTACGCGAAGTACCTCGCGGTGAACGGCGAGGTCGCGCCGATGCCCGCCGGCCTCCAGCTGTCGGAGTACCAGACGCTCCAGGTCATGCTCATGAAGTCGGCCAACAACTACGCCGGGTCGCTGGCGCTCTGGGCCTTCGGGTCGATGGACGCCTACCGCCAGGCAGCGGACGAGTGGCTCGACGAGCACGGACTCGACCACACCACGATCGAGGAGCCGACCGGCCTCGACGCGCACAACACCTCGACGGCCACCGACCTCGTCGAACTCGGGCAGCTCGCCCTCGCGAACCCGGTGGTGAAGGAGGTCGTCGGCACGAAGCAGGTCACGGTGCCCGGCGCCGGCGCGATCGAGAACTCGAACAAGCTCCTCGGGCTCGACGGTGTCGAGGGCATCAAGACCGGCACGCTCGACGAGGCCGGCGCGTGCCTGCTCTTCGCGGCGACGTACGAGCGCGGTGGCAAGGAGGTCACGGTCGTCGGCGCGATGCTCGGCGGCGTCGACCACGACTCGCTCGACGTCGACGTCCAGCGGCTGCTCCGGTCGGTCGCCGACAACTTCCAGGTCGTCACGCTCACCCACGCCGGGCAGACCTTCGGCACGTTCTCGACGCCGTGGCAGGACGAGGCGGACGCGGTGTCGCGGTCCGCGGCCGAGGTGCTCGTGTGGGGCCGGACGAAGGTGTCCGCGAGGACGAAGCTCGAGCAGATCACCCTCGGGACGAAGGGGGAGCGCGTCGGCACGGTGCGGTTCACCATCACGGACCACGACCCGGTGACGGTGCCGCTCGTGCTCGAGCGGCCGATCGACGACCCGGGCGTGTGGTGGCGGTGGACGAACCCGTTCCAGGGCGCGTGACGGTGCCGGCCTCCGTGCGGCCGTGGCGGCCGTCCGACGCGCCGGTGCTGCTGGCGGCGTCGGCGGACCCGGAGCTCGCGCGCCAGTTCGGCGGTGTGCGGTTCGACGACGTCGCGGCGGCGGAGGCCTTCATCGGGGCGACGTACCGGTTCGACGGGCACGCCCGGTACTGGGCGATCGTCGCGGACGTCGCTGACGTGGCGGACGGGCGCGCCGGGTCGGGCGGCGCCGGGTCGGGCGACGCCGGGGCCCGGGTCGTCGGCTGCGTCGGGGTGACGGCCATCGAGCACACCCACGGCACCGCGTGGATCTCGTACTGGCTCACACCCGAGGCCCGCGGCCGGGGCATGGCGACCCGCGCACTCGCCGCCGCCGCCGAGGACGCCTTCGCCCTCGGCCTGCACCGCCTCGAACTCGGGCACCGCACGAACAACCCGGCGTCGTGCGCGGTCGCGACCCGGGCGGGGTTCCGCGCCGAGGGAGTGGAACGCGACAAGCTCCGCTACGGCGACGACCGCTTCGACGTCGAGACCCACGCCCGCCTGGCGACCGACCCGACCCCCGACACCGTGCCACTGCCCCGCGACCCGGCGAGCCCGCCGCCCCGCGACCCGAGCAGCCCACTGCCCCGCGACCCGGCCAGCCCGCCGCCCCGCGACCCGGCCGACGCGCGCCGGGGCGCCTGAATCCTCACCGGCCGACGGCGCGCTCGACCATCGCACACGGCACGGTGGCGTCCCACCCCGCGATCCTGGGCATCGCGCCGACCCGGACGCTGTCGCCCGGGTGCGCCGCGCAGTACGACGCTCGGTGCTCGATCTCGGCGGACCACTGCGGCCCGTGCTCCCGGAGCGGCACCGCCCCGGCACCGGCCACGAACGCGACGACCGACGCGACGACGAGCACCCCGCCCGCTGCCCGCCACGACCACCGTGCGCGGGCGAGGAACACGTCGGCGGCGAGGACGACCGCCGCGGTCAGGAACATCGACGACGCGGCCGCGTACCGCAGGGGCGCCGTGCCCGCCCACGCCGCCGGGGTGAACGAGGACCACGTCGTGCCGGGCGTCCGGTTCACGATGAGTGCCGCGTACCAGACGACGCCGGCGCCGACGCTCACGGCGAGGAGCATCCACCCGGTCCGCCAGTCCGCCAGGACGAGGGCGGCCACGACCGCGACCACGAGGAGCACGGCCGGCACGGTGACGACCCACCAGCCGTGCGCCGAGACGGACGCTCCCACCGCGCGCACGTCGGCGTTCCCGCTGCCGCCGACCACCTGGGCGACGAACCCGGCGGTCATGTCTCGGAACGAGGTGATGCCTCCCTGGTGCGTCGCAGAACGGGGGTGCGTCAGCGCTGCCGTGACCTGGGCTGCGACACCGAGCACCGCGACCGCTGCGACGGGGATGACCCGACGCTGCCGACGACCAAGCAGCAGGAGCGGCAGGAACACGGCGGCCTGGATCTCGCTCGTCGTCACGACCGCCACCGCGACGGCGGTCCACGCGGACGACCACCAGCTCCGCGGACGGTGCGCGAGCAGCCACGGCGCCGCGAACAGCAGGTACCAGTGCAGGTTCGCCGCGGTCCCGGCGATCTCGACGGGCGCCAGCGGGACGAGGGCGGGGACGGCCGCGAGGAGCACCCGGAGTGGCCAGGCTCGCACCACGCCGCGCGCCAACACGAAGACGGTGCCGCACACCGCGCCGAGGACCGCGCACGACATCACCGAGACGGACAGCGCGTACAGGTCGATCCGCCCGAGCGCGACGGCGGCGTCGACCACCAGCCGGGGCAGGACGTGCAGGTAGCCGTCGTACGGGTGCCACACCGACCGGACCGGGCCGAAGGTGAGCCGGTCGGTGAGGAAGCGCCCGGAGTCCTCCGCCCAGGCGACGCCGCGGGCCGTGCTCCCGATGCGGATCCACGCGAGCAGGCCGGCGGCGACGGCGACGAGGAGCGCCCAGACCGCCGTGGTCGGTCGTCTCCGCGGGTGGTCCGCCGTGGTCATCGGACCCCCTCGTGCCGTGCCGTCCGTGCTGTGCTGCTGCCGATCGATCCTGGCGTGCGCCGGTGGACGGCACCCGTGACGCAGATGCCGTGACTCTCAGACAGACCGACGAGGACACGGACCGACGGTCTGCGCGCGACGACCCCCGGCGACGTAGTGTCGGACGGGTGACGACGACGTTCCCCCGGTCCACCCCGTCCGCCCTCGGCATCGACGCCCGTGGCCTCGCCCGGTTCCTCGACGCCCTCGAGTCGACGCCCGACGTCGAACCGCACAGCATCGTGCTGCTCCGGCACGGTCAGGTGGCGGCCCAGGGCTGGTGGCGGCCCTACGCCGAGGACCGCGTCCACCTGCTCTACTCCCTCAGCAAGAGCTTCACCGCCGCCGCCGTCGGGATCGCCGTCCGCGAGGGGCTCATCGACCTCGACGCCACCGCCCTCTCGTACTTCCCGGAGCTCGACGCCGAGATCACCGACGAACGCAGCCGTCGCATCCGCGTCCGGCACCTGCTCGCGATGGCGAGCGGCCACCGCGAGGACACCATCGACCGCGCCCGGGAACTCGACCGCATGAACGTCGTGCGCGGCTTCCTGCTCCTGCCGCCGGAAGAGGAACCCGGCGCGCTCTTCACCTACAACCAGCCGTGCACCTACACGCTCGCCGCCATCGTCCGCCGCGTCAGCGGTGGGTCGTTGGTCGACTACCTGCGTCCGCGGCTGCTCGACCCGCTCGGCATCGACGACCTGGCGTGGCGCCGGGACGAGTCCGACGCAGAGCTGGGCTTCAGCGGGTGCTACGCCCCGACCTCGGCGATCGCCGCGCTCGGCCAGCTGTACCTGCAGCGCGGTGTGTGGGCGGGCGAGCGGATCCTCGACGAGGACTGGGTCGCCGCCGCCACGAGCAAGCAGATCGACAACCTCGACGAGGAGAACCCGGACTGGTCGCAGGGCTACGGCTTCCAGTTCTGGATGGCCCGCCACGGCTTCCGCGGCGACGGCGCCTACGGCCAGTTCTGCGTCGTGCTGCCGGAGCAGGACGTCGTCCTCGCGCTCACCGGCCAGAGCCTCGACATGCAGGCCGTCCTCGACGCGGCCTGGCAGCACCTCCTGCCCGCCGTCGACGCTGCGGACCTCGACGCGGCCGCGGATGCGGACCTGGAGGCGCGGCTCGCCTCCCTTGGGCTGCCAGCGGTGCGGGGCGGTCGCCTCCCCGACCTCGGCGCCGCTCCGTTCCGCGGTGACGACATCGACCGGATCGGCTTCACGCGCGACGGCGACCGGTGGCGCGCGGCCCTCGAGGTCGACGGCGGGACGCTCTCGGTACCGGTCGGCGAGGGGGAGTGGGCGGTCGACGGTCCCCTCGCCGCGAGCGGTGCGGTCGCGCCGGACGGCACCGTGCTCGTCGACGTCCGGTTCGTGGAGACGCCGCACCTCGCGCACGTGCGCATCGACCTCGCGGCCGGCACCGCCACCGCGTCGTGGGCGACCGAGCCGCTGCACGACGGTCCGCTGACCCTGCGCCGCCCAGCCGACTGATCGTCACCCAGTGCAGGCGGACCTCGACGGGATGCGTCGAGGTCCGCCTGCAATCAATCTCGTCCCTCAGCCCGCGCCGGCCAGGTGACCAAGAGCATCGCGGCGATGGGTCCCAGTCCGAGCGTCAGCAGGAACCAGACCCAGGCCGACCTGTTCCGCGTTCGTGCGTGGCCGCCGGCGAGGATCGCGACGGTGATCCACACCAGCGACAGGTACATGGGTGCGAAGTCCTCGTTCATGTCGTGGAAGCCCCTTTCGGACGTTGGGTCAGGAGGAAGATCTCTGAACGCCGTCACCCTCCGGTGACGTTGAAGCTGCCGTTCCGCTTGTAGAAGGTCGCGTCGTACTGCACCGTGACGTACGCAGCCAGCGCAGTGAACGAGCCCGAGCGCGAGAACGTGTTGGTTCGCCCGTTCACGGTGGAGGAGGGGTTCGATGAGTACACCAGACCCACCCCGCTGGATCCGACCAAGCCGTACGCACGGATGTGTTCCGCTGCCTTGATCTTCGTGACGCTCGAGTTCCCGGTCGCCGTGTAGCCCGTCTGCCACCGTACGGTGAGGCTGGCGCCGATGACGGAACCATGGCAGCCGTCCACCACACCAGCACCGCTTGCCCCAGACTTCCGGAAGCAGTTGGACGCGGTTCCCCGCGTCGCACTGCTGTCCGCCGTGCTCATGGCGTGCGCCTTGACGAAGGCTGCGTCTTCGGCCGAGAGTTCTTCGCCGACCTCGTACTCGTCCCCGATCACAGCCAGCCGGTCTCTCACCGCGGTCGGCGTGCTGGCGCCCGCAGGCGATGCCCCCAACAGTGTTCCGACGAAGGTCATCGCGATCACCGAGGCGATCGCCTGACGGACGACGTTGTTCCGCTTCTTGCTCATTGCATTCGCTCCGATGGCGGCTGGTGCCGCACATCGGAACTCTGCCGCTGGTATTTCAGCGTGTCAAATGCAGATGCTTCGCCGTTCCGCCGGAGCGCGAGGGATCTTCGCGGGTCGGGGCGGCTACGGGGTGTCGGACTTGTGCTCGACGACGTCCTGCAGCTCGGGTCGCTTCGGGGTCACGCCGTCGCCCGAGGACGTGTGCTTGATCCGCCGGACCACCCACGGCACGAGGTACTCGCGCGCCCAGCCGAGGTCCTCGGCGCGGGCCTCCCGCCACGGACGGGCCTCGAGCGGCTCGGGGTTGAACGGTTCGAGCCCGTGCTCGACGCCGAGCGCGTCCAGCACCGCGGCGGCGACGGTCGCGTGGCCCGTCGGGGAGTGGTGCAGCCGGTCCGGAGCCCACATCCTCGGGTCGCGGAGGACCCGGAGTGCCCACATGTTCGCGACGAGGGCGCCGTGCTTCAGCGCGATGGCGTGCAGGTTCTCGTTGTAGATCGCCGTCTTGCCGCGGACCATCCCGAGCACCGGGGTCATGCCGACGTCCGGACCGGTGAAGAGCACCACGGTCGCGCCGTCGCTCCGCAGCCGGGACACCATCGCGTCCACTCGCTCGGCGAGCTCGTCGGGGTCGGAGCCCGGCCGGATGATGTCGTTGCCACCGGCCGACACCGTGACGAGGTCGGGACGGAGGGCGAGTGCCGGTTCGACCTGCTCGTCGATGATCTGCTGCAGGAGTCGCCCGCGGATCGCCAGGTTGGCGTAGGCGAAGTCCTCGGACTGGTTCGCCAGGACCTCGGCCACCCGGTCCGCCCAGCCACGGTTCCCGCCGGGGACGGTGGGGTCGGGGTCGCCGATCCCCTCGGTGAACGAGTCACCGATCGCGACGTACCTGGACCACGGATGACGATCTGACACTCCTCGGACCATAGTCTCGTGGCATGACGAAGGCCAACCCCGCGGCGGTGCTGGGCGACGAGCTGCTGGAGCGCATCGCCGCCCGCGCCCCCGGCTACGACGCCGCGAACGCGTTCTGCACCGAGGACCTCGACGAACTCCGGGCGGCCGGCTACCTGCGGATCGGGGTGCCCGTCGAACGCGGCGGTGCCGGACTCGGACTCGCCGCGACGACCGCGGTGCAGCGGCGGCTCGCGGAGGCCGCACCGGCGACGGCGCTGGGGCTCGGGATGCACCAGGTCTGGGTGCAGGCGGCGCGCGCCGTCACTGCGCGGGGTGGGTCGTTCCTCCAGGCAGTCACCGACCACGCGGCGGACGACCACCTGCTCGCGTTCGGTGTGAGCGAGCCGGGCAACGACGCCGTCCTCTTCGACTCGCTGACGACGGCGGAGCCGGACGGCGACGGCGGCTACCGCTTCACCGGGACGAAGGTCTTCACCTCGCTGGCCCCGGCGTGGGACGTGCTGAGCGTGTTCGGCAAGGACGGGTCCGGGCCGGAGCCGCGGCTCGTGCACGGTTTCGTGCTGCGGTCCGACGGCGACGTCGAGCACCTCGACGACTGGGACACCCTCGGGATGCGGGCGACGCAGAGTCGTACGACGAAGCTGCACGGCGTGCACGTGCCGGCGGACCGGATCGTGCGGACCCTGCCGGTCGGGCCGAACCAGGACCCGCTCGTGTTCGGCGTCTTCGCGGCGTTCGAGCTGCTCGTGGCGTCGGTGTACGTCGGGATCGCCGCCCGTGCGGTGGCACTCGCGGTGTCGGCGGTGCGGTCGCGCACGGCACTCGACGGGACACCGCGGTCCGCGGACCCGGACGTGCGCCGGGCGATCGCGGACATGCGCGGGACGGTCGACGCGATCGAGCTGCAGGTGACCTCGCTCGCCCGGTCGGTCGACGAGCTCGACGACCTCGGGCCGCGGTGGTTCCCGTTGCTCGTCGGGGCGAAGGCCCGGGCGGTCGACGCGGCGCAGCACGTCGTGGACGAGGCGATGCGGGTCGTGGGCGGTGGCGCCTACCGGGCCGGTGGCGAGCTCGCGCGCCTGGCCCGGGACGTCCGGGCGGGCCAGTACCACCCGTCGTCGCGGGACTCGGCGGCGCGGACGATCGCGGCGTCGGTGCTGGGGCCGCTCGCACCGTAGCACCGCCGCGCGCCCCAACTAGTTCGCTTGCGGTACCATTGGCCTCCCCAGCGAACAGGAGGCGGCCGGAGCGTGCCGAGGACCGAGACCACGAGCCGGACCGCCCCGCGGCGACGGACCCGCACCCAGCGACTGACGGACCGTGCCCTCGCACTCGACCCCGGGCTCGTGAAGACCGACGGTGCCCTCCGCACGCTCGTCGCCGTCCCGGCCGGCATGGCCGTCGGGTACGCGATCGCGACGGCGTTCGGCCTGCCGGCGATCCTCGGCGTGATGATCGGAGCGATGCCGGCCTTCATCACCTGCCTGGTCATCGTCGACCCGAGCACGGGCCGGACCGCCGCGCGCACCGGGGCGGTCCTCGTACCGTTCGTCGTCGCACTCGCCGGGAGCATCGCCCTGCAGCCGCTCCGGCTCCTCGAACTCGTCCTCATCGTGGTGCTGCTGTTCGTGCAGTTCGCGGCGGCCTCGTGGGGCGTCTGGGCGGCGGACGCGGCGATCGTCGGGTTCGCCGGGTACCTCTGCGGACTCCTGCTGCCCCTGCCCGAGACGAGCGTCGTCCCGCTCGGGCTCGTCGTCGCGGGCTCCCTCGCCGTGACGATCGTCGTCCGCCTCCTGTTCCGGCCGGACCCGCACCGGGCGCTGCTCCGGACCCGTCGCGGGTTCGTCGCCCGGGGGTCCGACGTGCTCGAGGCCGCCGCCGCGGTCCTGGCCGCCGGAGCCGTCGGCGCTGCCGCGGACGACCAGCGCGCCCGCCGCCGTGCCCTCCGCCGGCTCGGACGCGCTCGTGACCGGTACCACGAGATCGCCCTGACGGTCGACGGCATGCTCGCCGCGAGCGGGGTCGACGCCGACACCACCGCCGAGGAACTGCACCGCCTGGTGTTCGACACGCACTTCGCGATCGACGAGCTCGGCCGCGCGGCCGGGGCGCTGGTCGAGCAGGGCGCGCCGTCGGACGTCCGGCACGCCGCGCTCCGGGCCGTCACGCTCGTCCTCCGACACGGCGGCAGCCACGGCCATGAGGCAGCGCACACCCTCCTCGCCCGCTACGGGATCACGGCCTCGGCGGCCGACGACGGATCCCGAACGACCGCGATCGTCCGCCGCATGGCCGCCGAGTTCGCCGACCTGCGGTCCGCCGGACTCCGGTGGCGCGAACTCCGCGACGAGCTGCCCCGCCACGGTGCCGGCGTGCCCTTCGCCACGCCGGTGATCCTCGCCGGCGGGCGCCCGGCCGGAGCCGTGCCGGTCGTCGCGGACGCCGTCGCCGAGGGGCCGTGGCGCCGCTGGCACCTCACCGCGTCGCTCCGGACCGCCGTCCACGCCGCCATCGCCGTCGCGATCGTCGAACCGCTCGCCCTCCTGCTCGACGGCAGCCGGTTCTACTGGGGCGTCATCGGCGTGATGATCGTCCTCGCCGGCACGAACACCACGCACGAGCGGATCCGGAAGGGCCTCCACCGCGGCGTCGGGACGGTCGTCGGGGGAGCGGTCGGGATCGTCCTCGTGCACCTGCTGGGCACGACGCACCCGTGGGTGACGATCGTGCTCGTGTGCGTCCTGCTCGCCGTCGGCACGTACGGCTTCGGCGGCGTGTACTCGCTCTGGGCCGCCTGCCTCGTCGTCGTCCTCTGCCAGGTGTACGCGTTCTCCGGCACCTTCACGGACTCCCTCATCCCGATGCGGCTCGCCGAGAACCTGCTCGGTGCCGCGGTCGCGGTGCTCGTCAGCGCGGTCGTCTTCCCGATCGCCACCCGTGCCGTCATCCGGCGCGCGGTGCGGCGGCAGCTGGTCGCGGTCCGCGCGTTCGTGCTCGCGCTGGTCGGGGTCGAGGACGACGACGAGGCGGACGCGGCCGACACGACGGAGGCGGACCGCGCCTCCCGTCAGCTGCGCGCCCGGTCGCGCGCGGTCGACGCCGCCACCTACCAACTGGACGCCGTCCTGCGTCCGATGGTCCGCTTCCCGACCGGCGGGCCGGCGCGCGCCGACGCCAGGACGCGCACCTCCCTGCAGGCGGCCGCGACCTTCGCGCGCGAGGCGGCCGGGAGGCTCGGCTCGGCCCCGCAGGACCCGCCAGCGGCCCTGCGCGGTGCGGCCGACCGCCTCGCCGCCTCGATCGCGCAGCTCGCCGACGGCATCGTGGCCGGGCCCCGGTCCGCCACGCCGACGGCGGTCTGGGTCCGGGTCGGCGACCAGCTCGACGAGGCGGTGGCCGCCGCCTCCGGACGGCCGGACGAGCGGGCGATCGCGACGGCCGCGCACGCGCTCGGCCGGATCGACGAGGCGCTCGCGCTGCTCGCCGACCGCCACCGCGCGACGGTCGTCGGGGCGATGTCGGTGGGTCCTGGCATCATCGCCGTGTGAGCAAGCAGGACGGACGCAACCGACTGGTGTCCGACGCGCCCGTCGACGACGTGACGGCGAGCGTGCTGCACGTCGACATGGACGCCTTCTTCGCCTCGGTGGAGCTGCTCGACCGGCCGGACCTCCGCGGCCTGCCGGTGATCGTCGGGCACGACTCCGACCGTTCGGTCGTCACGGCCGCCACGTACGAGGCCCGCAAGTACGGCGTGAACTCCGCGATGCCGATGGCCGTCGCCAAGCGCCGGTGCCCCGCGGCGATCATCGTCGAGCCGCACTTCGAGAAGTACCGCGCGAAGTCCGACGCCGTGATGGCCGTCTTCGACCGCTTCACGCCCCGCGTCGAGAAGCTCGGCATCGACGAGGCCTTCCTCGACGTCGCCGGAGCGATCCGGCTGTACGGCACCCCGTGGGAGATCGGTCGGGCGATCCGCGCGGCGGTGTTCGCCGAGACGGGCCTGCACTGCTCCGTCGGCGCCGCGTCGACGAAGTTCGTGGCGAAGCTCGCGTCGAGTCGGTCGAAGCCGGACGGCCTGCTCGTCGTGCCGGCTGCCGACACCGTGGCGTTCCTGCACCCGCAGCCCGTGTCGGCGCTGTGGGGGGTCGGCGGCAAGACGCAGGAGACCCTCGAACGACGCGGCATCCGCACCGTGGGGGACCTCGCGACGACGCCACTGGGCTCGCTCGTCTCCGCGCTCGGTCCGGCCGGCGGTCAGCGCCTGCACGACCTCGCGTGGGGCCGCGATCCGCGTGTGGTCGAGAGCGGCGTCGGCGAGAAGTCGATCGGGCACGAGGTCACCTTCGGCCACGACCTCACCGAGCGCGACGACGTCGCCCGTGAACTCCTGCGCCTCGCCGACAAGGTGGCCGTGCGACTCCGACGGGCCGACGTCCAGGCGCGGACGGTGGCGCTCAAGGTCCGCTACACCGACTTCACCACGCTGACCCGGTCCCGCACCCTCGCGGAGCCGACCGACGTCGCCAAGCGTCTGCACCGCGAAGCCGTCGAGCTGTACGACGTGCTGCACCGGCCGGGCAACCGGATCCGGCTCATCGGGGTCCGTGGCGAGAACCTCGTGCCGGCGGCGGCGAGCAACGCGCTCTGGGACGACGACGCGCCGTGGCGCGAGACCGAGACGACGATCGACGCGGTCGCCGCGCGCTTCGGCGCGGGCGTGCTCCGACCGGCATCCCTGGTGCGCGGCACGCCCGAGGGGCACGTCCCGCACGCTCGGCAGGACGAAGGGTGACGGTAGAATCTCGTGCAGTGAGCGCAGCCGAGTACACCGATCAGCCAGGGGCGGGGGACCAGCCCGCGGCCCTGTGGGACGACGGCACCGCAGCGCCTGAGCACGCGGTCGTCGCCCACGACGAGGCCGTCGCCGCTGCCGAGGCGGCGGGCAACTCGGCTGTGCAGAACCTGTCGCCGGCCTTCCCGGACCGCGCCGCGTGGGGCACCGCGTCGAAGCTCCGTGCCTGGCAGGTCGAAGCGCTCACCAAGTACTTCGAGACCGAGCCGCGGGACTTCCTCACGGCCGCGACGCCCGGCGCCGGCAAGACCACGTTCGCGCTCCGGCTCGCCACCGAGCTCCTCGCCCGCGGCACCGTCGACCGCATCGTCGTCGTGGCCCCGACGGAGCACCTCAAGCGGCAGTGGGCGGACTCGGCGGACCGCGTCGGCATCCGGATCGACCCGATGTTCAAGAACGGCGACGGCATGTTCGGCCGGCACTACCAGGGCGTGGCGATCACGTACGCCCAGGTCGGCATGAACCCCGAGGTCCACCAGAAGATCACCGCCGGCGGCAAGACGCTCGTGATCCTCGACGAGGTCCACCACGGCGGCGACGCCCTGACCTGGGGCGACGGCATCAGAGAGGCGTTCTCGAAGGCCACCCGTCGCCTGTCCCTCTCCGGCACGCCGTTCCGCTCGGACACCGCGCCGATCCCGTTCGTGCAGTACGCCCCCGACGAGCAGGGCATCCGCACCTCGATCTCCGACTACAACTACGGCTACGGGCGTGCCCTCAAGGACGGCGTCGTCCGCCCGGTGCTCTTCATGGCGTACGCCGGGCAGATGCGCTGGAAGACCCGCATGGGCGACGAGATGTCGGCGTCGCTCGGCGAGCAGGTCACGAAGGACATCACCGCCCAGGCCTGGCGCACGGCGCTCTCACCCGAGGGCGAGTGGATGCCGGCCGTCCTCTCCGCCGCCGACAAGCGCCTGACCGAGGTCCGCCGTGGTGTGCCCGACGCCGGCGGCCTCGTCATCGCCACGGACACCACCACGGCCCGCGCGTACGCCCGCATCCTGCAGCAGATCACGGGGGAGCGGCCGACGGTCGTCCTCTCCGACGAAGCAGCGGGGTCCAGCCGGATCAGCGCCTTCGCCGAGGACACCTCCCGCTGGATGGTCGCCGTCCGCATGGTGTCCGAGGGCGTGGACGTGCCGCGGCTGTGCGTCGGCGTGTACGCCACGAGCGCGAGCACCCCGCTCTTCTTCGCCCAGGTCATCGGCCGCTTCGTCCGGGCCCGACGGCGCGGTGAGACGGCGAGCGTGTTCCTGCCGAGCGTGCCCGGGCTGATGGCGCTGGCGGCCTCCCTCGAGCTCGAGCGCGACCACGCCCTCGACCGCCCGAAGGACGCCGACGACGGGATGTACAACCCCGAGGACGCGATGGTCGCCGAGGCCAACAAGGAGGACCGCGCGTCGGAGAGCCTGCTCGAGGTCCAGCCGTTCGAGGCGCTCGACTCGCAGGCGTCGTTCGACCGTGTCCTCTACGACGGCGGCGAGTTCGGCAGCGGCGGCGAGGTGGGCTCGCTCGAGGAACTCGACTTCATCGGTATCCCGGGGCTGCTCGAACCCGACCAGGTGCGCGACCTGCTCCGAGCACGCCAGGCGACGCAGGCGAAGCGAGCGAAGGGCCGTACCCCGAAGGACGGCATGCCCAAGGCAGCCGCCCCCGCACCCGAGGACCGCCCGATGTACCAGACGATCAAGGAGCAGCGGTCCGAGCTGCACCGGCTCGTCTCGATCTGGTCCCGACACGCGAACGAACCGCACGGGGCCATCCACGCCGAACTCCGCCGCATCAGCGGTGGCCCGGCCGTGGCGCAGGCGAGCATCGAGCAGATCCAGAAGCGCATCGACGTGCTGCGCTCCCGCATCGGCGGCCGCCGGTGAGCACCGCGTGATCGAGGCCGTCGACGACCGCACCTGGTACGTCAAGCGCGACGCGGAGTCCTCGCCCGAGGCGATCATCGACCGCTTCGGCGGGGGCTACCGGCTCCGTCGGTTCTCGCTCACCGAGTCCCGCCGGACGCCCCACGGGGTGTACACGGGCGTCGAACTCGCCGAGACCGCGTGGTGGCGGCTCCGCGACAGGCCGCGGACCTCATGACATCGCAAGCCGAAGTCGGGTAGACCGGGGGAATGGCAGACTCCATCCCTCACGTCCTCGTCCTCGGCGGCGGCTCCGCTGGCTACACCACCGTCAAGCAGCTCCAGAAGCACGCAGCGACCGTGCCGATGCGCATCACGCTGGTGGACCAGAACACGTACTACACGTACCTGCCGTTCCTGCCCGAGGTCGCCGGTGGCCACATCGCCCCGAAGGACGTGACCTTCGAGCTGCGCCGTGCGCTCCGCAAGACCCGGGTCATCCAGGGCAAGGTCACCGGGATCTCCTCGGCCGACAAGACCGTCTCGATCGCCACGGCCGGCGGCGACGACCGCACGCTCGGTTACGACCAGCTCGTCGTCGCGCTCGGCTCCGTCACGCGCACGTTCCCGACGCCCGGGCTCGAGGAGTACGGCGTCGGCTTCAAGAGCGTCGAAGAGGCCGCCTACGTCCGCGCGAAGCTCCTCGACAACATCGCCAAGGCCGCTGCCACCCGCGACGAGGACGAGCGCCGCAAGCTGCTCACGAGCATCTTCGTCGGCGGCGGGTACACCGGCGTCGAGGCGATCGGCGAACTGTTCGACGTCTCGCAGGCCGCCATCAAGACCTACCCGTCGCTCGCCGGCGAGCACCCCCGCTGGGTCCTCATCGACGCGCTCGACCGCGTCGCGCCCGAGGTCGGTCCGGAGCTGTCCAAGTGGACCCTCGAGTCGCTGCGTGCCCGCGGCATCGACGTCCGCCTGAAGACGACCATGCCGAGCTGCGAGGGCGGCGTCGTGAAGCTCTCCGACGGCGACGAGTTCGCCACCGGCCTCCTCGTCTGGACGGCCGGCGTGAAGCCGAACCCGCTCCTCGACGCGTCCGACCTGCCGCGCGGCCCGAAGGGTCACCTCGCCGCGAACGCAAAGCTGCAGGTCGAGAGCGAGGACACCCACGAGGTCGTCCCCGGCGTCTGGGGCCTCGGCGACGTCGCGCAGGTGCCCGACCTGACGGCCGAGAAGCAGCCGGCGTACTACCCGCCGAACGCGCAGAACGCCGTCCGCCAGGCCGTCGTGGCCGCGGACAACGTGGTCGCGACGATCACGGGCAAGCCGCTCGAGGAGTACCGCCACCCGTCCATCGGCACCGTCGCGTCGTACGGTGTCGCGAAGGGTGCGGCGAACATCAAGGGCATCAAGATGACGAACCTCCTCGCGTGGCTCGCGCACCGCGCCTACCACGTGTACGCGATGCCGACGCTGAACCGCAAGGTGCGCATCGTGATCGGGTGGGTCACCGGGGCCGTGTCGGGTCGCGACGCGACGTCCCTCATCAAGGAGACCGACCCGCGCCGCACCTTCGTCGAGGCGTCGAAGTCCTAGACGCGCGTTCCTGACGGACGGGAGGCGCGGTGCCGGCTGGCACCGCGCCTCCCGTCCGTCGTCCGGTCGCGCCGACACGCGTGGTGCGGCAGACTGACTCCCTCGGTGCCGCCGCACGGAGGTCCTGGAAGACACCGCACGTGACCACCACCATCTCCTGCCCCCGCTGCCGAGCCGTTCGCCGCCCCACCGGGGTGCACCGCTGCCCCGGACCGGACGACCCCGCCCGAGCGCTGGGCGTGGGCAGCAGCGTCGCCGTGGTCCTGGACGTGCTCGCCGGTGTCGGCCGACCGTTCCTCGTCGGCGGCGTGGTCCGCGACGCGCTGTTCCGTGCGTCCGGGCGCGCGGTCCCCGTCGCCGACGACCACGACGTCGACATCGAGGTGCACGGCACGGACACCGCCTCGGTCGTCGACGCGCTGCGCGCGGCGGGAGCCGTCGTCGTCACCACGGGCGCGCGCTTCGAGGTCCTCAAGGTCGTGGTCGAGGGCGTGCACGTCGACGTCGCGGTCGTGCCGGGGAACGCCGACGACGACGGGCTCGCCGCGGCCGCCGCCCGTCGCGACTTCACGGTCAACGCGGTCGCGTGGGACCCGGCGACGAACGAGTACGTCGACGCGGTCGGTGGGATCGACGACGCTGCCCGGGGTGTGCTCCGACACACCTCGGACCGGTTCGGGGACGATCCGCTGCGGGTGCTGCGCGCCGTGCAGCTGGTGGCGCGCTTCGACCTCGTGCTCGACCCGTCGACGGTGGACGTCGCCCGGTCGCTGGTGGACGCGTTCCCGTCCGTGGCCGCGGAGCGGGTCTGGCCGGAGATCCGGAAGGCGGCGCGGGGCGACCACCAGTCGCGGGCGCTCCAGGTGCTGCACGACACCGGGTGGGAGGGGCACCTCCCGGAGCTCGCCGCGGTGCGCGACGTGCCACAGGACCCGCGGTGGCACCCCGAGGGGCCCGTGCACGTGCACCTGGGGCTCGCGGCGGACGCTGCTGCCGCTGCCTGCACGGCCGACGGCGTCACCGGTGAGGACCGCACCGTCGTGGTGCTCGGCGCGCTCCTGCACGACCTCGGCAAGGCGGGCGACGGGACGCAGCGGGAGCGGGACGACGACGGCACGGTCCGGGTCCGCAGCCTCGGGCACGAGGTCTCGGGCGCGCGGGCGGCGCGGGACCTGCTGCGTCGGATCGGTGCGCCGCGCACCCTCACCGAGCGCATCGCCACGATCGTGCGTGAGCACATGGTGGTGCACTCGACCGACGGTGCGGCGCCGTCGGTGCCGGCAGCGCGCCGACTGCTCCGTCGCCTGGGCGGGTCGATGGCGACCGCCGAGTGCTGGGCCCGGGTGTGCGAGGCGGACTCGCAGGGGCGCGGCTCGGCGTCGGGGCCGTCACCGGCATGGGCATGGCTCGCGGTCATGCGTGCCGACGAGGCCGCGGGACCCCGGGTGCGCCTCGTGACCGGGCGGGACCTCGTCGCGGCGGGGCTCGCGCCGGGGCCGTGGTTCCGGGAGGTCCTGGACGCCGCGGCCGAGGCGCAGGACGAGGGGCGCTTCGAGGACGCGGCGGGTGCCCAGCGCTGGTTGCGGGAGCGGCTCAGTCCGCCACGGTGATCGTCACCGTGGCGGACTCGGTGGACGTGCCCGCATCGTCGCGGTAGCGCACCGTGATGGTGTGCCGACCCGGCGCCAGCCCGGCGTCCCCGCGCCGGATGTGCCCGCTGAACCGGCCCTCGGCTCCGGTCGACACCGTGCCGACGAGCGCGCCGTCGACGGCGACCTCGACGTCGGTGTCCGCCCAGCCGGTGATCGTGACCGGCAGCGGGCCGCTCGTCGCGGTGCTCCCGTCGGCGGGGTCGGTGATGGTCGGGACGAACGCGAAGGGGGCGCTGCTCGTCGCCGCGGAGGTGTTCCCGGCGGCGTCCCGTGCGGTGGCGCGGATCCCGGTGGCGGTCGGGGTGAGGCCGTCCACCGCGACGCGCCAGTGACCGTCGGCACCGGTGGTGGTCGACGCGGTGGCCGTGCTGCTCGTGCCGCCCGTGCCGCTCGTGCCGCTGGTGCCGCGGACGACGGTGACGTCGACCGTGCTGCCGGCCTCGGCGGTGCCGGAGAACACCGGCGGGGTGGTGTCGGTAGGCGTCCAGGTCGTCGCGATCGTCGGCGCCGCCGGAGCCGTGGTGTCCACGGTGACCGTGACGACCACGGGGACCGAGGTGGCGTGGTCCGGCGTCGTCGCGGTGATGCCGACCCGTTCGACCCCGTCCCCGGAGAACCGCAGCGTGGTCCTCCACGTGCCGTCGGACCCGGCGGTGGTCGCGGCGGTCAGGGTGCCGGAGCGGACCTCCACGCGGCTGCCGGGCGTCCCCTCCCCGGTGAGCTCGACGGTCCGGCTGGCGACGAGCATCGTGTCCTCGGCCGGGACCGGGGGAGCGGAGCGCGGCAGCTGCGGGTCGACGCCGCCGGTGGTCGAGGATCCGCCGGTTCCCGATGACGTGGGGTTCGCGCTCGGTTCGTCGGTGCGGAGCCCGGGCGTCGAGGACGCCCCGGCGGAGGAGTCCCCGAGGACCGTGTCGACGACGGGGGTCGGAGCGGTCGGGACCGTCGTCGGTGCGCCGGAGTCGTCGGGACCGGGCGACGGCACGGGACTCGGTTCGGCGACGTGGGCCGGGGCGGTGCGGTCGGCCGGTGCGGGGTGCTCACCTGACGGCGCCGGGACGCCCGCGGGACCTGGTGCGCGAGCGCCGGCGGTGGACGTGCCGGTCGGGTGGCCGTCCGACCACGTCCCGGCGACCGCGACGACGGTCGTGACGACGACGAGCGCTGCGACCACGCCGACCACCCCGGTGACCGGCAGGGGCGCTCGGCGAGCAGCACCCGTCGCCGGGGCCGAGCGAGCGGGGGACACGGCCGCCGCGGCGGGGGCGTCTGCATGCAGCACCGCGTGACCGATGCCCAGACCGACCACCGGCGGGAGGAGTGCCGCCGCGATCCGTCCGGCGAGTCGGCGCGTGTCCTCGAGCACCGGCGGGCAGTGCACGCAGTCGCGGATGTGCGCCTCGAGCTGACGACGGTCGCGCGCGGTGAGCGTGCCCGCCTCGTAGGCGCCGAACGCGGCCAGTCGCCGACGGCACTCGTCGGGCAGGCCGTCCGTCGCGAGGTGTTCCTGGACCCAGGCCGCGCGGAGCGCCCGCCGTGCTCGGAACGCCAGGGACGAGACGGCGCCGGGCTGGAGGTCGACCAACGGGGCGACGTGTCGAGGTCGCAGTCCCTCGACCTCGGTGTACCAGAGCACGCTCTGCCACCGTTCGGGCAGGGTGCTGAACGCTCGCCCCAGGGCCGTGCGGTCGGCGGCGCGGGCCATCTCCGTCGCCGCGTCGGCGCCGGAGTCCTCGAAGGCGTCGAAGTCGACGTCGGCGTCCGTGTGGCGGGCGCGTCGGCGGAACTCGGTGTTGGCGACGTTGCGGATGACCGTGTACAGGTACGGGCGGAAGAGTTCGTCGGGACCGGCCCCGCGTTCGATCGCACCGATGACGTTCGTGAAGGCCTCGGAGGCGACGTCCTCGGCGTCCGAGGAGCCCACGAGTCCGATCGCGTGCCGGACGGCGGCGCGGTGGTGCCGGCTCCACAGCGCTGCCACCGCCGACCGGTCGCCGTCACGCGTCGACCGGATCAGTGCAGCGTCACTGCCTGGCTCAGGGGCACCGCGCACGTCGTTCGTCTCCTCGTCCTGGGTTCACCGGCTGGGCGGTGCAGTCCATCTGAACACACCGCTCTCGGATGCGAGGAGTCCGGGTCGGACGTTTCATCACGCGACCTCGGTGCATCCGACCCGTGAGGACGGTGTCACGCCCGTGTGGCGGTGATCACGAGGTTCTGCGTCGACGGTGAGCCGTCCGGGTGTTCGAGGCAGGTGATGAGGAGCAGCCGGTCGGGGACGTCGCCCCACACGTCGGCGTCGTCGGCGATGCGGTCCTTGTCCACCAGGGTCGAGCCGGTCACCGTGTACGCCACGCCTGCGACCGTCACCGCGGCGCCGTTCGCGACCCGACTCCGACCCCGATCGACGTCCGTCAGGAAGTTCCCCGGGGCGATGCCGCCGCCCCGCAGGGAGTGCATCACCACGACCACGGTGCCCGAGGCGGCGTGCTCGGGGGTGACCCCGACGTCGCGGACCAGGTACGCCGACCGGAACCCCGGCGGCGTGATCCTGCCGCGCACGGCGTCGAGTGCACCGAGCGGGACGTCGAGGTGCACGGACGGGACGCTGAGGCGTCCGGACCCGCTGGACGTCGCTCGGGCTCCGGGAGCGCTCGCGACGGGTGCCTCGAGCCGGACGGGGTCGCCGTGCATGTCGCGCGCGGTGCCGGGTGCCGTCGAGTTCGTCGCGGTGACCACCCCGCCGACCCCGAGGCCGAGCATCGTGACCGCGCTCACGGCGGCGAGGACGAGCGGGAGTGAGGACGGTCGTCGACCGGATCGGACGTGCACGGTGTCTCCTCGATGGGTCGGTCGTGGTCGGGGCAGGTCGCGCGCTGGATGTGCGGACCGGTGGGCGCTTCGGGTGCTGCCCACCGGCCCGCGCGCCGGGTCGTCGTTCGGGCGACGGACCCGGCTGGACTCCGCCCGACGCTGGGTCGTCGTGGGGTGCGGGCGGGGCCGCGGCAGGGGTGCCGCGGCGACGGGTCACGGTCGCGTTCGTGCGCGCGTACGGGCGGCCAACACGCCGAGGACGAGCAACAGGGTCATGCCGCCGCTGCCGAGGAGCGCGACGGACCACCAGGGGGCCGTGCTGTCGGACGTCGTCCCTCCGGTGTCGACCGCCGCGCCGATCGCCGTGGGCACCGGCGACTCGGTCTCCTCGTCTGCGGTCGACGCACCCGGCGTCGCGGTCGGCCGGACGGTCGGCTCGGCGGTCGGGGTCGGCGCGACCGCCGCCGGAGCGGTCGGGGTCGGCGTCGGGGTGGGCTCGACCGTCGCCGGAGCCGTCGGCGTCGGGGTCGGCGTGCTCGTCGGTGCCGTCCCGGCCCCCGAGGCACCGCCACCCTGGTGCACGACCGTGCCGCTGACCGAGGAGTCGTCGTCGCCGTCGATGCTGATCGTGGCGGTGTTCGTGTAGGTGCCCGCCAAGCCGCCGTCGGTGACCCGGGTGGCGAAGTGGACGTCGTAGAAGTACCCCTGGCGCGCGGTGAACGTGACGCTCCCGGCCGTGCTGGCGTAGTCCTCTCGAGACGCCGGCGCCCATCCGGTGAGCCCCTCTCGCCCGTCGTCCCAGGTGGTCGTCCGGTTCGTCTGCCAGAGCGTGGCGAAGGGGTACCCGCGGAAGCTGGTGAGGAGCTCCTGGTCGGGACCGGGGGTGTCGGTGACCGTGATGCGCTGGCCGTCCCGCATGCCGTCGGCGCCGGAGCCGATCGCCACTGTCCACTCGACCACACCCGCGGCGGCGTCGTAGCTGCCCCACTTGCCGCTCGTCCGGCCGGTGAAGGTGCAGTCGACGGTGCACGTCCCGGGTCCGGTGCCGGGCTGTGCGGGTTCGACCGTGGTCGTCACGGCGGTCCCACCGACCTGGTAGGTCGTCGGGGTGGCGGACTCGGTGGTGGTCTCGACGGTGACCCAGAACGAGAACGATCCGTGCAGGTCGTTCGGGTGGGCGGCGACGTAGGCGCTGTCGACGGCGCAGTCGAGCTGGGTCGAGGACACGGTGCACCGTCCCATCGCGGAGCCGTCCGGTGCGAGCAGGGGGAACCCGTCGGAGCGGCCCTGGAGCTCGGGCGGCAGGTCCACCACGAAGCCGGCCGGGGTGGTGGGGGAGTCCGGCAGGGACCACGTGCCGGAGAGTTCGGCGGCGCTGCCGGACGTGACGGTCTGGGACGTGAAGCGGAGACCGTCGATCGTCGCGTTCGTGGTGTACTCGGCGGCGGCGGACGCGGGGACCGCAGCGCTGATGCCGGCGGCGATGGCGGCCACGGCGGCGATCCCGGCCGCGAGGAGGACGGATCCGCGTCGGTCGCGGGATCGGACAGGGTGGTGGTGCATTCGGCTCTCGGGTTCCTGCGGCAGCCAGGCCCGCGGCACCGAGCGGGGACGTGGCCGTCGACTCGGGTCATCGGGTTGCGGTGCCGAAGGTGAGAGTCCGCCCGCCCCGTTTCGTCACGCGCCGCCGCGAACCGGCACCTACCTGCCGGACGCACCCCGCACCCCGCACCCCGCACCCCGCCCGCGCCGTGAGCGCAGCGAACTGGCGCCCCACCTGCCGGACGCACCCCGCACCCCGCCGTGAGCGCAGCGAACTGGCGCGGTCGAGGCGGTGACGCCCCGAGCGAAGCGACGGCGGCACTCGCCGGGAAGACACAACAGGAAATGCCCCCGGGCCGAAAGGCCAGGGGGCATCCCATTTCCTGTGTCCGAGGGGGGACTTGAACCCCCACGCCCTAATACGGGCACTAGCACCTCAAGCTAGCGCGTCTACCATTTCCGCCACCCGGACAGGTGTTTCTTCAGTTGTCGGCCGTCGTTCCGGGCTGTTTCCCCGGCGTTCCTGCCGAGAGAAGACACTAGCACGGGTCTGAACGCCCGATGAACACGGCGGCGCATCCCGGGCGCGTCCTGCTGTGACGTCCGACGCCGGGGCCGTCGGCGCTGACCGGTAGCGTTGGGCCATGACGAACTCGGAGGCCACGCTGACCGACCTCGAGGCCACCGCGGCGATCGCCCGTGACCTCATCCGCATCGACACGACGAACTGGGGCGAGGGGAAGTCCCGCGGCGAGACCGAGGCGGCGCACTACGTCGAGGCGAAGCTCCGTGCGCTCGGGCTCGAGCCGCAGCTGTTCGAGTCCGAACCCGATCGGGTGAGCGTCGTGGCGCGGGTGCCCGGACGCAACCGCGACAAGTCCGCCCTGGTCGTGCACGGTCACCTCGACGTGGTGCCGGCGGACCCGGCGAACTGGTCGGTCGACCCGTTCGGCGGCGAGGTCCGGGACGGCATGCTCTGGGGTCGCGGCGCGGTCGACATGAAGAACATGGACGCGATGATGCTCACGTCACTGTCGGACGTCATCGAGCAGCAGGGAGCGCCGGAGCGCGACCTCGTGATCGCGTACTTCGCCGACGAGGAGGCCGGGGGAGTGCTCGGCTCGCACCACGTCGTCGAGAACCACCCCGAGGTCTTCCAGGGGGCGAGTGCGGCGATCAGCGAGGTCGGCGGCTACTCGATCACCCTCGGTGACCGTCGTGCGTACCTGCTGCAGACGGGCGAGAAGGCGCTGATGTGGATCAAGCTCGTCGCGACGGGCACCGCGGCGCACGGGTCGCACGTCATCCACGACAACGCGGTGACGAAGCTCGCGGCGGCGGTGGCCCGGATCGGCAGCGAGGAGTGGCCGGTGCGGCTGTCGGCGACGACCGACGCGATGGTGGCCGAGGTCGCACGGTTCCTCGGGGTGGACCCGACGGTGACCGGCCCGGACGAGGTGGCGCTGGCCACGGGGTCGGCGTCGCGGTTCATCCACGCGGCCCTGCACACGACGACGAACCCGACGGTGCTCACCGCCGGGTACAAGCACAACGTCATCCCCGACCACGCCGAGGCACTGGTGGACATCCGGTGCCTCCCCGGCGACGAGGAGACGGTGCTGGAGCGTGTCCGGGAGCTCGCGGGCGACGACGTCGAGGTCGTGATGTCCTTCCGCGACATCGGGCTCGAGCAGGACTTCGGCGGCCCCCTGGTCGACGCCGTGCGCGACGTCCTCGGCCGGCACGACCCGGGTGCTCCGGTGCTGCCGTACCTGCTCTCGGGCGGGACGGACAACAAGGCCCTGTCGACGCTGGGGATCGCGGGCTACGGGTTCGTGCCGCTGCAGCTGCCGGCGGGCGTGGACTTCCCGGCGATGTTCCACGGCGTGGACGAACGCGTGCCGCTCGACTCGCTGGCCTTCGGGCGGCGGGTCCTCGGAGACCTCCTCGCCACGTACTGATATCGTGCACGGTCGCCGGTCCGGCGGTGTCCTGAACCGACTCTCCCCGAAAGGCCCGAGCCGTGCACATCCTCGAGGCGATCTTCCTCGGCTTCGTCCAGGGGCTCACCGAGTTCCTCCCGGTGTCGTCCAGCGCCCACCTCCGCATCGTCGGGCTGTTCCTGCCGGACGCGCAGGACCCGGGCGCGGCGTTCACCGCGGTGACGCAGCTCGGCACCGAGACCGCCGTGCTGATCTACTTCTGGCGCGACATCACCCGGATCGTCGGTCGGTGGTTCCGGTCGCTGTCCGGGAAGACCGTGCCCCGCAACGACCCGGACGCCCGACTCGGGTGGCTCGTGATCCTCGGCACCATCCCGATCGGCATCGCCGGCCTGCTGCTCAAGGACTCGATCGAGACGACGTTCCGGTCGCTGTGGATCGTCGCGATCGTCCTCATCGTGTTCGGCATCGTGCTCGGCGTGCTCGACGTCGTCGGCAAGAAGGTCCGGCGCATCGAGCACATGACGTTCGGCGGCGGGATCCTGATCGGCCTGGCCCAGATGCTCGCCCTCGTGCCCGGCGTCTCGCGTTCCGGCGCGACGGTGTCGATGGGGCTCGCGCTCGGCTACACCCGCCCGGCGGCCGCTCGGTTCGCGTTCCTGCTCGCCGTGCCCGCCGTGTTCCTCTCCGGCCTGTACGAGGCCGCCACGAGCCTCGGTGACACCGGCGCACCGTTCGGCGTGGTCGACACGCTCATCGCCACGGTGGTCGCCTTCGTCGTCGGCTTCGTCGTGATCGCGGCGTTCATGAACTACATCAGCAAGCGCAGCTTCATGCCGTTCGTCGTCTACCGCATCGCACTCGGTATCGTTCTCATCGTGTTGTTGTCGCTCGGAGTGATCCAGCCGTGAGGGCCTGGCAGGTCCCGTCCGTCCCCGATGTCCCGGGCACCGCGCCCCGCCCGGTCGTGCACGACACGGCGACCGGCAAGCCCGTCGACCCGACCGGTGGCGAGGAACGTGCGGCGCTCTACGTGTGCGGCATCACCCCGTACGACGCCACCCACCTCGGCCACGCCGCGACCTACCTCTCGTTCGACACGCTCGGTCGTGTCTGGCGGGACGCCGGGTTCGAGGTCGAGTACGCGCAGAACACCACGGACGTCGACGACCCGCTCCTCGAACGGGCAGCGCGGGACGGCGTCGACTGGCGCGAGCTCGCGGCCTCGCAGATCGACCTGTTCCGGCGCGACATGGAGGCGTTGCGGGTCCTGCCGCCGGACGACTTCGTCGCGGTGACGGACGAGGTCGAACGCATCGCCGAGGCCGTGGCGTTCCTGCAGGAGACCGGCTACGCCTACGCCGTGCCGACGCCGGAGTCCGCCGGCGACGACCTCTACTTCGACGTGAACCGCCCGACCGAGGCCTGGTCGCTCGGGGACGAGAGCGGCCTCGACCGCGAGACCATGCTCGCGCTGTCGGCCGAGCGCGGCGGCGACCCCGACCGTGCGGGCAAGCGCGACCCGCTCGACCCGCTGCTCTGGCGCGCCGCACGAGCGGGCGAGCCGAGCTGGGACTCCGCCGTCGGCCCCGGGCGCCCCGGGTGGCACATCGAGTGCAGCGTCATCGCCGGCGACCGCCTCGGCCTGCCGATCAGCGTCCAGGGCGGCGGCAGCGACCTCGTCTTCCCGCACCACGAGATGAGCGCCGGGCACGCCGCAGCGCTCGCGCACCAGCCGCTCGCGCAGGCGTTCGTGCACACCGGGATGATCGCCTACCAGGGCGAGAAGATCTCGAAGTCGCTCGGCAACCTCGTCACGGTCCGTGGGCTGCTCGACGACGGCGCCGACCCGCGTGCGATCCGCCTCGCGCTGCTGTCGCACAAGTACTCCGACGACTGGGAGTGGTTCGACACCGAGCTCACCAGCGCCACCACACGCCTGGCCACGTGGGACGCCTGGGCCTCCGGGAGCGACGCCGGACACGCCGACGACGCGGCCGAGGTCATCGCCCGGGTCCGCGCTCGCGTCGCGGACGACCTCGACACGCCGGGTGCGGTCGCTGCGGTCGACACGGCGATCGCGGGCGGGACGGCGGTCACGCCGGACCTCGTGGACCTGGTCGACGCCTTACTCGGCATCCGCCTCGGCTGACGCTTCCAGTCCCGGTCACGCGGTCGCACGACGCGCCGCGCGCGTGTCGCCGAGGTCGCACGGACTGCCGCGCGCCGGACGCGCCGACGGCGGTTCCTGCGACCTCGCGTGCGCACCGCGCCAGCGGGGTGACGAACGGACGGGAGGCGCGGTGCCAACTGGCACCGCGCCTCCCGTCCGTCCGTGTGGTCGCGTCTACTGCGACGGTGGCGGCGGGCGGAACCCCTCGCCCCCGGCGGTCCCGCCGTCCTTGCCGTCCTTGCGCTCGCGGCGGCGGAGGTACTGCTCGAACTCCTGCGCGATGGCGTCGCCCGATGCCTCGGGGGAGTCGACCGTGTCCCGCGCCTGCTCGAGCTGGCCGATGTAGGACGCCATGTCCTCGTCGTCGGCGGCGAGGGCGTCGATGCCCTCCTCCCACTCGGTGGCGTCGTCGAGCAGCGATCCCCGCGGGACCGTGACGTCGGTGAGCTCCTCGATCTTGTCGAGCAGCGAGAGCGTCGCCTTGGGGGACGGCGAGTTGTGCACGTAGTGCGGCACCGAGGCCCAGAGTGACAGTGTGGTGAGGCCGGCGCTGTCCATCGCGTCGGCGAGCACCCCGAGGATCCCGGTCGGGCCCTCGTACGAGGAGCGGTCGACGTCGAACGCGGCACGCACGCCCGCGTTCTCGCTCGACACGAACACCGAGATGGGTCGGGTGTGCGGGACGTCGGCGAGCATCGCGCCGACGAAGACGACGGCGTCGATCGAGTAGACGTCCGCGAGGTCGATGATCTCGGCGCAGAAGCCGCGCCAGGTCCGCGAGGGCTCCGGGCCGACGAGCACGTAGACGTCGCGTTCGGACGGGGAGCCGGTGGCACCGATCACGGGTCGGCCTTCGGCACCGGGACCGTGCAGGACGATCCGCGGCCACTGGATGCCCCGGCCACCGTTCTCGTCCGTGCCGACGTTCGGGCGGTTGAACTGGTAGTCGACGTACCGCTCACCGTCGAGTTCGCGCAGCTCGTCGAGCTCGAGCGACTCGACGATGCGCCTGGCGAGACCGCTCGCCGCTTCTCCGGCGTCGTTCCAGCCCTCGAAGGCGACGACGAGCAGTCGACCGTCGCTGAAGGGGGAGTGCTGTGGCACGGACGGGACCTCCTGGTGGTGGAGCGGGGCGCGGGCGGCTCGCAGGTCGCGCGCGACCGGACATTCGCAGCAACAAGGATAGGGCCGCTCGACCGGAGTGCGTCCACGCGTCCGCGGTGAGCGGAACGCGGGCGGACCGCCCCGGTAGACTCGTCGCCCGTGACCGCGCAACCCTCCGCCCTCGTCCCGCCCGCAGCCGTGCTGTGGGACATGGACGGCACGATCATCGACACCGAGCCGATCTGGCAGCAGTCCCAGGTCGAACTCACCGACCGCTACGGCGTCGTCTGGACCCACGAGGACGGTCTCGCCCTGGTGGGCAGCGGCCTCGAGCGCTCGGGGGAGATCCTCCGCGACAAGGGCGTCGACATGGAGGTCGAGGAGATCATCCAGTGGATGACCGAGTACGTGATGGTGCGCCTGCGCGACGGTGAACTGCCGTGGCGTCCCGGTGCCCGCGAGCTCATCGAGGGCCTGCACGACCGCGGCATCCCGACCGCCCTCGTCACGATGTCCCGTCGGAAGATGGCGCTCGTCGCCGCCGATGCCCTCGGTGCCCGCGGCTTCCGGGTCGTCGTCGCGGGTGACGACGTCGAGCGGCCGAAGCCCTTCCCCGACGCCTACCTGTCCGCCGCCGCACAGCTCGGCGTCGACCCGACCGCGTGCGTCGCGATCGAGGACTCGGCGACCGGCGTGGCCTCGGCCGTGGCCTCCGGCGCGGTCACGGTGGCCGTCGAGCACATCGTCCCGCTGTCGGACATCACGGGCGGCGACGTCCACCTCACCACCCTCGCGGACGTCGACGTCGACCGGCTCGTCGAGCTGACCGGCCCGGCCCTCGCCGCCCGCACCCAGGAGGTCGCACGATGACCGACGCGCTCCCGAACCCCACCGAGTCGCTGCCGCACACCGCGGGCGGCGCACCGCACACCCCGCCGCGCGGACCCTTCCGCGCCGGTGACCGCGTGCAGCTGACCGGTCCGAAGGGCAAGCTGACGACCCTGTCGCTCGAGGTCGCGGGGGAGTACCACACGCACCGCGGCGTCCTGCGGCACGACGACGTCATCGGGCAGCCGGACGGGTCGGTGATCCGGGCGAGCACCGGTGACGAGTACCTCGCGCTGCGTCCGCTCCTCAACGACTACGTGATGTCGATGCCGCGCGGTGCCGCCATCGTGTACCCGAAGGACGCCGCCCAGATCGTGGCCTTCGCCGACGTCTTCCCGGGCGCCCGCGTGGTCGAGGCCGGTGTCGGTTCCGGCGCGCTCTCGCTGTTCCTCCTGCGGGCGATCGGACCGACCGGGCAGCTGCAGTCGTTCGAGCGCCGCGAGGAGTTCGCCGCGATCGCCCGGGGCAACGTCGGCACCTTCCTCGGCGCCGTCCCGGACAACTGGTCGGTCACCGTGGGTGACCTCGTCGACGAGCTGCCCGGCGCCGCCGAACCGCAGAGCGTCGACCGGGTCGTCCTCGACATGCTCGCGCCGTGGGAGTGCGTCGACGCCGCAGCGGACGCCCTCGTCCCCGGTGGTCTCATCGTCTGCTACGTCGCGACCGTCACGCAGCTGTCCCGCACGGCCGAGGCGCTCCGCGACACCGGGCGCTTCACGGACCCGCAGTCCAGCGAGACCCTCGTCCGCACCTGGCACGTCGAGGGCCTCGCCGTCCGCCCGGACCACCGCATGGTCGGGCACACCGGGTTCCTCGTCACGGCACGCCGGCTGGCCGACGGTGTCGTGCTGCCGAACCTGAAGCGTCGCGCAGGCAAGGCGGAGTTCTCCGACGAGGACGTCGAGGCCTGGACGCCCGGCGCCGTCGGCGAGCGGTCGGCCAGCGACAAGAAGCTCCGCAAGGTCGCGCGACAGGCGGCAGCGCAGGCCCGCAAGGTCGCCGCAGCCGAGGCCGGACCCGCCGCGTCCGACGCGGACGGCGCTGCTGAGGACGACCGGTAGGCTACGCGACGTGCCCGTCCTGCATCGAACGGAAAGAGGGTCCGTGCGCACCATCCCCGCACTCCTGGTCACCATCGGCCTCGCCGCAGCACTCACCGGGTGCGCGGCGAGCGGGGCCGGTTCCACGCCGTCGAGCTGCGCCGCTCCCGGTGCCGCGTCCGAGGCGGTCACCGCCACGGGTGCGTTCGGCAAGGAGCCGAAGGTCAACATCCCGAGCGGCCTCACCACGAAGGGCACCCAGGTCTCGGTCCTCCGCCAGGGCGAGGGTCGCGAGATCGAGGACGGCACGCCCGTCGTGATCGAGTACACCCTCGTCGACGGTGCGACCGGCGAGGTCGCACAGACGAGCGGGTACTCCGGCCAAACCGCCCCGATCACCGCGGGTGCCGACAACTACGGGGCGCTCGGCGCCTCCCTCGAGTGCGCGCACGTCGGTGACCGCCTCGCCGTCGCACTGCCGAAGAGCGCCCTGAGCTCCTCGACCACCGGCGACACGGGGACCTCGTCGACCAAGACCGAGGACGCCGTCATCGCCGTCATCGACGTCAAGAAGGCCTTCGACGCCCGCGCGACCGGCACGCCGCAGCTCGCCGGGGACGGGATGCCCGCCGTCGTCCTCGCGCCGTCGGGCGCGCCCGGCATCACGATCCCCTCGTGGTCGGCGCCGAAGTCGGACGAGACGCACCTGCTCCGCAAGGGGCACGGCGCCGAGCTCACCGACAAGGACACCGCCGTCATCAAGTACACCGCCGTGTCGTGGCCCGCTGACGGCACCGACGCCTCGGTGGCCGGTTCCAGCTGGACCGACGGCTCGGGCGCGCAGACCGTGCCGCTCACCAAGGGCCAGGTGCAGGAAGGCGTCCGGAACGCCATCGTCGGGCACCGTGTCGGCGACCAGGTGCTCACGATCGTGCACCAGCAGGGCGCGGCGTACGCGTACGTGATCGACGTCCTCGGGAAGATCTCCGCCTGACCCTCCCGGACCGTCCACGGACCGCGGCGCGGGTGCACTCCGGTGCACCCGCGCTGCCGTAGGATCGGCTCGTGCCAGCGACCCGTGTGCCCCGTGTGCCTGCCGAGGAACGGCTGTTCAGCCTGGTGCTCGCGCTGCTCTCGACGGAGTCCGGGCTGACGAAGTCCGAGATCCTCGCCAACGTGCAGGGCTACCGGCAGCGGTTCACGACGGGCGGCGACAACGCCTCGCTGGAGCGCCAGTTCGAGCGCGACAAGGACGACGTCCGCGAGCTGGGCATCCCGCTCGAGACCATCGAGACCCCGGGTGCCGCCGGCAACAACCAGACGCTCCGCTACCGGATCCCGAAGGGCGAGTACGACCTGCCCGTCGACGTCCGCTTCACGCCGGACGAGTCCGCGCTCCTGTCCCTCGCCGCGATGGCCTGGCGCGAGGGGGCGCTCTCCGCCGACTCCCGTCGCGGCCTGCTCAAGGTGCGGTCCGCCGGATCCGAGGACGACGGCGCCGGAGCCCTCGGCGTCGACGCGTACGCCCCGCGGCTCCGCGCCCGTGACGTCGCCTTCGAGCCGCTGCGCTCGGCGCTCGACCGGTCCGCCGCGGTCCGCTTCGACTACATCACGCCGGGGCAGCACGAGCCGCGTCGGCGTCAGGTGGCCCCGGTCGCACTCGTCCAGCACGGCGGCCGCTGGATGCTCGCCGCGCACGAGTTCGCGACGGACAGCGAGAAGAACTACCTGCTCTCCCGGATCGTCGGGCCCGTCGCCCAGTACGAGGTCGGGCAGCACCCGGCCCCGGCCGGCGCGGGGGAACGCGCGCTGGCGGAGCTCGAGCGCATCTGGGCGGCACGCACCGCCCGGATCCGGGTCGCACCGGGGTCGGACGCCGAACGTCGGCTCGCCCGCCGGCGGGACACCGAGACCGATGACGACGGCGTCCTCGTCCTGCACCACGTCGACCCCCAGATCCTCGCCGAGGAGCTCGCCGCCTTCGGGCCCGAGGTTCGCGTGCTCGAGCCGGACGACCTGCGCGACCGGGTGACCGAGCGCCTGCGGGCCCTCGTCGCCGACCACGCCGACGCACCGGCACCCGCCGCCGACCAGGACGGGAGCCCCCGTGGCTGAGCAGCAACCACTCCAGGCGCAGGACAAGCTCGCGTTCCTGCTCGCCCTCGTGCCCTACCTGATCGACCGCGAGCGCGTCTCGGTCGCCGAGGCCGCTCGGCACTTCGGCGTCCCCGAGACCCGGATCCGCCGTGCCGTCGAGCTCATCGCGGTGTCCGGCGTCCCCGGTGAGACGATGCAGTACCAGCACGGCGACCTGTTCGACATCGCGTGGGACGACTTCGACCAGAACGACATGATCGTGCTGACGAACCTCGTCGCGATCGACGACTCCCCGCGGCTCTCGGCGCGCGAGGCGTCGGCGCTCATCGCCGGACTGCAGTACCTGTCCGCCCTCCCCGAGGCCGCCGACCGAGACGCGATCCGCGCGCTCATGGCGAAGCTGTCCCGCGGTGCCGGTGGCGCGGCCGCGAACGTCGCCGTCGGGCAGGACCTGCACGACGTCGCCCTCGCGGTCATCCGCAGGGCGATGGCCGACGGTCGCGGGCTTGCGTTCGAGTACGCCGGTCCGCGCACGCAGGGGAGCACCCGCCGCGTCGACGCGCTGCGCGTGGAGTCGATCGACACCGACTGGTACCTGCGGGCCTGGGACCTCGACCGACAGGCCCTCCGGACGTTCCGGCTCGACCGGATGTCCGGCGTACGGGTCGACGACCGCCCGGCGGAGAAGTCGATCGACGACGTGGTGATCCCGGACACGCTGTTCCAGCAGGCAGCCGAGGACGTGATCGTCACCGTCGAGCTCGACTCCTCGTCGCTGCCGCTCGTTGCCGACTTCCTCGCCGACACGGCCGACGCGCCCGACACCGACGGCCGGGTGCGCATCCGTCTGGCGGCGTCGAACGGCTTCGACGGTGTGGTGCGGCTCGTCGCGGGGCTGCCCGGTCGCGCGGTCGTGCTCGACCCGCCGGCCGCACGGGCCGCGGTGCGCGACTTCGCCGCGGCGGCCCGCGCCGCCGACTGAGCCGCGCGCGCCCGCCGCACCGGCGCTGCGTGTCGCGCACGTCGAACCACGAAACCGACGTCGAACCGGCACCGCGACGTGGTTCGACGTCGGTTCCGTGGTTCGAACCGAGCGCCGCCGACTGAGCTGCGCGCGACCGCCGGACCGGACACGCGTCGGCCCCGCCGCCGACGTGCCGACAGAGGGACGGGAGGCGCGGTGCGGGCCCGCCCCGCGCCTCCAGGCCCGTGACCCTCCTGTGCGAACGCACGTCGCGGCCGACTGTCGGTCCCGACCCCGTAGGATCGACCCATGGCTTCGACGACCGCGCGCGGGCGAGCGAGGCGGACCGGGCGTCCGACGAAGGACGCCGAAGGCCGCATGTCGCTCGGGCAGCACCTCATCGAGCTGCGCAACCGCCTGTTCCGCGCAGTGATCGCGATCGTCGTCGCCGCGGTCGGTGGGTGGTTCCTCACCCCGTTCGTGCTCGACGCGCTCCGGTCGCCGGTCTCCCAGCTCGCCAAGGTCGGCGGGCACACGGCCGAACTGAACTTCCCGATGATCACGGGCGCGTTCGACCTGAAGCTGCAGATCGCCATCACGATCGGCATCGTCATCGCGAGCCCGGTGTGGCTCTACCAGATCTGGGCGTTCATCGTCCCGGCGCTGGTGCGGCGTGAGAAGCAGTACGTGTGGGGCTTCCTCGGCACCGCGATCCCGCTGTTCTTCGCCGGCTGCTGGTTCGGGTGGTACATCCTGCCGCACGTGGTCGGCATCCTCGGCAGCTTCGTGTCGAGCCAGGACACCTCGATCGTCGACGCCAAGGCCTACTACGACTTCGTCATCAAGCTCATCGTCGCCGTCGGCATCGCGTTCGTCCTGCCGGTGTTCCTCGTGCTGCTCAACTTCGTCGGCGTGCTGTCCGCGTCCTCGATCATCAAGTCCTGGCGCGTGGCGATCCTCTGCATCCTGGTCTTCTGCGCCATCGTGACGCCCAGCGCCGACGTCATCTCGATGTTCCTGCTCGCCGTGCCGATGATCGTGCTGTACGTCGCCGCGTGCGCGGTGGCCTGGCTCCACGACCGCCGGGTGGCGAAGCGCCAGGCGAAGCTCGACGAAGAGTACGGCCTGTGAGCACGACGGAGCCGAGCGCTGCCGAACGGTTCCGGGCGGCGAAGGTCCGGAACCGGTCCCGCAACCTCGAACTCTTCCGCGCCGACCTGCGGTTCGACCTCGACCCGTTCCAGTTCGCCGCGTGCGACGCGCTCGACCAGGGGCGCAGCGTCCTCGTGGCCGCGCCGACCGGGGCCGGCAAGACCATCGTGGCCGAGTTCGCGATCTGGCTGGCGATGCGGCAGCCGACGGCGAAGGTGTTCTACACGACGCCGATGAAGGCCCTGAGCAACCAGAAGTACGCCGAGCTCGTCGACGTCTACGGCGAGTCCGAGGTCGGGCTGCTGACCGGCGACACGAACGTGAACCCGCGGGCCCGTGTCGTCGTGATGACGACCGAGGTCCTGCGGAACATGATCTACGCGGACTCCGACCTGCTCGACGACCTCGCGTGGGTCGTCCTCGACGAGGTCCACTACCTCGCCGACCGGTTCCGCGGTGCCGTCTGGGAAGAGGTGATCCTGCACCTCCCGACCGAGGTCCGGCTCGTCTCCCTCAGCGCCACGGTCTCCAACGCGGAAGAGTTCGGCGACTGGCTGCAGACCGTCCGCGGCGACACCGACGTCATCGTCTCCGAGGACCGCCCCGTGCCGCTCGAGCAGCACGTGCTCGTCGGCTCGAAGATGGTCGACCTGTTCGACTCCAGCGGTGCCGCGGCGACGAACCGCGTCAACCCGGAGCTCCTCCGGCTCGTCGGCGGTGCCTCGCGCAGCGAACGGCACGGCGGCGGACACCGTGGCGGCCGGGGGCGCGGGGGCTACCACGACCGCCGTGGTCCGCGCACCGAGAAGCTGCACCGCGAGCGCATCGCCCACATGCTCGACGAGCGGATGCTCCTGCCCGCGATCTTCTTCGTGTTCAGCCGGAACGGGTGCGACCAGGGCGTCCGGAACGTCCTCCGTTCAGGACTGTCGCTGACGACGGCGCAGGAGCGCAACGAGATCCGCGAGACGGCGGAGTACCACTGTCGCACCCTCCTCGACGAGGACCTCGCCGTGCTCGGCTACTGGGAGTGGCTCGAGGGCCTCGAACGCGGCGTCGCGGCGCACCACGCCGGGCTCCTGCCGGCCTTCAAGGAGGTGGTGGAGGACCTCTTCCAGCGCAAGCTCCTCAAGGTCGTGTTCGCGACGGAGACCCTGGCGCTCGGCGTGAACATGCCGGCCCGCACGGTCGTCCTCGAGAAGCTCGAGAAGTTCAACGGCGAGGCCCGCGTCCCGATCACGCCGGGGGAGTACACGCAGCTCACCGGTCGCGCCGGGCGTCGTGGCATCGACGTCGAGGGGCACTCGGTCATCCAGTGGTCGGACGGCCTCGATCCCCAGGGTGTCGCGTCGCTCGCGAGCCGCCGCACCTACCCGCTGAACTCGTCGTTCAAGCCGACCTACAACATGGCCGTGAACCTCATCGACCAGTTCGGTCGGCAGCGCACGCGCGAGGTCCTCGAGACGTCGTTCGCGCAGTTCCAGGCCGACCGTTCGGTCGTCGACCTCGCGCGGAAGGTCCGGTCGCAGCAGGAGTCCCTCGACGGCTACCAGCAGGCGATGCAGTGCCACCTCGGCGACTTCACCGAGTACGCGGCCCTGCGCCGTGAACTCTCCGACCTCGAGCGGACGAACGTCCCCGGCGGGCGCGAGGCCTCGCACGGCGCCCGGGCCGAACGGCAGGCCGCCATCACGGACGTCCGACGGCGCATGCAGCGGCACCCCTGCCACGCCTGCCCCGACCGAGAGGCCCATGCGCGCTGGTCCGAGCGCTGGTACAAGCTCAAGCGCGCCAACGACAAGCTCCTGCAGCAGATCCGTTCCCGCACGGGTGCGGTCGCGACCACGTTCGACCGGGTCACGAACGTGCTCCTGCAGCTCGGCTACTTGGTCGACACCGGCAACGGCGAGGCCACGGTCGCCGCCGGCGGGCGTCGGCTGCAGCGGATCTACGGTGAGCGCGACCTGCTCGTCGCCGAGTGTCTCGAGGCGGGCGTCTGGAAGGACCTCACCCCGGCGCAGCTCGCCGCGATGGCCGCCACGATCGTCTACCAGCCCCGCCGAGAAGACGCGCCCGGCACCGAGCACGCCCTGCCCCGCGGGGCGTTCCGTCCGGCACTCGACGAGACCCTGACCATCTGGTCCCGACTCGACGACATCGAGCGCGACGCCCGACTCGCCGGGTCGCAGCCGCCGACCCCGGCCGCCGCGGTCGGCATGTTCCGCTGGGCGTCCGGTTCCGCGCTCGACGACGTGCTGCGCACGCTCGACCTGCCGGCCGGTGACTTCGTGCGCTGGTCGAAGCAGGTCATCGACCTGCTCGACCAGATCCGGAACGCCGGCGACGACGACCTCGCCCAGACCGCACGGCGGGCGACGGACGCGGTGCGCCGCGGCATCGTCGCCTACGCGGCGGTCTGACAGGAGGCACGGTGCCGGTTCCCGAGTCCGACGTGCGCCCGCAGGGCGCCGCCTCCACTGCCTCCGTCGCCTCTGGTCAGGACGCGACCGCTGGGCGTGGGTCCGCGGCGGGCGGTCGCGGTGCTGCCGTGCGCCCGCCGGCGGGCCGCCGGTCCGACTTCGCCGCCCTGCCGCTCGCGCAGGCGTTCCCGCTCGCCGTCATCGGGGGCGTGCTGTTCGCACTCGCCTTCCCGTCGCCGGGCTGGTGGTTCCTCGCCTACCCCGCACTCGCGTGCATGCTGCTCGCCGCGATGGGCCAGCGTGCCCGGCGCGCCGCCTGGCTCGGGTACGTCTCCGGCGCGGCCTTCTGGATCCCCGCGATCTCGTGGGCCGGCCGCTACCTCGGCCCGGTCCCGTGGTTCGCGCTCGCGCTGTTCGAAGCCGCGTTCTTCGCCCTCGGCAGCGTCGCGATCGCCCTCGCGTACCGCTGGGTGGCGCGTGTCGTGCCGTCCACCGCCGGACGTGTGTGGGGCCTCCCGGCCGTCGTCGCCGCGCTCTGGACCGGACGCGAGTGGTTCTCGGGGAGCTGGCCCTACGGCGGCTTCGCGTGGGGGCGGGTCGGTCTCTCGCAGTCGCAAGGCCCGTTCACGCACCTGGCTGCCTACGTGGGTGTGCTCGGGGTGACGTTCGTCGTCGTGTACTGCGTCGCGGTCGTCGTGTCGCTCGCCCTGGTCGTGCCCCGCGGTCCCGGCCGGGTCGTACGGGTGCCCGTCCGCGTCGCGACGGCGGGACTGCTCGTCGCCGCCGTGCTCGCCGTGCCCGCGTGGCCGACCGCCACCGACGGCACGATCCGGATCGAGTCGGTGCAGGGCGACGGCCCCGCCGGGTACTTCGACCGGGCGGCGCCGGGCGCGGTGCTGAGCGCGCAGGTCGCGGCGACCGACGTCGAGGCGGAGGGGGTCGACCTCGTGGTCTGGCCCGAGGGCTCCGCCGAGTTCGATCCGCGCCAGCAGCCGGTGATCGCGTCGGCCCTCGACCAGGTCGTCGACTCCGTCGGGGCGCCGATCGTCGCCGGCGCCATCACGCAGACGTCCTCGGGGGTCCTGCACAACACCTCGTTCGTGTGGACGAAGGACGGCTGGCAGTCGTCCTACGACAAGAAGCGCCCGGTGCCCTTCGGCGAGTACGTCCCGGACCGCTGGTTCTTCTCCAAGCTCGCGCCGTCGCTCATCGGGCTGCTGCAGCGCGACTACACCCCGGGGACGAAGCCGAACGTGCTGTCGGTCGCCGGCGTCCGGGCGGGCATCGCGATCTGCTTCGACATCGTCGACGACGGCCTCGCCACCGACATGGCGCGCGGGGGAGCACAGGTCATCCTGGCGCAGACGAACAACGCGGACTTCGACGGCACCGACGAGAACCTGCAGCAGCTGGAGATCGCTCGGATGCGGGCGATCGAGACCGGTCGGTCGCTCGTGAACATCTCCACCGTCGGGGCGTCGCAGGTCATCGACCCGACCGGACGGACGATCGACCGGGTGCCGGCGTACACCGCGACCTCGATGATCACGGACGTGCCGCTCGGGACCACCACCACCCCGGCGACCCTCGCGTCCGGATCGATCGCGCTCCTGCTCTCGCTCGGCGGGCTCCTCACGCTGCTCGCCTGCGCGCCCTGGGGCCGCCGCGGGACTGCTCGCCGCGCCTGACCGCCCCGGCCGCGGCCCCGCACTGGGAGAGGACTGTGAATGCGCCGGTCCGGGAGTGCAGGCGCGTGGGACAGTGTTGTGGAGGGCAGACGAGCGAGAGGAGCACACACATGGCTGATCGGAGTCTCCGCGGCATGCGGCTCGGGAGTCAGAGTCTCCAGAGCGAAGAGGGCGTCGAGCTCTCGGACCGCAAGCGTGCGGTCTACCAGACGGAATCGGGGGAGACGTTCGACATCGTCTTCTCGGCGGATGCAGACGTCCCCCAGACGTGGTCGGAGCCCCGCTCCGGTCGCGAAGGACGACTCCTCGGTGACGACGGCATCCCAGTCGAGGTCGCTGCAGAGGACGTCAAGGCCCCCAGGACCCACTGGGACATGCTGCTCGAGCGACGCTCGCGTGAAGAGCTCGAGGAGCTCCTGCAGGAGCGACTGCAGTTCCTGCGCGCACGACGCGGCGCCTGACCCGCACACGACGACGACGCCCGCCCCGGTCTCCCGGGGCGGGCGTCGTCGTCGTGGTGGCGGTCAGCGGCGGCCGGAGCCGTCGCTCGTGCGGTGCCCGGAGGCGTCGGGGCCGGCGTCGGTCGCGCTCCCGTGGTGCTCGTCCTTCGCTGCGTCGCGGAGCTCGTCGGCCGCGGCCTCGTCCGACGCCGCGAGGTGCGCGTCGACGCTCTTGTTCGACTCGGCGAGACGCTGGTCGAGCTCGGACTCGGGGACGATGTCCGCAGCCGTGGCGTCCGGGCGGGGGACCGAACCGGCCGCGGCATCGGCGGCCGCGCTGTTCGCCAGGCTCTCGTTCGCGAGTTTGGAGATCCGCGACAGGAAGTCGCCCCCGGCGCCGCCGCCGGCGATCGGTCCGCTGCCGGTGCGCCCGGCGGTGAAGCCCTTCGCGATGCCGGACAGTGCCTCGGTGAACTCGCTCGGGATCATCCAGAGCTTGTTCGCGGTGCCCTCGGCGATCTTCGGCAGGGTCTGCAGGTACTGGTACGACAGGAGCTTGTCGTCCGGGTCGCCGGTGTGGATGGCGTCGAACACCGTGGCGATCGCCTGCGCTTCACCCTCGGCACGGAGGACCTGGGCCTTCGCGTCACCCTCGGCCGCGAGGATGGCGGCCTGCCGCTGCCCCTCGGCCTCGAGGATCTGGGACTGCTTCGTCCCCTCGGCCTGCAGGATGGCGGCACGACGGCTGCGCTCGGCACGCAGCTGCTGCTCCATGGCGTCCTGGATCGACACGGGCGGCTCGATCGCCTTGAGCTCGACGCGGCCGACGCGGATACCCCACTTGCCGGTCGCCTCGTCGAGCACGACGCGGAGCTGGCCGTTGATGTTGTCGCGGCTGGTCAGGGCCTCTTCGAGGTTGAGGCCACCGACGACGTTGCGGAGCGTGGTGGTCGTGAGCTGCTCGACCGCGCCGAGGTAGTTGGCGATCTCGTAGGTGGCGGCGCGGGCGTCGGTGACCTGGAAGTAGACGACCGTGTCGATCGAGACCACCAGATTGTCCTCGGTGATGACGGGCTGCGGCGGGAAGGACACGACCTGCTCGCGCATGTCGAGCAGCGGCCGGAGTCGGTCGATGAACGGCACCAGCAGGTTCAACCCGGGGTTGAGGGTCTTGTGGTACTTCCCGAGGCGTTCGACGATCCCCGCGGTCGCCTGCGGCACGATGCGGATCGCGCGGGACAGGACGACGATCACGAAGATGACGACGACGAGGATGAGGACGAGCAGTGCGATCGTCCCGGCTGAGATGGTCACGAGGTGGCCCTTTCTCCGAGGCGGACGACAGCCGTCGACCCCTCGATGGACTCGACGACCACGGGGGTCCCGAGCGGCGGTGTTCGGTCTGTGGCGTCGGCGGAGATGCGGGCGCTCCAGGTCTCGCCGTTGGCCAGGCGGACCTGGCCGGGGGCGGACGCGGTGAAGGCGACGGCGACCGTGCCCGGCAGCCCGATGAGTCCCTCGACGTTGGTGCGGTGCGGGTCGGCGTTCCGGCCGAGTGCCGTCAGGAGCCGCGGCCGGACGACCGACAGCAACAGCAGGGCGACGCCCGCGGCGATGATGGCCGACAGCCACCACGGTGCGCCGAGCAGTGCGGCGACCAGCCCGCCGGCAGCACCGGCCGCGAGCATGATGAAGATGAAGTCGAGCGTGAATATCTCGACCACGCCCAGCAGGAGCACCAGTCCGATCCAGATGACGGTCTGGATCCAATCGATCCCGTTCACGCGATCTCCCTCCCTCGGTCGCGCGCGGCTGCTCGCTGCGTCGCGACGGCCGGTCCAACTCCGTTCAACATATCAAGTCCGTGCTGTGCCCGCGCGGTGGTTGGTAGGCTCGTCGGCGGCCGACCCGCCGAACCAGACCTGGAGAACACGACTGTGAGCAACCCCCTCGCCCCCGGATCCCTCGCCGACAAGCGCGCCCTCGTCACGGGGTCGTCCCGCGGCATCGGCGCCGACACCGTCGGGTACCTGGCCGAGGCCGGCGCCAAGGTCGTCGTGAACTACCGCAACAAGGCCAAGCGTGCCGAGCAGATCGCCGAGAAGATCGTCGCCGCGGGCGGGTCGGCACTCGCCGTCGGTGCGGACCTGACCGACCACGACTCCGTCCAGGCGATGGTCGACACCGTCGTGCAGGAGTGGGGCGGCATCGACCTGCTCGTGCTCAACGCCTCCGGTGGCATGGAATCCGGCCTGGGCGAGGACTACGCGCTGCGCCTGAACCGCGACGCGCAGGTGGACATGCTGCAGACCGCCGTGCCGCACATGCCCGCCGGATCGCGCGTCGTGTTCGTCACGAGCCACCAGGCCCACTTCGTCGAGACCGCCGAGACGATGGACGAGTACGTGCCGGTCGCCAAGAGCAAGCGGGCCGGCGAGCTCGCCCTCCGCGAACTCGTGCCGCAGCTCGACGCGGCGGGCATCGAGTTCGTGGTCGTCTCCGGCGACATGATCGAGGGCACGATCACCGCCACGCTCCTCAACCGCCTCAACCCGGGCGCGATCGAGGGCCGCCGTGCCGAGGTCGGCAAGCTCTACAGCGTCTCCGAGTTCGCCGCCGAGATCGCCGCGGCCGCGGTCGAGCCGATCCCCGCCGACCACACCAAGCTCGTCGGCGACGTCAGCGGCTTCGTCGGCTAACGTCGGACGGGTGACTGCGAAGCCCGGCCTGCGCCGCACCTCCCGGATCATCCTGCTCGACCCCGACGGTCGGGTGTTCCTGATGGACACCAACTCCCCGTCGTCGGACGGAGCGCACCGCTGGATCACGCCCGGCGGCGGTGTCGACCCCGGCGAGGACCACCGCGACGCCGCGATCCGCGAGCTGCGCGAGGAGACCGGCATCGTCATCGAGGACCCGGGGGAGCCGGTGTGGTCGTGGGACTTCACCGTCGAGTGGGACCTGGCCGACCACGACCGCGGCCACGCGGAGTTCTACGTCGTCCGGACGCCCGGCTTCACGCTGTCGGACGCCGAGTGGACCGACGACGAGCGCGTGGACATCCTGCGGTCCCGCTGGTGGACGGCCGACGAGCTCGACGCCACCGACGAGCCCTTCGAGCCCGCCGAGCTCCCGGGCCTCGTCCGCGCCCACGCGCCGTCCTGACGCGCCGGCTCGTTCCGGTGCGGAACCGTCCTGTGGAACGTCACACGTCACCGCTACCCTGTGGGCATGGAACCGAGTGCCGAGCACGCCGCTGACACCCACGACCGCATCCGGGTGCGTGGTGCACGTGAGAACAACCTGCGCGACGTCGACGTCGAGCTCCCGAAGCGTCGCCTGACCGTCTTCACCGGCGTGTCCGGGTCGGGCAAGAGCTCACTGGTCTTCGCGACCATCGCGGCGGAGTCGCAGCGCATGATCAACGAGACGTACAGCGCGTTCCTGCAGGGCTTCATGCCGTCGCTCGCACGCCCCGACGTCGACGTGCTCGACGGCCTCACCACCGCGATCGTCGTCGACCAGGAACGCATCGGCGCCGATCCCCGCTCGACGGTGGGCACCGTGACGGATGCCAACGCCATGCTCCGCGTGCTGTTCAGCCGCCTCGGGACGCCCCACATCGGTGGCCCGAACGCGTTCTCCTTCAACCTCGCCACGGTCACGGCCGGTGGTGCCATCACCGTGCAGAAGGGCAAGGACGCCAAGGCGGAGAAGGTCTCGTTCTCACGGCTCGGCGGCATGTGCGCCGACTGCGAAGGCCGCGGCACGGTCACCGACATCGACCTCACACAGCTGTTCGACGACACGAAGTCCCTGTCGGACGGGGCGATCACGATCCCCGGGTACGGCACGGACGGCTGGAACGTCCGGATGTTCGCCGAGTCCGGGTACTTCGACAAGGACACGCCGATCCGTGACTTCACGGACGCCGAACGCCAGGACTTCCTGTACCGCGAACCGACGAAGCAGAAGATCGCCGGCATCAACATGACGTACGAGGGGCTCGTCCCGCGCGTGCGGCGCTCGTTCCTGCAGAAGGACCGCGAAGCGATGCAGCCCCACATCCGGGCCTTCGTCGACCGCGCAGTCACCTTCACCACCTGCCCGGCCTGCGGTGGCACCCGGCTGAACGACGTCGCACGGTCGTCGACGATCGCCGGCAAGAGCATCGCGGACGTCTGTGCGATGCAGATCACCGACCTCGCCGCCTGGCTACGGGGGATCGACGAACCGACCGTCGGGCCCTTGCTCGACGGTCTGCGGGACGCGGTCGACTTCTTCGTCGAGATCGGCCTCGGGTACCTCTCGCTCGACCGTCCCACGGGGACCCTGTCCGGGGGAGAGGGGCAGCGCGTCAAGATGGTGAAGCACCTCGGGTCGTCCTTGAGCGACGTCACCTACGTCTTCGACGAACCGAGCACCGGGTTGCACCCCCACGACATCGAGCGGATGAACGGGCTCCTGCTCCGACTTCGCGACAAGGGCAACACGGTGCTCGTCGTCGAGCACAAGCCCGAGGTCATCGCGATCGCGGACCACGTCGTCGACCTCGGGCCGGGTGCGGGGACGAACGGCGGGGCGCTCTGCTACGAGGGGCCGGTCGACGGGCTCCGCACGAGCGACACCGTCACCGGTCGGCACCTCGACGACCGGGTGTCGGTGAAGGACGTCGTGCGCGAACGCACCGGCGTCCTCGAGATCCGGGGCGCCGACGCGCACAACCTGCAGGGTGTGGACGTCGACGTGCCGACCGGGGTGCTCACGGTCGTGACGGGTGTCGCCGGCTCCGGCAAGAGCACGCTCATCCACGGATCGCTGTCACCGCGTGACGGTGTCGTCGCGATCGACCAGGGCGCGATCCGCGGCTCCCGGCGGAGCAACCCGGCGACGTACACGGGGCTGCTCGAGCCGATCCGCAAGGCCTTCGCGAAGGCCAACGGTGTGAAGCCCGCCCTGTTCAGCGCCAACTCCGAGGGTGCGTGCCCGGCCTGCAACGGCGCGGGGGTCATCTACACGGACCTCGGCATGATGGCCGGCATCGCGACCCCGTGCGCCGAGTGCGGCGGGAAGCGATTCGACCAGTCGGTGCTCGAGTACCGGCTCGGGGGGAAGGACATCAGCGAGGTCCTCGCGATGCCCGTGGCCGACGCTGCGGCGTTCTTCGCGACGGGGGAGTCGAGGATCCCCGCGGCGCACGCGATCCTCGCCCGGCTCGTCGACGTCGGACTCGGGTACCTGACGATCGGCCAGCCGCTGACGACGCTGTCCGGCGGCGAGCGGCAGCGCCTCAAGCTCGCGACGCACCTCGGCGACCCCGGCGGGGTGATCGTGCTCGACGAGCCGACGACCGGGCTGCACCTGGCGGACGTCCAACAGCTGCTCGGGCTGCTGGACGGCATGGTCGAGGCCGGGCGGACGGTCGTCGTGATCGAGCACCACCAGGCCGTGATGGCACATGCCGACTGGCTCATCGACCTCGGGCCCGGCGCCGGCCACGACGGCGGCCGCATCGTTTTCGAGGGCACGCCGGCCGAGCTCGTCGCGGCTCGGTCGACGATCACGGGGGAGCACCTGGCGGCATACGTCGGAGCCTGAGGCGGGGGACAGGTCCGGGCGGAGTACCTGAACACCAGCTGGCCGAACGGTCTACCGTCCTGACTGACGCTCATGCTTGGGCCACCCCGCCCGCGGCTACCCGGTCGCATGACGAGCGTCCACGACGAAGGAGACCTCATGGCCGACCAGACCGGTGGACCGAACTACCCCGCAGCGAACACGCCCGGTGCAGCACCGGCCGGCACGGGTGGCGGACTCGCCATCGCGAGCCTCGTCCTCGGCATCATCGGTGTCGTCGGTGGCATCTTCCTCGCGATCATCGGCGTGATCGCCGGCATCATCGGGCTCGTCCTCGGCATCCTGGCTCGCCGACGCGCGTCCGGTCGGGGGATCGTCCTCGGCGGCATCATCCTGTCGGCCATCGCGATCGTCATCGGCATCGTCGGCTACATCCTCACCGCGGTCGTGCTGTCCCAGGCCTGAGTCCACATCGCCGCTGACGTCTGACCGGGGATCACCGCCCCGAGTCGCCGCGCAGCGGTCCGCCAGCGAGGCGGGTCGGCAGCGATGCCGATCCGCCTCGCTGGCGTTCGGCGTCCGCGCGTCGCACCCCTCGTCCCCACGTCGCGACGCCACGGCGGACGGGAGGCGCGGGTCGGGCCCGCACCGTTCCTCCGGGACCACACCACGCGTGTTCCGGACCGCCGGACGCGCGCCCAGGTCGGGCCGCGTAGCTTCCGCCACATGAGCTACAGCCAGCCTGACCCTGCCGAGGAGACCACCCACAGCGAGGAGCCGGAGCAGCCGGACACGGACCAGGAGAACCTCGAGGAGCAGGGCGGCGAACACGCCTCGCTCGAGATCGACGCCGACGACGTCCCGACGAGCGTCGATCCGCAGTCCTGATCGCACGGCGGCGCGGTTCACCGGTCAGGCGGCCCGTTCAGCCGCCCGCAGCAGAGCACGCACGAGCTCGACGTAGTCCACCCCGACCGCCGCGAACATCCGGGGCACCTGCGACTGCTCGGTGAACCCCGGCGCGGTGTTCACCTCGTTCAGCACGACGCCGTCGTCGGTGAGGAAGAAGTCGAACCGCGCGACACCCGCGCACCCGAGCGTGTCGTAGAGGATCCGGGCTGCGTGGTCGATCGCTGCCTCGTCGGAGGCAGTCAGCGCCGCCGGCACCGTGAACCGTGCGGTCCCGTCGTACTTCTCGGTGCGCCCGAACACGTCTCCGTCGGCGACGCCGATCTCCAGCGTCGCGCCGGTGCGGAGCGTCCCGGCGTCGTCGCGGAACACGGCGATGTCGATCTCGCGCCCGGTGACGAACGCCTCGGCGAGCACGTCGGTGCCTGCAGCCCGGGCATCTGCCACGGCAGCCGCGTACGCGTCGGGCGTCCGGACCACCGTCACGCCGTTGCTCGACCCACCGGTCGTCGGCTTCACGACGAAGGGCGGCCGCAGGGGCACCGGGCCGATCTCGTCTCCAGCGCGGATCAGCACACCCGGCGCCGTGCGGACGCCGACGGCTTCGGCCACGGTCTTCGTGACCCACTTGTCCATGCCGAGTGCGCCGGCGCGGACGGGGGAGCCGACCACCGGTACGCCGATCATCGTGAGGAAGCCGGCGACCGCGCCGTCCTCACCGTGGACACCGTGGAGCACCGGGAACGCCGCGCGGCACGACGTCAGCACGGCGACGGCGTCCGCGGGGGACAGCGCGGTACCGTTCGTGTGCCGCCAGCTGCCCGTCCGGTCGACCGTCAGGGGGACCGCGTCGAAGCCGAGGGCCCGGACGGCTCGCGTGACCGCGGCCGCGGATGCGAGCGAGACCTCGTGCTCGTCGTTCGCGCCGCCACCGATGACCGCGATCCGGGTCCGGGCCGCAGGGGTGTGGGAGTCGTGGCGATCAGGCAACGGTGGCCTCCGGGGTGGTGACGGTGCGGTGGACCCGGGCGGCGCGCGTGCCGATCCGGGTGACGATCTCGTGCTCGATGGTGTCCGCCCAGCCTGCCCAGTCGTGGACGGTCGGCTCGCCGTGGAGGCCGCGCCCGAAGAACGTGACGGTCTCGCCGAGCTCCAGCCGGTCGTCGCCGGTGTCCACGACGACCATGTCCATCGAGAACCGGCCGACGAGCGGTCGGCGGCGTCCGCGCACCTGGACCTCGGCCCGCTCGGACGCCGCACGGGGGAGTCCGTCGCCGTAGCCCAGGGGGAGCAGCGCCAGGGTGGTCCGACGGTCGACGACGTGGTCGAGGCCGTAGCCGACGCCGGCTCCGGGGCCGATCACCCGGGAACCGACGACCGGAGCCGTCAGGGAGAGCGTCGGCTGCAGGTCCGTCGAGGTCCGGGAGGGGTCGATCCCGAAGAGCCCCGCGCCGATGCGGTGCAGACCGTGGCGGCCGCCGACCCCGGTGACGGTCGCTGCCGTGGCGGCGAGGTGCGTGACGAAGCCGGACAGTCCGCGACGCCGGGCGGTGCGGACCGCGTTGTCGAACAACAGTCGTTCGCGCGTGTTCTGCGGGTCGTCGGGCTGGTCGGCGCAGGACATGTGGCCCATCACCCCGACGACCCGGACCGTGCCGAGCCGCTCGAGCCCGCGTGCGGCGGTGCACAGCGACGACCACGAGCCGGGATCGGCACCGTCGCGGGCCATCCCGACGTCGACGTGCAGGTGGACCCGGGCACGGCGTCCGGTCCGCACTGCTGCGCGGCTGACGGCACTGAGCAGTTCGGCGCTCGGGACGGCGATGTCGACGTCGGCGAGCAGCGCACCGTCGAAGTCCGCGTCGACCGGATTGAGCCAGCTGAGCACCGGCGCGTCCGTCACGGTTGCCCGGACGGCGATCGCTTCGTCGATGGTGGTCACGCCGATCGACGTCGCCCCGGCGGCGAGGACTGACCGGGCGATCGCCCCGTGGCCGAACCCGTCGGCCTTGAGGACGGCCATGACGCCGCCGTCCGTCCGGTCGGCGAACACGGCGGTGTTCGCGCGGACGGCGTCGTCGTGGACGACGAGCTGTGGGCGCGACGGTGTCATGCCTGCCTCCTGGAGATCGCTACCGAACTGATATGCATGATATCGATGGTCACCGACACCACGGAGGAAGTCATCGGTCGTGGGGATGACGTCGCGCGCCGCGCGACCCAAGCGGTCGATGCCGCGCGGATGACGGCCGTCGCTGCTGCAGGAGAGACGGGAGGTGCGGCTGGCGTGAGCAGACCAGCTGCGGTGATCCGAGCCTCCTGGCCCCACTCGCTGCGCGCCGATAATGCATATTATGTCAACTCAGATCAATCGGGCCGCGCTGCGGCCGCACTCTGGTGGTCGACGCCACTCCCCTCTAGCATCGCCGTCATGAGCACCGAGCGGTGCTCGGAAGCGGCGGTGTCCGGTGCGGAAGCTCGTCCTCAAGATGTCGATGTCCCTCGACGGTTTCGTCGCAGGTGCACGTGCGGAGTCCGACTGGATGTTCCGCGCCGCGAGTCCGGACTCGGCCGCATGGGTGCTCGACACCGTGTCCGGCGCCGGTGTGCACGCGTTCGGTCGTCGGACGTTCGAGTCCATCGCCGGCTTCTGGGCGAACGCGACGACGACCGTCGCCGGAGCGATGAACACCGTCCCGAAGGTCGTCTTCACCCGCCAGCGTGCGTTCGATCCTGCCACGGTCGACACGGGTGGGGCCGACTCCCCCGCGGCGGCGACCTGGACCGGTGCCCGGGTGGCGAACGGCGACCTCGTGGCGGAGGTCGACCGGCTGCGGGCCGAGGACGGCGCCGACGTCCTCGCACAGGGCGGGACGGACTTCTGCCGGAGCCTCGTGGCCGCGGGCCTCGTCGACGAGTACCGCCTGGTGGTCCTGCCGGTGGTCCTCGGGGCGGGCGAGGGGATCTTCTCGGGGCTGCAGGACGAACTCGACCTGACGCTGATCAGTTCGACGGTGTTCGACGGCGGCGCGAAGGCGGACGTGTACCGACCGAAGCGCTGAAGGCAGTCGCCGGCGCTCAGAACACCGCGACCGTCATGCCCGCGGAAGTCGCCGGCCGGTCCATCGCGAGGATCGCCTCGGGAAGCTCGTCGAACCCGATCGTCCGACCGATCGACTCCGACGGGCGGAGGCGTCCGGCGACGACGTCGTCGAGCATCGCCGCGTACTCCCCCACCGAGATCCCGTGACTGCCGAGCAGCTCGAGCTCGTCGCCGATGACGCGGCCCATCGGGATCGCCGGCACGGCCTCGTCGTCGAGCAGCAGCCCGACCTGGACGTGCCGACCCCGAGGCCGGAGTGCGGCGACCGCGGCGACCGACGTGGCGCGGCTGCCGAAGGCGTCCACGGACACGTGGGCTCCGCCGCCCGTGACGGTCCGGACGGCCTCCCCGACCGAGTCGTCCATCGGGACCACGACCGCACCGAGGGCTTCCGCACGCGCGAGCGCGGCGGGCGAGACGTCCACCGCGACGACGTTCGCTCCGGCGGCGACCGCGACGATGACGGTCGACAGTCCGACTCCCCCGCAGCCGAAGACGGCCACCCACTCACCGGCGGCCACCCGTCCCCTGGCGTGGAGTGCGTGGTACGCGGTCCCGAAGCGGCATCCGAGTCCGGCGGCCTCGGCGAACCCGACGGCGTCCGGCAGCGCGACGAGGTTGACGTCCGCGTGCGGGACCACCACGGCCTCGACGTACGAACCGGGCAGTGTGAAGCCGGGCTGCTGCTGCTGCGTGCACACCTGCGTCGCACCGTCCAGGCACTGCTCGCACTCGCCGCACGCGAAGACGAACGGTGCGGTGACCCGGTCCCCCACGGCGAACCCGCGGACGTCGGGGCCGGCGGACGACACCACGCCGGCGAACTCGTGCCCGGGGATGTGCGGCAGGTGCACCGAGTCGTCGTGCCCCTTCCACGCGTGCCAGTCGCTCCGGCAGACCCCGGTCGCGGCGACCCGGACGACCACCCCGTCGATCGGGGCGACCGGGTCCGGGACCTCGACGACCGCGGGGACGGAACCGAACTCGTCGTACTGGACTGCGCGCATCCGGCCATCCTGACAGACGGCGCCCCGCGTGAGCGCCGGCGTTGCGCACCGGATGGCACCGCCGGTTCACTGGCAACATGACTGGACTGCGCTTCTCCGCCGACCCCGCCGACATCGACGTCCCCCGTGTGCACCGCTGGCTGAGCGAGGAGTCCTACTGGGCCCGGGGCCGTGACCGTGCCACGCAGGACGCGATCATCGCCGGCTCCCGGAACTTCGGCGTCTACGACGACACCAGCGGTCAGCAGCTCGGGTACGCCCGTGTGATCACCGACGGCGTGACGTTCGGCTGGCTCGCCGACGTCTTCGTCGACCCGGCGGCGCGAGGCGGCGGTGTCGGCGTCGCGCTCGTGCAGGGAGTCATCGAGGCCATCGAGCCGCTCGGCCTGAAGCGGTTCGCACTCTTCACCGCGGACGCCCACGGGCTGTACGAGCGGTTCGGCTTCCGCCCGCTCCCCGATGCCGCGGGTTGGATGATGCGTCCAGGGCCGGGGTTCGGCGCCGACGTGCACGGCTGAACCGGGCGCGCTGCGACCCGGCCACGGGACCGAGCGAGCTCGCCCGTCGGACGCGAGCCGTGCCTCCAGGCCGTCGCGCCCGCGGTGGCGGACGCACTCGGGGAGCAGAAGGTGTCGGGTCCATCCGGCCGACCCGACATCTTCTGCTCACGAAGCGGCCGCGGGCCGCCCCGCGTGTCCCGCCCCGCGCGCCCAGCCCCGCCGGCCGCCCTCAGTACGCGATGCGCCCGTCGCGGTCGTGGAACTCCCCCGTGGGGCCGTCCGCGCCGATCGTCGCCAGCGCCACCGTGGCGTCCGTCCCCTCGGTCACGGTCTGGTGCCCGCCGAACCCGTTGAACTCCGTCGCCGTGTACCCGGGGTCGCTCGCGTTCACCCGGAACCCGGGCAGGTTCTTCGCGTACTGCACGGTGAGGGCGATGAGTGCCGCCTTCGACGCGGCGTACGGCACCGCGGGCACCGGGTACTCGTCCCGCCCGGGGGTCGTCAGCCACCGCGGGAAGCCCACACCCGAGGCCACGTTCACGATGACCGGGTTCGCCGACTCCCGCAGCAGCGGCAGCGCCGCCTGCGTCACGCGCACGACGCCGGTCACGTTCGTGTCGAGCACGGCTCCGATCGCAGCGGCGTCGAGGTCGTCGACCCCGAACGACGTCCCGAGGATGCCCGCGTTGTTCACGAGCACGTCGAGTCCGGGCAGTCCGGCGACCGCGCGCTCGACCGAGGACTGGTCGGTGACGTCCAGCTGGACGACGTGCGCGCCGAGGGCACGCGCCTCGTCCCCCGTGGCCGGATCGCGCATGCCGGCGTACACGGTGTGCCCGGCCTCGACGAGGCGACGGACGGTCTCGAGCCCGAGACTGCGGTTGGCTCCGGTGATGAGTGTCGTTGTCATGCCCCCAGCCTCCGCCCCCGTGGCCGGGTCCCCCAGGCACCGCTCGACAGTGGGACCACCAGTACCAGGCAGGCCGGGAGGTGCGGGTCGAGGATGGTGGGCATGAGCGAGTTCGCGAGTGTGCTGCGTTCCTGGCGCGACCGGGTCCGTCCCGAAGCGGTCGGCCTGCCTGCCGGGCCCGGTCGACGGACGCCTGGTCTCCGTCGAGAGGAGCTCGCTGCGCTCGCCGGGGTGAGCGTCGACTACGTCGTCCGCCTCGAGCAGGGACGCGCGACGAACCCGTCGCCGCAGTTGCTCGGCGCACTCGCCACCGCGCTCCGTCTCACCGAGGAGGAACGCGACCACCTCTGCCGCGTCGCAGGGTCCGCGCCGCCGTCGCGCCGGGTCGTCCCCCGGCACGTCACCCCGGGCGTGCAGCGCATCGTCGACCGCCTCGGCGACGTCCCCCTCGCCGTGTTCACCGCCGCGCACGACATCGTCCTGTGGAACGACCTCTGGGCAGCGCTCACCGGTGACCCCTCGCGGTACACCGGCATCGACCGGAACCTCGTGTGGCGACACTTCATGCACGGCCACGACGAGGTCGAGTGGGACGACGAGCACCAGGAGGAGTTCTCCAGCGACCTCGCCGCCGACCTCCGCGCCGCCGTCGGACGGTACCCCGCCGACCGGGACCTCGCCGAGCTCGTGGCACGCCTCCGTCGCGAGTCCCCCGAGTTCGAGCGCCGCTGGGACACCGGACGCGTCGCCGAGCACCGGGCGAGCCGCAAGCGCGTGCACTCCCCCGTCGGCCCGATCGAGATCGACTGCGACGTCCTGAGCGTGCCGGGCGGGGACCTCCGCATCGTCGTCTACACGGCGGTCCCCGGCACCGAGGACGCCGCGAAGCTCGACCTCCTGCGCGTCACCGGCCTGCAGCAACTCACCCCGAGCTGATCACCGGCTCGGCGAACGGCCGTCCGCGGTCGCCCACGCATCGCGGAGCGCCGCGACCTGCTCGACCTCGGTCATGTCGGTGACGTCGAGGACGAGGTCCACCGCCTGCGGGACCGCGGTCATCCGGTGGAGCAGTTCGAACTCGTCGTCGGTGATGGACACCGGTCTGGTGGCGGCTCGCGCTCGGGCCTCCTCGAGGCTGATCGCCAAGTGCACGACGAAGCACTCCGGGAGTTCGGCGCGGTACACGGCGAGCGTCTCCGCGGTGAGGACGTCCGACGTGGTGACGGCGAAGCCCGCAGCGAGCAGGTTCCGGGCCAGAGCACTCACGTTGCGGGCGGCGAGTGCGTGCTGGGCACGGCCCTCCGGTCCCGACCAGAGCGTCGCATCCCCGGCGATGACGAGCTGGCGGACGTCGTCACCGTCGATGTACGCGCCGCGCGGTTCCGCGGCAGCGAGGGCACGACCGCAGGTCGTCTTCCCGACCGCCGGGCCACCCGAGAGGATCAGTGGTCGCATCGTGCCGTCCTTCCGTCCCGGTCGACGCTACCCAGGCCCGTGCGGCGCTGCGGCGGGAACGGTGGGTAGCGTGGCCGCCATGGACTGCTTCGCGAGCTGGCGCACCCGCCACTGAAGGAGACGGCCTCGCCGTCACGTACCGCCACACCGAGCACGGTGTGGCGCCTTCAGACTGCTCAGAGAAGAGGCACACCATGCACATCCGCGCCTGCACGCCCGACGATCTGCCCGCGCTCACCGAGCTGACGATCGAGACGTTCCGCCCGCTCCTCGCCGGCGACCTGGTCCGACTGCGCCCGGAGGTCACGGCACACGACCACGCGCACTGGGAGGACGACTACCGGCACGAGGTGCCCGCGCTGCTCGACCCTGCCGAAGACCGGTTCATCACGCTGGCGGAGGACGACGACGGGCCGCTCGGGTACGTCGGGTGGCACGTCACGAACGGCGCGTCCGGCCGGCTGGAGATGGTCGCCGTCCACCCGCGTGCCCGACGACGAGGAGTCGCACGGGCACTGTGCACGACCGTCCTCGGTGAACTCGGTGAACTCGGCGAACGCGGGGTCGAGGTGGTGCACATCGGCACGGGCGGGGACGCCTTCCACGCCCCGGCGCGAGCGCTCTACGAGTCGCTCGGCTTCACGCCGTACCCCACTGTCGACTACGCCCGCGCCCTGCCGTCCGGGCGCCCGGTCACGCCGCGGTGAACACCAGCGACGCGTTCTGCCCACCGAAGCCGAACGAGTTGTTCAGCGCCGTCCGGATCGGCACCTCCCGCGCGGCCCCGGCGACCACGTCCAGCTCGACCGCCGGGTCGAGGCGCTCCAGGTTCAACGTCGCCGGCACGAGCCCGGTCTCGATCGCCCGCACGGCCAGGATCGACTCGACGGCCCCGGCTGCCCCGAACATGTGCCCGATGGCTCCCTTCGGCGCGGTCACCACGGCCCCGGTGCCGACCGCGCGAGCGATCGCAGCGGCCTCGCCGACGTCCCCGACGGGCGTGCTGGTCGCGTGCGCGTTGACGTGGTCGATGTCGTCGCCCGTCAACCCGGCCATCCGGATCGCCGCGGTCATCGCCCGCTCCTGCTCGGACCCGTCCGCCAGGGGTGCGGTGATGTGGAACGCGTCCGAGGTGATGCCCCAGCCGGCGAGGGTGCCGTGCGAGCGCTGGGTGCGGGCAGCGGCGTGGTCGGCCCGCTCGAGCACGACGAACCCGGCACCCTCGCCGAGCACGAACCCGCGGCGGGATGCGTCGAAGGGGCGGGAGAGCGTCGTCGGGTCGTCGTCGCCGGGCTTCGCGAGGGCCTGCGACTGCGCGAAGGACGCCATGGTCACCGGCGTCACGGCGGCTTCGGTCCCACCGGCGATGACGACGTCGGCCTCCCCCGTGACGATCAACCGCGCGGCCGTCGCGATCGCCTCGGCCCCGGAGGCGCAGGCGGACACGGTGGTGTACGCCCCGGCCCGTGCACCGAACGCGATGCTGATCTGCGCCGCGGCGGCGTTCGCCATGAGCATCGGGACGGTGCGGGGCGACACGCGACGGGCGCCAGCGGTGCCGAGCACGTCGTGGGCGTCGAGGAGTGTCTCCACTCCCCCGATCCCGGTGCCGACGACGACGGCGAGCCGGTCCCCCTCGACCGTCGGGGCGCCGGCGTCCGCCCAGGCCTCCTCGGCCGCGACGAGCGCGAGCTGCTGGCTGCGGTCGAGCCGGTTCGCCCGGACCCGCCCGAGTGCTCCGTCCGCGTCGAGTGCGGCGGCGGCGCCGACCCGGATCGGGACCTGGTCCCAGTGCGTGCCGGTCCGGTCGAGGTCGTGCACGCCGGAGCGGCCGGCGACCAGGGCGTCCCAGAGCGTGTCGACGCCGTGGCCGAACGGCGACACCGCTCCGTAGCCGGTGATGGAGATGTGCACGGGAGACTCCTTCTTGTACGTTGAACAAGTTGAGTTGTACCACGTACAATTCCGGCATGGCAACCACGAGCGACGCCCCGGGCACCCCGCGCGGGGCAGCGACCCGGGCGCGGATCCTCGCCGCGACCGCCGGACTGCTGAGCGGCACCGGCGGACCGACCGAGCACCGGACGGTGACCGTGAGCGAGATCGCGCGGGCCGCGGGCGTGTACCCGAACCAGATCACGCACCACTACGGATCGAAGGACCGACTGGTGCTCGACGCCGCGTTCGCGCTGTTCCTGCGCGACACGACCCGGTTGCAGGCAGCCGGGCGTCGCGCCACGAGCGCCGAGGCGTTCCGGCAGGTCCTCGCCCGCACCGCCCTCGCGATGCCGTCGACGCCGCTCGTCGTGCGGGCCCTCGCGAGCGCGGGCGACGACGCCGCGCAACGCGAGCGAGTGCGGCTGCTCCTGCAGGTGCTGTTCCGGCAGTCGGAGCGCTACCTCGAGCGGGTCGTCACCGAACACGGGTGGACGAGCCGGAGCGGCGTCGGACGCGACGCGCGGACGTTCTGGAGCGCGGTGTTCGGCGCCACGCTGCTCGCCGACGCCGGGGTCACCGGCGGACCGTCCGACCTCGACCTCGCCGGCACCGTCTCGATCACCTGACCCGCAGGAGGCGCAGCGCCCTACTCGCCGAAGCCGGACCGCACGAGCGCCACGAGCGCGTCGACCGCGTCCTGCGCGTCGGCTCCGGTCCCCTCGATGGTCACCGTCGCCCCCCTGGGCAGTGCGAGCGCCATGATCGCGAGCAGGCTCTTCGCGTCCACCCCGTTGACTCGGACCTCGGCGTCGAACTTGGCAGCCGTCTTCACGAACTCCGCGGCGGGCCGAGCGTGCAGGCCGCTCTCGTTGACGAGTTCCACCGTCTCGGACGCGGCCACGTCGTCGACGGAGCCGGTCCCGGAGACCGGCGCCGCGCCTCCTGGGCCGTCGCCGGACGGACTGGAGGCGCGACTCGCGTCCGCCTCGGAGCCCGCGGCAGACGCGGCAGCGGCCAGGACCGCGTCGACGTCGCCACCGGTCTGTGCCGCAACTGCGGCGGCGACCGCGCCCTCGACCAGCGGGGCCTGCGAGACGTGCACGCGCGCCCGGACGTCGTCGTCGAGGAAGTCGAGCGCCGTGTCGGTGGTCAGGTAGGCGGAGCCGAGGTCGCACAGGACGACCACCGCCTCGGTGTCGGCGAGTTCCTCGATGCCGGCCGTGATGGCCTCGAACGAGGTGCCGATGCCGCCGTCGTCGGTGCCGCCGGCGGCCACGAGCGGGACGTCCGCCGCCATCTGCCGGGCGAGCTCGACGGTGCCGGTCGCGATCGCCGCACTGTGCGAGACGATCAGGATCCCGACGGTCACGCGGCGTCCACGGCCGCGCGGAGGATGTACACGGTGGACTGCGCGCCCGGGTCGCGGTGCCCGACGGCACGTTCGCCGAGGTAGCTCGCGCGGCCCTTGTGGGCGACCAGCGGGTCGGTCGACTCCGCGCCGGTGACGGCCGCGTCGGCTGCGGCGGCCAGCACCTGCTCCGGGCTGTCCCCGGCGGCGGCCGCGGCATCGGCGGCGTCGACCGCGGGCGACCAGGCGTCGACCATGGTCTTGTCGCCGACGGCCGCCTTGCCCCGGGACACGATGCCGTCACGGGCAGCGGTCAGCACCTGGACGAGCGTGTCGGCGTCGAGCTCCGCGGCGTCCCCGGCGGCCTGTGCGGCCTTGAGGTACGCGGTCCCGAACAGCGGACCCGCGGCACCGCCGACCGTCGAGATGAGCTTCGTCGCGACCACCTTGAGCACGGCTCCGGGGGTGTCGAACGAACCGGCGTCCACGGCCTCGAGCACGGCACGGAAGCCGCGGTCGAGGTTCTCACCGTGGTCGCCGTCGCCGATCTCCCGGTCGAGCGTGACGAGCTCGGCCCGGTGCTCGTCGATCGTCGCGGCGGTGCGTCGGACCCAGTCGATGGCCCATGCGGTGTCGAGCGCCAATTCGTGTTCCTTCCTGCGTCCGGCTCCGTTCACGGGCCGGGTCGTGGTGCGGTGGGTTCAGCGTCCCCAGCGCAGTGCCGGGGTCTCCACCGGTGCGTCCCAGAGGGCGGTGAGTTCGTCGTCGAGCACCGTGACGGTGAGCGAGAACCCCTGCATCTCGAGGGATGTCACGTAGTCGCCGACCAGGCTACGCGTGACGTCGAACCCGCGGTCGGTGAGGACCTCGGCGGCGCGTCGGTAGGCGATGTAGAGCTCGGAGAGGGGCGTGCCGCCCATGCCGTTCACGAGGAGCAGCAGCTTCGACCCGGCGGGAGCGGCGAGGTCGGTGAGGATCGGTTCGAGCACGCGGTCCACGAGCTCGTCGGCCGGGGCCATCGGGATGCGCTCGCGGCCGGGCTCGCCGTGGATGCCGATGCCGAGCTCGACCTCGTCGTCGGCGAGGGTGAACGACGGCTCGCCGGCGTGCGGGACGGTGCCGGAGGCGAGCGCGAGCCCCATCGAGCGCGTGACGTCGTTCACGTGCCGGGCGACCGCGGCGACGGCGTCGAGGTCGTCCCCCCGCTCGGCTGCGGCGCCCGCGCACTTCTCGACGACGACGGTGCCGGCGACGCCGCGTCGGCCGGCCGTGTAGAGCGAGTCCTGCACGGCGACGTCGTCGTCCACCACGACGGACTCGACCCGGACGTCGTCCATGCCGGCGAGCTCGGCGGCGGTCTCGAAGTTGAGGACGTCGCCGGTGTAGTTCTTGACGATGTGGAGCACCCCCGCTCCCCCGTCGACGGCCTTCGTCGCGGCGACGATCGGGTCCGGCGTGGGACTCGTGAAGACCGGCCCCGGCACCGCGGCGTCGAGCATGCCGTAGCCGACGAACCCGGCGTGCAGCGGCTCGTGTCCACTGCCCCCGCCGCTGACGATCCCGACCTTGCCGGACAGCGGGGCGTCCGCGCGGTGGATGTGGATCGGGTCCTCGACCAGCACGACGTGGCCGGCGTGGGCACGGGCGAACCCGCGCACGGTCTCGTCGACCACGGCCTGCGGATCGTTGATGAGCTTCTTCATGCTGACCTCCACGGAGTGCGGGCGATCGCGAGGCAGCACCGCCGTCGTCGACCGGAGTGCCCTCAATCTACATCGCCGGTCCGGGCGAGCGTTCCCCCCGCGTGCACGTTCGTGCACCGACCCGGGGGCGGCCCACCGGCCTCGGATGCGCGGGCGCACACCGCGCATGCACGTTCGTGCACAATGGCGCACTTCCCTCACGAATGCATCGCCATCCGTCGATGCCCGTCAGTATGCTCGGCCCCAATCACTCAACGGGGAGTGCCGGCGCTGTACCACCGGACCCCCACCCTCACGCACTGGAGGTCACCGATGGACGGCATCGGCGTCAATTTCCTCTCCGAGCTCGTCGGTACGGCGATGCTCATCATCCTGGGTGGCGGCGTCGTCGCCGCCGTCTCGCTGACGAAGTCCAAGGGCTTCGGAGCTGGCTTCCTCATGGTGACGATCGGCTGGGGCTTCGCGGTCTTCGCCGGTGTCACCGTGTCGTACAGCTCCGGCGGCCAGCTCAACCCGGCGGTGAGCCTCGCGCTCGCCATCCTCGGCAAGATCACCGTCGGGGAGATGTTCCTCTACTGGCTCGCGCAGATGATCGGCGCGATCATCGGTGCGGTCATCGTCTGGCTGGCCTACAAGCAGCACTTCGACGAGGAGCCCGACGCGGCCGCGAAGCTCGGCGTCTTCTCCACCGGCCCGGCGATCCGCTCGTACGGCTGGAACGTCGTCACCGAGATCATCGGCACGTTCGTGCTCGTCTTCGTCGTCCTCGCCTTCACCAACGGCAAGACCCCGGCCGAGCTCGGCGCCGTCCCCGTCGCCTTCCTCGTGATCGCGATCGGCGTCAGCCTCGGTGGCCCGACCGGCTACGCCATCAACCCGGCACGTGACCTCGGTCCGCGCATCGCGCACGCCTTCCTGCCGATCAAGGGCAAGGGCTCGAGCGACTGGGCCTACGCCTGGGTGCCGGTCGTCGGCCCCCTCGTCGGTGGCGCCCTCGCGGCCGGCCTCTCCACCTTCCTGCTGCCGATCGTTTCCTGATCGTCTGCACCACACCCACCCGAGCACCAGCGTAAGGAGCACCAATGGCCGACTACATCGTCGCCATCGACCAGGGCACGACCTCCACCCGAGCGATCGTCTTCGACCACTCCGGCTCGATCGTGTCCGTCGGACAGAAGGAGCACGAGCAGATCTTCCCGCGTGCCGGGTGGGTCGAGCACGACCCGTCGGAGATCTGGGACAACACCCGTGAGGTCATCGGCCAGGCCCTGTCCCGCGCCGACATCACCCGCCACGACGTCGCGGCGGTCGGCATCACCAACCAGCGCGAGACCGCGGTTGTCTGGGACAAGAACACCGGCAAGCCGGTCTACAACGCGATCGTCTGGCAGGACACCCGCACGCAGTCGATCGTCGACAAGCTCGCCGACGGCGACACCGACCGCTACAAGTCGGTCGTCGGTCTGCCCCTGGCGACGTACTTCGCCGGCACCAAGATCGTCTGGATCCTCGAGAACGTCGAGGGTGCGCGCGAGAAGGCCGAGGCGGGCGACCTGCTCTTCGGCACCACCGACACCTGGGTCCTCTGGAACCTGACCGGCGGCGTCGACGGCGGCGTCCACAAGACCGACGTCACGAACGCCTCCCGCACGCTGTTCATGGACCTCGAGACGCTCGAGTGGCGCGACGACATCCTCGCCGACTTCGGTGTTCCGAAGTCGATGCTCCCCGAGATCGTCAGCTCCTCCGAGGTCTACGGCCACGTCGAGTCCTCGAACCTCCTCCGCGAGGTCCCGATCGCCGGCATCCTGGGCGACCAGCAGGCCGCGACGTTCGGCCAGGCGGCGTTCGACCAGGGCGAGTCGAAGAACACCTACGGCACGGGCAACTTCCTCATCTTCAACACGGGCACGGAGATCGTCCGCTCGGAGAACGGGCTGCTCACGACCGTCGGCTACAAGCTCGGCGACCAGGAGACGCACTACGCGCTCGAGGGGTCGATCGCCGTCACGGGCTCGCTCATCCAGTGGCTCCGCGACAACCTCGGCCTGATCGGCAGCGCCCCGGAGGTCGAGGCCCTCGCCAAGACCGTCGAGGACAACGGCGGCGTGTACTTCGTCCCGGCGTTCTCGGGGCTCTTCGCGCCGTACTGGCGTCCGGATGCCCGCGGTGCGATCGTCGGCCTCACCCGCTACGTCAACAAGGGGCACATCGCCCGCGCCGCCCTCGAGGCGACGGCGCTGCAGACCCGCGAGGTCCTCGACGCCGTCAACGCGGACTCCGGTGTGGACCTCACCGAGCTCAAGGTCGACGGCGGCATGACCGCCAACGACGCGCTCATGCAGTTCCAGGCGGACATCCTGAACGTGCCGGTGGTCCGTCCGGTCGTCGCGGAGACCACGGCGCTCGGCGCGGCCTACGCGGCCGGGCTCGCGGTCGGGTTCTGGGCGAACCTCGACGAGCTCCGTGCCAACTGGCAGGAGGACAAGCGCTGGGAGCCGCAGCTCGACGAAGCCGAGCGCGAGCGCACCCTGCGCCTCTGGAAGAAGGCCGTCACGAAGACGTTCGACTGGGTCGACGAGGACGTCCAGTAGTCCTGTCCTGAGGTGACCGCCTGGAGGCGCGGTGCCGGTCCCACGGACCGGCACCGCGCCTCCGGTGCGTTGCGTCTGCGCTCACGCGACGGGGGTCGCGCCCACCCAGTCGGCCAGCTTGCGCGCGGCGGCGCCCGAGTCGATCGCGTCGGCCGCGACGACCAGCTGCTCGCGGAAGCGCTGCAGGATCGGGCGGTCGACCTCGGCCGGGTCCTCCGCCAGGCGGAAGGACACCAGGCCGGCGGCGGCGTTGAGCAGGACGATGTCGCGCACCGGACCGGTCTCCCCCGCGAGGACACGGTGCACCACGGCGGCGTTGTGCTCCGGGTCGCCGCCGAGCAGGTCCTCGATGCGGGCCCGGGCGATCCCGAGGTCGCGCGGGTCGAGGTCGTGCTCGGTGACGCGGCCGCCGGTGACCTCCCAGATGTGGCTGTGCCCGGTCGTCGTCAGCTCGTCGAGGCCGTCGTCGCCGCGGAACACGAGCGCGGTCGCCCCGCGGGTCTGGAACACGCCCGTGATGATCGGGACGAGCTCGAGCTGCGCCACGCCCACCGCGTTCGCCTCGCACCGTGCGGGGTTGACGAGCGGACCGAGGAAGTTGAACACCGTCGGGACGCCGATCTCGCGGCGGACGGGTCCGGCGTGCGCGAACCCGGGGTGGAAGGCGCTCGCGAACGCGAAGGTCAGCCCGACACGCCGGAAGGTGTCCGCGACACGCGCGGCGTCCATCGTCAGGTCGAGTCCGAGTGCGGCGAGGACGTCGCTCGACCCGGACTTCGAGGAGCTCGCCTTGTTGCCGTGCTTCACGACGGGGACGCCCGCGGCGGCGATCACGATCGCGCTCATCGTCGAGACGTTCACCGTGCCGACGACGTCGCCACCGGTGCCCACGATGTCGAGCGCCATCGGGTCGACGTCGAGCGGGACGGCCGCGTCGAGGATCGCGTCGCGGAAGCCGACGACCTCGTCGACGGTCTCGCCCTTGGCGCGGAGGGCCACGACGAAGGCGGCGATCTGCGCCGGGGTGGCCCGACCTGCCACGATCTCCTGCATTGCCCATGTGGACTGGCTGATCGTCAGGTCTTCGCGCGCCATGAGCGCGCTGATCACGGCAGGCCAGGTGAGAGCGTCGAGCATGGTCTGATCGTAGTGAATTCGAGAGACCCGCCAGTTGGCTGCGAAAACACTGTCCGTGGTTTCGGCCATAATGGAGTCTGTGACTAGCACCCCTCTCTCCAGATCCGCCAGCGGTCCGGTCCTGAACAGGCCGAACGCCGTTGCCGTGGGGACGATCGTGTGGCTGGGCAGCGAGGTCATGTTCTTCGCCGGCCTGTTCGCGATCTACTTCACGTTGCGCAGCACCTCGCCCGAACTCTGGGCGACCGAGACCGCCAAGCTCGAGGTGCCCTTCGCCTCGGTGAACACGATCATCCTGGTGCTGTCCAGCTTCGCCTGCCAGTTCGCGGTCTTCGCGGCCGAGCGCTTCCAGGTGCACCGGACGAGCTGGAACCCCAAGGACTGGGGCATGACGGAGTGGTTCTTCGTCACGTACTGCATGGGCGCGATCTTCGTCTGCGGCCAGATCTTCGAGTACGCGAACCTCTGGCACGAGGGCGTGACGCTCTCCTCCAGCGCCTACGGTTCGGCCTTCTACATGACCACCGGGTTCCACGGTCTGCACGTCACGGGTGGCCTCATCGCCTTCCTGCTGACGCTCGGCCGCGGGTTCGCCGCCAAGAACTTCGGTCACAAGGAAGCGACCACCGCGATCGTCGTGTCGTACTACTGGCACTTCGTCGACGTCGTCTGGATCGGCCTCTTCGCCGTCATCTACCTTCTCAAGTAGGAACTGGATAGCCCCCACCGCATGTTCAACAGAACCAAGTCCAAGAAGGGCCGCCGTTCACCGATGGCGACCGTGTCGCTCATCGTCGTCGGTCTCATGACCACCGGCGGTGCGTACGCGCTGTTCAGCTCCACGGCGAACGCCGACGACAGCACGAGCACCGTGGCGGCCTCGAGCCAGTCGAAGGTGAACGAGGGCCAGAAGCTCTTCGCCTCGAACTGCGCCACCTGCCACGGCCTCTCCGCGCAGGGCACCAGCGAGGGTCCGTCCCTCATCGGTGTCGGTGCCGCGTCCGTCGACTTCCAGGTCGGCACCGGTCGCATGCCGATGGCCGCCCAGGGTCCCCAGGCCGAAGAGAAGCCCGCCCAGTTCACGGACGAGCAGATCGACGCCCTCGCCGAGTACGTCGCCTCGCTCGGCCCCGGCCCGGCGGTCCCCTCCGAGAGCCTGACCAACGGCCAGGACGGCGACGCCGCCGAAGGTGCGGAGCTCTTCCGCATCAACTGCGCGATGTGCCACAACGTGGCCGGTGCCGGTGGTGCCCTGACCGAGGGCAAGTACGCGCCGAACCTGCAGTCGGTGTCCGGCAAGCACATCTACGAGGCCATGGTCACTGGCCCGCAGAACATGCCGGTGTTCAACGACCTGAACCTCACCCCCGAGCAGAAGGCCGACATCATCACGTACCTCAAGTACGTGCAGGACAACAAGTCGCCCGGCGGGTTCGCACTCGGCTCCCTCGGCCCGGTGGCAGAGGGTCTGTTCATCTGGATCTTCGGACTCGGCGCGGTCGTCGCGATGACCGTCTGGCTGACCGCGAAGTCCAACTGATCGTCCGTGTCGAACGACACTGAAGGGAACACCATGGCAGAGCACGACGACGAGGCACTGAACTCGTCCTCGGCTGTCGAGAAGCACGGCACGACCACCACCTCGGCCGGGATCGCGGTCCTGCCGACGGACCCGTTCGAGAACCCGGGCGAGCCGCCGCACCGCGCACGCCGCACCGACGTCGACCCGAAGAAGCAGCGCCTGGCCGAGCGTCAGGTCGCCACGTTCTTCTACCTGTCGATCGTGGGCAGTGTCCTCGCGATCGCGGCCTACGTCGCCTTCCCGATCGACTCCGACGACTTCGGGACCGTCCGGACCGCCAACCTCTGGCTCGGCCTCTCGATCGCCCTCGCCCTGCTCGCGCTGGGCCTCGGCGCCGTGTACTGGTCGAAGTCGCTCGTGGTGGACCGCGAGATCACCGAGCTCCGCCACGGCACCCGCGGCACCGACGCGACCCGCGCCAAGGCGGTCGAGGCGTTCCAGCTCGCCGACAAGGAGTCCGGCTTCAGCCGTCGCAAGCTGATCCGCAACTCGATGATCGGCGCCCTGGCAGCCTTCCCGCTCCCGGGCATCGTCCTCGTGCGCGACCTCGCGCCCGCGGCCGACCCGAACGAACTCCTCCGCCACACCATGTGGGCCAAGGGCACGCGCCTGACGAAGGACCCGACGGGTCTGCCGATCAAGGCGTCCGACGTGACCATCGGTTCGGTGTTCCACGTCATCCCGGACGGCATGCTCGACAAGGAGGACATGCTCGAGGAGAAGGCCAAGGCCTCCGTCCTCCTCATGCGCCTCGACCCCAAGGACCTCAACCCCTCCAAGGGCCACGAGAACTGGGGCTACGACGGCATCGTCGCGTACTCGAAGATCTGCACCCACGTCGGATGCCCGGTCGCCCTGTACGAACAGCAGACGCACCACCTGCTCTGCCCGTGCCACCAGTCGACCTTCGATGTCTCGAACAACTGCGAGGTCATCTTCGGGCCGGCGGCACGCCCCCTCCCCCAACTTCCGATCGCGATCGACGACGACGGCTACCTGGTTGCGCAGAGCGACTTCCACGAGCCCGTCGGCCCGTCCTTCTGGGAGCGTGAACGCTGATGAGCAGCACGACCACCAACGCACCCGCGTCGTCGACCACCAAGCCGGCACCGGAGCGCGGATCCCGCATCATCGGCGGGGTCGCCAACTACATCGACGAGCGCACGAGCATCTCGGGCCTCGTGAAGGAGGTCGGGCGCAAGATCTTCCCCGACCACTGGAGCTTCATGCTCGGCGAGGTGGCGCTGTACAGCTTCGTCGTCGTCCTGCTGTCCGGTACCTTCCTCACGTTCTTCTTCCAGGCGTCCATGGCCGAGGTGGTCTACCACGGCTCGTACGTCCCGCTGAAGGGCATCGAGATGTCGACCGCACTGCAGTCGACGCTCAACATCTCGTTCGACATCCGCGGCGGGCTCTTCGTCCGGCAGATCCACCACTGGGCGGCCCTGCTGTTCGTGGCCTCGATCATGCTGCACATGGCCCGCGTGTTCTTCACCGGTGCCTTCCGCAAGCCGCGTGAGCTCAACTGGGTGTTCGGCTTCATCCTGTGGGTCCTGGCCATGGCCGAGGGCTTCACGGGCTACTCGCTCCCCGACGACCTGCTCTCCGGCAACGGTCTGCGCATCATCGTCGGCATGATCGAGGGTGTGCCGGTCATCGGCGTCTGGATCGCCTACCTGCTCTTCGGTGGCGAGTTCCCGGGCACCGACATCGTCGGCCGGCTCTACACGCTGCACATCCTGCTGCTCCCGGCGATCCTCGTCGCGGTGCTCGGCGTCCACCTCGTGCTGGTCGTCATCAACAAGCACACGCAGTTCGCCGGCCCCGGCAAGACGAACGAGAACGTCGTCGGCGTGCCGATCCTCCCGGCGTTCGCGGCGAAGGCCGGTGGGTTCTTCTTCATCGTCGCGGGCATCCTCGCCCTCATCGCCTCGCTGTTCACGATCAACCCGATCTGGAACTACGGCCCGTACGACCCCTCCCCGGTGTCCGCCGGTACCCAGCCCGACTGGTACATCGGCTTCGCCGACGGTGCGCTCCGTCTGGTGCCGCCGCACTGGGAGGTCGTGTGGTTCGGCTACACGGTGTCGTTCAACATCCTCGTGCCGATCGCGGTGCTGGTGTTCCTCATCCTCGCCATCTTCATCTACCCCTTCATCGAGGGTTGGGTCACCGGCGACAAGCGTGAGCACCACATCCTCGACCGCCCGCGCAACGCCCCGACCCGCACGGCGTTCGGCGCCGCCGGCATCACGCTCTACGCGAGCCTCTGGGCCGCCGCGTCGTCGGACATCATCGCGACCCACTTCTACGTGTCGATCGACCACGTCATCCACGTGATCCAGGCCACGACGGTCCTCGGCCCGTTCGTCGCCTTCTGGATCACGAAGCGCGTGTGCCTCGCCCTGCAGAAGAAGGACCGCGAGATCGTCCTGCACGGGTACGAGTCCGGCCGCATCGTGCGACTCCCCCACGGCGAGTACATCGAGGTGCACGAGCAGCTCGACGAGTACGAGCGTTGGAAGCTCCTGCAGTTCAACGAGTACAAGCCGCTCATGATCCGTCCGAACGCCCGAGGCAAGATCTCGAGCCTGCAGAAGGCCCGCGCCAGCATGTCGCGCTTCTTCTTCGAGGACCGGATCACCCCGGTGTCCAAGGCCGAGCTCGAGGCCGCGCACGCCGCGCACCACGGCCCGGACCTCGAAGCCGGACACGAAGCGCCCGCGGTCGAGTCGAAGCACTAGGCACCCCGCGCACCGGAACCCCCGTCACCTCGGTGGCGGGGGTTTCGTCGTGCGTGCGGGAACACGCCGTGCCGCGTTCACGTTCGATTCACCGACACGTGCTGGACTCGTCCAGGACGGTGTGGCACTGTGTTGCACCACGCACCCGACCAACGGAATGAGACCCCGATGGACAGCCGGACGGCCGAACACCCCAGGCCGAACCACTTCCTGCTCCACCTCAGCGACACCCATCTCGTGGCGGGTGACGGCGACCTCTACGGTGACGTCGACTCAGCTGCGCGGCTCGGCCAGATCATCGCCGACATCGAGTCGTCGGGGACGCGTCCCGAGGCCATCGTCGTCACGGGCGACGTCGCCGACAAGGGCGAACCCGGCGCGTACGCCCGCATCCGCGACATCGTCGAGCCGGTCGCGCGGCGGATCGGCGCACAGGTCATCTGGGCGATGGGCAACCACGACGAACGCGGCGCCTTCCGGCAGGAGCTGTTCGGGCTCCAGCCGACCGATCGTCCGGTCGACTTCGTCTACGACGTCAACGGCCTCCGGGTGATCACCCTCGACACGAGCGTGCCCGGCGCCCACCACGGCGAGGTCTCCCCCGAGCAGCTCGACTGGCTGGCCGAGGTCCTGTCGGAGCAGGCGCCGCACGGCACCATCCTGGCGATGCACCACCCGCCGGTGCCGAGCGTGCAGGACCTCGCCGTCCTCGTCGAGCTCCGCGACCAGGACGCCCTGGCCGAGGTCGTCGAGGGCAGTGACGTCATCGCCATCATCGCCGGCCACCTGCACTACTCGACGAGCGCCGTCTTCGCGGGCATCCCCGTGTCGGTCGCGAGCGCCACGTGCTACACGCAGGACCTCACCGAGTACCAGGGCGGTACCCGAGGACAGGACGGCGCACAGTCGTTCAACCTCGTGCACGTCTACGGCCACAACGTGGTGCACTCGGTCGTGCCGATCGGGCACTACGCCACGGTCGGCGAGCCGGTGTCGTCGGCCCAGACCGAGGCTCGGCTCGCAGCGGCGGGCGTGACGATCCCGGCGGCTGCGGAGCCCGCGCCGGTGACGTCGAGCATCCCGGTGTTCACGCTCGACTCCGTGCCGGTCTCCCCCGTCCACCGCTGAGCCCGAGCGCGCGGCACGCACCGGGTGGGGCCAGGAGGTGCGGGTCGGCTCGGTGGTGCGCCCGCGGCCACCGATGGTTGCGTGTGCATGGTGCGACATCGTGGTCGTCGTTCGACAGCGGTCTTGTCGGTCGTTGCACGCGCATCAGTTGCGTGTGCATGGTGCGACATCGTGGTCGTCGTTCGACAGCCGTCTTGTCGCTACTTGCACACGCACCTGCCCGCGCGCACAAGGAACGACATCGCCGACGTCGTACGACAACGGCCTCGTCGCTCATTGCACGCGCAACAAGCTGCGCAAACGACGAAAAGACCCGCCCGCGCCCGGCCTCAGCCCGCGGGGCGCTCCCACGGCGCCGGGAACGGGAAGTACTTCTCGAGGAAGTCCGTCACCCGCTGCGTCCGCTCCTCGTCGCTGACCTCGGGGAAGCTCCCGTCGTTCAGGCAGAAGAAGTCCGCGTTCCGCTTCTTGAGCAGGTCGCCGAGCGCCCGCAGACCGGACTGCATCGTCGTGTCGATGTACCGCACCTCGGCGTTCTCCTGCACGATCGCCCGGCCGGTGAGCAGCGAGTAGTAGTGGTACAGCGAGTTCGTCACCGAGATGTTCTCGGCAGCACGGAACCGTGAGGCCGCGGTGGCCGCGAACTCGTCGGCGAACTCGTGCTCCATCTCGGTCATGATCGAGGCGCGCAGCGGGGTCGGCGCGTGCTCGAGGTGCCGGGTCGTCACCGCGCCGAACCGCTGCTGCAGGAGTCGGCGGTTGACCCGGGCGGAGTTCTCGAACCCGCTGCGTGCCGGGTTGTTCGACCCGAGGCCGATCCGCGTCGTCGCGAGGATGAACTTCGTCACCGAGCCCGGGCTGAAGAACACCGAGGGGTCGACCAGGCGGCCGAAGAACATGTCGTCGTTCGAGTAGATGAAGTGCTCGCTGATGCCCGGGATGTGGTGCAGCTGCGATTCGACGGCCTGCGAGTTGTGCGTCGGCAGGACGGAGGGGTCGGCGAAGAACTCCTCGGAGCGAACGATGCGCACCTTGGGGTGGTCGGCGAGCCAGGCGGGCGCCGGGGAGTCCGTGGCGATGTAGATCTGCCGGATCCACGGCGCGAACGTGTGCACCGACCGGAGCGCGTACTTCAGCTCGTCGATCTGGCGGAAGCGGGCGGGGGCGTCGTCGCCCTCGCCCAGGACCGCACCGGACTGCGCTGCCTGTCGTGCCCGCTGGTACTCGATGGCGTTGCCGTCGACCCACGAGAACACGATGTCGATCGGGAACCGGATGTCGGACACGTGGTCGTCGAACATGTGCTCGACCGTGCGCCAGGTTCGGCCGTACCGCTCGATGTCGACGAGCACGAACTCGTCGACGGGCAGGCTGCGGCGCATCAGGGCGTTCTCGACCGGCGCGAGGACCTCGGTGTCGGTGACCCGCCAGAACTCGAGCTGCACGCTCGTCTCGGCGCCGTAGCGCAGGCGTCCGAGCGGCTCGAGGCGCGGCCGGAACACGCGCAGGACGGGTTCGTCGACGGAGCCGAGGCCATCGTCGATGACGAGCACCGCGGGCTTCCCCGGGGGCTTCGCGTAGAAGGGCTCGTTCGCGGCGGCAGCCATCACGGCGCTCTCCGCCCGCTGCCGGTCGCGCTCGTCGAGGGCGATCACCGGCCGCTGGTCGTTGCCGCGGATGAGCAGGTGGTCGACGTCACCGGCGGTGAGGGCGTCGTCGAGGAACAGGAGGTCCTCGATCATCGACTGCTGCGGCGTCAGGTGCCCGTTGACGAGCGTCAGTCGTCCCTTCCGTACGACGACGTCGGGACGTTCGAGACCGCCGGAGGACGGTCGAGGGTTCAGCAGAGGACTCTCGGTCACCGGCTCGGTCTCGTTGCTCATCCACACCCTTCGGATCAGTGCGCCGGACCCGTTTGCCCGGCGACTCATCCTACCGTCCGCGCGGACGCTCGGTCCGCTCGTCGGTCGCCCGGGCTAGGGCCTGGAGGCGCGGTTCGCCTCCGCCTCGCGCGGCACCTTCACGACGATGCCGACGACGATGAACAGCGCGGCCGCGACGAGCTGCAGTGCCGCCCACACCTCGCCGGGGATCGGCACGACCGCGAGCGGGTTCCAGCAGACGGCGATCGCGGCCATCAGGAGCGCCGCCCACCACGGCCGCCCCCGCACGGCGAAGACGAGGACGATGAGGCTGAGCACGGTGACACCCCAGCGGGCGAACACGAAGCCGGACGAGTCGACGATCGCGACGCAGGCGAGGAGCACGATCGCCGCGATCAGCGACGGGGCGAGGGCGGGCCGGGTGAACGGCGGCAGCTCCCCTCCTGCTCTCCCGCCGGACGCCGAGCCCGACCGCGTCGGCTCTGCCCCGCCCACCGGCACGCCGTGCAGCGACGATCCCGCCGGTGGTCGGCCCTTCCGTCCTGCCATCAGGCGGTGGCCCCGTCGAGGTCGATCGCCTGGATGGACCGGGACATCGGCGGGAGCTCGCGCACCCGTTCGAGCGCGGGCACGAGCTCGGCGACGTAGGCCCGGTAGCCGTCCTCGGTGAGGTGCAGGCCGTCGTCGGTGAACCGGTCGTCGAGGTGGTCGCCGTCGGCGAGGGCCGGCCACGCGTCGAGGTACTGGGCGTGGCAGGTGGCGACGAACTGGCGGAGGTGCCGGTTCGCCTCCTCGATCTTGGCCGTGTACTCCGCCTGCCGCGGCAGGATGGAGACGAGGAGCAGGCGGACGCCCGGGAGCTCGCGGCGGAGGGTCACGAGCACGGACTCGACCCCGCGGACGACGTGCTCGACGCTCTTGCGGTGGTTGCCGAAGTCGTTCGTGCCGATGAGCAGGACGATGACCTCGGGCTGCTCGGCCACGACGGCGTCCAGTCGTGCGAGGACCCCGTCGGTCGTGTCACCGCCGATGCCCTGGTTGACGGTCCGCTCGTCGGGCAGCCAGGCGTCCCACGACCCCTGCTCGGTGATGCTGTCGCCCAGGAACAGGACGCTCGTGCGTTCCTCGGTCATGCTGCCTCCTCGTGTGCGGGTTCCGGGTTCCCATTCTGCTGGGTCCAGTTCCGCCCCGTCGACTCGGTGTGCTCGGACTCCCGCTCGGCGGCCGCGGTGATGCGCTCGACCATCCCGGGGAAGATCACGCCGTGGAACGGCAGGATCGAGTACCAGTACAGGCGGCCGGCGAGCCCCTGGGGGAAGTAGATCGCCCGCTGCCGGTAGTCGCTGCCGCCGTCGTCCGCGGGGGTCACGGTCATCTCGAGCCAGGCGCGGCCCGGGGACTTGAACTCGGCGCGCAGTCGCAGGTAGCGCCCGCGCTCGAGCCGCTCCACGCGCCACCAGTCGAGGGCGTCACCCTGCTCGAGGCGCTTCTGGTCGCGGCGACCGCGGTTCAGGCCGACTCCCCCGGCGAGCTTGTCCATCCACCCGCGGGCCACCCATGCGAGCGGGAAGGAGTACCAGCCGTTCTCGCCGCCGATCGACTCGACGACCCGCCAGACGTCGTCCGCCGAGGCCGCCGAGTGGCGCTTGCGGTCGTCAACGTAGACGGTGTGGCCGGCCCAGTCCGGGTCGCTCGGCAGCGGGTCCGCGGGGGTGGCCGCGAGCGTCGCGTTCCGCCAGCTGGTCTCGACCTCGCCGGTGCGCATGCGGCTCAGGGCGAGACGGACCGCACGGCGGTACCCGGTCAGCCCGCCCTCCGGCCGCGGCACCACGTCGTCGATGTCGTGCTCGCGCTGGACGCATTCGAACTGGAGCGACTCGATGATCGGCTTGGCGAGCTTCCGCGGGATCGGCGTCACGATGTTGAACCAGTGCGCCGCGAGCCCCGGGGTGAGGACGGGCAGCGGCGAGATCGGGCGCTGCGGGAGCTTCGCCTCCACCGCGTACCCGTTGAGCATCTGCCCGTAGCGGAGGACGTCCGGGCCGCCGATGTCGAACGTGCGGTTCACGTCGGCGGGGATGTCGAGCGCCTTGACGAGGTAGTAGAGGACGTCACGGACGGCGATCGGCTGGATGCGGTTCCGGACCCACCGCGGCGCCGGCATCCACGGCAGGACGTCGGTGACGTGGCGGATCATCTCGAACGAGGTGCTCCCGGACCCGATCACCACGCCGGCCTGGTACGCGATCGTCGGGACGCCGGAGTGGAGCAGGACGTCCCCGACCTCCTTGCGGCTGCGGAGGTGCTTCGAGAGTTCGCCGTCGGGGTGCAGGCCGCCGAGGTACACGAACCGCCGCACGCCGGCGGCCGAGGCCTCGCGCGCCATGGTCTCGGCGGCGTCCCGCTCGGCCCGCTCGAAGTCGCCGTCCGCCCCCATCGCGTGGGCGAGGTAGTAGACGGCCTCGATGTCGGCGACGGCGCGGCGCACGGCGTCGGCGTCCTGCAGGTCGCCGGCGGTGATCTCGACGTCGTCGTGCCAGGGGACGTCCTGCAGCTTCCGGGGCGTGCGGACGAAGACGCGGACGGTGTGACCGGCTTCGAGGAGACGTGGGACGAGACGACCGCCGATGTAGCCGGTGGCCCCGGTGACGAGGACGCGCATGCGGGGCACGGTACGCGGCTCGGCTCCGGGTAGGCTTGCCGGGTGGACAAAGCAGCGTTCTCCGTCACCGCCGATGCCGTCCGTGGTCTCATCGACCACGCGATCCTCAAGCCCGAACTCACGCGTTCGGACGTCGACGCCCAGCTCGACGAGGCCGCCGCGTACCGCGTGTTCAGCGTGTGCGTCCGCCCGAGCGACGTCGCGCACGCCGTCGAGCGCCTGACCGGCACCGGGGTCGGCGTCGGCACGGTCATCGGTTTCCCGCACGGCACCACGTCCACCGCGGCCAAGGTCGCCGAGTCGCTGCAGGCCCTCGCCGACGGTGCGTTCGAGCTCGACATGGTGCAGAACATCGGCGCCGCGAAGTCCGGCGACTGGGAGCGCGTCGAGGCCGACGTCCGCGCCGTGGTCGACGCCGCGGGCACCACCGTCGTCAAGGTCATCCTCGAGACCGCCTTCCTCACCGACGACGAGATCGTCGCCGCGTCGCGTGCCGCGCGGTCCGCCGGTGCCGCCTTCGTCAAGACCTCCACCGGGTTCGCCGGCGGCGGCGCCACCGCGGAGCACATCGCCCTCATGCGCGCCACGGTCGGCCCCGACACCGGCGTGAAGGCCTCCGGCGGCGTCCGCGGGCTCGACACGCTGCTCGAGATGGTCGAGGCCGGTGCGGACCGCATCGGCACGAGCGCCTCGGCACGCATCCTCGACGAGGTCGCGCACCGCGCCGAGACCGGCACCGCGTCGGCCGTCGGCGACGACACCACGTCCTACTGACGGTCCGGGGCGCGAGCCCCCGCGACCTCCAGCACCACCCGACCCACCACCAGGGGCCGGCGCCCACCGGACGCGACGACGCGTGCGGGACCGGCACCGCGCCTCCAGACCGCCGCATCGGAGCGCGCATGTCCACCACCCAGTCCACCCCGCTCGCCCTCGCCGTCGACCTCGGCGGGACGAAGGTCGAGGCGGCCCTCGTCACCGACGCCGGCGTCGTCCTCCCCGCCACGCGGTTCCGCAGCCCGACCGGCCCCGGCCGGACGTCCGACGAGCTGCAGGCCGCGGTCGACGAGGTCGTGACGGCCGCCCTAGACGCGCTGCCGACGGACGCCTCGCTCGTCGGTGTCGGCATCGGCTCGGCCGGTCCGGTCGACGAGGAGCACGGACTCGTCTCCCCGCTCAACATGCCGGTCTGGCGCGGGTACCCGCTCCGGGACCGCGTCGCCGCGCACGTCCCCGCCGGCGTCCCGGTCACGCTCCGCATGGACGGCCTGGCGATCACGCTCGCCGAGCACTGGGTCGGCGCGGCGCAGGGCTCCGACCACGTGATGGGCATGATCGTGTCGACCGGCGTCGGCGGCGGCCTGATCCTGCACGGCCGGACCGTCAGCGGTCCGACGGGCAACGCCGGGCACATCGGCCACGTCGAGTGCGGCGGCTTCGACGACCACTGTGCGTGCGGCGGCACCGGCTGCCTCGAGGCGATCGCCAGCGGCCCGAAGACCGTCGCGTGGGCGCAACGGCAGGGCTTCACGGGCAGCACCGGCGAGGAGCTCTCGGCGGCCTACGCGGCGGGCGACGAGATCGCCGTCGCGGCCGTCAAGCGCAGCGGTCGCGCCCTCGGGCAGGCCATCGCGGCGGCCACGAGCCTCGTCGACCTCGAGGTCGTGGCCATCGGCGGCGGGTTCTCGCACGTCACGCCCGACCTCTTCGAGTACGCGCGCGAGGCAGTGGCGGAGCGCGTCGAGTTCGGCTTCGTGACCAAGGTGCGGATCGTCCCGACGGGGCTGTCGCAGGACGGTCCGCTCATCGGCGCCGCGGCGCTCGTGCACCGGGCCGACGTGCTCCGCTGACGACGTCGGCGCTCGACGGCACGTGCTGACGGACGGGAGGCGCGGTGCGGGGCCGACCCGCGCCTCCCGGACCACAGGTGGTCACGTCGTGGACGCACGTCCGTCGCTCTCCACAGGGCGCGTCGACGCGCCGTGCGCGTCGGGCAGGATGTCCGGGTGTCCCGAACCCGGCTGCTGACGAGTGACGACTGGCCCGAGGCCGAGCTGCGCGCAGCGGTCCTCGCCGGCGAGCTCGTGGCCGTCGGGGCGTGCTGGGCCTCCCCCGCCGAACCGCAGAACCCCGCGCTCCGGGCGGCAGCCGCGGCGTGGGCACTCCGTGACGAGCGCCTCATCGCGAGCACCCGGACGGCCGCGTGGGTCTGGGGTGCCGTCTCGCGTGCACCGTCCCCGCTCGAGGCCTGTGTCCCGCTCCGGGTCCGCGTGCACGTCGACGGCGCGCTGCGCGTCCGCGAGGTCGTGATCACGGACGAGGACGTCGTCGTGCTCGGTGGCCTCCGCGTCACCACACCGCTGCGCACGGTCGTGGACCTGCTGCGCAGCCCCGGGGACCGGCCCGGTGGGTTCGATCCGTCGGATGCCGCGGCGGTGGTCGGGCTCCTTGCGATCGGTGCGGTGTCGGTCGATGCGGTCGGCGGGTCCCTCGCGACCCTCGGGAAGATCCCGATGGCCCGGCAGGCGGAGCGGCGGTTGCGGGCGGTCCTGGAGTCCGGTCAGCCCGCGCTGACGCGGTAGACGTCGTAGACCGCGTCGATCCGTCGCACCGCGTTGAGCACACGGTCGAGGTGGGTCGTGTCGCCCATCTCGAACACGAAGCGGCTCAGCGCGAGCCGGTCGGACGACGTGGAGACCGTCGCGGACAGGATGTTCACGTGGTGGTCCGTCAGCACCCGGGTCACGTCGCTGAGGAGCCCCGACCGATCGAGCGCCTCGATCTGGATCTGCACGAGGAACACCGACTTCGAGGACGGCGCCCACTCGACCTCGATCATCCGGTCGGGCTCGTTCATGAGCGACTTGACGTTCGTGCACGAGGCCTGGTGCACCGAGACGCCCTGGCCACGGGTGATGAACCCGACGATCTGGTCGCCCGGGACCGGCGTGCAGCACTTCGCGAGCTTGACGAGGATGTCCGGCGCGCCACGCACGAGGACGCCGCTGTCGCTGTTGCGCAGCTGCCGGCTCGTGACCTGGCGGGGGAAGCTGAGCTCCGGCTCTTCCGTCTCGGTCTCGGTCTGGACGTTCCCGAGGACCTTCTCGATCACCGACTGCGTGGAGACGTGCCCCTCGCCGACGGCCGCGTACAGCGCCGAGACGTCGTCGTAGCGCATGGACGACGCGACCTCGGAGATCGAGTCCTGGCTCATGATGCGCTGGAGCGGCAGGTTCTGCTTCCGCATCGCCCGCGCGATCGCGTCGCGGCCCTGCTCGATCGCCTCTTCGCGACGTTCCTTGGTGAACCACTGCTTGATCTTGTTCCGGGCGCGGGGGCTCCGGACGAAGGTCAGCCAGTCCTGGCTGGGGCCGGAGTCGGGGTTCTTCGAGGTGAAGATCTCGACGACGTCGCCGCTCGACAGGGCGCTCTCGAGGGGCACGAGACGCCCGTTGACCTTGGCGCCCATCGTGCGGTGGCCGATCTCGGTGTGCACGGCGTACGCGAAGTCGACCGGGGTCGCACCGGACGGCAGCCCGATGACCTTGCCCTGGGGCGTGAAGACGTAGGTCTCCTTCGCACCGATCTCGTACCGGAGCGAGTCGAGGAACTCCCCCGGGTCGCTCGTCTCGGCCTGCCAGTCGGTGATGTGCGCCAGCCACGCCATGTCCTGGTCGGTCGCCGACGAGGTGTCGACGTCACGGCCGGCCGCGCGCTGCTTGTACTTCCAGTGGGCGGCGACACCGAACTCGGCCCGCTGGTGCATCTCGTGCGTGCGGATCTGGATCTCGACCGCGCGGCCCTGCGGCCCCAGGACGGTGGTGTGCAGCGACTGGTACAGGTTGAACTTCGGCGTCGCGATGTAGTCCTTGAACCGACCGGGCAGCGGCGTCCACCGCGCGTGCACGGAACCGAGCATCGCGTAGCAGTCGCGCACGGTCGGGACGAGGACACGGATGCCGACCAGGTCGTAGATCTCGTCGAACTCGCGCCCGCGGACGATCATCTTCTGGTAGATCGAGTAGTACTGCTTCGGGCGGCCCATGACCTCGCCGCGGACCTTGGCGGCCTTGAGGTCCTTCTTGAGCGTGCCGATGACGTTCTGGACGAACTGCTCGCGCTTCGGCTGGCGTTCCTTCACCAGGCTGTCGATCTCGACGTACAGCTTGGGGTGGAGCACCGCGAACGAGAGGTCCTCGAGCTCCAGCTTGATCATCTGGATGCCGAGCCGGTGCGCGAGCGGCGCGTAGATCTCGAGGGTCTCCTTCGCCTTGCGCGTGGCGGAGGTCGACTCGACGAAGCCCCACGTGCGGGCGTTGTGCAGCCGGTCGGCGAGCTTGATGACGAGGACGCGGATGTCCTTCGACATCGCGATGACCATCTTGCGGACGGTCTCGGCCTGGGCGCTGTCGCCGTACTTGACCTTGTCGAGCTTCGTGACGCCGTCCACGAGCATGGCGATCTCGTCGCCGAAGTCCTCGCGCAGCTGGTCGAGCTGGTAGTCGGTGTCCTCGACGGTGTCGTGCAGGAGTGCCGCGGCGATGGTGATCGGCCCGATCCCGAGGTCGGCGAGGATCTGCGCCACCGCGACCGGGTGCGTGATGTACGGCTCGCCCGACTTGCGCTTCTGCCCGTCGTGCGCGCGTTCCGCGACCGAGTAGGCGCGCTCGATGAGCGTCACGTCGGCCTTGGGGTGGTGCGACCGGACGGTGCGGATCAGGGTGTCGACGGCACCGGCGGGCTGGGCGCGCGAGAACAGCCGCGGCAGCAGCGACCGGAGCGAACCGAGGTTGCCGGTCGTGTTCGGCCCGAGCGGACTCGTCGGCCGGGGTGCGGAGCCGGGGCGGCTCGCGGAGCCGGTGTCCTGCCCTGCCCGCGGCGCAGAGGCGTCCTGCGGCGTGGACTCACGCGTGTCCGTCATGCGGCGCCTCCCGGGATGCCCGTCCGAGCTCGATCCGACAAGACTACGCGTGTCCGGTCAGTGCTCGTGACGCGGTTCGCCCTGGGCGTCGCGCACCACGGGGGCGCCCGACTGCTCCCACGCGACCATGCCGCCGACGAGGTTCACCGCGGAGACCCCGGACTGCTCGAGCGCCGCCACGACCCGTGCGGAGCGTCCGCCGGAGTGGCAGACGATGATCGCGGGCTCGTCGCCGCCGTCGATCTCCTTCCAGCGGGCGACCAACTCGGACATCGGCACGAGGGTCGCCTCGGGCGCGTGGACCTCGTCCCACTCCCCCTGCTCGCGCACGTCGAACAGGCGCGCACCGGCGGCGATCCGCCGACGGGCCTCGGCGACGTCGATGTCGACGATCTCCGCCGGCATCAGACGTCCGCCGTCGCGTCGACCTCGCGCTGACGCTTGGCGGCAGCGGCCTGCTTCTTGGCGTCGGCCTGCTTGATCTTCGGCTCGTTCTCACGCAGGTGCGCGTACATCGGCGAGGCGATGAAGATCGTCGAGTAGGTGCCGACGATGATGCCGATGAACAGCGCGAGCGAGATGTCGCGGAGCGTCCCGGCGCCGAGGATGTACGACCCGATGAAGAGGATCGCGCCGACCGGCAGCAGAGCGACGACCGAGGTGTTGATCGACCGCACGAGCGTCTGGTTGACCGCGAGGTTCACCGACTGCACGAAGGTGCGGTGGGACTCCTGGCTCGTGTTCTCGCGGACCTTGTCGAACACCACGACGGTGTCGTACAGCGAGTAGCCGAGGATGGTCAGGAAGCCGATCACCGCCGCGGGCGTGACCTCGAGCCCGACGATGCCGTACACGCCCGCCGTGATGAGGAGGTCGTGGAGGAGCGCCACCATCGCGGACACCGACATCTTCCAGGTGCGGAAGTACAGCGCCATGAACACCGCCGCGAGGGCGAGGAAGATCACGAGGCCGCGGATCGCCTGGTTGAGCACGTCGGCACCCCAGGTCGCACCGATGAAGGTCGCGGCGACCTGGCTGTCCGGGACGTCGTAGGCCTTCGCCAGGGCGTCCTGGACCTCGGAGGTCTCACGGTCGGTGAGCTGGCCGGTCTGCACGCGGATGCCGTGCGTCCCGAGCTGCGAGACACGCGGGACGCCGTCGGGGACGATCGACTCGACGGTCTCGGTGGCGAGGTTCTGGTCGAGCGTCTTCACGTCGGAGAGCGTGAACTCGGACCCGCCGGTGAACTCGATGCCGAGCTGGTACCCGCCACGCAGCCACGGGACCGCGAGCGAGACCACGATCGCGATGATCGCGATGACGTACCAGGTCTTGCGGCGGCCGACGATGTCGTACGAGCGCTTCCCCGTGTAGAGGTCGCTGCCGAACTGGCTGAAGCTGGCCATCAGTCGTCCTTCCCGTCCGGCGTCGTGCCGTTCTCGCCGGAGGCCTGCGCGGCCTTCCGCTCTGCGATCGTCTGTCGACGCTGCGCCTCACCGGCGCTGCGCTGACGCCTGCCGTCGACGACCGGCGCGCGGAACTGCGCGCGACCGCGGTAGACGGCACCGAGGGCCGCGGGATCGAGCCCGCTGAACCGGTGTCCCTCGCCGAAGAAGCGGCTGCGGGCGATGAGCTGCATCATCGGGTGCGTGAACATCACGACCACGACGACGTCGATCAGGGTGGTGAGGAGCAGCGTGAACGCGAAGCCCTTCACGTCGCTCACCGCGAGGATGTAGAGCACCACGGCGGCGAGGAAGTTGATCGAGTCGGATGCCAGGATCGTGCGCAGTGCACGCTTCCAGCCGGCCTCGACGGCACTCTCGAGGCCTCGGCCGTCACGGAGCTCGTCCCTGATGCGCTCGAAGTACACGATGAACGAGTCCGCCGTGATGCCGATCGCGACGATCAGACCCGCCACACCCGCCAACGACAGGCGGTAGTCGACGCGCCAGGACATGATCGCGATCACGAGGTACGTCAGCGCCGCGGCCACACCGAGCGAGAGGACCGTGACGAACGCGAGCGCCCGGTACTGGATGACCGAGTAGATGATGACCAGGATCAGACCGATCAGACCCGCCACGAGGCCACCGACGAGCTGCGCGGTACCGAGGGTCGCGGAGATGTTCTCGTTCGACTGGACCTGGAAGTTGATCGGCAGCGCGCCGTACTTCAACTGGTCGGCGAGGGTCTTCGCGGAGTCGGCCGTGAACGAGCCGGTGATCTGCGCCTTGCCGTTCGTGATGGCCGCGTTCGACGCCGGCGCCGTGATGACGGAGCCGTCGAGGACGATCGCGAACTGGTTCTGCGGCGGCTGCAGCTTCACGAGCCGGCTGGTGACGTCACGGAAGTCGTCCGAGCTCTTGCCCTTGAACGTCAGGTTGACGGCCCACTGGCCGGTCGACGTGCCCTGCGAGTCGGTTGCGAGGCCCGAGGTGGCGTTGCTGATGCCCGAGCCGGACACCTCGACCGGGCCGAGGATGTACTTCGCGGTACCGTCCTGGTCACAGGTGACGAGGGGCTCGTCGTCCGGCGCCGTCGTGACGTCGTCCGGAGCGTTGCAGTTGTAGTTCGTGTACAGGTCCTGCAGCGCCGGCGTGACCTGGGACAGGTCGCTGCCGTTCGTCGGCTTCGTGCTCGGGGTCGCCTGCAGCGAGGCCGGGGGCGTGTACGGCGTCGGCGACGCGGACGAACCGTTGCTGCCGCCCACCGCGGTGTTGGTCGCCGCCTCGGTGTAGAGGACCGGGCGGAACGTGAGCTTCGCGGCCGCCTCGATGCGGTCGATCGTCGCCTTGTCCGGCTTGCCCGGGATGGAGACGACGATGTTGTTCGTCCCCTGGGTGTTGATCTGCGATTCCGAGACACCGGTCGCGTTGATGCGCTGCCGGATGATGTTCACGGCCTGGTTGAGCTGCTGGCTCGTCACCGAGCCGCCCTCGGTGTTCTGCGCCGCGAGCGTCAGCTGCGTGCCGCCCTGGAGGTCGAGGGCGAGTTCCGGGACCCAGCTGGCCCCTTCGAACCACTTGCCGCTGTCGTCCTTGGTGTTCCCGGCGAGGACCGACGCGGCGGTGTTCAACCCCGCGAGGACCGCCATGAGGATCACCAACCAGGTCAGCGAGCGGATCGCCTTCTTGACGGGTGTCGATCGTGCCACCGGTCGTCTCGTCTTTCTGTCAGGACCGACGGCGGTTGACCGGCGGCAGGTGTCGCCGCCGGGTCGGTGGACCCGGCGGCCGAGGAGTCAGTCTTCGGTCTTGCGCTTCGCAGCGTCGGTGTCGGCGTCCGTGGACTCGACACGCTCGCCGTAGATCGGCTCCCCGTTGAGCTCGGCGACGGGCTTCGGCGCTGCCGGCTCGTCCTCGGGCGTGGCCGTGGTGGTGATGTCCGACGCGGTGTCGTCGACGACACGCGACAGGGTCTGGCGGTGGACGGTGACGACCGTTCCGGGTGCGATCTCGACGTCGGCCGTGACCTTCTCGTCGTCGACCGACAGGAGCGTGCCGTACAGACCGAAGGACAGCATGACCTTCGCGCCCGGCACCATCTTGGTGGCGAGCTCGCCCTGCTGCTTCTTGCGCTTCCGGCTGTTGTAGAACATGAAGGCCGCGAACGCCACGACGATGACGATGAGGATGACTTCTTGACCCATGATGCGTTGCCTTCTCTGGTTGCTCGGTTTCGGGCCGTAGCAGTCTAGGGCACACGTCTGTGCGTGGCATGTCACCGAGACCGCGGACGGGGACGTCAGTCGGCGTCGTCGTCGAACAGCCCGGGCTGTGCGAGGCCGGTCTGCCCGGGTGTCATGTCGAAGTGCCGCCAGGCCTGCGGGGTGGCGATCCGCCCGCGGGGGCTGCGGGTGACGAGGCCGACCCGGACGAGGAACGGTTCGACGACCGACTCGATGGTCTCGGACTCTTCCCCGACGGACACCGCGAGGGTGTTCAGGCCGACGGGACCGCCGTCGAAGCGCGTCAGCATCGTCTCGACCACGGCGCGGTCGAGACGGTCGAGTCCGAGTTCGTCGACGTCGTAGAGGTCGAGGGCGCCCTGCACGGCGGCCATGCCGTCGGTGGTGCGGTGCACGAGGGCGTAGTCGCGGACACGTCGGAGCAGGCGGTTCGCGATGCGCGGTGTGCCCCGGGAGCGCCCGGCGATCTCGCGCAGGGCGGACCGGTCGATGTCGAGTTCGAGCAGGTGCGCCGCCCGGATGAGGACCTGCTCGAGCTCGTCCTTCTCGTAGAACTCGAGGTGGGCGGTGAACCCGAAGCGGTCGCGCAGCGGGTTCGGCAGGAGGCCGGCACGCGTGGTGGCGCCGACGAGGGTGAACGGCGCGAGGTCGAGCGGGATGCTCGTGGCGCCGGCCCCCTTGCCGACCATCACGTCGATGCGGAAGTCCTCCATCGCGAGGTAGAGCATCTCCTCTGCCGAGCGGGCCATCCGGTGGATCTCGTCGATGAACAGGACCTCGCCGGGGACGAGGGACGACAGCACCGCGGCGAGGTCACCGGCGTGCTGGATCGCCGGGCCACTCGACATCCGCAGGGGCCGACCGGACTCGTGCGCGACGATCATCGCGAGGGTCGTCTTGCCGAGTCCGGGAGGGCCGGCCATCAGGATGTGGTCGGGCGTCCGGTCCTGCAGTGCCGCCGCCTTGAGGAGCAGGTCGAGCTGCCCCCGGACCTTCCGCTGCCCGACGAACTCGTCGAGGGACTTCGGGCGGAGGGCCCCCTCGAACGCGAGTTCCTCTTGTGACTCGGCGCCCGCGGCGGTGATCCCGCTCACCGGCCGGCACCGGCGGGGCGGAGCGCCCCGAGGGCGGCGCGGAGCAGCGCCTGGGTACCCATCGAGGCGACGCCCGGCTCGGACGCGATGGTCTCGTCGACCGCACGCTGCGCGGCGTCCTCGCGCCAGCCGAGGCCGACGAGGGCGGCGACGACGTCGGTCGCGGCCGGGTGCGCGGTGCCGCCGCGGGCCGCCACGACGGGGGCCTGCTCGAACGCGGCGAGCTTGCCGGAGAGGGCGACGATGATGAGCTTGGCGGTCTTCGGGCCGATGCCGGAGACCTTGCGGAAGGCGCCGTCGTCGTCGTGTGCGACGGCGTTCGCGACCTGGGCCGGGTCCATGTGGGCGAGGACGCCCATCGCCGACTTCGGGCCGACGCCGGACACACTGCGGAGGAGGTCGAACACCTGGAGCGCGTCGGTGGACTCGAAGCCGAACAGGAGGTGCTCGTCCTCGCGCACGATCATCGCGGTCCGGACGAAGACCTCGGACCCGTGGCGCATCGTCAGCGCGTGCGCCGGGGTCACCGCGACCGCGTAGCCCACTCCCCCGACCTCGATCACCACGCCGGAGCCGGCGATGTCGATGCAGGTGCCCCGGAGACTCGCGATCATGCCCCGAGCCTACGGCCGGCCGCCGACGATGCCGACGAGCCACGCTGCGAGCGACCGGCAGCCGCGGCCGCGGCGCGTGCCAGCGGCGAGTCGACCGTGCCGCCCTGTGCGTCCCGCCACGCACGCTGTGCCGGGGTGAGGTTCGTGGCACGCGTGCCGACCGTGTCGGGTGACCCGAGCCTCCAGGCGTGGCACACCGCCAGGGCGAGCGCGTCCGCGGCGTCGGCGGGCTTGGGGGCCTCGTCGAGGCCGAGCACTCGCGCGATCATCGTCTGCACCTGGCGCTTGTCCGCGTTGCCGTACCCGGTCACGGCGGCCTTCACCTCGGACGGGGTGTGCAGCCCGACCGGCAGCCCTCGTGCCGCCGCGGCGTGCAGGGCGAGGCCGGCGGCTTGCGCCGTGCCCATGACCGTCCGGACGTTCGCCTGCGCGAACACCCGCTCGACCGCGACGGCGTCGGGACGGTGCTCGTCGATCTCGGCGGCGATGCCGTCGGCGATGCGGAGCAGCCGCTGCTCGAGTGCCATGTCCGCCGGGGTGCGCACGACCGTCACGTGGACGAGCCGGGCGCGGCGGTTCGATGCGACCTCGACGATGCCGACGCCGCACCGCGTGAGCCCGGGGTCGACCCCGAGCACGCGCAGCATCGGGCTAGTCCTCGTCCTCGTCGAGCTCGGCCTGGACGTCCGCGGGGATGTCGAAGTTCGAGTAGACGTTCTGCACGTCGTCGCTGTCCTCGAGCGCGTCGATCAGACGGAACACCTTGCGCGCCGTGTCGGCGTCGACCGGCACCTTGAGGCCGGGGACGAACTCGGCGTCGGCGGAGTCGTAGTCGATCCCGGCGTCCTGGAGCGCGGTGCGGGCCGCGACGAGGTCGGTCGCCTCGGTGATGACCTCGAAGCCGCCGCCCTGGTCGATGACGTCCTCGACGCCCGCGTCCAGCACCGCCGTCATGACGGTGTCCTCGTCGAGGCCGTCGGTCTTGGTGACGGAGATGACGCCCTTGCGGGAGAAGTTGTAGGCGACGCTGCCCGGGTCGGCCATGGTCCCGCCGTTCCGCGACATCGCGGTGCGGACCTCGGCAGCGGCACGGTTCTTGTTGTCCGTGAGGCACTCGATGAGCATCGCGACGCCGTTCGGGCCGTAGCCCTCGTACATGATCGTCGTGTACTCGATCGTCTCACCGGTCAGGCCGGCACCGCGCTTGATGGCGCGGTCGATGTTGTCGTTGGGGACCGAGGTCTTCTTGGCCTTCTGCACGGCGTCGACGAGGGTCGGGTTGCCGGAGAGGTCGGCGCCGCCCATCTTTGCGGCGACCTCGATGTTCTTGATGAGCTTCGCGAACGACTTGGCACGTCGCTGGTCGATGACGGCCTTCTTGTGCTTGGTCGTTGCCCACTTGGAATGCCCGGACACGGTGCTCCTTGCGTCTTGCGGAAAGTCCCGTCCAGCTTAGCGGCCTGGAGGCACGGTGCGGCCCCGCCTCGCGGGCGGGCCCGTCGACGCACGTACGATGGGAGCAGCACCGGGACGACCAGGGGGAACGCATGACCGATCCGCTGTCCGCACTCGAGGCCGCCGTCCAGGCGCTCCCCGACGACCGGACCCTCCGGGTCCGCTACGCCGAGCTGCTCGCCGACGCCGGCCGGCACGGCGAGGCGATCGAGCAGGCGAGCGTCGTGCTGCGCGAGGCGCCGGAGGACGAGGCGGCGACGGCGGTCGTCCGGCGCGCGGCCCTCGCGGCAGCGGCGCCGCCGGGATCGACGCCAGCCGCGGCTCCGGCAGCGGCGCCGCCGGAGCCGCCGGTCGCGCCGCCGACGCCGGCACCGAGCGACCGGCACGAGGACATCGACTGGTCCGAGCTCGAGGCGTCGATCGCGAACCCGACCGAGCCGCCGTTCGTCGAGCGGGTCGTGGCCGAGCACGACGAGGAGCTCCTGGCCGAGGCTGCCGAGACCGCCGAGGACGCCGATCCGGTGGCGGAGCTGCGCCGCGAGACCGTCCGACTCGCCGACGTCGGCGGGCTCGAGGTCGTGAAGCGGCGGATCGACGAGTCGTTCCTGCAGCCGATGGCGCACCCCGAGATCGCGGCCGCGTTCGGCAAGAAGCTCCGTGGCGGCCTGCTGCTGTACGGTCCGCCCGGCTGCGGCAAGACGTTCCTCGCCCGCGCGATCGCCGGCGAGCTCGGGGCGCACTTCATCTCCGTCACGCTCAGCGACGTGCTCGACCGGTTCATCGGCGAGAGCGAGAAGAACATCCACCGGGTGTTCCGCACGGCCCGCGAGCACGCGCCCGCCGTGCTGTTCTTCGACGAGATGGACGCGATCGGCGCGAAGCGGAGCGGGAACACGTTCTCGTCGTTCCGGAACGTCGTCAACCAGATCCTCGTCGAGATGGACGGGGTCGACTCGCAGAACGACGGCGTCTACGTCCTCGCGGCCACGAACCACCCGTGGGAGGTCGACGCCGCGCTGAAGCGACCGGGACGCTTCGACCGGATGGTCCTCGTCCGTCCGCCGGACGACGATGCCCGCGAGGCGATCCTCCGTGTCCACCTCCGCCGACGGCCGATCGAGGGCATCGACCTCGGCGACCTCGTCCGTCGCACGAAGGGCTTCTCCGGCGCCGACCTGGAGCACCTCGTGACCACCGCGGCGGAGAAGGCGATGACGGAGTCGATCCGGACCGGGTCGGTGCGGCCGATGCGGATGGACGACATGCGCGCCGCCCTCAAGGAGGTCAAGCCGTCGATCGGCCCCTGGGTACAGACCGCCCGCAACGTCGCGGAGTACTCCAACGGCAGCGGCGAGTACGACGACATGGTCGAGTGGCTCCGCGAGGAGAAGCAGCTCTGATGCCCGACGCGGTCGACGTCGTGGTCGAGCGCGCCGACGCGCTCCTGGGCTTCAAGCGCCCGGACGAGGCGCGGGCCGTGCTCACCGCCGCCGTCGCGAGCACACCGGACGACCCCCGGCTGTGGGCGACGCTCGCACGGGCGGAACGTGCACGCCACGACCACGCCGCCAGTCGCACCGCCGCCGAGCGCGCCCTCGCGCTGGACCCCGACAACGCCACCGCCCTGTCCGCCCGGGTGAACGCGATGCTCGACGCGAACGAGCGCCAGGCGGCGAAGGCCGCGGCCGAGGAACTGCGCGAGCGCCGGCCGGACTGGGCGACCGCGCACCTGCTGTGGGCGTTCGCACACACACGCTGGTCGCACGCGAAGCGGTCCGCAGCGGAGGAAGCCGCGTGGCCGACGGCGGACGTCGCCCGGTCCGCGGCAGCCCTCGACCGCGCGCTCGAGCTCGCACCCCACGACGCCCGGCTGTTCGCCGACGCGGCGCAGTGCTACCGCGCCCTCTCGTGGACCGACGGGGCCCTCGCGCCACGGGCTCGCGAGGCCATGGACCGAGCACTCGAGCTCGACCCGAACGACGAGTGGGTGATGCTCGCGGCCGGGTCGGTCCTGCAGCTGTCCGAGCGGGTCGCGCAGTCCGCTCGGGTCCTCGCGCAGCACCCGACGTCGTGGGAGGCCCGCCGGCGTGTGGACGACGGGCTCTGGAGCCTCGTGTCCGTGCCGGTCGGCGTCGTCGCCTGGTCGCTCGTCGTGACGCTTCTCGGCGCCCACATCGCTGCCGGGGGCGGTGCGAACGTCGTCACGAAGACGCTCGGGTGGACCCTGACCGGCATCGCGGCGCTCTGGGTCTGCTTCGTGGAGGTGCACTCCTTCGCGAAGTTCCCGCGCGGACTGCTCCTCCGGACGATGCGGCGGGTCCCGCTCGTGCCGGTCGTGCTCGGCGTCGCGGCACTCACCTGGATCGCCGGCGCCGCCGGAGCGGTGCTCCTGCTCGCCGGCATCGTCCCACCAGCCGGCGACGGGTACACCACCATCGTCACCGTGCTCGCCGTCGCGCTGCTGCTGCAGTCCGCTGCGCAGGACGTCACCACGATCGTGCAACGCCGTCGTCAGGTGCGGTCCGGGCTGTGGGACGGGCTCGTCGCCGACCGCGGACGGCGTCGCAAGGAGGACAACGACCGCGGTGGTGCGTACATCGCCGGCTTCGCCGCGCTCGTGACCTGGGGCATCGTCGCGCTGGCGGCACCGACCACGGGGACGTGGGCCGTGGCCGCCGTCCCGCTGCTGCTCGCCACACGGGTGTTCGTGCTGCAGAGCGCGGCCGAGATCCTGCGTGCGGTGGGCCGGCCGCGGCGCGCTCGGCTCGTCGTGTACGCCGTGATCGCCCTCGGGTTCGCGGCGTTCGCCGTCCGGGCCGTCGTGGTGCAGGTGCTGGTCGCTACCGGCGTGGCCTGACCCCGTCGAGCGACCGGCCGGTCGGCGTCAGGCGGCGCGGACGAGGTCGAGGAAGCGCCGGTGGAAGCGGTCCTCGCCGGCGACCTCGGGGTGGAACGCACTCGCGATGACGGCGCCCTGCTGGACCGCGACGACCTGCCCGTCGGGGAGCGCGCCGAGGACGTCGACCCCGGAGCCGTGCTGCTCCACCACGGGCGCGCGGATGAACACCGCGTGCACCGGGGCCTCGCCGAGGGCCGGCATCGGGATGTCGATCTCGAACGAGTCGTTCTGGCTGCCGAAGGCGTTGCGGCGCACCGTCGTGTCGAGCACGTCGAGCGTCTGCTGCCCGGGGATGCCGGCGGCGATGCGCGAGGAGAGCATGATCATGCCCGCGCAGGTGCCGTACGTCGGCAGCCCGCCGCGGATCGCCTCGGACAGCGGCTCGGCCACGCCGAAGGCACGCGCGAGCTTGTCCATGACGCTCGACTCCCCGCCCGGGATGACGACGCCGTCGAGGGCACCGATCTCCTCCGGGCGACGGAGCGGCACCACGTCGGCACCGAGTTCCGTCAGCGACGCGATGTGCTCACGGAAGTCGCCCTGCAGCGCGAGGACCCCGATGCGGGGCCGGGCGCTCACCAGCCGCGCTCAGCGAGACGGTGCGGTGCGGGGACGTCGGCGACGTTGATGCCGACCATCGCCTCGCCCAGACCACGGGAGACCTCGGCGATGACCTTGGGGTCGTCGTGGAAGGTCGTGGCCTTGACGATCGCGGCGGCACGCTTCGCCGGGTCGCCGGACTTGAAGATGCCGGAGCCGACGAACACACCGTCCGCGCCGAGCTGCATCATCATCGCGGCGTCGGCCGGGGTCGCGACGCCACCGGCGGTGAAGAGCACGACGGGGAGCTTGCCGGTCTGCGCGACCTCCTTCACGATGTCGAACGGGGCCTGCAGGTCCTTCGCGGCGACGTAGAGCTCGTCTTCCTTGAGGTGACGCAGCGCCGCGATCTCCTTGTTGATCGTGCGGATGTGCTTGGTGGCCTCGGACACGTCACCCGTGCCGGCCTCACCCTTGGAGCGGATCATCGCCGCGCCCTCGGTGATGCGACGGAGCGCCTCGCCCAGGTTGGTCGCACCGCAGACGAAGGGGGTGGTGAAGTTCCACTTGTCGATGTGGTTGACGTAGTCGGCCGGCGACAGCACCTCGGACTCGTCGATGTAGTCGACGCCGAGCTCCTGCAGCACCTGCGCCTCGACGAAGTGGCCGATGCGGGCCTTCGCCATGACGGGGATCGACACGCTCGCGATGATCTCCTCGATCATCGACGGGTCGGACATGCGGGCGACGCCACCCTGCGCGCGGATGTCGGCGGGGACGCGCTCGAGGGCCATGACGGCGGTCGCGCCGGCCTCTTCCGCGATGCGGGCCTGCTCGGCGTCGACGACGTCCATGATCACGCCGCCCTTGAGCATCTCGGCGAGGCCGCGCTTGACGCGGTCCGAGCCGGTGATCGAGGTGCCGGGGGTGCTCGTGGTGCTGCTGCTGTCGCTCATGATGCCGACAGTCTAGTGCTCCGACGGCCACCCTTCGGCGACGAGTCGGCGGGTCTCGCCGAGCAGCTGGGACATCGACTTCGTCCGCGCGATGATCGGGAAGAAGTTCGCATCCGACTGCCACCGCGGCACGATGTGCTGGTGCAGGTGATCGGCCACACCGGCGCCGGCGACCTCGCCCTGGTTCATCCCGATGTTGAAGCCGTCGCAGTGCGACACGGCACGCAGGACGCGCATCGCCGTCTGGGTGAGCTCGCCGATCTCGCGGAGTTCGTCCGGCGTCGCCTCGTCGTAGAGCGGCACGTGGCGGTACGGGCAGACGAGCAGGTGCCCGTTGTTGTACGGGAACAGGTTGAGCAGGACGTACGCGTGCTCGCCCCGCGCGACGATGAGGCCGTCCTCATCGGACTTGTGCGGGGCCTCGCAGAACGGGCAGTCGTCGTCGTGGCCGCGGCCCCTGCCCTCGCGCCCGGCGTCGATGTACGCCATCCGGTGCGGGTTCCAGAGGCGCTGGAACGCATCGGGCACCGCGGCGCCGGTTGTGGCGTCGCGGATCACGAGCGGGTCGTCCGCCCCGCCGGAGCCAGCCGCGCCGGACGGACCCGACGGGTCGGGAGCGGGCACGGCGGTGGGACCGGCCGCGTCGTCGACGCGACCGGTCCCACCGACGGGATCCGTGCCTCCTGGAGGGGTCATCAGACCTGCGCGCGCTCGCGGATCGCGGTGAGGATGCGCTCGACCGCCTCGTCCACGGGCACACCGTTGTCCTGTCGACCGTCACGGAAGCGGAACGAGACCGCGCCGGCGTCGCGGTCGTCGCCGCCCGCGATGAGCTGGAACGGCACCTTCTGCTTCGTGTGCGTGCGGATCTTCTTCTGCATGCGGTCGTCCGAGTGGTCGACCTCGGCACGGACGCCGTGCGAGCGCAGCTTCGCGACGACCTCGTCGAGGTAGTCGCCGTACTCCGCCGCGACCGGGATCGCGACGACCTGGACCGGCGAGAGCCAGGCCGGGAACGCGCCGGCGTAGTGCTCGGTGAGGACGCCGAAGAACCGCTCGATCGAACCGAACAGCGCGCGGTGGATCATGACGGGGCGCTGCCGCGTGCCGTCCGCCGCCGCGTACTCGAGGCCGAAGCGCTCGGGCAGGTTGAAGTCGAGCTGGACGGTCGACATCTGCCAGGTGCGGCCGATGGCGTCACGGGCCTGCACGGAGATCTTCGGGCCGTAGAAGGCAGCACCGGCGGGGTCCGGCACGAGTTCGAGTCCGGTCTCCTCCGCCACCTCGCGCAGGGTGTTCGTGGCGACGTCCCACACGTCGTCGTCGCCGACGTACTTCTCGGGGTCCTTCGTGGAGAGCTCGAGGTAGAAGTCGTCGAGGCCGTAGTCGCGGAGCAGCGAGAGCACGAACTGGAGGGTCGTGGTGAGCTCCTCCTTCATCTTCTCCTGCGTGGTGAAGATGTGCGCGTCGTCCTGGGTCAGGCCGCGCACGCGGGTGAGGCCGTGGATGACGCCGGACTTCTCGTTGCGGTAGACCGTGCCGAACTCGAACATCCGCAGGGGCAGGTCGCGGTAGGACCGGGCCTGCGAGCGGTACGCCAGGATGTGCATCGGGCAGTTCATGGGCTTGAGGTAGTAGTCGGCGCCCTGGCGGGTGATGTTGCCGTCCTCGTCGCGTGCCTCGTCCATGTGCATGGCCGGGAACATGCCGTCCTTGTACCAGCCGAGGTGCCCGGAGGTCTCGAACAGGTCGCCCTTGGTGATGTGGGGCGTGTAGACGAACGAGTAGCCCTCCTGCTCGTGCCGACGGCGCGAGTAGTCCTCCATCTCGCGGCGGATGATGCCGCCCTTCGGGTGGAAGATCGCCAGACCGGACCCGATCTCGTCGGGGAAGGAGAACAGGTCGAGCTCGGCGCCGAGCTTGCGGTGGTCGCGCTTCGCAGCCTCTTCCAGCCGGAGCAGGTAGGCCTTGAGCTGGTCCTTGTCGGGCCACGCGGTGCCGTACACGCGCTGGAGCTGCGGGTTCTTCTCCGAGCCGCGCCAGTACGCCGCGGCGACGCGCATGAGCTTCGACGCGTTGCCGATGATGCGGGTGTGCGGCAGGTGCGGGCCGCGGCAGAGGTCCTGCCAGACGACCTCGCCCGTCTTCGGGTCGACGTTCTCGTAGACCGTCAGCTCGCCGGCACCGACCTCGACGCTCTCGCCGGAGTCGCCGGCGTCCGCAGCGCCCTTGAGGCCGATGAGCTCCTGCTTGTACGGCTCCCCCGCCATGCGCTCGCGGGCTTCCTCGTCGGTGACGACGACGCGGCGGAAGCGCTGAGCCTGCCGGATGATCCGGTCCATGCCCTTCTCGATCGCCTTGAGGTCCTCCGGTGTGAAGGGCTCGGCGACGTCGAAGTCGTAGTAGTAGCCGTCGGTGACGGGCGGGCCGATGCCGAGCTTGGCGTCGGGGTTGATCTGCTGCACCGCTTGCGCGAGCACGTGCGCGGCCGAGTGGCGCAGGATGTCGAGGCCGTCCTGCTCGTCGAGGGTCACCGGCTCGACGACGTCACCGGCGTCGACCGAGGCCGCGAGGTCCTTGAGCACACCCGCGACACGGATCGCCACGACGCCGCGGACGCCGTCGAACAGCTCGGTGCCCGTCGTGGTCGTCGTCGCGGTGCGGGGCTCGGGTGCCTGGGGCACGGCTGCGGGCTCGGCGTTGTCCGGCGACGCGCCTTCCGGCGCTGCGGCGACTGACTCGGTCACGATGATGGGACTCCTCGGTTGGATGGTGGATCAAGACTAGTGCGCGGGGCGCCCGCCGAGGCTCACGCGGGGACGGCGCCGAGGGTCTGCACGGGCAGGCGCGGTTCGAGGCGCTCGCGACCCGACAGGCCGTCGAGTTCGAGCAGCGCGGCGAAGCCGATCGCCTCGTAGCCGGCGCGCTCGAGCAGGGTCACGGTCGCGGCAGCGGTGCCCCCGGTCGCGAGGACGTCGTCGACCACGAGCACGCGTGTGCCCGCGGGCAGCTGCCCGGGGCGGAGCTCGAGCTCGGCCTCGCCGTACTCGAGCGCGTACTGCTCGCTGAGGACCTCGCCGGGGAGCTTGCCCGCCTTCCGGACGGTGAGGACGCCGACCTGGTGTTGTGCGGCGATCCCGCCGGCCAGTGCGAAGCCGCGGGCCTCGATGCCGGCGACGGCGGCGAAGCCCTCGCCGATCGCGAAGGGTGCTGCGAGTGCCTCGCACACGCGGCCGAACGCGACGGCGTCGGAGAACACCGGCGTGACGTCGCGGAACAGGATCCCCGGCGACGGGAAGTCCGGGACGATGGCGGTGAGGCGTTCGACGAGTGCAGCTGCGGTTTCGGTCACCCGACAACGGTACGGGAGGCGCGGGGTGCGCCCGACCCGCCCCGCACCGTGCGCGGTCGGTTGCTCGGGAGGCGCGGTGCGCGCCCGCCCCGCCTCGCACCGTGCGCGGTTGATGGCTCGGTGCGGGGCTGCCTCCTTGGTGGCTGGACGCGAGCTCGCACCGTGTTGTCGCCGACGTGCTGGGCGGATTCCGGCGCACGGTGCGGCGCGCGCCGGTCGCGGCGGGCGCGACCACTCGGTGCGGGGCTGGTACCCCGCACCGAGTGGTCCACGACGCACCGGACGGCGCAGAGCGCACCGTGCGGCGGGCAGACAGGCGCGCCGTGCCGCCGCGGAGCGCGCCGCGCCGCGCGGCTCAGCGCCAGCGGTTGAGCATGCCGACCTGCGTGAGCCACGCGGCCTCGCGGGCGGCGCGCTCCTGTTCGAGGCGCCGGCGCGTCTCGAGGTCGACCGACGGACGCACGTGGTGCGTCCGACGACTCCAGATGATCAGGGACATCCCGATGCGGAGTGCGATGCGGTCGGAGAGCGAGACCCGACGGCGCACCGCACGGGTATCGGGGGGACGGTTGACGGTCTTCGTTGACAAGGTGGTGCCTTTCAGGCGTGACGACGACTGCCAGGGCATGGCAGTACTGCCCGGAACGCGGGCAAGGGAGATGAATGCGCGAGAATGCATTCCGCGCCCAGTCGAAGAATGCACGACGGGTGCGGTCAGGAATTGCTGCCAATGGAAGGAGCGTCGCACCGGCCACCGACATTCACGACCGGTGTCGGGCACACGCCGAGTGCGTCACCACGAGGGCGACGGGCGAGTGCGACCGAAGGTCGGAACGGCACCGGACGGCGAGGATGACCTCAGCGCGGACGGGCCGGTCGGAGATGCGACTGGTGTGGGACGCCCCGTGTCAGCGGACCCGGATCGGGGTGCCGCCGGACGTACGGATTCCACGGAACGGAGTCGTTTCGGTGAACATCATGGTCAGGCCCCCTCTCGGTCTCGTGCTGACGCGGTGATTGCTGCTCGTGAACACTATCCACACCGCCATTCCCCGCGCAACCCTTTTCTCGAGATTCGTCCGGAATTGCATTCCTGAACAGTTCGGGGACGCCGCACACACAGAACGCCCCGGTCCCACGAGGGGTACCGGGGCGTTCGATGCGGACGCGGCGCCTAGACCGCGGCGGGGACCGCGACCGTGGCGTCGAGCGCGCCGTCGACCACGTCGACCCGGACGGTGTCGCCCTCGGCCACGGCCTCGTCGACCACGAGGCTCGCGATGCGGTCGTCGACCTCGCGCTGGATCAGCCGACGGAGCGGGCGGGCGCCGTACTCCGGCTCGTAGCCGTGCTCGGCGAGCCACCCGACCGCGGCGTCCGTCACCGTCAGGGTCATCCCCTGGGCGACGAGGCGGAGCGCGGTGTCCTCGAGCAGGAGCGACACGATCGACTCGATCTGCGAGCGGTCCAGCTTGCGGAACAGCACGATCTCGTCGATGCGGTTGATGAACTCCGGCCGCATCGCCTCGCGCAGCTTGCCCATGACCCGGGCGCGCAGGTCGTCCTCGGCGAACCCGTCCCCGGAGCCGACCGGCGCGAAGCCGAGTGCACCGGAGCGCGACGCGAGGAACTCCGAGCCGATGTTCGACGTCATGATCACGACGGTGTTCCGGAAGTCCACCGTGCGGCCCTGGCCGTCCGTCAGCCGTCCGTCGTCGAGCACCTGCAGCAGCAGGTTGAACACGTCCGGGTGCGCCTTCTCGACCTCGTCGAGCAGGACGACCGAGTACGGGTTCCGACGGACACGCTCGGTCAGCTGCCCGGCCTCGTCGTAGCCGACGTACCCGGGAGGGGCGCCGACCAACCGCGACACGGTGTGCCGCTCGCCGAACTCGCTCATGTCGAAGCGCAGCATCGCCGACTCGTCGCCGAACAGCGACCCGGCCAACGCCTTCGCGAGCTCGGTCTTGCCGACACCGGTCGGACCGAGGAACAGGAAGCTGCCCACCGGACGACGGGGGTCGCCCATGCCGGTCCGGCTGCGCCGCACCGCGGTCGCGATCGCCCGTACGGCGTCGTCCTGGCCGACGACGCGCTCGTGGAGTTCGTCCTCGAGCGCGGCGAGCCGGGAGCGGTCGCCCTGCGTCAGGCGGGTCGCCGGGATGCCGGTGGCACGCGACACGACGGCCGCGATGTCCTCCTCCGTGATCGAGGTGCCGACGGATTCCGGACCGGAGGCGCGACCTGCGTCGGCCGATCCGGCGGCGGTGATCCGCGCCTCCAGTCCGTCGATCTCGTCGCGCAGGCGCGACGCTTCCTCGTAGTGCTCCTCGGCGACGGCCGCGTCCTTCGACGCGGTGAGCGTCGCGACCTGTGCGCGGAGCGCCTCGACGTCGATGTCGCCCGAAAGGGCCAGGCGACGACGTGCGCCGGCCTGGTCGATGAGGTCGATGGCCTTGTCCGGCAGGTGCCGGTCGGTGACGTAGCGGTGCGAGAGCTCGACCGAGGCGCGCAGGGCGTCCGGCGTGTAGGTGACGCTGTGGTGCTCCTCGTAGCGCGGGGCGAGTCCGGTCAGGATGGCGACGGCGTCCTCGACGCTCGGCTCCCCCACCGTGACCGGCTGGAAGCGACGCTCGAGTGCGGCGTCCTTCTCGATCCGGCGGTACTCGTTCAGCGTGGTCGCGCCGACCATGTGCAGGTCGCCACGGGCCAGGCGGGGCTTGAGGATGTTGCCGGCGTCCATCGAACCGCCCTCGCCGCCACCGCCGGCGCCGACGACGGTGTGGAGCTCGTCCACGAACACGATGAGCTCGTCGGCGTGCGCTGCGATCTCGTCCATCGCCTTCGTGAGGCGCTCCTCGAAGTCGCCACGGTAGCGCGTGCCGGAGAGCATGCCGGCGAGGTCGAGGGCGACCACGCGCTTGCCCTGCAGCAGCACGGGCACGTCGCCGTCGGCGATGCGCTGGGCGAGTCCCTCGACGATGGCGGTCTTGCCGACGCCGGGCTCGCCGATGAGGACGGGGTTGTTCTTGGTGCGACGGAGCAGGATCTCGACGGTCTGCTCGATCTCGTCGGCGCGGCCGATCACCGGGTCGATGCGGCCGTCGCGGGCCCGCTCGGTGAGGTCGGTGCCGAACTGGTCGAGCGTCGGGGTGGCGCTCTCGGTGTCGGTGGTCTGGTCGGTGCTCGTGGGCATCGTGCGCCCCTCCCTGGCGGCCGCCGCGGCCTGCGCGGCGTAGTCCTGCATGACCTGCGGGGTGACGCCGGCACTGGCGAGCAGCTGCCCGGTGACGGTGTCCTGGTCCATGACGAGCGCGAAGAAGACGTGCTCGGGATCGGTGTAGGTGCTGCCGAACCCGCGGGCGGCCTGGGTGGCCTCCAGCAGGATCCGCTGCGCGGTCCCGGTCAGGGCCGGGCGACCGTCGGGCTGCTGGCGGGGTTCGCGCGCCATCGGCAGGCGCTGCTCGACCTCCTCCGCGAACTGCTCGGGGTCGACCCCGGCGTGCCGGAGGACCGCGGTGAACGGGTCGGTGCGGACGAGCACGTGCAGGACGTGCAGGGCGTCGATCTCGTGCTGCCCCTGCTCGGCCGCGAACTCGGCGGTGCGCTGGAGCAGCTCGTGGGTGCGACGGCTGAGCAGTCGCGTGATGTCGACCGGGCGTCCCAGCGGTACGGATCGCTGGGCGCCGGAGTCCTGTGCCGCGAGCAGGCGGGCGAGGAACTCGTCGAACGAGTCGTTGCCGCCGGTCGGGCCGAACGTTGCTGGCAAAGGGACCTCCTGGGAACTTGAGTGCCTTCGACTCAATGCAACGCAGGAGGGACCGGGTCATTCCCGGTCGTGGAAGAAACTTGCGGCGACCCGGCTCAGGTCCGTGCGATCGGTGCCGCGGTCGCCTCGGTGATGCGCACGAGGTCCGCCGGGGACACCTCGATGTCGAAGCCGCGACGCCCGCCGGACACGAAGATGCTCGCGTAGGACAGCGCCGACTCGTCCACCACGGTCGGCAGCTTCGTCTTCTGCCCGACCGGGCTGATCCCGCCCACCACGTAGCCCGTACGCTTCTCGGCGAGGGCCGGGTCCGCGAGCGTCGCCTTCTTCCCGCCGACGGCAGCCGCGATCGCCTTGAGGTCGAGCCGGTTCGCCACCGGGACGATCGCCACGGCCAGGGCACCGTCGACCGACACCACGAGGGTCTTGAACACCTGCTCCTCGCGGAGCCCGAGGGCGGCCGCGGCCTCCTCGCCGAAGTTCGTGGCGGTCTCGTGGTGCTCGTACACGTGCGGCGTGTACGCGACCCCTGCCCGCTCGAGGGCGGCGGTCGCTGGGGTGCTCGGCGAACCTGCGGTCATGGGCACGATCCTGCCGTGACCAGCCACTTCCCCCACGACGGCGCGCGGGCGTTACCCTGAACGGACCATGACCGTCGTCGAACTCCTGCTGCGCGCCACCGCCGCGCTGGTGCTCGGCGACCCGTCGGCCGGCGCCGTCCCGCTGCTCGCGGTCGCCGCGCTCGGGCTCACGGCCGTGGCGGTCGCGGTGCTGGTCGCCGGCGTCCTCGCGATCGTCCTCGGCCTGGTGCCGGTCCGGTCGCTGTCGTCGCGCGCCCCGGCCGACCTCGTGACGCGGATCGCGTGGAGCCACCCCGACGCCGACGGGCACGCCCGACCCCGGGCACCGGGAGCCGTCGCCTGAGGCCCTGACCACCGACCGGTGGACGGGCCGTACACGCGACCCCTCCCACCGAACCGATCGGAACGTCATGGACCTCACCACCCTGCCCCTCGTCGGGCCGCTGCTGCACGGCGGCGCCGACCTCCTCGCCGCGACCACCGCGGCGCTCTCCCCCGTCGCCGGAGGGCTCGCCGCCGCCGTCGCCGTCGTGCTGCTCACCCTCGTGATCCGGGCCGTGCTCGTCCCGCTCGCCGTGCTGCAGGTCCGCGCGGAACGAGACCGCCGACGCCTCGCCCCGCAGATCGCCGCGCTCCAGAAGCGCCACGCGAAGGACGCCCAACGGCTGCAGCGTGCGATGCAGGAGCTCTACACGAACGAGAAGGTCTCGCCGCTCGCCGGGTGCCTGCCGGTCCTGGCCCAGGCACCGGTGCTGTCGCTCGTGTACACGCTGTTCACGCACGCCTCGATCGACGGCACGGTGAACACCCTGCTGACGGCCACGCTCGCGGGCGTCCCGCTCGGGCACTCGCTCGTGGTCGTCGTGACCTCGCCGCTCTGGTGGCACGCGTGGGTCGTGGTGCTCCTGCTCGCCGTGCTCGCCCTCGTGGTCGAGCTCACCCGCCGCGCGAACCTGCGGTGGAACCCGGCGTCGGTGCCGGACGCCGCGGTGCCGGGAGCGGGTGCGACGGCGGCGATCGGCCGGTGGGCGCCGTTCGTCACGGTGGTGTTCGCCGCCATCGCGCCCCTGGCCGCCGCGCTCTACGTCGTGACGAGTGCGGCGTGGACGCTCGGGGAGCGTGCGGTGCTGCGGCGCGTGCTCGCCTGACGACGTGGTCGGGCGACGGGCGTGTCAGCCGCCCTGGCCCTCCTGCTGCGGGCCCTGGTCGACGGGGTCGTACTCGGCGCCGCGGCCCTGCTCCTCGTCCGGCAGGGGGACGTGCCGCTCGGTGCCCGTCCCGCCCGGGCTCGTCGCGACGTAGTCGGCCTCCCCGGACTGCGTGTCGTGGCTCAGCGGCTCGAGGGTCTCGGGGTCGGGATCGTGCTTGTCGCTCATGACCCCCGTCTACGCCCCGCGAACTGGGTGCGCGCCCGCACGGCGCCGGTGGGACGATGGGCGGACAGTGCGACCGGACCGGGAGTGCGCATGGCCGACGACGACGTGGCAGCAGAACGAGCACGGCTCGAGGCGCTCGCATGGGGTGGTGCCGCTTCCGAGACCGACGCGGCCGCAGCGCGGCTCGCCCTCGAGCGGCTCGGCCGAGGACGGCGCGGTCCAGGAGGCGCGGCTCCCGACTCCCCGCGGGCCCGGTCGACGGGGCGGTCGCGTCCGACCTCCGCGGCGGGCTCCGACCGGGCCGTCACGTCCGGCACGACGAGCCCGTTCGGCACCGGCGGCGCGCGGCCCCTCGCCGGTTCCTCTGGCGCCGTCGCCGACCAGATGGCGACGTCGGCACCGCGTCCGGTCTCGGTGCCGTCGACACCGGGGCCGCGGACACCGGACGTGGGACCGCAGGGCGCTGCCGCCGCCGCGGGTGCTCCGGGCACGGTCGACCGGGCGGCGACCGACGACACGAGCGGGGTCGCCGACGGACCGGACCACGAGACGGAGCCGGGTGACCGTGGCGGAGGCGGGTCGCGCCTCCTGGACCGCATCGGCGCCTGGCGGACGCGAGCCGCACGGGTGCTCTGGACGACCCGGCCACGGGTCTGGATCGGGCTGGGCGTCGCGGCGGCCGTCGGTGTGGCGTTCGCGGCGGGGACGGTGGTCGGGACCTCGAGGCCGGACCCGGCGGCGGCGCCGAGCGTGACGCCGAGTGCCGGGACGATCACGCTCGAGGACCTGCTGGACGCGCCGCAGACCTACGCCGACCAGCTGCCGGGACCGGTCGAGGCGCCGGTCACGCTCCGGACGACGCGACTCATCTTCACGAACCGCGCGCTCGACGGCGGCTCGTTCGAGACGCCCTGGAGCGTGTGGGCCGGCGTCGGGACGGACCGCTCGACGATCTGCCTCGTCGCGACGGCGAACCGGCTGGAGTCGACGTCCGCGTGCTACCCGCGGCAGGACGCGCTGCACGGGTCGGTCTCGCTGTCAGCGCAGTCGATGAGCGGCACGCTGACGCTGAGCCTCCGGGGCGGCGGGGTGCAGGGCACCGTGACGAACGAGAACTGATCGATCGAGCCCGTGCGGACTGCGCCCGCCCGGCCGGTCCTAGGCGGACGGTTCGCCGGATCGACGCGTCCGGATCGCGCCGGTGACCACCCCGACCGATCCGGTGACCGTCTGGATCGCCCGGCTGATCGTCGGGACCGACGTCGTGACGACGGCGAGCGAGGAGGTGATGGCCTCGAGCGACGACGTCGACAGGTGCTCCTGCGCGTGCGTCCGCGCCGGGAAGCCCTTGCGTGCGGCGATCACGACGCCGAGGGACGCGACGAGGACCGCTCCACCGGCGAACGGCATCCACTGGAGGCCGGCGGCGCCGAGGGCCTGGCCGCCGAGGGCCGCGCCGCCGGCGATCCCGATGTTCGAGGCGCCGTTCACGAGCGCACCGGCGATGTCGGGCGACACGCCACCGGTGCGGATCGCAGCGGCCATGAAGAGCGTGCCCGTGGTGCCGTTCGCCGCCATCCAGACGCCGGCGACGGTCATCGTGCCCACGAGCGATTCGTGGACGAAGGGCAGCACGGCGAACGCCGCGGCCATGACCGCGACCGAGACGATCAGGGTCTGCCGCGGAGCGCGGTCGACGAACAGCCCGGCGAGCCAGAGTCCGACGACCCCGGTGGCTCCCAGGACGAGGAGCGCGCCGGAGACCAGGTCGGGCGCGAGTCCGGCCTCGATGGCGTACGGGCCGATGTACGTGTAGACGACGTAGTGGCCCGCGAAGAGGAGCAGGTCGGCGACGACGACCGAGAGCAGGCCGGTCCGGGCCCAGGCGCGCGGCGAACCGATGTGCGGCGAGGAGGCACCGCGCACGGCCGGCAGGAAGGCGAGCGCAACGCCTGCGAGCACCGCCGAGGCGACCGCCACGGAACCCACGGCGGGTCGCCAGCCGATGTGCTGCGCGACCCAGGTCGCGATCGGGACGCCGAGCACGAAGCCGAGCGAGCTGCCCGAGTACACGAATGCGATCGCACGGCCCGCGAGGCGCGGAGGCACGATCCGGGTCGCGTACGCCGAGGCGACGGAGAAGAACAGCGCGTGGGCCACACCGCCGACGATCCGTCCCGCGCACACCACGGCGAAGGACGGCGCGAGCGCCACCATGAGGTTGGAGACGGCGTACCCGACGAGGGTCGCGACGAGGACCGCCTTGCGCGGCAGCCGGGCCGTGAATGACGTCAGGGGCAGCGCGAGCAGGGCCACGGCCGCCGCGTACACGGTGACGACGATGCCCATGGTCGACTCGGAGACCCCGAGGTCGTGGCTCATCGTGCCGAGCAACCCGACCGGCATGAGCTCCGTCGTGATCGCGAAGAACGTGGCGAGCCCGAGCACGGCGATGCCGACGATCGAACCGGTCGTCACGGTGATCGGCCGCGTGTGCGTGGGCACGGCCGAGGTTCGGGTGGTGGTGGTTGACACGGGGCTGACCTCCTCGCTGGGGACGTCCGGGCGCACGGCGACGACGTCGGAGGAGACGAGGAACTGCGCGCTCGAGCTGTGGATGTGGTTGTGGGTACGACTCCACGGCGAGTGCGCTCCTCCAGTCTTGCACGGTGTGGCGAGGGGCGCGAGGGGGTGCCGCTGAGAACTTCCTCGGACCGCTCCAACGGCGCAGGTACGGGAATTGTTCCCGGGACGCAGAACGGGGTGGGGCCGATCGGCCCCACCCCGTTGCGCGACAGGTGTCAGTCCCGCAGGTGCGACGTCCGGCGACGGTTGCGCACCGCGCGGAACGTCAGGAGTCCGCCGCCGAGCAGCACGAGCACGCCCGCGGCGATGAGCCCCGGCGTCAGGTCGGCGCCCGTGTAGGCGAGGGCGCCGTTCGTCGGGCCGGAGCCCGTCGCGGCGACCGGCGCGGTCGTCGGGACGGGGCTCGCCGATGGCGTCGGCGTGGCGGTCGGCGTCGGGCTCGGGGTCGCGGCGGCTGCGACGACGAGGTCGTCGACGGTCACCACGTCGGTGTCGTCGAGACCGGACGTGAACCCGACCGTCGCGTCGCTCCCGGAGACCGACACGGTGTAGTCGGTCGACGGGGCGAGGCCGTCGAGCGTGTACCGGCCGTCGGTGCCGGTGGTGGCCGTCACGGGTCCGCCCGAGTCCGCCTCGTCCGGCGTGGCCGTCACGGTGCGTCCGGCGACCGGCGCGTCGTTCGTGTCCAGGACACGGCCGTTCGCGCTCGTGGTGACCGCCTCGGGCGCTGCCGGGGTCGTGAAGGCGAAGTCGCGGGTCTGGTCCGCGCCGCCGCCGACCAGCGTCACCGCGGTGCTCGTCGCCGTGCCCGTCGCGTCCGGTGTCGGCAGTGCCGAGCGGACCGTGTAGGTGCCGCCCACCGTCGTGAACGAGTACGAGCCGTCAGTGCCGGTGACCGTCGTCCCGACGACCGTGCCGGCCGCGTCGAGCAGCTCCACGGCCACCCCGCCCTGTGGTGTCCCGTCGAGGCGGACGACGCCGCCGACGCTCGCGACGGCGGCGGTCTCGATCGGGTCGGCCCGCGTGGGTGCCGCGGGAGCCGCCTCACCCGTCGTGACCGTGACCGGGTCCGCCCCGTCGACGGCGACGGTGACCGGTGTGTTCGGGGTCAGGCCTGACGCCGTGTAGTAGCCCTCGTCGTTCGTGACCGTCTGGATCGGCGCGGTCGCGTTCGGGTCGGTGATGACCACGGGGACGTCCGCCGCAGGGTTGCCCGCGTCGTCGACGACCTGTCCGATCACCGCGGTGGTCCCCGTGGGCGACGTGAACGTGAAGTCGCGGACCTGGTCCGCACCTCCCGGGACGCCGTTCAACGAGACACCCGTCGCCGTGGCGGCACCCGTCGCCCCGGGCGGAGCGGTGATCGCCACCTCGTAGTCGTTGATGACGGGGAGTTCGGGGAACGCGTACTTCCCCTCGGCGTCCGTCGTCGACGTGTACACGGTCCCGCGCGGCGCCGTCACGGTGACGGTCGCGCCGGGGATCGGCGTGCCGTCGAGCGTGGCCGTGCCGGTGATCGCGGCGGTGCGGTCGGCGAACCACGTCTGGTAGACGGGGAACCCGCTCCGGCGCTCGTACGTGATGGTCAGGCTCGTCAGCGGGGTCGTCGGCGTGAACCAGGCGGTCGCGCCGGCGGTGTCCACCGAGCCCGTGTTGCCCGTGAGCGTCAGCGTGGCGGGGTCCCAGGTCGGGACGTCCCGCCCGGTCGACCCGTCCGGATCCGCCGGGCACGACCAGCCACCCGGCGAGGTCGCCGAGCACGAGTTGTAGACGCTCTGGAACCCGAGGTCGGCGGCGGTCGCGGCGGCGCCCGACTGGGTGACCGCCGAGATCGTCGCACGGTCGGCGTCGACGTCGCCGAGCACGAAGGACCAGCTGCTCGCACCCGGTGTCGGCTCCGCGAACGTGTACGTGGTGACCGACGGCTGGCCGGCCGCATCGGCGAGCGGTCGCTGGTTGAGGTAGGTGTTGCCGCGACTCGACCCGTACGCCGTGCCCGGACCGGTGTTCGGGCCCTGCCAGGTCGAGTTGCCGCTGATCACGGTCGACTGCCGCGAGTTGGACGTGAAGGTGGTCTCCGGGAAACCAGGCATGCTGACGGTGCCGGTGTAGGCCTTGCTCTGGCCGGCGAGGGTGAACGTCCCCCAGTGTCCGACCGGTTCAGCGGAGGCGGACGACGCGCCGACGAGCGCGAGACCCCCTCCGAGTGCGAGGGCGGTCAGTGCCGCCGTGACGGTGCGCAAGCGCCGCATCGTGCTCCCCTGCTCGTGCTGACCTGGTCCCTGAGCCAGACGCCGGATTCTCGACGCTTGCTCAGGCTATCCACGGGGCGCGAAGTCCGTCCAGAACGAGACGCGTTCGTGATGGTCGATCACTCCGCGGTCAGCCGGTCCAGCGCCGCGACCTGTCCCGCGACGACCATCGAGCGCGCCTCGTCGATCGGGACCCACCGCGCGTCGTCGACCTCCGGCACCTCGACGAACCGTCCGGAGCCCCGCGGCAGCTCGATCCGCGCCGTGTTCGACCGCACCCGATCGACCGAGAAGCCCGGGGCGTCGACCGCGAACACCCGCACGCGCTTGCCGGACGCCTGCCGCACCTCGCCGAGGTCGGTCACCGGTCCGTCCGGTGCGGCGACCCCGATCTCCTCGGCGAACTCACGCCGTGCGGTGTCGAGCGGGTCCTCGTCCCCCTCGACGATCCCCTTCGGGATCGACCACGCGCGCGGGCGGTTCCGCCAGAACGGCCCGCCCATGTGCGCGATCCAGACCTGCACGCCGGCGTCGTCGGCCCGGTACAGCAGGAGTCCAGCGCTCAACACCACAGCGCGAGGCTACACAGCGGGCAACGGCGACACAGCGGGCAACGGCGACACAGCGGGCAACGGGAGTAGTTTGCAGCGCAAGGAGCGCCATGGCGACGCCCCCGGAGGACCCCGGACGAGGAGGTCGATCGGGATGGACGAACGGTGGACGACGGTCACACTGGCCGCCGACGCGGCGAAGCCGCACGAGGAAGCCCTGCACTGGGTCACGTCCCGGGTCGGCACGGGCATCGAGCGCATCCGGGTCATCGGCGTGGACCCGGCGATCGAAGGGCGCACCGGACCGGACGGCAAGCGCGTGGCCGACGCCCTGGCGGACGCTGCCCGCAGGGCGATGCCCGACGTCCGGGTCGAGGTGCGTCGGCACGCCGGGCCCTTCGCCGCGGCACTCGTCGAGGAGTCGGACGGTGGCGACCTGCTCGTCGTCGGGACCTTCCGTGGCCGGCGCGGTTCGACGGCTGGTGGGGACCCGGCGCGGGTCGCCGAACGTGCAGCGGTGCCGACGGTCGTCGTGCCGGAGGGGCCGCACCCGATCGACGGCGACGTCGTCCTCGCGGTCGAGGAGCCGATCGACGAACGCGCCCTCGCGATCGCCGTCGACGAGGCGCACCGACTCCACCGTCGCGTGACGCTCCTGCGTGCCTGGGAGATGCCGGTGCTGACCCGCACGGGCCTCACGGACTTCGCCGAGGACCCGTTGCGGTGGCGCACCCGGAACGCCGAGCTGCTGCAGCGGGTCACGACGGCCCTGACCGCTCGGTACCCCGGCGTCCGGTTCCACCCGCTGCTCGTCGAGGGGCACCCGGGCCGTGCGATCGCCGCGCACACCCGCCGTGCCTCACTCGTCGTGCTCGGCCTCGGGCACGTGACGGCGCTCTCGGGGTCGGTGCTGCACGACGTCCTGCGGGAGACGGCATCGCCGGTGTGCGTGGTCCCACGGGCGGCGCACGGCGCACACGACGTCGGCGGCGCGGAGGTCCCCGCCGCGGCCGGTCAGCCGGCGAGGTCGCGCGCAGCGGATGCCACGCGCTTCGTGAGGTAGGCGACGCCTCGCGTGTTCGGGTGCAGGGCGCCCGGCTCGAGGTCGATCCGCCGCAGGTCGCCGGTGCCGTCGAGCGAGACGCCCGACACGTAGGGCTTCTTCGTCGCGCACGCCGAGTGCGCCTGGGTGGACGAGAACACGTCCACGAACCGGACCCCGGCTGCTCGTGCCGCCGACGCCGAGACGTCGTTCAGCGCCTCCTGCACGCCGTGCAGGTACCGCACGTCGGTGTTCGTGAACGGGTAGGAGTTCGTCGGGAAGGACCCCGCGAGCGTCCCGAGGTCGAGGGCGGACCGGAAGCAGCCGCCCTTCGGCGTGTGGTCGGCGTCCGGGAAGATCGCCGGGTACCCGAGGAATACGATCGTCGCGTTCGGCGCGGCCTCCTTGACCGTGGCGAGGGTGTCGGCGATGCCGAGGGCGACGCGGGACTCGATCTTCGTGCCGAGCAGGTCCTCGCCGTCGGTCACGAGCGTGCTCCGGCAGGACGGTGCGTCGCGACCGGAGAACACCGGGCCCTTCGCCGAGAGCGCGAGGCAGGACGCCGCCGTGCCGAAGAGGTCGGCGTCGTTCCCACCGATCGTCAGCGTCACCAGGCGGGTGCGCTCGGACAGCGACCGGATCTGCGGGGGCACACCCTTGAACTGGAAGCCGCTCGTGACGTCGTCGCTCGTGGCGCCACCGCACGTGACGTCGGTGAGGGCGAGCCCGAAGCGCGCGGCGATGCGGTGCGGGTAGTCCTGGGCGGACTGCCCGCACGCACTCGTTGGCAGGTGCGTCGGGTCGGACAGCCCGTACCCGGCGGAGTACGAGTCGCCGAGCGCGACGTACTCGCTGCCCGGCGGGATGTCCGCGAGCGTCTCCGCCGGCACACCGGTCACCGGGTAGGGCTGCGGGACCGGCCACATCGGCGCAGCCGACGCCGCACCACCACCGGAGACCGATCCGGCGAGCACGACGAAGACCGCCACCACGGCGAGCAGCGTCGAGCGGACGGAGCGGAGCAGGTTCGGCCTCCAGGGACGGGTCGGACGGACCAGGCTAACCGGTCGACCCGGCTGCCGCGGTCAGCGACCGACCGGGCGCCGCGGTCAGCGACGGCCCAGGCGCCGCTCTCCCCCGCTGCCGGTGCGGTACTCGAGCCCGTAGTGCTGGTAGACCTCCGGTTCGAGCGACGCGTCGAGCTCGCCGTCGGTCGCGATCGTCGGCGCGGCCTTGATGGTCTTCTTCGGGTACGCGACACGCAGGTGCTTCGGCGCGACGAGGGCTCCGGTCAGGGGCACGAACAGGAGCTTCTGGAAGCCGACCATCCCCGTGGTCACCGCGCCGAAGGCGGGCTCGGACGTCGCGGTGTCGTAGTAGATGCTCTCGAGCGTCCCGACCTTGTCGTCCGCCTCGTCGACGACCGGCAGGCCGATCCAGTCCCGGATGTTCGCGGCTTCGAACACGTGCGCCTCCTCGCGAGCACCCGGCGCGTCCGGGTCGCTCCCCGTCGACGCTACCGGGCCTCGGACGGGTCGGTCACGCCGAGCGAGTCCACCGCGGCGAGCACGTCGTCGGGTCCGATGGCGAGCAGCGCGGGGTCCGGGTCCTCGGCGAAGACGTCGCCGCGCCGCACCGAGGCATCGGTGAGGACGACGTGCGGACCGGAGGCGGGCGGCCCCCACGCCTCCGGCGGCGCCGGACCGAAGACGACCACCGACGGGACGCCGTAGGCGGACGCGAGGTGCGCGGCACCGGTGTCGACCGTCACGACGAGCCGTGCGGCCGCGATCACGCCCGCGAAGTCCTGCAGTGCGAGCACGCCGGCCAGGACCGCCCCCGGCGTCAGCCCGGCCGCCTGCGCGACGGCGGCGGCGCGCTCGACGTCGTCCGCGCCTCCCGTCAGCACCACGTCGAGGCCGCGCTCGCGCAGTCCGCGCACCACGGCGGCGAAGCGGTCCGTCGGCCAGTGCCGCGCACCGTGGAACGCGCCGACGTGCACGACCGCGGCACCCTCGGCGACCGGCGGCGCGTCGGGACGGGCGATCGCGACGTCGTCGGGGTCGGCCTCGATCCCGTGCCACCGGAGCAGGTCGGCCCAGCGGTCGCGCTCGTGCACCGCGTCGGGCCACTCCGGTCCGTCGAAGCCGTTCGTGGGGTCGGCGTGGCCGATCACCCGACGGGCACCGAGCGCGGCGACGAGGTCGGACGACTCCGGCCCGGCGCCGTGCAGGTTCACGGCCACGTCGACCGCGCCCGCGGGTGCGCCGATCGGGTGGTCCAGACCGTGCTGGGCGAGGTGCACGTCGACCTCGGGTACGAGCTCCACGAGGGGCGCCAGCCAGGCCGTCGTCGCGAGCGAGATCCGGTGGTCCGGGAAGGCGCGGCGCAGCGCGTGCAGTGCGGGCACGGCGACGAGCAGGTCGCCGAGCTTGATGGCGCGGAGGACGAGCAGCTCGGGGCGCCCGTCGGACGGGGGCAGGGTGTCGACGGCGGTCACCGCGCCGACGGTAGACGGATGCCGCCGCCCGCCCGTCCGGGAACGCGTTCCGCGGCTGTTCCTGAACACGTCACCGGCCCGCGGTCGGTACGTCAGGAGCATGGCCCTCGCTCCGGACCGCACCCTGCGCGGTCTCCTCTTCGACCGGGACGACACGCTCGTCATCGACGTCCCGTACAACGCCGACCCGCACCGGGTGGTGCCCGTCCCCGGCGCGCGTCGAGCGGTGGCACGTGCCCGTGCCGCCGGGCTGGCGCTCGGGGTCGTCACGAACCAGTCGGTGATCGCGAAGGGGATGGCGACGCGCGAGCAGGTCGACGCCACGAACGCCCGGGTGGACGAACTCGTCGGACCCTTCGACGTGTGGTGCGTCTGCCCGCACGACGCCGACGACGACTGCGCGTGCCGGAAGCCGCGGCCCGGGATGGTCCTCGACGCGGCCGGACGACTCGGCCTCGACCCGTCCGAGCTCGTGGTCGTCGGCGACATCGGCGCGGACGTCGGCGCCGCTCTGGCCGCGGGCGCCCAGGCCGTCCTGGTCCCGACGCCGCGCACCCGGCAGGAGGAGGTCGACGCCGCGCCGACGGTCGCGGCGACGATCGAGGACGCCGTGGCGCTCGTCCTCGACCACGTGCGGGCGGTGCGGTCGTGAGGACCGGACCCCGGGTCCTCGTCGTCCGGCTCGACTCGTTCGGCGACGTCCTCGTCGCCGGGCCCGCCGTCCGGGCCGTGGCCGCCGGCGCGTCCCACGTGACGATGCTGTGCGGGCCGCAGGGTGCGCCCGCCGCGGACCTGCTGCCCGGCGTGGACCGGGTCCGGGTCTGGGCGGCGCCGTGGGTCACCGAGACCGCCCGCCCGATCGACGACGCACTGCTCGCCGACTTCCGCGCCCTGGTCGCCGAAGAGGCGCCGGACGAGGCCGTGGTCCTCACCTCGTTCCACCAGTCGCCGCTGCCGGTCGCGCTGCTGCTCCGCCTCGCGGGCGTCCGTCGTGTCTCCGGCGCGAGCGTCGACCACCCCGGTTCACTGCTCGACGTGCGGCTCCGACCCGGCGAGGACCTCCCCGAGGACGTCCCGGAACCCGAGCGTGCCCTGCGCATCGCCGAGGCCGCCGGGTTCCGACTGCCGTCGGGTGCGTCCAGGAGGCTCGGCGTGCGTCTCGACGTCGCCCCGCCTGCCGAGGTGGCCGGGCTGGACCGGTACGTGGTCGTGCACCCCGGCGCGAGCGTCCCGGCCCGCGCTTGGCCGGAGGACCGTCACCGGGCCCTCGTCGCCGCGTACGCGGCGCAGGGCACCGCCGTCGTCGTCACGGGCTCGCCGGGCGAGCGCGCCCTGACGGCGCGGGTCGCCGGCGACACCGCGATCGACCTCGGCGGACGCACCACGCCGGCCGAGCTCGCGGCGGTCCTGGCCGGTGCCGAGGTCGTCGTCGTGGGCAACACGGGGCCGGCGCACCTCGCCGCAGCGGTGGGCGTGCCGATCGTCAGCCTGTTCTCGCCGGTGGTCCCGGCCGTCAAGTGGGCGCCGGACGCACCGCTCGTCGAACTGCTCGGCGACCAGGGGGCTCCGTGCCGCCTCAGCCGAGCGCGCGAGTGCCCGGTGCCGGGTCACCCGTGCCTGTCCTCCGTGCGCATCGAGGACGTCCTCGAAGCGCATCGGCGGCTGCTCGACCGCGCTTCCCGGATGGTCCGGAGAAGTCTGCGGAGCACGCCAGAAGGAGCTGCGTAGCTTCCGGACTGCTCCTCCTCCTCCTGTTCTTCTCCTCCCGACCGGAAGGCCCTGCATGCGGATCCTCGTGTGGCACGTGCACGGCGGCTGGATGGACGCCTTCGTCCGCGGCCCGCACGAATACCTCATCCCGACGAACGTCGAGCGCGACGCGTGGGGCCTCGGCCGTGGCGGCCGCGACTGGCCCGACTCGGCGATCGAGATCGCCCCGGCAGACGTCGCGGCCGCCGAGGTCGACGTCGTCGTCGTGCAGCGGACCGAGGAACTCGAACACGCACGACGCCTGCTCGGCGGTCGCGAGGTGCCCGTGGTCTTCGTCGAGCACAACACGCCGCGGACCGACGTGCCGAACAGCCTGCACCCGTTCCGGGACCGCGACGACCTCACCATCGCGCACGTCACGCACTGGAATGCGCTCATGTGGGACTGCGGGACGACCCGTACGACCGTCATCGAGCACGGCGTCGTCGACCCCGGACCGCTCTACACCGGTGCGCTCGACCGCTTCGGCGTCGTGATCAACGAGCCCGTCCGACGGAACCGTGTCGTCGGGACGGACCTGCTCCCCCGCTTCGCCTCGGTGGCGCCGGTCGACGTGTGGGGCATCGGCACCGAACGGCTGCCGGAGCTCGGGTTCGGTGACGGTGTGGTCGCGCTCGGCGACGTCCCGTCCGACCCGATGCACGCCGCGCTCGCGGAGCGCCGCGCCTACGTGCACCCCAACCGGTGGACGTCACTCGGCCTGTCGCTCATCGAGGCGATGCACCTGGCGATGCCGGTCCTGGTCCTGGCGACGACGGACGCGGCCCGCACGGTCCCGGCCGAGGCGGGCGCGATCGCGACCGACGTCGAGGAGCTGGTCCGCGCCTCCAGGACCCTGCTCGAGGACCCCGACGAAGCACGTCGCCGCGGGGCCGTGGCACGCGAAGCCGCCCTGGCGCGACACGCGCTCGGACGGTACCTGGCCGACTGGGACGACCTGCTCGACGACGTGGTCACGCGCGGGGGGCGCACGAACCGAGCGGCCCGAGCCGCTCTCGAAGGGAGCCTGCGATGAAGATCGCCATGGTGTCCGAGCACGCGAGTCCGCTCGCGGTCCTCGGCGGGGTCGACGCGGGCGGTCAGAACGTCCACGTCGCGGAACTGTCCGGTGCGCTGGCCGACCGCGGCCACCAGGTCACCGTCTACACCCGGCGCGACGACGCGGGGCGGCCCGTGCGGGTCCCGCTCCGGCCCGGGGTCGAGGTCGTGCACGTCGATGCCGGTCCGGCACGGCACGTCCCCAAGGACGACCTGTTCCCCTACATGAGCACGTTCGCGTCCGTCCTCGCCGCCGAGTGGTTCGTCGACCGGCCGGACGTCGTGCACGGGCACTTCTGGATGTCCGGACACGCCGCGCTCGAGGCCGTCGCCCAGGTGCAGGCCCGCACCGGGGGCATCCGGATCCCCGTCGCGCAGACCTTCCACGCGCTCGGTGTCGTGAAGCGTCGGCACCAGGGTTCGGCGGACACCAGTCCGGCCGAGCGCGAGTGGATCGAACCCGCCGTCGGCCGGAGCGTCGACCAGGTCGTCGCGACCTGCTCCGACGAGGCCTTCGAGCTCAAGACCCTCGGAGTGCCGCTCCAGCGCATCTCGGTCGTCCCGTGCGGCGTCGACACGACGGTGTTCCGAGCGGACGGAGCCGTCGAGGAGCGGCAGCGTCCGTTCCGGGTGCTGTCAGCGTCCCGCCTCGTCCGACGCAAGGGCGTCGGCACGACCATCGCCGCGCTCGCGGAACTCGTGCACGCCGGACGCGACGTCGAACTCGTCGTGGTCGGCGGCGCCGGTGTCGCCGGCGCCGATCTGCCGGACGACCCGGAGTACCAGCGGCTCGACGCGTTGGCGCGGGAGCTCGGCGTCCGGGACCACGTGACGTTCCGGGGCCAGCTCGGCCAGCACGACATGCCCGCCGTCTACCGCAGTGCCGACGTCGTCGTGTGCGCCCCGTGGTATGAGCCGTTCGGCATCGTGCCGCTCGAGGCGATGGCGTGCGGCCGACCCGTCGTGGCCTCGAGCGTCGGCGGACTCATCGACACCGTGGTGGAGGACGCCACGGGGTTGCACGTGCCACCGCGCGACGAGCACGCGGTCGCCCAGGCGGTCGGTGCGCTGCTCGACGATCCGGACCGGCGCGAGGCCTACGGGCGTGCCGGCCGGGAACGCGCAGACGCCCGGTACACGTGGCAGAAGGTCGCCGCGGACAGCGAACGCGTCTACGAGCGACTCCTCGCCGGGACGACCGGCGTCACCGCGGCCACCGCCCCCGCACGCCCCCGCACCACCGCACGCACGCGCAGCACCGACGCCGGCCGGGTCGCCCGCGCCGCGCAGCCGACGGAGAGGACCGCACGATGACCATCGACCAGCAGACCGGGCTCGACGAGCACACCGCGACGGACAGCGCACGGGTGGTCCTCGACCACGTCGCCGCCTCCGTCCCCGTCATCGCGTCGCTCGTCGACCACAAGGACCGCATCGCCGACTGGGCGGACGACATCGCTGCGCGGCTCGTCGCCGGACGACGGCTCCTCGCCGCGGGGAACGGTGGCTCGGCCGCCGAGGCGCAGCACCTGACGTCGGAGCTGACCGGACGGTTCGACGGGGACCGGCCCGCCTACTCCGCGATCTCGCTCCACGCCGAGTCGTCGGCCGTGACGGCCATCGGCAACGACTACGGCTACGACGAGGTGTTCGCCCGGCAGGTGTCGGCGCACGCCCGCGCCGGGGACGTGGTCGTGCTGCTCTCGACCAGCGGGAAGAGCCCGAACCTGCTCCGTGCGGCAGCCGCGGCACGGGCGGTCGGCGCGAAGGCCATCGCGATGACCGGCCCGCGTCCGAACCCCCTCGCCGAGGCGGTCGACGACGCGATCTGCATCGACGGGCCGTCCGCGAACGTGCAGGAGGCACAGCTCGTGCTCGTGCACGCGCTCTGCCGCGCCATGGAGCCCGCCCTCCGCCGGGGCGGACGGCGATGAGCGCGGACGCCCGCCGGCTGCGGGCGGGCACCGGCGCCTCCGAGAGCACCACCCGACTCCGGATCGCCGTGGTCGGGGACACACTGCTCGACGTCGACGTCTCCGGTACCAGCGAGCGCCTCAGCCCGGACGCCCCGGTGCCGGTGGTCGACGTCCGTACCGACGACCGACGAGCCGGGGGTGCCGGCCTCGTCGCGACGATGCTCGCCCGGGACGGACACGACGTCACCCTGGTCACCGTGTTGAGCGACGACGGCCGAGCCGACGAGATCCGGTCCCTGCTGCCCGACGTCACCGTGGTGGCCGGGCCGTCCGGCGCGCCCACCCCGGTGAAGACCCGCGTGCGCGTCGTCGACCACGCCCTCGTCCGCATCGACGAGGGGTGCGCCACCCCACCCGTGCCGGAGGTCACACCGGACATGGTGGCCGCGCTGGAAACCGTCGACGCCGTGGTCGTCGCCGACTACGGCCGCGGTGTCGCCGCCGCGCCGGTCCTGCGCGGCGCGATCGCCCGGACCGCAGACCGCGTCCCCGTGGTGTGGGACCCTCACCCCAAGGGTGCCGAGCCCGTCGCCGGGATCGCGGTGGCGACGCCGAACCAGGCCGAGGCGCGGGGCTTCACCGACATCGGCGGTCACGGCGTGCCCTTCGCGACCGAAGCCGCAGAAGCGTTGGTCACGCGCTGGGGTGTCGACGCCGTGGCGGTGACGCTCGGCGACCGGGGCGCCCTCGTCGCGGACGGTCGTTCCGGCAACCGCTTCGTGCCCGCTCCGTCCGTCACCGCCGGCGACCCCTGCGGTGCCGGAGACCGACTCGCTGCGAGCGTCGCCGTGGCGCTCGCGTCCGGTTCCGACGTCACCGACGCCGTCTCCGCCGGGGTCGCCGCCGCGTCCGAGTACCTCGCTGCCGGAGGAGTGACCGCACTCCTCGCGGACGAGGGCCCCGCACCCGTGCGCGTTCCCGGAGCCGACCGCGACGCGATGCGCGTCGTGCACGACGTCCGGAGTGCCGGGGGGACGGTGGTCGCGACCGGTGGCTGCTTCGACCTGCTGCACGCCGGGCACGCCCGCACCCTCTCCGCCGCCCGCGCCCTCGGCGACTGCCTGGTCGTCTGCTTGAACTCGGACGACTCGGTCCGGGCGCTCAAGGGTCCCGACCGACCGATCATGACCCAGGACGACCGCGTCGAACTCCTGCTCGCGCTGGACTGCGTCGACGCCGTCGTCGTGTTCGACGAGCAGACGCCCGACGAGGCCCTGCGCCGCTTCCGACCCGACGTGTGGGCGAAGGGCGGCGACTACACCGCGAGCGAGTTGCCCGAGACGGCCACCCTCGGCGAGTGGGGCGGCCGCGTCGTCACGGTCCCGTTCCACCCCGGCCGCTCGACGACCCGCCTCGCCGCCGCGCTCGAGCACGTCGGCTGAGCACCCCCAGACCCCCTACGGAAGGAAGTCCATGCCCGTCCCCACCACCCCCATCGGCCGTGTCCTCGTCACCGGCGGCGCCTCCGGACTCGGAGCCGCCGTCGTCCAGGCGGTCGCCGAGGCCGGCGGCACCCCGATCGTCCTCGACCTGCGGGTCGACGCCGTGCCCGAGGGCACCGACGCGGTCGCGGTCGACGTGACGGACACCGAGGCAACGGAGCGCGCCGTCCGCGACGCTGCGGAACGGCACGGCGGTCTCGACGCCGTCGTCACCGCGGCCGGGATCGACAAGCCGGCGCCCATCGGCGGGATCTCCTCCGGGGACTGGGAGCGCATCGTCGCCGTCAACCTGCTCGGGACCGCCGGAGTGGTCCGTGCCGCACTGCCGGCGCTCGAGGCGACGCACGGCCGTGTCGTGACGATCTCGTCCTCGCTCGCCCTCCGCGGCGTGGGCGACGGCACCGCCTACTCGGCGTCGAAGTTCGGCGTCCGCGGGTTCTCGCAGGCGCTCGCCGCCGAGACGGGCAGCAGCGTCGGCGTGACGAACATCATCCCCGCCGGTATGCGCACGAACTTCTTCGCGGATCGCACCGAGCAGTACAAGCCCGGTCCGGACGCGCAGCTCATCGAGCCCGAGTACGTGGCGAACGCGATCCTGTTCGCGCTGTCGCAGCCGGCCGGCTGCGAGATCCGCGAGATGTCGATCATGCCGGCGACGGAGCCGAGCTGGCCGTAGACGGCGCTGTGTGACGGACGGGAGGCGCGGTGCCGGTCGGCACCGTCCCTCCCGTCCCCGCTGTCACCCCGCTGGAGGTCGCATCAGCGACGCGTCGTCGCGAGCAGGTCCGCGACGTCCGCGAGCACCGCTGCCGGCTCCACCTCGTCCACGTACGACGGGTCGTGCTCGCAGCGTTCGGCCGTCCAACCCACCTGCGTCACGTCGATGCCGCAGACCGGACACCGCGTCACGTACGACAGGTGCACGCGGTGCCGTCCACGGTCGACGGGCCCCGCGTTGACGACGTTGCCGAACCAGAACACCCCCACGGTCGGCGTCCCGACCGCCAGGGCGAGGTGCCGCGGACCGGAGTCGTTCCCGACCAGCACGTCCGCGGCCGCGAGCACGGCCGGCAGGTCGCTGAGCGGGAGCTCCCCCGTGCGGTCGTGCAGCCGGTCGGCGAGCTCGTCGGGCAGCGCCGCGCGGATCGCGCCGGCTGCGGGGACGTCCGTCACGTCGCCGACCAGGACGACGTCGTCGCCGGCGCGGAGCCGTGCCAGGGCGACGGCGGCGAAGCGCTCCGGGCTCCATCGTCGGCGCGGGTCGGTGGCGCCCGGGTGGATCGCGACGAGCCGGTCGGTCACCCCGAGTCGCTCGCGCACCGCGAGGCGTTCCTCGTCGCTGACGCGGACCCGTGGGTCGAGCGTGACCGGTGCGGCACCGGCGAGCGAGACGACCTCGAGCCCGCGCAGGACCTCGTGCTGGTAGTAGACGTAGCGGACCCACCGCTCCAGGACCTCGGCGTCCTCGGTGGCGGTCCCGACGGTGTGCCGGGCACCGAGCCGCAGGAGGAACGGGTTCGAGTTCCGGCCGCCGCCGTGCAGTTGGACAGCGAGGTCGAACCGGCCGTGTGTCCTCGCGTCGAAGTCCGCGAGGCTCGGCGCCCCGTCGCCGGACTCCCGCACGCCCGGCACGACGGGGAGTTCCTCGAAGGCGTGCACCGCGTCGGTGCGCCCGTCGAGGACACTGCGGGCGAGTGGTACGCCGAGCAGGGTGACCCGAGCCTCCGGGTACGCCGCGGCGAGGGCCTCGATCGCCGGGACGGCGAACATCAGGTCCCCCAACCCGCCGCCGCGGAGCACCGCGATCTCCCGGACGCCGTCGAACCGTTCTCCACCGTTGCCGATCAGTTGCACCACTCTCGTCTACCGGGCCGACGCCGCGGAGGTGTCCAGCGGCAGACCGGATGGACGAGAAGCGCGATCCCGGGAACGTGTCCAGCCACGGTCGAGCAGCGTTCGACTCCCGCTTCTCTCCCGGAAGGACCCCATGACGCTCGAAGCCCCGCTCACGACGGAGACCGATCGAGACGACGCGCTGGTGGTGACCGACCCGACCGACGGGACGGTCGCGTCCACCGTGGTGCGATCGTCCCCGGACGACGTCCGGAACGCGGTCGCCCGCGCACGCGCCGCTGCCCCGGCATGGGCACGCACCGCGCCGGCCGAGCGCGGTGCGCTGCTGCACGCGGCGGCCGCGCACGTCCGCGCGCACGCCCAGGAGCTGGCTGACCTGAACACCCGGGAGACCGGCAAGGTCCCCGGCGACGCGCTCGGCGGGGTCGAGGCCGGGGTCGGGACGCTCGTGCAGTACGCCGAGCTCGGACCCGTGCACCGCGGCGAGGCCCTGCGCGGCGCGTTCGGCGCTGCCGACTGGTCGGTGCCGCACCCCCGCGGCGTGGTGCTCGCGCTGACCCCGTGGAACGACCCGGTCGCCGTGGCGTGCGGGATCCTCGGCGCCGCGATCGTCACCGGCAACACGGTCGTGCACAAGGGCAGCGAGCGCTCCCCCGCGACGATCGCACGGCTGAACGCCCTGCTCGCCGAGGTCCTGCCGGACGGCGTCCTCGTCGGGGTGGACGGCGACGGCGCGACGGGTGAGCTGCTCCTCGCACAGGACGGCATCGACGTGTACGCGCACGTGGGCTCGACCGCGACCGGTGACCGGCTCTCCGAGGCTGCGGTGCGGACCCGTGCCCACGTCGTCCGCGAGAACGGCGGGAACGACGCGGTCGTCGTGGACGCCGACGTCGACCCGGTGTGGGCCGCGGCCCAGGTCGCCCTCGGCGCCTTCGCGAACACCGGCCAGATCTGCACGAGCGTCGAACGGGTGTACGTGCACCGCGCGATCGCCGAGCCGTTCGTGACCGCACTCGTCGCCGAGGCCGAGCGGCGCACGTCCGCCCCGGCGGCGGAGTACGGGCCGCTCGTCGACGACCGGCTCCGGCGCACCGTGCAGTCGCACGTCGACGACGCGCTGCAGCGTGGGGCGTCGGCGCGCACCGGCGGTGCCACACCGGACGGCCCGGGCGCCTTCTACCCCGCGACTGTGCTCACCGGTGTCACCGACGACATGCTCGTCATGACCGAGGAGACCTTCGGGCCGATCGCCCCCGTGCGCGTCGTCGAGGACTTCGACGAGGGCCTGCGGCTCGCCGCGGCCGACCGCTACGGCCTCGCGGCGACGGTGCTCACGAACGACACCGGACACGCCCTGCGTGCGGCCGCGGAACTCCCCGTCGGCACGGTGAAGGTGAACGCCGTCTTCGGCGGTGCCCCGGGCGGCAGCGCGCAGCCCCGGGGCGCCTCCGGCGCCGGGTTCGGGTACGGCCCGCACCTGCTCGACGAGCTCACCACCACGACGGTCGTGCACCTCGAGGCGGCCCCGCCGGCCGGCGGTGCCCGGTGAGCGTCGACGTCCGGCTCGTCCGGGACCTCGTCGCCACGGTCGACGACCGCGAGCCGCTCGTCGTCGTCATCGGCGACTGCATACTCGACCGCTGGACCGTCGGCGAGGCGGAACGGGTCTCGCGCGAGGCCCCGGCCCCGGTGGTCCGGGTGACGGAGACCGTGGCGGTCCCCGGCGGCGCGGCGAACACCGCGGTGAACGCTCGCGCGCTCGGCGCCCGCGTCCGCATGGTCGGGCTGCTCGGCGACGACGAGGCCGGTGCCGTGCTCCGCGAACGCCTCGACGCCGCCGGGGTGGACACGTCCTGCATGGTCGTCGTCCCCGGCACCCGCACCACGACGAAGTCGCGGGTCGTCGGCGGCGACCGGGTCGTCGTCCGCGTCGACGAGATCGCCGCGGAGCCCACCGCCGAGCACGGCGTCCGGCTGGCCGAGGCCGTCGCCCGCGCGCTGCGGTGCGCCGACGCCGCGGTCGTCTGCGACTACGGCCTCGGGGTGGACCCGGCCGACGTCGTCCCCGTGCTCGACGCCGACCGTCCCACCGCGGTCGTCGTCGACGCGCACGACCTCACCCGCTGGGCGGCGCTCCGGCCCGACCTCGTGACGCCCAACGCCGGCGAGGCGGCCGCCCTGCTCGGGGCGCCGCTCGGGACCGGCCCGGACCGGGCGTCCGCGATCGTCGACGCCCGGCACGAGGTGCTCCGACGGACCGGCGCACGTGCGGCGGTCGTGACGCTGGACCGCGACGGCACGGTCCTGGTCGAGCACGGTCCCGACGGTGGCTTCCGGACGCGGGCGGTCCCCGCGTCGGAGCAGCAGGCCTCCGGCGCCGGCGACACCTTCTGCGCCGCTGCCACGGTGGCGCTCGCCGTGCACGCCCCGCTCCGCGACGCCGTGTCGGTCGCCCAGGCGGCAGCCGACGTGGTCGTCCGCGAGGCCGGCACCTCGGTGTGCTCGGCCGCGGCGCTGCTCGAGTCGGTGACCGCGCCGGCCGCGACCGTCGTCGACCACGACGAGCTCGCCGCCGCGGTGGACGCCGCGCGGGAGGCCGGACGACGGATCGTGTTCACGAACGGCTGCTTCGACGTGGTCCACCGCGGGCACACGACGTACCTCCGGCAGGCCCGGGACCTCGGCGACCTGCTCGTCGTCGCACTGAACGACGACGACTCCGTCCGGCGCCTGAAGGGTCCGGAACGGCCGATCAACCCGGCCGAGGACCGGGCCGGCGTACTCGCCGCCCTCGCGTGCGTCGACCTGGTGACGGTCTTCGCCACCGACACCCCGATCCCGCTCATCGAACGGCTGCACCCCGAGGTCTACGTCAAGGGCGGCGACTACTCCCCCGAGATGCTGCGCGAGACCGCGGTGGTGCAGGGCTACGGCGGCGAGGTCGTCATGGTCGACTACGTGCCCGAGCACTCCACGACCGCCGTCGTCCGACGGATCCGCGAAGCGGCCGCAGCGACCGAGGCCGCGCGGACGGACCCCGAGGCCACACCGTGACCCGTCAGGGGGAAGTCATACCGCGGTAGGGGGTGGTCGAGACCCGCGCGGGATGGCAGCCGGTCGCACGCTCCGTAGCGTCGAACCCGTCGACGAGGTCCGTCGGCGGAGGGAGCCACCGTGTTCGACCAGATCACCCCGCTCGTCGTCGAGCTGGCGGCCAGCCCGCTCGTCTTCGTCGTCCTCTTCGCGCTCTGCCTGGTGGACGGCTTCTTCCCACCCGTGCCGAGCGAGGCCGCCCTCGTCGCGGTCGCCGCCATCGCCGCGACCTCCGGCCAGCCGGTCCTCGCCGGGGTCCTCGCGGCCGCCGCACTCGGCGCGGTCGCCGGGGACTCCGTCGCCTACTGGATCGGCCGTCGGATCGGACTCGGCCGCCTCGCGCGGTCCCGGCGTCCGAGGATCGCCGCGGCGTTCGCGTTCGCCGAGCGCCAGATGCGACGGCGGTCCGCGAGCCTCATCCTCGTCGGTCGGTACATCCCCGTCGGACGCGTCGCGGTGAACATGACCGCCGGTGCGACCCGGCTCCCCTACCGCCGGTTCCTCGCGATCAGCTCGGTCGCGGGGCTGGCGTGGTCGGCCACGTCGATCGGGATCGCCCTCGCGGCGTCGAGCGTGCTGCACGAGCCGCTCGTCGCAGCACTGGTCTCGATGGTGGTCGCCGCCGGACTGGGGATCGCCGTCGACCGGGTCATCGGTAGAGTCACCCGGAAGCGGGAGGCCCGAGCAGCCGCCCGGGCGGACGACCGCGCGGACGCCCGGGCAGCGGTCCTCGACGCCGCCCGCACCGCCCCGCACCTCGCCCACTCCGGAGGGACCGCACGACCGTGATCGCCCACGTCCCACCCGCGACGCCGCGCCGACGCCGGCCGTGGTCGACGCGCCGGGAGTGGGCGACCTGGCCCGTCGTCGCCGCCCGGATCGTGCTCGTCGTCGTCGCCGCGACGCTCTTCGCGGTGGCCGCACCCGTGACGGTCGCCGTGTACGACGTGCCCGTCCCGCTCGCGCTGCTCGTGACCGCGGTGCTCTCCGTCTCGCTCGGGCTCGCTCCGGTGCTGCCGCGGACGTCCTCGGTGGTGCACCTGGCGGGGGTGGCGGCCCTCGGGCTCCTCACCGCCGGGTCGCCGGCCGGTCCGTGGCCGCTCCCGGTCACCGCGATCATCGGCGTCGGCGCGCTCCTCGTCGTGCTCGGCGTCCGGACGGACTGGCGACTCACCGCCGCCGTCTGGACCGCGGCGACGGTGCTCACGCTCGGCCTGGTCGCGGTGGTCCCCGGTCGGTGGGACCCGGCCGACGTCTGGGCCGCGACCTTCGTCGTCTCCGCCGGCAGCGACCTGCTCCTCGCCGGGACGGCCGTGGCGATCGGGCAGCGCCGGGCCGTCCGGGTGGAGCTCGCCGAGGCCCGTCGCGACGCCGAACTCGAGCAGGCCCGCCGCCGGTCGGTCGAGGAACGCTCCCGGATCGCCCGCGAACTCCACGACGTCGTGGCGCACAGCATGTCCGTCGTGCACATGCAGGCCGAGTCGGCGCCGTTCCGCGTGGCCGACCTCCCGCCGGCAGCACGTGCGGAGTTCGCGGCGATCGCCGAGACCTCGCGGACGGCGCTCCGCGAGATGCGGCAGCTGCTCGGCACCCTGCGCGGCGACGGCTCGGCGGAACGGGCGCCGCAGCCCCGGCTCGCCGACCTCCCCGCGCTCGTGCAGGCCACGCGGGCCGCCGGGATCCCGGTCGAGCTCCACCTCGACGACGACGCACCCGACGACGGGGACGACCGGCTGGCACAGCTGAGCGCGTACCGGGTCGTGCAGGAGGCGCTCGGGAACGTCGCGCGGCACGCTCCCGGTGCGGTCACGATCGTGACGGTCGCCCGGCGCGGCGCCCTGCTGGCGGTCGAGGTGACCAACGCCGCGCCACCCGCCGGCACCGTCCCCGCCGCTCCCCCGGACGACGGCGGGTTCGGGCTCGCCGGCATGCGGGAGCGCGTGTCGGCACTCGGCGGGACGATCGAGCACGGGCCGCTCCCGGACGGCGGGTTCCGGGTCGCCGTGACCCTGCCCGCCCACCCGAGCACGGCCCAGTCCGCCCACCCGAGCACCGCCCAGCCGAGCACGGCCCCGCCCGACCGAGGAACCCGATGACGCGCGTGATGGTGGTGGACGACCAGCAGATGTTCCGCATGGGACTGCGGGCGATCCTCCAGGCCCAGGACGACGTCGAGGTCGTGGGCGAGGCGTCGGACGGCGCCGAAGCGGTCGTCGAGGCGCTGCGGCTGCGACCCGACGTCGTGCTCATGGACGTCCGGATGCCCGAGCTCGACGGGATCGAGGCGACCCGACGGATCACGGCCGCCCCGGCCACGCAGCCGGTGCGGGTCGTCATGCTCACGACGTTCGACATCGACGACTACGTGTTCGACGCCCTCCGTGCCGGGGCGAGCGGGTTCCTGCTCAAGGACGCCAGCGCCGACGAGCTCGTGCAGGCGGTCCGGACGGTCGCGGCGGGTGACTCGTTGCTGGCGCCGCGGGTGACCCGGCACCTCGTCGAGGCGTTCGTCGCGGGCCCGCTCCCGGCGGCACCCCGGACCGAGGTGCTCGAGGTGCTGACCGAACGGGAGCGCGACGTGTTCCTGCTGCTGGCACGGGGCCGGTCGAACGGGGAGATCGCGGCGGAGCTCTACATCGCCGAGCAGACCGTGAAGACGCACGTCGGCCGGATCCTGGCGAAGCTGCAGCTGCGGGACCGGGTGCACGCGGTGGTGCTGGCGTACGAGACCGGCCTGGTGACGCCGGCCCCCTGAGGGACCGGTGCCACCAGGCCGTCTCGACCGAGCCGAGGAGGCTAGCGGACCCGGACCTGCTTCGAGGCCTGCTTGCCGGACTGCACGCCGGTGAAGGTGATCGTCGACTTCCCCGACGTCGCCTTCCACGCCACCGTCGCCGTGCCGTCGAGGACGTCCACCGTGCCGAGGTCGGTCGACCCGACCGCGACCCGCACCTGGCGGTCACCGGCGAACCGCGACCCGGTGAGCGTCACGCGCTGGTTCGGACGCGGTGCACCGACGGACAGGTCGATGCGGGCGCCGCGCGACAGTGCCGCGAGGTCGTCGTGCAGCCGGAGCCCGTCGCGGATGGTGAAGAACGTGTCCGTCTGGTCCGACAGCCCGACGACGTTCGCGGCTCCCGGGCCGTACGCCGCGATGCGGACCTGCGTGCCGGTGTGCTGCTGCGAGCTGCCCGCGGCCGAGGTGCCGTACGAGACCTTCATCGTGGTGCCGTCGGCGGTGCGGAGCGCCGTGGAGAGCGAGGTCGGCGGCGTGCTGTCGACGATCTGGCTCGAGTGGGCGTGGTCCGCCGTGGCGATGACGAGCGTGTTGCCGTCCTTCTTGGCGAAGGCGAGCGCGGACTGCACGGCCTCGTCGAAGTCGATCGTCTCGCCGATCTGGCCGCAGGCGTCGGCGGCGTGGTCCTGCTTGTCGATGCTCGCGCCCTCGACCTGCAGGAAGAAGCCCTTGCCGGTCTTCGCACGGTCACGGTTCAGCAGGTCGATCGACTTGTTCGTGAGCGACTGCAGCGACAGCCCGGTCGACAGGCGTGCCGGGTTCGGCGTGCACTGCACCGGTGCCTGGTCCGCCCCGCCGACGGTCGCGGTGGTGGGTGCGTACCGGGTCGGGAAGTTGCCCGGGGTGAAGAGCCCGAGGAGCGGCTTCGACTGGTCCGCACGACGGACGGCGGCGAGGCCGTCGGCGTCGGAGACCACCTGGTAGCCGCGCTGCGCGGCCTGGTCGAAGAGCGTCGAGCCCTGCCACTGGCCGGCCTTCGCGGTCTGCTGGAAGCTCGCCGAACCGCCGCCGAGAGTGAGGTCCGGGCGCGTGTTCAGCAGCTGCTCGCTGATCGACCCGAGCCCGCCGTTCTGCAGCGCGTCCGTGCCGCACGACGCCGTGTCCGGGCCGTAGCAGGAGCGGGCGCCGACGTGGGCGACCTGGACCGCCGGGGTGGCGTCCTGGATCTCGGCGGTGGACACGTCGCCGGTGCGGAGGCCGTTCGCCTTCGCGAGCTCGAGGAGCGTCTGCTGCTGCTTCCCGTCGATGTCGACCGAGATCGCGCCGTCGTACGTCTTCGTCCCCGTCGCCCAGGCGCTGCCGGAGGCCGCCGAGTCGGTGACGTAGTCGGGCTTGCCCTTGTCCGCACCGTCCTTGTAGAGGGAGTACGTCGTGTACGAGCCGGTGAGCGGCAGCGCGTCGAGGCCCGGGAGCCGACCGGCCGCGCCGTACTGGTAGTTCCGCGCGATGGTGATCTCGGAGTCGCCCATCCCGTCGCCGATGAGCAGGATGACGTTCTTCGCGCCGGCCCGCTTGATCTCCTGCTGGATCGAACGGGTCTGGTCGCCCTGGTGGCGCTGTGCGCCGCCGTGCTGGTTCAGCGCGAGCTGCCCGACGGCCTCGGCCGCGCCCGGCAGGGCGACGGCGCCGGCGATGAGCGCGGCGCCGAGTGCGAGCGCCGCGCGGCGGCGGCGCTGCGGAGTGTGCTGCATTGGGTGTTCCCCTCGTCTGTGCCCCGAACGGGTGCCATCCGAGGATGGCTGTGCGTGGGTACAGGCGGGTGAACGGGCCCGGTCTGGTCGATGAACAGACGCGGTGACAGCGAGACGGGAGGCGCGGTGCCAGCTGGCACCGCGCCTCCCGTCGGAAGTCGGTCGCGTCTACGCGGCGAGGTGCGCCTGCAGGAACCAGCGGTCCTTGGTCAGGCCGCGCTCGATCTCGATGACGACGTCCTGGCTGTTGAGGTCGACCTCGTCGAGGCCCTCGACGGCGCGGCGGACCTGCAGCAGCGCGGCGTCGATCTCGGCGATGACCTCGGTGATGGTCACGTCGGAGTTCTGGAAGCCCTCGGACAGCGGCGGGATCGTGGTGTTCGCGGCGACCGTGGCGATGCGGGAGTCGACCGGGAGGCCGAGGGCGACGATGCGCTCCGCGGCGAGGTCGGCCCACTCCTGGGCGTGCTCGACGATGGTGTCGAGGAGCTCGTGGACGCCGACGAAGTTGCGGCCGCGGACGTGCCAGTGCGCCTGCTTGCCGTTGACGACGAGCGCCTCGAGGTCGATCACGACGGGGGCGAGGAACTGCGCCACCCCAGCGGCGAGCTCCGGCGTCGTCGAGAACGGGGACGTGGTGGGCGTGGTGCTGGTGGTGTTGGTCATGTCGTTTCCTCCTGCCTCGTGGTCCCACCCGAGTGGGGTGGATCCGATGGTGACAACAGTGCCCGCTTCTCTTGTATGCCGCAAGGAAGCGAAGGCTGACCTCACCCGGTCAGCCGACGAGTGTGTCGAAGCCGGCGTCGGCCAGTTCGATCTGCACGACGGAGCGGGCGCGCTCGACCCAGGGGCTGTCGGCGCAGCCGATCCAGACGCTCGTGCGCGGTTCGCAGTCGGCGACGCACCACTCGGCCGCCCACCCGGTGACGGCGTGCGCGAGGGCCTCGCCGTGGTCGGCGAAGACGAGGGGTGACACCGCGGACGTCCGGGCGCTCCGGAGCAGCCACGTCACCGTGACGCGCGGGGGCGCCGGGAGCGTGCGGACCTGCTCGGCGAGGGCTGCCTCGACGAAGACCTGGCCGTAGGCGTTCTCGGGCAGGTCCTCGAGCATGCGGGTCATCTCGGGGAGGTCCTCGACGCTGCCGGCGATGAGGATGCGTTCGCTGGGCTGTCGCCGGGTCCGTGCCATGCGACAACGGTAAGGCAAGCCTTACCTCATCACAAGGGCCTCGCGGCGGTTCCCCCGAGACGCGCAGGTGCCACACCGAGTTCGTGGGCGAGGAAGGTCCACATCCAGGACAGGGCGACCGTGTTGGTCAGGTCCGGCACCCCCTGCGCGATCTGCGTCGCCACCCCGTCGCTGTACGCCGCGAGCTTGAGCGCCACGACCTCGGGCGACTCCGCGGGCGTGAACACCCCCGCCTCGACGCCCCGGCGGACGACCCGGACCAGGCAGGCCTCCCACACGCGGATCCGCTCGGCGTACTCCGCCGCGACCTCGGGCCGCCGCACGACCGCCGTCCAGTAGTCCGACCAGATCCGCCAGTGCTGCCGGACCTGCTCGGTGTCCCCGAACAGCGGTTCCACGAGCATGCGGATGCCGACGACGGGGTCCGGCTCCGCGTCGACCGCGGCGACGATCGCCCCGTAGAAGCGTTCCGTCTCGAGCACGACGACCTCGTTGAGGATCTCCGCGACGCTGCCGAAGTGGTACGTGACGGTCCCGACCGAGACGTCCGCCTCGGCGGCGATGTCCCGCAGGCCCGTCGCGCCGACGCCGTTCCGGACGATCACGGCGCGTGCCGCCTCGACGATCATCGCCCGCCGGACCTCGGGACGCTGCCGGACCCGTGTCTGCTCCGGCCCGTTCACGCCGAGGTCCTCGGCACCTCGTCGACGAACGTGTGCTCGGCGACGAGCACCTCGGCGACGTCGGGACCACCGTCCCGGGCCCAGGCCCGCACGGTGTTCCGGACGTGGAAGGCGTCGGCGTCCGCGGTGACCTCGGAGGCGGTCTCGAGCCGTGCGGCCCACTCCGGCTTCGCCAGGCCGATCGACCAGCGGGACGTCGCGCTGGCACTGGTCGGGTCGTCGGACCGGATGCGGTAGGTCTCGCGGGCGTCCTCGTTGAAGACGAGCCCGTCCGGGTACACGCGTCCGCCGCCGTACCCGGGATCGACGTCGAGCGTCCACTCCCCCGACTCGACGTCGTGCGTGACGGTGCGCTGCGGCAGGACTTCGGTCGGCGCGACCCGTTCGATCGCGAGCGGCTCGGAGCGCGCCGGCTGCTCGAACCGCACGCCGTCGTCGGTGGCGCGTGTCCAGACCGGGAGCTCGACGTGCGAGCCGGCGGGGTCGATCGTGACGGTCGGTGCGACGCCGTGCGGCCAGACCCACGGCCAGTACGACGTCGACACGGCGATCCGGAGCCGGTGGCCCGCCGCGAACCGGTGACCGGTCGACACGAGCCGGACCGGCAATGACGCCACGGCGCCGGGCTCGAGCGGGTCGTCCCGGTCCATCCCGCCGCGCTTCGCGGCGTTCAGCACCCCCCGGGTGACGAGGGTCGACGACCCGTCCGGCGCGACGTCGCACAGGCGCACGGTCACGGTGGCCCGGGGCTGGTCGCTCGTCACGGCGAGGTGGACGAGGACGGTGCCGAGCACGTCGACCGGCTCGTCGAGCGGCAGGTCGAAGCAGACCGAGCGGCCGTCCTCGGCGCGCTGGTCCGGCGGCAGGTCGGTGGCGTTGCCGAACGGGAAGAAGCGTCCGGCGTCGGCACCGGTGTGCTGCGGCGAGCGGACGACGACCGCGCCGTCCGCGCCGCCGCGGAACCCGGCGAGGGGAACCGTGCGGGACACGGTGGCGGACGACGGCCAGGCCTCGGCACCGACCCACCGGCCGCGGCGCGACTCGTAGTACGTCGCCGGCGGTTCGCCCTCGTTGATCCAGGCACGGAGCGCGGGCTCCTGCTCGACGCCGGTGTCGATCCCTCGCAGCCAGCGGTCCCACCACCGCAGGGTCTCCTGCAGGAAGCCGATCGACGGCCCGGGTGCGAGCCCCCGGTCGGGGTACTGGTGCGACCACGGTCCGACGATCCCCTTGACCGGGGCGTCCACGTTGGCCACGAGCCGGAGCACGGCGTCGCGGTACGGGTCGGCCCAGCCGCCGACCGCGAGGACCGCGGCGCCGATGTTCCCGTACTCCTCCGCGGCGCTGCCGTGCCGCCAGTAGTCGTCGCGCTCCTGGTGGGACAGCCACACGGGCGTCATCGGGCGGTTCGCATCGAGGCGGTCACGCCACCGGTCGACCCAGCCGGAGCCGACCACCTCGGGCCGCGGCGGCCGCGAGTTGAACGCGAACATCGTCGCACCCCACGCCGCCATGTCGATCCCGAGCACCGCACCGCCGACGTAGTGCACGTCGTTGTCGTACCGGTCGTCGGTCGAGCACACCGTCACGATCGCCTTCAGTGCCTCGGGTGCGCGGGCCGCGAGCTGCAGCGCGTTGAACCCGCCCCACGAGATGCCGAACATCCCGACGGCACCCGTCGACCACTCCTGTGCGGCGAGCCAGGCGATCACGGCCTCGCCGTCGCGGAGTTCCTGCTCGCTGTACTCGTCGTCGAAGAACCCGTCCGACGAGCCGGTCCCGCGGATGTCCACCCGCACCGAGGCGTACCCGTGCTGCGCGTACCAGGGGTGCCGCTCGGAGTCCCGCGGCGCGGTCCAGTCGTCGAGCCGGTAGGGCAGGTACTCGAGCAGCACCGGCACGGGGCCGTCGGGTGCCGCCGGGGACCAGATCCTCGTGTGCAACCGGACGCCGTCGGGCATCGGGATCCACTCGTCGCGGACGGTCACGCCGTCGGGCAGGGCCGGGTCCACCCCGAGTGCGGTGAAGCCGGTCATGCGTCCTCCCAGTTCCGGGTCAGGTGTCCGTCGCCGCGGTCGGTCCACCCCGGAGCCTCGCGCCACCGCGGCACGCCGTCGCCGACGTCGGGCAGCTCGGTGCTGCCGGGTTCGAGCGTCGCCGCGAGGAGCGTCGCCGTGTACGGGTGGTTCGGGCCGCCGAACACGGCCTCGGTCGGGCCGATCTCGACGATGCGCCCGCCGGTCATCACGGCGACGCGATCGGCCACACCCCGTACCACCGCGAGGTCGTGGCTGATGAACAGGCAACTCAGCCCGCGCTCGCGCTGCAGGTCGGCGAGCAGCGCGAGGATCCCCGCCTGCACCTGCACGTCGAGCGCGGTCGTGATCTCGTCGGCGATGACCAGGCGCGGCTCGGCGGCGAGGGCCCGGGCGATCCCGACACGCTGGCGCTGCCCGCCGGAGAGCTGCGCCGGCAGCCGGTCGGCGAACTCCGGCCCGAGGCCGACCTGGGAGAGCAGTTCCCCGACCCGCTCGCGCGACGAGGAACCGGTGAACAGCTGCAGCGGCCGCGCGATGGCTGCCCCGACGGTCCGGCGGGGGTTCAGCGAGGTGTCGGCGTTCTGGAAAACGAGCTGCACCGCACGACGGAGGTCCGGGGACCGTCCGGCGATCGGCTCGCGCAGGTCCCCGCTCACGGTCCCGTCGTCGAACGAGAACGTGCCCGACTCGGCCGGGACCAGGCCGGCCAGGGCCGTCGCGAGCGTCGACTTGCCGCTGCCGGACTCCCCCACGACGGCGAGCGTCTCGCGCGGCGCGATCGTGAACGAGACGCCGTCGACGGCGGCCGGCAGGCCGCGTCCGTAGCGGATCACCAGGTCCTCGGCGGTGACCACGGGACGGACGAGCGGTTCGGAACCCACGGTCCGGCCGGCCCTGGAGGCGACCGCCGACGAGACGGTCGCCGTCTCGGGCACGTGGTCCGTTCCTCCTGGCCGGCGGCCGTCCGGCACCGCGGCCAGCAGGGCGCGCGTGTACTCGTGCTGCGGGGCGGCGAAGAGCGCCGCCGTCTCGGCGTGCTCGACGACCTCGCCGTCGCGCATCACGGCGATCTCGTCGGCCATCGCGGACACGACGCCGAGGTCGTGGCTGACGAGCAGGACGGCCACGCCGAGCTCGCGGCCGAGGTCGGCGACGAGGTCGAGCACGGCGGCCTGCGTGACCACGTCGAGGGCGGTGGTGGGTTCGTCGAGGACGAGCACACGGGGGCGCGCGGCCACGGCCATCGCGATCGCGACGCGCTGCTGCTGCCCGCCGGAGAGCTGGTGCGGGTACCGGAGGACGATCGTCTCCGGCGACGGCAGCCGCACGAGCCGGACGAGCTCGAGCACACGCTCGGGGCCGTCGGGTTCGCCGTGGGCGCGGAGTGCCTCGCGGATCTGCTCGCCGACGCGCATCGACGGCGTGAGTGCCTGCCCGGCGTTCTGCGCGACCACCGATGCGGTGCCCCCACGGAGCGCCCGTCGGCCGGCAGGCGAGAGGGCGAAGACGTCCTCGCCGTCGACGTGCACCGTGCCGTGCTCGATGCGGGAGCCGGTCCGGAGGTGCGCGAGCAGGGTGCGGGCGACGGTGGACTTGCCGCTGCCGGACTCGCCGACGAGCCCGAGGGTCCGGCCCGCCTCGATGGCGAACGAGACACCGCGGACGACCGGCACGGAGCGCTTGCCGGCGGCGTACGAGATCGCGAGGCGGTCGACCTGGACGATGCTCACGCGCTGACTCCCTTCGTCGCGCGGTCGACACCGAGCGACTTGCTCAGCCCGTCGGCCGCGAGGTTGAGGCCGACCACCAGGGTCGCGAGCGCCACGATGGGCGCGAGCGTGCCAAGGGGCACGACCGTGAGGGCGGTCCGGTTCTCCTGGACCATGAGCCCCCAGTCCGGTGTCGGCGGGTTCGCGCCGAAGCCGAGGAACGACAGCGACGCCACGAGCAGCACGATCCAGGAGGCACGCATCGCGTACTCGACGAGGACCACGTCGAGGACGTTCGGCAGGATCTCGCGGAACACGATGGACAGGGAGCGTTCGCCCCGGGCGCGCGCGGCCGTGACGTAGTCCTGCGTGATCACCGTCCGCGCCGCGCCACGCACCACCCGGGTCACGGCGGGCGAGTAGACGATTGTCACGGCGAGGACGATCACCCAGAGCCCGGCGTCGAACACGGTGACGACGACGAGGAGCGCGAGGATCGACGGCACGCTGAGCAGGGCGTCCACGATCCGCATGACGACCTCGTCGAACCAGTTGTCGGCGTACGCGGTGACGCAGCCGAGGACGGTGCCGACCGCCACGGCGATCGTCGTCGCGAGGAAGGTCACGAGCAGGGCGTAGCGGCCGCCGTTGAGCGTCCGGGACAGGATGTCGCGGCCGTACTGGTCGGTGCCGAGCCAGTGCGTCCACGTCGGGCCGGCGAGCACGTCGGCGGAGTTCGTCGCCACCGGGTCGTGGCCGGCGATGACCGGGGCGAGGACGGCGAGCACGAGGTGCAGCGCGATCAGGCCGAGGCCGATGGCCAGCGCGGTGGAGCTGCGCAGGGGGGCGACGGCTGCGCCGATGACGTTCCGGGAACGCGGGGCGATGGCGGTCATGCTGCTGCCTTCCGGGTGGGGCGTGCGCCGGCGCGGCTCCGGGTGCGCGCCCGTCGCTGTCGGGTGCGGAGCTTCGGGTCGAGCACCAGCGCGACGAGGTCGGCCGCGAGGTTGCACACGACGTAGACGAGGGCGCTGAGGAGCGCGATCGCCTCGATCGTCGGCAGGTCGCGGTTGAAGACGGACTCGAGCATGAGCTTGCCCATGCCCGGGTAGTTGAAGACGTTCTCGACGACGACCACGCCGCCGAGCAGCCAGGCCACGTTGAGCGCCACGACGTTGAGCGTCGGCAGGAGCGCGCTCGGGACCGCGTGCTTCCAGACGACCCGGCGCATAGTCAGGCCCTTCAGCTCCGCGGTGGTCACGAACTCGGACGCCATCACGTCGATCGTCGAGGACCGGGCGGTCCGGACGATGTACGCGGCCATCGCCAGGGTCAGCACGATAATCGGCAGCCAGATCGTCGGCAGGAGCTCGCCGACCGTGGCGTCGCTGCCGCGCAGGACGACAGCGGGGAAGAGCGGCAGCCCGATCGCGAAGAGCAGCACGAGCACGGTGGCGACCATGAACTCCGGCACGCTCATCACGACGAGGCTGACGATCGAGATCACCCGGTCGGACGCACGGCCGCGGCGGACCCCGGCGATGACGCCGAGCGCGAGGGACAGTGTGACGCCCACGACCATCGCGGGGACGGCGATGAGCATGCTGTTGCGGAACGCCGTGAACAGCGTCGGGGCGACCGGCTCCCCGCTGACGAGCGAGGTGCCGAAGTCGCCGTGCACCGCTCCGGCGAGCCACTGCAGGTACCGGAGCCAGACGTTCTGGTCGAGGCCGAGCGACTCCCGGAGCTGCTTGACGGCGTCGGGTGTGGCGTTCTGCCCGAGCAGCTGCTGCGCGACGTCGCCGGGCAGCGCCTGCACGGCGAGGAACACGAACAGCGAGGCGAGCACCACCGTGAGCACGGCGATGCCGAGCCGACGGAGGACGGGGACGAGGACGTCCGACGGCTTGTTCGTGGTCGTCGTCATCGTCGCAGTCCGATCCGGAGGTAGTCGAACTCGAAGCCGTACTCCGAGTAGTTGACGACGTCGCGGGACAGCCCGACCAGGCGGTCGCCGAACATCGGGGTCATGTCCGCGCCGTCCTCGACCACGAGCCGCTGGGCGTCCTGGTACAGGGTCAGGCGCTTCGCGTCGTCCATCTCGGCGCGGGCGTCGTCGAGCAGTCCGTCGAACCGCTCGTTCGACCACGCGCTCTCGTTGTACGACGAGCCGGACCGGAAGATCTGGTTGAGCAGCTGGTCGATCGGACGGCCGGTGAACCAGTAGCTCACCATGAGCGGCTTCTGCATCCAGATCTGCGTGTAGTACGAGTCCGAGCTGGCGTTCTTCACCGTCAGGCGGATGCCCGCGTCCGCGACGGCGTCGCGGTAGGCGACGGCCATCGGGGTGAAGACCGACTCGTAGCTCGACGTGTAGATCGACGCCCGGAGATCCGACCGACCGGCGGCCTTGAGCAGCGCCTTCGCCTTGTCGGGGTCGTACTCGCGGTGGTCGTCCACGAAGGCGGCGAGCTGCGGCGGCACGGGGTTGTCCCAGCCCGGCGACCCGGTGCCCTGCAGGGCGGTGTCGACGATCGTGCGCGGGTCGTAGGCGAGCTTCATCGCCTGGCGGACCCGTGGGTCGCGGAACTCCTCGGAGGTGGCGAGCATCGGGATCGTGTACCACTGCGCGTTCTTCGAGCGGGCGATGGTCGCCCGATCGGAGGCGGCGACGACCCGGGCCGTCGCGAAGTCGAGGTTCGTCTGCGAGATGAGGTCGATCTGCCCCGCGAGCAGGGCGTTCACCCGGGCGGTGGTGTCCTGGACCGAGTAGAAGTCGATGCCGTCCAACGCGGGGCGGCCGGCGAAGTGGTCGTCGAACACCTCGACGCTGCCGGCACCTGCCGGAGTGAAGGACGACAGGCGGAACGGTCCGGTGCCGATGCCCGTCCGGCCGATGTCGGCGATCGCCCCGGCCGGCACGATGTAGCACTGGTACGCGGTGAGCAGCGACGGGAACTCCGCGTTCGGCTTCGTGAGGGCGAACCGCAGCGTGTACGGGTCGACGGCCGTCATCGAGCGGGCGTCCATCACCTCGCCGAGCACTCCGGCCTGCGGGCTGCCGGTCTTCTCGTCGAGGATGTGCCGGATGCTCGCGATCGCGTCGTCGGCGGAGAAGCGCGACCCGTCGTGGAAGCGCACGCCCCGGCGGAGGCGGAAGGTCCACTCGGTGCCGTCCTGGTTCGCCGACCACTCCTCGGCGAGGTCGGGCACGGTCCGGCCCTGCTGGTCGAGCTTGACGAGCCGGTTGTAGAGCGCGCCGAGGTACTCGTAGGCGGACAGGGAGCTCGCGGAGTCGAGGGTCTCGGCGGCCGACGCGGCGGGTCGGGCGATCCGGAGTCGACCGCCGCTCCGGGCGGCGCCGGTGGCGGCGGCCTCGGGAAGGTCGGTGGTGCCGGACGAGGCGCCGGAGCTGCACCCGGTGAGCGTCAGCAGGCCGAGGCCGGCGAGTCCGGCGGCGCCGGTGAGGAGCGCACGACGGCTCGGGCCGCGGGCGTTCCGGGGTTCGGGGACGATGGGCTGCATTCGGGGTGACCCCTCCTGGTAATCGTTCCGGTGAACGATAGAGGGCGGATCGTCCCCGGCCAAGCCCGACGCGACGGACGCCGGTCGCTCTCACGGGGCCCCGATCCGCACGGTCACCGCGATCGAGCGGTCTCCCGCAGCCGCACCAGAGGCTCGGGAACGTTTACCAACCCGTTACACGAGCGCCTGTGCGAGGCGGGATGATCGACCAGAGCGGCGCCCGCGTGGTCGCCGGACACGCGACCGAGGAGCACCGATGGCGACGTTCACCCGAGGCTTCGGCGGTCGCCGTGACGACCGCGACGACCCGCGCATCCCACCGGGCCAGACACTCGTCCGCGACTGGCCCGTGCTGTCGGCCGGCGCCACCCCCGAGATCGAACCGTCCGACTGGAGCTTCTCGATCCGCACCGAGTCCGGCCTGCACAGCTGGACCTGGGACGAGGTGCAGGCGCTCGGCGTCGAGGACGTCACCGTCGACATCCACTGCGTGACGCACTGGACGAAGCTCGACATGCCGTGGCGCGGTGTCCCGCTCGACCGGCTGTTCGCCGACGTCGAGACCTCGCTGGACTACTGCATGGTGCACAGCTTCGGCGGGTACACGACGAACGTGCCGCTCGACGAGCTCCTCGACGGGCAGGCGTGGATCGCGTTCGAGGCCGACGGCGAACCGCTCACCCCCGAGCACGGCGGTCCCGCACGCCTGCTGGTCCCCCACCTGTACTTCTGGAAGAGCGCGAAGTGGGTGCGCGGCATCGTCATGCAGTCCGACGACGAACCCGGCTTCTGGGAGAACGCGGGTTACAACCTGCACGGCGACCCGTGGAAGGAAGAGCGGTACTGGTGAGCGCGGTGGAGGGCCTGGAGGAACGGATCACCCCACCGACGTCGGCTGCCCTCCGGCGGCGGCCGGCCTGGCACGCCGCGACGGTCGCCGCCGTCTCCCCCGAGACCCCGAACGCCAGGCGGATCGTCCTGGACGTCCCGACGTGGCCGGGCAACGACCCGGGCCAGCACCTCGACCTGCGCCTCACCGCCGAGGACGGCTACCAGGCGTCACGCTCCTACTCGATCGCCTCGTCCGGCGCGACGACCTCGGTCGTGCTCGCGGTCGACCGGGTCGAGGACGGCGAGGTCTCGCCCTTCCTGGTGGACGCCGTCGAGGTCGGGGACGCACTCGAGGTGCACGGACCGCTCGGCGGGTGGTTCGTCTGGCGCCCGGGCGTGTCGGAGCGGCCCGTGCAGCTCATCGCCGGCGGCTCGGGGATCGTCCCGCTCGCTGCCGTCGCCGGCGCGCACGCCGACGCCGGTGACGCCGCCCCCTTCCGGCTCCTCTACGCCGTGCGCACGCCGGAGGACGTGTTCTTCCGCACCGAGCTCGCCCGTGCCGAGGCCGCCGGGGTCGACACCACCGTCGTGTACAGCCGCCGTGCCCCGGACGGTGCCGCGGTCCCGGCCGGCCGACTCACCCGGGACGCCCTGGCAGCAGCGGTGTTCCCGCCGGACGCCGGCGCCCTCGTGTACGTCTGCGGGTCGACGCCGTTCGTCGAACAGGTGCTGACGTGGCTCGGCGAGCTCGGGCACGACACGACCGACGTCCGCGCCGAGCGGTTCGGAGGCAGCGCATGACCGTGCTCGACGGCAACGCGTTGGCCGGGGTGCTCATCGGGTTCCTCGGCTCGGACCCCACGGTGGCCGCGCTCCGGTGCTCGGGGTGCAGGACGGTCGGGGCGCTCGCGGGCACCCGGGTGCACGCCAGCCCGATGGGCTTCGTCGCGCGGTGCCCGCACTGCGACGACGTACTCGTCACGGTCGTCGACGCTCCGGGCGGACCGTGGGTCGGCATCCCTGGTGCACGGGTCGCGCTCGACGCCGACTGAGGACGCCCATCCGGGCGAAGCATGAGCGACACGCCGAGCACGTGCGAGGTGATGCGGGATCCGTGCGGGAAACCGCACGGTCCGGGATCCGACCCATCCGGACGGGGCGCCGCTCCGGATCACCGGATGGGCGCCGACCGGACCACCCATCCGCCGGCGCTCGAGTGGGCACGGTGGCCCGCGCGTCCGAGGGGCGCGGGCACCCGAAGCCTGCGCCCCACGGACCGGATCGGGCCACCAGCCCGGACGACGAAGGCCCCGGTCGAGTGACCGGGGCCTTCGCAGTTCCGAGCGGATGACGAGATTCGAACTCGCGACCCTCACCTTGGCAAGGTGATGCGCTACCACTGCGCCACATCCGCGTACACGAGAACACTACCAGGCCGAGGGAGTTCGATCACACCATGAGCTACGTGCACGACAACCCCGGCGGTACCGAGGCCCACGGTGTGGACCTCGTCGACGGCGACGAACCAGCGGCGCGGATCCTCGTGCACGGCGACCTGCCGACGACGATCGAGCACGAGGGTCGGACCTGGCTGTCCTCCGGCGAGAGCCACGACGACGGTGACGACCAGGCACCCCCGATCGCGATCTACCGGCCGGTCCAGCAGCCCTGACCCTCCTGGCTGGGAGCCTGCACATCCGGTGGCCCCACACTGACGGCACGGTGTCACCAGGGTGGACAGCGGAACCCCTCGGTCACTGGGGAACCGCCGAGGGAGACCCCATGACGAACCCATCCGAGGCAGCCACGACACCCCTCGCACTCACGAGCGTGGTGGCCTCCGGGCTCCCCAGCGAACTCGGCAGCCCCGCGGCGGCGAAGTACTACGACGTCCCGGCCGTGTTCAACCGTCGACCAGACGCCACCGAGACCACGGCGCTGCGCGGTGCCGACGGACACGCCCGGCTCGCCGCAGCCGGGTACCCCGACGTGACACTCGACGTCCAGGACCGCCGCCTGAGGATCGGGCACACGAACCTCGGTCAGCTCGAACGCAGCCTCGCCACCGCCGTCGCGACGATCGTCGACACCGTCAGTCGCGCCTCGCTGGCCGAGAAGGAGCTCGCGCGGGACGCCGCACGGGCCGACTTCGACGACCGGACGGCCCGGGCGCAGGACGTGACGCGAGCAGCGGAACGCATCCGCTTCGTCCCGGAGGCAGCGCAGGTGCACTAGGGTCTCGGAAAACGGACAATGCATCGACGGCCGGATGGACCGTGCGACGGACCGCACGACGGCGGACGACCGAGAACGGTGTCACAGATGGATCACTTCGCTGCAGCAGCGGCCGCCATGCAGGCCGCGCCGGAGGGCACCGACCTGTGCCCGCCCTTCCTCGCCACCCTCCCGGTGACGAGCGTCGGGATTTCGACGCTCGGCGACCCGTTGGGTTCGGTGACGGTGTGCGCGAGTGACGCGATGGCGGAGCGTGTGGACGAGATCCAACTCGACCTCGGCGAGGGGCCGTGCTGGCAGGCACTCGAGACCCGGCGTCCGGTCCTCGAGGCCGATCTCACCGCCACGACGACCACGAGCTGGCCCGTCGCGCTCGAGGAACTCCTCCGTGCCGGGGTCGGTGCGCTCTTCTCCTTCCCGATGCGCATCGGCACGATCCCCGTCGGCGCCGTCGACCTCACGGTCGGCGAGGAACGGACACTGACCCGCGGGCAGGTCCAGGGGGCGATCGAGCTGAGCACGGTCGCCGCGCGGCGTGTCCTCCGGGACGCCCTGCTCGCCGCTGCCGCCGACGGGCGCGCGGACATGGAACCCGGACGATACTCGAGGCGGGAGGTGCACCAGGCCACCGGCATGGTCGCAGCCCAGCTCGGCGTCAGCGTCCAGGACGCCCTGCTCGTCTTGCAGGCCCACGCGTACGCCACCGAACGCACCGTCCGCGACGTCGCCGCGGACATCATCGAACGCCGACTCGACCTCGCCCGGCCGTACGGTTCCGAGACCTAGGGAGCACGCACCATGGCACCGACCCGCGAGCACCGACTCGTCGACACCTTCGTCGCGCTGACCGACATCCTCGTGGACGACTACGACGTGGTCGAACTCCTGCAGAACCTCGTCGACAGCGTTGTCGACATCTTCGACGCGTCCGCCGCCGGCATCCTGCTCGTCAACCAGTCGCAGGAGCTCGAGGTCCTCGCGTCCACGAGCGACCGGTCGAGCTTCCTCGGACTCCTGCAGCTCGACGCCGGCGAAGGCCCCTGCGTGGAGTGCTTCGCCACCGGGCGCCCGGTGTCGGTACGCGACCACGCCGAGATGGAACGCCGGTGGCCGACGTTCGCCGCGGCCTCGGCCGAGTCCGGCTACGCCTCGGTCCACGCCATCCCGATGCGCCTCCGCGACACCACGCTCGGGTCGCTCAACCTGTTCCGCGAGAGCGAGGGCGCCCTGAACCGCGACGACGCCCTCGCCGCCCAGGCGCTCACGGACGTGGCCACGATCAGCATCCTGCAGCAGCGGTCGCTCGAACACGCCAACTTGGCGCAGCAGCAGCTCCAGCGCGCGCTCGACAGCCGGATCGTCATCGAGCAGGCGAAGGGCTTCCTCGCCCAGACCCACCGGATCGACATTGACCAGGCCTTCGCGAAGCTGCGCACCCACGCGCGGTCCAACCAGGAGCTGCTCGCCGACGTCGCGCGCGCGGTCGTGGAACGGCGACTCGTCATCCCCTGAGCCGCGCAGGTCGCTCCGCGTAGCGTGCAGGGCACCACGTAGCCCCGGTCCCCGGTTACAGCGTCACCGCTGCACCCAGGAGGACACCATGGTCGACGACGAGACCGCACCGGTCGGCTACCGGAAGACCACACCGCGCGACGGCCGGCCCGACACGACGTCGACCTACACCGCGCTGCTCGCCCAGGTCCGCACCGCCGGACTCCTCGGTCGTCGGACCGGCTGGTACTGGGGGCTCGTCGCCGTCCTCACGGCGCTGCTCGTCGCCACGGGCACCGCGTTCGCCGTGCTCGGCGGCTCGTGGTGGCAGCTCGTCGTCGCAGGGGTGCTCGGACTGCTCTTCACCCAGTTCGCGTTCCTCTCGCACGAGGCGGCACACCGGCAGGTCTTCGCCAGTCACGACTGGAACGACCGTGCCGCACGGTACGTCGGCACGTTCCTGACCGGCATCAGCTACGCCTGGTGGATGAACAAGCACACCCGGCACCACGCGAACCCGAACACGGTCGGCAAGGACCCGGACATCTCGTTCGACGCGATCTCGTTCCGGGCGGAGGACGCGCGGAGCCGCACCGGGTTCCTGCACGTCCTGGTCCGGGTGCAGGGGTGGGCGTTCTTCCCGATGCTCCTCGTCGAGGGCGCGAACCTACACTGGCAGTCGATCCGCACCTACACGGGACGCGGCGCCGTCAAGCACCGCTGGGCCGAGGGCTCCGTCTTCGCCGGACGCTTCGTGCTCTACGTCGGCGCGGTCTTCTGGGTCCTGCCGATCGGCATCGCGTTCGCGTTCCTCGGCGTCCAGCTGGCGGTGTTCGGGTTCTGCATGGGGATCGCGTTCGCGCCGAACCACAAGGGCATGCCGATCATCGAGGCCGGACGCCGGGTCGACTTCCTCTCCCGACAGGTCCTGACCTCCCGCGACATCAGCGGCGGGCGGTGGGTCGAGTTCTTCATGGGCGGGTTGAACCACCAGGTCGAACACCACCTCTTCCCGAGCATGGCCCGGCCGAACCTCCGTGCGGCGCGTGACCTCGTGCGCCGGTACTGCGACGAGCAGGGGGTGCCGTACACCGAGACGACCCTCGTGCACTCCTACGTGATCGTCGTCCGGTACCTCAACGAGGTCGGCCTGGCGGCGAGCGATCCGTTCGCCTGCCCGGCGGTCGAGCGCTTCCGGACCCCGTGACCGTCGGCGGTCTCCGCTAGGGTGCGGGCGTGATCACACGCACCACCGGTCAGGGCCGCCCGCTCGTCGCCGTGCACGGCTTCGGCATCGACCACCGCATCCTGCTCCCCCTCGAGCACGCCGTCGCGGACGCGCCGTGGCGGTGGGTCCACCTCGACCTGCCGTGGGTGCGGGAGTCGCCGGGGTACGACCCATCGGCCTCGAGCGCGCAGGACGTCGCCGACGCCGTCCGTGCAGCGGTCCGTGCGCACCTGGGCGACGAGCCGTTCGCGATCGTCGGCAACTCGTTCGGCGGCATGGTCGCGCGCTCCGTCGCGCACGAGCTCCGCGGCCAGGTGCTCGGCCTCGCCACGATCGTCGGCGTCGTCGAACCGGACCACGCACGCCGACGGGTCCCCCCGCGACAGGTCGTCCTCCCCGATCCGGCCGTGGTCGCCGCGGCCGAGCCCGGTGCCGCCCGCGACGACTTCGCCGCCCTCAGCGTCGTCCAGACCACCGTGACGCTCGAGGCGTACGAACGGTCCGTGCTCCCCGGCCTGCGCGCCGCCGACCGGGACGTGGTCGACCGGATCGCGTCCGACTACGCGCTGCGCACCGAACCCGAGGCGCTCCACCCCGGTCCGTTCACGGCGCCGACACTGCACCTCTTCGGCCGTCAGGACGACGTGGTCAGGTACGAGGACGGCTGGGCGCTGCGCGACCACTACCCCCGCGCGACGTACGCCGTGCTCGACGCGGCGGGGCACAACGCCCACCTGGAACGTCCGGCGGTCGCGGCGGCGCTGTTCCGCGACTGGCTCGACCGGATGGCCTGAGCCGGGGCGTCCGTCGCCCAGGCGCCGAGGACTACCGTCGAGCCAGGTGACCCCAGCCCACGGCCGCCGGAACGATCCCATCGTCCAGCGACCGGAAGCACCATGACCTCCCTCTCCAGCACCGAGCACGCCGAGACCGACGACGTCCGCTGGGCGGCGGTCGATCCGCGGACCTGGGAGGCGCGGTGCGGCTCCACCGTGATCGGCACGGTGGTCTTCGGGTCGCGGTACGTCGTGCGGCTGCGGGACGGCGACATGACCGGCTTCCACACCAGTCTCGAGAGCGCGAAGGCGCAGCTCGAGGCGTGGGTCCGCTGGCAGTCGGGGCCTCCCGGCGAGCTCTGAGAGGCTGGGTCGGTGCACATCACACTCGACTCCACGACCGCGACCGACGTCGTCACCGACATCCGGTTCCCCGAGGGCAACCGCTGGCACGACGGCCGGCTCTGGTACTCCGACATGCACACGGGCGAGGTGTTCTCGCTGCGCCCCGGCCCGGCCGCGCAGCCCCGGCTCGAGACCACGGTGGACGGGCAGTCCTCGGGCCTCGGGTGGCTGCCGGACGGCCGGTTGATCGTCAGCGCGATGGAGTCCCGCACGGTGGTAGCCGTGGGCGAGGACGGCGCGGCCGAGGTGTTCGCCGACCTGTCCGGGGTCGAGTCCTCGCTGCTCAACGACCTGGTCGTCGACGACGCCACCGGCCGCACCTACATCGGTGCCTTCGGATACGACCTCTACGGCGGTGAGGAGCTCCGCCCGGGCCCGCTCTGGGTGATCGACACCGACGGGTCGCACCGCCTCGCCGCGGACGGTCTCGTCTTCCCGAACAGTGCGAACGTCCTCCCGGGCACCCGGACGCTCGTGGTCAGCGAGACATGGGGTGGTCGTCTGACGGCGTTCGACATCGAGCCCGACGGTTCCCTGACCGGACGACGCGAGTGGGCGGCGCTCCCCGCCGGCACCACGCCGGACGGCAGCACCGTCGACCGCGACGGCGCGGTCTGGGTCTGCTCCGTCGACACCGGCGAGTTCCTGCGGGTCGTCGAGGGCGGCACGGTGACGGACCGCATCGAGGCCCCGGGTCGGTGTGCGATCGACTGTGCGCTCGGCGGCGAGGACGGGCGCACGCTCTACCTCGCGACCGCCGACAGCTACGACCCCGCCGTGACGGCACGGACCCGGGCCGGTCGGATCAGTTCCGTGCGCGTCGAGGTCCCGGGGTGGTGACGGCGACCGGTCGGTCGTGACGCCGCGCGGAGATCGCTCCGTGCGGCCGCGGGGTCGCGTCGTCGGCGTCCCGGGTGACCGTCTCGACGACGTCGAAGCCCGCTGCGGAGACCGCGGCTTCCAGGCGGTCCACCGACCACCGGTGGGCGGTGGTGACCGCGTGGTCGAACGGCTCCACGTCCGGTCCGGTGGGGAACCCGACGAGCAGCCCGCCGCCGGGGCGGAGGACCCGCGCGAACTCCTCGAGCGGACGTCGCAGGGCAGCCGGGTCGTGGTGGATCAAGGAGTACCAGGCCAGGACGCCTCCGAGGCTCTCCGGCTCGTCGGGGAGCGCGTCGACGTCCGCGACCGCGAACGGGACGCCTGGGTGCGCCTGCCGGGCGTGCGCGACGAACTCCGGGACACGGTCCACACCCCGTGCGTCGTGACCGAGCGAGGCGAGCTGTGCCGTCCAGTGTCCGGGGCCGCACCCGGCGTCGAGCAGGGGTCCGTCGACGGTCGACGCCCACGCCGTCACCAGCGCCGCGTCGGCCGGGTGGACGGAGGTCATCGACCCCAGGTGCTCGATGTACTCGGCGGCGCGACGCGAGTACGCCGACGTGACGGGGTCCGGGTCGCCGGGACGCACCATCACCACGTCGACGTCGTCCTCGTGGTCACGGACGAACCCGTGCCGCTCGTAGAGCCGCCGTGCCGCACTCCCCTGCAGCACGATGAGTCGCGTGGCCCCGGCGTGCGGCTCGGCCAGCACGCTCCGCAGCACCGTCGACCCGATGCCGCGCCCCTGCAGGTGCGGCGCGAGGTAGAGGTGCTCGATCCACCGGTCGCGGCCGTCGACCCGGACCGTGACGGAGCCGACGTCGGCACCGTCGACCACGATGACCCGCGTGCTGTCGGGCAGGAACCCGCGCCGCAGCCGCTCCCGGACGCGCACGTCGTCGTACCGGCCGAGTCGGCGGAGGTCGGCCCGGAGCACCTCGGCCCGGAGCTCCGCGACCCACTCCACGTCGTCGGGGGTACCGGGGCGCAGTGAGATGTCCATCCCCGCCATCGTACGGTCGCCGGGACACGCCGTAGCCTGGCCGCGTGGCACCTTCGCGAGCGGTCGGGTTCGACCTCGACGGGACCCTCTTCGACCACCGGGGCGCCGCCCGCACCGGCGCGGAGCAGTTCCTCACCGGGCTGGGCGTCACCGTCACCCCGTCGGTGCTCGACGCCTGGTCCGCCGCCGAGGACGAGCACTTCGAGCGCTGGCGCTCCGGCGAGATCGGCTTCCAGGAGCAGCGGCGCGAACGGCTCCGGACCGTCCTGCCCCCGCTCGGGATCGTGCTCCCCCGCGACCCCGACGCTCTGGACAGCGTGTTCGAGCGGTACCTCGACGCCTACCGCGCCGCCTGGCGTGCGTTCCCGGACGTTGTGCCGCTGCTCCGCGAGCTCCGGACGCGCGGCTACCGCCTCGGGCTGCTGACGAACGGGTCCGCCGCGCAGCAGTCCGAGAAGCTGGCCGCGACCGGACTCGACACCGCCCTCGACGTGGTGTGCATCTCGGAGCGCATCGGCGTGCAGAAGCCCGACGAAGGAGCCTTCCACGCGCTCGCCGACGCACTGGGGGTGCCCGCGTCGGTGTGCCTCTTCGTCGGCGACGACCCGGTCCGCGACGTCGCCGGGGCCCGGTCCGCGGGGATGCGTACCGTCCTGGTCGACCGGTACGCCGACGGTGCACCCGACGTCCGGCACCAGGTGCTGTCCGCGCTCGGCGAGTCCTGAACGACGCGTCGTCCCGATCGGCTCGTGCCGTGGGGCTCGCGCCGTTCCCTAGGCTGGTGCGATGCGCTCCCTGACCCGGCTCGACGACTGGACGGCAGACGAGGTCGAGGAGGTCTTCGCCCTCGCGGACGCGTACCGCACCGGTCAGGGGCCGACGACCGACGGCTCTGCGGTGATGTTCTTCCCCGCGACCAGCCTGCGCACGCGGGTCACGTTCGAGCGCGGTGCCGCGACGATGGGACTGCAGCCGATCGTGTTCCCGGACACCACGCTCGACAAGCCCGAGGCGCTCTCGGACGTCGCCGGCTACCTGGCCTCGTGGGCGGACGTCCTCGTTGTCCGCCACCACGACCTCACCGTCGTCGAGGGCCTCGCGCGTGCCGGAGCACTCCCCGTCGTGAACGCGATGACCGACGAGAACCACCCGTGCGAGGTGCTGTCCGACCTGTACGCCCTGCGGCGGGCGCAGCGCGACCTCGGCACGCTGCGCTTCCGTTTCGTGGGCGCCGACGGCAACATCGCCCGGGCGTGGCAGGAGGCCGCACGTGTCCTGCAGCTCGACGTGGTGCAGTGCTGCCCCGCCGACCTCGCGACCCCCGGAGCCGCGTGGACGGACGACCTCGCGACCGCGATCCGGACGGCCGACGTCGTCATCACCGACGGGCCCGGTCGGCATGCCGAGGCGCTCGAGCCGTTCCGGGTCACGGCGGACCTGCTCGACACCGCACCGGCCGGCGTCCGTTTCGCCCCGTGTCCGCCGTTCGTGCGCGGGCGGGAGGTCAGCGCGGACGCCGTCGCGCACCCGGCCTTCGTCGGACACGGGTTCAAGGCATCCCTGCTACCGGTGCAGCAGGCCGTGCTCGCGCACTGCATCGGTCTCGCCTGATCCGGCCGACTCCCTACCGCTCGACTCGCCCGGGAGCACGGCCCGACCGACCAGCCCGGAAACATCGCACCCAGAGCGCGATGCCCACTCCGTCGAGCAGGACGAGGAGACCGAGCGCGGCGTGCGCGACCACCCAGAGCGCGGCATCGTGCGGGAGCAACTGCGACGGGTCGAACGCCCCGGTCGACTCCGAACGGTCGACAGCCCAGTCATCAGCCTCCGTGTACAACGTGAAGAAGGCGACGAACGCCGCGTTGAACGCGGCCGCGAGCGCCCAGATCACCGAGACCGTCACCCGGGAGAGCGGCCGGGGCGCACCGACGTCGGACATGGGACAACCGTAGATGGGAGCGACCGGGCGATCGGCAGGGGAACCGCATTCTGGGCGTGAGCGTCCTCGAAGGGACGGAGAGCGAGACCCGACGCCCCGGGGGCTTCCTCGTGGTGCACGGCAGCGTCGGCGTCTGCGGTGTCAACGGAATGGCGCAGACTCTGAGCAAGCGTGACGGCACCCTGACTGTTCGGTCACGAACGGTACGGGAGCAACAGGCCTGCACCGTGATTGCCGCATAGTTGCAGTCATGGGGACATGGACCGCACGTGAGACCTTCGGGCTCGTCGGCAAGAGCTACCTGTGGATGGTCGGTGTCACCACCCCCACCGTGCTGCTGGTCTGCATCCTGGTCAGCCTGTTCTCCGGTGCCGATGGCTCCGCACTGTTCCTCGGCATGACCACGGTGTTCATCGCCGGCATCATCAGCATCGGCGGGGCGGCCGTCGCACTGCCGTTCACCTACGTCACCGGCAGGCTCCTCAACTCCGTCCGGAACACGGCGGTGCACGTCGCTACCCACTCGGTCGTCGCCGGTGCGCTGGCTGCCGGCTGCATGCAGGGAGTGGTCGCGTTCTCCGGCGGCGGCTGGATCTGGCAGTTCCCCTTGCTGGTGTCAGCACCAGCGGGTGCAGCGGCCGCCATCGCCACATGGCGTCACACGCACCCGAAACCGGCCCAGCCTGTCCGCGACGCCGTTGCTCCACCTCATCGAGGTCGACCCGATGAAGCGCCGGCACCGATGTCGGCCGTCGAGCGCGACCGACGCAGATGCTGAACCGGTCGCTGAACACGCCGAGCTCGCACCACGGGCACACGCGGACGCTCGATCGCGCCGAGACCATGCCACGTGCTCTGATCTGCGGTCCGCGTCGTGGCTGATCAAACACCAAAGCCCCCGGTTTCCCGGGGGCTTTCTGCTGTGGTGGGCGATACTGGGATCGAACCAGTGACCTCTTCCGTGTCAGGGAAGCGCGCTACCGCTGCGCCAATCGCCCAGAGGAGTGTGGAACTGGAGGTGGGGACGGGATTCGAACCCGCGTGGACGGCTTTGCAGGCCGCTGCCTAGCCTCTCGGCCACCCCACCATCGAGGTTCACGTCTCCGTGAGTACCCGAACGGTGGGATACCCTCTGGTGAGTCGTGACGTTCCGGAGAACACCACACTCGAGCGGATGACGAGATTCGAACTCGCGACCCTCACCTTGGCAAGGTGATGCGCTACCACTGCGCCACATCCGCACTTGTCTGACCCGCTGTCGCGGCGACGACGTAAACTCTATACGAACCCGGGGGCATCCACCAAAATCCTCCTCGTTCACCGGGCGTGTCCCCCGTGTTCATGCGGATCGGGCGGGTTCCACCACCCGCGCCACACCCGGGACGCGCGCCGTGTTCGGCACCGGCCCCGGCATCCGCTACTATCGACTGGCACGCACAGTGCAGGGGGCGATTGGCGCAGTTGGTAGCGCGCTTCGTTCACACCGAAGAGGTCATCAGTTCGAGTCTGGTATCGCCCACCCACCCGCAAGAGCCCGGCGCAACAGCGTCGGGCTCTTCGCATCTGTTGAGACAGTCACGAGCAAGATCGGACGAAGGGGCGCATGACCGACGTCGACCTCGAGTTCGCCCGGGTCCGGGCAGTCCTCGACCGTCCGACCCTCCGGCTGATGTCCCGGCCGACCAGCGCCGTCGTCCTCGCGGTGTTCCGCACGGTGTTCGACCGCGACGTGCAGTACGTCCCCGCGGATCGGATGCACCTGCAGGTCGAGGAGCACGTCGCACGGCTCCAGGCCGCCGGCGCGCGCACCCCCGCGAGCGAGCAGGCGGAGCAGCCCGAGCAGGACGCCCGACCGAACGGCCGCGCCCTCTGCCGCGAGTGGGTCGCCGCGCAGTGGCTCGTCCGCTCGAACTCCCCCGACGGCGACGAGCAGTACTCCCTGACGAGCCACGCGCTCGAGGCCCTGTCCCTCGTCGACGCCCTGTCGTCCGACCGGGCGCTCATCAGCGAGAGCCGGCTCGCGATGATCGTCGACGCCGTGCACCGCTGGGCCGCCCGCGCCGAGCCCGACCCCGACGTGCAGATCCGCCGCATCGACGCGCAGATCGCCGAGCTCCAGGCCGAGCGGGCGCGACTCGAACACGGTGACGTGGACACCGTGGACGACGCCCGGATGCGGGACGGCTACACGAACATCTCCGACCTGATCCGCCAGCTCCCGAGCGACTTCAAGCGTGTGGAGGAAGCGGTGGCGACGATGCACCGCTCGATCGTCGAGGACTTCCGGCAAGAGGTCCGTCCGATCGGCGAGATCCTCGACGACTACCTCGCCCGCACGGACAACCTCATGCAGGCCACCCCCGAGGGCCGTGCGTTCGAGGGGGCGTTCGAGCTGCTCCGCGACGACGCCCTGCTGCTGCGGCTCCGAGACGACATCGCGACGATCCTGGCCCACCCCTTCGCGGACTCCCTCGGCGCGTCCGAGCGCCGGGCCTTCCGCAACACGGTGGTCATCCTCCGCCAGGGCATCGAGGACGTCCTCGCCCAGCGACGACAGCTCACGGCGACGCTGCGCGACCAGATCGTCGCGCACGACGTCGCCCGCGACCGTGAACTCGACGCCGTCATCCGGTCGATCGAGCGGGGGCTCGCGACCTGGATGGAGCAGGGGTCGGCGCGCGACCGGCTGTCCCTCGGTCTCCTGCCGGCGACGGCCGAGGTCGGCACGCTGCGCGAACGGTTCTACGATCCGGACGCCGAGTCCGTGCCGCCCGCGATCGAGGAGCCGGACGACGACGTCTTCGAGGAACTCGACGTGGAGACGCTCCGGCGACACGGCGGACCGCTCCTCACCGAGCTCCGCGCGGCACTGCGCTGGGCCGAGGCCGACTCCAGCGTCGACGCTTTCCACGGCCTGCCGCCGGAGCAGCGGCGTCCGGTCGAGCTCTTCGGGCTCGCGCACCTCCTCACCGGTCACGAGGACTTCGAGTCCGCCACGCACCTCGCGGAGCACCGGACGGTCCGTCCCGACGGCAGCCCGGTCACCTTCCACATGCCGACCGCGGCGCTCACCGACGAACGCCACGACCGGACGCCAGACACGAACGACGAACACGCACAGGAGGCGCGGTGAGCGACACGACGCCGGCACCGGTCGACGAGACGGTCCCCTACGACGACCCCGCACCCGTCCCGCAGGACGACGAGCGCGACGAGACGAGCTTCGCCCTCTTCGAGGGCGACGAGGGCCGACTGGACGACCGGCAGCGCCGTGCCCTCGTGGCGCTGCTCCGCAACTCCTACGTCAGCGCACGGACGCACGCCGACGAGTGGCGCGCCGTGCTCGACGCGGAGTACCAGCTCCGCTCGCGCCTCAACGACCTGTTCCTCGAACTGCACGTGGACCGCGACCGCGAGGTCGCCTGGAAGCGTCAGGCCCGCTCCGAGAGCCAGCGCCGCGGCTTCCCCACGCTGCTGCGCGACGTCCCGTACACGCGTGAGGAGACGATCGTCCTCGTCTACCTGCGCATGCGTCTCCGCGCCGACACCCGCCCGGGCCCGGACCAGGTCGTCGTCGACCGCTCCGAGATCCTCGGGCACGTGGCCGGGTTCCGCCCCGCGACGGCGACCGACCGCACCCGTGACGAGGGCCGCGTGGCGAAGGCGGTCGAACGCCTCGTGACCGCCCGGATCCTGCTGAAGACCAGCGACCCGGACCGGTTCCGGGTCGCGAGCGTGGTCGAGGTGCTGCTCCCGCTGGAGCGGCTGCGCGACCTGGACACGTGGTTGGCGACCACAGCGTCGCGGACCGCCACCGCGCACGGGGACGCGACCACCCCGGACGGCGAGCCGACCGACGGAGACGACCCGTCCCTCCTGGCCGACGAGACCGACACCGACGACGAAGGCGAGACGGAAGCGTGACCGACACCTTCGAGATCCCGGCGCTGTTCGACACGGTCGCGCAGTGGCGCGCCGAGTCGATGCAGGTCGTGAACTGGGGCGGCTTCCACGGCCACCGCCAGGTCGAGCTGTCCGGCACCGCGACGCTCATCTCGGGCGCGTCCGGCACCGGCAAGTCGACGCTGATGGACGCGTACCTCGCCGTGATGATGCCGTCGGACGTGCCGTTCAACGGGGCATCGAACGACGCGACCACCGGGCGCGCGCGCAGTGCCGACCAGCGGAACCTGCTGACGTACCTGCGCGGCAAGGTGGACACCCGTCGCGACCCCGAGTCCGGCGCCCTGCGCGACGTGAACCTGCGCGGCGACGACCAGACCACGTGGGGTGCCGTCGCGGTGACGTTCCGGAACGACGACGAGCGGCGCTTCACGGTGCTGCGCGCGTACATCGTGCCGAAGCGTGCGCGGGGCGTCGGCGACATCCAGATGACCATGGCGACGGTGGACGACACGTTCGACCTGCGCCGGCTCGAGGAGTTCGTGCCGACGCGGTTCCACCACCTCGAGCTCACCGGACGCGTGCCGGGGCTCGTCATCCGCGACACCTACCAGGAGCTCGCGTACACGCTGCAGGCCCGCCTCGGGATCGGCGACTCCGGCGGCGGCAACCGGGCGATGCGGCTCCTCGCGCGCATCCAGGCCGGGCAGCACCTGCCGACCGTCGACGCCCTGTACAAGTCGCTCGTGCTCGAGACGCCGGGCACGTACGAGGCCGCCGACCGTGCCCTCGCGCACTTCTCCGCCCTCGACGAGGCGTACGAGGCGATGGACACCGAGGAGCGCAAGGTCCGCATCCTCTCCCCCATCACCGAACTGCACGCCGAGATCGCGCGCTCGAGGGCCGCGGCCGAGGCGCTCGTCGGGATCGCGACCGGCGCCGAGGTCTCCCCGTTCGCGCACTGGACCGCATCGCGCAAGCGTGCGCTCCTGGACGCCGAGGTGGACCGCAACGGGCGCGAACGCACGGCTGCCCGCGCCGAGGTCGCCGCGGCGGAGGCCCGGCACGCCGCGGTCGAGATCGAGCTGCGGGACGCCGAGGCCCGGCTCCGTGACCAGGGCGGCAACGCGCTGGCGCAGCTCGAGGACCGCATCGACCGTCGGACGCGCGAGCGCGACGCCGTCGTCCGCACCCGGGCGACCTTCGACGAGCGGACGGCCGTGCTCGGGTCGCCCGTGTCCACCGAGCAGTCCTTCACCGCCGCGCAGCGGGCGTCCCACGAGTTCCTCGGCACCTACCCCGCGTCGCGCGCGGAGCTCGACGAGCGCCGTGACGCCCTCACCCGCGAGGAGTACCCGCTCCTCGACCGCGAGCGGTCCCTCCGCCAGGAGCGCCAGTCGCTCGAGCACCGACAGGGCGCCATGCCGCTGCCGATGCACGAGGCCCGACTGGCGATGGCCCGCGCCGCCGGCATCGACCCGTCCGAGCTGCCCTTCGTCGCCGAACTGCTCGACGTGCTGCCCGGCGAGGAGCGGTGGCGCACGGCGATCGAGTCGGTCCTGGCGCCCGTCGCCCGCACGCTCCTGGTCGACCAGGACCGCCTCGCCGACTTCAGCGAGGCGATCGACGCGCTCCGCCTGCCGGTGCGCGTGCAGTTCGAAGGCGTCCCGACGGGGCCGCACATCGACGTCGACGGCGACCCGTCCATGGTGTCCGGCAAGCTCGCGATCAAGCAGTCGCCGTTCAGCACCTGGGTGCGCGAGCGCATCGAGTCCGACCGCACCGACGCCCGGTGCGTCGGGTCCGCCGCGGACCTCGGCGGCGGCGGTCGGCGCGTCACCGAGTCCGGGCAGCTCCGCGACGGTCGACGCGGTGCCCACGGCGACCGGCGTCAGGCGAACGTCATCGGCTTCACGAACGAGGCGCGGGTCGCCTCGGTGGAGCAGGAGCTGGCCGCGATCGCCGAGGACCTCGCCACGCTCGAGGCCCGGCGTACCGACGTCGCGCAGGACATCACGGCGCTCGACGTCCTCCGCGCGGCGCACCAGCACATCGTCGACGTCACGTGGGAGGCGATCGACGTCGTCGGGCTCGACGACTCGCTCGCCCGCCTCGACCAGGAACGCCAAGCACTCCTCGCCGCCGACGACGGCCTGCGCACCCTGCGTTCGGCCGTGGGTCGGCTCCGGGCGTCCCTCGACGAGGCGTCGGACCGTCGCGCCGCTGCCCGCCAGTCCGTCGCCCGGCTCGAGGAGCGGCACGCCGTGCTCGTGGACGGTCAGGACGCCGCGGCCGAGATCCTGTCGCGCTTCGAGGACACCCCTGACGCCCTGCCGGACGACCGACAGGCGCAGCTGCTGTCCGAGACGTTCGAGGAGATCGGAGCGCCGGACGGCGTCGACGGCTTCGACGACGCCACCCGCCGACTGAAGCGCCGGCTCGAGGAACGCCTCGCGCAGGCGCTCGACGGCGCCGCCTCGGCCTCGACCGCGTTGACGCTGACCTTCCAGCGCTACCAGGACGCCTGGCCGGACCCGAACCTCGGGACCGGCGTCGCGTCCTACCCCGACTACCGCGCCATCCTCGACCAGATCGTCGCGACGGGCCTGCACTCCCGCCGGAGCGAGTGGCGCCGACGTCTGTCGCAGTGGAGCGGCGAGGACCTCGTCCCGCTCGCCGGTGCCTTCGACCGGGCCGTCGTCGAGATCGAGGAGCGGCTCGAACCGGTCAACGAGATCCTCCGCGAGCTGCCCTTCGGTGCGAACCGCGACCGGCTCAAGATCCAGATCCGCCGGGTCACGCGCGAAGAGGTCACGGCCTTCCGCCGGGAGCTGCGGGCACTGTCGGCGTCCGTCGACACCGAGCTGACCGACGACGTGCTCGAGACCCGGTTCCGCCGGCTCCGACGCTTCATGGCCGTCATCCGCCCCGACCCGTCCGTCCCGCGTGGTGGCCGGACCACGCAGCGCGACGCTGTGCTCGACGTCCGGCGGCACATGGAGATCACGGCCGTGCGGTACGACACCGAGGGCAACGACCTCGGCGTGTACTCGTCCCTCGGTGACAAGTCCGGCGGTGAGACGCAGGAGCTCGTGGCGTTCATCGTCGGTGCCGCGCTCCGGTACCAGCTCGGCGACGAGACCCGGCCGCGGCCGCGGTTCGCGCCGGTGTTCCTGGACGAGGCCTTCATCAAGGCGGACTCGGAGTTCGCGGGGCGTGCGGTGACGGCGTGGCTGCGGCTCGGGTTCCAGCTCGTCGTGAGTGCGCCGCTCGACAAGGTCACGGCGCTGGAGCCCTCGATGGAGCGGCTCCTGTCGATGCGCAAGCACCCGGACACCGGGCACTCGTCGATCACCGAGATCGCGCGGGCTGCCGTGGGGGCGTAGGCGCGCGTCCCGTCCCGTCCGCGGGTCGACCGCCCGTTCGCGGGCCGCCGGGGTCGCACGAACTGCCGCCCGGCGCCGGCAGCAGCGGCACCTCGTGCGACCCCGGCGATGGGTGCACGGCATGTCGTGCGACCAGGGCGACCGTTCCCGCCACCCCCGGACTGGGGTGCCGGCAACAGCAGGCCGCCGGGCACTCCTTGACTACGATCGCCAGGAGCTCCACCGACTCCAGCAGGGACCATACCGTGACCACTCCCACACGCACCGCAGGCGCGATCGTCACCGGGCTCCTCGTCGCCGGCGCGCTCGCTGCGTGTGTCCCGTCCTCCACGGCACCGGGGTCGACAGCGGCACCGACCACCGCCACAGCGACTCCGCTGGTCACACCGACGCCGAAGCAGACACCGACGCCCACACCCACCCCGACCCCGACTGCGACCCCGACCGCCGTGCCGACGACGCTCCCGGTCGGCGACGTCACGTCGAACGGACGCACCTGGCGGCAGTCGTACGCCGAGGACTTCACGAAGCCCGCCGCACTCGGCACGGTGGCATCCGTCTACCCCGGCATGGGCCTCTACGACGGATTCCAGGACACCAGCGGACTCGGCACGTACGCCCCTGCGAAGGTGCTGTCCGTCGCCGACGGCAACCTCGACTTCGACTTCCACTCCGAGGGCGGCCGACCGCTCGTCGCCGCCGTCATGCCGGACGGGTACGCACCGCACACGACGGCACGGGTCAGCATCCGCTACAAGACCACGGTCACCGACGGGTACAAGTTCGTCGGCATGCTGTGGCCGTCCTCCGACGACTGGAACGACGGCGAGATCGACTGGCCGGAGTCACTCACGCTCGGAGCATCGCCGCGCCCCGCGTCCGCGATCCCGGGAACGTACGCGAACCGTCACGTCAAGTACGACCGCTCGGTGCAGGTCCACGCGAAGACCGACACCACCGAGTACCACGTCGCCACCACCGAGTGGGACACGGGCATCGTCCGCTTCTACTGGGACGGGGAGCTCGTCTCCTCCACCACCGAGGCCGTGCCGACGAAGCCGATGCGCGTGACCCTGCAGGGCGAGACGTGGACCGATCACGGCGCCGTCCCGACGGACGCGACGGGCACCGTGTCCGTCGACTGGATCTCCATCTGGAACTGACCCGCGCACGGTACGGTGGGCGCGTGTTCGGACGCCGCTCCCCCAGCCCCCGCCCCGACGACCGACCGGGCCTCGGCATCGGCGCCCTCGTGCAGGTCGTCGACACCGACCAGGGCGGCGAGCAGTGGGCTGACGAACCGATCGGCGTCATCGTCGCACCGGGCGGCAGCCAGCTCGGCGGGACCCAGCGCACCTGGACGGTCGCGTTCGAGGAACCCGTGTACACGAAGGACGGCCGCGGCCCGTTCGAGCGCGCGACCGTCCTGAGTCGTCAGCTGGTGCCGATCGAACCGGCACCGGACACCGAGGGCTAGTACTCCTCGTTGCCGCTCTTCATCATGGCTGCGAAGGCCATGCAGACCCCCACGCCACCGAGCACGCCGATGCCGATGATGACGCCTGCGATGAGTTCGAGCATTGGTGACTCCTTGGTTCCGGGGCCGGTCTGGCTGCCCTCAGGTTAGCGGATGCCGCGCATGAGCTTCAGCACCGGCTTGGCGAGGACGAGCAGGACGACACCGACCGCGACGGCGACGAGCCCGAGGACGGCGAAGTACGGCGCCTCGTCCGTCGGGTCGTAGTACTGCGAGAGCACCCCCGTGACTGCGGTGCCGAGCGACACCGACAGGAAGAACAGGGCCACCATCTGCGTCTGGAACTTCGGCGGTGCGAGCTTCGTGGCCACCGACTGCCCCACCGGCGACAGCAGGAGCTCGGCGATCGTGAAGACGAGCAGGATCCCGACGAGGGCGAGCAGCGGCGTGCCGTTCTGCCCGGTGCCGACGAAGGGCAGGAAGAGCAGGAACGCGACGCCCATGATGCCGGTGCCGAGGGCGAACTTCGTCGGGGTGGACGGCTGGCGGTCGCCGAGCTTCGTCCAGATCGCCGCGAACACACCGGACAGCACGATGATGAAGACCGGGTTGATCGACTGCACCCACGAGACCGGCATCTCCCAGCCGAACAGGGACCGGTCGAGGCGCTCGTCGGAGTAGACGGTCACGACGGTGAACTGCTGCTGGTACAGCGACCAGAACACCGCACTGCCGATGAACAGCGGGATGAAGGCGAACACGCGCGACCGCTCCTGCGCGGTGATGCCGCTCGAGAGGATCACCACGAAGTACCCGATCGTGGCGAGGATGACGATGGCGACGACCACGGTGGGCAGGTTGTCGACGTTGAGGAGCCCGGTCAGCACGGCGACCACGATCACCGCGAGTGCCACGAGGACGAGCACGCCGATGAGCGGGAGCCGACGGCGGTCGACGGGGTTCGTGACGTGCCGCACGGACTCCGGCAGCTTGCGGCGGCGGATCGCGTACTGCACGAGCCCGGCCGCCATGCCGACCGCAGCAAGGCCGAAGCCGTAGTGGAAGCCGAGCGAGCTCTGCAGCAGGCCGGTCAGGAGCGGACCGAAGAACGCCCCGAGGTTCACGCCGAGGTAGTAGAGCGAGAAGCCGGCGTCACGACGGGGGTCGTCCCGGCTGTAGAGCCCGCCGACGATCGTCGTCGCCGTGGCCTTGAGCCCGCCGGAGCCGAGCGCGACGAGCACGAGGCCGACGCCGACGCCCGCGACACCGGGGATGAGCGCGAGGGCGATGTGCCCGAGCATGACGACGATGGCGCTGCCGAACAGTGTCCGGTCCGCACCGAGCAGCCGGTCGGCGATCCACGCCCCGATGATCGTGAACAGGTACACGGCTCCGCCGTAGGCACCCATGATCCCGCTGGCGACGCCCTTGTCGATGCCCAGCCCGCCCTGCGAGAGCGTGTAGTACATGTAGATGAGGACGATGCCCTGCATCCCGTAGAACGAGAACCGCTCCCAGAGCTCGACGGCGAACGGCGTCGACAACTCGAACGGCTGCCCGAAGAAGGTCCGCCCGCGTGCGGGCGTGGTGGTACCTGACATGCCGGACAGTCTGCCCTCGCCCGTCCGCTCGCGCACAATCGTCTAGCCCTGCTCAAGAAATGACGGTCGACGCTTTGGAGGGTTCCCACCACCGTGTCGGACCAGAGCGCCCCGTGCGTTGTCAGCCCCGGACGGCGTTCACGCGACTCGCGGGTCCGATCAATAGCGTGGGTTCTGCAACACCGGACAGAGCAGTTCAGGAGGGCTCCGACCATGGTCGACACCGCACCCGTCCACAGCACGAACACGCCCAAGGCAGACGCCGCGGGCGACCCCGCCGCGGGCACGCCCGCCGGCGGGACGGACACCGACGTCCGGATCGACGTCGACCTGCTCGCCGAGCACCTGCTCGGCCGCTGGGCGGACGACCGCCGTGCCTCGCGACGACTCGCACTCGACCCGGCGATGCACAAGGTCGAGGGCATGCCCTACGCCGACGCCCGCGCCCGGACGCTCGACCAGCTCCGCATCCTCGTCGACGCGGGAGCGATCCAGCGCCCCTACCCCGAGGAGTTCGGCGGCTCGAGCAACCACGGCGGCAACCTCGCCGCGTTCGAGGAGCTCACCACGGCCGACCCCTCGATGCAGATCAAGGCCGGCGTGCAGTGGGGGCTGTTCGGCTCGGCCGTGCACCACCTCGGCACCGAACGGAACCACCGCGAGTTCCTGCCGGGCATCGTCTCGTTCGAGGTCCCCGGCTGCTTCGCGATGACGGAGACCGGGCACGGCTCGGACGTCCAGAGCATCGCCACGCGGGCGACCTACGACCCGGCGACCCAGGAGTTCGAGATCCACACGCCCTTCCGCGGTGCGTGGAAGGACTACATCGGCAACGCCGCCCTGCACGGCAAGGCCGCCGTCGTCTTCGCGAAGCTCGTGACGCAGGGCGTCGACCACGGCGTCCACGCGTTCTACGTGCCGCTCCGCGACGCCGAGGGTGCGTTCCTGCCCGGTGTCGGCGGCGAGGACGACGGCTACAAGGGCGGCCTGAACGGCATCGACAACGGCCGGCTGCACTTCGACCACGTGCGCGTCCCCCGCACCAACCTGCTGAACCGCTACGGCGACGTCGCCGAGGACGGCACCTACTCCTCGCCGATCGCTTCGCCCGGTCGCCGCTTCTTCACCATGCTCGGCACCCTCGTGCAGGGCCGCGTGTCGCTCGACGGCGCCGCGGTCGTCGCCCAGAAGATCGGCCTGGAGATCGCGCTGACGTACGCGGCACAGCGTCGCCAGTTCCCGACGGGCGACGGCACCGAGGGCGTCCTGCTCGACTACGGCCGGCACCAGCGCCGGTTGATCCCCCGCCTCGCCACGGTGTTCGCGCAGTCGTTCGCCCACGAGAAGCTCCTCCGCACCTTCGACGACGTGTTCAGCGGGCGTGAGGACACCCCGCAGCGTCGCGAGGACCTCGAGACCCAGGCAGCGGCCTTCAAGTCGATGTCCACGTGGTCGGCCCTCGACACGCTCCAGGAGTGCCGCGAGGCCTGCGGTGGCGCCGGGTTCCTCGCCGAGAACCGCCTCACCGGACTCCGCGCCGACCTCGACGTCTACGTGACGTTCGAGGGCGACAACACCGTGTTGCTCCAGCTCGTCGGCAAGCGCCTGCTCACCGACTTCCGCGCGAAGGCGCCGAAGGACCCGGCGTCGACCGCGAAGTTCGTGGCGGCCCAGGCGGCCACGAAGCTCGCCGACGCCACCGGTCTCCGACGCCTCGGACAGACCATGACCGACCGGGGCTCGCTCGCCGCCTCCGTCACGGACCTGCAGGACGCCAGGACGCAGCGCGACCTGCTCGCCGGCCGCGTCGACACGATGGTCACCGAGATCGGCATGCGCCTCGCGTCGGCCGGCAAGGACCGCGCACGCGGCGCCCGACTGCTCAACCGCTCGCAGCACGAGCTCATCGAGGCGGCGAAGGCCCACGCGGAGCTCATGCAGTGGGAGGCCTTCACCGAGGCCATCGACGAGGTCCCGCCGGGAGACACCCGCCGCGTGCTCGTCTGGCTCCGCGACCTGTTCGCCCTCGGCCTGCTGGAGCAGCACCTCGACTGGTACCTCATGCACGGGCGCATCACGGCGCAGCGGGCGCGGGCGGTCTCGGCCTACATCGACCGCCTCGTCGCCCGGGTCCGACCGGTCATCCCGCAGCTGCTCCACTCGTTCGGGTACGAGGCCGGCCACGTCCGCGCACCGATCGCGCTCGGTGCCGAGCAGGCCAGGCAGGACGAGGCGCAGGCATGGTTCGCCGCCGAGGCGGCCGCGGGTCGCCTCCCCGAGCAGGAGAAGAAGCCCCGCGCCTAGTGCTGGACGTGGGGCGCGTCAGGCGTCGCCGGCGGGCCCGCGGTCCTCGAGGGCCCGGCGGAGCCGCGCCTCGGCGTCGTCCCCGGCGCCGGCGGCAGCGGCCTCGGCGTTGGCCTCGGTCACCGCGCGCACGACCTCTTCGCGCTGGATCTTCACCCCGCGAGGCGCGTCGATACCGATCCGGACGCCGTCCCCGCGGCTGTCGAGCACCGTGATGACGATGTCGTCACCGACGAGGATCCGCTCGCCGACCTTCCGCGTGAGTACCAGCACCCGTTCAGCCTAGCGACACGACGGGGACTCCCAGCAGGTGCACCGACTCCGGCGTGGCGGTCTCCCCCGCGCCGATCGCCACGACCCCCGCCACGTGGGCCCGGTCGGCGACGGCGGCGAGCATGCGGACCGAGTCCTCGTGCTTCCGACCGACGTCCACGACGACCCAGACCTGGTCGGGTGCGAGTCCGGCGGCCGTCGCGACGTCGTCCCAGGCGGCGACCGCGAGCAGCGCGTACCCGTCGCGGACGCCCTCGGCCCGGGCGAGGATCCCGCTCCGCCGGTCGGCCGCGTCGGTCGGCCGCAGTGCGTGCCGGGTCGCGAAGATCCCGGCGGCTGCGTCCACGTCGTTCGGACGCCCGACGAGCAGCACGAGGTCGCCGTCGGCGGACCGGACCGACGGGACGGGCCGGGTGGGCGCGGTGGCGGCGACCAGCTGCTCGGCCACGACGTCGTCGACGAGCCGAGCCGTCCCTCCAGGAACGACCGACGGACCGGGCACGACGGACGCGACGGGCACCGCGGACGGACCGGGCAGGTCCAGGAGGCGCGACCCGCCCGGCTCCTCGGCCCCCGCCTCCGGCAGTGCACGCGTCGGGCGCGGGGCGCTCCCCGTGATCCCGTCGGCGACGAACCCGTCGAGCACCGACGCGAACGCGTCGGCCCGCGTGGACGCGGTGCCGTCGTGGCCGGCGATGCGCGCCTCCGCGGCTTCGGCATCGGCCAGGAGCGCGGCGATGCCCACCCGCTGGACCGGCGAGTCGGCGATGGCGACGCGCGCGGTCGGGACGTCGTCGGGGCCGGGGACCTCGACGGTGGCCTCGACGTGCGCCTTGCGGAACAGCCCGCCGATCCCCGGTGTGGTGACGCGCTCGGCGGCGACGATGCGTGCGCCCGGTCCGAACTCCGAGCGGACGGCGTCCCGGAGCTCGTCGAGCGTGGCGCCGTTACGCTGCAATCGGGTCGGCGGCACGGACCACTCCCACGGTCTCGATGGTGGAGCCCGCGGCGGTGGCCTCCTGGTAGGAGAGCACCGGCAGGCCGTTCGACTGCGCGGAGACCATGCGGTGCACGGCCGGGCGGAGCTGCGGGGCGCAGACGAGGACGGCGGAGATCCCCTGGTCCTCGACGGAACGGACGGCCTCCCGGAGCGACCCGAGGACCTGCTCGATGCGGTGGGCGTCGAGGACGATCTGGGTCCCCTGCTCGGACGGCCGGAGCCCCTCGAGCATCGACTGCTCGAGCAGCGGGTCGATCATGATGACCCGGAGCGTGCCGGCGTCGAGGTACCGGGCGGGCAGCGCGGGGCCGAGTGCGGCGCGGGCGGCCTCGACGAGCCCCTCCGGGTCGGTCGACACCTTCGCGCGGAGCGTGAGGCCCTCGCAGATCCGGCCGAGGTCGTTGATCGGGACCCGTTCGGCGAGCAGGCCCTGCAGGACCCGCTGCAGCTCGGCGAGCGAGAGCATCCCGGGGACGAGCTCCTCGACGGCCGCGGGGTTGACCTGCTTGACGCCCTCGGTGAGGACCTTGACGTCCTCGCGGGTGAGGAGCCGCGCGGCGTTGTCGCCGATGATCGCCTGCAGGTGGGTGACGAGCACGGAGACGCGGTCGATGACGGTCGCGCCGGTCATCTCGGCGGCGTGCCGGAGCTCGGCGGGGATCCACTTGCCGGCGAGGCCGAACACCGGTTCGACGGTGGTCTCCCCCGGGAGCCCCTCGAGGTGGTCGCCGAGGGCGAGCACGCTGCGCGACGGTGCGGTGCCCCGGCCGGCCTCGACACCGGCGATGCGGATGGCGTAGGTCGACGGCGGGAGCTCGATGCTGTCGCGGGTCCGGACGGGCGGGACGACGATCCCCATGTCGATCGCGATCTTCCGGCGGAGTGCCCGGACGCGGCCGAGCAGGTCGTCCGAGGCGCCGGACACCATGTCGACCAGGTCGGGCGCGAGCAGGATCTCGAGGGCGTGCACGCGCATCTGCTCGATGAGGTCCTCGGGGGTGTCGGCGCTCGGCGCGGCGGCCTCCATGGCCTGCTGCTGGGCGAGGGCAGCCTCCTCGCGCTTGGTGTTCTGCCCGAGGCGCCACCCGATGACGAGCAGCGTGGCGCCGATGACCAGGAACGGGACGATCGGCATGCCGGGGATGAACCCCATCGCGATCGCCGCGACGCCCGCGATCACGAGGGCGTTCCGCGACTGGGTGAGCTGCTGCGACGCCGAGGTGCCGATCTCGGTCTCGGCGCCGGAGCGGGTGACGATCATGCCCGTCGACACCGCCATGAGGAGCGCCGGGATCTGCGTGACCAGCCCGTCGCCGATGGTCAGGATGCCGTACTTCGACAGGGCGTCGGTGATCGACAGCCCGTTCTGCACCATGCCGATGGCGATGCCGCCGACGAGGTTGATGACGATGATGAGGATGCCGGCGATCGCGTCGCCCTTGACGAACTTCGACGCACCGTCCATGGCGCCGTAGAAGTCGGCCTCGGCGGACACGGCGGCACGGCGTTCCTTCGCCTGGGCGTCGGTGATGAGCCCCGCGTTGAGGTCCGCGTCGATCGCCATCTGCTTGCCGGGCATCGCGTCGAGCGTGAACCGTGCCCCGACCTCGGCGACGCGCTCGGCGCCCTTCGTGACGACGACGAACTGGATGACGACGAGGATCAGGAAGATCACCGCGCCGATGATGATCGAGCCGGAGACCGCCACGTGGCCGAACGCCTGGATGACGTCGCCGGCGAACCCCTCGCCCAGGACGAGCCGCGTCGACGCGACGTTCAGGCCGAGCCGGAACAGCGTCGCGACGAGCAGCAGCGACGGGAACACCGAGAAGTCGAGCGGCTTCTTCACGAACAGCGTCGTGAGCAGGATCACCAGCGCCAGCAGGATGTTGCAGATGATGAGGAAGTCGAGCAGGAAGGACGGCACCGGCAGGATCAGCAGCAGGATGATGCCGACGATGAAGACCGGGACGACGAGCTTCGGCAGGTCCTTGCGGTTCATGCGGGCACCCCTTCGGGAGTCGAGTTCGGGCGGAGCTTCCGGGGCCGGAGGTCCCCGCTGATCGTGGCCGGGTCGATGACCGTCGCGACCTCGTCCGGGGTGGTCGGCCGCGGCGGGGCGTGCGTCCCGGCCGCCGCTCCCCTGGCCTTGAGCGCCATGACGAACGACAGCACGCGGGCGACCGGCGTGTAGAGGTCGACCGGCACCTCCTGCCCGAGCTCGCACGCGGCGTGCAGCGCACGCGTGAGCGGGACGTCCTGGACGATCGGCACCCGGGCCTCGAGCGCCTTGTCGCGGATCATCGCCGCGACCGGACCGGCGCCCTTCGCCACGACGCGCGGCGCGGACTTGCCCGGTTCGTACGACAGCGCGACGGCGTAGTGCGTCGGGTTCGTCATCACGACGTCCGCGGTGCCGATCGCCTGCACCATCCGGTTCCGGCTCATCGCGAGCTGTCGGGACCGGCGCTGGGACTTCACGAGCGGGTCGCCCTCGGCGTGCTTGTTCTCGTCCTTGACCTCGCGCTTGGTCATCATCGTGCGCTTGCGGTTGCGGCGGATCACGACGAAGACGTCGAGCGCGGCGAGGACCAGGCCGGCGACGATCGCCGCCCTGAGCAGGGTGCCGGTGCCGGCGGCCGCGGCGTCGAGCACAGCGGACAGCGGCAGCGACCCGCTCGTCATGAGGACGGGGACGAGTGCCTGCACGGCCATCCAGAGGACGAGGCCGACGACGGCGGTCTTGAGGAGCGCCTTGCACCCGTTCCAGAGCGCCTGGGTACCGAACACCCGCTTCAGGCCCTGGATCGGGTCGAAGTGCTCGGGCTGCGGGGTCAACTTCCGGACGTGCACGCCGCCTTGCGCGACCGCTGCGGCCAGCACGGCGACGGCGACGACCCCGAGCATCGGGCCGAGGGTCCCGCCGAGCGAGCCGAGGGCCTCGTGGAAGACGGCGTTCATGGTGCCGATCGTCGGGTCGGCGATGACGCGCTGCACGGCTCGGAGCTGCTCGGAGCCCGCGGCGGCGGCGTTGCCGATCGCGGACGGCATCATGAGCGCCGCGACCGCGATCCCGATCCACGCGCCGAGGTCCTGCGACCGCCCGATCTGGCCCTTCTGGTGGACCTCGCGCATGCGCTTCTGCGTCGCCTGCTCGGAGCGTTCTCCGCTGTCGGACACGTCGTCACCCCCGTCCCGTGATCGCGGCCACCGCGTCGCCGGTGAGGGACGAGACGACGGACGGCAGGGCCATGAAGAGCGCGCCGGCGAAGACGACGGTCAGCCCGATCTTGATCGGGAAGCCCATCTGGAAGGCGTTGAGCGCCGGGGCCACGCGCGTGAGCAGGCCGAGGCCGACGTCGGCGAGGAAGAGCACCACCACGAGGGGCCCGGCGATCTGCAGCGAGGACAGGAACATCTGCGTGAGCGCGGTGACGAGCACGGACGCCAGGCCGCCGAGGTCGAACGTGCCGGTCAGGGGCACCGCGTCGAAGGAGCGCACGAGTCCGGCGACGATGAGCTGGTACCCGCCCGAGGCGAACAGCAGCGCGAGCGCCGCCATCTGGAACAGCCGCGTGAACTGGGCGCCGTTCACCTGCGACTGCGGGTCGAAGGCCTGCGCCAGCGTGAACCCGCCGAACAGGTCGATGAGCGCACCGGCCGACTGCACGGCGGCGAACACGAGGAACACGAGGAACCCGAGGGCGAGTCCGACGAGGAGCTGCGTCAGGAGCGCGAGCAGGAACGGTCCGGTGTCGAGCGACTCGTAGCCGACCGCGACGCGCGGGGCGACGCCGATCGCCAGCCCGATGCCGAGGATCACCTTCACCGTCGCGGGGAACGCGCGGTACGAGAACGGCGGCGCGATGACGAAGAACGCGACGAGGCGGACGCCGGCGAGCATCGTCGCCTCGAGGCGGTCGCCGTCGATCGACAGCTCCATCAGGCCGTTCCCAAGAGCTTCGGGATCATGTCGAACGCGACGTGCGTGAACCCGACCATCTCCGAGATCATCCAGTTGCCGCAGACGACCAGGGCGATCGCGACGGCGACGGCCTTCGGCACGAAGGAGAGCGTGACCTCCTGGATCTGCGTGACCGACTGGAACAGCGAGATCGCGAAGCCCACGACGAGCGACGTCACGAGCACGGGCGCGGCGAGCTTCGCCGACACCAGGAGCGCCTGGAGCGTGAGGTCGATGACGGCCTGCTGGTTCATCAGTGCACCACCTGGTAGCTCTCGATGAGGGACTTGATGATGAGCCCCCACCCGTCGACGAGGACGAACAGCAGGATCTTGAACGGGAGCGAGATCATGACCGGCGGGAGCATCATCATGCCCATCGACATGAGCGCCGCGGAGACGACGAGGTCGATCACCAGGAACGGGATGAAGATGACGAACCCGATGATGAAGGCGCTGCGGAGCTCGGAGATCACGAACGCGGGGATCACCGTCGTCATCGGCACGTCGGCCATCGACTTCGGGTTGTCCTGACCGGCGGCACGGGTGATGAGCGCCACGTCCTCCTCACGCGTCTGGTGCAGCATGAAGGTCCGCAGTGGCTTCGTCCCGATCTCGACCGCCTGGGTGAAGTCGAGGTGGCCGGCGAGGTACGGCTGCAGGGCGTCGTCGTTGATGTGCCCGAGGACCGGTGCCATCACGAAGAGCGACAGGAACAGCGCGAGCCCTGCCAGCACCTGGTTCGGCGGGATGGACTGCAGTGCGAGGGCGTTCCGCGTCATCGCGAGCACCACGAAGATCTTCGTGAACGACGTCATCATCAGCATGAGGGCCGGTGCGACGCTGAGCAGGGTGATCCCGATCAGGGTGACGACGGCGGACGACGGGGTGCCGTCCGGGCCGTTCACGCTGACGCTGAAGTCACCGGTCGACGGCGGCGTGGGCGTGGCGGGAGCGGTCGGCTGCACGACACCGGCCGCGTGGGCGCCGGTCGCCGTGAGCATGAGGAAGCCGGCGACGATCGTCACCCCCAGCAGGAGGAGGGCGATCAAGCGTCCGGTGCGTGCCGCGGTCACCCGGCCCGCCGGTTCCGGAGCGCCGAGGCGGCCTGCCGCCAGGTGTCGGCGGACAGGATCGACCCCTGCAGCTGCTGCGCCGTGGGCAGCGTGGTGCGCTGCGAGCGGCGGTTGCGGGGACGCATGGGTAGGTGGTCCTGGAGGGACGGCTCGGTCTGGTCCTGTCGCTGCAGTTCCCGAGAGAACGCGTCGGCCGACGGGGTCGGACGCACCGGCAGCGTCACCGGCCCGGTCACGATCGTGAGTTCCGGCGCCGGCGCCTGTCCGCTGGTGAGCAGGGCGACACCGTGCTCGGAGACACCGAGCACGAGGCGCTCGCCCTCGACGTCGACGACGACGACGCTCGCCTTGCCGCCGATGCCCTGGCGGCCGACGACCTCGACCGACGCCGAGCGGCGGCCCTTGGCCTTGCCCGCACCCAGGCCGCTCTTCGCGACGCGACGGTGCAGCACCCACATCAGGGCGAGCACGACGCCGAGCGAGAGCGCGACGCGGAGGACGATGACGGCGGTGTCCACGTCGGGGCTCAGACGCTCTCGGCGACGTCGAGGATCTTCGTGATCCGGACCGCGTAGTCCTGGTCGACGACGACGACCTCGCCGTGCGCGATGAGCCGGCCGTTGAGCAGGACGTCGGCCGGGGCTCCGGCGCTGCGGTCGAGTTCGACGACCGCGCCGGGCTCCATGCCGAGCACGTCGCGCACGGACATCCGGGTGCGGCCGATCTCGACGGTCAGGGTCATCTCGACGTTGTTGATCCGGCCGAGGTTCCCGGCGGGCAGGCTCGTCGTCGGTGCCGCGGCGGCCGGTGCGGACACGGTGCCGTTCTCGCGGACGCGCAGCGCGAACCAGCCGCCGGGGACGCCACCGGCGGTCAGCTCGAACACGACCGCGTCCGGGTCGGCCAGGAGCGCCGAGGCCGACTCGCGCCGAGCCTCGCCGAGGACGCCGACGCCGAGGACACCGGCGGCGGCCTCGAGGGACGGACGGAGCACGTCGGTCACGTCGACGATCCCGTGGTCGGTGCCGCCCGCGGCGACGACGGCCTCGAGGTCGGTGAGCACGAGGACGAGGTCGGCCGACAGGCCGCCGACGAAGGACGCGACCACAGCGTCACCGGCCGCCTCGAGGACGACGGGGGTCGCGCCTCCCGGGACCGCCACCGCTGCGAGCGGAGCGGCCGTCGGGAGCTGCGCGGCGAGTGCCTCGGCCGCCTGCGTGTGGAGGGTGGTCGTGACGGTCATGCGGGCTGCTCCGATGTGGTGGTGACGACGATGCCGGCGAGGCGCGAGCCGTTCGCGCCGACGGCGGCGGTGCCGACGGGCTCGCCGTCGACCGCGATGGTGAGGGGGCGGTGCTGCGGGTGCGGCAGCGGCAGCACGTCGCCGACGGCGAGACGCAGGACCTGCGACGGCAGCACGGTCGCCGGGGCGAACCGCAGGCTGACGCCGACCGGCACGCTGGCGAGCTGCGCGTCGACGAGGGCGCGGGCGTCGGCGGGGGTGACGTGGGCGGCGGCCTCGCCGAGCTGCGGCAGGACGGCGTCGGCCGGCAGCGCGAGCGTGCCGGGGGCGACGCGCTCCCCCACGCGGATCGTGAACGAGGCGACGATCATGAGGTCGCCCTTCTGGGCGGCCTGGGCGAACTGCGAGTTGAACTGGAAGCCGCCGGCGGTGACGTCGTGCGCGAGCAGGCCGCCGAACGAGTAGCGCAGGTCGTCGAGGGCGTCCTCGACGATCTTGCGGACGAGCGCCTGCTCGATCGGGGTGAACGTCCGGTCCGGCGTCGGGAGCGGCTTCGAGGCGCCGAGCGCGTGCGAGACCCAGGTGAGCGCGGCGTCGAGCGGGACCTGCAGCACGCCCTTCGGGACGACGTCCGCGATCGGGAGCAGCACCATGCCGGTGAGTGCGGGCAGCGAGGCGGCGTACTCGTCGTACGTCGTCATCTGGACCTGCTCGCACGTGACCTGGCTCACCACGCGGACCTTCGCCGTCAGCTGGGTGCCCCACTGGCGCGCGAAGGTCTCGAAGGCGAGCTCGAGGACCCGGGCGTGCTCGCGGGCGAGCGTCGACGGGCGCGCGAAGTCGTACACCTCGGGCGCTGGCAGGGTCTCGGTCACGGGTGCGTCTATCGGTCCGCCGGGGACGTCCCGTCAGTGCTGTGCCCCGTTCTGGGGCGGTGGTGCGCTCAGCCGGCTCGTGCCCCGTCCTGCGCCTTCGCCAGGGCCGGCATCAGCGCGCTGACGTCCTGGTCCTGGTTCGACAGCACCACGATGTCGACCCGCCGGTTGAGCGTGAGGTCGGCGTCCGTCCCGCCCTTCGCCAGCGGACGGCTCGACCCGAACCCGACGCTCTGGATGTGCTGGGCCGGCATCCCGCCGCGTTCCACGAGGTCGCGGAGCACCCCGGTCGCGCGGGCGGCGCTCAGCTCCCAGTTCGTCGCGTACGGCGCGGTGGAGTTCCGCTGGTCGGCGTGGCCCTCGACGCTGACGTCGTGGCCGCCGGTCTTCAGGACCGGGGCGATGGCGTCCATGATCCGCTTCGCCTGGTCGGACAGGTCGGCGCTGTTCGTGGTGAAGTACGTCTCGCTGCCGACGAGCCGGACCGTGAGCCCGCGGGCGTCGACCGTGAACTGCACGTTCGACGTCTGGCCGGCCTTCGCGAGGTTCGCCTTGATCGCCTGCTCGATGGCCTGCAGGTCGTCGAGCTCCTTCTTCGCCGCGGCGACGTCGGCCTTCGTCGCGGTCGTCGGCACCACGGTGGAGGCCGGGTCGACGTTGGTGTCCTTCGTGCCGGACGACGCGGTCGAGTGGTCTGCCTGGGACTTGTCGACGGAGTACCCGGAGCCGTCCTTGACCTCGTCCTTCGTCACGACCGTGCCCGACGCGGTGTCGATCTTCTGCGACTTCACCTCGCCGAAGCCCGTGGCGAGCGAGTTCTTCAGCTGGATGTACTTCTGCTGGTCGACCGTGGACATCGCGAAGAGCACGAGGAACATGCACATCAGCACGGTGATCATGTCCATGTACGAGGCCATCCAGCGCTCGTCGGGGTGCTCGGCCTCGTCGTGCGACTTCTTCGCGCGTCCGCGACCGCGCCCGCGGGGGTTGGCGCTCATCGTCAGGCCGCCAGCTGCTGGTCGTCGGCGTCCGCGTCGCTGCCCTTGCCGGCCTTCGCCTTGCCGCCCTTGGCGTCCCCACCGCGCGCCGCGGGCGGGACCATGGCGGTCAGGCGCTCGCCGAGCAGGCGCGGCTGGCTGCCGGCCTGCACCGCGAGGAGCCCCTCCATGAGCAGCGTCTGGCGGTCGGCCTCGAGCTGCGCGAGCTTGCGGAGCTTGCCGCCGATCGGCAGCCACAGGAAGTTGGCGGTGAGCAGGCCCCAGAGCGTCGCGACGAACGCGCTCGCGATGAGCGGACCGAGCTCGTCGGGCTTGCCGAGGTTCGCGAGGACGTGGGTCAGTGACACCACGGTGCCGATGATGCCGACGGTGGGGGCGAAGCCGCCGAGGCCCATGAAGAACGAGCTGGCCGACCGGACCGGGGCGGCGTTCGACTCGATCTCGTCCTCGAGCAGGATCCGCAGCTCGTCGCCGTCCGTGCCGTCCGCGATGTTCTGCAGCGCCTTCTTCATGAACGGGTCGACGTGCTTGTCGGCCTCCTGCTCGAGCGCGAGCAGACCGTTCGCACGGGCCGTCTCGGCGAGCCCGACCACGTCGTCGATGACCGACTGCGGCGGGGTGACCTTGCCGGTGAACGCCTTCGGCACGGCCTTGAAGCTGGCGATGGCGTCCTTGAGGGTCGTGCTCGCGATGCCGCAACCGATCGTGGCGCCGAACACGAGCAGCATCGGTGCCGGCAGGAACAGCCCCGCGAGCTCGACGTGCTCCATCTCGACCATGCCGAACAGGGCGCCGAAGGCGAGCAGGATCCCGATGATCGTCGCGATGTCCACGTCAGCGACCCCCGTCCTGCGTGCGGGGTGCCCGGTCGGTGGACACGGCGTGGATCGGGGCGACCGGTGCCAGCGTCGGCTGCGGGCCGGTGGCGTCTCGAGCGGCGGTGTCCGTACCGTAGGCCATGCCGACGATGCGTGCCCGGTACGCGGCGATCAGGTCGATGACGTCGGCCAGGGACTCGCGGACGATGTACTTGGCGCCGTCGACCATGATGAGCGTCGTGTCCGGCGTCTCCTGGATGCGCTCCACGAGATCGGGGTTGACAGCGAATCCGCTGCCGTTGAGTCGTGTGACGACGATCATGGCCCGTCCTGGTTCTCGATCGTCCCGCCGCCGTCCGTGGGGCGGGATGCTGCCCGTCCGTGGGCTGCACCGAGGACTATCGGCGGGCCCGGGCCGGTCGTTAGGCATGACCGGTCGTTCGACGTGGCCGGCGTGACCGGCGTGACCTGCCGACACCGGATTCCGGATCGGGTGCATCCGATCGGCCCCGTCCGCCGGTAGTGCCGGTGTGACGTCGACGACGACGTCGTCCGTACCGGCCCGAAGGGGCCAGAAGGAGACCCGACATGCGCAAGACCCTCGCCACCGGCCTCGCCGCCGGTGTGCTGCTCGCCGCCGCTGCGGCCGCGGTCCCGGCGGCCACCGCCTCCGCCGCCACCGGGGACGCGACGCTCTCCGTCCTGCACGCCGTCCCGGACGTCACGGTCGACGTCTACCTGGACGGGAAGCGCGCCCTCGACGACTTCACGCCGGGGACCCTCGCCGGCCCGATGATGGTCCCGGCGGGCGCACACCAGCTCGCGATCACCGCGTCGGACGCAGCCGATGCGTCGAAGCCGGTCATCGGCCCCGTGGACGTCACGCTCGACGCCGGCGGGAACTACACCGCCGTCGCGCACGACGACACCAGCGGCAAGCCCACCGCCACGCTCTTCACCAACGATGTCTCGGCCACCCCGGCCGGGCAGGGACGCCTGATCGTCCGGCACGTCGCCGCTGCGCCGGCGGTGGACGTCCTCGCCGGTGGCGAGGCCGTCGTCAGCAACCTGTCGAACCCCGACGAGCAGGCACTCGAGCTCCCCGCCGGCACCGTCTCGGCATCCGTCGCCGCCACCGGCACGACCGACCCGGTGATCGGTCCGGCCGACGTCGCTGTCACCGCCGGCGCCGACACGATCGTGTACGCCTGGGGCAGCCTGGACGACCAGAACCTGGCGCTCGCCACCCAGACGATCTCGGACCTCGGCGGCACGCCGAACGGCGTCCCGGCCGGCAACGCCGGACTCGTCGCGACGAACCGGACCGACACCGTCGGGATCGTCGGCGGGACGACAGCAGCCCTCGCGGCTGCGGTCGCGATCGGCGCGGTGGTGCTCCGGCGCCGCCGCACCGTGACCGGGGACCAGCGGCAGGACTCGGGTCACTGACCGTGCCGTCCCCGGTCCGGACCACCGCGGCGGCGCTCGTCGTCGCCGCGGTGGCCGCGACCATCCTGACCGGGTGCTCGTCGGGCGGCTCCCCCACCCCCGACGGGCACCCCTCGACCGCGATCGTCACCGGTCCGTCGTCGACGCCGACCCCGGTGCCGTCGGCGTTCTCGACCGCGGTGCCGCAGGTCCGCGCCACGGTCCCGCCGGCCGTCCGGGTCGCCGCTCCGTCCCGGATCGCCGTCGACTGGGCCGGGGTGCTGGCCGAGGTCCGTCCCGAGGGCGTCGACGACCAGGGCGCGATGTCCCTGCCGCCCGATCCGGCCGTCGCCGGCTGGTACCGGTACGGCGCAGCACCGGCGTCGACCACGGGGACCGTCGTGATCGCCGCCCACGTCGACGCCGTCGGCTACGGCGTCGGGCCGTTCGCCCACCTCCGGGACGTCCCCGCCGGCACGACCGTCACTCTGACCGACACCTCCGGTGACCGGACCCGGTGGCGGATCGACTCGGTCGCCCTCGTCGCCAAACGCGGCCTCCCGTGGGCCTCGGTCTTCCGGACCGACGGACCGCGACGGCTCGTCCTGGTCTCCTGCGGCGGCGTGTTCGACGAGTCCACCCACCACTACGAGAGCAACCTCATCATCAGCGCGACGCCCGCCTGACCGGAGCGATCACGACCGCCGTACGATCGGGTCACGGTCGACGACGACCACGCCAGCGACAGGATCCAGTGACGACCACCCTCCCGGACGACAGCGAGCTCTCCGACGCGTTCAGCGCCGGGAGCGAGGACGCCCTGCGCGCCGTCTACGACCGGTGGTCCCCGCTCGTCTACTCGTTGGCGCTCCGCGCGCTGGGCGACCAGTCGGCGGCCGAGGACGTGACGCAACAGGTCTTCGTGAAGGCCTGGCGCCGGAGTGCCAGCTACGACCCGGAGCGGGCCCCGCTCGGCGCCTGGCTCGTCGGGATCACCCGGAACTGCATCGCGGACGCCTTCGCGGAACGGACACGGCACGCCAGGACCACCGACCCGACCGTCGTCGAGGAGACCGCGGCGGCACCGGAGTCCGAGTTCGACCTGGCCGAACGCGCACTGGTCGCGGGCGAGCTCGACCGGCTGGACGACGTGCCACGCCGGGTCATGCGCTTGGCGTTCTACGACGAGCTGAGCCATCGTGAGATCGCCGAGCGGCTCGGACTCCCCCTCGGCACCGTCAAGAGTCACATCCACCGAAGTCTGGCTCGGCTCCGAACACGTCTCGAGGTGATCGAATGAAGCACGTCGACGACGAGACGCTCGCCATGCTCGCGGTCTCCGGTGTCGTGGCCGACGACGCCGTGACGGAGCACCTCGCTGCCTGCGCCCGGTGCCGTGACGAGGTCTCGGACCTGCAGCGCGTCGCCGCCGTGACGCGGTCGTCCTCCCACGTCCGGCTCGACGCGCCCCCGGAGGCGGTCTGGGACCGCATCGCCGCCGAGGTCCGGGACGGTCCGCCGCGCGTCCCGGCGGAGTCACCCGCACCGGTCGCGGTCTCCGGAACGGGCCGCCCAGGAGGAACGACCCGCCCCCGCGGACGGGTCACCCCCGGTGGTCCCCGCGTCCACCGCCGTCGGCGCGTCCTCCTGACCGTCGCGGCCGTCGTCGGGGCGTTCGCGATCGTGCTCGGGATCGGCGTGGCGACGGGTGCCCTGCCCGGGCTCCCCGGCTCGGCGTCCGAGACCGTGCTCGCACGGGCGGAGCTCGACGCGCTGCCCGGATGGTCCGGGGCCGGTGGCACCGCCGAGCTGGAGCGGGACCGCGACGGGCGGCTCTCGCTCGTGGTCGACCTGCGCGGCGGGACCGGACGAACGGGTACCGGTGCCCTGCGCGAGGTGTGGATGATGCGCTCCGACCTCGACGGGCTCGTCAGCGTGGGGTTCCTCGACGGTGACCGCGGGCGGTTCACGGTCCCGTCGGGCATGGACACCGCACGCTTCCCGGTCGTCGACGTCTCGGCCGAGGCGGACGACGGCGACCCGGCACACTCGGGCGACTCGATCGTGCGCGGCCGGCTCGCGCGCCCCTGACCGAGGACGTGCTCCGCTGGACGACAGGTGACGACGAAGTTCTCACAGACGGTGTATTCCCGAGTCGATCCTGAGAAGTCTGGGCGTTGTCCCCCGCGATTTATCTCATGGGCGTGTTAGCGTGCCCCTCATGACCGACACCACCATCGTCGCTCCCCCGACCACCCCGGCCCCGCTCCGCGAGGTCGGCGCCCTCATCCGGGGCGCCCGCAAGGGTCGCAGCATGACCCAGGCCCAGCTCGCCGAACGCGTCGGCACGAGCCAGAGCGCCATCAACCGCATCGAGCAGGGCGGCCAGAACCTGTCCCTCGAGATGCTCACCCGCATCAGCGACGCCCTCGACCAGCAGATCGTCTCGATCGGCGGCGCCCCGCAGCGTGCTCACCTCCGCGTGCAGGGCGGCCGCAAGCTGAGCGGCTCGATCGCGGTGAACTCGAGCAAGAACGCCGCCGTGGCGCTCCTGTGCGCCTCGCTGCTCAACCGTGGCGTGACCCGCCTGCACAAGGTCGCGCGCATCGTCGAGGTCGACCGCATCATCGACGTGCTCCGCAGCCTCGGTGCGACGGTCACCTGGTCCGAGGACGGCGAGACCCTCGAGATCGTCGCCCCGTCCGACCTCCGCCTCGACGCGATCGACGCCGACGCCGCCCGCCGGACCCGCAGCGTCCTCATGTTCCTCGGTCCGCTCAGCGGCCGGTACGAGTCCTTCCGCCTGCCGTACGCCGGCGGCTGCGACCTCGGCACCCGCACGGTCGAGCCGCACCTCATCGCCCTGCGCCCGTTCGGCGTCGACGTCGAGGCGACGTCGGGCTGGTACGAGGTCGACGTGGCCAACACCGAGGTCCCGACGAAGTCGGTCGTCCTCACCGAGCGCGGCGACACCGTCACCGAGAACGCGATCCTGGCCGCGGCCGCCCGCGACGGCGAGACCGTCATCCGCAACGCCAGCCCGAACTACATGGTGCAGGACCTCTGCTTCTTCCTCGAGCTCCTCGGGGTGGAGATCGAGGGCATCGGCACCACCACGCTCCGGATCACCGGCAAGAGCCGCATCGACGAGGTCGTGGACTACTGGCCGAGCGAGGACCCGGTCGAGGCCATGAGCCTGCTGACCGCCGGCATCGTCACCGACTCCACGCTCACCGTCACGCGCGCACCGATCGAGTTCCTCGAGATCGAGCTCGCGACCCTGGCCGAGATGGGCCTGCGCTTCGACGTGACCGACGAGTACCCCGCCGCGAACGGTCGCACCCGCCTGGTCGACATCACGGTGCACCCGTCCGAGCTGCACGCGCCGATCGACAAGATCCACGCGATGCCCTTCCCCGGCCTGAACATCGACAACCTGCCGTTCTTCGTGGTCATCGCCGCGATGGCGGAGGGCACCACGCTCGTGCACGACTGGGTCTACGAGGGCCGCGCGATCCACCTGCTCGACCTCACCCGCCTGGGCGCGAGCGTGACCCTGCGCGATCCGCACCGGCTTGACGTGACCGGCCCGACGCACTTCTCGGGTGCCGAGGTCAGCTGCCCGCCGGCCCTCCGCCCCGCCGTGGTCATCCTGCTGGCGATGCTCGCGGCCAAGGGCGAGAGCGTCCTGCGCAACGTCGGCATCATCGCCCGCGGCTACGAGCAGCTGCAGGAACGGCTCAACTCGCTCGGCGCGTCCATCGAGACGTTCCACGACTGACGCACCGGAGGCCGCACCCGGCCGCCTGCCGACGTGACCCGACGGCCCGTCCCCGCAAGTGGGGACGGGCCGTCACCCGTCCCGGGTGAACCGAGCCGTTCCTCCAGGCCGATGCCCAGGAGCGCTCCACTGCCCACCCAGGCCGACGGTGCTGGATGGGCTGATGGCCACGAGATCGCTCCTGACCGTCCCCCTGCTCACCACCGTCGCAGCCGCCGCCCTGGCGTGGTTCGTGCTCGGTCCGGCCGCCGCGCTCGCGTTCGTCGCGCTCGCGCTCCTCGAGATCGCGATGGCGGCAGACTCGTCGGTCCCGATGGCCGGCATCGCTTCGCGCCTGCACTCCCCCGCGCGGCGACTGTTCCTGTCGCTCGGCATCGTCGCGGGCGTCCTCGCGATGCGGCTGCTGCTCCCACCGGCCGCGGTGGCGGTCGGCGACGCGACCGACCCGGCGAGCTCGGTGGGCGAGGCCGTGTTCGCACCGGGCTCGTTCTCGGCGCACCTCGCCGAGGTGCGGCCGGCCCTCGCCGCCTTCGGCGCCGCGTTCATCTGGCTCGTGTTCGCCGAGTACCTCTTCAACACGGACCGCGCGTCGCGTCGGTCCTGGCTGGGCCGACTGGAGGCGCGGCTCGCCCGGGTCGCCCGCCCTCGCGTCTGGTCGCTGGTCACCGCCGGCACCGGGGTGCTGCTGACCTCGGTGCTCGTGGGGGTCGACGCCGGGTGGTCCCCGTCGACGCTGCTGCCGGTGGTCCTCGGCGGGACGATCGGCATCGGCGCGTACCTCGGATCGAAGCGGATCGCGGCGTGGGCGCTCCGGAGCACGGACGGGACCGACACGGCGTCGATCGGGACCGGGAGCGGCGCCTGGCGGATCCACGCCTACGCCTCGACGGTCGTCTTCGAACGCGGGCTCGTGGTGTTCATGCTGTTCGAGATCCTCGACGGGGTCTACAGCCTGTCCGGCTCCGGGGTCCTCGGCGGTGACGGGCTCGGGGCGCTCGAACAGGCAGCCGTGGCGATCGCCGCGATCGGGGTCGGGGCGGTGTTCCTCGCGCGCCTGACCTCGCGGCTCGACGAGGCGTCGGGGCTGAAGCGGCTCCGGTACCTCAAGGCGGGGGCGGCGTACGTGCTGGGCATCCTCGCGGTGCTGCTGTGGACGAGCCTGCTCGTGCCGATCCCCGGCGTCGTCGTCGGGTGGTTCGGCAGCGTCGTGATCGGCCTGGCGCTCGCGACCTCGCTGCCGTGGGGTGCGTGGTGGCGGCGGGCGCGGCGGTCGTTGCCCGGTGGGGCGCGCGCCGCGCGGGGCTGAACGGTCCGCCCCGCGGCAGACCCGCGCCGTCGAGGACTCCGGGTGCGCGCCGAGCCGCACCGTCCCTCCTGTCCGGTGTCAGCCGCGACCGACGAACGGCATGGCGGTCGGCATGACCGTCAGGTTCGACACGTTCGTGCCGGCCGGCATCCCGGCCATGTACGCGACCGCTCGGCCCGTCTCGGCGACGTCCATCGTCGGTTCGGGGCGGATCGAGCCGTCCGCCTGCATCGTCCCGTCCGCCGCGCCCGACCCCATGGTGGTGGCTGCGTTGCCGATGTCGAGCTGCCCGCAGGCGATGCCGAACGCCCGACCGTCGAGCTGGAGCTGCTTCGTCAGGCCGGCCACCGCGTGCTTGGCGACCGTGTAGGGCGCGGAGAGCGGCCGCGGTGCGTGCGCGGAGATCGAGCCGTTGTTGATGATGCGGCCGCCCTGCGGTGTCTGGGTCCGCATGATCCGGAACGCCTCGCGGGCGCAGAGGAACGAACCCGTGAGGGTTACGGCCAGCACCTCGTCCCAGGTGTCGAGCGTGATCTCGTCGAACTGCGTCGCCGGCGCCCCGGTGCCGGCGTTGTTGAACAGGAGGTCGAGTCGGCCGAACCGTGCGACGGTCTCGTCGAAGAGCCGTCGGACGTCCGCCTCGACCGAGACGTCGGCGACGACCGGGACGATGCGCTCCGAGACGGCCGCGACCTCGTCGAGCGGGCCACGCCGCCGTCCGGCGACCACGACCGTCCACCCGTCGCCCGCCAGCGCGAGTGCGGCGGAGCGGCCGATCCCGCTGCCGCCGCCGGTCACGACGGCGATGCGGGTGTCACGCGCGCGGGCGGGGGTCGTGTCGTCGCTCATGGCGGCACGCTACCGCGGACGTCCGTCCCCGTGCGTCATGCGTCGACCATCCCGTCGGGCGCCGCTGCGACCAGGCCCGCTCGCCGACGGAGGTCGAACGCGGCCGCGACCAGCTCCCGCGTGCGCGGGTGCCGTCCCGCGTCGAACAGCTGCTCGGCCGGACCGACTTCGACGATCCGCCCGGCGTCGAAGACCGCGATACGGTCGGCGACGCGACGCACCACCGCGAGGTCGTGCGACACGAAGACGCACGTCGTCCCGGTGGTGCGCTGCAGGTCGAGGACGAGGTCGAGGATCCGCGCCTGCACGGACACGTCGAGCGCCGAGGTGGGCTCGTCGCACACGACCAACGGGACGGGACCTGCGAAGGCCCGGGCGATGGCGACGCGCTGCTTCTGTCCGCCGGAGAGCTGCGCCGGCCGGCGGTCGAGGACCGCGGCGTCGAGTCCGACCCGGGCGGCGAGGTCCTCGGCGCTGCCCTCGCCACCGAGCAGTCGGATCGCTCGGCCGAGCACCTGCCGGACGGTCCGCCTCGGGTTGAGCGAGGCGTCGGCGTTCTGGAACACGACCTGCACGGGCGGGGTCCGTCGCCCGGGGCCGTCGCCCGCGGCGGAGGCAGCCGTGGTCACCGTGCCGTCGTACCGGACGAGACCGGCGAGGGCACGTCCGAACGTGGTCTTGCCGGAGCCGGACTCCCCGACGACGCCGAGGACCTCGCCCCGGTGCAGGTCGAGGTCGATGCCGTCGAGGGCGACCGCACCGTCGTACTCCTTGCGGAGGCCGCGGACCGACACGAGCACGTCGTCCTCCGTGGTGCCGCGGGCGGCCTTGCCCGCGGTGATGTCGGGCAGCGCCTCGACGAGCTGCACCGTGTACGGCTCGGACGGCGCACCGAGCACCGTTCGGGCGGAGCCCTCCTCGACGAGCACGCCGTGCCGGAGGACACCGACCCGCTCGCAGTGCGCGGCGACGAGCGGCAGGTTGTGGCTGATGAGGAGCGTGGCGAAGCCGGTCTCCTCGCGCAGTTCGTCGATCAGCGCCATGATCCCCGCCTCGACGGTGCTGTCGAGGCCGGTCGTGGGCTCGTCGAGCACGAGCAGCCGCGGCCGGGAGACCAGGGCCATCGCGATCGCGACGCGCTGCTGCTGCCCGCCGGACAGCTCGTGCGGGTACCGGACGCCGATCGTGTCCGGGTCGGGCAGGCCGACGCGGGTGAACGCCTCGACCGTGCCGGACTCGGCCTCGGCCCGCCCGGACCCGGTGGCACGGAGCACCTCGGCGACCTGACGGCCGACGGGCATCGTCGGGTTCAGCGCGAGGCCCGGCTCCTGGTGCACGACCGCGACCACGTCGCGCCGGAAGCGCCGGAGCCGTTCGCGGCGGAGCGTGGGCACGTCCGAACCGTCGACGACGATCGCCGCCGCTGAGACGTCGGCATCCGGACCGAGCGAGGCGGTGAGGGTCCCCGCCACCGTGCTCTTGCCGGAGCCGGACTCGCCGACGAGGCCGTACGATCCGCCCGCCTCGATCGTGAACGACACCCCGTCGACGACCCTGACGCCGCGGTACGCGACGGTGAGTCCCTCGACCCGGACCAGCGGTTCGCTCACTCGGCGACCTCCTTGAGGTTGTCCGCGATGAGGTTCGCGGCGACGACGATCGACGCCACGGCGACGCCCGGGAAGACGACCGTCCACCAGGCGGCCTGCAGGTAGGCGCGGTTCGCGTTGATGTCGAGGCCCCAGTCGGCGGCCGGAGGTTGCGACCCGAGGCCGAGGAAGGACAGCGACGCGGTGATGAAGATGGCGGCACCGAGGCTCAGGACGGCCTGCACGACGAACACCCCGACGACGTTCGGCAGGAGCTCGGTGAGCATCGCCCGGAGCGCGCTCTCTCCCTGCAGCCGGGCCGCCTGCACGTAGGACTTGCCCATCTCGACGAGGACCGCGGCGCGGACGATGCGCGCGATGCCCGGTGCGAAGAGCACGCCGACGATGAGCACGAGCGCCGGGGTCGAGACGCCGAACGCCCCCACGAGCACCACCAGGAAGATGAGGCTCGGCAGCGCGAGGAGCACGTCGAAGAACCGCATCAGGGCGGTGTCGACCCAGCCGCGGTGGAAGCCCGCGACGAGCCCGAGCGTGCCCCCGAGGACGGTCGCGAGCGCGGCACCGAACGGGCCAATCACGAGCGCCGGGCGGGCTCCGGCCGCGACCCGGGCGAAGACGTCGCGTCCGAGCGAGTCGGTGCCGAACCAGTGCGCCGCACTCGGTGCCTGCAGGAGTTCCCCGGTCTTCGCGAACGGCTGCAACCCGAACGCGTGCCACCCGACGGCGAGGACGACCCACCAGACGAGGACCGCGACCGAGACCAGGAAGGTCGGGCGACCCAGCAGCGCGCGCCAGCCACGACGGGCACGGCGCGATCCTGCGGTCTGCTCCGGCCCGGTGACGACCGGGGCGTCGGTGGCGAGGGCTCCGGGGACGACGGCGGTCATGCGGTGACCCGCCGTTCGAACCGGATCCGGGGGTCGACCACGACGAACAGGAGGTCGGTGAGCAGCAGCGCGCCGAGGGACAGCGCTCCGGCGAGCATCACGCCGCTCTCGAGCAGGAGCGCGTCCTTCCGCTCGGCGGCCGACACGAGCAGCGCGCCCAGCCCCGGGTACGAGAAGAGCGTCTCGACGATCACGCTCCCGCCGAGCAGGGTGCCGAGGTAGATCCCGAGCACCGAGAACGTCGGGATGAGCGCGTTGCGGACGACGTGCCGCCGGACGATCTGACCGGTCGTCAGCCCCTTCAACACCGCGGTCCGGTGGAACTGCGACCGGATCGTCTCGATGACGCCGGCCCGCACCATCCGGGTCAGGACGGCGAGGTACGCCAGGGCCAGCACGACCGCCGGCAGGGTGAGCACCCGGAGCCGCTCGCCGAACCCCGCGTCGAGCGCGCCGGACGCCTGCACGGGCACGACGCGGAGCCAGACCGCGAAGACCAGTAGCAGGACGATCCCGACCACGAACTCCGGGATCGCGGAGACGGTCAGCAGGCCAACCGTCACGGCACGGTCGGACCGGCGCCCCTGGCGGTAGGCCTGCACGGCGCCGAGCACGAGGGCGACCGGCACCATGATGACGAAGGCGTACGCGCCGAGCAGGAGCGAGTTGCCGAGCCGTCCGAGCACCAGGTCCCGCACCGGCTCGGAGTACACGAAGCTCGTGCCCCAGTCGCCGGTCACGAACCCGCCGATCCAGTGCAGGTACCGGCTCACGAGGGAGCCGTCGAGTCCGTGGTCGACGTTCCAGGCCTGCACCTGCGCCGCCGTCGCGTACTGCCCGAGCGCGTTCCGTCCGGGGTCCCCCGGGACGACCTGGACCAGCCAGAACGTGAGGATCGAGACCACGACCAGGACGAGCGGGATCTGGACGACCCGCTGGCCGACGAGGGACAGCAGACGACGGCGGCGCGCGGTGCTCATGACGAGGTGACCCCGATCCCGCGGAAGTCGAACCCGCCCGGGAAGTCCTGCCCGGACCGGAAGGTCCCCGTCACGCGCTTCTGCAGCAGGATGCTGCTCGACGCGAACGCCGGCACGATCACCGGCAGGTCCGTCCACTCGATCGTCGCGATCCGGTCGGCGAGGTCCTGCCGCTCGGACTTCGACGTGGTCGACTCGTACTGGTCGACGAGGGTCTCGAGCTCCGGGTTCGAGTACTTCGACGCGTTCCAGGCGGCGCCGGACCGGTAGATCAGGTCGACGTACTGGGCCGGCAGTCGCTGCGCCCAGTTCGTGATCGTCACGGGGGCGTTGAGCCACGGCGTGTCGGCCCCGTCGGCGTAGTACTGCGCGCTCGTGAGCACCTTGAGCGTGACGTCGAACCCGCCGACGGCCTCGAGCTGCTGCTGCACCACCTGGGCGAGCGCCTTCTCGGCGTCGAGCGTGATGATCTCGAACGACACGGTCTTGCCGCCGAGGAGCTCCCGCACCTTCGCCGCGTCCTGCGACCGCTGCTCGAGGCCCTTCGGCTGGATCGCGGAACTCGGGAAGAACGTGGTGTCGTTGCCGACCTCGGCGTTCCCGCCGTAGACCGTCTTGACGATCTCCTTCCGGTCGAGCGCCAGGGCGAACGCCTCGCGGACGTCCGGGTCGTCGAACGGCGCCTTGGTCACGTCGAGGAAGATGCCGTCGAACTTGTTGTAGTACGGCTTGGTCTCGTTGTAGTCGGAGGCCTGCAGCGTCGAGGTCGCGGTCGGGCTCGACGCGATCTGGTCGATCTCGCCGCTCTGGAAGGCCAGCAGCTGTGCCTGGTCGTCGGCGTAGAACTTCACGTCGACCTTCTCGAGGTCGACGTCCTTCGCGTCCCAGTAGTCGGGGTTCTTCGTGAACGTCGCGCCCTGGCCGGCGGAGTACTTCGACAGCACGAACTGGCCGGCACCGACGGGCTGCTTCGCCCAGTTCGTCGACGCCGTGAAGCCGGCGGGCTGGATCGTCGTGTTCGAGCCGGTGAGCAGGTAGGGGAAGTCGGCGTAGGGCTTGTCGAGCGTGAACTCCACGGCGGAGTCGCCGTCCGCGGCGACGGACCCGAGGATGCCCTCGAAGCTCGACTTGCCGGGCGACTGGCTGTCCGTGCCGATGATCGAGTCGAACGTCGCGACGACGTCCTTGCTCGTGAGGGCGGCGCCGTCCGAGAACTTCAGGCCGTCGCGCAGGGTGACGGTCCAGGTGTGCCCGTCGGACGAGGCCTTCCAGGAGTCGGCGAGCCGGCCCTCGAGCTTGCCCTGCGCGTCCTGGCTGAGGAGTCCCTCGGATGCCAGCCCGACGATGAACATCGCGTTGTAGTCGGACGTGGTGAGGGGGTTGATGGTGCTGTCGGGTTCCTGGAGGCCGAGCGTGTAGGTGCCGGCGTCCGACGAGCCGGACGAGGAGTCGCCGCCGGACGAGCACGCGGCGAGGGTGAGGGCGAGGGCGGACGCGGTGGCCGCGAGGGCGAGGCGCTTGAGGCGCCGCCGCCGCGACGTGAGGTCGACGGTCATGGTTGGCTCCTGGGGTTCGGGGTGCAGGGGGTGGTGCGGTCAGCGGTGCGCACGGTCGGGCACGCGGGGGTGTCCGAACCGCTCGCGCAGGGTGAGGTCGTCGTACGTGGTGGCGGTCCGGCCGCGGCGCTGCAGCTCGGGCACGACGTGGTCGACGAAGCGGTCGATGCCACCCGGCAGGTACGGGAACTGCACGATGAAGCCGTCCGCTCCGCCGTCGTCCGCGAGTTCCTCGAGCCGGTCGGCGATCTCCGGCCCGGTGCCGGTGAGCAGGCTCCGCCGGTACGACCACGAGTAGACGTCGCGGGGCGTCGCCGGCCCGTCCGCGAGCAGGCGCTCGACCGCGGGCTTCGGCGACCGGGTCTCGTTCGAGGTGTCGAACTCCTCGGCGTAGTCGAACGGCACGTCGACGTCGCGCCCCGACAGGTCCTGGCCGATCTGGTGCGACACGTCCTCGAGGATGAGGGCGTCCGGGGTGAGTGCGAGGATCGCGTCCGCCTCGGCCCGGGCGTCGGCGGCGGTCTCCCCCACGACCGGCATGACCGAGGGCATGATCTTCACGGCGTCGGCAGCGCGACCGTGCCGGACCGCCCGGGCGCGCAGGTCGTCGACGAACCGACGGACGTCGGCCGCGGACCCACCCCGCGTGAACACGGCGTCCGCGGTGTCGGCGGCGAGCTCGAGGCCGGATTCGGAGCCGCCGGCCTGGAACAGCAGCGGGTGGCCCTGCGGCGGCCGGGCGATGTTGAGCGGACCGCGCACCCGGAAGAACTCTCCGTCGTGGTCGAGCCGGTGCAGCCCGTCCCGGTCGGCGAAGATCCCGGACGCGGCGTCCGCACGGATCGCGTCGTCGTCCCAGCTGTCGAGCAGACCGTGGACGACGTCGACGAACTCGCGGCCGCGCTCGTACCTGCGGGAGTGGTCGATGTGTGCGTCGCCGCCGAAGTTCCGGGCCTCTTCGTCGTAGCGGCTGGTGACGAGGTTCCACGCCGCGCGGCCCCGGCTGATGTGGTCGAGGGAGGCGATCGTCCGCGCCACGTGGTACGGCTCGTTGTAGGTGGTCGAGACCGTCGCCGCGAGCCCGATGCGGCTGGTCACCTGGGACAGCGCGGCGAGCAGGGTGAACGGCTCCGGGCGGAGCGCGCCGTAGTGGTCGACGCCCGAGGGGTACCGGTCCCAGAAGTACAGGCCGTCCGCCAGGAACAGCGTGTCGAAGAACCCGCGCTCGGCGCTCTGCGCGATGTGGCGGTGGTGGCCGATCGTCAGGTGCTCGGCCGGCCGCGACGACGGGTGCCGCCAGCCGGTGACGTGTGCGCCGCCGGGGTGGAAGGCGAACGCACCGAGCAGGATCCGGTCGCTCATGCCGACACCTCCGCAGTCCGGAGCGTGCTCGCCGGTCGCGCCAGCCCGAGGTGCTCGCGCAGGGTGTCCCCGCGGTACGTGCGGTCGTACACGCCGCGGCGTTCGAGCTCCGGTACCACCTGGTCGACGAACCGGTCCACGCTCACCGGGATCGACGAGAACGCGAGCATGAAGCCGTCCGCGGCGTCCTGCTCGTAGCGCTCGGTCAGCCAGTCCGCGATCTGCTCGGGTGTTCCGGGCAGGAACCGGCGCCGCAGGATCGTCCGGTAGACCTCGCGCAGCGTCGTGGCGTCCGCGGCGATGCGTCGGATCGACTCGTACACCGACTTCGACTGGGTGATCGACGACTCGTCGAAGACGTGCTCGAACGGCGCGTCGAGCGGCCGGTCGGACAGGTCGGTCTGCAGGTAGTGCGAGAGCAGGTCGAGCGAGACGCGGTCCGGTGTGAGCTCCTCGATCTCGTCGAGCTGGCGCAGCGCGTCCGCCTCGGTGTCGCCGATGACGGGCGACACGGCCGGCAGGATGAGCATCGACGACGGGTCGCGACCGTTGTCGACGGCTCGGCGCTTGTAGTCGGCGTACAGCGCCTGCGCGTCGGCGAGCTCGTCCTGCCAGAGCGTGAACACGCCCTCGGCCTTCGCCCCCGCCAGCGCTCGGCCGGCCTCGGACGCGCCGGCCTGGAACAGCACCGGGTGAGCCTGGGGCGGACGGGCGATGTTGAGGGGTCCCCGCACCCGGAAGAACTCCCCCTGGTGGTCGAGGACGTGCAGGCCCTCGCGCTTGGCGAAGTACCCGGACTGCTTGTCGTGCAGGAAGGCGTCGTCGTCCCAGCTGTCCCAGAGTCCCTGCACGACGTCGACGAACTCGGCCCCCCGCCGGTAGCGCACCGCGTGGTCGAGGTTGGCGTCGCGCCCGAAGTTCCACGCCTCTTCGTCGGAGGCGCTCGTGACGAGGTTCCACGCGGCGCGGCCCTCGCTGAGGTGGTCGAGCGAGGCGAGCTTCCGGGCGACGTGGTACGGCTCGTTGTACGTCGTCGACACCGTGGCGGCGAGTCCGATGTGCTCGGTCCGCTGCGACAGCGCGCCGAGCAGCGTGAAGGGCTCGGTGCGGATGTTCACGACGTGGTCGATGCCGGAGTCGAAGCGGTCCCAGACGTAGAGCTCGTCGGCGATGAAGAGCGTCGCGAACCCGCCGCGCTCGAGCGTCTGGGCGAACCGGACGTAGTACTCCACGTCGAGGTACTGCTCCGGTTCGCTGCCGGGCAGCCGCCAGCTCGTGACGTGTTCACCGCCCGGGTAGAAGACCATCCCGCCCAGCACGAGGCCGCCGTCGCGCGTCATGCCGTCACCGCCTCTCGTGTCCGTGCCGGTGCGACCGGCCCCACCGTCGCCCCGATGCGTGGCGCGACGTCCTCCGCGAAGAGCGCGAGGGCCTCGCGCCGACGCTCCTGGTCGGCGTAGCCGTGCTCGACCTGCACGTTGAGCTGCGTGGCGTACCGGGAGTACGGCTTCGACAGGATCGACTCGGCGATGTCCTCGGCGGTGCCGTAGTGCAGGTTCAGCGACGCGGCCTTCTCGGCCAGGGTCGAGGCCGGGGGCAGGAACGACTCGCCCCACGCGTACTTCGCCTCGATGCCGGCACGGGCCTCGCGCAGCGCCGTGGCACGGTCACGGGCCGGGTAGATCGCGGTGGAGAGCGCCACCCGCGGCACCGCGCCGTCGGGCAGCGCGTCGAGGTAGGCGGCGGCGGTGACCTCGGCCGGTACCGTCTGGGTGGTGCCGACCAGGACCCCGTGTCCCCGGGTGGCGGCGATCGCAGCGCTGCCGGCGGTGAGGGTGGCGTCCCAGAGCCGGTCCAGCAGCGCGCTGCCGTCCGGGTTCAGTCGGGCCGTGCCGGTCCCGAGCGGCTCCCCGCGGAGCGCACCGAGCAGCGTGTCGAGCTGGGCGTCGAAGGCCGCCCGACGTGCCTCGTGCTCGGCGTGGGCGAGGTCCGGCGCGAAGACGTCGAGGGTCTCGGGGCCGCCGCCGTTCGCGACGCCGAGCTCGACCCGGCCGTCGCTGAGCGCGTCGAGCACCGCGGCGTCCTCGGCGACGCGGACCGGGTCCTCGTGCGGGAGCGTCACCGCACCGAGTCCGAGCCGGAGGGTCGAGGTGCGCTCGGCGAGGGCGGCGAGGAAGACGAACGGTGACGGCAGCCCGCCGCGGTCTGGGTCGTCGTCGTGCCGGAAGTGGAACTGCCGGACCCACGCGCTCGCGTACCCGAGTCGTTCCGCGGCGGCGAACAGGTCCAGCTCGTCGCGGTACGCGCGGCTCGCCGGCGGCGCTTCCGTCCCGTGCGAGAACACCGCGATCCGCAGTGGCACCGAGGCCACTCGGGCGGCCCGTTCGACGTGCGTCATGGAACACTCCCTCGTCAGTGGAGTGATGCAAACACGCACCACCGACGGTCCACGAGCGGCGACGTAACGGAGCGTTGCGCGACGTCACACGACGTAGGAGTGGGCGCGGACGGCGTCCGAGGAGCATCATGCGGCCGCACTGCGGCTCGGACGGACTCAGATGTCGAGGACCCCGTCGACCGCACTGCGACGCGGAGGGATGTGCCGGGAGCCGATGTCCTCGTCCAGGTACACACCGAGGTAGCCGTGGTCGACCGGTCGGCCGGTGTCGTCGAACACGCGGTACCGGCGACGGAGCCGGAGGAACGGCACGTCCGCGTGCTCGAACGACACGACGACCTCGGTCGCGGGGAACGCACCCTCGACCTCGACGCGGACGTCGCGGTAGTCGCTGCGGATCCGTCGCGGTCCGTCGACGCCGCGAGACCAGACGATGCCCGGACGGTCGAGGGCCGTGAGCTGCGCGACGAGGCGAGCGACGCTGCGATCCCGGTCCACGGACTCCCGGTCGACCACAGGCCACCGGGTGCCGTCGACGCCGGCCAGGTCGAGGCGCTCGATCCAGGGCGCCCGTCGGTCTTCCCGCTGCTCGATCGACCGCTCCCACTCGGCATCGGCAGTGTCAGCGTCCTCCGGGTCCTCGACCGCGACGGAGTCGAGCTGCTCCGTTTCGATCCTGGACGGGAGCCCTCCCGACACGTCGACCATGACCTCGCGAGGTCGGTAGACCACGTCCCGAGCGCCGTGACCGTCCGGGACGAGCTCCGGGCCGGTGGGGTGGTACCGCACGGTCAGCGTGTCCGCTTCCACCGTGACGCCCTCGACGAGGTGGTCGACGCGGATGGTCGTCCGTGTCCCGTCCGGGGCGATCCGTACGAGGTCGGTGGGCGGCGTGGGCGACGGCGGCTCGGGGGCCTCCGCGTCGTTCTCGTCGCCGTCGTCTCCCACCTCGAAGCCGTCGCGGTCGTCGGCGAAGCCGATCGACCACTGGTACGCCGTCATCACGGCCGAAGCGGACTCCTCGTCGTCCTGGTCGTCCTCGTCGTCCCGGTCGTCCTGGTCGTCCTGGTCGTCGAGCGACTCCTCGTCGTGAGCGACCTCGTCGTCGGGCTCGGTCCACGCCGCGGGGTCGGGCCAGAACGCACCGACCTCGGCCCAGGCGAGATCCGACGCTTGCAGCGCCTCGAGTTCCTCGGAGTCGTCCTGGTCGGAGTCCCCGCCGACGTGCGCCATCCAGCCCGAGGCGTCTCGGGGGTCGGCGAGCCACAACCCACCGACGTCCGCCCCGACGGGGCGCCGGTCACCGAGGTCCACGGCCGCTCCGACGTGGTCGGGGTCGAGGTGGACCGCGGTGCGGGTGACGTCGTCGATGCCGTCCGAGCGGTACACGACCCAGACGCCGTCGTCGGTCGGCCAGGCCTCGGCCTCCTCGATCGCACGCTGGGGCAGCGGAGCGGTCGGCCACGTCAGCCACCGCACGACCTCGCCGGCGGCGACGACGGCAGCGACCGGGCGGTGGAGGTCCGGCACGACCGCGTGATGTCCGATGGGCACCACGTCGAGCGGGAACAGGTGGTCGGGTCCGTCGGTCCGGTCGCTCGCATCGGTCACGTGCGTGACGCTACCGCGAGCCGATCGCCGACGCGTGCGGAGGGCGCACGCGCGCGGATCGGACCGTGAGCGGATCAGGCGCGTGCGCACACCGGGTGCGTGTGCGCTGTCAGCGCCCATCGCGTTGACTGGGGTGTCGGTCGATCGAGGAGTGCGTGTGCTGGGACCTGAACTGGTGGTCGTGCTCGGCCTCGCCATCGCCCTGACGGCGGGCATCGCCGACCGCATCCGGGTCGCCCCGCCGGTGCTGCTGCTCGTCTTCGGCGCGCTGCTCGCCCTCGTGCCCGAGTTCGCGGGTGTGCAGCTCCCCGCCGACGCCGTCCTCCTGCTCTTCCTGCCGGCGCTGCTGTACTGGGAGAGCCTGACGACGTCCCTGCGCGAGATCCGGAAGAACCTGCGCGGCATCGTCCTGATGGGCACACTGCTCGTCGTCGTCACGGCCGGGGCGGTCGCCGTCCTGCTCCACCTGCTCGGCATGCCGTGGGGTCCGGCCTGGGTGCTCGGTGCCGCCGTGGCCCCGACCGACGCCACGGCCGTCGGGGTGCTCACGAAGATGCTGCCGCGACGGAACGTCACGGTGCTGCGTGCCGAGAGCCTCGTCAACGACGGCACCACCCTCGTGGTCTACGGGATCGCCGTCGCGGTCACGGTCGGCACGCAGGAGCTCACGTTCTGGGGCGTCTCGGGCATGCTCGCGCTGTCCTACCTCGGCGGCGTGGCGGCCGGTCTGGTCGCGGCGTGGCTCGGCACACAGGTGCTCCGGCGCGTCGACACGGTCGTCCTCGAGAACCTGGTGACGCTCCTCGTGCCGTTCGTCGCGTTCCTCGGTGCCGAGGCGATCGGTGCCTCCGGCGTCCTCGCGGTCGTGGCCGCCGGAATCGTGGTGAGCCAGGTCGGTCCGAAGCTCGACCGCGCCGAGACCCGTCAGCAGGTCCGCGCGTTCTGGTCGTTCCTGACCTTCCTGCTGAACGGCGCGCTGTTCGTGCTCGTCGGCATCGAGGCGATGGTCGCCGCCCGTGCACTGGAGCCCGCCGAGCTCCTGCGCGCCACCGGCGTGATCGCCGCGGTGTCGATCGCCCTCGTGCTCGTGCGGTTCGCGTTCCTCAACGCTGCCGGCGGCACCGTGTGGCTCGTCACCCGACGGTCCGGCGGAGCACCGCGCGAGGGCCACCGGGACCGGCTCGTCAGCGGTTTCGCCGGGTTCCGCGGGGCGGTGTCGCTCGCGATGGCCGTCGCCGTGCCCCGGACCCTCGAGTCCGGCGCGGCCTTCCCCGACCGGGACCTCATCGTCTTCGTCACCGCCGGGGTCGTCGTCGTCACGATCGTCGGGCAGGCCCTGGTGCTGCCGGCCGTCCTGCGCCGGGCAGCACTGCCCGAGGACGAGTCGGTCGGTGAGGAGCGCCGCTACGCCGAGCGCACCGCGATCGAGGAGGCGCTCGACGCACTCCCCCGCCTGGCCCGCTCGACCGGCGCGGACCGTGCGACCGTCGAGCGGGTGCGGAAGGACTACGAGGCGCACCTCGACGTCATCCAGGCCCGCGAGGAGGAGGACGACGACCACCCGGCGCTGCAACGGCACGACACCGCGGTCGCCCTCGAGCTCGCCCTGGTCCGGCACAAGGCCGCGACGCTCCTGCGGTTGCGGGACGCCGACGAGATCGACGACCTCGTGCTGCGGCAGGTGCGGTCGGGGTACGACGCGGAGGAGGCGCGGCTGAACGGGGTCACCACGACCTGAGGGATCCGATTCTTGGACGTTCCTGACCAGCCCCGCGTCAGGCTGCCCCCATGCTCACGATGGTCCCCGCCGCGGTCTCGGTCTTCGATGCTGGCTCGCTCCTGCACGCGTTCGGCCCCTGGGTGTTGCTCGGCATCGGCGTGGTCGTGTTCATCGAGTCCGGTGTCCTCTTCCCGTTCCTGCCCGGTGACTCGCTCATCGTCACCGCGGCGATCCTGGTCGGCAGTCTCGGCATCGACCCGTGGCAGATCGTCGTGGTCGGCGTCGTCGCCGCGTTCGCCGGCGACCAGGTCGGGTTCTGGCTGGGCCGTGGTGCGGGCCGCCGACTGTTCCGACCCGACGCCCGTGTACTGACGACCGCACGCTTGCACGAGGCCGACTCGTTCTTCGCGCGGTACGGGGCCCTGTCGCTCGTCCTCGGTCGGTTCGTGCCGATCGTGCGGACCTACGTCCCCCTCGCCGCCGGCACGTCCGACATGCACTGGCGTCGCTTCACGGTGTGGAACGCGCTCGGGGGCACGGCATGGGTGGTCGTCATGACCCTGGTCGGCGTCCTGCTCGGCGGCATCCCGTTCGTCGCCCACAACATCGACGTGCTCGCGATCGTCATCGTCGTGGTCTCCGTGCTGCCGGTCGTCATCGGCGCGGTCCGGTCCCGGCGCGCCCGCCACGACCGGTCGTCGGGCCCCGGTGCTCGCGAGCGGTCGACGATCCGATGACCGCCCCGTCCGACTACGAAAGGTCCTCCGTGTCCCGCTCGAACCCCGCACCCGCCGGCCCGATCCGGATCTCCCGCAACAAGGTCCCCGAGCCCACGGCGTCGTTCTGGATCGTCAAGGTCCTCGCGACGACCGTCGGCGAGACCGCCGCCGACCTGATGAGCGACACGCTCGGACTCGGCCTGCCCCTGACCACCGCGGTCATGGCCGTCGTGCTCCTGCTGTTCCTCGTCGCACAGTTCCGGGCGCGCTCCTACCGCCCGTCGGTGTACTGGCTGACCGTGGTCCTCATCAGCATCGTCGGCACGTGCATCACCGACAACCTCACCGATGGGCTCGGGGTCCCGCTGTGGCTCAGCACCACGGTGTTCGCCGTGGGGCTCGCCGCGGTGTTCCTCGCCTGGCACCGTGTGGAGGGCACACTGTCCATCCACCGGATCGACACGGTCCGCCGCGAGGCGTTCTACTGGCTCGCGATCCTGTTCACCTTCGCCCTCGGCACCGCCGCCGGCGACCTCATCGGGGAACAGACCGGGATCGGGTACTTCCCGGCACTGCTGCTCTTCGCCGGGGGCATCGCGCTGGTCGCCCTGCTCCACTTCGGCTTCCGGGTCGATGGCGTCGTCTGCTTCTGGGCGGCCTACGTGCTCACCCGGCCGCTCGGCGCTTCGCTCGGCGACCTGCTCTCGCAACCGACGTCGGACGGCGGGCTCGGCATCGGGACGATCACCACGAGCGTGGTGTTCCTCGTGGCGATCCTCGTGATCGTCGGCACGGGCGCCGTCCGGCTCCGCCGCCGACGGTCGGAGACACTCAGCGAGGGTTCCGCCGCCTGAGTCCCGGCCGGTCCCCGGCTCGCGGCAGCGCGAGCACGAACACGGTACCGCCGGGCCCGGACTCGGCGACGCGCACGGAGCCGCCGGAGCGCGTGACGACGTCGCGGACGAGTGCGAGGCCGATCCCGTAGCTCCGGCGTCGTTCGGTCGGACCGGCGGCAGGCGTGCCGTGGGCGAATCGGTCGAACACCCGGTCCGGATCGATCCCGGTGATGCCGTCACCGTGGTCCCGCACCGTGATCGTCACCGTGCGGGCCGTGGCCTGCACATGGACCTCGACGTCCGAGCCGGTCGGCGCGTGTCCCACCCCATTGTCGAGGAGCGCGACGAGGGCGCGACGGAGCGCGGTGGCCGGCATCGCGACCGCGGCGTCGGCCACCGGACCGTCGTGCACGATCCGCACTGCCCGCTCGACGGCGACGACCTGCAGGTCCGCGACCGCCCCGACGATCTGAGGGCCGACGTCTGTCTCGTGGCGCTCGCCGTCCGGCACCATGGTCGCCGCGCTGAGGAGGTCGTCGACCACCGCCGCCAGCGACCGCGTGTCCTCCCGGAGCGCCGCCACCACCGCGGTGTGCTCGTCGTCGGCAGACATCAGCCGTTGCAACTGCTGCACCCGCGCGCTCATCACGGTCAGCGGGGTCCGGAGTTCGTGGCTCGCGTCCGCCACGAACGTCCGCTGCAACCGGAGCGCCTCCCCCAGCGGCACCACCGCACGCCGGGCGATGAACCACGTCGCCAGCCCGGCGAGCACCACCGCCCCGAGGCCGATGACGGCGAGGGCCCCGAGGAGCGCATCACGGTCGACGAAGATCCGGGTGCTGTCCGCCGCGTGCCGCTCGGTCGCCTCGCTCGGGGTGGACTGCCACAGCACGTAGGCGAAGACGAGCCCGATGATGACCACGACGAGCCCCGCGGAGACGGCCGCCACCCGCACGCCGATCCGGACCGCCGAGCGCCGCACGGCGACCTCGTCGGGATCCCGGGTCACGGCGAACCGATCCGGTAACCGGTACCGCGGATCGTGGTGATCAGCTCCCGGTCGGTCTTCCGGCGGATGTAGTGGACGTAGGTGTCGACCGTGCCCTCGACCTCGCTGTCCCCGAACACCGTCGACAGGATGTGGGCTCGGGTGAAGGCCGTGGTGGGCGATCGAGCGAGCAGTGCGAGGAGCGCGTTCTCACGGTCCGTCAACTGGATCCGGCCCGAGTACGGCGAGTAGACGGTCGCCGTGTCCGGGTAGAACGTCCACTCGCCGATCGGCAGCGGATCGCCTTCGGAGCGGAAGTCGCGCGTCAGCGCGCGCAGTCGGGCGGAGAGCTCCTCGAACTCGAACGGCTTCACGAGGTAGTCGTTCGCGCCCGCGTCGAGGCCGGACACACGGTCCCCGAGCGCGCCGAGTGCCGTGAGCATGAGCACGGGTGTCGCGTCCCGTCGGCTCCGCAGCCGGGCGACGAACTCCGCACCGCCGATCCCGGGCAGCCGTCGATCGACCACCATCACCGCGAACATCCGCTCGGCCGCCGCCGTGAGGGCCTGCTCACCCGAGGGCACGAGCGTGACGTCCCAGTCCTCACCGAGCACGTCGGCCACGAGCGGGCCGAGACGTGGGTCGTCCTCGACGAGCAACAGCCGGTCCGTCGTCGTCACCGTGCCTCCTCCGGCGCGTCGGGCGGCGCCTCGTCGTCCAGCGTGGCACAGCCGTGGCAGGCTCGGACCGTGAACGAGCCGAGCGGTCTCCTGTGGACGCTGGTCGGGGTCCTGGTGCTCGTCGCCGTCGCCACCGACGTGCTCCTGCTCGCGCGCGCGCCGTCGCCATGGGCCCCGGCGCTCGCGGTCCTGCGGGGCACGGTGCAGCTGGCGCTCATCAGCCTCGTCCTCGGCGGCGTCATCCGGGACCCCCTCTGGATCGCCGCCGCCCTGGTGGTGATGTTCGGCGTCGCCACGACGACCGCGGCGAGACGCCTGGGCACGCTCCGGACCCGGTTCCTGCCGGTGACGCTGGCGATGTCCGCCGGGATCGTCGGCGCGCTCGGCATCGTGTTCCTCACCGGCGCGATCGCGTTCACGCCGCGCTACGTGCTCGCCGTCGGTGGCATCGTGATCGGGAACGCGATGACGAGCGCCACGCTGTCCGGTCGCCGCTTCGTCGAGTCGGTCGACGACCGGTGGGACGACGTCGAGGGGTGGCTCGCACTCGGGGCGACTCCACGGCAGTCGACCGCCGACCTGGTCCGGCGCGCCGTGCACGCCGCGATGGTGCCGAGTACGGACCAGACGCGGACGACCGGGCTCGTCACACTGCCGGGGGCGTTCGTCGGCGCGATCTTCGGCGGCGTCTCGCCGATCGAGGCCGGGCGTTTCCAGATCGTCGTGCTCGCCGCGATCATCGCGGCCGGTGCGATCGTCGCGACGACGCTCACGCACACGCTGGCACCGGTCCGGACCCGGCCGCCACAGCTCACCTGACCGCGATTCTCAGCGGTTCCTCCGAACGAACGGGAGACCGTCGACGGGTGCGCTCGAACAAGGTCCCGGTCCCCTCCCCGTCGTTCTGGGCCGTCAAGGTGCTGACGACCGGGTTCGGCGAAGCCCTCTCCGACTACCTCGTCCGTCGGTTCGACCCCGTGCCGACAGTGCTCGTCACGGCCGTGGTGTTCACGGCCGTGCTCGCCGTGCAGCTCGGCTCACGCCGGTACGCACCTGGTCGCTACTGGAGTGCGGTGGTGATGGTCGCGGTCTTCGGCACGATGGCGGCGGACGCCGCACACGTGGCTGTCGGGGTGCCCTACTGGGCATCGTCGCTGGCGTTCGCCGGCGCGCTCGCGACGGTGTTCGTCGGCTGGCGACGCACCGCCGGCTCCCTCGACGTCCACGGGATCGACACCCTGCGCCGGGAGCTCTGGTACTGGGCGGCCGTCGCCGCGACCTTCGCGCTCGGTACCGCCGTCGGCGACCTCGTGGCATCGCTCGCCGGACTCGGGTTCCTCGCCGGAGGCGTGCTGTTCCTCGCGGCCATCGGCTTGGTCGCTGCTCTGCGCGGGTTCCAGGTGCTCGGACCCGTCACAGCGTTCTGGGCCGCCTACGTCCTCACCCGTCCGCTCGGGGCGTCGTTCGCCGACTGGGTCGCCGTCGAACCCGCGCGAGGTGGCCTCGGCGCCGGCACCGGACCCGTCTCGGCCGTCCTCGGGATCGTGATCGTCGTGTCCGTGTCGACCGTGGCCACCGGTCGACGCCGCCGGGTCGCCTCCCAGCCGCGATGACGGACGGGAGGCGCGGTGCCGGCCGGCACCGCGCCTCCCGTCCGTCAGGTCCTACGACTCGTCAGCAGCCGCCGGTTCCGAGGCGAGCGCCTTCCGACGCTGCACGACCTGGACCGCGATCGCCACCGGGACCGCCGCGAGGGCGAGTCCCCGCAGCCACGGACGGTCGAAGACGTGGCCGGACGCGTGGTCGAGGGACACCGGACCGGGGCCGCCGAGGGCGAACATCGCCGCCGAGAAGCCGAGGAACGCCGGGAACTCGAACCCGCCGTCGGCGTTGAAGAAGCCGTTCGGGATGTGCACGCTCGAGGCGACACCCATTGTCGTCGCGGCGCCCGCACCGGCGATCGGGGTGGCCAGGCCGAGCGCGAGGGCGGCACCGGAGCCGGCCTCGCCGATCCCGGCCAGGACGGCGTTGCGGCGGCCGGGTCGGAACCCCATCTGGTGCATGCCCTGGGCGGTGCCCTCGATGCCGCCGCCGCCGAACGCGCCGAAGAGCTTCTGGGAGCCGTGCGACACGAGGACGGCGCCGAGGGCGATGCGGAGCAGGGTCTTGGCGGTGACGGAAGCGGTCGTGGTGCGTGAGCTCATGCGTTCTCCCGGTGGTCGGTGGTCGTCCGGCCGAGGTGGTCGGCCGTGGTGTCGCAGAACGTACGCCCCGCCGGTCCGGTGTGGACCGGCGGGGTGTCCCGCGATGCGGTGGTCGTCAGCTGGTGAGCTGGCGTCGACCGCTCACACGGACGATGACACCGGCGACGACGGCACCGACGATCGGGGCGACGATGAAGACCCAGAGCTGCGCGAGCGGTGTCGCCCCGCCGTAGACGGCGGCAGCGATCGAGCGCGCCGGGTTCACGCTGGTGTTGCTGATCGGGATGCTCACGAGGTGGATCAGCGTCAGGGTGAGCCCGATGCCGATCGGCGCGACGGCCTGGTACTCCCGCTTGGCGGTGATCGAGAGGATGACGGCGATGAAGACACCGGTCAGCACCGCCTCGGCGAGGAACACCGACCCGAGGCCGTACCCGCCGGGGCTCGCCGATCCGTACCCGTTCGAGGCGAACCCGCCGTCGCGAGCGGCCGCGAACGCCCCCGGCTTGCCGGAGAGCACCGCGGCGATGATGCTCGTCGCGGCGAGCCCGCCGAGGATCTGAGCCACGATGTAGCCGGCGACGTGGCGGGCATCGGTGCGGCCCGCGGCGAGCAGACCGAGCGTGACCGCGGGGTTGAAGTGGCCGCCGGAGATGTGCCCGACGGCCGAGATCCCGGCCACGAGCGTGAGGCCGAACGCGAGGGCCACGCCGAGGTAGCCGACGCCCTGCTGGTTGTCCGTGGCACTCGGGACGTTCGCGGCGAAGAGCGCGGTACCGACGCCGCCGAGCACGAGCAGGAACGTGCCGAAGAGCTCGGACGCGTACCGGGCCACCGGCGACCAGACGGCCGCGTCCTCACGGCGCTGCTCGGACGTGGACTCGCTGACGGGTTCGTCCGCGGCGCGGTCGTGGTTGCGGTTCGCCATCGTGGTGTTCTCCGTTCGGTACGGCTGTCAGTGGACGCGGGTGGATTTGGCGAGGGTGGAGCGGGTGCCGCCGGTGAGGTGGACGAGGACGGGGATCTGCCGGCCGAGGGTGCGGTCCAGGACGGTGATGGCCTGGTCGACGGCGGTGAGGACGGTGACGGCGTCGCCGCCGCGGCGGACCGCGACGCGGATGCGTGCGGCGCGTTGGCGGCGGACGAGGTACGTGTCGACGCGGGCGCTGATGACGTCGCGGACGCCGTCGAGTTCGTGGTCGAGGACGTCGCGGACGAGGGCGACGTTGACGGTGACCTGGTCGTCGCCGGAGCGTTCCCGGACGGCGACGGACGTGCCGCCACCGCCGCGGGTGAACACCCACACCAACGCCAGGACGATCACGACGGCGCAGGCCGCGACGATGATCCACAGCGACGACGCCGGCACGCTCAGGTTCCGGGGCAGCTGGATGGTGCCCGAGATCGCGTCGCGGACGGCGGGCAGGACGCCCGCGCCGATGGTGATGCCGACGATGACCGCGACGAGGCCGAGGACGAACAGGATGATCCGGTTCAGGGTCCGGTTGCTCTTCGTCATGCGAGGGTTCCCTTCTCCTCGACCGTGACGCTCACGCGTCGGCCGAAGCGTTCGTCCAACCCCGACAGGCGGTCCCGGACGGCGTCACGGATGACCGCGTCGTCGACGGGGATCCCGCTGACGGGCACCACACGGACCTTGGTGGAGCGTCCGCGGGCGGTCGCGGAGGCGTTGCCCTCCGGGACACCGGCAGCCATCCCCGCGGCGTTCGCGGCGGTGGAGGCGAGGATGCGGGTGTCGATGACGACGGCACCACGGTCGTGGTCGATGACGGAGCGGTGCTGCCGGCCGGGCTTCAGGGCCAACACGATCAGGACCACACCGAGGACCACGAGGACCACGGCGATGACCTCGGCGATCGTGACGAACGCGGCGTCCGGGCGGAGCGCGGCGTCGACGACGGTCTGCGGGTCCGCGAGCAGCGGGGGCCGGCCGATGGCGGCGAGGACCGCTTCGGTGCCGATCCACGCAGCGACAAGGGCGAGCACCACGAGCGACACCGCCACGGCGGTCGAGCGGGAGCGGTGCACGCTCCGGCGACGGATGCGTCGTTCGACGGAACCGTTGCTCATGATGGCCTCCTAGGCGATCCGGGACCGGTGCTCGCGCACGATCCCGGTGAGTTCGATGTGGGCACTGCCGACGCGGCGGCCGGTGAGTTCCCCGACACGGCCCTTGACCTCGTCCGCGACCCGGGCGGTGCGGGTGACGATGTCGTCGCCCGCGGCGATGGGGCCGGTGATGTCGAGCGCGAGCGCGCCGGAGGTGTCGCCGAGACCGACGCGCACCCGCTTGGCGGGGGCGCCGAGCCGTTCGGCTGCGACGGCCCGCGCCAGCGAGGTCAGTGCGCGAGCGGTGATCTCGACACGGCCCGGGACGTCCGGGCCGGCGTTCACCGGGAGCTCCGGCGTCCGGTCAGCACGTCGGCGAGGGCACCCCGGTCGATGCGGCCGGTGACCAGCGCGGCCACGAGAGCCCCGACAGCACCGAACACGACCACGAGCACGAAGCCCCAGAACCCGAACTGCAACGCCACGACGGCGAGGATCGCCCCGATGAGGGCTCCGATCAGTGTGTTGCTCATGCGACTCGCGCTTCCTTCTTCTCGTCGTCCTTGTCGTCGTCGTCACCCGGGATGAACACGTCCTGCACGGTCACGTTCACCTCGGCGACCTCCATGCCCACGATCTGCTCCAGCGCACGAGCGACACCGGCGCGGACACCGTCAGCGACCTGCTGCAGTGCGACGGGGTACTCCGCGACGATCACGATGTCCGCGGCGACCTGCTTCTCACCGACCTCGACCTTGACGCCCTGACCGAAGTCACGCTGCCCGATCGCGTCACGGATCGCACCGATCGCACGCGCGGCACCGTTACCGAGGGAGTGCACCCCGTTCACCTCACGCGCAGCGATCCCGGCGACCTTCGACACGACGGTGTCATCGATGACGGTCTTGCCCGTGACGCCGCCGGTCGACGCAGCGGTCGAGGCGCGGCTCACCGAGGTGGCGGTGGTGGCCGGGGTGGTGGTCGTGGTGTCAGCCATGTTCGTTCCTTCCGTTGACCCGCCGGGCGTTCCCAGCGGTTGCTGTTCACGGATGAGACGGGGCCCACCAGACGGAAGTCACACCCGGCTCGTGCTGTTCAGCGATGTCCCAGGAACGGGGTCGGACGACGGGGTTCTTGTCCCCCGCCGACGACCGCGGCGGCACCTGGCGCGCAAAGCGGCCGCAGCGTCGCGCGGGCTGTCCCGTTCCCGCGCGATCCGGGGTCCGCACGGGCCCGGGCGTGCGGAGCGCCGGCGACGGGAGTACCGGCTACAGGTCCTGCAGTCGGCGCCCGGTGATGCCCTCGTTCCACCGCGTGACCGAACCCCCGACGACCGACTCGTGGTGTCCCGCGTGCCCGTCGGCGAGTCCGCAGCGCCACCGGTCGAAGACGCTGAGGCACGGGACGCGGGGAAGCCGGTCGGACCCGGCGCCGCTCGGGACCGGTTCGGCGGGGTACGTGGCGTTGCTGTCGTCGATCATTCCGCGGAGAAGACGACGCGACACCCCGTTCCGTCACGAAACGGCCGGCCTCCGGTCCGCCCGGGCGTTTCGCCGCCGGCCGGTGCAGGGTGGACGGACCACGACCGGACGACGACCGTGGACGACGACCGGAAGGCGGGGATGGACCACGACGATCCCCTCCTGCGCGCGGAGGACGCCACGCTCGTGGTCCGTGCCGTCGAGGGCGACGTGCGCGCGTTCGAGGTCCTCGCCCGCCGCCATGGCCCGGTGATGCGCCTCTACGCCGAGCAGATGCTCGGCTCGAACGTCGAGTCGGACGACGTCGTGCAGGACTCCTTCCTGACCGGCTGGCGTCGGCTGTCCGACCTCAACGACCCGGCCCGGTTCCGTCCGTGGGTGATGCAGATCGTCACCCGGAAGGCGCTCGACCGGCTCCGCCGACGACGACACCACGACGACGTCGACACCGTGCAGCACCCGGCCGACGTCGCTCGGCAGCCGGAGCGTATCGTCGAGACGCGGATGCAGCTCGACGCGATGTGGACCGCGCTCGACCGCCTCCCCGCAGACCAGCGGCGGTGCTGGCTCCTGCGTGAGACGGCCGGCTACAGCTACCAGCAGATCGCCGACGAACTCGAGCTGCCGGTGTCGACGGTACGTGGGCTGCTCGCTCGTGCCCGTCGGTTCCTGACCGTGGAGATGGAGGCATGGCGATGAGCGACATCGACGATGTCCCCGTGCCCGAGGACGACCTCGACGGCCACACGATGGAGGAGCTCGCGGAGTACCTCGATCGTGGCCGGTCACCACGCGACCCCGCCATCGAGGGCTCTGCCTCCTGCCGTCTCGCCCTGTCGAACATGGAGCGGCTGCGCGAACTCTCCCTCGGCGCCCTGCAGTACCGGGCCGACGCCGAGCCGGACCGCGAGACCGACTGGGTCGACCGGTTGCTCGCGACGATCCGCGCCGAGGTCCGCCCCGGTCGGGACGTGCCCGTCCCCCCACCCTGATCCCCGACTCCGCCTGTCCATGGCCGAGGCCGCCGTCCGTGGGCTGGTCCGCCGGACCGGCGACACGATGGGCGGGGTCGTGATGGGCAGCTGCACACTCGACGGCGAGCTCGGCGACCCCGGCGCCCCGGTCCACGTGCGCGTGACCGCCGGACTCGTCTACGGGGCGCCCGCGGACGAGACCGCCGACCGCCTCCGGGTGCGGATCGCCGCGGCGCTCGCACGCCACACCACCTTGACCGTTGCGTCCGTCGACGTGGTGTTCGACGACGTCTACCTGCCGTAGGAGCCCGACGTGAGCGACGAAGCGCTGTCCCGAGCCCTCACCGACCGGATCCGGAGCGTCCCCGGCGTCACGGGCGTGTACCCGACGAGGCCGATCGTGCACGCGGCCGCGGAGGCCGTCGCGTCGACCTTCGCGCTGCAGGAGCCCGACGTGCTCGTCGACGTGCACCGCGACGGCTCGGCGCTCCGGATCGGGGCGGGGATCGCCGTCGACGACGCACGTCCGGCTCCGGAGACGGTCCGCGAGGTGGGCGAGCGCATCCGCGACCTGGTCGACGAGCGGACGGGCGCCCCAGCCGACCTGGTCGAGGTGACGATCCGGCTCGTCGAGGGCATCGGCGGACCGGTCGACGAGTCGGCCGGTCCCGATGCGGGCGAGCACGTCGCGACACCCGGCTGACGGAGGCCGTGCGGCCCTCGACGCACCACGGACGGACGGGAGGCGCGGTGCGGGCCCGCACCGCGCCTCCCGTCCGCACTGGGTCACGGACGAGGCGGCCGTCCTGTCGTTCCGCGCACGCGTGGCGACGATCGACCGCAGCCGCCTCCTCGACGCGTCAGGTCACGGCGGACGTCGCACCGTCCTCGGTGCGGACGGCCGACCTGGCGCCCGGCGTGGCCCAGACGGTGCCGTCGGCGCCGAACGCGAGCACGTCGACGCCGGCGTCGCTCGTGAGCCTCCGGAGGTCCTCCGCGTCGCCGGCGACGACCGCGGTCGCGAGGACGTCCGCCGTGACGATGTCGTCGGCGATGACCGTCGCCTGGACGAACGTCGGGGCCGCGCGGCGCCAGATGTGCTCGCCGCGCTCGGCGGTGCCGGAGGTCGCGACCGCACGACGGGGTGCCTCGAGCCGGACGACACCGACGACGGTGTCCCGGTGCGTCGGGTCGACGACGCCGACGCTCCACGGGTCGTCGGACCGGTGGTGGCCGCGGACCAGCACGTCGCCGCCGGCGCTGACCATCCAGTCGCCGTCGCCATCACCGTCACTCGCGGCGTCGAGGACGGCTCCGGCGTCGCGGATCGCGAGTGCCTTGACGACGCCGGAGAGGTCGATCACGCCGTCCGGGCGGTGCGGGGTGAACGCTCCCCCGGTGCGCTCCCGCCAGTCGAGCGCGAGCGCGTACACGTCACGCACCTCGGACGGGGTGTCCGCGAGCTGGACCAGACCGTCCGCGACGCGGCTGAGGACCGACGACGGGTCGTACAGGCTGTAGCGGTGGTCGTAGCCGGCGAAGACGGCGCGCACTTCGGATGCGGCATCCGGGGTCGCACCCCGGAGGCTCACGACGGTGCCCATCGTCTCGAAGGTGGTGACGCCGCTCACAGTCCGGCCTTGTCGATCGCGGACTGGAGGGACGTCGTGTAGCCCTCGCTGGTGAAGGTCGCGCCGCTGACGGACTGGATCTGCGCGGACTGCGCCTGCAGCGCCTCCTGGCGGAGGATCGGGGCCGCCTGCTGACTGATCTGCACCGACCGCCCGTCGCTGTTCGTGAGCTGCAGCGCGGTGACGTCGGTGATCGTCCCCTTCGCGACGGTGATCTGGACCTGCACCGGGCCGTACCGGGTCTGCGTCGTGTCGCCGGTGAAGGTGCCGGTGGCGGAGGACCCGCCGGTGGTGCCGGTGCCGGTGCTGCCGGTCGTGCCGCCGGTCGTCCCGGTGCCGGTGGTGCCGCCGCTCGTCCCGGTGCTGGTGCCGGTGGTGCCCGAACCCGACGTCGTGCTCTGCTGTGCCGGGGCGGTGACCGCGGGCTGGCCGCCGAGCTGCCACCCGACGACCAGGACCGCGATGGACGAGACGACCCCGCCGGCGATGACGCGTGCTCTCATGACTCGAACCGTTCCTGGTGGATCTGGTGCTCGGGAACGCCCGCGAGCCGTGCTTCGCGGACGACCAGGTCGGACCAGGCACGCGGCCCGCAGACGTACAGGTCGGACTGGAGCAGGTTCGGGAACACGGACCGGAGGGAGACTCCGCGCCGGACGTCCTCCTCGGTCATCCAGCTCTCGCGGGAGCGGGATCGGTGGCCCACCATCGTGTAGAGCGGGCTGCCCGTCACCTCGGCGAGATCGGCGGTCTCGTGCCACAGGTACTGCTGGTCGGCGTCGGTCCCGCGGAGCAGCACGGTGGCCTCACCCGAACGGAGGTCGGTGTCCTCCAGCAGCGCCCGCACGGGGGTGATGCCGATCCCGGAGGCGACGAGCGCGAGGTACGGAGCGGTCCGAGCCCGGCTGGTGAACAGGCCGTAGGGGCCCTCGAGGGAGACGAACGCACCCGGGGTGATCCGGCCGAGTCGCGCGGAGCCGGCGCCGAGGTCGCGCACCGTGATCCGGGCACGATCGCGGCCGGGGACGGCGGAGAACGACACCGGGTGGGCGTGCCACCAGGTGCGGGCGGTCCAGAAGCGCCACACCCCGTACTGTCCACCCTCGGTCCCGAGGCGGTCGAGGTCCCGTCCGGCGAGGTGGATCGACACGACACCCGGTGCGACGGGCTCGACGCCGACGACACGGATGCGGTGGCGGAAGGTCACGACGAGGGGCAGCGCGAACCGGTACAGGGCGATCAGGCCGAGGGCGAGGACGTAGAGCGCGATCCAGTAGACCCGCTGCCACGTGCCCTGCGCGAGGACGCTGCCGACGCTGAGCATGTGCGGCAGCGCGACGAGCACCGCGGCGTAGCTCAGGAGGTGGATGACGTGCCAGGCCTCGTACGGCAGGCGACGGCGGACCGCGACGAGCGAGGACACCACCACGGCGACGAAGAGTCCGAGTCCGAGGTAGGCCAGCGGCATGTCCGGCGTGGAGAAGAGCGCGATCGTCTCGGCGATCGGCCCGGTGCCCGCCGAGGCGCCGTACCCCAGGGTCAGGAGCGCTCCGTGCGCGAGCAGCAGGTACAGCACGGGCTTCCCGAGCGACCGGTGCACCGCGATGGCGTTGTCCTGGCCGAAGGTCCGGTCGATGAGCGGCACGCGCGCGGCGAGCACGAGCATGACGAGCACGAGGTCGGTCGCGACGAGGCCCGCGACGATCCCGGCGTCGGTGAGCCAGCCGCCGATGCCGACGACCGTGTGCGATCCGGGCGACACGAGCCAGAGCATGACGGCCACCGCTGCCGAGACCCAGGCGAGGATCCCGAGCAGGTCGGTGACGGCGTTGCGGCGGCGTCCGGCTCGGCGGCGACGACGGGCCGCGACCTCGAGGGGTTCGGCCGGTGGCAGCGTGCCACGGACGGCGCCGTCGCCGGAGTGTCTCGGCGTCGGGCGGGTGGGGCGAGCGGTGTCGATCATCGGCTCGTTCCTCTCCAGCGTGTGATCGGGTGACTCACAGCATCGGCATCGGGCCTATGGAGGAACTCGGAACGGGACGTGCGCTTCGTTCGAGACTTCGAGTGATCGACGGCGGCGTCGGATCGGCGTCAGGCCGCGGGCAGCCGGACGGTCGCGACCGCGCCGCGGTGATCGGGGTGCTCGCCGTTCCGGAGCGACGCCGACCCGCCGGCGCGCTCAGCGATCCCACGGACGAGCGCCAGACCGAGTCCGCTGCCGCCGAGCACCGCACGCCGCGCACTGTCCGCCCGGGCGAACCGCTCGAAGGCCTGGGGCAGGAAGTCCTCGGGGACACCGTGACCGTCGTCGGCGACGGTGAGTTCGAGCGCGTGCGAGGCGTCCTGGGCGAGCGTCACCCGGATCACGCCGCCGTCGTCCCCGGCGGCGATCGCGTTCGCGACGAGGTTGTCGACGATCCGGGCGAACGCGGCGGGCTCGAGGGCGTACCGCTCGTCGGGGGCGTCGAGGGCCGCGGTGAAGTCGATGTCCCGGTCGACGGCACCGCCGAGGGCTCGCGCGCGGTCGATCGAGCCCATCAGCTCCGTCACGAGCGCGGCCGCCGGGGTCGACGGTGCGGGACCGGACTCGTCGAGCCGGCTGAGCTCGAGCATCGTGTTCGCGAGCGCCACGAGCCGTGCGGCGTCGCCCTCGGCAGCGCGCAGCTCCCGTTCGAGCGCCTCCGCATCGCCCGACGAGCGGTGTGCGAGCTCGAGCCGAGCGGTCAGGGCGGCGAGCGGTGTCCGGAGTTCGTGACTGGCGTCGGACACCATCCGCCGCTCTCGCTCGGCGTTCTCGCGCTGCCGGTCGATGAAGGCGTTGAGCGTCCGGGCGAGGGCGGCGAGCTCGTCGTCCGAGCTCCCGACCGGCAGGTGGCCGCCCGCGGTCCCGGCGCTCAGGTCCTCGGCGGTTCGCCGCATCCGCCCCACGGGTCGGAGTGCCAGCGTCGAGAGCAGCCAGGCCGTCGCCGCGAACGCGACGAGCGCCAGAACCGTCCCGACGACGAGCGAGCGGTCCACGCGCTCGAGTGTCTCCTGCCCGGCACGGCCGTCGTGGGCCGCCCACACGACCGCGGAGCCGTCGTCGTTGGTGACGGGCACCCCGACGACGGTGACGAGCCGGTGCCCGGTGTGGAGACGGAGCGTGACCTTGTCCTCGGGGACACCGGCCGGCAGTGATGCCCGGACGTCGCGCGGCAGCGAGTCCACGAGCCACGTACCGGAAGCGGTCCGGATCCCGACCAGGACATCCTCGGCGGGGCGGTCCGGCGCCTCGTCCGGGTTGTGACGGAGGTCGGAGACGAACGGCGCGGCGTCCCCGGCGGCGAGGGACTCGTCGGTCGCGATCGTCGCCCGTTCGATCTGCACGTGCAGCACGACCGCGATCCCGGAGAGGACCACGGCGCCCACGACGAGGCTGCCGAGCGTGATGCGCGCGCTGATCGAGAGGCGGCGGAGGACCCTCATGCCGTCGGCACGACCTCGAGCGCGTAGCCGACGCCGCGCACGGTGCGGATCGCGACGTCGGCATCCGCCGCCTGCAGCTTCTTGCGGACGTAGCTCACGTACTGGTCGACGATCGTCGGGTCGAAGTGCTCGGCGCTCCCCCAGACCTCCTCGAGGACCTCGGCGCGGGTCCGCGCTGCCGGCGATCCCTGGATGAGGAAGCGCAGCAGCGAGAACTCCTTGACGCTCAGCGGCAGGTCACGCCCGCGCACGGCGGCGCGGACGGCGACGGTGTCGAGTCGGACCGAGCCGGCCTCGACGACCGTCGCGGTCCCCGCCGCCCGACGGCGCAGGTGGGCTCGGATGCGGGCGTTGAGCTCGGCGATCGCGAACGGCTTCGTGAGGTAGTCGTCGGCGCCGGAGTCGAGCCCGAAGACCCGGTCGTCCACCGCGTCGCGCGCCGTGACGAGCACGACCGGGAAGTCCTCGCCCATCTCGCGCAGCCGACGGCAGACCTCGAACCCGGACATCTCCGGGAGCATGACGTCGATCGCGGCCGCGTCGAACGACTGCGCCCGCGCCTCGACCAGGGCAGCGACGCCGTCCGAGACCACGGTCACCGCATGGCCCTCGCCGACGAGCCCGCGTTCGACGAGCGCACCCATCTCCGGATCGTCTTCGACCACCAGGATGTTCGCCACGTCACACCACCCCGCTCGTCCCGAGGAGCGATTCGAAGACGAACGTCGCCGTGCTGGTCATGCCCCCAGCGAACCAGGTCCGGGCGCTTCCGTTCGTGTGAGGTTTCGAACGATGCCGGCGCCCGGAACCGCTTGGCTGGAGCCACAGCGCCGGCGTCGATCGGCGCACGATGTGGAAGGCCGACATGGACTGGCAGTTCGGCGGGATACCGCTCCACCCCCTCTTCGTCCACCTCACCTCTGTCGCGGTCCCGGTCGCGGCCCTCACCGCGATCGCCGTCGCCGTGTGGCCGAGAGCACGGCGGTGGCTCGCGGTCGGTGCGCCGATCATCGGGCTCGTCGCACTGGTGTCCGTGCCGCTCGCGACGTCCTCCGGCGAGTGGCTGGAGCACCACGAGCGGGAGACCGCCTTGCTCGAACGGCACACCGAGCTCGCCGACGGGATGCTGCCGTGGTCGATCGCGGTGTTCGCGCTCCTGGCGCTCTGGTGGGCGTGGCACCGGTTCGGGACCGCCCGGGTGACGAACCGCGGCGCGGTGCAGGCCGTCGGGATCATCGGGCCGGTACTGCTCGTGGTGGTCGCCGTCGTCTCGATCGTCGAGGTCGTCGTCATCGGCCACGCCGGAGCCGAGTCCGTCTGGAAGGGGTAGGCGCCACCCCGCGTCGGACGGGAGGCGCGGTGCGGGCCCGCACCGCGCCTCCCGTCCGACCGTGCGCCGGTCAGTACGTGTGGTCGCCGGTGCCGGTGGCCGCCGCGGGGGTCACCGTGAACCGGTCGACGTTGCGCATCGCGTCGCGGAGGTGCTCCTCGGCGTGCTCCGCGAGGTGCGTGGCGGCGTGCAGGTCGGTGGCCGCGACCTCGACCGTCGCGGATCCCGTGAGCCGGTGCCCGGTCCAGCGGAGCCGGACGTCACGGACGGCGAGCACCCCGTCGGCGTGCTCGAGCGCGTGTTCCGCCCGGCCGACCAGCGCGGGATCGACCGCGTCCATGAGTCGCGCCCCGATCGACCGCACCGTTCCCCAGAGCAGCAGCAGGATCGAGATCGAGATGAGCAGACCGATGATCGGATCGGCGAGCGGGAATCCGAGCATCACGCCGATAGCACCGAGGACCACCGACAGCGACGTGAAGCCGTCGAGCCGGGCGTGCACGCCGTCGGCCACGAGCGCCGCCGAACCGATGCGCTGACCGACGCGGATGCGGTAGATCGCCACGATCTCGTTGCCGGCGAACCCGATGAGCCCGGCGGCGACGAGCAGCCAGGGCGCCTCCACCGGCTGCGGGTGGACGAACCGGTCGATCGCCTGCCACCCCGCGACGACGGCGGAGAGCGCGACGACGAAGACGATGAACATGCCGGCGAGGTCCTCGGCGCGACCGTACCCGTAGGTCATCCGGCGGGTCGCGAGGCGGCGGCCGAGGACGAACGCGATCCACAGCGGCACGGCGGTCAGCGCGTCCGCGAAGTTGTGGATGGTGTCCGCGAGCAGGGCGATCGAGCCGGTGAACGCGACGATCACGGCCTGCAGGACCGTCGTGGCGAGCAGGACGAACAGGCTGATCTTGAGCGCGCGGACGCCGGCGGCACTGGCTTCCATCGCGTCGTCGATCGAGTCGGCGCTGTCGTGCGTGTGCGGGACGAAGAGATGCTGGAGGAAGCTCCGCACCCCACCGTGCGGATGCGAGTGGTCGTGCCCGTGGTCGTGCCCGTGGTCGTGCGGGTGCGTGTGGTCGTGGCCGCTCATGCCCGTCCCGGCTCCCCGCGGTGGTGCGGTGGCGCGCCGACCACGTGTTCCGCCTGCTTGACCGCATCGATGACGAGCTCGGACGCGTGCTCGTCCGTGAGCCGGTAGAACACCGTCGTGCCCTCGCGCCGCGTCGAGACCATCCGGGCGAGCCGCAGCTTCGCGAGGTGTTGCGAGACGGCTGCCGGAGTCTTGTCCACGACGTCCGCCAGGTGGTTCACGGACATCTCCTCGGCGCTCCGCAGCGCGAGGATGATCTTCACCCGGGTCGCGTCCGCGAGCATCGCGAACACCTCGACCGCGAGCTCGACGTACTCCGACTCCGGATCGAGTCCGCATGGTTGCTTGTCTACGTGCACACGCAGATACTAATGCACTGGTGCGTCACCGCCACCCGGGGTACCCGCTCAGGGCATCCCACCCGACCGCCCGGCACGCGACCATCGAACCGTGACCACCTCGGCGCCCCGTGTCGCGCTCCTCCTGGCCTCCCTCGGGTTCTTCCTCATCACGCTCGACATCCTGATCGTGAACGTCGCGCTGACGACGATCGGCCGGGAGCTCGGCGGCAGCACCTCGGGCCTGCAGTGGGTCATCGACTCGTACACGCTGCTCTTCGCGTCCCTGCTGCTGTTCGCTGGCAACCTGTCCGACCGCATCGGTGCGAAGCGTGCCATCGGGTGGGGCATCGCCGGGTTCCTGCTCGCCTCCGTCGCCTGCGCGATCGCCCCGACGCTCGGCACCCTGATCGGAGCGCGCGCCGTCCAGGGCGCTGCGGCAGCGGTCATGCTGCCGGCGTCGATGGCGCTCGTCCGCGAGGCGTTCCCGGACGCCCGCGAACGTGCCCACGCCCTCGGCATCTGGGCGGTCGGCGGCGCCGTGGCCGGAGCGGTCGGGCCGGTCCTCGGCGGCGCGCTGACCACGGTCGACTGGCGGCTCGTGTTCGCGATCAACCTGCCGGTGTGCGTCGTCATGCTCGGCATGCTGGTGCGAGTGGCACCCTCGCCCCGTCGCCCGAGCCGGTTCGACCCCGTGGGCCAGGTGCTGGCGCTGCTCACCCTCGCCGGACTCGTCTTCGGCCTCATCGAGGGTGGCGCGCACGGCTTCGGCACCGGGAATGTGGTCGCCGCACTCGTCGTCGCCGCCGCATCGCTCGTCGGGTTCCTCGTCGTCCAGGCCCGGGGTCGCTCCCCGATGATGCCGCTCGACCTGTTCCGGTCGAGCGGCATGCGGATCGCGCTCGGAGTCGGGTTCGCGTTCATGGTCGGCAACTTCGGCAGCGTCTTCGTGCTGAGCCTGTACCTGCAGCAGCACCTCGGGCTGTCGCCGCTGCTCGCCGGACTCGTGTTCCTGCCGTCCGCGGCGTGCAGCATCGTCGGCAACGTCGTCAGCGGCACCCTCGCCAACCGCTTCGGCGCCCGCGTCCCGGTCGTCGCCGGACTCACCACGATGGTCCTGGGTCTCGTGGTGGTGATCGTGTTCGCACCGTTCGACACGTGGGTCGCCGTCGCCGTCTGCGCGGTCCTGACCGGCGCGGGTGGATCGGTCGCGATGCCGCCAGCGACGTCCGTCGTCCTCGCCAGCGTCCCCGCGGAACGCTCCGGGACCGCGAGCGCGGTGTTCAACACCTTCCGCCAGGTCGGCGGCGCGGTGGCCATCGCCGTGTTCGGCGCCCTCCTCGCCGACCGGGCGCACTTCGTGACCGGCACCCAGGTCAGCTTCGTCGTCGCGGGAGCCGTCATCCTCGTCGCCGCGGTCGCGGCCACCCGCATCCGCACCACGTGACGGTCGGTCCGGTCGGGCGGGACGCGACCAGTGACGGACGGGAGGCGCGGTGCCGGCTGGCACCGCGCCTCCCGTCCGCTGGGTGGTCGCGTCGCGACCCGGTGTCAGCGAGCCGTCGTCACGCGCGTCCGTCCGCCGCAGCGGGCTCGGCGGCGTGCGCCGCGTCCCGGCGCTCGGTGGCGTCGAGGGATCCGAGCAGGCGGAGCGCATCCGCCGTCGGCGAGCCCGGTTCGGCCGTGTAGAGCAGGAAGCTCAGCGCCGGGTCGCTCATCAGGCGGGAGCCCTCGAACAGCAGGTCGAGCGCGCCGACGACCGGGTGCACGAAGTGCTTCTCGCCGGTGCCGTGCCGGCGGACGTCGTGCGCGCCCCACCTCGTCCGGAACTCGGGGCTGCGCGTGGAGAGCTCGCCGACGAGGTCCTGCAGCTCCCGGTCGTGCGGGTCGTGCCCCGCGGCTGCCCGGAGGATCGCCACGCTCTGGTCGGCGGCGAGGTCCCAGTCCGGGTAGAACGCGTCCGACCACTCGCGGTCGAGGAACGCTGCGCGGGCGAGGTTCGGGCGCTCGGCCTTCCGGAAGAGGTCGGCGTAGAGGGCCCGTCCGAGCGCGTTCGCGCCGAGCACGTCGAGGCGGTCGTTGCGGATGAACGCCGGGCCCCCGGTGAAGGCGTCGAGCGCGTACTGCAGGCCGGGCCGCAGCGTCTTCGGGGTCGTGGACCGGCGGCGGGCGGCCCGCACCGGCGAGGCGTTCGCGGCTCGGGCGAGGTCGAACAGGTGGTCGCGTTCGGCGTCGTCGAGGAGCAGCGCACCGGCGATCGCGTGCAGGACGCCCTCGGACACCCCGGAGAGACTGCCGCGCTCGAGCCGGGAGTAGTACTCGACGCTCACGTCGGCGAGCATCGCCACCTCGCCGCGGCGCAGGCCCGCGACCCGCCGGTTCGCTCCTGCGGGCAGGCCGACCTGCTCGGGGCGGACGCGGGCGCGCCGGCTGACGAGGAAGTCCCTGACGTCGTCGCGGTTCGTGCTCATGGACGGGGACTGATCCGGACGGTCGCCGAGGTCGGTCCGTCCTGCAGCATCGGGGGCAGGTACGGGCTGCCGGCGTACTTCGCCTCGTAGGCGGCGTCGATACGGCTGTTCAGGTCGGGGCCGACGGCCTCGAAGGCGACCTCGTGCTCGGCCCCGGCGGCGCGGATCCTGCCGGCACCCTGCTCGACAGCGGCGCGGTACCACCGGGAGCGTCGCCCGTTGTAGGCGCGGGCGTACAGCTCGCCGTCGACGACCACGGACCAGATCCACGTCGGCGTGCCGTACGTCGTGCCGTCCCCCCGGAACGGGCTGACGTGGAGGTCGTCGCTCGCGGCGATCGCGGCGATGGTGTCCTCGTCCCAGTTCGTCATCGGGTCACCGGCCCGCGAGGTCGTCGTCGGAGACGTGCTCGAGCCACGTGGTCGTGGTCGACGGGTCGTCGGCGCTCTCGAGCATCGCGAGGTGCTCCATGAAGGTGCCCTCGGCGGAGGCGTGGAAGTGCTCTTCGCCCGGTGAGACGTAGACCGTGTCACCGGGACGCGCGGTCACGACCTTCCCGTCGCGGGTCCCGAAGCGCGCCACGCCCTGGGTGACGCGGAGGAACTGGCCGCGGGCGTGGGAGTGCCAGGCGGTGCGGGCACCGGGGGCGAACTTCACGAGCGCGAGTGTCGCGCGCTGGTCGCCGTCCTGCGGGGTGACGATCGGGTCGACCCACACGTCGCCGGCGAACTGCTCCGGCGGGTTCTTGGCGGTGGGCTGCTTCGGCAGGATCTCCTGCGGCATGGGTTCGTCCTCTCTCGGCGGGTGGTCGTGTGCCCGCTGCGTCCGACGGTACGACCGATGGCGGTCGGGAGGGATGTCCTGACAGGGTGACCCTGTCGGTCTAGCGTTGCGGCATGGGCAGTGACGCACCACGGACGACCGATCGCGGCGACTCCACATCGACGCAGTTCCTCCGCCGCAACGGCGTCCGACTGCAGTCCCTCGTCGACCGGGTCGTGCCCGCCGACGAGTACCCGTCGGCGTCCGAGGCCGGCGCGCTCGAGTTCCTGGCGTCGGTCCTCGACGAGCGTCCGGACTGGCTCGACCGGCTCCGTGCGGTCGTGGACGGCCACGACCAGGACGACGACCCCGACTGGGCGTGGTTCGCAGGGATCGTCGCCGCCGGCTACTACGCCGACGCGGGCAACGGCGGCAACGTCGGCGAACGCTCGTGGGACATGGTCGGCTGGCAGCCCGGGCCGCCGGCGGGGTGGAGCGTCCCGGTACCGGTACCCACGGCGCAGCCGGTGGTGGTGCGCCCGTCGGAGTTGGCCGAGCGGTACGACGCGATCGTCATCGGTTCGGGCGCCGGCGGGGGTGTCGCGGCGTGCGGGCTCGCCGAGTCCGGGCGCCGGGTCCTCGTCGTCGAGGCCGGGTCCTGGCCGGGCACCGCCGACCTCGCGGAGGACCACATCCGCAATCCCCGGTCGACGTGGGGGCTCGCACCGCGATCGGGTCCCGTCGACCTCGGCAACCCGCGCGTGATCGCCTCGCAGGAGGGAGACCGGGTCGCGCGGCCGTCCGACTGGGACTGGCACAACAACGCCTTCACGGCGGGCGGTGGCACGAGGGTCTACGGAGCGCAGGCGTGGCGGTTCGCCCCGAGGGACTTCACCATGGCCACCGACCACGGCGTGCCGGACGGCAGCGCCCTGGCGGACTGGCCGATCGGCTACGCGGACCTCGAGCCCTGGTACGAGCGGGTGGAGTGGGAGCTCGGCGTGAGCGGCGACGGCGACGGTCCGTGGCCCGGTCCCCGCACACGGGCGCTCCCGATGCCGGCGGTGGCGGCGGGACCCGCGAGGGAGCGGTTGGCGCGGGCCGCGACCGAGCTCGGCTGGTCGACGGTGCACGTCCCGCTGCTCGTCAACTCGGTCCCCTTCCTCGGGCGGGGAGCGTGCGAGCAGTGCGGGATGTGCGTCGGGTTCGCCTGCCCCGTCGACGCGAAGAACGGCAGCCAGAACACGATGCTCCCCCGGGCCTTCGCCACCGGCAACGCGTCCGTCCTCCTCGAGACCCGGGCCGCGCGGATCCGGACGGACCGGTCCGGCCGCGTCGTCGGGGTGACGCTCGTCGGGACGGTCGACGGCGTGGACTGGCGTTCGGACGTCGACGCGGAGGAGGTCGTCGTCGCGGCCGGGGCGGTGGAGTCCGCCCGGCTCCTCCTCAACAGCCGCAGCGAGCAGGAGCCGAACGGGCTCGGCAACGGCCAGGACCAGGTCGGACGGCACCTGCAGGGGCACCGGTACGGCGGCGCGATGGGCATCTTCGACGACGTCGTCGAGGACGCCCTCGGGCCCGGGCCGTCCATCGCCACGACCGACTTCCGGCACGGCGTCCCCGGGCAGATCGGCGGCGGGATCATCGCGGACGAGTTCGTCGCGACGCCGTCGAACACCTACGCGTACCTCACCGGGTTCGGGCTCCTCCCCCGTGCTGGCATCGACAGCAAGCACGGGATGCGCGACCTCGCCCGCCGGAGCATGCGGCTGATGGGGCCGATCCAGGAGGTCACGTCCGCCGACTCCCGCGTCCACGTCGACCCCGCCGTCACCGACCGGTGGGGCGTCCCCGTCGCCCGGTTCAGCGGTGGCCCGCACCCGGAGGACACCCGTGCCCGAGACCACACCAGTGCGCGGAGCGGGGACTGGCTCCGGGCCGCGGGTGCGACGCGGGTCGCCCAGATGCACGGGGAGCTGACCGGGACGAGCGGTGGGCAGCACCAGGCCGGGACCCTCCGCATGGGCGACGACCCGCGCACGTCGGTCGTCGATCCGTTCGGCCGGGTGTGGGGACACGACAACCTGCGCGTCGCCGACGGATCGGTGCACGTCACGAACGGCGGGGTGAACCCGGTGCTGACGATCTTCGCGACGGCGATGCGGACGATCGACGACATGGTCCGGTGACGTCGGGCGCCGCGGACGCTACCCGCGCCGACGGGTGCGGGGGTCCGTCTGGTCCGGCGGGTCCGGCGGCTCCGGCGGCTCCGGCGACTCCGGCGGCTGGCCGAGGACGGTCCGTCCGGCGAGCACGGCCAGCGCGACCTCGGTGACCGGGAGCCGGTTCCGCCGCGCGTGGTCGCGCAGCAGCGAGAACGCGGTCGCGGGGTCCACGCCGTTCCGGTTGGCGAGCCACCCCTTCGCCTGTTCGATGACCGTCCGGCTCTCGAGGGCCGCCTGCAGCTGCGCCTGCGTCGTCAAGGCGTCGTCGATGGTCCGCTGCTGCACGACCGAGATCGCGGCGATGTCCGCCAGTGCCCGCGCGGCGACGACGTCGTCCTCGTTGAACGCGCCCGTGGACTCGCCGAACAGGTTGAGCGACCCGATGATCGTCGCCCGGAGCCGCAGCGGGATCGAGTGGACGGCGCGGTACCCGGCGTCCGCAGCGGCCCGGGAGAAGTGCGGCCATCGAGACTCGGCGGCCAGGACGTCTGGGATCGAGACCACGGTCCCCGTCCGAGCGGCTTCGAGGCAGGGTCCGTCGCCGACCTCGAGCTGCAGGAGTTCGAGCAGTCCGCTGTGGTGACCCACCGAGGCGGCGATGTGCAACCGGTCGTCCGACCCGAACAGCATCAGCCCGGCGGCCTGGACGTCGAACAGGGCCGCCGACTCGTCCACGAGGAGCTGCAAGCGGCCCGCGAGGTCGCGTTGACCGGTGGCACCGCCGACCAGTTCGATGATCGTGTCGAGCAGTCGTCGTTCGCGGTCGACACCCAAGGGGTCACTCCAGATTCGGTGATCAGAAGTGGCCGGTCGTGCGCTGCTCCAGCGGTCGGGGACCGCGTGGTCCCACCGTACGGCCCGCACATGCGAGCGGCCCGGGCGTCCGACGTGCCTGACCGGCGCACGACGGAAGGCACCGCGAACCGCGGGTCCCCGTGGTTCGCGGTGCCTTCCGTTGTGCGCAAGCACCCCGCACCGCGGGGCGGCTCCGCGCGCGGCCGCGGCGCCCCGCGCTACCGCTTCAGGTTCGTCAGCTCCTGCAGCACCTCGTCCGAGGTCGTGATGATGCGCGCGTTCGCCTGGAACCCGCGCTGCGCCACGATGAGGTTCGTGAACTCCTGCGACAGGTCGACGTTCGACATCTCGAGCGTGCCCGACGCGAGCTGCCCGACACCGGGCGACCCCGGAGCGCCGACCGTGGCGTTGCCGGAGTTGGCCGTGGCGCGGTAGCCCGACGCCCCGGTCTTCTCGAGGCCGGCCGGGTTCGCGAACGTCGCGAGGGCGATCCGGCCGATGGCGAGCGACGCACCGTTCGAGAACGTCCCGACGACCGTGCCGTCCTTCGAGATCGAGTAGCCCTGGAGCGACCCGGCCTCGTGGCCGTTCTGCGACGAGATCGACGCGGTGTTGAGCGAGGCGAAGCCCGTGAGCTGCCGCATGTCGACGGCGATGCCCCCGACGGCGAGCGTGCCACCGGCCGTGAGCTTGCCGTCGGTCCCGAACGTGAGCGACGTCGTCGCCTGGGTGCCCTGGCCGTCGGTCGCGGTGACGTCCCAGCCGGCGGCGGTCCGCTCGTAGGCGATCGACATGGTGTGCTTTGCACCGGACGCGTCGTAGACGGTGGCGTCGCGGGTGATGACCGCGCCCACGGCGGTCTCGGACGGCAGGTTGCCGGTCACACCAGCGGTGGAGGTGCGGACGGCGGGCGCGGCGGCGTCGAGCGGCAGGACGATGTCCGACAGGGCGCCGTTCTCGTTCACGACGCCGTTCGTGGCCGGGTAGCCCTGCACGATCTTCCCGTCGGCGCTGACGAGGCGGCCGTCGGCGTCGAAGTCGAACGCACCGGCGCGGCTGTACACGGTGTCGTTGCCGAGGCGCGTGACGAAGAAGCCGTCGCCCGAGATCATCAGGTCGGTGGCCTTGCCGGTGGCCTGGGCGGAGCCCTGCGCGAAGTTCGTGGAGACGCCGGCGACCTGCACACCGAGGCCGATCTGGGCGGGGTTCGTGCCGCCGATGCCGGTCTGCGGTCCGCCGGCACCCTGGGTCATCTGCGACAGGGTGTCCTGGAAGACCGTCGACGACGACTTGAAGCCGACCGTGTTGACGTTGGCGATGTTGTTTCCCGTGACGTCCAGCATCTGCTGGTGCGAACGGAGGCCGGAGATCCCGGAGTAGAGCGAGCGGAGCATGGTGCGTCCTTTCGTGGAGGTACCGAAGAAGAAGAAGAAGAGGAGGGGGTCAGGAGGTCGTCTTGATGCCGGAGATCACGTCGAGGTTGACCTCCTTCCCGTTCACCGTCACGGTCGGCACGCTCTGGGCGTACGACACCGCGGTCGCCGTCCCCGTGATCGACGTGCCGGACGTGGCGTCGGTGTAGCTGACCTGCTTCCCGACGAGGTTGGCGGCGGCGATCCGCATCTGCAGCGAGAAGTTCTCGTTCGCCGTCGTGGTCTGGTTGGTGATCTGCTCCATCATCGCGAGCTGCGTCTGCTGGCTGATCATCTGGTTCGTGTCCATCGGCGAGGACGGGTCCTGGTTCTGCAGCTGCGTGACGAGGAGCTTCATGAACACCTCGGAGTCCATCGTCTGCGACCGCGAGCTGGTCTGGTTCGCGGCGAGGGCCGCGGCCTGGGCGGCCTGGTCCACGGTGCCGGTGATGCCGTCGATCGGCATGGTCGTTCCCTTCGGTTCTGCCTGTGCTGGCGGTCGACGCTCAGGCGAGGACGTCGAGTCCGACGGTGCGGACGGTGGGCGTGTGGGCGGTGCCGGGTGCGCGCGGGGTGCGCCGCGCCTCCTGGCCGGTGTCGACGCGTGGACCCGTCTGGGCGGGCCGTTCGTCGTGCCCGGAGCGGGTGTCCGGGTGGTTCTGCGAGGACAGGTCGAGCGTGGTCGACAGTCCGGAGCCGGCGGCGTCGCGGCGGAGGTCCGGCATGACCTGCCGGACCGCGTCGCGCCCCGCGTCGGAGGCGGCGAAGAGCTCGACGTGCATCCCGTGCGCGGTGACGTGCGCGCGGACGGTGACCGGGCCGAGCGTGTCCGGCGTCACCTGGACGGTGACGACGTGCTCCCCCGGGCCGGCCTGTGCGAGCGTGAACACCGGTCGGGCCAGCTGCTGCGCGAGCGGGGCCGGGGCGTTCGCGGTGGCTGCGCCGGACGTCGGGGTGGCCGGCGCGGCGGGCGCCGTCGGCGCGGTGGTCGGGACCGCGACGGCGCTCTCGCCGCCGCGCGGCGTGGTGACGGCCTGGAGGCGCGGATCGCCCTGGTCGGGCGCGCCGCTGTCCGCCTCGTGGCCGGTCTGGGCACTGCTGCCCGGTGCTCCGGCGGCCGGGACGGTGGCGGTGGCCGTTGCCGTGGCGACGACGGGCTGCCCGGCGTCGGCGGGGTCGGCGCCGGTGCCGGTCGTGGCGACTCGGGTGCTCTGGGCGCTCTGGCTGGCCTGGGTGCTCTGGGCGACCGGCGTGCTCGCTGCTGCCGGGGCCGTCGGTGCGGCCGTTGTCCCCGGGGCGGCGGACGCCGGCGTTGCTGCCGTCCGGTCGGCCTGGAGCGAGGGTCCCGCCGGGAGGGCCGGACCGGGCGCACCGAGCGGGGCGGCCGGGGTCGTCGCCGCGGCAGCTGTCGACCCGGCCGGGGCTCCGGCGGCGGCCGTCGCTGCGGTGCCGCCGAGCGACCCGGCCGCAGGGCTCGTGGCAGCGGTCGCCGCGGTCGGGTGTGCGCTGCTCGCGGCGTCGGCGTGCATCGTCGGGTCGGCGGGGTCCGGCATCGGGGTCGCCCCGCTGCCCGGCACGGGTGCGTCGAGCGACGCCACGGACGAGCCGGCTCCTGCGGGCGCGGTCGTGAGCGGCTGCGCTGTCGCCTCCGACGGGGCGGCGGTGGTCGGCGCGGCGGGGACCGGCTGGACCAGGGCAGCGACGATCGACGCGGTGTCGACGGTCGGCGCCGTCCCCGTCGCGGCGGGACCGGCGGCGGTGCCGTCGCTGGAGCTGCCGACGGCGGAGGTACCGTCGGCGGAGCGAGCCGCGGCGGCACGGGTCGCACGGTCCGTCGTGCCGTCCGTCGTCGTCGCTTCCGTCGCCGAGCGGCGGTCCCGTCCTACCGAGGCAGAGGCCGAGGCCGCGGGCGGCGCACCGCGGTCCGCTCCGGGCGCCGGGGTGCGGCGGTCGAGGGACGGCCCCGTCGGCGTGCGTCGGTCCCGGGCGTCGGCAGCCGAGGCAGCGGACGCGGAGGACCCGGTGGCTCCCGCGTTCCCCGCGGCGGCCATCGCGGCGCCGAACGAGTCCGCGGACGCCGGCGCACCCGACGAGGACGCGGCCAGCGCCGGTGCCGGGGTGGCGGCGGACGTGGTGATGGTCAGGCTCATGCTGCGCTCCCCGCGTTCATGAGGGACAGCAGCGCCGCCGTCTGCAGGTCCGTCGCACCCGAGGCCGCGGTCGTCGCCGCCGTGGCGGACGCCTGCGCGGGCACGATGCGTCGGATCGTGGCGATGTCCGAGTCCTTGTACCAGTTGTCGACGATCCGGACGTCCTTGCCCGGTCGCGGCGCGTGCAGGACCTTGCCGTCGCCGACGTAGATGACGACGTGTCCCTCGCCCTTCGGGATGATGAGGTCGCCGGGCTGCGCGTCCTTGAGGGACCCCACCTCGACGCCCATCTTCGCCTGGTCCGGCACGACCCGGGGCATGGTCACCCCGAGATCCTTGAACACCGTCTGCACCAGCCCCGAGCAGTCCATGCCGCTCGTGGTGGTGCCGCCGAAGACGTACGGCACGCCGAGGTACTTCTTCGCGTCCGCGACGACGTCGGCACCCGTGGCGCCGCTGCCCGTCGCGAGGGTCCCGGCGCCGGCGTCGACGGACGTGGCGGCGGCCGCGGGCGTCACGGCCGAGGTCGTGCCGGTACCGGTCGTGCCGGTCCCGCTCCCGGTCGCGGTCGCCAGGGCGTCGGCGAACGCGGTCGACGAGGCGGCGCCCGACGCGGCCGAGGTGGCCGCCGTGGCGGTCGTCCCGCTGCGCAGGGCATCGATCTGGGTCCGGATCTCGGAGATCCGGGAGAGCACGGCGTCCACGCTCATCGGGCACCACCTTCCGCGCGGCTGCGTGCCGCGATCTCGTCGAGGGCGTTCTGTTCGGTGCGGAGGTCCTCGGCGGCCTGCTGCTCGTCGTGCTGGACCTCGAGCTTCTCGAGCCCGAGGGCGGACCGGCGGGCGGCGTTGTACTCGTCCTGTGCCCGGTCGGCGTCGGCGCGGCGGGTCCGGGCGACGGCGTCGAGCTCCTCGAGCATCCCGCGGGTGGCGGCACGGGCCGCGGCGACCGCGCTGAGGGTCGCGGCGTCCTGGATCGGCTGCGACCCCTCGGTGTCGGCGAGGTTCCGACGTGCCGCGATCCGGGTGTCGGCGGCGTCGCGCACCCGCTCGTTGGCGGTCGCGAGGGCGGCGGCGGCACGGTCCTGTTCGGCGTGCCGGAGCCGGAGGAGCCCGGCGAGCGGGAAACGGCGGGCCATCAGGCACCACCCCCGGCGCCGAGCGTGCCGACCAGGGCGTCGAGGGAGCGCCACGACGCAGCCGCGGTCGCGCGCTCGTCCATGCCCTGCCGCAGGAAGCCGTCGATCGCGTCCTGGTGGTCGACGGCAGCGTCCACCAACGGGTTCGTCCCGCGCTGGTACGCCCCGACGTCGAGCAGGTCCTGCGCCGCCTTGCGCGCGGCCATGACCTTCCGCAGGGCCGTCGCCGCACCGCGCTGCCCGGGCGTGGTGACCTTCGAGGCCACGCGCGACACCGAGCCGAGCGCGTCGACCGACGGGAAGTGCCCGGTGATCGCCAGCTTCCGGTCGAGGACGACGTGCCCGTCGAGGATGCTCCGGGCGGCGTCGGCGATCGGTTCGTTGTGGTCGTCGCCGTCGACGAGGACCGTGTACAGCCCCGTGACGCTGCCGACACGGTCGGTCCCGGCGCGTTCGAGCAGTCCGGCGAGGACGGAGAACGTCGACGGCGGGTAGCCCCGGGTGGCCGGCGGCTCCCCCACGGACAGCCCGATCTCGCGCTGCGCCATCGCGACGCGGGTGAGCGAGTCCATCATCAGCACGACGTCCTGGCCGGCGTCGCGGAAGGACTCGGCGATGCGGGTGGCGACGAACGCGGCACGCAGGCGCATGAGCGCCGGCTCGTCCGAGGTCGACACGACGACGATCGAGCGGGCGCGGCCCTCCGGACCGAGGTCGTCCTCGAGGAACTCGCGCACCTCGCGTCCGCGCTCACCGACGAGGGCGATGACGTTGACGGCGGCGTCGCTCCCCCGGGCGATCATCGACAGCAGCGAGGACTTGCCGACGCCGGAGCCCGCGAACAGGCCCATGCGCTGCCCGCGCCCGACCGTGGTGAGGGTGTCGAGCACGCGGACGCCGAGCTGCATCGGGGTGTCGATGCGCGTCCGGGCCATGGCGTTCGGCGTCTCGTGGTCGAGCGGCACCCACGCGACCGGCTCGCCACCGGCGCCGACGAGCGGACCGCGGTCGTCGATCGGGCGACCGAGTCCGTCGAGCACGCGTCCGAACAGTCCCGCACCGGTGGGCACGAGCACCGGTCGCCCGGTCGGCCGTGCGGGCGTGCCGGCGGTCACACCGGTCAGGCGCCCGAGCGGCATGCACCGGACGCCGGTGACGTCGGTCGCGACGACCTCGACGAGGGTCTGCGGCGCGCCCTCGGCACCGACGGCGACGACCTCGCCGACGTGCGCGTCGAGTCCGGCGATCGTGAGGCCGAGTCCGACCGCGCTCGTGACGACACCGACCCGCTGCGGAGCGGCCTGTCGGAGTGCCTCGTCGAGCCCACGGGGGCGGAGGAGCGTCGTGGTCACGGGGTCACCCCCAGCGCCGTGCGGGCACGGTCCAGCGCGGTGGCGATCCGCGCGTCGAGCAGCCCGTCGGGCAGGTCGACGACGGCGTCCCCGTCGTGCAGCGACGGGTCGGCGACGACCGGGACCGGCAGGTCGAGCTCGGCGACGCGCGCGGCGTCCGCGACGCTCAGCCGGACGGCCACGGCGACGGTGCGGTCGATGGACGCGAGCGCACGCTCGACGGTCGCCTGCGCACCGGGGACGACCCGCGCCTCCCGTCCGTCATCGGCGGTGTCCGCGGTTCGGGAGGCGCGGATCGCGTACCCGACGACGGCTTCCGCCAGGTCGACGGCCGCGACCGCGACCGACTGCTCGGCCTGGTCGAGGACCGGTGCGACGTGCGACAGCATCGCGTTCGTCGCGGCGTCGAGGACCGCGATGCGGCGCGCGGTGTCGGCCTGCATCGAGGCGGTGCGGGCCGCGTGCTCGGACTCGAGCCGGGCACGGAGCGCGTCGGTCTCGGCCTGCGCCTGCCGGAGCCCCGCGGCGTACCCGGCGGCGTGCCCGCGCACGTCGGCGCTGGCGGCGCGCGCGTTCCCGGACGGGTCCCCGATGACGGGGAACGCGACGCGCTGGACCACGGACTCAGTCAACGAGCTCGTCCTCCTCGGCGCGGTGGACCGTGATGACGCCCTGCGCCTCGAGTTCGCGGACACCGCGGACCACCTCGGCGCGGGCCTCCTCGACCTGCGAGACCCGGACCGGGCCCATGGCCTGCAGCTCGTCGTCGAGGAGCTCGCGGTTGCGCTCCGAGACGTTCGCCCGGATCGTCTCGACGACCGGCGCGGCGGCACCCTTCATGGCGGTCGCGAGGAGCTTCGAGTCGATCCCGCGCAGGACCTGCTGGATGTCGCGGGACTCGAGCTTGACGATGTCCTCGAACGTGAGCATCCGGGAGCGGATGTCCTCGGCGAGCTCGGGGTCGCGCTCCTCGAGCCCGTCGAGCACGGCCTTCTCGGTGGCGACGTCGGAACGGTTGATGATGTCGACGAGCGGGGCGATGCCGCCGACGACCTCGACGCTCTCGCGCGGCGACACGACGGCACCGGCGCGCTGGCGGAGGACGCCGGCGACGATCCCGACGGCTTCCGGGGTCGCGCTCCCCATGGTCGCGAACGCTTGGGCGACGTCGGTGCGGGCGCGCTCGTCCACCCCGGCGAGCACGGCGCTGGCCTGGGCGGGCTTCAGGTGTGCGAGCACGAGGGCGATGGTCTGCGGGAGCTCGCCCTCGAGGAGCGTGACGACCTGGCCGGGCTCGGCGTCGTCGAGGAAGTCGAACGACTGCCCGGCGAGGTTCGAGGCCAGGCGGTCCATGACGCCGGCGGCGCGTTCGGCACCGAAGGACGCCTCGAGCAGCCCGAGCGCGGTCTCCTTGCCGCCGCGCTTCTGCGTGCGGCCGCTCAGCGTCATCCGGTGGAACTCGGTCAGGGTCTTGTCGACGACGGTGTCCTCGACGCGGCGCATCCGGACGATCTCGGCGGAGATCTCCTCGGCCTCGATCTCGGTGAACTGCTTCATCACCTCGGCGGCGCGCTCGGTCTCCATCTGCATGAGGATGAGCGCGACCTTCTGCGCACCGGTCAGCGCACGGTCGCCAGCGCCGGTCCCGCCGGCGCTCGGCACGAGGGCGCTCACACCGGTGCCCGGTCGTCGAGGAGCCCGCGGAGGAGCTCGGCCGTGCGCTTCGGGTCCCGCTCGGCGAGGGCGGAGATGTCCTGGCGACGACGCTCCGCGGTGATCTCCTCGGTGGTGAGGACCTCGGTGGGGGCGTCGTCGTGCGGGACGGTGGGCAGCGCGACGGTCGGGGCGTCCCCGGCCTGCAGGGTGCTCCGGTCCGCGGCGCCGTCGACGGCGAGCGGGAGCTGGAAGGTCTCGCCGGAGAAGGCGTCGAGCTCGCCGAGGTCGACCGCCTCGCGCTCCTGCTTCCGGCTGCGGCGGGCGAGGAAGACGATGATCGCGATGAGGGCGAGCAGCGCGCCGACGACGATCCCGGCGGTACGGATCGACGACCACAACGCCTCCTGCTGGTCCGCCTTCTGCTGGGCCTCGAGCGCCTTCGTCGCCTTGTCGGCGGCGCTGGTGTCGAAGTCCATCATCGCCACGCGGACCTGGTCGCCACGGGTCTGGTCGACACCGGCGGCCGCGGCCACGAGGTCGTTGATGCTCTGCAGGTTCGCGTTCTGCACCGCGGCGGCCTTGGAGTTCAGCGCGACCGAGATCGTCTGACGGGAGAGCCCACCGGCCGGCAGCTGCGTGGTCTCGGTGGTGTGGTCGACGGCGTTGTTCTTCGTCGCGGACTCGTTCTTGTACCCGTCGTCGGCGCCGCTCGTGGCGGTGCCGTTCGGCACGGCGATGTTGTCCGGGCCGAGGACGCCGGTCGCCCCGGCGCCGCCGGCACCGGAGCCCGCGCCGTACTGCTCGGTGGTGGACGACTCGTTGAGCGCGACCGGGCCGGTCGTCGGCGTCGTGTAGGACTCCGACGTGCGGGTGCCCGAGTTCTGGTTCATCGTGGCGGACACCACGACGCTGGCGTTCCCGGTGCCGAGGGTCGTGTCGAGCAGGTCCTGGATCTTCTTGCTCGTCGAGGCGTCGTAGTCGGCCGCCTGGTCCGCCCCGCTGCCGGTCGCGCCGGTGCCGACGGCGGAGAGCGTCTGGCCCTTCGCGTCGACGACGGAGACGTCGGTCGGCTGCATGCCCTCGACGGCGGCGCTCGTCAGGTGCACGATCGCCTGGACCTGGTCGGTGCTCAGCTCGCTGCCGTTCTTCGTGGCGATGAACACCGACGCGGTCGGGTCCTTCTCCTCGGAGACGAACACGGTCTTCTCGGGGATCGCGAGCTGCACGGTGGCGGTCTGCACGCCGTCCATCGCGCCGATGGTCTTCGCGAGCTCGCCCTCCATCGCGCGCTTGTACGTGACGTCCTGCTGGAACTCGGAGCTCGTCACGCCCATCTTGTCGAGCAGCGAGTAGCCGCCCTCGTTCGATGCGGGCAGCCCGTTCGATGCGGCCTTGAGCCGCTCCGAGTACACCGACCCCTGCGGGACGAGGATCGTGGCACCGCCGTCGGTGAGCTGGAACGGCACACCGTCGGTGGTGAGCTGGTCGGTGACGCTCGCCGCGTCGGCCGCCGCCAGTCCGGTGAACAGCGGGGCGTAGGACGCCTTGCCGAGCCAGCTCGCGAGCGCGATGCCGCCGAGCACGAGCGCGGCGATGACGAGGATCGCGATGGTCCGCTGGGCGGCGCTGAAGCCCTTGACGTAGGCGGCGAGACGACCGAAGAGGTCCTTGACGGCGACGGGCATCAGGCCTGCATCCTCATGATCTCGTTGAAGGCGTCGACGCCCTTGTTGCGGACGGCGGAGACGAGCTCGAGCGTGACCTGCGCGCGGGTGGCGGCGATGGTCGCGTCGTGGATGTCGTCGAGGTTGCCGGTGACGGCCTTGAGCGCGAGGGTCTTCGAGTCGCTCTGCAGCTGCTGGAGCCCGTCGACCGCGTTGCCGAGGCTGGCGGCGAACCCGCTGCCGTCGGACGTCGCGCCGGCGGACGTGACTCCGCTCGTCGCGCTCGTGCCGACGTCGCTGGACGTGCCGCTCAGGCTCGTCATCGCGTTCGTCATCGCGTTGGTGGTCACACCGTTCACGGCGTCGATGGGCATCAGTTCTTCCCGATCTGCAGGGCCGCCTCGTAGGCGGTCTTCGCGCGGTCGACCACGGCGGCGTTCGCCTGGTAGCCCCGCTGGGCCATGATGAGGTCCGCCATCTGCGTGCCGAGGTCGATGTCCGGCATGCGGACGTAGCCCTCCGCGTTCGCGAGCGGGTTGTCCGGGTCGTACGTGACCCGGCCGGCGGCGCTGCCGAACGCGGCGCCCTTGACGTAGGCGCCGGAGACGCCGTTGCCCTCCTGGACCTCGACGTAGCGGGCCTGGAACGCGGAGTCGTCCATCGACTTCACCGTGTTGACGTTCGCGATGTTGTCCGACACGGCGTCGAGCCACTTGCGGTGCACCGTCATGCCGGTGCTCGCGATGCCGATCGCGTCGAACGTGGTCACGAGGTGGTCCGCATCGCCGCGCGGACACTGGTGAGCTCGGAGTTCATCGCCTGCGTGGCGAACTGGTACCGGAGCACGGTGTCGATGTTCGAGAGCGTCTCCTCGTCGAGGTTGACGTTGTTGCCGTTCGTGTTCGTCGGCTCGAGGCTCCGCGCGACGGTCGGGGTCGTGCCGCCGTCCCCGTCGACGATCGACTTCGCCAGGGCGTCCTCGAACTGGACCTTCTCGGCGTGGTAGTTCGGCGTGTTGATGTTCGCGATGTTGTTCGCGATGACCTTCTGTCGCATCGACAGGCCGTCGAGCGCACTCTGCAGTGCGACGCTCGTCACGGAATCGAACACTGGTGGACCGTCCCCTCGCTGACGACGTCCCCTGGTGACGTCGCCTGATGGCGGTGGCCGATCCGTGGCCGAACTGGTGAGCGATCCGTGCTCAGGGGGCGCTGTCGGCCGGGCCGCGGGGCGCGTTAGGGGTCGCCCCGAACGGGGGGCGGGGCGGGGCGCGCGGCGGCGGTCGGGTCGACTCGGTACGACAACGTCGATGTCGTACGACGTCGGGAGTGTCGATCGTTGCACGCGCGCCATGTCGCGGCCGCGCAGGAGCGACAACGTCGATGTCGTACGACGTCGACAATCTCGTACCGTCTCACCGCCGGCCCGGGCCGCCGGCCCCGCGCAGCGGCCCCGCGCCCGCGCCCGGCCCAGCGTCAGGCGGACGCGTCGAGGTACACCGAACCGCACGGCTCCCGCGTCGCGTCCACCGCCCGGAGCGCCCCGAGGTGGTCGAGCGTCGCCCGACGGTCCCCCTCGAGCGCAGCGATCCGGTCCCGCTGCGCGGCGAGCAGCCGGGAGGCACGCCCCACCAGCTCCCGCGGCACCGGCCCCAGCCCGGTCGGCTCGGACCACCGCACGTCGCCGCCCGCCGTCAGGTCGGCTTCGAGCACCTCGAGCACGGCCTCCCACGCGGCACGGCGTTCCGCGTCAGGCGACACCGAGTGCCCCGCCGGTCGGGTGCTGCACCGCGGTCGTCGCCGGGATCGACGCGGCGGCCTCGTGCCACGACTGCCGCAGCGGCTCGAGGATCCGGATGCAGTCGCGGGTGGCCTGGACGTCCCGGTGCACGTTCGCGGTGATGAGCGACGTCGACGCGTAGTTGTAGATCGCCAGCAGTCCCTCGCCGCCGTCCCACACGTCGATCTTCAGCGTCGAGGACAGCTCGCCGACGATGGCCTGCGCGTGCAGGAGCTGCTCGCGGGCCGCGTCCCAGTCGGCGGTCGTCTGTGCGGCCTCGGCGCGGTGCAGGTCGAGGAGCAGCCGGTCGTAGAGCATCGTGACGAGCTGCGCCGGCGTCGCCGAGAGCACGGCTTCGTTCGTGTACTGGGCACGGCGCTGATCCGTGACGGTGCGGGGCTGCGCGGCCTGTCGGAAGGCGGCGGACTGGAGGTCGAAGGCGTTCATCGGTGTTCCTGTCAGCTCGTCGTCGACGCCAGCTGGCTCGCGAGCCAGCTGGACTGGGACTGGAGCTTGCTGAGGCTGGTCTCGAGGCTCGCGTACATCGTCTGCAACGCTGCGCGACGCGAGGTGAGCCGGTCGGTCCAGCTGTCGATCTGGGTGTTGAGGTCCTTCGCGACGGCCTGCTGTCCGGTGATCGCGGTGGTGATGGACCCGTCGTACTTGTCGGAGGCAGAGGTGGCAGCGGCGCCGACGTTCGCCGCGACGCCCGAGAGCATCGCCTGCGTGCCCTCCGGATCGGTCGCGAGGGCCTTCTGGAAGACGTCGGCGTCGAAGGTGAAGTCGCCGTCCTTCGTGATCGAGATCCCGATCGACGACGGGGACTTGCCGCCCACCGGCGCGGACATCGTGCTCGCGAGCCGCTGGACGACGTCACGCGTGGTGCCGTCGCCCGAGAGCACGCCGGCCGTCGTCGTGGTGGTGCCGGTCGTCGGGCTGGTCGTGCTCGTGACGGCGGTGTTCGAGCTGTAGTACGCGGCCACGGCGTTCATCGCATCGACGAGGCCGGACGCGACGGTCTGCGCCTTCGTGGTGTCCTGCGCGATGGTCAGCGTCACCGGGTCGGTGGTGGGCTGCGTCACCGTGACGCTGACCCCGGGGACGAGGTCGGTGAAGGTGTTCGTCGTGCTCGTCACCGTCTGCGCCGCCGCGGTACCGGCCCACAGGGTCACGCTGGCGTCCTTCGCCTGCGTGACGACAGCGGCACCGACCTGGGTGAGGACGTTCGTCGCGGTGCCGGCGGTGACGTCGTCGGCCGTGCCGCGGTACACCTGGAACGCGCCGGCTGCCCCGGTCTTCGCCGAGGTGAGCTGCAGGCGGTAGAGCTTCGTGCCGTCGGCGTCGGTCCCGGCAGCGACCCGCGTCGCCGTGACACCGGCGCCCGACTTGTTGATCGCGGACACGGTGTCGTCGAGGGACCCGGAGGCCGGTGTGACGGTCGTCTTCGTGCCGTCGGCGCCGACGAGCGTGATCGGCTCGGCTGCGGAGGACCACGTCGCCATCGCCGCGGTGACGCCGACCTGGGCCGACGCGGTGGACCCGACCGTGAAGCTCAGCGACCCGGCGCTGGCGTTCGCCCCGGTGACCGCGGTGACGCCCGGCGACGAACTCGTGGCCGTGAACAGGTCGAGCGAGGTCGCCTTCGCCGCGTCCTTCGCCTTCGTCGCGAGGGTCTGCACGAGCCCGTTGATCGTCTGCAGTGACGAGATGAACGAGTTGGTGCTGGTGAGCTTGTTCTTGAGGAGCGTCTGCGGGACCCCCTCGACGCTCATCAGCGAGTTGATGAGGTCGGTGGTCTTGAGACCGCTGACGAGACCGTCGATCGCGAGACTGCTCGCCGATGACACGGACGACATCGATGGCTCCTGCCGCTACGAGGGGAAAGGGTGCGGGTGACGCCGCCGCCCGGGGTACCTGAACGATCCCGGACGGCGGCGTCAGCGCTGCTAGCGCAGGAGCGAGAGCACACCCTGCGTGCTCTGGTTCGCCTGCGCGAGCATCGAGGTGCCGGCCTGGCTGAGGATGTTGTCGCGCGTGTACTTGACCATCTCCTCCGCCATGTCGACGTCGGTGATGCGCGAACCGGCAGCGGTGAGGTTCTCCTTGGCCACGTTCGTCACGTTGATGGCGTGGTCGAAGCGGTTCTGGATGGCACCGATGTTCGAACGTGCCGTCGACACGCTCTTGATCTGCGCGTCGATCGTGGTGATCGCGGTCTGCGCACCGGTGGCGGTCGTGAAGTCGAGACCGGTGACGGCGGTCGCCACGGTCGAGACGTTCGCGCCCGACAGGTCGACGTCGATCTGGCTCGCCGCGTCGCCGTTGGCGCCGACCTGGAACTTCAGGACGCCTGCGGTGCCGGCGGAGCCGTCGAGCAGGTTGATGCCGTTGAAGTTGGTCGACTGGGAGATGCGGGTGAGCTCCTTGGACAGCTCGGTGACCTCGGTGGAGATCGCCGTGCGGGAGTCCGCGTTGTTCGAGTCGTTGCCGGCCTGCACGGCGAGGTCACGCATGCGCTGGAGGATCGAGTGGGTCTCGGTGAGGCCACCTTCAGCGGTCTGCACGACGGAGATGCCGTCCTGTGCGTTGCGGGCGGCGACCGTGAGGCCACCGACCTGGGACTTCAGCCCCTCGGAGATCGACAGACCGGCCGCGTCGTCGGCAGCACGGTTGATGCGGAGACCCGACGAGAGCTTCTCGAGGGACTTCGACAGGTCGTTCTGCGTCGAGTTCAGGTTCCGGTACGTGTTGAGTGCCGAGAGGTTGGTGTTGATGGACATACCCATGGTGGTTTCCTCCGTGAAATCTGGGTCGTACGTCTGCCCGTCCGTGGGCTGACAGGGGTGACTCTCGACCGGTTGGCCGGAGCCGTTAGGGAATCGGCGGAATTCGTCGTGCGACGAGACCGCCGAGGGCTAGCTCACCGCGACGACGGGGGCGGTCGTGACCGTCGTGGCGTCCTGCACGGCACGCGCCACGCCGGCTGCGGCGTTCGCGGCGACCCGTGCCAGGTACGCGCTCCGGCGCGCGGCGGTGGTCTTCGAGGCCGGCTCCACGGTGACGCCGTCGTCCCCGTAGTGCGCGGCGAGTCCGTCGCGGAGCAGGCGCATCGCCTCGGAGCGCTGCTGCGACACGGCGGAGTGGGTGATCCCGAGCTCGGCGGCGACCTCGGTCACCGACCGGTCACCGAAGTACACGTTCTCGACCACGAAGCGCATCCGCTCCGGCAGCGCCTCGACGGCGGCACGGAGGTAGCGGCGCTTCTCGGCCTCGAGCAGGTCCTCACCCGGCAGCGGCAGGTCCGCAGCAAGGGTGTCGTGCACGGTCTCGTCGATCGGCGAGACCGTCCGGGCCGCGTCGCTCATGGCGTCGGCGGCGGTCTGGCGGTCGACGCCCATCGCGTCCGCGATCTCCTGCACGCCGACGCTCCGCCCGAGCCGGGCCGACAGCGCCTCCTGCGTGGCGAGGGTCTCGCGGATCCGCTTCCGGGTGCCGCGGGACGCCCAGTCGGCGGAGCGCATGTCGTCGGCGATCGCGCCGGTGATGCGGGTGCGGGCGTACGCGCCGAAGGGGACGCCGAGGTCGGGGTCGAAGGCCTCGGCCGCGGCGACGAGGGCCAACGACCCGACGGCGGCGAGGTCGTCACGGTCGAGGTGCGTGGCACGCGCCCGCACGTCGGCGACGATGTAGCCCACGAGCGGGAGGTGCTCCACGATCATCGCGTTGCGGTCGTTCCGGTCCATGCTGATCCCCTGGTCGCCTGACATGCCTGACCCGTCCGTGGGCGCGGCAGACGCCGGCCTCGGATGGCCGGTGCGTACGCCGAAGACCCACCCGGGTCCCTCCGGGTGGTGCACCGTGCGTCCCTGCGACGCGGTGCGGGGTGTCCCCCGCGGTGCGCTTCGAATGTATCGGCTGGCAAAGCCCTGAGTGGGTGCACAACCGTCCCCAAAGCGGGGGTGAGGGGGCGTTTTCCCGGTCGGCATTTGGGGGGACCCCGGCCTGGGAACGCGCGTTCTTGTCCCCCGATGTGGGTGATTCCCTGGAGGCGCGGGTCGTGTCCGGCAGGCGCGGTCACCCGGTCGGTGCTTACGCCCGGCACCCGCGACCCGATAGGTCCCGGTGTCCGCAGGATGACCGACACACCCCACCGGGAGGAGCTGATGAGCGTGAACGAACTGTCCGCCGTGCTCTGGCGCGAACGCGAACTGCTCGAGCTGCTCACCTTCAAGCTCGAGGAGGAACAGCTGCTCCTCGCGGCCGGTCGCTCCCGCTGGGTCTCGCACGCCAGCCGCGAGGTCGAGCAGGTCCTCGAGCGTCTCCGCAGCACCGGTCTCGAGCGCGCCGCGTCGAGTGCCGAGGTCGCCGAGGAGTGGGGCGTCGCCGCCGATGCTCCCCTGCGCGAGGTCGTCGCCGCTGCGCCGAACGGCCCCTGGGGCGAGATCCTCGCCGCCCACCTCACCGCGATGGTGGAGCTCACCACCCAGATCGGGGCGCTCCGCGACGAGAACGACCGCTTCCTCCGTGCCGCCGCGCAGGCGACCGAGGAGACGCTCGCCGGGTCTGTCACGGGTGCCGCCACCTACGACGCCAGTGGTACCTCGGGTACCGGCACGGACGGCGCACGACTCTTCGAGGGGACCCTGTAGCACCGTGGTCAGCACCTTCGGCTCCCTCGCCACCGCCTACTCCGGCCTCGCCGCGGCCCGCGCCGGCATCGACGTCACCGGGCAGAACATCGCCAACGCCGGCACCGCCGGGTACACCCGCCAGCGCGTCTCGCAGTCCTCGATCCCCGCCGCCCAGACCGGGTTCATGCGCGGGACCGCAGCGCTCGCGGGCCAGGGCGTCTCCGTCGACGGCATCGCCCGCCTGGCGTCCCTCACGCTCGACGCCGGCGTGCGGGTGGCCTCCGGCTCCTCGGCCTACGCCGACGCCCGCGCCACCGCACTCGCCGCGCTCGAGAACGGGCTGAACGAACCCGGTGACGACGGGCTCGCCAGCAAGCTCGACGCCTTCTGGTCCTCGTGGAGCGAGCTCTCCAGCCACCCGGACGACCCCGGTGCCGCCAGCGCCGTCATCGGCGCCGCGAAGACCGTCGCCAGCGCGCTCGCCAGCGGCTCGAAGGCGGTCGACGCACAGTGGACGAGCGTCCGCGGCACCGTCGACGGCCAGGTGCAGCAGCTCAACGACGCCGCGTCGCAGGTCGCCGACCTGAACGGTCGGATCCGCACCGCGCTGGCGTCCGGCGGGAACGCGAACGAGCTGCTGGACCAGCGCGACCAGCTCACCCAGCAGATCGCCTCGCTGGCCGGCGGCACGGTCCGGCAGAACACCGACGGCACCGTCGACGTCCTCATCGGCGGCAACGCGATCGTGCAGGGCACCGATGCCCGTTCCGTGGCGCTCGGCGGCGGGCAGCGCATGGCCGACGGTGCCGCGGTCACCCTCACCTGGACCTCGGGCACGGCCGGCGCGGTCGCCCTGTCCGGCGGCTCGATCGGCGGGAACCTCTCACTGCTCGCCCCCGCGACGGCGAACGGCACCGGCGGAGCACTCGCCGAGGCGTCCGCGTCGTACGACCAGGTCGCGACGAAGCTCGCCAGCGCGGTCAACGCCGTGCACGCGACGGGGACGACACCGACCGGTGCCACCGGGACCCCGTTCTTCTCCCTCGCGGCCGGCGTCCCGGCTGCCCAGGGCCTCTCGGTCGTCCCGACCGACGGCAGCGGCCTGGCGACGCGGAACGCGGCGGGGGAACTCGACGACTCGTTCACCGACGCGCTCTCGCGACTCGGTGCGGCCTCCGACGGTGCCGACCGCTCCTGGGCGACGTTCGTGGCGGGGGTGGGCAGCGCCTCCAGGTCCGCCGCGTCGGAATCGACGCTCACCGGACTCGCGCTGACCAACGCGCGCACGCAGCAGCAGTCGAGTGCCGGTGTGGACCTCGACGAGGAGAACGTCAACCTGCTGAGCTACCAGCACGCGTACCAGGGCGCCGCGCGGGTCCTGACCGCCGTCGACGAGATGCTCGACACCATCATCAACCGCGTCGGACTCGTCGGGAGGGGCTGACCGTGATCACCCGTGTGACCACCCAGATGTCGATGACGGCCGCGAGCGCCAGGCTGCAGGCCGGCGCCGCGAAGCTCGCGCAGCTCACCGACCAGGCGACGACGCTGAAGAACATCCAGCGGCCGTCCGACGACCCCGTCGGGACCGCCTCGTCGATGCAGGTGCGCAAGGAGCAGGCGGCCGCCGCGCAGTACACGCGCAACGCGAACGACGCGGCCGGCTGGCTCGCCACGACCGACAGCGCCCTGTCGAGCGTGTACTCCGTGCTCAACAACGTGCGCGACCTCACCGTGCAGGCGGCGAACAGCGGCACCATGAGCGACACCGACCGCGATGCGTTCATCACGCAGTTCCAGTCCCTCAAGTCCGAGCTCGAGTCCCGGGCGAACACGACCTACGGCACGCGATCCGTGTTCGCCGGATCGTCCACCGCCGCCACCGCGTACGACCCGGCGACCGGGTGGGCGTCCTCCGGAACCGACGTCACCCGACGCATCGGCGACGGCACCACCGTGCGGGTCGACACCGCCGGCACCGCGGTGTTCGGCTCGGGGAACTCGTCCGTCTTCGCCATGATCGACTCGATCGTCGGCGACCTGCAGAACGGCGTGAACGTGAACCCCCGCATCAACGACGTCGACGCCGCGATCAGCACCGTGCGCGGCATCCAGGCCGACGTGGGCGTCCGGCACGCCGCGGCCCTCTCCGCGCAGGACTCCCTGAAGAGCGCGACCGTCTCGCTCGAGAACCGGCGCGCCGGCATCGAGGACAAGGACCTCGCGAAGGCCGTCCTCGACCTGCAGGTGCAGCAGACCAACTACCAGGCAGCCCTCGCCGTCACCGCGAAGGTCCTGCAGCCGACCCTGATGGACTACCTCCGATGAGCATCGACCTGACCTTCGCCGTCCCGCCGTTCGGCCTGGCGCCCGCCCCCGTCTTCACGCTGACGCCCGTGGACGGCGCCGAAGGCCTGTTCACCCTCGTCGGGGGTTCCTCGCGCTTGTTCGTGCTCGACGCCGCGGTGCACCTGCCGTCGTACGCGCCGGAGCTCACGAACGAGCAGGCGGCCGGGCTCGGGCTGACCGCGCCCGAGGACGCGATGCTGCTCGTCGTCGCGAACCCGGGCGGCGCCGACGGCGGGACCACGGTGAACCTGCTCGCGCCGATCGTCGTGAACGCCCGGACGTCGGTCGGAGCGCAGCTCATCCTCGAGGAGCAGGACCTGCCGCTGCGCGCGGAGCTCGCCGCGCGCTGAGCGCTGGCGCGGCGCCCCGGGTTCCGCGCGTGTTCGACATCGCGCGAGTCGATCGACGCGTGCTTCGTCGGAACCTGCACACGCATGAGATGCACGTGCATGGAGCGACATCACGCCTGACGATCGACGAGTGTCTTGTCGGTCGATGTACACGCACGGATCACCCTCTGTCCTCCACAGGCGGGTCGATGACCGGAGGTGTCCACGGATCCGGCGGCACGGGCGCCCGGGGACCGACGCGGGCGCGACCCTGGTGCGGTGAGCAGAGCAGACGACATCGAGATCATCCGCACGACCGGGCTCCCGAGCGCGGAACGGCGGCACCTTGAACGAGCCGTCCTCCGTGGGCAGCTGGTCCGGATCCGGCCCGGCGTGCTCGTGCAGCAGGGTGCGCTGGACGATCTCCTGCCCGAGCATCGGCACCACGTGCTCGTGCGGGCCTCGATCCACCGCGCACGCCCGAGCGACCTGGTCTCGCACGAGTCCGCGTGCGCCGTGCTCGGACTGCCGTTCGTGGGGCCGTGGCCACCGAAGGTGCACGTGTGCGATCCGACCTCACCGAACACCCGCGTCACGGCGTGGTTCGTCAGACACGGTTCCGAACACCGACCGCCGTTGGGTCACACCCGCGCGGACGAGATCGCCGCGACCGATGCGGCACGGACGGCGGTGGACCTGGCAGCATCACGAGCGCTGATCCACTCGCTCCCCGTCATCGACCACGTGCTCGGCCGCGGCCTCGCGACCGCGACGGACCTCGAGCGCGAGGCGGGTTCGCTGCACAAGGGGCGGACCAAGGCGGGGGTCGCGATCGGTATGGGGTCGGGGCTGTCGGGGTCGCCGGCGGAGTCGGTGTGCCGGGCCCGGTTCCGGCAGCTCGGCGTCCCGCAGCCCGTGCAGCAGCACACGTTCCGACGGCCCGGGGAACGCACGGCGATCGTCGACTTCTGGTTCCCCGACGCCGGCGTGGTGGTCGAGGTGGACGGCCGGGGGAAGTACGAGGACCCGGCGATGCTGGGCGGCTCAACCACCGCCGACGCCCACTGGCAGGAGAAGCAACGCGAGGACTTCGTGCGTTCCTTCCCCGAGGTCCGCGCCGTCGTCCGGCTGACCTGGGCGGACCTGATGGATCCCGAGCGGGTCCGGGCGAAGCTCCGACGGGCGGGGATCACGTGCCGGTGAACCGCGGAGCGTCCGGGTGGTGGGCCCGCTGGCGCTCGACATCGGAGACCGCGGCACGGCCGACGACCACGTCGCCCGCTCCGAGTCGGACTCCGTAGATCCGCCCCGTGCCTTTGACCACCGCGCCGCGCCGGTCCGGGTCCGGGTCGTGGCGGTCGGCCCCGGCGCTGAGGACGACGTCACGGACCGCAACCGTCCCGATCACCTGCGCGCCGGCACCGATCCTCGCCGGTCCCTCGACGAGACAGCCACCGGACAGCCGTGCACCCGCGCCGATCTCCACGTCGGCACTCCCGGAACCGGACGAGGCCGCACCGACCGCGACGACCGTGACCGGACCGGGCCCGATCTCCGCCCGACCGATCTCGACGCGCGCCCCGTCGGCGAGGACCGTCACCGGCCCCGGCCCCAACCGCGCCCCCGCGCGGACGACGACTGCCCCGGTCCTCCGGCTCTCGAGGACGGCACCCGGGTACACCACGACGCCCGGCTCGATGACCACCGAACGACCGACCAGCACGGACGCCGGGTCCAGGACGAGCACGTCCGGCGCCAGTGCCGCGACCTCGTCCGGCGTCAGGAATCCGGCAGCGCGCCGTGCTGCATCGAGTGCGTGTGCAGGGGTCATCCGACGAGCCTCCCATGCGTCCGGCGTACCGTCGTCCCCATGGCCCGAGAGCAGAAGGACCAGGCGATCGTGCCCTTGCCGGCAGCGCCTGTGGCCTCCACCCCCACCGACCCGAACGCGCGCACCCCCGAGCAGACCCAGCCGGCCGGCTGGGTCAAGATGCTCGACCGGGTACTGAGCGTGCAACGCCCCGTCGTGGTGGCCCACGTGCGGGCACTCCGCCGTCGGCACCCCGACTCGACCCCGGCCGAGATCATCCAGATCCTCGAGCGACAGTACCTCGCGGCGGTGACCACGGGCGGCGCGGCCGTCGGCGCGAGCGCGGTGATCCCGGGCGTCGGCATGGCGGCAGCCCTCGGGTTGAGCGGCGCCGAGACCGTGGGCTTCCTCGAGACCACGGCCCTGTTCGCGCAGTCCGTGACCGAGGTGCACGGCATCGCGCTCGACGACCCCGAGCGCGCCCGCATGCTCGTGATGGCGATGATCCTCGGCTCGCCGGGCACCCAGCTCATCAACCAGCTCGCGGGCCAGATCGCCGGTGGACAGGTCCGCACCGCGTTCTGGGGCGAGATGGTGACGTCGTCCCTCCCGAAGCAGGTCGTGAACGGCATCGGCGGACAGGTGCGCGACCAGTTCATCAAGCGCTTCGCCGCCCGGCAGGGCACGACGATCGTCGGTCGGGCCCTCCCGTTCGGGATCGGCGCGGCGGTCGGTGGCCTCGGGAACCACGCGCTCGGGCGGAAGGTGATCCAGGCCTCGCGGACGGGGTTCGGGCTGCCCCCGGCGCAGTTCCCGATCGTGCTGGAACCGAAGTCGGCCAAGGAACCGAAGCCGGCCAAGGACTCGAAGGCGCTCAAGGAACCCAAGCAGGCCAAGGCGCCGAAGGAACGGCGGGCGATCGGGCGTCGGAAAGGCCGCGAGGACCTCTGGGCCGACACCCCGGACCGCACCGGCGGCTGACGGTCGCACCCGCCGGCCGGACGCGACCGGCAGATAGACAGGAGGCGCGGTGCCAGCTGGCACCGCGCCTCCCGTCCGTCCCAGCGGAAACCCGCCTCAGCGCCCCCGCACCGGCGTCGTCACCACCTGCCCAGCGTGCGCGAACCCACCGCCGAACCCGAACAGCAGCGCCGGCACCCCCTCGGGGAGGTCCCCTCGGGCCCACGCCTTCGACAGCCCGAGTGGCACGCTCGCCGCCGATGTGTTGCCCGACTCGACGACGTCCCGCACCACGAACTTCGACTCCCCGCCGAGGGCGTGCACGAGCGGCTCGATGATCCGCAGGTTCGCCTGGTGGAACGCGAACACCTCGATGTCGTCCATCGTGAGCCCCGCAGCCGCGACGGCTGCCCGGGCGTGGTCGGCGGCCTCGGTGATGGCCCAGCGGTAGATGGAGCGACCCTCCTGGCTGAAGCGCTCGGGGTCGCCGGAGACGAGCACGGCCTCCTCGAGGTGCGGCACGCTCCCCCACGACACCGGGCCGATCTGGGCGTCGTCGGACACGCCGAGCACGGCGGCGCCGGCACCGTCCCCGACGAGCACGCACGTGGATCGGTCGGTCCAGTCGACGATGCCGGACAGCACCTCCGAGCCGACGACGACCGCGATGTCCGTCGACTCGACCCGGATCGCCTGGTCGGCCAGCGCGACGCCGTACTCGAAGCCGCTGCAGGCGGTGTTGATGTCGATGGGCGCCGCGGCGGGCGACAGGCCGAGCGCCGCGGCGACCCGACCGGCGGTGTAGGGCGCTCGGTCGCGGTGGGTGGTGGACGCGACGATGACCAGTCCGACGTCGGAGGGCGCGACGCCGGCGTCGGCGAGGGCGTTCCGCGCTGCCTCGATCGCCATGGAGGTCACGGTGTCCGACGGTCCGGCGATGTGCCGGGTCTCGATCCCGGTCCTCGTGCGGATCCACTCGTCGTTCGTGTCGACCATGGTCGAGAGCTCGTCGTTGGTCAGGATGCGTGCTGGCTGGTGGTGGCCGAACCCGAGGATCCGGCTGCCACGGAGTGCTGGGGTGTTCACGAGACCGCACGCTACTCCCCTGCCCGACCCGCTCATGCCCGGCGCGGCATGGAGCGCACCCTCCGAGGCGGGTACCCACAGGGCCTGCCTGCGGGGAGCGGGACCGCGTAGACCTGGACCATGGACTACACACACCTCGGCCGCACAGGGTTGTCGGTCTCACGAGCCGTGCTCGGGACCATGAACTTCGGCCCGGAGACCAGCGAGGACGACTCGCACGCCATCATGGACCGGGCCCACGAGCTCGGCGTCAACTTCTTCGACACCGCCAACGGCTACGGCGGCTCGGTGGGCAAGGGCGCCACCGAGGAGATCATCGGCCGCTGGTTCGCCAAGGGGGGCGGGCGGCGTGAGAAGACCGTCCTCGCCACGAAGGTCTACGGCGACATGATCGACTGGCCGAACGGCGGGAAGCTCAGCGCGTACAACATCCGCCAGGCCCTCGACGCGAGCCTGCAGCGCCTCCAGACGGACCACATCGACCTCTACCAGTTCCACCACGTCGACCGTGCGACCCCGTGGGACGAGATCTGGCAGGCGATCGACGTCGCCGTGCAGCAGGGCAAGGTGCTCTACGTCGGCTCGTCGAACTTCGCCGGGTGGCACATCTCCCAGGCCCAGGAGGCCGCCGCGCGCCGGAACACCCTCGGCCTCGTCAGCGAGCAGTCGATCTACAACCTCGTCGTCCGCGACATCGAGCGCGAGGTCCTCCCGGCCGCCCGCGAGTACGGCCTCGGCGTGATCCCGTGGTCGCCGCTGCAGGGCGGCCTCCTCGGTGGCGTCATCGAGAAGACCGAGAACGGCTCGCGTCGCCTCTCGGGCCGCAGTGCCGAGTACGTCGAGGGCCACCGCAACCAGCTCACCGCCTACGAGTCCTTCGCGAAGGAGCTCGGGCACACCCCGGGCGAGCTCGCCCTGGCGTGGCTCCTGCACCAGCCCGGCGTCACGGCGCCGATCACGGGCCCGCGCACCATGGAGCAGTGGGAGTCCGCGGTCCGCGCCGTCGACATCCGGCTCGACCAGCGTGCGCTCGACCGGCTCGACGAGATCTTCCCGGGGCACAAGACCTCGCCGGAGGACTACGCCTGGTGACGCGCTGACGCGACCCATGACGGGAGGCGCGGTGCGGGTCCGACCCGCACCGCGCCTCCCGTCCGTCGGCACGTCCAGAGCCGGACCCGCGTCGCGCGCGCAGCCACCGGTCAGAGCGCGGCTATCTCGTCGTCCCGCAGCCCGATGCTGCGGAGGTACCCGTCCACCGAGCCCCACCGCCGCTCGACGCGCTCGATGACCGTCGTCATGATCTCCGGGACGCAGCGGTGGCCGATCGCCGTCGCCACGGGGTCCGTGCTGGCGGCGCGCTCGGCGGCGAACCGCTCGACGAGCCCGGCGGCGCTGGCCGCGTAGTCGGCACCGACGGCGTCGAGGTCGGCACCCCAGTGCCGGGCGAGCAGCGCGCTCACGATGCCGGTCCGGTCCTTGCCCGCGGCGCAGCAGACGAGCACGTCGCCGTCCGCGGTGGCGATCGTCCGCAGCGCCGCGGCGATGCCGGAGCGGTGCCGGTCGAGCCAGTCGGTGTACTGGTCCTCGAGCTGGACGGCCTCGGCGGCGGACTCGATCGCCGAGGCCGGGTCGAAGAGCGGCACGGAGCGGTAGGCGGGCGCGGCGGCGAGCGGGTGCGGCTCCGCGTCCGTCTCGTCCACGCGGCGCAGGTCGACCACGGCCGCGAGGCCCGCCGGGTACGCGGCGGGAGCGACCGGGTCGGTGTTCGCCCGGTACACCGTGCGCCGGCGGCCGTGCTGGAGGCCTGGTCCCCCGACCTCGCGGAGGTTCGTCAGCGTGTTCGACGTCGTCGTCATGGCTCCACTCTGCCGGACGCGGGGCGCCGGGCGCGCCCGCCGTCGTGCCGCGTGCCCGGGCGGCCGGGCGCCTGCCGCGCCGCACAACCAAAGTCACCCCGAACCACGCGATCGCGCGGTTCGGGGTGACTTCCGTTGTGCGAACCCAGCCCGCGCCACCGGCGCGCGCCACGCGCCCGCCGGGCCCCGCGCCGCCCCGCGCCCCGCACCCCGCACACGACGACGGGCCCCGCGCTGCTGTGTGCGCGGGGCCCGTCGTGACGGTGTGGCAGCGAACTACCGGACGGAGACCGGGGTCTCGTCGCGCTCCTCGTAGAGGACGTAGCCCTCTTCGCCGTGGACCGCGGTGTCGATGCCGGCGACCTCGTCCTCGGTCTTCACACGGAAGCCCATCGTCTTCTCGATGATCCAGCCGATGACGAAGGCGAGGATGAACGAGTAGAGACCGACCACGCCGGCAGCGGCGGCCTGCTTGCCGAGCTGCGTGAACGAGCCCGAGTAGATCAGGCCGGTGTCGTTGGCGAAGAAGCCGAGGTACAGCGTGCCGACGATGCCGCCGACCAGGTGGACGCCGACGACGTCGAGCGAGTCATCGAAGCCGAGGCGGTACTTCCAGTCGATCGCGAAGCAGCAGATGATGCCCGCGAGGAAGCCGAGCAGGATGCCCCAGCCCGGGGTGAGCGCGGCGCACGCCGGGGTGATGGCGACGAGGCCGGTGACGGCGCCCGACGCGGCACCGATCGAGGTGGCCTTGCCGTCCTTGAGCTTCTCGACGAGCAGCCAACCGAGGATCGCGGCGGCCGGGGCGGCGAGGGTGTTGACCCAGGCGATCGCGGCGATGCCGTCCGCGGCACCCTCGGAACCGGCGTTGAAGCCGAACCAGCCGAACCACAGGATCGCGGCACCGAGGAGCACGAAGGGCGGGTTGTGCGGCTTGTGCGCACCCTTGGCGAAGCCGACGCGCTTGCCGAGGACGATCGCCAGCGCGAGACCCGCGGCACCGGCGTTGATGTGGACCGCGGTGCCACCGGCGAAGTCGATGACGCCCCAGGTCGCTGCCCAGCCGGACGTGAGGTTGAAGACCCACGAGGCGACCGGGAAGTAGACGACCGTGACCCAGACGCCGGCGAAGACCATCCACGCGCCGAACTTGGCACGGTCGGCGATCGCACCGGAGATGAGGGCGACCGTGATGATCGCGAAGGTCGCCTGGAAGCCGACGAACGCCATCGAGGGGTACGCGGCGTTGATCGTCGAGGCCTTGGCCTCCTCGAACGCCTGCCCGAGGCCGATCTGGTTCCAGTCGATGCTGAAGAAGCCGACGACACCGGACACCGCCGTGCCGTCACCGTGGTTCGCGAAGGCGATGGCGTAGCCGTAGACGACCCAGAGGACGCTCACGAGCGCGATCGCCCCGAAGGACATCATCATCATGCTGATGACGGACTTGGCCTTCACCAGACCGCCGTAGAAGAAGGCCAGGCCGGGTGTCATGAACAACACCAGCGCCGCCATGACCAACACGAACGTCGTGTTGCCCTGATCAAGCATCTGTTCACCTCTCGATTGCACCAGCGGCTCTTGGTCCGCGTCGGGTGTCACCGAGTCTGGCGAGGCGAGGTTTCACGAGGGAGCACGAAGTGTTTCGCGGATGTAACGCGACGGCCCGGTGTGTAAACGTCGTGTTTCGTCCGTCGGGCAGTCCCCTGGACGGGGGCCACGAGTTCTCCCGGTCCGTCCGGACGGTGTCCGACAGCCGTCGCGGAACGGGGCCTGGAGGCGCGGCACGGCAGGGAAGCGGCCGCTCGCGGCCGGCAGGCGGCTCAGTCCACGGCGCGGGTCAGCGCCACGACGCGGCTCGCCGCACGCAGGTACTTCTTGCGGTACCCGCCGTCGAGCATCGACTCGGGGTACACCTGGTCGAGCGGGGTGCCCGACGCCACGATCCGCACCTGCGCGTCGTACAGCCGGTCCACCAGCGCGACCCACCGGAGTGCATCGGTCTGGTCGGTGAAGGGCTGCACGTCGGTGAGGCCGACGGCGTCGAGGTCCTCGACCATCGCGACGTACTTCGACGGGTGCACGGACGCGAGGTGCCCGACCACCGCCCGGAAGTCGTCGAGCGTGACGCGTCCGCCGGGGAGTGCCGCGGCGACGTCGGCCACCACGCCCGCCGACTCGTCGACCGCACGCCGGCGGAAGTCGAGCCCGTCGATGCGCATGGTGTCGAACCGGTCGGACATCGCCTGGATCTCGCGCAGGAAGTCCTGGGCCGCGAAGCGCCCCTCGCCGAGGGCACCCGGCGGCGTGTTCGAGGTGGCGGCGAACCGCGTGCCCGTCTCGGTGAGCTCCTTGATGAGGCGCGTCATCACCATCGTGTCACCGGGGTCGTCGAGCTCGAACTCGTCGATGCACACCAACGCCGTCCCGCGCAGCAGGTCGACGGTGCCCTGGAACCCGAGGGCCCCGACGAGCGCCGTGTACTCGATGAAGGTGCCGAACGTCTTCCGACCGGTCGCGGCGTGGTAGGCGGCGGCGAGCAGGTGGGTCTTCCCGACGCCGAACCCGCCGTCGAGGTAGACGCCGGACTTCACGGTCGACTCCGCCACGGGCTTCCGGCGACCGAACAGCCCCCGGCGAGGCTGGTCGGCGGGACCGGCGGCGACGAAGGCCTCCACCGCGTCGCGGACCGCCGCCTGCGACGGGTACTCCGCGTCGGGTCGGTAGGAGGCGAACGACGCGTCCTCGAACTGGGGCGGCGGGACCAGCGACGCAGCCATCTGCTGCGGGGTCACCTGCGGGTCGCGGTCGACGAGGTGTTCAGGCGCGGTGTTCGCTGACAATCGGGGCAGTCCTTCGGGAAGCATGTCGTGGGGTGTCACGTTGCGTCAGGAGCACGGCACGCCCGCGTACCGTTGCCCACAGGCACCGACGACCGATCCTAGTCCGGTGCCGGATGACCACCTGGAGGTAGCCCACCATGACCGCACCGGTCGACACGTCCGAGAAGTTCACCGCCTACGCCCACCCGGAGCGGCTCGTCTCCACCGAGTGGCTGCAGGAGCACCTGGACGCCGGCACCCCGGACCTGGTCGTCGTCGAGTCCGACGAGGACGTCCTGCTCTACGAGACGGGCCACGTCCCCGGTGCCGTGAAGATCGACTGGCACACCGACCTCAACGACCCGGTGCTCCGCGACTACATCGACGGCGAGGCCTTCGCCGAACTGCTCGGCAGCAAGGGCATCGGCCGCGAGACCACCGTCGTGATCTACGGCGACAAGAACAACTGGTGGGCCGCCTACGCCCTCTGGGTCTTCTCGCTGTTCGGCCACGAGGACGTCCGTCTCCTCGACGGCGGCCGGGCGAAGTGGATCGCCGAGGACCGCGCGCTCACCACCGACCAGACCGTGGTCACGCCGGTCGAGTACCCCGTCGTCGACCGGATCGACACCGAGATCCGCGCCTACAAGGACGACGTGCTCGCCCACCTCGGCAAGCCGCTGATCGACGTCCGCAGCGCCCCGGAGTACGCCGGCGACCGCACCACCGCGCCGGACTACCCGGAGGAGGGCGCCCTCCGCGCCGGCCACGTCCCCACCGCCGTGAACATCCCGTGGGCCACCGCCGCGGCACCGGACGGCACCTTCAAGACCCGCGAGGAGCTCGACGCGATCTACCGCGACGGCGCCGGCATCGGCGACGCGGACGAGGTCATCGCCTACTGCCGCATCGGCGAGCGGTCGAGCCACACCTGGTTCGTCCTGCAGCACCTGCTCGGGTACGACAACGTCCGCAACTACGACGGCTCGTGGACCGAGTGGGGCAGCGCGGTCCGCGTCCCGATCGCCGTCGGCACCGAACCGGGTACGATCACCGACCGATGACCGACGCACTCCCCCAGTCCCTCGCCGAGATCCGCGACGACTTCCTCGAACTCTCCCAGCAGGACCGCCTGCAGCTGCTCCTCGAGTTCTCGAACGAGCTCCCGGCGCTTCCCGAGCGCCTGCAGGGGCACGAGGACGAGCTCGAACGCGTCGAGGAGTGCCAGTCCCCCGTCTTCATCACGGTCACCGTGGGTGCGGACGGCGACGCGCCCGGCATCGTCCGGATGCACGCCACGGCGCCGCGCGAGGCACCGACCACGCGGGGCTTCGCGTCGATCCTCGCGCAGGGGCTGTCCGGCCTGACCGCCGAGCAGGTGCTCGCCGTGCCGGCGGACTACCCGCTGACGATCGGGCTGAGCGAGGCGGTCAGCCCGCTGCGGATCCGGGGCATGGTCGGGATGCTGGGCCGGGTGCAGCGGCAGGTGCAGGCGCAGGCCGCGGTCGCGTAGACCCGCAACGACGTCGGACGGGAGGCGCGGTGCCAGCTGGCACCGCGCCTCCCGTCCGTCTGCCGGTCGCGTCTACTGCTGGTGGGTCGCGCTGGTGGGCTGGACCACCTCGGTCAGCCACGCGAGGATGCGGGCGTCGAACCAGTCGGCGTCGTGGTTCCAGAGCTTGGTGTGCCGGGCGGTCGTCTGCACCTCGAGCCGCACGATGTCGGGCCGGGCCTCGGCGAGGGCGTGCGACGCAGAGGACGGGACGAACCCGTCGTCGTCGCTGTGCATGAGCAGGATCGGCACGTGCAGCTCGTCGGCCCGCGCGACCATGTCGAGCTGCCGCAGGTCGACCGGCTGCCGCAGGCCCGTGAGCCGATGCAGGACCGGGGTGCGGAGAAGACGCTGCGCGACCTTCCGGACCGGCCGCGGCAGGCGGAGCAGCTGGCTCTGCGACTTGAGCACCGCGTGCCAGTCGACCACGGGCGACTCAAGCACGACACCGTCCACGAGGTCCGCGAACGCCGACCGGAGCAGGGTCTGCAGCACGACCGCGCCGCCCATCGACCAGCCCATCAGGACGACGCTCGACGCGCCCTGCCCGGCGAGCCAGCGGAGGACCGCGTCGATGTCCTCCCACTCGGTGCTGCCGAGGCCGTAGCGGCCGTCGACGCTCCGCGGGGCGACGCCGTCGTTGCGCCAGCTCGCCAGCACCACGGAGTACCCCGCCGCCCGGAAGACCGGCACCGCGCGGATCGTCTCGGCGCGGGTCACGCCACGACCGTGCACGAGGACGGCCCACGGCGCGTCCGGGTCGTCGGCGCGGACCACCCAGGCGGGTGCGGGGCCGTTCGGGGTGGGGACGTCGATGTCCTCGACCGGGACGTCCAGCTCGCCCGGGGTCAGGTAGAACCACCCGCCCCACCGACCCCGGCGGGCCGCGGTGGGGTCGCCGGCGTCGATCGCGATGATGCGGCGGGTGACGGTCGTGTCGGTGGTGCCGAGGACCTCGCCGACGCGCATGTGCCCGGTCCCGCCGCCGAACCAGAGGCTGTAGCGGCCCTGCAGTTCGGTGTCCGCGGTGCGCTCGAGCGTCACCGTCCGCCGCACGGGGTCGACGGCGTGGATCGGGACGCGTTCGGTGCGTTTGCGGTCGGGGGTGACCACCGCTCGGGCCACCGCCGCGACGAACCCGCCGATCACCGCGGTGGTGACGGCGGCCGCTGCGATGCCCGCTCCCAGGGCGACGAACCCGGCCGATCGTGCGGTCTCCTGGACGACGTCCTCGGCGGGTCGCGCGGATCGGGACATGGTCCGGAGCCTAGTCTGCATTCGTGTCCGAAACCCGAGAGCCCGACGCCTTCGCGCGGCTCCGTGCGTTCGTGGCGTCCGGCGGCGCGCGCGCCGAGACGACCGTCACCGAGATCCCCTCGCCGTCGCGCATCGCCCCGTTCTCGATCGCCCTGGCGGCGGACGTCTCGGGTGCGGCGCACGGCATCGACTCCGACCTCGGGACGGGCCGGTTCATCGCCCTGCACGACCCGGACGAACCCGAGGGCTGGGGCGGGTCGTTCCGCATCGTGACCTTCGCCCAGGCACCGCTCGAACCCGAGATCGGTGTCGACGAGTTCGTCGCCGACGTGACGTGGAGCTGGCTCGTCGACGCGCTCGCCGCGCACGGTGCGACCTACGACCACGCCTCGGGCACGGCGACCAAGATCATCTCCCGCGGCTACGGCGACCTCGCGGCGCAGGGCGACGGGGCGCAGCTCGAACTGCGCGCCTCGTGGACCCCGCGCGGGGACGACCTCACCGCACACGTCGAGGCGTGGGAGGAGATCGTGGCGATGCTCGCCGGTCTCCCGCCCGCGTCGGACGGCGTGACCCTGTTGGCCCCGAGGAGGCTCGCACGTGACTGACCCCGCATCTCCGGCCGGGGCGTCGCCCGCTGTCCCGTCGTCGGCTGCTCCGTCGGCGTCGCCGGCCGTTCCGTCGTCGGCTGCTCCGTCCGCGGCGTCGCCGGCGTTCGAGGCGTCGCACGACGCGGTCCACGTGATCGCCTCGCGCGAGGAGTACCTCGACGCCGTCGCCGCCATCGCGGCGGGCCACGGCCCGGTCGCCGTCGACGCCGAGCGCGCGAGCGGCTACCGGTACTCGCAGCGGGCGTACCTCATCCAGGTGTTCCGCCGCGGTGCCGGCGCGTTCCTCTTCGACCCGATCCCGATCGGCGACTTCTCCGAGCTCCAGGACGCGATCGTCGACGAGGAGTGGCTCTTCCACGCCGCGTCGCAGGACCTCCCCTGCCTGCAGGAGGTCGGCCTCGTCCCGACCCGCATCTTCGACACCGAGCTCGGTGCCCGCATCGCCGGGTTCCCCCGGGTCGGCCTCGGTGCCGTCGTGGAGCAGCTGCTCGGGATCACGCTCGCGAAGGCCCACTCCGCCGCGGACTGGTCGACCCGGCCGCTCCCGCAGTCGTGGTTGGTGTACGCGGCACTCGACGTCGAGCTGCTCCCCGACCTCCGTGACGCGCTCGCGGCGAAGCTCGACGAGGCGGGCAAGTCCCGCATCGCCGAAGAGGAGTTCGCGGCCGTCCTGACACGGGCGCCGAAGCCGCCGAAGGCCGAGCCGTGGCGCCGCCTGTCCGGCATGCACGCCCTCCGTGGCTCCAGGGCACTCGCGATCGCCCGGTCGCTCTGGTCGGCACGCGACGCCTACGCCCGCGAAGCCGACATCGCGCCGGGTCGCACCATCCCGGACTCGGCGATCGTCGCGGCCGCGGCGGCGAACCCGGCCTCGAAGGGCGAGCTGAGCGGGGTGAAGGCCTTCACGGGTCGTGCCAGCCGGTCCGAGCTCGACCGCTGGTGGGCCGCCGTCGAGGAGGGTCGCACGACCGAGGACCTCCCCCGCCTCCGATCCGCCGGCGAGCCCGCCCTGCCGCCGCCTCGAGCCTGGGCCGACCGCAACCCGGCAGCCGACCGCCGGTACAAGGCCGCACGGGCCGCCGTGGTGCAGCGCGCGGAGGAGCTCGACCTGCCCGTCGAGAACCTGCTCACGCCGGACACCCTCCGCACCGTCTCGTGGGAGCCGCCGACGCCGATCGCCACCGAGACCGTCGGTGCCGTACTCGCCGCGCACGACGCCCGCCCCTGGCAGGTCGAGGAGACGGCGTCGATCATCGCGCACGCCTTTGTCGCTGCTGCACAGGAGCCTGCTGCCGAGAGCAACACCGAGTCGTAGGAACGCCCCAACGGGCATGCGTCCGCACAGGCTCGGGGCATAGCGTCGCTGGTGCACGCCGGGTCGGACCCGGCCGGGCGGGGCGGGACGCGCCCAGCCTGATCAACGAGGATCTGGAGGCCCAGATTGCCAAAGGCAGCAGACGTCGTCTTCGTCGACGGAGTTCGGACACCGTTCGGACGAGCCGGGGAGAAGGGGGTGTTCTGGAAGACCCGCGCGGATGACCTCGCGGTGCACGCGATGCGCGGACTCCTCGACCGGAACGCCTCGTTGGACGGGGCCGCGGTGGACGACGTCGCCGTGGCGGCCACCACGCAGCAGGGCGACCAGGGGCTCACGCTCGGCCGGACGGTCGGCATGCTCGCCGGACTCCCGAAGACCGTCCCCGGGTACGCGATCGACCGCATGTGCGCCGGTGCCATGACGAGCGTGACCACCCTCGCCGGCGCCATCGCGTTCGGCGCGGCCGACGTCGCCATCGCCGGCGGTGTCGAGCACATGGGGCGCCACCCGATGGGCTTCAACTCCGACCCGAACCCGCGCTTCATCGCCGAGCGCATGGTCAACGGCGACGCGCTCGTGATGGGCAAGACCGCCGAGCGCCTGCACGACCGCTTCCCCGCGATCACCAAGGACCGCACGGACGCCTACGCCGTCCAGTCCCAGCAGCGCTACGCCGCCGCGTGGGCCGCGGGCAAGCTCCAGCCGGACCTGGTGCCGGTCGAGGTCAACACCGGCGAGGGCTGGGACATCGTCTCCAGTGACGAGCCGCCCCGCCCCGGCACCACGCTCGAGGCCCTCGCAGCCCTGAAGACGCCGTTCCGCTCGCACGGACGCATCACCGCCGGCAACGCGGCAGGCCTGAACGACGGCGCCACCATGAGCCTGCTCGCCTCGGCCGACGCGGCGAAGCAGCACGGGCTGCCGACGAAGATGCGCATGGTCTCGTTCGCCTTCGCGGGCGTCGACCCCGAGGTGATGGGCATCGGACCGGTGCCCGCGACCGACAAGGCGCTGGCGAAGGCCGGGCTGTCGATCGACGACATCGGGCTGTTCGAGATCAACGAGGCGTTCGCCGTCCAGGTGCTCGCCTTCCTCGACAACTACGGGATCGCCCAGGACTCGACGAACGTGAACGCCTGGGGCGGCGCGATCGCCGTCGGGCACCCGCTCGCCTCGAGCGGCGTCCGCCTGATGACCCAGCTCGCTGCTCAGTTCGCCGAGCGCCCGGACGTCCGGTACGGCATCACGACGATGTGCATCGGGCTCGGCCAGGGCGGCACCGTCATCTGGGAGAACCCGAACTTCAGCAAGTCCGCGGCACGGAAGGCGGCGTGACCATGACCATCGTCGACAACGACCAGCTCCTCGCCCTCAGCGAGGACGAGGTGGTCACCCACTCGTACCTGAAGCACGTCGCGCTGCCGTCCGGTGGCACGCTCGCGCTCATCACGCTCGACAACGGCAAGGACTACAAGCGACCGTCGACCCTCGGGCCGCGCACGCTGCACGAGCTCTCCGGGGTCCTCGACACCCTACGGACCGAAGCGTCCGCCGGGACGATCCAGGCCGTGGCGATCACCGGCAAGGAGTACTGCTTCGCCGCCGGTGCCGACCTCTCCCAGGCTGCCTCGGTGCCGTCGCGGGAAGTCGCCCACGACCTGGCCGCCCTCGGACACGCGACGCTCCGGAAGCTCTCCGACCTCGGGGTCCCCTCCTTCGCGCTCATCAACGGGATCGCGCTCGGCGGTGGCCTCGAGATCGGGCTGCACTGCACGTACCGGGCGTTCTCGTCGGCCGCGCAGGGCATCGGGCTCCCCGAGGTCTTCCTCGGCATCATCCCCGGGTGGGGCGGCGCGACGCTGCTCCCCCGCCTGATCGGCCCCGAGAAGGCGCTCCGCGTCATCGTCGAGAACCCGCTCAAGAACAACCGCCTGATGGACGGTCCGGCCGCGGTCGAGCTCGGCATCGGCGACGCGCTCATCCCCTCGGTCACCTTCCTGCCGTCCGCGGTGGCGTGGATCGACGGCGTCGTGTCCGGTCGCACCAAGGTCGTGCGGAAGAACGAGCCCGGCATGATCGAGAAGGCTGCGTGGGGCACCGTCGTCAAGGTCGCCCGCAGCCAGGTCGCGTCGAAGATCGGCACGGTCCCGAAGTCGCCGTTCCGGGCGCTCGACCTCGTCGCCGCGGCGAAGTCCGGCTCGCTCGACGAGCGGTTCGCCGACGAGGACGACGCCCTGGCCGACCTCATCTCGGGCGACCAGTTCGCCGCGTCGATGTACGCGTTCGACCTCGTGCAGAAGCGCGCGAAGAAGCCGGTGGGCGCCCCTGCGGACGTCTCGCCGCGCCCCGTCACGAAGGTCGGCGTCCTGGGCGCAGGCCTGATGGCGTCCCAGTTCGCGCTGCTCTTCGCCCGACGCCTCGGCGTCCCGGTCGTCATCACCGACGTCGACCAGTCCCGCGTCGACGCCGGCGTGGAGCGCATCCGCGGCGAGGTGGACAAGCTCCTCGACAAGGGCCGGGTCTCCCCCGACGACGCGAACCGCATCAAGGCGCTCGTGTCCGGGTCGGTGTCCTACGACGCGTTCGCGGACGCCGACTGGGTCATCGAGGCCGTCTTCGAGGAGATGAGCGTCAAGCAGGAGGTCTTCCGGAAGATCGAACAGGTCATCGCTCCGGACGCGATCCTCGCCACGAACACCTCGTCGCTGTCGGTGTCCGAGATGGGCTCCGTGCTGTCCGATCCATCGCGACTCGTCGGGTTCCACTTCTTCAACCCCGTCGCCGTGATGCCGCTGCTCGAGGTCGTGCGCACCGCCTCGACCTCCGACGAGACCCTCGCCACGGCCCTCGCCGTCGCGAAGACCCTCAAGAAGACCGCGATCATCACGGCCGACCAGCCGGGCTTCGTCGTGAACCGGGTGCTCGCCCGTGTCCTCGGCGAGGCGATGCGCGGCGTCGAGGAGGGCACGTCGTTCGACGTCGTCGCCCAGGGCGCTGCGCCGCTCGGCCTGCCGATGTCCCCGTTCGAGCTGCTCGAGCTCGTCGGCCTGCCGGTCGGTGCGCACGTGCTCGACTCGCACCACGCCGCCTGGCCGGAGCGCTTCTACCCGGGTGACGGCCTGAAGAAGATCGCCGAGTTCGGGCACATCCTGACCCGCGACAAGAAGGGCACCGCGACCGGGTACGACCCCGCTGCCGTGAAGCTCGTCGCACCGTCGAAGAAGGACGCGAGGCCGGTCGACGCTGCCGAGATGCAGCGCCGCTTCGAGGACGCCCTCGCCGACGAGCTGCACCGCATGCTCGAGGACGAGGTCGTCCAGCACGTCGAGGAGATCGACCTCGGGCTCATCCTCGGCGCGGGCTACCCGTTCCAGGCCGGTGGCATCAGCCCGTACCTCGACCGTTCCGGTGCGTCCGAGCGGGTCTTCGGCGGGGCGTTCCACGAGCCGCTGATCGTCGGGCCGGCCTCGCGCTAGCTGCGGCCGCTCGGCCCCGCACAACCGAAGTCACCCCGAACCACGGCGATCCGTGGTTCGGGGTGACTTGCGTTGTGCGGCGTACGGTCGAACCATGGCACAGGAGTGGTGGGCACCGAGGACGACCGGGCACCCCAGCGTCGTCGTGCCCGTGCCGCTCGCCGAGGTCCCGGAACTGCTCGACCGCGCCGTGCACGCCGTCCCGGGAGCAGCGGCGATGGAGATCCGTCCGGACGGGGCCGTCATCGGCCGCCGGACCTCGTTCGCCGTCCGCGCCGAGAACATCGTCATGACGTTCTCGCGCGAGGGGCCGACGTCCTCGCGCGTGGAGATCATCCGCGAGGGCCGCGACGGCTTGTCGTACGGCCAGGTCCTCTGGGTGACGCCGATGGCCCGCGCGATCCTGCGCGAGCTCGTGTCCGCCGCCGCCGGGCCGCCCGCGCCGCACTAGCCCCGCCCGCGCCGCGCCCGTGCCGCGCCCGCACAACGAAAGTCACGCCGAACCACGGCGATCCGCGGTTCGGGGTGAGTTGCGTTGTGCGCCGGCCGACCGAACCGCGCGCCGCCGGACCGGGCCGCGCCGCCACGCCGGGCCACGACCGGCGCGCGGCGCACGCGCCGCTCAGCGGTCGGCGGACTCCCGGGAGCGCGACGCCGCCCGCGCCGGCTTCGCCTGCGGCAGCTTCGTCCCGACGACCTGGTCGATGACGTCCCGAGCGATCGCCTGCGCGGTCAGCCCCACGTCCTCGAGGATCTGGGACCGCGACGCGTGGTCGATGAACGCGTCCGGCAGCCCGAGCTCGTTCACCCCGGTGTCGACACCCGCAGCGCGCAGGTCCTGCCGCAGCCGTGTCCCGACGCCACCGACCCGCACCCCGTCCTCGAGCGTGATCACGAGCCGGTGGTCACGCGACAGGTCGATGAGCGACGCCGGGATCGGCACCACCCACCGCGGGTCGACGACCGTCACGCCGATGCCCTGGGACTCGAGCAGCGCCGCCGCGTCGAGCGCCACCGGCACCATCGAGCCCACGGCGACGAACAGGACGTCGGGCTCCTGGTCGGACGACGGCGACCGCAGCACGTCCACCCCGTCCGGGAGTCGATGCTCCGCGACGATGTCCGGCCCGACCTGTCCCTTCGACCAGCGCAGCACGGTCGGTGCGTCGTCGACGGCGACGGCCTCACGGAACTCCTCGCGCAGGGTCGCGGCGTCACGCGGTGCGGCGATCCGGATCCCGGGCACCACCTGCAGCAACGCGAGGTCCCACATGCCGTGGTGCGACGGCCCGTCCGGCCCGGTGATGCCCGCGCGGTCGAGGACGAAGGTGACGCCCGCCTTGTGCAGGGCGACGTCCATGAGCACCTGGTCGAACGCCCGGTTCAGGAATGTCGCGTACAGGGCCACGACGGGGTGCAGGCCACCGAACGCGAGTCCGGCCGCGGTCGTCACGGCGTGCTGCTCGGCGATCCCGACGTCGATCACGCGCGAGGGGTGCTGTTCCTGGAAGAGGTGCAGCCCGGTCGGGCGGAGCATCGCCGCGGTGATCGCCACGATCTTCTCGTCCGACGCGCCGACCTCCGCCAGCGTCGAGGCGAACACCGAGGTCCACGACGGCCCCGACGACACGTCGAGCGACTCGCCGGTCTCCGGGTCGATGTGCCCGACCGCGTGGAACTGGTCGGCCTGGTCGCGCAGCGCGGGCTCGAACCCGTGCCCCTTCTCGGTGATGGCGTGCACGATCGTCGGCGCGCCGTACGCCTTCGCCTGGCGGAGTGCAGCCTCCATCGCCCGCTGGTCGTGCCCGTTCACCGGCCCGATGTACTTGATGTCGAGGTTCGAGTAGAGCGCCTCGTTGTTCGTGAACCGCGAGAGGAACCCGTGCAGCCCGCCGCGCATCCCGCGGTAGAGCGCCCGCCCGGGTGCACCGAACCGCGCCGCCGCGGCCTGGGACTTCTCGAACAGCGCCCGGTACTCGCGGCGCGTGCGCACCGAGCTGAGGAACCGCGCCATGCCACCGATGGTCGGCGCGTACGAGCGCCCGTTGTCGTTGACGACGATGACGAGTCGACGGTCGTTGCCGTCAGAGATGTTGTTGAGGGCCTCCCACGTCATCCCGCCGGTGAGCGCACCGTCGCCGACGACCGCGACCACGGTCCGGTCGGCCTGGCCGGTCTGCACGAAGGCGCGGGAGATGCCGTCCGCCCAGGACAGCGACGAGGACGCGTGCGAGGACTCCACGATGTCGTGCTCCGACTCGCTCCGCTGCGGGTACCCGGCGAGGCCGCCGCGCTCGCGCAGCCGACTGAAGTCCTGCCGCCCGGTGACGAGCTTGTGCACGTACGACTGGTGCCCGGTGTCGAAGACGAACGGGTCGTGCGGCGAGTCGAACACCCGGTGCATGGCCAGCGTGAGCTCGACGACGCCGAGGTTCGGGCCGAGGTGGCCGCCGGTCTTCGCGACCTCGGCGACGAGGAAGCGTCGGATCTCGGCGGCGAGGTCCGTCATCTGCGCGTCGGAGAGACGCTTCAGGTCGCGCGGCGACGTGATGCTCGAGAGCAGACTCACGGGCGCTCCTTTCGTGGGGCTGTCGGCCCACTCTATGCGCGTGACCCGACAACGGACGGGTGCGTCAGACGAGCGACCGCAGCACGTACTGCAGGATGCCGCCGTTGCGGTAGTAGTCCGCCTCACCCGGGGTGTCGATGCGGACGACCGCGTCGAACTCGATCGTCTCCTTGCCGGCGGGCGAGTGCTCGCTCGGCGCAGCCGTGACGTGCACCGTCTTGGGCGTACGGCCCTCGTTCAGCTCGGTCAGGCCGGAGATCGAGACGACCTCGGTGCCGTCGAGCCCGAGGGACTCGACCGACTCGCCGGCGGGGAACTGCAGCGGCACGACGCCCATGCCGATGAGGTTCGAGCGGTGGATGCGCTCGAAGCTCTCGGTGATGACCGCGCGGACGCCGAGCAGGTTCGTGCCCTTCGCCGCCCAGTCGCGGGACGAACCGGAGCCGTACTCCTTGCCGCCGAAGATGACGAGCGGGATGCCCTGCTCCTGGTAGTGCTGCGAGGCGTCGTAGATGAACGACTGCGCACCGTCCGGCGTGGTGAAGTCGCGGGTGTAGCCGCCCTCCACGCCGTCGAGGAGCTGGTTGCGGAGGCGGATGTTCGCGAACGTGCCGCGGATCATGACCTCGTGGTTGCCGCGACGCGAGCCGTAGGAGTTGAAGTCCTTGCGGTCGACGTCGTGCTCGGCGAGGTACTTGCCCGCCGGGCTGTCGGCCTTGATCGACCCGGCCGGCGAGATGTGGTCGGTCGTGACCGAGTCGCCGAGCTTCGCGAGCACCCGGGCGCCGGAGATGTCCGACACCGCGTCGGGCTGCATGGTCATTCCCTCGAAGTACGGGGGCTTCCGCACGTAGGTCGACTCGGTGTCCCACTCGAACGTGTCGCCCGTCGGGGTCGGCAGGTTCTTCCAGCGGTCGTCGCCCTCGAACACGGAGCCGTACTCGTGGGTGAACATCTCGGTGTCGATCGACGCGTCGATGACCTGCTGCACCTCGACCGCGTCGGGCCAGATGTCCTGCAGGAAGACGTCCTTGCCGTCCTGGTCCTGCCCGAGGGCGTCCTTGTCGAAGTCGAAGTGCATCGACCCGGCGAGGGCGTACGCGATGACCAGCGGCGGGGAGGCCAGGTAGTTCATCTTCACGTCGGGGTTGATGCGCCCCTCGAAGTTGCGGTTGCCCGAGAGCACCGCGGTGACGGCGAGGTCGTTGTCCTGCACGGCCTGCGAGATCTCCTCCGGCAGCGGGCCCGAATTGCCGATGCAGGTGGTGCAGCCGTAGCCGACCGTGTAGAAGCCGAGCTGCTCGAGGTAGGTCGTGAGACCGGCCTTCTCGTAGTAGTCCGTGACGACCTTCGACCCCGGCGCGAGCGTGGTCTTGACCCACGGCTTCGCGGTGAGGCCCTTCTTCGCGGCGTTCCGGGCGAGGATGCCGGCGGCCATCATGACCGACGGGTTCGACGTGTTCGTGCACGACGTGATCGCGGCGATCGCGACGGCACCGTGGTCGATCGTGAACGGGTCGGCCCCGTCCATCGCGACCTTCGTCGGCTGCGAGGCCGTCGACGGGGCGCTCGAGACGTACACGTGCTCGTGCAGCGCGGTGTCCTCGTTCGTGGAACCGGCGGCGATCGGGTCGGAGGCGGGGAAGGTCTCCTCCACCGCGTCGTCGAGGTCGGTCTGCTCGCTCGGCGTCGTGTAGTTGCCGAGGTCGACCTCGAACTGGGTCTTCGCCTTCGAGAGCTCGATGCGGTCCTGGGGGCGCTTCGGGCCGGAGATCGAGGGGACGACCGTCGAGAGGTCGAGCTCCATGTACTCGGAGTAGTTCGGCTCGACCGCAGCGTCGTGCCAGAGGCCCTGGGTCTTGGCGTAGGCCTCGACGAGCGCGATCTGGTCCTCGGAGCGGCCGGTGAGGCGGAGGTAGTCGAGCGTCACGTCGTCGACCGGGAACATGGCCGCCGTGGAGCCGAACTCCGGCGACATGTTGCCGATGGTGGCGCGGTTCGCGAGCGGGACCTCGCCGACGCCCTCGCCGTAGAACTCGACGAACTTGCCGACGACGCCGTGCTTGCGGAGCTCCTGCGTGATGGTGAGCACCACGTCGGTCGCGGTCACGCCGGCCGGGATCGACCCGGACAGCTTGAAGCCGACGACCTTCGGGATGAGCATCGACACCGGCTGGCCGAGCATCGCCGCCTCGGCCTCGATGCCGCCGACGCCCCAGCCGAGCACGCCGAGCCCGTTCACCATCGTGGTGTGCGAGTCGGTGCCGACGAGGGTGTCCGGGTAGGCGTAGGTCTCACCGTCGAAGTCACGCGTGTAGGTGACCTTCGCCAGGTACTCGATGTTGACCTGGTGCACGATGCCGGTTCCGGGCGGGACGACCTTGAAGTCCTCGAACGCGGTCTGGCCCCAGCGGAGGAACTGGTAGCGCTCGCCATTCCGCTCGTACTCGAGGTCGGTGTTGCGCTGGAGTGCGTCCTCGCGACCGAAGAGGTCGGCGATGACGGAGTGGTCGATGACCATCTCGGCCGGCGACAGCGGGTTGATCTTGTTCGGGTCGCCGCCGATCTCGGCCATCGCCTCGCGCATGGTGGCGAGGTCGACGATGCACGGGACGCCGGTGAAGTCCTGCATGACCACGCGGGCCGGCGAGAACTGGATCTCGGTGTCCGGCTCGGCGTCGGGCTGCCACGACCCGAGGGCGCGGATCTGGTCCTCGGTGACGTTCTTGCCGTCCTCGGTGCGGAGGAGGTTCTCGAGCAGCACCTTCAGGCTGTACGGGAGCTTCTCGTGCCCGGGCACCGTGTCGATCCGGTGGATCGCGTAGTCGACACCCCCAACCGACAGCGTGTCCTTCGAGCCGAAGCTGTTGACTGCAGCCACTGTGCCGCCTCCCTGGTTGATCGGTGTGCCCCCATCCAAGCGGGGCGCGAGGCGTCCCACCAGCAAGGCAAACCTAAACCCGCCAGCCCGGGAAGGGCCGCGGGGAATTATCTCGATGTCGAGACAACTCTACACCCGGGTGGCGTCGCCCTCGCGCTTGAACACCGTCCGGACGAGCAGCCAGGTCACCCAGAGCAGGGCGGCGTAGAGCGGGACGCCCGTGATGAGCTTGATGCCGGCGAGCAGTTCGACCTGGGCGGTCAGGTACAGCGGCACCTCGATGAGGAGCCGGATCGCGAAGAGTCCGACCCAGAGCCAGGTCGCCACGGTGAGCACGCGGCGCTTCGCCGGGTCGCGGCGCCAGTCCTGCGGGGTGCCGTCCTCGTTCGGCGGGAGCAGGAACCCGACGACCAGGCCGATGAGCGGCTGCCGGATGGCCAGCGTCACGAGCAGCCCGACGAGCCACACGGCGTTGATGACGATCCCGGGGATGAAGTTGCTCTCGGCCCGCCCGGTGATGAGCGCGAGGCCGGCGGAGATCGCCACGCCGAGGATCCCCGCGAGGCTCATCACGAGCGACTGGCGCTGCAGCAGGCGGAGCACCACGAACACGACGCCGATCGCGACCGGGATCAGGACGCTCGGGACGACCTCCTTCGTGATCGCGTAGACCACCAGGAACGCGAGCCCGGGCAGGACGGACTCGACGAGGCCGCGCACGCCGCCGATGGCCGCGACGAGGGCATGCCCCGACGGTGCCTCGCCGGGCGCGACCTTGCCGAGCCCGGTGTTGGCGACGGCGGCACGCATCTGGTCGCTGAACGAGGGCAGCGCGTCGGGCGCGTCCGCGTCGGGACGGGTGGTGTCGTCGTGGTCCGGCACCGTGCCTCCTGGTTCGGGTCGCCGGTCAGATCGCCGACTGCGTCGACTTCGGCATGTGCAGCGGGATGAGGTCGCGCGGCGGCATCGGGGTGGTCCCGCGGACCACGACGACGCTGCGGAACAGGTCCTCGATCTCGGCCGCGTCGTCGGGCTGCTCGGCGGCCTTGCCGGCGATCACACCGCGCAGGAACCAGCGCGGGCCGTCGACGCCGATGAACCGCGCGGGGCGGGCCCCGTCGGTGACGCCCGTGCCGTCGGAGACGACCGGGACCTGGGCGCGGAGCTCGGGGCCGAACGGACCGTCGACCTCGGACACGATGCCGCCCTGGCGCTCGATCTGCTCGGCGATCTGGGCGCGGATCTCGTGCCAGAGCCCCGTGGAGCGCGGTGCGGCGAACGGCTGCACCTGCAGCGTGGACTCGTCGTAGTCGAGCCCGACCGCGACGACGCGCTGCGAGCCCTCCTCCACCTCGAGCCGCAGGTGGAGCCCCTCGCGCGGGAGGACCTTCACGCCGCCGAGGTCGACGTACGGACGGACCAGGTTCGCCTCGGTCTCGTCGTGCGGGCCGCTCTCGGCACGGTCCTCGGGCGCGGACTTGTCGGTCGGCGCGACGGCGTCCACCTCGTCGAGGTCGGCGTCGGCGTCGATCGCGATGTCGACCTCCGGCGTCGTCTCGGCCACCTCGACCTCGTCGGCGACGGCGTCCGCCACCTCGACCTCGTCACGCTTGCGTCGGCCGAACTTCATGCGCGCGTTCCTTCCTGAGCGTTGTCCGCGGCGCCGCTGACGGCACCGCTCCGGTCACCGTAGCCCGACGAGCCGAACCCGCCCTGGCCGCGGACGCTGTCGGGCAGCTCGTCGACGCGGGTGAACGACACGCGCGGGACCGGCATGACGATCATCTGGGCGATGCGGTCGCCGACGTGCACCTCGTGCGCGGCGGCCTGGTCGGTGTTGAGCAGCGCGACCTTGATCTCGCCGCGGTACCCGGCGTCCACGGTGCCGGGCGCGTTCACGATCGTGATGCCGTGCTTCGCGGCGAGACCGCTGCGCGGGACCACGAACGCGGCGTACCCGTCCGGCAGCGCGATCTTCAGGCCCGTGCCCACGAGCCGACGCTCGCCGGGCTGCAGGACGAACGCCTCGGTCGAGACGAGGTCCGCACCGGCGTCACCGGGGTGGGCGTATCCGGGAGCGTTCTCCCCGGTCCAGAGCACGTCGACTGGTTCGGTCACGTGTCGAGGGTAGTGCAGACCGTGACCGTTCCGTGACCTGGTCGGAGTCGTGGTCGAATGGTGTCGTGACCCTGTACCGCGAACGACTGTGGGCTCCGCCCGTCCTCTACCTGGCGACGGCGCTCGTCATCCCCGCCAGCCTCCTCGTGTTCCTGCCGATCAGCGTGCTCGCCGGCGTCCTCGTGGCGGTCGGCATGTACCTCGGCGTGCTCGTGCTGCTCTGGGCGCTGGCTCCGACCATCGAGGTCACCGAGACCGAGTTCCGCGCCGGTCGGGCGCACCTCCCGCGGACGCTCGTGGGCGAGGTCGAGGGCTACGAGGGCGCCGAGGCCACCACGCAGCGCGGGCCGAAGCTCGACGCCCGCGCCTGGACGCTCTTCCGCGGCTACGTGCGCGGCGTCGTCAAGGTCGAGGTGCAGGACCCCGCGGACCCGACGCCCTACTGGCTGGTCAGCGTCCGCAACCCGTCGGCCGTCGTCGCCGCCCTGCGGTCCTGAGTCCCCACCTGCGATCCAGGAGGCGCGGTGCGGGCCCGACCCGCGCCTGCTGTCCGGCACGGCGCGCGTCCGAACGCCCAGCGCACGCAGAACGGCCCGTCACCTCGCGGTGACGGGCCGTTCTGGTTTCGTGCGTTCCCTAGAGCGCCGCGCACTCCGCGCAGACCGGGCCGAGCTTCGACTCGTGGTCGAGCTGCGAGCGGTGCTTCACGAGGAAGCACTCGACGCAGGTGAACTCGTCGACCTGGGGCGGGAGCACGACGACGTCGAGGTCGACGTCGCTGAGGTCCTGTCCGGCGAGCTCGAAGCTGCCGGGGTTGTCGGAATCATCATCGACGACCCCCGACATCTTGTCGGGAACGCGCTCCTTGAGGGCCTCGATCGACTCCGAGTCGGAGTTGTCGTCGGTCTTCCGGGGGGCGTCGTAATCGGTGGCCATGCCCATCCATTTCTCGTATCGAGAGGTCGTCGCCGGTGATCGGCGGCGACAGTTTGCACCACGTCTCGCCAGAGCGCAAACCGAAGTCTCCGGCGGGTCGTTCTGGCGCTGCAACCCGTGTGCCCGCCCGTCCATTCCCGCTGTCCGGAAACGCTCGCACGGGAGTCCACGGCACGCCCGTGCGCCTCCGCGGGATCGGGTCCGGACGGCTGCATACTCACGGGGTACGAGGCACGACCGTACGCGACGCTCGGAAGGCGGAACCATGCAAGACGTGAGAGTCATCGGGGTGGAGTCCGGGGCACTCCTGCTCGCGACCGACGGCGGGACCGAGTTCCGACTGCCCGTCACCTCGTCGCTGCCCGGTCAGGTCCGGCAGGCGAACCCCGAGTCCGGTCCGCACAAGCGCGTGTCCCCCAAGGACGTGCAGGCGCGGATCCGCGGCGGTGCCGATGCCGCCGAGGTCGCCCTGGCGCTCGACGTCGACGTCGAGTACGTGCGGCGCTTCGAGGGCCCCGTCCTCGCCGAGCGTGCCTTCATCCTCGACGCCGCGCACCGCGTGCCGGTCACCCCGGTCGACGACGAGTCGCCCGACACCTTCGGCGAGGCGATCACCGCCAAGCTCGAGGCGGGCGAGGCCAGCGGGATCGCCTGGGCGTCGTGGAAGCACGTCGAGAGCGGCTGGCAGGTCCGCGTGCACTACACGGCCGCCGAGGTCGAGCACGACGCCCAGTGGCGCTTCGACCCGAAGACGTCGACACTGACGCCCGACAACGGCGACGCGCACCGGCTCTCGCACACCGAGGACGAGGGCATCGCGCCGCGCCTCCGTGCGGTCGAGAACGACCACCAGGACACCGACGGGACGCGGTTCGACTCCGGCGCGTTCCGGGTCGACGAACCCGACGAGGACGTCACGAACCCCGAGGTGCAGGAGCGTCCGCTCCGCGCGCCGCTCCCCCGCATCGGAGCCGCCGTCGAGGAACGCGCCCCCGGCAACGAGACCGCCGACCTGCTCGAGGCGCTCCGCCGCCGTCGTGGCGAGCGCGAGGCCGCGGCCTTCGGCGAACCGCCGCAGGACGACGGACGACGGACCTCGATCAGCGTCGTCGACATCCCGCTGCAGGGGTTCGAGGACTCGTCGGACACCGCGCCGCAGCCGGACGCTCGACCCACCTCCGCACCCGAGGCCGAGGCCGGGCGGCAGGACCGCAAGAAGCGGAACCGACGGTCGATGCCGAGCTGGGACGAGATCGTCTTCGGGACCCGGCCGGACGACGACCCGGCCTGATCCCCGGCGACGCCCGTGCTCGTGCTACTGCGCGAACGCCCCGGCGAGGCGCAGCGGCACCATGGTCTCCTCGTCGGTCATCGCACCGTGCTGGCCGATCATCCGCTTCGGTGACTCGCCGTCGCGCAGGGCCCGGTCGTCGTTGAACGCCCAAGACCCCCGTGCCACGAGCACGACGTCCCCGATGCGCGGGACGACCTCGTCCGAGACGGCGCCGAACCAGCCGGCGGCGATCGCCTCGTCACGGCTCGCGACGTACGCCTTCTTGCCGTAGCGCGCCCGGAACTGCCCGACGAGGGAGCGGACGTCGGTGCCCGGTGCGACCGTGAACTGCCGGCAGCGCGGGTCGCCGGCGACCCCGACGACGTCGGTCAGCAGGAGCGGGTCGAGCGCGATGTTCGCGTGGTCGGGGACGTCGAGCACGCCGTGGTCGGCCGTCACGACGATCCCGACGTCGGCGGCGGCACGGCCCTCGAGCCGAGCGAGTTCGCCGTCGAGGAGCTCGAGCGCCGCGGTCCACCGGTCGGACTGCCAGCCGTGCTTGTGCCCGATCGAGTCGAGCTCCGGGACGTAGAGGTACACGAGCGAGCGCCCCGTCGCGGTCTCGGCGAGGGCGGCGTCGACGCGCTGCGGGATCGAGTCGGCCGGGACGTAGCGCGCCCCGGCGAGGACGTTGGCGGTCATCCCCGAGGAGCGGTACCGGGCGGGTCCGACCACCACCGGGTCGACGCCGAGCTCAGGCGCCTCGGTGAACAGCGTGCGGGCGAGGAACCAGTCTTTCGGGACCTCGTCGTCCCAGCCGCTCAGCAGGTTCATCACCCGGCCGGTGTCGGGGTTCCAGCCGCTGTACCCGACCACGCCGTGGGTGCCGGGCGACCGACCGGTCGTCAGCGTGCTCAGTGCGGCCGCCGTCGTCGTCGGGAAGCCGCTGCGCAGTCGCTTCTTGCTGGCGGCGAGCCAGCGGGCGTGTCCGGCGCGCGCTGCCAGCGCGCCGGCACCGAGGCCGTCGACCAGCACGACGATCGCGGAACGGGCGGGGCGGAGGGTGATCCGCGCCTCCAGTCCGGTGGAACGCAACCAGGCGTCGTCCGCAGCGCCGAGCGCGACGAGGCAACTCGGGAAGACGTCGGCGAGGTTCGCGGTGGCGTCGGGGGCCGTCGGTACGCTTGTTCCCATCTCCCCCAGTCTCGCAGAAGGGTGCCATGGCACGCACGGAAGCAGTCGGCCTGCCCGACGGTGAACGCATCGAGGACGTCGACGTCTCCGAGGAGATGCAGGGCTCCTTCCTCGAGTACGCGTACTCCGTCATCTACTCACGGGCACTCCCCGACGCACGCGACGGCCTGAAGCCCGTGCAGCGGCGCATCCTCTACCAGATGGCCGAGATGGGGCTCCGGCCCGACCGCGGCCACGTGAAGAGCGCCCGCGTCACCGGCGAGGTGATGGGCAAGCTGCACCCGCACGGCGACGGCGCGATCTACGACGCCCTCGTGCGCATGGCGCAGCCGTTCACGATGCGCGTGCCGCTCGTCGACGGACACGGCAACTTCGGCTCGCTCGACGACGGTCCCGCGGCCGCCCGGTACACCGAGGCCCGCCTCGCCGAGCCGTCGATGGCCATGACCGAGGGCCTGGGCGAGGACGTCGTCGACTTCGTCCCGAACTACGACAACCAGATCATGCAGCCGGGCGTGCTGCCCGCGGCCTTCCCGAACCTGCTCGTCAACGGCGCGTCGGGCATCGCGGTCGGCATGGCGACGAACATGGCGCCGCACAACCTCGGCGAGGTGGTCGAGGCGGCGAAGCACCTGCTCATGAACCCGCAGGCGACGCTCGACGAGCTGATGGAGTTCGTGCCGGGCCCCGACCTGCCCTCCGGCGGCACCATCGTCGGGCTCTCCGGCGTGCGCGACGCCTACGCCAGCGGTCGCGGCTCGTTCCGGACGCGCGCGAAGGTGAGCGTCGAGAACCTCACCCCGCGCAAGGTCGGCCTGGTGGTCACCGAGCTGCCGTACCTGGTCGGCCCGGAGCGCGTGATCGAGAAGATCAAGGACGGCGTCCAGTCGAAGAAGCTCGTCGGCATCTCCGACGTGAACGACCTGACCGACCGCAACCACGGGCTCCGGCTCGTCATCGGCATCAAGAGCGGCTTCAACCCGACCGCGGTGCTCGAGCAGCTGTACAAGCACACCCCGCTCGAGGACGGCTTCGGCATCAACAACGTCGCGCTGGTCGGCGGATCGCCCAAGACCCTCGGGCTGCGCGAGCTGCTCGACGTCTACGTGCAGCACCGGCTCTCGGTCGTCACACGTCGGTCGCAGTACCGCCTCGCGCGCAAGAAGGAGCGACTGCACCTGGTCGAGGGGCTGCTCATCGCGATCCTCGACATCGACGAGGTCATCGAGGTCATCCGCTCCTCGGACGACTCCGAGGCGGCGCGCTCCCGCCTGCAGACGGTGTTCGACCTGTCCGAGGTGCAGGCCGAGTACATCCTCGAACTGCGGCTCCGGCGCCTGACGAAGTTCTCACGCCTCGAGCTCGAGGGCGAGCGCGACCAGCTGCTCGCCGACATCGCCGCGCTCGAGGAACTGCTCGCGTCCGACGAGCGGCTCCGTGCCCGGGTCGCGCTCGAGCTCACCGAGGTGTCCGACCGGTTCGCGACGCCGCGCCGGACCCTGCTCACCGAGGCCGACGCCCCGGTCAAGGGTGGTCGCAAGGCCGCGGTCGACCCGGAGTCCCTGCAGATCGCCGACTCCCCGTGCCGCGTGCTGCTCTCGACCACCGGGCGGCTCATCCGCGTCGACATCCCGACGTCCGAGCTCGGCATCGTCCGGGTGCCGAAGCGGTCCAAGCACGACGCCGTCCGCTCGTCGATCGTCAGTTCGGTGCGCGGGCAGGTCGGGGCGCTCACGTCGACCGGGCGCGTGATCCGGCTCTCCCCCGTCGACGTCCCCGCCGTGCCGCCAGCCGCGGTCCGACTCGACGCCGGCGTCCGGGTGACGGACTTCCTCGGCATCGCCCGCGGCGAGACCGTGGTCGCCCTCGTCGACCTCTCCGGCGCCTCGTCGGACTCGCTCGCCATCGGCACCGTGCAGGGCGTCGTGAAGCGCGTCGTGCCCGGAGCCTGGCCGGACAAGCCCGAGTTCCCCGCCATCGGGCTGAAGCCCGGCGACGCGGTCGTCGGTGCCGCCCAGGCGCCCGAGTCGGACGACCTCGTGTTCATCACCTCGAACGCGCAGCTGCTGCGGTTCCCGGCGTCCGGCGTCCGTGCGCAGGGCCTCCCCGCCGGTGGGGTCGCCGGCGTGGCCCTCGCCGCGGGTGCCTCGGCGATCTGGTTCGGATCCGTCGCCCGCTCCGACGACGCCGTGGTCGCGACCGTCTCGGCGTCGTCCTCGGCGCTGCCCGGCACCGACACCGGCCGCGCCAAGGTCTCGGCCCTGTCGGAGTTCCCGGCGAAGGGTCGTGCGACCCAGGGGGTCCGGGCGCACGCGTTCCTCAAGGGTGAGGACGGCCTGACGGTGGCGTGGGCGGGCATCGCTCCCCCGCACGCGGTCGGGGCGGACGGCGCTGCCCGGACGCTGCCGGACTGGCTGTCGAAGCGCGACGGGTCGGGGGCGCCGCTCGACGCTGTCATCGACTCGATCGGTGGGAGCGCGGCGGCGCTCGACGGCACCGCCGGCGAGGCGTAGGCGCGCCGCGGCGCGGCGGCGACGTTTCCGGCCAGGCGAAAGTTCACGGGGCCCTCGCCCCGTGAAATGTCGCCCAGCGCGTGAACACGCGGCCGCGCCGCGGCGGACGCCGAGACTCGGCCCCGCGGACAGTCCTCGCGCCGTCGCGGCGCGAAACCGTCCGCCCAGCCGAGACTCGCCCTCGCGCGGCCGCGCCGGCGGCGACGTTTCGCGCCAGGCGACAGTTCACGGGGCTCTCGCCGCGTGAACGGTCGCCCAGCGCGTGAACACGCGGACGGGAGGCGCGGGACGGCCCCGCACCGCGCCTCCCGTCCGCCCATGGTGACGACCACCGGACCGCGCTGCGAACTTTCGCGCCCAGCGCGTGAGGACGCGCCGCACGGCGCCGCCGAGACTCGGCCTGGCGGACAGAACTCGCGCCGCCGCGGCGCGAAAGTGTCCGCTGAGGCGAGACTCGGGGGCGCCGCGCGCGCAGCGCGCAGCGCCGCCTACGCGTCGATACGGTCGCGGTCGAGGCCCTCGCCCGCGAGGATGAACTCCTTGCGCGGCGCCACGTCGTTGCCCATGAGCAGCTCGAAGACCTTCGCAGCACCCTCGGCATCGGTGATGTTCACCCGGCGCAGCGTCCGGTGCGTGCGGTCCATCGTGGTCTCCGCCAACTGGTCGGCGTCCATCTCACCGAGGCCCTTGTACCGCTGGATCGGCTCCTGGTACTTCTTGCCCTGCTTCTCGAGCTTCTTCAGCACGGCCTGCAGCTCGGCCTCGGAGTACGTGTACAGCGTGTCGTTCGCCTTGCCGCGGTTGACCACGACGACCCGGTGCAGCGGCGGCACGGCAGCGAACACCCGACCCTGCTCGATCATCGGCCGCATGTACCGGAAGAACAGTGTGAGCAGGAGTGTCCGGATGTGAGCGCCGTCGACGTCGGCGTCGGACATGATGATGACCTTGCCGTAGCGGGCCTGGTCGATCTCGAACGTCCGACCGGAGCCGGCGCCGATGACCTGGATGATCGAGGCGCACTCGGCGTTCGAGAGCATGTCCGAGACGGACGCCTTCTGCACGTTGAGGATCTTGCCGCGGATCGGCAGCAGCGCCTGGTACTCGCTGTTGCGCGCGAGCTTGGCGGTGCCGAGCGCGGAGTCGCCCTCGACGATGAAGAGCTCGGTGCCCTCGGCGTCCTGCTTGCGGCAGTCGGCGAGCTTCGTCGGCAGCGAGGAGTTCTCGAGCGCGTTCTTCCGGCGCTGGGTCTCCTTGTGCGCCCGGGCCGAGATGCGCGTCTTCATCTCGGCGACGACCTTCTCGAGCAGGGTCGCTGCCTGGGCCTTCTCGGTGCGCTGGGTCGACGTGAGGATCTCGGTGAGGCGCTTCGACACGACCTGGTCGACGATCTTGCGGACCGCCGGGGTGCCGAGGACCTCCTTCGTCTGACCTTCGAACTGCGGCTCGGGCAGGCGGACGGTGAGCACCGCGGTCATGCCGGCGAGCACGTCGTCCTTCTCGAGCTTGTCCTGCCCGACCTTGAGCTTGCGGGCGTTCGCCTCGACCTGGGCGCGCACGGCCTTGACCACGCCGGACTCGAAGCCGGCCTGGTGCGTGCCGCCCTTCGGCGTCGCGATGATGTTGACGAAGCTGCGGAACACCGTCTCGTAGCCACTGCCCCATCGCAGCGCGAGGTCGACCTCGCATTCACGCGACACGGAGGTCGACACCATGTGGCCCTTGTCGTCGAGCATCGGCACGGTCTCGGTGAAGTTGCCGGTCCCCTGGATGCGCCAGACGTCGGTGACGGCGGAGTCGAGGGCGAGGTGCTCGACGAACTCACCGATCCCGCCCTCGTACCGGAAGCGCTCGACGACGGGACCGGGCTCGACAGGAGTGCCCGTGGCCTCCGCCCGCGCGGCCGCTGCCTCGATCGAGGCGGGCCGCGCATCCGTGATGGTGATGCCGAGCCCGGGCACGAGGAAGGCCGTCTGGCGCGCTCGGCTGACGAGGTCGCTGGTGCTGAACTTCGCGTCGGAGGTGAAGATCTGCCGGTCCGCCCAGTACCGCACGCGGGACCCGGTCACGCCCTTCTTCACCTTGCCGGCGACGCGCAACTCGCTGCCGGAGGTGAAGGGGGTGAACGGCGCGTCCGGCCCGTCGCCGGCGAACGTGCCCGGCTCACCGCGGTGGAACGACATCGCGTAGGTCTTGCCGCCGCGGTCGACCTCGACGTCGAGGCGCTCCGACAGCGCGTTCACGACCGAGGCACCGACACCGTGCAGCCCACCGGACGCGGCGTACGACCCGGAGCCGAACTTGCCACCGGCGTGGAGCTTCGTGAACACCACCTCGACCCCGGTCAGACCGGTCTTCGGCTCGACGTCGACGGGGATGCCACGAGCGGTGTCGCGGACCTCGACCGAACCGTCGGGGTGCAGCAGCACGCCGATCTCGTCACCGTGCCCGGCGAGGGCTTCGTCGACGGAGTTGTCGATGATCTCCCACAGGCAGTGCATGAGCCCGCGGGAGTCCGTCGACCCGATGTACATGCCCGGACGCTTGCGGACCGCCTCGAGCCCTTCGAGGACGGAGAGATGGCGTGCGGAGTAGTCGGAGCTCACCTTCCGATGCTAGCGATCCGCACCGACACCACCGCGCGGACACTCGGACTGGGGACAGCCGATCCGCGCTGAGCGAAACGGGCGATCACAATGCGCCACTCTCAGGCATCACGTGTTGAAATAGGTGGACCAAGCCGCACCACCTGCGATCCGTGAGGAGCACAGCAATGACCCAGACCGTGCAGGACCTCTCCATCGACGAAGTCAGCAGCCACCAGCTCACCGCTGCCGACCGTTGCGACAGCTGCGGCGCGCAGGCGTACATCCGGGCCACCATGGCCAGCGGTGAGCTGTACTTCTGTGCGCACCACGGCGCCGAGTTCAAGGACAAGCTCGCGGCGACCGCCATCGAGTGGCACGACGAGAGCAGCCGACTCTACGAGTCGAAGTAGCGCCCACAGACGCGAGCGCTGAACGGACAGGAGGCGCGGTGCCAGCTGGCACCGCGCCTCCTGTCTGTCTGCGGTCGCGTCAAGCGATCCGCTTGAACGCCTTGTCGACGTAGCGGTCGACGGTCGCCCGTGCTTCGCGCGCGTAGCGGTCGATCGACGCGGTGCGCTCCGGATCCGGTGCGTACTCGCGGCCGAGCCGAGCGGTGGCCGCGGCGAGGACGCCGTCGGTCAGCTGCGGGTTGAGCGGCAGGATCGGCCCCTGCGTGTGCGTGCCGAAGGAGTTGCCGACGATCGCGCCCTCGACCGGGGCGCCCGCCTGGTTGCCGCCGCCGGAGACGACGTCGGCGAACGGCCGGACACCGGCTCCGAGCTCGATGCGCGTCGCGTGGTCCTCGAAGCCGGCGAGGCGCGTCGGGGCTCCGGGGAGCAGCGGGTACGCGGTCTCGAGCACGAAGTAGTTCACCCGACGCTCGGCGCCGCGGACGGCGCGCGCGTCGAACACCCCGAAGCCGGTGACGGGAGCACCGTCCGTCGGCACGACCTCGGTCGTGGCGAGGTCGAACCCGCCGCCGACGGCCACGACGGGCACCCCGGCAGCGGCGAACTCGCGGAGCGGCGCACCGATGCGTGCGATGTCGTCACCGAGCGACCGCATCGCGCTGAGCGGTCCGTTGCCGATGACGACGACGTCGGCCGTGGTGGGGAGCTCGTCACCCGGCGCGTACTCGAGCACCTCGGTGGCGATGTCCGCGGCTGCGGCCCGACGGACCAGAGCCGCCACGTTGCCGCGGTCGCCCGAGACGCCCATCTGGCGGGGGTAGACGTGCAGGATGGTCAGCCGGTCGGCCGTCATGCGGTCTTCTCCATGTCCGGGTGGCCGAGGGCCTTGCGGGCGATCATCATGATTTCGTAGTTGACGATGAAGTTCTTCGTCCCGGAGGTCGTCGAACCGAGCTGCTCCATCTGCTTGATCGCGGCCTCGACGTCGGGCTCGACCCGGCCGATGCGGACGCCGGCGTGCTCGAGGGCGATCGCGATCTGCCAGGCCTTGTCGCCGGAGACGACGTCGACGTGGTCGAGCTTCGAGAAGTCGATGTCGTAGATCCACGAGATGTCCGGCGTGCCCTCGTCGATCGCCATGAGCACCTGTTCGGGGTGGTCCGGCAGGGCGTCGAGGTTGAGCTGGAGGCTCGCGGCGTTCTTGAACATCGTGAACTCGGCGGACTCGCCCGCGATGGGGAGTCGCTCACCGCGTCCGTACGCCGGCTTCATCGTGCCGAAGGCCGTCGTCACGGCGTCGGCGCGGAACTGCGCACCGAGTGCGGCACTCGCCGTCGCGGTGGCCGCTGCCGCGTCGACGGCGTAGTGCAGCCCGCGAGCCGGCAGCCGGACGGAGATCTCGGCGCCGTCGAAGCGGATGGTCGCACCGTCGCCGGTGTTCACCACGACCTCGGCGTCGGCGACGTTCGGCACGGCGTCCTGCCGGTCGAAGTCGTCGGCGTTCTGCAGGCCGTTCGGTGCGGCGGCGACGACCTCGGCGCTGGCACCGAAGCGCAGCACGCGCTGGCCGTCGGTGCCGACGTAGGCGTCGAGGAACTGGTCGTCACGGTTGGTGATGACGTTCGCGGTCGACAGCGCCGCGGTGTCGAGCATCATCGTCGCGACGCGCTCGGTCTCGAAGAACCGGTAGAGCTGGTCGACCTGGACGTTGAGCATCGTCACGGTGGACGGCGACAGGATCCCGGCGAGCTCGACCGCGAACGCCTCGTCCACCTCGAGGATGCCGATGTCCGCCTTGAGCTTGCCGGTCAGCGACACCTCGGACAGCAGCGCCGAGGCGATGCCCTGCGGCAGGTTCGCCCCGGACGGGTTCGTGAAGACCCGCAGCCCGTGCGCCCGCACGATGTCGGAGATCATGTGGGTCGTCGTCGACTTGCCGTTCGAACCGAGCACGAAGACGACACCGTTCGGGAACTGCGCGGTGACGTGCTGGAGGAAGTTCGGCACCAGCTTGAGCACGATGTACCCGGGGTAGGCGGATCCCCCGCCCCGCGCACGTGCGAGGGCGCGGAGGATCCGCCCGACGAGGATCGGGATGACGAAGCGCATCGGCCTACTCGAGGTAGTCGCGCAGCGACTGCGACCGCGACGGGTGGCGGAGCTTCGCCATCGTCTTGGACTCGATCTGACGGATGCGCTCACGCGTTACGCCGAACGTGTCACCGATCTGGTCGAGGGTCTTCGGCTGGCCGTCCCCGAGACCGAAGCGCATGCGGATGACGCCCGCCTCACGCTCGGACAGCGAGTCGAGCAGGCTCTCGAGCTGCTTCTGCAGCATCGTGAACCCGACCGCGTCGGCCGGGACGACTGCCTCGGTGTCCTCGATCAGGTCGCCGAACTCCGAGTCGCCGTCCTCACCCAGCGGGGTGTGGAGCGAGATGGGCTCGCGGCCGTACTTCTGCACCTCGACGACCTTCTCCGGGGTCATGTCGAGCTCGCGGGCGAGCTCTTCCGGGGTGGGTTCGCGACCGAGGTCCTGCAGCATCTGGCGCTGGACGCGGGCCAGCTTGTTGATGACCTCGACCATGTGGACCGGGATGCGGATCGTGCGGGCCTGGTCGGCCATGGCACGGGTGATCGCCTGACGGATCCACCAGGTGGCGTAGGTCGAGAACTTGAAGCCCTTGGTGTAGTCGAACTTCTCGACCGCACGGATCAGGCCCAGGTTGCCTTCCTGGATGAGGTCGAGGAACTGCATGCCGCGGCCGGTGTAGCGCTTGGCGAGCGACACGACCAGGCGGAGGTTCGCGCCGAGCAGGTGCGACTTCGCGCGCTGACCGTCACGGGCGACCCAGCGCAGCTCGCGCTCTTCCGGCTTCGAGAGCCCGGTCGAGTGCTGCAGCTTGTCCTCGGCGAACAGACCGGCCTCGATGCGCATCGCGAGCTCGACCTCCTGCTCGGCGTTGAGGAGGGCGACCTTGCCGATCTGCTTGAGGTAGTCCTTCACCGGGTCGGCGGTGGCACCGGTGATCGTCGTGGAGTAGACCGGCGCCTCGTCGTCGTCGGACTGCGAGATGACCAGCGCACCCGCGGCGACCGCTGCTGCGGCGTCCGGCTTGGTGTCCTTCTCGTCTGTCTCGGTGTCGGCGTCGTCGATCGCGTCGGCCTCGGCGACCGGGGTCTCCTCGTCGATGTCCTCGTCGTCGTCGGCCTTCTTCTTCGCCTTCGGGGCGGCCTTCTTCGGGGCGGCCTTCTTGGCGGTGGTCTTGGTGGCGCGCTTCTTCGGCGCGGCCGTCCCCTCGGCTTCCGCAGCGCTCTCTGCTGCGGTGCCCTCGGGCTCGGTGTCCTTCGTGGGATCGATCGTCGTGCTCCGGGCAGCCATGCGATCACCTCTCTCGTCGTGCCACGTTCGTGGGGTCGTGGCCTCCCTCGCCGCCCAGGGCCTGCGCCGCGGTCTCCCGCGTCATCAGGTCCTACCGTTCCGGGCAGCACTAGGACCCATGTCAAGTCCCCCGGTTTCTGCGGCGCACTGGAGTGCTCCGAGACACAGGAGGCCCGAACGGGTCCGCGTTCATTATTGCACGCTCCGCTTCCGCAGGCGCGCAACGAGTGCAACCCAGAGCGGCCCCACCCGTATTCCGTCCTGGGCGTGCAGCACCCGGCGCGTGCGACGACGGGCGTGCAGCAGCATCACGACGCCGATCCCGACGACGACGTACTGCACGGTGAGGGCCAGCCGGAAGTTCGTCCAGGCGAACACGGTCTGCCCCGACGCCGACGACGCGAGGTCGAGGATCGTGCCGATCAGGAACATCATCACGAACGCGGCGAGGAACCCGCCGACGTTGACCACGCCGTTCGCCGACCCGAGGGAGCCGACGGGGTTGAAGGACCGCGCGAAGTCGAACCCGATGAGCGACCCCGGCCCGCCGATCCCCATCACGACGACGAGCACGACGAGCAACCACGTGGGCGGCTGTCCGGGCCACACGAGCACGGCGCTCCACACCACGGCGAGGGCGACGACGATCCCGAGCACCAGGTTCGACCGCCGCAGCGGGAACCGGGCGCAGAGCACGCCGAGCACCGGCCCGACGACGAACCCGGTGACGACGATCACGGTGAGGAAGCCGGCCGCCTCGGACGGGGAGTACCCCAGCCCGCGCAGCATCGGGACGCCCCAGAGCAGCGAGAAGACCGTTCCGGAGGACTGCGTGACGTAGTGGGACCAGAAGCCGAGCTGGGTACCGGGACGCCGCAGCGCGTGCCCGAAGGTGTGGAACGCGCCCCGCCAGGTGTGCGGCAGCGGGATCGTGTCGGTACGCACCGGCACGGGGCCGTTCCGGACGAACACGAACGCCAGCACGAGCCCGACGGCACTCGCGGCCGCGGCGACGCCGAACGCCGGCGACCACCCCGCGGTGTGCAGCAGCACGGCGAAGGGGAACGCCGACAGGATCTGCCCGACCTGTCCGAGGTTGCCGGTCCACTGCGAGATCTGCGGCAGGATCGGCCCGCTGAACCACATCGGCACGAGGCGGATCACGGAGATGAAGGTCATCGCGTCCCCGGCGCCGACGAGGACACGCCCCGCGATCGCCGGCCCGATGGTGGGCGACACCGCCACCACGGCCTGGCCGGCGACGAGCAGCGCGGCCCCCAGCAGCACGAGTCGGCGCGGGCCGACGCGGTCGAGGGCGATCCCCACCGGGATCTGGAGTCCGGCGTAGACGGCGATCTGCACGACCGCGAGCGTCGACAGCACCGCCGCCGACACCGCGAAGCGGTCCTGCGCGTCGACCCCGGAGACCCCGAGCGAGGACCGCTGCACGACCGCGAGGACGTACGCGAGCACCGCGACGCCCCACACGAGGAAGGCACGGCGGGAGTTCACGTCACCAGGCTAGCGGCGGCGGCACCGCCGCCAGGACGGGCTGTGGAGAACGCGACGAGCGAGGCGGACGGGTGTCGCGCCTCCCGTCCGACGGCCCAGGAGGCGCGACCCGCCTCCGCCATGTCGGTGCGGCTGGTCGGTACGGCTAGTCGCCGCTCGCGTCGCCGTCGGTGCGGCGGTCCGCAAGGAAGCGTTCCAGCTCCGCGGCGATCGCGTCTGCAGTGGGGACCTGCCCGTCGACGCCGGTGAGCGGCGACGCGATCGGGTTGCCCTCCATGTAGGTGTCGTGCCGTTCCTCGAGCACCCCGACCAGACGCTGCAGCTCCTCGTTGCCGGCGACCTGCTCGTCGACGCGGGTGCGGAACTCGCGTCCTTCTTCGCGCAGCTCGTCGGAGGGGAAGATGAGGCCGGTGGCGGCGGAGATGCCGGAGAGCGCGGCGACGGCAGCGTCGGGGAACTCGGTGTCGGACAGGTAGTGCGGGACGAGCAGGACGAGTCCGGTGACCTGTTCGCCGAGCTCGGACAGCCGGTGCTCGACGAGGTGCAGGACGTTCGCGGGCGCCTGGGTCTCGGGCTTCCAGACGCTCATCTGCTCGACGAGGTCGGCGCGCGTGCCGGACACGGTGAGGCTGATCGGGCGCGTGTGCGGGACGGGCATCGGGATCGACTGGACCCACGTGGTGTCGGCGACCCGGAGCTGGGCGGCGAGGTCGGTGACCGCGCGGACGAAGCGGTTCCACTGGAAGTCCGGCTCGTATCCGGAGAGGAAGAGGAACGGCTGGCCGATCTCGTCACGCACGAGGTGCAGTCGGAGCCGCGGGGGCTCGACGGCGGCGATGTGGTCGTGCTCGAAGGTGATCACCGGGCGGCGTGCACGCCAGTCGAGCAGGACGTCCGGGTCGAACTCGGCGACGAGCTCCGTCTCGAGGTCGTCCAGGACGGCGGCCGTCACCTGCGCCACGGCCGAGCCGGCGTCGGCGAACCCGGTGAGTCCGGCGACCAGGTGCAGCCCCTCGGGGACGGACGGCGCGTCCTCGGCGAAGGTGTAGAGCTCCTCGGGGTGGTTCACCGTCCCCATGCTAGGCGGGGAGCCGGTGTCCCCCGGTGCCGGGCGACCACGCCGACAGCGAACACCTGCTGGATAGGGTTGGGGCATGGTCCGACCGACGCTCTCCACCGACTCCTCCGCTCCCGCCTCGTTCTCCGCCGACGTCCTCGTGCTCGGTGTCCGGCCCGGGTCCGACGGCGCTCCCGCGACCATCGCGCCGCCCGCCACGACCCCGTTCTCCGCGCTCGACGGCATCGACCTCGCCGCCATCGGTGCGACCGGTGCGAAGGACCAACTCGTGCGCATCCCCGCCGTCGGTGTCGACGCGCAGGGCATCGCGCTCATCGGGCTCGGCTCCGGCACCGACGCAGCGGCACTCCGCTCCGCCGCCGGCAGCGCAGTCCGCCAGCTCCCCCTCGCGTCGTCGATCGTCCTCGCGCTGCCGACCGACACGACCGACCTCGTCGACGCCGCGCTCGAGGGCGCCGCGCTCGGTGCCTACTCGTTCACCCGGCACAAGGGCGCCGGCACGACCAGTCCCGCCCGCGGGGACCAGCAGGTGACCGTGCTGGCACCCTCCGCCGCGGCCGACGCCACCGTCCGCCCGGCGATCGTCGGCGACGCCGCCACGCTCGTGCGCGACCTCGTCAACACCGCTGCCGGTGACCTCGGCCCGGCGGACGTCGCCGACGTCGCCCGTGCGCAGGCCGAGGGGCTCCCCCTCACCGTCGAGGTCCTCGACGAGACCGCGCTCGAGGAACAGGGCTTCGGCGGCATCCTCGGTGTCGGTCGCGGCTCGGAGCGCCCGCCGCGGCTCGTCGTCGTCCGGTACGCGCCGGAGTCCGCGACGAAGCACCTCGCACTCGTCGGCAAGGGCATCACGTTCGACTCGGGTGGCCTCTCGCTCAAGCCGGCCGCATCCATGCTCGGCATGAAGACCGACATGACGGGTGCCGCCACCGTCCTCGCCGCGACCGTCGCCGCCGCGCGTCTCGGACTCGACGTCCGCGTCACCGCGTGGCTGTGCCTGGCGGAGAACATGCCCTCCGGCTCGGCGACGCGCCCCGGCGACGTCCTCACGCTGAAGAACGGCAAGACCGTCGAGGTGACGAACACCGACGCCGAGGGCCGACTCGTGCTGGGTGACGGCATGGCAGCCGCGTCGCTCGAGCAGCCCGACGCCATCGTCGACGTCGCGACGCTGACCGGGGCGCAGGTCGTCGCGCTCGGCGACCGCACCACCGGCCTCATGGGCAGCGACGACCTCGTCGCGCAGGTCCGCGCGGTCGCCGGGGCCGTGGCGGAGCCGATCTGGCCGATGCCGCTCCCCGAGGAGCTCGACGCCCGACTCGCGAGCGAGGTCGCCGACATGGTCAACGCCACCGTCGGCAACCCGGCGGGCGGCATGCTCCTCGCGGGCAAGTTCCTCGAGCGCTTCGTCGGCGAGGGCATCCCGTGGGCGCACCTCGACATCGCCGGTCCGTCGGAGAACAAGGGCGGCGGCTACGGGTGGCTCGGCAAGGGCGCGACCGGCGCCATGGTCCGGACGCTCATCTCGCTCGCAGAAGAGCTCCAGGCCAAGTAGTAGGTTTGACTCCGGCGGGACGGCGCGCTCGACGCGCCCCCGCCGGAAACCAACGGGACGGGACCGGAACCATGCGGTCCGACCGTCGGACGCCGCCGCCGCGGTGTCCAGTGGGGCCCGATCGGTCCCGACACGCACGAGGGAGTTGCACCAGGTGACGGAACAGACTTACGACGTCGTGGTCCTCGGTGGCGGCAGTGGTGGCTACGCCGCTGCGCTCCGGGCCGCCGAGCTCGGCATGAGCGTCGCGCTCATCGAGGGAGACAAGCTCGGGGGGACGTGTCTGCACCGCGGCTGCATCCCGACGAAGGCGCTGCTGCACGCGGCCGAGGTCGCCGACGCGACGCGCGACGCCGAGAAGTACGGCGTCATCGCCGAGTTCGCCGGTGTCGAGGTCCCGAAGGTCATCGAGTACCAGCAGGGCGTCATCTCGTCGAAGTACAAGGGCCTCCAGGGGCTCATCAAGGCACGCGGGATCACCGTCGTCGAGGGCTGGGGCCGCCTCACCTCGCAGAACACCGTGCAGGTCGGCGACCAGACCGTGACCGGCAAGAACATCGTGCTCGCGACCGGCTCCTACTCGAAGTCGCTCCCCGGCCTCGAGATCGGTGGTCGCGTGATCACCTCCGAGACCGCCCTGCGCATGGACTACGTGCCGAACAAGGTCGTCATCCTCGGTGGTGGCGTCATCGGCGTCGAGTTCGCCAGCGTCTGGAAGTCCTTCGGTGCCGAGGTGACGATCGTCGAGGCGCTCCCCCACCTCGTCCCGGCCGAGGACGAGTCGATGTCGAAGCAGCTCGAGCGTGCGTTCCGCAAGCGCGGCATCGAGTTCTCGCTCGGTGTCCGGTTCCAGGGCGTCGAGCAGCACGAGAACGGCGTGGTCGTCACGCTCGAGGACGGCAAGACCTTCGACGGCGACATCCTGCTCGTCGCGGTCGGCCGTGGCCCCGTGACGCAGAACGTCGGCTACGACGAGGTCGGCGTCGCGATGGACCGCGGGTTCGTCACCACGAACGAGCGCCTCGCCACGAACATCCCGAACGTGTACGCCGTCGGCGACATCGTTCCGGGCCTGCAGCTCGCGCACCGCGGCTTCCAGCAGGGCATCTTCGTCGCCGAGGAGATCGCCGGGCTCAACCCGGTCATCATCGAGGACAAGAACATCCCGAAGATCACGTACTCCGACCCCGAGGTCGCATCGGTCGGTCTCTCGCAGGCCAAGGCCGAAGAGCAGTACGGCGCCGACAAGGTGGACTCGTACGAGTACAACCTCGCCGGCAACGGCAAGAGCCACATCATCGGCACGTCCGGTTCGGTCAAGGTCGTCCGTGTGGTCGACGGCCCCGTCGTCGGCGTCAGCATGATCGGCGCCCGGGTCGGCGAGCTCATCGGCGAGGCACAGCTCGCCGTGAACTGGGAGGCCTACCCCGAGGACGTCGCGCCGCTCGTCCACGCGCACCCGACGCAGAACGAGGCACTCGGCGAGGCGTTCCTGCACCTCGCGGGCAAGCCGCTGCACGCACTGTGAACACCATGACCACCACCACGAACCACCCCTGCGAAGAGGAGTCCACCCGATGAGCGAATCCGTCAACCTCCCGGCGCTCGGCGAGAGCGTCACCGAGGGCACGGTGACCCGATGGCTGAAGAACGTCGGTGACCGGGTCGAGGTCGACGAGCCGCTGCTCGAGGTCTCGACCGACAAGGTCGACACCGAGATCCCGTCGCCGATCGCCGGCGTCGTGGAGGAGATCCTCGTGCAGGAGGACGAGACCGTCGAGGTCGGCACCGCGCTGGTGAAGATCGGCGACGGGTCGTCCGACGGTGGTTCCTCCGACGGCGGCTCCACCGAGTCGGACGAGTCCTCGAACGAGGCCGCCGCCGACGCCGAGGAGCCCGAGGCAGCCCCGAGCACCGAGCAGGAGTCCGAGACCCCTGCCCCGGAGCCGGCCGAGCCCGAGCCGGCGCCCGCCGGTCAGACGCAGCCCGCTGCGCCGCAGGCCCCGGCAGCACCGCCCGCCGCCGCTCCGGTGCCGCAGGCCGCTCCGGTCCCGCCGCCCGCCGCTGCCCCGCCGGCAGCGGTCCCGGCTCCCGCCGCCGCTCCGGCTCCGGCTGCAGCCTCGGGTGGCTCGGCCGCCAGCGCCTCGGTGCCGAACCCGACGCAGGACGCCTCGGCCTCCGGCTACGTCACCCCGCTCGTGCGCAAGCTCGCGAACGAGCAGGGTGTCGACCTCTCGACCGTCACCGGCTCCGGCGTCGGCGGACGCATCCGCAAGGAAGACGTCCTCGCCGCTGCCGAAGCCGCTGCGAAGGCCCCGGCTGCCGGCGGCTCCGCCGCTGCGGCCCCGGCCGGTCCGTTCGTCGCCGAGGTGTCGCCGCTGCGTGGCACCCGCGAGAAGATGACCCGCCTCCGCAAGGTCGTCGCCGAGCGCGCCGTGCAGTCGATGACCTCGACCGCGCAGCTCACCAGCGTCGTCGAGGTGGACGTGACGAAGGTCGCGCAGTTCCGTGACGCGCACAAGGCCGAGTTCCTCGAGAAGACCGGTTCGAAGCTCTCCTTCATGCCGTTCTTCGCCCTCGCGGCGTCCGAGGCGCTCAAGGCGCACCCGAAGATCAACTCGACCGTCGAGGGCGAGGAGATCGTCTACCCGGAGACCGAAAACGTCTCCATCGCGGTGGACACCGAGCGCGGCCTGCTCACCCCGGTGATCAAGGACGCGGCGTCGCTCAACCTGGCGCAGTTCTCGCAGTCGATCGCGGACCTCGCCGAGCGCACCCGCAACAACCAGCTCAAGCCGGACGAGCTCGCGGGTGGCACGTTCACGCTGACGAACACCGGTTCGCGTGGCGCGCTGTTCGACACCCCCGTGGTGTTCCTGCCGCAGTCGGCGATCCTCGGCACGGGCATCGTGACGAAGCGTCCGGCGGTCGTGAAGGTCGACGGGCAAGAGGCCATCGCGATCCGTTCGTTCGTCTACCTCGCGCTGTCGTACGACCACCGGATCATCGACGGCGCCGACGCGTCGCGCTACCTCGTCGCGGTGAAGAACCGCCTCGAGGAGTGCAACTTCGGCCCGAACCTCGGGTACTGAGCCCAGCGCTCGTCGTACTCCGGACGGCCCCGATCCCTCCGTGGATCGGGGCCGTTCCCCGTTGCCGGCGTGTTCAGCCGATCGTGAAGACCACCGCCGCGGTCAGGCCCGCCGCGACCACGACCCCCACCAGCGCGCGTCGGAGCGGCAGCCGTCTCCCACCGCCGATGAGGAGGCCGTGCTGGACGACCCCGCGCAGCGCCGTCTCGAGGGAACCAGCCGGCCGCGGTGGCATCGCCGTGCGCTCGGGCAGCCCGACGAGCAGGTCGTCCGACGGCCGTTCCCATCGGACCGGGCGCGGCGCCGCGGCCGCTCGGACCACCGCCAACGCCGCACGCACCGCCGTCGTGTCGCCGTCGAGGGCCTCGGCGAGGGCGCCATCGACGGCCGGACGGTCCGGCGCGCGTGCGTCGATCCGCTCCCACACCAGCCGGGCCGCGAGGACCAGGACCCTCGCGCCGCACTGGTCGGACCGACGGACGCCGTCCGACCCGGGTGGCCGGTCGCACAGCACGACCGCACCGGCATCGTCCACCAGGACGTCGTCGAGCCCCGCGGAGCCGATCTGCACCGCGCCGGAGCGTTCGGTCACCGCGAGCTCGAGCATCGGGACGGTGAGCGTCACGGCGACACCGGTGGTCGGCGTGCCGAGGGTGTCGAGTGCCGCGGACAGCACCGTCCCCGCGGGACGGAGGACGTCGACGGCGAGCCGTCCGTCCGCCAGCCGGCCGACGTCGACGACCGGGACGAGGTGCCGTGCCGAGGGATCCGGGGCGATGGCGGCGCGGTCGGCGACCCAGGCGAGGAACGGCTGCTCGTCGTCCACCGCGTGCCACCGGACGTGATCGGAGAGCGTCTGCATCCGGACAGCCTGGCCGGGCCCGCCCAGCCTCCGGCGGACGGGACGCCGTCCTGTGGAGAACGCTGTTCGCCCACAGCCAGAGCATCGACGGTCCTCGGAAGTCGGGACAGGCCGTATCCTGGTCGCATGGCACGCAGCAGTTCTCAAGGTACGACGGCGAAGGAGCCGGGTCGTCTCAAGCAGATGTACCAGGTCTTCACGATGACCCGTCGGGCGGACCCGAGTTCCGTCTGGTGGTTCGCCCTGGCGTTCGTCGTCCCGGTGGTGCTGGGCGTCCTGCTCGCTCTGCTGCTGCCCGGGCAGAACTGGCTCGCGGTCATCCTCTGGATCGTGGCCGGCGTGCTGCTGGGTGTGCTGCTCTTCCTGATCGTCCTCGGTCGGCTGGCCGAACGTGCCGCCTACTCGCAGATCGAGGGGCAGCCCGGTGCCGTCGGTGCCGTGCTGTCGAACTCGCTCCGCCGCCAGTGGCGCTCGAGCGAGATGCCGGTCGCGGTGCACGGTCGTTCGCAGGCCGCTGTCTACCGGGCCGTCGGCACCCCGGGCGTCGTGCTCATCACCGAGGGTCAGCGCGGCAACCTCAACCGCCAGGTCGACGAGGAGCGCCGCAAGGTCCAGCGCATCGTCCCGAACGTCCCGGTGCACGTCGTGCACGTGGCCAGCGGCAAGGACGGCGACGGTGACGACTCCGTGACGCTGCACAAGCTCCCCCGTGCCATGAACAAGTTCAAGAAGGCGCTCAACCGCAACGAGGTCCTGGCGGTCGCGAACCGGCTCGACTCCCTCACGCAGAGCCCGGCCGCGGCGATCCCGAAGGGGATGGACCCGATGCGGGCCCGCGCGGGACGTCCGCGCTGACGGACTCCCCCGCAGACGACGAACGCCCCCGACCGTGCCAGGTCGGGGGCGTTCGTCGTCTGCGGGCAGCATGGCAGGGCGGGCGGTGGCGCGGTGGGGTCGGCGGCGTCGCGCAGTGCGGCGGCGCGCAGTACGGCGTCCGCGCGGCGTCATGCGACGTCGGCGGCCTCGCACGGTGCGGCTCTCGCCAGTCGGTGCGAGGTCGACCAGGCGGTGCGGGCTCGTCGTGCGGCGCCGAGTGGGCAACTCCACGCCCGGCGAAGCACCTCGCACCGTGCAGCGCGGGTCCCGTGCGCTGGCGGTCCGAACGTCGGCGATGGGTCGATCGCGCACCGTGCGAGGTTCGGCACACCGTGGGACCGGTGCCTGCTCGCACTGACGACGGAACCTCGCACCGTGCTGCGCCGCGCTCTCGCGCCGCCCGTGCCACGCGCTCCGCGCCGCCGCGCTCTCGCGCCGCCCGCGCCACGCGCTCCGCGCCGCCGGGAGCGGCCTCGCGAAGCCGCGGCCCCGGCCCCCTCAGCGCCGCACCAACACCGTCCCCGCGATCCGGTCGTGCGCCCCACGGCTGTCGCGGTCGATGATCAGCGCCGGCACGACGAGGCACAGCAGCACCGTCCGCACCACCGGCCGCCAGACCCCGACGTATCCGCCGCGCATCGGCACCACCCGGAGCCCGACGCACACGTGCCCGAACGACCCCGACAGCAGGCAGATGAACAGGATCTGCAGCACGGCGAAGATCGCGATCTGGATCCACGAGTGCGCGATGTCCCCCGAGCCGTTCACGGGCGACCACACACCGGTCACGTACGCCACGAGGTCGGCCAGCGCACCGTCGATCAGCAGGGCCACGATCCGGCGGCCGATCCGCCCGACGCTGCGGGGCCCCTCTTCCGGCAGGCCGAGGTCCTTGCCCGGCCAGCCGTCGGGATGCCCCGGTCCCCCGGAGGACGACGCGGACGACGAACTGGTGCTGCGGGCCATGGTCCCAGCGTAGGCGAACGGGTCGACGTAACACGCACGAAACAATCCAGTCATGTCCGGGAAACTCGGTGTCAATAGCCTCGTCGGAGGGTGCCGAGATGGACCCTCCGACATCACCCAACCCATTGGAGATCGGCCCACATGTTCAGCGATTCCTCCGAGGTCCTGGCCTTCATCAAGGACACCGACGTCAAGTTCCTCGACATCCGGTTCACGGATCTGCCGGGTGTGCAGCAGCACTTCAACATCCCGGCCTCCACCGTCGACGAGGACTTCTTCTCGGTCGGCCAGCTCTTCGACGGCTCCTCGATCCGCGGCTTCGCGTCGATCCACGAGTCCGACATGCAGCTCATCCCCGACGTGACGACGGCGTACATCGACCAGTTCCGCGCCGAGCGCACGCTGATCATGATCTTCGACATCTACAACCCGCGGAACGGCGAGATCTACGGCCGTGACCCGCGTCAGGTCGCCAAGAAGGCGGAGAAGTACCTCGCGTCGACGGGCATCGCGGACACCGCGTTCTTCGCCCCCGAGGCCGAGTTCTACATCTTCGACGACGTGCGCTACTCGGTCACCCAGAACAAGTCGTTCTACTCGGTCGACTCCGAAGAGGGCGCCTGGAACACCGGTCGCGAAGAAGAGGGCGGCAACCTCGCCAACAAGACCCCCTACAAGGGCGGCTACTTCCCCGTGTCGCCGGTCGACAAGACGGCCGACCTCCGCGACGACATCACCCTCAAGCTGATCGAGGCCGGCTTCGAGCTCGAGCGCTCGCACCACGAGGTGGGCACCGGCGGTCAGCAGGAGATCAACTACAAGTTCGACACGATGGTCCACGCCGCGGACGACATCCTGAAGTTCAAGTACATCGTCAAGAACACCGCCGACCAGTGGGGCAAGGTCGCCACGTTCATGCCGAAGCCGCTCTTCGGTGACAACGGTTCAGGCATGCACACCCACCAGTCCCTCTGGAGCGACGGCAAGCCGCTGTTCTACGACGAGAACGGCTACGGCGGCCTGTCCGACCTCGCCCGCTGGTACATCGGTGGCATCCTCAAGCACGCCCCGGCGCTGCTCGCCTTCACGAACCCGTCGATCAACTCGTACCACCGTCTGGTGAAGGGCTTCGAGGCCCCGGTCAACCTGGTCTACTCGGCCGGCAACCGCTCCGCCGCGATCCGCATCCCGATCACGGGCACGAACCCCAAGGCCAAGCGCATCGAGTTCCGCGCGCCGGACGCCTCGGGCAACCCGTACCTCGCGTTCGCCGCGCAGCTGATGGCGGGCCTCGACGGCATCCAGAACCGCATCGAGCCGCACGAGCCGGTCGACAAGGACCTCTACGAGCTCCCGCCGGAAGAGGCGAAGGGCATCCCCCAGGTCCCCGGCTCCCTCGACGAGGCGCTCGAGGCGCTCGAGGCGGACCACGAGTTCCTCACGAAGGGCAACGTCTTCACCGAGGACCTCATCCAGACCTGGATCGACTACAAGCGCGAGAACGAGATCCTCCCGCTCGCGCAGCGCCCGCACCCGTTCGAGTACGAGCTCTACTTCGGCGTCTGACACGCACCGCACCACGAACGCCCCCGCACCGGTCTCCGGTGCGGGGGCGTTCTCGCTGTGCCGACACTCGCCTGCGGGCCCGGCTACCGGGTGAGAACGTGCCTGCCTGGAGGCGCGGCGCACGCCCGGCGGGCCGGCACCGCGCCTCCAGGCGGTCGCCTCGCACGTTCCTTCCCATCACACGCGCGCTGCCATGACGAATCGGGCGTACCTGGTCGGAAGTTCCGACCAGGTACGCCCGATTCGACCAGGTGCGCCCGAACGCGCCGGGCACACGAGAACGGGGCCCGTGCCGCCCCGGCACAGACCCCGCTTCGCGTCCGGGTGACTACCGCGCGGTGGCCACCGCGTCGTTCGTCCCCGCAGCGACGCTCACGGGTGCACCCGTGACCGGAGTGGGCCGTCCCAGGGAACGGACGGTCCAACCCGCCTTGACCCAGTCGGCGACCGGGAGGCAGTTGCGGGCGTCGATCACCGTGCGACGCCCCACGATCGAGGCGAGCGCCGCGGGGTCGGCAGCGATGACCTCGTCCCACTCAGTGAGGACGAGCACGACGTCGGCGTCCTCGATCGCACCCTCCATCGACGACGAGTAGGTGAGCGTCGGGAAGGAGCGGCGGGCGGTCTCCATCGCCTCCGGGTCCCACAGGGTGACCTGGGCGCCGCGGAGGTGCAGCGCAGCGGCGACGTTGAGTGCCGGCGAGTCGCGGACGTCGTCGGTGAGGGGCTTGAACGCCGCCCCGACGACGGCGACGCGACGGTTCAGCACGGAGCCGCCGAGCGCGTCGATCGTCATGTCGATGACGCGCTCACGCTGGCCCATGTTGATCTCGTCGACCTGCTGCATGAGGCCGACGACACGACCGGCACCGAGCTCGTTCGCGCGGTGCATGAGCGCCCGGATGTCCTTCGGCAGGCAGCCACCGCCGAATCCGAGGCCGGCGTTCAGGAACTTGCGGCCGATGCGGGCGTCGTGCCCGAGAGCGTCGGCCAGGGTCGACACGTCCGCACCGGTGATCGCGCACATCTCGGAGATCGCGTTGATGAACGAGATCTTCGTGGCGAGGAACGCGTTCGCGCTGACCTTGACGAGCTCCGCCGTGGCGAGGTCGGTCGTGATGACCGGGGTGCCCTCGGCGATGGGAGCGGCGTAGACCTCGCGGATCACGGCGTCGGCCGATGCGGAGGCACCGCCCCAGACGAGCCGGTCCGGGTGCAGCGTGTCGTCGACGGCCTTGCCCTCGCGCAGGAACTCCGGGTTCCAGATGAGCTCGGCGTCGATGCCCGACGGGGTGAACTCGCGGACGATGCCGCGGAGCCGCTCGGCCGTGCCCACCGGGACCGTCGACTTGCCGACGATGAGGCCGGGGTGCGTCAGGTTCTCGGCGACACCGCGGGTGGCGTTCTCGACGTAGGTGAGGTTCGCGGCGTGCGACCCGGCGCGCTGCGGCGTCCCGACGCAGACGAAGTGGACGTCGGCCGCGGCCACGGCCTCGGGCAGCGACGCCGTGAAGCGGAGCTTGCCGCTGGCGACGTGCTTCGTGATGAGCTCCGGCAGGCCGGGCTCGTAGAACGGGACCTCGCCGGCCGAAAGGGCCGCGAGCTTGGCGGGATCGACGTCCACGCCGATGGTCTCGAAGCCCATCTCGGCCATGGCGGCCGCGTGGGTGGCACCGAGGTAGCCGGTGCCGATGACGCTGATGACGGGTGCCGGACGGGAGTCTGCGGTCTTCTTCTGAGCGGTCACTGCTTGACCTCCTGCAGGTCGTAGTCGGTGTCGGTGCGCGAGATGCCGGCCACGAAGGCCTGGAGGCTGTCGGCGCGGGAGTTGAGTCGCCAGTCGTTCGTGGTGCGGACGCCGTCCACGACGGTGGTCGCGGTCTCGCTGAAGTACGAGAAGCCGATGACGTCGTCGTTCGCCGGTTCCGCGAGGCCGTCGAAGAGCGAGGTGATCCACTTCGCCTTCTGCCCGTTGGTCACGCTCGTCCCGGTCTCGGTCGCACCGATCTCACTGAGGAGGATCTTCTTGTCCGGTGCGATCTGGCGGAGCTGGGCGAGGGTCTTGCCGAACGTGTTGTCGAAGGTCGGCGACTCGGAGGCGGTGCGGTAGTACCCGCTCATCCCGACCCAGTCGACGTACTTCGACTCCGGGTAGTACTCACGCAGGTAGTCGAGCTGCATGTACTTGTCGTTGCCGAGCTTGTCGATGCGGCTCGGCGCCCAGTTCCAGATGACGTACTTGTTCGCGCCGCTGGCCTGGAAGACGTCGTGCACGTGCTGCCACATCGCCACGTAGGACCCGGCCGCGTTCTGCTGTGCCGTCCCCTCGGACCAGTTGTACCAAGAGCCGTTCATCTCGTGGTCGAGCCGGATGACCATCGGCTGCCCGTTCGCCGCGAGGGCCTTCGCGTACTTCGTGAGGTAGGCGTCGAACTTGCCCGACACGATGTCCTCGTTCGTGTACCCGGGGACGTACTTCGCGTCGTTGCCCGTCTTGGCGGGTGCGGACTCCCAGGTCATGAGCGGCAGGCGGCCGTTCGCCCACGCGCGCTGGACGGCGGTGGCGTTGAAGTCCTGGTCGAAGCCCTGGAAGAAGCCGACCATGTTCGTGGCCTTGCCGACCTGCTGCGAGACCTCGTCGTACTCCGCCCAGTTGAAGGGCGACTGCGCGGTGTAGAGGCCGTACCAGCGAGCCGGCTGCGCCATGATCTGCGCCTTGGTGGGGACGGCGATCGGGGTCGTGCCGGGGTCCTTCGAGGGGCCGCCGTTCGGGTTCGTGACGCCGTGGTTGCCGGAGCCGGAGCCGGAGCCGGAACCGTTGCCGGCGCCGCCGGAACCACCCGAGCCACTGCCCGAACCGTCGCCCGACCCGGAGCCGCCGGAGCCGCCGGAACCGTCGCCCGACCCTCCCGAACCCGACGCGCCGTCACCGGACCGTGCCCCGGCGGCCTTGGCAGCACCGAGGTCCGACTGCAGCGACGCGATCTGCGCCTTGAGCTCGGCGATCTGGTCGGCACGCGAGCCGGACTGCGCGGTCGAGGAGTCGAGCTTGCCCTCGAGCGCCCAGATCTTCTCCTGGGCGGCCGTGAGCTTCGTCTGGAGCTCGGCCGCCGAGATCTTCTTCTTCGGCGGCGTCACACCGAGCGCCTGGTGGACCGCGGTGGACACCGAGCCCGCCGGGGACACCCAGACGTTCCAGGTGATGAGTCCGAGGACGAGGACGATGGCGGTGGTCCCGACCGCGGTGAGTCGTGCGTGCTTGCTGGACTGGGCCCACCAGGCACCTGAGGAGCGGATGAGGTCAGACAATGAGGAAGGCCTCCAGGGCGAAGATCGCGAAGCCGATGCAGTACGGGATCGCGGCGTACGGGTTGTACCGACGGACGCGTGCCGGGGCGGGGGCCGCCGCAGTCGCCGACTGCGACTGCGCTGCAGTGGCTGCCGAGCGGCGGGTCGCGAGCACCGTCGCGGTGGAGTTGGTGGTGGCGTCCGGGCCGAACAGGTCGTCGAACGCCCGGTCCACGGCGCGCTGGTCGTCGCCGTAGCCGGCTCCACCGGCCGGGGCCGGGGCAGCCGCGTCGATCGGGCTCACCGGGGTCTGGGTGGCGACGGCCGAGGGCTGCACCGCGTCCGCGGGGTCCTCCTCCATCGGTCCACCCGCGTACGCACCGGCACGGGTCCCCCAGCCGGACGCGTGCGCCAGGCGGAAGAAGCCGATGAGTCGGATCGGCATGAGGAAGAACGTCGACACGATGATGAACATCGGCAGGCGGAAGAAGTCGCTCGGCTTCTCGGCGAGGTGCCGCATCTGCCGGATCGCCATGCTGAGCACTGACGAGACCACCATGAGGGCGGCGACGTAGACGAAGCCGGTCGAGAAGCCGTACTGCTGCAGGATCCCCTGGTAGAGGTTCTCGCCCTGGCCGGTGAAGGCGCGGTAGATCCAGCCGGCGATCACGCCGAACAGCATGAACGGCAGGATGATGTCGGTGAGGAAGAACACCGCGAGGATCGGCGCGTGACCGAGCATCCACGGGAGCATCCGGAGCGTGTTGTACTGCGAACCACGGGCCCAGCGGAGCTGCTGCTTGAACAGCTTCTTCACCTGCAGCGGAGCGTCCGTGTAGACCAGCGAGGTGTACTGGTAGACGGTCCGGTACCCCTCCTTGAGCGTGAGGTTCGTCAGGGTCCGGTCGTCGGACACCTCGAGGAACACGCCCATGAACTTCTCGTGCATGAAGCGGTCCATGACGCGCACGAGGATGTCGCGGCGGAAGGCGATCGTGCGCCCGGGCAGGCAACCGATCTGACCGAGGACGCTCTGCGCGGGCATCGAGTACAGCGCGCGGGAGTTCTCCAGCCAGTCCGCCCAGCGGGTGATCCAGCTGCGGGTCGGCTCGAGGATGCGCTGGCGCGTCGTCACGCCACCGACCGAGGCGTCCGCGAACGGCTTGAGCAGCTCGTCGAGGGTGCCGGGCGTCCACACCGTGTCCGAGTCGACGAGCACGGTGATGTCGCCGTTGGACATCTCGGTGCCGACCTTGACGGCGTTGCGCTTGCCCGGGATGGGCGTGTGCGTCCAGCGGACGAGTGGGGCGAACTCGTCACAGACCGCTTCGAGGGCCTCGTTGCGGGCGCCGTTGATGACGACGATGATCTCGCCGGGACGCTGCTCGACCATGCGGCCGATGACGTCGCGGAAGAGGTCGAGCGGTTCGTCCACGACGGGGACGACGACGCTCGTGGTGCCGGTGTAGGTGCCGGTGTAGGGGCGGTAGCGGGCGGACAGGATGACCTTGAGCAACCAGAGCAACCAGATCACCGCGGAGTACACGGCGAACAGGTAGAACTCGGGGTGCCCTTCGACCATCTGCCTGATCTGCAGAATGAAGGTGAACATCGATCCCTGCTTCAACGTTCGAGGTGGAGATTCCGCTTCGTTGGGGAATCAGGGCCGGTTCGGGTGACCCCATTGATGCAGAACCGTGACCCGGTGCGCAACGCGACCCCCGACCGGGGGCGTTACGGCCACGTTACGGGGTACACCACGGTCCCCCTCCGCGTGTGGTCATCGTGTCCGCACTGGTGCTGACAGCACTCCGGTGGACCACGTTCACCGCGCAACGCGCGTTCTGCAGACCTCCCGGGCCCGGGAGGCGCGACTCACCTCTGCAGGAAACCCCCGGTCAGCGGATGGTCACCTCGGACCGCGTTGCCTCGCCTGCCGGGCACGTTCCAGTCACCCCGGATGCTCGGTAACGACCAGGTAACGAGCGCTCATCAGTGCGCCGCCGGGGTACAGGCAGATGTCGAACGGGGGACGCTGCACGTTACGGGGAATTCACTTCCGAGGACGTGTCAACTCGCTGCGAAACACGTCGGTCCGGGCGTGTCGCGACGGGCGTCAGGCGCCGTAGAACTCGCGCTCGAAGACCTGACGTGCCCGGCGGGTGACCCCGAGGTAGTCCTCCTCGAGCTCCGAGGCGGACCCTGGCGGGTACTCCATCAGACGTGCGATGCCCTCGAGCTGCACCCGGTCGACGGGCAGCACGTCCGTGGTCTTGCCCGACCAGAGCACGAGCGCGCTCCGGGTCCGCGAGGCGAAGCGCCAGGCGGCACCGAGACGCTCGGCGTCGTCGGGGGCGACGAGGCCGGCGTCGCGGGCGGCGTCGAGCGCCTCGAGCGTGGACGTCGTCCGGAGGCCCGGGATCGTCAGCGCGTGCTGCAGCTGGAGGAGCTGGACGAACCACTCGACGTCGCTCAGGGAACCGCGGCCGAGCTTGAGGTGCCGGGCGGGGTCCGCACCGCGCGGGAGGCGTTCGGACTCGACACGGGCCTTGATGCGTCGGACCTCGCGCACCTGCTGGTCGTCGATGTGCTCCGGGTAGCGCGTGCGGTCGGCGAGGTGCTCGAAGTCACGCAGGAGCTGCGCGTCCCCGACCGCCCCGCGGGCCCGGAGCAGCGCCTGGGCCTCCCACGTGAGCGACCAGCGGGCGTAGTACGCGCCGTAGGAGTCGAGCGTGCGCACCACGGGGCCGTTCTTGCCCTCGGGGCGGAGGTCGATGTCGAGGTCGAACGGGTGGATCGCGTCGTCGGTCAACCGGGCGAGCTCCCGCACGATGGTCTGCGCCGCGCGCGAAGCCTGTTCGGACGGGACGTCCTCGGTCGCCCGGTACACGTAGAGGACGTCGGCGTCCGAGCCGAAGCCGAGCTCGCGGCCGCCGTACCGCCCCATCGCGATGACGCCGAACTCCAGGCCGGCCGGGGCGTCCCGTCGCGCGAGCGTGAGGGCACCGGCCAGGGTTGACTCCGTGACGTCGCTCAACGCCGGGCCGAGGGCATCGACGTCGAGGTGTCCGAGCACGGCGGCCATGCCGAGCCGGAGCGTCTCACGCCGTCGGGCGGACCGGACCAGGGCGGCCGCGCCGTCCACGTCGTCCCCGTGCCGTGCCGTCGTCGCCGTGACCTCGGCGAGCAGCGACTCGATCGGCCGGGGGCGCAGCAGCGCCTCCGGTTCGTCGAGCCAGGCCACGGCCTCGGGGAATCGTTCGAGCAGCCCGGACAGGAACGCCGACTCGGAGAGCACGGTGGTGAGCGAGTGTGCTGCGCCGGAGGAGTCCCGGAGCATGCGGAGGAACCAGCTCGACTCCCCCAGGGTGTCGCTCAGCCGACGGAAGGCCAGGAGCGCCCGGTCCGGTGCCGGTCCCTCGGCCATCCAGCGCAGGAGCACCGGCAGCAGGTTCCGCTGGATCGCCGCCCGGCGGCTGGTGCCCTGCGTCAGGGCTCGGATGTGGCCGAGTGCCCCGGCGGGGTCCGCGAAGCCGATCGCGCCGAGCCGGTCGACCGCCTGGTCGCTGGTGAGCACGATGTCGCCGTCGCTCGCGGCCACCGCGGACAGCAGGGGCCGGTAGAACAGGCGCTCGTGCAGGCCGCGCACCTCGAGCTTCACCGCACGCCACCGTGTCTCGAGCGCCGCAGCGGACCGTGCGAGACCGCTCGACCGCGCGAGGACCCGGAGCTCGTCCTCGTCGGACGGCATGAGGTGGGTGCGCTGCAGGCGGCGGAGCTGGATGCGGTGTTCGAGCAGGCGGAGCAGGGCGTAGTCCGGCCCGAAGCGGGCGGCCTCGGCACGGCCGACGTAGCCGGCGTCGGTGAGCGCGTCCATCGCCTCGAGCGTGGACCGGACCCGGACGGTCTCGTCGTCGCGGCCGTGCACGAGCTGCAGCAGCTGCACGGTGAACTCGACGTCGCGCAGACCGCCCGGCCCGAGCTTGAGCTGCCGGTCGACCTCGTCGTCGGGGATGTTGTCGGTGACCCGCTGCCGCATGCGCTGCACGGACTCGACGAACCCCGGTCGTTGCGCGGACGTCCACACGAAGCCGGCGACCGCGGTGGCGTAGCGCTCCCCCAGGTCGACCGACCCGGCGATCGGCCGCGCCTTGAGCAGGGCCTGGAACTCCCACTCCTTCGCCCAGCGCTCGTAGTACGCCACGTGGGAGTCGAGCGTCCGGACGAGTGCGCCGTCCTTGCCCTCCGGCCGGAGGTTCGCGTCGACCTCCCACAGCGCCGGTTCGGCCGCGAGGTCGGTGATGGCGTGCGTGGCCGCGATCGCCAGCCGCGTGGCGATGAGCACGGCACGGTCGGTCCCCACGCCCGTGCCCGCCTCGTCGTCGTGGGTCGGTTCGGTGACGAAGATGACGTCGACGTCGCTGACGTAGTTGAGTTCGCGGGCCCCGGCCTTGCCCATCGCGATGACGGCGAGCGGCGTCGCCTCGACGTCGGCCGCGGGGAACGGGACCTCGCGTCGGGCGACGTCCACCGCGGCCTCGAGCGCGGCACCGGCGAGGTCGGCCAGCCCGGCCGCGACGGCGGGGAACGCCTCGGTCGGCGCGGCGTTCAGGACGTCGAACAGCGCGATCTGGGCCAGGTGCCGGCGGTAGCGCACCCGGAGCCGGAGCCGGGCGTCCTCGCCCGTGGCACCATCGATCGCGGCGAGCAACGAGTCGGTGTACTCCTGCTGCGACCACGGGGCCGTCACCGGCGCCAGGAGCAGGTCTATCTCCGCCGGACGTCGGTGCAGGAACTCGCCGAGCCCGACCGACGCCCCGAGGAGCCGCACGAGCCGTTCGGTGGCGGCGTCGTCGGCGAGGACCGGACGCAGTTCGTCCGGCGCGCGCTCGAGCAGCCGCTCGAGCGCGCGGAGTGCGCCGTCGGGATCGGCCGTGGACTCCCACAGTGCCGGGGACCCGCTCACCGGCACCTGCAGGTCGGGGCCGAACCGCGCCTCCAGGTCGGCGATGCGTTCCAGGGTCTCCGACAGCTCCGCGAAGCCCAGGCGGGCCAACTCGGAACGCGACGTCGTCGTCCGACCGGTCATGTGGTGCGCGCCCCCGGTGCCGTCAGAGCGCGCCGAGGTTCGTGTCGAGCTCGAACGGCGTGACCTGGTCGCGGTAGGCCTTCCACTCCTGGCGCTTGTTCAGCAGCACGAAGTTGAAGACCTGCTCGCCGAGCGTCTCCGCCACGAGCTCCGAGTCCTCCATGAGGCTCAGCGCGTGGTCGAGGCTCGCCGGCAGCTGGCTGTACCCGAGGGCACGGCGCTCGGAGTCGGACAGGCTCCAGACGTTGTCCTCGGCCTCCGGCGGGAGCTCGTAGCCCTCGTCGATGCCCTTGAGCCCCGCGGCCAGCAGCAGCGAGTACGCGAGGTACGGGTTCGCCGCCGAGTCGATGCCGCGGTACTCGATGCGGGCGGACTGGCCCTTGTTCGGCTTGTACAGCGGGACGCGCACGAGGGCCGAGCGGTTGTTGTGGCCCCAGGTCACGAACGACGGGGCCTCGTCACCGCCCCAGAGGCGCTTGTACGAGTTCACGAACTGGTTCGTGACCGCGGTGATCTCCGGCGCGTGCTTGAGGACGCCGGCGATGAAGTGCTTCGCGGTGTCGGACAGCTGGTACTGACCGCCTGCCTCGTAGAAGGCGTTCTGGTCGCCCTCGAACAGCGACACGTGCGTGTGCATGCCCGAGCCCGGCTGGCCGGAGATCGGCTTCGGCATGAACGTCGCGTAGACGCCCTGCTCGATCGCGACCTCTTTCACGACGGTGCGGAACGTCATGATGTTGTCCGCCATCGTCAGTGCATCGGCGTAGCGGAGGTCGATCTCGTTCTGGCCGGGGCCGGCCTCGTGGTGGGAGAACTCCACCGAGATGCCGAGGTCCTCGAGCATCCGGACGGACCGGCGACGGAAGTCGTGCGCGCTGCCACCGGGGACGTTGTCGAAGTAGCCGGCGCGGTCGACGGGCTGCGGGCCGCCGTCCTTCCAGTCACGGCTCTTCAGCAGGTAGAACTCGATCTCGGGGTGCGTGTAGAACGTGAAGCCGCGTTCGCTCGCCTTCGCCAGCGTGCGCTTGAGCACGTTGCGCGGGTCGGCGACGGCGGGCTGGCCGTCCGGCGTCGTGATGTCGCAGAACATCCGCGCGGTCGGGTCGATCTCGCCGCGCCACGGCAGGATCTGGAACGTCGACGGGTCCGGGTGGGCCAGGACGTCCGCCTCGTACGAGCGCGTGAGGCCCTCGATCGCGGAGCCGTCGAACCCGATGCCCTCGGCGAACGCGCCCTCGACCTCGGCCGGGGCGATCGCCACGGACTTCAGGGTCCCGATGACGTCCGTGAACCAGAGTCGGATGAACTTGATGCCCCGCTCCTCGATGGTGCGGAGCACGAAGTCCGTCTGCTTGTCCATTGACGCCCTTTCCGTGGTGCAGCTGGTCCAGCTGGGAGTCTCAGCCTATTGGTCTTCGTCGTCCCAACGCTCGTTGTTCGCCTTGATCCGGTCCAGGGCGTGTTGCGCTTCCTCACGCGAGGCGAACGGGCCGATCCGGTCGCGCTGCGGCGACTGCGGGCCCTGCTCGACGGTGTGCGTCTTCTCGTTGAACCACCACTGGGACTCGATGCGTTCGTCACTCATGCCGCCACCGTACCCAGGTGGGGCGGCGGCGGTGCGGGCGGGCCGCGCCCCGCGCGCTGGGCGACCGCCTGGAGGCGCGGTGCCGGTCCGTCGGGTCGGCACCGCGCCTCCAGGCGGCCGCGTCCGCGCGACACGCGGCCCCGGCTAGAGTGGTCCGCATGCCCCGGGACGAACACGGACACCTGACCGCCGGCCGCATCTCCCCGTTGCGGTCCGTCCCGAAGGAGATCGAGCGCCCGGAGTACGTCGGCAAGGCCGAGCCGCACGAGCACGGACTCGGCGACACGTACACCCCGGACGAGGTCGAGCGGATCCGGACCGCCGGGCGCATCGCCTCCCAGGCCATCGACGCCGTCGGCGCGGCGATCCGCCCCGGTGTCACGACGGACGAGCTCGACCGGATCGGCCACGAGTTCGTCGTCGCGCACGGCGCCTACCCCTCGACGCTCGGCTACCGCGGCTACCCGAAGTCGCTCTGCTCGAGCCTCAACGAGGTCATCTGCCACGGCATCCCCGACGACACCGTCCTGCAGGAGGGCGACCTCGTCAACATCGACATCACCGCCTACAAGGACGGGATGCACGGCGACACGAACCGCACCTTCATCGTCGGGCAGGCGTCGCAGGAGGTCGAGGACCTCGTGACCCGCACGCGACTCGCCCTCGAGCGCGGGATCAAGGCCGTCGCCCCTGGTCGGCAGGTGAACGTCATCGGCCGTGCCATCGAGGCGTACGCGAAGCGCTTCGGCTACGGCGTCGTCCGCGACTACACCGGCCACGGCGTCGGGCGGGCGTTCCACTCCGGGCTGATCATCCCCCACTACGACGCCCCGCGCTTCGACGACGTCATGGAGCCCGGCATGGTCTTCACGATCGAGCCGATGCTCACGCTCGGCGGCATCGACGCCGACATCTGGGCCGACGACTGGACCGTCTCCACCCGGGACAAGTCGTGGACCGCACAGTTCGAACACACCCTCGTCGTCACCGAGCGCGGCGCGGAACTCCTCACGGTCTCCTGACCTCCACACCGAAAGGCTCCTCATGACCACCCTCGCAGTCGGCGTCGACATCGGCGGTACGGGCATCAAGGGCGCGATCGTCGACGTCGCCACCGGCGAACTCACCACCGACCGGATCAAGAAGGCCACGCCCGAGGGCGGGAAGCCGCACGACATCGTCGCCGTGGCCGCGTCCATCCTCGACGAGCTCGCTCCGGCGTCGGACGTGCCCGTCGGGGTCTGCTTCCCGGCGATCGTCCGCGACGGCAAGACCATGTCCGCGGCGAACGTGTCGAAGAAGTGGATCGGCTTCGAGGCCGAGGCGCTCTTCGAGAAGGAGCTTGGCCGCTCCATCCACTTCGTCAACGACGCCGACGCCGCCGGGTACGCCGAGCAGCAGTTCGGTGCGGCGAAGGGCAAGGACGGCCTGGTCGTCGTCACGACGCTCGGCACGGGCATCGGCACGGCGCTCATCAACGACGGCGTGCTCATCGTGAACTCGGAGCTCGGGCACCTCGAGATCGACGGGCACGACGCCGAGTCCCGCGCCTCGTTCGCCGCGAAGGAGCGCGACGACCTGTCGTGGAAGCACTGGGCGAAGCGGCTGCAGAAGTACTACTCCACGCTCGAGGCCCTGCTCTCCCCGGAGCTCTTCGTCGTCGGCGGCGGGGTGTCGAAGCAGTACGAGGAGTTCCTGCCGCTGCTCGACCTGCAGGCGGACATCATCCCGGCGACGCTCCGGAACAACGCGGGCATCATCGGCGCCGCGACCCTGGCCGCGCGGAGCGCCTGACGCGTCTGACGCGTCTGACGCGCCTGCGTGGGCTCGCCCGGACGCCGAGGTCGCACAACACGCCGCGCGCGTCCTGCCGAGGTCGCACAAGGTGCCGCGCGCGTCTCGTCGGGACGGCACTTCGCGCGACCTCGGTGTCCGCGCCCGGTAGACTCGTCCTCGCGAATGGGTCGGTGAGACGGTCGCGTCACTCCCCCGGGAGTGCCGAGGAACGTCCGGGCTCCACAGAGCAGGGCGGTGGGTAACACCCACCCGGAGCAATCCGCGAGACAGTGCCACAGAAAGCAGACCGCCGGCGGCGACGTCGGTAAGGGTGAAACGGTGGTGTAAGAGACCACCAGGGGTCCGGGTGACCGGATCCGCTCGGTAAACCTCGCCCGGAGCAAGGTCAGACAGAGGACGCTGAGGCTGCTCGCCGAGTCCTCGGGTAGACCGCTGGAGGCCGACGGCAACGTCGGTCCGAGAGAGATGGCCGTCACCGCCGCGCGAGCGGCGGGACAGAACCCGGCGTACGGCCGGCCCATTCGCACCCCACGCCCCCGCGTGCCGCGGGCGCTGACCGCGGCACTGTGCGCGGGCGCACGGTGCGCGGAGCGCGAACCCGTGCCGGGTTGCGCACTCGGTGCGCCGCTTCAGCGCGCCACGGCGTGACCGACACCGCACCAGGTCGTGTGCGCCGCACCGTGCGCCCGGCCCGCGCCGGGTCGCGCGGTGCGGCCGGCCCGCCCCCGTTAGCGCACGCACACGACGGACGGGAGGCGCGGTGCCAGCCGGCACCGCGCCTCCCGTTCGTCGTCTGGTCGCGTCTAGAGCCCGGACTCCGCCGTCCGCACAAGGATCGCGTCGCTGTCGGGGCAGAGCACGACGTCGTCGGGCGCAGCCCGCCGGATCGTCTGCAGGTCGGAGTTCGTGAGTGTCACGCCGGACGCCGTGGACACCCCGCCCTGCAGCAGCGAGGCACCGAAGCCGTACCGCGCCCGCTGCCGGTCGTACAGCGCGAGGAGGTCCGCCGGCACCTTCGCGGCGACGGCGGCACGGCTCTGCGTGGCCGATTCACGGTCGGACTCGAGCCGGGCGATCTCGGCGTCGCGCTCGGCCACGAGCCCGGCACGCGCGGCTTCGACGTCGGCGAGCTGCGCCTCGATGTCGCCGACGCGGGCGCGGAAGCCGTCGAGGTTCTCCATGACCTCGAGTTCGGCCGTCTCGAGGTCCCCGATGCGGCGCTGCAGCGACTCGAGCTCGCTCTGGAGACCAGCGGCGTCCTTCACGCTGGAGACGTTCTGGAGCATCGTGGTGTCACGCTCCACACGGGCCTGCGCCGTGGCGGTGTCGGACTCGAGGCGGGCGAGTTCGCGCTCGGCGTCCTCGACCTCGCCGGTGGCCGCCGCGAGCTGGGCGCGCAGCCCCGCCGCCGTGGTGCCGAGCTCGGTGAGCCGGTCCCCCTTCTGCAGCGACGTGATGCGGTGCGCGATCCGGGTGACGTCGTTGTCGAGACGCTGGACGTCGAGGAGGATGACCTGGTCCTCGGGTGCTGCCTTCATGGTCAGACTCCTTGTGTGTCGGTGGTGGGTTCGGCGGCCGGCAGGACGGCGAAGTCCCACGGGTCGGTGCGGAGGTCGCTCACGGTGACGCGGACGCCCGCGGCGCGGCGGAGTTGCTCGGCGGCGACGTCGAGCCAGAGCCACTCGGTGGCCCAGTGCGAGGTGTCGATGAGGGCGGGCCCGCCGACGAGCATCGCCTGCTCGCGGAACTCGGACGCCGGGTGGTGCCGGAGGTCGCTCGTGACGTAGACGTCGGCACCGAGCACGTCGAGGTGCCCGAGGTACGCGTCGCCGGCGCCGGCGCAGAGCGCGACGGAACGGACGGGCCGGTCGAACTGCCCCGAGACCCGGACGCCGGTCGCGGTGCCGGGCAGGAGGTCCACCAGCGCCCGGGCGAGCGCGCCGAGCGTGGTCGGTTCGGCGAGCACCCCGACGCGGCCGATGCCCGTCGACGGGTCCGCACCGGGCTCGAGCGGGCGCTGGTCGGTCAGGCCGAGCCGGTCGGCGAGGACGGCCGAGGTACCCGTCGTCACGACGTCGGCGTTGGTGTGCGCGGCGACGAGGGCTGCCCCACCACGGACGAGGGTGGCGAGCACGCTGCCCTTGTAGGTCGACTCGGCGATCGTGGTGACGCCGCGGAGCAGCAGCGGGTGGTGGGTGAGCAGCAGGTCAGCGCCGAGCTCGACCGTCTCGCGGGCGGTGGCCGGGACGGCGTCGACTGCGAGGTGCACGTGCTCGATCGTCTGGTCGGGGTCCCCCGCCACGAGCCCGACGGAGTCCCAGGACTCGGCGCCGGCGGCGGGCCACAGGTCTTCGATCACGGCCTGGAGTTCGCGGAGCGTCGGCATCCCTTCAGTCTACCGAGCCGCCCGGGTCGGTCCGGGCGCCCTGTGGACGACGACGGCACCGAGCAGCACTGTGGACGACGGGTGATGCGCCGCTGCCCGGTGGATCAGCGGCGACCGAACGCGCGCAGGACGACGGCGACGAAGCGCGTCCACCACCCGGCGGAGGCACGGTCCTCGGACGCGACGTCGGCTGCGTGGGCCGGGTGCCCGGCGGGCGTGTGCGCGGCGGGCGCGTGGGCGGCGGTCTCGGCGGTCGTCGGGACGACGGCCTCCGGGAGCACGACGGGCGTGCTCGCCGTCGCGCCGGCGTGCGCCGTCAGCGCGGCGGCGAACGCGGCACGGTCGATCACGGTCGGCCCGGTCGCGGGCTGGACGAGTGGCGTGGGTCGCGTGTTCGCGGACACCGGTGAGACGACCGGGAGGGACAGCACCGGACGAGCGGGCTCGTCGCGTCCCGCCGTGGTCGCCTCGGGGGCGTCGATCGCGTCCACGACCTCGGTCGCGTCCACGAGCGCGGGAGCGGGCGCGGAGCCGGTCGGGGCGACGACAGCGGTGACGACGGCGGGTGCCGGGACGGCGGCCGACGCGGGCACGCCGGCGACCGGCACGCTGCCCGTCGCCGCACGCCGCGCCGCGGCACGGTCACGACGATCGGCCTCGAGCGCGGCATCGGCCAGCAGGTCCGCGAAGACGGAGTGGGCGAACGCCCGAGCGGCCTCGACCTCGGGGTCGCGCTGTCCGGCGACGGTGGCCTCCCACGCGGCGAGGCGAGCGAGGTCCTCGTCACGACGACGGACCTCGTCCTCGAGGATCACGATGCGCTCGATCGTGCTGCGGCCGCTGGACGAGGACACCTCGACGGCGAGGTCCTCGATGCGGAGGGCAAGGCGCTCCGGCGGTTCAGGGAAGGACGGCGCGCAGACCGCGGCGTGCCGAGCACGGTCGCGGGGGCGACGGAAGGCGGAGTCGTCGGCCGGCACACCGGCGTCGACGACGGCCGCGGCGCCGCTGGTCGTGGCGGGCTCGACAGGGGCGTCCGACGCTGCGTCCGGACGCTGCACGGGCCCGGTGACCGGCGGGACCACGAGGTCCGACAGGTACGGGGCGCGCGTCGCCGGGGCGTCACGGAGCCACTCCTCGAGCTCGCGACCGAACGGGTCGACGAGGGGGGTGCGTGCACCGGACTGCGTTTCCATGATCGAAGGATAAATATCGCAACGCTCATCTCGGCGGACATCCCCGGTGTGTCGCCGGAGTCCCTGCCATATCGCCTCGAAGGTGAACGGCGTGTCGCGGGCGGGGTCAGAGCGTGCGCTCGAGGTCGTCCACGAGTGCACGGCCGGCCGACCAGGCACCGAGACCACTGGCGACGTTCACGTGGCCGAGCGCGCCGACCCGGACGGCTCCGGCACCGAGGACGTCCGCGAACGCCAGGGCCCGGTCGAGCGTGCAGTACGGGTCGTCGTCGCTGACCACCAGACGCGTCGGGACCGCAGGGGCCGCCTGGGCCACCGGCTCGACGAACCCGGCCGCTGCGGCGGGGAACCCCGGCGCGAGGGGGTCCGGCGGCGCCACGAGGAAGGCACCCGCGACCTCGGCGTGTCCGCGCTGCCCGAGCCACGCGGCGACGGCGAGGACGCCCAGGCTGTGCGCGATGAGCACCGGCGGTTCGTCGACGGCGGCCACGGCGCTGGTGATCGCGCGGGACCAGTCGTCCGGGTCGGGCTCGCTCCACGACGCCGGTGCGATCCGGACGACCGCGCCCGGGTCGTCGGCCGACCGGTCGTCCTGCCACAGCGACTGCCAGTGGTCGGGGTCGGAGTTCCAGATCCCGGGGACGATCACCCACGGTCGAGGTCTGCGCACCCTCGAAGCGTAGTGGGGGTCCGATCAGCCGTGCAGCGTGTCGCGCGGGTACTCGCCGAACCGGGCGGCGTACGCCCCCGAGAACCGTCCGAGGTGGGCGAAGCCCCACCGCACGGCGATCGCGGCGACCGTGACGTCACCCGGCGACGAGCGGCGGAGTTCCTCGCGGACGCGGTCGAGTCGGATGCCGCGCAGCATCGCGTTGGGCGCCGTACCGACCTGCCGCTGGAACGCCTGCTGGAGCCCGCGCACGCTGAGCCCGACGTGCTCGGCCACGTCGGTCGTGCTGATCGGTGTGTGGGCGAACGCGTGCATGTACTCGACGGCCTCGCGGACCCGGCCGGTGGCGCCCTGCGGCAGGGTGATGTCCGGCGCGAGCACGGTGTGCGGGAAAGTGCGGAGGAGCGCGAGGGCGGTGTCCCGGGCGGTCTCCGCGAGGACCAGCCGTGACACCGGTGCCTCACCGAGCACGGTCTCGGCGGCCCGGCGGACCTGGGCGTTCCACCCGCGGAGGTCCTCGCGCCGCGGCGGCTGGGTGTGGTCGAACACGAGCGGGGCCGGCTGCGTCCCGTGCTCCTCGGCCGCCACGCCCTCGAGGAACGTGCGATCGAACTGCACGAGGCTCTGCCGGACGTCCTGCAGGTCGAAGGCGAACGGTCGACCGGTCGGGAACATCATCGGCGTGCCGGGCGTGAAGGCGACCTCTTGCCGCCCGACGTCGACGGTGCCCCCACCGTCGGCGAGCCACATCACGACGTACTCGTCACCGGACTCGAGCTCGCCCTGCATCCGGGCGTCGAACCGCGTGGAGCGGAAGGACATCGTCTCGTCGCCCGTGACCCGGAAGCGGTAGCTGAACGGGCGTTCCGTGCGCTCCGCTTGGAAGCCCACGCTCTCGTACGCGTCCTCGTACATCTGGATCGCCGCCTCGAGGTCGGCCCCGGACGTCTCGAAGCTGATCCTGGGGTCGGGCTCGACGTTCATCGACTGGATCGTGACACGGCGGAACGGAACCCACGGGATGTATGCGCACGCATTGCGGATACCGGCCCACGGGCTGCGCGAAGCGGACGAACCGTTCCGTCAGACACGAGCGACACTCAGTGGCGCCCGCGCCGGACCGTCCACAGGTTCCGGTCCGCGACCCGTTCGTAGCGCAGGTCGTCGACCACCATCTGCACGAGCGCCAGCCCTCGCCCGCTCTCGGCCAGCGCGTCGGGAAGCTGCGCGGCGGACGGGTCGACCGGCACCGGCACACCGTCGTCGGTCAGCTGCGCCTCGACCGCGTCGGAGCCGACGTCGAGGTGGAGCGAGCACGAGACGCCGCGACCGGCCGCGCCGTGCTCGATCACGTTCGAGGTGAGTTCGACCAGCGCGAGCTCGAGGGCCATCCGGTCCTCGGCCGAGACGGTGGGCTCGGTGTCCCACACCGTCGCGAGGAACGCGTGCACCGCCGTGACGTCGTCCGGCGGGCACGCCAGGTCGAGGCTGTGCCCACCCACGGCGGCGTTCATGCCCAGTCGGTCACCGCGGCGTCCCCGTCCGGGTACGTGCGGAGGATCTTGTCCATGTTGGAGAGCTTCAGCACCATCTCGACCTGGTCGGACGGCGCCGCGATGCGGAGGTCTCCGCCGGCCTGTCGCGCGGCCTTGAGCGACCCGACGAGCGCGCCGAGACCGGAGGAGTCCATGAACTCCACCCCGGACAACTCGACGACCACGCGGGGTCGCCCGTCGCCGACGACCTTCGCGACGGTCTCGCGGAACGTCGGGGCCGACACCATGTTGAGTCGGCCGCTGCACTCGAGCACGGCGGCGCCGGCGTCCGCTTCGTGTACGACGATGTCCATGTCGGTGCCTCCTGGGATCGGTGCGGGGTGCACCCTGCAACCTACCGGGTCCGGGTCACGAACTCGTCGAGGCGCGTCCGGTCCGTCGCGTCGCCAGCAGCTGCACGACCACGGCGGCCGCCATGAGCACCGCCATCACCGACCCCATCGCGACCGCCGTCCCGCCGAGCGCTCCCGCGAGCGGCGTGCCGAGGCCGCCGAGCCCGAACGTCAGCCCGCCCTGCAGTGCTGCGGCGGTCCCCGGATGCGCGGCACCGACGTGCTGCGTTCGGGTCATCGCCGCCGGCAGGACGAACCCCCACGCCGCGGTCACGACGGCGAGCGAGACCCAGACCGGCACCGCGCCGGCCCCGAGCAGCGCGGACACGAGGACGCCCGTCGCGCCGAGGGTCCCGAGCGCCAGGCCGAACGACAGCAGCGCGTCCTCCGAGAACCGACCGACCACGCGGCGGAACACGAGCGTCGTGACGATCATCATCGAGGCGTTCGTGGCGAACACGAGGGTGTACATCCCCTCGGAGAACCCGAAGCCGGTCTGGAACACGAACGAGCTCGTGGCGATGTACGCGAAGAAGCCGATGGTCGAGAGCACCCCGGTCAGCACGTACGCACGGAACCTCGGGATGCCCATGAGCTCGCGGATGCGTCCCCAGTTCGCACCGAGGCCCACCCCGCCGCGGAACGCCCGCGGCAGGGTCTCGTGGAACCGGACGACCACGGCGACGAAGAACGCCGCACCGAGCACCGCGAGGACGACGAACATGAGTCGCCAGGTGCCGATCGTCAGCACCGCTCCCCCGGCCAGCGGGGCGACGACGGGGCCGATCGCGTTGATCGCCGCGAGGGTCCCGAACACCTTCGCCATCCGTGGCCCGTCGACCACGTCCGAGACCATCGCCCGCCCGGCGACCGCCCCGGCAGCACCCGCCAGCCCCTGGAACACCCGCGCCACGACGAGCGTCACGACGTCCGGCGCGAGCGCGCACCCGACGGAGGCGACGGCGAAGACCGCCGTGCCGACGAGCATCAGCGGACGCCGCCCGATGCCGTCGCTCACCGGTCCGGCGAGCAGCTGCCCGACGGCGAACGCGACGAGGAACGCCGTCAGGGACAGCTGCACGGCACCGGGCGTCGTGCCGAGGTCGCGTGCGATCGCCGGCAGGGCCGGGATGTACATGTCGGTCGCGAACGGCGAGACGCCGACGATCAGGGCGAGCGGCAGGATCGGTGGGAGGGCGGTCGTCCGGCTGGTCGGTCCTGTGCGCTCCGTCGTCACGTCGGCCACGCTACGCGCCCCCGAATCGATTCGACAAGGGCGGTGGTGTCGCGTTGCCGACACCGAGACGGCCAGGAGGCGGGCCCCACCAGCCGGTACCCGCGCACCGCGCCAGCGGGACGACGGCCGTGCCTGGAGGGACGGTGCCAGCTGGCACCGCGCCTCCTGGGCCCGAGGCGGTCGCGTCGACGACCGACGGCCGGTCGGCGTGGATCAGCCCGTGTTCTGCAGGCCGGCCGCGATGCCGTTCACGGTGAGGAGGAGCAGCCGGTGGTCACCGTCCGTCGGGTCCGTGCTGCCCGAGGTGCGGATCGCGCGGAGCGCCCGGAGCTGCAGGTGCGAGAGCGCGTCGACGTACGGGCTGCGGAGCCGGACGGCGCGTGCGAGGACGGGACGGTCCTCGAGGACGTCGCTCCCGCCCGAGACGCGCAACACCCACTCGCGCGTGCGGAGCATCTCGTCGAGGACCTTCGCGGCGAGGTCGTCGCGGTCCGCGAGTTCGAGGTACCGGCGGGCGATGTGCTCGTCGGTCTTCGCGAGCGACATCTCGACGTTCTTGATCATCGCGCCGAAGAGGGGCCACTCGGCGTACGCGGTGCGGAGGAGCTCCACGTCGCCGACGGCCTCGAGCGCGGAACCGAGGCCGTACCACCCGGCGAGGTTGATGCGCGCCTGCGTCCACGAGAACACCCACGGGATCGCCCGGAGGTCCTCGAGCGACTCGACGCTCAGACCGCGGCGGGCCGGACGGGAGCCGAGCGGGAGTAGACCGATCTCCTCCATCGGGGTCACGCGCGCGAACCACGGCGCGAAGCCGTCCGCCTTCACGAGGCCGTAGAACGCCTCGCGCGAGACGTCGTCGAGCTGCTGCGCGAGGTCGGCGAAGCGCGTGGCGGCGACGGCCGTGCGGTCCTCGTTCGACGGCGAGGACGCGAACAGCGTTGCCGAGGCCATCTGCTCGAGGTGCCGCGCGGCGATGTCCTTGTCGCCGTACTGGGCGAAGATGACCTCGCCCTGCTCGGTGAGCTTGAGGCGTCCGTCGATGGAACCGCGGGGCTGCGCCAGGACGGCCTCGTTCGCCGGGCCACCACCGCGGCCGAGCGAGCCGCCGCGGCCGTGGAACAGCGTGAGCTCGACGTCGTTGTGCTTCGCCCAGTCGGCGATCCGGGCCTGTGCGTCGTAGAGCGCGAGGTTCGCCGACACCGGACCGACGTCCTTCGAGGAGTCGGAGTAGCCGAGCATGACCTCGAGGCGGCGACCGGTCGCTGCGAGGCGACGCTGGAACGGCTCGGTGCGGACGGCCTCGTCGAGGATGTCGACACTGGCGTGCAGGTCCGCGAAGGTCTCGAACAGCGGGATGACGTCGAGCACCGGGGCGGCCTCGGGCGACCCGAGTGCGGCGACCGCGAGCTCGTGGACGTTCGCGAGGTCGGCTGCCGACTGCGTGAACGACACGATGTAACGACTGGCGGCGCGGACGCCGTACCGGGCCTGCAGCGCGGCGATCGTCCGGAAGACGGCGAGGACCTCTTCCGTGGTCTCGCTCAGCTCCCCGCCGGCGCGGATCTCGGCAAGGGCGTTCCGGTGCACCTGCGAGTGCTGCCGGACCTCGAGCTCGGCGAGGTGGAACCCGAAGGTCTCGACCTGCCAGACGAGGTTCTGCAGCTCGCCGTTCGCGGGACGGGTGGCCCCGGCCGCGACGAGCGAGGTCTGGATGGTGCGGAGGTCGGCCAGGAGCGCGTCCGGCCCGGGGTAGGCGAGCTCGGCCTCGCCCCGGCGCGTGGCGTCGATGCGGGCGGCGACGAACAGCAGCGCTCGACGGTGCGTCTCGTTCGGTGCACGGACCCCGATGCGCTCGGCGATCCCGGGGTCGAGGGACTCCTGCGCGGCGACGAGCGCGGTGAGACCGGCGTCCGCCGGGGTCTCGCTCGCGTCGAGGGTCAGGGTGCTGCCGATGCGGGTGGCGGCACGGGAGAGCCCGAGCAGGATGTGCTCGGCCGCGATCTCCGCCGCCTGGCGGGTGACGTCCGCGGTCACGTGCGGGTTGCCGTCGCGGTCGCCGCCGATCCAGGTGCCGAAGCGCACGAAGGCCGGTGCGGTGACCGGCACGCGGCCGGCGTCGTCGCCGAGCAGCCGGTCGTCGAGCAGGCGGTAGACCTGCGGGACGATCTCGAACAGCGTCTGGTCGAACACGCTCATCGCCGTGCGGACCTCGTCGAGCGGGGTCGGGCGGGTCGTGCGGAGCGGCGAGGTGCGCAGGAGGGTCGTGATCTCCTCGAGCAGCCGGCGCTCGTTCTCGGCGAGGGCCGTGGCGTTCGTCGTCCGGTCGCGCTCGTCGATGAGGTCGGTGATGCGCCGCACGGCCGTGGTCACCGCGCGTCGGCGGGCCTCGGTCGGGTGCGCCGTGAGGACCGGGTGGAACCGGAGTTCGCGCAGCCGGGCCGCAGCGGCCTCGTCGCCGACCTGCTCGACGAGCGAGGCGTACGTCGCCGGGAAGGAGTCCCCCGCGAGTCCGCCGTCGTCGCCGCGGTGCCGGAGCACGCGGACGCGGTGGTGCTCCTCGGCGAGGTTCGTGAGGTGGAAGTACGTGGTGAACGCCTGGGCCACGGCTTCGGCCCGCTCGGCGGACAGGTCCGCGACGATGGACTCGGCACGCGCGGCGCCCTCGGCCTCGCCGCCCTCGTACGCGTCGATGACCGCGGCACGGAGGCTCTCCACGTCGTGCAGGAGGTCCTCGCCGCCGGTCTCCCGCAGGACGCGTCCGAGCAACTTGCCGAGGTACCGCACGTCGGAGCGCAGGTCGCTGTCGACCGCGCCACTGACGTCGTCCCGCGCGCGTCCGTGGCGGGTCTGACCGTCGATCGTCATGTGGTCCTCTCCGGGTCTCGGCCGGGACGGTCGTCCCGGTATCCCAGCAGCGTATCGGCCCGTCGGGACCGGTGACGACAACCGTCCGGACGGACCGCGGCGGGCGGGTGCGCGGCCTCGCTTCGTGAGCATCGCACCCGGACGGACCACGGCGAGCGTTCGTAGAATCCACCCAGGGATGCTCCGCATCCGTGGGTGGAGGGACGCCATGGACGAGACGGCCGAGCCGGCAGACCACCAACCCGCCACGGTGCGGGCGCAGGACGACGTGGGGACGGGATCCGCGCCTCCTGGCCCGCCGGCCGACACGGCGGTCCGGAAGCCGCCCGTCGAGCGATGGGTCTTCTGGCCGGCCGCGGGGATCGTGCTCGCGTTCGTCGCCGTCGCGCTCGCCGCGCCGCGGGCCACCGAGGACGTCTTCTCGGCCGTCCAGGGGTGGATCGTGCGGGACTTCGGCTGGTACTACGTGATCGCCGCGGCCGCGTTCGTCGTCTTCGCGATCTGGATCGGCTTCAGCCGGTTCGGCGACATCGTGCTCGGCCAGGACGACGAGGCGCCCGAGTTCTCGACGCTCTCGTGGCTCTCGCTGCTGTTCGCCGCCGGCATGGGCATCGGGCTCGTGTTCTACGGCGTCGCCGAGCCGCTCAGTCACTTCGCCGCACCACGGCCGGGGGTGACGGGCGACGACGACGCCCTCGCGCAGCAGGCGCTCACGCAGACGTTCCTGCACTGGGGCCTGCACGCGTGGGCGATCTACGTCGTGGTCGGGCTCGCCCTGGCGTACGCGATCCACCGGCGGTCGCGACCGGTGTCGATCCGCTGGGCGCTCGAGCCGCTGCTGGGCAAGCGCGTGGTGGGCGGGTGGGGCAACCTCATCGACGTCCTCGCGCTGATCGGCACGCTGTTCGGCGTCGCGACGTCGCTCGGGCTCGGCGTGCTGCAGATCGGGTCGGGGCTCGAGTACACCGGGGCGGCGGAGAACACCCGGGGCCTGCAGATCGGGTTGATCGTCGTCGTCACGCTGATCGCCGTCGGGTCGCTGCTGAGCGGTGTCGGCAAGGGCATGAAGATCCTGTCGAACATCAACCTCGTGCTGGCGGCCGTGCTGCTCGTCTTCGTCCTGTTCGTCGGGCCGACGCAGTTCCTGCTCGGCGAGTTCGTGCAGTCGATCGGACAGTACGTGCAGGGGTTCGTCGGGCTGGCGTTCGACACGAGCGCCTTCGCGGGTCGGGCCGGGCAGGAGTGGCAGGGCGCGTGGACGACGTTCTACTGGGGCTGGTGGATGTCGTGGGCGCCGTTCGTCGGCATCTTCATCGCGCGGATCTCCCGCGGACGGACCGTCCGGCAGTTCGTGCTCGGCGTGCTGTTCGTCCCGACGCTGCTGACCTTCCTCTGGTTCGCGATCATGGGCGGGACCGCGCTGTACGACCAGCTGCACGGCACCGGCGACCTGGTCGGGGCGGACGGCAGCGTGTCCGTCGAGCAGGTCCTGTTCCAGCTGCTCGGCGGGATGCCCGCCGGGTCCGTGCTCGTGATCGGGGCGATCATCCTGATCGGGGTGTTCTTCGTGACCTCGGCGGACTCGGGCGCGCTCGTGATGGGCATGATCGCGACCGGCGGGCAGATCGAGCCGAAGAACTGGATCCGGGTGTTCTTCGCCGGGGTCACGGCCCTCGTCGCGGTGGCGCTCCTGCTCGCGGGCGGGCTGAACGCGCTGAAGACCGCGGCGATCACGACGGCGCTCCCGTTCAGCGTCGTGATGGTGCTGATGTGCTGGTCGACGGTGATCGCCTTCACGCGGGAGCGTCGGGCGTACGCGCGGGCGGAGCGTCGGGCGCTGATGGCGGACCTCGCGGACTTCTACCAGCAGGAGGTCGTCGAACCCGCGGAGCGCGCGCCGAAGACCGGCCCGATCCAGAAGCTCGCGCGCCGCATGCGGCCCTGAGGCGGGTCGGCGCGGGCGGCGCCGGCGAGGGAGCGCCGGGATCGCGGCGCGTGGCGGAAGCACCCCTGCGAAGCGACGCGCTCCGCGATCCCGGCGGGTCTGGTGGGCGGCACGTGGCCACTCGGGTCAACTCGGCTCGGTCACGCGATCACGGCCACGTCGTCGCCCGCGCCGTGCGGCCCGTCGTCGTCGGACCACGCCCCGGGACGGCCGAGCACCGGCCCCCGCGTCGCGTCGAGCCCCGCGAGCAGCCCGCTGTCGAGCCGGTGCGCCAGCTCGACCTCGGCGATCACGCGTTCGCGTTCCTCGGCCGACCACGGAGCCGCGTCGAGCTGCGCCCGGTAGGTCTGCTCGAACGCGCTCGGGTCGGCGACCTGGTCGAAGATGTAGAACAGGACGCCGTTCGTCTCGAAGCCGAACTGCTCCGCGAGCAGCCGCCCGATGAGTCGCCCGCCGGACAGGTCGCCGAGGGACCGCGTGTAGTGGTGGGCGACGAACCCGCCGGGCCATGTCGCCGCGACCTCGTTCAGTCGTCGGACGTACGCGGTGGTCTCGGGCAGCGGGCACACGAGCTCGGACCAGTCCGGACCGATGAGGTACTCGAGGTCCGCCCGGATCGCCGGCATCCGCGTCAACTGCGACGTGACGAAGGGGGCAGCCACGGGGTGCTCCGCCATCCGCTCGGCCGCGCGCTCGAGGGCGTCGTACACGAACGCGTACTGTCCGAGCAGGGCCGCGTACTCGCCGACGTCGCACCGGCCGGCGAGCAGGTCCTGCATGAACCCGTTGCCACCCGACGACCCCTGCGAGCGACGCGTGCGCCGGCGCAGCAGCTCGGAGAACGGGATGACGGTGTCCATGGAGGTAAGGCTAACCTTACTGAGCGGTACGTCAAGCACAGCGCACCCAGAAGTCGAGAGAGGAAGCTCGCACCGATGAGCTCGAAACCCAAACGCCCCCAGCACGTCTTCGTCGTCGATCGCACGGAGCGTCTCTCGCCGCACATGGTCCGCGTCCACCTCGGCGGTCCCGCCTTCGACGAGTTCGTCGCGGCGGCGGACCCGGAGCGGCTCGCCACCACGGACAAGTACGTCAAGCTCCTGCTCGCGAAGCCGTCGCTCGGGCTCACGCCGCCGTACGACCTCGAGTCGCTGCGCGAGTCGCTCCCGAAGCACGACCGGCCGGCGCGCCGCACCTACACCGTGCGCGCCGTCGACCACGAGGCGAAGACCATCGCCGTCGACTTCGTCGTGCACGGCGACGACGGCCTCGCGGGCCCCTGGGCGGCCTCGGCGCAGCCCGGCGACCTCCTCGCCCTCTCGGGTCCCGGCGGCGGGTACACCCCGTCCACCGACCCCGCCGTCACCCACGTGCTGCTCGGCGACGACAGCGCGCTCCCCGCGATCTCCGCCGCCCTCGAGGGCATGGCCGACACCGCCACGGGCGTCGCCCTCGTCGAGGTGGCGGGTCCGGCCGACGAGCAGGACGTCGCGCACCCGGCCGGGGTCGACCTGCGGTGGCTGCACCGCGACGCCACCGGCGCGGAGCCGGGCACGCTGCTGCTGGAGGCGGCTCGCTCGCTGGAGCGCGCCTCCAGGCCGGTGCAGGTGTTCGCGCACGGCGAGCGGACCGCGATGAAGGCGATCCGTCGACTGCTGCAGGACGACTGGGGACTCGAGAAGTCCGAGATGTCGCTGTCCGCGTACTGGGCGCTCGGGCGCGCCGAGGACCGGTTCCAGGAGGAGAAGCGCGAACCGATCGGCGTCATCTTCACCGAGTAGCGCTCCGGCCTGGAGGCGCGGCTGGCGTCGGTGGGTCGGGCTAGCGTTCCCGGCATGGTCGCCCTCTCGTCGTGCTGCGCGCCCGGTTGCGACGCCGGTGCTTTCGCCGGGTCGGCGGTGCCCGCGGTGCCGCTGTGCGCCGGACACGTCGCCCTCGTGGTCGACGCCGCCGCCGAGCACGTCGGCGTCGAGGACGTGCTGCCCGGCCCGTGCCCGGTGTGCGGGTCCCGGGTCGGCGTGCGCTTCCCGTCCGGTGCGGTGTGTGCGACGTGCGAGTGGCGCTGGGGTGACGTGCCGGACGGGGACCTCGCTCCCCCGCGGGTCGACGTCGTGTACTACCTGCGGATGCGGGACGACTTCGGCGACCGGATCAAGATCGGGACGACGGCGAACCCGCGGCAGCGGCTCGCGGCGATCCCGCACCAAGACCTCCTCGGGTTCGAGCGCGGCGACCGGACGCTCGAGCGGCGGCGGCACGCGCAGTTCGCCGGGTCGCGGTACCCCGGTACGGAGTGGTTCCGGGTGACGCCGGAGTTGCTCGAGCACGTCGGGGTCGTGGCCGCGGGCGTGAGCGACCCGTGGGAGCTGCACGCCCGGTGGCGGAGCGAGGCGCTGGCGCTGCGCGGGTGAGGCGCGGCGGGCGAGCGCGCGCCGCCAGCGGGCGCCCGCGCGCTTCGAACCACGAAAGCGACGTCGCACCAGCCGTCGCACGCGGTTCGACGTCGTTTCCGTGGTTCGACACGGCGCCGCCGGCGGCCGGCGGGTGCTGCGCACAACGCAAAGCACGTCGAACCGCGGGGAACCGCGGTTCGGGCGCACTTCGGTTGTGCGGCGCCGACGCCCGGGCGCCCGCAGATCAGCGCGCGTACGCGTCGACGAAGAGGGCGCCGCGGACCTCGCGCAGCGTGTCGGCCAGGCGGGCGATCGTCCGGCCTGAGATCCCGGAGACCTCGAGGTCGTACGGCCCCAGCGCCTGCAGCCGCCCGGTCCGGATGCGGACGACCTCCCACCCGACACCGCGCACGGCACGGTCCTTCCGGCGGTCCGTCTCCTGCCGGGGTCCGACGTGCTCGAGACCGTGACGTCCGGTGGAGTCGTACTCGATCGCGACGCGGAGCTCCGGCAGGATGATGTCCGGCCAGACCTCGACGTGGTCGAAGAACCGTCGGTCGAGGCGGATCGCGGAGTGGTCGAACGTGAAGGCGAACCGCTCGGCGAGGGCGGTCCGGAGCTCGGCCTCGACCGCGGAGGCCGTCGCCGGGGCGCACGCGCTCGTGAACGACTCCCCCGAGGGCAGCCGCGGCGTCTTCGGGCAGATCGACCGCGGGACGGCCGGGGGCCGGGGCCGGCGGGGTGCACCGGGCTCCGGGCGACGAGGGCGGGACCGCGTCGACGCCACAGCACCGGCCGGGGTCCCTCGAGCCGGAGCCGCGGGCAGCGTCTGCCGACCGGTGACGCGCACGACCCGCTGCGGGACCGGCACCGCGGCCGGCCAGTCGGACGGCAGCACGGGCCAGCGCTGCGGTTGGGCCTGGACGGCGCACTCGGGGCACCAGACCGACCGGCGTCGTTCCCGACCCGGACGGGAGCGCTGCTCACCCGGGGTCGCGACGAACACGTGCCCGACGTCGCACTCCCACGTCAGCAGGACCTCGGCAGCTGGTGGCACCTGGCTGAGGACGACGCCGTGGTTCCACTCCGGGTGGTACTGCCGGACGAGCACCGGGTACGAGGACCACTCGGCACGGAACTCCCCCACGGCGTAGGGCACCGCCACGCCGCGCGACCACTGTCGGCGGCGCCACCACGCGTCGACGGGTTCGGCCACGCTGTCACGCTAGGCAGCACCACCGACAACCGCGACGGCGACGGGGATCAGTCGGCGAGGGCGTTCCGCACGTAGCCGACGAGGGCGTTCGCGTGCCCGTGTCCCATGCCGTGCTCGGTCTTGAGCCAGGCGACGACCTCCATGTGCTTCTGGCCGTCGAGCCGGTCCGCGACGAGGTCGAGCCACTCCTGCACCGGACGCCCGTAGGTCTTCTCGATGCTCGGGAAATACGACGCCGGCCCCTTCGGCTTGCTGCCGTCGGCCGGGGGCTCCGGTGCGGTCACGCGGTGTGCGGTCATGGGGGTCACGATAGCCGCCGTCCCGCGTCACAGAGCGTCATCCGATCCTCGCGTGTGACGCCGGGTTCCCTCCCGTGCCGATGTGTTTCGCGCGGCGTTGTCGCGCCTCGGCGCACCTCCTACGGTCGCGACATGACCCAGACCACCGACGCGGAGCGCCCGACCGGAAGCCCCGCCGGAACTCCGACCGGAAGCACGGCCGGAAGCCCGACCGACGCGACCATCGACGCCGCCGGCCGCGCCGCGCTCGACCGCCCCGTCGTCCCGCTGCGCCACCCGCTGCGGTGGATCGCCGCGGCGGTTGTCCTCGTGGTCCTCCTGAACTTCGTCGAGACGCTCTTCACCAACGAGCAGTGGGGCTGGCCGGCGGTCGGCAAGTGGCTGTTCAGCCCGGCGATCCTGACCGGCCTGCAGCTCACCCTCGTCGCGACGGCACTGAGCGCGGTGATCAGCTTCGCCGGCGGCATCGTCGTGGCGATCGGCCGGCTCTCGCGCAACCCGGTGCTGTCCGGGCTCGCCTGGGGCTACGTGTGGCTGTTCCGTTCGGTGCCGCTCATCCTGGTGCTCGTCTTCCTCTACAACCTCGGGTCGCTGTACCCGACCATCGGCATCGGCGTCCCGTTCGGACCGCAGTTCGAGGTCCCGACCGCGAACGTCCTCAGCGACCTGGCGATCGGCGTCATCGGGCTGAGCCTCAGCGAGATCGCCTACGCGTCCGAGATCGTCCGCGCCGGTGTGCTCGCCGTCGACCACGGCCAGCACGAGGCCGCGCAGGCCCTCGGGCTCCCCCGCCGCCGCCAGTTCGTGCGGGTGATCCTGCCGCAGGCGCTCCGCTCGATCGTGCCGGCCTTCGTCAACCAGATCGTCGGCCTGCTCAAGGCGTCCTCGCTGCTGTTCTACGTGTCGCTCCTCGACCTGTTCGGCGTGGTGCAGAACCTGTCGAGCACGTACCCGACGGACATCATCCCGCTGCTCGTCGTCGCGACGATCTGGTACCTCGCCCTCACGAGTGCGGTGTCGATCGTCCAGTACTACGTCGAGCGATGGACGGCGCGCGGCTCGGTCCGCGCCCTCCCGCCGACGCCGTTCCAGCGGCTCCGGTCCGCGGTGCGCCGCGGTGCCGGGCGCGGCCGGGGAGGCCCAGGAGGCGCGGATCGCCCCTCCTCGTCGGCACGCGCTGCACAGGTGCTCGCCGCCAACCGCGTGGTCGCGTCCGGCCAGAACGACGGGAAGGACATCTGATGAGCGCCACCATCGGCATCCACGGCGCTGTGAAGGCCTTCGGCGAGAACGTCGTCATCGACGGCGTCGACCTGTCGCTGCCGTCCGGGAGCGTCACCGTGATCCTCGGCCCGTCCGGGTCCGGCAAGTCCACGCTGCTGCGCGCGATCAACCACCTCGAACCCCTCGACCGCGGTGTCGTCACCGTCGGCGGCGAGACCATCGGCGTCCGGGTGCGGACCGGGCGCGACGGGGTCCCCCGCTACAAGGAGCTGCCCGAGCGCCTGATCCTGCGGCAGCGCTCCCGGATCGGGTTCGTGTTCCAGCACTTCAACCTGTTCCCGCACCTCACCGCGCTCGAGAACGTGGCCGAGGGCCCGATCGCCGCCGGTGTCCCCGCCGCCACCGCGAGGGCCCGGGCCCAGACGCTGCTCGAACGCGTCGGCCTCGGCGACCGCGGCGCCACCCGCCCGCGCCAGCTCTCCGGCGGGCAGCAGCAGCGCGTGGCGATCGCCCGGGCGCTGGCGCTCGAGCCCTCGGTGGTCCTGCTGGACGAACCGACCTCTGCCCTCGACCCCGAACTGGTCGGCGAGGTGCTCGGCGTGATCGCGGACCTCGCCGAGTCCGGCACGACGCTCGTCATCGTCACGCACGAGGTCGCCTTCGCCCGCGAGGTCGCCGACCACGTCGTCTTCCTCGACCACGGCCGCATCGTCGAGCAGGGCCCGCCGGCGCAGCTCATCGACGACCCGCAGCACCCCCGCACGCGCGACTTCCTGTCCCGCGTCCGCTGAACTCCCCACCCGTTCCGACCCGACCCCTGGAGAACCATGTCCCCGATCACCCCCTCCCGCTGGCGGCACCGTGCCGGCGCCCTCGTCCTCGCCACCGGCGTCGTCGTCGCCCTCGCCGGCTGCGCCGCGAACGCCAGCGCCGGCACCGGCCCGGACGACGGCACCGTCACGATCGGCGCCGCCTCGAACGGCGCCGCGACCGAGACGAAGGTCTCCGTGCAGGAGGACTCGAAGCTCCACGACGAGCTCCCCGCCGACGTCAAGCAGTCCGGCAAGCTCGTCATCGGCATCGGGGCCCTGCCGTCCGGGTACCCGCCCCTCGCCTTCACCGGCGACGACCAGAAGACGCTGACCGGCTCCGAGCCCGACCTCGGCCGTCTCGTCGCGGCGAAGCTCGGCCTCGAGCCCCAGGTGAAGAACGCCACGTGGGACAACCTGTTCGTCGGCATCGACGGCGGATCGGTCGACGTCGGCCTGTCGAACATCACCGTGACGGAGCAGCGCAAGGAGAAGTACGACTTCGCCTCGTACCGCCAGGACAACCTCGCGCTGCAGGTGAAGGAGGGCAGCTCCCTGCGGTTCGACGGAGATCCGTCCGTGCTCGCCGGCAAGACGATCGCCACGGACTCCGGCACGAACCAGGAGAAGATCCTGCTCGGGTGGAAGGCCGACCTCGCGGAGCAGGGCAAGACCATCACGGTGAAGTACTACCCGGACGCGAACGCGAAGCTCCTCGCCGTGCAGTCCGGCAAGGTCGACGGCTACCTCGGCCCGAACCCGACGATCGCCTACCAGAACAAGCAGAACGCGGGGACGGCGAAGGCGACGACGACCGCGGGCACGTACTCGGGTGCCGGCGCCGACCTGCAGGGGCTCATCGCGGCGACCACCAAGAAGGGCGACGGGCTCGCGAAGCCGGTCCAGGAGGCCATCAACGAGCTCATCGACGACGGCACGTACGCCAAGTGGCTCACGGCCTACAACCTGTCGAACGAGGCTGTGAAGCAGTCCGAGCTCAATCCGGAGGGCCTGCCGCTCGACGCCAGCTGATCCGGCACGCGCTGTCCGACACCCCCGTGGCCGATCTGGCCGCGGGGGTGTCGTCGCGCGTGCCCTCGGGGCGCGGCGCGGTGCGGTGCGGTGCGATGCCGTGCCGTGCCGTGCCGTGCGACAAGGTCGACGTCGTACGACAGCAGTCACGTCGCTCGTTGCGCACGCGGGCATCCGCGGACGCACGACAGCGACACGGTCGACGTCGTACGACAACGACGATGTCGCGTCGGGCCGAGTCGGCAACCGACCAGCCGTGCGCGGGACGCGCGCACACGACGGACGGGAGGCGCGGTGCCAGCTGGCACCGCGCCTCCCGTCCGTCGGTCGGCCGCGTCTCAGACCGCGGCCGGCACCGCCTGCTCGGCACGCCGCGCCCACTCGGCCGCGAGCAGCTCGTAGGAGCGCACCCGCGCGTCGTGGTCGTGCGTGATCGTCGTGACGAGGAGCTCGTCCGCCCCGGTGGCACGCCGGAGCGTCTCGAGCTGGTCCGCGACCGTGCCCGCATCGCCGACGAACCGCGTGGCGATGCGGTCCGCGACCGATGCCGCCGCAGCGTCGTCCAACGGGTGCTCCCGGGCCCACTCGGGCGTCGGGTACTCGATCGCCCCGACACCGGAGCGGATGGAGTGCACCCACTGGCCGTAGCCGAGGGCGAGTCCGGACGCCTCGTCGGTGTCCCGGCCGACGACGACGTCCGCCGACACGATGACGTGCGGCGCGTCGAGCACGCCGGGGCGGAACGCGTCGCGGTACGCCTCGACCGACGCCAGGACCGTGCCCGGCGACGTGTGGTAGTTCGCGCCGTAGGGCAGGCCGAGCGCGCCGGCGGCCCGTGCGCTCGCACCCCCGGTGGAGCCGTGGATCCAGAGCTCGACGGGGGTGCCGGCGGCGGGTGGCGCCTCGACGACCGCGCCGTCGTGCGACCAGGTCCCGTCGAACAGCGCCCGGATCAGGTCGAGTTCGCCCTCGAACCGGTCGACGTCGCCCGGCACGCGACCGAGCAGCTCGCCCTGCAGCGCGAACCGGCTGCGCGGGGCGATCCGGAAGTCGAACGGTGCCGGGATGAGCAGCCCGTCGACGACCTCGTCCCCGCGCGGGGCGAGCGACGGCGGCTTCGGGGCACCGGGTGCGGGGGCGCCCGACCGGCCGAGACCGAGGTCGATCCGCGGCCCGTACAGCGCGGCGAGCGTGCCGAAGGTCTCGGCGATCTGCAGTCCGCGGACGTTGCCGACCAGCGTCGCCGCGCTGCCGACGCGGATCGTCGAGGTCGCGGCGGCCACGGCCCCGATCACGATGTTCGGTGCGCTGCCGGCGACACCCGGGTTGAGGTGGTGCTCGGCGAGCCAGTACCGGGCGTACCCGGCACGCTCGGCGTGCTGCGCGAGGTCGATCGTGCGGTGCAGCGCCTGCGCGGCGGTGGCCCCGGCGCTGACCGGGACGAGGTCGAGGACGGACAGGGGGACGGCGGTCATGCTGCGTCCGTCCAGGCGCCGGTGAGCTGGTCGAGACGGGTGTCCGCGCCGAACGCGATGCCGTGCACGTCCTTCGTGGTGGCGATGATGCTGGTGAGCTCGTGCACGGGGACGAAGTCCACCTGCGACGCGATCCGTTCCTGGATCGCCGCGAACGTGGCCGCACGCTCGGTGGCGGACGACTGCGAGAGCTCCTTCGTGAACAGGGCGTCGAGCGTGCCGTCGGCGGCGCCGATCGACTGGGCGCCGTCGCTCGAGAACTTCGAGCGGAGGACGTCACCGTCGGCGCGGGAGCTGTTGTCCCACGCGAGGTCCCAGTCCCCGCTCGTGGTGTTGGCGAGGTACTGCGGGACGGTGCCGCTCTCGAGGGTCAGGCCGACGCCGACCTTCCGCAGCTCCTGCTGGATGAGTTCGAGCGAGGTCTGGTTCGGCCCGAAGTTCGTGATCCAGATGAGCTTGAGCTGCAGCTTCCGGCCGTCCTTCGCGCGGATGCCGTCGGAGCCGGTCTTCCACCCGGCCTCGTCGAGCGCCTGCTCGGCCGCGGCCGGGTCGTACGAGATCGCCGAGGAGGTGTCGGTGTACCCGGGGGTGGTCGAGCCGAGCACCGACGTCGCGACCTCGAACAGGTCGTTCAGGGACGTGTCCCAGACGGTCTTCGGGTCGACGGCCTGCGCGATCGCCCTGCGGACGACGAGGTCGGACACGAGCGGGCGCTTCTGGTTGAACGTGAGCCCGAACACCTGCCCGGGGTTGGCGCGGGTCACGAGCTCGTACTGCGACTCGAGCGTGTCGACGTCGCTCGGCTGCACGCTGCTGATCGCGTCGAGCTGGCCGGACTGCAGGCTGCCGGTGCGGACGCTCGCCTCCGGGACGACCTGGAACGTCACCTTCGACAGGTGCGCCGCGCCGGTGTTCGACCGCGCGGCCGGGCCCCAGTCGTAGTCCTTGCGCTTCGTCAGGACGGTGGAGGTGTTCTTCGTGTACGACGACAGCGTGAACGGCCCCGTCCCGATGACGGCCGTGCCGTCGGCCCGGTCCTCGAACGGCGTCTCGGTGGTCTTCGGCGCGACGATGCCGAGCGCGACCGACGCGGTGGCGTTCGGGAACGCGGCGTTCGGCGTCGTGAAGTCGACCTCGACGGTGTCGTCGTCGACGACCTTCGTCTCCCGGTACCCCGAGAAGTACGCGGCGGCGGTGCTCGACGCCCCGGCCTTCGCGATGTCGTCGAAGGTGTCCTTCACGGCGGTGGCGTCGAAGGCCGACCCGTCGGAGAACGTCACACCGGAGCGCAGGTCGAACGTGAACGTGGTCGCGTCGGTGTTCGCCGAGTACTTCGTCGCCAGCCAGGGCTTCAGCGAGCCGTCCGACGGGTCCTGCCAGAGCAGCGAGTCGACGAGCTGCCGGGTGATGGCGAGGGTGTCGTTGCCGGCGCCGGTCCCGGTCGGGTTGAGCGTGATCGGGTCGTTCGCTATCGCGTAGGTCAGCGAGCCGCCGTCGACGGGCTTCGACGAGGACGACGACGCGCTGCCGCCCGACGAGCAGCCGGCCATCACCAGGGCCGCCGCGGTGCCGGCCGCGATCGCGACCACCAGACGGATCGGGGTGCGGTGGATGGTCATGAGACTCCTTCGGAGGGGGTGAGGGGTGCGACGCGCCAGGATCGTCCGGGGATCGCGTCGAGCAGGGCACGGGTGTACTCGTGCTGCGGGTGGTGGAGGACCTCGGCGGCAGCGCCGTGCTCGACCAGGCGCCCGCCCCGGAGGACGGACACCTCGTGGGCGATGCGGCGGACGACGGCGAGGTCGTGCGAGATGAACAGGTACGAGACGCCCAGCGTCTCCTGCAGCGACGCGAGCAGGTCGAGGATCTGCGCCTGGACGGACACGTCGAGCGCCGAGACCGGTTCGTCCAGGACGACGAACGACGGGTCGAGCGCGAGCGCCCGGGCGATGGCGACGCGCTGCCGCTGACCGCCCGACAGCTCCGACGGTCGCCGCCCTGCCGTCGATACCGGCAGGGCCACGAGGTCGAGCAGCTCCGCCGCACGGGCCGCACGCGACCGCCGGGTGCCGATCCCGAACGCCGCGAGCGGGTCGGCGATGATCGACCCGACCGACAGCCGCGGGTGCAGGGCCGCGTACGGGTTCTGCTGCACGATCTGCGCGCGGCGCCGGTACGCCCGCAGCGCCGCACCGCGGGCAGCGCTCACGTCGTCGCCGTCGAACCGGACGGTGCCCGCGTCGGCGCGCTCGAGACCGAGCACGAGGCGCGCCGTGGTCGACTTCCCGGACCCGGACTCCCCCACCAGCGCGAGGGTGCGGCCGCGCGGGACGGTCACGTCGACGCCGTCGACGGCGGCCACGCGGGCGAAGGACTTCCGCAGGCCCGTCGCGACGACGAGCGGGTCGTCACTGCCGGACGGGAGGCGCGGGTCGGCCCCCACGGACACGGTGACGTCGTCGAGACTGGGCGCCGCGGCGATGAGCGCGCGGGTGTACGCCTCGCGGGGAGCGCCGAGCACCTCGGCGGGGGTGCCCTGCTCGACGATCCGTCCCTCGGACATCACGACGATCCGGTCCGCCCGGTCCGCGGCGACCCCGAGGTCGTGCGTGATGAAGAGGACGCTCGTCCCCCGCTCGGCGACGAGTCGGTCGAGGTGGTCGAGGATCGTCCGCTGCACGGTGACGTCGAGGGCGCTCGTGGGCTCGTCGGCGACGAGGAGCTCCGGGTCGCCGATCAGTGCGATGGCGATGAGCACCCGCTGCCGCATGCCGCCGGAGAGTTCGTGCGGGTACTGCTCCGCGCGCAGTTCCGGACGGTCGATCCCGGCGCGACGGAGCTCCTCCACGGCGCGCTGGCGGGCGTCGGTCCCGGTCGCGATGCCGTGGATCTCGAGCACCTCGGCGACCTGCCGACCGATGCGCGTGACGGGGTTGAGCGAGACGGTCGGGTCCTGCGGGACGAAGCCGATCCGGACGCCGCGGACACGACGGACCTCGGCGTCGGACGCGGTGACCAGGTCGAGGTCCGCGGAACCGGCGGCGGTCCCGGAGAGCCGCACCGTGCCTCCCGTCAGCTCGGCCGCTGCGGGCAGGAGCCGGAGGACCGCGTGCGCCGTCGTCGACTTGCCCGAACCGGACTCGCCGACGATCGCGACGCGCTCGCCGCGACCGACGTCGAGGGAGACGCCGTGCAGCGCCGTCCGCGCGTGCCGGCCGTGGCCGTACGCGACCGTGAGGTCGCGGATGCTGAGGAGGCTCATCGGACGGCCCGCCGTTCGGTGTCGAGTGCCCGGGCGACGCGGTTGCCGGCGAGGACCGTGACCGCGATGACGAGACCGGGGATGGTCGTCAGCCACCACGAGGTGGCGATGAAGTCGCGGCCGGTCGAGACGAGCGAGCCCCACTCCGGTGCCGGCGGCTGGGCGCCGTAGCCGAGGAAGCTCAGGCTGGAGACGGCGAGGATCGCGGTGCCGAACTCGAGCGCGGCGAGGACGAGCACGGGGCCGGCCGCGTTCGGCAGGACGTGCACGAGCAGCACCCGCCACCAGCGGTTCCCGTTCGCCGTGGCCGCCTCGACGTACGGGGCGGTGCGGACCCGGACGACCTCGGAGCGCATGATCCGGGCGATGGTGGCGATGCTCGCGACGCCGACCGCCACCGCGACGTTCACGGTGCCGAAGCCCAGGACGGTCACGATCGTCAGCGACAGCAGCAGGCTCGGGATGGCGAGCAGGACGTCCGCGACGCGCATGAGCACGGTGTCGACCACCCCGCCGACGAACCCGGCGAGGAGCCCGACCACCGAGCCGCCGACGAGCCCGATGAGGATCGCGAGGATCGCCGCCTGCAGGGTGAGCGCCGTGCCGTGCACGACGCGGGCGTAGAGGTCGCGGCCGAGCTGGTCGGTGCCGAACCAGTGTGCGGCGTCGGGCGCGGTGAGCTTCACGGCGGGTTCCGCGGCGAGCGGGTCGAGGTGGGTCAGGGCGCCGGGGAGCAGCGCGGCGAGGACGACCAGGGCGAGCCAGAGCACGGCGAGCGTGAGGGTCGGCCGGGCGACGACGCCCCGGAGTGCGGTCGCGCCGCCGGGGACGCGGTCGGAGACGAGCGACGCGGGACGGCCGATCGCGAGCTGCGTGGTCTCGGTCATGCGGGGACTCCCTGGGGTGTCGGGGCGGTGGTGCCCGTGGTGGCACCGGGGCCCGCGGCGTCGCCCGTGCCGCCGCCCGGTGTCGGACCGTCCTGCTCCCGGAGCTTCCGGCGGCTCCCGGCCAGGACGACACGCGGGTCGAGGAGCGGGTACACGAGGTCGACGACGAGGTTCGCGACGACGAAGATCGCCGCGGCAACGAGCACGATGCCCTGGACGACGGGGATGTCCTGCCCCTGCACGGCGGTCGCGGTGACGCGGCCGAGGCCCGGGCGGGAGAACACCGTCTCGGTGACGACGGTGCCGGAGAACAGCTGTCCGACGATGAGGCCGGTCACGGTGAGGGCCGGCAGCGCGGCGTTCTTCAGCGCGTGCCGGAGCTGCACCCGCCAGCGTCCGGCGCCCTTGGCGTACGCGGTGTCGACGTACGGCTCACGGAGCGTCGCGACCAGGGACTTCGACAGCAGCTGGGCGATCGTCGCGCCGGTCGGCAGCGCCAGGGTGATCGCGGGGAGGACGACCGACGACGGTCCCTCGCCGCCGAACGCCGGGAACACGTGCAAGCCGAACGAGAACCACTGCACGAGCAGCAGGGCGAACCAGAAGCCCGGGACGGCGACACCGACCGGCGGCAGCTGCAGCAGGAACTGCCCGAGGGCGCGGTTGCGGGTCCACGTGGCGAGGACCGCGAGCCCGCCGCCGAACACGATCGCGAGCAGCAGGCCGACGACGGCGATCTGCGCGGTGGGACCGACGGCCTCGCCGATGACCTCGGTGACGGGTCGTCCGACGCCGATCGAGCGGCCGAGGTCGCCTGTGAGCAGCGAACCGAGGTGCTGGAAGTACTGCACGAGCAAGGGCTGGTCGAGTCCGTACTGGTGGCGGAGCGCGTCGAGCTGCGCCTGCGTCACGTCGGTGGCGTCCGGACCGAGCATGATCCGGGCGGGGTCGCTCGGCAGGACGTAGAGGACGAAGAAGGAGATCGTCCACGCCGCCCAGAGCACGAGCACCGCCTGCCCGATGCGCGAGAGCACGTACCGGGTCACGCCGCCACCACCGTCCGCGCTGGTGCCCACCCGAGGGCCGGCGCGACCCTCGACACGACGTCCGACACGATCTGCTCGTACTCGTCGCCGGCGAACTCGTACGGCAGCTCGATGCGGAACTCGTCGACCTCGGCGAGCGTGGCGTCCCGGACGAGCTGCTCGACGATCTGCTCGGCCGATCCCACGAGGTCCGCCGAGAACAGGGTGCGCCGGGGACCCTGCGGAGCCCTCTGCCGGTCGAGACGCGACTCGTACCAGGTCCGGTAGCGCTCACGCGAGACGCGGTCGGCCGAGTCGGTCGGGACGACGCATCGTCCCCAGGCGACGCGGGGTGTCCGGCCGGACGGCAGCGCGGCGCGGTAGGCGGCGAGCTGGTTCCGCTGGGCGGTGCCGTAGTCGTCCGTGCCCTCGCCCGAGGTGAGGTTGCCGATGAGCAGGTTGAGCCCGGCGCTGCCCGCGAAGGCGGCCGACCGGAGCGATCCCCCGCCGTACCAGACCCGGTCGACGAGCCCCGGTGCGTACGGCTGCAGCCGCGGGCGCTGGACGTTGCCGGGGCTCTGGATGACGGTGTCGTCGCCGCCGAGGAAGTCCCCGCGCAGGTTGTCGACGAAGCGGGTGACCCGCTCGTAGCCGCGGTCGAAGGAGCGCCAGTCGCCGTCGAACACCAGGTCGCCGAGGATGTCCTCGTGCGGGGCGCTGGTCGACAGCCCGACCTGGACCCGCCCGTGCGACAGGACGTCGGCGAGCGAGAAGTCCTCGGCCAGGCGGAACGGGCTCTCCCACCCGATCGGCACGACGGCGACCCCGAGCTCGATCGCGCTCGTGCGCTGCGAGGCCGCGGCGAGGAACACCGCCGCCGACCCGATGCCGTGCTCGAGGTGACGGTGCCGGACCCAGGCGCCGTCGACGCCGAGCCGCTCCGCCGTGGCGAAGAGGTCGAGCGTGGCCTCGAGGCCGTCGACGGGTGCGTCGTCCGCGAAGTTCCCCGGCACGAGGATCGACAGGCTGCGCACCGTCACGCGAGCACTCCCCGGCGGTCCCGGATGGTCCCGGGCAGACCGAGCGTCTCACGGAGCGTCGCGCCCTCGGTGTAGGACTCCCGGTAGACGCCGCGCTCCTGCAGCAGCGGGACGACCGTGTCGACGAACTCGTCGAGGCCGTACGGGTTGGTGTGCGGGACCACGACGAACCCGTCCGTCGCACGTTCCTGGACGTAGCGGTCGATCTCGGCCGCGATGTGCGAGGGCGTCCCGACGAACCCGCCGCGCGTCGACACCGCGATGACGAGCTCACGGATGGACAGGTGCTCGGCCTCGGCGCGGTCGCGCCACGACCGCACGAGCGCCGGCACGTCGCGGGTGTGCCGTGCGCGGCCGCGGGTGATCGCGGCGCCCTCGAGGTCCGGCTCGACGTCGGGCAGCGGGCCGTCCACGTCGTACCCGGACAGGTCGCGGTTCCACACCTGCTCGAGGAACGCGATCGCCGTTGCCGGGCTGACCTGGGCGCGCTGGATCGCCCGGGCCCGCTCGGCGGCGTCCGCGGCGGTGTCTCCGAGGACGAAGGTCGACGCGGGCAGGATGTGCAGCTCGTCCTTCGAGCGGCCGACGCGCTCGAGGCGCGCCGTGATGTCGTCGTAGTAGGACTTCGTGTCGTCGAACTCGGTGTGCAGCGAGAAGATCACCTCGGCGTGCGCCGCAGCGAGGTCGCGCCCCTCGTCGGAGTCGCCGGCCTGCACGACCACCGGGTGCCCCTGCGGGCTCCGGGGCACCGGGAACGTCCCGGTCACGTCGAACTGCGGCCCGTGGTGGTCGACGTCGCGGATCCGGGAGCGGTCGGCGAACACGCCCGAGGCCACGACGGCGTCGGACTCCCACGAGTCCCAGAGCTCGCGGGACAGCTCGATGAACTCCGCCGCCCGCGTGTACCGGTCGGCGTGGTCCAGGAACCCGCCACGACGGAAGTTCGCGCCGTGGAAGGCGTCCGAGCTGGTCACGACGTTCCAGCCGGCGCGTCCGTCGGTGAGGTGGTCGAGCGTCGCGAGCTGCTTCGCGAGTTCGAGCGGCTCGTTGAACGTGGTCTGCAGCGTGCCGACGAGCCCGATGTGCTCGGTGACCCCGGCGAGGGCGGCGAGGACCGCGAGCGTGTTCGGGCGCCCGACGACGTCGAGGTCGTGGATGCGCCCCTTCTGCTCGCGGAGCCGCAGGCCCTCGGCGAGGAACAGGTAGTCGAACAGCCCGCGCTCGGCGTTCCGGGCGAAGTGCTCGAACGACGAGAACGCGATCTGGCTCTCGGCCCGGTCGTCGCTCCAGATCGTGGTGTTGTTGACGCCCGGGAAGTGGGCGGCGAGGTGGACCTGACGCTTGGCGCTCATGCTGAGACCTCCACGGGGGCGGATGCGGACGCGTACCGGCTGACCGCCGGGGCGATGCCGAGCCGCGTGCGCAGGTCGGCGGTGGGACGCGAGGCCACGTCGGCACGGAGGCCGGCCGTGACGAGCGCGGGGACGAGCTCGCGGGCGATCGCCGTGGAGTCGAGCGGGATGCGCAGCGGGCGGAGTCGGACACCGGCGAACCCGAGGTCCCGCAGGTCCCCGATGAGCGTCACGAGCTCGGGCACGGTCGTCGCCAGCACGGACGTGTCGGACGTCGACGCGTACGGGGCACCGGCAGCCGTGTCGAGCGAGGCCAGCGCGTCGGCGGCGGCGGCCGACGACGGCCCGATGAGCACCGCGAGGTCGGCGAGGACCGGACGACGGACGTCCGAGCGGGCCACCTGCTCGAGGTGACGGACCTCGTCCAACAGGTCCCGCGCCTCCCGTCCGTCGTACCCGGGCGTGACGAGCACGACGTCCGCAGCGTCCACCGCGAACGCGGCCGCGTCGGCGCGGTGAGCCAGCGAGAAGACCGGCGGACGGCCCTGCGGCGACCGCGGCACGATCGACGCGCCGTGGACCGAGACGAAGGACCCCGCGAACGCGGCGTTGTGGATGCGGTCGCGGTCGATGAACCGGCCGGTGGTCACGTCGCGGATGATCGCGTCGTCGTCCCAGCTGTCCCAGAGTCGCGAGACGACCTCGGCGACCTCGCGCGCCTCGTCGAAGAGGACGGACGCCTCGTCGCCGCCGGGACGGCGCCCGAAGAGCGCTGCCTCGCGGGCCGTCGGGCTCACCTGGATCCGCCACCCGGCTCGCCCCTGCGAGACGTGGTCGAGGGTCTGGAGGCCCGTGGCGACGTGGAACGGTTCGGTGTGCGTCACCGAGACGGTCGGCACCAGACCGAGCGCGCGCGTCGCGGGGGCGACCGCGTTCGCGACGAGGAGGGCGTCGAGGCGGCCGACGACCGTGCTCGTGTCGAGGTCGCCCGCCGCGTCCACCGGACCGGCGGTGAAGGAGTCCTCGATCGTGACGGCGTCGACGCCGAGGCGGTCCTGCTCCACGACGACGTCGCGCCAGTGCCGGAGGCTGGTGAGGCGCTGCGCCGCGGGGCCGGCGGTGCGCCAGGCGGCGGGGTGCCAGCCGGCGCCCTGCAGCGCGGTGATGAGGGTGATGCGGTCGGGCATGGGGTGCGCTTCCGTCGGGTGTGGTCGGTGGTCAGTGCTGGTGCGACGCGGAGGTCGCGGAGTCGGAGGGAGCCGCGGCGTCGGCGCCGAACTTGAAGCCGAGGCGGCCGTGGGCGAACCCGCCGCCGGCGCGGATGGCGGTGGCGACCCAGGCGGCCTCGGCGAGCTCGGCCTCGTTCGCGCCGGCCGTGACCGCGCGCTGGCTGTGGCCGTCGATGCAGTAGACGCACTGCGTGGTGATGCCGACCGCCAGTGCGATGAGCTCCCGGTACTTCAGCGGGATCTCGCGACCCTCGGCCCGGAACACCGACTCGTCGAACTGCACGAAGGCCGAGAGGATGTCCGGGGTCTGCTGCTTGTAGACCTTCGTGAAGGTCTTGTCGTGCTCGCGGTCGAGGTAGTCGGTCATGGTGGCGACGCTATGACCGACCGGGCCCGGGCACGACGGGTGTTGCGGAGCGTGACCGGGCGTTGCCCCGTGTGACGCGGCGGGCCTGGTCGCCACGTCACACGGCGTCACGCGGCGGGCGCCCTACAGCCCGCGCGCCCGCGCCCCGAGCCGCCCGCGCAACGTGACGTCCTCGTACTCGCGGTGGAACACACCGCGCCGCTGCAGGATCGGGACGAGCTCGTCGACCACGGTCTCGAGGCCGCGCGGGAACTCGTCGATCATCAGGTTGAAGCCGTCGGCGGCCCCGGTCCGGTACCACTCCTCGATGGTGTCGGCGGCCTGCTCCGGCGTGCCGACGACGATCCGGGCGCCGTACCCGCCGAAGCCGCGCAGGACCTCTCGCAGGGACGTGTTGTGCGCGCGGACCCAGCGCACGACGGTCTCGTGGTACCCGAGCGAGGGGCCGTAGGTGACGGGGTCCACCTCGCGGTCGAGGATCGCCGCGGGGACCGGCGCGTCCGGGTCGAGGTCGGTGAGGTCGGCGTCGAGGTGCGTCCCGAGCGCCCGCAGGGAGTAGCCGTCCGGGGCGAGTGCCTCGAGCTCGTCGAACCGCTGCTGCGCCTCGGCCTCGGTGCTGCCGAGCACGAGCGACAGCCCCGGGACGATCGCCACGTCGGCCGCCCGCCGGCCGTACGTCCGGGCCGCCTGCTTGACGGCGCGGTAGTGCTCCCGGGCGGGCTCGGGCGTCAGCTCGACGGCGAACACGCCCTCGGCGACGCGCGCGGCGAGGTCCCGTCCGTGCGGCGATCCCCCGGCTTGGAACACCACCGGGTGTCCCTGCGCCGACGGCGGGACGGTGATCGCTCCCGCGAACTCGGTGAACTCGCCGTGGTGGTCGACGGGCAGCCCGGTGGCGGCGGACCGCCAGAGCGCCTGCACGAGGTCGACGACCTCGCCGGCACGGGCGTACCGCTCGGGTCGCTCCGGGTTCGTCGCGACGCCGAAGTTCGCCGACACCGACCGGTCGTAGGTCGTCACGGCGTTCCACGCCACGCGGCCGCCGGAGACCGTGTCGAGGGACAGGAGCCGCTCGGCGAGGTCGACCGGGTCGTTGTAGGTCGTCGACGCCGTCCCGACGAGTCCGAGGTGCGTGGTCGCGGCGGCGATCGCCCCGAGCGCCACGAACGGCTCGAGCAGCCCGTACGCGCGGACGTTGGGGTCGCCGAGCGCGGGGTGGTCCGCGAAGAACACCATGTCCAGCAGCCCGCGTTCGGCGGTCCGGCCGAGGTCCTCCCAGAACCCGACGGTGAGCAGGTCGGTCGGCTCGACGTCCTGGGTCCGCCAGGCCGCCGGTCGCTGGCCGAAGCCCTGCAGGTTGACGCCGAGGACGAGCCCGGCGTCGGTGTCGGCGCTCATGCGCCGACCGGCGCGGGGACCGGCAGACCGAGCAGGTCGCGCAGCGTCCGCCGGTGGGCACCGGGGCCGGTCGGGGTCCGGGAGGCGCGGCTCGGCCCCGACGCACCGGCCTCGCCCGGCAACGGGACGAGCGGGCGCGCGGCCCCGCCGAGCACCAGGTCGGCACCCTCGTGTGCGACGTCGTGCCAGACCGCGAGGACGGGCTCGCCCTGCCGGCTCGACGGCGTCGTCAACGGCCCCCGGACCCGGTACCCGTCCGGCCCGCCGTCGTGGTCGAGCGGGAGGATCCGGGTCGTGTCGGCGAACCGGCCGGCCTCGCGGTCGCCGACGATGCTGTCGAGCGGCCACGTCCGCCAGAGGCCGCGCACCACCTCGGCGAACTCGGCCGGGTCGTGCTGCTCCCCCGTCGCCGGCAGGCCGTGGTCCCGCGCTCCGACGACGAGTCCGACCCGGGCGTCCAGGACGTGGTCGAGGGACAGCACCCGGCGGGCGACGTTGTACGGGTGCTCCCGGGTCGGGGCCGCGGCGACGAGCAGCCCGTGCGTGGGCAGTGCGCGGCCGAGGGCGAGCGCCGCGGTGGTCGGGTCGAGCCGGTGGCCACGACCGCGTTCGGCGTCGAAGCGGTCGGTGCCGATCGCGACGACCGCGGCGCCCGAGGCACGGATCCGGTCGGCGAGCCGGGCGATCCCACCGGGTCGGGCGACGGCGGCGGCGAGGTCGCCGTCCGGCACGGCGACGATGGTCGGTGCTGGTGTCTCGGTCACGGTGGTCCCTCCGTACGCGTGCAGAGCGGCCCGCCACCGGCGCCCCCCCAGCGGCCGGGGCGGGCCGTTGCCGACGACCGTACGGGGCAGCGCGGCCCCGGCGGGTGCAGGTGTCGTCGGGTTGCGCCTCGTGACGGCGGGTTACACGCGGTCGAGCGGGCTGGCGCCGTTCACGAGCAGGTCCCCGACGATGCGCCGCTTGTGCACGCGCGGGTTGTGCGACGCCAGGGTCCGGGCGTTCCGCCAGTGCCGGTCGAGCCCCAGGGAGCGGAACGTGCCGCTCGACCCGAGGGCGTCGAAGACGAGCGTCGTCGCGTCGAGCACGGCGTCGGTGACCACCGTCTGCGCCTGGGCGACCGCGATCCAGCTCCGCTCGAGCGCGGCGCGCAGCACCGGGTCCGTCGAGGGGTCCGCCCCGGCCGCCCGGAGTCCGGTGTGGCGGTCGACGGCGGCGTCCACCGGTCCGAGGCTCGCGGTGAACGCGGCGTCGGCGGCGTACACCCGCGCCGCGACGGTGCCGATCGTGCTGAGCAGCTCGGGGTCGGCGGTCGGGTCCGTGGTCGTGCCGTTGTGGTGCCCGCGCTGCCGGGAGCGCAGCGCCTCGATCCCCTCGCGGAGGGCCGCACGCCCGATGCCGACGAGGATCGCGTGCATCACCGTCTGGTAGTACTGCTCCTGGTACGGGTAGCGCGTCGCGTACGGCAGGACCCGCTCGTCGGGCACGTGCACGTCGGTGTACGTCACGCTCCCGCTGCCGGTGATGCGCTGGCCGAACCCGTCCCAGTCGTCCCCGATCCGCACGCCCGGGTCGCGGGCGTCCACGAGGGCGACGAACCGTGCTCCGGCGTCGTCGAGCGCCAGCACCGTGATCCACCGGGCGTAGATGCTCCCCGTCGAGTAGAACTTCCGGCCGGTGACGCGCCAGCCGCCGTCCGGGTCCGGGGTGAGCCGCGTGCTGATGTCCGCTCCGGCCGGGTTCGGCGTCTCGCTCCACCCACCGCCGACGAACTCCCCACCACCGAGGCGTTCGACGATCGTCCGGTCGGAGGCACTCCCCTCGGCGTGCACCCGGTCCTCGATGAACGAGAAGTGGTTCCGCCACACGTGCGCGAGGTTCGGGTCGACCTCGGCGATCTCGGCGACCGCCCGGAACACGTCCGACAGCCGGGCCCCGACCCCGCCCCACTCGACCGGGGTGCGCCAGCGCGCGAACCCGGCGTCGACGAGCCACCCGAGCTGGTCGGTCGCGAGCCGTTCCTCGCGTTCCCGCTGCCGGGCGTCGAGGGCGATCCGCTCGATCACCGGTCGCAGCGGCGCGATCAGTTCCTCGTAGCGGGCGTCGGCCGGGATCTCACTCGGGCACATGGCGGCACGCTACCGGCGGTCGGGCGTCGTGCCCCTGCCCGCTGCAACCCGGCGTCACACCCGCACGGAGACGGCCCGGGATCACCACGTGATGCGGGCGAACTCCTCGTGCAGGCGCCGTGCGCGTCCGGGGTGGACCTGCTCGACCCAGCCGATCCGCCCGAGCAGGTGCGCCCGGAAGTCGGGGTGCCCAGCACGGTTCTGCGATGCCGGTCCGTGCTCGGCGGCGTTGTGCAGGATCGCGTGCAGCCGGTCGACCTCGCGTCGACCGGGCGACGTCCGGTCGTTGACGACGACCCCGGTGACCGACTGCCGCGTGCCCCGTCGCCGCACCCGGGTCTTCGACGGGTTCAACCGGAGTCCCTGCTCCGTGACGATCCGGTCGACCCCGCGGAGGAACGCGTCCGGTCGGGCCGCCAGCCGCTCGTCGCCGCTGAACGTCAGGTCGTCGGCGTACCGCGTGTAGACCGCGCCCACCGAGGCCGCCCACCCCGCGAGCCGCGCGTCCAGGTGCCGGAGTGCGGTGTTCGCCAGCGCCGGTGAGGTCGGTGCGCCCTGCGGCAGGTGCGCTTCGCGGAGCATCGCGCGCAGCGCCTGCCGTTCCTCGGGGCTGCCGCCGTCCGGCATCGCGCTGAGGACGTGCACCGGCACCCGGTGCGTGCACACCCCGGTGAGGACGTGTGCGAGCGGCTCCGCGAAGCCCGCCGCGCGGAAGACCCCGTACACGGTGGGCGCGGTGACGCTCGCGAAGAAGGACGTCAGGTCGGCCGTGACGACGATCTGCCGCCCGGTGTGCGCCGCGGCTCCGGTCACGACGCTCCGACCACCGACGAAGCCGTGCGCCGCGTCGTGCACCGGCAGCGCGGTGAGGAGCTCGTCGAGGATGGTCCGCTGCGTCCGGCGGAGCATGTCCATCGGCTTCTCGAGCAGGCGCGGCGTGCGTCCGGGTCGACGGATCCACTCGCAGCGGTGGTGGTGGAGCGGGCTCGAGGGCCCCGGTCGCCGGTTCCACGAGCGGGTGTCGGCGAGCCAGAGCAGCCGCCCGACGGTGAGGTCGAGCTCGCGCGCGAGCTCGGGCAGCGTGTCGACGAGCAGTCGGCTCGCGGTCTCCGGACGCGCCCGGACCGCGGTCGCCCGGCGCGCGACGACCCGGACCGGTCGGCGCGCCTCGCGTGCGCGGTGCAGCTCGGCGAGGCGCGGCGACGCCTCGAGCACCGCCGCGAGCTGTCGCGGTGCGTCGACCGGTGGTCGCGGGTGTGCCGCGAGGGCCGCCGCGACCGCGAGCCCGACGTAGGCGCGCTCGACGCCGACCACCGCCCAGCCGGCGGCGGTCAGGTCGTCCGGTCCCCAGTGCTCCGCGGTCAGGAACGCGTCGGCGAGGGCACCGGCGACGGTCAGGGGCGTGGGGTTCCCGGGGGACCCGTCGGTGCCTCCGTGCGGCGTCGCGCGCGGAGCGCGCCGTCCCGCTCGGGGCGTGTCGTCCTGCTGGTCCTGCGTGCCCCGGGGTGACCCCGGAGAGGTCGACGCGCCGCGCGCGTCGGCCGCCTCCCCCGGGAACTCCACGCGCTCACCCTACGGCGACCCGCTGACGGACGGGAGGCGCAGGTCGGGCCCGCACCGCGCCTCCCGTCCGCCGGGTGCCGGCGTATCGTCGGTCGGCGTGACGATCCAACAGCTCACCGAGCCCCTCGCCGGACAGGGGTGGGTCCAGATCGGCGAGGTCCTGCTCGCGTTCGCCCTCGCGTCGCTCATCGGCCTCGAGCGGCAGCTCCGGTCGAAGAGCGCAGGCATCCGCACGCAGGCGATCGTCGGGACCGCGTCGGCCCTCATGCTGCTCGTGAGCAAGTACGGGTTCAGCGACGTCCTCGTGCCGGACCACGTCGTGCTCGACCCCTCGCGCGTCGCGGCGCAGATCGTCTCCGGGGTCGGGTTCCTCGGCGCCGGGCTGATCCTCACCCGACGCGGAGCCGTCCGGGGCCTCACCACGGCCGCCGCGGTGTGGGAGACCGCGGCGATCGGCATGGCCGCGGGTGCGGGTCTCTGGCTGCTCGCACTCGTCGTCACCGCCCTGCACTTCGTCGTCGTGTTCGGCTACACCGCGATCGTCCGGGCGCTGTCCCGCTCCGCCGAGCAGTCGATGACGCTCGACGTGGTCTACGACGCCGGCCGCGGGGTGCTGCCGGACGTGCTCGCCCTCGCGACGGCCGGCGGGTGGCGGGTCGCCCGGCTCGTGCGGCAGGACACCGACCGGGTCGACGCCACCGCGGTCCGGATCGACGTCGCCGGCCGGGCCGAGGGGTCCCTGCTCATCGCCCGGATCGGCGAGGTCGACGGTGTCCGGGTCGTCGACCCGTCGGCCGCCGACGACCTGGAGTGACGCCGTGCCCTCGTTCTTCCTGACCCACGCCGAGGTGGTCGTCGACCCCGCGCGGCCGATCGAGTCGTGGGGGCTCTCCCCCGACGGGCGTGCCCGCGCTGCCGGAGCCGCGGCCGTCGCCTGGGACCCCGGGGTCCAGCGGATCGTGTCGAGCACCGAGCAGAAGGCGGTCGACACGGCGGCGATCCTCGCGGAGGCCGTGGGGCTCGTGCCCTCGACGGACCCCGCGCTCGGTGAGATCGACCGGAGCGCGACGGGCTACCTGCCGCCCGCGGAGTTCGACGGGGTCGTCGACGCGTTCTTCGCCACGCCGGAGGACTCGGTGCGCGGGTGGGAGCGCGCCGTCGACGCCCAGGACCGCATCGTCCGTGCCGTGCGGGCGCTGACCGACGCCGGCGACGTCACGATCGTGTCGCACGGTGCGGTCGGGGCGCTGCTGCTCGCCGATCTGCGGGGCGTGCCGGTCACCCGGACGCTCGACCAGCCGGGGATGGGCAGCGTGTTCTCGTTCGACCCGGGCGCGTGGCGGGCGACGAGTGGTTGGGCGCGCGTCGAGGTGCCCTGAGCCGGGCGTCGCCCGCGGGTGCGTGTGCATGCTGCGACATCGCGCCCGTCGATCACCTGGTGGAGTGTCGGACGATGCCCGCGCATCCGATGCACGTGCATGGTGCGACGTTCCGCGCGTCGATCCGGTGGTGCGGTGTCGAACACCGCGCGCCTGCACCCCGCGCCGCGCCGCCGCGCCGCCCCGCCGCGTCACGCCGGCAGCTGCTCCCCCGCCTCCACCGCGACGTCGAGCCGGTTCTCCGCCGGCGGCAACGGGCAGGTCGCGTGCGGCGTGTAGGCGCACGGCAGGTTCGTCGCCCGGTTGAAGTCGATCGTCGTCGCGCCCGACGCGTCCGGCGCCGGGACGTCCAGGCTCCGGTTGGCCGCGTACGTGGTCACGCCGCTCGTCCGGTCGGTGAACAGCACCAGGAGCCCGTCGCCGTACCCGTTGAACGCCAGGAGCGACCGCGGCCCGTCGAGGTCGAACGCCAGCACGCCCGGCGCCTCGTACACGTGCTGCAGCCCGTCGACGACCGACCCGACGGTCACCGAGCGCGGCGTGTCGAACGGCTCGAAGTGCGCCGCGACCGCGAACGACGGGTCCGGCGAGTACGACGGCGTCCCGGTGTACCCGGTCCGCGTCGGGTTCGAGGGGTGCCGCGGTCGGAGGACGTCACTGCCGCCACGCCGGGCGACCTCGATGGCGACCCGCTCGTCGCCGTCCTGCCACGCGATGGTCGTGCTCGACCGCTCGGGCAGCGGACCGAACCGGTGCGTACCCGTCACCGCGACGCCGTCGACCTCGATCGACTCGCCGTCGTCGAGGGTGACGACCGGTCCCGCCTCCGAGGTCGACCACGCCCCGGGCGCGTCCTCGAAGCGCTCCGGCGTGCCCGTCAGCCACCGGATGCTCGTGATCGCGAGGAAGCCGTGCGCACTCGCCCGGGCCGACTCGTGGGCGTCGTGCCACGCGGCCCACTCGGAGCGGAAGTCGGCTGCGGTCGGCGTCGTCGTGGTCATGCCACGACGGTACGTCGTGTCACGGCCGGGTGGCGACGCACGTCGTCTCCGGACGTCACGCGGTGTGCGCGACCGGCTCGGGAGGCGCGGTGCGCGTCGGACGCGCACCGCGCCTCCCGAACCGTGGTCGCGTTCAGACCGTCCGGGTCGCGCCCGTCACGGGGCCCGGCTCGGCGTCCTCGTCGTCGGCGGCCTGCAGGACGCCCTCCGCCTGGGGCAGCAGGTGCCGCACGGCCAGCGCGATCGACCGCGACCCGACGACCGCGACCAGCACCGAGAGCAGGGCGAGCACCCCCGCGGTGGGGATCCACGCCCACCGCACGTCGAGCACCCGCAGCCACTCGATCGCGGCCGTCGCGACCGCCGCCGCCGGGAACACGAACGACCAGAACCCGAGCGAGAAGGGCAGCCGCACGTACCGCGGCAGCAGGGCGACCTGCACCGCGACGAGCAGCACGCCGAGCCCGGTGATCGCCTGCACCGGGACCGTGAGCACGTCGTCCGTCAGCGCGAACACCGCGACCGTGGCGACCGACGGCGGTGCCACGAGGATCGCCATCGTCGGCACGAGCGGTGCGGGCAGCGCGGGGCGGAAGGACAGCCGGATGAGCAGCAGCCCGGTCATCACGACCCAGAAGAACACGCCGACGCCGAAGCAGGCCCAGGAGAGCCAGGTGAGCCCGACCTCGTGCGTGGCGACCGAGCCGACGAGCGCCGCTGCGACGGTCGGCAGGAGGTAGCCGCCGTGCACCGACTCGAGGGCGAGCCGACCCTCGAACCACGTCGCGAGGAGCCAGGCGGCGAACCCGGCGGCGACCGCCACGGCGACGAGCACGAGCACCCTCCCGCCGTCCGGCCAGCCGTGCGCGAGGTCCACCCCGAGCAGCATCGCGGTCGCCGGGACCAGTGCCGCGAGGGGACCCTGCGCGGGGTGCCGCAGTTGGTCGACGAGCCGGTCGTGCGCGCGCACCCGGACCCCGCGGACGGCGTGCGCGGCGAGCAGCCAGGTCCAGGCGACGGCGGCGATGCCCCAGAAGACCTGCGGGAGGACGGTCGGCAGGTCGAGGACGGGGGCGGCGTAGGACCAGGTCTCGGCGAAGCCGGCGAGGCCGAACGGGACGGCGAGGGTGTTGAGCGGGATGCGGGTGGTGGGACGGGGCACGGTGTCCCATTCTCCCGAGTCGGACCGCTCCCGGGGCCCCCGTGCCAGATTGGGCAGCATGTCCTTCGAGAACACCGACCACGTCCAGGCCACCACCGCCGGCTCGTTGCCCCGCACGCCGGAGCTCATCGCCGCGAACGCCGCCCGGCCCCTCGCCGCCGACGGCTTCACGCTGGAGACCACCGACGAGGTCCGTGCGCTCACGAGCGCCGCGGTCGACGACGTCGTCGCCCGCCAGACCGCCCTCGGCATCACGCAGCCCGGCGACGGCGAGTTCGGCAAGGCGATGTCGAACAGCGTCGACTACGGCGCCTGGTGGGGGTACTCGTTCCAGCGCGTCAGCGGCCTCAGCCTGACCGAGGAGGACATCTTCACGCAGGAGCCGGTCCGCTCCGAGCCCGGAAGGGTCCGGCTCACGAGCTTCCCGGACCGCCGCGACTGGACGATCTTCCGCGAGGCCTACACCGACCCGGGCTCGGGCATCGGCACGGGCAGGAACGCCACCGCGTTCCCGACGACGACCGGCCCGATCGCGTACACCGGGTACGAGGCAGCCCGGACGGACGCCGCCAACCTCCGGCACGCCGTCGAGGCGGCCGGCGCCGCGAACGGCTTCATCACGGCGCTCTCCCCCGGGTCCGCCGCGCGGGTCGCGAACGAGTACTACGCCACCGACGAGGAGCACATCTGGGCCTGGGCCGACGCCCTGCGCGAGGAGTACCGGATCATCCTCGACGCCGGCCTCGTCCTGCAGATCGACGACCCCTCGATCGCCGAGAACTGGGACCAGATCAACCCGGAGCCGAGCATCGAGGACTACCGCGCCTTCACCCGCATCCGCGTCGAGGCGCTCAACCACGCGCTGCGCGGCCTCGACACCTCGCGCGTGCGCTTCCACCTCTGCTGGGGCTCGTGGCACGGTCCGCACACGACCGACATCGAGCTCCGCCACATCGTCGACCTCATGCTCGACATCGACGCCGGCGCGTACTCGTTCGAGGCGGCGAACGCCCGCCACGAGCACGAGTGGACCGTCTGGCAGGACGTCGCGCTGCCGGACGGCAAGGTCATCGTGCCCGGCGTGGTCGGCCACGCCACGAACGTCGTCGAGCACCCGGACCTCGTCGCGCAGCGCATCGAGCGGTTCGCCTCGGTCGTCGGCCGGGAGCGCGTCATCGCCGGCACCGACTGCGGCCTCGGCGGCCGCATCCACCCGCAGATCGCCGCCGCGAAGCTCGAGTCCCTCGGCGAGGGCGCGCGCCGGGCGAGCGCGACGCTCTTCTAGCGGTCGCAGCGTTCGAGGTTCCGCGCTCGGTGCGGCCCGCGCAGCCTGACACGGTGTGCGGACGCTCGCACGGGACGGCCTGGAGGCGCGGTGCGGGCCCGACCCGCGCCTCCGGGCCCGCAGGCGGTCGCGTCTCCCCGAGAGCGACGTCGGAGCTCAGGAGGTCTGCCAGAGCACCGACGCCCGCGCGCCGTCGCTGAAGACGTACGCCCGGCCGGCGTCGCCGAGGTCGAACCCGAGCGGACCCGGTTCGATCGAGGCGACGAACTCGGTGCCCGCGGGGGTCTCGTCGTCCTGGATCCACTCCGGCACGCCGCCGTACTGGCCCGCGACGAGGACCCCCTCGGCGGCGGCGGCCGCGAGCACTCGGTCGGGGTCCTCGTCGTCGTGGACCATCGGCACCGGCACGTGCCGGAGGAGCATCGCGTCGGCGAGGAGCGGTGGGGACGCCGGCTCCGGGTCGTCGGGATCGCCGTGCGGTGAGACGGGTCCGGCCGCGAGGTGCAGCCCTCGGAGGGAGAACACGAACGCCGCGTTCGCGCCGCTGTCGGGCTCCCACGAGGCACACGTCCCCGGGTCGAACTGACACACGAACACGCTGACGAGCGTCTCCCGGTGTTCGATCTGGGCGGTGAACTGCATCGGTTCGTCGTGGTGGGCGCACAGCGGCCACTCCCATCCCTCGGGCACCGCGGGGGCACCGCCGATGCGCGAGGCGGTGAACGGGGCCGGCGCGTCCGGTCGGTACGCCCCGAGCACGATCGTGCCGAGGTGCTCCGCCACCGACGGCGCGGTCCGGGGAACGGGGGGCTCGGTCGGATGCTCGACCAACGTCAGCACGGTGCGCTCCGGTCCGCTCCCGCGCTCGGGTCCGCTCCTGCGCTCGGGTCCGCTCCTGCGCTCGGCGACGACGAACCGACCGGGCTGTGGCGGCGCGAGCGGCAGTTCCCAGCGGAGGAGCGGCCAGTCGGGCATCCCACGCTCGCCCGTGCCCGGATCGGGGCCGTTGTCCGCCGATCGGAGCATCCGGACCAAGGCGGCGACGTCGAGGTCCGGGAACCCCGCCGCACGCGATTCGGCGACCACCCGGGCCGCGGCACGGTCGAAGGGGGCGTCACGACGGCGGGCGCGCGGCCCGCCGGGACGGACGACGGCGGCGTGGATGCCGTGCAGGACGAGCAGCGGCGGGAGCGTCCACGCCGATGCGATGAGGAACGAGGCGCCGACCGCCCGGTCCCGGAAGGCGTTCTCGAACACCGAGATCGCGACGAAGGCGACGACGAGCACGATCCACGCGGTGACGAGCACGGTGGTCCAGGGTCCGCTGCCCGCCTTCGAGCCCGCGCGGTGCGACCGTGCACGTGCCCGGGCAGCGTCCTCGGTGTCGACGTCGACCCGTGTCGCCGGTCCTGCGTCGGCCATGCGGTCCCCCGATCCACGAGCACCCGACGTGCTCGCGAGCAGCAGGCTAGCGGTCGGACACGGCCGCTCCGGTCACCTACGGGCGCGCCCGAGCAGCACGGCGCCCACGACCGCAGCCGCGCCCGCCCAGGCCAGCGGCCGGGTCACGCGGCGGCGCTTCGCGACCCAGCCGCCGTTCGTCGCGTTGCCGGCGTCGGCCGGGGTCCAGAGGTTGCCGTCGGTCGGTGCTCCCGTGCCGCGGAGCGCGAACGTCTGCACCATCGGCTTGGTGATCTTGTGGAACAGCCCGGGGAAGACGTACTGCAGCGGCACGAGCGACGCCTGGATCCGGCCGACGAACCGGTAGCGCTTGGGGTGCAGTGCCGTCCGGACGACCGCACGGCCGGCACGCTCGACGGACACCGTCGGCGGCAACGGGTGCGAGGTCTTGCCGGTGTAGTTGGCGCCGTTCTGGTAGATCGGCGTGTCGATGGTCGACGGCAGGAGCGCGGCGAAGCGGATGCCCGTGCCGGCGAACTCGTCGCCGAGGACGTCGACCAGGCCGAGGGCAGCGTGCTTGCTCGTCACGTAGGCGGACTGGTACGGCGCGGACAGCAGCGACTGGATCGAGCCGACGAGGACGTAGGTGCCCTCGCCCCGCTGCTTCCAGTGCGGGAGCAGGGCGGTGATCGCGTGCAGGTGGCCGTACAGGTTCGTGTCGACGACGCGCTTGAAGGCCTCGGTCGGGGTCTGCTCGAACAGGCCGTAGACGAACAGGGCGGCGTTCCCCACGAAGACGTCGATCCGTCCGAAGCGGGTCGTGGTGGTCGCGACGAGGTCGCGGACGGCGTGCTCGTCGGCGACGTCCGTGGGGATCGCGACGGCCTCGGCCCCGAGCGCCCGGCACTCGGCGGCGGCGGCTTCGAGCGAGTCGTGGCTGCGGGCGGCCAGCACGAGCGTCGCGCCCTGCCGTGCGAACTCGTGCGCGGCTGCCCTGCCGATCCCGCTCGATGCTCCGGTGACGACGACGATCTTCCCGCGGAACCGATGTGCCATGGGTCCTTGGTACGCGGTCGCGGCTCCGTCCCCGCACAGGGCACGTGCAGCACGGCGGGTCCGGTAGCGTCGAGGGGCAGGCGACGAGGGGGAACGGTGCACGGGGACGCGGTGGACACCCTCGGGATCGACGGGGTCTGGTTCGATCCGCTCTGGCGGGTGGAGGTGCGGCTCACCCCGCTCGAACGACGACTGCTCGAGACCTGGACGGTGCGACGGCTCGCGTTCGTCGCCCACGCCGGCGGTGCCGCGCTCACGACGACCCAGTCGTACTCGCGGCTCGAACACTCCCTCGGGGTGCTCGCGCTCGTCGCCGCCTTCGCCCCGGACGACCACCTCGCCCGCACGACCGCACTCCTGCACGACGTCGGGCACCTGCCGTTCAGCCACACGTTGGAGGGTCTGGGCGGCCTCGAGCACCACTCCCTCGGACGAACCGCGATCCGGCGCCTCGCGGACGAGGTCCCTGGTATCGACGCCGACCAGGTCATCGCGGTCGACGAGGGCCGCGTGCCGTCGGTGCTGACGTCGGTCCCGGGCGGACTGAAGCTCGACCACCTGGACTCGTTCCTCCGGAGCGGCCAGGCGCACGGACGGACGCAGACGCCGCCGCACGTCCTGCTCGGTCGCCTGCGGCTCGTCGACGGCACGGTCGACGCGGATCCGGACGACGCCCTCGAGCTGGCCGACCTGGCCATCCGCGAGGCACTCGCACAGCGCTCCGCGGCGAACCTCGTGCCCGTGAGCGTGCTCCGCGACCTCGTCGGGCGGCTGCTCGACCGCGGTGCGCTGTCGCCGACCGACCTCGCCCGGAGCACCGAGGACGAGGTCTGGGCGCGCCTCGTCGCCGACCCCGACACCGCAACCGACGCCGACCTCCTGCGTCGCCGACCGCAGGCGTGGCGCATGCTCCCCGGCGACGGACCCGTGCCGACCGGTGCGCTCCGGCACACGGTCAGCCGTGGCTACCTCGACCTGCCGACGGTCGGTGGGCGTCCCCTGCGCGATCCGCGTGTCGCGGCGCTCGCCGCGGGCCTGCCGCTCCGGGTGGCCGTGACGCGCGACGGGGTGCGCTGACGCGGGTCGCCTGCCACGATGGGCGCATGCGCAAGGACGACCTCACCGTCGACGAGGCGACCGTCATCGCCCAGCACGCCCGCGACGGTGTGCTGGAACTCGACGATCCCGAGGTGCGCAAGGTCGTCGAGCAGGCGAACCGGGTCCTCGTCCGCGCACAGATGTGGGGCGACGAACCGAGTCCGAGGCTCCGACGCCGCCGGCGGTTCATCGCGATCGGCGCCCTCGTGATGGTGCTCGTCTGGGTCGCGGGGTTGCTCGCGCCGTTCGCCTTCCACTTCGGGTGACCCGGGCACGGGCTTGCCCCGCCGGGCCGGAGGGGCTTGACTCGACCCGATGACCAGCACGGCCGGCTCGACCGCGACCCCCAGGACCTGGACCGTGACCGCACGGGAGGACACCGGGCCCATCGCGCTCGTCGGGCTCCGCGCCTCGTGGGCGCCCCTGGCGAAGCAGTCCGTCGTCGCCGCCCTCGTGGTGGCCGCCGCGGTGACCAGCACACTCACGCCCTGGCTCCCGGTCACCGACGCGCCGCGGATGTGGACCGGCGTGGCACTCGCCCTCGGCGGACTGCTGGCGGCAGCTGTCATGGCGCGCTGGCCGGGCGCCGCCCGCGCCGAGCTGGTCGTCCCGGCGATCGACTTCATCGCGATCGGGCTGCTCCGGTACGGCACGGGCGACACCCGTTCGGTGTTCCTCGCCGTCGTCGTCCTGCCGGTGATCTGGATGGCGGCGAGCCCAGGTCGGCGCCACGTGCTGTACCCGCTGCTCGGGACCTGCGCCACGCTGCTGCTGCCGTACGTGCTGGAACCCACCGAACCGCGTCCGAGCGAACTCGTCCGGCTCGCCTTCGCGGTCGTCGTGTACGGCGCGACGGCGGCCGTGACCAACGAGCTCGCCCGGCAGGCGGACGTCCGGCTCAGCACCGCGCAACGTCGTCGTCGCGTGGCCGAGGGTGAGATCGACCGGGCCGCCCTCGTCCAGCAGTCCCTGCTGCCCGCGTCCACGGAGGGACTCCCACCGGAACTCCACGCACTCGGGGTGTGCATCCCGGCACGGACCGTCGGCGGCGACTTCTACGACTGGTTCCCGACACCGGACGGCGCGGCCTTCACGCTCGGCGACGTGATGGGCAAGGGCGTCGGCGCCGGCATGATCGCCGCCGCGGTCCGGTCCCTCGTGCGCAGCACCGTCGACGAACCGGACGCGGCCACGGCGGTCCGTCGAGCGGCCGCCGGCCTGGCGACCGGGACATCCGACGTCGAGAGCGCACAGTTCACGACGTGCTTCCACGTGCGGATCGACCGCGACGGCCACGCCCGCTGGGTCGACGCCGGCCACGGGTTGAGCCTGCTCCGGCGTGCCGACGGCACGGTCCGGTCGCTGCGGTCCGGGCACCTGCCGATCGGCGTCGGGACCTCGTGGTCGAGCGAGACGACCGACCTCGAGCCCGGCGACGTCGTCGTGAGCGTCAGCGACGGGGTGCTCGACCTCTTCGGCGGGGACCTCGACGCGCTCGACCGCTTCGAGGCCTGGGTCGCCGAACGCTCGCACCCCCAGCAGCTCGTCGACGGGATCACCGAGCTCGCCCACCGCGGCGAGCACCCCGACGACGTCACGGTGCTCTGCATCGCCTACCGACCCTGACCACCCACGCGCACACCCGAGGAGGACGACGTGGACGACCGCATCGACCGTCGCCGGTTCATGACCGCCGGCATCGCCGGGACCACCGCCGCGATCGTCGGCACGAGCATCGCGAGCCGTTCCACGCCGGCCGTGGCGGCAGCGGGCACCCTGCTCGCCGCGGACGAGTTCGACGGGCCAGCAGGCGGTGCGCCGAACAGCGCCGTCTGGCGGTACGACCTCGGCGCGGGCGGGTGGGGCAACGGGGAACTGCAGACCTACACGGACTCCCGGCGGAACGCGGCGCTCGACGGTGCCGGCAACCTCGTGATCACCGCCCGGCGTGAGGCCGACGGTTCGTTCACCTCGGCTCGACTGAAGACCGAGGGCACCTCGACGGCGCAGTACGGCCGGATCGAGGCGCGCATCCGGATCCCCCGGGGGCAGGGGATCTGGCCCGCGTTCTGGATGCTCGGCGCGGACATCGGGTCGGTCGGGTGGCCGGCCTGCGGCGAGATCGACGTGATGGAGAACGTCGGGTACGAACCGACCGTGGTCCACGGCACGGTGCACGGTCCGGGGTACTCCGGCGCGCAGGGCATCTCGGCGGCGTCCACGAACCCCACGGGGGCTCCGTTCGCCGACGACTTCCACGTGTTCGGCGTCGACTGGCGTCCGGACTCGATCACGTGGTCGGTCGACGGCACGGCGTACCGGACGCTGACCCGCGCCGACGTCGGGGCGAATCCGTGGGTGTTCGACAAGCCGTTCTTCGTCGTCCTCAACGTGGCCGTCGGCGGCTCGTGGCCCGGGTCACCCGACGCGTCGACGCGCTTCCCGCAGCAGATGACGGTCGACTGGGTGCGCGTCTTCGCGAACGCCTGAGCCTCAGGGGCGGCCGCGGCCGTTCCGCGCGACCAGCCACAGGTACGTGCTGTGCCCGATGAGGGCGAGGCCGAAGAACACCGCGGCCACGGCGTACACGCGGTCGAGCTTGCCCTGTCCGATCACGAGCATCACGACGCAGAACACGACGGCCACGGCGAGCACGCCCACCTGCACCGTCGACCAGATCCGTCGGAAGCGCGGCATGCCCGTCTCGTTCACGACTCCATGGTGCCAGATGCCGTCAGTGCTCCCGGAGCGCCTCGACGAGCTCGGCCTTCCGCTTCGACGAGTACCCGGTGATGCCGAGCTCCTTCGCGCGTCGCTTGAGGTCCGCCACGGTCCAGTCGTCGTACGACCCGGACTCGCCGCCCTTCTTCGCCACGGCGTGCTCGCCCCGCGCCGCCGCGGCGTTGCTGATGCGGGCGGCCTTCTCCTTCGAGTTGCCCTCCTTGCGGAGCTCCTCGTACATGTCCGGCTTCTTGAGTTGGTTCGGCATGGCGCACACCGTACGCCGAGACAGTCAGCCCTTCTCGGGGTCATTGCCCCAGTTCATCAGCGAGTACCGCCACGGGGTGCCGTGCACGTCGCCGCTCGGACGTTGCTCGGCATGTCGCGCGACGTAGCCGACCACCTTGCGCATGTGGGCGTAGTCGGCGTCCGTGTAGTCGCCTTGCTTCTTCTCGAGAATCCGGACGATGTGCCGCCCGCTCTCGTGCCCGGTCGATTCGCCGCCGCCGGCGGGCTTCTGTCCGACCTGCTTCGACTCGTCGGTGTCGAGCCACTTCCTGAGTTCCGACGCGGTCATGTTGACCGCCTCGTCGAAGTCCTTCCGGGTCTGCTGCTCGTCGTCGCTCATGGCCTCGACCGAACACCGCACTTCTGGGAACCGGTCCAGAGCGGGTCCGGTTTCGTGGAGGGGAACCGATGAGAGGACCCGCACCATGCCCCGCGACCAGTACGAACCAGCCGACCCGCGCACCCGCTACCCCGACGTCCAGCCGGAGCCGCAGACGCAAGCCGAGCCGGGCCTCCAGAGCCGCATGCGGCCGGTACCGGACCTCGGTGAGGAGACCTACCGGGGAACCGGCCGGCTCGCCGGTCGGAAGGCGCTGATCACCGGCGCGGATTCCGGGATCGGTGGCGCCGTCGCCATCGCGTTCGCACGCGAGGGTGCGGACGTCGCGCTCGCGTACCTCCCGGAGGAGCAGTCCGACGCGGACCACGTCATCGAGCAGATCCGCGCCGCGGGCAGGACGGCCGTCGCGGTGCCAGGTGACCTGCGGGACCGGTCCTACGCGACCACGCTGGTGGAGCAGGCCGTCGCGGGGCTCGGCGGCCTCGACGCGCTCGTGAGCGTGGCCGGCAAGCAGCGTTGGCAGCCCGAGGTCGAGGACCTCACCGACGAGCAGTTCGAGGCGACGTTCGACGTCAACGTGTTCGGGCTGTTCCGCCTGGTCCGCGCTGCGCTCCCCCACCTGCAGCCGGGGTCGACGATCACCACGACGGCGTCGATGGAGGCGTACGAGCCCGCTCCGGACCGGCTCGACTACGCGGCGTCGAAGGGCGCGATCAACAACCTCTCGAAGGGGCTGTCGCAGGCACTCGTCGAGCGTGGGATCCGGGTGAACATCGTGGCTCCCGGACCCACCTGGACCGTCCTGCAGCCGAGCGGCGGCGTCGACCCGGAGTCGCTCCCCGAGTTCGGGTCGAGCGAGTCGCCGATGGGCCGCGCCGCGCAGCCGGCCGAACTCGCGCCCGCCTACGTGTTCCTCGCCTCGCACGAGTCGAGCTACGTCGCCGGGGAGACCCTCAACGTGAACGGCGGCATGGTGACGCCGTGACCGGGCACGGCCCACGGGCTGCACGCACCCGGGAATGGAACGGGCGTCCCGGGTGTCTCATCCACCACCGAACGCGAAGGAGCACACCATGAGCCACGACCTCCACGAGAGCACGGCCGTCGACGTCCAGCAAAGCTGCACGCCGGCGACGACGGTTTCCGTCCTGCGCGACGAGCGCAAGCCGTCGTTCGGGCGCTGGCTGGGGCAGATCAACCGGCAGGACTGACCGCCGGAGCGACGCTCGCGGTCGGGGCCGCGGGCGTCGCCGCCGCGGCGGCCGCAGGTGCGGGGGCTGCGCCCGGGACGCCGAGTTCGCGGATCCGTCGCGCCGGCACCCCGGCGTAGACCCCGTGGGACGTGAGCCGCCCCCGGACGACCGCCCCGGCCGCGACCACCACGTCGTCCTCGATGACCGTCCCGGGCAGCACGACGGCACGCCCACCGATCCAGACCCGCTCGCCGATGTCGACCGATCGGCCCGAGGCGGTCTCGCTCCACGCCCCGTCGTCGCCGATCTCGTGGTGGCTCGTCATCACGAGCACCTGCATCCCGATCGCGGTGTGGTCGCCGATCCGGACCGGCGCGACGGCCTCGACCGTGACGTGCCGGTTGAAGTACACACCCCGGCCGACCACGAGGTTCTTCGGGTCCCCCGTCAGTGAGAACAGCGGGCCGGGGCTCGACGCGAGGTCGGCGCCCGCGGCGGACGCGATCAACCGGCGTACCGCACGCGGCAGGAACGGCGACCCGAGCAGCAGCGTGAACAGCGTGTACTCGCGGGCGTGGATCGCGTCGTCACGCAGCCGTGAGCCGAACGTGGACGGAGATGCGGTGCGTGCGGACATGCCGCCTCCAGGTCTCGCAGGGGGACGTGTGCGTCCTCGCACACAGCCGGAACGGTAGGTCGGCTCGAGCACGGTCGACAACGCGGGGACCGGCGCGTTGCGCGATTCTTGCGGTGTCTGCTGCCGGGATCCTCCACTGCTACCGTGCTCGCATGTCCTGGGGCCGACGGTACTTCGCGGTCCAGTCGGTCGCGGGGGCCCTCTGGTGGATCGCGGTGTGCACCCTCCCCGGGGTCCGGTCGGCGACCCTCGGCTCGCTCGACCCCGTCGTCGTCGCGGTGTTCGACGTCCCGCTCTTCGTCGTGGCATCGGCGCTCGCAGCGGCCGGCAGTCGCGCCGCCGCGGCGGTCACGACCGGGTGGACCGCGCTGGTCCTGGCCGCCCTGGCCGTCTGGGCCACCGCGACGACCGAGGCCGGTGCCGGTGTGCTCGTGATGATCGGCGCGACCGTCGGGTCCGCCCTCGCCCTGGCGCTCGTCGTGCTCGGCCGGGTCCCGACCGAGTGGCTGACGACCGGCCCGCTGCGGTTCCGGACCGCCGACCCCGACGCGGGTCGCCGCCGCCACGTCCTCGGCACCGTCCTGCAGATCACCGTCTTCTGGGGGCTCTTCCTCGTGGTGCTGCCGCTCGTCATCGCCGCCGCCGAGCACCGCTGGCAGCTCCACCCGACGCTGCCCGACGGCGTCGTGACCACAGCCGTCGTCACCGGAGCCGTTGCACTCGTCGCCGCGAGTGCGCTCGGCATCGCCTCCGCAGCGGCGATGTCGACGCAGGGCGCTGGGACCCCGCTGCCGTCCGCGATGCCGAACCGGCTCGTGATCGCCGGTCCGTACCGCTCGGTGCGCAACCCGATGGCGCTCGCCGGCATCGCCCAGGGCGTCGCCGTCGGACTCCTGCTCACCTCGTGGATGGTCGTCGTGTACGCGCTCGCCGGGTCGATCGTCTGGAACTGCGTCGTCCGCCCGCTCGAGGAGGCCGACCTCGACCACCGGTTCGGAGACGACTTCCGGCGCTACGCCGCACGCGTCCGGTGCTGGGTCCCCCGGTGGCCGGTCCCGGCGAGCGCCCCGGCGGACGCGATCAGCCCGCCGCGCCGCTGATGTTGACGAGCCAGGTCACGCCGAAGCGGTCGGTGACCATGCCGAACGTGTCGCCCCACGGGGCTTTCGTGAGGGGTTCGATGATCGTCTTCGCCCCGTCGGCGAGCCCGTTCCAGTAGCGCGTGAGGGCTTCTTCGTCGTCACCGCTGAGGGACACCGAGATGTTGCTGACGTCGGGGCCCTCCATGCCGGTCGGTGCGTCGGAGGCCATGAGCAGCAGACCGCTCTCGCCCTCGAGCTGGCCGTGCATGACCTTGTCGGCGTCGGCGGGGTCCTGTGCCATCCCGGCCTCGCCGAAGGTGTTGACGGTGAGTTCGCCGCCGAAGACGCCGTGGTAGAAGTCGAGCGCGTCACGGGCCTGGTCGCGGAGGCCGATGTACGGGTTGAGTCGGACGGTCATGGTGGACTCCTCGCGGATGGTGCACGGGCGCCGTCGTCCGTGTCGCGTCGATCGTCCCAGACCGTCGGCGCGCGCGGAAGCCCGTGGGCGGGTCGTGCAGGATGGGGCGGTGGACAGCGACGACGCGTACGACGAGCACCTCAGCGCCGAGATGCCGTGGACCGAGGTGGTCCGGACACTCGAGGGCCTCGGGTGGACGCCGTGCGGCACCGGGGACTGGGCGTGCGCGTTCCGTTCTCCCTCCGGTCGGCTCGCGGCGCGGGTCAGCCCGTTCGACCCCGCCGGGCCGTACTCGGCGATGCTCTACCGGGTGGCGGCGCACACCCGTCAGGTCCCCGTGCTGGTCGACCACCGCGTGCTCGAGGGTGGGTCCGACCTCACGGTGATGGAGTACCTCGCGCCGGTGTCCGCGGCCGAGGGGGCGGCCTTCCACCGGGCGATCGGTGCCCGCGAGCCGGACGTGGCGGCGCTCGCCGAGCACATCGACGCCGTGCACGCGCGTGGTGCCCGGGAGCAGCCGTGGTGGGGTCCGCTCGACGACAACCCGGCGAACGTGATGCGCGGCTCGGACGGCCGGCTGGTCGTCGCCGACCTGTTCTACGCCGACGGCCCCGCGCTGTACGCCACGGTGCGGGACGACCCCGACCGGGTCGTGCGGGACTACCCGGAGCACCTGCGTCGGCACATGACGGAATTGCCGCTGGCGAGTTCCGGCGGGTGGGCGGTCGGCGATGCGGAGCGGATGCGCCGGGCGCTGGCGGCGGCTGACCGACGCCGGTCGGGATGACGTCCGGACGGTCCCCGCCCACCACCAGCACCGGTCGGTCCCCGCCCACCACCAGCACCGGACGGTCCCCGCCCACCACCAGCACCGGACGGTCCCCGCGCACCCAGCCGCCTCGGCCTAGCATCGTGAGGATGCCCGACCCCCGCCCCGACGAGTTCATCCGCGTCCGCGGCGCCCGCGAGCACAACCTGCAGGACGTGGACGTCGACATCCCCCGCGACCGCATCGTCGCCTTCACCGGCGTCTCCGGCTCCGGCAAGTCGAGCCTGGCGTTCGGCACCGTGTTCGCCGAGGCGCAGCGCCGGTTCCTCGAGTCCGTCGCCCCGTACGCCCGGCGGCTCATCGCGCAGGGGTCCACCCCGCACGTGGAGTCGATCACGGGCCTCCCCCCGGCCGTCGCCCTGCAGCAGCGCCGCGGTGCCCCGAGTGCCCGCTCCACCGTGGGCACGCTGACGACCCTGTCGAACTCGATGCGCATGCTCTTCTCCCGCGCCGGCACCTACCCGCCGGGAGCCGACCGGCTCGAGTCCGACTCGTTCTCGCCGAACACCGCCGCCGGGGCCTGTCCCCGCTGCCACGGACTCGGCACCGCGCACGAGGTCACCGAGGCGTCCGCGGTCCACGACGACTCGCTCAGCATCCGCGACGGCGCGATCACCGCGTGGCCCGGCGCCTGGCAGGGCAAGAACCTCCGCGACGTGACGGCGGTGCTCGGCTACGACATCGACCGGCCGTGGCGGGACCTCCCCCGCGCCGACCGCGACTGGCTGCTCTTCACCGAGGAGCAACCGGTGGTCGAGGTGCACCCGAAGCGCGACCGGGTCGCCAAGCCCTACCGCGGTCGGTTCTGGAGCGCCCGACAGTTCGTGCTGCACACGCTCGCGGACTCCCAGAGCGAGACCCAGCGCACCAAGGCCCTGCAGTACGTCGAGTCCGGACCGTGCGGCCTGTGCGGCGGCACCGGGCTCACCCGGGCGGCCCTCGCCGTCACGGTCGGCGGGCACAGCATCGCCGACCTCAACGCGCTGCCGATCACGGCGCTCGCCGACGTGCTCCGGCCGATCGCCGCGATCACGGACGCCTCGGCGGCGACGTCCCGTGCGTCCTCGGGCGAACACACCGAGGTGGCCGTCGCGATCGCGGGTGACCTCGTCACGCGCCTCGACGTCCTCCTCGGCCTCGGGCTCGGGTACCTCGCGCTCGACCGGTCGACGCCGACGCTCTCCCCCGGTGAGACGCAGCGGCTCCGGATCGCGACGCAGCTCCGCTCCGGCCTGTTCGGTGTCGTGTACGTCCTCGACGAGCCGAGCGCCGGACTGCACCCCGCCGATGCCGAGTCCCTCGTGCAGGTGCTCGACGACCTGCGCGCCGGCGGCAACAGCGTCTTCGTGGTCGAGCACGACATGAGCATCGTCCGACGGGCCGACTGGATCGTCGACGTCGGGCCGGGCGCGGGCTCCGGTGGCGGCACCGTCCTGTACAGCGGTCCCGTCGACGGTCTCCAGCACGTCGAGGGGTCGGTGACGCGGCGGTTCCTCCACCCGGCCGGCCCACCTGCCGTCCGCACACCGCGGGAGCCGGTCGCCACGCTGGCGCTCCGTGACGTGACGCTGCACAACCTGCACGGTCTCGACGTCGACGTCCCGCTCGGGGTCCTCACCGCGGTCACGGGGGTGAGCGGCTCGGGGAAGTCCTCGCTCGTCGGTGGCGTCCTGGCCACCGAGGGTGCCTCGCACCCGCTCGTGACCCGGGTCGTCCAGGTCGACCAGAAGCCGATCGGCCGCACGCCCCGGTCGAACCTCGCCACCTACACGGGCCTGTTCGACGCCGTCCGCCAGGCCTTCGCCGCCACCGATGCCGCACGGGAGCGCGGCTGGGGCGCCGGACGGTTCTCGTTCAACGTCGCGGGCGGCCGGTGCGAGGTGTGCCAGGGCGAGGGGTCCGTCTCCGTCGAGCTGCTGTTCCTGCCCGGCAGCTGGGCGCCGTGCCCGGAGTGCCACGGTGCCCGGTACAACGCCGAGACGCTCGAGGTCCGGTGGGACGGCGCGAGCATCGCCGACGTGCTCGGCATGACCGTCGACGAGGCGGCACCGTTCCTCGCCGGCCTCCCGGCCGCAGCGCGCGGGCTCGAGACGCTGCGCCAGGTCGGTCTCGGCTACCTCCGACTCGGCCAGCCCGCCCCGGAGCTCTCGGGCGGCGAAGCGCAGCGCATCAAGCTCGCCACCGAACTGCAGCGCGCCCGGTCCGGCCACACGCTCTACCTGCTCGACGAGCCGACCACCGGCCTCCACCCGGCCGACGTCGAGCTGCTGTCCGAGCAGCTGTCGCGGCTCACGGACGCCGGCAACACGGTCGTGGTCGTCGAGCACAGCATGGACGTCGTCGCGGCGGCCGACCACGTCATCGACATGGGTCCCGCCGGCGGGGACGCGGGCGGGCAGGTGGTCGCCGCCGGCACGCCGGCCGCGGTCGCGGCGTCCGCCACGAGTCGGACCGCGCCCTACCTGCTCGCGCAGCTGGGGCGGTGAACGCGACCGGGTGACGGCCTGGAGGCGCGGTGCAGGCCCAAACCGCGCCTCCAGTCCGACCCGGTGTGGGTCGAGAGCCGCAGCGCTCGCTGAGTGGCCATCAGCTTTTCATCCCTCAGGAGGATGCACCCGCGGGGCGACCGGAGCATGCTGAGCGGTGTGTGGGGAGTCCGGTCGTCCGCGACCGCGGTCGTGGGGGCCGCGGTCGCGACGCGCCGGACCGTCTGATCCGACCCGGTCGGGGCCGATCCGTCCTCAGCGACGCAGCCCGCGCAGCCCGCTGCGGAGCTCGTCGACGAGGAGCTCGGGCTGCTCGAGTGCCGCGAAGTGCCCACCGCGCGGCGCCTCGCCGTAGTGGACGAGGTCCGGGTAGGCGGCCTCGATCCACCTGCGCGGCAGGAGCGGGATGTCCCGCGGGAACACGGTCACGGCGACGGGGAGGTGCAGCACCGGTCCCGCCATCGTGACGCTGCGGTTCTCCCAGTAGATCCGGGCGGACGACGCGGCGGAGTTCGTGAACCAGTACAGCGAGATCGTGTCGAGGATGTCGTCGACGTCGATGGCCTGCTCGGCGAGGCCCTGGTTGTCCGTCTTCGACTGGAACTTCTCGTAGATCCACGCTGCTTGCCCCACCGGTGAGTCCGCGAGGGCGAACCCCGGCGTCTGCGGTTTCGTGCCCTGCAGGTGGTTCGACCCGCCGAGCGGTCCCGCATAGCGCGCGAGGGTGTCGACCGCGTGCTGCTCCTCGGGCGTCCGCTCGTCCGAGATCGTCTCGGGGACGGCGTACGGGGTGTTCAGGTGGATGCCCGCCAGCCCCTCCGGGCGCGCCGCCGCGAGTGCGGTCGTCACCACGGATCCCCAGTCCCCGCCGTGTGCCACCCACCGGGTGTACCCGAGTCGCCGCATCAGCTCGGCCCACGCCGTGGCCGTGCGATCGACGTCCCACCCCGTGGTCGTCGGCTTGCCGGAGAACCCGAACCCGGGCAGCGACGGCACGACCACGTCGAAGGCGTCCGCAGGGTCACCACCGTGTGCGGCCGGGTCGGTCAGCGGACCGATGACGTCGACGAAGTCCAGGACCGACCCCGGCCAGCCGTGGCTGAGGAGGAGCGGCATCGCTCCGGGTTCGGCGGACCGGACGTGCAGGAAGTGGATGTCGATTCCGTCGATCTCGGTACGGAACTGCGGGGTGCGGTTCAGCCGCTCCTGGAACCGCACGGGGTCGTGGTCGTGCAGCCAGTGGTGCACGAGGGCCCGCAGGTTCTCCGACCGGACGCCCTGCGACCAGTCCGGCACGGTCTCCGGGTCGGGCCACCGGGTCCTGGCCAGACGGGCGCGGAGGTCGTCGACATCCGCCTGCGGGACGTCGACGCGGAACGGGCGGACGGCGGTGGATGCGGTCATGGTCTGCGGTCCTCACGATGGGTGTGCGGCAGATCGTTGCACACGGTTGTGCAACGAACACCGGAACCGTAACCCATTGCACAGCAGTGTGCAATGATCGGTGCATGGCTCCCGGATCCGCACGCGACCTCGCGATGGACGAGACACGGAACCGGATCCTCGACGTCGCCCGCGAACTCCTCGGCCGGCGACCGGATGCCGGCATGGGCGAGATCGCACAGGCCGCCGGAGTGGTCCGCCGCACCGTCTACGGGCACTTCCCGGCCCGTACCGACCTCGTCCGAACGCTGGCCGAGCGAGCGGGAGCGGAGATCGGTGCCATCCTCGAGCGCGCCGACGTCGACGGATCGCCCGCCGACGCCGCGTGGGCGCAGTTCGTCACCGACCTCTGGCCGCTCGCTCACCGGTACCGGGTGCTGTTGGCGCTCCGTCGCGGGCAGCAGGGCGACGAGATCCACGCCCTGCTCGGTGCGGTGGACCGGCGTCTCGCCGTGCTCGTCCAGCGGGGTCAGGACGACGGGGCCTTCGGGCTGCACCTCCCGGCGATCGCCCTCGGGCAGATCGCCTCCGCGACCGTCTTCGCCATCGCCGACGACAGCCGCCCGACGGCACCGGACGCGCCGGATGCCGGCGACGGAGCGGACGACGGCGATGCAGCGGGTGCCGCCGATGCAGCGGGTTCCGCCGATGCACTCGATCTGCGGGCCGCGGTCACCACCAGCCTCCTCGTCCTCGGCGCCCCGGCAGCACGGGCGCAGGAACTCGCTCCCGTGTCGGACTGACGGGGTCGATCGGGACCACCGTCGCGCGCGCTGCACCACCCCCAGCGACTCCGCCGCGCCCACGCCCCCACGCCCACGCCGGCGCGCGTTCCCACGTGCACGTCCGGGGCCCGTTCCCGGCCGGGTCTCGGCCTGGTCAGGACACCGACAGCCCCACCGCGGCGCGCACGGCACGCAGCCCCTCCGGCGTACCCGGCCAGTGCCGATCCAACGCCACCGCACCGGCCCGCCGCGTGACGAACCGGAGCACGAGCGCGACGACGATCGCGTCGTCGAGGTACCCGATGACCGGCAGGAAGTCCGGCACGAGGTCGATCGGCAGCAGCAGGTACCCGAGGAGCGCGACGAGGGCGATGCGCACACCCCTCGGCACCGTCGGGTCGGCGACGAGCCGCCGGACCAGCCGCACGACGTCGGGGACGAGCCGGAGCGCCTCGACCAGCCGGAGGCCGTCGCCCGATCGACGCGCGGCGACCACCAGGGCGAGCACCACGACGCCCCACACGATGACGAACCCGCCCAGGATCGCGATGACGACCGACCACCACTCCATGTCCCGAGCATGGCGGACACGGTGTCGCGGGAGCTGAGCGAACGGACAGGTCGCGCTGCGAAGGCGGTGTCGAGCCGGAACGGTGCCGCCCGCCCCGGTACTGTTCCCGTTCGTGAGTGTTCGTCGTCGCGCGTCCCGTGTCGTCTCGATCGGGGTCGTCGCAGCCCTCGCCGCGTCGTTGACCGGCTGTGGGGAGGGGGCCGGGGTCGACAGCGACTACGCGAAGATCTGCCGCGACAACTCGACACAGAAGCGCCTGCCGGACGACGACTGCAACAACCACGGCGGGCACGCCGGCTGGTACTACCTCCCGCTCAGCGGCAGCCGGGCGACGAAGGTCCCCGCCGTCGGCGACGCCGTGTCGGGCGGCACCGCCAGCCTCCCGTCGGGCAAGACCGCGGAGTCGGGCATCTCGTCCCGCGGCAGCTCGGTGACGAAGGGCGGCTTCGGCGGGTCCGGCGAGCACGGCGGGTTCGGCGGCTGATGGAGCGCGTCGAGTTCACCGAGCGCCCGGACTGGCAGCGACGGATCCAGCAGACCGGCCTCATCTACTCACGGTCGGTGCGCGAGGACGGCACCGCGGTCGAGTACTGGAACGACGGCGCGGCGTACGTGTTCACGCTGCCCGAGGTCGAGGCGCTCGAACGGCAGACCGAGGAGCTGCACCGCATGTGCCTCGAGGCCGCCCGGTACCTCGCCTCCGGCGAACTCGGCACCCTCGGGCTCACCCGCGAGGGCTTCGACCTCGCCGCGTGGTCGCTCGAGCAGCGCGAACCGGACGTGTACGCCCGCTTCGACCTCGCGTACGCGGGCGACGGCTCCCCCGCGAAGATGCTCGAGTACAACGGCGACACCCCCACCGGGCTCATTGAGGCCTCGGTGACGCAGTGGCACTGGCTGCAGGACCGCATCGCCGACGGGACGCTCCCCGCCGACACCGACCAGTGGAACGGCATCCACGAGGCGATGGTCGCCCGCTGGCGCACCCTGCTCCACGCATCGCTCCGCGCCGAGGAGGGCGGTCGACTCTTCGTCGCCCACTCCGACCTCGACACCGCCGGCGAGGACTGGAACACCGTCGCGTACATGCGGGACCTCGCCGGCGAGGCCGGGTGGGAGCACACCGGCATCGAGATGAAGGACATCGGGTGGCACGCGGTCGCCCGGCAGTTCGTGGGCAACGCCGAGCCCGTCGGCTCGTCCCGGAGCGTCTTCACGCTGCCCGGCGACGAGGACGGCACGCAGTACCCGGTCATCCGGAACCTGTTCAAGCTCTACCCGTGGGAGGACCTCGTCTCCGGGGACGACCGCGCCCGCGGTGACCAGGAGTTCGGCGCGTTCCTCGTCAGCGACCGTGGGCGCCTCGGCCGCTGGTACGAGCCCGCGTGGAAGATGTTCCTGTCGAACAAGCTGCTGCTGGTCGCGCTCTGGCGGCTGTTCCCGGGCCACGAGAACCTGCTGCCGGCGTTCGCCGACGGCCCGAACGGCATGACGGACTTCGTCGTGAAGCCGGTGTTCGGGCGCGAGGGCGACGGCATCGCCGTGCACCGCGCGGACGGCTCGGTGACGACGAACGGCTCGGAGTACCGCCGCGCCGGCACCGGCGGCGAACGGGTCTGGCAGCAGTACCACGAGCTGCCGGACTTCCCCGGGTCACGCGGCCACAACCACCCGGTGCTCGGCTCGTGGGTGGTGGACGGCGAGTCGTTCGGCGTCGGCATCCGCGAGTCCGACGGCCCCATCACCGACTACTGGTGCCGCTTCGCGCCGAACGTGATCACCGCGTCCTGAACGACGGGGCCGCGCGTCCTGCCACGATGGACGGCATGACCTACACCGCCAGCAGCGACCGCTACGACACGATGCCCTACCGCCGTACCGGGAACTCCGGCCTCGACCTGCCGCTGCTCTCGCTCGGCTACTGGCACAACTTCGGCGACGACGTCGCCTTCGAGACGCAGCGTGCCGTGAGCCGCCGCGCCTTCGACCTCGGCATCACCCACCACGACCTCGCGAACAACTACGGGCCTCCCTACGGTGCCGCCGAGGTCAACTTCGGGCGCCTCATGCGTGAGGACTTCCGGCCGTACCGCGACGAGATGATCGTGTCGACGAAGGCCGGCTGGGACATGTGGCCCGGCCCCTACGGCCAGGGCGGCGGCTCCCGCAAGTACGTCCTCGCCTCCCTCGACCAGTCGCTGCAGCGCACGGGCCTCGACTACGTGGACGTCTTCTACTCGCACCGCCTCGACGCGTCCACCCCGCTCGAGGAGACGATGGGCGCCCTGCACACCGCGGTCCAGCAGGGCAAGGCGCTCTACGTCGGCATCTCGTCGTACGACGCGGAGCGCAGCCGCCAGGCCGCCGCGATCCTGCGCGACCTCGGCACGCCCCTGCTCATCCACCAGCCCTCCTACTCGATGCTGAACCGCTGGATCGAGACCGAGGGGCTGCTCGACGCCGCGAGCGAACTCGGCTTCGGCGTCATCGGCTTCACCGCCCTCGCGCAGGGGCTCCTGACCGGCAAGTACCTCGACGGCGTCCCGGAGGACTCCCGCGCCGCCGCCGGCAAGTCCCTCGACGCGTCGAGCATCACACCGGAGGTGGTCGCCCACCTCCGTGCCCTGAACGACGTCGCCGCCGCACGTGGCCAGTCCCTCGCGCAGCTCGCGCTGGCCTGGGCGCTCCGCGACGAGCGGGTCACGTCGCTCGTCATCGGCGCCTCGCGCGTGTCCCAGGTCGAGGACAACGTCGCCGCCCTGGCGAACACGTCCTTCACCGACGAGGAGCTCCGCACCATCGACGAGCACTCCGTCGGGATCGCGGACGTCGACCTGTGGGCCGGTGCGCGCGCCGGTCAGGTCTCCTGAGCGGGAACCGTCACCAGGTGGCGGACGGGAGGCGCGGTGCGGGGCCGCGCCGCGCCTCCCGTCCCGCAGACGGTCGCGTCCGCACTCCGGAAGGCTGGCTGCTCACGTCACCCAGCTCCCGGTTGCAGCCTGTGGCTGCCGTCGGGCAGTCTCGATGCGTGAAGGTCCTCCGCAGCCAATTGACGCCCGAAGAGCGGATCCGTGACGACCGTCGTGGGGTCCGGGTCGGCTGGGCCGGGGTCTGGTTCGGTGCGGGCATGTGCTGGCTGATCGGAGCGGTCATGGCGTGGCTCACGCTCGCCGCGCTGCTGGGCGGGCACCCGGAAGATGCGCCGTGGATCCCGGGAACCATGTTCTGGGTGCTGTCGATCGTCGCGGTGTTCGCGATCCTCGGGCTCCGACGGATGCTCCGCGATCTCCGCGAGACGACGGCGACCTTGATCGAGCACATGCGTCAGGACGATGAGCGGGCTCGCTCGGCGGACGGGCGCTGACGGGAGGCTCTCGGGCGCACCGCCTCGTGCGGATCACCGCCAAGTGTGATCAGTCAGATGGTCGATCCCGTCTCTGACCACGATGCTGTGCTCGGGAGGCGCAATGGATCTGCTGGCATGGCTCACTGGGAAGAGCGCCGGGAACGTCATCACACTGCTCAGTGTGCTCGTCGCCTTCCTCGCCGCGATGCCCACTCTGTTCGGGTTCCAGGAGCGTTCACGCTTGACCCAGTTGGAGCGGATCGACCGCGTCATCCGTGGCAGTGACGCGCTTCCGCAGCACGTGGCGATGATGCGCATCATGCGCGCTCGACTGGTCGAGCGAGTGACGCGTCGCTACGTGCGGCGGGTCGATCTGTGGGCGTCGTTCAACGTGTTCTCGGTGATCACCGCGGCCCTGTTCGTGCTCTTGATCATCGCAGGACTGGTGAATGCCCCGGACGTCGTGGTGAACGCGATCGGCGGCGCTGTCGCCATCGGATGGGCAGGACTCATCCTCACGGGGTTGATCACATCAATAGTGTGGCTCGTCCGGAAGATCCGTTACTGGTGGAGCCTCCTCGACTGAACCAGCGGCGCGAGCGGACTCACACCGGGCTTGCGGTCACGTAAGAACCCGCTTCAATCGACGAGCACCATCGATTGCACTTCCTGTTCCGCACGGCGTAGATTCGCACCATGACCACCATCTCCGAGTACGCGGCGCAGCACGGCATCTCGCCGCGCCGCGCTCGTGCGCTCGCGCAGCAGGGCCGCCTCCCGGCACGACGGGTCGGACGTGCCTGGATCCTCGACGAGGGCGTCGCCACGACGCCGGCCGTCGGCACCCGACCGATGAGCGAGCGCACGCGGCGCCTGTTCCTCCGTGCACTGAGCGACCAGACCGTCCGGGAGGTGACCGGGTCCGACCGCCGACGCATCGCCGCGTACCTCGGCCGGCTGCGCGCCTCCGACCGACCGGCAGCGCTCATCCGGGCGTGGTTTCGCGGAGCGGACCTCCCGACGGGCTTCACGCTCGGGGAACTCCTGGTCCGGGCCGCACTGGAACACCAGGACGACGTCGTCGCCGAGCGTCTCGCCCGACCACAGCGGCGGTACCTCAACTCACCCGAGCGCCTGGCACGGGTCGTCGCCGACGAACGGGCGATCCACGGCCTCAGCCGCGCACAACTGGCCGACCGTGCCGGCACGACACCCGGTGACGTCGCCGCCGTCGAGACCGGGCGGCAGGTCGACACCATGCTCACCGTCCTCCGGGTCGTGAACGCGCTCGATGTGCACCCCCTGGCGTTGCCCACCGGAGCCGTCCGGGACTCCGCGTGAACCGGGTGCTCCACGCCTGGCTCGAAGGGCAGTACGTCGGCGAGTTCGCCGTCGACGGGAGCGGCCGGATCACACTCCGCTACGACGATGCGGCTCCGGACACACCCGTGTCGCTGTCCCTGCCCCGGGACGGCAAGATCTCCGACCGGGCACCGGGCCGGTTCCTCGACAACCTCCTGCCCGATCGGCCCGAAGCCCGCGACTGGATGCGCCGCGTCACCGGAGCCCGCTCGACGAGCACGTTCGACCTCCTCGAAGAGGTCGGCGGCGACGTCGCCGGCGGGCTGGTGCTCCTCCCCGCACCGGAGTTGCCGCAGCCGGCGGCCACCGCGCTGCTGCTGGCCGACGACGACGCGATCGCGTTCCGTATCAGCAGCCTGCACGACGATCCGGATCGCTGGTGGGAGCGGAGCGACCCGGCCCGGTTCTCGCTCGCCGGTACGCAACCGAAGTTCGCGCTCGCGAACGTCGCCGGTACCTGGTTCTGGCCGAACGCGTCGGTTCCGTCGACACACATCATCAAGCCGGCGTTCTCCGCCAACCGGGGAGCCGAGCAGGCAGAGGTCGCGGCCGAGCGCCTGGCAGCGGACATCGGCATCGTCGCCCCGCGAGCCGACGTGCTCGACGTGGTCGGTGAGCGGGCGTACCTCGTCGAGCGCTTCGACCGGGCACTGCAACCGTCCGGCTTCGCCGCGCGACTCCACATGGAGGACCTCGCACAGGCACTCGGCAGGTCCGGTGCCACCAAGTACCGCATCGGAGCGAAGCCGATCCTCCAGCTCCTGCTGCAGCACGATGCGTCGGGTACGGCCGCGCACGACTTCCTCCGGCAGGCCGCGTTCAACGCCGCGATCGGCAACGCTGACGCGCACGCGAAGAACTACTCGGTCCTGCTCCGGCCGGCGGGGGTGCAACTCGCGCCGCTCTACGACGCCCTGCCCACGCGCCTCTGGCCCGGGTACGACGAGCAGCTCGCGATGCGCATCGGTGGCGCGCAGTACTCGCAGGAGCTGACACTCGACCACTGGTCGAAGCTCGCCGATCAGTCCGGCCTGGACGTCGACCGCGCCCGCGTCGAGGTGCAACGGGTGTACGACGACGTCGCCGACCGGATCGACACCGCCTGGAACGACCTCGACGACGACCAGGCCGTTCGGATGCGCGGACTCGTCGCCGAGCAGACGGCGAAGATCGCGGGTCCGCGTGCGACGCGCACCCCGCGGGGAACGGTGGGCCCTGCCGGGATCGAACCGACGACATCCACGGTGTAAACGTGGCGCTCTACCAGCTGAGCTAAAGGCCCTCGCGTCGAGTCTACGGCGTCGGACACCCCGCCCGATGTTCAGCCACAGGCTTACTTTCGGCGATGTGAAGTCGTATCCTTAACACGTGCACTCCAACCCCGTGATCGCGGTGATCGTCGACCTCGTCGACTCCCGCACCCTCGACGACCGCGCGGCGGCCCAGCGCGACGTCGAGCGCGCCTTCGACGGTACCCCGGCGGTCGAGGCGGTCGATCCGCTGCGCGCCACCGTCGGCGACGAGTTCCAGGTGATCTACGCCACGCTGACCGACGCGCTCGTCGCGACCACGGCCGCGATCCTCGCCCTCCCGCCGACCGTGCAGATCCGGTTCGGGATCGGGCGCGGCACGGTGCAGACGATCGGAGCGGGTGCGGTCGGCCCCCTGCAGGACGGGCCCGGGTGGTGGTCCGCACGCGACGCCATCAACGAGACCCACCGGCGCGAGGACGGCCGGACCGCGTTCCTCCGGGCCTGGTACCACGACGCCGAGGACCGCCACGGACCGACGGAGCGACTCGTGAACGCCTACTTCCTGAGCCGCGACCACGTCGTCTCGCGCCTGACCCCGCGTGCACGGCGGATCGCCCTCGGGCTGGTCCAGGGCCGGACCCAGGCGCAGATCGCTGCTGACGAGGGCATCACGCCGTCGGCAGTGTCCCAGTCCGTGCAGAAGTCGGGCGTCGCCGCACTGGTCGAGGGCCTGCGGGTCCTCCGGGACGGGGGCCGCTGATGCTCGCCGGAGTCCTCCTCGCCCTCATCGGGACGGCCGACGTCGTGCGCACCCGGACCGGCACCGACGCCGCCCCACGCCGCGTCCTGACCGTGATCGTGGTCCTGCTGCTGTGGATCGGGGTGGCCGTCGTCGCCGTGCCGGGCCTCGGCCTCCCCGTCGGGGCGGTGGCCACCGCGATCGTGCTCGCCGCCCTGTGGATCGCCACGACGACGCCGGTGCGGCCGACCGACGCCCGGCCGTCGACCACACCGCCACGGGTCTGGTGCCGCCGTTCGGGCTCGTGGCCGTCGGTCCTGCTCGCGGTCGCGCTCGCCGTGCTGCTGCTGACGGTCCCGTCCGTCGATCCCTCGGGGTTCGTCGTCGAGTGGCAGCGTGGTTCCGCGCCGGCCTTCGTCGCCGCCGTCCCGCTCGCCGCGATCGTCGGCGGCGTCGGAGCGGCACTGTTCCTGGTCGACTCGGCCAACGTCGTCGTCGCCCAGGCCCTCCCGCCGGGGCTCTCCCCCGACACCGTCAGCCAGTCGGTCGAGGGCGGGCCGGCGTGGCGGCTGTTCGCCCGACGACCCCGTGGCGACGCCCGTACCGCTGCGGACGGCGACGGCAGCGAGGGCACGGTCCTGCTGCAGGGCGGCCGCATGATCGGCCCGATCGAGCGTCTGCTGCTCGCGGGTTTCGCGCTGGTCGGGGCGTTCCCCGTGGTCGCTGCGCTGATCGCGGCCAAGGGCATCGTCCGCTTCCCGGAGATCCGCCGCGAGACGACCGGGTACCAGGCCGAGTACTTCCTCATCGGCAGCCTGGTGAGCTGGGCGATGGCGTTCGCCGCGGCCGGCATGTGCTGGTTGCTCGCACAGGGCTGAGGCTCGCGCCGCGTGTCGAACCACGAATCCGACATCGAACAACCGCCGGGTCCCGGTTCGATGTCGGATCCGTGGTTCGACGCCGCCAGCGCACCGCTGTCCGGCCACGCACCGCCGACGCCACGGGTCGATCCACAGCGACCGCCCCGGGAGATCCCGGTCGTCGCCGGGTAGCGTCGACCCCGTGAACGGAGTCGGAGTCCTCGACGAGGCCGGCCGCCTGCGGCTGCTCGGTGCCGGTGCGACCGGTGCCGCCTTCGCCGTCGTGCTCGTCGTCCTCGTGGCGTCGTCGTGGACGGAACCGACCCCGGCGCTCCTCGTCGGCCTCGGTGTCCCGGCGGCAGCGGTGGGCATCGCGATCGCCGTCGTCCTGCAGCTCCGCTCCTGGCGCGCCGAGGGCGGGTACGACCGGAGCGTCGTCGTCCGCAACTGGGTGCTCGACGGCGAGGTGCCCCCCACCGTGCCGGCCGCCGAGTGGATCCCCCTCGTGCAGGCCCAGGCCGAGCGCGAGGTCGCCGGCTGGGGCAAGATCGTGCTCTCGACGATCTGGATCCTGATGACGTGGTCGATGCGGGACCAGCACGGACCGGTCATCACGACGATGCTCATCTTGCTCTGGATCGGCCTCGGCCTGTGGAGCGCACTCTGGGTGATCCCCCGCGCGCGGGCCGCCAAGCGTCTGCTCGGTCGCGGCGTCGCCACCCCCACCTGATCCCGACCGGCACGGCGCTGGGTACGCTCGGCAGCATGCAGAGTCGCACCCTCGGCCGTACCGGCCGCCCCGTGTCCGTCGTCGGCCTCGGGACCTGGCAGTTCGGCGGTGACTGGGGCCCGGTGTCCGAGGCCGACGCGAACGCCGTCATGGACGCGTCCGTCGAGTCCGGCGTCACGCTGTTCGACACCGCCGACGTCTACGGCGACGGTCGGAGCGAACAGCTGATCGGCGCGTGGCGGGCGGCCAACCCCGACGTCCCCCTGACGATCGCGACGAAGATGGGTCGGCGCGCCGACCAGGTCCCGTCGAACTACATCGCCGCGAACTTCCGCGAGTGGGTGGACCGCTCGCGTCGGAACCTGCGGCAGGACACCCTCGACCTCGTCCAACTGCACTGCCCGCCGACCGAGGTCTTCTCCGACGACGCCGTGTACGACGCCCTCGACGGCCTCGTCGCCGACGGTTCCGTAGCCGCCTACGGCGTCAGCGTCGAGACCGCCGACCAGGCGCTCACCGCGATCGCCCGCCCCGGCGTCTCCACGGTCCAGATCATCCTCAACGCGTTCCGCCTCAAGCCGCTCGACCGCGTGCTGCCGGCGGCCCGGGAGGCCGGGGTCGGCATCCTCGCGCGCGTCCCGTTGGCATCGGGGTTGCTGTCCGGCAAGTACACCGCCGACACCTCCTTCGCCGAGGGCGACCACCGCAACTACAACCGCCACGGCGAGGCGTTCGACCAGGGCGAGACGTTCAGCGGCGTCGACTTCGAGGACGGCGTCCGTGCCGCACAGGTCTTCGCCGCGTCGTTGCCCGATGCCGTGTCCGTCCCGCAGGCGGCGATCGCGTGGGTCGTCGCCCAGGACGGCGTGACCGCGGCGATCCCCGGCGCCCGCAACCCGGAGCAGGCTCGGTCGAACGCCGGAGCGGGCTCGCTCCCCGAGGTGCCGGGCCTCGACGAGACGGTCCGCGAGCTGTACGACGAGTGGTTCCGCGCCGCCGTGCACGACCGGTGGTGAAGCCGGCGGCCGTCGGCGCAGCGCTCGCGGCCCTCACGGTCCTGGCGCTCGTCGCGGGCGGGACGGCACCTGCGGACGGCACCTCACGGTCCGCTCCCCCGTGGCCCGCGCCGACGGCCCTCGCCGAGCGTGCCGACGATGCCGGACTGCGCAACGTCTGGGGCGAGCGGCTCGCCGAGCACGTGCACACCCACCTGACGATCCTCGACGGCGACGTCCCCGTGACGGTGCCGGCGAACGTCGGGCACTCGGACACTCGACGGTTCGCCGCGCAGCTGCACACGCACGACACCTCGGGCATCCTGCACGTCGAGTCCCCCACCCGGCAGACCTTCACGCTCGGGCAGTTCTTCGACGAGTGGGGCGTCTCGCTCGGCCCCGCGCACGTCGGCGGCCTCCGAGGGGAGCTGACGGTGTGGGTCGACGGCCGCAGGTTCATCGGCGACCCGCGCTCCATCGCGCTGACGAACCGCCGCGAGGTCGTGCTCGACGTCACGACGATCGGCGAGGTCCCGCACCTGCCGCCGCCCTTCGACTGGCCGCCGCAGTACCGCTGACCCGCGCCGCGCCCGGCGACGCCGCGTCAGGCGACGCCGCGCCGCGCCCTCAGTCGCCCGGTAGCCCGAGCGCGCTCCCCCGCGGGACCGGTCGCGGCTCCGGAGGGTGCACAGCCCGGAGCGCGCGAACCAGCTCGCGGTCGTGCCGGTCGGAGCCGCCGCCGACGCTCCCGAGGCCGTACCGCGCACGCAGTCGGACCGGCCCGTGGACGGTCTCGAGGCGGATGCACGACATCGTGAACGTCGGGTACCACGGAGGCCGGTACTCGCCCACGTCGATCGACGTCACGTCCACCCACCGCACGGTCGACACGGGTTCCGGTTCCTCGGGCGCCCACCCGTGCAGGCCCGCGTCGTCGACCGTCCACACCACCGGCAGCGACGTCGGCACCCCGACGGCGCGCTGTCCGGATGCCCAACGCCGCACCGGCAGCCAGAGCCGGATCGGCAGCCCACCGACCTCGTGCACCCGTCGCGCCGTCGCGCGGTCGGCATACGGGAACCACAGGTTCGGCACGACCACCACCACGCCCGTGATGATGACGGAGGCCGCGATCGCGCTGATCGTCGGTTCGGTGTTGAACGCGACGCACGCTGCGGTGCCGACCGCCACCGCGACGAGGCTCGCCACCCGGAGCGGCACCGGGTCGACGAACCGGCCGTCCCGCAGCCGCTCCAGCCACGCCCGACGGTCCCCCTGCACGTCAGGCCTCCTTCGGGGCGGTCCACGCCAGGTCGAGGTCCCACTCGTCCACCGAGCCGGCCGGCAGCTGCCACACGTACTCGTTCTTGAGCTTGCGGCCGTCCTCGCGGAAGGGTCCGGTGCGGTACGGGTAGAACGCCACGGTCGGCAGCGTGCCCGGTGGTGCCGTCCGGATCGCGTTCGAGAAGTCCTTGTTCAACCGCCGCAGTTCGGCGACCACCGCGCCTCGAGCACCGTCGGCGTCGAACCCCGATGCGCCGGACGCGAGCTGGAACGCGATGTGCAGCTGCCGGTCGCCCCGGTCGTCCTCGTAGCTGATCAGCCGGTGGTTCTCGACGGCCTCGAGCAGCGCCGGGTCGCCGTAGACCACGTCGCGTACGACGTCCGGCGCGACGACCGCCCCGTTGTAGTCGACGGACAGGTCGGACCGCCCGTAGTGGAACAGCAGCGGCAGGTCGAGCTCGGCGGCGTCGGCGAGCTCGTCGAACCCGTGCTCGCGCAGGGTCCGACGCAGCGAACGCATCCGCACCACGTGCCCGCGGTCGTGGATGTTGTACCGGATGCGGGGGCTGATGTTCTCGGACCGGGCGATCGTCACGACCAGCTCCCCGAGCTCGTTCGTCTCGATGAGGTACCCGAACGGGTTGAACTGGAACACCATCGGCAGCACGCCGTACTCGGCCTGTTTCGTCAGCGCGGCGGAGAGCTCCGGCGACGCCGCGATCGCCCGACGCAGCTGCACGCTGAACGGCGTCTCGATCCCGAGGTTGATCTCGAGGTCGCTCGCCCCGTACGACCCGAGCACGGCCTGCGCGTACTGCTCGATGTGGGCGCGCATGTTCTCGCTGATGCCCTCGCCGCCGAACGCCGCGACGATCGTGTACTCGCTCCAGTCGAGCCGGTCGTCCTCGAACAGTGCCTTCAGGAACGGCGGGTAGCTGCAGATGATGTAGGTGAAGCCGGTGCCGAACTCGCGCATCGTCTGCACGATCTTGTCGCGGTCCGGCCCGATCGACTTGATCATCGACGACTCAGTGAGCGACGCCGTCACGTTCATGCCGGTGGCCCAGGCGCCGAGGGAGAACGCGTTGAGCACGAACGGCTGCTTCGGCAGGTCCTTCGCGGTCCGCGAGAACCCGAGCTGCAGCAGCTGCCGGGTGGCCTGCCGTTCGTCGGGGCCGCGCACCCAGCTGGTCGGTGTGCCGCTGGACCCGCTCGACTCGTCGACGACGACCCCGCGCCGGGGCAGCCGACCGTCGATGCAGCGCTCGGGGATGCTCCACCGCTTGACGTACGACTCCTTGTCCATCTCGGGTAGCCCCGAGATCGCTGCGGCGATGCCGCCGCGTGTGTCCAGACGGGAGGCACGCCGCGCCTCCGCCAGGAACGCCCCGTAGGCGGGCACCCGCTTCGCAGCCCGCTCGGCCGTCCGCCACGCACGCCAGCGTCCGAGGGTCCAGCGGAGCGGCTCGATGCCCGGCGTGAGCAGGAGCTTGTGGGTGCCGACACGCGGCATGAACAGCGCCACGACCGTCTCGACGACCCAGACCACCGAGAACACCGCCGCGCGCTTCACCGGGCACCCACGATCGTCATCGCCTCCGCGGGTCGGCGGTGCGCCAGCGGTGGCGGTGCGCTGTGGCCGAAGCGGAAGAGCATCCACGCCATCCGACCGTCGGACTCGTCGACGCCGGCGCGCTCGACGAACGCGACGTGCGACCGCGGGTTCGTGATCACGGTGCCGAACGGGTGCAGGGCGACGCCCCGTGCCGTGAGCTCGAGCCAGATCCGCATGAAGGTGCGACCGGCCTCGACGTAGTCCGCCGGCGACGAGAACGGTCCCTCGAGCCACCCGAGCTGCCGGACACCGCGCATCGTCGACAGGTACACGCGCTTGAAGACCCCGCCGAGGACGGGTGCCTCCCAGAGCCCGCGGTGCTCCATCGCGAACCGCAGCACCGGTCCGGGCATGAGCATCGTCTCCGCCGACAGCCCGTCACCCGACTCCGCCGCCTGCCGCTTCGAGAACCGCAGCCAGTGCAGGATCTCGTCGTGCACGGCGTCGTGCTGCAGGTCGTCGAACAGGGTCTCCTGGTTGACCCGGACGATCTCGTCGACGACGGCACGGTCCGAGGTGGTGCGGAAGCGGTGGCCGGCCGCCGACGCGATGGCGGACGCGGCCTCGATCGCGGACTCGTCCACCAGGGTCGCGTCGTAGGGCCTGCGCGAGGTGCGCCGTGCGAGGAAGCGGGCCAGCGCCTCCCGGTCGTCCGCCGTCGCGGCGCGCGGGCGCAACGCGACCGTGCCCAGTCGGTGCAGGTGGTCGTCGGCCGCGCCGGAACCGGCGCCGGCGTCCAGCCGCCCGAAGTCCATCTCGGCGTGGTCCAGCCGTTCCTGCACGGTGAACCCGTGCGCCCGGGCGACCACGTCGAGCCCGGCCAGGAACACCCCGGCGCAGACGTGGCCGAACGGGATGCCGAACGACTCGGCCGGCAACCCCCGGCGCAGGTCGTAGAACACGGTCGCGGTGCGGTCGTCCTCGACGCGCACGACGATCGGTTGCGAGTTGTGCGGCGACGGGTAGTGCCGCGCGTCCTCGATGATGCCCGTCCACGGTGATGCCATCGGTTCCCCCTCGGTGGTCTCTGCGGTCGATCATACGAACGCCCGGTGACGCCCATGCCGTCCGGGGAATGCAGTGCTCCCCGAGCCCGCGTACGCTCGGCCCATGGCCACGATCCGGACCGGCACCGACCTCGCCGCGGTCGAGGACGTGATCGCCGGGATCACCGCGCACGGCGAGCGCTACCTCGCCCGGGTCTTCACCCCGCAGGAGCGCGCCGACGCCGGTGACGACCCGGAGCGCCTCGCCGCCCGCTTCGCCGGCAAGGAGGCCGTGCTGAAACTGCTCCGGCCGGAGCGTTCGGACGCCGTCCCGCTGACCGACGTCGCCGTCGTGCTCGACGCCGTCGGCGCCCCCGTCGTCGAGCTGACCGGTCGTGCGGCGGAGCTCGCTGAGGCGATCGGCTGCACGTCGATCGCGGTCTCGTTGTCCCACGAACGGGGACTGGCGATCGCCACCGCCGTCGCCCTCTCCGAGCGCTGACGCAGCCCCCTGAGTCGCTCCCTGTCAGGGCACTCAGGTCCGGCGCGGCGCGTGCGGTTTCACGCACCCGCACGGCGGCTTTCCGGGCCGCCGTCCTCCATATCGTTGCCAGCATGCACCAGGACCCGACCTCCGCAGCGACCGCCGTCGCACTCGTCGCCCCGACGACCGAACTGGCCGTCCGGCGAGCCCTCGCCGACCACGGGCGGCTCGTCGTCGACGCCATGGACGTGGCGTCGATCGCCGACCTCTACGCCCTCGGGCTGACCTCGCACGCCACCGTGAACGTGATGCTCGCGGTCGAGAACGAACTCGACGTGGAGTTCCCCGACGCCGCGCTGCACCGGTCGACCTTCGCCACCATCGAGTCCATCGCCACGGCAGCGGAGACGGCGGCGTGATCACCGAGGAGCGTCCGGCGAGCGCCGGGACGACCGTCTCCGCCGTCGACCGGTTCGCCGAGCGCACCGCCCTCGTGGTCGACATCGCCGCCCGGTACGCCGACGAGGTCGACCGTGACGCCCGTCCCCCGCGCGAGGCGATCGCCGCGATGAAGGAGCACGGTCTGCTCGCCGCGGCGGTCCCGGTGGAGCACGGCGGTGAGGGGGCGACCCTCGCCGAGCTCTCCGTCATCGCGACCGAACTCGGACGTGCGTGCGCCGCGACGGCCATGGTGTTCGCGATGCACCACGGCCAGGCCATGGCGCTCTGGCGGCACGGCGGCGTGGCCCTCGGCGTCACCGCGATGATCGAGGCCGTGCGGGACGGCGCCCTCGTCGCGTCGTCCACCACCGAGCGCGGCATCGGCGGCGACGCCCGTCGGAGCACCTGCGCGATCGAGCCCGACCAGGCCGGACGCATCCGGCTCCGCAAGGACGCCCCGGTCATCTCGTACGCGACCGAGGCCGACGCGATCCTCGTCACCGCCCGGCGCGACCTCGACGCGCCGGCGTCCGACCAACGGCTCGTCATCGCGCTGCCGGCGGAGACCACGCTCACGCAGACCTCGACCTGGGACACGCTCGGGCTCCGCGGCACGTGCAGCAACGGCTGGCTGCTCGACACCGAGACCCACGAGGACCGCGTCCTCCGCGACGACTACGCGACGATCTCCGCCCGCACCGTCCTCCCCGTGTCGCACGTGCTCTGGGCGTCGGTGTGGCTCGGCATCGCGGCGGACGCTGCGGACCGTGCCCGTCGAGCCGTCCGCAAGCAGGCGCGTGCCGCCGTCGGCCAGACCCCTCCTGGAGCCCTCCGGCTCGCCGAGCTCCTGGTCGACCTGCAGACCATGGCCGACGCCGTCCGGCACGCCGCGGCCCGGTTCGACCAGGTGGCCGACGACCCCGAGGTGCTCGAGTCGACGGCGTACGCGCTGGCTGCGAACGCGCTGAAGATCGGCTCCTCCGAGCGGGTCACCGACCTCGTCACCCAGGCGCTGCGGATCGTCGGCATCGCCGGGTTCGCCGCCACCGGGGACCTCAGCATCGCCCGGCACCTCCGAGACGCGCACGGTGCCGCCGTGATGGTGAGCAACGACCGCCTCCTGCAGAACGACGCCGCACTGGCACTCATGACCGGAGCCATCCTGTGACCATCACCGAACCGACGACCACGACGCAGTCCGCGCCCGCGTCCGACCTCGACGCCGCCCGCGCCGCGCTGCGTGCACGGCTGCTCGCCGACGGCGTGCTCATCGACCTCGGGTCGCCGGGGCTCTACGGCCGCACCGGAGTGTTCGAGCGCGTGTACACGGCGGTCGACACCGCGGCCGTGGCCAGCCAGCGGGACCTCGACGCCGAGGTCCTGCGCTTCCCGCCCGTGGAGCCGCTCGCGGCGTTCGAGCGCACCGACTACATCGCGTCCTTCCCGGACCTCGCCGCGTCGATCTCCGGCTTCACCGGTGACGACCGCACGCACCGTGCCCTGCTCGCCGCCCGCGAGCGCGGGGAGCGGTGGGAGGGCTTCCTCGAGCCGGCCGACCTGATGCTGACCCCGGCGGTCTGCCACCCGGTCTACGGGCTCGTCGGGGACCGCGTCCCGCAGGACGGCCGCACCTTCGACATCGTCGGCGACTCGTTCCGGCGCGAGCCCTCGCTCGACCCGATGCGGCTGCAGGCGTTCCACATGCACGAGTTCGTGCACATCGGCACGCCCGGCTCGGCCCAGCACCACCGCGACGACCGCATCCCGGTCATGCGCGCGCTGCTCGAGTCGTTCGGCCTCGAGATCGACGTCGTCCCCGCGAACGACCCGTTCTTCGGACGGGTCGGGCAGATGCTCGCCCGGAACCAGGTCGAGCAGGCGCTCAAGTTCGAGTTCGTCACGCCCGTCTACGGCCCGGAGCACCCGGCGACCGCGATCGGCTCGGCGAACCTGCACGAGGACCACTTCGGCACCTCGTTCGGCATCCGCACCGCCGACGGCGAGGTCGCGCACAGTGCCTGCGTCGCCTTCGGCCTGGAGCGCATCACGATCGCCCTCTTCGCCGCACACGGCACCGACCCCGACGCGTGGCCGGCTCCGGTCCGCGCGGCCCTGGCCCTGTGAGCACCCACCACGGCTGGACGGGTCGCCCGGCCCTCCGCGTCGCCGTGCAGCTCCCCGTCGCGGCGCGCGCCGGCGTCGTGATCTGTCCGCCGCTCGGGCAGGAGGGCGTCATCGCGTACCGGACCCTCCGCCTGCTGGCGGACCGACTGGAGGCGCGTGGCGTGGCCTCGGTGCGCTACGACCCGTCCGGACGTGGTGACTCCGCACCCGACGGCGATCCCGACGCGCAGGTCCGGTCGGCCCGTCGCGCCGCAGCGGTGCTGCGTGGTGCCGGGGTCGAGCGGGTCACGTACGTCGGTCTGGCCTCCGCCGCGCCGATCGCCGCCGCCGCCGCGTCCGACACGGACGGCCTGGTCCTCTGGGACGCGCCCGCCTCCGGCCGCGCCTGGCTCCGGAAGCAGCGAGCACTGGCGACGATCACGATCGGCGCCGACCGCGTGGTCGACGGCGTCGAGAGCCTCGTCGGCATCGACGTCGACCCCACCGAAGCTGCAGCACTCGGTGCGCTCACCTACCGGGCGCGCACCGGCCCGACCATCGCCCTCGTGCGCCCGGGCAGCAGCGCCCCCGCAGCGCTCGGCGACGTGACGACGACCGAGGTCACCGGGAGCGCCGAGCTCCTCGACGGAACGAGCATGGTCGCCCGGATCCCGGGCTCCGCCGTCGACACCGTCGTGGCGTGGACGGACGCGTGGGCGCCGACGGTGGCCCTGCCGGTCCTGCCGCCGGCACTCGACGAGGTCCTCGACGTGGACGCCCGCACGTCGGAGCGCATCGTCCGGATGGGCCCGGAACGGCTCTTCGCCATCGAGACCGTCACCTCCGGCCAGCACGAGGACGCCCCGGTCGTCGTGCTGCACAACGGCGCCGCCGAGCACCACGTCGGCGCGTCCGACTACCAGGTCGCCCTCGCACGGACCCTCGCCCGCGACGGTGCCCGGGTGGTCCGGGTCGACCGCAGCGGCACTGGTGAGAGCTCCGCGGTCCACGAGGACGAGCGGTCCGCGATGTTCGCGCAGGAGTGGATCGACGACCAGCAGGCGGTGGTCGACGCCCTCGCCGTGGACTCCCGACGGCTCGTGCTCGTGGGCATGTGCGCCGGCGCGTGGCTCGCGGGGCGCTCTGCGGAAGCCGCACCGCGCATGGTCCTCGAGATCAGCCCGAACGACTACCGCCGCCAGCCGGCCGCGGTGGGCGCGTACGCCGATGCCCTCCGCGCGATCGACGAACCGTCGCCGCTGCGTCTCGTGCTCCGTCGCTGGTGGAACGCCGTCGTACCCGAGTGGGTACGCGACCGGGTCGCCCGTCGCGACCGGGTCGGTGGGGTCGTCGGACACGTCCGTCCGCTCGTCGAGCACGGCACCGACGTCGTGCTCATCGCGTCGCCCGTGGACGTCGAGCTGTTCGAGCGGCTCGGTGGTCCGCGTGCCCTCCGGCGGTGGGGCACCCGGGGCCGGACCGGCAAGGTGGAACTCGTGCGGGTGCCGGACGGCGACCACTCGCTGTTCTCCCCGCTGATGCGGCAGGCCGTGCTCACCGAGGTGCGGTCACGCGTCGCGGCGACGTTCCCCGTGCACGCCTGACCGGCGAGCGAACCCGTCGATGGCGCGCTGCGCGATCGCGACCTCGGTGGGCCCGCCGTGTCCCTCGTCCTCGACGACCTCGAGGCGGCTGCCCGGCCACGCCCGGTGCAGCATCCACGGCGTGATGACCGGCCCGCTGACGTCCCGTCGCCCGTGCACGAGCACGCCGGGGATCCCGGCGAGCTCGCCGGCGCGACGGAGGACCTCGTCCGGACCGAGGAAGCAGTCGTTCGCCCAGTAGTGGGTGACCAGGGTGGCGAAGTTGCGCCGGTCCCGGGGATCGGCATGCAGCTGCCCCGGACGCCACGCCGGGTCGAGCGAGACGTGGGTCGACTCCCAAGTGTCCCAGCTGTCGGCTGCGGCGTCCCGGACGGCGGGGTCTCGCGACCGGAGCAGGCGGGCGTGGTGCTCGACCGGCCGCACCCCCGCAGGGACGTCGGCGGTGAACCGTGACCAGGCCTCCGGGAACACCGCCCCGACCCCCTCGGTGATCCAGTCGACCTCGCGACGGGAACCGGTGGTCACCGCGACGAGCACGACCTCGGTGACGCGCTCGGGGTGCTCGAGGGCGTAGGCGAGCGCGAGGGTGCTGCCCCACGAGACACCGTGCAGCAGCCAGCGCTCGACGCCGAGGTGTCGCCGCAGCGCCTCGACGTCCTCGATCAGGGCCGCCGTCGTGTTGCGGTCGAGCAACCCGAGGTCGTCGATCGCCCACGGGGTGCTCCGCCCGCACCCGCGCTGGTCGAGCCCGATGATCCGGTACACCTCGGGGTCGAACCGCTGCCGGTAGCCCCCGGCGCCGAGACCGGACCCCGGGCCGCCGTGCAGGTACAGCGCCGGGCGGCCGGTCGGGTTGCCGGACACCTCCCAGTGGATCCAGGCGCCGTCGGGGCGGTCGAGCCAGCCGTGGTCGTGGGGGTCGATGGGCGGGTGCACCCCCGGAGCCTACGACGGACGTGCGGACCGGACGAGGTCGAGCGTGCGCGCCACCGCGGTCGGGTGCTCGACGTGGGCGAAGTGCCCGCAGTCGTCGAGCAGCACCGTCCGGACGTCGGGCAGGAGGCCTCGGAGCGCCGCGAGGTCGGACACTCGGGCGAACACATCGTCCCGCCCGGCGATCGCCGTGACCGGGCACGTCACGCCGCGCCAGCGGTCCAGGTCGTAGGCGGCCGCGGCACGAGCGGCTCCGGTGAAGCCGGCCGGACGGAGCTCGTCGACGAACGCCTCGAGCACGCTCGGGTCGAGCCGGCGTACGTGCGAGAAGACGGGAGCGGCGAGGACGGGCAGGAGGCCGATCGTCCGGAGTCCGCGCAGGAGCGGCCGTGCCGTCTCCCCGGTGATCGCGAGGCCTGCCCGCAGCAGCGTGAACGCGGGGAGCGTCAGGAGCCCGCGCACGGGGTGCCGGGACGCTCCGGCGGTCGCCACGGTCGTGCCGGAGACGAGCGCGACGGAGCGCACGCGTCCGGGTGCCACGACGGCCAGGTGCATGCCGACGAAGGCACCCATCGAGTGGCCGACGACGTCGACGTCCGGGACCGCGAGGGCGTCGAGCACCGTGGTCAGCACCGACGCCGCCCGGTCGACCCCGAGCGGCTCGACCGGTGCGGGTGACGCGCCCCAGCCCGCCAGGTCGACGAGCACGAGGCCGCGGTCGTCGATGCCGTCCGCCGCCGACAGGAGCGGGGTCCACGTGGTCCACGACCCGGCGACCCCGTGCAGCAGGAGCAGCGCGGCGGGGCCGGGTCGGTGGTGCACGACGACCGGGCCGACGTCGGTCGGGACGACGGTGCGCTGCAGGCCCCACCGGTCGGCGTCGGCGGTGACCGGGAACGGCGCGTACGGCTCGGCGGTGACCACCCGCGGGGGTGGGCGGTCGTCGACGGCGTGCACCGTGCCTCCAGTCCGCGACGCGTCGCGCGTCGCCTCAGGAGGTGTTCGGAACGCTAGCCGACGGGGACTGGTGCGGCGCAGGCTGCCAGACGGTCGAGGGCGGCCTTGTACTCCGTCACGTCACGGGCGACGCCCGGCTCGGAGATGATCGAGGCCTTGATGCGACCCTGCACGTCGATGACGAAGGTCGCGCGGGTGGCGAAGCCCTTGTGCTCGAGGAAGACGCCGTACTCCTTCGAGACGGCGCCGTGCGGCCAGAAGTCCGCGAGGAGCTCGAAGTCGTAGCCGTTCGACTCGGCGAACGACCGGAGCGTCGCCTTCGAGTCGACCGAGATGCCGACGAGTTCGACGCGCTGGTCCTGGAACATCGCGATGTTGTCCTGGAGGGCGCAGAGCTCGTTGGTGCAGGTCGACGAGAACGCGAGCGGGAAGAAGACCAGCGCGACCGGGCGGACGCCACGGAAGTCGCTGAGGCGGACGTGCTCCCCGAACTGGTTCGGGAGTTCGAAGTCCGGCGCGAGCGAGCCGATCTCCAGTGCCATCAGTGCGTTGCTTCTTCCTCGGGCGTGGGGTGTGCCCGGTGTCCTCGCGCACGCACGGGTCGCGTGTGCACGATCGGCAATCGTACGCCGACGTCACCCGAATGCAAGCACCTGTCCACCCACACGTCACCATCAGCCTCTGGGTCGGTGCGGGGGCCTAGAGTGGTCGGGGCCCCATCCGGTCGTGACCCGACCAACCGGTGGCCCGCCATGTCCACCACCACGAGAACGAACGAGGTCAAGGGTGACGGTGAACGACCAGGACCCGTACAGCCACGGCAGCAGCGACCAGGACCCGGAGGAGACCGCCGAATGGCGTGAGTCCCTCGACGGGCTGGTGCAGACCCACGGCCACCAGCGTGGCCGCGAGATCATGCTGAGCCTGCTCAAGCGGTCCAAGGAACTGCACCTCGGTGTGCCGATGGTCCCGACCACGGACTACGTGAACACCATCGCGCCGGAGAACGAGCCCGAGTTCCCGGGCGACGAGGAGCTCGAGCGCCGCTACCGCCGGTGGATCCGGTGGAACGCCGCGATCACCGTGCACCGCGCGCAGCGCCCCGGGATCGCGGTCGGCGGCCACATCTCGACCTACGCGTCGAGCGCCGCCATGTACGAGGTCGGCTACAACCACTTCTTCCGCGCGCAGGACCACCCGTCCGGCGGCGACCAGGTGTTCTTCCAGGGGCACGCGTCCCCCGGCATGTACGCCCGCGCCTACATGGAAGGGCGCCTCGGCGAGGACCAGCTCGACGGCTTCCGGCAGGAGAAGTCCCACGCCGGCGGCGGACTCTCGTCCTACCCGCACCCGCGCCTCATGCCGCACTTCTGGCAGTTCCCGACCGTGTCGATGGGCATCGGCCCGATCAACGCGATCTACCAGGCGCAGCAGGCGAAGTACCTCTCCAACCGCGGCATCAAGGACGCCTCCGACCAGCAGGTCTGGGCGTTCCTCGGCGACGGCGAGATGGACGAGGTCGAGTCGCGCGGACAGCTCCAGGTCGCCGCGAACGACGGCCTCGACAACCTGAACTTCGTGATCAACTGCAACCTGCAGCGTCTCGACGGTCCGGTCCGCGGCAACGGCAAGATCATCCAGGAGCTCGAGGCGTTCTTCCGCGGTGCGGGCTGGAACGTCATCAAGGTCGTCTGGGGCCGCGAGTGGGACGACCTGCTCGCCCGCGACACCGAGGGCGCGCTCCTCAACCTGATGAACCAGACGCCGGACGGCGACTACCAGACGTACAAGGCCGAGAACGGCGCGTACGTCCGCGAGAACTTCTTCGGGCGCGACCCGAAGGCGCTCGAGCTGGTCAAGGACTACACGGACGACCAGATCTGGAACCTCAAGCGCGGTGGGCACGACTACCGCAAGGTCTACGCCGCGTTCAAGGCCGCGACCGAGCACAAGGGCCAGCCGACCGTCATCCTCGCGAAGACGGTCAAGGGCTACGGCCTCGGCCCGAGCTTCGAGGGGCGCAACGCGACGCACCAGATGAAGAAGCTCACGCTCGACAACCTCAAGCAGTTCCGCGACGAGATGCGCATCCCGATCACGGACGCACAGCTCGAGGAGAACCCCTACACGCCGCCGTACTACCACCCCGGGAACGACGACGAGGCGATCCAGTACATGCACGAGCGCCGGCGTGAGCTCGGCGGGTACGTGCCGGAGCGTCGCACCAAGTACACGTCGATCACCCTCCCCGAGGACTCGAAGTACCAGGTCGTCAAGAAGGGCTCCGGCAAGCAGGAGATCGCCACCACCATGGCGTTCGCCCGACTGCTGAAGGACCTGCTCCGCTCCCCCGACTTCGGCGACCGCGTGGTGCCGATCATCCCCGACGAGGCACGCACGTTCGGCATGGACGCGTACTTCCCGACGGCGAAGATCTACAACCCGAACGGCCAGCACTACACGTCGGTCGACCGTGAGCTCCTCCTCGCCTACAAGGAGAGCCCGCAGGGACAGATCATCCACGTCGGCATCAACGAGGCGGGCGCCCTCGCGGCGTTCACCGCGGTCGGCACCTCGTACTCGACGCAGGGCGAGCCGCTCATCCCGGTCTACGTCTTCTACTCGATGTTCGGGTTCCAGCGCACCGGCGACGCCATCTGGGCCGCCGGCGACCAGATGACCCGTGGCTTCATGATCGGCGCCACCGCCGGTCGCACGACGCTCACGGGCGAGGGCCTGCAGCACGCCGACGGCCACTCCCTGCTCCTCGCGACGACGAACCCGGCCGTGGTGTCCTACGACCCCGCGTACGGGTACGAGATCGGGCACATCGTCCAGGCCGGCCTCGACCGGATGTACGGCACGAACGAGGACGGCAGCGCCAAGCACGCCGACCCGAACGTCATGTACTACCTGACGGTCTACAACGAGCCGATCGTCCAGCCGGCCGAACCCGAGGGCATCGACGTCGACGGCATCGTCAAGGGCATGTACCTGCTCAACCGCAGCGAGCACGACGGCCCGAAGGCCCAGCTGCTCGCATCGGGTGTCGCCGTCCCGTGGATCCTCGAGGCGCAGCAACTCCTCGCCGAGGACTGGGGCGTGTCGGCCGACGTCTGGAGCGTCACGAGCTGGGGCGAGCTGTACCGCGACGGTCTCGACGCGGAGCAGCACGCCTTCCTCAACCCGAACGAGGCGCCGCGGACCCCGTACGTGACCGAGCGACTGCTCGGCACCGAGGGCCCGGTCGTCGCGGTGAGCGACTTCATGCACGCCGTGCAGGAGCAGATCCGCCCGTTCGTCCCGACCGACTACGCCACCCTCGGCGCCGACGGCTTCGGCTTCTCGGACACCCGTCCGGCAGCGCGCCGCTTCTTCCACATCGACGGCCCCTCGGTCGTCGTGCGGACGCTGCAGCAGCTCGCGAAGCAGGGCAAGGTCGACGGCGCGCTCGTCCAGCAGGCGATCGACAAGTACCGCCTCCACGACGTGACCGCCGGCACCACGGGCAGCGCGGGCGGCGAGAGCTGATCAGCGAGTGACGTCGGTCCGACCGGACCCCGAGAGCCAGGAGAGCGCGCGCGAGCGGGCGCTCTCCTGGCTCCGTCAGGTGTCCGGGGAACTCTCCACCGCCACCATCAAGCGGCTCGAGGACACCCTCCCCTGGTACAGCGAGATGCCTCCGGGCCGACGCTCCGCCGTGGGGCTCGTGGCCCAGGCGGGCATCACCTCGTTCATCAGCTGGCTCGAGGGCACCGCGTCGACCCCGTGGATCGCCGCGGCGGACGTCTTCGGCTCCGCGCCGCGGGAACTCCTGCGCTCGGTGAGCCTGCAGCAGACGCTCCAGCTCATCCGCGTGGTCGTCACCGTGGTCGAGGAACGCGCCAAGGACGACGAGATGCTGCAGGAGGCGATCCTCAAGTACTCGCGGGACATCGCCTTCGCGGCCGCCGACGTCTACGCCCGCGCGGCCGAGGCCCGTGGGCTGTGGGACGCCCGGCTCGAGGCCCTCGTGGTCGACTCCATCCTGTCGGGCGAGTACGACGACGAACTCCCGTCGCGCATCGCGGCCCTCGGCTGGCACGGTCACGGCGAGGTCGCGGTCCTGGTCGGCAACGCGCCGAAGCAGCTCGAGGTCGACCAGATCCGTCGAACCGCGCGGCACATGGACGCCGACGTGCTCATCGGCGTGCAGGGCTCCCGCCTCGTCGTGGTGATCGGCCGTGCCACGCCGCGCGACGACGTCCCCGAGGGCGAGGAGCCGGTGTCCTTCACCGCCATCGCCCAGGCGCTCGAACCCTCGTTCGGCGAGGGACACCTCGTCCTCGGCAACGAGGTGCCCGGCGTCGTCGACGCGTCCACCAGCGCGAAGGGCGCCCTCGCCGGCTTCGCGGTCGCGCGGGCCTGGCGCGGTGCTCCTCGTCCGGCCCTGGCCGACGACCTGCTCCCGGAACGCGCCCTCGCCGGCGACCCGCTCGCCCGGTCCGCTCTCGTGCAGCGCATCTACGTGCCGCTCAAGGACCAGTCGACGGAGCTCCTGCAGACACTCTGGTGCTACCTCGACACCGGCCGGTCGCTCGAAGCCACGGCGCGCGAGCTGTTCGTGCACCCGAACACGGTGCGCTACCGGCTCCGCCGCGTGGCGGACATCATCGGGTGGGACGCCACGCACGCGCGGGACGCCCTCATCGTGCAGTCGGCGCTCATCCTCGGCGCCATGTCCGAGTCGACCGCCGGGCGGCGTCGCATCCCGCACCGCCGGTGAGCCACGTCCTATGCCGCATCGTCGCTAGGAAATGCACAATGTCGAGCGGTCATCGCTGTGGGAAGCCCACACGGGTGCGGCGCGGGCCGACGGGCAGGATTGTCCGGTGATCGTCGTCGTCGCGCCCGGACAGGGCTCCCAGACCCCCGGCTTCCTCGCCCCCTGGCTCGAGGACGCCACCGTCCGTGACCGCGTGGGGGCGTGGTCCGAGGCCATCGGCGTCGACCTCGCCGCCCACGGCACCGAGTCCGACGCCGAGACCATCAAGGACACGGCGCTCGCGCAGCCGCTCATCGTCGCCGCCGGTCTCATCACGGCCGACGCCCTGCTCGCCGACGGCCGCCGTGCCCTCGTGGGCGGGGTCGCCGGCCACTCGGTCGGCGAGTTCACCGCCGCCGGGGTCGCCGGGATCCTCGAGCCGACCGACGCCGTCGCCCTCGTCGCCGAACGCGGCCGGGCGATGGCGGACGCCGCCGCGCTCGAGCCCACGTCGATGGCCGCCGTCCTCGGTGGGGACGCCGACGCCGTCGCCGCCGCGCTCGAGGCGAACGGCCTCGTCCCCGCGAACCACAACGGCGGCGGTCAGACCGTCGTCGCCGGTCCCGCCGACGCGATCGCCGCCCTCGCCGCCGACCCGCCCGCGAAGGCCCGCGTGATCCCCCTCGCCGTGGCCGGTGCGTTCCACACCCGGTACATGGCGTCCGCCGTCGAGCGTGTCGCCCCGGTCGCCGCCGCCGCGACCGTGCAGGACCCGTCGCTGCCGATCTGGACGAACGCCGACGGTTCCCGTGTCGACGACGGTCGTCGCTTCGTCGACCTCATGGTCCAGCAGATCCAGAGCCCCGTGCACTGGGACGCCGTGATGGAGTCCTTCGCGGCCGCCGGTGTCACGGGCATCATCGAACTCGCACCCGCCGGTGCCCTCGTCGGCCTGGCGAAGCGCGGTCTGCGCGGGACGCCGACCGTCGCGATCAAGACCCCCGACGACCTGCCCGCAGCGATCGACCTGCTGCAGAGCGCGGGCCAGGAAGCAGACGCAACCGCATGACCGACGCCCCCATCCCGACCACCGCGACCGAGGGGACGGAGCCGACCCGCGCCTCCCGTCCGCTGCTGCAGCAGCGTCGCGGCCACGAGTTCACCCGCATCCTGGCCTTCGGCGCCGCCCGCGGTGAGAACGCCGTGCCGAACGACGACCTCGTCGGGCCGATCGACTCCTCCGACGAGTGGATCCGCCAGCGCACCGGGATCATCACCCGCATGCGCGCCGGCAAGGACGTCGAAGCGGTCGACCTCGCCGAGGCCGCCGCGCTCGACGCGATCGCCAAGGCGGGCCTGACGCCGGACCAGATCGGCGTCGTGCTCGTGAGCACCGTGACCCACACCGTCGCCACGCCGTCGATGGCGTCCCTGCTCGCCGAGCGCATCGGTGCGGCGCCCGCCGCGGCCTACGACATCAGCGCCGCGTGCGCCGGGTACGCGTACGGCATCGCCCAGGCGGACTCGTTCGTGAAGTCCGGCATCGCCGACCACGTGCTGGTCGTCGGTGCCGAGAAGCTCAGCGACATCGTCGACCCGACCGACCGCTCGATCTCGTTCCTGCTCGGCGACGGTGCCGGAGCGGCGATCGTCGGCCCGAGCGACTTCCCCGGGATCGCCCCGACGATCTGGGGTTCCGACGGGTCGAAGTGGGACGCGATCGGCATGACCTCGACCTACAACGAGTGGGAAGCGGGGGCCGCGCGGCCGACGATACGGCAGGCCGGTCAGACCGTGTTCCGCTGGGCCGTCTGGGAGATGGTCAAGGTCGCCCGTGAGGCGCTCGAGTCCGCCGGCATCCAGCCGTCCGACCTCGCCGCGTTCGTGCCGCACCAGGCGAACATCCGCATCATCGACGAGTTCGCGAAGCAGCTCGGCCTGCCCGAGTCCGTCGTGATCGCGCGCGACATCACCACCACCGGCAACACCTCGGCCGCGAGCATCCCGCTCGCCACGCACCGCCTGCTCGAGGAGAACCCCGAGCTCTCCGGCGGCCTCGCCCTGCAGATCGGCTTCGGCGCCGGCCTCGTCTTCGGCGCCCAGGTCGTCGTCCTCCCCTAGCCCATCCCGGCCACGCACCCGCGCGGCCACCCTCCGACGAGCCTCCGGGCACGCGACCGCTGCGTGCCCTAGGCTGGTCCACGGTCAAACGACACCCCCTCAAGGAGAATCCCCATGGCCCTGTCCAACGAAGAAGTCCTCGCCGGCCTGGCCGAGCTGATCAACGACGAGACCGGCATCGCGACCGACACCGTCGCGGCCGACAAGTCGTTCACCGACGACCTCGACATCGACTCGATCTCGATGATGACCATCGTCGTCAACGCCGAAGAGAAGTTCGACGTCAAGATCCCCGACGAAGAGGTCAAGAACCTCAAGACCGTCGGCGACGCCGTCGACTACATCGTCAAGGCCCAGGCCTGACGCGAGCTTCCTGAGCGCCGCGGCCCCGGCGGACCGACCGCGGGCCGCGGCGCTCATCTCGTCCACCGGACCGACACTCGTCGGTCCACACAGGTCCGGCGTTCGTCGGGCCGCCCCGGTCCGGCGTTCGTCGGGCCGCCCCGGTCCGGCGTTCGTCGGGCCGCCCCGGCTCCGTCCGGCACCGCCACGAGCGGTCGGACGTCCTCACGAAAGAACACGTCGTTCCATGACCAACAAGACCGTCGTCGTCACCGGGATCGGTGCGATCACGCCCCTCGCCGCGACCGCCCCGGACACGTGGGACGCGCTGCTCGCCGGCACGTCCGGCATCACCCGCATCGAGGACCCGCGCTACGCCGAGCTCGAGCTCCCCGTCGAGTTCGCCGGCCAGGCGCGCCGGTTCCTCACCGACCAGCTGACCCGCCCCGAGTCGAAGCGCCTCGACCCCTCGTCGCAGCTGTCGCTCGTCGCCGCGCGCGAGGCCTGGGCCGACGCCGGCATCGACGCCGAGACCGTCGTCCCCGAGCGCCTCATCGTCGACTGGGCCACCGGCATCGGCGGCGTCAACACCCTGCTCGACGCGTGGGACACCCTGCGCGAGAAGGGTCCCCGTCGCGTCCTGCCGATGACGGTCCCGATGCTCATGGCGAACGGCCCGGCCGCCGCCATCGAGATGGAGTTCGGCGCCCGCGGCGGCGCCCGCACCTACCTCTCGGCGTGCGCGTCCTCGACCGAGTCCCTCGCCGAGGCCTACCGCCACGTCGCCACCGGCGAGGCCGACATCGTCATCACCGGCGGCGCCGAGGCAGCCCTGCACCCGCTGCCCCTCGCGGCGTTCGCGTCGATGCAGGCGCTCTCCCGCCGCAACGACTCCCCCCAGACCGCATCGCGTCCGTACGACGTCACGCGCGACGGCTTCGTGCTCGCGGACGGCGCCGCGGCGCTCATCCTCGAGACCAAGGAGCACGCCGAGGCCCGCGGGGCGACGATCTACGCCGAGGTCGCCGGCGCCGGCATCACCTCGGACGCGTTCCACATCACCGCGCCGGACCCCGAGGGCAGTGCTGCCGCCCGTGCCGTCCTGCAGGCGCTCGAGCACGCCGGTGCTGCGCGCGAGGACGTCGTGCACGTCAACGCGCACGCCACCTCGACCCCGGTGGGCGACGTCGCCGAGTACCACGCCATGCGCCGCGTGTTCGGCGACCACCTCGACAACGTCGTGGTGTCCGCCACGAAGGCGTCGACGGGGCACCTCCTCGGTGGTGCCGGTGCGATCGAGGCCGCGTTCACGGCCCTCGCGCTGCACAACCGCGTCGCGCCGCCGACGATCAACCTCACCCAGCAGGACCCGGAGATCGTGATGGACGTCGCCACGGCGCCGCGCGAGCTCCCGCAGGGCGATCTGCTCGCGGTGAGCAACTCGTTCGGGTTCGGTGGGCACAACGCCGTGGTCGCGTTCCGGAGCGTCTGAGTCCGGTCCGTCGGTCCGTCGGGTCCGTCCGTCGGTCCTGGAGGCCCGTCCCGCGTCGTCGGGGCGGGCCTCCGTCCGTCCCTGGTCGGTCTGGGCGCGGCGCACTCCCCGCGGCCGCGGCCCGTGGCGTGTGGCCGCGTCGGTGCGCCGACACTCGGCCCCGCGGACGGTTTCGCGGCTCCGGAAGCGCGAAACTGTCCGCCGAGGCGAGACTCGGCGCGGGCGGGCGGGCGGGCGGGCGGGCGGGCGGGCGGCCGCGGACGCACGAACCCCCCTCCGAGGGGCGGCGTTCGTGACGGAGGATCGGGCGCGACTCAGCCGACGCGGTGCAGCCAGACGACCGGGTTGCCCTCGGCGGCGTGTCGGAACGGTTCGAGTTCGTCGTCCCACGCCTGACCCAGGGCGAGTCGGAGCTCGCGGTGGAGTTCGAGGGCGTTGCTCCCCGCCACCTCCATCGCGTAGCGGACGCGGTCCTCGGGGACGACCATGTTGCCGGTGACGTCGGTCTGCGCGTAGAACACCCCGAGGTCGGGCGTGTGCATCCAGCGGCCGCCGTCCGACTCGGAGGTGGGTTCCTCGGTGACCTCGTACCGGAGGTGCTCCCAGCCGCGCAGGGCCGAGGCGATCGCCGCGCCCGTACCGACGGAACCGGTCCAGGTGAACTCGGTCCGACGGGCGCCGTCCTGTGCGGGCTGGTCGAGCCACGAGAAGTTCACGGCGCGACTCATGGCGCGACCTGCCGCCCATTCGACGTGCGGGCAGAGCGCGCGTGGTGAGGAGTGCACGTAGAGCACCCCGGTAATCGTTCCGTTCACGATTCCTCCGATTCGTCAGGTGCGACTTCCCCATCGACCTGAACTGGAGGTTCTCGTTTCGGAACCATCGATATCCGATTGTGATGTCCTTCCGGACACGCCCATTATGCAGGCTGCGCGCTGGGAACACCAGGCACCGCGACAGAGTCAGTGGAAGACGTGCCCCGATGCGTCGAGCGGGTGCCGCTCCCCCGCGGTGACCGGCACCGGGATCCGGTTCTCGGCGGGCGGGATCGGGCAGGCGAACTGGTACGAGAACGCGCACGGCGGCAGGACGAGGAGGTTCCAGTCCAGCTCGACGTCGGCAGCGACACCGGGGTCGTCGAGGTACAGGAACCGGCCCATCGAGTAGGTGCTGCCGGGATCGTCCTCGGGCAGGGCGCTCGTGGCGTCCTGCACGATGAGCTGCAGCCGTGCGGCGCCTCGGAAGGCCGCGGAGCGGACCGCCACCAACCGGACGGCCGATCCGCCCAGGGTGGTCTCGACGTGTCCGGCGACCTCGAGGGGATCGCCGGCTGCGTCGACGACGCTCGCCGCGCCTCCCGGGACCCCCGGCGTGTACCTGCCGGACGTGACCCACGCGGCGGAGTGGTCGAACCGGGCGATGTGGGCGAAGCGGGCGATCGCGTCGGACGCCGGGTCCCACACGCGCAGCGTGCCGCGGGAGACGGTGCCGGCGAGGCCGTCCGGGAAGGCGACGACCGACGGGACGACCGCCTCGTCGCCGGCGACGAGCACGGTGCCGTCCACCGGGTCGCCGTCGACGACCACCCCGTCAGCCGCGTCGGCGGTGACCGTCAGGCCGCCGGGTGCCGGTGCCCACTGCCCCGCGACCGGCCACACGGGCTGGGCGTGGTCGACACGCTGGGCGTTCACGAGCGCGAGCGGACCCCGAGCGCTGGTCGCCCAGCGGTCGCGGTCGGCGCGGTGCTCGTCGAAGGCGGTCACGCTTGCTCTTGGCGGGGGTAGATGACCTTCTGGACGATGATGATCACCGACGCGGCGACCGGCAGGGCCACGAGTGCGCCGAGCACCCCGCCGATGGTCCCGCCCGCGACCGCTGCGATGACGACGAGGGCGCCGGGGACCTGCACGGCACGCGACATGATCCGCGGCGAGATCACGTACGCCTCGACCTGCATGTACACGAGGTAGTAGATCGCGGCGGCGAGGGCCGTCGCGGGCGAAGCGAACAAGCACAGCAGCGAGATGACGATGGCCGACGCGAGCGTGCCCACGAGTGGGATCAGCGACCCGAGGAAGGCGAACGACGCCAGCAGCACGGGCAGCGGAGCACCGATGATGAGCAGGAACACCAGGCTGAGGATGCCGTTGATGAGCGCCTGGGAGATCTGCCCGACGACGTAGCGACCGACCGCCTGGGTGATCTGCTCGCTGACGTCGATGAAGTTCTCGCGACGGGACGCCGGGACGAAGCGGTAGGTCATCGACTTCATGCCGCGCATCGACGCGAGGAAGTAGAGCATCAGGATGATGACGATGACGGCGCCCGTGAGACCGGTCAGGATCCCGCTGCCGACCGCGAGGATCCCGCCGCCGAGGCTCAGCAGGTTGCCGGGGTTCTCGACGAAGGACTGCACGGACTGCAGCGCGTGGTCGATGTCGAACGACCCCGACAGCTGGTCGGAGAGGTTCTGCACCCACTCCTGCCTCGAGATGTCCTGCACGATGTCGGGGAAGTTCTGGATGAGGTTCGTCGCCTGCTGGACGAGGATCGGCACGACCGCGAACACCACCCCGGCGAACGCGGCGAGGACCCCGACGACCACGACGGTGATGGCCACCCAGCGCGGAACGAACCGTTCGAGGAAGGACACCAGCGGGTCGATGCCGAGCGCCAGGAACAGCGCGACGCCGACGTAGACGAGCACGGTGGAGAGCTCGTTGACGATCGCCCCCGCGACGACGGCGACGAGCACGCCGAGCGCACCCATGAAGCCGATCCGGAAGGCGTTCACGCGCACGCCGGTGCCACCACGGGTCACCTCGAACGTCACGTTGGGCGTCGGGCTGTGGTCGTCCTGTTGCTGCTGCGTGTCGCGCTTCCTCGGGAGGTGCACGCGGGGCGGGTGCGGTCGCTTGCTGTTGCTCGAACCCGCGTCGGCTTTTGACATGTAGGGCGGGCGGGACTTGAACCCGCGAATCGTTCGGTTATGAGCCGACTGCCTTGACCAGCTTGGCTACCGCCCCGTGCCGGGGACCGTCAGGCCACCGGTTCCCCACGATACAGCGACTCGAACGTCGAGAGCGTGCGGTTGATGTCGTGTGCCTCGATCATCGCCAGGCTGCGGTCGCGCATCGTGACGTAGTCCTCGTCCGACGCGGTCAGCACCGCCGTGAGCTTCGCCGCGAGGTCGTGCTCGTCACCGGGGGTGAAGAGGTAGCCGTTGCCGTCGATGAGGTGCGGGAGCGCCATCGAGTCCGCCGCGACGACGGGGAGGCCGGAGGCCATGCCCTCGAGCGAGGCGATGCTCTGCAGCTCGGCGGTGGAGGGCATCGCGAACACGGTCGAGTTGGTGAGCGCCTGCTGCTTGACCTCGTCCGAGACGAAGCCGAGGAACCGGACGCGGTCCTCGAGCCCGAGCTCCTTCGCCTGCTGCCGGAGCTTGGGGATCATCTCGCCGTCGCCGACGATCGTCAGCGTGGCTCCGAGCTCGGACGGCAGCAGTGCGAGGGCCTTCACGAGGACGTCGAGGTTCTTCTCGGGTGCGACCCGACCGACGAATACGATGTCGTTGTTGGCAGGCCGCCCCTCGCGTGCGACGTACCGCGTGGCGTCGATCCCGCACGAGATCGCCAAGACCCGCTGCCCGGCGATGGCCCGGCGCAGGTAGTCGGCGGCGAGGTTCGTCGGGGTCGTGATCGCGTCGGCGAGCCGGTAGGTCTTGGCGGCGTCGTTCCAGGCGATCTTCACCGCGATCGGCACCGTGCGCTTGCCGAACGGCGTGTACTCGAGGAGGTTCTCGGGCATGAAGTGGTTCGTGGCGATCACCCGGATGCCGCGCGCGTGCGCCTCGGGCACCATGCCCCGGCCGACGACGACGTGCGACTGGATGTGCAGGACGTCGGGCTGGAACGCGTCGAGGATCGGGGCAGTCCACTTCTTCACGCTCCAGGGCCACACGAAGCGCAGCCACGCGTGCAGCGGCCACTTGTAGGACTTCAGGCGGTGCACGACGAGGGTCACGCCGTGGAGCTCCTCGTCGAAGGTGCCGTAGTGGCGGCTCGCCGCCGGGGCGACGATCTGGACCTCGTGCCCGCGTTCGGCGAGGCCGACGGCGAGCTGCTCGGCGAAGGTCGCGGCTCCGTTGACGTCGGGTGCGAAGGTGTCCGCTGCGATGAGGACGCGCAGCGGTCGTCGACCGCCCGTCGCACCCGTCGGTCCGGCGGTGGCGGTGGTGGCGTCGTCTGACACGGCTGGCGTCGTCCTCTCGTGGGCGATTGCTGGTCGTTCGACGACGCTACCGCACGCCGCTCGGGCTGCGCGTCCGCCTCGCGGTGGACGCCGTCACCCCACGGGACGACGGCTCAGGAGCGGGTCTGCGGGTGGTGCTTGGCGAGGAGGAACACCCCGGTGATCGCGATCGCGGCGGCGACGACGAAGCCGAAGACGGCGAAGACCGGGGCGCCGGCGGCCTCGCCGAGGACGATCACCCCGATGCCGACGGCGACGATCGGGTCGATGACCGTCAGCCCCGCGATCACGAGGTCGGCCGACCCGCTCGAGTACGCGTTCTGCACGAAGTACCCGCCCAGTGAGGCGGCGACGACCACCCCGACGATCGCGAGCACCGTCAGCCAGTCGAACGTGCCGTTCACGAACCGGTTGAGCACGACCTTGGCCAGGGTCGCGACGAACCCGTAGAGGACACCGGCGCCGACGATGTAGTACAGCGCGTTCTTGTGCTTCGCGACGAGGCGGAACGACACGAGCACGAGCACCAGCACGACCGCCAGGATCACGAGCACGGTGACGAGCTGTCGGCTCGTGATCGCGCTCTCGTGCCCGACGAAGGCCGCGATGCCGACGAAGATGCCGACGCCGATGATGCACGTCCAGACCGCTCGCCGTGCCCGACGGCCGAGCGGCACCCCGGAGGACCGCGACGAGAACCAGGTCGTGATCACGAGGGCCACGGCGCCGAGCGGCTGCACGACGATGAGCGGCGCGTACGTGATGCTCACCAGCTGTAGGACCACGGCGATGCCGAGCATGAGCGTGCCGAGCACCCAGTAGCCGCTCGAGACCAGCCCGACGACGTGTCGGACGCTGAGGCCCTTCGACTGCCGACCGAGCCGCGCTTCCACCCGCTGCACCCCGCGGCTCTGGAACTGCGCCCCCAGTGAGAGGAACACGGCCCCGATGAGCGCGACGGGGATCATGAGCGCCTGGAACGGCGTGAGGTTCACCGCGTCGGGCAGCTGGAGGTCCGTCGTCACGCGTCGAGGCTACCGTTCCCCGCCGGATAACCTGGGTGAATGGCCGTTCTCCCGATCCGCATCACCGGCGAACCCGTCCTGCACGAGCGTGCAGCCGAGGTCACCGACTTCGACGACGACCTGCGATCGCTGGTCGCCGACATGTTCGAGACGATGGACCTCGCACCCGGGGTCGGACTGGCCGGCCCGCAGGTCGGCGTCGGCAAGCGGCTGTTCGTGTACTCATGGACCGATGATGACGAGGTCCTGCACCGCGGCGTCGCGGTGAACCCTGTTCTGTGGACGACCCCCGCCGTTCCCGAGGCTGTGGAGGAGCTCGACGAGGACGAGGAGTCCGAGGGCTGCCTCTCGGTCCCGGGCGAACGGTTCCCGCTCCGCCGCTCCGAGGGCGCGCTGCTCCGTGCCGTCGACGAGCACGGCACGCCGTTCGAGGTCGAGGCCCACGGCTGGCTCGCCCGCATCTTCCAGCACGAGTACGACCACCTCGACGGGTACCTCTACGCGGACCGGCTCGTGCACCCGTACGGCAAGCAGGTCGCGAAGGCCATCAGGAAGAACAGCTGGGGCGGGCCGGGCAAGTCCTGGCTGCCGGGGCGCGACCACCCCGAGGGCTGACGGCGGCGGACCGCGTCGGCTCGGGCCCGGTCGACGGCCGACCGCGTCGGCCCCACGCTGATCAGCAGGGCCCAGGAGGCGCGGCTCACCCCCGCCAGGCAGCGATCGCGTCCCGCAGGTGCTCGGTCTCCGGATGCCCCGGGCAGTACTCGAGCAGACCGGCCGCGACGTGCGCCTCGGCCGACGAGTCGACGGAGGCCGCCCACGGCCCGGTCCCCCGCACCGCGCAGGTGGTCGCGAGTTCCTCGAGCGTGGCGTCCCCCTCGGCGGCGTCGACCGCGGAGCGCTGCTGCGTCGACATCTCGGTGCCGGTGATCCGCTGCGCCCGGCAGTCGGTGCGCTCGTCGTCCCACACGGCGGAGTAGGTCGTGTACGTCTCGGAGCGGTCCGACGTCCCCACGTCGCAGACGAACGCGAAGACGATCGGCGCCGTGCCGGACACCGCGACGCCCGAGGTGGCGGTGGTGTCGAGCGAGTCGCCCGGCTCGGACTCCGCGCCGGCCGTGCACCCCACGAGGCCGATCGCCGCGGCCGCGACGACGCCCGCGGCGAGGGCTCGGCGCACGGTGATCACCTGTGAACGCTAACAGCTTCCGGCCATGCGTCCGCTGCGAGCTCTGACGCCACGCAAAAGGCCCCCACCCGAAGGTGGGGGCCGTTCGCTCCCCGAGTTGGACTCGAACCAACAACCTGCCGGTTAACAGCCGGCTGCTCTGCCAATTGAGCTATCGAGGATCACTGTCCGCTGGCGAATGTCGTGCGAACAACGGGTAACAGCATAGCAGCACCCGGGAGCGACCCCGCGCATCCGCCACGCATCCCGGGCGTGCCGCGCTCAGTACCCCGCGACCGGATCCACCACGCCGACGAAGCCCTCGCCGACCCCGCCGAGGAACGCCACGGTGTTCACCCGCACGCGCTCGGCCAGCAGCGGCGCCACCATCTCCGGCGTGTCGGCCTGGTGCGGCGTGATGATCGCGCCCGGCTCGTCCCAGAGCGGGTGACCGTCCGGCAACGGCTCCGGGTCGGTGACGTCGAGTCCGGCCGCCGCGATCGCACCGCTGCGCAGGGCGTCCACGAGCGCGGAGGTGTCGACCAGTCCCCCGCGGGCGATGTTCACGAGCCGTGCCGACGGCTTCATGATCGCGAACTGCGCGGGCCCGAACAGCTTCGCGGTCCCCGAGGTCATCGCCGCGGCGATCATGACCACGTCGGCATCGGGCAGGACGTCGTCGAGCTGGTCGGTCGTGACGGTCCGGTCCGCCCCGGGCACCGGCGAGGACGACCGGCGCACCACGGTGACCGAGACCTCGAACGGCGCGAGCAGGCGGATGTACTCCAGCGCGATGCCACCCGCGCCGATGACGACCACGTTCCGGCCGTAGAGCGAGACACCCTCGGGCTCGGTCGCCCACGACCGCGCACGGGCACGCTTCTGCAGCACCCGCAGCGTCCCGAGCGTCAGTGCGAGGGCGTGCTCGGCGACGGGCTCGGCGTACGCGCCCTTGGCCGAGGTGAACAGCACCCGGTCGCCGTGCTCGGCGATCAGCGAGGCGAAGGCGTCGACGCCGGCGAACGGTAGCTGGACCCAGCCGATGGACGGTGCGCCGTCGAGCGCGTCGGCGAGTCCCGCGGGATCGCGAGGGTCGAGCCACACGAGTCCGGCGGTGTCCGCCCCGAGCGGAGCGATGGTCCCACCGGCTGCGGCGACGGCGTCCTCGTGGAGGGCGGTGCCGTCCCCGGCGGGCAGGATCGCGATCGGGCCGGCGGTCGGCGGGGCGACCGGCAGCTCGGCACCCGCGTCGGTCACCACGGCCCGGTGCCCGCGCACCCCCGACGACGCATCCGCGCTCATGCGTTCTCCTGCCGCTCCGCGCGCGGGCCGGTGCCGGCGGCGACCGGCCGACGCGGCGCCGAGGACCGACGGGGTGCGGCCGACGCCGGCTGCCGACGCTTCACCGGACGGGCCGCCGTCGACGCGAGCGTCTTGACGTAGGGGTCGACGGGGTTGTCGAGGACCTCGTCGAAGGTGCCGAGGCCGACGAGCCGGCTCTCGGCCATGATCGCCACCCGGTCGGCCAGTGCTCGGGCCTCGCGCAGGTCGCTCGACACCACGACCGCCGAGAACTGCCGGTTCCGCTGCAGGGTCGCCAGCGCCTCGAGCACCGACTGCCGCACGAGCACGTCGACGCCGCGGGCGGGTTCGTCGGCGACGAGCAGCTGGGGCTCGAGCACGAGCGCCTTCGCGAGCGCGACGCGCTGCCGCTGCCCGCTCGAGAGCTCCCACGTGTTGAGTCGCATCACCCCGAGCGGCAGGTGCACGGCGTCGACCAGGCGGGCGACGATGAGGCCGGCCTCCTTCCGGTCGAACCGGCGGTCACGGGCGTAGATCGGTTCCGCGATCGCCTCGCCGACGGTGAGGTCCGGGCTGAGCCGGTCCGCGCCGTCCTGCGGCAGGTAGCCGATGCGGCCGCTGAGCCGCTCGAGCTTGCGGGACGTCGGTCGGAGCCCGCGCGTCTTCTGCCCGAGCACCGTGAGTTCGCCCCCGACGATGTGCCGACGGTGGGCGCCGTCGCCCTCGCCGGTGGTGCCGAGCTGGCCGGCGATCGCCGCGGCGAACGTCGACTTGCCGGACCCGGACTCGCCGAGCACGGCCAGGATCTCCCCCTGACGGACCGTGAGGCTCACGCCGTCGACGGCCCGGATCGCATCCGTCCCCCGTCCGCTCCGGTACTCGATCGACACGTCGTCCGCGACGACCGCCGGTCCGTTGACCGCGATCATGGGTCCCCTTCCACGCCGCCCCCTGGCGGCGGTTCGCGACGGACCGGGCTGCACCGACCGTCGTGCGTGTTGCGGTGGAGGTGACCGTCCAGGAGGCGCGGCGTGCGTCGTCGACGTCAGCCGCGCCTCCGGGGATGGTCGCGTCGGGTCAGGACCCGGCGTTCTCCAGTTCCACAAGCGTACGCCGTCGCTCCGCCTGTTCCGCCGGATCCGGCACCGGGAGTGACGCCAGGAGACGCTGCGTGTACGGGTGCTGCGGCGAGCCGAGGACCTCGGCCGTGGTACCCGTCTCGACCAGGTCGCCGCGGTAGAGCACGGCGATCCGGTCGGAGAGCGCGCCGACCACGGCGAGGTCGTGGCTGATGAACAGCGACGCGAACCCGAGGTCCTGCTGCAGCTCGAGGAACAGCTCGAGCACGCGCGCCTGGACGGACACGTCGAGCGCACTCGTCGGCTCGTCGGCGATGAGGAGCTTCGGCCGGAGCGCGAGCGACCGTGCGAGCGACGCGCGCTGCCGCTGACCGCCGGACAGCTCGTGCGGGTACCGGTCGCCGTAGGCCGCCGGGAGCTGCACGGCCTCGAGCAGTTCGCCGACACGCTTCCGGGCGGCACGCGGGCTCGACACCTCGCCGTGCACGACGAGCGGTTCGGCGACGCACTCCGAGATCGTGAGCAGCGGGTTGAACGAGGTCGCCGGGTCCTGGAAGACGAACCCGATGTCCTTACGGTGCCGCTTGAAGTCGCGTTCGCGGTACCCGAGCATCTCGGTGCCGAGTACCTCGAGCGACCCGCCGGTGATCTTCGTCAGGCCGGCGATCGCGCGGCCGATGGTCGTCTTGCCGGAGCCGGACTCCCCCACGAGGCCGAGGACCTCGCCGGGACGGATGTCGAGGTCGACGCCCTTGACCGCCTTGAACGCGTGCGACCCGAGCCGGCCCGGGTACTCGATCTCGAGCCCGCGTGCGCGGACGAGCGGCTCGACGTCGTCACTGATCGCCGCACGGCGGGCGACCCCGGTGGAGGCCTCGAGCCGGGGCACGGCGGCGAGCAGGCGCTTCGTGTAGTCGGCCTGCGGCGCCGCGAACAGCTCGGCGACCGGGGCCTCTTCGACGACCTCGCCCTGGTACATCACGGCGACGCGGTCGGCCAGGTCGGCGACGACGCCCATGTTGTGCGTGATGATGACGATCGCCGCGCCGAACTCGTCGCGGCACCGGCGGAGCAGGTCGAGGATCTCCGCCTGGACCGTCACGTCCAGGGCGGTGGTCGGCTCGTCGGCGATGATCACCGACGGTTCGAGGGCGAGCGCGCTCGCGATGACGACGCGCTGCTTCTGACCGCCGGAGAACTGGTGCGGGTAGTGGTCGACCCGGGTCTCGGGATCGGGGATGCCGACGCGGCGGAGGTAGTCGATCGCCTTCGCGCGGGCCTCCTTCGCGGAGACGCCGCCGTGGGCCCGGAGCCCCTCGGCGATCTGCCACCCGACCGTGAAGACCGGGTTCAGCGCCGTGGAGGGCTCCTGGAACACCATCGCGCCGGCGGTGCCGCGCAGGCTCCGGAGCTTCTGCGCACCGACCGTCACGACGTCCGTGCCGTCGAGGAACACCGCACCGCCGAGCGTCGCCGTCTCCGGCATGAGGCGCAGGATGCTCCGCGCCGTGACGGACTTGCCCGAGCCGGACTCGCCGACGAGGGCGAGGACCTCGCCGGGGCGGACGTCGATGCTGACGCCCTTGACCGCGTCGACGGCACCACCGTCGGTCGCGAAGGTGACGGTCAGGTCATCGACGACGACGACCGGTTCCGTCGTGGTGTCGCCGGCCTGGAGGCGCGTGGAGGCGCGGGACTGGTTGGTCGCGTCCGTCATGCGGTCGCCCCTTCCGTGCTGGCCGTCTGCTTGCGGGACACCAGCTGCTTCAGCCGGCGTCGCGCACGCAGGCGCGGGTCGGAGATGTCGTTGAGGCTCTCACCGATGAACGTCACGCCGAGGACGAGCACCACGATCGCGACCCCCGGGAAGACGCCGGTCCACCAGACGCCGCTCGCGACGTCGGACAGCGCGCGGCTGAGGTCGTAGCCCCACTCCGCGCCGCTGGTCGGGCCGATGCCGAAGCCCAGGAACCCGAGGCCCGCGAGCGTCAGGATCGCGTCGCTCGCGTTCAGCGTGAGGATCAGCGGGAGGGAGCGCGTGGAGTTCCGGAGGACGTGCCGGGTCATGATGCGCCACGGGTTCGTGCCCATCACCCGCGCGGACTCGACGAACGCCTCGTTCTTGAGCCGCACGGCCTCGGCGCGGACGACCCGGAAGTACTGCGGGACGTACACGACCGTGATCGAGATCGCCGCGGCGATGATGCCGCCCGCGTAGCTCGAGTTGCCGCCGGAGATGACGATCGACACCACGATGGCGAGGAGCAGCGAGGGGAACGCGTAGATCGCGTCCGCCACCACGACGAGGATCCGGTCGAGCCAGCCGCCGATGTAGCCGGAGACCATGCCGAGCAGCACGCCGATGATGATCGAGACGACGACGGCCACGATGACCACGAGCACCGCGGTCCGGGCGCCGTAGACGACGCGGCTGAAGACGTCGAAGCCGCCGACGGTCGTGCCCCAGATGTGCGTGGCGCTCGGTGCACCGGTGCGCGGGAAGCTCTGCCCGTCGGCGCCCTGCAGCTGGCCGAAGCCGTACGGGGCGATGAGCGGTGCGGCGATCGCGACGAGGAGGTACAGCGCGCAGATGACCACGCCGGTGATGAGCATGGCGCGCTGCCAGCCCGTGCTCCGACGGAGCTGCAGCACGACGGGGAGCCGCTTCCAGAGCGGCTCGTGGCGGTCGACGAGGGAGGTGTCAGCCATCTCTAGAACCTCACTCTCGGGTCGATGAGGGCCGCGACGACGTCCACGATGAAGTTCGTCACCGCGACGATCACCGCGAGCATCGCGACGATGCCCTGGACCGCGACGAAGTCGCGGGCCGACAGGTACTGGTTGAGCTCGAAGCCGAGCCCGCGCCACCCGAAGGTGGTCTCGGTGAGGACGGAACCCCCCAGGAGCATGGCGATCTGGAGTCCCATCACCGTGATGATCGGCACGAGGGCGGGACGGAACGCGTGCGTCCGGACGAGCCGCGCCTCCCGAACGCCGCGCGAGCGGGCCGCGTCGACGTACTCGGAACCGAGCGTCCCGATCATGTTCGCGCGCACCAGGCGCAGGAAGATGCCGGCGGTGAGGAGCCCCAGGGTCAGTGCCGGCAGGACGGCGTGCGCCAGCACGTCCCCGATGATCTGGGCGTTGCCGGTGCGCAGGGCGTCGATGAGGTAGATGCCCGTCGCGCCCTGGATGTTGTCGAGGACGAGCGACACCCGCGTGGACGCGCGGTCACCGAGCGGGAGCCAGCCGAGCCACACCGAGAAGACGAGCTTGAGCAGCAGGCCGCCGAAGAACACCGGCGTCGCGTAGGTGAGGATCGCGAGCGCGCGGAACAGGACGTCCGGCCACTTGTCGCGCATGTACGCGGCGAGCATGCCGAGCGGGATGCCGAGCAGCAGCGCGACGATGAGCGCGTAGAAGACGAGCTCGGCGGTCGCGCCGCCGTACGTGACGATGATCTCGGTGATCGGCCGGTTGTCGGTGGCCGTCGTACCGAAGTCGCCGCGGACGATGTTGCCGAGGTACTCGATGTACTGGACGAAGACCGGGCGGTCGTAGCCCGCGGCGTGCAGGCGTTCCTGCAGCTGGGACGGCGTGAGTCGGCCGCCGACCGATGCGGTGATCGGGTTCCCGATGACGCGCATCAGGAAGAACACGAGCGTCACCAGGATGAAGACGGTCGGGAAGATGAGGAGGAACCGGACGAGGACGTACCGGCCGAGTCCGCCGCCGCTGCTCCTGGCACTGCGCTGTGCCTCGGGCTTGGTGGGGTCGGTGGCCAGTTCCGAGCTCGCCTCTGGGGTGCTGAGGGTCACGGGGACGGGTGCCTTTCGGTGCCGTTGGGGACGCGGTCACGGGGGCGCTCCTCGTGGGAACGCCCCCGTGGACCGGAACCGGGCTTACTTGGAGAGGGTCGCGTACCGGAACTTGTACGAGGAGTCGAGGGTCAGGCCCTTGACGTCCTTGGCCGCGACGGCGACCGACTTGCCCTGCAGCAGCGGCAGCGTCGAGATCTGCGTCGCCTCACGCTCCTGCGCCTGCTCGATGAGGTCGGCGCGCTTGTCCTTGTCGGACTCCTGCTGCTCCTCGGAGATGAGCTGCTGGATCGTCGGGTCGTCGTAGTGGTTCTGCACGAAGTTGTCCTTCGTGAAGAACGGCGACAGGTAGTTGTCGGCGTCCGAGAAGTCCGGGAACCAGCCGAGCTGGTACACCGGGTAGGCGTCCTTCGTGCGCTCCTGGGCGTAGGTCGTGTAGACCGTCGACTGGATGTTCACGGTGAACAGACCGGAGTTCTCGAGCTGGGTCTTGAGCTCGGCGTACTCGTCGTCCGACGTCGAACCGTAGTGGTCCGGTGCGTACTGGATGTCGAGCTGCACCTTGCCGGTGACGCCCGCCTTCGACAGGGTCTCCTTCGCCTTGTCGACGTCCGCGCCGCCGTCGCCGTCGCCGTAGAGCTCCTCGAAGGGCTTCGCGGCACCCGTGAGGCCGTCCGGCACCATCGAGTAAAGCGGCGAGTAGGTGTCGTTGTAGACGTCCTTGGCGAGCTTCTCGCGGTCGACGACGTCCGCCACGGCCTGGCGCACGGCCAGGGCCTTCGTCTCGTCGGCGTCCGACTGCTTCGCGCCGAACGGCTGCGTGTTGAAGTTGAAGACCAGGTAGCGGATCTCACCGCCGGGGCCGTCAGTGACCTTCACCTTGTCGTCCTTGCGGAGGTCGGCGATGTCGGTCGGCGTCAGCGAGCGGTAGGCGACGTCGACGTCGCCCTGCTGCACGGCGAGCTTGAGGTCGGTCTCCTTGGTGTAGTAGCTCGCCGTGACCTCGTCGGTCTTCGGCTTGCCCAGGAGGCCGTCGTAGTTCTTGTTCGCCTTGTACTGGATCGTGTCGTTCTCCTTGTAGGAGCTGATCGAGTACTGCCCGGCGAACGCCTTGCCCTTGACGATGTCCGCAGCCGGCGTGAGCTTGTCGGCCGAGAAGACCTGCTCGTCGACGATCGGGCCGGCGGGGCTGGAGAGCACCTGCGGCCAGGTCTGGTCAGCGTGGTCGAGGTGGAACACGACCGTCGTGTCGTCCGGCGTGTCGATGCTCTTGAGGTTGGCGAGCAGGGACTGCGGCCCGTTCTCGTTGTTGATCTTCAGCTCGCGCTCGAACGAGAACTTCACGTCGCTCGACGTGAGGTCGTTCCCGTTCGCGAACTTCAGGCCCTTCTTGAGCGTCACCGTGTACGTGGTGTCGTTCGTGAACTCGCCCTTGGTCGCGATGTCCGGCTTGACGTCGGGGCTGCCCACCGGCGTGTTCATCAGGAACGGGAAGACCTGGTTCTGCACGGCGAACGAGCCGTTGTCGTACGAGCCCGCCGGGTCGAGCGACGTGATCTTGTCGGTCGTCCCGATGCTGATGCCGTTCAGGGCGGTGTCGCTCACGCTGCTGCTCGCGCAGCCGCTGAGCACCAGCGCCGTCGCTGCCACTCCGGCGCCGAGCGCGATGCCGCGCTTGCCCCACTTGGTCACGGATGCCATGTCCGATGCCTCTCTTGGTGATGAATGCAAGGGTCCTGGGCCGGAGGTGGATCGACTGTGTGCCCGGCCAGGAACGCTCATTGCTATCACCCTGTCACGGAACTCCACGAACCGAGGGAGATTTGTTTACACCGCTGTAATGCACGGTCGCGTCGCGTGCTGCATCATCCGTGCGTCTCCGGGCGGCGCGTCGCGCAGGATTGTTGCGCGCTGCAACGCGGGGCGTTGCGGGGTTCGGGAGCGCCGAGGTCGCACGAAGTGCCGCTCCGAGCGCTACCGACCGGCCGTTCGTGCGACCTCGGCGACACGCACGCGGCGTGTCGTGGGACCTCGGCGAGCGACCCCGGCGAACGACCCCGGGGCGAACGACCCCGCGCGAGCGACCCCGGCGAGCGACCCCGTGCGGGCGACCGAGGGCGAACGACCGCACGGCAGCCAGGTGGGCGCCGCGGCCCGCCTACGAGTTCGCCGCCGCCTCGGCGTCCGCGCGCAACCGCATCCGCTGCGCGTCGATGTCCACGAGCTGCCGCTGGATCTCCGCCCGCCGATCGGCCTGCTCGTTCGGGTCCGCCCGCTGCAACTGCCCGAGCAGCGATGCCTTCCGGGCGAGCAGGTCCCGCTCCACCAGCGCGACGACGATGCTCCGCGCGTAGATGGCCAGGTCCTCGTCGGTGCGGGCCGGGATCGGTGCGAGCGCGAGCTCCTGCACGAGGCCACGGAACGGTCCCGGCACGTCCTGCAGCAACCGTTCGAGCCAGTCCCCCGCCCCGATCGCGTCGACGTTCGCCACGACGGCGTCCCGGACGACGGACAGCATCGGCGCCGAGAAGGTCGCGGCCGCCGCCAACCCGAGGAGCGGCGCCCCGACGTGCCCGGGCTGCTGCACCATCGCCATCACGGCGTCGCGCTCCATGCGGGTGATCGGGTCGCTCGGCAGGAGTCGGAGCCCGGCCACGGGCTCGTCCGGAACGGCGGCCGCCTCGCCACCGGAGCCGGCGTGCGTGGCTGGAGCCGCGCCTCCTGAGCGGTGGTCGGTCGTCGACGCGCCCGCGCGCTGTCGGGCGTTCTCGACCGCGCGACGCACCTCGGGGATGTCGAGGCCGAGCCACTTGGCGGTCTCGCGCGTGTACGCCGTCGCGAGCGTCCGGTCGCGGATGCCCGCGACGACCGGTGCGGCGTCGCGGAGGCCGGCGACGCGCCCCTCGGCCGTCTCGATGTCGTGCGCCGCGAGCCGGCGACGGATGATGAACTCGAACATCGGGCGCTTCGTCTCGATGAGGCGCGTGACCGCGGCGTCACCCCGCGCCAGCCGGAGGTCGCACGGGTCGAGCCCACCCGGCGCCACCGCGACGTAGGTCTGCGAGGCGAAGCGGCTCTCTTCCGCGAACGCCCGCGAGGCAGCGCGCTGCCCGGCCTCGTCCGGGTCGAACGTGAAGACGATGTTGCCGAGCTGCGAGAGGTCGCGGCTGGCCGAGTCGCCGAGCATCGGCCGGAGCACCTTGATGTGGTCGACGCCGAACGACGTGCCACAGGTGGCGACCGCGGTGGTGATGCCGGCGAGGTGGCACGCCATGACGTCCGTGTACCCCTCGACGATCACGACCTGCTTCTGCTTCGAGATGTCCCGCCGGGCGAGGTCGAGCCCGTAGAGCACCTGGCTCTTGTGGTAGATCGGGGTCTCGGGCGTGTTGAGGTACTTGGGGCCCTTGTCGTCCTCGAGCAGCCGCCGCGCACCGAAGCCGATCGTCGCCCCGGTGACGTCGCGGATCGGCCACATGAGGCGCCCGCGGAACCGGTCGTACGGCGACCGGTCGCCCTGGCTGACGAGTCCGGCGGAGACGATCTCCTCGAGCGTGAACCCGCGACCGCGCAGGTGGTCCCGCAGCGCGTCGTACGACTTCGGGGCGAAGCCGACGCCGAAGTGCTGTGCCGCCGCGGGGTCGAACCCGCGCTCACCGAGGAACTGCCGAGCCGGCTCTGCCGCCGCCGTCGTGAGCTGCGCGGTGTAGAACTGCTGCGCCGCCTCGTTCGCGGCGATGAGCCGCGCACGGGCGTTGTAGTCGGTGCGGGGGCCGTCGCCCTCTTCGTAGTGGAGCGTGAAGCCGATCTTCGCGGCCATCCGCTCGACGGCTTCCTGGAAGGTCGTGTGGTCCTGCTTGATGACGAAGTCGAAGACGTCACCGTCCTCGCCGCAGCCGAAGCAGTGGTACCGCCCGACCTGGGGACGGACGTGGAACGACGGGGAGCGTTCGTCGTGGAAGGGGCAGAGGCCCTTCAACGACCCCACCCCGGCGGACTTCAGGGTCACGTAGTCGCCGACGACGTCGGCGATGTTGACACGCGAGCGGACCTCGTCGATGTCGTTCCGCGCGATCCTCCCAGCCACCCCTCGATCCTAGTTCGTGCGACCGACGTCGGCCGACCGTCACGAGACCTGTGGACAACGGCCAGGAGGCGCGGCTCGGCCCCGCCCCGCCCGGCGCCACCCCGCCGCGGGTCGCATCCAGGGCGCGGCGCACGTGGCCGCGCGCGCGACCGTCAGACCGGGATGTGCACCGTCTCGCGGTCTCCCACCACGAGCCGCTTGTGCCACGCCAGCGCACCCTGGTCGGTCAGGCTCGCCACCTGGTCGACCACGGCCCGCAACCGCCCGGCGTCGTCGGACGCAGCACGCCAGTCCGCCGCGAAGCCCGGCTCGAGGTCGGCGCTGCCGCTCGCCGCGAGGGCGTCGAGGAGCTCGGTCAGGATCCGCCGCTGGTCCTCGTACACGGGCTGTCGATCGCCCTGCGTCATGACGAACGCCGCGACGATGCCCTTCAGCACGGCGATCTCGCCGATGATCTCGGGCGGGGTCACGACCGACGCCGCGAAGCGCACGAGGGAGCCCGAGGCGTAGGACTCCCGCGTCGCCGCGGTCGCCGTCCGCGCGAACCGACCGATCAGCTGCGAGGTGAGGTTCTTCAGCCGCGCCAGGTCTCGTCGCGACCCGTCGTAGGAGGTCATCCACAGCGGCAGCGCGCGGAGCCGGTCGAACGCCTCGAGCAGCTCGTCGCGGCTGAGGTCCGAGCCGACCCAGGCGTGCATCGCCGACACGATGTCGTTCTCGCCGACGCGGTCGCCCAGTGCAGCGACGTCGATGAAGCCAGCGACGACGGCGTCCTCGAAGTCGTGCACCGAGTACGCGATGTCGTCCGACAGGTCCATGACCTGCGCCTCGATGCAGCGCTGCCGACGGGGAGCACCGGCCCGGAGCCACTCGAACGCGTCGTGGTCGTCGTCGTAGAAGCCGAACTTGGTGCGGCCGGACGACGCCTCGGACACGCCCTGGGCTGCCGGCCACGGGTACTTGCAGCTGGCGTCGAGCGATGCCCGCGTGAGGTTCAGCCCGTACGGACGGTGGTCCTCGGGCTCGGCGCCGTACACCTTCGGCTCGAGCCGGGTGAGGAGCCGCAGCGTCTGCGCGTTCCCCTCGAACCCGCCGATGCCCGCCGCCCACGCGTTCACGGCGGTCTCGCCGTTGTGGCCGAACGGCGGGTGCCCGATGTCGTGCGCGAGGCAGGCGGTGTCCACGACGTCGGGGTCGAGGCCGAGCGAGTCGGCGAGCTCGCGGCCGACCTGGGCGACCTCGAGCGAGTGCGTCAGACGGTTCCGGGCGAAGTCGAGCCCGGTCGTCGGACTGAGCACCTGGGTCTTCGCGGCGAGCCGTCGGAGCGCGCTCGAGTGCAGGAGCCGGGCGCGGTCACGGGCGAAGTCCGACCGACGGTTGCCGTGGGTCTCGGGCAGCCAGCGTTCGGCGTCGGCCGGCCCGTACGAACTCGTGGCGCTCATCCGCCGCTGTGGTGCAGCTCGGCGGCGGCGAGGACCTTGCGGAACTCGCTGTCGACGTCGCGCGACTCGAGCCAGCGGTCGGGCAGGGCGGTGCGCTTCGGGTGGCCCGCACGACCTCGGGGCCCTTCGGCGTCGGCACCGGGGTAGGGAGCGTCGTGGTCGAGCTGCCCGAGCAGGTCGTCGATCTCCTGCAGGCTGGACGCCATCGCGAGCCCGGACCGGACGTCTCCGCCGATCGGGTACCCCTTGAAGTACCAGGCGACGTGCTTCCGGACGTCGCGGCAGCCGTGCTCCTCGCTGCCGAAGAACTCGACGAGCAGTTCGGCGTGCCGCTTGAACGCCACCGCCACCTCGCCGAGGGACGGCATGTAGCGCAACCCCTCGCCGCGGAACGCCGCCGCGAGGTCGCCGAACAGCCACGGCCGACCGAGGCACCCGCGCCCGACGACGACGCCGTCCGCCCCGGTCTCGTCGACCATGCGGAGTGCGTCGGCAGCGGACCAGATGTCGCCGTTGCCGAGCACCGGGATGTCGGTGATGGTCTCCTTCAGCGTCGCGATCGCCGACCAGTCCGCGTGGCCCGAGTAGTGCTCGTTGGCGGTGCGGGCGTGCAGGGAGACCGCCGCGACGCCGGCGTCCCGCGCGATGCGGGCGGCGTCGAGGTACGTGAGGTGGTCGCCGTCGATGCCCTTGCGCATCTTCACGGTGACGGGGACGTCCCCGGCGGCGCGGACCGTCTTCGTGACGAGTTCCTCGAAGAGGTCGAGCTTCCAGGGCAGGGCCGCTCCCCCGCCCTTGCGCGTGACCTTCGGCACGGGGCACCCGAAGTTGAGGTCGATGTGGTCGGCGCGGTCCTCGCCCACGAGGATCGTCGCCGCCTCGGCCACCGTGTTCGGCTCGACGCCGTACAGCTGGATGGACCGCGGGGTCTCGGACTCGTGGTGCTGGATGAGCTGCATCGACACGGGGGTCCGTTCGACGAGCGCGCGCGAGGTGATCATCTCGCACACGTACAAGCCGGCGCCGTACTCGCGGCAGAGCCGGCGGTAGGCCATGTTCGTGATGCCCGCCATCGGCGCGAGCACGACCGGCACGTCGACCTCGATGGGGCCGATGCGCAAGGGCTTCGCCGGACGGGTCGCCGTCCCGGGTGCGTCAGTGATCGTCATACGTCTCCCATCCTCCCACGTCGGTGCGCGCCGGTAGCGTTCTCCACATGACGACCGACGCCATCACCAGGTTCGACGCCGACGCACGGGCCCGAGGGCTCCGGGTCGACGTGGTCGAACGACCCGCCGCGGACTCCCTGCACGGGGCAGCCGCACTGCTCGGCATCGAGCCCGGCGACATCGTGAAGACCCTCGTCGTGAAGCGGCACGACGGCGGCTTCCTGCTCGCCCTCGCACCCGGCGGCCGTGCCATCGCCTGGAAGAAGCTCCGCACCGTCGTCGGCGTCAACAAGCTCTCGATGCCCGACGCCGCCACCGCGCTCGAGGCCTCGGGCTACGAACGCGGCACCATCACGCCCATCGGCGCGACGGGCGACCTGCCGGTCTACGCCGACGAGCGGATCGTCGGACGCCGGGTCGCCCTCGGCGCCGGTCGGCACGGCGCGAGCGCCTTCGTCGACGCCGACGACCTGGTCGCGGCGTACGGCGCCACGGTCGCCGACATCACCGACGAGGAACCCGTCCGCTAGCACCCGCTCAGTCGGGGACCTCGGTCCAGACGCCCTCGGCGCCGGGCACGAAGCACGAGTCGCCCTCGCAGACCGGCGCACCGCCGGGCGTGACGAGCGTGAGCAGGGCGGGTCGCGCCTCCTGGCCGTCGGACTGGAGGCGCGGCTCGGCCGAGCCGTCGACGCGGACGTCCGTCATCGGGTCGCCTCCGCGTCTGCTGCCGCGTCCTCGGCGGACCGCTGCTCGGCCTCGGCGACGTCCGACGGGGTCGTCCCACGGAGGGCGACGACCTGCGTCAGCACCTGCTCGAACGCAGCCGGGTCCTGCGCGCCGGAGACGCCGTACTTGCCGTCGATGACGAAGAACGGGACGCCGTTGATGCCGTACGACTGCGCCTGCGCCTGGTCGGCGCGGACGGCCGCGAGCTGCGAGTCGTCGCGGAGCGTGGCGCGGACCTCGTCCGGGTCGAGACCGACCTCGGCCGCGAGGGACGCCAGCGACTCGTCCTGACCGACGTGCTCACCGCGCTCGAAGTAGGCGGCGAAGAGGCGCTCGACCATCTCGAGCTGCTTGCCCTGCTCGTTCGCCAGGTGGATGACCTGGTGCGCCTTCACCGTGTTGGTGTGGCGCATCGACTCGAAGTCGTAGTCGAGGCCCACGCTCGCGGCGATGCCGGAGACCTGGTCGAGCATCTGCTGCGCCTGCTCGACGGGCATGCCCTTGTGGCCGGAGAGGAACTCGGCCTCGGTGCCCTCGAAGTCCACGGGGGTGTCGGGGCTGAGCTCGAAGGAGTGGTACTCGACCTCGACCGGGGCGCCGTTCGGGGTCGAGGCGAAGGCAGCGACGCCGGCCTCGAACTTCCGCTTGCCGATGTAGCACCAGGGGCAGGCGATGTCCGACCAGACATCGACCTTCACAGAGTCGTTCATGCTGGTCGCAACCGGGGCCGCCGCAGCCGCATTCCCGCGCTGCCGGGCGCGGCGGGCGCGGCGCACAACCAAAAGCACCCCGCGCCGCGCATCAGCGTGGTTCGGGGTGCCTTTGGTTGTGCGAACGGCAGCGCCGCCGCGGCCGCGCCGCGCCGGCCGCACCGCGCCTACGCCCCGAGCAACCGCGCCGCGAGGTACCCCTGCAGCTGGTCGAGCGCCACCCGCTCCTGCGACATCGTGTCGCGCTCGCGCACCGTCACGGCCTTGTCGTCGAGCGTGTCGAAGTCCACCGTGATGCAGAACGGCGTGCCGATCTCGTCGTGGCGACGGTAGCGACGGCCGATCGCCCCCGCGTCGTCGAAGTCCACGTTCCAGTACTTGCGCAGGTCGTCCGCGAGGCCACGCGCCACCGGCGACAGCTGCTCGTTGCGGGACAGCGGCAGGACGGCGGCCTTGACCGGAGCGAGCCGCGGGTCGAGCCGCAGGACCGTGCGCTTGTCGACGCCGCCCTTCGCGTTCGGCGCCTCGTCCTCGTGGTAGGCGTCGAGCAGGAACGCCATGAGCGCGCGGGTGAGACCGAACGACGGCTCGATGACGTACGGCACGTACTTCTCGTTCGCGGCCTGGTCGAAGTACCGGAGGTCCTTGCCGGAGGACTCGATGTGGTTGTTGAGGTCGAAGTCCGTGCGGTTCGCGACGCCCATGAGCTCGCCCCACTCGGTGCCCGCGAACCCGAAGCGGTACTCGATGTCGGCGGTGGCGTCGGAGTAGTGCGCGCGTTCCCCGTCCGGGACGTCGAAGCGCCGCAGGTTCTCCGGGTCGATGCCGAGGTCGGTGAAGAACGCGACCGAGTCGGCGATCCACTGCTCGTAGTGCTCCTGCGCGGAGGCCGGCGGGACGAAGTACTCGATCTCCATCTGCTCGAACTCGCGCGTCCGGAAGATGAAGTTGCCGGGCGTGATCTCGTTGCGGAAGGCCTTGCCGACCTGGCCGATGCCGAACGGGGGCTTCATGCGGCTGGTCGTCACGACCTGCGCGAAGTCCACGAAGATGCCCTGCGCGGTCTCGGGGCGGAGGAAGTTCAGGCCCTCTTCCGACTCGACCGGGCCGAGGTAGGTCTTGAGCATGCCGGAGAACTCGCGCGGCTCGGTCCACTGGCCGCGGGTACCGCAGTTCGGGCAAGCGATCTCGGCCATGCCACCCTCGGGCTGCCGGTCCTTCTTCGCCACGAACGCCTCGATGAGGTGGTCTTCGCGGAACCGGTGGTGGCAGTGCAGGCACTCGACGAGCGGGTCGGTGAACGTCGCGACGTGCCCGGACGCCTCCCACACCTTGCGCGGCAGGATCACGGCCGAGTCGAGGCCGACCATGTCACCGCGGCCGCGGACGAACCGCTGCCACCACTGCCGCTTGATGTTCTCCTTCAGCTCGACGCCGAGGGGCCCGTAGTCCCATGCGGAGCGCGATCCGCCGTAGATCTCCCCCGACTGGAAGACGAAGCCACGGCCCTTGGCCAGGGCGATGACGCTGTCGAGACGGGAGGACTGTGCCACGGGATGCTCCAGAGGTCGCCGAGCTGGGTGCCCGGTTCGGAAACGTACCGGGCAAGCGTACCGGCCCCACGGGCCTCGGCGGACGGGAGGCGCGGTCCCTGTGGAGAACGGGCCTCACCCCTCCGGTCTGAAGCCGTCCACCGCGCCCAGTGCGTCCGCCACGCGCGTCACGTCGTCCTCGTCGTTCCAGAGGTGGAACGCCAGCCGGAGCCGACCGGCCCGCCCGCTCGCGGTGATCCCGGCTGCCGCGAGGGCCCGGAGGGCCGCGCCGTCGGCGTCCGCGAACGTCGTGATCGCCTGACCGCTCCGAGGTGACCCGAGCGTGTCGGCGAGCCGGTCCGTGAGACGCGTGGCGTGCCTCCAGGACGACGTCGCGTCGAGCGCGGCGACGTGCCGTAGCGCAGCCACCGCGCCCGGCCACGCCTGCCACGCCGGCGAGACGTCGAACCGACGCGCGTCGTCGGCGAGCCGCATCGCGGGGCCGTAGCAGGACGCCCACACGTCGGCGCCCGCGTACCACCCGGCCTGCACGGGGCGGAGCCGTTCGAGCGCGGCGTCCGAGAACGTCGAGAAGGCGACCCCGCGCGGCGCGCACAGCCACTTGTACGCGTGCGTGACGGTCACGTCGAACGGGGCAGCGTCCACCGGGAGCACACCGGCGGCCTGCGTGAGGTCGCACAGCGTGAGCGCGCCGACGGTCCGAGCCGCCTCGAGCACCGGCTCCGGATCGGTGACGACACCGCTCGACGACTGCACCGCGGACCAGGCGACGAGGGACGTCCCGGGCCGCACCGCGTCGACGAGGGAGGCGAGCGGGACGCTCCGGACCCGGACGCCCCGGTGCGCCTGGGCGAGGAACGGGAACACGAGCGAACTGAAGTCGCCGTCGGGGACGACCACCTCGGCACCGTCCGGCAGCGCAGCGGCGACGACCGCGACCATGGCGGAGGTCTGCGACCCCGTGGCGACCCGGGCCCGGTCGACGCCGACGATCCGTGCGAAGAGCGAGCGGCCCTCCTCGACGAGCGCGCCGTACGCGACCGGCGTGGACGCGGCGTGCTCCCACTCGTCGAGGTCGGCGCGCATGGCGGCGAGCGTGCCGCGCGTGGGGAGTCCGGCGGTGCAGGCCGCCAGGTAGCCGGAGCCGTCGACGAAGGAGTCCATGCCTCCACGGTGGCGCGGGGTCGCCCATCACACCAGGGCAGGCTTCTTCGATCCCCCATAACATGACGTTGTGGACGACCTCGATCCCCAACTCCTCCGCGTCCTGCGCGCCGTCCGTGACGCCGGCTCGATCAGCCGCGCGGCCGCCGCCCTCGGGTACAGCCAGCCCGCGGTGAGCCAGCTGCTCGCCCGCGCCGAACGCCGGACGGGCCACGAGCTCGTGCTCCGCGGAGCGCGCGGCGTCACGCTCACCGAGTCGGGACGGGTCCTCGCCGACCACGCCCTCGCCGTGCAGGCAGCCCTCGCGGCGGCGCAGGAGGACCTCGACGCCGTCGGCGGCCTCGCCCGCGGACGGGTGCGGATCGCCGGGTTCCCGAGCGCGTCGTCGACCCTCGTGCCGCCGGTGCTTGCCGCGATGTCGGCCACGAGCCCGGGCGTGGTGACCTCGTACGTCGAGGCCGAACCGCCGGAGGCCGTCGAGCTCCTCCGCCGCGGCGAGGTGGACGTGGCGCTGACGTTCTCGCACGCGTTGCAGGGCGACGACGTCGGCGCCGACCCGACGCTCACGACCCGGGTGCTCGGTCGCGACCCGCTCGCCCTCGTGACGCCTGCCCCGGCACTGAGCGGGTCCGCGCACGGTGCCGACGCGGTCGCGGACCTCGCCGCCTTCCGCGAGGCGCGCTGGATCGGCGGGTGCCCGCGCTGCCGAGGGCACCTGCTCGCGTCGTGCGCCGCCTCCGGCTTCACCCCGGACATCGTCCTCGAGACGGACAACGCCGCGGCGGTCGTCGGGTTGGTCGCGGCGGGCCTCGGTGTGGCCCTGCTCCCCCGCCTCGCGCTCACGACCACCGTGGTGCCGCCCGGCGTCTCGGTCACGCCGGCGAGCGACGAGCTCGCGCGGCGCGTCGAGGTGGTGGTGGCACGGGGCGCGGACCGGGTGCCGAGCGTCCGCGCGGCGCTCGACGCGGTTCGCGGCGCGGCGCACCTGCTCGGCTGAGCCGGAGGCGGGCGCTCGGTCGAGCCGGGAACCGTCGGACGGGAGGCGCGGGTCGGCGCCGCCCCGCGCCTCCTGTCAGGCCGTCGGTGCGTCCACCGCCCCGCCGAACCGTCGATCGCGGCGCGCGTACTGCTCGATCGCTCCCCACAGGTCGGTGCGACGGAAGTCCGGCCACAGCCGGTCGAGGAACACCATCTCGGCGTACGCCGACTGCCACAGCATGAAGTTGGACGTCCGCTGCTCCCCCGAGCTGCGCAGGAAGAGGTCGACGTCCGGCAGCTCCGGCACGTACAGCCGCTTCGCGAGGGCCTTCTCGGTGACCTGGCTCGGCTTGAGGCGCCCGGCCGCGACGTCCTCGGCCATGCCCCGCACCGCGTCGACGATCTCGTTCCGACCGCCGTAGTTGACGCACATCGTCAGCGTGCAGACGTCGTTGTCGGCGGTCATGCGCTCGGCGGTCTGCAGCTCGTCGATCACGCTGCGCCAGAGCCGCGGCCGCCGTCCCGCCCACCGGATCCGGACGCCCCACGCGTTCAGTTGGTCGCGGCGGCGGTGCAGGACCTCGCGGTTGAAGCCCATCAGGAAGCGGACCTCGTCGGGTGAGCGCTTCCAGTTCTCGGTCGAGAACGCGTACGCCGAGACGTGCTTGACACCGATCTGCACGGCGCCGGCGACAACGTCGAGGAGCGATGCCTCACCCGCACGGTGCCCCTCGACCCGGGTGAGGCCGCGCTGGTTCGCCCAGCGGCCGTTGCCGTCCATCACGATCGCGACGTGCTCGGGGACGAACTGCAGCGGGATCGCCGGAGGGCGCTCACCCGTCCAGTCGACGGGCTTCAGCGGCTCGGACTCGGCGTACCGGCGAGGGCTCATGCAGGGGTTCCTCCGTGGTCGGACGGCTGGTCGGGCGCGTGGTCGGTTGCGTTGCCCGGCGCGTTGCCGGTCGCGTTGCCGGACAGGTCCGGCGGCTCCGGCAGCGTGGGTGCCGGGGTGGCGGCGACCGCGGCGGGCACACCACCCGGTGTCGGCGCGACCGGGGACGGGTGCTCGGTGCGGTCGACGTGCGGCAGCGACCGGAGCGATCGTTCCAGGTGCCACTGGGCGTACGCCGCCACCACGCCGGACGCTCGGGAGCGCGTGCGCTCGTCCGACGCGTCCACCGTGCGCCAGTCGCCGGCGAGCAGTGAGCCCAGGAGCTGCAGGGTGTCCGGGTCGAGCCGCGGTGTCCCCGGCGGAGCCGCGTGGTCCGCCACCACGCCGCCGAGCTGCACGACGAACGCCGAGTGCGGCCCGGGCTCGCCGGTGACCGCGCAGTCGCGGAACGACGGCGCCCAGCCCGCGATGCTCATCGCGCGCAACAGGTACGAGTCGAGCGTCGCACTCGTCACGTGCTCGCCCCGCGCCAGCGACCGGAGGGCCCCGACGAGGAGCAGGTACTGCTGCAGTCCGGCGTCCGCCTCGCTCAGGCGGTCGGCGGTCTCGACCATCGCGCTGGCGGCGGTGTAGGCCCCGTAGTCGGCGACGATCTGCGCGCCGTACGAACCGAGCGACTCGGCCTGGGTGACGATGTCGAGCGAGCGGCCCTCGTAGAACTGGGCGTCGACGACCATGAACGGCTCGAGCCGGGACCCGAACTTCGACGCGGTCCGCCGGACGCCCTTCGCCACCGCCCGGATCTTGCCGTGCTGCCGGCTCAACATCGTGACGATGCGGTCGGCTTCACCGAGCTTGTGGGTACGCAACACGACGCACTCGTCCCGGTACAGCGGCATTGGTCAAGTATCCCCCGCGCCACCGACGCTGCGCGCCGCGCGGCTCGCGGCGCACGAGCGTTCGCGGCGCGCGATCAGGCGGGCGTCGAGCGCGCGGGGGTCGAGCGGGCGCGACACGCCGCTCACGTCCGCCGAGCGGGCGGAAGGCGGCGCTCGCCACCGCCGAGCGGGACAGAAACGTCCCGCCCGCGGCGCGCACGCACGCACGCACGCACGTAAGCACGCACGCACCAGCGCGACCACGCACAGGAGGCGCGGTGCGGGTCGGACCCGCACCGCGCCTCCTGGACGGAACGCGTTACGCCGAGACCAGCTCCGACGCGCCGGACGCAGCCCCCGCGCGCACCGCGCGGTTGACCGCCGAGACGATCGCCTTGAGCGACGCGGTGGCGATGTCGGCGTCGATCCCGACGCCCCACAGTCGGACGCCGTCGACGTCGAGCTCGACGTAGGACGCGGCCTGCGCGTCACCGGAGGCGCTCATCGTGTGCTCCGAGTAGTCGTAGAGCGTCACATCGACGCCCTGTTCCCGCATGACCGTGAGGAACGCGTCGATCGGGCCCGTCCCGACGGCGTCGGACGTGATCGAACCGTCGTCGACGCGCAGTGCGACCGAGAGCTTCGTCGTGCCGTCGAAGTCGCTCGACGTCGCCGTCTTCGTGATTTCGTAGCGGCCCCACTTGTCGGACTCGTCGGCCGCGGGCAGGTACTCGTCGCGGAAGAGGTCCCAGATGCGCTCGGACGAGAACTCGCCGCCCTCGGCGTCGGTGCGCTGCTGCACGACACCGGAGAACTCGATCTGCAGCTTGCGGGGCAGGTCGATCGAGTGGTCCGTCTTGAGCAGGTAGGCGACGCCGCCCTTGCCGGACTGGGAGTTGACGCGGATGACTGCCTCGTACGAGCGGCCGATGTCCTTCGGGTCGACGGGCAGGTACGGCACCGCCCACTCGATCTCGTCGATGTCCTTGCCAGCGGCCGCGGCCTTGGCCTTCATGGCCTCGAAGCCCTTGTTGATGGCGTCCTGGTGCGAGCCGCTGAACGCCGTGTACACGAGGTCGCCCGCCCACGGCTGGCGCTCCGGCACCGGCAGCTGGTTGCAGTACTCGACCGTGCGCTTGATCTGGTCGATGTCCGAGAAGTCGATCTCGGGGTCGATCCCCTGCGTGAACAGGTTCATGCCGAGTGCGACCAGGTCGACGTTGCCGGTGCGCTCACCGTTGCCGAACAGGCAGCCCTCGATGCGGTCGGCGCCGGCCATGTACCCGAGCTCCGCGGCCGCGACGGCGGTGCCACGGTCGTTGTGGGGGTGCAGGGAGAGGATGACGTCCTCGCGGTGGGCCAGGTTGCGGGACATCCACTCGATGGAGTCGGCGTAGACGTTCGGCGTCGCCATCTCGACGGTCGCCGGCAGGTTGATGATCACCTTGCGGTCGGGCGTCGGCTCGAAGACCTCGAGCACGGCGTTGCAGATCTGGACCGCGACCTCGAGCTCGGTGCCCGTGTACGACTCGGGCGAGTACTCGTAGAACACCTTCGTGTCGTGCTGCAGGGTCGCCTCGGCCGCACGGCACAGCTTCGCACCGGACACCGCGATGTCGACGACGCCCTGCACGTCGGTGCGGAACACGACCTCGCGCTGGACGATCGACGTCGAGTTGTACAGGTGCACGATGGCCTGCTTCGCGCCGTCGATCGCCTCGTACGTGCGGTTGATGAGGTGCTCGCGCGCCTGGGTCAGCACCTGGATCGTGACGTCGTCGGGGATGGCGCCCTCGTCGATGAGCGAGCGGACGAAGTCGAAGTCGGTCTGCGAGGCGCTCGGGAACCCGACCTCGATCTCCTTGTAGCCCATCCGGACGAGCAGGTCGAACATGGCGCGCTTGCGCTCGGAGTCCATCGGGTCGATCAGGGCCTGGTTGCCGTCGCGCAGGTCGACCGCGCACCACCGCGGCGCCTCGTCGATGCGCTTCGTCGGCCAGGTGCGGTCCGGGAGGTCGACACGGATCTGCTCGTGGAACGGGACGTACTTGTGGATCGGCATCCCGGAGGGGCGCTGGGTGTTCTGCATCGTTTCGTCGCTTTCGTCGTCAGGTGTGGGTCAGGCCACGACGGACTCCGCGACGAGGTGGGCCGTTGTGTCAGGCCTCGTCGCGGCAGCGAAGGAGGAGGAGCGCCGAGTACATCGGGTCCACGGTAGCACCGGCGGCGGTCCGTGTGACAGACCGAGCCGCCGCGGGGCATTGAGGTCGCACGGGTGCCGCGGCCAGGGCGTCGAGGTCGCACGGACGCCGCGGTCGCACGACCCGCACCCGGCGAACGGGGCGCCGAGGTCGCACGACATGCCGCGGCCCGCGCGACGAGGTCGCACGAACCGTCGCCCGCAGGCGCCGCGAGCGACACTTCGTGCGACCTCGGGCGACCCGAACGACCGAACGTGCGACCTCGGCCGACCCGAGCGACCGAACGTGCGACCCGAGCGACCCGGCGACCGCGGGCGACGGGTCAGTCGACCGCAAGCGCCTCCGTCGGCGGCACCCGCATCGCACGCCGCACCGGACCGAGCACCGACCAGAGCGCGACCGCGAGCGTCCCGATCACGACCACCGCGACGGCCGAGAGTGGGAAGACGGGCGCGATCAGCGCTGCTCCCTGTGTCGTCCCGAGGATCGAGTACGCGCCGGCCCAGCCGTAGCCGACACCGAGGAGCACGCCGAGGACCAGCGCCACCGTCACCATGACCACCGTCTCGACCGTGACCATCACGGCCACCTGACGCCGGGTCGCACCGAGCGTTCGAAGCAGTCCGAACTCCTGCCTGCGTTGTGCGACGGTCATCGACGAAACGTTCACCACACCCGCCGCCGCGATCACGCCGGCACCACCGATCAGCACGGTGAACATCGTCGAGAGCGCGACGAACTGATCGTGGATGCCGCGGTAGTAGACCGGGTCCCCGTCGACCTGTCGGACGAGCATGGCCTCGTAGGTGGCGAGCCCGACCGAGAACGTCACGACGAGGGTGACCGCGATGAGGAGCCCGACGGCGGCCCGGGAGGCGCGCGCCGGCGACCGCAGGGCGTTGCGGCCCGCGAGCATCGCCATCGGGAACCGGCCGACCGCGGCCACGAGTCGGAGGACGGGCGGCAGGACGACCGGCGACCCGAGCACCAGCCCGGAGAACGAGACCGCCCCCGCCGCGACGGCGAGCAGCACGGCGAGGTACGACGTCGCTCCGAGGACGATCGAGCCGGCGACACCGATCCAGCCCCCGAGGAAGAGGACCACCGCGACCGCCGTGCGCCACGGACTCGTGCGTGCTGAGACCTCGGACTCGACCGTCGACCCCAGCGCCTGCAGGGGCGCGAGCGAGAGCACCCGACGGGACCCGATCCGGAACGCAATGACCACGGCGCCCGCGACCGTCACCCACACGACGAGGGACTGCAGGGGCACCATCGGACTCGAGTCCTCGACGATGCCGGTCGACGCCGCCACGACGACCCCCACGTTCGCCAGGGCGAGCGCAAGGAGCACCCCGGCCAACGCCCCGACGATCCCGACGACCGCGCCGTCGCGGGTCAGCCGTCGGCGGAGCAGGGACGCCGAAGCGCCCAGCAGTCGCTCGAGTGCGAGCACCCGGGTCCGACCTGCCATCGCGGTCCCGCACGTGTTCACCGTGACGACCGACGCGACGGAGAGTGCGACGCCGAAGAAGACCCACGCCGCCAGCGGGAGGAGGACTGCGACGGTGCCGCTCTGGCCGGTGCGCGCTCCCGCGTCGAGGATCCGCCCTGCGAGCTCGGCAGCCGCGACGACCACTCCACCGAAGGTCCCGGCGAGGACGGCGACGACGACCGAACCGCCGTTGTCCGCGAGCGCTCGTGTCGGGACGGACCACCGGCGGGAGCGGCGCGCACGGTGCTGCCCGTTCACGCTGCGGTCTCCATCCCGAGCATCGTGGTCGAGATCGCCGCAGCATCCATCGCCGGACGATCCCCCACCACACGACCATCCGCCAGGAACAGGATCCGATCAGCATTCGCCGCAGCCACCGGATCATGCGTAACCATCACCACGCTCTGCCCCCACTCCGACACCGCACCCCGCAAGATCTGCAACACATCACGACCCGTCCGCGAATCCAACGCCCCCGTCGGCTCGTCCGCGACCACCACCGCCGGCCGCGACGCCAACGCCCGAGCGATCGCCACCCGCTGCTGCTGCCCACCCGACAACTGGTGCGGACGATGCGACAACCGATCCCCCAACCCCAGCATCTCCACGAGACCATCGATCCACGCCGACTCCTCACGCGACACCTTGTGCCCACCCAGCAGGAACGGCAACCGGATGTTCTCCCCCACGTCCAACGTCGGCACCAGGTTGAACGACTGGAACACGAACCCCAACCGACGACGCCGCAACTCCGTCAACTCCCTGTCACCCAACCCCGTGACGTCCACCCCGTCGATCCAGATCCGACCCGACGACACCTGGTCGAGCCCCGCCGCGACGTGCATCAACGTCGACTTCCCCGAACCCGACGGACCCATCACCGCCGTGAACTCCCCCGCACCGATGTCGACGCTCACATCGTCCAACGCCGTCACCCGCCGCACGGCATCGCCGTAGTGCTTCGAAACGCGGTCAAGACGGATGATCGGTTGCATGTCCATGCGTCCAGTATTTCAATATCGGGCAGACGCCGCGTCATCCGATCGGTTGATCAGGAGCGTGCGACGTCTCAGTCGACCGCCAGCGCCTCCGTCGGCGGCACCCGCATCGCACGCCGCACCGGCGCGATCGTCGCGACCACCGCGAGGACCAACGCTCCCACGACCACGATCCCCACGGTCAACGGCGGCAGCACCGGCGTCGTCGCGAAGCCGAGCGAACCGAGCAACGTCTGCCCACCGACCCACCCGTAGAAGGTGCCGAGCACGAGCCCGGTGACGACGGCTGCGACGACCATCTGGACGGCCTCGGTGACGATCATCCGTCGGACCTGCGCCCCGGTCAGCCCGAGCACCCGCAGCAGCCCGAGCTCCCGCCGGCGCTGCAGCACCCCGAGCGCGAGCGCGTTCACGACACCCACCGCGGCGATCACGGCGGAGAACCCGACGATGACGCTCACCACTGCGTTCAGCTGCACGAAGAAGTCACGCTGCCCCTCGAGCATCTCCTTCGTCATCTGCCCCTGGTCCATGGCCTGCAGCTGGGCACCGAGCACGTGCTGCATGATGCCGAGCGCCACGGCGAACGTGACGAGCAGGGTGACGCCGATGACGAGCCCGATGGTCGCCCGTGCGGACCGGCCGGGTGCGCGCATGGCGTTTCGGCCGGCGAGCAGCACGACGGGGTCACGGGCCCCGATGCGTCCGATGAGCTGCAGCACGGGCGGCATCACGATCGTCGCACCGACGGCCACCCCGGCGAAGGAGACGAAGCCCCCGAGTGCTGCCGGCAGGACCGCGATGGGCGAGAGCCCGCTGGCGAGCAGCCCGACGAGCAGGAGCAGGCCGCCCGCCGCCATGAGCACGATCGCCCAGACCTTCCGGGCGGTCCCGGAGCGGACGTCGTCGTGACTCGGTTCGACGCTCGACGAGAGCGCCTCGAGCGGCGTCACGGTGAGCACCCGCCGCGAACCGGCCACGAACGCACCCCAGGTCGCGAGGACGACCGCCACGACCGGGAGCACGAGCTCCCACGGCACGATCGTGTACGCGGTGTCCGGCAGGAACCCGTTGCCCCGCAGCACGACGACGAAGAGCGCACTGAGCCCGGTGCCGACGACCGCCCCGATCAGACCGCCGAGTACCCCGACGACGAGGCCGGTCCGGGTGATCCGTGCACGCAACGAGGCGCCGGTCGCCCCGACGAGCCGCTGCAGCGCGATGGTGCGGGTCTGCCCGGCGATGAGCGTGGCGCAGGTGTTCGCCGTGACGATCGCACCGACGTAGAGGGCGATGCCGAGGAAGAGCCACCCGACGACCGAGAGGATCGCCTTCACCGGGCCGAGCTCGGAGAGACCGGAGGCCGCCAGGGCCTCGGTGACGATCCCCGGCGCGATGACCAGTGCCGACCCGAAGGTGGTGCCGAGCGCCGCGACGAGGACGGTCGGGGCGAACGCGCGGACGCCGTTCACGCTGCGGTCTCCATCCCGAGCATCGTGGTCGAGATCGCCGCAGCATCCATCGCCGGACGATCCCCCACCACACGACCATCCGCCAGGAACAGGATCCGATCAGCATTCGCCGCAGCCACCGGATCATGCGTAACCATCACCACGCTCTGCCCCCACTCCGACACCGCACCCCGCAAGATCTGCAACACATCACGACCCGTCCGCGAATCCAACGCCCCCGTCGGCTCGTCCGCGACCACCACCGCCGGCCGCGACGCCAACGCCCGAGCGATCGCCACCCGCTGCTGCTGCCCACCCGACAACTGGTGCGGACGATGCGACAACCGATCCCCCAACCCCAGCATCTCCACGAGACCATCGATCCACGCCGACTCCTCACGCGACACCTTGTGCCCACCCAGCAGGAACGGCAACCGGATGTTCTCCCCCACGTCCAACGTCGGCACCAGGTTGAACGACTGGAACACGAACCCCAACCGACGACGCCGCAACTCCGTCAACTCCCTGTCACCCAACCCCGTGACGTCCACCCCGTCGATCCAGATCCGACCCGACGACACCTGGTCGAGCCCCGCCGCGACGTGCATCAACGTCGACTTCCCCGAACCCGACGGACCCATCACCGCCGTGAACTCCCCCGCACCGATGTCGACGCTCACATCGTCCAACGCCGTCACCCGCCGCACGGCATCGCCGTAGTGCTTCGAAACGCGGTCGAGACGGATGATGGGTCTGCTGCTCGTGGTCATGACTCCACGATGACGGCCAGGAGGCACGCCCCGCGTCGACCCAGCGGCTCCTGTGGATCGTCCGCTCGGCTCCGCTGCCTGGGGAGAAGTCATCCTGGCGGATGACGGACCGTCAGCGCGCAGCGCGCAGCGCGCAGCCGGACATCCCGCGGTCAGTCGGCCTTCGCGACCAGACCGTGCTCGTGCGCGAACACCACGAGCCGCACCCGGTCCCGCAGCTCGAGCTTGGTCAGGACGCGCGAGATGTGCGTCTTCACGGTCGCCTCACTCACGTACTCGTGCTGCGCGATCTCGCTGTTGCTGAAGCCCCGCGCCGCCAGGTCGAAGATCTCCCGTTCGCGCGGCGTCAGGTCGGCGAACGCGGCCGGCACCGAGGGCGCCTGCTCGCTCGTGTCCTCGTAACGGCGGAGGAGCTCACGGGTCGCCGACGCCGCGAACACCGCGGTCCCGGCGTGCACCGTGCGGATCGCCGCGAGCAGGAACTCCGGGTCGGCATCCTTCAGCACGAAGCCGCTCGCGCCGGCTCGGATCGCCTTCGCCGCTGCCTCGTCGAAGTCGAACGTGGTGAGCACGAGCACCTTCGCGCCGTCGGTCCCGCTGTCCTCGACGATCCGGGCGGTGGCGGTGATGCCGTCCATCACCGGCATGCGGACGTCCATGAGCACGACGTCGGGACGCCCGCGCCGCACGAGCTCCACGCCCTCGGCACCGTCGCCGGCCTCGCCGACGAACTGCAGGTCGGCCTGCGAGTCGATGAGCATCCGGATGCCGGTGCGGAACAGGGCCTGGTCGTCGACGAGCGCGACGCGGATCGGGGTGTCGTTCATCGGCCGGTGCGCTCCTGGAGGGTCGAGGGGGTGGTCGGGACGAGCCCGCGCGGCATCTGGCCGCTCGCGGGGACGGACGGCATCCGGACCGCGACCGCGAAGTCGTCGCCCCGCGGTCCCGCGGTCATCGTTCCCCCGGTCATGGTGGCACGTTCGCGCATGCCCACCAGCCCGTGTCCGGTACCGGGCCCGCGCGTGCCGTCGTCGGCGCGCCGGTTGACGACCGTGATCTCGACGGTGTCCGGCCGGTACGTGAGGCTCGCGCACACCGGGGTGTTCGGCTCGCCGTGCTTCCACGCGTTCGTCAGGCTCTCCTGGACGATCCGGTAGACGGCGAGCTGCGTCGTGGTCGGCAGGCCCGACGAATCGCCCTCGCGCTCGACCCGCACGTCGAGGCCGACGCCACGCATCTCGCCGATCAGCCGGTCGATGTCGTCGATCTCCGGGGTCGGTGCGGTGCCCTGCTCGTGCCGTAGCGCACCGAGCAGTTCGCGCACGTCGCCGAGGGCACGGCGGGCGGTGCTCGAGATCGTCCCGAGCGCTTCGTCGGCGATGGCCGGGTCCGCCTTCAGCGCGTACCGGGCGCCGTCCGCCTGGGCGATCACGACCGCCAGCGAGTGCGCGACGATGTCGTGCATGTCCCGGGCGATCCGGACGCGTTCCTGCTCCACGGCGACGGCGCGATCGGCCCGTGCGGCGTCGCGCTCGGCGAGGAGCTGGGCCTCTCGGCTCATGCTCGCCGACCGCCGGGTGCGGAGCACGAGACCGGCGAGCCACGGCAGGAGGAGCAGCAGCAGCACGATCGCGAAGTACGCGATCGCGACCTTGAGCGACTCCTGCTCGGGCGTCGTCGCCGTCACGATGCCCTGCCGCTGCCGGTAGTCGTCGAGACCGAGGTAGACGGCCGCCGTCACCGGACCGACGATCGACGACACCAGGCCCGCCAGCCGGACGCGCCGGCTGCCGTAGCGGCTCGTCGAGTACACCACCCCGGCGATGAACGCGTTCGACAGGTCGGGCATCTGCATGGTGACCATCTCGAGGACGGCGAACACCCACGCCACACCGAGCGCGAGCCCCGGCGACAGGCGCCGGAGCGCCAGCGCGGCCGTCATGCCGAGGACCGTCAGGAGCGCGAACGGCGAGTCCAGTCCCCGCGCGGTCACGACGAGCACGAGCGCGCCGAGCAGGACCGCGATCACGACGTCGGTGATCACCTGCACGCGCAGCATGGGACGGAACACCACCCCACGGTACGTCCAGGAGGCGCGGTGCGCGTCCGCCTCCAGGTTGACGTCAGCAGACGGTCGGGTCAGAAGCCCAGTCGCCCGAGCTGCTTCGGGTCGCGCTGCCACTCCTTCGCGACCTTCACCCGGATGTTGAGGTACACGTGCCGGCCGCCGAGCAGCGCCTCGATCTCGGTACGGGCCCGCGACCCGACGTCCTTGAGGCGCTCCCCCTTGCGACCGATGACGATCGCCTTCTGGCTGTCCCGCTCGACGAAGAGGTTCGCGAAGATGCGCAGCGGGCCGTCCGGTTCGTCGTCCTCGTCGGGCTCGACGACGTCTTCGATGACGACCGCGAGCGAGTGCGGCAGCTCGTCGCGCACGCCCTCGAGCGCGGCTTCGCGGATGAGTTCGCCGATCCGCTCCTCGTCGGTCTCCTCGGTCACCGCGGCGTCGTCGTAGAGCTGGGGCGACTCGGGCAGCAGCGACGTGATCACGCCGAGCAGGTCCTCGAGCTGCAGTCCCCTCGTGCCCGAGGTCGGCACGATGGCGTCCCACTCGCGCAGCTTCGACACCGCGAGCAGTTGCTCCCCGACCTTGTCCTTGGCTGCCCGGTCGATCTTCGTGACGATGGCGACCTTCTTCGCCCGCGGGTACTGGTCCAGCGTGTCGTTGATGAACCGGTCGCCGGGGCCGATCGGCTCGTTCGCCGGGACGCAGAGCCCGATGACGTCGACGTCCCCGAGGGTGGACTGCACCAGGTCGTTCAGCCGCTCGCCGAGCAGGGTGCGCGGTCGGTGCACGCCGGGGGTGTCGACGATGATGACCTGCCCGTTCGGCCGGTGCACGATCCCGCGGATGGCGCGGCGGGTGGTCTGCGGCTTCGACGAGGTGATCGCGACCTTCTCGCCGACGAGTGCGTTCGTCAGCGTGGACTTCCCGACGTTCGGGCGCCCCACGAACGAGACGAACCCGGCACGGTACGGCTCGGTCGGTCCGGCGGTGGCTGGCGTGGTGTCGGTCATGCGTGCGTGGTTCCCGTCGTGGTGGATGCTGCGTCGTCGAAGGCGTCCTCGACGTCCGCGAGTCCGGGCGTGCGCTCGGCGAGCACGGTGATGAGGTGGCGGCGCTTGCCCTCGACCCGGTCGGCCGTGAGCACGACGCCGGACACGGTGACGCTGTCGCCGCTGATCGCCAGGTGGCCGAGCTCCTTGGTGAGCAGGCCGCCGGCGGTGTCGACGTCGTCGTCCTCGAGCTCGATGCCGAACAGGTCGCCGAGGTCGTCGATCGGCAGTCGGGCGGAGATCCGCCAGACGCCCGGCTCGACCTCGACCCGGTCGACCACGGCGCGGTCGTACTCGTCCGAGATGTCCCCGACGAGCTCCTCGATGAGGTCTTCCATCGTGACGAGCCCGGCGACGCCGCCGTACTCGTCGACGACGAGCACGAGGTGGTTCTTCGCGACCTGCATGTGGCGCAGGGTGTCGTCGGCGGCCTTCGACTCCGGCACGAACTCTGCCGGGCGGAGGAGCGTCGTGACCCGCTTGGTACCGGACCCCGGGCGCTCGTACAGGGCCCGGGCCACGTCGCGCAGGTAGAGGACCCCGAGCACGTCGTCGCTGCCCTTGCCGGTGACGGGCATGCGGGAGACGCCCGCGGCGAGGAACTGCTCCATGCCGCTCGCGAGGGTGTCCGAACCGTCGACGGTGAGCATGTCGGTGCGCGGCACCATCACCTCACGCACGAGGGTGTCGCTGAACTCGAAGACCGAGTGGATGAGCTCGCGGTCGTCCTGCTCGAGGACGTTGCTCTCGGTGGCCTCGTCGACGAGCGACAGCAGCTGTTCCTCGCTCGACACCGTCGACGCACTGCCCCCGCGCCCGGGCGTGACGCGGTCGCCGATCGCCACGAGCAGGCCGGCGAGCGGACCGAGCACGATGCGCACGGCTCGGACGAGCCCGCCCGTCGTCGCGATGAGCCGTTCGGCGTGCGCGCGACCGACGCTGCGCGGGCTGGACCCGACGAGGACGAACGACACCGCGGTCATGATCGCGGCGGCCACGATGAGCGCGACCCACCACGTGTCGAAGACCATCACGAGCGCGATCGTGACGAGCACGGCGGCGGCGGTCTCGGCGAGCACCCGGAAGAAGTTGAGCGCGTTGACGTGCGCCCCGACGTCGTCGCCGACCGCCTCGATGGCGCGGCGGTGCTTGCTCTCCCGCGCGATCTCGTCGAGGTCGGCGCGGGACAGGACGGAGAGCGCGGCGTCGGACGCGGCGAGCAGGCCACCGACGACGACCAGCACGAACGCCACCGCCAGCAGACCGACGACGAGCAGCATCAGCTCACCGCCCGCGGCGCTGGGCGGCGAAGGCCGTGAGGATCTCGCCCTGCAGCCCGAACATCTCCGCCTTCTCGTCCGGCTCGGCGTGGTCGAACCCGAGCAGGTGCAGGATGCCGTGGCAGGTCAGCAGGAGCATCTCGTCGGTGCTCGAGTGCCCGGCGGTCTTCGCCTGTTCCTCGGCCACTTGCGGGCAGAGCACGATGTCGCCGAGCAGCCCGGCGGGCGTCGGGTCGTCCTCGGTGCCCGGACGGAGTTCGTCCATCGGGAAGCTCAGGACGTCGGTCGGCCCGGGTTCGTCCATCCACCGGACGTGCAGCTGCTCCATCGCGCCCTCGTCGACGAGCACGATCGCGAGCTCCGCATCGGCGTGGACGTGGAGCGCGTCGAGCGCGAAGGCGGCGAGGCGCTGGATGGCTGCCTCGTCGACCTCGACGCCGGACTCGTTGTTGAGCTCGATGCTCACCGGTTCCCTCCTCGGGAGTCGTTCTGGGGGTACGGGGAGCGCTGGCGGTCCTGCGGCGGACGCCCCCGTCGCTCGGCGCGGTTCGCACCGGCGGGGTTCGGCGTGGCGGCGCTGCCCCGGCCGCCCGGGCGGTACCCGGACTGCTCGGCGAGGCGTTCCTCGTCGTAGACGGTGTAGGCGTCCACGATCCGTCCGACGAGCGTGTGGCGGACGACGTCCTCGCTGCCGAGGCGGGCGAAGTGGATGTCGTCGACCTCGCCGAGGATGCGCGTGACGAGCCGGAGCCCGGACAGGTTGCCCGGCAGGTCGACCTGGGTGATGTCACCCGTGACGACCATCTTCGAGCCGAACCCGAGCCGCGTCAGGAACATCTTCATCTGCTCGGGCGTCGTGTTCTGCGCCTCGTCGAGGACCACGAACGAGTCGTTCAGCGTGCGTCCGCGCATGTACGCCAGCGGGGCCACCTCGACCGTGCCGGCGGCCAGCAGCTTCGGGACCAGCTCGGGGTCCATCATCTCGTTGAGCGCGTCGTAGAGCGGACGCAGGTACGGGTCGATCTTGTCGGTGAGGGTGCCCGGCAGGAAGCCGAGCCGCTCGCCGGCCTCGACCGCGGGGCGCGTCAGGATGATCCGGGTGACCTCGCGCCGCTGCAGCGCCTGGACGGCCTTCGCCATCGCCAGGTACGTCTTGCCGGTACCGGCGGGGCCGATGCCGAACGTGATCGTGTGCTCGTCGATGGCGTCGACGTACGCCCGCTGCCCGTCGGTCTTCGGCCGCACGGACTTGCCGCGGCTCGACACGATCGGCGTGCCGAAGGTGTCGGACGGCTTGCGGTCCTCGTCGAGGAGCTTCGCGGAGACGGGGATGTCGGAGGGCCCGATGTCCTGCCCGCGCTTCACCATGCCGACGAGCTCGTCGACGAGGGCGTGCGCGCGCGCGACGTCGCGTTCGGGCCCGGTCAGCGTGACCTCGTTGCCACGCACGAGCACGCGGACGCCCGGGTACTGGCGTTCGACGGTCTTGAGCAGTCGGTCCTGGGGGCCGAGCAGCTGCACCATGGCGATGCCGTCGACCTGGATCGAGGCCGACACGTCCGTCGGGTCGGCCGGGGTGGGTGCTGGTTCGTTAGCCGGCAAGGGTGCCTTCCTGCAGTTCACCTGCGAGTACGTGCGCGTGCACGTGGAACACGGTCTGACCGGCGGCTTCGCCGGTGTTGAAGACGAGTCGGTACTGGCCGCCGGCGCGCTCGTCGGCGATGCGCTGCGCGGTGGCGACCAGGTGGGCGAGGAGGTCCGGGTCACCGGCTGCGAGCTCGGTGACGTTCCGGTACTGCTCGGTCTTGGGGATGACGAGCACGTGGACGGGTGCCTTCGGCGCGATGTCCTCGATGGCGATCACGCGGTCGTCCTCGGCGACGACGGTCGCCGGGATCTCGCGCGCGATGATCCGGGAGAAGATGCTGGGCGTGCTGGTGCTCATGGCTCCATCGTAGAACGCGGTACCGACGCCACGCCTTCCCGATCCGGGCGCTACCAGCGACCGAGCCGCGTCTGGAGGACCGCGAGCGCGGCCGGGCCGGCGGTGGACGTCCGGAGCACCGTGTCGCCGAGGCGGACCCGGACGGCGCCGGCGGCCACCAGCCGGTCGAACTCGGAACCGTCGATGCCGCCCTCCGGTCCGACGACGAGCACGATCTCGGCGACGTCGCTCGGCGGTTCCCACTCGGAGAGCCGGACGTCGCCGACCGGGTCCAGCACGAGCACGACGCGAGCACCGTCGGCCGCATCGGGAGCCGGAGCCGCGAGCTGCCCGGTCGTCACCGGCGCGTCGACGACGGGCACCCGGGAACGGATCGCCTGCTTCGACGCCTCGTGCGCGATCGCCTTCCAGCGTGCGCGGCCCTTCTCGACCTTCGCGCCGTCCCAGCGGGAGACGCTGCGGGCCGCCGACCACGGCACGATCCGGTCGACACCGATCTCGGTCGCCGCCTGCACCGCCATCTCGTCGCGGCCGCCCTTCGCGAGCGCCTGCACGAGCGTGAGCGTCGGTGTGGGTGCGTCGTCGACGGCGACCGTGGACACCGCCAACGAGAGCGTGTCCCGCCCGAGCGCGGTCACGGCCCCGGTCACGACGGTGCCACGACCGTCGGACAGGCGCAGCATCTCCCCCACCCGGACCCGGGCGACCGTGACGGCGTGGCGTCCCTCCGCCCCGTCGAGCGGGACGGTGTCGCCGACCGTGACGCCGTCGAGCGACCCGACGAGGTAGAGCGATGCCATCAGAAGTTGAAGAACCGGTCACGGAGCTTGCCGAACATGCCCTGCTGGAAGCGGGCGAGCTGCGGCTTCGCGGCCTTGTGCGACTTCGCGAGCTGCTCGACGAGCTGCCGTTCCTTGTGCGAGAGCTTCGTCGGCGTCAGGACCTGCACACCGACCCGGAGGTCGCCGCGACCGTTGCCCCGGAGCTTCGTGATGCCGCGGTCCTTGATCACGAGGACGTCGGCGCTCTGCACACCCGGCCGGACCTCGAGCTCGACCGGGCCGTCGAGCCCGTCGATCGTCGCGGTCGTCCCGAGCACGGCGTCGGTCATCGCGACCTCGAGCGTGGCGAGCAGGTCGTCCCCGTCGCGGCTGAACACGTCGTGGTGGCGCACCCGGATCTCGAGGTAGAGGTCACCGGAGGGGCCGCCGGCCGGGCCGACCTCGCCCTGGCCGGGCATCTGCAGGCGGAGCCCGGAGTCGACGCCGGCGGGGACGTCGACCGGCACCGTGCGGCGGGCGCGGACGCGTCCCTGGCCCTGGCACGTGGGGCACGGGTTCGGGATGACGGTGCCGTACCCGCGGCAAGTGCCGCAGGGTGCGCTCGTCACGACGTTGCCGAGGAGCGAGCGGACCTGGCGCTGGATGTGGCCGGTGCCGCCGCAGATGTCGCACGTCTGCGGGCTCGTGCCCGGCGCACAGCAGGAACCGCCGCACGTCTCGCACAGCACCGCGGTGTCGACCTCGACGTCCTTGTGGGTGCCGAAGACGACCTCGTCGAGGTCGACGTCGATGCGGAGCAGGGCGTCCTGTCCGCGCTCGGCACGGCTGCGCGGGCCGTTGCCACGACCGCCGCCGCCACCGCCACCGAAGAACGCGTCGAAGATGTCGCTGAACCCGCCGGCTCCGCCACCGAAGGGGCTGTCGGCCTGGGGCCCGGCGTCGTACCGGCGGCGCTGCTCGGGGTCGCTCAGCACGTCGTACGCGTGCGTGACGTCCTTGAAGCGCTCGGCCGCGTCGGGGCTCGGGTTCACGTCCGGGTGCAGTTCGCGCGCCAGACGGCGGTACGCCTTCTTGATGTCGGCATCGGAGGCGTCCTTCTGGACGCCGAGGACGTCGTAGTGGTCTGCCACGTATCCCTCAGTCGGTTCGGTTCGGTCGGTCGGGTGCGGCGGTCGCCGCGGTTCTGGTGGTCGTCGGTGGGCCTGGAGGCGCGGGTCGCCCCGTCGGGACCGGCTCGCTCAGGCGCGTGGGCACCTGGTCAATGTTCACCCAGGAGTTTGGACAGGTACCGTGCGACGGCGCGCACGGCGGCCATGTTCGTGCCGTAGTCCATCCGGGTCGGCCCGAGCACGCCGAGCCGGGCGAGTTCGCCGCCGGCCAGGTACCCGCCGGCGACGATGCTCGTCGCGTCGAGCCCGTACTCGGCGTTCTCCACGCCGATGCGCGCCGCGACGCCGTCGTCGATCTGCATCTCACCGAACAGGCGGAGCAGGGTCACCTGTTCCTCGATCGCCTCGAGCACGGGGAAGAGCCCGCCCGAGAAGTCCTGCTCGCTCTTGGCGAGGTTCGCCGCACCGGCCATCACCAGGCGGTCCTGCCGGTTGGCGGCGACCTGCTCGATAAGCGTCGCGACGACGACCCCGGCGAGCGGTTGGGCGTCGGGGCGAATCTGCTGCGGCACCGCGCGGAGCGCCGTCGAGACGTCCTGCAGCAGCAGCCCGACGCCGGCGCCGTTCACCACCGTGCGGAGTTCGGTGAGCGAGCCCTCGTCGAGCGCCACGTCGGTCTCGACGACGCGCTGCTCGACCCGGGCGGTGTCGGTGATGAGCACCACCATCAGGCGGTTGTCGCCGAGGCGGACGAGCTCGATGTGCTGGACACGCGCGCGCACCATCGAGGGGTACTGCACGAGGGCCACCTGGTTCGTGAGCTGGCTGAGCAGCCGGACCGTGCGGCCGAGGACCTCGTCGAGGTCGTTCGGCGCCCCGAGGAACGTCTCGATCGCGTGCCGCTGGGCGCTGGACAGCGGCCGCGCGCCGGCGAGGTGGTCGACGAAGACGCGGTACCCCTTGTCGGTGGGGACGCGACCGGACGAGGTGTGCGGTGCCGCGATGAGCTGCTCGTCCTCGAGCTGGGCCATGTCGTTCCGGATCGTGGCGGCGCTGACCCCGAAGGCGTGCCGCTCGACGATCGTCTTCGAACCGACCGGCTCGCGTGACGCGACGTAGTCCCGCACGATGGCCTTGAGGACCTCGAGGCTGCGTTCGCTGACCACCCGGACCCCTTCCACTCGATCTGGCACTCGGACGTGTCGACTGCTGATCCTACGCCCGACCACCGACGGACCGGGACTTCTCCACACGCCTGCCAGTACGCTTCCGCCATGACCTACGGACAGCAGCCCGGTGGCCCCCAGTTCCCGGGCGGGTACCAGCCGCCCCAGCCCATGTCGCCCGAGGACCAGCGCCTCTGGGCCACGCTCACGCACATCGGCGGGATCTTCTTCAACTTCGTCGCGCCGCTCGTGGCCTACCTCGTCCTGCGCGATCGCGGCGGCTTCATCCGCGAGCACACGCGCGTGGCGCTGAACTTCCACATCACGATGGCGATCGCCTACGTCGCCGCGGGCCTCTTGACCATCGTGCTGATCGGCGCGGTGCTCCTGCCGGTGATCGGGATCCTGACGATCATCTTCGGGATCATGGCCGCCGTCGCCGCCAACCGCGGGCAGTTCTACCGCTACCCGCTCTCGATCGAGTTCATCAAGCAGTAGCTCAGTCGAGCAGCTCGCGGACCACCGCGTCCGCGAGCAGGCGACCCCGCAGGGTCAACTCGATCCGTCCCCGCACCGCGGCCGACCCGTCCACGAGCCCACGTGCGATGAGGCCGGCGACGCGGCCCCGTGCCTCCTGGCCCAGCTCGCTCGTCGCCAGCTCACCGCGGACCCGCGCCGCGAGCAGCACGCGCTCGACGTACCGGGTCTCGTCGTCGAGGGTCTCGCGGCCCGCCGCGGGCGACTCGCCCTGCAGCACCCGGTTCGCGTACGCGGCCGGGTGCTTCACGTTCCACCAGCGGGTGCCGGCGACCGCGGAGTGCGCGCCCGGGCCGACGCCCCACCAGTCGTGGCCCTTCCAGTAGGACAGGTTGTGCCGGCTCGCGTGGTGGTCGCCGCGGGACCAGTTCGAGACCTCGTACCAGGAGTACCCGGCGTCGCCGAGGACCTGGTCGGCCAGCTCGTACATGTCCGCCGCGAGGTCGTCGTCCGGCGCCGGCAGCTCGCCGCGTGCGACCATCCGACCCATCGCGGTGCCGTCCTCGACGATGAGCGAGTACGCCGAGACGTGGTCGGGCGCACACGCCAGGGCCGCGTCGAGCGAGGTGCGCCAGTCGTCGAGGGACTCGCCCGGCGTCGAGTAGATGAGGTCGAGCGAGACGTCGAGCCCCTGCTGCTTCGCGGCGTCCACGACGAGCGGCACGCGCTCGGGGTCGTGCGTCCGGTCGAGCGTCGCGAGCACGTGCGGCACCGCGGACTGCATGCCGTAGCTCATGCGGGTGAACCCACCGGCGCGCAGCGTCGCCAGGGACGACTCGTCGACGGAGTCCGGGTTCGCCTCGGTCGTGACCTCGGCCCCGGGCAGGATGCCCCAGGTGTCGTCGATCGCCCGCAGGATCATCACGAGGTCGGACGCCGGCAGCATCGTCGGCGTCCCCCCGCCGAAGAACACCGTCGACACCGGGCGCCGCGGGACGCCGGAGCGGTCGAGGACGTCCGCCGCGAAGCGGATCTCCTGCACGGCGTGCCCGGCGTAGTCGTCCCGCCGGACCCCGCGCAGCTCGGACGCCGTGTAGGTGTTGAAGTCGCAGTAGCCGCACCGCACGCGGCAGAACGGCACGTGCACGTACACGCCGAACGGGACGTCACCCGCGGACGCCGCGGGCGAGAGCAGCCCGTCCGCTGGTGCGGGATCGGCGATCGGGAGAGCACTCGGCATGGACTCCATTGTCCGTCATGATGGAGACATGGAGCACCACCCCGTCCCCACCACGGTGCTGTGGGACATCGACGGCACCCTCGTGATGAACGCCTCCTCGCCGGGCAACCTCTACCACCTCGCGCTCGAGCGGGCGGTGGGTCGTGACCTCGTCCTCCGCGTCGGACACCAGCACGGCCGCACCGACGCCGGGCTCATCGCCGAGCACGTCCGGGCCCACGAACTGGACGACTCGCTCATCCCCACCGTGAGCCGCCACCTGCACGACCTGACCGAGGAACGGCACGTGTCCGGCGACCACCGGAGCCCGGCGCCGGGTGCGATCGCCCTCGTCCGACGGTTCGCCGAGCTCGGCTGGCGCAACGGCCTGCTGACCGGCAACTCCCCCTACCGCGCCCGCGTCAAGCTGCAGGGCGCCGGGTTCGACGTCGACGCGTTCGACTGGGAGCACTCGTACTTCGGGGACGCCGAGGTCGAGCGCAGCGGGGTGACCGCACGTGCTGCCGAGGCCCTCGCGGGCACCCGGGCCGTCATCGTCGGGGACACCCCGCGGGACGGCGAGGCAGCCGAGGCCGTCGGGATCCCGTTCCTCGCGGTGGCGACCGGGGTGTTCGACGTCGACGCGCTCCGCGCCACGGGTGCCGTGACGATCGCCCGGAACTGCGTCGACGACGCGTCGCTGATCGAGGACGCCATCGCGGCGCTGCCGCCGCTCCGCCCGGTCGGCGAGGGCTCCTAGCCGAGCGGACCTAGTCGCCGCGGAGCGCTTCGAGGTACTTCTGCGCCATCACGCGCTGCTGCCGACGGAGCAACGGGGCCACGAACTGCCACTTGCGGCTGGACGGCTGTGAGAACTGCCGGATCTGCAACCACACCGAGCCGTCGGGGGTCCGCTCGACGACGAAGGACTCCTCACCCGAGAGCGGGTGCCCCTCGAGCGTGCCGTACGCGAAGCCCTTGCGGTCGGTCTCGTCGATGATCGAGACGACCCGGACCGGCGCCTGCACCGTCTGGCCGAACGCGTGCATCGTCAGGGTCGCACTCGTCCCCGCCGTCACGAGCGGCGTGCCGTCCGGGGCGAACTTCTCCACCCGCGGCGTCCCGATCGAGGCCGGGGCGATCGGCACGCCGTCCTCGTCGAAGGTCACCGGGTTGTAGCGGACCTCGTCGTCGTCGGGCTGTTCCTCGACGTGCACGCGGATCCCGCTGCGCTCCTGGATCTGCCAGGTCAGGGCCTGGGTCACCGCGGTCTCGAAGCGCTGGTCGCCGTGGCCGATCCGGGAGCGCGACTCGGACGGGGCGAACCCCTCCGGCGGGTACGTCATGAGGTCCGGCGCCTGGGTCGCACCCACGGCTCCGTACGTCAGGGCGGTCCGGTAGCTCCCGCGGGTACTCATGCGGCCCACTGTACTGGGGACTCGTCCCCCGGATCGAACCGAGTCGCCCTCGGGTGCGCAACCGGCGGTCCGCTTTCCGCGCGCCCCGAACTGGAGGCCCGACACGCGTCCGACTCGCCCCTATCGTGGGTGCGTGCCCCGCTCCCCCCTCGCTCGCGCGCGGTCCGTCGACCGCACGACGGCCGCGTTCGCCGTCCTGACGCTCGCGGCGTTCGGGCTGGCGGCGACGGCACGGGCCGCGGTCGAGTGGGCGACGGCCGGCCTCGGCGCTCCCTCCCGGTACGTCACGACGCCGCCGGGGGACGTCGACGTGTTCGACACCGCGAACGCCATCGCGGCGTTCGGGGCGTGCAGCGCCGGAGCGGGAGTGCTCCTGTTCGGGGTGACGCTCGTGCTGGCGGTGCGCCGACACTCGGCACGCCGGCTGCCCTACGTGCTCGGGTTCTGCACGCTGGCGATGGTGGTCGGGTCGGTGGTGGCCGGGTTCGCCGCAGCGGCGCAGGCCGACTACGACACGGCTGCCGGACTCGTCATCCTGCGGACCGCACTCGCGGGACTGGCCGCGGCGAGCCTCCCGGCACTGGGCCTCGCAGCGTTGCGGGCTCGCGCCCGCCGCGTCTGACGCGCTCCGCTACTTCTTCTTCTCTTCGACGTCGCCGGAGAGCGCCGCGATGAAGGCTTCCTGCGGGACCTCGACGCGACCCACCATCTTCATGCGCTTCTTGCCCTCCTTCTGCTTCTCGAGGAGCTTGCGCTTGCGGGTGATGTCACCGCCGTAGCACTTCGCGAGGACGTCCTTGCGCATCGCCCGGATGCTCTCGCGGGCGATGATCCGGGCGCCGATGGCGGCCTGGATCGGGACCTCGAACTGCTGGCGCGGGATGAGCTTGCGCAGACGCTCGGTCATCAGCGTGCCGTAGGCGTAGGCCTTGTCGCGGTGCACGATCGCGCTGAACGCGTCGACCTGCTCGCCCTGGAGCAGAATGTCGACCTTCACGAGGTCGGCCGCCTGGTCACCCGTGGGCTCGTAGTCGAGCGACGCGTAGCCCTGGGTCTTGCTCTTCAGCTGGTCGAAGAAGTCGAAGACGATCTCGCCGAGGGGCATCTCGTACCGGATCTCGACGCGGTCCTCGCCGAGGTACTCCATGCCGAGCAGCGATCCGCGGCGCGACTGGCACAGCTCCATGATCGCGCCCACGTAGTCCTTCGGCGCGAGGATGGCCGCACGGACCATCGGCTCGCGGACCTCGACGATGCGGCCGCCGGGGAACTCGGAGGGGTTCGTGACCTCGGTGACGGTGTTGTCCTCGTTCGTGACCTCGTAGATCACGCTCGGAGCCGTGGTGATGAGGTCGAGCCCGAACTCGCGGCTGAGGCGCTCGGTGATGATCTCGAGGTGGAGCAGACCGAGGAAGCCGCAGCGGAAGCCGAAGCCGAGCGCCACCGACGTCTCCGGCTCGTACACGAGGGCGGCGTCGGACAGCTTGAGCTTGTCGAGCGCCTCGCGGAGGTCGGGGTAGTCGGAGCCGTCGATCGGGTACAGGCCCGAGAACACCATCGGCTTCGGGTCGGTGTACCCGGCCAGCGCCTCGGTCGCGGGCTTCTGCGCCGTCGTGACCGTGTCGCCGACCTTCGACTGGCGGACGTCCTTCACCCCGGTGATGAGGTAACCGACCTCGCCGACGGAGAGGCCCTTCGTCGGCTTCGGCTCGGGCGCGGACACGCCGATCTCGAGGATCTCGTGCGTCGACTTGGTCGACATCATCTGGACCTTCTCGCGCGGGTGGATCGTGCCGTCCACCATCCGCACGTAGGTCACGACGCCGCGGTAGCTGTCGTAGACCGAGTCGAAGATCATCGCGCGCGGCGGAGCGTCCACGTCGCCGACGGGGGCCGGCACGGAGCCGACGACCCGGTCGAGCAGTTCAGCCACGCCCACGCCGGTCTTGCCGGACACGCGCAGGACGTCGTCGGGCGAGCCACCGATGAGCTGCGCGAGCTCGGCCGCGTACTTCTCCGGCTCGGCCGCCGGCAGGTCGATCTTGTTCAGGACCGGGATGATCTCGAGGTCGTTCTCGAGCGCCAGGTAGAGGTTGGCGAGCGTCTGGGCCTCGATGCCCTGCGCGGCGTCGACCAGGAGGATCGCTCCCTCGCACGCCGCGAGCGACCGGGACACCTCGTACGAGAAGTCCACGTGACCGGGCGTGTCGATCATGTTGAGGGCGTACGCCTGCCCGTCGAGCTCCCACGGCATGCGCACCGCCTGGGACTTGATCGTGATGCCGCGCTCGCGCTCGATGTCCATGCGGTCGAGGTACTGCGCACGCATGGCGCGGTCCTCGACGATGCCGGTGATCTGCAGCATGCGGTCGGCCAGCGTGGACTTGCCGTGGTCGATGTGCGCGATGATGCAGAAGTTGCGGATCGCGTCGGCCGGGGTCGAGGCGGGCTCGAGCGGCGCGGATGCTTGTGGGCTCACGGTTCCTCGGGGTGGGTCGGACGGTCGAACGATTGTCCCACGTCCGCGCGACGGCGGCGCGCACGTCCCGTCAGACCACGGCGTGCTCCGGCGCCGGCAGCGCACCCAGTCCGCGGCGCAGGTCCGCCGGCGTCGCCGCGAGGCACACACGGATCCAGCCCTCGCCGGTCCGGCCGAACGCGCTCCCGGGCGCCACGGCGACCCGCTCCCGCTGGAGGAACCCGAGCGCCCACTCCGCGACGTCGCCCTGCGAGGCGTGGGACATGTCGATCCACAGGTAGAAGGCGCCCCGCGGATCGAGGTAGTGGATGCCGGCGGCGTCGAGCACCTCCTTCGCGATGCCGAGGTTGGCGCGGTAGTGCTCGCGGGCGTCCTGCACGGCGGAGTGGTCCCCCACGATCGCCGCGAGGGCCGCCCACTGGTCGGGTTCGGCGACGCAGCTGATCATCGCCTCCTGGGTCGTCCGCATCGTCGGGCCGAGTCCCTTCGGCGTGACGAGGTACCCGACACGGACGCCCGTCATCGCGTAGGTCTTGCTCAGCGAGAAGGCGGTGAAGACACGGTCGTCCTCGTCGAGGCTCGCCAGGCTGACGTGGCGGGTGCCGTAGGTGAAGTACTCGTAGACCTCGTCGCTGATCACCCAGAGGTCGTGCCGCTTCGCCAGGGCGAGCAGGTCGCGGAGGGTCTGCTCGCCGAAAACGGAGCCGAGCGGGTTCGACGGGGAGTTCACGACGATGGCGCGGGTCCGCTCGGTGATGCTCGCCTCGAGGGCCTGCAGGTCCGGCTCGAACCCGTGCTGCGGCTCGAGCCGGTACGGCACCGGGGTCGCTCCGATGATGTGGGCGTTCATCGTGAAGGTCGTGTAGCCGGGGTCGGGCACGAGGACCTCGTCACCGGGGCTCAGCACGAGGGTCATCGCCTGGAAGAGCGCCTGTGTCGCGCCGATCGTCATCCAGATCTGCTCGACGTCGACCTCGATCCGGTTCTCGCGGCGGAGCTTGTCGCGGATCGCCTCCCGCAGCGGGGCGATGCCGCCGTTCGGGGTGTAGTCGGTGCGGTCCTCGGTCCAGGCGCGCCGGGCGGCCTCGCCGATGTGCGCCGCGACGGGCACGTCGGGTTCGCCGATGACGAGCATCGCGATGTCCGTGCCGGTCGCCTGGTCCGTCGGCTCGGCCTGCATGCGTGCGGCTTGCTCGAACACGCGGCGGATGCCGGAGGCGGGGACGGTCTCGATGCGGGGCGCGAGCGATGGCATGCTCGTCACGGTAGCGAACGGTTGTTGCGGCACGGTTTCGGCGTTTCGGTGCTTTGGTCCAGACGCTCCGGCCTGGTAATGTTGGTGGCTGGCTTCCGCGTTCCCCGCCCACGGGTGGAACGCGATGCGACCAAGGGCCCCTCTACCCAGCGGTCGCGACCACCCGTAGAGACGATCAAGGAGCAACACGCATGGCGAACATCAAGTCGCAGATGAAGCGCATCAAGACCAACCTCAAGGCCCAGGAGCGCAACAAGGCCTACCGTTCGGAGCTCAAGACGGTCATCCGTCACACGAACGAGGCCGTCGTCGCCGGCGACAAGGACAAGGCCGTCGCGGCCCTGACCCTCGCGTCGAAGAAGCTCGACAAGGCCGTGAGCAAGGGCGTCATCCACAAGAACCAGGCCGCGAACCGCAAGTCGGCCATCGCGAAGAAGGTCGCGTCGCTCTGACGCACTGACCCTTCTGGTCTGCAGGCCCCGCACCGTTCGGTGCGGGGCCTGTTTGCGTGTGCGGGGCATGTTTGCGTGTGCGGGGCGCGTGCGGGCGCGTGCGGGGAACCACGCGGCTTTCGAGGAAGTGCGCGTCGATCGACAAGCGGGATGTCGCACGACGCGCGCAGTGCCGTGCGACATCGTGGGCCGGGCGGGGGGGCTCAGCTCGGCCCGGCGGGCGGCCGGGTTCGGCGCGGTCCGGCGGGCGGGCTCGGCTTGCGGGCGAGCGGCTGCGGCTCTGGAGGCGCGGCTCGCCTCAGCGCGCCTCGCCGCGCCGGGCGATGGTGCGGACCATGACCTCGAGCGCGTAGTGCGCGTCGCGCGAGCCACCCTTCACGGCGGTGTCGGCCTCGGCGATGCTGATGATCGCGTTCGCGAGCCCGGACTCGCTCCACCCCGCGACGTCACGCTGTGCCCGCTGCACCTGCCACGGCGCCATGCCGAGCGCCGAGGCGGCCTGCCCGCTCGGCCCGCGGAAGGCACTGACCTTCGCCATCGTGCGGATCTTCGACGCGAACGCCGCCACGATCGGCACCGGAGCCTCGCCCGTGGAGAGCGCGTGCCGCAACTCGACGATCGCCGGGGCCGAACGGCCGGCGAGTGCGATGTCAGCGACCTTGAACGCGTTCGTCTCGACGCGGCCGCCGTAGTACTTGTCGACCACCTTGTCCGTGATCTCGGCGGCCTCGTCCGCGAGGAGCTGCCGGCACGCGGCCGCGAGCTCGGCCAGGTCGTCCGCGAACGCCGCGACGAGGGTACGCACCGCCGAGGGCGCGATCTTCCGTCGGGCAGCGCGGAACTCCGCCGTGACGAAGTCGATCCGGTCGGTCTCGCGCTTGAGCTCGTCGCACTGCACCTCGACGCCGCCGCCGACACCGCTGCGAATCGTGTCGAGCAGCTTCTTGCCGCGCACTCCCCCGCCGTGGCGCAGCACGAGCGTGACGTCGTCCGCCGGGGCACCGAGGTACGAGATCGTCTCGGTGATGAACGCATCGGTACACTTCTCGACGTTGGTGACCCGGACCAGTCGGGGCTCGCCGAACAGGGACGGGCTCGCGAGGGTGGCGAGGAGGCCGGGAGCGTACTGGTCGGCTTCGAGATCGTGCACCTCGAGCGCGGGGTCCTCGCCCAGGAGCAGGTCGCGCAGGACGCTGCTCGCTCGCTCGGCGAGGAAGGTCTCGGGCCCCGTGACGAGCACCACCGGCGCAGGGCGGATGCCCGACCAGGGCACCTGGTCGATCTTCGCTGCGGCGCGGACGGGCTTCTTGGCGGCCATGCCTCGATCCTACGGGCGACCGCTGACGCCGAACGCTCCGTCCACACCCGGAGGGTGTCGGGTCCGTCCCGTCCGACGACCACGGTCCCCTGCTGGTCGGTCCGGTAGGCGCGGGTGCCCGCGGCCTCGAGCATGTCCAGCGCCGAGCGGGTCGGGTGGCCGTACGTGTTGTCCGCACCGACGCCGATGAGCCCCACCGCGGCCGCGGTCTCGCGGTAGAGCACCGGGTCCTGGTCGGCCGAACCGTGGTGCGCCACCTTCACGACCTCGATCGTGGTCCCGGGCCGGGCCTGCGCTCCGGTGTCGGCCCGGTTCGCCAGGACGCCCCGGAGCCGGCGCTGCGCGGTCTCCCCCAGGTCTCCGAGGAACAGCCCGGCGACGCACGACGTGCAGCCCGGCCCGGGTTCCGTGCGGAGGACCAGACTCGCGTCGTTGCCGGCGTCCCGCGCACCCGACCGCGGCCACACCACCCGCCACCGGAGCGGCCCGAGCGTGCCCGACGTCGTGTCGTCGGCCGTCAGGACGTCGATGCCCGCGTCGACGAGTGACCCGAGGATGCGCTCGTCCTCGACCCGACCGGTCGGCCCGACGAGCGCGGTCGTCACACGGTCCGCGACCGACGCGACCGCACCGACGTGGTCCCGGTCGAAGTGCGTCAGCACGAGCAGGTCGACCCGGTCGACGCCCAGGAGGTCCAGGCAGGCGCCGAGTCGCTCCGGATCGTCGCCGACGTCCACCAGTGCGGTGCCGCTCCCGCCGCGGACGAGCACCGCGTCCCCCTGTCCCATGTCGCACGCGGCGACGGCCCAGTCGCGCGGCAGCCCCGCGCGCACGACGAGTCGTGGCACGGCGACGAACACGATCCCGACCGCTGCGACCGTGCACGCGGCGAGGAGCAGGCGGAAGCGGACCGCTCGGGGCGCGAGGACCGCCACCGCGACCGAGGCGCTCACGACGGCAGCGCCGACCACCCCGAGCACGCCGGCTGGCCAGGGCGCTGCGGCGTACGGGAGCGCAGCCGCTCCGTGCGCGATGCCTCCGATCGCGCTGGCGGGCACCCACGCCACCGCAGCGAGCACCGAACCGCCCCACGGCCACAGCGGCGCGGTCAGGCACGCGGCGAGCCCGACCACCGTCACGATCGGCGCGAGCGGCTCGGTCAGCAGGTTCGCCGGGACCGCGTAGGTCGGGAACGTGGCAGACAACGGGATCGTGACCGGCCAGCAGGCGAGCTGCGCCGCGACGGGGATGGCGAGCGCTGCCGCCACCGGCGTCCACATCCGCCGTGCGAACAGCGCCGTCAGCGGCGGACCGAGGACCACGATCCCACTCGTCGCGAGCACCGACAGGGCGAACGCGAACGACCGGGCGTACCAGGGGTCGACGACGAGCATCCCGACCACGGCGAGGGCGATCAGCGGGACCCCACGCACCGGACGTCCTGCGAGGTGCACCACGAGCACGACCACCGCCATCACGGTCGCCCGCACGATCGAGGGGTCCGGACGGACCAGGACGACGAACGCCAGCAGGAGCACGATGGCGACCACCGCCCGACCCGCTCGCGGGAGGCCGACGACCCGCCCCAGCACGACCACGAGTCCCACGATCACCGCACAGTTCGCGCCTGTCATGGTTTGATAGGGGTATGCCTCCCGCGCCTCTTGTCGTTCGCGAGTATCTCCGGGTCTCCAGGGACCGTCTCGGCACGGGAAAGAGCCCTGATCAGCAGCACGATGAGAACCTCGCGTCGATCGAGCGACAGGGGTGGCACATGCACCCCGACACTCCGTACCGCGACACCGATCGCAGTGCGAGCCGGTACGCGAAGAAGGGCCGCGAGGACTTCAAGCGCTTGATCGACGATCTGGAATTGGGAGCGTTCGCCGCAGACATTCTCGCGCTCTGGGAGTCGAGTCGAGGTTCGCGCCGAGTCGGCGAGTGGGTTGACCTGGTGGACCTCTGCAAGCAGCGCGGCGTGCAGATCTGGGTAACAACCCACGGGCGGCTCTATGACCCCGCGAACGCCCGTGATCGGCGAAGCCTCCTCGAGGACGCCGTCGATGCCGAGTACGAGTCGGACAAGTCTTCAGAGCGAATCCGTAGAAGCATCCGCGCGGCCGCCGAGAGCGGTCGGCCTCACGGCAAGCACATCTACGGCTACGGTCGGGTCTACGACCCGAAGACACGAGCTCTGCTGCGTGTCGAACCGCACCCGGAGCAAGCGGCCATCGTTAAGGAGGCCGCTCGCCGTGTCCTCAACGGCGAGTCGCTGTATGGCGTCGCGAAGGACTTCAATGAGCGAGGGATTCCTCCACGTCGGCCAGCAATCAAGGCTGACCGAGCGAACTTCGGCTGGACGCCGCCGGCTGTCAAGCAAATGCTATCGATGGCGGCATATGCAGCGAAGAGGCAACACCGCGGGGAGATAGTTGGGGATGCGGATTGGCCGGCTCTGATCCCGTACGACGACTGGGTCAAGCTGCAGGCCGTTCTTTCCCCGCCCGACAGACGTCGCACGAACGACTGGCCAGCCAAGCACCTTCTGTCCGGTATTGCAGTATGCGGTGTTTGTGACGCGAAGATGCGGGTCGGTCGTCAGAACGCAGGAAGCCGCTCGGTCGGCGCGGATGGGGAGACGCTGCCGCGGAAGACCTACCTGACATACGTCTGCGCGGGTGTGCCTGGGCGACCGGGGCCGGGTGGCCGGAAGGGCTTCCACGTCGCCATGCGGGTTGAGCACCTTGACCGCGTGGTGACTGAAACGTTGCTCGCTAGAATCAGACGCCCAGATTTTCTCGCCCTAGTTGGAGATCGGGGAGAGTCTGTTGACGGAGAGCGCGAGGACCTCATCGCGGAGATCGGTGGATACCAGGCGTACCTGGAGTCCGTGCGGGAAGAGGCAGCCGCAGCCATGCGCACAGATCTGCTCTTCGATCAGGAGCGACGGATCGAACCGAAGATCAAGGCGGCGCAGGCAAAGCTCGAACAACTGAGCGGTGTTGACCCGTTCGTGATCGCCTTCGTCTCTGGCGGCGCGGCCGATCTCGACTGGGAAGACCTTGATCTTGCGAAGAAACGAGCACTCATGAGGGGCGTGGTGGCCCCCCGCGTCCATCCGATCGATCCCTCGGATCGCGGACGTCGAACAGTGAATCACGATCGTGTTGAGTTCGTCTGGATGTAGGCGCGCCCGCACCCCGGGCGGCGTCCGCGTCGATCGTCCCGGGACTGGCACGGGGCGGACGAGGCCGCTTGCCGAGCGGCGTCCGTGAGCTGGAGGCGATCGCACCGATGGACGCGGGGTGAAGTGCGACACAAAGGTGCGACGCGAAGTGCGACCGTCAGATCCGAGCCCCCGCGCAACGGCACGTGGTGCTGTCGCACTGTCTCACTGATCAGGAAGAAATACTACAGACGGGCCTACTCAGGGTGCCAATACTGCGGCGAACTTCCTTCAGGACTAGTGCGACCATCACCCCTGTCCCTGCGAGCACACGGAAGCGCGCGTCGCACAGAGAGTCAACCGAGACGTGCGACACGCCTCCCCGATCAGCTTCGACCGCCGCCGGCAGGGAAAGTTTCGCAAAGCACGAAGCGCGGCGAGAACCGCGTGTTACGTTTCTTGAGCTCGGCACCGCCGGGTGCACAACTCAACAGGTATACCGACCGCTGGCAAGCGGCTCGGCGAACGCATCATGTCGCCCCCTCGTGGAGCGTGGACCGCAAGCTCGTGGCTGAGCCCGGTCGAGAACGAAACGCCCAACACAGACGAGACCCCTCGCGGGTGCGGATCGCAAGCTCGTGGCTGAGCCCGGTCCAGAACGAACAAGCCCAGCACTCAGAATCTGACGTTGTGCTCCTACTCACCAAGGAGCACCAATGGCTACGGCCACAACCGACTACATCGATCTCGCAACCGCTGGCGCCCAGAGTGCAATGAGCGCCTCGCTCTTGCGCTACTACATCCGCACTTCACGGCTGCCGGCAGTGAAGATCCGCGGCAAGCTGCACGTCGCGAGAGCGGATCTTGACGACTTCCTCGCGCCGAAGCCGGCCAGCACCGAAGACACAGCGCTTCGTGCGTGGGCTGAGAAGGTGGCCGCGAAGGCGCCACCGCTTCGACCTGAACAGGTTGATCTCATCGTCTCAACCTTCAGCTCGCTCTTGAAGGGCAAGTGAGCCAATGAGCAACAGAGAAAACCGCCCCGCCGAAGGCGAGGCGGTCTCCCACGAGTTTCGCGGCTCTGGGCGTCAGATTAACACAGAGCAGCACGATAGCGACGCGGAAGGCGCGGGACTGGAGCCGGATTTCCTCACTCGTGACGAGATCCTTCTCGGCGGCGTCGAACGCGTAATCGCGGCCTCTGCTGTGACGCCACTGACGACGCTTGGTAACGCGTGCGTGCGAGAAACGGAGCTGATTGTCGCTGCGGAGAACACGAAACGCCGCGCAATCGGCGTAGCGGCCCTCGCGCCCATCCGCGACCTCGAACCCGTGCAAGCTGCTGCACTGCTGCAGGCGAAGCTCCGAATCGTCGAGGTGACACCGAGCGGTGTTCGCAGCGATGCTGGTCTTGGGATCCTCGCGATCTACCAAGACGCCGGCGACTTCGAGGGTGCCTACCTCGACGCGGAGAGCGGCCTCCTCGAGGAGCTCGCCGGTCAACTCCGGCCGTCCGGGCACGAGGGTTGGCACAAAGAGGTGCGGAACGCACTTCGGCGGACCGTCGAGAAGGCGTCCGAAGTGTCCGATCCCGACCTGGTCCCGATGCAGAACTGCTGGTTCCACTACGCCACGGGTGAGCGGTTCGACTTCTCGCCGGACTTGGTGACCCTCGCAAAGTTCGCCACCGCCTTGCCTGACCGTCAGCCCCCAGTCCCCCGGATTGCGAACCCGGATGGCACAATCTGGGACGCAAGCGAATGGATCGCTGAAGTCGCCGGCGACCCGGAGACGCTCGACCTGGTGTACCAAGTGATTGGGATGTGCTTCCGCCCGAACGTCGTATGGCGCGTCATGGTGTATCTGAAGGGCATCGGTCTGAACGGCAAGGGGACGCTTCTCGAACTCATCCGCGCCCTTGTTGGCGCCTCGCTGACTGTGAACATTCCCCCAAGCAAATTTGGCGAGCAGTTCGCGCTCGGCCCAGCTATCGGCAAACGCCTCAACCTGGTCGACGAGGACGACGTCGGTAAAAGGGTCGAGGAGGGCTCGAAGCTGAAGCAGGTCATCTCGCACGACCCCGTTCCGATTGAGCGGAAGTATCGCGACCCTGTGACTGCAATCCTCCGGTTGAGCATCTTGGTCAGCGTGAACGAGACCCAATCTCACAAGGACCTGACTCAGGCGATGACGGACCGGCAGGTGCTGATCGAATTTCCCGGTCGGTTCGCCGCCGGGAACCGGAACGAAGCGATCAAGCAGGACTACGTGCTGCGCGCAGACGTGCGGGAGTGGTTCGCGTATCAAGTCCTCGTCGTTCTGCCGAAGTATTACAGGTTGCGGGAGTCCGAGGCCTCGAAGGACGCAAAAAGGCGCGCAATGCTCGATTCGGACAAAGTCCTCGCGTTCCATGACGAGTATCTGCACAAGTTCGAGCGGGACTTTCTTCCCTTCCCGATGCTGTACGAGCTGTTCAAGGCAAGCGAACGGCAGAACAACCCTCGTGGGTCCGTGGAAGCCGCCCGAACGTTCACTCCACGACTGAAGCGGCTTCTCGACTCCGCTGAATGGGTGGTACCCACGGGATCTTCGAAGGATCTCGAGCTCGGGCTAGCCCAATGGGTTGTCGGCCCCGAGCCGGTCCTCGCCGAGTACGCGCACCTCCCAGACGTGAAGAACTGGGACTGGGACGAATACACGAACGGTTTGACGCGGCTGATGCGAAGCAAGCGGAAGGCGCGTGGAGTCGTTCGTCGCTCCGCGTGGGAGCGCTACCTCAGCGCGGCGCTTACTCCGAGCGGCTCCGCGCGAAGCGCCGCTTGAGCGCTGCCATGGCAACGTCCCGGTAATCATTTCGAGAATGATTGCCGGGACGTTTTCGCGCGATTAGACTCAAGGCCACAGCAGAAGACCACGCAGCGGCCAGGTGACCACCGAGTCATCGAGTCTGCTTCCGGCCCCTCACGCGGCCGCACGCATTGAAGGAATACTTCGCCCTGGCGATGCGCGGCGTCCAGAACTTGGTGCTCGTCATGATCGTGATCGGCGTCTTCGCGACGGTCATCGGCGTCGGCGTCATCACTGGCCACTTCCGCGCCACCGTCGCGCAGGACTTTGCCGCCACTGTCGGTGGCCCCGCACCCTGCTCGAATTTCGGCTGGACCGACGTCGCCCGCCTCTCCGCACTCGGGTCCCGCCGTCGACTACGGTCCTGGCGAGCCGGTCTTCGCGCACCACGACGACGCGCAAGTCCCGGTCGACCAGATCACCTCGGTCAAGGACGGTCTGCGGCGGTGGCTGACGGCCTGACGACGGCCCGGGCCACCCGTCTGAGCCCTGGCCGCGCCCGGCGGCACGCCCGCTTCGGATCACGGTCGTCTACCTGCTCGCGCGGGTCGTCACGGGTGCGACGCTCGTGGCGTTCGTGAGCGTCCAGGTCGCGAACTCCTTCACGGTGTAGCGCCCAGGGCTGCTGTCGTTCTCGTCGATCTGGGACGGCGCCTGGTACCGCGTGATCGCGGCGAGCGGGTATCCGTCGACGCTGCCGGTGGACGCGTCGGGCACGTTACGGAGAACGCCTGGGCATTCATGCCCGCGTACCCGTTCCTGGTGCGCGGACTCATGGCGTTGACCGGAGCATTGTTCGAGCAGGTCGCGCTGTTGATCCCGCCCCGGCAGGGGTGGATCCCAGCCGGTGTCCGAGGGGGAGCGAAGCGGAGGATCGACAGCGGCGCAAGGCACCCGAGAACGCCCCCGACGGGGCGTTGGAGGGCAAGGAGCGAAGCGACGCAGTAAGGGCCCCAAGGAGCGCCAGCGACGAGGGGTGAGGGAACCCGGAGACCGAGCGCAGCGAGAGGCTCAGGGGTCCCGAAGGAGTGTCGGCTGTGCCGACCACAAACCAAGATTCCGACGAGCGCAGCGAGGAAGGAAACGCCGGTTTGTGCCACTCCCCCTTATGCCCTTTCTCTTCACCCCACACGTTCCGAGCTTCAGCGAGGAACTGGGCTCGCAACTGCGGTTGTGATCGGGGGAAATGGATGTCGAGACACCATCTGTCGACAGACCGGAATCCGGAGGACGCGAAGCGCGGGCTGTCGACAGGGGCATCCATTTGGCCCGGAAAGTCGGGGTTCGGCTGTCGACACGGTTTGGAACGAAGTGGCACCGTGTCGACAGACGTCGAGCGCAGCGACGTAGGGGGTGTCGGAGCCTGCGTAGACAGCCCCTTTCCACCCCGACGCCGACGCGGGCACGCGGCGGCTGTTGCTCTCGCAACAGCGCAGGTCGCAGCTCCACCGCGACCTCTCCTGCGGGTCTGATGCAGCGGCGTAGCCGCATCGAGACGACCGAGGATCGAGCGTCGTCGCAGGCCTTCCGCGACAGCCGCGAAGCGGCGCTGGGAAGCTCTTCTTTCACCCAGTGAGGGCACGACTGTGGAGTGCCCGGTGCCCCTACGAAACCGGTAGCCGATGGGGCTACCTCACCCGTCGCGATCGTGCCTCGAGCTCGGTCGCAAGCGCTGCTGCAGAGCCAGCTGCGAGCACGGCGCGCGCAGCGCCTCAGGACCCGTTGCGCCGAGCACCATCGAGCATCCTCACCCGTCCCAGGATCCGCCCCGCCGGCGCCGTCACTTCGCACCCCGACGACCCCAACGTCATCGGTCTCGGTCCCTTCACCGCATCAGGCGTTGAGAGCCCGAAGAGCTTCGTTGGTTCGCGCAGCGTTCTGGGCGCGAGCTCTCGACGTCTGGGGCAGCCCGCCTTCACCCACTCGGCATCATCAGAGGATCCAGGAGGGGCGCCAGCCCCGAGTGGGCGTGCCTCCATGCCGACAGGGCGTAGCCCCGGGAAGGCCCTGACACCATCACGCTCCGCGGCCGCCGGCGAGCAGCCGGCCCTTCCTCGGCACTCTCCTTCGGACACCCGGTCGAGATCTCGATCGTCGCAGTGCAGTCGCATCGAAGGGGGCGGGGAGCGGCCTGTCAGCCCTGGCGATCCTGACCCAGTTGAGACACCGACTGCCCTCATGCCCTTGGCCGCAGAACGGACAGGGTGCTCTTCCAGAACGAGGCGGAGCGCTAGCGACAACGAAGTGCTGGGGAGGGCTCCGTGTCCGTTCTGCGTGGGGTCTCGTAGCGAGCCTCCATCGCTTCACGCTCCCGCCCATCGCAGCCCGTCTGCAGCGTCATCGGCCGCCTCGGCGGGCGGGAATCTGTGACCAGTTCCCGGTCACGATGCGGTCGCAGAGCGGTCATCGGTGCCCGCATCGTGACCGGATGCGGACCGCGAAGCGGTCACTGCGACGGTCAGAAGGCTCGGCACGAGCCTCCGGAGCGCACTTCGGGGGCGCATCGCGACTTCTGACCCATCTGTGACCGCTTGTCGGTCACGTCGCGGTCTATCTGTGGTCGTTTGTCGGCACTCACGCCGAAATCGAGGCTCCGGCCGCCGTTCGTGGGTGGATCGTGGCCGTCCTCGGACCAGGCAGCGACCAGAGGTGGACCAGAAGCTGGACACCGCATTCTGCTGGCTGGACCGTGCGCGCGGGGAGGCTACAGACGCGTCACTCCAGCCCCTGTCCCCAGTACGGGTGCAATCTCTCGAAACGTCCTCAGAACGTCGGAGGACCGCGTGAGGATGGATGCACGGGCATGAAGTCGCAGGGACGGCTGACCTCGGTGCCCGGTCACGGACGACAGGTAGGGGACCAGGCATGACGGACATTGCAGACGCCACCTCGCGCACGCGCGACGAGTCGCTGGCGTACTTCTTGGAGGCGGAGCCGACGCTGCTCGGCGACGCCCTGATGGTGGTCGGGCAGAGCGTGCTCACCTCGGACGGCGACGTCGTCGACGTCCTCGCACTCGACGAGCGCGGCGACGCGCAGGTCATCACGGTCGGGCACGGCATCGCGTCGGCGGAGACGATCGGCAGCGTCATCGGTCAGGGTGCGTGGGTCGACGAGCTCACCGAGCGGGAGATCCGCTCGATCTTCGCCTCGCACCACCCGGAGGACTCGTTCGAGCAGGCCTTCGAGGCCGCGCTCGGGACGCCGGTTCCCGCTGCGATCAACACCCGCCAGGTGCTCAACGTCGTGGCCGCCGGCCTCGACGACGGCGCCGAGCGCGGCGCCCGCTACCTCGCTGCCTCGACTGGACGCCTGCGTGCGTTCGCGTTCCAGGAGTTCGTCGACGAGGACAGCACCTACGTGATGACGCACCGCCTGGTCTGACCAGCCGCACGCGCTCAGCGCCGGTGCGAGATGACGAAGCCCCCGCCACAGCAGCAGCTGCGAAGGGGGCTTCGTCGTTGGGGCCTCGGGTCACTCTGCGAGCGTCGCGATGGCGTGCGCCCGTAGGAAGTACTTGTTCTTGCCGAGGTCGCTGATCGTCTTGATGCGGAACGCCATCGATGAAGCGAGGACCTCGGCGCGGGGCGGTATCTGAGCATCCCTTCACCTCCAGGTAAGCTCAGCACGCCTCGCGGCACCCGAAGCGGACGAGGCAGAAAGGTCAGTCGATGGTCGACGAGAACGCAACATCTGGCCAGTCAGCCCCGCGCTACGAAACGAAGACCGTGACTACTGTCCGCGGCCTGGAAGCCCGGTCGCGAAGCAAGTGGGAATCTGCCGGATGGGAGTTTGTCAGCCAGGACGAAGGCCGCATCCGTTCCACCCTCCACTTTCGTCGCCCAAAGAAGAGCACGCCACGTTGGGTGTGGATCGCGGGCGGCTCGGTCGCCGCTCTTGCGGTCGTCGCCATCGTGCTCGGGTCGATTTTCGGTGACGACGACACGACGGAGGCCGATGCAGCGACCGCAACTGCCACGGCCGCCTCGATCACCGTCCCAGACGTCAGCGGTTTGCCGGGTGACAAGGCGAAGAAGAACCTCACCGACGCCGGACTCGAAGTCAAGTGGGATGCCGGCGACGAGTCCGTGTGGGTGGCCTCGAACTGGACGGTCGTGACGCAGAGCCCGAAGGCCGGGACACGCGTGGCTGAAGACAGCACGGTCACCTTGAAGGTCGAACCGAAGGCGGACGAGAGAGCAACACCGACCGCGACCGCGCCAGCTGCGCGTACTGAGAGTGCAGAACCGGCAGCACCGGCTCAGGCCGCTGACACGACGCCCTCGGGGCTCGACTTCGGTTGGGCTTCAACGGCTTGCCAGCAGTACGGCGAGCAGGAGTTCCCGTACGGCTTCAAGGGCCACACGCTGATCGGCCTTCTCGCCCAGGAAGTGCAGGGGGACGAGATCTACCTGAAGTTCGAAGCCGACATCACCAACGGCTACGGTGCGGAACGCAAGGCCACGGTCGAGTGCTCCGTGGGTGGGACGAACGGGTCGCCGAACGTGACCTACTTCATCGCCTACTGACAGTCGCAAACAGCCGCCAGCAACAAAACAGAACCCCCGCAGCCGAATGGCTGCGGGGGTTCGCGTCGTCGTGGTGCAGCGTGGGCTCGTCAGTGGCCGTCGACGTCGCCGGTGAGGATCGCGCCGGTGACGCCGGCGTCGAGCTCGTCGTGGAGCACGCCCACGATGAACTCCTCGGCGCCGATGGCGAGGAGATGCTGGACCACGCCTTCGTGCTCAGGCAGCCACGGCTGCCACTCGTCGTGGAGAAACGCCTCGATCTGTCCGTTCTCGTGCACGAGGATCGCGCCGACGTTCTCCTTGATCCCGTCCTCGTCGAGGCGCACGCTGAGCACCAGTGGCTCAGCGTCCTCGCGGACCGGCTCGACGGTGATCTCGCCGGGCAGCGGCCACGCTGAACGCTGCAGCTCGAGGTTCGACATGTGCAGGTGCGGTTCACCCTCGGCGGTCGCGAGCTCGAGTGTGCCGTCGAGGAACTGGTCGATGACCTCGTGGACGCGGTCGTGGAGCGCGGGCTGGTACGTCCACCAGCGCTCGTGCACTGCGCGGAGCCACGCCTGCGTCTGGATCGAGGTGCCGACCGCGGCGCCGACGAGCTGGGGTGCGTTGCCGGGGAGCCCGACGACCTCGAACTCGCCCTCGTCGGTCTGGATGGTGAGCGCGCCGGTGTCCGGGTCGGCATCGACGTGAAGGATGCCCGCCGGTGCGCCGCCCCAGATGTGCGCCGGAAGCGCCGGCGGCAGAGCGAACGGCACCGCGAGGGCGGGCTCCTCGGCTGCGCGATCGAGGATCTCGCTGACCCAGGTGTCGCGGTGACGGGCTCCCTGCGTCGGAGCGTCCTCGGCGGTGCGCGCAGCGATCAGGTCCGCGGCGCGCTCGTGCGCCTCATGCGGGTCCGCGTTGACGCCGACGAGCACGCCGGTGTCTGCCCACGGGGCCAGCCCGATCGCCTCGAGGTCGTCGTCGGACAGCGCGACGTTCCACGGGGCGGGGTCGGCGAGCACGAATGCAGCCGTGCGACCAGCGGGGCCGTTCTGCACGGCGGTCATGATCGCCGGGACCAGGTGCGGCAGATCCTCGAAGCCGTGCCCGATCTCGATGCGGTCGATGATCAGGAGGTCGTCGCGCTCGAGAACCTCGGCGGCGCCGGCGAAGAGGCTGACGAACGGCCCGCCATCCCGATCAGCGCCCGTCACGACGGACAGGTAGGCACCCTCCGCGTCGGAGGTATGCAGCGCCTCGACGATCTCCTCGACCTCGTCGGGTGCGCGCACGGTGAACGCCGTGACCCGTGCGACGGGGGCGGCTTCAGCTTCGTCGTCGGTGAGCGGCACGCGCACCTCGATGACCCACCTGTCGACGTCGAACGACGGGTAACCGTCGCCGTCCTCATCCGCGATGGTGATGTGCACCAGGCGCAGGCGTCGGTCCCACGCGTTGTGCACGGCGCGGACGAGTGCTGAGTGGTCTGGTGCGTCGGAGCTCACGCGCCCACCGTACTGAGGTGCCGGCGTGCGGTCACCACCAGGTGCCGCTGAAGTGCGGCTTGTAGACGGGGAACCCGTCGGTGCCGCGGCCCTCGTATAGGAACTCCTCGTAAACGAGCTCGTGAAGCCAGCGACCAATGGTCTTGTACGTGCCTTGGCCGAGTCGGATGCGGTGTCGGTAGAGCGAGTCGGCGACGTCCTTGACCCCGAATAGGACATCGATCTGCCCGGCGATGTGGAAGAAGTACGCGACGCACTTCCACTGTTCGAGCTCGCCCGACCGACCGAGATCGCGCGGTCTGCGACCGTTGAGGAATTGCTCGATGAGCGGCGCCGCCGGGTGCGAGGCACCCCACGGAGCAGCGACCTGCAGCGCAGCGCGGATCGCCTCGATCTGAGCCTCGCGCCGCTTGCGTCCGCGTTCCCACTGCGCTGCCTGCTGCGCGCGTCGGGCCTCTTCTCGGAGGCGTTCGCGTTCGAGCCGCTCGGCGTACAGCCGGCGCTGCCGTTCGTTGTAGACCGGTAGCTCGCGCGCGTTGTCGAGCAGCTTTGCGATTCGGTCTGAGGTCAGCGCGGGACGACCGAGGCGGAAGTGCTCGAGCGGGTACACCTCGAGGACTGCACCGTCAGCGCTACCAAGCACAGGCACGTCCGGCGGCAGAGTCTCAGCGCCGATCTCGGCGGAGAAGGACGACGTCCAGGAGGTCGCAAGCGCGAGCTGCCGCGTCTCGGGGTTGATGAAGAGGAGCGGAACCCCCGTCGCCGCGACAGCGGCAATGGCGGGGTTCGGCTGGAGTATGCCTGCGTCATTGAGCTTGAGCTGCTTCCTGGTGTGGCCGAAGAGCCACACGTCGCGAACGCCACGGGCGCGGTAGCGCTCGTGGCGGTCGCTCCACGCGTCGGCGGTGAGCGGCGAGTACTGCACCTCGAACGCAACGCGCTCACCTGACGGATGCGTGATTAGCACGTCCGCGCGACTCTCACCCTCCGGGCTGGTGTACTCCTCGCGCTTGACGTGGCACTGCGGGTACTTGAGCCGGAGCCACTCTTCGATCAAGGCGCAGCCCTGCGAGTGGAAGAGCGACTCGGGACCATGGCCACCGGAGGATGATCTGTGTCGGAGGTGATCACGCTTGACGGTGCTGTGGACGGTCGTGAGCTGTGCGTCGCAGCCTGGCACCGGGCAGGTGACGTTCGCCACGACGTGGTCGTGCTGCTGGTGGGCCTGGTCGTCCTCGAGGTAGAAGAGGCCACCGATGCTCCGATCGAGACCCCACAGGAACCTGGGGTCGCCGTCCTTCTGGAACGCCGCGAGCAGCGCTGCGTGGTCGAAGGCGAAGGACTGCTCCACAGGAGCTGACCGTAGTCGGAAGCTGTGACATCGTCAGGTCCCCATCGTGGGGTGAGGTCACTTCTCGCCGGGAGATAGCGGCGCACTCCCTGAATTTCTCTGTTTCCGGGCGACTGCGCGGAGGATGACGCGACACATCTAGCTCCGGGACTGCGATCTCCTGACTTTGCAGCCATCCGCACGCCCGGGCACCAGGCGGTGCCCGTCCGTGCGGATCATCTTGCAAGGAGAGGTGGTGGGTTTCAGCCGACCTTTCGACGCTCCAAAGAGACGCTTCTTGACGGAAGCAGCGGTTGAAGTTTTCTCCAAGGCATGCGCCCCCCATCAACCTTTCGGATTCACCGAGGCTAGGCGTACGGGCGCCGCCTTCACGTAAGCAGCCGAGCGCGTCTGAGTTCAAACGTCCAGATCGAAGACGACGCCGCGGCGAAGATCTGGTGATTCATGCCACTCGGGCCGGACCGGAACGGGCGCACCCAACGCGAACGCAACACGGGGACGCTCTCCCCCGTTAGTGCTGTATGTCTCTTCCGTGAGATAGGCATCAAGCACTGGCCACGCCATCAGAGCCTTCTTTTGCACCACGGCGACGAGGTGATCCATCGCTTGCGCACGAGCAAGGGACAGGGCCCACGCCCGGTGCGCTACGGCTGCAAGCTCGGTCGCATCCATACCTGCCTGGTAGGACTGATTCACTGACACAAATACAACAGCCATGATGTGGCTCCTATCCGCCGCAAAAGCGAGCGAGTCGCGGCGTTCGCCTGAATGCGATCGCCTTGGTTCGGAGAGTAGCACGACAGCCTCCAATCGGACGAGCAACCGTCCTGCTGAACAAAACGAGGGATGGGCGAGGTTTCAGACCTCCCCCGCTCCCACGCTGATCGGCGCTCCCGACCGGCGACGGTCACTGCCCCGGCCCAGACCCACACCCGGTACGACGAACCGTCGCGCCGGGTGACCTCGACCTGACGAGCGCGATCGGTGTAGGCGGCGACCACAGCACGCTCTCGCACGGACTGTTCCGGGAAGCGCAATGAGACGTCAACGGGCTCACCATTCGTGACCTCGCTGACGGGATCGTCCGCGAGCTCGTCCTTAGTCAGCGTGACCGGCCGAGGGCGCGTCAGGAACTCGTTGATCGCCGACCTGCTGACGTCTGTTCCGTGCCTGACGTTCTTACCCATGAGACCAGTCGAACGTTTGTTCGACTACTTGGCGCACTGGCGGCATGGCTGATGCGTTCCTCGAGCGTGGTCAGCTCAGCAGCGAGCGTGGTCGTTGTCCGAGCACCCAGGCGTCAGGCTGTACCCGCCCGCGTTCCTCGCTCCTTGTCGTTCGCGAGACGGATCGTAAGCCGGGGTGACCAGGCATCAACTGCGCCGGGGCTGGCAGGCCCGAGCGTACTCAGCGTCGATCGGTGTCGATTCGCAACTGGATTAGGTTCATGTCCACGGCATCTCTGAACCTCTCCTGATCGCGTCGGCTGGCTGATCGACCCACCCGGCTACCGATGATTGTCGGAGGTGGGCCGTCCTCGTCCACGGAAAACCACCAGTGCGCGCATGACTCAGCCGCGTCCTGGAACGAAGCTGCGCCAGCGTCGACGAGCGCGTTGCCGTCGTCGTCGAGCGCGATCCATCGATACCCGTCCTTCGAAGACCTCACGGCAATCTCCACGAAGGCCATTGCATCACGGTGCGTGCCACAGGGGTGGTCAAGGCACTGAGCGATGCGCTTCCAGCCTCGCTGAATCGCTACGCTCAGGCCATGTTCCTCGACGTGCCTCGCGGCTTCCGCGACCCGGAACGTGTGACCGAGCGGCGGCAGCTGCTCACCACCGCCGAGCACACCCTCCCGCTCGAGGCGTGGGCCCGCGACGTCGAGGACCGCCGGCGCGCGCGTCAGCCGGAGATCGTCGTGCCGCACTTCGATCCCGCCGAGACCGGCGTCCGATCGCAGGTCCTACTGCTCCTCGAAGCACCGGGCCCGAAGACCGTCCCGGAGTGGGGCGGCTCCGGCTTCATCTCGGTCGACAACGACGACCCGACGGCACAAAACCTCTGGCGCACGCGCGACGAGGTCGGCCTCCACCGCGGTGTCCTCGCATGGAACATCGTGCCCTGGGTCCTGGGGCGCGCGTCCGTGAAGCCGACGCCGGTGGACCTCGCTCAGGGCGCTGTTGAACTGCGGGGGCTCCTGGCGCTCCTGCCTGACCTCCGCGCGATCGTCCTGTCCGGCCAGAAGGCTCAGACGGGATGGGACGCCTACCTCGACCTCGCGATCGGCGATCGCTACCGAGTGCTGCGCACGGTGCACCCGGCCGGCCAGTCGTTCGCGCAGGCCGGCGCGAAGGAGCACTTCGTCGCGACGCTAACTAAGGCCGCGACGTTCGTCGACCAGGTCGACAGCTGACATCAGCCGAGCGGTCGCGGATCCTGTGTAGCGTCGCGGCATGAACTGGTGGGAAGCTCCGTGGTGGGCCGGAGTGCAGGGCGTCACCTCCATTCTGGGTGCCTTCGCCATCTCGATCGCCGTCGCGGACTTCATGATCCGCGCGAACCGCGAACCTCCGCGCGCCATGTCGTTCTCGGTCTCGCGCGACCGAGGCTGGATCCGAGACCGGTCAACGACTGGCTCGACGTCACGGTCACGGCCCGGCCGATGGGTGAGCACGTCTTGTACGAGCCGCGCTGGCGCGTGTGGGGTATCGAGCGCATGGAGATCCCCGACCTGCCACCGGTGCTCGACGTCCGCTCGGGCCCCGAGACCCTCGAGCTTCGGGTGCCTCGCGATCTCCTTCCGTCGGTGTGGGTCGGCGTCGAATGGGTCGTCCCCCGTCGCTACGGCTCCTTCGCTGCAGCCGCCCGCGTCGAGGTGAAGGAAGACGGTGCCTACGAGCGCTGGGAGATTTTCCGCTGGTGGCGATGGCCCCGGAAGGAAGCCGGTCGCTGGATCCGAGGACGCGACATCAGCCGGCGAAGTCCGCTGCGCGGTCCTCGCTGATCTTCATGCAAAGCGCACCCGCGCCGCTTCCGCAACGAGGTCGTCCTCGCCAAAGAGGAAGTGCTCGCGTCTGAGGTTGCACCACCGGTGCACAGCGCGGAGGTTGGCGAGCTCGTCACCTCCACCGTCGGTCACTCGAACGATGTGGTCGACAGCCGGCGCGCGATCGTCGAACGGTAGCGCTTCGCGGTTGATTGGGATGTAGCAGATCTGGCACACCCAGCCATCGCGCTCAAGGACGATCGCCCGGTTCCTCGCGAACTCCGATGACACCTCGCGCGCTCGCGGCCGAGGAGCCGGGCGACGCCTCGAGACAGCGTCGCCTCGAGCTCGCTGGCACGCCGAACATCCACAGCCGACCGGCCTTCCGGACTCGTCGATGATCTTCCGTCGGCAGCCCTCGTGCAGGGCCGCGAACGCGGTCGAGACCGCTTCCCACTCGCCCCTGACGCGCGCGACGAACTGCTCATCGAAGCTCAACGCGATCTCCTTGTGGCATCCGTAGCAGTGGCCGGAGCGAGCCGCCAGGTACACCAGCCGACACTCGTTGACGCAGTACTTCCGGTTCCGCAAATGCGTCGGGTACTCGACGCCACAGCCGCCGCATCGGAACGCGGTGAGTGGTCGGTCGGCCGCGAGAGGGCGAGGCATCGGGCTCCGATCGTCGAACTGACTCCTCATGAACGTAGCGGTGCCGCGTCACACCGTGAAGTCGCTCAACGCAACTGCTGAGTTCTCGCGCCCGTGACCAGCGTCCGGGGCTCACAAGTCCCGGAAGTACCCGAGGTAGACCCACGCACCAACGTCGCAGCTGCTGCCGACGTCCAGTCGTTGACTGCCATCGGCTGGAGTGACCAGCCGCACCTCTTGCGACACCGGCCCCTTGCCCGACCAGTCGTGTCGCTCCGGGTAGTCGGACACCGCCGACTCCACGAAGCCAGCACGCTCCGCGTCCTGCAGCTGCGCGCTCACGTCCGGAACGCAGGCCACCACCCACGCCTCGGACGCCTTGATCAACGACCTGGCCCCCGATGCCTCGAGCTGCGCGTCCGTCGGCAGTCTGACGCTGAACCTCTTCTCGATCGACGTCCGCCCGAGGTGACTGCACTCGCCCTTCAGCGGCTCGCAGATGCTGCCGTCGTCGGTCTCTTGCGGCCCCAACGCCCGGTGCACCGAGGCGCCGACGCTGAACACGACTGCGGCGACTACGCCGCCGAGTAGCAGCACGAGCGCAACGAGCATGCCCACCAACCGGAGCGCGCTCGGCGCCTGTTCGTCCCGCTCCCCCATCCGACCACGGTAACCGGATGCGCAGCCGACGAGGCGATTGCTAGGCGGATCTGTTGGTGCGCGTCTTGTGCGCCAAGAGCGCAGGCAGCGCCGCGAGTACTGCGCCAGTCACCCACAAGAGCGGCGATGCCGAGAGGCCGCCATCGGGCGCTGTGCTTGGGCCAGCGCGCACATACAGGACGGCGTCGACGGCGAGAACCGCGGGGACCACAAGGAGTGTCGTGGTTCCCAGCCAAGCGGACCGGCGCCGGCCTGTTCCGAGGACCGCACAGAGCGCAAGAGCTGCACCAGTCAGGGCCGTGATCACCACGAGCACCATCACGCCCGGAAGCCCCGTCAGGAGAACGGCGACCGCACCTCCATGCGTGAGGTGCGCCGCGACGGCGCCGACTCCGGCTGCCAGCAGCACGTGCAGCCAGGGTCTTGTCCCAGCGCGTCCGCTGCTCACTGTGTCCCCTCGAGTCACGGCCCGATCCTCGCACGCCGTGCGGTGTCCGACCGTGCACAGGGTCTCAAAAGCCGATCGCGTAGCGGACATCGTCGTGACGGAAGTCGCGCTGGCCAGAGCGCGGGCGTGGAACACTGCCGGAGTGATCAAGAGCATCCAGGTGGAGTTGAACATCCACGGACAGCGTGGCTCCTCAGCGAACGTGACAGAGCTCTTGGCCGTCACCCCCGATGAGCAGTACGAGATCGGTGACCCGAAGGGTGACGGTCCCCGAGTGTTCGACGTCTCCATCTGGAACTTGTTCAGCAACCACCACATCGACGAGATCCGGGCAGCGCACGGGCAGGACCCGTGGGGGCGGGTGCATTGGATCTTGCAGTTGCTGCCACAGAACGCAGCAGGTCTGTTCGCGACTCTTCGCGGCGATGGCTACTCCGTCACCCTGTCCGTGGTTCTGATCACCGACCACAAGGAGAACACCTTCACCGTGCCGGCGGAGACGTTGAGGCAAGTGGCCGCCGCGGGCCTGGATCTCGAGCTGACGCCCGTGTCGACCAAGCATGTGAACATCTCGTACGACGAAGTCTGGTGAGCTGTGGCGACGTCAGTAGTAGCCCGGGCAACCGTCCGCTTGTCGATCGGCAACCGGACGCTTCCTACGGGAAAGTGCGGCGCTGTCGCGCGACGGTGGGCACGATGACGACGGCGCAGAGGATGAGCGCTGCGGCGATGAAGATGCTGGCGAGGGTGAGTGCGCTGTGGGTACGTCCGACGACTCCCACGACGCCGGTGCCGGTGGTCAGGGCAGTGGAGGCGGCGACGAGGACTGCGAGGCCGAGGGAGCTGCCGAGCTGGTGGGCTGTGTTGACCAGGCCTGAGGCGGCGCCGGCGTCGGCGCTGGTTGCGCCGGCGATGCCGAAGCTGGTGAGGGGTGCGAACGCGAGGCCTTGACCGGCACCGATGACGACCATCGGGGCGGCGACGGCGAGCAGGAACGACGAGTCAGCGGTGGCTTGCGCGAGCCAGAGCAGCCCGATGCCGGTGAGGGCGATGCCGGCGATGAGGACGATGCCGCCGTGAATCTGGTGCAGGAGCCGTGGGACGGCCATCGCGACGGCGAAGTTGACGATGCTCATCGGCAGGAATCCGAGGCCTGCCTGCAAGGGGCTCCAGCCGAAGGCTTCCTGCAGGAACTGGGTGGTGAAGAAGAAGAACCCCATCATCGCGCCCATGTACAGGAACCGGACGGCGTAGGCGCCGGAACGGGTGGCGCCACGGAACAGTCGCAGCGGCATGATCGGCTGCGCGGCACGCCACTCGTTGACCACCAGGAGGACGAGGACGATCACGCCGACAGCGACCGCGGTGATCGTCACGGGTGATCCCCACCCGCGGGTGGAGGATTCGATGACGCCGAAAATCAGGGATCCGACGCCGACGGTGGAAGTCAGCGCGCCGAAGACGTCGAAGCGGCCCGGGGTGCGGGGCGTTTCGATCAGGAACCGGACCGCGAGGATGAACATCACGACACCGATGGGGAGGTTGATGTAGAAGCCGGCTCGCCAGGAGATGAGGTCGGCGAAGACGCCGCCGACGACCATGCCGAGGCTCGCGCCGATTCCCGCGACCGCCGAGTACAGGGCGACGGCGCGGCCGCGCTCGTGGCCCTCCTCGAAGGTGGCGGTGATGAGCGACAGCGACGCCGGTGCGAGAATCGCGGATCCGATGCCCTGCAGGGCACGGGCGGCGATCATCCACGCTTCGGACTGTGAGGCACCGACCAGGCCGGATGCGACGGTGAAGATCACCAGGCCGATGAGGAACATGCGGCGGCGGCCGACGATGTCGCCGGCGCGGGCGCCGAGCAGCAGCAGACCACCGAACGTCAACGTGTACGCGTCCTGCACCCACGTCAGCCCCGTCTGGGTGAACCCCATGCTGCGTTGGATGGTGGGCAGCCCGGTGAAGATGATCGAGTTGTCGAGGATCAGCATGAAGTAGCTGATGAGGATGATCGCAAGGATCGCGGTCTTGTGGACGGCGACGGCGTTCGTCCCGGTTCGCGGCTGCAGGGTTCCAGTGGTCACGGCATCGATGCTCCCGCCGTCCACGCCCGGCTGACAGGTGCTGCTATCCCCTGTTCCGCGGGTATCCCCTGCACTCGCAAATGCGGCCGAAACAGGTAACAGCAGCCCCCGTCACCGCCGCAATATGCGACCTACCGTCGGAGGCATGGACAACCTCACACTCAACAACGGCGTCCAGCTGCCGCCCATCGGGTTCGGCGTCTTCCAGAGCTCTCCCGAGGACACCGTCGACGCGGTCCGCACCGCGATCGAGGTCGGCTACCGCCACATCGACACCGCCGCCGCGTACGGCAACGAACGGCAGGTCGGCGAGGGGATCCGCGCCGCCGGCATCGCCCGCGACGAGATCATCATCGAGACCAAGGTGTTCCCGTCGGACTACGGCTACGACGAAACCCTGCACGCGTTCGAGAAGTCCACTCGGAAGCTGGGCGTGGACACCCTCGACGTGTTCATCCTGCACCAGCCGACCCCGGATCAGTTCGACAAGACCGTCCAGTCCTACAAGGCGCTCGAGCAGCTCTACGCCGACGGGAAGGTCCGCGCGATCGGTGTCAGCAACTTCATGCCGCACCACCTGCGGTCCCTGCTCGAACAGACCGACGTGATCCCGGCGCTGAACCAGATCGAACTGCACCCGTACTTCACCCAGGCCGACGTGCAGCGCGCCGACGCGGAGCACGGCATCCTCGACCAGGCATGGTCCCCGATCGGCGGGATCACGTTCTACCCGGGCTGGGGTGACCAGCGGGTCAGCGTGATGGACGACGACACGATCAAGGCGATCGCTGCGGAACACGGGAAGACCCCGGCGCAGGTGATGCTCCGCTGGCATGTGCAGCAGGGCCGCAGCGCCATCCCGAAGTCCACGAACCCGTCCCGGATCGCGGAGAACTTCGACGTGTTCGACTTCGACCTCACCGCCGAGCAGCTCACCGCCCTCGACGGGCTGGATCGCGGCGTGCGCAACGGCCCCGATCCGGACGGTGACTCCTCCCGCTTCGTCGGCCGCACCATCCCCGAAGACTGACACCACCCCCACTGCAGAAGGGCCCGACGCGTTACTCGCGTCGGGCCCTTCTGCAGTGGGGCGTTCAGATCCGGTTGTCCCGGATCCACCGCTCGACGTCGGCTGCGGCGTCGGCGACGTCCTCGCCGCGAACGGCGAGCGGCTCACCGAGGGTCGCAGCGTTCGGGGTCAGCGGCCGGTACGTGCTGGTGGTGTTCCCGGCGCCGCTGACGGCGTAGGTGACGAACGGCAGCACCCGCTTCCCGGTCACATCGACTGCCTCGAGGAACGTGGACATGATCATCGGTGGTCGCACGTTCCAGATCGGGCTGCCGATGAGGACGGTGTCGTAGTCGGCGAGGTCCGGGATCGTGCCGGTGATGCCGGGGCGGGCGTTCTGCTGCTGCTCCTCGACGTTGCGTTGCACGGTCGGGTCGTACCGGTCGGAGTATGGCTCCGTCTCGCGGATGCGCACGTGGTGCAGTCGACCCGGGCGGTGATCAGGTCGGCGAGGCGTTCGGTGTTGCCGGTGCGCAGCATCCGGCGGCCGCCGTGCCAGTAGTTCTCGCCGGCTCGCGAGAAGTACACCAGCAGGGTCCGGCTCGTATCGCTGGTCGCTGTCACGGGTGCTCCATCCGGGTTGGGTCGACTGCATGCAGTCAGTGCTGCAGTCGCGGCGGCGCCGCCGCCGATGAGGGCGGCAGTTCGGATGAAGCCGCGACGGGTGACCGGGGCGGGCATGCTGTCCTTTCATGCGGCGCGGCCCGGCAGCGAGGGGGGGGAAGCTGCCGGGCCGCGCCTGTCTTGCAGGTCTGCCGGTTACGGGCGGACCAGGACCTTCAGCGCTTCCCGGTCAGCCATCGCCTGGTAGCCGGCGGGCACACCGTCGAGGTCGACGGTGCGATCGAAGACCTTGCCGGGCTCGATGGAGCCGTCGAGGACCTGCGGCAGCAGCTCCGGGATGTAGGCCCGCGCCGGGGCGACGCCGCCGGTGAGGGTGACGTTGCGCATGAACTCGCCGAACCCAAACGGGACGTCTTCGAACTGGGGCGCGCCGACGCGGCTGATCACGCCACCGTCGCGGACGACCTGGAACGCGGTCTCGAGCGCCGGCTTCAGCCCGACCGCCTCGAGGACGACGTGGGTGCCGTCACCGTTGGTGAGCTCCTTGACCTTCGCGACGCCGTCCTCGCCACGCTCGGCGACGACGTCGGTCGCGCCGAACTCACGGCCGAGGTCCGTGCGGGCCTGGTGACGGCCCATCAGGATGATCCGGTCGGCGCCGAGGATTTCCGCCGACAGCACGGCGGACAGGCCCACCGCGCCGTCACCGATCACGGTGACGGTCTTCCCTGGTGCCACACCGCCGGTCTTGGCTGCGTGGTAGCCGGTCGACATCACATCGGACAGGCTCAGCAGCGACGGGATCAGGGCCTCGTCGAACCCGGCGGGCACGACGACGAGGGTGCCGTCTGCCTGCGGCACGCGGACCTGCTCGCCCTGGCCGCCGTCGACGCCGTCGGAACCCCAGTGGGCGCCGTGGCGGCAGGAGGTCTGCAGGCCTTCCTGGCAGAAGTCGCACGTGCCGTCGGAGGCGACGAACGGTGCGATGACGAAGTCGCCGACCTGCACGTCGGTGACGTCCGCGCCGATCTCGTCGACGATGCCGACGAACTCGTGACCCATCCGGGCCCCGTCATCGGACTTCGGCATCGACCCGTAGGGCCACAGGTCGGATCCGCAGATGCAGCCGGCGACGACCTTCACGATCGCGTCGGTCGGCTCGAAGATGGTCGGATTCGGAACGTTCTCAACGCGGACGTCGCCCGCGCCGTACATCAGTGTGGCTCGCATGGAGCTCCTTTCTCACTCCTGCAAGCCTTGCCCGCCGGACGTCGGGTTGACAGGTAACAGCATCCCCTCCTCCGCGCAGATGCCTCGACGTAGCCTCGGGGCATGGACACGACAGCAGAGGTCCGCGACTTCCTCCGAACGCGTCGCGAACGCGTCACACCCGCCGACGTGGGACTGCCCGACTTCGGTGGCGCCCGACGGGTGAAGGGGCTGCGCCGGGAAGAGCTCGCGCTGATCGCCGGGATGAGCGTGGACTACTACATCCGCCTCGAGCGCGGGAACCTCACCGGGGTATCCGAAGCGGTCCTGGAATCGCTGTCCCGGGCGCTCCGACTCGACGAGTTCGAACACGCGCACCTGTTCGACCTGGCGCGGCTGCAGAACACCTCCGGGACCGCGCGGAAGAAGACCCCGACGTCGCGGGTGCGTCCCACCGTGCAGCAGATGCTGGACAACATGACCGCCCCGGCCTGGGTCCGCAACGGCCGGTCGGACTTCCTCGCCGGCAACGACGCCGCCCGGGCCCTGTACTCGCCGATGTTCATCAGCCCAGCGGGCACCCCGAACACGGCACGGTTCGCGTTCCTCGACCCGCGAGCACGCACCTACTACCGCGACTACGACCTCGTCGTCAGCGACCTCGTCGCGGTGCTCCGCGCCGAAGCAGCCCGATCCCCGTACGACAAGGGCCTCACCGCCCTCATCGGTGAGCTCTCCACCCGCAGCGACCAGTTCCGGGAGCTGTGGGCAGCGCACGGCGTGCTCCGGCACCTCAACGGCGCCAAGCGGGTGCACCACCCCGACGTCGGCGATCTCGACCTCACCTACGAGGCGATGGAACTCTCCTCCGACACCGGCCTGACCTTCATCGTCTACGGCGCTGAACCGGGCTCACCGTCCGCGGAACGACTCCAGCTGCTGTCGAACCTCGCCGCAACCACCACCAGCTCGGCACGAGCGGACGCGTGAGCGCCGACACCGAGTCAGTCGCAGTCATCGCAGCCGTTGCACCAGCCGGGTTCTGGAGTCGACTGCGGTTCCGGCTGGAAGCCGAACGCGGCATCGACGACCTCACCCGCGACCAGGTCGAGGACGACCGCATCCGAGCCGAAGCCGCGGTCCGCCTGGCCCCCGGCCCGTGGTGATCGCGGACCTGTTCCGACGGCGCTGAGCCGAGACACACGAGAAGGCCCGGTGCTCTGAGAGCACCGGGCCTTCTGCGTCTGCGAGGTGGTCACCACGTCGACGCGCGAATCTCCGTCACTTGCGTGGGTGCCGCGCCCGCGGTGGGACGCAGCCGGAGGCGCAGTTGCAGCCGCCAGTCGGCACGGCCGCCCCAGATCGTCGCGTCGGTCATGGTCCGCACGATCAGCGCATCGTCTTCCGGCAACGCCCGGACCTCGACGTCGCGGATGCGGTGATACTGCATCTGCTCATCATCGATCGCTGCCAGCCAGTCCGCTTTCGGCTGCACAAACCCGGTCATGTGGGTCAGCGTGAACCCATCAGTCAGGAGGGTGTCGAGCGCTGCCGTATCGGCGTGCACCATCGCGTCCCGGACCGCGCCCCAGGAGGCAGTCGCCGTCGACTCGAACGTCACGCCGACCCGAGCCGGTCGAGGTCCTGCCGAACGGCAGCCGGTTCCTGGGCGACGGGCTGGTTGTCCTGGTCCCGGACCCCGTCGATGCCGGTGTCGGCGTCGAGGGCTGCGAACACGGGCGCCAGGTCCGTCTGCTCGTGGCCGCGTTCAGCGACGAGCTCGAGCGTCTTGTGGTCGGCGGTGTCGGTGGTGAGCGCGTCGACGAGGACTCGGGCGATCTGGTGCCGGGCGATGACACCGTCGGCGGGACTGCCGGCGTGCCGGGTGTCGCCCTGCAGGAACGTGACCTCGAGCTGGTCGGCGTCGTTGTAGTCGAACCAACCCGGACGCACGATCGTGTACCGGTTGCCGCTGGCGCGGACGAGCCGTTCGCTGCGACGCTTCCAGTCATGCGTGACCGCGCGGCGGGTGACACCGATGCTGGTCATCAACGCAACCCGTACCGGCCGACCGTCGAGGGCCTGCAGGACGTTCCGGACGGCGCCGTAGTCGACGTGTTCGGCGTCGTTGCTGCCGTACGCGGCGCCGTGGGTGAACACGACCGCGTCGATGTCACGGACCGCGTCGGTCAGGGTGTCGGCGTCGGTGAGGTCGCCGACGACGATCTCCGCGGCCGGGTCGAGCCGGCCGGCGCGGGCCTGGCTGCGGACCAGTGCCCGCACCGTGTGGCCCTGCCGGACGGCTTCCGCGACGACGTGCCTGCCCACGGAACCGGTCGAACCGACGACCAGGACCGTCAACTGCTCGCTCATCGGCGCCGCGCCGCGGCGGTCAGGGTGTGCTGGCCGTAGCTGTTGTCGTCGAGGTTGATCGTGACGCCCGGCGCGACGATCTCATCGATCCGGTCGAGGATCTCCGTCGACAGGGTCACGTCGGCGGCGGTGATCTGCGACTCGAGCTGCTCCATCGTGCGGGGGCCGATGATCGCGCTGGTGACGCCCGGGTGGTTGATCGCCCACGCGATCGACATCTCGATCAGGGTCAGATCGTTCGCCTCAGCGAGCTGGGCGAGGTCCTCGACGATGTCGAGCTTGCGCTGGTTCGCCGGCGTGGACATGTCGAACCGGGCCGACGGGCGCGCGGCCGACGTCGGCTTACCCGGCTGGTCCTTCCGCCACCGTCCGGTCAGCCAGCCGCCCGACAGCGGGCTGTACACCAGGGTGCCCATCCCGTACCGCTGCACGGTCGGGAGGACGTCTTCCTCGATCCCGCGGACGAGGATCGAGTACGGCGGCTGCTCGGTGCGGAACCGCTCGTAGCCGCGGCGTTCGGACACCCACTGCGCCTCGACGATCTCCGCACCGGAGTACGACGACGACCCGATCGTGCGGACCTTGCCCTGCCGGACCAGGTCGGTCAGCGCGGACAGGGTCTCCTCGACATCGGTCGTCGGCGACGGACGGTGCACCTGGTACAGGTCGATGTAGTCCGTGCCGAGGCGGCGGAGGGAGTTCTCGACCTCCTGCATGATCCACTTCCGGGAGCCACCGGAGTGGTTCGGGGCGTCGTCCATCGGCATGAAGAATTTCGTCGCGAGGACGATGTCGTCGCGGCGGCCCTTGAGGGCCTTGCCGACGATCTCCTCCGACTGACCCGACGAGTACACGTCGGCGGTGTCGACGAAGTTGATGCCGGCGTCGAGCGCGCGGTGGATGATCCGGATCGAGTCGTCGACGTCCTCGTTGCCCCACGGGCCGAACATCATCGTGCCGAGCGCGAGCGGGCTCACCTGGACGCCGGTGCGTCCCAGCTGGCGGTAGTCCATGTTTTCCTCTCCGTGACCACGACTAGACGGCCGGTCACGATCCTCACGGTACGGACGGCCGGCTCCTCGGAGGAGGTAAGAACATCCCCTCCCAGCACGCATCCCCCGGTCGTACCGTCAAGGGCATGCCAGCGAACCCTGCAGCCCAGCGTGAGCACGACCAACTCTTCCCCCACCACGCGTCGACGTTCGCCCAGACCGACCCCGAGTTCGTCGCGTACTTCGACGACTTCGTCTTCGACGAGACGCTCCGCGACGTCTCGATCAGCCGGCAGGACCGGCTCCTGGTGCAGCTCGGCGCAACGATCGCCGTCGGCGCGCTGACCGAGTTCCGAGTCCTCCTCGGTGCAGCCCTCGACAACGACGTCACCCCGGTCGAAGTCAAGGAAGTCGTCTACCAGGCAGTCGCCTACGTCGGCGTCGCCCGCACCATCGACTTCCTCACCGCCACCAACGACACGCTCACCGCTCGCGGCGTTGATCTCCCGCTCCCGGACCAGAGCACCACCAACCCCGACACCCGCATGGCGCACGGCCGCGACGTGCAGGGCCAGATCGTCGGTGCCGACCGCGTCGACAGCATGTACGACGCCGCGTCCGCCGACACCGTCCACTTCCAACAGTTCCTGTCCGGCAACTGCTTCGGCGACACCGTCGCCCGCGGCGGCCTCGACCTGCGCACTCGGGAACTGCTGACCTTCGCGATGCTCGTCGCGCTCGGCGGCGTCGACCAGCAGGCCCGAGGCCACGTCGCCGGGAACCTCAACGTCGGCAACACCCGCCAGGACCTCATCGACGTCCTCACCGTCCTGGTCCCCTTCATCGGCTACCCGCGGACCCTCAACGGCCTTGCCGCCGTCAACGACGCCGCACCCCTCACCGACTGACAGCCCCCGCCACCACACCGCACGCCCCTACGAACCAGGAGCCCCGCATGACCGACAACACGTTCGAGCAGCCGTTCCCACTCGGCGAGAAGAACGACGCCTTCGCCCAGTACTTCACCGGGCAGAGCTACCTCGCCCCACTCACCGACGGCCCCGTCACCGTCAGCAACGTCTCCTTCGAGCCCGGCTGCCGCAACAACTGGCACATCCACCACGGCACCGACGGCGGCGGCGACCAGATCCTCCTCTGCACCGCCGGCTCCGGCTGGTACCAAGCCGAAGGCTCCGAGCCCGTCAGCATGACCCCCGGCACCACCATCCGCGTCCCCGCCGGCACCAAGCACTGGCACGGCGCCAAGGCAGACTCCTGGTTCTCCCACATCGCCTTCATCACCCCCGGCACCGACGTCAGCAACGAGTGGCTCGAGCCCGTCGACGATGAGAAGTACGAGCAGCTGCTGGGCAGCTCGGCCCACTGAACGCTACATGTAGTGGTCATGCGCGTGTCGCACCACTACATGTCGTTGGTTCATGTCAGCCTGGGTGTGGCCGATGGCGCAGAACTGGCTGCGCTTGGGAGTCGGGAAGGAGCGCGGAGTCTTGGCTAAGGGAAGCAAGGGCGGCGGTTCGTCGCGGAGCTCGATCACGGGGAAGTTCGTGACGAAGAGCTACGCGAAGTCGCACCCGAAGACGACGCAGACCTCACACAAGAAGAGCAAGTAGCAAGCGCCGCGATGCGGTAGCTCACTGGCGGGGATCGCGCTGCGATCCCCGCCAGTGCTTTACCCGGCGCCTGATACGAGAAGACGAGATCGGGGACCGCGAAGCGGAACGCGTCAGCGCCACGAGTCTCGATAGCCGATCGGCTACCGAGACGCGGTCATGGATCTTGGTAGCGCCGTGTGGCTGCTCGCAAAACTGATCTGCGTCAGGGCCGTCACGCTGACCTTGGTGGTGCGAGGAGTGTTCCGCGGATGACGGAGCCGTGCAAGGTGCGGACGGCGACGGTGATCCATGCGGCGACGAGGCCGGCGTAGTAGACGACTGCGAGGACGGCGACGACGGTGAGTCCGGAGTGCAGGGCGAGCCCATTCAGCCCGGTGACGCAGGTGCCGACGGGGAACGTGAACGACCACCAGGTCAGGCTGAACGGTAGGTGCTCTCGGGCGGTCCGGAGGGTGATGGTGAGGGCGATGACGGTCCACAGCAGTGCGAAGCCGAGCATCGCGAACCCGTACACCAGCGCCACGACCAGCAGTGCGTGGGCGGTTGCGGCATCGACGACGGTGGGGGCGTTCGAGGCGAGGAGGTTCACTGCAGTGATCGACTGCCCGACCGGTCCGAGGACGATCCACAGTGTCGGCACCATACCGGCTGCGCCGACCTTGTGCTGCGCCAGTCGGTTCCAGATCAGCGTGATCACGACCAGGGACGTGATGAGGCTGAGGCCGAAGAAGCCGTAGCAGGACCACAGCAGCGTCTCCCGCGCCTGCCCGGCGGGCGCGTACGGCAGCAGGAGCGCGCCGGTGGAGGCGGATACCATCGGCGGGACGATCGGCATCAGCCACCCGCCGAACGCGGAGTCGGGTTTGTTCTCGTGGCGGGTGAACGCCAGGTACGGCACCAGGACCGCTGTGAGGAGCCCGCCGATGGTGCCGATGGTCCAGAGGACCCAGTCGACGGTGACCGCGGCGGGGAGGCCGATCCAGTCCTTGCCGAGGAGGATCGCGCCGGCGCCGACGGTGAGGAACGCCATCGGCGGTGCGCCGTAGAAGTGCGAGATCACCGGGTGCAGGTGGTGCTTCGCTGCGGTGCTGCGGTACCGGACCCAGTGCAAGACCGTCGCGATGGTGAGGGCGACGAGCAGGACCGCGGCGATCGCCCAGACGATCGTCGCCGCCGTGCGCAGGCCGGGGAATTGCAGCGGGAGCGACGCGGCCGCGACGGCGACGATCCCGGTGCCCATGATCGACGCGAACCAGTTCGGGGTCAGGTTCGACACGATCAGACCAGGCCGCTCCAACTCCCGGAACAGCCGCCGGTCGCGCACACCATGCTCGGAAGCTGCGGGCGCGTGGGCGAGGTGAGCGGACATGCACCCATCGTGCGCGTGTTCGCCATGGTTCGGGAACGGCGGACTCGTTGGCAGGGCACAATGGCTGCTTGTGGCACTGCGGCGGCTGACGGACCGGACTCTGGACCTCGACACCCTCGAAGTGCTCGTCCGCGTGGCGGAGACCGGTTCGTTGACCCGCGCGGCCGATGTGTTGCGGGTGACGCAGCAGGCGGTGTCTGCGCGCTTGCGTGCCGCGGAGCAGGCGACCGGTCAGCCGCTGGCGCACCGGACAGCATCCGGGACCGCGCTGACCGACGCGGGCCGAGTGGTGCTCGGCCTGGCCGTCCCGGTGTTGGAGGCCTCCCGGCGGCTCGAAGCAGGAGTCGCCGCGCTCCGGGAACCGGCGGGATCCCTCGTGGTCGCAGCGTCGCAGACGATCGCCGAACTCCTGCTGCCCGGATGGTTGCTCGCGCACCGGGCTGCCGCGCCGGATGCGTCGGTGCGTTTGATTGCGGGGAACTCCGCCGCGGTGACCGACCTCGTTCGCTCCGGCGCTGCCGACGTCGGGTTCACGGAGACCCCTGCTGCGCCAGCTGACCTGTCCTCGCTGGTGGTCGACGAGGACGAACTCGTGGTCGTCGTCGCTCCGCACCATCCGTGGGCAAGGGCTTCGGGCATCACCGCGGATGACCTCGCGGAGACGCCGCTGCTGCTCCGTGAGGAGGGGTCCGGTACCCGCTCCACGGTCGAGGCGTGGCTCGACGATGCTGGGCTCAGCCTGGCCGCGCCGGCGGCGGTACTGGAGACGACGGGCATCATCCGCGCCAACGCTCGGGCGGGCATCGCGCCGGCCGTGATGAGTCTCCGCACCGTCGACAGCGACCTCGCCGACGGTGCCCTCGTCCAGGTACCACTGCTCGGCCCGCCACTGATCCGGCCGCTGCGCGCGATCTGGACCGGCCACCCGGGGCCCGCCGTCACGGCATTCCTCGACAGCGCTCGGCAGTCCCGATAGCCGGTCGGCGATCGGCCAGCCAGCGTAGGTCAGCCCTCCCGCGCGCCGCCGTGTCGCAGATACCCCGTCCGATTTGATTCTCACTCGGCTGCGCCATGCGGACGCTCTGCCACAGGCGAGATCACCCACCGGCCGACCGTAGATGCCGACCGGCACTGGTCCGAGCAGTCGCACGACGGCCGACCTCCGCAGCGGCCGACTGCTCGCCAACTGCTCAGCCCCATGTCACTTCAAGGGGCACGATTCACGCCGGTGATAGTGCCTGTTATCCGAATCTTCCGGAGCACCCCCTCGGGTGCTCGAAGACCGCGAAATCCCTCCAGAACGCCGGGCCCCGCCGGTAAACTGGACCCGTACGAAACGGAGCCCCCATGCGCCACGTCACCCACCTCCAGGCCGTCACCGGGCCCGGCACCGCGAAGCCGCGCGAGACCGCGCCGGCACGCACCGACGCCGACATCCAGCGCGCCATCACCCGTGCTGACGCAGCCCTCGGTGCCGCTGGCCACCAGGTCACCGACGAGGAAACCCGTGAGCTCGGCCGCCAGATCACCGCCGGCACCGTGTCCGGCGACGAGGCAGCGGCTCGCATCATCGAGAAGCTGCGCGCCACCTCCCCTGAAGGTTGACGGGGCCAATCGCCACGCTTGCGCCGCTTGAAGATGGGTCGGACTCGGTTCCTAGGAGCTTTGGCTCTCCCGACGACACGGCCACCGCGTCCTGACACGGCCACGGGCAGTGAGGACGCAAGATATTCTGAGAGTTTACCGTGAGCAAGATTCGACTCGTTTACGAGGAAAATCACTCAGTCGGATGTAACGAGATCGTCCTCCTGACAGGTCCCGTACGAGTCCGGTCATCTGATTCCGGGGCTAGCGTGCTCCCATGCCAACAGCTTCGGATGACGCATCAGAACCACGTACCGATCCTGACACTGCGCATGCGATCGCTGACGCCATTGCAGATCTTGGCGCGGAAGGGGATTTCCTCGCGCGAGGCCTGTTGAAGCTCCTCCGGTCGCTGCCGGCAATTCGGCACGCTGCCTTGAGCGACGACCAACGCGCATTCTTCATCAAGTCTCACTCGATGACGGAAGAGCAGTTGCACCACGCAGAGCAGAACGTTGCGCGCGGCGCCCTTCTGCTCAAACAGATTGAGACCTGGGCGAATGAGTCGTGGCGAACCATCGGAGTGCGCGAAGCCGCTGCGCTCCTCCAGAGCTCCGAGGATGAGCTGCGCGCCGCCGTCGCCAGGGGGTCGCTGATGTCCGTCACAATTGGTGACGAGGAACGAATCCCGCATTGGCAATTGAACAGTCGAGCAATCGGCGAACTCCTTCCCCACCTCGACGCGGTCCTGCCGGCCCTACTACCTAATTGGAGCCCGACAAGCATCAGCGCCTTCTTCCACACCCGTCAGGAAGATCTTCGAGAATTCGGCACAAAGACTCCAGCTGCCTGGCTCGAGGATGGCGGCGACCCAGAAGCCATCTTGCAGATCATCGAGACAGCTGAGCGCCGATGAATACCCCATGTAACACCTGGCTTATTCAAGAGGATTCCGTCACACGTTTCACAGAATGGTCATTCGGCTCTGAGGATGAAATGCGATCATTTCTGGAGCGTCATCCAGAGGTTCTCGACGACTTGCTGATCGTGGGTAGTGAGCTGAAAAGTGATTCTCATGGCTGGCCCGATCTACTCGCCCTCGACGCCGCAGGCCAGGTTTGGGTCATCGAACTGAAACTCAACTACGCTCCGCGCAAGATACTGGACCAGGTCATCGGCCACGCCACATGGGTTGCCGCGCTGACCCTCGAAGACCTGGTGGAGACATATGCCCGCTACGGTGATGGTGCCCGACTCACCGAAGACTACGAGGCGAGATTTGGTAAACGTCTTCCTGGACGGGCGGAGATGGGTTCGGTTGTGGCAATCGTTGCATCGAAAATTCTCGAACACACGCATTGCCAACTTGCTTGGCTCGAGCAGTGCGGAGTGCCGATGCGCGCGTATGAGTACCGATATTTGTGCGCCGATGGGGTCGAGGCGGTGCGGCTAGAGCGCGTAAGGCTTCAGCGGCACGCCAGGCGTCCCCTCTAGTGGTCGGAGAGGCTCGTTGAAACGAAGCCGCGTCGTCGTTGGGGACAACACCCCGCCGTACACGCACCCGGGCGCCGGTGTTCTACTGCGCGAAGCGCTGCCTCCTCGGCGGCGTCGCGGACGACCTCCCCCGGATTATCGCACCAACGTCGCCGGCAGAGTGACTGGGACCGTCCATCACCGCTTCGTGGACTTCGTCGCCTTCTTGCGCGTCCGCTTCTCCGGTTCGATGCGGATCGCCTCGCGGACGCGAGCCCGGAGGTCCTCCACGAGAACGTCCACGTGCGTGAGCTTGCGGTGGAGCCAGATCGGCTGGCCGAGGAACTCGTCCGCATCAGGATCATCGGTCGGACCCATGAGACCCGCCTGCCAGATCTCGGCGATCGCCATCTGCACGTCCTTCGCCGCATCGATGACCGGCTCGCGAGCGATCAGCTCGAGCAGGCGCACCTGCTCGCGGATCGTGCGCATGGCCTCCTCAGTCGGCTCCATGACGGCAGCCAGGCGCTCTTCGGACGTGCCGGCCCGAACGCGGGCGATCTCGAGGTGGCACCGGCTGACCGCTGCTGAGATCGCTACGTAGGACGCCTTCAGCTCTGCGTCCCATTGCCGCTGGTCCTCGCGCCTGAGCTTCCTACGGTCGCTGAACCACGTGGACAAGAAGGCGATCGCGGCACCGGCGACCAGGAAGCCGCCCGAGATCAGCGCCGTCTGCCAGCCGGGCGCGGAGGTCGCCGGCGCAGCTGCGGGCGCGGCGGCCAGCAGCGATAGAGCCGTCGCCGCGCTCACGCGACCGTGTACTGCAGACGGTCGTTGTAGGCGAACCGCAGCTCGTCCGGAGCATCGAAGTCGACCTCGCCCGACACCTCCACAGCATCGGCCTCCCCCGTCTTGTCGAAGGCGTCCGGAACCTCGGTGCGCATCCGCGCGACGCCGCTGAGGAACTGCAGGAACTCCTGCTTGTCGGCTGCATGCGCGAACCCGAGCACGACGATGCGTCCGGTGTCCTTCTCGCGAAGCCGTGCTCCGATGCGCCCCGGCGACACCTCGTACTCGTCGATGTAGCAGCGGACGGTCTTCGTCTCAGGCATGTCGCCCCTCCATGTCGATCCCCGTGATCCTGCCAGATGCGTCCGACGCCGACCGCCCGCAGTACCGTGTCACCGACCTGGGAGGACCCCCGTGACGATCACCGATCAGCTGACGCCGACCGAGTTCGGCTTCCGGATCCGAGCCACCGACGAGTACGTCATCGACGTGCGGAAGATGCTCTTCAACTGGCGGCTCATCGTCAGCCTCGCGCCCGAGTACGGCATCACCAGCCAGCACGGGTTCTGCTGCTTCGGCCGGAGCGAGGAATCACTCCATCGCGCGGTCGCGGCCGGCCTGGCGTGGGAGGACCCGCTGCACACCGAGCCCGAGGGCTACGACAAGCAAGCGGTCTGAGCAGGTCGTACTTCACCCGTGGCCAGCGTCAGAGCCGAAGTTCCGCGCGCAACTCCCGAGTCAAGGAATCGAGGTGCGACTCCACCCTCTTTGTTTCGTCTCGCACCCAATCGTAATCCGCTTCGTCCTCAAACGGTCCCATCACTCGAAGCAATGACGGCACATCGAGAAGGTTTAGGGCTGACCATTGCATATCGTGTAGAGCCCTATGTGACTTTGGGACCCGGAACAGTTCGAGCTGCGCCCGGGCTGCAGCAAGAGCGCGGTTGTACCTGCCGACCGCTATACGAAGTCTCACTGCTGTGACCGGCGAGAAACGAGTGCCGTGGCTGCGTTTGTAGGCCAGGGAATGACTTGCGGACTCCATATGCGCAAGGAGCCGCCTCGTCTCCGCGGCAACCATGCTGTACACCTCTCGAACCTCGCGGTCCCATTGACGCTTATCCTCTCGGGCAAGCTTCCTTTTGTCGCTCGCGCGCAGCGAGAGGAATGCGATTCCCGCCGTGATGATGGCTGCCGCGAGGACGAAAGCCCCTGTCAACAGCGGCTGCAGCCAGACCGGTGATGTCCCGTCCATGACGATGTGGAGCGGGGATGGGCTCGAGGTGGGGCCAACCACTGTGACGGTGCCGTGCGTCATGACTTGCCTCGCTCTCGGGTAAGCGAATCCTCTCCGACAAGCAGAAGCCCCCGCAACCAGCAGGTTGCGGGGGCTTCTTTTCCTCCTGGGCGACGATTGGGGCTAACCGGCGCCCGGTGGTCCTACCGGCCGCTCCAGCGCATGCGCCGCCGGACGACCCACGCGGCGACGACTTCGGCCAGGAGCAGCAGCGCGGCACTCCCGAGCAGCGACGAGCGGTCCTGCTGCGTCGCGACCGGCGTCCCCGTCACGGCACCGGCCTTCGGCGGAGACACGACCACCGGCTTGGCGAGCTTCGCGTGCCACGGATCCGACGCGGTGACCTTCTGCCCGGAGTACGCGGCGATCGCCTTCACCGTCGCCAGATCCCCGTGGCTCGAGCCCGCCTTGACGCCGGTGAGGGTGCCGACGAGCAGTGCCTGCTCATCCGGCTTCAACCCCTTCAGCTCGGCGGCGGGCTTCGTCACGTACTGCTTCCCGTTCACCGTCACGGTGTCCCTCGCCCCCCGCCGGCGCGGCGACGAGCAGCTGCAGTGCTCCGATCTTGCCGGTGGACTCCCCCGTCGCCTCCGCGGCACCTGGACACCGGTCAGCGCCTCGTTGCCGTTGTTCTTGACCGCGACGGCGACCTTCACCCCGGACTTGCCTTGCGCCGGGCTCAGCTCGAGCGCCTGGGTCGGGAGGTTCCGGTCGCCCTGCTCGGCGCCCTCATCAAGGGGTGGCCAGCTTCATCCGCACGCTCAGCGGCGCCTTCCGCCGCGCGCCGAGGAAGCGCTACATCAAGAACGCCTCACCGGGCGCGGCGGTCTACGCCCGTCACGACATCGTCAGCCATCTCGTGACCGTGCCTGGAGGCACCCGCGGGGTGCCGCTCACCAACATCTTCCGAGACCGCAACACGCGGATCGTCGTCCGCTGGGACAGCTACGGCAACGGTGACGCGATCGCCGCGGATCTCTCTCCGCACTTCGAGGTCGGATCAGCGCAGGCCGCAGAGCCGCCGCGTCCACCGGCCGCGCCCCGAAACCGAGCGGCCGAAGACCTGCGCGCAGCTGCTCGCGATGCGACTACGGGGCCGCGAGGATCCGCGCAGGCGACCCGAGCGACGACGCCGACGCCCGGTCGAACGCGCACGGTGACGCAAATCGTCCGCGAGGAGCCGTACGACCCGTCTCAGCCACAGCGGCCGGAGCGCCCGCTCCGGCCGGGCGAGACCCGACGCGTCGAGATCATCAGCGAAGAGCCGCTGTAGGTGCCCGAGTAACGTTCGTCATGCGAGGATCGCGGCATGGGCTTCCTCGAGCGGATCCTCGGCCGTAAGTCAGCGCCAGTCGACGACGGCGTCGCAGGGCTGACCACCCTGTCGGGCACGACCACCATCTGCCGCGACGCGATCCTCGCGCTGGCTGCACGTCACGGCCAGGGAGACCAGGGCTACCTCGAGCTGCCCGGCTCGCTCCAACGTGAGCCGGGGAACCCAGTCGACCCCGAGGCCGTCGCCGTGATGGTCGAGGGCGAGCGCATCGGCTACCTGCCCGGCTACCTCACCGCGGCCGCCGACGTCTCCACGATCGGCTCGAGGGCCGTCCGCGTGCAGATCTTCACCGAGATGGTGCCGAAGGGCCTCCGCGCAGAAGCCTGGGCTTGGCTCGGTTCCCGGTCTCCGCAGTGGGAGTGGACCCGCACCAACCGGCCGCCGATGTCGTCCAAGGCGAAGGCGATGGCGCAGCACCAGAGCAGCCGCAAGATGGTCCAGGACGCCCTGGCCGGCGGCGGTGAACGCGCGGCCGACTTCAAGCGCGGCATGGTGAACGGCGTGCACTACATCGAGCTCGCCGAGCCGATCAAGGAGCTGAAGCGCGAGGGGCGCCTCGAAGAAGCGCTCGAGCTCTGCTACGCGGCCATCAAGGGTGCTGAAGGGGATCGTCAGGGCCGTGCGCCTGCGCCGGGCTACACCGAGCAGGCAGCGATCGTGCTCCGGAAGCTCGGCCGCCGCGACGAAGAGATCGCTGTGCTGCAGCGCTGGTTGAAGCTCTGCCCTCCGGAGCACCGCGACGGCAGCCGCATCGGCGAGCGTCTCGCGAAGCTCACCGGTTGACCGTCAGCCCCGGCGCCGGAACTCGTCGATGATGCCGGGCAGCTGGCTCGAAGTCGAGCGCACGCGGTGCGCCTAGAGGCGAAGCCATCCTGCTGCCCGGTGGCAGGACTCATCGAGTTTCCAACGTTGCTGGCGCGCCGTCGACTTGTTCGACGTGCTGGCCGGACCGTCCCGCTCGCGCGCCGCCAGGACCTGAGGGCTTTCGCGCATACTGACGGATCAGAGCCCACGCACACCGGCGGATGCGGACGTCAGGTCAACAGCGGAGGGTCCGTACAACTGCAAGACCGTCCCCTACTCCGACGAGCCTCCGGTCTTCAACGCTTCAGCTTCCCGCTGATCGTTGGGTAACCGAGAGCCCAGACTTGGTGGCGTGGCTCGGCGGTCGAAGCTCATCGACGCTGCCGATCCAAGAACTAGAGGCAAGAAGGGGTGTGAGGATCCTATCGGTAGCCCGACATCGCATAGTCTGGCTCAGGCGCCGGAACGCGCGCAAGAGCTAGCTACCGGAGAATCAAATGGTACTGGGCGGCGAGACGTACGGGCTCGAGGGCATCCTAAGAAGGAGAGAAGCGTCATGGCGACGTCGATAGAACCAACAATTGCGTCCTGGGCAGAACATCAAATACGCTCGCTTGGTTGGGAGCATGGACCCGAGCAGAACGGCCGGGACCTCGACGCCCGAGTGGACGAATCTCTTCGCAAAGCGCCTACAAAATCGGGTGGTGACGGCGTCAATAAACCCGACCACGTGATTATCCTCGACAATGGCGCAGTACGAATCCCGGTTCTCTGCGAATGGAAGGGCGCGAAAGGTGCGTTTCGGGATAAGAAAAAGGTTGCACTGAGAGACAAAGACGGCTATATGCGCTACGGCGCGAAAGGTATAGACCGATACGCGACCCTAGGAGCCGCCTACTATGCGAGCAGGGTTGTCGGCCCAGCCGGACACTCGCGAGCCCTGGCGCTTGCGGTCAATGGCTATTTCGCAGCAGAGTCAGACTCTGAGCCTACCTACGAGGTGGCTCTTTATGTAGTGAGCAAGGACGACAACGAATCTGTCTTCTGGGTTGGCGACTATAAGGATCTCACATTCCTGAAAAAGGCCAATATCAACGCGTTGCTTGAGAAGATCGAAGATGCGCTCGACCCCGAAGCGGCAAAAACCCGCGAGGCGACAAAGGCAGAGTCGCTAGACGAGGTGCTAAAGCGACTCAATCAGTTCCTTCACGCAGAGCACAGCATAGTTCCCTCGCACCGCGTCAACGTGGTATCGGCTCTTATGATTGCTTCACTAGGAGTGCAGGACGCCACTGGCAACCTCCTTGTAAAGCCCCTTATTGATGACGACCTGTACGGCGGCTCGGGAAATGGTTCGGACGGAGCGATTATCCTCAGCAGAGTCGAGGACTATCTCAAGCAAAGAACTCCCCGCCTTCCAATAGACAAGCAACAGTCAGTGCTAAACGCACTACGTCCAACGCTGCTCGATGTGTCATTGAGCACCAAGAAAACAGGTGGGATGTCAGCGCTGAAGGGCGCGTTCCATATCGTCTCCAATGGCCTACTACCGCGCTATCGGGACGACCGGGCCATCGACTTTGCAGGCAAGCTTTTCAACGCAATGTACGCTTGGATCGATGTCCCAGATTCGGGTGCCAATGATGTCGTTCTCACTCCGAAACGCACCACCGATCTAATGATAGAACTCACGCAGGTCAATGCTGATTCGTATGTGTGGGACTGGACTCTCGGCACCGGAGCATTTCTTGTCTCAGCAATGAACGCCATGATGGGGGACGCAAGAGAACGCCTTGAAGGCGAGGATCTGGCGGCCAAGGAAGACCAGATCAAATCTGAGCAGCTGCTCGGGATTGAGAAGCTCGCTTCGATCTATGTCTTGGCCGTTCTCAACATGATTTTGATGGGCGATGGTGCGTCCAATATCATTCACGGCGATTCCCACCTCTACGACGGCATGTATCAGGAGAGAGAGGGTTTCCCGCGCGAGCACTTCCCTGCAACTACCTTGGTACTAAACCCTCCGTACTCAGCACCGGGCAACGGCCTCATATTTGTCAAGGAAGCCTTTGCAATGATGAACGCTCGCCGCACCGGGCAATATGGCGCCGTACTCATTCAGGATTCCGCGGGATCGGGCCGCGCCATCGACTATTGCAAAGAAATTCTGAAAGGATCAACCCTTCTCGCCTCCGTGAAGATGCCGGGCGACCTTTTCCTTGGGAAATCTGGAGTCCAGACGTCGATTTATCTATTCAAAGTGGGATCCCCGCATCCCAAGGACCATCTCGTGAAGTTTATTGACTTCCGCAACGACGGTTACAAACGCTTCAATCGCAAAAAGGTGAAAGATCCCAGCGTAAATCTCAGGGCAATCGACGACCCGGATGGACGATACGCTGAAGTGGCAGCAATCATCAACGGGCGCAAGTATGACACCTGCTACTATCCTCTTGGTGAATTGTATTTCCAAGACACAGTTGACCCAGACAAGGGCAACGATTGGAACTTCGATCAGCACATTCAGATCGAAACCAAGCCGGAACTCGAGGACTTCTTGGAGACGGTTGCGCATTATCTCAATTGGGAAATTGAGAGCCGTTTCAAGAGTGACGCGGTCATCGAGTTCACGAATGAAACTTTGAGTACAGATATAGATGCGGTCTCGGTCCTCAGCGAGACGGAGGAGGCCGTTCTACGCGATTTTGATACAAAACGCTTCATCGATTTGCCAGTCGGGGGTGACGATGGCTTATTCACACTAATGAATAACCCCCAGCTTGACCAGCGCAATTTCACATTCAACCCCGAAGGTGAATATCCCTATTTCACGCGCACAGTCAATAATAATGGGATTCTTGGCTTGGTCGATTTTCTGAACGACAAGAACCTGATTCCTGGCAACAGCCTGGCTGTCGGCATGATCGCTATGCGGTTCTTTTACATGGAGCACTCGTTTTACGCTGGGCAGTTCACAAAAACGGCGCTACCCAACAAGGCAGTTTTGAACAAACTTACCGCACAGTACTTTATTACTTGTTTGAACCGTTTCCAGCGCCTGCACCAAGGCATGCTCGTGCGAGACTTCGGTCCTTCTTTCAACAGCTCGACTATCCCTATCCCAGTCAAAGCCGACGGCGCGCCGGATTATGAATGGATGGAGATATTCATAACCGCTCTACAGAAGGTGGTCAACCGACGGTGGGCCGCAGAGTTCGCCTCACGTGTCGGGACCACGCGACGGATCCTGGGCCAAATGTCCTAGCCTTCGGCCCCACGACACGTTCAGCACGCCCGCGGTTGGACGCGAATCGCACCATCGAGTGTGTTGTGGGGCCAGCTCTTGGTCAACCACGCTGGGCGCGACGCTCAACGCTATGGCGAAGCCCGAGATCGACGTAGTCAAGGTCGGACTCGGTTGACGACAGGCGACGCATCCCCCTGTGATGCGCTCTCCCCGGACACAGCGGTCAGGTGGGTGAGCGCCGAGGTCTCCATCGCGGCCTCGGTCGCGGGGTCGAGTCCGCTCCGGTCGCCGATCGCCAGACCGCGCAACAACGAGGCTCCGGGTTCCGGCAGGGTCGAGCTCGCGGACACGAACGCCCGGCGCGCCCGATCGGTGGCCGCGAGGAGTCCCGTCGGCGGCTCGGTCCGGACCCCGCCGCGCAGGAACGCCACGAACGACGTCGTGCTCCCCGGTTCGTCCGCTTCGAGCGTGGCCACCCCGTGCACCCGACTCCCCGCAGCGACGGCCTCGGGCGCGCCCTGCGCTGCGGGGACGACCCGCACCGGCACGCGCAGTCCGTCGACGTCCTCCGCAACCACCAGGGTCCCGACGACCGACCGGTCACCCGGCGCGAGGTCCCGGTCGAGCACGATCTCCACGGCGGCCGTCCGGACACCGTCGAGGACGGCAGGGCTCCGCCGGTCGTCGCCGACCACCACGGCGACCGCCACCGTGGTGCAGAACGCGGCCGACGCCACCACGAGTCCCACGACGCCCAGAGCCCGCCGCGGGCACCCCACCAGCAGCCACGCGATGCCGCCACACGCGACGGCCGCGCACGCGAGGACGAACCACCCCGCGCTGCCCGGCACCCCGACCAGCACCGCCGCGCACACCCACGCGGCCGACGCCGGACCGGCCACTCGCAGGTCCCGTACGCCGGGAGCGAGGTCGACCGCCACCGCCGGCCCCGATCAGACCCGCACGCGGTCGCGGAGCTCCGCGAACCGGACGTCACCGATGCCGCTGACGTCGAGCAGGTCCTCGACGGCGGCGAACCGTCCGTGCTCGTCGCGCCACGCGAGGATCCGGCCCGCGAGCGACGGCCCGATTCCGGGCAGGGTCTCGAGCAGGGTCTGGTCGGCCGTGTTGAGGTCGACGACGGCATCGACGGCAGACCCGGCACCACCACCGGCACCATCCGACCCGGCAACGCCCCCACCACCACCGACCGAGCTGCTCGAACCGTCGAGCGCTGCCGGGATGTCCGTCTCCCCCACCTTCGGCACGTACAACCGCTCGCCGTCCACCAGCACCCGCGCGAGGTTCAGCCGAGCCAGGTCCGCGTCGTCACGAGGGCTCCCGGCCCGCTCGACCGCGTCGGACACACGGCTGCCCCCGGGCAGCGTCACGATGCCCGGACGTGCCACCGCCCCGACGACGTGCACGACCACGAGCGGGGCTGCCGACGAGGACGGAGAACCCCCACCCGGAGAACGGGACGGTACCGCTGACGGAGCACCCGCCACCGAGAGTGGACCGTCACCCCCACCGCCCGTGGACGATGACGAACCCGACCACGACCCGACCGCCACCACGACCCCGGCGACCAGGACGACGAGCCCCGCCAGCAGGACCGCCGACCGCGGCGACAACGCCAGCCCAGCGGCCCACGACCGCGCAGACCCACCCGCCGACGCCGACCCAGCCCCGCCGGACGGCCCCGTGGCTCCACCATCACCAGACGACATGCCCGCACGCTACGGAGCCCGACCACCCGGCCGGACCCCGCAACGACGTTCGGTGGACGACCGTCCTCCAGCCCCACCTGTGGAGGACGAACGGCGCGCTACCCCTTGATCGCGATGTTCACGAGTTTCGGCGCCCGCACGATCACCTTCACGATCTCGCGGTCCCCGATGTATCGCTGGACGTTCACCGACGCCCGTGCGAGCGCCTCGAGCTCCGACGGCTCGACCGACTTCGACACCTCGAACGAGTCCCGCACCTTGCCGTTGACCTGCACGACCGCGGTCAGCGACTCCTGCACGAGCAGCGTCGGGTCGGCCTTCCGCCAGCCGTACGTGGCGACGGTGGCCTCGTAGCCCAGCTTCTCCCACATCTCCTCGCCGGTGTACGGCGCGAAGACGCTCAGGCCGAGCGCGATGGTCTCGACGGCCTCGCGGACGGCGGGGTCAGCCGCGCCCGGACCGTTGTCGATCGCCTTGCGGGTGACGTTCACCAGGTCCATGAGCCGCGCGATCACGACGTTGAACTTGAAGGACTCCATCATCCCCGGCGCATCGGCCAGGAACCGGTGCGTGACCTGCCGCAGGGCGCGGTCGCCGTCCGCCCACACGACGTCCGGCGACGACGTGACGTCGAGCGCCAGCCGGTAGGCACGGGCGAGGAAGCGAGCCGAGGCGGACGGGGAGACGTCCTCCCAGTTGATGTCGTCCTCTGGCGGCCCGGCGAAGCCCATCACCAAGCGGATCGCGTCGACACCGTTCGCGTCGAGCTCGTCACCGAGCGAGACGCCACCCTTCGACTTCGACATCTTCGAGCCGCCGGACAGCACCATGCCCTGGTTGAGCAGCGCCGAGAACGGCTCGGTGAAGTCGAGGTAGCCGAGGTCGAACAGCACCTTGGTCACGAAGCGCGCGTACAGCAGGTGCAGGATCGCGTGCTCGATGCCGCCGATGTACTGGTCGACCGGGGCCCACTTGCGTGCGACGGCGGGGTCGAACGCCTGCGTGTCGTCGTTCGCCGCCAGGAAGCGCAGGAAGTACCACGACGAGTCGACGAAGGTGTCCATCGTGTCGGTGTCGCGGAGCGCGGGGGTGCCGTCCACCGGGTTCGGCACGTTCACCCAGTCGGTCGCGCCACCGAGCGGCGAGGTGCCCTTCGGCTTGAGGTCGAGCCCCTCGGTGTCGGGCAATCGGACGGGCAGCTGGTCCATCGGCACGGGGTGCTCGGTGCCGTCGGCGCCGTGGATGATCGGGATCGGGGTTCCCCAGAAGCGCTGGCGCGAGATGAGCCAGTCGCGCAGGCGGTAGGTCTTGGCTGCACGGCCGGTGCCGCGCTCCTCGAGCAGGGAGATCGCCGCGGTGATCGCGTGCTGCTTGGACATGCCGTCGAGCGGGCCGGAGTTGATCATCCGACCGGTGCCGGTCAGGGCCTCACCCGTGGACACCGGGTCGAGCGCGGGCAGGTCCTCGAGCGAGGCGCCCTCGGGGATCACCGGGATCGCCCCGGTCACCGCGGCGTTCGTGTCGACGACGACCTTCACCGGCAGGTCGAACGCCCGCGCGAAGTCGAGATCGCGCTGGTCGTGCGCCGGGACGGCCATGACCGCGCCGTGACCGTAGTCGGCCAGCACGTAGTCGGCGGCCCAGATCGGCAGGCGCTCCCCCGTCAGCGGGTGGATCGCGGAACGACCGAGCGGCACACCGGTCTTCGGGCGGTCCGCGTTCTGCCGGTCGATCTCCGACGTCTTCTGCGTGGCGACGAGGTATGCGTCGAACGCAGCCCGGACGTCGTCCGACACGGATGCGTCAGCCACCAGCGCAGCAGCCAGGTCCGAATCCGGCGCCACCACGAGGAACGTCACCCCGTGGATCGTGTCCGGCCGCGTGGTGAACACCGTGACGGGCTCGTCGCGGCCCTCGATCACGAAGTCGACGTCCGCGCCGACCGAGCGGCCGATCCAGTTCCGCTGCTGCGCGATGACCTTCGCCGGCCACCGGCCCTCGAGCTGGTTGAGGTCGTCGAGCAGCCGGTCCGCGTACTCGGTGATCTTGAAGTACCACTGCGTCAGCTTCTTCTTGACGACGACGGCACCGGAGCGGTCCGAGGTGCCGTCCGGCAGAACCTGCTCGTTCGCGAGGACGGTCTGGTCCACCGGGTCCCAGTTGACCCAGCTGTCCTTGCGGTAGGCCAGCCCCTTCTCGTACATCTTCAGGAACAGCCACTGGTTCCACTTGTAGTACTCGGGGTCCGAGGTGTGGATCTCGGTGGTCCAGTCGAACGACGGCGCGTAGCGCTTGAACGACGCCTTCTGCTGCTCGATGTTCGCGTAGGTCCAGTCCTTCGGGTCGACCCCGCGCTTGATCGCCGCGTTCTCGGCCGGCAGCCCGAACGAGTCCCAGCCGATCGGGTGCAGCACGTTGAAGCCCTGCTGCCGCCAGTACCGCGCCACGAAGTCGCCGAGCGCCCAGTTCTCGGCGTGCCCCATGTGCAGGTCGCCGGACGGGTACGGGAACATCTCGAGGATGTACTTCCGCGGACGCGTGTCGTCGAGGTCGGTCGTGAAGAGCCCGAGCTCCTCCCAGCGCGGCTGCCACTTCTCCTGCAGACGACGGAAGTCGTAGGCGTTCGGGTCCTCGGGGTACGGCTCGGTGGTCACGGAACTCTCATTCAGTCTGGAGGCACGGATCACGTCCGTCGGACGCGCTCCGGTCATCAAGGATATAAGCCTGGAGGAACGGATCACCGCACCGGAGCCGACCCACCGCCGGCAGGTGCTCGGCTCACACCGCCGCGAGCCGCCCGTCGCGCATCCGCAGCGTCCGGTCGACGAGGTCCGCCGCCACCGGCACGTGCGACACGACGACGACCGTCCTGCCGTCCTGCCGCGCGGCCCCGACGAGGTCGCGCAGCACGGTGTCGCCGAGGTCGGGGTCGATGTCGGCCGTCGGCTCGTCGAGCACGAGCACCGGGAACGCGTGCAGGAGCGCCCGGGCGAGCGCGAGCCGGTGCGCCTGCCCGCCGGACACCAGGGCACCGCGCTCCCCCACGCCCGCGTCGAGTCCACCGCGTCGTTGCACCCACGCCCCGAGCCCGACCCGGTCGAGCACGGCGAGCAGGTCCTCGTCGGTCGCGGTGTCGCGGGCGAACAGCAAGTTCTGCCGCACGGACTGGTCGAACACGAACGGGTCCTGCTCGATCAGCCCGACGCGGGCGCGGACGGCGTCGGGGTGCATGTCCTTCGCCTCGACCCCGTCGAGCGTGTACGAGCCCTCGTGGTCGACGAACCGGACGAGCGCGTCCACGAGCGTCGACTTGCCCGCGCCGCTCGGTCCCTCGAGCACGACGACTTCGCCGGGTCGGAGGTCCAACGACACCCGGTCGACGGCGGCCGCCGCGGCACCGGGCCAGCGCACCGTCACATCGCGCAGCGAGACGGCGACGGGCCCGTCGACCACGAGCGAGGCGGGATCGGCGTCCGCGTCCGGCTCCGGGACGATGCCGGCCGGCACCTCCGCCGGGACGACCCGCTCCACCCGGTCGGCCGCGGCTCGGACCCGGCGCAGCGTCAGCACCGCGAGCGGGACCCCGCCGACGACCTCGAACAGGGCGAGCGGCACGAACACGGCGAGGGCCCAGAGCGGTCCGTCGAGCGCGCCGGTGACGACCGCGGGGGCGCCGACGGCCAGGATCCCGATGACCGCGCCACCGCCGACGAGGCCGACCAGGGCCCCGACGAGCGACTCGACCGTCCCCCGGCGCCGCACGGCTGCGGTCACCCGGGCGTCGAGCCGGGCGATGTGGTCGAGCCGTTCGTCGAGCGTGCCGTAGGCGGCGAAGACGTCGAGCGTCCGCACGGTGTCGAGCACGAGGTCGGCGACGTGCCCGCGTTCCGCGGCCGTCTGCTCGTCGGAGCGCCGTGCGATCGAGAGGGTGACGACCGACCCGAGCAGCGCGGCCACGGCGAGGGCGACGAGCAGCACGAGCGCCGCCGGCACCGACACGAACGCGACCGCGACGACGGAGAGCAGCGCGGCCACGCCGGCGGACACGAGCGGGCCGACGACGCGGATGGGCAGGTCCTGCAGCCGGTCGGTGTCCGTGACGAGCCGCGTGAGGAGGTCTCCGCGACCGGTGGAGCCGAGTCCCGCCGGAGCGATCGACGACAGTCGGCGGTACATCTCGGTGCGCACGACCGCGAGCTGCCGGAACGAGGCGTCGTGTCCGGCGAGGCGGTCCACGTACCGGAGCGCCGCACGGCCGAGCGCGAACGCGCGCACGCCCACCATCACGAGCGTCAGGTAGAGGATCGGCGGGTGCTCGGCCGCACGCGTGATGAGGTACCCGCTCGCGGCGAGGAGCGCCACGGCGCAGACGGCACTGAGCGCACCGGCCGTGACCGCCTTCGCCCAACCGGCTCCGTGCGGCATCGCGAGCCGCAGGACGGAGGCGTCCCCGCCGGCACGGCCGCCCCGCCGCTGGCGCGTCGGACCGGAACCGGCGTCGTGGGCCCCTCGCGCCTCCCGAGTCATGCCCGCACCCCGTCCGTGCTGGTGACCCCGACCGCGCCACCAGGTCGCCCGTCGACACGGGTGACCGCGACCGCGCCGTCCGGCCGCACGTCGACGCGGACGTCCGCCGCCGCGACGACCGCGGGCCGGTGGCTCGCGACCACGACGACGGCCCCGTCGTCGGCGAGGCGACGGAGCGTGCGGACGACGTGTGCCTCGGCGTCGGCGTCCAGCGCGGAGGTCGGCTCGTCGAGCAGCACGAGCTGCGTCCCCGTCCGCCGCGCGCGGTACAGGGCGCGCGCCACCGCGACGCGCTGCGCCTGGCCGCCGGACAGGCCGCTGCCGCCGGAACCGACCTGGAGGCGCGGGTCGAGTCCCAGCCCCGCCTCGCCCAGGGCGGTGCGGACCGCTGGCTCGTCGGGGGTCGCGCTGAGCGCGACGTTCTCGGCGATCGTGCCGCGGACGAGTCGTGGGCGCTGGTCGGCCCAGGTCGTGCGCTCGGCGACCGTGCTGCCGTCGGGACCCGGCACGGTCACCGTGCCGTCGTGGGGCAGGGCACCGCGGACCGCGGCGATGAGACTGGACTTGCCGGAGCCGCTCGGGCCGGCCAGGACGACGATCGTGCCCGGTCGGGCGCGGAGGTCGAGCGGACCGATCACGACGTCGGGACGGCGCACGGTGAGTCGGTCCAGCGCCAGGTGGTCTGCGGCGGGGACGGCTCCGGGACGTGCGGCGGGCGCCGTGGTGTCGTCGAGGACGTCGAGCACGGCGGTCGAGGCCTCGACGCCGTCCTGTGCCGCGTGGAAGTCGGCGCCGACCTGGCGGATCGGGGCGAAGGCCTCCGGAGCGAGGACGAGCACGAACATCGCGGCGCCGAGCCCGAGCGAGCCGTCGACGAGTCGGATGCCGATCGACACCGCGACGAGCGCGACGGACAGGCTCGCGGCGAGCTCGAGCGCGAACCCGCTCACGAACGACAGCCGCAGGACCCCGACGGTGCCACGGCGGTACTCGTCGGTGACGGTGCCGATGCGTCCGACCTGGCGCCGGGCACGGCCGAAGACCTTGAGCGTCGCCAGCCCCTCGACCGCCTCGGTGAAGGCACCGCCGAGCTTCGCGAGCGCGTCCGACTGCTTCCGCTGGAGCGCCTGCGTCGCGAGACCGATGAGGATCATGAACACCGGGATCACCGGCAGGGCGCAGAGCACGATCAGGCCGCTGGTCAGGTCGCCGAGCCCGATCGCGACGACGAGCATCGGCGTGGCGATCGCGGTGAGGGCCAGCTGCGGCAGGTACCGGCCGAAGTAGGCGTCGAGGGCGTCGAGCCCAGGCCCGAGCGTGGTCGCGAAGGCCGCACTCGAACGCTCGGCGAGCCACGACGGTCCGCGCTCGGCCGCCCGGGCGAGGACGGTCGCGCGCAGCTCGCTCTTCACCTTCGCCGCCGCACGTGCGGCGAGGTCGTCGTTGGCCCAGGCGGCCACGGCCCGGACGACGAACGCCGCACCGAGGAGCGCGAGCGCCGGGGTGAACGCGTCCGGGACGCTGCCGTCACGGACGGCGTCCACACCGAGGGTCACCGCCGCGGCGATCCCCCACGCGATCGCGATGGTCGCGAGCGTGCGGAGGACACCGGTGCCGGCGGCCGCGACGATGAAGCCACGGGCCGTCCGCGACAGCCGCAGCAGGCGCGGGTCGAGCGGCTTCACCGTCGCCGCCTAGTGCGCGGCCTGGGTCACGTGGGCCCGGGACACGCGCTTGCGGAAGATCCAGTACGTCCACGCCTGGTAGGCGAACACGAGGGGCACGAAGATCAGCGCCACCCAGCTCATCACCGTGAGCGTGTACGAGCCGCTCGACGCGTTGTAGACGTTCAGACTGTTCGCAGGGTCGTTCGTCGCGGGCATGACGTCCGGGAAGATCGCGGTCAACATCGCCAGGACGATCGCCGCGATGGTGACCGCCATGAGCGTGAACGCCCGGCCCTCCTTGCCCCAGGCGTTGCAGAGCACCGCGAGGACCAGGGCGAGCGCGGCGACGACCGACAGGACGATCGACGTCGGGGTGGACCGCACGAAGGCCATCCAGACCAGGAACGCTGCGCCGACGACGATCGTCAGCACGCCCGCCCGGGTCGCGAGGCGCTTCGCACGCGCACGGATCGCACCCTCGGTCTTCAGCGCGACGAAGACGACGCCGTGCGTGAAGAACACCAGCAGCGTCGCCACGCCGGTGAGCAGCGCGAAGGGGTTGAGCAGGTCGAACACCGTACCGGTGTAGTTGTGGCCGGCGTCCATCGGGATGCCCCGGACCACGTTGCCGAACGCGACGCCCCAGAGGAACGACGGCACCGCGCTGCCGACGATGATCATCAGGTCGAACCGGCGCTTCCACTCGAGGTGCTTGTTCTGGTGCCGGTACTCGAACGAGACGCCGCGGGCGATGAGCGCCGCGAGGATGAGCAGGAGCGCCAGGTAGAACCCGGAGAACATCGTGGCGTACCACTCGGGGAACGCCGCGAACAGGCAGGCACCCGCGACGATGACCCAGGTCTCGTTGAGGTCCCACACCGGGCCGATCGTGTTGATCAGGACCCGACGGTCGGTGTCGTCCTTGCCGAGGAACGGCAGGGACATGCCGACACCGAAGTCGAAGCCGTCGAGGACGAAGTAGCCGACGAAGAAGACGCCGACGATCGCGAACCATAGAACGGGGAGATCCATCAGTAGACCGTCACTTCGTGCTTGACCTCACCGGTCTCCTCGTCGACCTCCGCCGGGGCGGCGGGGCCCTCTTGCGCGACCTTCTTGATGAGCCGGAACTCGACCACCGCCAGGGAGCCGTAGATGAGCGTGAAGACGATGAGCGAGATGAGGACCTCGACCCCGGTGACGTTGGGCGAGACGCCGTCGCTCGTCTTGAGCAACCCGAACACGAGCCACGGCTGGCGGCCCATCTCGGTGAAGATCCAGCCGACGATCATCGCGGCCATCGGCAGCGGGACGGTCCAGGTGGCGATGCGCCAGACCCACCGCTGGGTCGGGAACCGGCCCTTGCGGGTCAGCCAGAGCCCGACGAGCGAGACCAGCACCGCGCCGACACCGAGCGCGATCATCCAGCGGAACGACCAGTAGGTCACCCAGATGATCGGCTTGTAGTCGCCGGGGCCGTAGACCTGCGAGTACTGCGCCTGCAGGTCGTTGATGCCCTCGACCGTGCCGTTGAAGGTGTGCGTCGACAGGAACGAGAGCAGGTACGGCACACGGATCGAGAACAGCTCGTGCACGCCGTCCGGGGTGCCGAGCGTGAAGATCGAGAACGAGGCGTCCTTGCCGGTGGCGGTGTTGTACAGCGCCTCGGCAGCGGCCATCTTCATCGGCTGGGTGTCGACCATCGTGAGGCCGAGCTGGTCGCCGGTGAGCACCGTGAGCGCCCCGGCGGCCAGCATCGTCCACATGCCGAACTTCAGCGCCGGCATCATCGTCTCGAGGTTCTGGTTGCGCGCCAGGTGGTACGCGGCGACCGAGATGATCACCGCGGCGGCGACCATGAAGCACGCGAACAGGGTGTGTGGGAAGGCGGCCAGCGCGACCTTGTTGCCGAGCACGGCCCAGATGTCCGTGAGCTCCGCACGTCCCTTGGCCTCGTTCATGGAGAAGCCGACCGGGTGCTGCATGAACGCGTTCGCGGCGATGATGAAGTACGCCGACATGATCGTGCCGGCGCTGACACACCAGATGCTCGCGAGGTGCAGCCCCTTCGGCAGGCGGTCCCACCCGAAGATCCAGATGCCGATGAACGCCGCCTCGAAGAAGAACGCGAGGATGCCCTCGAGCGCGAGCGGGGCGCCGAACACGTCACCGACGAACCGGGAGTAGTTCGACCAGTTCATGCCGAACTGGAACTCCTGCACGATCCCCGTCACGACGCCCATCGCGAAGTTGATGAGGAAGATGCGCCCGAAGAACCGGGTCAGCTGGAGGTAGTGCGCGCGCCCCGTCCGGTACCAGGCCGTCTGGAACACGGCCACGACGACGGCCATGCCGATCGTCAACGGGACGAAGAGGAAGTGGTAGATCGTCGTCAGACCGAACTGCCACCGCGACAGTAGGAGCGGATCGAGGATGTCGTTCATGCGGCGTTTCCGAGCCGGTTCGCCGCGCGCTGTTGGTGCACGTCAGTTGCTTCCTGTGGAGGGGAACTTCTGCTGTCACAACCGTTGGGACACGAACACGTTACCTCGCGGACACATGGTTCGACAAGTTGTAGAACCCTCAGTGCACGGATGTGCAGCGAGGTTGCACGGCACAACCGTGCGGAACAACGGTGCGGGTACCCGATCCCGGAACGACGACAGGTGCCGGGCAGTTGCCCGACACCTGTCGTTTTGTGCTGACTGAGTGCTACAGCAGGTCGTTGTCCTGCAGGAACGCCTTGGCGACCGAGGCCGCCGACTTCTGGTCGACCGAGTTCTGACGGTTGAGCTCGATGAGCGCGTCGGTCGTGAGGAGCTTGTTCACCTTCTCGATGGCGTCCGCGGCCTTCGAGTCGAGGTCCTTCGACACGATCGGGGTCACGTTGTTCGCCGGCACGAGGTGCTCCGGGTCCTCGAGCGTGACGAGCTTGTCGGTCTTGATCGAGGCGCTGGCGGAGTAGATGTCCGCGACCTGCGAGTCACCGTCCTGGATCGCCTTGATCGTGAGCGGGCCGCCGGAGTCGTTCTGCTGGTTGACCTCGCCGGTGATGCCGTACTTCTCCTTGAGGCCCTTCGGACCGTAGGCGGCGGTGGCGAACTCCGGGTTGGCGGCGATCGAGATCGTCCCGCCGATCTTCGAGAGGTCGGCGATCGACTTCAAGCCGTACTTGTCCGCCGTCGCCTGGGTCACCGTGTAGGTGTCGGCGTCCGAGGCGTCGGCCGACGGCAGCGCCTTGACGTCCGACGGCAGTGCCGACTTCAGTGCGGTGTTGATGCCGTCCGTCGTCGTCTCGGTCGTGGTGGACTTGCCGTCCTCCTGCAGGAGGTAGTTGAGCAGGTTGCCGTTGTACTCCGGGAAGACGTTGATGCTCCCCTTCGCGACCTCGGGCCAGTACGCCTTGCGCTGACCGATGTTGAGCTTCTTGGTGACGGTGAAGCCCTCGTGCTCGAGCTCCTGCGCGTAGAGCTCGGCGATGATCTCGTTCGACGGGTACGCCTGCGAGCCGACGACGATGGTCTTGGAGTCCCCGCCGCCGGAGCCGGAGGAGAGCGGGTCGCTCGACGAGCAGCCCGCGAGGGCGATGGCGGCCGCGGACGCGACGGCGATCGTCGCGGCGAGACGCCGGGTCGTTGCTGTGATCACGGGTGGGTTCCTTCCACAGGGGTTGATGCTCGTGGTGCTGAGCTGCGGGTGCTCCGACGCGACAGACGCGCCGACCCGGCGGAGACACCCGCGGGGACGGCGAGCCGCTGCAGCGCGGCGAAGACGATCTCGAACGCGATGGCGAGGGCGATCACCAGGAGGGAACCGCCGAGCACCTCCGCGTAGTCCGAGTTGGCGATGCCGGAGAAGGCGTAGCCGCCGAGTCCGCCGGCGTTGATGTAGCCGACGAGGGTCGCGGTGGCGACGACCTGCAGCACGGCGGCACGGATGCCGCCGACGATGAGCGGCAGGGCGAGCGGGATCTCGACCTTGCCGAGGATCTGCCACCCGGTCATGCCCTGCGCCTTGGCGGCGTCGATCACGACGCGGTCGATCGCCTCGACGCCGGAGTACGCGCCGGCGAGCACCGACGGGATCGCGAGGATGACGAGTGCGATGAGCGGCGCCCCGAGTCCGAGGCCGATCGAGAGTGCGAGCAGCGTCAGGACGCCGAGCGTCGGCAGCGCACGGATGCCACCCGAGACGCCCACCGCGATCGAGCGTCCCTTGCCGGTGTGCCCGATCAGCAGGCCGACCGGCACGGCGATCGCGACGGCGATGGCGACCGTGAGCAACGTGATCCACACGTGCTCCCAGAGTCGGATTCCGACGGCGTCGGACCCGACGTTGTTCGCCGGGTCGAAGATCCAGGCGATGCCCTGGGCGAAGAGGTTCATGCGGAGACCTCGTTCGCTCGGACGTCGTCAGCGGCGCGGCGTCGGACGTCACGGGCGTTGCGGCCGCTCCCCCGTGTCCACGGCATCGCGAGCCGACCCACGGCCACGAGCAGCGCGTCGAACACGAGCGCAAGCACGATGGTGAGGACGATGCCGGTGAGGATCTCGGCGCTGATGCCGCGCTTGAGGCCGTCGGTGAGCAGGAACCCGAGGTTCGGCACACCGATGAGCGCGCCGACCGTGATGAGGCTGATCGTGGACACCGACACCACCCGGATGCCGGCGAGGAGGACCGGACCGGCGAGCGGCAGCTCCACCTTGAAGAACCGCTGTGCGGGCGAGTACCCGAGCGCCTCGGACGCCCCCACGACGTCCTGGTCGACCGCGTCGATGGCGTCGGCGGCGGACCGGGCCATCAGGGCCACGCCGAAGATGGTCATCGCGATCACGACGTTCACCGGGTCGAGGGTGCTCGTGCCGATGATCGCGGGCAGCACCAGGAAGAGGGGCAGCGCCGGGATCGTGTAGAAGAGGCTCGCGACGACGACGATCGTCGAGGCCGTCCCCCGGGCCACGCCGTTGCGCTTCCGCAGGCGCGACACGAGCAGGCCGATCGGGACGGACAGCAGGAAGCTGATGACGATCGGCGGGATCGCCAGCCAGACGTGCGCGATCAGGTTGTCGCTGATCGTGTCCGTGTTGCCGAGGACCCAGTTCACGCGTCGCCCCGCTGCTCCTGGGGAACTGCCTCGGCCGCGTCCACGACCTGCACCGGACCGGTGAGCACACCGGCGGCGCGCCCCTCGCCGTCGACGACGATCGGCCCGGTCGGCGTCTGCTCGACGCGGAGCGCGCGCCGGCCGCGACCGGCGCCGATGAAGTTCGCGACGAAGTCGTCCGCGGGCTCGGCGAGGATCTCGGCGGGGGTGCCGAGCTGGGCGATCTCGCCGCCCTTCTTGAGGATGACGACCTGGTCGCCGAGCTTGAAGGCCTCGTCGATGTCGTGCGTGACGAAGACCACGGTCTTGCCGAGCTCGCGCTGCAGCCGGATGAGCTCGTCCTGCAGGTCGTTCCGCACGAGCGGGTCGACGGCACCGAAGGGCTCGTCCATGAGCAGGATGTTCGGGTCGACCGCGAGTCCGCGGGCGACGCCGACGCGCTGCTGCTGTCCGCCGGAGAGCTGCGAGGGGTACCGGTTCGCGAAGGCACGGTCGAGCCCGACCGTGTCCATGAGTTCGAGGGCACGCTGGCGCGCATCGGCCTTCGGGACCCCCGTCAGCAGCGGCACCGTGGCGATGTTGTCGACGACCTTGCGGTGCGGCAGCAGCCCGGCGTTCTGCATCACGTAGCCGATGCTGCGGCGGAGCTTGACCGGGTCGACGCCCGCGACGTCCTCCCCGTCGATCTCGACGGCACCTGCGCTGGGGTCGACCATGCGGTTGATCATCCGGAGCAGCGTGGTCTTGCCGCAGCCGCTCGACCCGACGAAGACCGTCGTGGTCCTCGAGGGGATGACGAGGCTGAAGTCGTCGACCGCGTTGGTGCCGTCCGGGTAGGTCTTGCGCACCGAGCGGAACTCGATCATGGGTGCCCTTCTGTTCGGAGGTAGCCCGACTCCGAGTGAGAGTACCCGTCGGGTGTGACACCCGTTCAGCCGTGACGACGTGTGTCGTGTCCCGGACAGCGCGTGCGCAGCGTCCGGACGCGACGACGCCCGTCTCTCCTGTTCGGAGGACGGGCGTCGTCGGATTGCCGCTCGGCGTGTCAGGAGGCCGCGATCACCGCTTCGAGGTGCCCGCGGCTCATCGCCCGGTACTCCTCGATCAGCGCGGTCTCGGGGTTCGCCGGGTCACGGTGCGCCCGCGCGAGGACGGCGTGCGACGACTCGGCGAGGACCACCCAGGTCCGCTCGATGCGCTCCCCCGTCGGCACGCCGAACCGCTCGTGCATGATGTGGGCGACGGCGCTCCCCAGCGCCGCCATCCGGTCCTCGGCGTCGCCCGTGCCGGTGTCCGCCGCGTCGCCGAAGCGGATCGCCCGGAAGCCCGGCTCGGTGCGGTACATCTCGGCGGTGACGTCGATCAGCGCGTCGCACGCGGCCTGCCAGGTCGTCGCCTCGCTGGTGTCGAGGGCGGTGATGAACCGCTCGGCCAGGCGCTGGGTGCTCCGGATCGCGAGTGCCTCGACCACGGCGATGCGGTCCGGGAAGTAGCGGTAGACGGTGCCGATGGACGCCCCCGCCCGCTCGGCCACCATCGCGGTGGTCAGGCGCTCGAACCCGATCTCGTCGATCACCGCGGCCGCGGCGTCGAGGAGGCCGGCGAGGCGCGCCGAACTGCGGGCTTGGACCGGCTCGTTCCTGAGCAGTGATGATCCCCCCGGCAGTGCGTTCGATACCTCGGTGACGAGCACGTGTTCTCCTCTTGCGCCGACAGCGCGACTCATGTGGGTGTGACCGTCACAACTGTCGCAGAGACCGGCTGGAATATCGCTGCGACTCTCCCAGTACACGTGTGAGGTCGTACGTGTGCCAGGTCGGACGTGGAATGATGGGGCGATGCCCGACCCGACGCCCCACGAGCCGTCGTTGGCCGAGCCGATCCTCCACCGGGCGGCCCGCATCGAGGACGCCGTCCAGGAGTTCCGCGAGCACCGGGCTCGCCGCCGGGGGCTGGTGCCGACCGTCATCCCGTACACCGGCTACGGCGCACCCGGGTGGGTCCGCGTCCTCTGCCGGGTCCTCCTCACGCGTCGGGGCCTCGCATCAGACGCCTCCTTCTACGGTGTGCGCGGCTGGCGGAGCTTCACGAGCGTCGCGGTCGACGACGCCGAGGTCACGATCACCGCCGGCGGGACCTCGCACGTGGTGCAGTCCGACCGCGGCGGCGTGGTCGACACCATCGTGCCGATCGACCTCGAGCCGGGCTGGCGCACCATCAAGCTGTCCGCCGGGGGCATGCGCGACGTCGAGGCCGACGTCTTCATCGTCCACCCGGACACGCGGTTCGGGCTGCTGTCGGACATCGACGACACCGTCATGGTGACCTCGCTCCCGCGCCCGATGCTCGCGGCCTGGAACTCCTTCGTGCTCACGGAGCACGGGCGCCGGCCCGTCCCGGGCATGTCGGTGCTGTACGAACGCGTCCTCGCGCAGCACCCCGGCGCCCCGACGGTCTACCTCTCCACCGGCGCCTGGAACGTCGCGCCGACGCTGCAGCGCTTCCTCAGCCGGAACCTCTACCCCTCCGGCACCCTGCTGCTCACCGACTGGGGTCCCACGCACGACCGGTTCTTCCGCAGCGGCCAGCTCCACAAGCAGCAGAACCTCGAACGACTCGCCCAGGACTTCCCGCACGTGCAGTGGCTCCTCGTCGGCGACGACGGGCAGCACGACGAGTCGCTCTACGGCGAGTTCGCCCGGGCCCACCCCGAGAACGTCGCGGGCGTCGCCATCCGCCAGCTATCCACGAGCGAGGCCGTCCTCGCCGGTGGGCGGTCCCGCGCCCAGGAACGTTCGCGCGAGTCCTCGGCGCCCTGGGTCTACGCCCCGGACGGTGCCGGCATGTGGTCCGAGCTGGCACGGGTCGGCATCACCCGTGCCGACCCGGACGACCCGTCCTGAGCCATCCCTCAGCAACCACCCCGGCCTCCCGAGGCGGTGGTGGTTGGATCGGCCCATGAGCCCGGCTGACACACCGACCAACCGCATCGAGGACCACGCGCTGATCGGCGACACCTACACCGCCGCGCTCGTCGGGCGCGACGGCACCGTCGACTGGGCGTGCCTGCCCCGCTTCGACAGCCCGTCGACCTTCGCCTCGATCCTGGGCACCGAGGACCACGGGCACTGGACCCTCCGCCCCACGGACCCGGACGCGACCGCGACCCGCCGGTACGACCACGACACGCTCGTGCTCGCGACCGTGTGGACGGCGAGCACCGGCGTGGTCGAGGTCACCGAGTTCATGCCGATCGGTGCGCACCGGGCGACGATCGTCCGGCGGGTGCGGGGCCTCCGCGGCAGCGTGGAGCTCCGACAGACGCTGCGCATCCGGTTCGACTACGCCCTCGCACTCCCCTGGGTCCGGCAGATCGGCGGCGACGAGGACCCCGCACTGCTGGCCACGGCGGGACCCGGGTCCGTGATCGTCCGCGGCGTCCGTTTCCGCGCCGACGACCACCGGCACACCGCCACCACCACCGTGCACGACGGCGACGTGCTCGACACCGTCCTCACCTGGTACCCGTCGCACCGCGAGCCGCCGGAGCCCCTCGACGTCGACGAGGCCCTGCACCGCACCGTGCGCTGGTGGCGGGACTGGATGGCCACCGCCCGGACCGAGGGCCGGTACGCCGAGGCGGCCCGCCGGTCGCTCCTCCTGCTCCGTGCGATGACCCACGCCGAGACCGGCGGCGTCGTGGCGGCCGCGACGACCAGCCTGCCCGAGGACCCCGGCGGCGAACGCAACTGGGACTACCGCTACGTCTGGCTCCGCGACGCCTCGCTCGCCCTCGCGTCCCTCATCGCGCACGGGTACCGCGACGAGGCGATGCACTGGCGCGGCTGGCTCCTCCGCGCGATCGCCGGCGACCCCGCCGACGTGCAGATCATGTACGGCATCGCCGGGGAGCGCGAACTCCCCGAACGCGAACTGCCGAACCTGCCCGGGTACGCGGGCTCCACGCCGGTCCGGATCGGCAACGGCGCCTACACGCAGTACCAGGGGGACGTCTTCGGCGAGGTCCTCGCCGCGCTCCACGACGCCCGCGAGCTCGGCGTCGAGGAGAACGCCGACTCGTGGGCACTCCAGCGCGCCCTGCTCGGGTACGTCGAGGAGCACTGGCAGGAGCCCGACAACGGCATCTGGGAGATGCGCGGGCCCCGTCGGCACTTCACGCACTCGCGCGCGATGATCTGGGCCGCATTCGACCGCGGCGTCGCAGCCGTCGAGGAGTTCGGCCTCGAGGGCCCCGTCGACCGCTGGCGGACCCTCCGCGCCGAAGTGCGCGCCGAGATCGAGGAGCACGGGTGGAACGCCGAGCGCGGCAGCTACCGCCAGCACTACGACACCGACGAGGTCGACGCGAGCCTGCTCGTCCTGCCGCAGATCGGCTACGTGAAGCCCGGTGACCCGCGGATGGTCGGGACCGTCGCCGCGATCGAGCAGGACCTCCGGACCGGCGACGACGGCCTCGTGCTCCGGTACCGCACCTCGTCCGGCTTCGACGGGCTCTCCGGCAGCGAGCACCCGTTCCTCGCGTGCTCCTTCTGGCTCGTCGAGCAGTACGCCGCGTCCGGGCGCGTCGAGGACGCCGAGCGGCTGATGGACGTGCTCGTCGGCTACGCGAACGACGTCGGCATGCTCTCCGAGGAGATCGACGTCGCGACCGGCCACCACATCGGGAACACCCCGCAGGCGTTGTCGCACCTCACGCTCGTGTCCGCCGCGGACGCGATCGCGCGGGCGCGCGGCACGGCGGCCGGCCACCGGACGCGACTCGCCGTGCACGACGGCGGCACCCGCTCGTGGACCGGAGAGGGCGAGCGGGCCGGCACACCCGCCTGACGCGGTGGTCGTGACCGCAGACGGACGGGAGGCACGGTGCCAGCTGGCACCGTGCCTCCCGTCCGTCGTCACCGCCCGATCAGGGCGTCACCGTCACGTCCGTCAGGACGAGGACTCCCAGTCCGCCGGGCCGCGCGACCCCGCGCGGTACTCCTCGAGCGGGACCTCGTCCGCCTTCCAGGCGTCGACGACCGGCTCGACGATCTCCCAGCAGCGCTCGGCCACGTCACCGCGGATCGAGAGCAGCGGGTCGTCGTGGAAGATCCCGTTGAGGACCTCGCCGTAGGGGGTGAGCTCGCCGTCCGCGAAGGAGGACGACAGGGTGACCTGGCCCATCTCGAACGGGTTGCCGCCGCCGTTGGCCGACACCGTCAGCTCGATCTCGTCGGGGTTGAGCACGATGCGGAGCGTGTCCGTCTTCGGCCGACCGGACAGGCCGGAGGGCAGGCGCGTCACGGGCTTGAAGGTGATCAGCACCTCCTTCCGGCTGTTGCCGAGTGCCTTGCCGGAACGGAGCGTGAACGGCACGCCCTTCCAGCGGGCGGTGTCCACCTCGACCGAGATCTCGGCGAGCGTCTCGGTGCCGCGCGACTTGTCGACGCCGTCCTCGTCCTGGTACGACGGCAGTTCCTTGCCGTCGATGGTGCCGGCCGTGTAGACCGCACGACGCGACGCGATCTTCGGGTCGCCGCCCTTGAGCTCGGTCGAACGGAGCACCCGGGCCAGGGACGAGCGGAACTCGACGGCGTCGATGTCCGCCGGGGCGTCCATCGTCACGATGCCGAGGATCTGCAGCAGGTGCGACTGGATCATGTCGACCATCGCACCGGCCTCGTCGTAGTACTGGGCGCGGTTCTCGAGACCGAGGGTCTCGTCGTAGAAGATGTCGACCTTCTCGATGTTGTCGGCGTTCCAGATCGGCTCGAACAGGCGGTTCGCGAAGCGCAGACCGATGATGTTCAGGACCGTGGTGCGACCGAGGAAGTGGTCAGTGCGGTGCACGCGCTCCTCGGGGACGAGCTTGAGGACCGTCTCGTTGAGGGCCTTCGCGCTGGCGACGTCCGTGCCGAAGGGCTTCTCGAACGCGAGGGTCGTGCCCTCGGGCAGCTCGACCTGCTGGAGCGCCTCGCAGATGTCGGAGGCGATCTGCGGCGGGAGCGCGAAGTAGAGGATCGGCTCGGCGTCGGCGTCGGCCGCGGCGAACAGCGCCTTGAGGTGCTCGGGGTCGGTCGGGTCACCCTGGATGAACTGCGTCGACGCGAGGGTGGCATCGACCTCCGGGCCCTTCACGTCCTGCGACGCGAAGGACTTCGTGACGACGTCCTTCCACTGCTCCTCGCTGCGGGCGCTGCGGCCCGTGCCGATGAGCTGGACGGGCACCGCTCGACCGCTCTGCAGGAACGTGCCGAGGCCCGGCAGCAGCAGGCGGGAGGCGAGGTCGCCCGTCGCGCCGAAGATGATGAGAGTGCGCTTGTCGGTCACCGGAGGTGACTCCTTTCGCTGTGGTGGGGGTGGTCCGCTTGAGGCCAAGCCGTGGGCGGACCGGTTGATTCCCGGACGAGCAGGTTCGTTGGTGTGCCTGCGTTCCGGAGGTCGTGCTGCGGTTCCGGTGTGGTGCTGGACGCACTTCGGGCGGCACGGGTGTGGGGCCGCCCGAAGTCAGGTGCGCTGGAGGTCCAGGTCAGTGACCGAAGTTGCCGCGGTAGTACTCGTAGACCCATCCGACGAGGGTGATCGCCACGCAGGCGAGCCCGATCGGGACGATCCACAGCCCGGCTGCGACACCGAGGAAGCAGAGCGCCGTGGCACCCGCGAGCAGGATGGGCCACCACGACCACGGGCTGAAGTGCCCGAGCTCGGCGTCGCCGTCCTCGATGTTGGCGTCGGGGCGGTCCTCGGGGAGGACGCCGCCCTGCGAGGACATCACCTTGCCGAGGTAGAACGCGATGAACGCGGACATGATCCCGGTGAGGCCGATGGCCACCGTGCCGACCCACTCCGGGTGACCGTAGTAGAGCAGCGACCAGATGGTGTACGCGGCGTCCGCGAGGATGAAGAACCCGAAGAGGATCCAGAACAGGTTGGTGTTGGCGCGCATCGCCTTACTTCACCTCGCCCTTCGCGGCGTCGTAGGTCGGAGCGTCGGGGGCGTCCTTGGCCGGACCCACACCGATCGGCACACCCGCTTCGGGGTGGTTGAGGTCGAACGCCGGCGACTCCGAACGGATGCGCGGGATCGACGTGAAGTTGTGCCGCGGCGGCGGGCAGCTGGTCGCCCACTCGAGCGAGCGGCCGTAGCCCCACGGGTCGTTCACGGCGACCTTCGGCGCGTTCCGGGCGGTCACGTAGACGTTGAAGATGAACGGCAGGAACGAGATCGCGAGGATCATCGAGCCGATCGTCGACAGCTGGTTCATCCAGGTGAACCCGTCGTTCGGCAGGTAGGTCGCGTAGCGACGCGGCATGCCGATGACGCCGAGCCAGTGCTGGATGAGGAACGTCGTGTGGAAGCCGATGAACAGGAGCCAGAAGTGGATCTTGCCGAGGCGCTCGTTGAGCATCTTGCCCGTCCACTTCGGCCACCAGAAGTAGAAGCCGGAGAACATCGCGAACACGACGGTGCCGAAGACGACGTAGTGGAAGTGCGCGACGACGAAGTACGAGTCGGACACGTGGAAGTCGAGCGGCGGCGACGCCAGGATCACTCCGGTGAGGCCACCGAACGTGAAGGTGATGAGGAAGCCGACCGCCCACAGGAGCGGCGTCTCGAACGTGACCGAACCGCGCCACATCGTGCCGACCCAGTTGAAGATCTTCACGCCGGTCGGGACCGCGATGAGCATCGTCATGAGCGAGAACCACGGGAGCAGGACGCCACCGGTGACGTACATGTGGTGCGCCCAGACCGTGACCGACAGCGCGGCGATCGAGATGGTCGCGTAGACGAGGGTCTTGTAGCCGAAGATCGGCTTGCGGCTGAAGACCGGGAAGACCTCGGAGACGATGCCGAAGAACGGCAGCGCGATGATGTAGACCTCGGGGTGGCCGAAGAACCAGAACAGGTGCTGCCAGAGCAGTGCACCGCCGTTGGCCGGGTTGAAGATCTGGGCGTTGAACACGCGGTCGAGCCCGAGGCCGAACAGCGCGGCGGCGAGCACCGGGAAGGCCATGAGCACGAGCAGGGCCGTCACGAGGGTGTTCCACGTGAAGATCGACATGCGGAACATGGTCAGACCCGGGGCACGCATCGTGATGATCGTGGTGATGAAGTTCACCGCACCGAGGATCGTCGAGAAGCCGGTCATACCGAGGCCGAAGACCCAGAGGGTGCCGCCGAGCCCTGGTGTGAACGTCGTGTCACTCAGTGGTGCGTAGGCGAACCAGCCGAACGACGCGGCGCCCTGCGGGGTGAGGAAGCCACCGACGGCGATGAGCGAGCCGAACAGGTAGAGCCAGAAGGCGAACCCGTTCAGACGCGGGAAGGCGACGTCCGGCGCACCGATCTGCAGCGGCATGATCGCGTTCGCGAAGCCCGAGAAGAGCGGGGTCGCGAACATCAGCAGCATGATCGTGCCGTGCATCGTGAAGAGCTGGTTGTACTGCTCCTTCGTCGCGACCACGTGCAGGCCGGGCTCGAAGAGCTGGGCACGGATGACGAGCGCCATCACCCCCGCGAGCAGGAAGAAGATGAACGAGGCGATCAGGTACATGTACCCGATGGTCTTGTGGTCCGTGGAGGTGATCCACCGGACGATGATGTTGCCCTTCCGGCCGACCTTCGACGCCTGGAAGTCCAGTGTCGTGGTCCCTGCAGCCGGCTGGCCGACGAGTGACGTGGTCATCTGACGGAGCCCCTACTTGTTGTCGCTCGACGCCGTGACGGGCGTCTTGTCGTTGGGTTCGTTCGTGTTGGTGTTGTACTCGTTGCCGAGCAGACCGACCTTGCCCTGCTCCTCGAGCGAGTCGAGGTACTTCTGGTACTCAGCCGGGGTGACGACCTTCACCTGGAAGAGCATGAGCGAGTGGTACTCACCGCACAGCTCCGCGCACTTGCCCTGGTAGGTACCGAGCTTCTGCGGGATGAAGTACTCGTCGTTCTGCTTGCCCGGGAGCATGTCCTTCTTGTAGAGGAAGTCGATGATCCAGAACGAGTGGTCGACGTCGCGGGACGAGAGCTCGATGTGGACCTTCTTGCCCTTGGGCAGGTAGAGGGTCGGGAGCTGCGACTCGTCGATCGCGCCGTTGGCGTTCTCTTCTTCCTGGGCCTGGATGCCCTGGTAGTAGACGCTCTTGGACTTGTCGTCCTCGTTGATGTAGTTGAAGTCCCACGCCCAGCGCTTGCCGTAGACGTGGATCGTCGCGTCGGCGTTCTTGAACGGCTGCTCGATCGCGGCCTGGTCCTTTGCGGTGAAGGCGAAGAAGCCGAGCACGAGGATCAGCGGCACGATCGTGTAGAAGATCTCGAGCGGCATGTTGTAGCGCATCTGCACCGGCAGGCCGGTCTGGCCCTTGCGGCGGCGGTAGACGATCGCTGCCCAGATGATGAGGCCCCACACGATCAGACCGACCGCGAGCAGCACGACCCAGCTGGTGGTCCACAGGCCGACGATGCGGCTCGTGTGGTTGGTGACGTCCTTCGTCTCCTCCGTGCCGGGGAGCCATCCGTTCAGCTGCTGCTGCGTGCAACCAGCCAGTGCGATGACCAGACCGACGGCCACCGGGACGGCCGCCCAACGTATACGGCGATTCGAACGCACTGTTACCTCTCGGAAGAACGTGAAACCGGAGCAGGCCGCGACGTGAAGGTCGCGCATGGCTCGCTCCCAGCTTGGTTGGAACACTCCTAGCTTACTCGCAGCTCGGGACCGCTCGCGCACACGCGACACACCTCGGGCCGCGATCCGCACTCCGTCCGGGCGGGTTTTCCCTGGTCGTGCGGGATGCCACGCCCGGGAACGAACGAGCGGGGAGCGACCGTGTCGGTCACTCCCCGCTCGTGTCGGGTCGACGGAGATCAGTGGAAGCTGTCACCGCACGCGCAGCTGCCCTGCGCGTTCGGGTTGTCGATCGTGAAGCCCTGCTTCTGGATGGTGTCCTCGAAGTCGATCGAGGCGCCGTCGAGGTACGGGACGCTCATCTTGTCGACGACGACCTCGATGCCGTCGCCGAACTCGGCCGTGGCGTCGCCGTCGAGCAGGCGCTCGTCGAAGTAGAGCTGGTAGATCAGGCCGGAGCACCCGCCGGGCTGGACGGCGAGGCGGAGGCGGAGGTCGTCGCGGCCTTCCTGTTCGAGGAGGCTCGCCACCTTCGCCGCGGCCGCGTCGCTGAGCAGGACGCCGTGCGACGGCGCCTCGGTCGTCGGTGCGTGGTCGGTGATGGTGTCGCTCATCCGCGCGTCTCCCTCCGTGCGGTGTCGTTCACCGCGCTTGGACCGATTGTAAGCACCCTCAGCCGCGAGTCGCGAGACGCGCGAGCAGGATCGTCTCCGATGCGATGGCGCGGTGCAGGACGCCGAGGTGCTGCGACTCGTTCGGGCTGTGCGCGCGGGTGTCCGGGTCCTCGACGCCGGTCACGAGGATCTGCGCGTCCGGGAACTGGGCGGCGAGGTCCGAGACGAACGGGATCGAGCCGCCGATGCCCTGCTCGACGGGCGACTCGCCCCAGCCCTCGGCCATCGCGGTCCGCGCTTCCTGGACGGCCCACCCGGCGGTGTCCACGAGGAACCCGTCGCCAGCGTCCGGCTCGCTGATCTCCATCCGGGCGCCGAACGGCACGTGCGCCCGCAGGTGCCGCTCGACCGCGGCGTACGCGTCCGTCGCGGCCTGCCCCGGCGCGACCCGCACCGAGACCCGTGCGGAGACCGTCGGCATCAGGGTGTTCGACGCGTTCGCGACGCTCGGGACGTCCATGCCCGTCACGGTGATCGACGGCTGGAACCACATCCGCGACAGCACGTCGCCACGGCCGACCGGACGGACACCCGGGAGCAGTGCCGCGTCGCCGGCGAGCTGCTCCTCGGTGCGCTCGGGCACGTCGGCCTCGTACGACGAGAGGCCTTCGACCGCGACGGCGCCGTCGTCGTCGTGCAGCGAGGCGAGCAGGCGGACCATCGGGATCATGGCGTCCGGCGCCGCTCCCCCGAACATGCCGCTGTGGCTCGCGTGCTCGAGGGTCGTCAGGGTCAGCTTGAAGGTGACGTTGCCGCGCAGGGAGACGGTGATCGACGGGACCTCGGTCGACCAGTTGTCGCTGTCCGCGACGACGATGACGTCGGCGGAGAGGTGCTCCTGCTGCTCGCGGAGGAACGTGCGGAACGACCGGGAGCCGAACTCCTCCTCGCCCTCGATGAACAGGACGACGCCGAGCTCCAGGTCGTCGCCGAACTGCGCGTGCAGCGCCCGCAGCGACGCGATGTGGGTCATCACGCCGGCCTTGTCGTCCGAGGCACCGCGGCCGTACAGGCGGTCGCCACGCAGCGTCGGCTCGAACGGCGGGGTCTCCCAGAGCGCGTCGTCGCCCTGCGGCTGGACGTCGTGGTGGGCGTAGAGCATCACGGTCGGCTTGCCGTTGCGGGCCGGGCGGACCGCGAGGACCGCGGGCTGACCGAGCTCCCCGCCGGCGGCCTCGACCGCTGCGGTGTCGCCGTCCACTGCCGACCGGACGATGCGCACGTCGTCCGCGCCGAACACGCCCGTCGACCGCGCCAAGTCCGCGACGGCCTCGGCGCTGGCCCGCACGTTGGCCGGGTCGAACGCCGACCAGGACACCGAGGGCAACCGCACCAGGTCGGACAGGTCGGCGATCGTCGAGGGCAGCGATCCCTGCACGTGTTCGCGGAGGGCGTCGAGGAGTGCGGGGTCGGTGGCGGCGGCGTGCTGGTCGGTGTCGGTCATGTCCCGTAATCTAGAGGACGATCCAGCACGCAGACCGCAGTCAGGAACGCATCGTGGCGAAGGCAGCCCCCAAGACCAACACGACCGTCAACCCGTCCGAGGCCGAGCTCCTCGAACAGGGGAAGGGCCGTCCGACGCCGACCCGTCGCGAGCGCGAGGCGGCGAACCGTCGTCCGATCGTCGGCGGCTCCGCCGAGGACAAGAAGGCGGCTCGTGCACGGCTTACGAACGAGCGCGAGAAGGCCCGTGTCGGCATGGCCAACGGCGAGGAGCGCTACCTCCCCGCGAAGGACAAGGGCGAGCAGCGAAAGTTCGTGCGCGACTGGATCGACGCCCGCTGGAACGTCGGCGAGATCATGATGCCGGTGCTCGTGCTGTTCCTCATCGTCGGGTTCGCCGCGTCGCAGACCGTGATCGCGTCGTACTCGCTGCTGCTCGTGTGGGCGTTCGTGGCGCTCTTCGTGCTCGACTGCATCGTGCTCTGGCTGTCGTTCCGCAAGAAGCTGACGGCCAAGTTCGGCTCGATGCAGCGCGGGACCTTCCTCTACATCCTCACGCGCGCGTGGCAGCTGCGCTTCCTGCGCCTGCCGAAGCCGCAGGTCCGGCGCGGGCAGTACCCCACCGTCTGATCGCTCCCCATCGCAGCGCCGTCCGGTCCGCCGGGCGGCGCTGCGTCGTTCCCGACGCGCGGCCCGGCCCCCGGCCCCCGGGCCCCGTCCCCCGCCGCCCCCGCCGCCCCCACCGCCCCCACCGCCCCCACCGAGCGGGCAGTATCCGTCACGCTCGCGGGCTCCGCACGGCACATTCCGCCCACTCGCCGAATGCGAGCGGCGCGTCGCGCCCACTCGCGGCCTGCCCGCCGACCACCCACCGGACGGGAGGCGCGGTGCGACCCCGCCCCGCGCCTCCCGTCCGTCAGGTGCTCGATGCGGCCACGCAACCCGCCCGGTACGCACCGCCGAGGTCGCGAGAAGTGCCGCCCCGCGGAGCGCGCGACGGCACATTGCGCGACCTCGCCACAGCACACGCGGCGTGTCGTGCGACCTCGACGACGGACACGCGGCCCCGACGACGGCCAGCCGGACCCGGCCGCGGGCGCGCAGACACGGACCCGCGACCTCGACCGGTCACGACTCGCCGCGTACGACTCGCCGAGCGGGCACAACGCACCGCCACGACGCGTCGAGCGTGACGTACTTCGCCCGCTCGACGACGCGCACGCGACGTCAGCGTGCCGCGCGCCCCAACCGCCGCCGCCGGAGCCGGTTGATCCGCGTTGCCCAGGTCGGCCCCTCGTAGAGGAACGCCGTGTAGCCCTGCACCAGGGTCGCCCCGGCGTCGATGCGGTCCTGCACGTCCTGCTCGGTCGTGACGCCGCCGACCGCGATGACGCAGAAGTCCGACGGCACCGCGGCCCGGACCCGCCGCAGGACCTCGAGCGACCGAGCCGCAACCGGTGCCCCGGACAGACCGCCTGCGCCCATCGCCTCGACGTCCACAGCCGGGGTGCGGAGTCCCGAGCGGGAGATCGTGGTGTTGTTCGCGATGACACCGGCCAGCCCGAGGGAGACGGCGAGCCCCGCGATCGCGTCGATCTGCTCGTCCGTGAGGTCCGGCGCGATCTTCACCAGCACCGGCACCTTGCCGGCGGCGTCGCGCACGGCGGTGAGCAGCGGTCGGAGCTGGTCGAGCTCCTGCAGACCGCGCAGCCCGGGCGTGTTCGGCGAGCTGACGTTGACGGCGAGGTAGTCCGCGAACGGCGCGAGCCTGCGCGTCGACTCGAGGTAGTCGTCGACGGCGTCCTCGACGGCGACGACCCGGCTCTTGCCGATGTTCACGCCGATGACGGGCCGCCCGGGGTTGCGCCGGGCACGCTCCAACCGACGTGCTGCTGCGGCGGCACCGTGGTTGTTGAAGCCCATGCGGTTGATGAGGGCGCGGTCGGGGATGAGCCGGAAGAGCCGCGGGCGCTCGTTGCCGGGCTGCGGCTTGGCGGTGATGGTGCCGACCTCGACGTGCCCGAACCCGAGGACACCGAGTCCGGCGATCCCCCGGGCGTCCTTGTCGAACCCGGCGGCCAGGCCGAAGCGGGACGGGAAGTGGATCCCCATGGTCGTCACGCCGTCGGCGGCGGAGGGCCGCGAGTAGCGCTCGACGAGCCGTCCGACGACGGGCACGTGCGGCAGCCACTTGATCACCGCGAACGCGATGTGGTGCGCGCGCTCGGGGTCCATGTTGGCGAACACCGAGCGGAACACGACGGAGTACCCGCCGCGGACGATCCGTTCCGCGATGCCGCTCACGCGCCGGCCCCGGCCGGGGACGAGCCGGCGACCGGGTCGGCCGCGCCGTGGTGGTCGCGGCGGAGTTGGCCGATGGCGTCCTCGAAGTCCTCGAGCGAGTCGAAGGCCTGGTAGACGCTCGCGAACCGGAGGTAGGCGACCTCGTCGAGTTCGCGGAGCGGCGCGAGGATCGCGAGCCCGATGTCGTTCGCGTCGATCTGGCTCGACCCCGAGGACCGCACGGTCTCCTCGACGCGCTGCGCGAGGATCGCCAGGTCGCCGTCGGTCACCGGGCGTCCCTGGCAGGCCTTGCGCACGCCGGACACGATCTTGTCGCGGCTGAACGGCTCGGTCACCCCGTTGCGCTTCACCACGTTGAGCGAAGCGGTCTCGGTGGTCGAGAAACGGCGGCCGCAGTTCGGGCACTGACGACGGCGACGGATGGAGGTTCCGTCGTCGCTCGTCCGGGAGTCGACGACGCGGGAGTCCGGGTGGCGGCAGAAGGGGCAGAACATGTCGACCCCAGGCTACCGGTTCGTACGCTCCGTCACGGCGGCGCCGTGCGCGGGGAGCTGCTCCTCGGTCGCGAGGGCGACGATGTGCGGCGCGACCTCGGCGAGGGCCTCGGGCGAGTAGCGGATGAGCTGCTGCGGGCGGAGGAACGTCGACGCGGACAGCCCGGAGCCGAAGCGCGCCTGCCCGCCGGTCGGCAGGACGTGGTTCGACCCGGCCAGGTAGTCGCCGAGGCTGACCGGCGTGCTCGGCCCGACGAACACCGCGCCCGCGGCGTCGATGTCAGCGAGGACCGCGTCGTCGTCGGTGGTCTGGATCTCGAGGTGCTCCGGCCCGTAGGCGTTGCTCACGGTCGCCGCGTCGGCGAGCGAGTCCACGAGCACGATCGCGGACTGCGGTCCGTCCAGGGCGACCTGGAGGCGCGACGCGGTCCCGACACGCGCAGCACGTTCCGGGATGGCCGCCTCCACCGCGTCGGCGAACGCCGCCGACGTCGTCACCAGCACGCTGCCGGCCTGCTCGTCGTGCTCGGCCTGGCTGATGAGGTCGGCGGCCACGTACCCGGGGTCCGCGGTGTCGTCGGCGATCACGAGGATCTCCGTCGCGCCGGCCTCGGCGTCGATGCCGACGACACCGCGCACGAGGCGCTTGGCCGCTGCAACGTAGTTGTTGCCGGGCCCCGTGACGAGGTCGACCGGCTCGAGGCCGATCGACGGGACGCCGTACGCCAAGGCACCGACGGCTCCGGCGCCGCCCATCGCGTAGACCTCGTCGATGCCGAGCAGGCCGGCCGCCGCGAGGATCGTCGGGTGCACCGCTCCCCCGTGGTCGCGCTGCGGGGGCGACACGAGCGCGATCGACCGCACGCCGGCGACCTGGGCGGGGACGACGTTCATGACGACGCTCGACGGGTACACCGCCTTGCCACCGGGCACGTAGAGGCCCACCCGACGCATCGGCTGCCAGCGCTGGTGCACCTCGGCGCCGTCGGCCAGGGTGGTCACGGACGCGGCGGGCACCTGGGCCGCACTCGCCGCCCGGACCCGGCGGATGGCCTCGTCGAGCGCTTCCCGGAGCTCGGGCGTGAGGCCGGCGACGGCCGCGGCGATCTCGGCAGCGGGGACCCGCACGTGCTCGGGCGCTCCCCCGTCGAACCGTTCGGCCTGGTCGTGCAGCGCCGACGCCCCGTGCTCGCGGACGGCGTCGACGAGCTCGCGGGCGGCGTCCACCGCGTGCGAGACGTCACCGGCGGCGCGCGGCATGAGTCGGAGGAGTTCGGCACGGGCGGGGAGGCCACCACGGAGGTCGATTCGCTGCATCATCAGGTGGTCAAGCCTACCGAGCGCGGACTGGAGGTCGGTGGCGGACCGGCACCGCACCTCCTGGTTCGCGGTGACGGGGCCCGGGGCTCGCGTCGTCAGGCGAGCGCGTCGACGACGGGGCGGTGTCGGGCGGCGGCTGCCGCGTCCCAGGCGCCGAGCAGGTGGAGCGTCGCGATGCGGAACGCGAGCGCGCGGACGAGCAGTTGGTCCCACTCCGCGACGTCGGCGCCGAGCGCGCCGAGCTGCGCGACCGGGACGCCGTGCCAGCACACGGCGTCGACCGCGGCGACGGCCGCACCGAACCCGGCGGGTCGCCAGGACGGCGGCCAGTCGATGACGGCGGGGACGGCGGGGACGGCGGCATCGGCGAAGAGGACGTTGCCGAGCAGGTCGCCGTGGACGAGCTGCGACGGCGCTCGGACGGGCCGGAACGCCGCCGCGAGGCGATCGAGCGTGGGGTCGTCCGGCAGGCGCGCTGCTCCCCAGGCCATCCGGTCAGCGCGGCCCCACGGGTCGGCGGGGCAAGGCGTGGACGGGGCGAGGAACGCGGGGCGGTCGAGGTGTGCGATCGCTCGGTGGAAGGCGTTCCCGACGCGGATGACGTCGGCGACCCGGGTCTCGTCGGCGCGGCCGGGCAGCCACTCCCATGCCTCCCACGCGCCGGCGCGCCAGGGGCCCTCGACTGTTCGGACGGGTCGAGGTGTGCGGAACGTCGAGGTGTGCGCCAGCTCGGCGAGGACGCCCGCCCGCCAGTCCGTGACCGTCGCGCCGTCGTGCGGTCGGAGGACGACGTCGCCGGCGCGCCAGGTCAGCCCGCGCCCGCCCGCGAGCCGTTCGAGCCGCTGGTCGGCCACGCCGAAGGCACGCAGGGTGCCGGCATCCGGAGCGCCCGCCACGGTGTTCACGCGGTCCGGAGCACCTTCGACATCGGACGGCCCTTCGCGACCTCGTCGACGAGCTTGTCCAGGTACCGGATCTGCCGCATGAGCGGGTCGTCGAGTTCCTCGATCCGGACGCCGCAGATCACGCCGGTGATGAGCGGTGCGTTCGGATGGAGGTGCGCGGCCGCGAAGAAGTCCTCGAACGTCGTCTCGTCGGCGAGGTGCTCCTCGAGCGCGGCGTCGTCGAACCCCGTGAGCCACTCGATCACCGCGTCGAGCTCGGCCTTGGTGTGCCCCTTGCGCTCCACCTTCGCGAGGTAGTGCGGGTACACCGCGGCGAACGGCGTGCCGAAGATGCGGTGCCCGGCCATCGTCAGACCAGGCAGCGCGGCCCGAGCAGGCTCTTCAGCTCGCCGAAGAGGTCGGGTGTCAGGTTCACCGGGAACGGCAGCTCGAACGTGCGGGCGACGTCGTCCTTGATGAGCTTCAACCGGACCTCGGTCTCGCCGCTGTGCCGACCGAGGACGGCGGCGAGTTCGGTCACCGTCGTGGTCGTCGCCTGCCGCTCGGGCAGGCTCAGCGTGAGCGGGCCGGACCCCATGGCGTCGCCGACGTTCGGCTGGAACATGCTCACCGCGTGCAGGGCCTTGCCGTCGTCGCGCACGTTGACACGACCGCGCAGGACCACGATCGAGTCGGCGACGAGCGACGGCCCGAACTCTTGGTAGGTCTTGCCCAGGAACATCACGCCGATCTGGCCGCCGAAGTCCTCGATGTCGACGATGCCGTACGGGTTGCCGCTGGACTTCGCCACCCGGTGCTGCACGCTCGTCAAGAGCCCCGCGACGGTGACCGTCTCACCTTCGACCGAGTCGTCGGCCGCGATGAGGTCGGCGATGGTGATCGACTGGTGCTTCGCCAGCTCGATCTCGAGCCCGGCGAGCGGGTGGTCGGAGACGTACAGGCCGAGCATGTCCCGTTCGAACGCGAGCTTGTCGCGCTTGGACCACTCCGGGCGGTCGGGCACCTGGGACACGACGGCTGCCGACGGCTGTTCCTCGGCGACCTCGGCGAACAGCGAGTCGAAGTCGAACCCGACGTTGCCGTGGGCCTCGTCGCGCTTGACCTTCACCGCACCCTCGACGGCGCCCTCGTGGATCTCGACGAGTGCACGGCGGGAATCGCCGAACTCGTCGAACGCACCGGCCTTGATGAGCGACTCGACCGTGCGCTTGTTCGCCGACGAGATCGGGATCTTGCGGAGGAAGTCGTGGAAGGACTCGAACGCGCCCTTCTCGGTGCGGGCCTGGACGATGTCGTCGACGACGTTGAAGCCGACGTTGCGGATCGCGCCCATGCCGAAGCGGATGTCCTCGCCGACGGCGGCGAAGAAGCCGATCGACTCGTTGACGTCCGGCGGCATGACCTTGATGCCCATCCGGCGGCACTCGTTGAGGTACAGCGCGAGCTTGTCGCGAGCGTCGCCGACGCTCGTCAGCAGGGCCGCCATGTACTCGGCCGGGTAGTGCGCCTTGAGGTACGCGGTCCAGAAGGACACCACGCCGTACGCCGCCGAGTGCGCCTTGTTGAACGCGTAGTCGGAGAACGGCAGCAGGATGTCCCACAGGGTCTTGATGGCAGCGGCCGAGTAACCGTTGTCCTGCATGCCCTTCTCGAAGCCGGCGTACTGCTTGTCCAGCTCGGACTTCTTCTTCTTGCCCATCGCGCGGCGGAGGATGTCCGCTTGGCCGAGGGAGAACCCGGCGACCTTCTGCGCGATGGCCATGACCTGCTCCTGGTAGATGATCAGGCCGTAGGTCGTGCCGATGATGTCCTGCAGGGGCTCCTCGAGCTCCGGATGGATCGGCGTGATCGGCTGCTCGCCGTTCTTGCGGAGCGCGTAGTTCGTGTGCGAGTTCGCACCCATGGGGCCCGGACGGTACAGGGCGATGAGCGCCGAGATGTCTTCGAAGTTGTCGGGCTTCATCAGGCGCAGCAGACCACGCATCGGTCCGCCGTCGAGCTGGAACACGCCGAGGGTGTCACCACGCTGCAGGAGCGCGTACGCCTCGGGGTCCTCGAGCCCCATGGTCTCGAGGTCGAGCTCGATCCCACGGTTCGTCTTGATGTTGTCGAGGGCGTCACTGATGATCGTGAGGTTGCGGAGCCCCAGGAAGTCCATCTTGATCAGGCCGAGCGACTCCGCTGCCGGGTAGTCGAACTGCGTGACGATCTGGCCGTCCTGCTCGCGCTTCATCACGGGGATGATGTCGATCAACGGATCGCTCGACATGATGACGCCGGCGGCGTGCACGCCCCACTGGCGCTTCAGCCCCTCGAGCCCGAGAGCGGTGTCGAACACCGTCTTCGCCTCGGGGTCGGTCTCGACGACCGTGCGGACGTCCACGGCTTCCTTGTAGCGCGGGTGGTCCTTGTCGAAGATCCCGGTGAGCGGGATGTCCTTGCCCATCACGGGCGGCGGCATCGCCTTGGTGAGCTTCTCGCCCATACCGAACGGGAAGCCCAGGACGCGCGAGGAGTCCTTGAGCGCCTGCTTCGCCTTGATCGTGCCGTACGTGACGATCTGCGCGACACGCGCCGACCCGTACTTCTCGGTGACGTACTTGATCGCCTCACCGCGGCGCCGGTCGTCGAAGTCGACGTCGAAGTCGGGCATCGAGACGCGGTCCGGGTTGAGGAAGCGCTCGAAGATCAGGCCGTGCCGGATCGGGTCGAGGTCGGTGATGCGCATCGCGTACGCCACCATCGAGCCGGCACCGGAACCACGGCCGGGACCGACGCGGATGCCGTTGTTCTTCGACCAGTTGATGAAGTCGGCGACCACGAGGAAGTACCCCGGGAAGCCCATCTGGTTGATGATGCCGACCTCGTAGTCGGCGCGTTCCTGGACTTCGCGCGTGATGCCGTCGGGGTACCGGTACTCGAGGCCCTTCGCCACCTCTTTCTCGAACCAGGAGTGCTCGGTCTCCCCCTCGGGCACGGGGAACTTCGGCATGTAGTTGGCCGCGGTGTCGAACTCGACGTTGCACCGCTCGGCGATGAGCAGCGTGTTGTCGCAGGCCTCGGGGTTGTCGCGGAAGAGGTGCCGCATCTGCTGCGGGGTCTTCAGGTAGAACTCGTCGGCGTCGAACTTGAAGCGGTTCGGGTCGTTCAGGGTCGAGCCGGACTGGACGCAGAGCAGCGCCGCGTGCGACTTGGCGTCGTGCGAGTGCGTGTAGTGCAGGTCGTTCGTGCCGACCAGCGGGATGTCGAGGTCCTTCGCCAGCCGGATCAGGTCGCTCATGATCCGACGTTCGATCTCGAGCCCGTGGTCCATGACCTCGGCGAAGTAGTTCTCCTTGCCGAAGATGTCGCGGTAGTCCGCCGCGGCCTTGACGGCTTCGTCGTACTGGCCGAGCCGCAGCCGGGTCTGGATCTCCCCCGAGGGGCAGCCCGTCGTGGCGATGATGCCCTCGTGGTACTCCTCGAGAAGCTCGATGTCCATGCGGGGCTTGAAGTAGTACCCCTCGATCGACGCCTTGCTCGACAGCCGGAACAGGTTGTGCATGCCCGTCGTGTTCTCGGCGAACATCGTCATGTGCGTGTACGCGCCGGAGCCCGACACGTCGTCGCCGCCGCCGTCGCCCCAGCGCACACGGGTCTTGTCGGTCCGGTGGGTGCGCGGCGTGATGTACGCCTCGGTCCCGATGATCGGCTTGACGCCGCCGGCCTTGGCGGCCTTCCAGAACTCGAACGCGCCGAACATGTTGCCGTGGTCGGTCACGGCAACGGCGGGCATGCCCTGCGCGGCGGTCTCGGCCACGAGGTCGCCGAGCCTGGCGGCGCCGTCGAGCATCGAGTACTCGCTGTGCACGTGCAGGTGGACGAAGGAGTCGGAATCCGACACGGAACCTCCGGTTCGCGGGAGCTGCTGCGGTCTGGGAACAGCCTAACCGCGACCGGGGACAAACCCGGGCGCGTCGAGGCGGACGGGAGGCGCGGTGCGGGGCCGACCCGCGCCTCCCGCCCGTCAGGGGGTCGCGCCACGCGCGGGGCGCGACGCCGAGGGCGCGCAACACGCCGCGCGCGTCCCGCCGAGAGCGCACGAAGTGCCGCTCCGCAGCGCCGACAGCGACCGATTTCGCGACCTCGGCGGGCGCGGCCGGGCGCGTCGAGACGGACGGGAGGCGCGGTGCGGGCCCGACCCGCGCCTCCCGTCCGTCAGGGGGTCGCGCCGCCGAGGGCGCGCAACACGCCGCGCGCGTCCCGTCGAGAGCGCACGAAGTGCCGCTCCACGGCGCCGACAGCGACCGATTTCGCGACCTCGCCGGGCGCGGCCGGGCGCGTCGAGGCGGACGGGAGGCGCGGTGCGGGCCCGACCCGCCTCCCGCCCGCCAGGGGGGCGCGCCGCCGAGGGCGCGCAACTCGCCGCGCGCGTGCCGTCGAGAGCGCACGAAGTGCCGCTCCTCGGTGCCGACAGCGACCGATTTCGCGACCTCGGCGGGCGTGGCCGGGCGCGTCGAGACGGACGGGAGGCGCGGTGCGGGCCCGACCCACGCCTCCCGTCCGCCAGGGGGGGGGCGCCGCCGAGGGCGCGCAACACGCCGCGCGCGTCCCGCCGAGAGCGCACGAAGTGCCGCTCCGCGGCGCGGCGAGCGGCACTTCGTGCGACCTCGGCGCGCCAGGCGCGCGCCAGGCGCGCGCGCGCCCTACGCGGCGCGGATCCGGTCCAGCGCCCGCTGCAGGTCATCGGGGTACTCCGCCGAGTACGACACCCACGACCCCGTGCGCGGGTGCTCGAACCCGAGCCGGACGGCGTCGAGCCACTGCCGCGTGAGCCCGAGCTCCTCGGCGAGCACCGGGTCGGCGCCGTACATCGTGTCGCCCACGAGCGGGTGCCGGGTCGCCGCCATGTGCACCCGGATCTGGTGCGTCCGACCGGTCTCGAGGTGCACCTCGAGCAGGGTCGCGGAGCGGAACGCCTCGAGGGTCTCGTAGTGCGTCACGCTCGGCTTGCCGTCGGCCGTGACCGCGAACTTCCAGTCGCTCGAGGGGTGCCGGCCGATGGGCGCGTCGATCGTGCCGGAGGTCGGGTCGGGGTGCCCCTGCGCGAGCGCGTGGTAGACCTTCTCGACCGTGCGCTCCTTGAACGCGCGCTTGAGGTGCGTGTACGCGAGCTCGGTCTTCGCCACGACCATCAGCCCCGAGGTGCCGACGTCGAGCCGGTGCACGATGCCCGCGCGTTCGGCGGCACCGGAGGTCGCGATCGTGAAGCCGGCGGCGGCGAGGCCACCGGGGACCGTGGGGCCGTCCCAGCCGGGCGAGGGGTGTGCGGCGACGCCGATCGGCTTGTCCACCACGACGATGTCGTCGTCGTCGTGCACGACCGTCATGCCGGGGACCTCGACCGGGATGATCCGGGGGGCTTCCTTCGGCGTCCACTCGACCTGCAGCCAGGAGTCGGCGTGCAACCGGTCGGACTTGTCCACCGTGACCCCGTCGACGGTCACGCCGCCGGCCGAGACGACCTCGGCAGCGAAGGAACGGCTGAACCCGAGGAGCTTCGCGATGGCGGCATCGACACGCTCACCGGCGAGCCCGTCCGGCACCGGAAGGGAACGGCTCTCGGTCACGTCGCGTCGTGCCCGAGGGTGTCCCGCCCGTCACGCGGCGCGCGCGGGTCCTCGACGAGGGGCCGGGAGGCGCGGTGCTCGTCCGCCTCGGAGGCGTCCGACTGCGCACGCGCCGCGTCCACTGCGCGCTGCTGCTTCGCGGAGAGGGCACGGGTGCCGTCGAGGTTCACCCCGAGGATCACCAGCAGGACGAAGACCACCATGCTGATGCAGATGAACGAGTCGGCGATGTTGTAGATCGCGGGCATCATCCACGGGGTCGAGATGAAGTCCACCACGTGGCCGCGACCGAAGCCGGGCTCACGGAAGAGCCGGTCGAGCAGGTTGCCGAGCGCCCCGCCGAGGAGCATGCCGAGCACGAGTGCCCACCACATCGACCGGATCCGCCGGGCGAACACGATGATCGCGACCACGACGGCGGTCGAGACGATCGAGAACACCCACGTCATGTTCACCGCGAACGAGAACGCGGCGCCGGGGTTCCGGACGTAGAGCAGCTGCAGGGCGTTCCCGAGGACCGGGACGGCGGTGCCGTACGGCAGGTTGGCGACGACGAGCGCCTTCACGCCCTGGTCGAGCGCCACCACGACGACAGCGGCGAAGGCCAGTGCCGCGATCGCGCGGACACTGACCTTCGCTCGTGATGCTGGTCGCGACAACGTCAGTTGCCGAAGCCCTGCGCCGATGCCGGCGCCGGGGTGAGCCCGGACTGCTCGGTGCCCGAGCCGTCCAGCTCGTTGAGCTGACCCTGGATGTAGCTCTTGAGCTGTGCACGGTAGTCGCGCTCGAACGTACGGAGCTCGTCGATCTTGCCCTCGAGCTGGCGCTGCTCCTGCTCGAGCACCGCGACACGCTGACGGTTCGTGTTCTCGGTGTCGGCGATGATCTGGCGCTGCTTCGCCTCGGCCTCGGAGACGAGACGGGCGGCCTGCGCGGTGCCCTCGGCGATGAGCGCGTCGCGCTTCTCGACGCCTTCGCGGACGTGCTCCTCGTGGAGACGACGTGCGAGCGTCAGGAGGTTCGTGGTGCCCTCGGTGTCCTCGTCGGCCGGGACCGTGGTGGCCGGCGCGGCGGCCGCGACCGGAGCGGGCTCCGGCGCGGCTGCCACGGGGGCGGGCTCCGGCTCGGGCTCGGGGGTCGGAGCGGACTGCTCGGCCTCGGCCGGCTTCGGCGCGGACTCGGCCGACTGCAGGCGCTGACGGAGCTCGTCGTTCTCGGCCGTCAGGCGACGGAGCTCGACGACGACCTCGTCGAGGAAGTCGTCGACCTCGTCCTGGTCGTAGCCCTCGCGGAACTTCGTCGGCTGGAACCGCTTGTTGACTACGTCTTCCGGCGTCAAAGCCATTGCCGTCACCTCAATAGAACTGCTGAACGTGTGGAACCGTCTCGGTGCGACCGAATCTACCAGTCGCGCCGAACGGTGCGGATGCCACGCCGGGGCGAGCATCGGATCCCGACCACCGTACACCGATGGTGGCCGTGAACCGTGACCACGCACTGGGCGTGGCGCGTGTCGTGTCCTCTTAGTTGGCGAACACGGGGATGAGCAGGGCGATCACGAACCGGATGATGATCGCCAGGAGGAGCACGATCGTCCAGCCGAAGTCGAGCGCCACGGGGCCCATGCGCATCGGCGGGAGGACCCGGCGGACCGCCCGGATCGGCGGGTCCGTCACGGTGTAGACCACGTCGGCGACGACGAGGAGTGCTCCGCGCGGCCGCCACGACCGGTTGAACTGCTGGACGATGTCGAGGACGAACCGCCCCCACAGCACGAGGATGTACAGCAGGAGGAGGTAGTACAGGATCGTGAGGATCGCGGTCACGATGGGGCTCGCTCAGCTCGGGTGCGGACCGTCATGCGACGAGCCGCACGGGGCGGGTGGGCCTGAGGGACTCAGGACTGGGCGAAGAAGGACGCCTCGATGTCGGACTCTACCTCAGGCGCCTCACCGCTCACCGCGACGTGCGCCGGCGACAGCAGGAACACCTTGTTGGTGACGCGCTCGATCTTGCCGTAGAGGCCGAGCGACAGCCCGGAGGCGAAGTCGATCATGCGGCGGGCGTCGGCCTCGGTCATCTGCGAGAGGTTGATGATGACGGGGATGCCGTCGCGGAAGCTCTCGGCGATGGACTGGGCGTCCTTGTACTCGCGGGGGTGGACGGTGAGGATCTCGTTCATTTCCTGGACCGGTGCTGCCTTCTGTGCGGACGTGTGCGAGCGGCGGAGCGGGGTGACCTGGGCGCCGCGCTGGTGGGTGTGCGCCTTGGGCTCGGCGGCGACGGGCGCCACCGGTGCCGCGGCGGGCGCGGGGGTCTCGTCGGCGACCGGAGCGGGCGCGGGGGCAGGGGCCGGAGCGGACTGCTGCCGCGCGGGCTGCTGCGGCTGCTCGTCCTCGTACTCGAGTTCCTCGTCGGCGAGGCCCAGGTAGACCATCGTCTTCTTCAGCGGGTTGGCCATGGTTCCTCCGGAGGTCGGTGCTCGTGGATGCCCTTGCAACGAGGCTAGGGCGCGACCGGCCGATTTCCCGTGATTGCGGTCCCGATCCGCAGGTGTGTCGCGCCCTCGAGCACGGCGTCGGCGTAGTCGCCGCTCATCCCGGCCGAGATGTCCGTCGCGGCGGGGGCGAGGGACACCACGCGCTCGGAGACCCCACGGAGCCGGGCGAAGGCCGCGCGCGGCTCCTCGTCGAGCGGTGCGACGGCCATCACCCCGCGGAGCCGGATCGTGCCGGTCGCGAGCACCCGCGACACCATGGCCTCGACGGCGTCGGGTCGGACGCCACCGCGGTCGGGGTCGTCGGTCAGGTTGACCTGCACGAACCCGTCGATCACCGGCGGCTCGGGCTCGGCCTCGGTCGGCGCGAACGCGTCCACGACGGACTCGCGGTCGAGCGACTGCACGACGTGCGCGTACCGCCGGACCTGCCGGGCCTTCTTCGACTGCAGCTGTCCGACGAAGTGCCAGGTCAGCGGGAGGTCGGCGAGCTCGGCGGCCTTCGCCTGCGCCTCCTGGTGCCGGTTCTCCCCCACGTCGGTCACGCCGAGCGCGGCGAGGTCGCGGACGAGCGACGCCGGGTGGAACTTCGTGACGACGACGAGCGTGAGCTCGTCGGCCGAGCGCCCTGCGGCGCGCGCCGCGTCGGACATGCCGCTCCTGACGGACGCGAGACGCGCCTCCAGTCCGTCGTCTGCTGACGGGGCGGACGGGAGGCGCGTGTCGGCTACCAAGGAGGGCTTACTTCAGGAAGTCGGGGACGTCGAGCTCGTCGTCATCGTCGTCGAACGCCGGGTCGGCGGCACGCTGCGCGGGCGCCTCGTGCTCCTGCGACGCCCACGACGGGGCGGACGAGGACGAGTCCTCGATCGCGCCGGTCGCACCGGCGGACGCCACCGGGACGGTCGCGCCGGCCTCGGGGTCGACCCAGCTGGAGCGGCGCTCCTTCTGCTGCGAGGTGGGCTCGCCACCGTCGAAGCCCGCGGCGATGACGGTCACGCGGACCTCGTCGCCGAGCGTGTCGTCGATGACGGCACCGAAGATGATGTTCGCCTCGGGGTGCACGGCTTCCTGCACGAGACGGGCCGCGTCGTTGATCTCGAAGATGCCGAGGTTCGAACCACCCTGGATCGAGAGCAGCACGCCGTGCGCACCGTCGATCGAGGCCTCGAGCAGCGGGCTCGCGACGGCCAGTTCGGCCGCCTTGATCGCCCGGTCGGCACCGCGCGAGGAACCGATGCCCATGAGCGCGGAACCCGCACCCTGCATGACGGACTTCACGTCGGCGAAGTCGAGGTTGATCAGGCCGGGGGTGGTGATCAGGTCGGTGATGCCCTGGACGCCGGCGAGGAGCACCTGGTCGGCCGTGGCGAACGCCTCGACCATCGAGATGCCGCGGTCGCTGATCTCGAGCAGGCGGTCGTTCGGCACGACGATGAGCGTGTCGACCTCGTCCTTGAGGCCGGCGACACCGTTCTCGGCCTGCGACTGACGACGCTTGCCCTCGAAGCTGAACGGCTTGGTGACGACACCGATGGTGAGCGCGCCGATCGACTTCGCGATGCGGGCGACCACGGGCGCACCACCCGTGCCGGTCCCACCGCCCTCACCGGCCGTGACGAAGACCATGTCGGCACCGGCGAGGGCCTCTTCGATCTCCTCCGCGTGGTCCTCGGCGGCACGACGGCCGACCTCGGGGTCTGCTCCGGCGCCGAGGCCGCGGGTGATCTCGCGGCCCACGTCGAGCTTGACGTCGGCGTCGCTCAGGAGCAGCGCCTGCGCGTCGGTGTTGATCGCGATGAACTCCACCCCGCGGAGGCCGAGCTCGATCATCCGGTTGACGGCGTTCACGCCGCCGCCGCCGACGCCGACGACCTTGATGACGGCGAGGTAGTTGTGGTTCGTGGTCACGTCAGTCAGGCCTCCGGTCGAACCCTCAACCTCTACTTGAAGTTCAGGGGCATTGCTGGTAGATGTGGTGCTGGCTTCGACGCTACGGGTGCGCTCCGGGCACTGTCGCCCCGCCACGCCGCGTGTCGCGCGATTCCGCGACGACTTCCGCTACTTCTTCGCGCGGATGATGCCGTTGTCCGGAGCGCTGACGTCGTACTCGACGACGACGCCGGGGTTCCGCGCCGCGTGGTCCTTCACGAGGGCCGCGAGCAGGGCCGCCTTCGCGTCCGACTGCTCCGGGTTCCCCCAGACGACGCTCGAGCCGTCCTTGAGGGTGAGCGTGACGTCGTCGGCGGTCGAGCCCTTCACGCTCGTCACCTGCTGACGCACGGTCGACGGGAGCGCGAGCACCACCTCGGTCATCGTGCGGAACTCCGACGAGCCGAGCTTCGCGTTGCCGATGTCGGCGACGGGCATGTTCGCGGGCTGCTTCGGCGACGACTGTACGACGATGCCGGCCGGGTCGACCAGGTCGAAGGACTTCCCCGACCGCACCGCGACGACCGGGGTGCGCTCGGTCACGGTGACCACGAGGGTGTGCGGCGGGGCTTCCTCCGTCACGTAGCTCTCGATGAGCGGGAAGCCGGCGATGTCCTTCTTGATGGCGTCGAAGTCGAGCCGGGCGAGCGGGGTGCCGATCTGGTCGGAGAGCGCCTGGCGGAGCTGGGTCTCGTCGACGCGGTTCGTCCCCTTGACCTCGATGGTCTGGAGCGCCATCAACGGCGAGAACACCGCGACGAGGATCGAGATCCCGAACACGAGGACGATGCTCGCGGCGGTGATCCAGGCGGCGCGGCGGTGCCGGCTGCGTCGGGTGAAGCGGCGGACCTCGGCGCGCTCGAGGAGGCGACGACGGCGCTTGGCCACCCGGGCCTCCCGGGCGGTCTCGGCAGCGCGGACGCCGGCGCCGATCGGGCGCTCGTGGCCGTCCTCGTCCGGGCCGTGCAGGTCGGTGAGGTGGGCGAGCCGCTCGGCGTCGCGGCGCTCGGTCTCCTGCCGCTCCCGGGCGAGGCGCTCGGCCTCGGGGTCGTGGTGGTCCTCGTCGGGCGTGTACTCGCGCAGTCTGCCGGCGACGGACGACAGTCCGGCGCCGAGGCGACGGCCGGCGGCGCCGGCGAGGGCACCGGCGCGGTCGCGAGCCGAGCCGTTCGACGTGTCGGCGGCGGTGGGGTCGTCCGTCTCGACGGCCGGTTCCTCGGTGGCGGGCTCGAGCCGCGCCTCCTGGACCTCCGGCGCGGGCTCGCGGGACGGACGCCGCGGGATCAGCGGGGCACGACGCTGCCGGGGCGCGCCCGCGCCGTCGGCAGGTGCGTCCGGACGGGCCGGCCGCTCGTCGAACCCCTCGGGACGCTTCACCGGGACAGCGCCCCGTCGTCGTGGAGGGCGCTGAGCACCTGCGGGATGATGCGGTACACGTCGCCGCAGCTCAGGGTCATGATGATGTCGCCGTCGCGCGCGGCCGCGGCCGCGCGCGCCGAGGCCTCGTCCCAGTCGGGCAGGAACTCGACGCGGGACTGGTCCGCGAAGCGCTCCTGCACGAGGGCGCCGGTGACACCGGGCTCCGGGTCCTCGCGGGCGCCGTAGACGTCGAGGACGACGGTGTGGTCGGCGAGCTCCTCGTAGACCTTGGCGAAGTCACCGGCCATGAGGCGCGTTCGCGAGTACAGGTGCGGCTGGTGGATCGCGATGATCCGGCCGTCGCCCACGACGTTCCGTGCAGCCTTGAGCGCCGCCGCCACCTCGGTCGGGTGGTGCGCGTAGTCGTCGTAGACCGAGACGCCGCGCTCGACGCCGTGCAGCTCGAAGCGCCGCTGGGTCCCGCCGAAGGCCTCGATGCCACGGATCGCGTCCTCGGCGGCGACGCCGAGTCCGGTCAGGACGGCGAAGGCGCCGACGGCGTTGATCGCGTTGTGGCGGCCCGGGACCCGGAGCGTCAGGTGGTGCGCCTCGCCCGCGGCGCGGAAGTCGACCTCGACCCCGGCGGACTCGGTGATCCCCTCGATCCGGACGTCGGCGTCGACGGCCTCGCCGAAGGTGACGATCTCGGGCGCGTCCGCGCGGGCGCGGATCCCGGCCGTGACCGCCTTCGCGCCGGCGTCGTCGCTCGAGATCACGACGCGCTCGCTCGCCTTCGCGGCGAATTCGACGAAGGCCTCGGTGAAGGCCTCCTCGCTGCCGTAGTGGTCGAGGTGGTCGGCGTCGACGTTCGTGATGAGGGCGACCGCGACGTCGTAGAGCAGGAACGAGCCGTCGGACTCGTCGGCCTCGACGACGAACAGGTCGCTCGAGCCGGGCGCCGAGCTCGTGCCGAGGGACTGGATGACCCCGCCGTTGACGAAGCTCGGGTCCAGCCCGAGCTCGACGAGCGCGGTGACGATCATGCCGGTGGAGGTGGTCTTGCCGTGCGCGCCGGCGACGGCGACGAGGCGGTGCTCGGCGATGAGGGCGGCGAGGGCCTGCGACCGGTGCAGGACCGGCAGGCCGCGGCGCTGGGCCTCGAGGAGTTCCGGGTTGTCCGGCCAGAGCGCGCTCGTGACGACGATGGAGTCCGCGTCACCGACGTTCGCGGCGTCGTGGCCGATGTGCACCTCGGCGCCGAGCTCGCGCATGGTGCCCGTGGTGGCGGTCTCGCGGGAGTCGCTGCCGGTCACGCGGTGGCCGGCGGCGAGGAAGAGCCGGGCGATGCCGCTCATGCCCGAGCCGCCGATGCCGACGAAGTGGACCGTGCCGAGGTCGTCGGGGATCGGCTGCGTCAGGTCCGGCTTGATGGTCATCGTTCCTCCGTGGTGCTGTCGTGCGTGCCATGCTTCGCATCGGTCGCGCGCTTCGCGGCGTCGAGGACGAGGTCCGTCATGCGGTCGGCGCCGTCGCGGTGTCCGACGCTGCCGGCACGGACGGTCATGTCGGCGATGCGGGCCCGGTCCTGCAGGGTGTTCAGCAGCTGGAACGTCACCCAGTCCTCGTCGAATTCCGCGTCGGCCACGAGGACCGCTCCCCCGGCGTCGACGACGTCCTTCGCGTTGTGCCGCTGCTCGCCGTTGCCGACAGGGTACGGCACGAGGACGCTCGGCAGCCCGACGGCGGTCAGCTCGCAGACCATGCCGGCGCCGGCGCGCGAGACCACGAAGTCGCTCGCGGCGTACGCCAGGTCCATCCGGTCGCAGTAGGGCAGCACGTGGTAGCCGTCGAGGTCGCTCGGGCCGATGTCGGACTTCCCGCCGACGACGTGCAGGACCTGCCAGCCGGCACCGACGATCGTCGCGGCGCTCCGGTTGACGGTGCGGTTGATGCTCCGCGCGCCGGAGGACCCGCCCGTGACGAGGAGGACCGGTCGGGCGGGGTCGAGACCGAACTCAGCGAGCCCCTCGGCGCGGCTCGCGCGACGGTCGAGCGACTCGATCTCGCGCCGGAGCGGCATGCCGACGACCCGGCCGTGACGGAGACGGGTGTTCGAGAAGGTCACGCCCACGTGGTCGGTGAGGAACGCTGCCAGGCGGTTCGCCAGGCCGGGCTTGGCGTTCTGCTCGTGCACGACGATCGGGGTGCCGGTACGGCGTGCGGCGATGTACGCCGGTGCGGCCGCGTAGCCCCCGACCCCGAGGACGACGTCGACCTCGCGCTCGCGGATGATCTGTTCGACCCGACGGACGGCGCCGAGGAACCCGCCGGGGAAGCGGAGCGCGGCGGCGTTCGGCTTGCGCGGGAACGGCAGGCGCGGGATCGTCAGCAGTTCGTAGCCGCGCATCGGGACGAGCCGGGACTCGAGCCCCTCGGCGGTACCGAGGACGAGGACCTCGGCGTCGGGCTCGCGCTCGGTCAGCCGGTCGGCGACCGCGAGCAGCGGGTTGACGTGGCCGGCGGTGCCGCCGCCCGCGAAGAGGTACGTGTTCACCGGAGGGTTCCGTTCGTGGTGGTGCGGCCGACGCTGTTCCTGCCCGGGAGGTCGCTCTTGCCCGGGAGGTCGCGCGCGAAGGACAGGACGACGCCGATGGCGACGAGGGTCATGATCAGCGCGGAGCCACCGGCCGAGATGAGTGGGAGGGGGACGCCGAGGACCGGTAGGAGGCCGAGGACCACGGCGATGTTGACGAGCGCCTGGCCGATGATCCACGCGAGCACGCCACCGGTGACGGTCTTCACGAAGGGGTCGTTCGACTGCCGGATGATCTTGATCATGCCGACCGCCAGGACCACGAACAGGGCGAGCACGACGACGGCGCCGACGAGCCCGAGCTCCTCGCCGATGATCGCGAAGATGTAGTCGTTGTCGGCTTCTGGGAGCCACGACCACTTCGCCTTGGAGTTGCCGAGACCCACCCCGAAGACGCCGCCGGAGGCCAGCGCCCACATGCCGTGGGTCGGCTGCCAGCAGAGGTCCTGGTACTGGCTCGTGTCGGTGCAGCCGGAGAGCCAGGCGCTGATGCGGTGCGACCGGGAGCTCGACGCCATCGTGACGAACGGCAGCAGCACGGCGAGGCCGAGCACCCCGACGAGCAGGTGCTTCGCCCGGGCGCCGCCGACGTAGAGCGCGCCGAACACCAGGATGAGCATGATCATCGCGGTGCCCTGGTCGCCGCCGACGAGGACGAGGCCGATCGACCCGAGCGACGCGATGCCGATCGGGATGAAGACCTCTTTCCAGTCGTCGAGCTTCTCCCGCTTGACGTACATGATCGCGCCGATGCCCAGCACGAGCGCGAGCTTGAGGATCTCGGACGGCTGCGCGGTGAACGACCCGAGGCGGATCCAGTTCCGGTTGCCCTGGATCGAGTAGCCGAGCGGGGTCAGGACGACGAGCGCCTGCACGACGAGGCCGACCCCGACGATCCACATCGCCCACTTCCGCCAGAACCGTGCGGGCAGGCGGGAGGCGATGAGCATGAGCGGGACGCCGAGCACGGCGTAGAGGCCCTGGCGGGAGGCCGCGCCGAAGAAGTCGTGCGTCGCCGCGTACTGCTCCACGCTCGACGAGGACAGCACCATGACGACGCCGAAGACGACGAGGAAGAGCGTGACGCCCAGGATCGTGTAGAAGGTGCTCGACTCGGCGACGAAGACGTTCTTGACGGCGACGACCGCCCCGTGGTGGCGGCGTGCGGGTGCGTGCGGTCGGCCGGGGGCCGCTCCGCCGCTACGGCCGCTCGGGAGATCCGTCGTCGCCATCGGCGTTTCCTCCCAGGTGCTCGTGGACCGCCGCCGCGAATCGACGCCCCCGGTCCGCGTAGGAGCCGAACTGGTCGAACGACGCCGCAGCCGGGGCGAGGAGGACCGTGTCGCCCGGCCTCGCGACCGATGCGGCATGCCGGACCGCCTCGGGCATGACCTGATCAGTGTCCGCTGCCTCGACCTGCAGCACCGGCACCCCGGGCGCGTGTCGCGCGAATGCCTCGAGCACGGGGCCGCGATCGGTCCCGATCACGACGACGCCACGGACGTCCGGCCCGAAGCGCTCGACGAGTCCGTCGATGTCGACGCCCTTGAACAGACCACCGACGATCCACACCACCTTGTCGAACGCCGCGAGCGACGCCGTGGCCGCGTGCGGGTTCGTCGCCTTCGAGTCGTCCACCCAGGTGACGCCCTCGGCGGAGGCCACCAGCTCGGTGCGGTGGTGGTCGGCGCGGAAGCCCTGCACGGCGGTGCGGATCGCGCTCGGCTGCACGGAGGCCGCACGGGCGAGCGCGGCCGCGGCGAGCACGTTCATCGTCATGTGCGGGCTGGCGAGCCCGGCGGCCTCGAGGTCGGCGACGGTCGCGAGCTCGAGCGCGCTGTTCCGTCGGTCGTCGGTGAAGGCCCGGTCGCAGAGGACGTCCTCGACCACCCCGACGTCGCCGGGCGCGGGGATCCCCGGGCCGAAGCCCACGGCACGGCACCCCTCGACGACGTCGGCGTCCTCGACCATGTGCCGGGTGACGTCGTCCGTCGTGTTGTACACGCAGGCGAGGACCGTGCGCTCGTAGACCTTGGCCTTCGCGGCCCGGTAGGCCTCCGCCGAGCCGTGCCACTCGAGGTGGTCGTCGGCGATGTTCAGGCAGGCACTGGCGAGGGGCACCACGGCACCGTCGCCGGTCGTCGGCATGTAGTGCAGCTGGTGGCTGGAGAGTTCGACGACGAGGACGTCGTAGCCGTCCGGGTCGCGCACGACGTCGAGGACGGGCACGCCGATGTTGCCGCACGCCACCGCGCGGAGCCCACCGGCCTCGAACATCGCGGTCGCGAGCTGCGTCGTGGTGGTCTTGCCGTTCGTGCCCGTGATGGTCACCCAGGGCGCAGCGACGGGGCCGCGCACGACCTTGTCACGGACACGCCAGGCAAGCTCGATGTCCCCCCACACGACGCTGTTCGCCACGGCCCACTGCACGGTCGCGTTGTGCGGCGGCAGGCCCGGCGACACGATGACGACGTCCGGCGCCTGGGTCTCGAGGGCGGCGGGGACCGAGTCGAGGGGCACCTGCACGAACTGCGCACCGATCACGTCGAGCAGCTCCACGCTGTCCGACGGGGCGTCGGTCGAGTAGACCGTCACCGCGCTGCCGAGCTCGACCAGGGTGTCGGCGACCGAGAACCCGGTGGCGCCGAGGCCGAGCACGGCGACGTTCAGCCCCTTCCAGCCCTCGGCGTACCAGCTGTCCAGGGAATCCAGGCGGGACGAGGACACCGCGTCAACCAACTCGTGCGATCCATTCGAGGTAGAACAGTCCGACACCCGCGGCGACGCAGAGTCCCGCGATGATCCAGAACCGGACGACGACGGTCACCTCGGCCCACCCCTTCAACTCGAAGTGGTGGTGCAGCGGACTCATCCGGAAGATGCGCTTGCCGTGCGTGATCTTGAAGTACGCCCGCTGCAGGATGACCGAGCCGGTGACGATGAAGAACAGACCACCGATGAGGATGAGCAGGAGCTCCGTGCGGCTGAGGATCGCGAGGCCGGCCAGCGCGCCGCCGAGCCCGAGCGACCCGGTGTCGCCGAGGAAGATCTGTGCCGGCGACGTGTTGTACCAGAGGAAGCCGATCAGGCCACCGCAGACCGCCGCCGCCACGACCGCGAGGTCCAGCGGGTTGGTCACGGTGTAGCAGGCGTGCTCGGTGTTCGCGTCGAGCCGGGCACCGCCGCAGATCTGGTTCGACTGCCAGAAGCCGATGATCACGTACGAGCCGATGGCCAGGATGCTCGAGCCGGTCGCGAGACCGTCCAGCCCGTCCGCCACGTTCACGCCGTTCGACGTCGAGACCGTCAGCAGGACGATCCACGCCAGGAACAGCACGGTGCCGATCACGGTGCCGAGCGCCATGAAGTCGAGCCACGGGATGTCCCGGATGGCCGACACCATCGTCGACGCCGGCGGCTTGCCGTTGCCGGACGGGACGACGAGCGCGACGGTCGCGAAGATGACGCCGACGATGACCTGCCCGAGGACCTTCGCCCAGCCGCCGAGGCCGAGACTGCGCTGACGACGGACCTTGAGGAAGTCGTCGATGAACCCGACGAACCCGAGGCCGACCATGAGGAACAGGACGAGCAGGCCGGACAGCGTGACCGAATCACGGCCGACCAGGTGTCCGACGAAGTAGCCGAGCACCGCGCCGATGATGAGGACGATGCCGCCCATCGTCGCCGTGCCGCGCTTCGTGTGGTGCGACTGCGGGCCGTCGTCGCGGATGAACTGTCCCCAGCCGAGGCGGTGGAACAGCTTGATGAACAGCGGCGTGAGCAGCAGTGTGAACACCAGCGACACGGCGCCGGCGATCAGGAGGGCGATCATTCGGTGACACCTCCGAGGCGGTCGCCGAGGAATCGCAGTTCGGCGGACTTCGAGGACTTGACGAGGACGACGTCGCCGGGGCGGAGCATGTCCTGCAGTGAGTGGACGGCGTCGTCGACGTCCTCGATGAACACGGACTCGCCGTCCCACGATCCCTCGAGGGTGGCGGCCTGGTGGATGGGCATCGCGCCGCGGCCGACGACCACGAGCTGTCCGATGCCGAGACGGACGACGAGCCGACCGATGCGGTCGTGCTCCTCCGTCGAGAACTCGCCGAGCTCGGCCATCTCGCCGAGCACGGCGACGGTCCGCTCCCCCGGGCGCACGATCTGCGCCAGGGTCCGCAGCGCCGCTGCGGTCGAGTCGGGCGACGCGTTGTAGGCGTCGTTGATCACGGTGACGCCATCGGGGCCGCCGGGGAGGAGCTCCATGCGCCAACGCTCGGCGCGTGTCATCGACGCGAGCGCGGCGGCGCCGGCGGCGAGCGGGACGCCCCACAGGTGGGCGACCGTGAGCGCGGCGGACGCGTTCATGGCGTGGTGCTCACCCAGGATCGCGAGCTGCACGTCGACGTGATCCGTGCCTCCTGGCCGTCCGTCCGCAGACGGGTCGCCTTCCTGGCGGACGGGAGGCGCGGTGAGCGTGAAACGGGTGCCGTTGCGGTCCGTCTCGATGCCGGTGATGCGGTAGTCGGCGTCGTCGGACGTGCCGAAGCCGACGACGTGGGCGGCCGTCAGGTCGCGCATCGACGCGACACGGTCGTCGTCGACGTTGAGGAGCGCGGTCGCGCTCCGGGGCAGGTCGGTGACCATCTCGGACTTGGCGCGCTGGGTCGCCTCGATCCCGCCGAACTCGCCGGCGTGCGCGAGGCCGACCTTGAGGACGACGCCGACGTCCGGCTCGGCGATCGCGACGAGCTTGGCGATGTGGCCGATGCCGCTCGCGCCCATCTCGACGACCAGGTACCGGGTGTCCTCGGTGATGCGGAGCATCGAGATCGGCGCACCGACGTGGTTGTTGAACGACCCCTGCGGCGCGACGGTCTCGCCGTGCTGCTCGAGGATCGTGCGGAGCATGTTCTTCGTGCTCGTCTTGCCGTTCGAGCCGGTGATCCCGACGACCTTGAGCGGCGCCGGGCGTCCGTCGACGTCGACGCGGTCGGCGGTCGCCATCCGGACGCGCGTGACGACCTCGTGTGCGAGCGCGGCGAGGGCGTCGTAGCCGTCCGCCACGACGATCTGCGGTGCCGTGGTCTCGACGCGCTCGGGCGTGATGACGAGCGCGGCGCCGGCCTCGGTCGCCGCGGGGACGAAGCGTCGCCCGTCGGTGACCTCGCCCGGGAGCGCGAAGAACACGCTGCCCGGCGTCACGAGGCGGGAGTCGGTCTCGACCGTGCCGTCGACGACCAGGTCGCCCTGGTCGGCGACGTCGGTCGCCTGGGCACCCGGGATCAGCTCGCCGTCGACCGCTGTCGCGATCTCGGCGAGGGTCATGGCGATCATCGGAGTTCCTCGGTGGGGCCGGAGTTCGGTTCCCAACCGGCCTCGCGGAGGGCCTGGCGGGCTTCGTCGCGTGCCGAGTACGGCGTGCGGACGCCCTGGATGTCGCGGTAGTCCTGGTGGCCGGGGCCGGCCCAGAGGATCGAGTCCCCCTCGCCGACGAGGCTCACCGCGGTGCGGATCGCAGCCTCGGGCGGGCTGACCTCGTGGAGCTCGTGCTCGGGGAACGCCTCGCGCGCGGCGTCGACGAGGGTCTTCCGGATCGACGCGGCGTCCTCGAAGCGCGGGTGGTGGTCGGTGACGACGAGGATGTCGCTCCCCGCAGCCGCCACGCGGGCCATGTCACCGCGCTTGGTCTTGTCGCGGTCGCCGTCGGCGCCGAAGAGCATGAGGACCTTGCCGGGGGTGAACTGCCGGACGGCCGCGAGGGTGTTCTCGAAGGCGTCGGCGCTGTGGCCGAAGTCGACGTAGACGCTCGGGCCGCGGTCGCCCGAGACGCGCTCGGTCCGGCCGGGCAGGTAGCACTCGATGGCGCTCGTCCGCTCGCCGCGCTGCTCGCGCTCGTCCTCGTCCGGGTAGCGGCGGTGGTTCGTCTCGAGCGCGTGCGCGATGGCGCCGAGCTCGAACCCGCCCTCGACCAGCATCACGATCGCGAGCGCGGCGTTCGCGGCCATGTGCCAGCCGATCAGCGGCACACGGGTGGTGAGCGCACGGCCCTCGGGACCGGTCAGGCGGAACTCCGTGTAGGCGGCGTGCGCCTCGACGATGTCGACGTGCCACTCGGCCTCGACGTCGGGGTGGACCGTGATGGTCGTGACCGGGATCCGGGAGTCCTGCACCACGCGGTGACCCCAGTCCGTGTCCAGCGAGACGACACCGCGACGGGCGTGTTCGGGCTGGAACAGCGGGAGCTTCGCCTGGTAGTACTCCTCCATGTCGGCGTAGTCGTCGAGGTGGTCGTGCGACAGGTTCGTGAAGGCCGCGACGTCGAAGACGATGCCGTCGACGCGGTGGCGGCTGAGGGCCTGGGCGCTCACCTCGACGGCGACCGCGCGCACCTCGCTCTCGCGCATCCGGGCGAGCAGGGCGTGCATCTCGCTCGCCTCGGGCGTGGTGAGGCGGCTCGTGACGCTGAGCGCGCCGATGTGCCGCTCGGCGGTGGAGCTGAGGCCCGTGACGAGGCCGAGCTGCTTGAGGATCCCCTCGAGGATGTAGGACGTGCTCGTCTTGCCGTTCGTGCCGGTGACGGCGAACAGCTGCGGCAGGTCGGTGGCCTCGTCCGGGTGGGTGCGGTACACCCACGCCGACACGTCGCCGAGGGCCGCACGGGGGTCGTCGACGACGAGCACCGGCAGACCTGCCGCCTGGGCGTGCTCCACGCCGGCGTCGTCGGTCAGGACCGCGACCGCGCCGCGCTCGGCGGCCTCGGCGGAGAACTCCGCGCCGTGCCGGTTCGCACCGTGCACGCCGACGAAGAGGTCACCCGGCTGCACCTCGGCGGCGCTCAGGGTGACGCCGGTCGTCTCGACGGCGTCGACCGAGCCGACGACTCGCAGACCGAACGCGTTCGCGAGTTCGGCCACGGCCCTCGGGGTCGGGTGTTCGGGTCGGAGGACCGGGGGGATCCGTGCGGACAAGTGCTCCTTCTTCCTCACCACGTGGTCGGGTAGGTCTTCGCCGGCGTCGTGGAGGGGGCTACTCGGTACTTCTCGAGCACCTGGGACATGAGAGTTCGGAACGCCGGAGCCGCTCCGCTGGACCACTTGTTGGCCTGCGGCTTCGTGAACGTCACCGTGACAACATACTGGGGGTCCTCGGCGGGTGCCATTCCGGCCACCGAGGTGATGCGCTGGCCGCCGTAGCCCTTCGACCCCTCGGCGACCTCGGCCGTGCCCGTCTTCGCGGCGATGTTGTAGCCGGAGATCGGCTTCATCCCCACGAGGGTGCCGCCGGTGACCACGCTCTGCAGCATGTCCGTGACCTGCGTCGCGGCGTTCGCGGACACGACGCGCGTCGGCTGCACGTCGGGCGCGTCGATCGTCTTGCCGTCGGCGGTCTGGCACCCCTTCACGAGGTGCAGCGGGATCCGGACGCCGTCGTTCGCCAGGGTCTGGAAGATGCTCGCGACCTGGATCGCGGTCGTCGAGATGCCCTGGCCGAACATCGAGTTGATGTTCGTCTGCTGGTCCCAGTTCGGGCTCGTGCCGTAGTCCATCGACGGCTGGCCCGGGTAGTCGATCGCCGACTCGGGCTCGAACAGGCCGAACTTCTGCATGTAGTCGTACCGCTGCTGCGCGGTCAGTCGCTCGCCGAGCTCGGTGATCCCGACGTTCGAGGAGTTCTGCAGGATGCCCGTGAGCGTGAGGTTCTCGGTGTCGTGGAACTCGGAGTCGTGGATCGACCCGCCCCAGGGGAACGAGCGCGTGTACGGCACGACGGCCTGGTCGGTCGGACTCGACTTGCCCTGGTCGATGAGGGCCGCGGCGATGGCGGCCTTGATGGTGGAGCCGGGCTCGTACGTGGCCGTGAGGGCCCGGGAGCCGAACGCGCCCTTGTCGGTCGTGCCGTCGACGTTGTTCGGGTCGACCGTCGGGTAGTCCGCGACGGCCAGGAGTTCGCCGGTCTTCACGCTCGTGACGGTCGCCGTCGCCGACTCGGCCTGCAGGGACTTCGCGGCGGACGCGATCGTCTGCTCGGCCATGTACTGCAGGTCGCCGTCGATCGTGGTCTCGACGGTCCCGCCGTCCTTGGCTTCCTTCGTGGTCACGGTGCTGCCCGGGAGCTGGACACCGTCGGACCCGCGCTCGTACGTCTCGGAGCCGTTCGACCCGGCCAGGCACTTGTCGTAGGCGTACTCGAGGCCGGCCTGGGCGCCGTCGGTGCCCATGAAGCCGGTGATGTTGCCGGCCGTCGCACCCGTCGGGTACACCCGTGACGCCTGCTGCTCCTTGTAGATCCAGGGGATGTCGAGCGCGGTCACCGCCTCGTAGTGCTTCACGTCGAGGCCCTTGACCAGGTAGGCGAAGTCGGACCGCGGGTTGGCCGCGATGTTCTTCTGCATGGTGGCGACGTCACCGCCCGACGCCTTCGCCAATGCCGTCAGTGCCTGGTCGACCGAGACGTCCTTCACCCGGGTGCCGCCGAGCTTGCCCTCGAACTTCTTGACCAGGCGTGGCGCGGTCGTGATGTTGTACCGGGTGACGCTGTCGGCGAGCTCGGTCCCGTTGCGGTCCACGATCGACCCGCGGGTGCCGTAGATCGTGACGGGGATGCTCCGCTTCTCCTTCGACAGCTCGTTGAGCGCGGCGGCCTGGACCACCTGGATGTCGACGAGGCGGATCACGAAGACCGCCACGAGGGCGATCACGGCGATCATCACGACGCTGTAGCGGAGTCGTCGGCTGCGGATCGTCTTCGTCACGCGGTGCGGTCCTTCCCGGGGTGGAGCGGTCGTGCGGCAGGAGCCCCCGGCCCGCAGGTCACCGGGTGGACGGGGCCTGGAGCTGGTTCGGGTCGGACTCTACGTCGGCCGTCGAGGAAGCCCCGGCCGACGCGCTGGCGCCTGCGGTCTTCCCAGCGTCCGCCGCGGCGGCGTCGCTGCCCGCCGTGGGCCCGGTCTCCTTGCTGGTGGAGGTGTCGCCCTGCTTCGCGGCGAGCGGCACCTCGTCCAGCAGCGAGTTCGGGACCTGGTTCGAGGTCGCCGCCGTGGCCTGGTCCGCGACCGCCGGGGTCGGCGTGCCGTACACGCGGCCGGTCTTCGGGTCGAGGTACACCGGCGTCGAGTTCGCGATCATGCCGAGTGCCTGCGCGTTGCGGGCCAGGTTCTGCGGCGAGTCGAGCACTCGGAGCTCCTCGGACAGCGACTGCTGCGTGCGGGAGAGGTTCGTCTGCTCCGCGCTGAGGGAGTTCAGCGTGTACGCGCCCTGGCTGAGCACCATGCTGATGCCGAGCTGCGCGAGGAGCAGGATGCCGAGGGCGGCCACCGCCACCACGGCGTACGCGATGCGCGGGCGGGCACGGCGCTGGGCCTTCGTCGGGGTGACCTCGACGAGCTCCGGCCGGTTCTGCCGCGTCGGACGCGGGGCGCGGGACGGGACGACGGCGGGGTCGACGAGTGCGAGGTTCGTGCTCATGTCACTTCCGGATCCGCTCGGCCGCGCGCAGGCGCACGGGGGTTGCTCGTGGGTTGGCGGCGCGTTCGGCTTCGTCGGCCAGCTCGGCGCCCTTGACGACCAGTTCGTACGTCGGCCGGTGCTCGGGCAGTTCGACCGGCAGGCCAGCGGGTGCGCTCGACTTCGTCCGTGCGGTCAGCGCCCGCTTGACGATGCGGTCCTCGAGCGACTGGTACGACTCGACGACGATGCGGCCACCGACCGCGATGGCGTCGAGCGCTGCCGGGATCGCCCGTTCGAGCACGCTCAGTTCGGCGTTCACCTCGATGCGCAGCGCCTGGAACACGCGCTTCGCGGGGTGCCCCTGGCGCTGGATGGCCACCGGGGTCGCGTCGTGCAGGACCTGGACGAGGTCGCCGGACATCTCGAACGGGGCGGTCGCCCGTCGCTCGACGATCGCCCGGGCGTAGCGTCCTGCGAGCTTCTCCTCGCCGTAGCGCTGGAAGATCCGGCGCAGCTCGCCCTCGTCGTAGGTGGCGAGGACGTCGGCGGCGGTCTGCCCCTCGGTCCGGTCCATCCGCATGTCGAGCGGTGCGTCCTGGCTGTACGCGAAGCCACGCTCGGCACGGTCGAGCTGCAGGGAGCTGACGCCGAGGTCGAACAGGACGCCGTCGACCTCGTCGAAGCCCTCGCCCTCGATCGCGTCGACGATGCCGTCGTAGACCGTGTGCACCAGGCGGACGCGGTCACCGAAGCGGGCGAGCCGCTCCCCCGCGATGCCGAGCGCGTCGGTGTCGCGGTCGAGGCCGATGAGTGTCAGCTCCGGGAAGCGCTCGAGCAGCCCCTCGGAATGGCCGCCCATGCCGAGCGTCGCGTCGACCACGACCTTGCCCGGCCCCTCGAGGGTGGGCGTGAAGAGGTCGACGATGCGCTCGAGCATCACCGGGGTGTGGGGGAAGCGCTGTGCGCCCGTCTCGTTCTCGGCCATGTGCAGCCCCTCGTCCTCCGGGCCGCGGGTCCGGATCCCCATCCATGCGACCTGACACCGGGGAAGGGGTGTCAGGGATGCACGGCTGGGAGTCCCGATCCACGGATCAGAAGATCCCCGGGATCACCTCCTCGTCGTTGTCGGCGAAGCCCTCTTCGACTTCTGCGTAGTAGGCCTCCCAAGCGGGGGTCGACCAGATCTCGGCACGGTCACCGGAGCCGATGACCGTCAGGTCCCGCTCGAGCCCCGCGTACTCGCGGAGGTTCTGCGGGATGGTGACGCGGTTCTGCTTGTCGGGCTGTTCCGCGCTCGCTCCGGAGAGGAACAGGCGCATGTAGTCCCGGGTGCGCTTCGAGGTCATCGGTGCGGTGCGGATGCGCTCGTGCAGTTGCTCGAACGTGTCCGCGCTGAAGACGACGACGCAGCGCTCCTGCCCGCGGGTCATCACGAGGCCCCCGGACAGTTCGTCCCGGAACTTGGCGGGGAGGATCACGCGACCCTTCTCGTCGAGCTTCGGGGCATGGGTACCGAGCAGCACGTCGGGCCTCCCCTCCGCTCCACCGGACCGTTGTGTCCCCCACTTTACTCCACTCCCCTCCCCAGGGTGCGGAAATCATTCCCGAAATCGCCGTCGTGCCCTGTTTTGGGGTCGATGGAGGCTCAGTTCCGGCGCGCTCGAGCGCGGAGAAGCCCGAATCCTCGGGGATCGGAGACCCGGTGGAGGGATGTGGAGCGCGTGGAGGGAAGTGGAGGACTTCCACAGCTCGAGCGCGCGCTCCCGCGGCGCGGCGGCGGCTCGCGCCGCTCGTGCCGCTCGTGCCGCTCGCCGAGCGGGCGGAATCGTTCGCTCAGCGGCGCCGAGCGGGCCGTTTCGCGCCCGCTCGGCGACCGGCCGGCGGCGTGTTGCGCCCGTTCAGCGGGCACCTGCGGGACGGGAGGCGCGGTGCGGCGCCGACCCGCGCCTCCCGTCCGATGGCACGCACCGCCCACCCCCGCGGTCACGACCCGCCGCGCGCGGACCGCCGAGCGGGCGCGATCGGCCGCCGCGCGGCCTCGAACGGGACCAATTTCGCCCGGTCGCCGAGCGGGCACGATCCGCCGCCGCGCGGCCTCGAACGGGACGTGTTTCGCCCGCTCGGCACCTCCGGACGGCCGTGCCGGATCCCGAGCACCGGGCGGGGTTCCACGACTCGCCGAACGTTCGACGCCGAGGTCCCGGGAACTGCCGCTCCGGGCGGCCGAGATGCCACGATCGTGGAACCTCGCCAGCCGCGACCGCCCCGGCGCCCGCCCACCCAAGCCGACGCCCGGCCCACCCCCCGGACGCACGAAACGGGGCCGGACCCGAAGGACCGACCCCGTGGAGGAGTGTGGAGGGCCGCTAGCCCTGGTTGTCGTTCCGCTTGTCCCAGCGGTCGTTCATCCGGTCCATGAAGGACCCGCCGCCGCCCTGACTCGGCCGCGAGGCTCCGCCCGTCGACGGCTTGCCGGCCCGAGGCGCCTTCGCCTTGGGGGCTCGCATACCGGGACGCAGCGCGAAGAGGACTCCGGCCAGCATCACGACGAAGCCGAGGATCCCGACGAGCGGCTGGCGCATGACCAACCCGACGATGACGATGGCGACGCCGGCGAGTGCTCCGAGCACCCCGAGCGTGATCGACGTGTACGTCGGACGACCCTGGCGACGCGTGACACGCGCGACGAAGTCGGAGTCATTCTGGTAGAGGCTGCGCTCCATCTCTTCGAGGAGGCGCTGCTCTTGCTCCGAGAGTGGCATCTTTGTTCCCTCTGTTCCTGGGATCGACGCGTGGTTGAGGTGGACCGAGTCTACGACTCGACCGCTCCACTAGGGTAGGGAGTGTGGCTGAGAGTACGCGATTAGTGGACCTCGTGTCGGCGCGGATCGATCGGGCGCTGGACGACCAACGGGAACGGCTCGCCGCGATCAGTCCGGACCTGGGTCCGTTCGACGAGTACGCGCGGGATCTGCTCGCCGGGGGCAAGCGGTTCCGGGCCCTGTTCTGCTACTGGGGCTGGCAGTCCGTCGCGGGTCGGTCGGGCTCGTTCGACCCGCTCGGCGAAGGGTCCCGGCAGACCACGGCCGAGGCGATCGTCACGGTCGCGGCCGCGCTCGAGATCTTCCACGCCGCGGCGCTCGTCCACGACGACATCATGGATCGCTCGGACACCCGTCGCGGGCGTCCTGCAGCGCACCGCCGGTTCGAGTCCCTGCACGAGGAGTCGGGCTGGGTCGGCGACCGGGCGCTCTACGGCACGAACTCGGCCCTGCTGCTCGGCGACCTCCTGCTCTCCCTGAGCGACTCCGTCTTCGACGAGGGGCTCGCCCTGCTCGACCCCGCGCGGGGCCGCATCGTCCGCCAGGAGTTCCACACCATGCGCCTCGACGTCACGGCGGGGCAGTACCTCGACGTGCACGAGGAGACCGCCTGGCCGACCATCGACGAGGACGAGCACCTCGTCCGGGCCCAGCGCGTCATCGTCTTCAAGTCCGCGAAGTACTCGATCGAGGCCCCGCTCGTGATCGGTGCCCTCGTGGCCGGGGCGTCGGACGCGCAGCTCGAGGGGCTCCGGGCGTTCGGCCTCCCCCTCGGCGTGGCGTACCAGCTCCGCGACGACATGCTCGGTGTCTTCGGCGACCCCGAGGTCACCGGCAAGCCCGCCGGCGACGACCTGCGCGAGGGCAAGCGCACCGTCCTCATCGCCTCGGCCCGCAAGGCGTTGCCGAGTGGCCCCCGGCAGTTGCTCGACGAGCTCCTGGGCGATCCGGACCTCGACGAGGCGCAGGTGCAGATGCTCCGCGCGACACTCACCGAGTCCGGTGCGGTCGCCGCCGTCGAGCGGTCGATCGAGCGGCACGTGCAGCGCGCGAAGGCGGCGATCGAGGCGGCGCCGCTGACGCCGTCGGCGCGCGAGCAGCTCGTCGCGCTGGCCGACACGGTCAGCCGCCGCTCCGCGTAGACGCCGCCACCTGCATGCCAGGAGGTGGGCCCCACCCGCCGGTTCCGGCGTGACGCGCCAGCGGCACGACGGCCGTGACGGGAGGGACGGTGCCGGTTAGCACCGCGCCTCCTGGACCCGACGTGGGAACCGCTAGAGCAGCGACTGGGCGATGCGACGCACCTCGGCCTTGCGGCCGGCGCGCAGCGCGGCGATCGGCGAGGTGCCCATCGCGTCGTCGACGGAGAGCATCCAGCGGACGGCCTCGTCGTCGGTGAAGCCGTTGTCGGACAGGACGATGAGCGTCCCGCGGAGTTCGGGCAGGGGCTCAGTGTCGTCGAGGAACTCGCTCGGCACACGCAGGACACCGTCGATGCGCGCGGCCAGCAGCGTCTTCTGCTCGAAGAGCCGGTGGACGCGTCCGGGGCTCACCCCGAGCAGGTCCACCAGGTCGGGGACGGTCAGCCATCGCTCGGAAAGGGTCGTGTCGTCGATGGGTGCAGCACTCACAGGCCCCATGTTGCCAGAGTGGGACGGGGCACCACACCGACTCGTTCGTCACATTCGTCACACACGCAACATCCGACTCTCTGGTTGACTTGGGAATCACGCCATGCCAGCGTGGGAACACCTGTGAGTGCGCACGCACGTGCAACGGCTCACCGCTCGAACAGGAGACACCGTGGACAACGCTGCAGACGAAGACGCCCGGCGCGCACGATCCGCCCGGTTCGCGACCATGCCCATCGTCCTCGCGGGGACGATCGCGGTGACCGCCGGACTCACCGGCCCGGTCGCCCACGCCGAACCGCGCCACGACGACGACAACCGCAACAAGCGGCACGTCGACGAGGACCGCACGGTGACCGATCGACCGGTCTTCGAGACCGCCGTCGCCCGTCCGTCGCAGACCACCGTGACCACGGTCGCCGCCGTCTCGACGAAGGCGCCCACCACGGCTGTGCCCACGAACTACACCGTCCGTCAGGGCGACACCGTGTCGGGCATCGCCGCCCGCTACGGCCTGTCCGCGCAGGAGGTCCTCGTGCGCAACGGCCTCGGCTGGAACACGATCATCCACCCCGGGCAGACGCTGCACCTCTCCTCGACGCCGGCGGTCAGCACGGCGTCGGCGACGACCTCGGCCACGGGCAGCTACCACGTCAAACAGGGCGACACGGTGTCCGGCATCGCCTCGCGCGTCGGTGTGTCGACCACGGCGCTCCTCAGTGCGAACAAGCTCTCCCAGCGCTCGGTGATCTACCCCGGGCAGACGCTGCGGGTGCCGACCGCGGGTGCGACGGCAGCGCCGGTGGCCGCGGTCGCGTCCGCTCCGGCATCCGCGTCCGGCAGTGCGTCGTCGGCCCGGGCCGGCAGCGTGAAGATCGGGACGGGTGACACCATCGCCTCGATCGCGGCCTCGCACGGCGTGACGGTCTCGGCGCTCCTCTCGGCGAACGGGCTCACCTACACGAGCACGATCTACGCCGGCAAGACGCTCGTCCTGCCGTCGTCGGGCCCATCGCTCTCCGCCGAGCAGCGGGGCAACGCGGCGACGATCGTGGCGGTCGGCCGCTCCCTCGGGGTGTCCGACCACGGGATCGTCATCGCCCTCGCCGCGGCGATGCAGGAGTCGAGCCTGCGCAACCTCTCCCACGGGGACCGCGACTCGGTCGGGCTGTTCCAGCAGCGGCCGAGCCAGGGTTGGGGGTCCGCTGCGGTCCTCCAGGACCCGGCGACGGCGGCGAAGCGGTTCTTCACGGGCAACCCCGGGCACACCCGCGGGCTGCTCGACATCGCCGGGTGGTCGTCGATGAACGTCACGACCGCGGCGCAGGCCGTGCAGGTGTCGGCGTACCCGAAGGCGTACGCGCAGTGGGAGAAGACCGCGCAGAGCCTGCTGGCGTCGCTCTGAGCCTGGCCGCCGGGCCGTCGCGCGCGCTCGCACGCCCGTCCGCCGGGCCGTCGCGCGCGCTCGCGCGCCTGGCCGCTCGGCGGAACCGAGTCATCCGCAAGATCGAGATTCGGTCACGACCGGAGCGTCAGTGCGGGTCCGTGCAGTCCCGATTCGTAGAATGCCGCCGATGACCACCAACGCCGCCACGGATCCGATGATCGGTCGCATGATCGATCACCGGTACCGCGTACGCTCCCGCATCGCGCGCGGGGGCATGGCGACCGTGTACCTGGCGACCGACGTGCGGCTCGAGCGGCGCGTCGCGATCAAGATCATGCACGGCCACCTGGCGGACGACCAGGCCTTCCGGGAGCGCTTCATCCAAGAGGCCCGGTCGGCCGCCCGGCTCTCCCACCCGAACCTCGTCGGCGTGTACGACCAGGGCGCCGAGGACGACACGGCGTACATCGTCATGGAGTACATTCCGGGCATCACGCTCCGCGACCTCCTGCAGGAACACCACGCGCTGACGCCGGAGCAGGCGACCGACATCCTCCGGGCCGTCCTCGCCGGGCTCGCCTCGGCCCACCGCGCCGGCATCGTGCACCGCGATCTCAAGCCGGAGAACGTCCTCCTCGCCGACGACGGCCGCATCAAGCTCGGCGACTTCGGTCTCGCCCGTGCGACCACGGCGAACACCGCGACCGGGGCGGCCCTGCTCGGGACGATCGCGTACCTCTCCCCCGAGCTCGTCACGCGCGGCGCCGCCGACTCCCGCAGTGACATCTACGCGCTCGGCATCATGCTGTACGAGATGCTCACCGGCGAGCAGCCCTACAAGGGCGAGCAGCCGATGCAGATCGCCTACCAGCACGCCAACGATTCCGTCCCCGCGCCGAGCGCCGCCGTCGCCGGGGTCCCGCCGGAGCTCGACGACCTCGTCGCCTGGTCCACCGCCCGCAACCCGGACGACCGGCCGCGCGACGCCCGCGAGATGCTCGACCACATGTCGGGCGACCAGCAGCGCGCCACCGGTCAGTACCGCACCGCTGTGCTGCGCCCCGAGAACGCGACCGCGATCATCCCCGCCGGGTCCGCGACGCCGACCTCGGCGGACTCGGGCGACGCGACCACCATCCTCGAACCGGCCCAGCGCTCGTCGGCCCAGCAAGCCGGCGGCCGCGGTGGTCGGAACGCGCCGGGTCCCCGCCGGACCGGGTCGCAGCCAGGAGCCCTCTCCCCCGCCGGACAGCGGCTCGCCGACAAGTCGACCAAGCGTCGCAAGCGCGGGTGGATCATCCTCGTCGTCGTCCTCGTGCTCATGGCGATCGGCGGCTCGATCGGCTGGGCGCTCGGACCCGGGCCGTGGGGCAACGTCCGCATCCCCGAGGTCACGGGCAAGTCCGTCTCGCAGGCACGACAGCTGCTCGAGGCGCAGGGCCTCCACACGGCGTCGTCGACCGCGACCCGCTTCGACGCCGTCGTCGCGAAGGGCCAGGTGTCGACGACCAAGCCCGCCGCCGAGCGCGAGGTCCGCAAGGGCACCTCGGTGCAGATCGTCGTGTCGAACGGCCCGAAGATGATCGCCCTGCCGGCCATCGTGGGGCAGCCGCTCTCCACCGTCACCGCGGCGCTCGACGACGACTTCCAGCTGCAGGACGACCAGTACCAGTTCTCCGCCGACGCCCCGAAGGACACCGTCATCGCCGCGACGGGCCTCGGCACCGACGGCCAGACGATCGACCTCTCGACGGTCGAGACCTACGGCGAACGCGGCCCGGTGACGCTCACCGTCTCCCTCGGCGCGGTCCCGGACGTGGTCGGCAAGTCCGTGAGCGACGCCACGGCGACGCTCGACACGGTGGGGCTCACGCTCGGCTCGCAGGACGGCCAGTTCAGCGACGACGTGCCCGAGGGGCAGATCATGTCCGCGAAGGCCCAGGACGACCCCGTCCTACGCGGCTCCGCGATCGACGTCGTCGTGTCCAAGGGTCCGGCGCCCATCACGCTGCCGGACGTGCACGGGAAGACGATCAACGACGCCACCTCGACGCTCGACGCGCTCGGGCTGAAGGTCTCGGTGCCGGACTGCACGAACATCCTGTGCGGCTTCTACGACTGGAAGGCCTCGCTCCCCGTCGAGTCCACCGACCCGGCGGCGGGCACGACGGTGCACCGCGGCGACACGATCACGCTCGCCTACAAGCAGTAGGCGAACCGCGCGGCGGCGAGTCTCGGCCCCGCGGACAGTTCCGCGCCCTCGCGCAGCCCGAACTGTCCGCCGGGCCGAGTCTCGGCCCCGGCCGTAAGCGCGTGACGGACGGGAGGCGCGGTGCGGGCTGGCACCGCGCCTCCCGTCCGTCGGTCGTGGCGACCACTGCGCGAACGCGACGGACGTGCGCGTCGCCGCTCGGCCCGTGCCGCTGAGGCGACAGGGTCCCGCGGAGACTCCGCAGGACCCTGTCGCTTTCGCGGATCGCGACCGCGCTACGCGCGCACGTGCGGGTGGGCGCCGAGCTCCTCGGCGACCAGGAACGCCAGCTCGAGCGACTGCATGTGGTTCAGCCGCGGGTCGCACAGGGACTCGTAGCGAGTCGCGAGGGTGGCCTCGTCGATCTGCTCCGAGCCGCCCAGGCACTCCGTGACGTCGTCACCGGTGAGCTCGACGTGCATGCCGCCCGGGTACGTGCCGACCTCGCGGTGGGCCTCGAAGAAGCCGAGGACCTCGTCCACGACGTCGTCGAACCGGCGGGTCTTGTACCCGGTCGGCGTCGTCAGGCCGTTGCCGTGCATCGGGTCCGTCACCCACAGCGGATTGGCGTCCATACCCTTGATCGCCTCGAGCAGCTTCGGCAGCTCGTCGCGGATCTTGCCGGCGCCCATGCGGGTGATGAACGTGAGACGCCCCGGCTCGCGGTTCGGGTCGAGCTTGTCGACCAGGGCCTTCATGTCGTCGACCGAGGTCGTCGGGCCGAGCTTGACGCCGATCGGGTTCCGCACGCGGGACAGGAAGTCCACGTGGGCGCCGTCGAGGTCGCGGGTGCGCTCGCCGATCCAGATGAAGTGTCCGGAGGTGTCGTAGGCGAGCCCGGACCGCGAGTCGATCCGGGTCATCGGGCGCTCGTAGTCCATGAGCAGCCCCTCGTGCGAGGCGTAGAACTCGACGTGCTTCAGCTCGTCGAAGTCCGCACCGCAGGCGTCCATGAAGCGGATCGCGCGGTCGATCTCCTTCGCGAGGTGCTCGTACCGGGCGTTCGCCGGGTTCGACGCGAAGCCCTTGTTCCACGAGTGCACCTGGCGCAGGTCGGCGAACCCGCCCTGCGTGAAGGCACGGACGAGGTTCAGGGTCGACGCAGCGGTGTGGTAGCCCTGCACGAGGCGACGGGGGTCGGCCTGGCGGCTCTCCGGGGTGAAGTCGTAGCCGTTCACGATGTCGCCGCGGTAGGCGGGCAGCGTGACGTCGCCGCGGGTCTCGAAGTCGCTCGAGCGCGGCTTGGCGAACTGCCCGGCCATGCGGCCCATCTTGATGACGGGCATCGACGCACCGTAGGTGAGCACGACGGCCATCTGGAGGATGGTCTTCACACGGTCGCGGATCGAGTCCGCCGTTGCACCGGCGAACGTCTCGGCGCAGTCGCCGCCCTGCAGCAGGAACGCCTTGCCCTGGGCCGCCGACGCGAGCCGTTCACGCAGCTTGTCGACCTCGCCCGCGAAGACGAGCGGGGGCAGCGTGGCGATCTCGGCCGAGGCGGCCTCGGCCGCGCTGGCGTCCGGCCACGTGGGCTGCTGCTTGATCGGGAGCGTCCGCCAATAGTCGAGGCCCTCGATCACGTCCGGATCCTGCAGGGCGACGAAGTCGGTCGACTCGAACAAGGGTGGTACCTCTCGAAGGGATGGCCGTCCGGGCGGATGCCGGAACCATCGAATCCTAACGTGCCGAGGTGCCCCGCCCATTCCGCGTGACCTTGCCGCGGAGGACCTGCTCGCGCGCCGTGCTCGCCCGCTCCTTGACACTCGTCGCGTAGACGTCGACGTACTCCTGGCGGCTCAGCCCGGCGAGCTCGTGCATGACCTCGTCGGTGACGCTGCGGAGGATGAAGCGGTCGGTCTCGAAGCCCTCGAAGCGGGAGAAGTCGAGGGGCTTGCCGAAGACGACGCCCACGCGCTTGAACTTCGGGAAGCGCTGCCCGATCTGCTGCACCTCGCGCGTGCCGACCATGGCGACGGGGACGACGGTGACGCGCCCCTCGAGGATCATGCGGGCGATGCCGGTGCGGCCCCGGTAGAGCTTGCCGTCCGGGCTGCGGGTGCCCTCGGGGTAGATGCCGAGCTGCTCACCCCGGGCGAGGACCTGCAGCCCGGTCCGGAGCGACGCCTCGGACGCCTTGCCGCCGGAACGGTCGATGGGCAGCTGGCCGATGGCGTTGAAGAACGTCTTCGTCGCCCAGCCCTTGAGCCCGCGACCCGTGAAGTAGTCGCTCTTCGCCAGGAACGACAGCCGGCGGTCGAGCACGGCGGGCAGGATCACCGAGTCGATGAACGAGATGTGGTTGGACGCGAAGATCACCGGCCCCGTCGCGGGGACGTGCTCACGGCCGACGACCCACGGCCGGAAGAGCGTGAGGATGAGCGGCCCGAGCAGGAAGTTCTTCAGCAGCCAGTAGGTCATCGTCGACTCCGAGACGGTGGGGTGGTGCGACCCTACGCCGTGCGGGCGTGGATCCGAGCGAGGTCGGCCGCGCCGACGACACCGGCGTCGTTGACGAGCTCGGCGATCACGAAGTCCGGCTCCGGGTGGTAGCCCCGGGCCGGCAGGTTGTTGAGGTAGGCCTGCTTGATCGGGTCGAGCAGCCGGTCCCCCGCACTCGCGACGCCGCCGCCGAAGACGAAGAGCTGCGGGTCGAGCACGGCGGACAGCGAGGCGCAGGCCTCGCCGAGGTGCCGACCGAGCCGCCGCAGGGCCGCGAGGGCACCGGGGTCGTCGGCCAGGATCAGGTCGCCGACGATGTGCCCGTCGAGCTCGCCGCCGTTGGCCGCACGCGCGTCGGCGAGGGCTGAGCCGATGCCGCCGGCGTCCGCGACGTCGTTCGCCATGCGCTGCAGGGCACGACCGGAGCCGTACTGCTCGATGCAGCCGCGGGCGCCGCAGCCGCACGGGAGGCCGTTCGGCACGATCCGGAGGTGGCCGATCTCGCCACCGGTGCCGAAGCCCCCGCGGAAGAGGCGGTCCTCGGTGACGATCGCACCGCCGACGCCGGTCCCGATCGTCAGCATGGTCATGTCGGACACGAGCCGACCGGCACCGAAGCGGAACTCCGCCCAGCCCGCCGCGTTGGCGTCGTTGTCCACGGTGATGTGCAGGTCACCGATGCGCTGCTGCAGCTTCTGGCGCAGCGGCTCGTTCCGCCACCGGATGTTCGGCGTGTAGTAGACGATCGACTGCGAGGCGTCGATGAAGCCCGGCGCGGCGACGCCCACCGCGCTGACCTCGTTCGCGGCGCGCAGTCGCGAGACCATCGCCACCACGTCGTCGAGCATGGCGTCCGGGTCCGCAGCGTTGGTGGCCACCCGGTCCTCGGCGACGATCTCGCCCAGTTCCGTGACGACCGCTCCCGCGATCTTGGTGCCCCCGATGTCGATTCCGATGGCGTGCACGAGGAACGAGCCTACCGGTTCCCTGCGTCCACACGGAACGCTCGACACCGCGCCCTATGCTGGCGGTGTCGCCTCGACGATGAGGCGCACTCGAATCGAACCGGCCGACAAGGGAGTCACCGTGAACGATCAGCGGCACCCAACCCCGATCACCGCACCCGACCACGGCTCGGCTGCCCGACTGCTCTCCGAGCGTGCGCGGGCGACACCGGACCGTCCGATCCTCGCCGAGCGCCGCGGCGACACCTGGACCCCGATCAGCGCAGCCGACGTCGAACGTCGGGTCCGCGGGATCGCGAAGGGCTTCGTCGCTGCGGGCCTCGAGCCCGGCGCGCACGTGGCGATCCTGTCGCGCACCCGCCTCGAGTGGACGCTCGTCGACTTCGCCGTGTGGTCCGCCGGCCTCGTGTCGATCCCGGTCTACGAGACCAGCTCCCCCGACCAGGTCCGCTGGATCCTCTCCGACTCCGAGGCCGTCGCGATCGTCGTCGAGCAGGAGGAGCACGCTCGCCGTGTCGCGTCGATCGCACCGGACCTGCCGCACCTCGGCCAGCACTGGACGATCGACGGCGGCGGGCTCGACGACCTCGTCCGCCTCGGCGAGGACGTCACCGACGCCGAGCTCGACGCCCGTACCGTCGACGTGCACGGCCACGACGACGCCACGATCATCTACACCTCGGGGACGACGGGCCGGCCGAAGGGCTGCGTGCTCCGGCACGACAACTTCACCGCGACCGTGGAGGGCGCGTCGGAGGCGATGCCCGAGGTCGTCGCCGACGACGCCTCGACGCTGCTGTTCATCCCGATGGCCCACGTCTTCGCCCGGTTCATCGCGGTGATGTCCGTCTCCGCGGGCGTCCTCGTCGGTCACGAGCCGGACACGAAGGACCTCATGCACGCGGTGTCGACGTTCAAGCCCTCGTTCCTGCTCGCCGTCCCGCGCGTGTTCGAGAAGATCTACAACTCCGCCGAGCAGAAGGCCGACCTCGGCGGCAAGGGGCGGATCTTCCGCGCCGCCGCGAAGACCGCGGTCGCGCACTCCGAGGCCCTCGCGAGCGGGAAGGTCCCGCTCGGACTCGCCCTCCGGTTCAAGCTCTTCGACCGGCTCGTCTACGCCAAGCTCCGCGACGCGATGGGCGGCCGCGTCCGCTACGCCGTGAGCGGCTCGGCACCGCTCTCCCCGCGGCTGTCGCACTTCTTCCGGTCGATCGGGGTGCTCATCCTCGAGGGGTACGGCCTCACCGAGACGACCGCTCCCGCGACCGTGAACCGAGCCGGGGAGCTCCGGATCGGCAGTGTCGGCCGCGCGCTCCCGGGCGTCGAGATCCGGATCGCCGAGGACGACGAGATCCTCATCCGCGGCGTCGACGTCTTCGACCGCTACTGGCGGAACGACGAGGCCACCGCGAAGGCCCTCGTCGACGGCTGGTTCCGGACCGGCGACCTCGGCCGGCTCGACACCGACGGCGTCCTCACCGTGACCGGCCGCGCCAAGGAGCTCATCGTCACGGCCAGCGGCAAGAACGTCGCACCGGCACCGCTCGAGGACGGCATCCGCGAGCACCCGCTCATCGGCCAGGTCGTCGTCGTCGGCGAGGGCAAGCCCTTCGTCGCCGCCCTCGTCACGCTCGACCGGGACATGCTCGCCGGCTGGTGCGAGACGCGCGGGATCACCCCGGCGCTCTCCGCGCACGAGGCCGCCTACGACGAGCGGGTCCACCAGGCCGTGCAGGAGGCGATCGACGCAGCCAACCAGCGCGTGTCACGTGCCGAGTCGGTCCGGTCGTTCACGGTGCTCGACACCGACCTCACCGAGGCGTCGGGGCACCTCACGCCGAAGCTGACGATCAAGCGCGCGGTCGTCCTGAAGGACTTCGCCGTCGACGTCGAGCACATCTACTCGGGGTCGAAGGTGCAGACCACCGCGACGCCCGTCGTCGAGGGTCGCCGCCGCCGGGGCTAGGTCCGCGACGCGTGCCAGGAGGCGCGGTGCCGGTCCCGTGGACCGGCACCGCGCCTCCTGTGCGTCACCCTGCGCGCGGGGCGCGACCCGTGGTCGCGTCCGCCCGCGCGCTCAGCGCTCCTGCGGTTGCTGCGTCTCCGGAGCGTCGAGGACGGCCGTCGAGGAGGTCGTGACCTGGACCTCGGTGGGGCGACGGTTGGTGCGGGTGCGGTGCGAGCTGAGCTCGTCGTTCTGTGCGGTCATGGGGATGTCCTGGGGGGTGTGGGAAACGGTGTCGGTGGGAAGCCGACGGCGATACGGTACCTCTTCGTCAGGACAAAGCGACAATCCCACGTTGGGGTGTCACCACGGCGTTCACGGAACGCGGACGGTCCGGCATCCGAGGTCGGTCTCGGGCATGCCCGAGCCGGTGCCGACGGCGGTCGTGCAGAGGGTGTGCGAGCCGCTCGCCAGCGGGACCGCGATGCGGTAGCCGGAGCCGACCGGCGCGTCCGGGTGCACCTTCCGGACGTCGTTCCGGGTGAGGCCGGTCGTGCCGGTCGCGAGGACCCGCCCGGCCTCGGCGACGCGGATCGTCAGCGGCCGGGTCGTGTCCGGGTCGTAGGCCCAGCCCGCGACCGTGACCCCCGTCGCGGTGGCCGCCGGTGCCTGTTCGTGCCCGCGCGGGTCGTGGGCGCCCACCGGGGCAGCCGACATCCGGACGGGCGCCGCGGAGGTGCTCGTCGCGGTCGAGCCGTCCGGGTGCCGGAGCGTGACGGTCGCGTGGTAGCTGCCCGCCGGCAGTGAGCCGAGGACGAACGGCACGCTGTTCGCACCCTTCGCCACGGCCACGCCGTCCACCAGCACGCGCTTCGTCGTCGTGCCGTCGCGCGTCACGGTGACCTTCGCGGTCGTCCCGGCGGTCCAGGCGGCGTCGTGGAAGCCGATGCGTGTCCACCCGTTGGCTGCCGGGTCCGCGCGGAGGTGGAACGACTTGAGGTGCCAGACGGCGGCGCCGCGGTCCTCGTTCGGGTCCCAGCGGAGGCTCGTGACGACCTGCTTCCACCCGGGGCTGCCCTTCGGCATCGTCTCGTCGAGGGGGTTCGTCGCCGCCAAGTCGATGCGGTTCTCGCCCGACTCGTTCGGACCGACCGGGGTGGCGTTGGCTCCGGAGAAGGTCAGGACGTCGTTGCTGACCTGCAGGCCCTTCGCGCCGCGCACCGACCACACCAGGCGCGCCATCTTCCCGCCGCCGGGGGCGTTGCGGAGGTCGTAGGCGCCGTCGTACGACATCGACCAGGACAGCCAGTGGTACTGCTTGCCGTCGAAGGCCGACACCGGGAAGACGACCTCGGGGTCGCGCACGATCGGGCCGGCGTTCTGCGCGGTGAGGCCGACGGAGCTCCAGCTGCGGAACCGGGCGTTCTTCAGCGTGACGCCGCGCCCGGCGACGCCGTTCGTCAGGACCCAGGAGCGCCCGCGCTGGACGGCCGCGAGGTCCTTGCCCTGGTCGGGGTTCGGGCTGTCCACGACCGCGATCGGTCGGGCGACGACCCGGAAGGTGCCGTAGTCGCCCGCCGGCAGGGCGTCCTGCGGAGCGGAGCCGCCGTGGAGCCGGGTCCAGTCGATGCTGACCTTCCCGCTCGGGCTCTCGCCGGTGTGGACGACGATCGGCTGCACGCGGAGCAGCGTCGGCTTCGAACCGGTCCAGGGGACGTGCCCGCCCATGACGGACTTCCCGGTGAGGTCGACGTCGACGACGTGGTTCCCCTTCTCGACCTTCGCCGTCACGCCGCCCATGCAGCTGAGCGATCGTGCCGCGCAGGTGAACCAGCTGATCGCGATCTGCCGGCCGGCGTACGGCTGGTCCATCGAGACGGAGAGGTGCGTGTAGCGCTTCGTGTCGATCGGGTGGAGGGCGCCGTCGCGGCCGTAGGGCAGCGTGCCGGGCATGGTCTCGACCGGGGAGAAGTAGGTGGAGCGCTCGAGGGTGCCGATCAGGTGGCCCTTGCTGATCGAGTAGCGGCCGTAGCCGACGCGGTCGGTGTTCTGGTCGGCGGTGTTGCTGTAGTCCCAGGGGTCGCCGAAGGTCTCGGTGGCGTAGTCCGGCGACTCGGTGTAGGTCGGCACGGTCGCGGCCGTGGCGGCGGCCACGCTGCTCGCGGTGGCCTGGGTGGCCTTGGTGGCCGCCTCGGCCGGCGCGGTGGTGGCCGGGCCGACGGCGGTGGCCGCGGCGACGGCGAGGACGCCGAGGACGCCGAGGACGGCGACGACGGCGACGACGGCGCGGCGGGCTGGTCCCTGTGTCATGGTGCTCCCCTGGTCGACGCGGTCACCGTACCCAGGAGTGCGAACGCACCTCACCCCCGAGTCAGGGTGCCGCCCGACCGAGGGTGGGCACTTCGGAGGACTAGTGGAACCAGTCCTGCGCGCGGATGTCGCGGAGCGCCTGGCGGCGGATCTCCGGGTCGAGCGTCATCACGTAGACGGTGCCGTCGAGGTGGTCCACCTCGTGCTGGAGCGCCTCGGCCATGAGCCCGGTGCCCTCGAGCACGACCTCGGCCCCGTCGACGTCGACGCCGCGGACCTTCGCGTACGGGTACCGGCGCGTGGGGTACGACAGACCGGGGACGGAGAGACAGCCCTCGTCCATGAGCTCCGGCTCCCCCGACACCTCGACGACCTCGGGGTTGAGCACGTAGCCGACCTCGCCGTCGACGTTGTACGAGAAGGCGCGCAGACCGACACCGATCTGGGGAGCGGCGACGCCGGCACGGCCGGGCTCCTTGACCGTGTCGACCAGGTCCTGCACGAGGTCGCGGATGCCCGCGCTGCCGAGGGCGTCTGGACGGATCGGGTCGGCCGGGGACCGGAGGACGGGGTCGCCGAACAGGCGGATGGGACGGACGGTCAATTTACTGCAGCACCACCAGGAGGTCGCCGGCGTCCACCTGCTGGGTCACCGGGATCGCGAGTCGGCCGACGGTCCCCGCGACGGGTGCCGTGATGGCCGCTTCCATCTTCATCGCCTCGATGCTCGCCACGGCCTGTCCGGCCTCGACGACGTCACCGACGGCGACCTTGAGCGTCACGACACCGGAGAACGGTGCCGCGACGTGCTTCGGGTCGGTCTTGTCCGCCTGCTCGGCGGCCTTGGTCTCGACCTCGATCGAGCGGTCGCGGACGTACACCGGGCGGAGCTGCCCGTTCATCGTCGCCATGACCGTGCGTACGCCGCGCGCGTCGGCCTCGCCGATCGCCTCGAGCCCGACGAACAGGTCCACGCCCTTGCCGAGCGGCACGACGTGCTCCTGCTCGGGGCGCAGGCCGTACAGGTAGTCGACGGTCGGCACGACGGACAGGTCGCCGTACTGCTCCCGGACGCGCTCGAACTGCTGCGTCGGCTGTGGGAAGAGCAGGCGGTTGAGGGCCTGTCGCCGTTCGGGGCCGGGGGTGTCCAGGTGTGCGCGCTCGGCGTCCGGCACCGGCGTGATCTCGAGCCGGACGTCGCGGCCCGCGAGGACCTTCGACCGGAAGGGCTCGGGCCAGCCACCGGGCAGGTCGCCGAGTTCGCCGGCCATGAAGCCGACGACGGAGTCCGGGATGTCGTACTTCTGCGGGTTCTGCTCGAAGTCGACCGGGTCGGCGTCCACCGCGGCCAGCTGCAGCGCGAGGTCCCCGACGACCTTCGACGACGGCGTGACCTTCGTGGGGCGGCCGAGGATCCGGTTCGCCTCGGCGTACCAGTCCTCGACCTGCTCGAAGCGGTCGCCGAGCCCGAGGGCGATGGCCTGCTGCCGGAGGTTCGACAGCTGACCGCCGGGGATCTCGTGCTTGTACACGCGGCCCGTCGGACCCGGCAGGCCCGACTCGAACGGCGCGTACGCACGCCGCACGGCTTCCCAGTACGGCTCGAGGTCGCCGACGGCGTCGAGGGAGAGCCCCGTGTCGCGCTCGGTGTGCGCCAGGGCGGCGACGAGCGCGGACATGCTCGGCTGGCTGGTCGTGCCGGCCATCGGCGCGGCGGCGACGTCCACCGCGTCGGCACCGGCGCGGGCTGCGGCGAGGAGCGTCGCGAGCTGTCCGCCCGCGGTGTCGTGCGTGTGCACGTGCACCGGCTGGTCGAAGCGCTCGCGCAGGGCGGTGACGAGCTGCTCGGCCGCGCCGGCGCGGAGCAGGCCGGCCATGTCCTTGATGCCGATGACGTGCGCACCGGCCTCGACCATCTGCTCCGCGAGGCGGAGGTAGTAGTCGAGCGTGTAGAGGTCCTCGGACGGGTCGAGGAGGTCGGCGGTGTAGCAGAGCGCCGCTTCGGCGACGGCCGTGTCGGTGGCGAGCACCGCCTCCAGGGCCGGACGCAACTGGCTGACGTCGTTGAGCGCGTCGAACACGCGGAACACGTCGACACCCGTCGCGGCCGCCTCGGCCACGAACGCGTCCGTCACCTCGGTCGGGTACGGCGTGTAGCCGACGGTGTTGCGTCCGCGGAGCAGCATCTGGATCGGGATGTTCGGCATCGCCTCGCGCAGCGAGGCGAGCCGCTCCCACGGGTCCTCGCCGAGGAAGCGGAGCGCCACGTCGTAGGTGGCACCGCCCCAGGCCTCGACGCTGAGCAGCTGCGGCGTGAGTCGGGCGACGTACGGGGCGACCGCGACGAGGTCCTTCGTGCGCACACGGGTCGCGAGGAGCGACTGGTGGGCGTCGCGCATCGTCGTCTCGGTGACGGCGAGCTCGGTCTGGCCGCGGAGCGCTTTCGCCCACTCGGCCGGACCCAGCAGGCGGAGGCGGTTGCGCTGCCCCTCGGGGACCGGGGCGCCGAGGTCGATCGTCGGCAGCTTCTCGCTCGGCTCGACGGTCTGCGGGCGACGCTCGCCGTTCGGCTTGTTCACCGTGACGTCGGCGAGCCAGTTCAGCACCTTCGTGCCGCGGTCCTTCGAGACGTGACCGCCGAACAGCTGCGGGCGCTCCTCGATGAACTTCGTCGAGATGTCGCCGCGGTCGAAGTCGGGGTCCTCGAGCACGGCCTGCAGGAACGGGATGTTCGTGGAGACGCCCCGGATGCGGAACTCCGCGAGGGCGCGCTTCGCCCGGGCCACCGCCGCCGGGAAGTCCCGCCCGCGGCAGGTCATCTTCGCGAGCATCGAGTCGAAGTGCGGGCTGATCTGCGCGCCGGTGGCGACCGTGCCACCGTCGAGGCGGACGCCCGCGCCACCCGGGCTGCGGTAGGTCGTGATGCGACCCGTGTCCGGGCGGAAGCCCTGCGTCGGGTCCTCGGTGGTGATGCGTGTCTGCAGGGCTGCGCCGTGCACGCGGACGCTGTCCTGCGACAGGCCGAGGTCGCCGAGGGTCTGCCCGGCGGCGATGCGCATCTGCGACTGGACGAGGTCGACGTCCGTGACCTCTTCGGTGACGGTGTGCTCGACCTGGATGCGCGGGTTCATCTCGATGAAGACGTGCTGGCCCGCACGCTCGCCCTCGGTGTCGAGCAGGAACTCCACCGTGCCGGCGTTCACGTACCCGATCGACCGGGCGAAGGCGACGGCGTCGCGGTGCAGCGCCTGCGCGATCGCCGGGTCGAGGTTCGGCGCCGGTGCGATCTCGACGACCTTCTGGTTCCGGCGCTGGACCGAGCAGTCGCGCTCGAAGAGATGGATCGTGCCGGCGTCGGTGCCGGTGGCGTCGGCGAGGATCTGCACCTCGATGTGGCGCGGGCGGATGACGGCCTGCTCGAGGAACATCGTCGGGTCGCCGAAGGCGCTGTCGGCCTCGCGCATCGCCTCTTCGAGGGCCGCACGCAGCTCGGTCTTCGTCTCCACCCGGCGCATGCCACGGCCACCACCACCGGCGACGGCCTTCGCGAACACCGGGAACCCGATGGCGTCCGCGCCGGCGAGGAGTTCATCGATGTCGCGGCTGGCCGGGGTGCTCGCGAGGACCGGGACACCGGCCGCGACCGCGTGCTCCTTCGCGGTGACCTTGTTGCCCGCCATCTCGAGCACGTGCTCGCCCGGGCCGATGAACGTGATGCCCGCGGCGGCGGCAGCAGCGGCGAGCTCCGGGTTCTCGGACAGGAAGCCGTAGCCCGGGTAGATCGCGTCGGCACCCGACTCGCGTGCGACACGCACGATCTCGGAGACGTCCAGGTAGGCGCGGACGGGATGTCCGCGCTCCCCGATCAGGTAGGCCTCGTCCGCCTTGAGGCGGTGCAGGGAGTTGCGGTCCTCGTACGGGTAGACGGCGACGGTCTTCGCCCCCAGCTCGTACGCGGCCCGGAAGGCACGGATGGCGATCTCGCCACGATTGGCGACCAGGATCTTGCTGAACACGAGGTCCCTTTCAGCCCGGGTTGAGGTGAGACAACCCTACTGGCGGTAACGTTGCTCACCGTGCATGTACTCAGCGTGAGCTCCCTCAAGGGTGGTGTCGGCAAGACGACGGTGACGCTCGGCCTGACTTCGGCCGCGTTCGCCAAGGGACTGCGCACGCTGGTGGTGGATCTCGACCCGCAGTCGGACGTCTCGACCGGCCTCGACATCAACATCTCCGGCCACCTCAACGTGGCGGACGTGCTCGAGAACCCGAAGGAGAAGATCGTCCGTCAGGCGATCGCCCCCTCGGGGTGGACGAAGGGCTCCCAGGGCAAGATCGACGTCATGGTCGGATCGCCCTCGGCCATCAACTTCGACGGGCCGCACCCGTCCATCCGCGACATCTGGAAGCTCGAAGAGGCCCTCGCCAACGTCGAGCAGGACTACGACCTCGTCCTCATCGACTGCGCGCCGTCGCTGAACGCCCTCACCCGCACCGCCTGGGCAGCGTCCGACCGTGTGACCGTCGTCACCGAGCCCGGACTCTTCTCGGTGGCCGCTGCCGACCGGGCCCTCCGCGCGATCGAGGAGATCCGTCGCGGGCTCTCCCCCCGCCTGCAGCCGCTCGGCATCATCGTGAACCGTGCCCGCGTGCAGTCGCTCGAGCACCAGTTCCGCATCAAGGAGCTCCGCGACATGTTCGGCCCGCTCGTGCTCTCGCCGCAGCTGCCCGAGCGGACCTCGCTGCAGCAGGCGCAGGGTGCGGCGAAGCCCCTGCACGTGTGGCCGGGTGAGTCGGCGCAGGAGATGGCGAAGAACTTCGACCAGCTGCTCGAGCGCATCATGCGCACGGGCAAGATCGGCCCGTACGCCGAGGGCGGCGCGGCCTAGGGCGCGTCGCGCCGCGCGTCGCTGGCGCGTGGGGCGTGGGTCCGTTCGGCTTCGCCGAGGTCGCGCAACACGCCGCTCGCGTTCGCCGAGGTCGCGCGAAACGCCGCCGGGAGCTGGCCCGAACGGCAGAACGTGCGACCTCGCCTCCGGCATGGCGCGCACGACATCGACCGGGAGGCGCGCCTCGCCTCCCTCGCACCGCCGCCGGGCAACACGCTCGGGTTCACCCCGCGAGGTCGCCCGACATGCGGCTCGCGTTCGCCGAGGTAGCACGAACGGCCGCCTGGAACGGGCTCGCGCGGCAGATCGTGCGACCTCGTGGTCGGGGCGGTGTGGCGCCCGCGGAGGCTCGCTCGAGGTCGCACGACGCCCGGCGCGCGCCGAGGTCGCACGATACGCTACGGCTTGCGTGCCGAGGTCGCACAACGTGTCGCACGGAATGGGCGCGCGCGGCAGAACGTGCGACCTCGCGACTCGAGCGGACGCGGACCCGGGCGCGGGCAGGCCCGCCAGCGCGGGACTAGGACGCGCGGGAAGCCCGGCGGGCGGCGAGCTCGTCGTCGGGGTCGGCCGCCGGCGTCGCGTCGAGCTCGACCAGCGAGGACTCGACCTCGCGCAGGACCTTGCCCACCGCGATGCCGAACACGCCCTGACCCCGCGACACCAGGTCGATGACCTCGTCGTCGGAGGTGCAGAGGTACACCGAGGCGCCGTCCGACATGAGCGTCGTCTGCGCCAGGTCCGAGACGCCGGACTCGCGCAGCTGGTTCACGGCGGTGCGGATCTGCTGGAGGGAGATGCCCGTGTCGAGCAGGCGCTTCACGAGCTTGAGCACGAGGATGTCGCGGAAGCCGTACAGCCGCTGCGACCCTGAGCCCGCGGCCCCGCGGATCGTCGGCTCGACGAGCTCGGTGCGGGCCCAGTAGTCGAGCTGGCGGTAGGAGATGCCGGCAGCACGAGCAGCGACGGTACCGCGGTACCCGTTCTGCTCGTCGTGCTCGGGCAGGCCGTCGGTGAAGAGCAGCCCGAGGTCGTACCGGGTCATCTCCGACTCGGTGCCGGGGGTGTCGTTCCCACTCATCAGGCTGCCTTCCACGACGATCGAGCTCCCAACTGAACGTTCAATGACGGGTTGAGAGTTGTTCCGAGGTCCACGGTAGCGACTCGGACCGCTCCGGCGCGGGACATCCGACTCGGCGCGTCCGGCGTGTCGAGGATACGCCCCACCCACCGACGCACACCAGCGGTCGACGAGGGACGAGCCACGACGCGCGTCATGCGTCGAGACGCCCGATCGCCGTGCGGATGAGGTTCGACCGGATCACCTCGAGGTGGCCGGCGATCTCGCGCGCGAGCTCGGTCGCCTTCGCCCGGGACGTGGCGTCACCGCGGCGGGACACCGGCATGAGCGCGGACTCGATGAGCCCGACCTCGCGCTCGGCGACGCTGCGCATCGTGCGGAGGTGTCGCGGTTCGATCCCGGTGCGCTGGAGTTCGACGAGGGCCTTGAGCACCGAGACCCCGTCGTCGCCGTACGTGTCGGCAGCAGGCAGCAGCGACGCCGAGACCGCATCGGCGAGGAGCATCGGTGAGGCACCGGCAGCCCGGACCGTCTCGTCGCGGGTGTAGCGCCGCTCACGCCCGAGGATGGACGGCTTCGGCGCGTCGCCGCCCCCGGGGAGGACCGGTTCACGCCCGGCGTCGAGGTCGGCCAGGTAGTCCTTGATGACCTTGAGCGGGAGGTAGTGGTCGCGCTGCAGCCCGAGGACGACCCGGAGCCGCTCGACGTCGGCCGCCGAGAACTTCCGGTAGCCGCTCGCGGTGCGGATCGGGGTGACCAGCTCGCGCTCTTCCAGGAACCGGAGCTTCGAGCTCGACAGGTCCGGGAACTCCGGCTTGAGGCGAGCGAGGACCTGCCCGATCGTGAGCAGGTCCGGGACCGCGGACCCCGCCCGGGCCGCGGCGGACCGTGCGGCCACTACGCAGTCGCCAGGCGCGCCAGGTCGACCCGGGAGGCGTAGAAGGTCAGGCGGAACTTGCCGACCTGCACTTCGGACCCGTCGGTGAGGAGTGCTTCGTCGATGCGGACGCCGTCGAAGTACGTGCCGTTGAGCGACCCGTTGTCCTTCACGCTGAAGCTCGTGCCGTGGCGGAGGAACTGGGCGTGCTTGCGCGACACAGTGACGTCGTCGAGGAAGATGTCGGCGTCGGGGTGGCGCCCCGCCGTGGTGACGTCCGAGTCGAGGAGGAACCGAGCACCGACGTTCGGCCCGCGACGGACCACGAGCAGCGCCGACCCGGAGGGCAGCGCGTTGATCGCTTCACGTTCTTCGGCGGACACACCGGACTCGGCAGTGAGCGCCGCCCCCATGTCCATGCTGAAGGTCAGTGTGGTGTCGACCAGCCGCTGCTCAGGGGTCTTCTGACCGTCCGGCTGCGGGACCACTGGTTCTGGCATCGTGGACCTCCTCCTCTTGGCGCACCAGCGTATCGGAAACGAGCGGCCGAACGGGAGCCCCGAACGGGGCTGGGGACAACTCGGCAGAACGCGTACAGCGAACGTACCGGGAACACGGATGCGTCAGCGCCCGCGCGCGAGCAGCCACAGCAGGTAGGGCGCCCCGATGACCCCCGTCACCACACCGACGGGCAGCGCGTTCCCCGGGATCGCGAACTGCGCGATGAGGTCGCTCGCCAGCGTGATCGCGGCGCCGACGGCGGCGGTCGACCCGAGGGCGACCCGTCCGCCCCCGACGAGCCTCCGGGCGATGGGGGCCGCCATCAGCGCGACGAACGACACCGGTCCCGCGGTGGCCACGGCGGCGGCGGTCAGGCACACGGCGGTCAGCAGGAGCAGCACCTTCGCGCGGTTCGGCCGGAGCCCGAGCGCCGAGGCCACCTCGTCGCCGAGGGTCAGCACGGTGAGCCGCGAGGACTGCAGGAGGGCGAGCGCCGTGAACACGACGAAGACGACGGCGAGCACCCCGACGAGGTTCCGGTCGACGGCGTTCAGGCTGCCGGAGAGCCAGAGCAGCGCGGTGCCGGCCTGGGTGACCGTGCCGCTCGTGAGCATCCACCCGGTGATGCTCAGGCAGATCGCCGCGACGCCGATGCCCACGAGGACGACTCGGTTGCCGGTGATCCCCCGACGCCACGCGAGTCCGGCGATGACGAGGGAGACGAGGACGGCACCGACGAGCACCACCGAGAACAGGGTCCCGCCGCTCGCGCCGAACAGGACGATGGCGGTCAGGCCCGAGGCGCTCGCGCCCGAGGTGATGCCGATGACGTCCGGACTCGCGATGGGGTTCCGGACGACGCTCTGCACGATGCCACCGGCCACGCCGAGCGACGCCCCCACGAGGATCGCCCCGGCGACCCGGGGGCCACGGAGCTGCCCGATCACGAAGTCCGAGACGGTGTCGCCGTGCCCGACGAGCGCGCTCGCGACCTGCACGGGTGAGAGCGGGATCTCGCCGACGCCGAGCCCGACGAGCACGAGGGCGAGGAGCAGGACGAGGACGGCGCCGAGCACGAGCCACTCGCGGCGCACGGCCGTCACAGGCCCTTCACCGCCCGCGACCGCACGAGCCAGATGAACACCGGCGCGCCGATGAGTGCCGTGACGATCCCGACCTGCAGCTCCCCCGGGTACGCCACGACGCGGCCGATCACGTCGGCGACGAGCAGCAGCGCCGGCGCGACGATGGCCGACAGCAGGATCGTCCACCGGTGGTCCGGCCCGCTCAACCGACGGACGGCGTGCGGCACGGCGAGCCCGATGAACGCGATCGGCCCGGCCGCCGCGACGGCCGATCCGGCGAGGAGCACGGTGACGACTCCCCCGACGGCGCGCACGAGCACGACGCGCTGCCCGAGCGACGCGGCGAGCTCGTCACCGAGCGCGAGCGTGTTGAGCGACCGGCCGAGGGCGAAGGCGATGACGAGCCCGACGAGCACCGGCACCGTGATCACCCCGGCGGTGCCGAGGTCCTTGCCGGCCAGCGCTCCGACCTGCCAGAAGCGCAGCTGGTCGAGGAGGCTCTGGCTCGTCACGAGCACCGCCGTGGTGATCGAGGACAGTGCAGCGGCGACGACGGCCCCGGACAGGGCGAGTCCGACGGGCGACAGCCCCCGACGGGCCACTGCGGCGATGCCGTACACGAGGAGCGCGGCGAGGGCGGCCCCGAGGAAGGCGAACGGCAGGTACGCGGCGGTGCCGCTGACGCCGAACAGCGCGATCCCGGCGACGACCGCGAGCGCGGCCCCGGAGTTGATGCCGAGGACGCTCGGATCGGCGAGCGGGTTCCGGGTGACGCCCTGCATGACGGCGCCGGCGACCCCGAGCGCGGACCCGGCGAGGAGTCCGACGACGGTGCGGGGCACGCGGTTGCCGAGCACGATCAGGCCGATCTCGTCGTTCCGTCCGGGGTGCAGGACGGTGTCGAGCACGGTGCCGAGCGGGATCGGACGGGAGCCGAAGGCCACCGAGAGCGCCACCGCCACGACGAGGACGACCACCGCCAGCACGGTGGCGCCGACGAGGCGGGACACGGAGCTGGGCGCAGGAGGGGTGGGCGACGGCGAACGCATGGGAAGTAAGGCAACCCTAACGGACGACGTCGTACGGCGACCCCCGAGCAAGCCGTGAGCAGCCGCAGGGTCCGTTCATAGGCTCGTCATGGGAACCGGGCCTGTACTCGTACCCATCGACGCCCGACCGGGCAGCCGAGGGACGACCGGAGAGCACTGATGAACGAGACCCCGAACCCCGCCGCCGACGAGAACGGCACCGCCCGCACCGACGCCGCGCAGCCGCAGGCCGGGGCGACGTGGGAGGCACCGCACGCCGACCCGTCGACCCTCCGCTCGGCCTACGCGTTCGACGGCAGCGGCCCGTTCCTCTACGGGCCCGACGGCTCCGGCCCCTACGGCTACACCCCGGACGGCCGCGGCCCGTTCCTGATCGGCAGCCCGTCGCTCCCCGGGTTCCAGCACGGCTGGGTGCACGGCGCCGCCGCAGCGAACCACGCCACGAAGCGGCCCCGGCGACTGGGCCTGATGATCGGCTCCGGCATCGCGGCCCTGGCGATCGTCGGTGCGGCGGGCGGGACCGCGCTCGGACTGTCCTCGCAGCACACGACGACGACCTCGAGCCAGTCGCAGGGCACGACGCTGCCGGACACCGGATCGGGTTCCGGCACCGGCTCCGACGGCAGCGGCACGAACGGCTTCACGGTGCCGGGCGACGGCACCGGCAGCGGGTCGAGCGACGGCGGCAGCGGCACGAGCACCGAGTCCGCGGCGACCGCGGCGACGAGCGCCCAGAAGAAGGGCGTCGTGACGATCAACACCGTCCTCAACTACGACGAGTCGTCGCAGGCGGCCGGCACGGGCATGATCCTCACCTCGAACGGCACGATCCTCACGAACAACCACGTCATCCAGGGCGCGACGAGCATCACGGTCACCGACGAGACGACCGGCAAGGAGTACAAGGCGGACGTCGTCGGGACGGATGCCACCCACGACGTCGCGGTCCTCAAGCTCGAGGGCGCGTCGGGCCTGTCCACGGTGACGCTCGACGACGACGGCGAGCCGAGCACCGGCGACACCGTGACCGACGTCGGCAACGCCGAGGGCACGGGCAACCTCGTCGCCGCCGAGGGCACCGTGACCGCGACCGACCAGGACATCCAGGTGCAGAGCGAGTCGGGCACGGGCACCGAGTCGCTGCAGGGACTCATCGAGGTCGCGGCGGACATCGTCTCGGGCGACTCGGGCGGTCCGGTGCTCGACAGCGAGGGCGAGGTCGTCGGCATGGCCACCGCGGCGTCCTCGGGCACGGCGGACGTCACCGGGTACGCGATCCCGATCACCACGGCGAAGTCGATCGCGGACAAGATCCTCGCGGGTGAGTCGTCGTCGACGATCACCATCGGACTGCCGGCGTTCCTCGGGGTCGAGGTCAGCGGGACGGCCTCGACGGGCGGCGTCGCGGTCGCCGGCACGGTCGAGGGCTCCGGCGCCGCGTCGGCCGGTCTCGCCGCCGGCGACACCATCACGAGCATCGACGGCACGGGCGTGGCGAGCTCGGACGCGCTGACCTCGGCGATCCAGTCGCACTCGGTCGGGGACAAGGTGACGGTCGGGTACACCGACAGCACCGGTGCCGCGAAGACCGTCACGGTCACCCTCACCGCCGGCCCCGCGGCCTAGCAGAGAACGGCTCAGCCGAGCAGCGCCCGCACCACCGACCGGTACACGTTCGCCGGGGAGTCCGTCGCGAAGACGGTCTCCCCGGCTTCCGTGCGTCCGACGCGCGCGAAGCCCTGCCCCGCCGCGTGCACGACGACGATCGGGTTCGGCTTCCCCGGACGACGCAGCGACGACACCGTCCACGGAGCCGCCCAGAAGCGCGCGAGCCGCGGGTCCGCCTCGGCGATCGCCGTCGGCAGGTCGGGGGCGGCGTCCGCCCCGGAGGTCCGACGCCCGAGCAGGTCCGCCCGGAGCGACCCCGTGCGGAACGGGAAGGTCCATGCCGGACCGATGCCGAGCCTCCCGGCCACGAGCGCGACCACGCGCTCGACCGGCAGCTGCGCGATCACCGCGCCCGCCTCGTCCGTCCCGTCCACGACGGTCTCCGACCAGGCCTGGAGGCGCGTGGTGCGCCCGTCGGGCAGCCGCTGTTCCAGGGTGACGGGCTGGGCATCGCCCTCCCACGGCGCGAGGAGCGCCTGCGTCGACTCGGGAAGGGTGCCGAGCCGGCCGACCAGGCCGGACTCGATGAGCTCGCGTCCGGCGGGCGTGCGGAGGAGCGTGGGGTTCCAGCGACGGCCGGCGAGTGAGCGCAGGGTGGCGAGGGCTTCGGAGCCGAGGTGGGTGCCCTCGAGGTCGGCGGCGGGTGCGGGCTCCGGCAGAGCCTCGAGGTCGCGCTGCACCCGCGACGGCGCGGGCTCGGTGGCGCGGACGCTGTCGAGCACGGCGAACACGAGGTCGTCGGTGGCGAGCATCCGGGCGAGGGGCCGCTCGATGGTGAGGTCGACGCGGTGCCGCCCGGTGACGAAGAGCAGGTGCGCTCCCGCGACGTCGCCGCCCTCGTCGGGCCGGACGTACTCGACGAGGCGCGCCGGCGCTCCCGCGGTCCTCCACGGGTCCGAGCCGATGAGTCGGAGCCCCTCGACCGAACCGGGGAGGCGTTCGAGCAGACTCGTGTGCTCCTCTGCGACGGTCCGGTCGCTCGGACGGGATCGGACGGTGAGCACGACGTCGTCGCCGGTGACGCGCAGGTCCGCCTGTGCCGAGTCCTCACGGCGCCACGCGTCGGGGCGGCGGAGGGTCAGGCGGGCGGTGCGGTCCTCGGTGCCGAGTGGGACGGGGACGGCCATGGCACGAGGCTACGTCGGGGCCGGTGCGGGGGCCGTGGCGGCTCGCCGGGCGCGCGCGCTTCCGGTGCGCGCGAGGTCGGACCGGCGGACTCAGGGGCGGCGCGGGCGTGGTGGGGGCGGCGGCGGGACCGGCTTCGCGGCGACGACGTCGGCGAGCGCCACCTCGACCGGGCCCCGGCGGGTGTCGATCGTCACGGACGACGAGGTCCGGGCGACGAGGACCCCGAGCGCGTCCTGCGCTCCCCCGCCGTGGTGCGCCCGCACGACCAAGCGGTCCCCGACCGCGGCGTCCCGGAGGACCCCGAGCGCGAGTGCCCGGGCGATCGCGTCCTGCCCGGTGCCCTCCACGCCCCCAGCGTAGGGCGCGCCTAGAGTGTGGGGATGGCCAAGGCGCGCGTGGACAGCTGGATCTGGGCGGTGCGGATCACGAAGACCCGCTCCGCCGCGACCGCCGCGTGCAAGGCCGGCCACGTCCGGGTCAACGGGGAGCGTGCGAAGCCCGCGCAGCCGATCGGCCCCGGGGACGAGGTCCGGGTCCGGCAGAACGGGTTCGACCGGATCGTCGTCGTCACGGGGATCATCCTCAAGCGGACGAGCGCGCCCGAGGCCGCGAAGCACTTCGAGGACAAGACCCCGCCGCGGCTCCCCAAGGAGGAGGCCGGCTTCGTCCCGATGCGCGACCGCGGTGCCGGACGTCCGAGCAAGCGGGAGCGCCGCGACCTCGAGAAGCTCCGCGGCTACTGACCCCGCCGTCCCGCTTTGCCGTCAGACGAAGCGGACGGTCTGCTGCAGGCGGTCGCGGACCTCGAACACGTCGACGCTCCCCTCGGGCGACCACACGCCACCCAGCACCTGGCCGAGCGCACTGCGCCGGACGACGAGCGCGGTGGGCTTCCGGGGCGAGCCGACGACCTGCACGTCCTCGTCCACCGCGGAGTCCGGCACGACGAGCAGCCGGCCGGTGAACCGCACCCGGGTCTGCTTCTGCACGGCGCGGGCGGCTCGGACGAGCTCCTTCACGGGGCGTTCCCCTGGCGCCAGGGTCTCCCCCGTGATCTCGCCGTGCTCGACGCGGACCGGGGCACCCCAGTCGATCGACTCGACGGCCCACAGGCCGCTCGGGGTGAGGACCGCGTGGTCGAGCTTGCCCTCAGCCCCCGCGTCGAGGTCGTGCCACACCGTCACGCCGATGCCCATCTCGGAGACGATCGACGCGGTCGCCTCCTCGGCGAGCGCCTCGGCCAGCAGCCGTCGGATGTGCCGGGGAGCGGAGCGGATGAGCGTGGGGTCGTAGGGGTCCTCGATGGGGTCCCCGAGGCCGACCCACTCGCGCTCGGCCTGCAGGAAGACCTCGCGCGATCGCCCGCCGGGGTGTCCGTGGGACCGGGCCCGCGGACGTGCATCGCGACGCGCTGCCGGGGGTGCGTAGGCGTCGCGGCCGGTGTCGCTCCTCCAGGCGGAGGAACCGGACGGGCCGGACGCGCTCTGCTGGCTGCCGCGCTGGGATCCCGCGTCGTAGGCGCGGCGTGCGGCGGGGGTGCCGATGCGTTCCCAGGCGATCTGGACCTGGCGGAAGCGGCGGGCGTCGCCGCCGAGGTCGGGGTGGGACTCGCGGGCGGCGCGGCGGTAGGCGCGGCGGAGTTCGTCGTCGTCGGCGGTCGCTCGGACGCCGAGGACTTCGTACGGGGTGGCGTCGGCCGGGCTGTCGGTCATGGCCCTGCGACATTACCCGAGGGAGCGTCGGAGTCCGCCGCGTGGCTGCTGGGTGCTGCCTGGGCCCACGCCGCCGGTTCCGGGGCGACGCGCCAGCGGCGGACCGGCCGTGCCGGTGGGGAGAGGAACGGGTCGGGTCCGGTGCGTCGGCGCCGGGTCTGCGACGAGACACCTGTCGATCGACCGGTGCGGTGTCGCGGGCGGCGTGCGGGACAGGATGGTCAGGCGGCGGCGAAGGTGACGGGGGCCGCGAGGAACGATCCGTACCGGTCGGCGGCGGCTTCGAGGGCGCGGACCGCACCGGCGTCGAGCGGCTCGAAGGGCGTGACGGCGACCCGGACGTCGCGGGTGCGCTCGGTGCGGCTCCAGGTCCCGACGACCCGAGCCCGCACGACGGCCATCGGCAGGAACATGCCGTTGGCGCCGGGGACGACCCGGTCGGCGTGCACGGGGTCGAGCTGGACGGAGCGGTCGGCGTACCCGAGGAGGTACTCGTCGAACCCGGGCAGGAGGTGCCCGGTCGGCACACCCCCGGGGTCGGGTCGGTCGGCGAGGGCGAGGAGTCCGTCGCCGAGGTCCTCCACGGCGTCGCCGGCCACTGATCGGGCACGCCGGACGTCGCCGAGCGGCAACTTCGTCCACGAGGCGGTGTCGGCCTCGGTCACCGGGCCCCTCCCGCGCAGGTGACCGATCAACACCCGCCGCAGGGCCTCGTCGCGGTCGGGCAGGTCGGCCGCCGCAGGTGCCCACTCGTCGAGGAGCACGAGCCCCTGGCCGACGCGGGCGGTGGGCCCCCAGGCGACCATCCCCTCGAGCGCGAGGCGGAGCAGCACGTGGTACCCCAGCCCTCGCGTCGGGTCGATGCCGGCGCCTCGGTAGACGTCGAAGAGGTCGTCGCGCACGAGCGACCGACCGCCGGACAGTGCGTCGGCCGTGGCGTCCCGGGCGGTGCGGAGGACGTCGTCGTCGATGCCGAGCTCGGTCGCACGGCGGGCGATGGAGCGGATCGTCCGATCGGCGGTGAGGGAGAGCAGCAGTCGGAGGTCGTCGGGGCGCATCGCGTGGAGGGTGCCGCGCATCGGCCACGAACGGACGACCTCGCCGCGGTCGAACGCGGCGCGGACGTCGTCTCGGGTGGACCCGGGCGCGCGGACGCCGATGGCCCAGGTGACCTGCCCGAGGTCCTGCCCCTGGACGGCGAGCATGCGTTCCACCACCGCGGTCGGTCCGAGCCCGGGCACGGCGATCCCCTGGGCGGCGAGGCGCATCGCGCGCAGCTGGGCCGGCGTGGTCGTCATGGCACCAGCATCGCCGCCGCGGTCAGGCGACGGCTGCGGTGATCTCGTCGGCGTGCTGCTCGATGTACGCCACGTCGGCCCGGTAGAGGTCGGCGTGCCCGTGCTGCAGGTCGCTGACGAACTTCGGGTTCCCGGCCGCCGCCTCGGTCTCCATGGTCGTGACCAACGCGACGAGGGAGCCGAGGATCGTCTCGGCGAGGACCTCGCGCGACCGGGCGTCCAGCTCGTAGGCGCGGCAGAACTCGGCGGCGCGGTCGAGCCGTTCGTCGAGCGACGGCGCGGTCGACCCCTCGACGACGCCGGTGGTGAACGGTGCGAACCGGTACACGGCACTGGCCACGTCCCAGACCCGTGGCCCGGGGTGCGCGGTGTCGAAGTCGATGAGCCCGACCGCGGCGATGCCGTCGTAGACGCAGTTGTACGGTGCGAAGTCGCCGTGCACGATCGTCTCGGCGGGGTACCGCTCCGCCTGGGACCAGACGTCGCGGTCGTCGTCGCGCGTGAAGGTGGCGGCGGCGTCGTGGTAGTGCCGCAGCAGCCGGGCGGTCGTGACGAGGGCGGCCTCGCTCGCGACGTCCGCCGTCCACGGGTACTCCCCCGCTTCGCCGGGGACGAACGAGACGGTCTCGAGCGTGTGCCCGAGCTCGATCGGTTCCGGTGCTGCGACGAACCCCTGTTCGTGCAGGTGGGCGAGCAGCCGGTGCACGGTCGGCGTCCACGGCCCTGCCGGGCGGTGCACGCGATCGTCGGCCCTGGTGATCCGCTCCATCGGAACCTCCTGTTGTACGTCTCCGTTGACGTGGTGGCCCAGCGTATCCGCCCGTGCACCCCGATGTCGCGGTCCACGTGTGAACAGCGCGTGACACGACCGCATGCATCGTTGCATGCAAGGGGATAGGATCGTCGACCGTGAGCACACCGAGCACGAACACCACCGCCCAGGCAGCGTCCGACCGGGCGTACGACCACGTGAAGCGCGCGATCATCCGCGGCGACCTGCCCGGCGGCACGGCGATCAGCGAGAACGCGCTCTGCCAGGAGATCGGCGTGTCGCGGACGCCCGTCCACGAGGCGTTCCTGCGTCTCGCCGCCGAGGACCTGCTCACCCTCGAGTCCCGGAAGGGCGCCGTCGTCCGGCCGATGTCCCCGAGCGAGGCGGCGGACGTGCTCGAGATGCGGGAGGCGATCGAGTCGACCGCGGCGACCCGCGTCGTCACCGACGGGCGCGTGGCGGACGTCACCCCGTTCCTCCAGGCGATGCTCGCGGAACAGGAGCAGGCGGTCGCGACCGGCGACGTCGACCGGTTCATCGAGGTCGACGCGGAGTTCCACGGTGCCGTCATCGGGGCGTCGCGGAACGCGATCGCCGTCATGTTCGCCCGGACCCTGCGCGACCGGCAGCAGCGGCTGCGGCACCACCTGATGCGGCTCCAGCCGTCCCAGTTGCAGGCGTCCCTCGAGGACCACCGCGCACTGGCCGCCGCGCTCGAGGCCGGCGACGCCCTCCGCTACGCCGAGGTGCTCCGCGCCCACGTCGCGTCGCACCGGGGCGCCCTGTGAGCGCCACCACCGGCAGCGTCCCGACCACCGGCTCGCTCGCGGTCCCGAACGCCCGCGTCCTGCCGTGGGTCGCCATCTGGGGTGCGGTGTTCGTGTGCTCGTGGGGCGGGAACCAGTTCTCGCCCCTGCTGCTCATGTACGAGGAGCGCGCGCACTACTCGTCGCTGCTCGTGAACGTCTTCCTCGGCGTGTACGTGCTCGGGCTCGCGCCGGCGCTCCTCGTCGCCGGGTCCCTGTCCGACCGGCATGGCCGCCGCCCGCTCATGCTCGCCGGGATCGTCTCGGCCGTCGTCGGCAGCGGGCTGCTGGCGTTCGGCCCGCTCGGCGCGGGGTTCCTCATGGCCGGACGCCTGTTCTCCGGGGTCACCGTCGGGATCGCGATGGCGGTCGGCAACAGCTGGGTGAAGGAGCTCTCGCAGGGACGCTTCGACCCCTCGGCCGACGCTGGGTCCGGTGCACGCCGGGCGTCACTGGCGTTCACCCTCGGGTCGGCGTCGGGTGCCCTCGTCGCCGGGCTCATCGCCCAGTGGGGGCCGATCCCGGAGGTCCTGCCCTTCCTCGTGCACATCTGCGTCGCCGTCCCCTTCGCCGTGATCGTCTGGCGCACGCCGGAGACGAGCCGCTCCGGCGGGCTGCCCGGACCCTGGTGGAAGCAGCTCGCCGTGCCGAGCGCCGGGCACCGCCGGTTCACCCGTGTCGTGCTCGTCGCCGCGCCGTGGATCTTCGGGTCCGCCGCGATCGGGTACGGGTACCTGCCGACGAAGCTCGCCGGGGCGACCGGAACATGGGGGCTCGTGTTCGCCACCGCCGCCACCGTCGTCGCCCTCGGGGTGTCGAGTGCCGTGCAGCCCCTCGCCGGGCGGGTCACCTCGCTCCTGTCGGCACGCGGGCTGCTGACCGCCGTGGCGCTCATGACCGCGGGCATCGCCGTGGTCGTCGTGGCGGTCCAGCTGCAGTCCGTCGCGATCGGGCTCGTGGCGAACGTCGTGATCGGCCTCGGCATCGGACTGGCGCTCGTGTCGAGCCTGCTCGAGGTCCAGCGGATCGCGGGGACACGCGACCTGGCCGGACTCACCGGGGTGTTCTACGCGGCGGCGTACGCCGGGTTCCTGGCGCCGGCGGTCATCGCCGCGGTGGCGAACGTCGTGGCGGTGCCGACGATCCTGTGGGTGGTCGTCGGGCTCGGGGTGCTGTCGTGGGTGGCGATCCTCGTGTCGTCGCGGAAGCACATCCCCGCGTAGCTGGAACCGCGCGGTCAGAACTGGTCGCGCAGCCAGCCCGGCCCGTGCACCGCGGCGCCGAGCTCCTCGACACGGGCCCGGAGCTCGCGGTCGGCGGTCACCACGACGACCGGCGTGTGCCCGGCGTCCACCGCGGCCCGGGCAGCCTCGACGATCGCGTCGTCGCCCGGCCCCGGCGCGCGCACGACGGACACCGGCTCGTCCGCGCCCACGGCGTCCCGCGCCGCACCCTCGAGCACCACGGTCCACCGCGGCCACCACCGGTCGAACGGCAGCGCGAGCACCTCGGCCGACACACCCGCCGCGGCGAGCGCCCCCACCGACCCGAGCAGCCGCGACGCAGCCCCCGCGCGGTCCTTCCACCACCCGTCCGGCACACTGCCGACCACGTTCGCCGCGTCCACCACGACGTGCGGTGTCGTCTCGATCCGTGCCCGCAGCGCCGGCCACGACGCCCCGAACCCGGGGTGCAGGGGCAGGTCCTCGACGTCGCCGACGGGCACCCAGGCCAGTTCGAGGCTCTCGCGGTCCGCGATCACCGGTTCGAAGGCCCTGGAGGCGCGCCCCACCACCGTCGTGTACGTCCAGAACCCGAGGTCCAGCACGGCGGTGTGCCGGAGGTCCACGCCGTCCTCGGGTACGCCGGCTTCCTCCGCCGACTCCCGGAGCGCCCCGGTCACGGCGTCCTCGCCGAGGTGGCGGGCTCCGCCCGGGATCCCCCAGGTGCCGCCGTGGTGGCTCCACTCGACGCGGTGCTGCAGGAGCACGCGCCCGGAGCCGTCGTCGACGAGGAGTCCGGCCGCGCCGAACCGCCCCCAGGCCTTGGTGCCGTCGGGGCCGACCGCCCAGGCGTCGCCGGGATCGCGGGGGCCGGGAGGCGGCCCGGGATGCGTGGTGTCTGGCACCCGTCAACCCTGTCACACGGGACCCGTCATGTGACCGGAGACGTCGGAGCCGCTCGTGTACGGTGTCGGTCGAGACACGGGGTGCCGCAACCAGCGGCTGAGATCACACCCGTCGAACCTGCTCGAGCTCGTACTCGCGAAGGGATCGTCCATGCACACTGCTGCGCCCGCCCCCGACTGGGCCCGTCGGACCGCCGAACTCCTCGAGGCCGTCCGCGCCCGGAGTCCCCTGGTGCACTGCATCACGAACACCGTGGTGCAGAACGTCACCGCGAACGTGCTGCTCGCGCTCGGCGCCTCGGCCGCGATGGTCGACGTCGTCACCGAGGCTGGGCCGTTCGCCCGGGTCGCCGACGCCCTGCTGGTGAACACCGGCACGCCGCACGCCGAACCCCGGGCCGCGTCGCTCGAAGCCGCCTCGGCGGCGGTCGACGCCGGCACGCCCTGGGTGCTCGACCCGGTCGCCGTCGGCTCCCTGCCGGTGCGGACGGCCCTCGCCCGGAACCTGCTGGCGCTCGGTCCGACGGTGCTGCGGGGCAACGCCTCAGAGGTGCTCGCGGTGCTCGGTGCCTCGGCCGGTGGTCGTGGCGTCGACAGCACGGTCGGCACCGACGACGCGCGAGCCGCTGCGGTCGACGCAGTGGCCGCCAGGCGCGTGGCCGCGGTGGCCGTGTCGGGTCCGGTCGACCTGCTGGTCGCGCCCGGCATCGGCGTGGTGCGGGTCGCGAACGGCACGGCGCTGCTCACGCGGATCACCGGCGGTGGGTGCGCGCTCGGTGCCGTCGTCGCCGCGTTCACCGCCGTCTCCCCCGAGCACCCAGGCGCGGCCGCCGTCGCCGCGACCGCGGTGCACACGATCGCGGCCGAGCTCGCCGCGCGCGAGGCCGGCGGACCGGGCACGTTCCAGCCGCTGTTCCTCGACCGGCTGGCGACGCTCTCGCCGGACGAGGTCGTGCGCACGGCGCGCATCACCGTGGAGTCCCCGGCGGTGTCGGCGTGAGCGCCGGTGGGTTCGGCGTGTACCTCGTGACCGACCCGGCGCTGTCGGACCGGCACGGCATCGGCGTGCTCGGGGTCGTCCGTGCCGCGGTGCACGGCGGGGTGCGGATCGTGCAGGTGCGCGACAAGGACGCCTCGGCCCGTGACCTGCTGGCGCTGACCGCCGCGGTGGGCGACGCCGTGGGCGACCGCGCGACCGTGGTGGTCGACGACCGGTTGGACGTCGCCCTGGCCGCGCGGCACGCCGGGCACCGGGTCGCGGGCGTGCACCTCGGTCAATCCGACGTCCCCGTCACCGCTGCCCGCGCTCTGCTCGGACCGGACGCGCACGTCGGGCTGACCGCGAACACCCCGGAGCACCTCGCTGCCGTCGCCGCACTCCCCCGCGACACGGTCGACCTGCTCGGGGTCGGCGTGGTGCACCCGACCGCGACGAAGGCGGACCACCCGCCGGCCCTGGGCCACGACGGGTTCGGCCGGCTCGCACGCGCGACGGACGTGCCGTGCGTGGCGATCGGCGGGGTGACGCTCGACGACGTCCTGCCGCTCCGGGCAGCCGGTGCCGCGGGTGTGGCGGTCGTGTCGGGCATCTGCGCGGCTGCCGACCCCGGGTCCGCCGCCGCCGCACTCGTCGCGGCCTGGTCCGGTACCGACGGCCGACGTGCCGGGGGCGACCCGCGCCTCCCGTCAGACGCGAAACACCACGGGGTGGACGCATGAGCATCCCGCGCGTCCTGAGCATCGCCGGGACCGACCCGACGGGTGGGGCGGGGATGCAGGCGGACCTCAAGGCCATCGCGGCGCACGACGGCTACGGCATGGGCGTCGTGACCGCGCTCGTCGCGCAGAACACGCACGGGGTGCGCTCGGTGCACGTGCCGGACGTCGCCTTCCTGCGCGAACAGCTCGACGCGGTCTCGGACGACGTCGTGGTCGACGCCGTGAAGGTCGGGATGCTCGGCACCGCCGAGGTCGTGCGGGTCGTGACCGAGTGGCTCCGCGAGCACCGCCCACCCGTCGTGGTGGTCGACCCCGTGATGGTCGCGACGAGCGGGGACCGGTTGCTCGACGAGGACGCCTCACGGGCGATGACGACGCTGCTCGGGCTCGCCGACCTCGTGACGCCGAACCGGGCGGAACTCGCGGTGCTCGCCGAGCTGGCCACCCTGCACGGACGGGCCCCGGACAGCGCGGAGGACCAGGCGCTCGCCATCGCCCGCACCTGGGACGTGCTCGTGCTCGCGAAGGGCGGCCACGACGACGGCGACACCTCGGACGACGTGCTCGTCGGGCCCGACGGGGTGCTCCGGACGTTCAGCGCGCCACGCGTCCGGACCACGAACACGCACGGCACCGGGTGCTCGCTGTCGAGTGCGATCGCGACCCTCGCGGCCCGCGACGGCGACTGGGAACTGGCCGTCGGCACGGCGAAGCGCTGGCTGACCGCGGCCCTCCGCGGCGCCGACGCCCTGCACGTCGGCACCGGGAACGGTCCGGTCGACCACGGCGCGCTCGTGCGTGCGGAGCGGCCGGAGCCGAGGTGGACCGACCGCTGGTGGGACGACGTCGCCGAGGTCCTGCACGAGACGATCGCGTGCGACTTCCTCGCCGGGATGCGCGCCGGGACGCTCGACCCCGAGGTGTTCGCCGCGTACCTGGCGCAGGACGTCCACTACCTCCGCGCGTACGAGCGGCACCTGGCGCTGCTCGGCTCGTGGACGACCGGGGCCGAGGCCGCGTTCTGGCAGGCATCGGCCCAGGGCTGCGCCGACGAGGCCCGCGACCTGCACCACCGACGCCTCGCCGGCACGCACGCCGAGGACCCCGTCCACCCCGTCTGCGTCGGCTACCTCGCCCACCTGCACGCCGCCGCCGACTCCGGGTCCGTCGGGGTCCTCGCCGCGGCGGTGCTGCCGTGCTTCCGCGTGTACGCGTGGGTCGGGACGCAGATCGGCACGGTCGGGTCGGACCACCCGTTCGCGGACTGGATCGGCGCGTACGGCGACCCGGGGTTCGCCGAGGCCTCCGCGGACGCGACCGCCCGGGTCGAGCGGCTCGCCGCGGCGGCGACGCCGGCCGAGCGCGGCGCGATGACGCGCGCGTTCCGCGCGTCGACGGCGTGGGAGCTCGCGTTCTTCCGGATGCCGACCGCGGTGGCGGACCCGGAGTGTGCCGCCGGAACGACACGCTCCCGCTGAGCGCCGCGGTCCCTGGCGCGGAAGCGACCGGGTGCCGTCACGATTCGACGGCACCCTCTCGCTTTCGCGGGCGGGGGCGGGCGAGGCGCGCGGACGGGCCGACGGGTCGGGCGCGGCGCGCGGACGCGTCGGGCGGGCCGCGCGGACGCGTCGGGCGGGGCGGGCAGCGGCGCGGCCAGGGACGCGGGGCGTCGCGGACGGGAGGCGCGGTGCGGGGCCGACCCGCGCCTCCAGGCCGTCAGCGGGTGGCGGGAGGCAGCCGCACCAGCTCGACCGACAGGTCGCGGCCGTCGACCGCACCGCGCATCCACGTGTGGTCCGGCTGGCGGCGCCGGTCCGTCGGCGAACCCGGGTTGAGCAGCCGCAGCCCCGACGGCGCGACCGTGTCCCACGGGATGTGCGAGTGGCCGAAGACGAGCACGTCGACGTCCGGGTACGCGGCCGTCATGCGACGCTCACGGCCCGTCGCGGCACCGGTCTCGTGCACCAGGGCGACGCGCAGGTCCTCGACGGCGAAGCGCGCCTCGAGCGGCAGGCGGTCGTCGAACTCGGGGCCGTCGTTGTTGCCGCGGACGCCCTCGAACCGCGCCGACCGGGCCTGGACGGCGTCGAGCGTCGCGAGGTCCACCCAGTCACCGGCGTGCACCACGAGGTCCGCGGCGTCAATGTCCGCCCAGAGCCCGGCGGGCAGGTCCTTCGCCCGCTTCGGCAGGTGGGTGTCCGAGAGCAGGACGAACGAGGTCGTCACGGCGTCGTGCGTCCGGGCATCGGCAGCCCCGCCTCGTCCGCGGCGCCGAGCCGTTCGAGGAGCCCGGCGAGGAGCGCGATGTCGTCGTCCGACCAGCTCGCGAGCCGTTCGTCGAGCGCGTCGCGGTGCAGCTGCACGGAGCGTTCGAGTGCGGCACGGCCGGCATCGGTGGCCACGAGGGGCTTGGCGTTGCCGGTCCCGCCGTCGACCGTCCGGATGAGCCCGGCCGCCAGCAGCCCGGACAGCTGCCGCGAGATCGTGGAGCGGTTCAGCCGCAGGTACCGGGCGATGTCGATCGCCATGCAGCCCTCGTGCTGGACGACGAAGTCGACGAGGGACTGGTCGACGACGCTGAGGATCGCCTCCGAGCCGCGTGCCCGGATGCTCGCGCGGCGGGTGATGCGGGCGAGTTCCGTGTACGCGCGTCCGATGTCGCTGTTGCGGACATCGGGCCTCGGTTCGCTCATCGGACGGACTCCAGCCTGTCTGCGCCGGGACCTGCCGGCGGTGTTCGGTCCCGCCACCATACCGGCGGGTACGGATCGCGCCGGCTCAGTGACCCGCCGCGGCGGCCCGCAGGGCGGGGATGTCCAGCTTGACCATCTGCATCATGGCCTCGAAGACGCGGGCGTTGGCCTCGGGGTCGCCCGAGCCGGTCATCAGGTCGCCCATCATCGACGGGGTGACCTGCCACGCCACACCCCAGCGGTCGAAGAGCCACCCGCACCGGCTCGGACGGCCACCGTCGGCGAGCAGGGCGTCCCAGATACGGTCGAGCTCCTCCTGGTCGTCGACGTCCACCTGGAACGAGACCGCGTCGGTGTGCTCGTGCCCCGGACCGCCGTTCATCGCACGATAGGGCTTGCCGAGGAGCGTGAACTCGACGACGAGGGTCTGCCCGTCCGGGGTCTTGCTCACGCTGTCGATGCTGCTGTCGGGGAAGAGCGACACGTAGTGCTCCGCCGCCTGCTCGGCCTGGTCGTCGTACCAGAGGAACGGGGTGATCGTCGGCATGGGCGGGGCCTTCCGGTTCGGCTCAGTCCGCAGCGCCACGGCTGAGCAGGTCTGCCTTCTCGGGGTGTTCGTCGAACCACTTGCCGACGAACCAGCACATCGGGACGATGCGCCGGGTGGAGTTCGCCTCGACGTCGGCGACCGCGAAGTCGACGAGTTCGGCGGCGTACCCGTGCCCGCGGTGCTTCGGCACCGTGTACGTGTGCGGGAACGCGATCGCGTCGCCGTTCTCGCGGTAGTCGAGGACGCTCACGAGTTCGCCGCCGACGTACATCGCGTAGCGGTCCTGGTCGGCTTCGTCGCGGAACTCGTGGTCCATGCCGCCATCATGCACCCTCGGCGCGGGCGCGGGACGCGTCCGGGAATGGGCGGGTCGGGGTCGGGCGTTGCTCGGACACCATGACGACAATCGGCATCATCGGCGCAGGCAACATCGGATCCCAGCTCGCACGGCTGGCGGTGCGGAACGGACACGAGGTGGTGATCGCGAACTCCCGCGGCCCCGAGACCCTGGCGGACCTGGTCGCGGAGCTCGGCGAGGGCGCCCGTGCCGCGACCCGCGACGAGGCGGCCGCCGCTGGCGAGATCGTCGTCGTCACGACCCCGCTCGCCGCGATCGAGACCATCCCGGTCGGCCCCCTCGAGGGCAAGGTCGTGATCGACACGAACAACTACTACCCGCAGCGCGACGGCCACATCGAGGCGCTCGACTCCGAGAGCACCACGACCGCGGAGCTCCTGCAGGACTACCTCCGCGGCGCCCGGGTCGTGAAGGCGTTCAACCACATCGGCGCCGCGGACCTCACCGGCCACGCCTCCGCCGCGGGCACCCCGGACCGTCGTGCGCTCGTGGTGGCCGGGGACGACGCCGACGCCAAGCGGGTCGTGTCGGACCTCATCGACCAGTTCGGGTTCGACGTCGTGGACGCCGGGCCCCTCGCCGAGGGCTGGCGCATCCAGCGCGACACCCCCGGGTACGGCCCGCGGCTGACCGCGGCGGAGCTGCGCGAGGCGCTCGCGTCCGCGGAGCGGTACCGCGACATGTAGGTCGCGACCCCTGCGGGACGGGAGGCGCGGGTCGGCCTGGCACCGCGCCTCCCGTCCCGCACCCGCCCGCCCGCCCGCCCGCCCGCAGCTGCGAGGCGAGACTCGGCCCCACGGACAGTTCCGCGGCCGGTCGGCCACGAAACTGTCCGCCGAGCCGAGACTCGGCGTCGGCGGCGCGCCGGCGCGCCGCCGGCTCAGGCGCCGTCGAAGACCAGCGTCATCTCGGCGAGGTCGTCCTCGGACGGCTCCCACGCCGTCCCGGCCTCGGCGTTCTGCCGGATCTGCTCCGGCTTCGTCGCTCCCGCGATGACGCTCGACAGCCCGGGCTGCGCCAGCAACCACGCGAAGGTCGCCTGCAGCATCGTGACGCCGCGCTCGTCGCAGAACCGCTGGAACTCCTCGAGGATCTCCCACGGCGCGTCCTGCAGCAGCTGCGGCTTCGCCGTGGTGAGCCGCCCGTCCGAGGGGCCGCCGGCCTTCGTGTACTTGCCCGTCAGCAGGCCGTTGTAGAGCGGGAAGTACGGCAGGAACCCGAGCGCGTACGCCCGGACGGCCGGCAGCACCTCGTCCTCGACGCCCCGGGCGAGCGGGCTGTACTCGTTCTGCGCGGACACGAACGCCGTGGTGCCGGCGATGGAGGCGGTGAGCTCGGCCTCGGCGATCTGCCAGCCCGCGAAGTTCGAGTGGCCGATGTAGCGGATCTTGCCCTCGCGGACGAGGTCGTCGAGCACGGACAGCGTCTCCTCGATCGAGGTCACGTCGTCCGGGCCGTGCATCTGGTAGAGGTCGATCCAGTCCGTCCCGAGGCGCTTGAGCGACGACTCGACCGCCAGCCGCACGTACCGCCGGGAGCCCCGCACGCCCCAGTCCGGCCCGTTCACCCCCTGCATGTCCATGCCGAACTTCGTGGCGAGGACGATCTCGTCGCGACGTCCCGCGATGGACCTGCCGAGGAGCTCCTCGGACAGCCCGCGCCGGCCGCCGTAGACGTCCGCGGTGTCGAACAGGGTGATGCCGGCGTCGAGGGCCGCGTGGACGACGGCGTCCGTGCCCTCCTGCGTCTCGGTCAGCGTGCCGGGTCGGCCGAAGTTGTTGCAGCCGATGCCGACGGTGGAGACGACGAGCCCCGACGGCCCGAGTGGACGGTGTTCGATTCCGGTCATGCCCCGACCGTACCGGCGACCCCGGAACTGGGGCTGCGCCAGCCGCACGGGTTGCCGTTAGAACTGACGATGGATCAGCCTACGGAGGGAGCACCGCAGTGGCATCGCATCGCATGCCGGACGAGGACCGGCCGCGTCGCGCCGTCCCCGACTGGGTCACGGCTCCCCCCGAGGGCGCGGCAGACGGCCTGGAGGCGCGACGCGCCCCCGTCGCACCCGCCCCCGCTCCGGAGACGGCCGGCCCCGGCAGCACGCTCCCCGCACCGCCCGCCACACCGGCACTCGTCGACGACGACATCGTGGTGCCCGACTTCCCGCCGGAGGAGCACCTCCTGCCCCCGGCCCCGACCTCGCCCGCGGTGCACACGGTCCCGTTCGACACGGCCTCGGTCGGCCCCGCCCCGGTCTCGCCGATCGACGCCGTCGGTGCCGTCGGTGCCGCGGCCGTCACGCCTGGGGCCGCACCCGCTCCCGCCGCGCCGGCCGTCCCGGCGGGCCCCAGCGTCCCCGTCGTCGGTCAGCCCCGGTTCTCCGTGCCGGGCCTCGAGCACGTCGTCGTCGAGGGGTCGGAACCGGCTCCGTCGGGACCGATCGGGTACCGCACCCCCGCCCGGTTCGCTCACCAGCGCCCCGCCGCTCCGGCCGTCGCGGCTCCGGCGACCGCCGCGCCGGCTGCGGCGCCGGCCTTCGACGCCGTCATCGCTCCGCCAGCGCCCGGGGGCCCGGGATCGACACCGGCTCCCCGTGCGGATGCACTGCCGCCGACCGAAGCACTCCCCCTGATCGACCTGCCGACCCGCGGCTCGGACACGGGACGCGGCCGGTCGACGAGCCCACGAACGCCGAAGGGCACGAAGCCCTCGAAGGGCACGAAGGCCACGAAGGCCGCGAGGCCCGCCCGGCCGTCGCGCACGAGGAAGCCGACCGCGAGGACCGCGACCGACGCGCCCCCGGCGGTGGACGCGACCACCCCGGCTGCCGCGACGGTGCGTGGCGGGGGCGGGCCGCGCCTCCAGGCAGCCGGGACGACGCAGCGGGTGGGGACGACTCCCGGGGCCGTCCTCGGCGCCCTCGCCGGACTCGCCACGCTCGGACTCGGCGCGTGGTGGTTCACCGCCCCCGCGACGGTGCACGGTGTCGGGCTGGTGCTCAGCGTGCTCGCGCTCCTGCTCTCGATCGTGACGCTGCGGCGGCCCGAGGCGACGTGGCAGCGGCCGCTCGCGCTTCTCGGTGCCGTGCTCGGCGGGGTCGGGGTGCTCGTGCTGCTGTGGGCCGTGGCCGCGGCGGTGCTGCCGCTCGTCGGCGTGACCCTGCCGGACCTCACCGGGACGGGGACGGTCCCGACGCTCGCGCCGTAGCGCGCCGCACTGCGCGCGCCCCGCGCCCCGCGCCCCCGCGCCCCCGCGCACTTCGTGAGCAGAAATGGTCGGGTGCGCGCCACCGACCCGACCATTCCTGCTCACGAAACGACCACGGCCGCCCCTCACACCGCGCGGACCACTCCGCGCGACAGGATCGCGTTCGTCAGGGCGTCGATCGGTTCCCGCTGCACCGTCGGGTTCGCGATGAGCACGTAGTCGACCGCCGGGAGGTCCGGCAACGCCAACCGCTGCGACACCTTCACGAGGTCCGCCGGGATGAGCGAGTGCGGGAACACCGCGACCCCGATCCCCGCCCGGACGGCCGCGAGCACCCCGTTCACGTCGCGCGTGTTGCAGGTGATCCGCCACGTGCGACCGGCGGACTCGAGGGCGTCGATCGCCATCTGTCGACTGATGCTCGGCGCCTGGTACGCGATGAGCGGCACGGGCTCCCCCGGCTCCAGCGCGATGCCGTCCTGCGCCATCCAGACCATCTGGTCGGTCGCGACGCGGGTGCCCTCGGCGGACTCCCCCGCGGTCTGCTTGATGAACACGAGGTCGAGCTGCCCCGCGTGCACCCGGCGGAGCAGTGGTGACGACTGGTTCACCGTCAGCTCGAGGTTCACCTGCGGGTGCAGCCGTCGGAAGTCTCGCAGGATCCGGGGCAGCTGCGTGATCGCGAGGTCGTCCGCCGCCCCGAACCGGAGCCGCCCGCGGGTTGCCGCTCCTGAGAAGTACGCGTCGGCGGTGGCGTGCGCCGCGAGGATCGTCCGCGCGAACCCGGCCATCGCGTCCCCGTTGTCGGTGAGCGCCACGCCCCGGGTGTCCCGCGCGACGAGGGTCCGGGAGACGGCCGTCTCGAGCCGCCGCACGTGCTGCGACACCGTGGGCTGGCTGATGCCGAGCCGGGCGCCGGCCTGGGTGAAGCTCCCGGTCTCGGCGACCGCGAGGAACGTCTGCAGCAGAACCGGATCCAGCACCGGACACCCTTCGTCGTGACGACCCCATTCGACTTCGCAATGGAGTGATAGCCACCATAGGGGTATCGAATGGGCCGTGCGCAGTTAGTTTCGAGTGGGTACAGTCCCGCCTGCTCCACCTCGACCTCCGGAGACCCCCACTCGTGAGTGCGTCATCGACGACCCTCCCCCCGCCCACCGAACCGCTGCCGATCCAGGCCACCAGGCCGCCGTGGCGCCACACCCTCATCGCCCTGTCGGTGCCGAACTTCCGGCTCTTCACCGCCACGAACCTCGTCGCGATGACCGCCGGCTGGATGCAGCGCATCGCGCAGGACTGGCTCGTCCTGCAGCTCACCGGGTCGGTCGCGCAGGTCGGCATCACGGTCGCGTGCCAGTTCGCGCCGATGCTGCTGTTCGGGCTCCTCGGCGGAGTGCTCGTCGACCGGTTCTCCAAGCGCGCCCTGATGATGATCACGCAGGGCTCGTTCGCCGTGTTGTCGGCCCTGCTCGCCGTCCTGACGCTGTCCGGGGTGGTGCAGGCGTGGCACATCTGGGCGATCGCGTTCGTCGTCGGCATGGTCACCGTCATCGACAACCCCGCGCGCCAGGTGTTCGTCACCGAGATCGTCGGCCACGAGCACCTGCGCAACGCCATCAGCGTGAACTCGTCGGTCTTCCAGCTCGGCGGCATGATCGGCCCGGCCCTCTCCGGAGCGCTCCTCGTCGCGGTCGGCGCCGGCTGGTCGTTCGGCGTCAACGCGATCGCCTGCGTCGCCGTGGTGGTGACGCTCGGGTTCCTGAAGGTGTCGGAGCTCCACCGCACACCCCCGGCACCACGCGGGAAGGGGCAGCTCGTCGAGGGCCTCCGCTACGCCGTCCGGAAGCCGACCATCATCGTGCCGGTCATCCTCGTGGCGTTCTTCTCGGTGTTCGCGCTCACGATGCCGGTGCTGCTGTCGGCGTTCGCGTCCGAGGTGTACGACGTCGGCGCTGGTGGCTACGGCGTGTTCAACTCCGCGGTCGCGATCGGCGCCCTGGCCGGCGCACTGCTCTCGACGCGACGCGCCACCGTCCGGCTCCGCACCATCGTCGGCGGGGTGTTCTGGACGGGGATCCTGCTCGTGGTCTCCGGCTCGATCCCGGTCATCGCGCCGTTCACCGTCGCGCTCGTCGCCGTCGGGATGTCGCAGCTGCTCTTCCAGACCGCGTCGAACTCGCTCGTGCAGCTGTCCTCGAACGTCGCGATCCGAGGCCGGGTGATGTCGCTCTACGTCCTCGTGCTGCTCGGAGGGCAGGCGATCGGCGGCCCCCTCATGGGCCAGGTGGTCGACCACTTCGGTGCCCACGTCGGGATGGTCGTCGCCGGAGGCGTGCCGGCCGCGGCAGCGGCCGTCGTCGGGCTGGTGCTCGCCCGCCGCGGCGGGCTTCACCTGGCGGTGCGGATGCGGCACCACATGCCGGTGCCGTCGATCGTCGGGCACCGCTGACGCGTCGGACGGGAGGCGCGGTGCGGGCGGGCGCCGCGCCTCCCGTCCGACGCGTGGTCGCGCTGGGCGCGCGCGCTCGCTGCTGCCGTCGGCTGCGCGGGCGCGTCGCCCCGCCCGCGCGCTGCCGCCGCGCCCCCGCCGCACCGCCGCCGCGCCTTCGCGCCGCCGCGTGGCGTCGAACCACGAAACCGACGTGGAACCAGGCGGGCCGCCTGGTTCCATGTCGGTTTCGTGGTTCCGCACCGAACGCGCGCTGCGCGCCCGCACGCACACCGCCCCCGCGCCGCCGCGTGGCGCCGCGCGCCGCACAAGCACAGTCACCCGGAACCGCGCGGCGGCGCGGTTCCGGGTGACTTTGGTTGTGCGGAAGCGAACCGAACCGCCTAGTACGCGACCCCGAAGCGCGCCTGGTGGTGTGCCGGCGAAGCGATCTCGTCGACGAAGGCGATCGCGAAGTCCTCGCCGGAGATGTCCGAGTTGCCGTCGGCGTCGGTGAGCAGGACGTCGTCGGTGGTGCGGTAGGTGCCACGACGCTCGCCGGGGTTGTAGCCACCGAAGGCAGCGGCCGGGCTCACGTAGAACCAGTCGACCTCGGTGTCCGACGCGCGGAGGGCCTCGAGGACCTGGCCGTGGCTCTTCGCCTCGCCCTTGAACGCGTCGGGGAACTCAGCCGTGTCGTACAGCGCCGGGCCTCCCTCGGCGACGAGCAGTGAACCGGCACCCCCGACGATGCCGAGGCGCGCACCGGCTGCAGCGGCGGCGTCGACGAACGGCTGGAACTTGTCCTTGAGCTCACTGCCGTCGGCCTGCACGGCGTGGAGTGCGACGACGATGACGTCGGCGCCCTTCGTGACCTCGGCGACGAAGTCGGTGTCGAAGGCGTCACCCTGCGCGAGGGTGAGCCCCTCGGCCGGCTCGAGCTTCGAGGTGTCACGGGCGACGGCGGTGACGGCGATGCCGCGGGAGAGGGCCTCGCGGGTGATGGCGGAGCCGGCGTAGCCGGTGCCACCGAAGACGACGATGCTGGTCATGGAGCAGTCCTTTCGTGGAACGTTGACACTCACCGTACAAGCGTTACTCTCTTTGAGTAAGTAGGCACCTCACGGTGCGTAACGGAGGTCGTCGTGTCAGCACTCGAGTACAGCCCCTACGCCGCCGAGTGTCCCTCGCGACAGCTGCTCGACCGCATCGGCGACCGGTGGAGCGTCCTGACGATCGGCACCCTCGCCGACGGTCCGGCACGCTACTCGGCGATCGCCACCCGCGTGCAGGGCGTCTCGCAGAAGATGCTCACGCAGACGCTCCGGGCGCTCGAGCGCGACGGACTCGTCACCCGCACGGTCTTCCCCAAGATCCCGCCGCACGTCGAGTACGAGCTGACCGATCGCGGCCGGTCGCTGCGCGAGGTGCTGAAGCCGCTCGAGGACTGGGCGACCTCACACATGGACGACGTCGCGGTCTCCCGCGAGCAGTACGACACCCGGCCTCGCTGAGCGCACCCGGAATCCCCACGCGACCGCCGTGGTTGCCTGGGGACATGCGATCAGTCGTCTACTCGAAGCCCGGTGACTCGTCCGTCCTGACCCTCGAGGAGCGTCCGCTCCCGGATCCCGGTCCCGGCGAGGTGCGTGTCCGTGTCGTCGTCTCTGGTGTCAACCCGACCGACTGGAAGGCCCGCGCCGGCGGCACGTACGGCGACGGCTTGCCGTTCCCCGAGATTACGCCGAACCAGGACGGCGCCGGAGTCGTGGACGCGGTCGGCGAGGGTGTCGACGGACTGTCCGTCGGCGACCACGTCTGGCTGTACATGGCGGCTGCGAGTCGCCCGACCGGCACCGCCCAGGAGTACACCGTCGTGCCCGCTGCCCGTGCCGTCCCGCTGCCGGAGGGCACGAGCTTCGACGTCGGTGCCTCACTCGGGGTCCCGGCGATGACCGCGCACCGTGCCCTCACGACGCACGAGCACGGTCCGGACCGGCTCGCTCCGGGTGCCCTCGACGGCAAGACGGTGCTCGTCGCCGGCGGTGCAGGAGCCGTCGGACACGCGGCGATCCAGCTCGCACGCTGGGCCGGCGCGACCGTGCTCACCACCATCAGCTCGGACGCGAAGGCCGCGCTCGCCACCGCCGCCGGGGCGCACCACACGGTGAACTACCGCGACGAGGACGCCGGCGCGCGGATCCGCGAGATCGCCCCCGACGGTGTGGACATCGTCGTCGAGGTCTCGATCCCGCAGAACGCCGGGCTCGTCGCCGAGGTCCTGGCGAACCACGGCGTCGTGTCGATCTACGCGAACAACGGGGGCGACGAGGCCACCCTGCCGATCCGCCCGAACATGAGCGTCAACGCCCGCTACCAGTTCCTGCTGCTGTACACGATCGGCGACGAAGCCCTCGCGGCAGCGGCCGAGGACGTCACCGCGGCGCTGCGCGACGGCGTGCTCCCCGTCGGCGAGGACGCGGGCCTGCCGCTCGTGCGGTTCGCCCTGGAGGACACCGCGGCAGCGCACGACGCCGTCGAGCAGGACACCGTCGGCAAGGTGCTGATCGACGTCAGCGCGGAGTGACGAAGCGCTGCGTCCGCCCGGGTCGGGTGGACGCAGCGCTCCGGTCGTCGGCGCCGCGGGGCTGGTTCAGCGGGCGAGCGCAGCGGCGAGGCGTGCCTCGAAACGGCGGCGGGCAGCGACCCGCTCCCGCTCGATGTTGGCGGCGATGACCTCGAGGTCTTCGTAGTCGGCGTCGGTCGTGTCGTCGGTCCAGTTCGGGGTGTACACCCGGGACCGACCGAAGGGCTTCGGTTCGGGGGTCACGATGGTCATGTGGGGATGGTACGTCGAGCGTCCGACAAATCGTGTGCGCATCACGGGCCTTTCCTGCGGTTGCGGTCGCGGTCCGGGAACGGGGTCGCGAGCGAGAACGCGATGGCCATGAACGAGGCCATCAGCGCGACATACTTGGCGTCGAGGTCGGTGAACGCGTCCGGCGCCGGCGAGTCCACGGTGAGCATGCCGAACGAGTACTCCTCCGACCGGATCACGACCGAGACGTACGAGCGGTAGCGGGGTTCGAACCCCGGCAGGTCCTCGTCGGCGTCGACGTCGGTGGCACGGTCGCCGACCACCCGCGGACCGCCGCCGACCAACACCCAGTCGAGGTTCCGGTCGCCGTACGGGGTCCCCGCCCGGAACACGCCGGCGGTGTCCTCCGCACCCCCGTGCCCGATCGGTTCGAGGCCCCGCAGGTCCTCCGACAGCTGGTAGACGTTCGCACGGACGTCGGGCACGCCGGGGAGCAGGTAGAACGCGAGCGCCACGGCGACCCGGTCCGCGAACGCCGGCAACTCCTGCCGGCGGTCCCGCCGATGCAGCTCGGCGAACCGGGCGAGCCGCGTGGCGAGCTGCCCGAACGCGTACCGGACGGCCGTCCCCTGCTCGAGCTCGGTCGACCGCGCCACCGCCGCCGCAGCCGTGACCGACGCCTCGGCCCGTCGGGCGCGGACGACCTGCACGACCACCGCGGCAGCGAGCACGACCAGCCCGAACACGACGAGCGAGACCTTCACCCCTGGAGCCACGACGAGGTTCGGCAGCTGGAAGGCAGCGGTCGGCGCAGTCGCGACCACGATCGGCCACACGACCGCTCCGGCCCGGCGTCGCCCACGACCCGTCGTGGCCTGGTCCCCTGTCATGTCGACGACGCTAGGACACCCCACCGACGCTGACGGAGTTGTCCACAGGGTGACATTGTTGTCCCCTGCAACGCGGACTTGACCCCCGAACAGGGGGCGAGCACGATCGGGCCATGAAGCAGCGAACGAACCTCAGAGGCCTCGCCCTCGCAGCAGCCGCGGCCATGACCCTGCTCGGCGGTGGCCTCGGCGCGACCGCGGCGAGCGCCGCCACCGTCTCACCGCAGGTCATCGGCGGCGAGCAGGCACCGAGCACCCCGTGGGAGGTGCAGCTCGTCTTCCAGCAGGGCGGCACCGGCACGTACGGGTGCACCGGCGAACAGCTCAACGCCTCGTGGGTGCTCACCGCCGAGCACTGCGTCGACGGCACCACGGCGATGAACGTCTACCACTCGAACAGCACGACGAACCGGGGCGCGGCGACCGCGGCGGACCGGCTCTACTCCGCGCCGTCCGGGGACATCGCGCTCGTGCACCTCAGCACGCCGAAGACCCTCTCCTCGTACGCCCAGCTCGACCTCGCGTACACCACGAAGAGCTCCGGCACCGGCACGATCCTCGGCTACGGCAACCGTGCGAACAGCGTGCCGACGACCGGGCTCTACCAGGCGACCGTGAACCTCACCGGCAGCTCGACGGACGCGTACGGCGGACGCGCGCAGCACGTCACGGGTGTGACCGGCGCCTCCAACCACGGCGACTCCGGCGGCGCGCTCGTCGTGAACGGCAAGGTCGTCGGCGTCTGCTCGACCGGCGACGTGGCCGACCCCGGCGCGAACACCCACGCCGGCTCGAACTACGCCGTCCTCACCCAGTCCGCCAGCTGGATCCGCTCGACCGCGGGCGTCTGACCCAGCGCACCCACCACGGGATGGGAGGCGCGGTGCGGGCCCGCACCGCGCCTCCCGTCCTCCCGTGCGCACGACCCATGCCGCGCCCGGTCGCTCTCCACAGGTCGCGTTGCGTGCCCCTGCGCGTCGTCTGCACCTGGTAAGCAGGACGCATGACCGACGTCTCCACGCCTGCGCCCGGAACCAGAGCACTCGTCCTCGGCGGTGGTGGCGTCGCCGGCATCGCCTGGGAACTCGGGGTGCTGTCCGCCCTGCAGGACGCCGGGGTGGACCTCGACGCCGCGGACCTCGTCGTCGGGTCCAGCGCCGGCAGCGTCGTCGGCACCTTCGTCCGGTACGGCGCGGTGCAGCAGGCGTACGACCAGCAGCACGCAGCCGTCCCGACGACCTACGAGGAACCCGTCCCCATCGACGGCGAGGACTTCCAGCAGCGCATCGGCGCCGTGCTCGAGGGAGCCTCGTCCGACCAGGACGCCCGCGCCCGACTGGGCCTCCTCGCCCAGCGCACCACCGACGGGCAGACCGACGACGAGCGCACGGCCACCTTCGCCGAGACCCTCCCGTCGACGGAGTGGCCGGCGAAGCCGCTCGCCCTCACCGCGATCGACGCGACCGACGGCACCTTCCGCGTGCTCACCGCGGCCGACGCCGTGCCGCTCCCCCGCGCCGTCGCCGCGAGCTGCTCGGTGCCGCTCGTCTGGTCACCGGTCGGGATCGAAGGCCGTCCCTACGTCGACGGGGGCATGCGCTCCGCCACGAACGCCGACGTCGCCGCCGGGTACGAACGCGTCCTCGTGATCGCGTGCGGTCCCGAGGGTCCGTCGCCGCTCGGGCCGTGGCTCGACGTCGCGGTCGAGGGGCTCCGGGCTGCCGGCAGCTCGGTCGAGGTCGTCGTCGCGGACAGCACCTCGCAGCAGGCGTTCGGCACGAACTCGCTCTCGCTGTCGACTCAGGCACCCGCCGCCGATGCCGGACGGACGCAGGGCGCTGCCGTGGCCGAGGGCATCGCCGCGTTCTGGGCGTGAGTTCTCCACAGACCGCCGGGTGACCGTGTCGGGTTCCGGGAGCGCCGCTAGCGTGGGTGCATGACGACGCCGTTCTCGGACCTCGACCAGTACACAGCCCTCCCCCGCGTGGACGGGATCGCGGTGAGTCCGGACGGCTCCCGGGTCGCGCTGACCGTCAGCGTGCTCGATGCCGACGGCACGGGCTACCGACGGTCGGTCTGGGCGGTTCCCGGAACGGCGGACGCTGCGGCCGCTCCGGTGCGCCTGACGCGCTCGGCCAAGGGCGAAGGCGGCGTCTCGTTCACGCGCACCGGTGACCTGCTGTTCGTCTCCGGCCGCCCCGACGGCGACGGCGACAAGGACAGCGACGCCGCACAGCTCTGGGTCCTGCCCGCCGCCGGTGGTGAGGCACGACCGGTCACGAAGCTCCCGGGCGGGGTCGGTGGCGTCCTCGGCACCGCGTCGCACGCGGACACGGTCGCGGTCACGGCCGGGCTGCTGCCGGGTGCCGGCACGGACCGGACCGGTGTGGTCGCCGTCGACGCCGAGCTGCGCGGACGCCGGAAGGACCGGAAGGTGCAGGCGATCCTGCACGAGACGTACCCGGTCCGGTTCTGGGACCACGACCTCGGCCCCGACGAGACGCACGTGCTGACGCTCGACCTCCGGACGCTGCAGGAGCAGGCGACCACACCGTCAGCGACCGCCGCCGATCCCTCCGATGACGATGCCGGACCGTCCTACCCGGCGCACCTCCCCGCGCTCACCGACCTCACCCCCGCTCCGGGGCGATCGCTCGAACACGTCGACGGGGTCCTCACGCCCGACGGCTCGGTCGTCGTCGCCACGGTCGGCGTGCAGGAAGCCCGCGGGTCCCGTTCGACGATCGTCGCGTTCGACGTCGCGACGGGCACGCGCACCGTTCTGCTCGACGACCCCGATGTCGACCACGAGATGCCGACGATCAGCCACGACGGCCGGACGCTGGCATGGGTCCGGACCGAGCGGTTCACACCCCGCGGTGCGACCGAGCAGGAGATCTGGATCGCCCGGCTCGACGGGTCCACGCTGTCCGACGCACGGCGGATCGCGGCCGAGTGGGACCGTTGGCCGAACGAGCTCGTGTTCGCGCACGACGACGGTGCGCTCCTGGCGACGGCGGACCACGACGGTCGCGCACCGGTGTTCCGGCTCCCGCTCGACGGCGGCGCCGTCGAACAGCTCACCCACGACGACTGGGCGTACTCGAGCCTGCGCGTGGCGGCGGTGAGCGGGACCGTGGTGGCGCTCCGTGCCTCCTGGGCCGCGCCGCTGCACCCCGTCCGGATCGAGGCCGACGGCACCGTGACGACCCTGGCGACCCCGGCGCCGCTGCCCGAGGTGCCCGGCCACCTCGAAGAGGTCGAGACGACCGCGGCCGACGGCTCCCGCGTCCGCGGCTGGCTCCTCCTGCCGAACGACGATGCCGGCACCGCCCCGCATCCGCTGCTGCTCTGGATCCACGGCGGTCCGCTCAACTCGTGGAACCAGTGGTCCTGGCGGTGGAACCCGCAGCTCGCGGCGGCCCGCGGGTACGCCGTGCTGCTGCCGGACCCGGCACTGTCGACCGGGTACGGACTCGACTTCATCAACCGCGGCTGGAACGCGTGGGGGCAGGCGCCGTTCACCGACCTCATGGCGATCACCGACGCGGTCGTCGCCCGTGACGACGTCGACGAGACCCGGACGGCTGCGATGGGCGGGTCCTTCGGCGGCTACATGGCGAACTGGGTCGCCGGGCACACCGACCGGTTCCGGGCGATCGTCACGCACGCGAGCCTGTGGGCGCTCGACCAGTTCAACGGCACGACGGACATGTCCCAGTACTGGCAGTCGATCTTCGACGAGACCGGGCTGCACGAGAACGACCCGCACCGGTTCGTCGCGGACATCACGTCACCGATGCTCGTGATCCACGGCGACAAGGACTACCGGGTGCCGATCGGCGAGGGGCTGCGTCTCTGGTCGGAGTTGGCGGAGCACCACGCGGCGGCCGACGGGACGATGCCGCACCGGTTCCTGTACTTCCCGGACGAGAACCACTGGGTGCTCAAGCCGCAGCACTCGGTGGTCTGGTACGAGACGGTGTTCGCGTTCCTCGAGCAGCACGTGCTCGGGGGCGAGTGGCGGCGGCCGGAGTTGCTCGGGTAGCGCGCCGGCGCGCGGCGTCAGTGGGAGGGCGCCGAGCCGGAACGACATCGTCGCTGTCGTACGACATCGGCGATGTCGCCCCCGCGCGCCCGCAACCGTTGCACGCGCAACGAGCGACATCGTCGCTGTCGTACGACAACGATCGTGTCGTTCCGCAGCGGCACCCGAACGCTCCCGCCGCCGCCCAACCCCGCCGCGGCCCAGCCCGGCCCGCCCTTCAGACGAACGCAGCCTGCCCCGTGATCGCCCGCCCCACGATGAGCGTGTTCACCTCGCGCGTCCCCTCGTACGAGTAGATCGCCTCGGCGTCGGCGAAGAACCGCGCGACACCCTTCTCGAGCACGATCCCGTTGCCGCCCTGCACCTCGCGGCACCACCCCACGGTCTCGCGCATCTTCGCCGTCGCGAACGCCTTCGCCATCGCCGAGTGCTCGTCTGCCCCGGTGCCGGCGTCCTGCATCGCCGACGCCTGCGTGCACAGTGCGATCGACGCGGTGATGTTCGCGAGGGACTTCACGAGCAGGTCCTGCACCATCTGGTGCGCTGCGATCGGCTTGCCGAACTGCACGCGGGAACGGGCGTAGTCGAGCGCGGCCTCGTAGGCACCGACCGCGATGCCGATCGCCTGCCACGCCACCTCGGTGCGGGTCAGGCGGAGCACTTCGGCGGTCGCGCGGAACGAGTCGGCGTGCTGCAGCCGTCGGGACTCCGGCACCCGGACGCCGGTCATGACGATGTCGGCGTTCTGCACCCCGCGGAGTGCGATCTTGTCCTCGATCTTCGTCGCCGTGAACCCCGGCGTGTCCGTCGTGACGAGGAAGCCCTTCACCTGACCGTCGGCGACGTCCTTCGCCCAGATCACGACGACGTCCGCGAAGGTCGCGTTGCCGATCCAGCGCTTCTCGCCGTCGAGCACCCACGTGTCGCCCTCGCGCCGGGCCGTCGTACGGAGCCCCCGAGCCGAGTCGCTGCCGGACAGCGGCTCGGTCAGCCCGAACGCCCCGACGAGCTCGCCGGAGGCCATCCGCGGCAACCACTCCTGCTGCTGCTCGTCGCTGCCCGCCACCGCGATCGAGTTCATCGCCAGGCCGGACTGCACGCCGATGAACGTCGCGACGCTGGCGTCCACACGCCCGAGCTCGAGCGCCGCCCACCCGCGGTACACGGCCGAGTTCTCGAACTGCCGGACGAGCGAGATTCCCGGCCCGTACATGCCGAGCTCGGACAGCGGCTTGATCACCTGCATCGGGAACTCGGCGCGCGCCCAGTACTCGTCCGCGATCGGGCGCACGTCGGACTCGAGGTACGTGCGCAGCCGTCCGAGTGACTCGCGCTCCTGGTCGGTCAACCCCTCCTGGAACCGGTAGAAGTCGGACTCGAGGAGCGCGGGGATGGCCGTCGTCAGTGACATACACTGATCGTGCATCATTCTGGGAAACGTTGCAAGGGAGGCGCGCGTGTACACATCGGATTCTGCGCTGCGCGCGTTCCGGGAGGCGCGACACACCTTCATCGCCGGCTCACGCATCGACATGGGCGCGCTCGCCACCTCGCTCGGCGTGGACCGCACATCGCTGTTCCGGTGGGTGGGCAACCGTGACCGGTTGCTGTCCGAGATCCTCTGGTCACTGGCCGTGCCGACGTTCGACGCCGCCGCCGCAGCGGCTGCTCCCGCCGGAGCGGCGCGCATCGTCGACGTCCTCGACCGGTTCACGGCGGACCTGATCGACGCGCCCTACTTCCGGTCGTTCCTCACCCGCGAACCAGCACGGGCGCTCCGGCTGCTGACCACCTCCGAGAGCGACGTGCAGAGCCGCTTCGTCTGCCGGGTCACCGCCCTCGTCGAGGAGCAACGCGTCGCCGGTGCGTTCGACCCGACGCCACTCTCCGCCGAGGAGCTGGCACGGCTGCTCGTCCGGATCTCGGAGTCCTTCACGTACGCCGACCTCATCTCCGGCGAGACGCCGGACCCCGAGCGCGCCCGAGCGACGTTCGAGTACGTCCTCCGACCGACCATGACAGGAGCCCGATGACCATCGCCGACTACCCCTTCGTCCGGCTCTACCCCACCCGGTGGAACGACAACGACATGTTCGGGCACGTGAACAACACGATCTACTACAGCGCGATGGACAACGCGGCCACCTACTGGTTCCGCGAGGAAGCCGGCCTCGACCCGTTTGCGTCCGAGTGGATCGCGGTGCTCGTGTCGTCGAGCTGCCGGTTCGTCGAGTCGGCGGTGTGGCCCGACGTCATCGAGGTCGGGATGCGGTCGAAGCACCTCGGGAACACGAGCCTGTCGTGGGAGTTCGGCCTGTTCCGGCAGTCCGACGGCGCGCTGCTCGCGACCGGGGAGTTCGCGCACGTCATCATCGACCGCGAGGGCGCCCGTCGGCCGATCCCCCTCCCGGACGACCTGCGCGAGCTCGTCACCGCCACGATGACCATGGCGGCGAACGAGCCTCAGGGGCGGTAGTCCTCGCGGCGGGGGTTGTTGAGCCGCACCGCGAGGTCGTCACCGGCCGAGTCGTGGCCGTTGCGCGTGCCGATCACCTTCACGATGGTCGACAGCACGAAGCCGATCCCCCGGCCGATGACCCGCACGATGCGCATGCGTCGAGGATAGCTCGCGTCAGCCCTTCAGAGCCGCCAGCTCGAGGTTGATGTCGTCGGGGTCCTGCACCGACAGGATGACCATGCCCGCGTCACCGAGGTCAGTCACCTCGCCGTGCTCCACCCCGGCCGCGTCGAGTCGCGCGGCCGCCTCGTGGAGTTCGTCCACCGACCCGACGACGAAGCTCACGTGGTCGAGGCCGACCGTCTCCGAGTCGAACCGCTGCCCCGCCGGCGCCACTGGACGGAGCCCGAACACCTGGTCGCCGAGACGGAAGACGCTGCCGCCATAGAAGCGCTCCCGGTCCTCGCGGACGCCCGGCTCGTCGACCTGGTCGCTGAAGTCGATCGCCGGGTCGGTGCCGAGCAGCTGCTGGTAGAAGGCCTTGCTGCGGTGGATGTCGGTCACGGTCACGCGGACGTGGGCGAGTGCGGTGGGTCGGGCGAACGGTTCGGTCACGGGAGTGCTCCTCAGGCAAGGCGCCGGCATGGTCCGGCACCACCCTGACGCAACGCGCCCCACCTGACCGGACGCCCCGGCCGTGCGGCCACCGGACAGCCGTAGGGTCGACCCGTGGGCTCATGGTTCTGGATCTCGATCGTCCTCATGGCGTACGGCGTCGTGCTGCTCGTGTTCCCGAAGCAGTTCGCCGGGTGGGGCCGGAAGCTGGAACAGCTGCAGGGCGACCGCTGGGCGGCCTCGATCATCACGCCGGGCTTCATCCGGGTGATCGGCTGCCTCTTCATCGTGGGTCCCGGCCTGACCCTGATCGAGCTGCTCCTGCACCGGGGCCCGTGACCGCCTGACGCCGCCCGGCGCGGATCGTCCCTGAACAACCGAAGCGCTCCCGAACCGAGGTTTCGCGTAGTTCGGGAGCGCTTTGGTTGTGCGCCGCAGTCGACGCGCCGCCGGGCCGACGCACCGCGCCCCACCTGACCGGACGCCCCGGCCGTGCGGCCACCGGACAGCGCGCCGCGTCGAACCACGAATCCGACATCGAAGCAGGCCGGTGCCCTGGTTCGATGTCGGTTCCGTGGTTCGAAGCGAGATCGCCCGCACGACGACCGAGTGCGGCGGCGGCGCGCTAGATCAGGTCGTCCGTCAGGTGGTTCGGGGTGCCGAAGCGGTGCGCCGTGATCGACACCGCCTGCTCCCGCACGAACGGCAGGACCTCGAGGCGCCCGGCCTCGGTCACCGGCTCCCCGTACACGGCCACGTCAGGCCGCCCACCGATCGCCGTGTACAGCGCCGACGTGTCGCCGCCGATGAGCCGCACGCGCCCGGACGGACCACTCGCCACCGCCGAGGCGAACGCCGCGTCGGAGTGCGACTGCGTCAGCGACCGGACGTTCGGCAGCGCCCGGACGGCCGATGCGACACCGGACGGCAGGGTCGACACGGTCGAGACGTCGATCGTGGTGCCGGCGCGGACGGACGCCGCGACGACGCGGACCAGATCGGCGACCCCGTCATCGGAGGCAGAGGCAGCCAGGCGCACCCGAACCGCCGGGTACGGCAGGTACCGCGCGATGTTCCGTTCCGCCGTCAGCGCGGACACGTCGTTCGCAGTGCCGAACAGCGACGCCCACGCCTGTTCGTCGGACGCCACGGCCCGGTCGAGCGACGGCGACGTCACACCCGCGGCACGGACGAACGCGGCGACCGCAGACGACGGAGACGAACCGGACACGGCCGGAGCAGGCGCCCACGAACCGAGCCCGAGCAGGTAGTTCAGTCCACCGGCCTTCGTCCCGGCACCGACGGCCGACTTCTTCCACCCGCCGAACGGCTGGCGGCGGACGATCGCGCCCGTGATGCCACGGTTGACGTAGAGGTTGCCCGCCTCGATGCGCCCGAGCCAGGTGCCGATCTCGGCGCGGTCGAGGGAGTGCAGGCCCGAGGTCAGGCCGTAGTCGACCTCGTTGACGATGTCGATCGCCTCGTCCAGCGTGCGAGCGGTCATGATGCCGAGGATCGGCCCGAAGTACTCCGTGCGGTGGAAGGCCGACCCGCGGCGGACACCGTCACGGACGCCGGGGCTCCAGAGCATGCCGGAGTCGTCGAGCTTCGCGGGCTGCACGGCCCACGACTCCCCCGCTCCGAGCGTCGTCAGGCCGTCGAGGAGCTTGCCGGCGGCGGGTTCGATGACCGGGCCCATCTGCGTGGTGGGGTCGGTCGGGTAACCGACGGTCAGCGACGACACCGCGTCGATGAGCTGCGACCGGAAGCGCCGCGAGGTGGCGACGGAGCCGACGAGCACGACGAGGGACGCGGCCGAGCACTTCTGCCCCGCGTGCCCGAAGGCCGAGGCGACGACGTCCTTCACGGCCAGGTCGAGGTCGGCGGACGGGGTGACGATGATCGCGTTCTTGCCCGAGGTCTCGGCGAGCAGCGGCAGGTCGGGCCGGAAGGACCGGAACAGCGAAGCGGTCTCGTACGCCCCGGTGAGGATCACCCGGTCGACGAGCGGGGACGCGACGAGCTGCTGCCCGAGGTCGTTCTCCGACACCTGCAGGAACGCGAGCACGTCGGCCGGGGCGCCCATGGCGTCGAGCGCGGTCTCGATGATCGACGCGAGGACGGCACCGGAGCGCTCGGCGGGCGGCGCGGGCTTCAGCACGACGGCGGACCCGGCGGCGAGCGCGGCGAGGGTGGACCCGGCGGGGATCGCGACCGGGAAGTTCCACGGCGGCGCGACGAGCGTGAGGGCGGCGGGGGTGAAGGACGCGCCGTCGACCTCGTCGAGCTCGGACGCGAGCGAACCGTAGAAGTGCGCGAAGTCGATCGCCTCGGACACCTCGGGGTCGGCCTGGTCGATGGTCTTGCCGGTCTCCGACGCCATCACCTCGACGAGGGCTGCGCGGTTCGCCTCGAGTGCGTCGCCGACGGCGTGGAGTACCGCGCCACGCGCGGCACCGGACCAGGTCCCCCAGACGGCACCGGCTTCCCGGACGCGACCGAGCGCGGTGTCGAGCGCCGTGGCGGAGTCGACCCGCGCCTCCTGGACGGCACGGACGCCGAGCGTCGACGACGCGACCCGGTCCGTGATCGCCGCACCCCACGACCGCACCGCGGCGACCGACGGGTCGCTGTCCGGCGTGTTCTCGAAGTGCCCCGGGCCGGGGCGACCGACGGCTGCGTAGCGGTCCGCGACGCGGTGCGATGCGGGGGCGTCGAGCCCACCGGGCAGTGCGAGGGGGGCGAGCGACGTGCGGAAACGCTCCTCCTCGCGGGCGAACAGGGCGGGCGAGGACACGAGGGAGAACACCGCGGACATGAAGTTCTCCTGCGACGCGCCTTCCTCGAGGCGGCGGATCAGGTAGGCGATCGCAACGTCGAACTCCTGCGGGTGCACGACGGGCGTGTAGAGCAGGAGCGATCCGACGGTGTTCTTGACCGCAGAAGCCTGCCCCTGCGCCATGCCGAGCAGCATCTCGAACTCGATGCCGTCCCGGACGCCGCGCTCCCCGGCGAGCAGCCAGGCGTGCGCGACGTCGAAGAGGTTGTGGCCGGCGACCCCGACGCGGACGTTCTCGATGCGCGACGGCGTCAGCGCCCAGTCGAGCACGCGCTTGTAGTTGGTGTCGGAGTCCTGCTTGGTGTGCCAGGTGGCGAGCGGCCAGCCGTGCACCGACGCCTCGACCTGCTCCATCGGCAGGTTGGCGCCCTTGACGAGGCGGACCTTGATGCCGGCACCGCCGCGGGCACGGCGGGCGGCGGACCACTCCTGCAGGTGCTCCATCGCGGCGAGCGCGTCGGGCAGGTACGCCTGGAGCACGATGCCGGCTTCGAGGCCGAGGAACTCCGGCTCGTCGAGGAGCTTCGTGAAGACCGCGATGGTGAGGTCGAGGTCCTTGTACTCCTCCATGTCGAGGTTGATGAACTTCGCCGGGGACGCCGACGCGGCCCGGCGGAACAGCGGGCGGAGCTTGGCGATGATGTCCTCGACCGCGTGGTCGAACGCCCACGGGGAGTGCGGGTGCACGGTGGAGGAGACCTTGATCGACACGTAGTCGACGTCGCCGCGGGCGAGGAGCTTGTGCGTGCCCTCGAGGCGGCGGGCTGCTTCGCCCTCGCCGAGGACGGCCTCGCCGAGCAGGTTGACGTTGAGTCGGACGCCGTCGCGCTTGATCTTCGCGATCGCCGGCCCGAGCTTGGCGTCGGTCGCATCGACGATGAGGTGGCCGACCATGTCGCGGAGCACGCGGCGGGCGATCGGGACGACGACGCCGGGCAGTGCCGGTGCCATCCCGCCGCCGAGTCGGACGAGCCCGCGGAGCGCGGCGGGGAGGAAGCCGGGCGCACCGGGCGCGATCGCACGGAGCTTGCGTGCGGCGACGCCGAGGTCCTCGGGGCGGACGACGCCGTCGACGAAGCCGACGGCGAAGTCGAGGCCGGCGGGGTCGGCGAGCACTCCGGCGAGTTGCTTCGCCGAGCCGTCGACCGGGTAGGTCTCGGCTTCGGCGAGCCACTGTCGCACGAGCGCGACGGACTGGTCCGCGAGGGCGTCGTGGTCGGTGGCGGGGTGCTCGTGCAGGGTCGTCATGGCATCAGTGTGGAGCCCGCCATGCTGAAGCGGAAGCAACGTTTCGTGACGGATACCCATCAGCGACACTAAAGTGTCAGCATGCTCGACGTCCGCCGCCTGGTCCTCCTCCGGGAGCTCTCGATCCGTGGCACGATCGCCGCCGTGGCCGAGGCCGTGAACTTCACGCCGTCGGCCGTCTCGCAGCAGCTCTCCGCCCTGGAACGCGAGGCCGGCGTGCCCCTGCTCCGCAAGGCCGGACGGCGGCTCCAGCTCACCCCGCAGGCCGAGGTGCTCGTCCAGGCCGCGGGGCATGTGCTCGACGTCCTCGAGCGGGCGCAGTCCGAGGTCGAGGAGACCATGCCGACCGTGCAGGGTCGGATCCGGGTGGCGGTGTTCCAGTCCGCGGCGCTCGCCCTGATGCCGAACGCCCTGCACGCGATGGCGACCGAGCACCCGGACGTCCGCATCGAGATGGTGCAGCGCGAGCCGGAGACCGCACTGCACGAGACGTGGATCCGGGACTTCGACATGGTCATCGCCGAGCAGTACCCGGCGCACGCGGCACCGCGGCTCCCCGGACTGCAGCGCGAGGACCTCACGACCGACGCCGTCCGGTTGGCGCTGCCCCCGGTCGACACGGCCCTCGCGCCGGTGTCGTCGATCGAGGACGCCGCGGCGCTGCCGTGGGTTATGGAGCCTCGAGGGACCGCGTCGCGGCACTTCGCCGAGCAGGTCTGCCGTCGCTGGGGCTTCGAGCCCGACGTGCGGTACGAGACCGCCGACCTGCAGACGCAGATCCGGCTCGTCGAGTCCGGCAACGCCGCGAGCCTCATGCCGGACCTCATGTGGACGGGCCGGACCACGACGTGCCGGTTGGTCGAGCTGCCGGAGCACCCGCGGCGGACGATCTTCACGGTGGTCCGCGCGGCCGGGTCCTCGTCGCCGGCGGTCCGCGCCCTCCGCTCGGCCCTCGAGCGCGCTGCCGCGACCGTCGGCGACTGACCGTCGGCGACTCACCCGAGCGCGACTGACCCGAGCGCGACCGACTCGAGCGCGGCCGACCCGAGCGCGACCGACCGGTCGCTCCGTCGTCGTTACCGGACCGAGACGTACCGGGACGTCAGGATCGTCGGCGCCGCGACACCTCCAGGATGAGGGCACCTCCCGGTGCCCCGCACAGCATCCAGGGGGATCCCATGAAGCAGTCCTGCACCGCCAGTGTCCGACGCGGCGCCGCCATCGGCGCAGCCGTCGCCATCGTCACCGCCTCCTCGGCGTTCGGCATCGGCGCGACGAGCGCGATGGCCGACGAGGCTCCGACACCGCTCACGCCCGCCACCACCGTCACGACCGGCACGTCCGACGGCTCGGGAGGCGCGGCGAGCGACCCGACGTCGGCCACCGCCGACGAGACGGGGACGACTCCCCCCGTGGTCACCGACGACCCCGCCGAGTCGCCCGAGCCGGCCCCGACGTCCGACCCGACCACGGACCCGACAGCAGCACCGGAGCCGTCCGCTCCCGCCATCGCACCCGCGGCGAGCGCGCCGGCCGAGGAGGCTCCGGAGCAGTCCGCCGCCGCGGCCCTCGCCTTCCCCGAGGGCACGAGCGCCGACGCCCCGCTGGTCCTCACCGCGACGGTGGGCGACACCGTGTCCCGGACGTTCACCGCGAAGGGCGGGGCGGGCACCGTGACGTACAAGGTGCGCGGCGCGAACGGCAGCCCGGTGATCGGCCAGGGCGACTTCAACAGCGACTTCTCGTTCGACGGGACCACCGGCACGCTGTCCGGGTCACCTCGGTACGCCCTGCGGACCTACACGTTCCAGGTCATCGCCACGAGCGGCTCCGAGACCGCCGTCGAGTACGTCGAGCTCACGGTGAAGCCCGGTGCCCCGGTCGGCGTCACCTTCTCGGTCTCCGCGCAGCAGTCCTCCGGCCTGTGGCAGGTCGAGCCGGACGGCACGATCTGGGAGGAAGCAGTCGGCAAGGGACGAGTCCGCGTCGTCTCCGACGTCCCCGTCGCGACCGGGACGACCCTCTCCCTGGCTGGTCTCGCGGTCGACGCCTACGGCAACCGCGTGACCGGGAGCGACCAGGACGACGACTACCCCCGGTCGACCGTCACGAGCACCGTGGCGTCCGACCGTGCGGTGTGGGACCCGGCGGGTGCGAACCTCGTGACCTTCACCGAGGCGGGCACCCGCACGGTGACCGTCTCCGAGGGCGGCGTGTCCACGTCCTTCACGGTCGTGGTCACCGACGAGCCGTTCGCGTTCGTCGACCCGTCGTCCGCCGACGCCCCGATCGCCATCGCCCCGACCGCGGGCGAGCAGTTCACGCGGACGTTCGACGTGTCGGGAGCGACCGACCCGTCGGACCTCCGCTACGAGCTCCGCGGGGTCCAGGGCGAGCCCTTCGACGACACGTACGCCCGGAACGGGCTCGACCTCGCCATCGACCCGACCACGGGCGTGCTGACCGGGACCGGCACGGCGGCGACGTCGTTCCGCTTCCAGGTCGTCGCGACGAGCGGCGGGCAGGAGGCCGTCGCGAACGTCGAGGTCACCGTCTCGCCCGCGGCCTTCGCGAAGCTCGTCGTCGCGGTCCTGCCGTCCGACCGGGACCCGGAGTCGGAGACCTGGTCGGTCGACGGCGACACGATCACGCACATCACCCCGAACGGCGGTTCCGAGGTCGTCGACGCGGTCCCCGCACGACAGGGGCAGCGCATGCTCGTGCTCGCGGTGCCGGTGGACGCCTACGGGAACGCGGTCGCCGACCACGACGACCTGACCATCACGAGCGACGTCGCGAGTGACCGGATCACCTACGACCCGAGCACCGCCGCGACCTGGGTCACGTTCGAGCACGCCTCGCCGCACATCGTGACCGTCGCGTACCAGAACCGCACGCAGGACATCCGGTTCGACGTCACCCCGACCGCGGCGACGGCGGGAGCCACCACGAACACCGGCTCCGGCCGTCTCGCCTACACCGGCGCGGAGACCTCGGGTCCCCTCGCCTGGGCGCTCGGACTGCTCACCGCCGGCGGCGGTCTGCTGGTGCACCGGCTGCGTCGCCGTCGCGCCTGAGCCGCGACCACCTGATGGACGGGAGGCGCGGTGCCAGATGGCACCGCGCCTCCCGTCACCCCCGGCCCGCCTGAGTGAACCGGAATGCCCCGGGGACGCCTGCGGTCGTACCGTCGTCGCTGACAGGAGCGGATCGCCGCCCTGCACAGAACGACCAGGGGATCTCATGAACACCACCACTTCGTCGCGCCGTCGCGCGGCCCTCGTCACCGCCGTCGCGGTCGCCGTCGCCGCAGCCGGTTCGACCGCCGTCCTCGGCGTCGACGCCGCATCCGCCAGCACTGCGGTCACGAGCCAGCACGCCGCGGCGACGCCCGCGCCGCTCGCCTTCACGCAGAGCTCGTCCGCCGCCCACCCGATCGCGCTGACCGCGACCGCGGGGAAGGCGTTCGCGTACACCTTCACCACCAACGCGAAGGCGGGGTCGGTCGCCTACGCGATGGACGAGCCGGCCGGGCTGACACCGGACTCGCCGCGCGCGTCCGACCACTTCTCGGTGAACACGAACACCGGCGTCCTGTCCGGCACGGGGGTCGAGAGCGGTATCTGGGACTTCCAGGTCGTCGCCCTCCGCAACGGCGTCGAGGCCCACGCGTACGTGCAGCTCACCGTGCGCCCGGGGGCGGCAGTCGGCGTGCGGACGTACGTCTCGCAGCCGAACACGACCGCGCCGATCTGGTACATCGCGCCGAACGGTGTCATCCGGCAGCGGCTGACCCCCACGAGCAAGGCGACGGTCGTCAAGACCGTCCCGGCGGTCCGGCTCGAGCAGCTCATCGTCACCGGGGTCGCGGTCGACGCCGAGGGCAACGTCATCAAGGCTCCCGACGAGGGCGGCGACGTGTCCACGGTCACGAGCAACGTCACGTCGGACCACGTCACCCGGACCGGCGCCCAGGACACGATCACGATCAGCGGTGCGTGGTCGCACCGCCTCACCGTGACCCAGGAGCACGCGCACACGTCGTTCACGGTCTCGGTGGCGCACGCCGCGCACTGAGTCGACCACGGGGAGCCGCGGGTGGCGCGCTGAGCAGCACGCCACCCGCGGTTTCCCGCACGCACCCCCAACCCAGGTCACATTTCGTGCTCGGTGCTCCCGATCACGCGCGCGTACCCCTACGATCCGATCAGGCCGAGGATTCTCGGCAGATTCTTACGATCCGGCACCCGACCGGACCTGAACACCTGGGGGAACACGTGCGCCGCAGCACTTCCACCGTCCGACGCGCCTGCGCGCTCGGGACCACCGCCGCGCTCATCGCGCTGACGACCGGTCTCGGCATCGCGACCGCGACGGCAGCACACGCCGAGGGCGCCGACACGTCGGTCCCGACGCAGACCGCGCCGGCCGACCCGACGCCGACCGACGCGCCGACGGACACCACGCCGACGAACGCGCCGACCGACCCGGCACCGACGGACGCGCCGACCGACACCGCGACGGACGCGCCGACGAGCACGCCGACGAGCACCACGGCACCGTCCGCTCCCGCACGGAACCAGACGCCGTCGGCCGCGTCGACGGACGCACCGGTCACGCCGCTGGCCGCCGACCCCACCGTCACCGTCTCCGGCGACACCAAGGTGGGCTCGCAGCTCACGGCGGACACGACCGGGTTCGACGAGGACGGCTCGTTCAAGTACGTCTGGACCGAGGCCGACGCCGGCCCGACGCCGACGACGATCGCCAAGACCAAGACCTTCACGGTCGACCAGACCGAGGCGGGCAAGCAGCTCGTCGTGACCGTGACCGGCGACCTGCCGGGCGGCGGCAAGGAGACCGTGACCTCGGACCCCTCCGCGGTCATCACGCAGGACCCGGTGTTCGTCGACGCGGACGGCAAGCCCATCACCGAGGGCACCGAGGCGGACGTCGACGTGCTGCCCCTCGAGGCCACCGCTGGTGACCCGTTCTCGTACACGTTCCGCGCCCAGGGGTACCCGGCGCCGACGTACAAGCTGGACTGGTACTACGGCGACGAGGAGGACTCCGCCGACTCGATCGTCGAGTCGAAGTCCCAGGCCGACTCCATCGCCATCGGGTACGGCTTCGAGGAGGACGACGACTTCACCGTCGACGACCAGCTCCCCGAGGGCATCACGTTCGACCCGACCACGGGCGAGCTGAGCGGCACCGCCACCCTCGCGTCGTTCTACGACTTCGCCGTCACGGCCACGAGCGGTGACGTCTCGACCACGCAGTACGTCGAGCTGACCGTCGACCACGCCGCCGCGTTCGGCATCACCGCGTTCACGACCGACGAGAAGTCGATCACCGCGCGGGACAAGCGCATCTGGCTCATCCAGCCCGACGGCTCGATCTACACCGTCGACCTGTCGACCGACGAGGACGGCTTCCCCGAGGAGCTCACCCTCACGCCGACCGGCCGTCCCACCGTGGCGCAGGGCGGCACGCTCATCGTGTCCGGCTCGCCCGTCGACCGCTTCGGCAACGACGCGTCGGACTTCGACGACGAGGGCAACCCGACGTTCGTCCCGACGGTGACCTCGGACGTCGCCACCGACGTGGTCGCGCCGTACGAGGAGAACGGTGCCGAGGGGCAGGGCGTCTTCGGCGTCACGTTCCCGCACGCGTCGATCCACACCCTCACGGTCGCGAGCGGCGCACTGCAGCCGCTCTCGTTCGCGGTCGACGTGCGTCCGACCACCCCGACGGTGGCCGTCGTCACGCCCACCACCGCGAAGGGCCAGCTCGCCTACACCGGTTCCGACGCGACGGGTGCCCTCCCCTGGGCCCTCGGGCTCGTCCTCGCCGGCGCCGGTCTGATCGGTGTGCGCACGCTGCGCCGCCGTCACGCCCAGCGCTGACGCCAGACGCCTCCCGCCAGTCGCGTGCCCGCGTGACTGACGGGAGGCCCACCTCGGCCCCGTCCCGCCCCTCACCGGCGCGGCGGGGCCGTTCCCGTCATGCGGCGGGTGTCGGTCGGTAGCGTGGGGACCATGCCCACGCTCCTGCACATCGACTCCTCGGCCGACCTCGCGCACTCCCGCTCCCGCGCCCTCACCGCGGCCTTCGCGGATGCCTGGCGCGCACGTGGCCCGGAGTACACGGTCGTCCGCCGCGACCTGCACGTCGACCAGCTCCCCCACCTCGAGACCTCGGCGCTGCACTGGGCCGCCGCCGACCGCACGGACGACGAGGTCGTGGCCCCCGAGGCCGACGCGCTCCGGCAGGAGGTGATCGACGAACTCCTCGGCGCCGACGTCGTCGTGGTCGGCGCGCCGCTGTACAACTACACCGTGCCGTCGACGCTCAAGGCGTGGATCGACCGCATCCACGTGCCGGGTGTCCTCGCCGGTGCCGTGCCGCCGCTCGCCGGGCGTCCGGTCGTCACCGTCGTCAGCCGGGGAGCCACGTACGACGCCGGCACCCCGACGGAGGGCTGGGACCACGGCTCACCGGTCCTGCAGCTCATCCTCGGGACCGCGCTCGGCATGAAGCCGTACCCGATCACCGTGAGTGCGACCCTGGCGGACCGGCTGCCCGACCTCGCGCCGCTCGCCGACCACGCCGCCGCCGAGTTCGCCGACGCGAAGACGACGCTGGAGCGCCTCGCCGCGACGCTCGGCTGACGCGAGCCGCGGCGCCCGCGGCGGCCCGCACAACCGAAGTGCATCCGCGCCGCGGCGATCCACGGCGCGGATGCACTTGCGTTGTGCGACGGCGGTGCGAACCACCGCGGCGCAACCGGCGAGGCCGGCGACGCCGGCCGGGTCAGGCGGGGCGGACCTCGTCCGCGCGACCGAGCAGCGCCGTGTGGAACGCCGTCTGCGTCAGCGCGCTGGCGAGCAGGAACCCCGTCATCGACTCGATGCCCCCGCTGAACGGCACCCGGGACGCCACCTCGTAGAGCGTCGGCGAGGACAGAGCGTCGAGCGCGTCGGCGACGTGCCGCGACCGTTCCTCGCGGTGCCGAGCCAGGGTGCGGGCGCGGCCGACGACGTCGCGGAAGCGGTACTCGTGGCCGGGGCAGACCTCGAGGTCCGCGTAGCCGTCGAGCCGTCCGAGTGAAGCCAGGTAATCGCCGAGCGGGTTCGTGGCGGTTCGGCCGCCGAGCCCGATCCCGGAGTTGATGCGGGGCAGGACGTGGTCGCCGGTGAACAGCAGGCCGTCCTCCGCGTCGACGAAGCAGCAGTGCCCGGCGGTGTGCCCAGGGGTCCACAGCGTCCGGATCGTCCGACCGGCGACCGGCAGCACGTCGCCGTCCTCGAGCAGGAGGTCCGCGAAGGGCTCCACCGTCCGACCGAGCCCGATCCGTCGTCCGCTCCCCCAGGCCTCGACCACGCCGGCGCGCAGGTGCTCCGGCAGTCCCCACGTCGCGATGTCGGCGTCGTTCGCCGCGGCGTCCGCCCGCTCCCGGTGCAGCGCCTCGACCTCGAGCCGGTGCATGGCGACCCGGGCGCCGGTGGCCCGTCGGATCGCCGCCGCGGCACCGAGGTGGTCCGCGTGCAGGTGGGTCACGACGACCGATCCGACGTCGTCGAGCGACCGCCCGATCGCAGCGAGGGCGTCGCGGAGCACGTCGAGACCGTCGTCGGCGGTCCACCCGGGGTCGATCAGCGCGAGCGAGCCGTCGGAGCCCTCGACGACGTACACGAGCGTCGCGTCGGGCACCCCGAAGCGGAACGGCACGGCGAGGGTCCAGATGCCCGGCCGGACCTCCTCCACGGGCGGCAGGAGGCCGTCGCGGAGCGCGGCGGCCTGCACGGGGCTGATCGGTTCCGGTGCCGGCGCTGCCGGCGGGGGCACGGTCGTCACGCGACCACCCTACCGAGGTGCCCGTCGCGACCGGGCCGAGCCGCGCCTCCAGGGCCACGGCCACCGGACGACGGACCGACACCTGCCGGACGGACGCGGCCGCCCGAGTAGACAGGACCCATGGAGATCGCACCGATGCTCGCCAAGGCCGTCCCCACCGTCCCCGAACCCGACAGCGTGCGCGGAGGACTCCGGTACGAGCCGAAGTGGGACGGGTTCCGCGGCATCGTGACCATCGACGGCGACGACGTGGAGATCGGCAGCCGCGGTGCGAAGCCCCTCACCCGGTACTTCCCCGAACTCGTCGAGGCCTTCCGCGCACAGTTCGGTGGCCGCGAGCACCCCGTGGTCCTCGACGGCGAGGTGATCCTGCGCTCCGGGGACGCCGGCGCGGAACGGCTCGACTGGGAGGCGCTGTCGCAGCGGATCCACCCCGCGGCCTCGCGGATCGCGAAGCTCAGCGCCGAGACCCCCGCGCAGTTCGTGGCGTTCGACCTGCTCGCGGTGGACGGCACGGAGCTCCTGGACCTGCCGTTCGACGAGCGTCGGTCGCGCCTGGACGCGCTGTCGCAGGACATGTCCGACCCGCTGTTCGTCACGCGCACCACGCTCGACGTCGACCTCGCCCGCGAGTGGCTGACCACGTTCGAGGGCGCCGGGCTCGACGGTGTCGTCGCGAAGCCCCGGGCGAAGCCGTACGAGCCGAACAAGCGCACCATGCTCAAGGTCAAGCACCACCGGACGGCCGACGTCGTCGCGATCGGGTACCGCGTGCACAAGAGCGGGACCGGCGTCGGCTCGCTGCTCGTCGGCTTGTACGGCGACGACGGCGAGCTCCGGCAGGTGGGCGGCGTGTCCGCCTTCTCGGACAAGCGACGGGTCGAGTTGGTGGACGAGCTCGACCGGGCGGTCCTCCGGGATGCGGACGGGAGGCCCGTCACCGGTGACGGGGAACGCTCGCGGTTCTCGTCGGGTCGCGACACGTCGTTCGTCCGGCTGACGCCGTCGCTGGTCCTGGAGGTGCGGTACGACCAGATGGAGGGCGACCGGTTCCGGCACACGGTCCAGTTCGAACGGTGGCGTCCCGACCGCGAGGCCGCCTCGTGCGGCTTCGACCAGCTCGAGGTCCCGGCGGCGTACGACCTCGACGCCGTGCTGCTGTCCGATTGACGCTCGACGATTGATGTAGTTAGGCTAACTAGGTAACTTCTTCCATGCGGATGCATCCGCATCGAGCAGACGGGAGCGGGACATGATCATCGACGGCATCAGCGACGCCCACCGCGGGACCTGGTCCCGGCTGACGCGCCTGCACACGGCGAGCGTCTCGCTCCCGACACACACCACGCGCGTCGCCGAGCCCGAGGGCCGCGCCGAGGACTGCGCCGCCGTCTGACCCGTTCAGGCCTTCTTCGCGCGTGACGGCTGCACGCGCGGCGGCTCCCCCGGCATCTTCGGGAAGTCCGGCGGGAAGGGCAGCTCGCCCTCGCCGTTCTCGAGGTCGCGCTCCCACCACGCCAGGAGCGGTGTGATGCTCGCGGGCTCGTCGTGCATGGCCTGCCACGGGTCGCCCGCTGTCCGCAGCCGTTCGGGCACCGACCGGATCGTGAACGCCGTGGGATCGGCGTCGTCGAGTTCGTCCCACGCGATCGGCGTCGACACGGCCGCGTGCGCGAGGGCACGGGGACTGTAGGCACCGGCCATCGTCCGGTCGCGGTTCGCCTGGTTGAAGTCGACGAAGACGTGCTCCCCGCGCTCCTCCTTCCACCACGCCGTCGTCACCCGGTCCGGCATCCGTCGCTCGAGTTCGCGTGCGGCGGCGATCACCGCGTGCCGGACGTCGAGGAACTCGTACTCGGGCAGGATCGGCGCGAAGACGTGCAGCCCGCGGTTCCCGCTCGTCTTGATCCACGCCGTCAGCCCGACCTCGTCGAGCACCTTCCGGAGCTCGTGCGCCACGGGGACGGTGTCGTGGAAGTCGGTACCGGGCTGCGGGTCGAGGTCGATGCGGAGCTGATCCGGGTGGTCGGGGTCCCCGGCGCGCGAGGCCCACGGGTGGAACACGACGGTGTTCATCTGCGCGGCCCACACCGCGACGGCCGGCTCGTCCACCACGAGTTGCGGGTGCTGCCGGCCGCTCGGGTACGTGACGGTGACCGCGCGGACGTACTCGGGCGCGCCCTTCGGTGGGTTCTTCGAGAAGAACTGCTCGCCGTCGACGCCGCCCGGGAACCGCTGCAGCGAGATCGGGCGGTCGCCGTTGGCCCGGACGAACGCGTCGCCGACGGCGACGAGGTACTCCGCCAGGTCGAGCTTCGTGATGCCGGGCTCGGGCCAGAGCACGCGGGAGGGGCTGCTGATCCGGACCTCCCGGTCGCCGTCCGGCCCCGGGACCGTCAGCGTCGTCGCTTCGCTCGCCATGCAGCGGACCGTACACGGGCCGCTGGTAGGGCGCGCCAGGTCCGGCTACATCGTGTTCCAGTGCAGATGGCCGTTCGCGTCCGGCCCCTTGCCGCCGCACTGGTACGAACGCCCGTTCGCCGCCTGGGCCACAGCGCCGTTCTGCGCGTCGGCGCAGAACGCGCCCGGCGTGATCAGGCCCTGCTGCTGGGTCGACGGTGCTGGTGCGGCCGGAGCCTGCTGGGCAGGCACCGGAGCGGTCACAGGGGCGGGCGCGACGTACGTGCCGACTGTCGTGACCTCGGTGACGGGAGCCCGGTTCAGTGCTTCGCGAACCTGCTCCCGCTTCGTTTCGACACCGTCGACCGTCGTGACCCGGTAGACGGTGGTCTTCGCACCCATGACCCCGGCGGTCGTGACGTGCGACTCGCCCTTCGGCAGCGTCGCGTCCTCGACTGTCGTCCGCGCGAACGGGACGTCCGTCCGTTCGGAGACTTCGGTGACGACGGTCTCCGGCGTCGGGGTGGCGGTCGGCGTCCGGGTCGGCTCGGTCGTGCGGCTCGGCGCGGGCGTCTGCACGAAGCGCTGCGCCTCGGCCGTCGCAGACGGACCGGCAGCGGGCGCGTTCGACACCGCCGCGCTCACCAGCGCTCCGGCGGAACCCACCCCGCCCACCCACACGACTGCAGCGATCGCCACCACCAGGGTGGCCTTCGCCTTGGTCGTCATCGTTCCCCAACGCATCTCGAGTCCCTCTCCGATCGATCCGACGTCCGAGTTTGCGGGAAGGGGACACGCCACCCGTACCCCCAGAACGGGATCGCCGCGCTGCGGGGACACCATGCCGGCGGGTGCACGATGGACGGGTGAACGCGTACCTCGGGGTGGACCTGGCATGGGGACTCGGCACCGCGACCCGCGCACCGAACGAGACCGGACTCGTCGCGATGGACCCCGACGGAGCGATCACCGACGCCGGCTGGGCCCGGGGCGTGGACACCGTCACCGACTGGATCGCCGGACACCTCGGCGAGCGCTCCCTCATCGCCGTGGACGCCTCGCTCGTCGTGACGAACCCGACTGGCATCCGCGAAGCCGAGCGGCAGGTGGGCCAGCGCTACGGCCGGTGGAAGGTCGCGGCGAACCCGACGAACCTCGCGTCCGCGGCGAGCGCCGGGGCCCGACTGCTCGAGCGGCTGACGGCCCTGGGCGTCGGGTACGTGTCGTCGACCGCGGCGATGCGGGAGCGCACCGGTCCGGCGGTGTTCGAGTGCTACCCGTACACGACCCTCGTCGGGGTCGAGGAGCTCGGCTACGACGTCGAGCGGCCGCGGTACAAGCGTCTCGACCTGCACGTCCCGCCGGCGACGGCCCGGGCACGACGGGCGGAGGCGTTCGACGAGCTCGTGCGTCGGCTGCGCGAGACGCCGCTGGACCCTCCGCTCCGGCTCGACACGCATCCGCTCACCCAGGCGCTCGCCGAGCCCTCCGGGATCCACGGGCCGACGCACAAGCACCGGGAGGACCTGCTCGACGGGGCCCTCTGCGCCTGGACGGCCGCGTTCTGGGAGCGGCACGGCGACGACCGCGTGCAGATCCTGGGAGGCGATCCGTGCCTCCCGTCCGACGCCGTGGACGAGGCGGGGCGTCGGCCCGTCGTGGTGGCGCCCGCGCGCCCGTCGCAGCGGCCGACGCGCGGATAGGCTTGCGCGGTGAGCACCACCACCGAACCCCTGCGCATCGGGCTGGTGTCGCTGCACACCTCCCCCGGCGACGAACCCGGCTCCGGCGAGGTCGGCGGCATGAACGTCGTCGTCCGCCACCAGGCCGAGGCCCTCGCGGACCGCGGCCACCACGTCGACATCATCACGCGCCGCTCGTCGCCCACGCAGCCGGACTCGGTGTCGCTCGTGCCGGGCGTCTGCCTGCGGTTCCTGTCGGCAGGGCCGGCCGAGCCGGTGCCGAAGGGCGAGCACGACGCGTTCATCGAGCCGTTCCGCCACGAGCTCGAGCACCTCGGCCCGTTCGACGTGCTCCACTCGCACCACTGGTTCTCCGGCGCGGCCGCACTCCCCGTGGCCCGCGAGCGGGGCGTCCCCCACGTGCAGTCCTTCCACTCGATCGCCGCCGACAGCGACACGCCGCTGTCCGAGGGCGAGCGTCCGGAGTCCGACGGGCGGATGGCCGGCGAGCGCATGCTCGCGCACGAGTCCGACGCGGTCGTCGTCGTGTCCTCGGCCGAGGCGGACACCGTCCGCACGCGGCTCGGCGGCGAGACCGGGCGCATCTGGATCGTCCCGCCGGGCGTCGACGGGTCGGTGTTCCGTCCGTCCGCCGCCGGCGCCCGCCGCGCGGACGTCCCGTACGTGGTCGCCGCGGCGCGGGTGCAGCCGTTGAAGGGGCTGGACCTCGCGATCGAGGCGATCGCCGGCATCAGCCAGGAGGCGCGACCCACCCTCGTCATCGCCGGGGACGCCTCGAGCGAGGCGGGCGACTACGTGGACGAACTGCGTCGGCTCGCGGCCCGCCTCGGGATCGCCGACCGCGTGACGTTCGTCGGTCCGCAGTCGCGGGCCGACCTGGCGTTCCTGTTCCGCGGCGCGGCAGCCGTGCTGGTCCCGTCGCACTCGGAGACGTACGGCCTCGTCGCGCTCGAGGGCTCCGCGTCCGGGGTGCCCGTCGTGGCCGCCGCTGCCGGAGGACTGCGGGAGGCCGTGGTCGACGGCGAGACCGGGGTCGTGCTCGAGTCCCGCGACCCGGCCGTCTGGGCGGCGGAGACGGAGCGGATCCTGACGGACGCGTCGTACGCGGCGTCGCTGGCCGCGGCCGGCCGGGAGCACGCGGAGCGCCTCAGCTGGGAGCGCTCGGCCGCCGGGCTCGAGGACGTGTACCGCCGGGTGCTGGGACGCGCGTGACCGGGGGCGGGCGGTTCGACGCGTTCTGGGCAGCGCTCGACGCCGTGCCGGTCGCGGACGACGCCGAGGCGCTGTACGACGTGTCGACCGCCGCCGGACGGCTGCGTCGGGCGAACCTCGAGCGGTACCTCACGACCGTCGGGGCCCGGGCGGACACGCTCCTCGTCGCCGAGGCCCCGGGCTGGCGCGGCATGACGAACACCGGCGTGCCGTTCACGAGCATGCGGGAGCTCGGGCCGGACTACCTCGTCCCACCCGAACCGACCGCGCCGTGGGAGGCCTCCTCCCGCGTCGTGCAGGCTGCCCTGGCGTCGTGGCACGGTGCGCTCCCGATGGCCTGGGCGATCTTCCCGCACCACCCGTTCGCGGCCCCGGACCGGCTGACGAACCGGACGCCGCGGCCGGCCGAGGTCCGGGAGGGGGCTCCTGTCGCGCTCGCGCTGCTCGATGCGATGCGGGCGGGTCGGGGCGGGGATGACGTACGTGTCGTCGCCGTGGGTCGGAAGGCGCAGGGCGCGTTGGCGCTGGCGGGTATCGACGCCGTGGCGGTGCGGCACCCGGCGCAGGGTGGGGCCGCGCAGTTCACGGAGCAGGTGCTGGCGCTCCGCCGCTGACCGCGCGGGCGGGAGCGGGTGCGGGTGCGGGCGCTGCGCGGGCGCTGCGCGGCGCGGCCGCTCGGCGCGCTCGCACAACGCAAGTGCATCGGAACCGGGGATCGGCGTGGTTCGGACGCACTTACGTTGTGCGACGACGAACGGAACCGGCAGCGCAGCGGGGCGCGGCGCGGCTCAGGCGGAGCGGACCTCGACGCCCTTCGCGGCGAGCCGCTCGACCACGTGCGCGGGCAGCGGTGCCGCGGCGTACACGGTGCCGAGGGCCGGCAGGTCGAGGACGTCGTCCCAGTTCTGCGGGTCGTACCGGTCGTCGGAGCCGTCCCATCCCGGGTGCACGTCCTGCAGGACCTCGAGGTCCGAGTCGACCGTCAGCTCCGTGACGAGCGACAGCTGCGACGGCAGGAGGTCGAGGTCGTCGTAGTACTCGCGTGCCCGGTCGTCCTGCCCTTCGACGTCGAGGTCCTCGTCGCTCTCGTCGTCGTCCCCGGCGTAGGGCTGGAGGACGTCGAGGTCGTAGCAGAGCACGTCGAGCACGAGGAGCTTCGCGTTGAAGTCGGCGAACTCCACGGGTTCCTCGGTCGTGTTCGTCTCGTCGTGCATGGCTGGGAGCGTAGCCGTCGCCACCCGAGAGCGCCCGGGGGCGGTGGCACGTGTCCGACGGAGCACGAGCATGTTGCGATCTGCGGCGATTTGCCTGTGAGACTGGACAGGATGACCCGAAGCGGAACAGGCTGACGCATGGCCACCACCAACACAGAGCGCCCGCAACAGGAGCAGCCAGAGCTCCGGCGGGTCATCGGTCCCAAACTCCTCCTGCTCTTCATCGTCGGGGACATCCTCGGCACGGGCGTCTACGCGCTCACGGGTCAGGTCGCGGCAGAGGTCGGCGGAGCAGCGTGGCTCCCCTTCCTCATCGCGTTCGCCGTGGCGCTGCTGACGGCGTTCTCGTACCTCGAGCTCGTCACGAAGTACCCGCAGACGGCCGGCGCGGCGCTGTACGTCCACAAGGCGTTCGGCATCCACTTCGTCACCTTCATCGTGACGTTCATCGTGATGTGCTCGGGGATCACCTCGGCATCGACGGCCTCGCGGGCGTTCGCGGCGAACCTCGGCGCCGGCTTCGGGTTGGAGCTGCCGAACGCGGTCGTGATGCTCATCGCGATGGGCTTCATGCTCGCGGTGATGGCGATCAACTTCCGGGGCGTCAGCGAGAGCGTGAAGACGAACGTCGTCCTCACCCTGGTCGAGCTGTCCGGTCTCGTGATGGTGATCCTCATCGGGTTCTGGGCGATCGCCGGCGGCAACGCGGACTTCTCCCGCGTGGTCATGTTCGACACGCCGGAGGACAAGTCGCTCCTGCTCTCGGTGTCGACCGCCACGTCGCTGGCCTTCTTCGCCATGGTCGGGTTCGAGGACTCGGTGAACATGGCCGAGGAGACCAAGGACCCCTCCCGCATCTTCCCGAAGGTCATGCTCACGGGTCTCGGCATCACGGCCGTGATCTACGTGCTCGTGTCCATCTGCGCCGTGGCGGTCGTGCCGATCGGTGAGCTCGCCGGCAACGAGACGCCGCTCGTCACCGTCGTGCAGACCGCGGCCCCGGACTTCCCGATCGCCGACCTGCTGCCGTTCATCTCGATGTTCGCCGTGGCCAACACCGCGCTGATCAACATGATGATGGCGTCGCGACTGCTGTACGGCATGAGCAAGCAGGGCGTCCTGCCCGGCTTCCTCGGCAAGGTCTCCCCGGCCCGCCGCACCCCGTCCACCGCGATCGTCTTCACCACGCTCATCTCGCTGCTGCTGATCGGGTGGGTCTCGCTCGACCCCGACTCCCCCATCGTCGTCGTGCTCGGCGGCACCACCTCGCTCCTGCTGCTGTCGGTGTTCGCGGTCGTGAACGCGTCGGTGCTGGTGCTGCGCCGCGACAAGGTCGACCACAAGCACTTCCGGGCGGGCGTCATCGTGCCGATCATCGGTGTCGTCACCTGCCTGTGGCTCGTGCTGCCCTTCTCGTCCGGCCGCGACCCGCAGCAGTACCAGATCGCGGGCGCGCTGCTCGCGCTCGGCATCCTGCTGTGGATCGTGACGTGGTTCACCCACGGGCGGAAGCAGACCGAGAAGGCGCCCACCGGCCTCGTCACCGAACCGACGAAGGTGCAACGCCCGAACGAGCCGGCGCAGACGCACGACCACGACCACCGCGACGTCTGACCCACGGACGACCGAGCTGGTCCTGCGACACCCCCGATCGGGCGGGTGCGGTTCCCAGGCGGCGCACGTAGCCTCTTCGTGCTCCGCCTGCCCCGCCCCGCTCGAGAGGACCCGCCATGCGCCGCGTCGGCATCACCCTCGCGTCGGTGTTCGGCGCGGGCGTCGTCGCGATCGGCATCGGCGTCGTGGTGGTCATCGTCATCGCGGTGAACTCGCTGACGGGTGCCGCCAAGGGTGTCGTCGCGGACCCGACCCCGACCTGCCCGGACGTCGCGACGAGGACGATCGGCGGCATCGTCGTCCCCGCGGGCCCCGTCGGCGGGTTCTGCCAGGACCGCCTGGTCAACGCCGCGTACGTCATCAGCGCCGCACAGGCCATGGGCATCGGACCGCACACCCAGGCGGTCGGCGTGATGACCGCCATCGGGGAGTCGAGCCTGGTGAACCTCGACCACGGGGACGCCGCCGGACCCGACAGCCGCGGGCTCTTCCAGCAGCGGGACAACGGCGCCTGGGGCACGTACGAGCAGCGGATGGACCCGTACACCGCGGCGTCGATGTTCTACGCGAAGCTCGTGAAGATCCCCGGCTGGAAGACCATGAGCCCGACGCAGATGGCGCACGCGGTCCAGATCAACTCGGACCCCGACCACTACGCGAAGTTCTGGCCCGAGGCGAAGTCCGTCGTCGAGGGGCTCACCGGGCAGACCGTGCCCGACACCGCACCCCAGGGCTGACGAGCACGTCACGAGGCGAGCGGGAGCGGACCGTCGTCCGCCGGCTCGACCGGCTCGACCTCGTCGAGCGACACGATCGCGACGCCGCCGGTGTGCACCGCCACCTGCGCACGGAGCCGGACGTGGTGCTCCTCGAACGCGCAGGCGCACGCGTCGACCCACTCCCAGTCGACCGGGAACAGCCGGGACTCCCCCGGGCGCTCCCAGACGAGCACGACCTCGGCGGCGCCGACCTGCACGAGGACGTCCCCGACCAGCGCGGCGAAGTCCTCGACGTGTTCGTCGGGTTGCCACGGCAGGTCGGAGATCGGCATGACGAACGACACCGGCACGGCCCGTTCGTCGAGGAAGAGCACCCAGCACTGCCGGGTGATCGGGCGTTCGACGAGGGCGGTCACGAGGTCCACCACGTCGTCGTCGGTGCGGGCAGGGGTGCGGATGAGGCGGTCGAGCATGTCGGTGTCTGGCATGCCCTCAGCGTCGCCGAGACCACCGCACCGCACGGCGACCAGACGCTCATCTGTGGACGACCGCCGCCCGGGGCCGCCCTGTGGAGGAACGACCCTCAGATGCCGTGGGTGATCGCGCTGTCGACGAGCAGGATCGCGCCGAAGAACACCGCCACGACGGCCGCGATGCCGACGAGGGCGAACGGCCACGAGAGCCGCCGCCGCACGAGTCGCAGCACGCACACCACGAGCGCCGCGACGAGCACGAGGGCGACGAGCACCGGCCCGACGTAGACGACCGCACCGCCGAGCGTCTCGTCGCAGGAGTTGCCGGGAGCGCCGCACGAGCTGAACGCCAGCGACAGGAACACGATGCCGCCACCGGCGACCACCGACTCCGCTGCCAACAGCACCAGCAGCACGACCGTGGCGACCACGTCCGCGACGCGACGGCCGCCTGCCAGGGGGTGTCGCGCCTCCCGTCCGAAGGCCGCCGGACCGGACCCGAGCGGATCCGCGACCACGGGGGCTTCCATCACCCTCGCCGCCCGCGCGTGGACCAGAGGGCCCAGGCGATGAGGACCGGCTGGCCGAACAGGCGGCCGATGCGCTTGACGTCCGTGTCGAGCCCGAAGGCGTCGCGACGGTTCAGCCACTGGGAGATGTTCCCGGGGAAGATCGCGGTGAAGAAGAGCGCGGCGACCGTGCCGACGAAGCGACGCGAGCGACGGGGTGCGAGCACGAGGGCGCTGCCGAGGCCGATCTCCGCGATGCCGGAGGCCAGGACGGTGGTGTCCTCGTCGAGCGGGACGAAGTCGGGCACCTGGGCGCGGAAGTCCTGCCGCGCGAAGGTGAGGTGGCTCGTGCCGGCGAAGACGAGCGCGAGGCCGAGCAGGACGCGGAGGAAGGATCGCATGCCTCCATCGTGCCCGTGCCGGACGTCCACCGCACGCGCCGCACGGCGTGCCCGACGGCCACTGCCCCGCTAGGTTCGGACGCATGGGAACAGCCTCCCGCGACCACGAGCCACCCGCAGCACCCGCCGTCGTGGCCGCGCTGCTCGGTCCGATGGCGCTCTACATGGGGTTCATCGTCCCCGCGGCCTCGATGGGGCGGCACGTCGTGCTCGGCGCGGTGTTCGGCATCGTGTGCATCGCCAGCGGCTGGCGCGCCCTGTCGATCGCACGACGGACCCAACGAGGCGTGCGGGTCTGGTCGTGGATCGGGCTCGTCCTCGGCGTGCTCGGGCTCGTGATGCTCGTGTGGCAGCTGCTCGTCATCGTGACCGGGGGCGCCTTCCCCTCCCCGTTCTGGACGCCCTACGCGCACCGCTGACGCGGCCCCTCACCACCCGAGCGTGCCCGGCGCCCCCTTGAACGGTCCGACCACCCGCGAGGTGATCCACCCTCCGTAGAAGTCCCCCTCCTGCGCCTGGACCACCTCACCGCCGACCTCGCACGAGTCCATCGCCGAGGGGTAGATCGCCACCCGGTCGCGCAGCTGCTCGTAGCCCGGCTCGGGCGTCGGGTAGTTCCACGCCGCCCGCGGAGCGACCACGTCCCCGCCCACCACGTCGAAGTACCGCGCGCGCCCCTTGAACTCGCACATGCTCGACCCCTCGGCCGGCCGCAGGTCGAGGTCGACCATCGGCACGTAGTACACCGGCGGGTGCGAGGTCTCGAGCACCCGCACCGCGTCGGTCGTGTCCACGACCACCTCGCCGCCGAGCCGCACGACCACGCGTTCGGGCACCGGCTCCACGGCGGGAGGCCTCGGGTAGTCCCACACGGACTCCTGGCCGGGGGCGGGCTCGGTACGGTTCGGTCGACGCATGGGTCACGTCTACGCCGCCTCCCTGCCCGCGGGCCTGGAGGCGTGGCTCGCCCCCGCCCCGCCGGCCCGGCCCGTCCGTGGTCGCCCGGGGCGCGGGGCGCGGGGCGCGGCGGACGCGCGGCGCCCGCAGGGTGCAGAGTGGGCGCGTGACGACGACGACACGCACCCTCTTCCGACGGAAGCCGATCGAGACGATCGACGACGAGACCGGCGGCGACGGCGGCCTGAAACGGCACCTCGGCCTCTGGCAGCTCACCGCGATCGGCATCGGCGGCATCATCGGCGCGGGCATCTTCACCCTCGCCGGCACGGTCGCGCACGGCGTCGCCGGCCCCGCGGTCCTCATCAGCTTCCTCGTCGCCGGTGTCGCGAGCGCCGCCGCTGCCCTGTCGTACGCGGAGTTCGCCGGCCTCATCCCGAAGGCCGGCAGCGCGTACACGTACGGCTACGCGGTCCTCGGCGAGATCGTCGGCTGGTTCATCGGCTGGGATCTGCTGCTCGAGTACACCGCGATCGTGGCGGTGGTCGCGATCGGGATCTCCGGCTACGTCGGGTTCCTCGTCGGCCAGTTCGGCATCGACCTGCCCGCCTGGATGCTCGGCGCACCGGGCACGGGCGACGGCCACGTGATCGACGTGTTCGCGATCATCCTGTGCCTGCTCACCGCGTTCGTCCTCACCCGCGGCATCCGCAGCGCCGCACGGTTCGAGTTCGTGGCCGTCGGCATCAAGGTCGCCCTCGTCGTGCTCATCGTCGTGCTCGGTGTGTTCCACATCAACAGCGCCAACTACTCGCCGTACTTCCCGTTCGGCTTCGGCGGCGTGATGACCGGTGCCGCGACGGTGTTCTTCGCGGTGTTCGGCTACGACGCGATGTCCACCGCCGCCGAGGAGTCCACCGACGCCCGCAAGCACATGCCGAAGGCGATCCTGCTGTCGCTCGGCATCTCGATGGTCCTCTACGTCCTCGCGACCCTGGTGCTCACCGGGATGCAGAAGTACACCGACATCGACCCTGCCTCGGGCTTCTCGTCCGCGTTCGCCTCGGTCGGCCTCGGCGGCGTGGCCAACATCATCGCGGTCGGCGCCATCGTCGGCATCGTCACCGTGCTCGTGACGTTCATGCTCGGTGCGAGCCGCGTCTGGTTCTCGATGAGCCGCGACGGCCTCATGCCGAAGTGGTTCGCGAAGACCGACCCGAAGCGCCACGTGCCGACCCGCGTCACGTGGATCCTGGGCATCGCGTCGGCGATCCTGGCCGGCGTGCTCCCGATCGGGGTCGTGGCCGAGCTGACGAACATCGGCATCCTGCTCGCCTTCGTGGTGGTCTGCTCCGCCGTGATCGTGCTGCGCTACCGCCAGCCCGACCTCGACCGGCAGTTCCGGCTGCCGTTCATGCCGGTGATCCCGATCATCGGCGTCATCGCGTCGCTGTGGCTCGTGACGTTCCTGCAGTGGGAGACGTGGGTGCGCTTCGCGGTCTGGTTCGCGATCGGCCTCGGCGTGTACTTCGGCTACTCCCGTCGGCACAGCAAGCTGGCGACCGGCGAGTCGACGGGCAAGCCGATCGTCTGACCGGACGCGCTACACGTCCCGGCGGTGCTTCCCCTTCGCCGCCGTCGGGTCGGCCATCGGGTGGTTGCGGAACCACCGCAGCAGCTCCCGGGACCGGCCGGTGTCGGCGCTCTGGTCCCCGGAGGTCAGGAAGTCGCTGAAGCCCTCCGGCGTCGCGGCGCCCTCGACGTCGCGGTCGTACGCCATCGACCACTCCGGGAAGCGCCGGGTGTGGATGGACTCCTCGGCGAGGAGCCGCACCTCGTCGTGGCGCTCGTCCGCGAGGATCCGCTGGTACGTCGACAACACCTGCTCGTACGGTCCCTCGAGCAGCTGCATGAACCGCCCGTTGCGGTGGACGAGCAGCCCGGTCAGACCGTCGGCGGTGTTCCGGGCACGGGCGTGGGCGAGCACCTCGTCGAGGGCGTCGTCGTCGAACGGCTCCGTGGCCGCGCTCATGTAGACGAGTGACTGCAGCATGCCGTCGATCCTGCCCGCTCCGGCGCGCCCGCGACTCCCCCAGAACGGGACGCCGGACGCCCTACGACCGGATCTCGCGCACGTTCTGGGCCTGCCACCCCTCGGGGATCGACGCGCGGAAGGCCTGCAGGGCCTCCTCGTAGGTCTGCCCGGTCGCCTCGTGCGGCCTGGTCTCCTTGGAACGGGCGATCGCACGCACGGTGGTCTCGCCGGTGGCCTTGCTCGTGACCGCGTTCACCTGCTGCAGCTCGAACCCGTGCAGGTCCAGGGCCTCGACCGCCGCCGTGCGCGCCGCCTCGATGTTCTCGCCGCTGCCCTCGGCTTCCGTCGTCGCGGTCGAGCGCAGTTCTCCTCGCAGTGTCGTCACCCACCCAGTATCGCGGCCCCCGGACAGGGTCTGTCGCACGCGGGCGCCGCACGCCATCATCGGGAACGCCGATCCGGAGGAGTTCCATGCGCCGCACCACCCTCACCGCCGCACTCGTCGTCAGCGTCGCCGCCGTGGTGTCGTCCCTCGTCGGTGTCGCGCCCGCGCAGGCCGTCGGGATGCCCGCAGCGATGAAGGCGCAGTACGACCACCAGTACGGCACGTTCACCCCGTTCACGAAGTCGGGCAGCCGGAACGCCACGATCGTGCTCCCGCAGAACGCCCGCAGCGGGATCATCGTCGCGACGTTCACCCCGACGACGACGGACACGACCTCGGCCGACGCGGACTTCGAGGTGGACGAGCTGAACAGCAGGGGCGGCCCGACCGGCTCGAACCCGATCGGATTGGCGGGCAAGTACGCGGGGCGTGTGGCGTACGGCACCGACTCGTGGCGGAAGCCGGCGGCGCTCAGGGTGACGGCCAAGGGCCAGTGGACCCTGCGGTTCAGCCAGGTCTCGAGCGCCCCCGCCCTGACGACGTCGGGGCACGGCGACAACGTGATGCTCTACTGGGGCTCCTCCGCCACCCGGCAGTTCCGGTGCACGACGACTCGTGTCGCGACGTGCATGCTCCGCGAAACCCTGCTCCGCAACGACTACGAGACCATCCCCGCCAGCGACAACGGCTCCGGCAAGGACCTCTCGAAGCGGATCACCCTGTCGAAGGGCCCGTCCGTCCTGCAGCTGAACGCCGGCAGCACCTGGTCGATCCGCTGACCCGGCGAGCGCCGGAGGTCGGTGGCACCTGGCACGATTGACCCGTGCCAGCCGCCCCGATGATCGACGCCGTCGACGTCATCCGTTTCGTCGGGCCGCAGGCGTTCGGCCGCGCGCGGGACCTCGTCCGGGCGGGCCTGGTCGACGACGTCGTCTGGCACGACGACGACGGCACCGTCACCGCCTCGGTGTCCGGCTCCGCCGACGACCCGTACGAACTCCGCATCGAGACCACCCCGGCCCGCGGCGAGTTCGTCCGTCCGGTCCGCAGCACCTGCACCTGCCCGTTGGGCGGCGACTGCAAGCACGTCGCCGCCGCCCTGCTCACCGTCAACGCCCGCGCACTCGCCGCAGCCGCCGGCCCGAAGCCGGAACAGCCGGCTCCGCCGCCCTCGGACTGGAGGCACGACCTCGCCCGCCTCGCCGGCGACGACGCGCAGGTGGCCGAGCCGCAGGGCACCCCCATGGGACTGCAGTTCGAGTTGCGTGACGCGGTCTCCGCCCGGCTCGCCTCGCGTGCGCGAGCCGCCGGGCGCGCGCTGCCGACGGCCTCGCGGTCGGTGCGGCTCGGCGTCCGCCCGGTGACCCGCAGCGACGCCGGCAACTGGGTGCGGGGGCAGCTGACGTGGGGCACGCTCCCCTACTCGATGAACCGGCTCGGCCTCTCCCCCGGGCAGCACGCCTGGTTCGTCCAGTTCGCCGCGCTCCACCGCGCCGGGCAGCTCGCCGGGCTCCCGGGCGAGGCCGACTGGATCCACCTCGACGACTTCGGCAGTCCGCTGCTCTGGCCGCTCCTCGCGCAGGCACCGGCCCTCGGCATCGCGTTCGTCACCGGCAAGCGCGAGGGCGGTGCCGTCCTCGGTGCCGAGGCTCGGGTCCTCCTCGACGTCGCCCGGCAGGACGGCGGACTCGTGATCGGTGCGAGCGCGGTCCTCGACGGCCGACCGGCGGCTCCGGGCACGGCCCGGATGATCGGCGACCACGGCGTCTACGTCTTCCGCGAGAGCCCCGAGTTCCACGTCGCGTTCGCCCCGACGGTCACCTCCGTGCCGGAGGACCAGCGGCGCATGCTCGTCGACGGTGCCCGGATCGCGGTTCCGGAGCCCGAGGTCGCCGAGTTCCTCGCCGACTGGTCCCCACGGCTCCGTGGCGCGCTCGGCCTCGTCAGCGCGGACGGCTCCGTCGAGCTGCCCGAGCGCACGCCGCCCGAACTCGTGCTGACGACGACGTTCGAACCGGCCCGGGCGCCCCGGACGGACGACCGCGTCCACCTGCAGTGGCGCTGGCACGTCGACGGGCGGAAGGACCCCGTCGCGCTGCACGGACCCCTCCCGGACCTCGCCGGGCTGCGCGCGGCCGACGACACGGGCGGCCCGACCGGACCCGGCGGCGCACTCGCGTGGTTCGAGGACGGCACGATCGACGGCGCCGACGTCGCGGTGTTCGCGAACGAGCTGCTGCCGGCGCTGCCGGCGCTCGGCGTCCGCACCGTCGTGCAGGGCGAACGCGTCGACTACGAACGGCTGACCGGTCGGCCGCACATCCGCGTGACGACCATGCCGTCGGACAAGCACGACTGGTTCGACCTCGGCATCTTCGTGTCGGTGAACGGCAAGCAGGTGCCGTTCACGCCGCTGCTCCGGGCGCTCGCGAAGCGGGACCGGCGGATGAAGCTCATCGACAACTCGTACCTGTCGTTGTCCGACCCCGCGTTCGACCGGCTGAAGGAGCTCATCGACGAGGCGCGCGACCTCGACGAGTGGGAGCCCGACCAGCCGATGACCGTCACGCCGCTGCAGGCCGGGCTGTGGTCCGAGTTCGACCAGCTGGCCGACGAGACCTCGCACGACGAGCGGTGGGAGGCGATCGCGGCGGGGCTGCTCGGCGCGACGCCGCCGGAGTCGGTGTCCGTGCCGGACTCGGTGCACGCCGAGCTCCGGCCGTACCAGCACACCGGGTACGCCTGGCTGTCGTTCCTGCTGTCGCACGGGGTCGGCGGGGTGCTCGCGGACGACATGGGTCTCGGCAAGACGCTGCAGGTCCTCACGACGATCGCCGCCGCGCGCGAGTCCTCGCCGGACGCGCCGCCGTTCCTCGTCGTCGCGCCGACCTCGGTCGTCGGCAACTGGGCGGCGGAGGCGACCCGGTTCACGCCGTCGCTGAGCGTCACCACGGTCGGCGCGACGACGCTGAAGGACCCCGGGCTCGTCGCACGCGCTGCTGCCGCGTCGGACATCGTCGTGACGTCGTACGCGCTGCTCCGGCTCGACGCGCAGGCGTACACCGACCTCCCGTGGGCGGCCCTCGTCCTCGACGAGGCGCAGTTCGTGAAGAACCCGCAGTCGCAGACGCACCGGGTGGCGGTGGACCTCCGCGCGCCGGTGAAGTTCGCGATCACGGGGACGCCGCTCGAGAACGGGCTGACGGACCTCTGGGCGCTGTTCCACATCGTCGCGCCCGGGCTGCTGTCGTCGTGGTCGCGGTTCGGGGACGACTACGTGAAGCCGCTCGGTTCGCCGGACCTCCGTGGGGCCGCCCGCCAGGAGCTCACCGCGCGGCTCCGACGGCGGATCCGGCCGCTCATGCTCCGCCGGACGAAGGAGAGCGTCGCCGCCGACCTGCCGCCGAAGCAGGAGCAGGTCGTCCGGGTGACGCTCGACCCCGCGCACCGGACCCTGTACGAGACGACGTTGAACCGGGAGCGCCTGAAGGTCCTCGACCTCATCGACGACCTCGCGAAGAACCGGATGATCGTGTTCCGGTCGCTGACCCTGCTGCGGATGCTCGCGCTGTCGCCGGCGCTGGTCGACGGTTCGCGAGAGGACCTGTCCTCCGCGAAGCTCGACCTGCTGCTCGACGAACTCGAACAGCTCGCCGCCGAGGGGCGCCGCGCCCTGGTGTTCAGCCAGTTCACGTCGTTCCTCCGCATGGTGGCCACCGCCCTCGACGACCGGGGGGTCGGCTACGAGTACCTCGACGGCTCGACGAGGCGCCGCCCCGAGGTCATCGACCGCTTCCGGAACGGCACCGCCCCGGCGTTCCTCATCTCGCTCAAGGCCGGTGGCTTCGGGCTGACCCTGACCGAGGCGGACACCGTGTTCGTGCTCGACCCGTGGTGGAACCCGGCCGCCGAGAACCAGGCGGTCGACCGGACGCACCGCATCGGCCAGACCCGGTCGGTGAACGTGCAGCGGTTCATCGCCGAGGACACCATCGAGGAGAAGGTCCTCGCGCTCGCGGCGAAGAAGGCCGAGCTGTTCGCGACGATGATCGACGACGACGCCCTCTTCGCCGAGGACCTCACGGCCGACGACATCCGCTCCCTGCTGGCCTGACGCGGCCGAGGGTCAGCGGGCGAGGGCGTCGATCGCGGCGACCTCGTCGGCGGACAGCTCGATCCGGGCACCGGCGGCGTTCGACCGGATGCGCTCGGGGTTCGACGACTTCGGGATGACGACGAACCCGTGCGCGACGTGCCAGGCGACGAGGATCTGCGCGCTGTCCGCATCGTGTGCGGCCGCGATGTCGACGAGCGTCGGGTCCTGCAGGTTGCTCGCCTTGAAGGGGCTGTAGCCCTCGAGGACGACCCCGCGGGACGCGAGCCCGTCGGCCACGGCGCGGTCGAACTCGACGGGGCTCCACTTGATCTGGTTCACGGCCGGGGTGACCCCGGTGGCGCTGACGAGCTCGTCGATCTGCGCGAGGGAGTAGTTGCTCACCCCGACCGCGCGGGTGAGGCCGTCCGACTGCGCCTGGACGACCTGCTCCCACACGTCCGGGCGTGCCTCGCCGTTCGGCGGCCAGTGCACGAGCCAGAGGTCGAGGTGGTCGAGACCGAGCTGGTCGAGGCTCTCCTCGATGGTCTCCCGCACGCGGTCGGCGTTGTCCGGCGGCAGCTTGGTCGTCACGAAGACGTCGTCGCGGGCGAGTCCGGACTCGGCGACGGCCTTCCCGACGCCGCGCTGGTTGCGGTACCCGGTGGCGGTGTCGATGTGGCGGTACCCGGCCGCCAGTGCTTCGCCGACGGCGGCGGGCGCCTCGGCGTCGGGGATCTGCCAGGTGCCGAAGCCGAGGAGCGGCATCGACCCACCGGTGACGGACACGGACGGGTTCGCGTAATCGGTCATGCACCCGTGTCTACGCCGTGCCCGCGGAACGGTTCAGAGCGAGGCGGTCCACTCGGCGACGGTGACGACGTCGGCCTGTCGCGGGAAGACCTTCTCGGTGAGGACGCGGTGGACCTCCGCGTCGCCGTCGGCACACGCGTCCGAGAGGACCGTCAGCCCGAAGTCGAGGTCGGCCGCCTGGCGCAGCGTCGAGAGGACGACGCCGCTCGTGGCGATCCCGGCGAGCACGAGGTCGCGGACCTCGAGGCCGCGGAGCAGCACCTCGAGGTCCGACCCGGCGAAGGCACTGACGCGGAGCTTCGTCACGACGAGGTCGTCGTCCCCGACCCCGAACGCGCTGTGCACGTCGGTCGATCCCGGGGTCTGGGACCCGATGCGCTCCCGCATCCCGCCGAACATCTTGTTCGTGCGCGCGGCCTCGGGTGCGCCCGGCCGGAACGCCACGCGGACGAAGACCACGGGGATGCCGCGCTCCCGGGCGGCCGAGACCGCTGCCGTCGCCGCAGCCAGGGCCTCGTCCGTGCCGAGTCGTTCGACGATGCTGTTCTGGTAGTCCATGACGAGGAGTGCGGTGCCCACCTCGTGGACGCTACTCCGGCGGGCCGGGCGGCCGACCCTCCGCCGGGGTCCGGGGCGATGTCCGACGTGTCCGGCATCATCGTCGGTGCACTGCACCACCGCACCACCGCTCGCCGCACCACCAGGAGCTCCACCCTCGCATGACGTCCCGCCGACGCCGCACCCGCACCAGCCTCACGTCCGTCCTCGTCGTCCTCGCGCTCGCCGTCGGCGGGTACGCCCTGCACACCGCGGGCATCATCGCGCCCGACGCCGAAGCCGCACCGGCGTCGACCGCCGTGCCGACGGGGACCGACGCCCCCATCATCGAGACGGAACCGGGCGCGCCGGGGACGACCCGCGCCTCCCGAGCCGACGCCGATGCCGCACGGGCGGAACTCGCCGCCCTGCCGGTCAAGGGCAAGGCCCCCGCCACCGGGTACGACCGGGTCGGTGACTTCGGCACCGCGTGGCTCGACGTCGACCGGAACGGCTGCGACACGCGGAACGACGTGCTGGCGCGCGACCTCTCGGCGATCACCCGCCAGGGCCCCTGCCGGGTGCTCACCGGGACGCTCGTGTCGCCGTACACCGGGGCGACGATCGACTTCGTGCGCGGCGAGACGACCTCCACCCTCGTGCAGATCGACCACGTCGTCGCGCTCGAGAACGCCTGGCGGACCGGGGCCCAGCAGCTCTCGCAGCGGGAGCGGGAGTCGCTCGCCAACGATCCGGCGAACCTGTTCGCGGTGGACCAGCACTCGAACGCGCAGAAGCGCTCCGGCGACGCCGCGACCTGGCTGCCGGCGGACAAGTCGTTCCGGTGCACGTACATCGAACACCAAGTGGCGGTGAAGACGAAGTACCGCCTGTGGGTGGCCCCCGCCGAGCACGACGCGATGGTGCGGATCCTGCGGACCTGCTGAGCGCGGCCGCAAGACAACAGGTGTAGCCTATCTCCCGTCGATGCGAATGCATCGTTCGGACTCGCTGCTCCACCGCGGACCCCGAGCCCTTCACCGTCGAAGACCTCAGGAGGCCTCCCATGACCGCAACCAGCTCCCCCACGACCCGCTTCACCGACCGTGTCGTGCTCATCACCGGCGGCGGCTCCGGCCTCGGCCGTGCGACCGCCGTCCGTCTCGCCGCCGAGGGCGCGAAGCTCTCCCTCGTCGACGTCTCCTCCGAGGGACTCGAGGCCTCGAAGGCCGCCGTGCTCGAGACCGCCCCCGGCGCCGAGGTCCTCACCACCGTCGCCGACGTCTCGGACGAGGCCCAGGTCGAGGCCTACGTCACCGCCACCACCGAGCGCTTCGGCCGCATCGACGGCTTCTTCAACAACGCCGGCATCGAGGGCAAGCAGAACCCGACCGAGTCGTTCACCGCCGCCGAGTTCGACAAGGTCGTCTCGATCAACCTGCGCGGCGTGTTCCTCGGCCTCGAGAAGGTCCTGAAGATCATGCGCGAGCAGGGCTCCGGCATGGTCGTCAACACGGCGAGCGTCGGCGGCATCCGCGGCATCGGCAACCAGTCCGGCTACGCCGCCGCCAAGCACGGTGTCGTCGGCCTCACCCGCAACTCGGCCGTCGAGTACGGCCGCTACGGCATCCGCATCAACGCCATCGCCCCCGGCGCCATCTGGACGCCGATGGTCGAGAACTCGATGAAGCAGCTCGACCCGGAGAACCCCCGCAAGGCCGCCGAGGAGTTCATCCAGGTCAACCCCTCCAAGCGCTACGGCGAGGCGCCCGAGATCGCCGCCGTCGTCGCCTTCCTGCTGTCCGACGACGCCTCGTACGTCAACGCCACGGTCGTCCCGATCGACGGCGGGCAGTCCGCCGCGTACTGAGTCACGCAGCCCGGCGCGCGGCCACCTCGGCGTGCGCTGGGCATCGGCCTGGAGGCGCGGCGTACCCCCGCCCCGCGTGGCAGGCTGCGGACATGGCTGAGCAACTCACGGTCCCGCAGGCGTTCGCGCTCCTCCAGATCGAGTCCGACGGGCGGAAGTCCACGGACGTGCAGACCCTCGACGCCGGGCTCGCCGGTGCCGTCCTCGCGGACCTCGCCCTGCGCGGCGTCGTCTCGCTGCAGGACGGCTTCGTCACCGTCGTGAACGGTGCGGCCACCGGCGACGCGGTCCTCGACGGCGTCGTCGGCACCATCGCGGCCGCCGACAAGCCCCGCAAGGCGAAGTGGTGGATCACCCGCATCGGCAAGCGACCGCTGCGCGACGACGTGTTCGCCGGGCTCATCGCACGTGGCCTCATCACGCTCGAACAGGGCAAGACGCTCGGCATCTTCCCCACGACGAAGTACCCGGAGCGCGACGGTGGCCCCGAGGCGCTCCTCCGCGCCGGCATCGGCGACGTCCTCGCCGGGCGTGCCGAACCCACGCCGTTCGCCGCCGCCGTCATCGGCCTGCTCGACGCGACCAGCACGCTCCGCAAGCAGTTCGGCAAGGTCGACCGGGCGCTCGTGAAGCAGGTCACCTCGGGCGGCTGGGCCAGCCCCGCGGTCAAGGCCGTGCTCGAGGACATCCAGACCGCGGCGATCATGGCGACGGTGGCAGCGAGCACCGCGGCGACGACGGCGACGATCTCCTCGAGCTGAGCCCGACCGCCGGCGTCGGCGCCGCGCGAGCACATTTCATTCCGGGCCCGTGACCGTTCCGGTTCGCGATCCCCGGCTCCTCCGAACCAGAACGGCAACCAGTGGGCGCGGTCCACGGTCGCCGTGCTGCGACGTCGTGACGACCCCGTCGACCGTGACAGCATGGTCGATGACCCCCGGGAGGGAACCGCATGAGCACCAACGACCAGACCGGATCCGCCTTCGGCCGCGGCGTCGACAAGACCCCACCGACCGCCGCCGCCGAACTCCGGCGGCGCATGGCGACCTCGCCGGCCGGCTTCCTCCGCAGCGCCGCGTGGGTGCCGTGGCGACCCGCGGACGCTCCGGACGGCGGAAGCGTCGCGCACGTGGTCATCCGCGAGAAGCCGTTCGTCCCCGTGTTCACCGACCCCGCCGAACTCGCCGCTGGCCTGCCCGAGACCGAGGGCCGTCCGGTGTCGATGTCCGAGCTCGTGACGGCGCTGCCGGAGGAATTCGGCATCGTGGTCGACCCGACGAGTGCCGCCGAGGCGAACTTCCTACACGCCGACGTCCTCGCGACGATGCGCGCGCAGATGCAGAGCGGTGTCCACCTCGACGAGGACCCCGACCAGGGCTGACCCCGTCGCCTAGCGGCCGCTCGGACCGGGCTCGACGAGCTCGATGAACCGGGACAGCAGCGACAGCCCGGCGATCGAGGGCGGCAAGCCCGTCGCCAGCGCCGGCGAGTACACGAGGTACGCCGCCCACTTCGCCCGTGACAGCGCCACGTTCAACCGGTTCGGCATGAGCAGGAAGTCGAGCCCGCGCGGGATGTCGGCGGCGCTCGACCCCGCGAGCGACACGATCGACACGACGGCCTCGCGCCCCTGGAACAGGTCCACCGTGCCGACCTGCGTCCCCCGCAGTCCTGCGCGGTCGAGGGCGTCACGGATCACCGCACCCTGGGCGTTGTACGGCGCGACGACGATCACGTCCTCGTCCGTGAGCACGCGTTCGGTGTCACCGTCCACCCATCGTCGACCGACGACGTCCCGCGCGAGGGCGACGACCCGAGCCGCTTCCTCCACCGAGGACGTGGTGTTGCCCGCGTGCACGATCGGCTCCGGGTGGACGCCCGCGTCGATGCCGTCGAGGTGTCGCCCGGACACCATCGACGCGAGCTGCCCGTCGTAGGACAGCGCCGACACCGACGCCGTGAGTGCCGGCTCCATCCGCCGGGTCCGCGCCAGGAAGTACCCGAACGCGTCCGGCAGCACGTGCTGGCCGTCGGCGAGCCAGCCGAGGGCCGACTCGTCGACGGGCTCCGGGTGGGACCCCTGCGACACCTGCGGCAGCTGCTGCGGGTCCCCGAGGAGGAGCAGGCGCGCTGCCGCGATCGAGGACGCGATCGTCGGCGCGAGGGAGAACTGCCCGGCCTCGTCCACCACGAGCAGGTCGAGGGAGCGGCGCGGGATCGTGCCCTCGTTCGCGAATGTCCACGCGGTCCCGCCGACGACCCCGCCCCTGCCGGTCTCGGCGCAGGACGACAGGAACGCAGCCACGGCGGCGTTGTTCTTCACGGGCGTCCACGGTGCCGACTCGACGTCGTCCGGGTCCGCTCCCGCCCGGGGCACCTTCACCACGCGGTCGGCGGGCACCCCGGCCTGCACGACCGACGACAGGAAGTTCTCCGAGGTCGCGTGCGACTGCCCGACGACCCCGACGCGCCAGCCGTACTCACGCACCAGCCGCGCGACGACGTTCGACCCGACGTACGTCTTGCCCGTTCCCGGAGGGCCTTGGATCGCCAAGTACGACCGGTCGAGGCCGAGCAGCGTCGCGACCACGGCCGACACCGTGTCGTCCCCCTGCACGGGCACGATCGGCCCCCGCGGCGGGACCCGGCGGAGCAGGTCGAGCGCCGGATCGGGCAGCATCGCGGGCAGGGCGTCGAGGACCGCTTGTCCCCACTCCGCGATCGCCTCGGGCTGGGGCTTCGCCCGCGGTGGTGCTGCCGGCGCGAGGGCGACCGGGAAGTCCTCGTGCGGCGAGCCGCCGACCGGCAGGCTCTCCTTCACGATCACCTCGAAGCCGTCACCCTCCGCGAACGCGTCCAGCACGACGGCGCGAGCCGACGCGCCCTTCGAACCCGGGGCCGGAGCGGCGATCGACGGCGGGAGCGGGTCGTCGTAGACGAGGTGGGGCGTGCCTCCTGGACGGAGCCGCGAACCGGGCGCGAGCGTCCCCGACAACCGGATCTCTCGGGACTGCGACCGGGCACGCGGCAGCGTGTCCCAGTCGCGCTCGACCGACGCCCGCTCGACGACCAGCACGTCGCGGGTGTCCGCCCACTCGTCCACCGGGTTCCGCAGGCGGTCGAAGTGGTCCTGCCAGAACGTCTTCGCTTCGCGCCGGTGGTAGTCGATCGCGGCTGCGGCGAGCGCCAACGCCGTCTGGTCGGGCGTCCGGTCGAGGGCATCGACCCCGTCGAGCTGTGCGGCGAGCGCCGTGTGCACGGGGTTCGGTTCGCGGTCGACCGGGATCGGCGGGAGGAGCTCGTCCGGTTCGGCAGCGACGGGCGCGGACGAGGTCGCGCGCGCTGTCGCTCGGAGCGACAGGAGCCAGTCGCGCAGACGGAGGGTCGACCGGCAGTCGTAGGCGTTGTAGTCGGCGACCTCGTCGAGCATGTGCTGCCCGGCGGTGGCGTCGCCGTTCCGGAGCTCCTCGACCGCGTCGACGTACGCCGTGATGCTGTCCGCCGCGTTCGTGACGTCGCTCTCGCGGAGATCGTCCCCCATGTACAGCGGCTCGAGCTTCTTGATGGAGTAGCTGCGGCTGCCGACCACGAGCGCCTTGCGCACGATCGGGTACAGGTCGACGAGGACCCCGGCGCGGAGCAGGTCGTCGACGGCTTCCTCCCCGACGCCGTGCCGGGCGGCGAGGGACAGCAGGTGCGTCCGCTCGTACGCCGCGTAGTGGTAGATGTGCATCCCTGGGTACTGCTGCCGCCGCGCCTCGATGAAGGCGAGGAAGTCCAGCAGCGCCTGGCGCTCGTCGCGGATCGTGTGCGCCCAGAACGCCGTGAAGCGCGCCTCGGGGTCGACGAGCCCGAACAGGTAGTCGAGTCCCCAGTGGACGCCGTCCTCGGTGTGGAGCGGGTCCCCCTCGAAGTCGAAGAACACGTCGCCCGGGTCCGGCGTCGGGATCGCGTCGAGCGCGCGGGCGTCGAGCACCTCGAATAGCGGTTTGGTCGGTCCGGTCGCCTGGGCACCGTCGGCTGCGGTCCGCGCGTGCTCGGTGTCGACCTGGAGGCGCGCCTGACGCACCAGCCGCGCTTGCGTCCCGCGCGGGAGACCGGGCACGGCCGTGGTCCGGTCCGCCAGCTCGTCGATCGTCCGCACCCCCTGCCGGATGAGCTTCGTCCGCTGGTCGAGTCGCATGCCCGCGACGAGGACCAGGTCACGGTGCTCGGCGACCTGTGTCGTGCACACGTCGCACCGGCCGCACGACGAGTACCGCGGGTCAGCCCACTGCAGCGGCTCGGTCTCGGCCATCCGCTCGGCGATCACCCGCTGCAGCTCAGCGTGCTGCGTCCGGTACACCGGTGCGATGTCGGCGAGGTCGTGCGTGGTGGTCGTCCGGTCGCCGAGCACGAGGTGGACCTGCTCGCCGGTGGGGATGCCGTGCGCCTGCATCTGCTCGGCGTACGCGGCCAGCTGCAGCAGGGCGCTGATCTTGGCGTGGCGGGCGAGCTTGGTGTCGTACACCTCGTACTGGCCCCGGTCGTTCCGCATGATGAAGTCCGCGAAGCCGATGAAGCCCGGCGCCCCTGCCGTCGGCGGAGCGAAGAAGGTCGGTTGGTAGAGGACGTCCGCACCGGTGCGCATCGCGTCCAGCGCGGCCGCCGCTGCCGACGGGTACTCGGCCGGCGCCGGTCGGTCGAACTCGACGACGTCCCGCGTGTCCTTCAGGATGGCGAGGTAGTCGAGCTCGTGCTGGTCCCCCAGGCGTGCCGTGCGCTCGAGCATGTCGTCGTGCGACTCGGGCAGCGGTTCGCCCCGGCCGAGCTTGACGTCCATGCGCCGGAGGAACGCCCACTCGCAGGCCGCCCACGTCGAGAGGTCGCTCGGGCTGAGCAGGACCTGCCCGTCGCCGCCGATCTGCATCCGTCTCCCCCGTCTCCTCGGTGCCCTGCGAGCCTAGGCCCGCCCGCCGACACCGTCCGTCCGGACGAAGCGCAGCCCCTCGTAGCCGTCCCGGGACACCCACGCCGTGAAGTCCGCGAGCGCCCGCACCCAGTGCCCGTGCTCCCCGTAGAGCGCCTGGTACACGACCACCGGCTCCTCGGTCTCGACGTCCCGCGCCACGAGCACCACCTCGTACTCGCCGCCCTTGAAGTGCCGGTACCGTCCAGGCGTCACGTCGTCGACCATGCTCCCGATGCTAGGGCCGCCGCGGTCCCTAGACTCGGCTCCATGACCGAGCCGGCACGCACCGAACGTGGCTTCGACCGGCTCGTGGACCTCCGACGCGACCGTCGCGATCACGATCACGATCAGGATCCTCCCGCTCGTCGACCTGGCCGGCGCTCCTCGAGTTCTTCATCACGTTCTGGGTCATCGCCCGCTTCTGGACGCTGCACCACCAGGTGTTCGAGCACGTCCGCTCGTACAACATCCGCGTGATGCAGCTCAACTTCGTGTGGCTCGTGAGCATCGCGTTCCTGCCCTTCGCCGCGAACCTGCTCAACACCGAGGTCGAGGGCGACCGGGTCGCACACGCCCTCTAGCTGGGCAGCATGGTCGTGACGAGCCTCACGCTGACCGCGATCGAGTGGGAGCTCCGCCGCTCCCCGGAGCTGCTGTCCTCGCCGCTCGGCGACTGGCGGAAGGGCCCGATCGCCGCCGTGCTGCTCGCCCTCGCGCTCGTCCTCTCGATGATCTTCCCGTCGATCGGCCTGTACCGGGTGCTCCTCCTGGTCCTGCAGGGCACGCTGGGCCGACTGCTGCCGAAGCCCCGCACCTGACCCGACCGAACCGGACGCCGCCCGGATGCCGCGGCCCGTCACACGCGGTCATGTCGATGCTCCCGAGCACCTGAGGACGTACCGTCACGACATGACCGTCGCCGCAGCAGTCGCCGTCCTCGTGGGAGTCCTCGCACTCGCCACGGCCCTCGGCCTGCTCCTGCGCGCGCGGACCGGCCGGGCCCGCCCCACGGGGACGAACGACACCCGCACCAGCACCACCGCCGATCCGACGACCGCCGACCTCGCCCCCGCCGAGGCCTTCGGCACCGAGGCCACCCTCGTCCAGTTCTCCACGCCCACCTGTGCCCGCTGCCCGGCCACCCGTCGCCAGCTCGACGCCGTCGCCGCCGAGCACCCCGGCGTCACCCGTCTCGAGATCGACCTCGCGGAACGCCCCGAGCTCGCCGGACGCTTCGCGGTCATGCAGACCCCCACGGTCCTGCTCCTCGACCGAGGACGCGCGGTGCACACCCGGTTCGGCGGCCCGCCACGACCCGCCGAGCTCACCGCAGCCCTCGACGCCGTCCTGCCAGCACCAACAGCAGCAGCACCAGCAACGACCCCCGGAGACGAGTCCCCATGACCGCCACGAACGACCCCGACCGCGGCATCGACCCCCGTTCCCCGAGGTTCGGCGCCGCCATCACGACCGTCCTCCTCGCGGCGACGATCGTCCTCACCCTGATCCCCGCGACGGGGCCGATCGGCATCGCACTGCTCGCCGTCATCGTCGTGTTCTTCGCCATCGGCGGCATCGCCGGCATCCGTCGCCACCCCTACGGCGCGCTGTTCCGCCGGCTCGTCCGCCCGAGGCTCGGCCCGCCCGCCGAGCTCGAGGCCCCGGAACCCCCGACCTTCGCCCAGCAGGTCGGCCTCGTCATCACGGCCCTCGCCCTCGTGCTCGCGCTCGTCGGCGTCCCGTTCGCGGCCCCCGTCGGTGCCGCGATCGCGCTCGTCGCCGCGTTCCTCAACGCCGTCTTCGACGTCTGCATCGGCTGCCTCCTCTACGTGTGGCTGGTCCGCGCAGGCGTCTTCCGCCGGCGGTCCGCGGTCTGACCGCGGGCCTGGAGGCGCGACCCGCCCCCGCGACGCAGGTCGCGTCGTCGAGGTGACCCGCGCCTCCTGGCACGCGTGCCCCGTCTCGTAGGCTGACCGCATGGGGGACCACACCACACCACTGCTCAAGAAGGTCGCGACCTACCTCGCCGATAACGAGAACTCCGGCGCGGCCGACATCATCCTCGGCTACTCGCCCCCGACCAGCTCCCGCCCGAGCCGCCGGATCGAGGTCGGCGGACGCCTCACCCTCACGCCCGAGGTCATCTGGTTCCACGCCCACCCGCTCAACTTCGCCCGCTCCGACTTCGGGATCCCCGTCGAGGAGATCGCCCGACTCGACGACGTGTCGAGCGGCCTGCGGAAGAAGGTCCGGATCACCCTGCGGAGCGGGATCGAGCCGACCTTCCTGATGTGGGGCATCCCCCGGTTCATCGAGGCGGTCGAGCAGGCGCGCAGCGCGCTCTGAACGGACGGACTGGAGGCGCGGCTCGCCTCCGCCCCACAGGTGGCGGCGGAGGATCCCCCCACGACATCCTCCGCCGCCACGACTCGAGCGCGCGTCGGCTCAGTGCGTCGCGAGCGCCTGCTCGCTCAGCGCGACCAGGTCGTCCGCGCGGAGACGCGGCCACCCGTGCAGGAGCTCGCGCCACTCGGCCGGCAGCGCGGCCGCGCCGTACAGCGCACCCGCGAGCCCGCCGGCGATCGCAGCCACGGTGTCGGTGTCGTTCCCGGTCCGGACCGCGCGGACGAGGGCGTCCTCGAGCGACGAACTCCGCTTGACCGCCGAGTACGCGGCCTGCATCGCGGACACGACCCACCCGTTCGAGTCCGTGAAGTCGACCGGCTCGGAGTGCTCTGCCGTGACGAGCCGGTCCACCCACAGCCGACGCTTCTCGAGGTCGAGCAGGTCGAGGCCCCGCAGCACGTCGAGCTCGCCGGTGAGCACCGCGTGCCGGATCGCCACGCACCAGAGCACGCACGCGTCCCCGGCGTCCGACTCGTAGTGCGTGAGGTCGCTGATCGCCCGGGCGGCCTCGGCGAGCCGGAGTTCCTCGTCGGCCGCGTCGGTCAGGTACCCGAGCACGAGCGGTGCCGTCCGCATGAGCGATCCGTTGCCGGCCGACTGCCCCTTGTACTCGTGTTCCTGCCGGGCCGCAGCGCGTGCGTGGGAGGCGACCCGCGCCTCCAGGCCGGTGAGGACGTTGCGTGTCTGGATGCCGACGTCGGGCGCGGTGACCGCCCACGCTGCCCAGGCCGCGACGAGGCCGTCGAGCGCTTCCTCGGATGCCGGGTCGCCGCCGCGCGCGAGCGTGCGGAGGATCGGGACGGCCATGCTCGTGTCGTCCGTCCACTCCCCCGGAGCCCAGCCGAACGAGCCGCCGCCGGCCATCCGGATCGGGGTGGGTTCGGGGACGGCGGGGCGGAACTCGTAGCCGGCGCCGAGCGCGTCGCCCGCGGCGGAGCCGATGACGGCGCCGATCGCCCGGTCGGTCTGTTCGGTGGTCAGCATGGCCGTCTCCTCAGGTTTGCGCGGAATTGCGTAAATCCGAGTCTGCACGATCGTCGCAGTTTGCGCAAGTGTGCGTAAACTCGCTGTCGTGAGTTCATCGGAGTACCGCGATCCTTCCGGCAAGCGCCTGGTCGACTACCCGCGACCGTCCGTCGCTGTGGACACAGCGGTCCTGAGCGTGCCTGTGGGGGGATCGCTGTCCGTCCTGCAGGTGTGCGACGCGACCGACGGCGACTGGCGGCTGCCGGGGACGTTCGTGCACGAGGGCGAGCGGTTGGCGGCGGCGGTCCTGCGGTCACTGTCCGACAAGGCCGGCGTGACGGGGCTGGCGCCGACGCAGCTGCACGTGTTCGACGACCCTGCGCGGGACGACCGGGGATGGGTGCTGTCGGTGGCGCACCTCGACGTGGTGCCCTTCTCAGCGCTGTCGTCGTCGCTGAATCCGTCACAGGCGCGGCTGGTCCCGGTCGACACCGCGACGGGGATGGTGCACGGGCACGACGACATCGTGGCGTTCGCGGTGGCCTCCTTGCGGGCGTCGTACGCTGCGGCACCCGATCCGCGAGGCCTCCTGGCCGAGCCGTTCACGATGTCGGAACTGCGGCACGTGCACGAGGCCGTCCGTGGCGAGCGGCTCCTGCCCGACTCGTTCCGCCGGGCGATGCTGCCGCTGCTCGTCGACACGGGGTCGCGCGCTGCCGCGGGCCCGGGCAAGCCGGCGACCCGGTACCGGCGCGCCTGAGGTCCCCTTGGTGAGCAGAAACGGTCGGGTCCGAGGCGCCGACCCGACACTTTCTGCTCACGGAACGCGCCGACGAAACACGAAAGTAACTTGCAGCACTGGCGAGTGTCGGTGCAATGCGCTTTCATGGAGCGCATGACGATCGCTGACCGTACCGACCGCGCCGACGCGTTCGCCCTCGTCCGGACCCAGTCCGGCGCGATGCCGACGAGCATGCGCGCGATCGCCGACGCCGTCCTCGACGACCCCGGCACCGCGGCCACCACGAGCGCCGCCGAGCTCGCCGACCGCGCCGGGGTGTCCCCCGCGACCGTCTCCCGCTTCGCCCAGCACCTCGGGTTCGCGAACTTCGCCGCACTCCAGCGCAGCATGACCCGGGCCGTCGAGCGGGGCATCCACGAGCGCCGCGAGACCGAGATCCACGCGGGCGTCAGCGTCGACGACGACGTCACCACCGTGATCGCGAAGGTCACCGAGGACGTCCGCGCCGTGATGAGCGACACCCGCGCCACGCTCGACCCGTTCGCCCTCGAAGCCGCAGCGGTCCGCATCAGCGAGGCCCGACGGGTCGTCCTGTACGGCGTGGGCGCGAGCGGCATCGTCGCCCGCGACCTCCACCTCAAGCTCGAACGCATCGGCATCGCGAGCTCGATCGCGGACGACCCGCACAACGCCCTGACCCTCGCGAGCGTCCTCGGCCCGAAGGACGTCCTCGTCATCACGAGCCACTCCGGCACCACGGTCGAGGCGCTCGAGGTCGCCACCGTCGCGCGCGGGAGCGGCGCCGCCGTCGTCGCGATCACCGGCCACGCCACTTCGCCGCTGACCCACCACACCGACCACGTCCTGCTGGGCGTCGCCGGTGCCGAGAGCGACCTCCGTCCTGCCGCGATGGGCAGCCGGATGAGCCAGCTCGCCATCGTCGACGCCCTGTTCATCGTCGTCGCCCAGCGCACCGACGAACGCTCCCGCCCGCTCCTCGCACGCAGCCGCCACGCGGTCCGCACGCACCACCGTTCCTGAATCGAGCACCATGCACCACCACGACGACCTCCGCGAGGAGCTGCAGCACCTCGCGACCGAGGCCACCGATTCGTCCCTCGACGACATCGACCTCGTCTCCACCCTCGAGGCTGCCCAGCGCATGAACGCGCTCGACCGCAGCGTGCCCGCGGCACTCGAGCCGTGCCTCCCGGCCATCGCCCTCGCCGCCGACTCGATCGCCGCAGCGTTCTCGCGCGGCGGCCGCCTGATCTACGTCGGTGCCGGCACGCCGGGCCGGCTCGGCGTCCTCGACGCGAGCGAGTGCCCGCCCACCTTCGGTACGGACCCCGCGCAGGTCGTCGGCGTCATCGCCGGCGGTTCCGTCGCCCTCACCACCGCCGTCGAAGGCGCGGAAGACGACGAAGCAGCCGCCGTCCGCGACCTCGACGCGCTCGGCCTGACGGCCGACGACGTGGTCGTCGGGATCAGCGCGTCCGGCAGGACCCCCTACGTCATCGCGGCCATCCTGGAGGCGCGGCGCAGGTCCGCCTTGTCCGTCTCCGTCGCGTGCAACCCCGACTCGGCCGCGGGGCGGGAAGCCGACATCGCCATCGACGTGGTCGTCGGTCCCGAATTCATCGCCGGGTCGACCCGCCTGAAGGCGGGGACCGCGCAGAAGCTCGTGCTGAACATGCTCACGACGCTGGCGATGGTGCGCAGCAACAAGACGTACGGCAACCGGATGGTCGACGTGCGGGCGACGAACGAGAAGCTCGTCGCGCGGTCGTTCTCGCTCGTACAGGACGTGACCGAGGCTGCTCCGGCCGAGGTCGCTGCTGCCCTCGATGCTGCGGACGGCGAGGTCAAGACGGCCATCGCGATGATCCTCACCGGGTCGCCAGCATCCGTCGTCCGTTCTCGGCTCGCTGCTGCCGACGGCTCCTTGCGCGCCGTCATTTCCTGATCTTTCCCGTTCGTCCTTCCTTCCCCCGAGGAGCACCATCAATGACCGATGCACAGCAACTCGCACAACAGATCCTCGACACCGTCGGTGGGTCCTCGAACATCGCCGACGTCGAGAACTGCATGACCCGGCTGCGGGTCGAGGTGGCTTCTCCTTCCTCTGTTGATCTGCCCGCTCTCCAGGCCACCGAGGGCGTCATGGCCGCCATCGCGGCCGGCTCGAACCTGCAGATCGTGCTCGGGCCGGGGTTGGTGGACCGGGTGGCTGATTCGCTCGAGTCGTTGCGTGCTGCTCCTGGTCCGGGTGCGTCCCCGGCTTCGGTGTCGCCCGAGGAGCTGGCGGCGCGGGGCGCGTCGATCAAGGCATCCGCCCGTGCCCGTTCCGACGGCCGCACCATGCGTGCCATCCGTCGCATCTCGGCCATCTTCATCCCGCTCATCCCCGCGCTGATCGCCTGCGGGCTCATCGCCGGGATCAACGGCATCCTGACGAACCTCGGGTGGCTGCCCGGGGTGACACCGTTCCTCGGCGTGCTGTCCTCCGGGTTCCTGTCCCTGCTCGCCGTGTTCGTCGGGATGAACGCCGCGAAGGAGTTCGGCGGGACGCCCATCCTCGGCGGTGCCGTCGGCGGCATCATCGTCGCTGCCGGTGTCGCGAACGTCACCGTGTTCGGCGAAACTCTGGCGCCCGGGCAGGGCGGTGTGCTCGGAGCGCTGGCGGGCGGCATCCTCGCGGCGTACGTGGAGCGCTTCATGCGGAAGGTCACGCCCGACGTCATCGCGCTCATCGTCGTGCCGACCGTGACCGTGCTCGTCGCCGGGTCCGTGACGCTCGGCATCCTGATGTCCGTCGCCGGCGTCGTCTCCGTCGCCATCGGCACCGCGGCGACCTGGCTGCTCGCGAACGGCGGGGCCTTCGCCGGCTTCATCCTCGGCGGGCTCTTCCTGCCGCTCGTCATGACCGGCATGCACCAGGGACTCATCCCGATCCACGCCACACTCATCGAGCAGACCGGGTGGACCGTGTTGCTCCCCGTGCTGGCCATGGGCGGTGCCGGGCAGATCGGTGCGTGCATCGCGCTGTGGGTACGGTTCCGGTCGAACGCCTCACTCGTGCGGACGATCCGCGGTGCACTGCCAGCCGGGTTCCTCGGGGTCGGCGAGCCGCTGATCTACGGTGTGACGCTCCCCCTCGGGCGGCCGTTCATCACCGCATGCATCGGTGGGGCGTTCGGTGGCGGGGTCGTCGGGCTGTTCGATCAGCTCGGGCACTCCGTCGGGGCGATCGCCATCGGGGCGTCGGACTTGTCGCTCATCCCGCTGTTGAACGGGTCCTCCGGCTACGGCTGGGCGTTGCTCGGGTACGGCTCGGGGCTCGTGGTGGCGTACGTCGTGGGGTTCGTGGCGACGATGGTGTTCGGCGTGTCGGAGTCGGTGAAAGCCGACCTCGAGGCGGAGTCAGCGGCACCTGTCAGCGAGGTGGCACCGCAAGGAACCACGCTCGAACTCCCCGTCGCCCAGTACCGGAACTGAGAAAGTGAACCGCAGAAGACTGCGCCTTTGCAATATTCGCATAGTCGGCTCGACTCCAATCCTATCGGAGCGCCAGTTCTCCGGGTTCACTCACGTCGCCGACGGCAGGGCAGTCTTCGACCCCAACGGGCTCAAGCACAAGGGCGGCGCGCCCACGCCAACGCCACGCCCTCAGCCTTGATCCGTGACTCGACGACCGTAGGTCGCCACTAAATCGCCGATAGGTGAGCGAACCGTACGCAAACGTCTATTGTCCGAGTATCATCTTCGCGACCTGATTCGCGCCGCTAACCGGATTTCCTGAACTAATCAGTCCATCCAGCGAAAGGTTAACTCTGAAGCGCACCGACCCCTCGACAACATGGCGATGCGCCGCAACATGTTGCGCCCATCCACACCGGCGCGTCAGATCTGGGTGATCGCGCGTCGCAGGCGCGCGGTTCTCGGCCTCACGCGCCGAAGAGGTTCTCGCAGCGATGCCCATCCATTTGCCCGCGAGCGACGAAGCGCAGCGGCGGCACCGCCGATCATCCTCCCGGCAGCCGTCCTCCCCGGCGAACCGGCGACGACCCCTGCGCCGACGATCGCCGCGCCGGACGACGAGTTCACGAACCAGTTCCTCGACCGCGTCGAGGCCCCGCCGAGGACTGGATGGCTCTACTCGACTCCGCCCTTACCAAGCTCCTCTGCCGCAGTTTCAACGGTTCGGCGCGCATCCGCGGCCTCGCGGCCACCGGCAAGACCGTCGTCGGACTCCACCGCGCGGCCTACCTCGCACGCTCGAGCGGCGGTCGCGTGCTCTTCAGGACGGGCATCGGCACACTGCCGAACGTCCTCAAGTCACTCCCAGCGCCGGAGATGGTCGGCGCGGACGACCAGTTCTACGACATCGAGGGTGTGGGCGGCATCGGCGATGCGACCTCGGCGAACTCACGCCCGGGTCCAGTTCCGGCGTTCCACCGGTTCGCAAGCCGCGCCGAGCGGACCACGACCGTTCCAAGCTCGAAGGACTGAGCGAGGTCCTCCGGCTGATTGGGACTGGGCGCGGCGACGTAGGGATCCTGCTTGCCGTCATCGGACAGCAGGTCGCAGCTCTTCTCCGAGTTCGGAGCGAGTACCCCACCGTAGGCGCGGAGCGCGATCGTCTCGGCGAGGTCGCCGAGCGGCGCGTTCCGCGTCCGCACGAGCCCGCGCCGGAGAAGCTCGTCGACCACTGCAACCGATGCGGCGAGCAACTGCCGAATCGACAGAGCGGTGGGATCGAACGGCAGGACGGGCGGCTTCACGGTTGCACTGTACGGCCGGCACTATCGGACAGACGTCTCGACCGGCTTCAGCCGGAAGAGGCACTGGGTCGGATTGTAGGCACCGACCGTCGCCGTCACGCCGAGGTTCGTACCCTCGCCGATCGTGTCCGGCACGTCGCCCGTGTAGTGCATGTCGAACGTCGTGTTGACGTCCTCGAACTGGAACGACGGACCACGGTTCGACGTCGTGCTGTAGTCGCCGGCGCCGATGAGCATGTCGTAGCGCGTGGCGTAGCTGCCGTGGTTGTTCATCTTCAGAATCGAACCGTCGAACGCGATCGTGCGTCCTTCGTACTGCTTCGCAAAGGCGTCGATCGACGGGTCGCAGTTGTCGCCGAGCTGCAGCAGCGCGGCGAGCTCCGGCGAGTTCGCTGCAGTGAGGACGGCTGGCTCGGCCTGGGGGTCCGACGTCGGCGTGGCTGACGGCTCCGGCGACTCGACGCGAGATCCGGCCGTCGAGCTGGCGGAGGGCGGATCCGCTACAGCGTCACTTCCACCGTTGCTGTCGTCGCCAAACACCCCCGTCGCACCGAGGACGATCACCACGACGATCGCCGCGGCGACTCCCCCGCCGATCACGATGGTTCGGCGGGAGAGTTTCCGTACCGGTCGCCGGAGGATGAGCTCGGACTGCAGCCGGCCCTGCTTCTGCGAGACGACCTCCCATCCGTCCTGCTCCCAACGTGCTGCCGTGCGCGCTTCCATGCCACGGACGCACTTGACCGTGCGTGTCTCGTACCGAACTGCCTCGTCGGTCATGCGTTCCCCGTTCTGATCCGTCGCCGATGTTCGCGACCGCCGAAGCCTATTGGGAGCGATGTGGACGACCGATACCGAGATCCCCGTCCGGGTGGGAAGTGCGCCTTCCGTTCGGGATCGCGCATCAGCGGTGTGCGTGACGGTCGAGCGCCTCGAGTACCGCTCCGGCAGTTCGCCCGTCAGTGAAGGCGATCACGTAGGTTCGCCCGTCTCGCATCACGAACCGCACGCCTGCGTCGCCGCCGACTGAGTAGAGACGACCTCGGCTCGCTCTCGCCGATCCCTTGATCCCCCACCCGCCGTACTCGGCGTACGCGTCGATCTGGACGAGATCCGCCGTCTGGATGTCTCGACGAACCAGGCGCGTTCTCCAGAACGGTGCCAAACCGACCGTGACGTGGTCGGGTGAGCACGTCACGAACGCGGCGGTCCTGGCTGCAGATGACGTCGCCCACGCCAGACCACCGCTGACGGCTACGAGCACCACGATCGACGGGAGGTCGAACTGTCTGCGCGCGGCCTCGGCGACAGCAATCACGACGACCGGGGCGAGCACGATCACCGTCGCGAAGAACGCTCCGCGACCCGCGAAGCTGCGGAAGGAGCGGTCAACCGCTGACATGCTCAGCCCCCTGCGCGCGTCCGAGGCGCCAATGGATGACTTGCGCGAGACTCGTGGCTTCGTGGGGCCGCACGAGGAGCAGGATGTCCGCGGCGATCATGATCATCGAGAAGCTCCAGAGTCCCATGAGGCAAGCGATCGCGAGGTGGAACACCACGGCGAGGAGCAGGAACAGTCTCCTCGCCCGCTGCGGCAGGAAGACGGCACCGACCAACGCGAGCTGCAGTGCGAGCGTTCCGTAGGTCAACACGACCGTGAACGGCAACCACGCCAGAGCAGATCGAACGACATCACCGATCGGGGCGGGTGGAGCGAACACCGGGTTCTGCATCCAGTACCACAGCGCAGTGCCGTCGGACCACTCGAGTACCGCGAACTTCGCGACGCTCGCTTGGAAGTACACGCCCATCATCTGCAGCACCCACAACCCGACAGCGGCGTAGGCAATGCTCGGGACCCACGGGCTGCGACGCCCGTACCTGCTGTCCCGCGACCAGTGCCAACGGCGCCGATCGAGCAGCAGGATCGGAACGAGGATGAGCGTCAAGTTCGCAGCGAGGTGTTCGCCACCGTCGACGGCGGTGCTCGAGGCCATCAGGCTCCACGTCACCCACCAGTGCGGGAGAGCGGTGACCGCCGGGAGGATCCCCGAGATCACGAGTGCGAGCACGACCACCGCAATCCACCGCGCCGGTTCGAGCTGCCCGTTCGAGGACCCGATGCAGAAGAGTGACATCCACGAGGTCGCATTCGCACAGTTCGTACCGCTCGGGAACGTGGCGCTCCGGAAGAAGAGCTGATCGGTCGGTGTGAGCACGAGCGTCAGCAGCGCTGCCGCCGCGACGATCGAGCGGACGAGTCCCAACACCGGAGAGAACGGGCTGACGGCGGCGATGTACCGTGCCCAAGCAGAGTGTCCGCTGCCTTCTGCGCGTCGGCACGCTGCCGCGATCGTCGTGGCCGTCATGCGGCATCGCCGAGATGGTGGCACCGGACATCTGCACGGATGGCCTTCGTCGGAGCGTCGTACTCGAGGCCGGCGAAGTCGATCGAAATCGGACTGATGTCGAGTAGGAGTACCTCGCCACAGAGTCGGAGGTCGTAGCCGTCCGCGGTCCACCGCTGCACCCCTCGCTCCGACTCCGCTCGCCTCGCACAATCCGTGGCGGAACTTCCGGTGCAGTCGGACCAGAGATCGTCGATGTCCGTTCCACCGACGATCTGCGAGACGTCGTACTCGTCCAGTCGCGACGCGCGATCGAAGCCGAATGCGTTCTCGAGGGTGGCGTTCGGTCCTCGGGAGACCGGCTGCCATCGACCCGTCTCCGCGCGGGCCCATGCCTGCGTGATCGGCTCGCGCGGGTCACGTGTGAAGAAGCCCCACCCTTGCGGCGCGACCTCGCCGACGATCTGGAGTGCGTCCGAGACAAGGCCGGTTGCGTGCGTCTTCACGGGAAGAGATGCGAAGCCGACCGTGGCCACGACGGCGACCGCCGCCGCCGCGGCCACGGCCATCGTGGTGACGCGGGAACTCACGCCGGCAGCGCCTGGCCGACGCGCGTCGCGTTCGCCAGGAACTTCTCGTGCTTCACTCGCTCGGTACCCGTGTCGGCCCCTCGTCCACAGCCGACCCAGGCACCGCACCAGGCGTACACGGACACGAGCACCGCTGCCGCAGCCGTGATCGCGGCGGCATTGTGGACAACCGCTCCGGCGTACACCGCGAACGCCACCGCCGCGACACACGCGGCGACTGCGCCACACATCGGTACGACCGCGCTCGAGCTGTACTTCTGCGTTGCTGCCTCGAGTTCCTCCGCCGAGTAGGTCTCTTCGACGTACGACTCGAAGGCACCGCCGAGCATGCGGAATCCGTCTTCGACCGTGTTCACCGAGCCCGAGCGGATGTCATCGACTGCCTGCTCGACGGCCGAGGCTCGGGACGCGACGAGACCGTCACGTGCGTCACGCGCGTAGGTCTCGATGCGCTGAAGTTCGTCTCCGGAGAACACCGTGTCGATGCTCGTACCGAGTTGCTGAGCGACCGGCCCGACACCGAAGAGCGCGCCGTCGATGAGCAGCAGGTCTTGATCAGAGAGGCCACTCTGCCCAGCCGGCTGATTGGTTTCGCGTTCCGTGGCCACGGCCGGCGGCGCGACGACCAGCGCCGCGACCAACGAACCGACGACGGCCAGCCCGACCGCGCCGGAATGCGCTCCGCGAAATGAGATCGTGATCATGATTCCCTCCCGGCGGAGCAACTGCGCTCCACTCACAGAGGGACGGTACTGATACTTCACTCACCCGGCAAGTGATATTCACATTTCTGCACGCTCGGCCGAGGCCTCACCACGTCAACACGAACCGCCCCCGCGTCCCCCCAGCCTCGAGCCGCTCATGCGCCTCCCCAGCCCGCGAGGCCGGCAGCACCTCCGCAACCCGCGGCGTCACCGTCCCACTCTCCACCGCATGCCGCAGCTGCTCGAGCTTCTCGAACGACCGGTACTCCGCGAACACGGCGATCTGCTCGAACCGGATCCCGCGAGCCCCGTCGCCCTCCCACCCCCGCACGTCGAGGAACACTCCCCCGTCGCGCACGGCATCGACCACCGACGCCCGCTGCACCGCAGCATCGGCGAGCGCATCGACCCCGTCCGGCACGAGCGCACGCACCGCGGCAGCGAACCCATCCCCACGCGCCACGATGTACGCCGGCCCGAGCGACCGGACCAGCGCCTCGTCCGCAGGAGCAGCATCGGCGATGACGGTGAGACCAGCAGCGACACCGAGCTGCACGACGTAGTTCCCGAGCAACCCCGCAGCACCGGTCACGGCGAGCGTCTGCCCCGGAGCGAGCCCCGCCCGCGAGAGGATCTGCAACGCCGTCAGCCCATTCATCGGCACCGTGGACGCGAGCGGAAGCGACGTCCCCCGAGGGATCCGCGTGAACGACCCGACCGGCGCGACGAGCTCCTCGACGTACGCACCCCCGTGCGCGCTGAGCGGCAGCGCGATCGCCATGACCTCGTCGCCGACCTCCCACCCGGAGACATCGGGCCCGACCTCGTCGATGACCCCGGCGGCGTCCATCCCCGGCACGTACGGCGGCGACGCCTGCGAGCTGTCCCGCTGGCCGGCGCGCACACCGGTGTCGGTCGGGTTCACGGCGAACGCCTGCACCCGGATCCGCACGGACCCCGCACCGGCGTGCGGCTCCGGCACCTCGTGGACGGCGAGGGCCTCCGGCCCTCCGAACTGTTCGACTCCTACGACCTTCACCGTTCCGGTCTACCGGACGACGCTCGGCCGCACCCAGCGAGCGGGCTGGTCGCGGTGGTCGGGACGCACCATCCGTCGGACTGGAGGCGCGGATCACCGCCGACCCGCGCCTCCAGTCCGGCACTGGGCCGGCTACACGGCGGGGGCGAGCGCCAGCTGTTCGCGCGCCACCACGGCGTCGGCGGCCGGGGGCCGGCCGTACGCCTCGCGGTAGTCCCGCGAGAAGTGGGAGGCGCTGCGGTAGCCGACGGCGGCCGCGGCGCGGGCGGCGGTGTCGGCGTGCAGGACCATCCGGCGGCGCGCTTCCCCGAGTCGGGAGCGCTTGAGGTACTGCGCGGGTGACATGCCGGTGGCCTGCTTGAAGCGGACGAAGAGGGTGCTCTCGCTGACGCGGAGTTCGCGGGCGAGGCGCTCCATCGTCCACGGTTCGACCATCTGCCCGGTCAGGAGTGCAGTCGCCGCCGCGACCAGTCCGGCGTCAGCTCCGGCTCGGTCAAGCGCGGCGGTGATGCGTGGCGCCTGCGAGGTCTGCAGCAGGCGGAGGACGATCTCGCGCGAGACGAGGGGGAACAGGACGGGGATGTCCTCGGGGGCGTCGAGCAGCGCGAGCAGTCGGCTGAAGGCATCGGCGAGCGGGGTCGTCCACTCGCCGAGTCGTGGGAGGTCCGTGCGGCTCGTGCTGGACATCGTGCTCGACATCGACGCCACGACCTCGCCGACGACGACCGGGTCGAGCTTCCAGACCGCCGAGACGAAGCCGTCGCTCCCTGCCGTGTCGAGCACCCCGGCGACCACGGGCAGGTCCACGGGCGTGATGATGAACCGCTCGCGGCCCCAGACCTGGTCGTCGTCCCCGACGATCGAACGCTTCCGGCCGCGGAGGACGACGGACAACGACGGGACGTACCGCCGGTCGAAGAGTCCGGTCGGCTCGTGGACGCGGGAGACGGTCAGGCCGAGTGCTTCGGCCCGCTGCACCGAGGCGGGACGGGCGACGGTGTCGACGGTGGACGCTCGTTCGAGCACGGCGGCGTGCCGCGAGGCCACTTCCACCGCGCGGTCGAGGTGCTGCGCCGTGCGATCGTCCACGTGCCCACGCTACGCAGTTCCCCTGGCGTGGAGGAACTCGTGCGGGATCCGGCAAGGTTCCCGCTGGATCCGGCAAGGTGCGGGGCTGCCCGGGGATCGAGCATCGATGCATGACCACTGCACCCCGTGACCAGACCACCGTCCACACCGCCCTGGTGACCGGCGCCTCGAGCGGCATCGGGGAGGCCATCGCCCGCGAGCTCGCTGCCGCCGGCATGACCGTCGCGGTGCACGGCCGCGACGCCGTCCGCACGCGTGCCGTCGCCGACGACATCGAGCGCCAGGGTGGCCGAGCCCTCCCGATCGTGGCGGACCTCTCCGCCGGTGCTCCCGACGCCCGGGCGTTCGCCGAGTCGGCCCGGGAGCTGCTCGGCGGGCACGTCGACGTCCTCGTGAACAACGCCGGCGTCTACCCCGGCGGTCCGACGGAGTCCATGTCCGACGACACCGTCGACGCGCTGCTCGCGACGAACATCCGGGCGCCGCACGTCCTCGTGGCCTCGCTCGCTCCGTCGATGGCGACGCGGGTGTCCGGCGTCGTCGTGAACATCGGCTCGTGGATGGCCCGGGTCGGTGTGCCGTTCATGGGGCTCTACCCGGCGACGAAGGCCGCGGTCGAGCAGCTGACCCGGGCGTGGGCGGCCGAGTACGGGCAGCGCGGGGTGCGGGTCGTGACGGTGGCGCCGGGGGCCACGGCGACGCCGGGGAACGCAGACTCGGCGGACGTGCTGGCGGCGATGACGCAGGGGACGCCCGCGGGGGTACCGGTGCAGCCGATCGACATCGCTCGCGCCGTTCGGTGGGTGGTGTCGGACGAGGCGGCGTTCGTGAACGGCGGGACGCTCGACGTCGACGGTGGGATCGCGTCCACGCGGATGCGCTGAGGGCACATCGCTGCCCGTCAGGGCGCCCCGGACGGGATGCAGTCGCTCTCCACCAGCAGCACGTTGTCGGCCCTGAGCCACGAGATCGTGGCGTCGGCGGAGGAGACACTGAGCTCGAGGCGGCCGTTCCGCTCATCGAACCCGGTGCGGTCACCCTCGGTGTCCCACGAAGCCCGGAGCGCCTTCTCCGCACTTGAGCGATCGACCTCGTCCCCGAGCCGGATGCGCTCGTGGAAGGACCGACAGGCGTTGCCGCGACGGTTCGACCGTCAGCCCCTCGGACTTCCACAGGCGCTGGAACGTCTGTGCGACCGATCGGGCATCCGTCTCGGTCTTCACCGGCACGAAGTAGCCGAAGCGGACGCCGCCCGGGCACTTCTCGGCAGACGGTTCCGGTGTCTCCGGCCACGGCACGTCGACTGCGGCCTCGGTCTTCAGCAGCAGTTCCACGGCCGCGGCTCGGGCTTGCTCCGGGGGCTGCAGAGCCGTCCCGGTGCATCCCGTCAGGGAGATCGTCAGACAGCTCACGGAGAGCACCGGCGCGATCCGCTTCCGCTGGGAGCCGATCGTTCTCGACCGCACCGATCAGTCCTCGTAGTCGTCCGGCGAGCCCTCGGCGCACTGGGAGTCGACGTAGAGGCTGATGCCACGCTGACTGAACTGGAACGATCCCCAGGGCTTCCCGTCCGCGCGCGCGGTTGCCGAGTACGCGACGCCGTACTTCCCGAAGTCCTCCTGCGAGGGTCGCACGTCCAGCCCCTTCGTCCTCCAGAACTCCTCGAACGAAGTGGCGAGTTCCTTCGGATCGGTCTTCTGGTCGATCGTCACGAGGTACTGGAACCGGACTCCGTCGTCCCCGTCGGAGCACCGCGTGGCTACCGGATCCGGAACCTCGGGCCATGCGAGCGGCTCGTGGTCCATGGTCTCTCGCAGAAACGCCACCGCGTTCTGCTTCGCCTCATCTGGTTGCATCTTGTCTCCCCCGTTCGAAGCACAGGCCGTCGCCGTCGTGAGCAGGCCGACCACGGCGACGAACCCGAGGAAGGACTTCGACAAGCTGTTCACGGCATCGTCGCTTTCGCAGTTCCCAACAGCGTCTTCGTACCGCTGTCGAGGTACCCGACGTTCCGGGAATCCGGGTCCGCGGCGAGGTCGTGTACGTTCACCGTCCTCGTTCCATCCGTCTGCATCTCCGTCGCGCCGAAGCCCTGTGTCGGGTCTGCACGGTGCGGGTCACTGAACGTGCGCCCGAACGCGGCGATGCCCCACTTCTCGTTGGCCTGCGCAGCATACATGTGGGCAGCGTGGGTCGCTGCGGCGTCGGGGACGGACGAGGGGATGCCCGCCGATCCGAGCGTGACGAAGGAATGGATCTCCAAGGCGCTGTCGCTCGCGAGCGCGAGCGCGGCAGTCGTCGAACCGTACGAGTGGGCCACGACGTTCAATTGGATGTCCGGCCTGGTGGCGCGGACACCAGCCAGGTCTGCGCTGAGCGTCGCAGCACCAGCGCGGGCAGAGTCCTCATGGAGAACGGCCGTGTCACCGGTTGCCAGGAAGTTCGGGGGTGACTCGTAACCGAGCCACGTCACGTACGCGCTGGCATCACCGCTCATCTGCTGTTGCGACTGCTGCACGGTCGATCCGGTCCGCATGTACTGCGTGGTGTCGGCCAGCGAGCTCCCCATACCGGGGACGAGGAAGGTGACGCTGCTCGCGCTGTCCAGATCGCCGACCGAGAACGCGCCCAACGGCGGCTGGCCGTCGCGGAAGGCCACCATCTGTCGCGGCAGGGGATACCGGAGGTTCAGGTCGGTCCTCGCGCCGGCCACGAAGTTGTTCAGCTGGTTGTACCGCAGCAGTGCCGCGTTCAATGCGTGCCCCGCCGCGACCTGCCCATGGCCACCGATCGCCCGCGTGTAACGTCTCCTCGCAACCCGCAGGTCGTCCTGCGCCTGCGCGTAGGCCCGCTGCGCACTCAACCGGTTCGCCTGGTCCCGCGCCCAGTACGGCACGCCGTTCAGGTTCCCGATCACCGCCGGCAACGCCGTGATCAGCGCGTCCTGCGCCACCGAGTGCTCGCCGGCGGACCCCCGACCCCCGAGCCCGTCCCACCATGCCTGCACGGTCTCGGGCGGCATCCCGGCGAGCCGATCGGCGACCGACGGGTCCTGCGCCGCCAGGACCTCGGGCGGCATCGCGGCGACGGCGGCGAGGAAGTCTGCGTCGCTCATCCTGCCGAGCGTCCCCGAGTACGAGGGCGCCACGCCGAGGACCTCGGTGTCGGACAGCCCGGCCGACGCAGCACGGTCCGCGGAGGCGCGCCTTCGGACGAGTGCATCCCACTCGGTATCGAGACGGGACACGGTCGCTGCGAGGTCGTCCGCGTCGGACTGCAGCCGGCGAGCCTGTCGTGCGTCAGCATCGGTGGCGTCCTTCGCCGCGGCGGCCAGCTTCGCCGTGGAGAGGGACAGGGCGGTGACGGCAGTGTCCATGGCGGTGGTCAACTGGGACGCACGGATGCGCTCGGCCTCGTCTTGGATCTGCCGCACTTCGTCGGCGTAGGCGTCGAGCACGTCGATGGCGGCGTCGAGTCGACCGATGATGCGCTGTGCTGCGGGTGCGATCGTGCCGACGGTGGCGGAGAACCGGTCCTTCGACGCGCCCTCCCAGTCGGCTGCGTCATCGGCGGCACGAGCCACCGTCGTGGCTCCGGTGCGGAGGTCGTCCTGGTAGTCGGCGAGTGCGCGGGAGAGCTTCGTGACGGCGGCCGGCTCGCCGGCGAGCGGGTCGGCCGTCATCCCTTGCCCCCGGCCTTGCCCGCGAGGTCGTCGTCGGCGTCCCGCACGAGCGACTTCGTGTCGTGCGCGTACTGCCCGAGCGTGCGGCTGGTGTCACCCAGCCACGCAGCCGATCGCTGCTGCGCGGCACGGAACGTCGCGAAGGCCGCGGCCACGTCGTCGGCGCCGAAGACTCCACCGTCAGCCGGCATCGAGGCCCCGTCGAACGTCTTCGTCGCCGACTCCAGGGCGTGGTACACGCCGTCGAGCGTGCTGTACGAAACCCGCAGGTCGGCCATCGTCTCCCCTTCCGACGTCGCACCCACCGCGACGCCCCCACCGGCAACATATCACGCACGTTGCCGGACGCAACCAGCCTGTGGACGACCGGTGCGCGGCCAGGCCGCACCGCGCCTCCAGTCCGGCGGGCCATCCTCCGATCGGAGGATGCGGGTCGAGCCACCCGGCCGAGCCACCACCGGGCACGACCGGCCAGGCTGGACCCATGCCCGACACCCCCGCCATCGAGGTCCACCACCTCACGAAGCAGTACGCCACCGGCAAACGCGCCGTGGACGACGTCTCCTTCGACATCCCCCGCGGCGAGACCTTCGCGCTCCTCGGCCCGAACGGCGCCGGCAAGACCACCACGGTCGAGATCCTCGAGGGCTACCGCACCCGCACCGACGGCGACGTCCGGGTGCTCGGCCACGACCCCGCCCGCACGAGCCGCAGCCACAACGCACGCATCGGCATCGTCCTGCAGACCAGCGCCGAGTCCCCCAACGTCACCGTCGCGGAACAGCTCCGGCACTTCACGACCTTGTACCCGCGGCACCGCAGCGTCGAGGAACTCCTCGAGAAGACCGGGCTCGAGCCGCAGCGCAACACCCGCATCAGCAGACTGAGCGGCGGCCAACGGCGCCGCGTCGACGTCGCCCTCGGCATCATCGGCCGCCCCGAGGTCCTCTTCCTCGACGAGCCCACGACCGGCTTCGACCCGGAGGCCCGGCGCCGCTTCTGGGACCTCATCGACGAGGTCAAGCGCGAGGGCACGACGATCCTCCTCACCACGCACTACCTCGACGAGGCCGCACACCTCGCCGACCGGGCAGCGGTCATCGCCGACGGCCGGCTGCTCGACATCGCCCCGATCGACGAGATCGGCGGCGCCGAGGCTCGCACCCCACGCGTCAGGTGGCGTGACGACGTCGGCGAACCCCACGAACGGCGGACGAACGAACCGACCGCCCTGATCCGGAGCACCCCGGAACCCATGCACGACCTCGAAGTCATCCGCCCGTCCCTCGAGGACGTCTACCTCGGAATGGTCGGCCACCGATGAGCACCACGACGACGAACACGCGCACCGCGAACGCCGCCAAGAACGCCGCCACGATCGGCGCGCACCGCATCGGCTACGAACTCCGCTCGTACTTCCGAGCCCCCGACGCCGTCTTCTTCACCTTCCTCTTCCCCATCGTGATGCTGGCGCTCTTCTCGGTCGCGTTCAGCAGCGCGCCGGACATCCAGGCGGGCCCGAACGTCAGCGTCGACTACGCCACGTACTACCTGCCCGGCCTGGTCGCGACGGGCATCCTGCTGTCGGGCACGCAGTCCCTCGGCGTCGACATAGCGGGCGAACGCAGCGACGGCACGTTGAAGCGTCTGGGCGGCACACCCCTGCCGGTGGTGAGCTACTTCATCGGCAAGATCGGCATGGTCCTCGTCACGACGGTCGTGCAGACCGCCCTGCTGCTGGCGATCGCGAGCCTCGTGTTCGGCGTGGACCTCCCCACCGACGGCGGCGCGTGGGCGCACTTCGCGGGCATCATGCTCCTCGGGGTCGCGACGAGCTGCGTCCTCGGCATCGCGATCTCGGCGCTCCCCCGTGAGGGCCGCCGCGCCACCGCCACGATCGTCCCCATCGTCCTGGTCCTCCAGTTCATCTCCGGCGTCTACCTCCCCTTCACGCAACTCCCAGACTGGCTGCAGAACGTCGCGTCCGTCTTCCCCCTGCGGTGGATGGCCTCCGGCATGCGGTCGGTCTTCCTGCCCGACGCGTTCGCGTCCGCCGAGCCAGGAGGCGCGTGGCACCTCGGCCTCGGAGCCCTCGTCCTGACAGCGTGGCTGGTCGTGGGCGCGGTGGCCTGCCTGCTGACGTTCCGGTGGAATCGCAAGGACGCGTGATCCGGCCTGTGGAAAACCGCTCGGCAGCATCCGGGCGATGGGATGCTGAGGCCATGGACCGCATCACGGCGCACCGCAACTGGGGCCTGCACGTGGCGTTCGGCGTCACGATCGCCCTCGTCGCGGTGATCACCGTGCTCGGGTGGTCCCCGTGGGCGGACCGCTGGCCGGCGTTCGCGATGCTCGGCGTCCTCGCCGTGGCCTACGCGGCGTACGGCTGGCGCGGCTACGAGGTCCCCCGCGCTGCCGCCGGCTTCGTGCCGCTGCTGGTGTTCGCGGCGCTCGTGCTCCCCGCGGTCGTCCCGAGCACCGCCCTCGTGCAGTGCATCCTCTTCCCCGTCGCGTGGTGCCAGATCGACCGGACACGGACGGCGCTCGCGGTCTCGGTCGCGATCGGCGTCGCCGCGGGGGTCGGTCTCCAGATCGCGAGCGGCCCGGACAGCCTCGTCAGCACGGTCCTCATCGAGGGCGTCAGCATCGCGGGTGCCTGCGCGCTCGGACTCTGGATCACCCGGATCGCCGAACTCTCCGACGAACGACGCCGCCTGCTCGACGAACTCCGCGCGACGCAGGACTCCCTCGCCGAGGCCCACCGCAGCGCCGGCGTGACGAGCGAACGCGAACGCCTCGCCCGCGAGATCCACGACACCGTCGCACAGAACCTCGCCGGCATCGTCATGCTCACCGAGCGCGCCCGCGGGGACCTCGCGGCCGAACGCATCGATCGACTCGACGAGCGACTCACCATCCTCGAGGAGTCGGCGCGCGCAGCACTCGAAGAGTCCCGCACCCTCGTCGCGGCGGGTGCTGCCGGAGTGGCGGGCGACGGACTCGGCGCCGCCCTGCACCGCCTCGGCGAACGGTTCACGCGCGAGACCGGCGTACCGGTCACGGTCGAGGCAGCGGACTGCGCGCTGGACCGCGACACGCAGGTGGTGCTGCTCCGCGCCGCCCAGGAGGCACTGGCCAACGTCCGCGCGCACGCCCACGCCGCCACGGCGCGGGTCGCACTGCACGTGGCAGCCGACCGGGTCGGCCTGCGAGTCTCGGACGACGGCGTCGGCTTCGACGCGTCCCTCCCGACCGCCGGCCGCGGGTTGCGGGGCCTGCGCGAGCGGCTCGCCCTCGCCGGCGGCACCTGCGCGATCACGAGCGACGCCGGACGTGGCACCGTCGTCGAGGTGACGCTGCCCGCCGGGGCCGAGCCGCGCCTCCCGGCAGTCGACGCACCACTGACGGAGGTGCACCGGTGATCCGCGTCGTCGTGGCGGACGACCACCCCATCGTCCGCGCCGGCATCGTCGCGCTGCTCCAGGACGCCGACGACGTCGAGGTGGTCGGGCAGGCGAGCGACGGCGAGGCGGCGGTCGCGATCACGCTCGCTGAACGACCCGACGTCGTCCTGATGGACCTCCGCATGCCCGGCCTCGACGGCGACGACGCGACCGCGCGGATCCTCGCCCGCGAGCCGGGCGTCCGCGTGCTCATCCTGACGACCTACGAGTCGGACGACCAGATCCTCGCCGCGATCGAGGCCGGTGCCGCGGGGTACCTGCTCAAGGCGGCGCCGGAATCGGAGATCCTCGCGGGCCTCCGCGCGACGGCACGGGGTGGGACGGCACTCGCACCCTCGGCCGCAGCTGCCCTCGTCCGCCGGGCGACCGGCAAGCCCACGACCGGGCCGACACTGTCACCGCGCGAGCTCGAGGTCCTGCAGCTCGTCGCGCAGGGCAACTCGAACCCGGCGATCGGCCGCACGCTCTTCCTCAGTGAAACCACCGTCAAGACGCACCTCGGGCACGTGTTCGAGAAGCTCGGCGTGAACGACCGGACGCGCGCCGTGACCCGCGCGATGGAGCTCGGCCTGCTGCGCTGACCCCGCCCCGACGGTCCCGCGGTCGCCCAGGAGCTCGCCGCCCTCCGGACGAACCGTCATCGACGGCGTCCACCAGGAGTCACCGCGGGACCACTGGCAGTTCCAGCTCGACATCGACGAGGCCCGCCAGAGATGGACGCTCGACCGATCGGAGCAGCCTGAGCGCGTGACCGTTCCGGTTCGCGTTCTCCGGGGATCCCGAACCAGAACGGTCAGAGGCGACCACACGATCCCGTCCGCGCCGCACCGAACCGCACCACGGCACGCCGCGATCCCGCCTCCGCCCCACCGGACGGGAGGCGCGGCGCCTGCCCGCACCGCGCCTCCCGTCCCGGAACACGCACCGTCTGCCATCCGGCGCGCGCCCCGGTCACCGCCCCGCGCCGGCCCCGCCCGACCGGACGCCCGGGTCCCGCCGGACGCGGAACACCCGGGCCGTTGGGGTGGCCCCGCCGTGGTCGACGTGCAGCACCCCCGCGTCGGCGTCCCACGAGACCTCCCAGGCCCCGATCGCCGTCGGGAAGAGCGGCGACACCGCCACCGGCTGCCCCACGAGCGCCGGCAGCGGCAACGACACCGACGACGAGGCCCCCGGCAACGCCCACACCGACAGGTACAGGTCCCCGTCCGGCACGTCGAGGCCGAGCGCGACCCAGGTGTCCTCCCACCCGGGCAGCCCGAGCGGCCACACCGGCAGCGCCGCCGACACGTCCGCGAGCACGGTCCGGTGCGCCGCGATCGCCGCGGCCACGACCGCCAGCTGCGCGGACGACATCTCGTTGAGGTACCCCGACAGGTACATCCGCCCGAGCACCCCGTTCACCAGCGCGAGGTTGAACAGATCGGGCGACATCGACGGCGCCGGGTACGCCCAGTTCCCCGCCTGCTCGGGGAGCATCGCGGCGGGAGCTGCGGCGGCGATCGTGGCGGACAGCACCGGGTCCTGCTGGTCCGAGGTCGACTGCATGTGCAAGCGGGACAGCATCGCGAAGTCGGCGCGCATCGCTCCCGAGGCGCAGTTCTCGATGAGGAGCGACGGGTAGCGGGCCTGCACGTCGTCGAGCCAGTCCAGCAGCGCCCGCTGGTGCTCGAGCTGCCCGTCGAACGACCCCGTCATCGTGTTGTCGTCCATCTTGAAGAACGTCACGCCGAGCGTCCCGACGAGCCGATCGACGACGGCGTCGAGGTGCGCCCGGGCATCCGGCGAGCGCAGGTCGAGCAGGTGCCGGCCGTGCTCCGCGACACGCACCCCGCGGTGGTGCACGAAGGCGGACGACGGCAACGACGACGCCAACGGCGAGTGGATCCCGATGACCTCGGGTTCGAGCCAGAGCCCGGCCTGCATGCCGCGTGAACGGATGTGGTCGATGACGGACCCGAGCCCGGTCGGGAACCGCGACGCCGCGGGCTCCCACGCGCCGACGGTGTCCCACCAGTGCCCCTCGGCGTACCAGCCGGCGTCGATGCAGAATAGGTCGGCACCGGCGTCGGCGGCCGCGTCGATGAGCGGCAGGAGCTTCTCGGTCGTCGGGTCGCCCATGAGCGTGTTCATGTAGTCGTTGAAGACCAGCGGTAGGGCACGATCGGCGTCGCGCACGTGCCGGAACGCCCGACGCTGCCGGGTGAGCACCGCGAACGCGTCGCCGACCGAGCCGGCGATCCCGACCGACACCGGCACGGACACGAACGGCTCTCCCGGAGCGACGACGGCGCTCCACTGGTGCTCCTGGTCGGTCGGTCCGCTCAGCAGCACGTACGCGTGCCGCCGGGTCTCCCCCAGCTCGTACAGCCACGGCCCGTTGTGCTCGACCTGCCACACGAGCGCGAAGTCGGCAGCGTGCAGCACGCCGATCGGCAGCGCCTCACCGGTGGACCACGAGCCGCGGTTCTGCACGACGGCACGGCTGCGGGGCGGGTGGTGCTGCGCCTCGCGATCGATGCGGGCGAGCCCGATCGACCGCAGCGCATCGGTGCGCCACCGGCTCTCGGCTGCCCAGTCGTTCTCGGCGTGCGTCAACGACAGCTCGTCGACCGTCGCACCGGAGTCGGTCAGGAACGCCCCGGTCGCGAAGGACGAAACGAAGTCGACGACGTGCTCGCCCTCCGGCGCCGACACCTCGGTCCACGTCCGGAACGCTCCGACGCCGGCGCGCGCACGGAACACGGACACGACCTGGAGGCGCGTGGCCGCGTCCTCCTGCACGATCCGGAACCACGGGTCGGTCCCGTCCACCGCCCCGGTCGTGTCCGCGGGCCCTGATCCGGTCCCGCCCACGGACACGGGGGCGTCGTCGTGCGACACGTACCGGAGCCGTGCGCCGATGGTGGAGTCGACGTGCCGGAACCCGCCGGGGAACCTGCCGTGGCCGACGGTGGTCAGCTCGACGAGCGGCTGCGGGTCGTCGGGGCCGTCGGCGAGCGCCCCGCCGGTCGGCACGAACGACACCAGGGCGACCGGACGGTCCGACGCGATCCGGAACCGTGCCGAGAACCCGGGCGTGACCCAGTCGACGAACGCACTCACGGCGTCCCGGCCCGGACCGCCCCGACCGGTGCCGGCGAACTCGTGACCCACTCCCCCAGGGTGTGGTCGTAGCAGGTGGTGATGTCGATCGTGGAGCGGTCGAGTGCCGGTCCCGAGGTCACCCGGCGGTCGGTGCGCTCCGGGTCGGGGGCGGCCTCGGCGAGCAGCCGGGTGTAGTCGTGCTGCGGGTCGAGGATGACCGCGTCCGAGGGTCCCCGTTCGACGACCCGGCCGCGGTACAGCACCAGGATCTCGTCCGAGAAGTGCCGCGCGGTCGCGAGGTCGTGCGTGATGTACAGCACGGCGAGGTGGTCCTCGCGCTGCAGCCGGCCCATGAGGTTGAGCACGCTGAGCCGGATCGACACGTCGAGCATCGACACGGGCTCGTCGGCGATGAGCACCTGCGCGCCGGGTGCGAGGGCCCGGGCGATCGCGACGCGCTGTCGTTGCCCGCCGGAGAGCTCGTGCGGGCGGCGGGACGCGAAGTCCTCGTCGAGGTTCACGCGGCCGAGCAGTTCCCGGACGCGTTCGGCGGTCTCCTCGGCACCGCGTGCACGGTGGTGGAGCTGCAGCGGGCGGGCGATGTGGTGCTCGATGGAGTGGAACGGGTTGAGCGACGCGAAGGGGTCCTGGAACACCATCTGCACGTGCCGCCGGTACATGCTGCCGACGACGGGGGTGCCGTCCTCGAGCCGGACGTCGATCGAGCCGCGCGTGGTGCTCTCCAGCTTCGCGAGCATCCGGGCGATCGTCGACTTGCCCGAACCGGACTCCCCGACGAGGGCGACGGTGCGTCCGGGCAGGAGCTCGAACGAGACGTCGTCGACGGCGCGGAGGGTGGTCCGGCGCAGGCCCTTCCGGGTGTGGAAGTCCTTGCCGAGGTGGCTGACGGTCACACTGGTCATCGGACGACCTCCTGGGTGTCGAGGTCCGAGCCGTCGATGCTCGCCCCGGTGCGGATGAAGTCGCCGCGGGCGCCGGACAGGCTCGGGAAGGACTGCAGCAGCCGCCGGGTGTAGGGGTGCTGCGGGTCGTGCTGGATGGTGTCGGCGGTCGCGCACTCGACGACCTCGCCGCGGAGCATGATCGCGATCCGGTCGCTGATCTCGAGCAGCAGCGGGAGGTCGTGCGTGATGAACACGACCGCGAAGCCGAGCTCGTCGCGCAGGCGGACGATCTCGCGGAGGATCTCTCGCTGCACGACGACGTCGAGCGCGGTGGTCGGCTCGTCCATGATCATGACCTGCGGCTCGAGCAGCATCGCCATCGCGATCATCACGCGCTGCCGCATGCCGCCGGAGAGTTCGTGCGGGTACGCCGTGATGCGGGCCGGGTCGACCCCGACCCGTCGGAGCGCGTCCTCCGCGATCGCCCGACGCTCCTTGCGGGGCATGCCGCGGCGGTGCTCGACGAGCGCGTCGTCGAGCTGTGCCCGGATCGTGGTGACCGGGTTGAGCGCGTTCATCGCCCCTTGGAACACCATCGACAGCTTCGACCAGCGGACGGCACGGAGCTGCTCGTCGCCGAGGCCGAGCAGGTCGACGTCGCTGCCGTTCCGGTCGTGGAAGGTGATGCTGCCGGACGTCACCTTCGCCGGCGGCTTGTGCAGCCGGGTGATGGCGTAGGCGAGCGTCGTCTTGCCGCAGCCGGACTCCCCGGCCAGCCCGAGGATCTCCCCCGGCGCGAGCGTCAGCGAGACGTCCTTGACGGCGTGCACCGGGTGCTCGGTCTCGTAGACGACGTCGAGGTGGTCGATGGTGAGGACGGCGTCCCGGGTCATCGGGCGACCCCCTTCCGGTCGGTGGTGGTCTCGGTGCGGCGAGCCGCGCCTCCTGGGCCGGGACGGCGGGCCGCACGACGGGCGCGACGTTCACGCCGTCGCTGCGCCCGCACGTTCGCCAGTCGCGGGTTGATGACCTCGTCGATCGAGAAGTTGACGAGGGAGAGGCCCATGCCGAGCAGCGCGATGAGGAGCCCCGGCGGGACGAACCACCACCAGGCGCCCTGGGCGAGCGCGAAGCCGTTCTGCGCGTAGAAGAGCATCGTGCCGAGCGTCGACGAGTTCGAGGCGCCGAGGCCGAGGAAGGACAGCCCGGCCTCGCCGAGGATCGCGGCGATGACGGCGAACACGAACTGCGACGCGAGCACCGGCAGCAGGTTCGGCAGGATCTCCACCGCGATGACCCGCCACGGTCGTTCCCCGGCGACCCGCGCAGCGGACACGTAGTCCCGGTTCCGGATCGACATCGTCTGCGCGCGGAGGACCCGGGCGGACCCGGCCCACGACGTGATCGCGAGGACGATGGCGATGGTCCACAGGCCTCGGGCCTCCTGCGGGACGAGGCCCGAGATGACGATGACGAGCGGCAGGCCCGGGATCACGAGGAACACGTTCGAGAAGAGCGAGAACGCCTCGTCCATGATCCCGCCGAGGTACGCGCCGAGGATGCCGAAGAACGCCGACAGCACCGTGGCGAGGACACCGACGATGAGGCCGATCTGCAGGCTGCCCCGGGTGGCGAACGCGAGCTGGGCGAGGACGTCCTGCCCGGTCTGGGTCGTCCCGAGCAGGTTGTCGGCGCTCGGCGGCTGCATGCCCGAGTCACGGATGGCGCTCGGGTCGCCGACGAGCAGCGGGCCGAGCAGCCCGAACAGGGCGACGCCGACGATGAGCACGATGCCCGTGACGAGCCACGGCGTCAGCGTGGGGAGGAACCGGCGGACGCCGCCCTTCGGCCGGCCACGACGAGCGGTCGCGATGCTCCGGGTGGAACCGGCCTCGGCCTCCTCGGTGAGGGCCCCGATGGTGGGTTCGGTCTCCTGTTGGATGTTGGTCATGGTCGTGTCCTCCTAGCTCCGGGCCCGGGTGCGCGGGTCGATGAGCCCGTAGAGCAGGTCGACGACGAGGTTCGCGCCGAGGACCGCCAGGGTGATGAACAGGAAGATGCCCTGCATGAGCGCGTAGTCGTTGTTCGTCACCGCGGACAGGAGCTTCGACCCGATGCCGGGGTACGAGAACACCTGCTCGGTGACGACGGACCCGGACACGATGAACCCGAGGGAGATCGCGAACCCGGCGACCGACGGCAGCACGGCGTTGCGGGCGGCGTAGTTGCGGAGGACCTTGCCGTGCGGCAGGCCCTTCGCGAGCGCCGTGGTGATGTAGTCCTCGGACAGCGTGGACACCATCATGTTGCGCATCCCGAGCAACCAGCCGCCGAGCGAGGCGAGCACGATCGTCGCGGCGGGCAGCACGCCGTACTTGAGCGCCGACATGAGGAACTCGCCGTTGAACCCCGGTGTGAGGACGACGTCGTAGCCGCCCTGGGCCGGGAAGAGGTGCAGTCCGGTCGCGAAGAAGTACACGAGGATCAGCGCGAGCCAGAAGTACGGCACCGCGGCGAGCAGCGTGGTGGCCGGCACGAACGAGTCGAGCCAGGTGCCCGGTCGCCACCCGACGAAGGCGCCGAGGGCGACCCCGATGACGGCGGCGAGCACGGTGGCGATGCCGACGAGGGCGATCGTCCACGGCAGGGAGCTCCCGATGACCTCGGTCACCGGTGCCGGGAAGTAGCTCACCGACACCCCGAGGTCACCGCGGAACACGTTGCCCAGGTACTGGCCGTACTGGGCGAGGATCGGTTCCGAGGAGTTGCCACCGAGGAGCAGCTCGTACGCCTGCCGGGTCGCCGGGGTCACCTGCCCGCCGCGCTGCTGGAGCTTGGCGAGCAGGATGTCCACGGGGTTCCCGGGCAGGAGCCTGGGGATGATGAAGTTCAGCGTCAACGCCGCCCAGAGGGCCACGATGTAGAAGCCGATCTTGCGCAGGAAGTAGTGCATACGAGCGCTCCTCGGTCGCAGTCCTCGCCTCAGCCCTTGGCGGGCTTGAGGGCCTTGAAGATCTCGGCGTTGTCCGGGCTCGCCCAGACCGCCGGGAACGCGTACAGGTCGTCCTTCGTCGGCCAGCCGGTGAACTTCGCGGCGTGGAACTCGCTCGTCGTGCCGCCGGTCATGATCGGGATGTACGGCATGTCCTCGACGACGTGCTGCTGGATGACGTCGAGTTCGGGCTGGGTCGCCGCGGTGTCCTCCGGGTTGATCGTCGCGAGCTTCTGCAGCGCGGCGTCGACCTCGGGGTTGCTGTAGCGGGCGATGTTCATCGGGGCCGCCTCGCCGACCTTCGCGGTGTTCGCGGTCGAGTAGTAGTTGTTGTACAGGTAGTACGGGTTCGCGGTCGGGCCCTGGCCGAGCGAGTCGATCGCGAGCTGGTAGTTGCCCTTGGTCTTCTTGTCGGTCCACTCGTTCCACGACGACTGCTGTGCCTTGAGCTCGATGCCGGCAGCCTTGAGCTGCTGCGTCATCGTGTCGATCGCGGTGATGTAGTCGGTCCAGCCGGTGACGACCTCCACCGTCAGGGACAGCTTCTTGCCGTCCTTCGCGTAGATGCCGTCGGCACCCTTGGCGTACCCGGCGTCCTCGAGCGTCGAGGCCGCGGCGTCGGTGTCGGCACCGGACGGCATCACGGCCGGCGAGACGTCCTTCGAGATCATGTCTTCCTGCGTCGTCGTCAGGGCGAAGGTCGGCGAGATCTCGCTGGCGGTGTTCGAGAACGCGAGGGAGTTGAGCTGCTTGCGGTTGATCGCGTCGGCGATCGCGTGCCGCACGGCGGGGTCGGTCTGCGGGCCGGAGCAGCCGAGCGCCGTCGACGAGCAGGTCAGCAGGGCCATCTGGTTCTGGCCGACGGTGATGCCGTCGTAGCCCTGGTAGTGGCCGGGGATGTCGTCCATGTTCGGGACCGGGCCGGTCTGCCAGTCGATCGAACCCTGCGACAGGGCGTCGGCACCCGCGGTGTTGCCGGAGAGCGACAGGTAGCGGATCGTCTTCACGGCCGGGGCACCGCCCCAGTAGTCCTTGTTCGCCTCGAGGGTGAAGGCCTGCGCCTTGAACGTGCCGAGCGTGTACGGGCCGGTCCCGACGGGCTTGCGCACGACGTCGGTGGTCGGGTCGATGTCCTTCCAGAGGTGCTCCGGCACGATCCAGGTCTTGCCGAGCAGGTTCGGGCCGAGCACGAAGGACGGCTTCGCGAAGGACACGACGACCTTGTCGTCCCCCTCGGCCTTCGCCGTGCCGTCGTACCCGATGGAGTTGAGCGCCTTGTACTTCTTGAGCATGTCGAGGGTGAACACGACGTCCTTCGCCGTGAAGGGCTTCCCGTCGCTCCACTTCGCGTCGTCGCGGAGCGTGATGCTCAGCTGGGTGCCGTCGGCGTTCCATTCGTAGCTCGTGCCGAGCAGCGGCTTCGGGTCCTTCGTGTTCACGTTCGTGATGAAGAACAGGCCCTCGTAGATCGTCCCGACGCCACCGATGTTCGACGGCGACCAGGGGTTGTAGTTGATCTGGTAGTCGCCGGACTGTCCGGTGTACGCGATCAGAGTCGATGCGGAGTCGGACGACGCCGCGGTCCCGCTCGAGCTGCAGCCGGTGAGGGCGAGTCCCGCGGTGGTGAGGATGGCCGCGGCCGCGATGGCGAGCCGCCGGGAACGGTTTGGTGTTGACATCGTTGTCCTCTCGGTCTGCTCCGTCGCAGGCCTGGTCGTTGTGACCGCGATTGTTACACGGCTAAACTAACCCGGTCAAGAGCTTGCACGACGACGTGAGGAGGCGCGATGGAGCGCACGACACTGGACGGCCACTGGACCCTCGAGGCGGTGGCCGGTCCACCGGAGGTCGATGCCCACCGCGACCCGGTGCAGGCGGTGGTGCCCGGCTGCGTGCACACCGACCTGCTGCGCGCCGGCAGGATCCCCGATCCCTTCGACGGTGACGGCGAGGCCGCGACGCAGTGGATCGGCGACACGGTCTGGCGGTACCGGCGGACGTTCGACTGGGCCGGCGGCACCGGGGAGCGCCGACACGACCTCGTCGCGGACGGACTCGACACACTCGCGACGATCGAGCTCAACGGCATCGTCGTCGGCACCACCGCGAACCAGCACCGCTCGTACCGGTTCCCGGTCGGACACCTGCTCCGACCGGGCGCGAACGAGCTCGTCGTCACGTTCGACGCACCCGTGCCCGCGGCCGTCCGGCTCTCCGAGCTGCACGGCGGCGAGCTCCCGCACGTCAACCACCACCCGTACAACGCGCTCCGGAAGAACGCGTCGAACTTCGGCTGGGACTGGGGCGTCGACGTCGCGACGAGCGGCATCTGGAAGTCGATCGGCATCGAGTCCTGGAGCGGCGTCCGCATCGCGGCCGTCCGCCCCCTCGTCGACGTCGACGGCACCACCGGCGTGCTCACGGCGCACGTCGACGTCGAGTTCGCCGGCACCTCCGGCGCCTTCTCGCAGGCCATCGGCAGCGCGCCCGTCGCGTCCGCGGGTGGTGACGCGGGTGCCGGACTGGAGGCCCGGATCACCCTGGCCCCGCACCACGCGTCCGCAGCGCACCCCGGTTCCGACACCGCGCCTCCAGGCCGCGACACGGACACCGAGGACACCGCCGGCCGGATCGTCGGCGCGCGCCCCGTCGCGACCGGCCCGGACCGCACGACCGGCTCCGCCGTCGTGCGGCTCGAGGTCCCCGACGTCGCCGTCTGGTGGCCGCGCGGCCACGGTGACCAGCCCCTGTACGACGTCCGGGTCGAGGTCGGCGACGACGTCTGGACCGGCCGGGTGGGGTTCCGGACCGTCACCCTCGACACGGCTGCCGACGCCGGTGGCGCGCCGTTCCTCCTGCGCGTCAACGACCGGCCCGTCATCGTGCGCGGGGCGAACTGGATCCCGGACCACGCGTACCTCACCGAGATGACGGCCGAGCGCTACGCCGAACGGATCGACGACGCGGTCGAGGCGAACGTCAACCTGCTCCGGATCTGGGGCGGCGGGGTCTACGAATCCGACGACCTGTACGACCGGTGCGACGAGCTCGGGATCCTCGTCTGGCAGGACTTCCTGTTCGCCTGCGCCGCCTACGCCGAGGAACCCTGGCTGGCCGACGAGGTCGAGCCCGAGGTCCGCGAGGCCGTCACCCGCCTCAGTCCCCACCCCTCGCTCGTGGTGTGGAACGGCAACAACGAGAACCTCGTGGCGTACGCCGAGTGGGGGTGGCGGCCGTCGCTCGTCGGTCGCACCTGGGGCAACGGGTACTACCGTTCCCTGCTGCCCGCGATCGTCGCGGAACTCGATCCGACCCGGCCGTACACCCCCGGGAGCCCGTTCTCGTTCGACGAGTACCTGACGCCGAACGACGAGCGGAACGGCAGCGTGCACATCTGGGACGTCTGGAACACGAAGGACTACACCGCCTACGCCGACTGGCAGCCGCGGTTCGTCGCCGAGTTCGGGTTCCAGGGACCGCCCGCGTGGTCGACCCTCACCGCGGTGGTGCACGACGAGCCGCTCGACCCGGACGGCCACGAGATGCTCGTGCACCAGAAGGCGCACGAGGGCAACCGGAAGCTCGCCGACGGCATGCGCGGGCACCTCCCGGCGCCGACGACCATCGAGGACTGGCACTGGGCCGCGCAGCTCAACCAGGCGCACGCGATCCGCTTCGGCATGGAGTGGTTCCGGTCCCGCACGCCGGACAACACCGGCATGGTCGTCTGGCAGCTCAACGACGACTGGCCCGTGGTGTCCTGGGCACTCGTCGACCACGCCGGGCACCGGAAGCCGGTCTGGTACGCGGTCCGACAGGCCTACCGGCCCGTCCTCTCGACCGTGCAGCCGACGCCCGTGCCGGAACCGCACCCGTGGGCTCCGGCCGACGAGGTCGCCGCTGCCGCAGCCGCCCGGGACGCCGCGGGGCTGGACGTCGTGGTCGTGAACGCCGGCGGTGCGCCCGTCACCGACGAGGTCGTCGTCGAGCGCCGCGCGTTCGACGGCACCGTCCTCGCCGGGACCACGGCGACCGTCTCGGTCGACCCGGCGGACGCGGTCCGGATCACGCTGCCCGTCGAGGTCGCGGTGCCGCAGGACCGCACGGGTGAGGTGCTCGTGGTGACCGGGTCGGCCTCGGGGCGGCGGGTGCACGACTTCGCGGAGGTCGTCGACCAGCGCCTCGGGCGTCGACCGTTCTCGGTCGACGTCGCGGCGACGCCGGAGGGAGCGCGGGTCACGGTCTCGGCGACGGCGTACGTGCGGGACCTCGCGCTGTTCCCGGACCGGGTGGTCGCCACGGCCCGGGTCGACGAGGGGCTGGTGTCGCTGCTGCCCGGCGAGTCGGCGGTGTTCGAGGTCGCGCGCGCGGCGGGCATCGACGTGGAGGCGTTGGCCGGGCCCCTGGTGCTCCGGCACGCGGGCGACCTCCTGCCCTGAGGCGTGGACGGGCCGGGCGCGTGCCCGGCCCGTCCGCCCCGGTCAGCCGGTCGCCTGCACCTCGAGCACGAGCGCGGTCCCTGGGGCCAGCGCGGGCAGCCGCACCCCCACGTCCTCGAGCACCGCGCCGGACAGCTCCACGCTCCCCCGCTCGATCCACGGCGTCCGGGTCACGTCGACCCCCTTCGGCACCCGCAGCCCGGTCACCGGCGCGACCCGGTACCGGCGCTCCCGGTCGAGTCCGCGCAGGCGCAGCGGCACGGCCAGGGACCGCGGACCCGTCACGGTCCGGGCGACCCGCACGAGGGCTCGCGACCGATCGCGCGCGACGACCGCCGTCGTCGCGAGCCCGGGGTCCCCGAGCTCGACGTGGTGCAGCCGCCCGGAGTGCAGCAGTCCCCGCTCCCGCTTGTAGAGCGCGGTCCACTCCCGCAGCCGGTCGAGCTCCGCGGGGCTGCACCGGGTGACGTCGGTCTCGATGCCGGCGCTGCCGAAGAGCGACACCGCCATCCGGAAGTCGAGGTCGAGGTGCCGCCCGGTGGTGTGCGACACCTCGGGGCCGACGTGCGACCCGATGAGCTCGAGCGGCAGCAGGAGCTCGGTCCACCGCTGGATCGGCAGCCGTTCCATCGCGTCGTTCGAGTCCGAGGCCCACACCCGGTCGGCGCGTTCGAGGACGCCCAGGTCGACCCGGGCGCCGCCGGACGCGCACGCCTCGATCTCGAGCCAGGGGTGTCGGCGACGGAGCTCGTCCATCACCGCGTAGGCGCCGCGGGTGTGCGCGTCGAGCCCGACCCGGCCGGCGTGCACGGTCTGCACGACGTCGCGGTTCTGGTCCCACTTCACGAAGTCGACGTGGTGCGCGCCGATCACCGCCGCCATCCGGTCGAGCACGTGCTCGCGGACGTCCGCGCGGGCGAGGTCGAGCACGTACTGGTGCCGCCAGGTCCGGGTGCGCCCGGGGTCCTGCAGGAGCCAGTCCGGGTGGTCGACCGCGAGATCGGACACCGGGCTCACCATCTCCGGCTCGAACCACAGCCCGAAGTCCATGCCGAGCGCTCGGACACCGGCGACGAGCGGGCCGAGGCCCTGCGGCCAGACGTCGGCGTCGACCGTCCAGTCGCCGAGGGCCGTGGTGTCGGAGCGGCGTCCGCTGAACCAGCCGTCGTCGAGGACGAACCGTTCGACACCGACGTCCGCAGCGACCCGCGCGAGTGCGAGCAGCGGCTCCAGCTCCTGCCGGTAGTAGACGGCCTCCCAGGTGTTCAGCACGACGGGACGCGGGGTCCGTGGGTGCCCGGGGCGCGCGCGGAGGGAGTCGTGGAGGCGGGCGGCGACCCCGTCGAGCCCGCCGTCGGTCCAGACGAAGACGGTGTCGGGCGTGGTGAACGTCTCGCCCGGACGGAGCACGACCTCGCCCGCGCGCAGGAGCTCCCCCGCGCCGAGCACGGGACGGGCCTCGGCGAGCTGGTCGTACCGGTGCACGGAGTCCGCGCTCCACGCCGGGTGCACCGCCCACAGCTCGCCGGTGGTGTCGTCGAAACCAGGGGTCCCGAGCACCGTGAGGGTCGGGGCGTCGTGCCCGGTCCGCCCCCGACGGCTCTCGCGCACGTGCACCCCGTCGGTCATCGCCCGCCGCTGCGGGGTCCGCTCGCGGGTCCACCGTCCGGCGAGGTCGAGCACCTCGGCGGCACGCTCCCCCACCGGCAGCACCGCTTCGAGCGCCTGCACCTCGACATCGGCCGTGCCGCTGTTCGTCAGCGCGTGCCGCACCCGCAGCACCCCGGCGTCGTCGAGGGCGAACTCGCTGTGCAGCGCCACCTCGTCCGACGCGGCGTCGACCACGAGCAGCTGCCCCTCGACGTACACGACGACGTCGCGCCAGACCGGTACGAGCGGACGGCCGCCGACCTGTCCGGCGATCCCGGGCCGCCCCTCCCACCCGTCCTGCTCGGTGGGCAGGATCGTCACCGGCCACGGGGCGTCGAACGCACTCGGTGAGACCGCCCGCGCGACGGCGAGCACGAGGTCGTCCGCGTCCTCCGGCACGACCTCGCCGACGTCCCGCCCCCAGTGCAGCACCTCGGGCAGGCCGTCGACACGGGTCGCGACGACGACACCCACGCCGGCTGCGCGCAGCGCGTGGACGCGCGTCACCGCCGCGGGCACGGCTGCCCGCGCCTCCTCGCCGTCCACGACGGTCATGCCGTCGCCTCCTCGAGGAGCACACGGACGCCGCCGGCGGGCACGACGGTCTCCGGGCCGTGCCCGGAGCCGTCGAGCAGGTCGGTCCCGGCAGCCGACAGGACGACGTCTTCGGAGCGGTGGTTCAGGAGGAACAGGATCCCGGTGCCGTCCCGCCGGACGCGACGCACTGCCTCCAGGCCTGGAGGCGCGGTGACGGTCCGCGCGATCGCTCGCTCCTCGACGATCCGGTCCACGATCCGTTGCACCCCGTCCGCGTCGAGCATCGCCGAGACGTACCAGGCGCCGCCGCCGGCGGCGCGGCGTGTGACCGCGGGGCGGCCCGCGAGCGGCCCGTCGACGTGCCGGAGGACGACGTCGGCGTCCTCGACGACCACGTCCTCCGCCCAGTCGGTGACGACCGTGCCGTCGTCGAGCAGGACGCGCTCGTCGCGCTGCAGCGGGGTGAACTCCTCCGACCACACGCCGAGCACGTCGCGGAACGCACCCGGGTAGCCACCGGTGCGGACCCGCGCGGTCTCGTCCACGATCCCCGAGGCGTAGGTCACCAGGAGCGTCGCGCCGTGCTCCACGACGGCGCTGATCCGCGCCGCGGCCGCGTCGTCGACGACGAAGAGGGTCGGGAGCACCACGACGTCGTACCCGGACAGGTCGGCGTCGAGCGGGACGACGTCGGTCAGGACCTGGCGGCGCCAGAACGCGGCGTGCCAGGCACGGAGCTCGTGCCCGTACCGGAGTCCCCGGTGCGGCTTCAGCCCGGACTGGAGCGCCCAGCCGGACGCCTCGTCCACGACGATCGCGACGCGGGCACGTTCGACCGGGGCGCCCTGGACCGGCCCGAGGGCGCGGAGTGCGCGGCCGAGGGCGCAGACCTCGCGCCAGACGCGGCTCCGGGTGCCGGCGTGCGGGACCATCGCGGAGTGGAACTGCTCGGCGCCGGCGGTCGACGCGCGCCACTGGAAGAAGAGCGCACCGTCCGACCCGCGTGCCACGTGGGCGAGCGAGTTGCGGAGGATCTCGCCGGGTTCCTTCGCGCGGTTCCGCTGCTGCCAGCTCGGGCCCCCGGTCGAGTGCTCCATGAGCAGCCACGGACCGCCGTCGCGGGTCATCCCGCGCATGCGGTCGGCCGCGGCCGCGAGGTCCTCGGCGCGGTCGGGGTCGTCGACCAGCGTGTAGTGGTCGTTCGCGGGGATCGCGACGTGGCGGGCCCACTCGGCGTAGTCGACGACCTGGGAACCGGCGCCCACCATGAAGTTCGTCGTGACGGGTGCGGCGGAGTGCTGCTCGATGACGGCCTTCTCGGCCTCGTAGTGGGCGAGGAGCGCGTCCGACGAGTAGCGCTCGAAGTCGAGGGCGAGCCCCGGGTTCGGCGCCCCACCGACGCCACGCGGCGGGGAGACCTCGTCGAACGACGTGTAGGTGTGCCCCCAGAAGGCGGTGCCCCACGCGGCGTTCGCTGCGTCGACGTCGTCGTACCGCGCGCGGAGCCAGCGCCGGAAGTCGGCTGCCGACACCTCGCAGTAGCAGCGGCCGTTCCCGCCGCCGAGCTCGTTGCTCACGTGCCAGAGCCGGACCGCGGGGTGCTCCCCGTACCGTTCGGCCAGGGCGCCGGCGATCCGGAGCGCGTGCTCGCGGAACACCGGCGAGGCCGGGCACCAGCCGAGTCGGCCACCGGGCCGCTCGCGGCGTTCGGTCGCGTCGACGGGCAGGATCTCGGGGTGCGCCGTGAGCAGCCAGTTCGGCGGGGCGGCGGTCGGTGTCGCGAGGTCCACCGCGATGCCGTTGTCGTGCAGCAGGTCGAGCACGTCGTCCAGCCAGTCCCAGGTGTACTCCCCCGGTGACCGCTCGAGGAGCCCCCACGAGAAGACCCCGACCGTGACGAGGTTCACACCGGCCTCGCGCATGAGTCGGACGTCCTCGTCCCACACCGAGCGCGGCCACTGCTCGGGGCTGTAGTCACCACCGAACGACAGGTCCTCGGTGGGCCAGGGCACGGAACGAGCAGGGGTCACGACATCTCCTTCGACGGGTGGACCGGACCAGCATCCCGCCCGCCGAAGGCGTTTGTCAACTCGGGTAACTAAGTCAGAAGCGGAGGAGTCGGCGGACCGCGAGGACCGCAGCCGCACGCGCCCACTCGGAGAACTCGAACGGTTGCACGGCGATGGTCACGGCGGGCTCGTACGGGCGGAGGCCCTGCCGGAACGCCGCGTCCACCTCGGCCCGGGCGAGGTCGTACACGGGTAGGCCGTCGCCGGTCAGCACGATGGACTCCGGGTCCACCAACGTCACCACCGTCGACAGGAGCACACCCAGGGCCGTGCCGGCGTCGCGGAGGGCCTGGAGCGCTCGCTCGTCCCCCGCGCGGGCCAGGTCGACCACCGCGTCGTACCCGGCGTCCTCGTGGCCGGCGTTCCGCGCGACGATGGAGCTCGGCAGGTAGCTCGACACGCAGCCCGCGTGCCCGACCCCGCAGTCCGGACCGCCGCCGTAGACGGGCAGGTGCCCGACGCGACCGAACCGACCGTGGGCGCCCTCCGACACCTCGCCGTTCGTGACGAGCCCGAACCCGACGCCCGCCCCGACCGTGACGAGTGCCATCGAGGTGACGCCCGCGCCGGCGCCGATCCAGTGCTCCTTGGCCGTGAGCGCGTCGACGTCGTTCACCGTGAAGGTCACGAGCCCCGTCCGGCGCTCGAGCATGTCCGACAGTGGGACGTCGCGCCATCCGAGGAACTGCGACACCTCGACCAGGGTCACGCCGTCACGGGTGACCACGTCGCCGGGCACCGAGACGCCCAGCGAGCAGATCGCCGGCGACGACGCCCGAAGCCGGTCGACGACCTCGCCGACCTGGGCCACGAGCGCGTCGGGCGATGCGTCGCGCAGCACTTCCTCGTGCAGGGCGAGCACCCGTCCCGCGAGGTCCGTGACCGCCGCGTACAGGCGGTCCTGCGTGAGCTTGACGCCCAGGAACTCCCACACGCCCTCGCTCGTCCGGAGGAGCTCCGACGGCCGACCGGTGGCGCCACGCACCCCCGTACCGACCTCGATCACGAACCCGTGCTCCTGGAGCGTCCGCACGGCCCGCGTGAGGCTCGCCCGCGACAGGCCGAGCGACCGAGCGATCTCCGCACGGGAGAGCACACCGTGCACGAGGATCTCGCGCAGGGCGGACCTCGTCGCGTCGGTCAACACCGGCCACACCGGACCCGGGTCGATCGCTGCTCGATCGAGCTGCTCGGTCATCGGTTCCCTTCGTTCGTCGGCCGATCATAACGCGCCAGGAAACGCAGAAAACCCCTGACCACGTGGTGGTCAGGGGTTCCCTGGTATTCGTAACGTTGAGTCCGGCGGCGTCCTACTCTCCCACAAGGTCCCCCTTGCAGTACCATCGGCGCTGAGAGGCTTAGCTTCCGGGTTCGGAATGTGACCGGGCGTTTCCCTCTCGCTATGACCACCGGAACACCTTCGACCCAGATCCTGGATCAAAACCGTTCCTTCAGTACAAGCTGAAGTATTCAGTTTGATTCCCGATCGTCTGTCGGGAACCACAAAGTGGACGCGAGCCCCACACCGAAGTGTGGGAAATAGTTGTGTTGTCAAGTCTTCGGCTTATTAGTACCGGTCAGCTCCACGGGTCGTTAGTCCCCGCTTCCACATCCGGCCTATCAACCCAGTAGTCTGCTGGGAGCCTCTCACACTCAAGGTGCATGGAAATCTCATCTCGAAGACGGCTTCCCGCTTAGATGCTTTCAGCGGTTATCCGGTCCGAACGTAGCTAATCAGCGGTGCCCTTGGCAGAACAACTGACACACCAGAGGTTCGTCCATCCCGGTCCTCTCGTACTAGGGATAGATCTTCTCAAATTTCCAACGCGCGCAGCGGATAGGGACCGAACTGTCTCACGACGTTCTAAACCCAGCTCGCGTACCGCTTTAATGGGCGAACAGCCCAACCCTTGGGACCTACTCCAGCCCCAGGATGCGACGAGCCGACATCGAGGTGCCAAACCATGCCGTCGATATGGACTCTTGGGCAAGATCAGCCTGTTATCCCCGAGGTACCTTTTATCCGTTGAGCGACAGCGCTTCCACAAGCCACTGCCGGATCACTAGTCCCGACTTTCGTCCCTGCTCGACCTGTCAGTCTCACAGTCAAGCTCCCTTGTGCACTTACACTCGCCACCTGATTGCCAACCAGGTTGAGGGAACCTTTGGGCGCCTCCGTTACTCTTTGGGAGGCAACCGCCCCAGTTAAACTACCCACCAGGCACTGTCCATGAACCCGATCAGGGTCCTACGTTAGACATCCAGAGTGACCAGAGTGGTATTTCAACAACGACTCCACGAACACTAGCGTGCCCGCTTCACAGTCTCCCACCTATCCTACACAAGCCACACCGAACACCAATACCAAGCTGTAGTAAAGGTCACGGGGTCTTTCCGTCCTGCTGCGCGTAACGAGCATCTTTACTCGTAGTGCAATTTCGCCGAGTTCGCGGTTGAGACAGCTGGGAAGTCGTTACGCCATTCGTGCAGGTCGGAACTTACCCGACAAGGAATTTCGCTACCTTAGGATGGTTATAGTTACCACCGCCGTTTACTGGGGCTTAAATTCAGAGCTTCGCCCAAAGGCTAACCCTTCCTCTTAACCTTCCAGCACCGGGCAGGCGTCAGTCCGTATACATCGTCTTGCGACTTCGCACGGACCTGTGTTTTTAGTAAACAGTCGCTTCCCACTGGTCTCTGCGGCCTTCAACGCTCAGCGGAGCAAGTCCGCATCACGTGTCCGGCCCCCCTTCTCCCGAAGTTACGGGGGCATTTTGCCGAGTTCCTTAACCACGATTCTCTCGATCTCCTTGGTATTCTCTACCTGACCACCTGAGTCGGTTTCGGGTACGGGCGGCTGCAACCTCGCGTCGATGCTTTTCTCGGCAGCATAGGATCACTGATTTCCCCTTACGGGTACGCGTCGGATCTCAGGCATCTAGACGACGGATTTGCCTATCGTCAGCCCTACATCCTTACACCAGGATCACCTTACGGATACCATCGCCTGGCTCAGCTACCTTCCTGCGTCACACCTGTTCATACGCTAACCGCACCAGCATGGGGTCGAGCGTTAGACCGCACGCCATCACCCCGAAGGGATCCGGTCAATGCGGGTTAGGACTCTTAGCACCACTGGATTAGCTTGGGCGGTTGTTCGCCGGTACGGGAATATCAACCCGTTGTCCATCGACTACGCCTGTCGGCCTCGCCTTAGGTCCCGACTTACCCAGGGCGGATTAACCTGGCCCTGGAACCCTTGGTCTTTCGGAGGACGGGTTTCTCACCCGTCTTTCGCTACTCATGCCTGCATTCTCACTCGTGTAGCGTCCACGGCTGGATCACTCCGCCGCTTCACTCGCCACACGACGCTCTCCTACCACTCCGCACGACTGAACCACGAAGGCTTATCGAGTGTGCGAAATCTACAACTTCGGCGGTGTGCTTGAGCCCCGTTACATTGTCGGCGCGGAATCACTTGACCAGTGAGCTATTACGCACTCTTTCAAGGGTGGCTGCTTCTAAGCCAACCTCCTGGTTGTCTATGCAACTCCACATCCTTTCCCACTTAGCACACGCTTAGGGGCCTTAGTTGGTAGTCTGGGTTGTTTCCCTCTCGACGATGAAGCTTATCCCCCACCGTCTCACTGCTGCGCTCTCACTCACCGGCATTCGGAGTTTGGCTGACGTCAGTAACCTGTTGAGGCCCATCGGCCATCCAGTAGCTCTACCTCCGGCGAGAAACACGCAACGCTGCACCTAAATGCATTTCGGAGAGAACCAGCTATCACGAAGTTTGATTGGCCTTTCACCCCTATCCACAGCTCATCCCCTCCATTTTCAACTGAAGTGGGTTCGGTCCTCCACGACGTCTTACCGTCGCTTCAACCTGGCCATGGATAGATCACTTCGCTTCGGGTCTAGGACATGCGACTGAATCGCCCTATTCAGACTCGCTTTCGCTACGGCTGCCCCACACGGGTTAACCTCGCCACATATCACTAACTCGCAGGCTCATTCTTCAAAAGGCACGCCGTCACCCCTACAAGGAGGCTCCGACGGTTTGTAAGCAAACGGTTTCAGGTACTATTTCACTCCCCTCCCGGGGTACTTTTCACCTTTCCCTCACGGTACTTGTCCGCTATCGGTCATCTGGGAGTATTTAGGCTTATCAGGTGGTCCTGACAGATTCACACGGGATTTCTCGGGCCCCGTGCTACTTGGGATACACATCCGGCCATAACACCATTTCGTCTACGGGGCTGGCACCCACTACGGCCCGGCTTTCAAACCGGTTCGACTATGATGCGCTGTAACCGCCCCAGTCCGGCAGAACTGAGCGACGTGTCCCACAACCCCGACCATGCAACGCCCGCCGGCTATCACACATGATCGGTTTAGCCTCATCCGCTTTCGCTCGCCACTACTCACGGAATCACATGTTGTTTTCTCTTCCTGTGGGTACTGAGATGTTTCACTTCCCCACGTTCCCTCTACCCGCCCTATATATTCAGGCGGGAGTCACCAGGTCACAAAAGCGCCCAGCGGGGTTTCCCCATTCGGAAATCCTCGGCTCACAGCTCGATTATCAGCTCCCCGAGGCTTATCGCAGATTTCTACGTCCTTCTTCGGCTCCAGATGCCAAGGCATCCACCGTTTGCTCTTAGAAACTTGACCACAAAGATTAAAATTGCGATCGACTCACAACAACGACAACCCGAAAGTCATCATCGTTCCGAGCGATCTAAGATGCTCGCGTCCACTGTGTAGTTCTCAACATACGATCGGCACCACACTCCCCCAGAAGCAACGCTCCCAGCATCATGCGGCCCACCGAAGAACCCAACCAGAACCCAAAGGCCCCAGTCACGGCTCAACCCCCGACCATCACGGTCAGGAAGCCTGGTCCCTCAGGACCCAACAACGTGCACCAGCCGACCCGCTCACCCCCAACCCGTTCCAACCCGAACCACGAAGGCCCCGGCGTACTGAGATCAGAAGCTGCGCTCCCGACTGCACTGTCAATGTTCCACCCATGAGCTACCGGCGAGAACGTTCGTCTCGATCCGGCGCCTGGACCCACCGTCCCCCGAAGGACACGACGAGCCAGATGCTCCTTAGAAAGGAGGTGATCCAGCCGCACCTTCCGGTACGGCTACCTTGTTACGACTTAGTCCTAATCACCGATCCCACCTTCGACGGCTCCTTCCACAAGGGTTAGGCCACCGGCTTCGGGTGTTACCGACTTTCATGACTTGACGGGCGGTGTGTACAAGGCCCGGGAACGTATTCACCGCAGCGTTGCTGATCTGCGATTACTAGCGACTCCGACTTCATGAGGTCGAGTTGCAGACCTCAATCCGAACTGAGACCGGCTTTTTGGGATTCGCTCCACCTTACGGTATCGCAGCCCTTTGTACCGGCCATTGTAGCATGCGTGAAGCCCAAGACATAAGGGGCATGATGATTTGACGTCATCCCCACCTTCCTCCGAGTTGACCCCGGCAGTCTCCTATGAGTCCCCGCCATAACGCGCTGGCAACATAGAACGAGGGTTGCGCTCGTTGCGGGACTTAACCCAACATCTCACGACACGAGCTGACGACAACCATGCACCACCTGTACACCGACCACAAGGGGGCGACCATCTCTGGCCGTTTCCGGTGTATGTCAAGCCTTGGTAAGGTTCTTCGCGTTGCATCGAATTAATCCGCATGCTCCGCCGCTTGTGCGGGCCCCCGTCAATTCCTTTGAGTTTTAGCCTTGCGGCCGTACTCCCCAGGCGGGGCGCTTAATGCGTTAGCTACGACACAGAAACCGTGGAAAGGTCCCTACATCTAGCGCCCAACGTTTACGGCGTGGACTACCAGGGTATCTAATCCTGTTCGCTCCCCACGCTTTCGCTCCTCAGCGTCAGTTACGGCCCAGAGATCTGCCTTCGCCATCGGTGTTCCTCCTGATATCTGCGCATTCCACCGCTACACCAGGAATTCCAATCTCCCCTACCGCACTCTAGTCTGCCCGTACCCACTGCAAGCCCGAGGTTGAGCCTCGGGATTTCACAGCAGACGCGACAAACCGCCTACGAGCTCTTTACGCCCAATAATTCCGGACAACGCTTGCACCCTACGTATTACCGCGGCTGCTGGCACGTAGTTAGCCGGTGCTTTTTCTGCAGGTACCGTCACTTTCGCTTCTTCCCTACTAAAAGAGGTTTACAACCCGAAGGCCGTCATCCCTCACGCGGCGTTGCTGCATCAGGCTTTCGCCCATTGTGCAATATTCCCCACTGCTGCCTCCCGTAGGAGTCTGGGCCGTGTCTCAGTCCCAGTGTGGCCGGTCACCCTCTCAGGCCGGCTACCCGTCGTCGCCTTGGTGAGCCATTACCTCACCAACAAGCTGATAGGCCGCGAGTCCATCCCCAACCAAAAAATCTTTCCACCACCAGACCATGCGGCCGGCAGTCATATCCAGTATTAGACGTCGTTTCCAACGCTTATCCCAGAGTCAGGGGCAGGTTACTCACGTGTTACTCACCCGTTCGCCACTAATCCACCCAGCAAGCTGGGCATCATCGTTCGACTTGCATGTGTTAAGCACGCCGCCAGCGTTCGTCCTGAGCCAGGATCAAACTCTCCGTAAAAAATTACAACCAACACCCGAAGATGTCAGCGAGTTGATTCTGACTGTTGACTGTCTACTGACAATCTTCAATCCAAAAGGAATTGCCTCCGAACCCACCAGCAAGCTGATGAGTCACGGGGTCAATAAATTGGCATTGACAATGTGCACGCTGTTGAGTTCTCAAGGACCAGACGCACTCCCCACTCGACCCGTGGAACACGAGCGTCGCCAGAGAGGCATTTCGTCTCACCCCGAACAGACCACTTCGAGAGTGGATCGTCATCGGGATTCGTTGCCTGAGCGGGACCCCGTCCGGACTGCATCTCCGGGGCATTCGCTCCGGTGACCGTCTCGGCCGTTCCGTTCTCCGCCTCAGCGGCAACGAGTGATTA